>NZ_CP086136.1:2587500-5289269 GCF_017565645.3 Bradyrhizobium barranii subsp. barranii
CTATCGTGCGCCAGGCGAAGGTCCTGAAGCTGGCTCGCAGCACGGTCTACTATGAACCTCGGCCAGTTTCGGCCGAGGACCTTGCCTTGATGCGTCGGCTCGATGAGCTGCATCTCGATTATCCCTTCGCGGGAGCGCGTATGCTGCGATCGTTGCTGCGGCGGGAGGGCGTATACGCCGGTCGCCGCCACATCGCGACGCTGATGAAGCGCATGCGGATCGAGGCGGTCTATCGTCGCCCGAACACGAGCAAGCCGGCTCCGGGTCACAAGATCTACCCGTACCTGTTGCGCGGATTGAAGATCGAGCGGCCCGACCATGCGTGGGCAATGGACATCACCTACATTCCGATGCGGCGTGGCTTCGTCTATCTCGCGGCGGTCGTCGATGTGTTCAGCCGACGGGTCCTGGCCCATCGCGTCTCGATCACAATGGAGGCGGCCTTCTGCGTCGAAGCGGTCCAGGAGGCGTTGGCGAAGCACGGCAGGCCCGAGATTTTCAACACGGATCAGGGCAGCCAGTTCACCAGCCTCGAGTTCACCGATGTGCTGCTGGACGCGAAGATCGCCATCAGCATGGACGGCAAGGGCGCCTGGCGCGACAACGTGTTTGTCGAGCGGCTCTGGCGCACGGTCAAATACGAAGAAGTATATCTCCGCGCCTACGACAGCGTGTCCGAGGCGCGAGCGTCAATTGCCAAGTATCTGGCCTTCTACAATCAGGGACGCCCTCACTCGAGCCTTGACGGGCGCACGCCCGACGAGGCTTACTTCGGCACGCAAGCTATGGTGATGGCCGCATGACCGTCGCCGACGGTTTTGTCGTCGCTCTGGTCGGGCTACGCCCTCCCGACGCAACGACAAAACCGTAAAGCCCCGCGTTCAGCATAACCCGGCAGGAATCCACTTAAATCCAGCGGGGCGCTGTCCAAACAACCGGGGCCAGCTCTTTATAAATTCCGACATTCGCGCTCAGGAATAATGGTTCGAACGGACAAAGCGGCGCGGCTCCTGGCGCGGTTCATTCTATTCAAGGGAGACCAGCGTGGGCACAGCGATTCGTAGCAGCGGAATGATCCGCGAGGCCTCTCGGCTCGCCGCAGCCGGCGAGCTCGGAAATTCGGATGTCATTCGACTCTTGCAGATTCCTCATAGCAAAGAGGACGTTCAAGAAGTCCTTCGCACCTTCGAGCAGCAACTGTCCCGAGAAGCGAAGAGCAAGTTGACTTTGGACGCGTTCGTGCCGCCACCGTCCGATGTCGATAATGAGCGGTACGAACCACTCTTCGACAAGTACATCATCACGGGCAAGACCTATACGACCGCCAGCGGCGCAGTCGTGCCGAATGAGCTTCAGTATTATAACGGTCAAATGGTGCACCTCTACGGCGAGTGCTCCAATGTACCTCTCGTGAATGCCGCATTGGCCGGCAGTGGCTACAGGCCGATAACCTTGAAGTACGCGGACGGCAGGCACGCGGCTGTCGCACAGCTCTGGTCGAATAAGTTCACCGACACCTCGATCGGGCCGTATGCCGCTATGTTCATAGTGGTTGCTGCCGTGGCGGACAACGCTCCCGAAAGCCAGGCGTCCCTGAGGGCGGCCTCCAACGGCGCATCGAGCGTGCTTGTGATGCTTGATGGATCGTTCGATCCCGCAGCAGCGGTGTATGAGAACAAAGCGCGGATGTACATGTTCCGACTGCTCGATACGACCCAGGTTGCGATCGACGTCGGCCGCGAGCGCATGGGTACCGACAAGCGGCCCGGGACCATCGACATGGCGTGCAACGGACGCCGGCTTCACTTATCGATCAAAGACCAGCACAGACGTGGCGTCGTCCAGGGAGACCTGGAGCTAACCGGGGATCCGACGGCATACGGGTCCGTGTTAGCACAGGCGGCCAAAACAGCCGGCGTCACGCTGCAGGCGCTTCCGCGCGGTACCGAATGCGTCTACCCGGCGGTCGCGCGCATCGGGCAGGAGCCGGTCGTTTGCTGGCAGTGGCGAAGCGATGTCGCCCCTCGGCTGCAGCCGGTGATGCCAGGATCTTTGCACTTCGACCGGAGCTCGGAAGAAGGTCGGACCCTTCTCGCATGGGGCTTCACGCCCAAAGTGCTGGGTTTTTTTCCCAAGGTGCGGGGGGTGATCACCGGCCTGGCGGATCAGACCCCGCGTTGCGCCCGCGACAGTTCGGCTGCATGCGAGGGAATGGCAAGCGCCGGCTCGCGCCTTCGTTGGGGGGCATCCGAAGAGGCCGCCTCTGCCCCATCCCGCTTGGCTTGGAATACGAGCTTCCTCGGATCATTGAAGGTAGTGCTCCGCAAAGAATTGGTCGGCCCAATGTCCGACGGCCTCCGGGTCAATTGGCACATCACGGAAGGGACCTTCGTTGGGCCGGGTCACGATGCCGTCGTGTTACCCGGCGCGGCGGATTGGATGCATATCCGCCCGGATGGAATTGCGATCGTCAACGTCCGGGCGTGTTTCGAGACGCGGGACCGTGTTCGCGTGTACGGCGCCTACGGTGGGGTCGCCGATTTTGGTCCCGACGGCTACGCTCAGGCGCTGCGCGGTGAGTATGACCAGCAAATCTCCGCCGTGGTCACACCGACATACGAGACTGCGGATCCGAGGCTCGAATGGCTCAACCGCGTCCAGTGCATCGGTGTGGGGAAGGTGGACATGAGCGCGCTTCGCGCGCAGTTCGACATGTACGTGGTGCGGGTGGGGGAGCGAGCACAAGAGGCGTCCAGCGCTGCAGCACAGTCACCGATACCGGAGCAGATCATCACCGCGGTTGAACGTTTTCGCGCCGCGATTCCTGCCAATTTCGATCCGATCTACGTCGAGAAAGTCGTCATACCGTTCTTCCTGACGAACGTTTACGAAGGGGAGCGGCCCCTGTTGCCAATGATTGACCTTAATTTCAGTAAGGAGAATGCACTCCCTCGTGATCGTTTTGGCCTCATCTATCGTGACTGGAAACCGACCCCTGAGGAGGGCGTGATGGTTTTCCTGCAAGGTCTCGAGAAGCGGGGTGAGAATAATCTTCGCAAGCGAATCTATTTTTCGGCGGTGACGCCCGATCTCTATAAGCCGATGTACCGCGCCAAAGTTACAGCTTTTTTTGACAAGCTCTTAGATCAGAAATTCGCTGACAGGCCATTCATGCAGCATTACCTCGACCACTATTTCGACCTCTATTGGGACCTTCACCTTGGACTTGTTGGCAGCGATATTCCCCGTGATGTTCGTGAAATAGGAGAGGCGTTCAATACGGTCTTTGCCTATCGGGATCCGTTGCTGCCAGTTACCTACCAAAACTATATGAAGGTTCGTGAGCTTCAGGATTTTCTCAAATCGTGGATCGGCAAACGCATCGACGATATCCAATCGGGCAAAATCAAAAATCCCGAGAGAACCATGGCTTGGCATTGGCTGAAGAATGCCCAGGACGGCGGTCATTTCAGCAAGAAGGACATGGTCATTGAGTGCCTCCACGATTTCGTCGCGCTAAGCCAATGGGGCAATGCGATTTTCCGGGTCATGTCGCTCCTGTCGGAAGACCGCGGCGACCAGGCTGTGCGAGCATCATTTCAGAAGACAATGAGCGGAAATTTCGACACTGCCGGAGGTGCGTCTTTCTCGCCACTTGAGCTATTCGTAATGGAATTGTTTCGCGTGATTTCGCCGAACGGTGGCAGCGTCTCCGCCATCCATGATGCGAGATCAAGCGTCCGCGGGGAGGCTCCGCAGCAAAAGCTCGACATGCCGTTTGAAAGGGACAGCTATGTATCCACACCGCATGCCAGCACCAGCCTGGATCCGGTTCACTGGACGGATCCGAATACGTTCGATCCGCAACGATATCTCCGCGTCCCGACCAGCGCGCAGATCAACGATGACAAATGTCGGCAAATCGGCCTGGCACGGTGTCCCTTTGACATCACCAGTTTCAAGATCAAGGACGGACGAAATGCCCGTATTACAAATAGCGGCTTCGGCACGTTATTTGTCGTTGCGGACGAACGAAGCTATCCGGTTTGTGACTATGCCGGCTTTGCTCCGTTCGGCTTTGGATACCGACGATGTGCGGGTGAACGACTGACAATTCTCGTATTTGAGGACTTTTTGCGAAAGGTCTGGCGCGACAAGATCGCGTTTCGGAAGCTTGATCTGGCGAATCCTGCTCGCGTACCAGTCGGACTGGACGCAGTGATCCAAGACGATATCGGGTTCTACAGATCCGCCTTGCGATAGCGTATCGCGCCGCTGGCAAGCGGTTTTTCGCCGTCGCAAGCGGGCTGGCGCCGGCGTGGGGAGATCCAGCAGGTCGCCCAACTACCGGCAGCAGCCCCTGTCCTGTACACGCAATACAATGTAGTCTATTAGACAGAACCAGGATCCGAAGTCGGTCGAGCAAATGCAAGGCAAATGCTATGGATCGAAAAGCGCGGTCGAAGACTCGGGGCTCTCTCCTCCGGGGGCGTCGCCGCTGTCGCGTTTACCGGAACTTGCCGATGCGGCTGGCGTCCAGACCGGGGCGGCCCAAAAGCGCGGCCTTCTTCGACAACCTTTTGACGCGCTTCAATCAGCACGCCAAAACGCTGCGCGCTTGGGAGACTCCTCGGTGCGGCAGGCGGCGGCTTGCACACCCCCCATGGTGACCAATCCCGGCGATCTCATTGCGCGCGCACTCGAAATCCTCGCCGAGGAAGACGAAGCATGGCGGGTGCGCCGGGGTCTCGATCTCACGCCGCGGAGCGTCCGGTGAATTCCCCGTCGCGCGGATTCGTCGATAGACGGCCGTGCGTTTTCGCGGAAGCTGCGGCAAAGCCCTCGCCTATTCCGGCGTGTGACCGGTTTCTTCCGGCGCCTTCCCTGACGCTGCAAACGGATGAAGCTTTAGCTACGGCAGCATGCATGCCTTCGATGCAGCGCGCACGGGACGGCTCGGAGTTGCGATGGGGCGAGGCGGATACGCCCGTGCCCCCCGCGGTGATTTCTCCGGGAACCCCGGCATCGGTCACGGTAGCGGTCTCTCCAGTGCGGCCGGGTCACGCTGTCACGGTAGAGTACCGGGTGAACGGAGGCCCGGTCCGTCAGGCAATCGGGCAATCCGCCCCGCGCGTCCACGGTGCGAACGGTCGGCTATTCCGGGCGCTCCTGCCGGGCCAATCCGGCGGAACGGTGGAGTTTCTGCCGGTGCTTGGCTTTGCCGGCCAGCCGATCTCTCCGCGCCTACGGGAGTCCGCCAAATGTCCCCGGTACCAGGTGGGTTGCGGAGCGGCCCCGGTCGAGACCGCTGCTCTACCTGCAGGCGAGCCCCGCTGGGACTGGGATGCCACGTTCCTCTGGGCCGGCACGGTGGCCATCCGTACGGAAGTAATAGGCGTTATGCCGGATGGACTGCGGATCAACTTGCACGTCACGGAGGGACGCTTCGTTGGGCCGCGCTTCGAGGGGATCGTCCGGCCCGGCGGGGTCAACTGGCTGCGCATCCGCAAGGACGGTGTTGGAATAGTCAACGTGACGGAGTGTCTGCAGACGCGGTCTGGTGCGCGGATCGACTGCTTGTATGATGGCATCCTAGACCTGGGTGCGGACGGCTACGCACGTGCCATCCGCGGCGACTTCGGTATATTGCCGCCGTTCGTTCTTGCTCCGACCTACGCGACTGCTGACAAAGAACTCGCCTGGCTCAACCGCGCCCAGTGTATTGGCGTTGGCAGAGTGGACATGAAGACGCTTCGCGCCGCGTACGACATATACGTCGTAACGGCGGGGGCAGCAAAACATGTAGAGTGAAGACTTATTCGAAGCCGCACTCGTGGAGTGCACACCGACGGTGTTTTGAGTTCAAGATATTTGCGTTCGTGCGCAAGCACAAACGACATCTCGTTCCCGATGTATCTAATTAGGGGGGCCTCTGAGATGACAACCGATAATCCGCAAGTGCCTTGGACCGACGAGCAGTGGGCTCGCGTCAACAAAGCCGTTCAAGAGGAAGCTAGCCGCGTGCGGATCGCGGCGACGTTCCTTCCGTTGCTTGGACCGCTGCCCGGGGATACCGACTTCGTGAGGCGGGAACGTATCCCGCCGGATGCGATGACTATTCAGGACAGGCGTGTCATCCAATTGGCGACGTTACAGGTAAGGGTGACCGTGCGCGGTGCGCAGATGGCCGATCCGGAGATGACCAGCGTGCTGGCCTTATTCCGGCGCGCTGCCAGCGTACTGGCTCGTCTTGAGGACGCCGTCGTCTTCAGGGGATTGGTGCCAGACCCGGCAAACAAGGGACCGGATGATAGGTTTGCCCCTCCCATAAGTGTCGGCCCACGGCAAAGGGTCTGGGAAATCACCGGCGGCCAGGAAAGCCGTGGACTTTGGACAATCCCACACCGATTCTCTCAGGTGCCGGAGGTTGACATTGCAGCGGTGCCGCTCGCAACCAAAGACGCGCGGCTGGTGGTCGGGGTAGCCCAGGCCATTGGCCTCCTGGAAGCGCAGGGCCACTTCGGACCGTTCGCGGTGGTGCTTGACCAGGCGCTGTTTCTTGTCGCTCAGACGCCATCGCCGGCTCTTGTATTGGCGCAAGATCGCATCCTCCCGTTTCTGGGCGGCGGTCCGCTGCTCCGCTCGTCCACGCTTAATGCGGCTCCCGGCGTTGCAAACGGCGTGGTTGTGGCACTTGGCGGCGAGCCAGTCGAGCTAGTCATCGCCACAGACGTATGCGTCCAGTTCTTGCAGGTCACAGCCGAGCCGAATTTCGTCTTCCGTGTGTGCGAAAAGATGGCGCTCCGCATCAAGGAACCCGAAGCGATCGTACGGCTGATTGATTAGGTGCCGCGACTTCGGGGCACCATAGCGATTGACATTTCCGACGATCGCGGCGTGTACGGACAATGTCTCGGGGCCAAGCTCACTTGATCGCTACTCACCTCGGTACAAAACTAGGAGGAGATGCAAATGCAAATCGCAATAAACACTGCGGTTTTGAAATCTGTCCATGCGATGACAGAGGAGGAGGCCGGGGAGACAATTGGACAAACCAGAAGAGTGAGGATCAACGAGGACACGCTAATCGAACCGGAACGCCAGAAAGACGAGTTCACCGTGGAAGCGCCCAACCTCGATGACGGTCTATTGTTCATTAACTTAATTGACGTACACGGGGCGTCCATCGCTGACCTCGCATATGATCTGAAAGCAGGAAAATTCCGTCGGTTTGAATCAGACACCAAACCTGCGGCTTCCGCTAAGGCCAATCCGCAGGCCGATCCAGGGCGCGACCTTGGGCTCGCGCTGCAGATCGGTAACAGGACTGCGGTCACAACGTTTTTGAAACATCATCCCAAGGGATTCTACGCCGACCTGGCAAAGGCTCAGCTTGAGAAGATCGAGACCGAGGAAGCCGCAGCCAAGAAACCGTGAACTTTTCTACTTGGTCAAATACAGATGGCTGCTGGCGTACGTTTGGCAACTTTGGGCAATGAAGCTCGTGCTTGAAAGTGCTCGCGAGATCGTCGAGAGTGATCCGATGTGTCGCGTCCCGCGCGATCGGTGACGCCTCCAAAGCTGGCTAAAAGTCGAACTAAGTGGTCATGGCTCGGTGAAGCATGCCTACTAAAGTTATCGTCTTGGGCGGCGGTGTCGCCGGCATGAGTGCCGCGCACGAGTTGGTCGAGCGCGGCTTTGATGTCGTGGTGCTCGAGAGCGGCGATATTCCGGGAGGCAAGGCCCGCAGCATTCCCGTCATCCACGAGGGCGAGGACACCAGTGGACATCATCTCGCCGATGGCGCTGGGGCGTCGATCCAGCATCGGGTGCCCGGCGAGCACGGGTTTCGATTCTTCCCAGGTTTCTACAAGCACGTAATCGAGACAATGCGCCGCATACCGTCGTTTGACGGGCGCAAGGTGGCGGATCACCTGGTGCCGACCACGCGGCTGGAGTTCACGCAATACGACGAGCCCCCGTTCGTCGTACCGGCGGGCTTTCCGCTCTCGCCCCGCGATGCCGGCACCATGTTGCGGGACATCCTGCTGTTGTTCGAACACTCCACTGGCCTCACTCCCGACGATCTGGCATTCTTCGGTGCGCGCGTCTGGCAGATACTCACGTCGTGCCACCAGCGCCGGCTCGCAGAATACGAACGCACGAGCTGGTGGGAGTTCGTCGGCGCCGAGCAGCGGTCGGAGTCATACCAGAAGTTCCTCGCTACCGGCATTACGCGCTCGCTGGTGGCGTCCAAAGCGCGCAAGGCCAGCGCGCGCACTATCGGCGACATCTTTGTGCAGCTGGTGCTCACGATCCTGAACCCGATCGCGGGATCGACTGATCGCGTGCTTGATGGGCCAACGAATCTCGTCTGGATCGACCCGTGGCTTGCGTATCTCGAATCGAGAGGGGTGCGGTACGTCAAGAACGCGCGGGTCGAGGAGATCCTTTACGAGAGCGGACGGATCACCGGCGTCGTCGCTCGCCAGCAGGGCCAGCGCATCACGGTGCACGGCGACCACTACGTGGCGGCGCTCCCGCTCGAGGACATCGCCCCCCTGGTGAGCGACCGCCTGGCAGCTGCCGACCCGACGCTCGCCAACCTGCGCGCGCTGGCTCCGAACCTGGAGTGGATGAACGGCGTACAGTTCTATCTGCACCGCGCGGTGCCGTCGGCGCACGGGCACGTGATTCACATCGACACCGAATGGGCGCTCACGAGCATCTCGCAGCTTCAGTTCTGGCGTGATGTGCCGTCTGAGCTGTTCCGAGACAGCGATGTGCACGGCATCCTCTCGGTCGATCTTTCCGATTGGACGGCGCCGGGATCGGACGGACGCCCAGCTATGCGGTGCTCGCGTGAAGAAGTGGTGCGCGAGACATGGAATCAACTGAAGCGCTCGGTCAATGATGCCGGTGATGAAGTGCTGCGCGATGAGGATTTGCATTCGTGGTTCCTCAGCGCAAACATTGAGAACGATCCCGCGCGCCCGGGCTGGCTGCGGAATTCCGAGCCGCTGCTGGTGAATCACGTCGAAACCTGGGTCTTGCGTCCCGAGGCGACCACCGCCATTCCAAACCTCTTTCTGGCGTCGGACTACGTTCGCACGCATACCGACCTCGCGACGATGGAGGCAGCCAATGAGGCGGCTCGGCGCGCAGTGAATGGGCTGCTTGACGCCGTGAAATTCGACGGAAGCCGCTGTGAGCTGTGGCCGCTGCACGAACCTGAAATCCTCCTGCCATGGCGGCTGCACGATGCTGCGCGATACCAGGCCGGCCTGCCGTGGGACGCTTCACTCGCGCAGGTAGCTGCTCACGCCTTACGCGGTGCGTCGCCGCTCCTGGAGCAGGCGAGCTCCCTGCTCGAGCAGGTATCGCCGTTCACCCATGCCGTCGCCGACACGCTCGACCCGCACAGTGCCGCCGCGGATGATGTCGGCGCGCTTGATACGGTCGACCCGGCGACGATGGCGCGCCGCTTGGTTGATGTGCCCACCCTGCAGGATGCGTTGATCAAGGTCGCGGACACTGTGCCATTGGCCGGCGAGATCGTAGGCCCGGCCGGCTTCCTGGACCGCCTGGTGTGGTATCGCGACATGCTGGCCGATATGCTCACAGAAGGTGTACCGACGTGGGAACCGCAGCGCCACCTGTATGGGCTCGTGACGGATTTCATGGGCCGGTCAGGCAAGGGCCTTCGTCCTGCCCTCTGCATCGCGACCGCGAGAGCGCTGGGCGGCCGCGCGGAGGATGCGTTTCCTGCCGCCGCCGGCCTGGAAATGCTGCACAATGCATTTCTCGTGCACGACGATATTGAAGACGGTAGCGACTGGCGGCGTGGCGTTGCGACAATGCATCGTCGCGCCGGGATTCCAATTGCCGTGAACACCGGCGATTCCATGAACGCACTCGCTATGCGCCTTTTCCGCAAGACCGGCGAGCGGCTCGGCCCGGTGACGGCGCTGCGCATCTTCGACGAAGTCGATCACATGGTCGTCGAGACCTTGGAGGGGCAGGCCAACGAACTAGGATGGGTACGAGACAATGATCTCACAGTTACGACAGACGATTATCTGCGGCTCGTGCTCAAGAAAACGGCCTGGTACAGCTTCATTCACCCCATGCGGATTGGTGCACTCGTTGCCAACGGCGAGGACCAGAATCTCGGTCGATTTGATCGGTTTGGCTATCTGCTTGGACTGGCTTTCCAGATCACCGACGATGTTCTTAACCTGGTTGGGGACGTTGGGCGTTACGGCAAGGAGATCGACGGAGATCTCTGGGAAGGCAAACGGACGCTTCTGCTCGCGCACGCCCTGGGTCGGGCGAATCCCACTGACCGTGCGTGGATTAGCACCTTTCTGGCGCGGCCCCGCGAGCGACGTTTGCCGCGCGAAGTGCTGAGGCTACATCAGATCATCGCGGACGGCGGGAGCATCCCATGGGCGCAGCGAGCGGCAGCCGAATTTGCAGAGGCTGCAGCGCGCGAATTCCACAACTCGGCGTTCGCCGGTGTGCCTGCAGGTCCAGACCTCGAATGGCTGCGCACTTGCATAAACTTCCTGACCCAGCGCGACGCGTAATCGGGTTCAGGTTGGAATGAATGGGGACATCGTAACCCGATTGCTCTTAGATCCCTTGATTGAGTCCCGCCAGGAAAGCTGGATCTGCGCGCGACCGCGGCACAGCCGTCCTACTGCAATTTTCCAGGGTTATAGTAAGTTGTCGCGGAACGTCTGCGCGACAACGTTCGGCAGCACCGGAGAATCGTATGGAGCGCCTCAGCAAGCCAATCGATGCGGACATCCCGTTCCTTGAGAAAAGCGCTGATCAGCTCGGCTATGTGGTGCCCGATCTTGAGCAAGCCATCAAGGGCTGGATAGACCAGGGTATCGGGCCCTGGCTCACGGTTGGTCCGGTGGTGGTCACTGATAACAAGTATCTGGAGAGGCCCTCACGCCCGCTGATCATGTTCGGATTCTGCCAGGTCGGCGGGGTGCAGCTGGAGCTTATTCAGCCGCTCGACAATGAGCCGTCAAGCTGGCGCGCCTTCCTTGCGGCCGGAAGGAGCGGTCTTCAGCACTGCGGTTTTTGCGTCGCGCCGCACGATTACCAGCGGTCCGTCGCGCAGACCAAGGCGTGTGGCGCGACGATCCAGCAGATGATGTCTTTTTCGGGCGCCCGCTTCACCTATTTTTCCCTGCCTGCTCGCGCCGGTCCTCTGATGGAACGAATTCGTCTTGGAGAGGTGGCGCCTGAAAAAGCAAACGCAGTGCGCAATTCCATCGCGGGGGGTTGCGAGATCGTAGAACTGATCGAGTTCCAGCCCCGTATCCGCGAGATGTTCGCAAAAGTTATGCAAGCAGCGGCCACTTGGGACGGCAAGGCCAGGCCCGTTCGTCACCTGATAGGGCCTGTCGCAAAGGCAGCAATCGGTTCGCACTTGCTCCGAACTATGCGATTCCGGTGATGTATTTTCGTGGCGGCGCGACGCACGGTATGTGGCGGCATGCTCGCCTTTGACGGCGGCGCATTAGCCTTGATCGCGATCCGCTGCACCGGCATCACGCCGAACGAGCGCGGCCGGTTTGCGAGGCTTGGCGGCCAAGCTCGATCCGCCGACATCGCGCGGCGATCCTTTGAAATCGATGGTTGCGGTCATGGCGGCATCGATGCGCGCGCCTGTTCGAGCGATCAATTGCGCGACGTTTCGCTGCTCTCGCTCATGCCTTGAGCTGCTCCAGCAGCGATTTGGCCTCCTTCAAGTCCAGCGTGTCGAAACCCTCGGTGAACCAACCATAGACCGGGGCGAGAATATCGTGGGCCTGCTGTCGTTTGCCCTGATCGTACCACAGCCGCGCCATGCTCACAGCCGCACGCAGTTCCCAGGACTTTGCCTGCTGCTGACGAGCGACCGCCAGCGCATGTTCGAAATATTCTTCCGCTTTCGTTGCGTTTGGGTTGGGCGACGATAGCTCGATTTCGCCTGCCATGCGCTTGATCTCGGCCTCAAACCAACTTTCCTTGGTTGTTTCTACCTGGGTCATCGCTTCGCGAATGCAGTCCCGTGCTTCATCGAAGTGGTCGAGTTCAGCATGAGCGCCCGCCAGATACGACAAGCAGAATGGCACTAGCGCTGTTGCCGCCGTTGACCGACGTGCGATGATACCCGAGTCGATCACATGGACCGCGTCTGAGGCCTTCCCAGTGAGGGCCAAGACGCAACCTTGGACCACCATTCCGAGCGACCCCCAAAACAATGAACCTCTCTCGTCTGCCAGGGGGACAAGTTCATTAGCTTCGGCGCTTGCTGCCGCATAGTTTCCGCAGCAGATATGCGTAAAGGATGTATGGAACAGGGCATACATCAAAGTGGCTGCTTGGCCGATCTCGCGCGCTTCCTTGAGCGCCTGTTCAGCGTCTCTGCCTGCAGCCTCCGGGAAGCCAAGAAGCCATAGAGCCCAGGACCGATAGGATAGGGCTGCGACCCTAATGTCCTGGCCAAATCGAGCCGCCAGCGTACGATGCTCGGCGGGTTCGTAGATCGCGATCGCCTGATCGTAATGTGCCAGACTTTCTGCAAGGACGCCCGTACACGTCAGAGACGTAGCCATAATACGATGCCCAAGCATGAGCGGAACCATTGTTCCCTGCTTCTCGGCAAGCGCCAAGCACTCTGTCGCAAGGTCGAGGAGAGCGTCGCTTTTGAACTTTATATAGTTCGTGACCCAGAACCCATAGAGGACTGAAAACAGGAGCAACGGGTCTTCAGGGGGCTCTCCGAGTGACTCCGCTTGCTCGATGAAGGCGCGGGCTCGATCGAGAGATGCGATAGTCTCAGGGGCCGCGTGGCCCTTGGTGTTCATCAAGGCATTCACAAGCGCGACCTCCAGTTTGATCTGGTCGCCACGCAGCGCTGGTGTGCCCGGCAGCGTCGCAATCTGTGAAAGAGCGCGGATTAGCTGAACCGTCGCCTCTACTAGCGCTGAACGCGCTAGCGACCGCTGTCCCGCCTTGCCCCATAAGGCCGCCGCCCTCTCGATCAGCCCGGCCTCAGTGCAGTGATGTGCTAGCCGTTCCGGCTGGCTCTCGGCTGTTTCGGCGAATTGGCTTTCAATTGCTTCGGCAATGCGTGCATGGAGCGCGCGGCGGGGCTGGCGCAGCAACGTGCTATAGGACGCGTCCCGCACCAAAGCATGCTTGAATAGGTAAGTTGCATTCGGCGGCGAGCCTAACCTGAAAAGCAAACCAGCCTTTATGAGACGGTTCAGCACTGATCCCAGTTCCGCCGCTGGCACGCGCACCACCGCCGCCAGGAGAGCATGCGAAAACTCCCGGCCGATCGCCGCGCCAATCTGTGCCACTTCTTTGGCGGGGCCGAGCCGGTCGAGCCGCGACATCAATGAGGCGTGCAAACTTGCGGGGACTGCCCAGGCCGGGGACGGAATGACGGCAATCGTGCGTTCGACTGCGCCGTGGCCCTCCGCCTCCAGCACTGCCTTCGTCATCTCCTCCACGAACAGGGGGACGCCATCGGTACGTTCGATGATGTCCTGCCTGATGCCCGCCGGCAGCAGCTTGCTGCCGACTACGCCGTCGATCATGGCGCCGACTTGGTGTTTCGTCAGCCGATTGATCGTCATGGCGGTCACGTGCTGCCGCCCGATCCAGGGCGGATCGAATTCCGGGCGGAATATCACAATCATTAGCGCGCGAAGGGTCTCAATCCTGGCCACGATCCGGCCGAAAGCTTCTAGGCTCGTAGGATCGGTCCAATGCGCATCCTCAAAGATTATCAAGACTGGGCTTTGCCGTGTAAGCGCTTCTAATTGTGAGATGAGCGCTTCGAATGTTCGCTGCCTGTGCTGCTGCGGGGTCAATTTGAGGGCGGGATAGCGTCCATCATTCGGAAGCGACAGCATCTCGGCAAAGAGCGAAGCGTCCCCGATCGAGGTCGAGGTCTGAGCGAGCAGGGTATCAAGCTTGTCGAGCCTCGCGTGCAGTGTATCGTCGTGCGCCAGCCCGGCGGCACGTTCCATCTGCCCGATGATCGGATATAGCGCGCTGTCGGTGTGCTGCGGCGAGCAGACATAGCGCAAACGCGTATGCGGCTCTCCGGTGAGTCGTTCCAGAAGCGCGGCAGTGAGACGCGACTTGCCGATCCCAGCCTCACCGGCGATCAGGACCGCCTGGCCTTCACCTGTCTTTGCCCTGGCCCAACGCTGTAGAAGCAATTCGAGTTCTTCTTCCCGCCCGACGAGGGCAGTCAGGCCAGTCGCGTGTAGCGCCTCGAAGCGGCTCTCCACGGAGCTCGCCCGCAACGCCACCCAGGCCCGCGTTGGCGCGGCGATGCCCTTGAGGTCCTGCGGCCGGAGGTCTTGTAGCTCGAAGAGGTTTCCGAGCAGCCTTCGGGTGCCTTCGGCGATGACAACCGTGCTCGGCTCAGCGATCCCCTGCAGACGAGACGCCAGGTTCGGCGTCTCGCCCACCACCCCGCGTTCCTGGGCCTCGCCGGCACCAACGAGATCGCCAACCACGACCAAGCCTGTCGCGACCCCGATACGCACCCGGAGCGGCTCCTGGATACCCAGATTGCCGATCGCCTCGATGATCGCCAGTCCTGCGCGGACGGCACGCTCGGCATCATCCTCATGAGCGTGGGGATAGCCGAAATAGATGAGCACCCCATCGCCCATGTACCTGGCCACGAAGCCGTCGAACCGGGCGACCGTCTCCGCGACGCACTTATGATAAGCGCCGATTACCGAACGCAGATCCTCTGGGTCGAGCGTGGTCGAGAGCGCGGTCGAGCCAACGAGGTCGGTGAACATCACCGTCAGTTGGCGACGCTCGGCGTCGTCTCGCCGAGTTGGCTCGATATCCACGAGTGCAGAAGGTGCCGTTACGGCAGCCGAGACGTTGCTGAGATCGCGGATCGCATGCAGCATTTTCAACCGGTGGCCGAGCGAAACGCCAAGGTCTTTGAGATGTTGGTCGGTCAAGTCGGGGAGAACGGCCATATCAATGTCGTTCTCGGCGAACCTCTGCGCATACTCGGACATGCCGAGCTTTTTGAGCCAGTCCGCAATTTGTTGCACCGCGGTCACCGTGATCCGTGCGTCGCCTATCTAAGTGTTGGCCCGACGACTACAGAAAGAGATTACACAAGAAAGACCGCGAAAGCACGTCCTCACGGGCGCGGAATCGCGATACCAATCGAGCCCTGAATGCCCGCCCTGTGCGCTAGCGATTGGTATAGAGGACCAACAAATCAATGCATGACGTACCGACGCTCGACATGGAGCAGGCCCGGGCGCTATTCCGACAGTTTGCCGAATCCGTGCCCGCGCGGACCTCGGACCAGCGAATTGCTGATCGATGCGCTGGCGAAGATCGCCTGCCCGGGCCCCCCGGCAAAATTGATTTGCCGCTCGGGGCACCGGACCGTTCTCTGGAAGTCGACGACCTTGCTTCACGCAGTCGATGCAGATGAACACCGCATCGATCCAACCGCATCGATCCAAGAGCGCAGCTGCGTCCGCCCACACCCGCCGCAGTAGCAAACATGTTGCCCGCTAGACTAGGCAAATCCGCCGAGGCGCTTGGCGATGCGGTGCGGATGGCAAGTGATTTTGCTCAGCGCGTCGACATTGTCGAGCGCTGGGTCGGGTCGATGCTCGAAAGCGGCACGCAGGACTGCGCGATCGGCCTCTCGTCCCGGATGATGGTCGCCGCCGGCGGCCGCGCGCGGATCAAGGACTGTGTTGCAAAATCCGGCCTTAGCCAGTCAATTCCAGCGCCGGTTTGCGACGCAAGTCGGAATGGCACCAAAGCTGTTCGCACGCACCATCCGGGTTCGACCGGGCGCTGGCGTCTCGTCGCAATACCCCGAGCCGTCGAGCCTCTGGTCCGTTATTTGCGCAATGATCTGAAGGCTGCGCGTACCTCATCTGAAAACAGCTTCGGCTCCTCCCAGGCGGCGAAATGTCCGCCACGTTCGACCTCGCTGAAGTAGGCGAGGCCGGGGTACATAATCTCGACCCAACTTCGGGGCGCAGCAAAGATTTCGCCGGGGAACGTCGAAAATCCCACGGGAACCGCGACCGCAGGAGGAGACTTGCCGGCCGCACGGGCTGCGGCCTGTCCGGCCTCCCAGTACCACCGTGCGGCCGAGGCCCCAGTGCCCGTCAGCCAGTACAGCGTGATGTTGTCGAGGATGCTGTCCCGGGTGAGATTGCCCGCGGGCTTACCCTCCACGAACGCTTGGGAAATCTTGTAGTAGCTGTCCGTGTCATGGTCGAGCATCCAGCTCGCGAGCCCGAGGGGTGAATTCAGCAGGGAGTAGCCGATCGTCTGTGGCCGCGTCGACTGCTCTAGGAAGTAGCCAAAGCCACTCGCCCTAAACGTCGCGGCCGCCTTCTGCGCCGCGCGTTCCTTCTCGGATTCTGCGGGCAGCTTGTCGGACATTGCCGCCACACCCGCGAGCAAGTTGACGTGGATGCCGAGAAGTCCCTTGGGTGCCTGGCGCCCCATCGCATCCGTTACTGCCGCTCCTACGTCGCCACCCTGGGCGACGTAGCGCGTGTAGCCGAGGCGATCCATTAGCCCCGCCCACGCACGCGCGATGCGCGCGGCGTCCCATCCGAGTTCGGTCGGCTCACCCGAGAAGCCGTAGCCTGGCAAGGACGGCAGCACCAGGTGGAATGCATCGTCGGGAGTGCCACCATACTTGGTCGGGTCAGTCAGGGGACCGACGGTATCGAGGAGTTCGATGACCGAGCCAGGCCAGCCGTGCGTCATGATCAGCGGCAGCGCGTTCTCATGCCGGGACTTGACGTGGATGAAATGGATCTTCACCCCGTCGATCACGGTCGTGAACTGTGGCAACGCGTTCAGCCGTGCCTCGCACTTGCGCCAGTCGTACTCAGTCGACCAGTAGCGGGCGAGCGCCCGCAGCGTCGCCAGTTGCACACCCTGCGACCGATCCTCAACGAGCTCTTTGGTGGGCCAGCGCGTGGACGCGAGGCGCCGGCGGAGATTAGCGAGGTCTTCACCCCGGACATTGACGCGGAAGGGAAGAATTGCGTCGGCTTTGGTCGTACCAAACGGGGACCCTCCTTGCTTCGATTGCGCGCGTGCGGCGACGAAATGTATTGGAAGCAAGCTGACGGCACCAGTTGCGACTGACCCTGCGAGGAGGCTGCGCCGGGTGGGTGAAGAGGAGATTGCAGTCATGTTCGGCCTCCTTGTTTACAAGCCCGCTCCTAGACTAGTGAACTGCGATGCGTCGCTCTGACCCACAAAAGGTTGGCCGAGACATAGGCCCGGTAGGCTCGCACATACTCGCGGAACTCTCGAACCCACTCACGCACAGGGCTCTAACGCCTGATGTTTGCCGCTCGCCTTGACGATTTTACTCTACTTGCGAACGGCACGCCGCCAAATTCAGCGATCCTTGCTCGGCGCAGCTTGTTGAACCAGGGCCCCAGCGCTCGGCCATCGAAGTGATCCGCGATTAGCGCGCGACCTCCCTGTGATGCCCCAGGTTCGTCGGCATGGTAGTCAGCGAAAGTGAACTCACGGTCGGTATTGGCCCGAACGCGAAGCCTTGGAATCGAATCGGACCCAATTTGGCGCGACAAAGCGAGCGAAGGCTGGTGGGCCCGGCAGGACTCGAACCTGCAACCAGACCGTTATGAGCGGCCGGCTCTAACCATTGAGCTACAGGCCCCGCCGCGGGACGGCCGCGGATGTGCGGCCAGCAACGGTGCGCGGTTCGTTTACAGGGATGGAGGCGGGGGTGCAATGCTGGCTCCGGCGGATGGAAACCCCTGGCGCAGCATTGCCAATGATTTTCGAATAACCGAAATTGGTGACGATGCCCTTATGCTCCTGTTTTGCCCGACGAGTCAAATCGGCTCGCGAAGGCCCGCTTTTTCACTTTCGTAACCTACTGTGATCACACGACTTTTCTACTGTGCATGGGGCTGTTTTCGCACATTTTGATTCCGGAGGGGCCTGCAGGTCCCTCCGAATGCTTTGCCGGCGCGCTACGGCACGCCGCGCAGGGCCGTCCCTAGTCCACCGAAACCCCGGCGAACTCCACCACCTTCTTCCACTTCTCGGTCTCGTCGGCGACCAGCTTGCCGAACTCGGCTGATGTCATCGGCTTCGGGATGCCGCCGTTCTCGGTCAGCCGCGCGATGACCTTCGGGTCCTTGAGGACTTCGCCGACGGCCTTGTTGAGGATCTCGATCACTTCGGGCGGCGTGCCCTTCGGCGCGGAGATGCCGTAGAAGCCGACCGATTCGAAGCCCGGCACGGTCTCGGCGATCGCCGGCACGTCGGGCACGGTTGGCCAGCGCTGCGGCGAGGTGACGCCGAGGGCGCGGACAGTGCCGCCGCGCGACTGCTCGAGCGCGGAGGGCAAATTGTCGAAGATCAGCTGCACCTTGTTGGAGATGATGTCGGGGAAGGCGATGGCCGAGCCGCGATAGGGCACGTGCACCATGTCGCACTTGGTCATCACCTTGAACAGCTCCGCCGACATGTGCACCGAGGTGCCGTTGCCGGACGAGGCAAACGAGATCTTGCCGGGATTGGCCTTGCAGTAGTCGATGAACTCCTGAACCGTCTTCGCGGGAAACGCGTTGGAGACGACCAGCATGTTGGTGAGCTGCATGATGCTTGCGACCGGCACGGTGTCGCGCAGGAAGTCGTAAGGCAGCTTCTTGTAGAGCGAGGTCGAGATCGCGTTGTTGGGCGCGACGAACAAGAGCGTATAGCCGTCGGGGGCTGCGTTGATCGCGGCGGCGGCCGCGATGTTACCGCCGGAGCCGGCGCGGTTCTCGACGATGAATTGTTGGCCGAGGCGATCCGAAAGCGCCTGCGCCATGATCCGCGCCACGATGTCGACCGGGCCGCCGGCGGCGAAGCCGATCATCCAGTGCACGGGGCGGTCGGGGTAGCCGGCGGCGGAGGCGGGAGGGGAGGCGTTGAGGAGAGTTGAAAGAAACAGCAGCCCAAAAACAGTGTTACGCAAAATTCGCAACATGACGTCTCCCATTGTTCTATTGTCGTTGGGCTGCATGCTTTCACAAAAACCGCCCGCTGCCTACATCGCCGCAAGTCGATGTTGACGCGGGGCGGCCGGGACTCATCATGAGATTCGCAATCACAATCCTTCTCGGCGCGGCGCTGCTCGCAAATCCACTCGCAAGCCCCGCCGATGCTCAAACCGGAGGCAAGGCCATTCCGACCACGACACTCAGCCTGGGCACCGCGACGCCCGGCGGCGGCTTTCCGCTCTATGGCAACGCCTTTGCGGAAGCGATGAACGCGGCCGATCCGCAAATCACCATCGCACCCCGCAACACCAAGGGCAGCAACGAGAACATTCCGCTGCTGGAGAAGGGCGAGCTCGATCTCGCGCTGGTCGCGGGCGAGCCGGCCTACGAGGCCTTTGCCGGCATCGGCCGCGCGCCTGTGCGGTTGAAGATACTCACCGCGATCTATTCCAACCCCGGCATGTTCGTGGTGCGGGCGGACAGTCCGTACAAGACCATTCGCGATCTCGTCGGCCAGCCCGTCGCGTTCGGCGCCAAAGGCTCGGGCCTGCCGATCCTGGCGCGTTATGTGCTCGATGGCCTCGGCCTCAAGCAGGACGAGGATTTCAAGGCGATCTATCTCGACCGCGCCGGCGATGGCCCCGCGATGGTCGAGGATGGCCGCGTCGCCGCGTTGTGGGGCGCCGGCATCGGCTGGCCCGGTTTTGCCGCGGTGGCCTCGAGTGCGTCAGGAGCCCGCTTCATCGCGCCGACCGCTGAAGAGATCACGCGCATCCGCGCCAAGCATACGTTCCTGAAGCCGCTCACCGTGCCGGCCGGCTCCTATCCGAAGCAGGCCGAGCCGATCGCCTCGCTCGGCTCGTGGAGTTTCGTCCTCACGCGCGAAGACATGTCCGATGATGTCGCCTATCGCCTCGCGAAGACGCTGCACGGCGCCGAGGCGACGTTCTGCAAGCAGCTCGCGCAGGCCTGCGAGACCACGGCGTCGAACACGGTCGCAGCGGCGCCGAAGCCGGAGCTGATCCATCCGGGCGTGATGAAGTATTTTCGCGAGATCGGGGTCGTGAAATAGGACGCGACTGCATCGACAATCGTCATGCCCGGGCTTGTCCCGGGCATCCACGTTCTTGGCGCCGCACGAAAGATCGTGGATGGCCGGGACAAGCCCGGCCATGACGACGACCTCTCTCTACGCGGTCATTTCTTCACCAGCGGACACGCCGGGTCCGGTGGCCCGAACGCCTTGTCGCCCGAGATCGTCGTGAGGATCTTGTAATAGTCCCACGGATATTTGCTCTCCTCCGGCGTCTTCACCTGCACCAGCCAGAGATCGTGCACCATCAGATTGTCATCGCGTAAGTGGCCGTTGCGGGCGAAGAAATCCTCGATTGGCTTTTCCCGCATCTTCGCCGCGACCTTGAGCGGGTCGTCGGTGCCGGTCTCCTTGATGGCGTTGAGATAGTGCATCACGCTCGAATAGACGCCGGCCTGCCACATCGACGGCATCTTGTTCATCTTGGCGAAATAGCGCTTCGACCATTCGCGGGTCTTGTCGTCCATGTCCCAATAGAACGACGTCGTCAGCAACAGCCCTTGGGCGGCCTGCAGGCCGAGGCCGTGGATGTCGGTGATCAGCGCCAGCAGCGCCGCCATCTGCTGGCCGCCCTTGAACACGCCGAACTCCGAGCCGGTCTTGATCTCGTTCATGTTGTTCGGGGGACCTGCGGCAATGCCGATGATCTTGGCCTTGGAGGCCTGCGCCTGGAGCACGAAGGACGAGAGATCGGGCGTTGCCAGCGGCGGCCGCACCGAGCCCAGCACCTTGCCGCCATTGGCGGTGACGACGCTGGAAGCGTCGCGCTCCAGCGAATGGCCGAAGGCGTAGTCGTCGGTGATGAAGAACCAGCTGTCGCCGCCGCGCTTGACCACCGCATCCGCAGTGCCGACCGCGAGCGCGCGAGTGTCGAACACCCACTGGATCGCGTAGGGCGAGCAGAACTTGCCGTGGAAATCCGCGGTGCCGGTCGAGTGGGTGATGAACAGCCGCTTCTTCTCGTTGGCGACGTTCTGCACCGCGAGCCCGACCGCGGAGACCGGCACGTCGACGATCAGGTCGACCTGATCAACGTCGTACCAGCGCCGCGCGATGCCGCCGCCGATATCGGCCTTGAGCTGATGGTCGCCGATCACGATGCTGATCGGCTTGCCGAGCACCTTGCCGCCGAAATCGTCGATCGCCATCTGCGCCGCCGTCACCGATCCCTGGCCGGTCGGCGCGGAGGCGGGGCCGTTCATGTCGGTGAGCACGCCGATCTTGACGATGTCGTCGGAAACCTGCGCCGACGCCGCACCCGGCAGCAGCGCCGCCGCCAGGAACGTCGCTGCAAAGCCGGCCGCGACCGGCAGTCCAAATCTCGTTGGATTCACGCTTGTCCTCCCCTGATCCGGCTCGTTGGCCGGTGTTGCCCGGGTATGGCCCGGCTGAATTGGTTTCTTTTGCAACTATTTGGGGGCGGGCGTCAACGTCAGGCCGCGAAGCGGATCTGCCCCGCCGGCGAGGGATCGTAGCCGGTCAGCTCCTCCGCGCGCTGCCGCAGCCGTCTTTCGCTGAGGAACCGGATCAGGGCCTGCATCGGCGGGCGGAAATAGCTGCGTTGCCGCATTGCGAGATCAAAATTCTCCCAGACCAGCGGCACGAAATCGAGCCCGGCCGAGCGCGCCGCCGCACGCGTCGCGATTCCGCAATCGGCTTGTCCCGCGCGGACGATCTCGGCGAGATCCGGCCCGGTGAGGGCCGGCGTCTCGACCCGGCGCAGGTCGCGCGTCGAGGCGCCGGCGCGCTTCAACAGCACGTCGAGCAGCATCTGCGCGCCTGTGCCCTGTTGTCGCATCGCCATCCTGACACCGAGCGCAAGCACGTCGGAGAGGCCGCGCAGCCGTTTCGGATTGCCCGGCGGCAGCACGAGACCCTGCTCGCGGCGCACGAATGCGACCAGCACCGCATCATGCAGGTCAGGCGCGTCACGCAGCGTCGTCGCACTGGCGTCGGAGGCAAGATTGCCGTCGGCCTCCAGGCTGTGGAAGTGCACCGCCGCGGCCATCACCTCGTCGCGTTGCAAGCGCTCGAGCCCGCGCGCGCTGCCCTCGCTCATCGATCCCAGGCCCGAGCCGGATTCACGCAGGCTCCAGTCCAAAAGCTCGTCCTGGCTGCCGCCCACGACCGGCGGCGGCTCCGCAGTCAGCATGCCGGCCGGACGCGCCAGCCCCGACAGGACCCATAGGTCGAGCTCGTGCCGCGGGAAGAGCCACTTCCCGGTCACCTTGGTGCAAGGAATCGCGCCGGTGGTGACGAGTTCGTAGAGCTTGCGTTCGCCGAGCCGAAGGTAGTCGGCGGCTTCGCTGGTCGTCAGGAATTCCATCCTGCATTCCTATGCAAATTCTTGCTTCTTTTTGGCGTTCGACGCAGGTGGAATTCTGCATTTCAATTTTCGTCCGCCGGGACCATGCCCGATCATCTCGCTGCTTTGCAACACATCCTCACGCGCGATCTCTGCTTTGGTGAACGATCCTGAAGCACCCGCGTGGCGCGGGCCTTGCGGCCGTCGCGCTCGCAATTGCAATGGGCGCACCGCGCGAGCCGCATTGCCGAAATGTCCCGAGTGGGGAGCGCAACGAGCAAACGCGTCACGAGTGTGGCGCAATCGATCATCATCATGATCGCGTCATAGCCAACGGGAACCCGATCATGGTCGTCCGCCGCCTGTCCGTTGCACTCACGCTTCTCTGCGGCCTCGCCGCGGGCGTGGCGGCGTCATTTGCGGAGGACCGCGCGATCGTGCTGGCCTCGACCACGGCGACACAGGAGTCCGGCCTGCTCGATCATCTGCTGCCGATCTTCCGCGAGAAGACCGGCATCGAGGTGACGGTGATCGCGCGGCGTGCCGATGAAGTGCTCGACGGCGCGCGCAGGGGCGAAGTCGACGTCGTGCTGATGCACGCACGGCCGCAGGAGGAGAAGTTCGTCGCCGACGGTTTTGGCGTGAAGCGTTTTGACGTGATGTACAACGACTATGTGCTGATCGGACCGAAGAGCGATCCCGCCGCCGTGAAAGGCAAGGACATCGCCACCGCGCTGAAGGCGATCGAGGCCAAGGGCGCGCCGTTCGTGACGCGCGGCGATCGCTCGGGCACCCATGGCGCGGAGCTCGCGCTCTGGATCGTCGCCGGCATCGATATCTCCGCTGCCAAGGGCGCATGGTATCGCGAAGTCAAGCAAGGGATGGACGCAGCCCTCGACGCGGCGCGCACGGCGAACGCCTATGTGCTGTCCGACCGCGGCAGCTGGATCGCCTTCAAGGATCGCGGCGATCTCGACATCGTCGTCGAAGGCGACAAGCGGCTGCTCAATCAGTACGGCGCGATGCTGGTGAACCCGGAAAAGTTTCCGGACGTGAAGAAGGAGCTGGGGCAGACCTTCATCGACTGGCTGATTTCGCCGGAGGGGCAGGCGGCGATCGCCGGCTACAAGGTCGACGGACAGCAGCTGTTCTTCCCCAATGCGGCCAAATCCGGCGGCTGACCTTCGCATCGCCAGCGGTTGCCAAACCGGGCGATGCATGGTCCATCATGGCGCATGACCCAGCGCCTGCCGCCATCGCTGACGCCGCTCGACACTGCGCTCGCCGCGTTGCTGCGAGGCGTTGATCCGATCGCGACGATCGAGTTGCCCCTGACGGAGGCCGCCGGCTGCATCGCGGCGGGGACGCCGCTGCTTGCGGCGTCTCCGCCGCGCGACATCGCCGCTGCGGATGGCTGGGCGCTCTGCGCCAACGATATTGTCGGTGCGTCCGCCTATTCGCCGCTGCCTCTGACGACGGCGCCCGTTTGGGTCGATGCCGGCGACGCGATGCCGCCGGGATGTGATTGTGTGCTCGATGCCGACGCAGTCGAGGTGTCGGGTCCACTCGCCCAGGTGCTGGCGGAGGGTGTGCCCGGACAGGGCGTCAGGCGCGCCGGAACCGACATCGCCGGGCGGGCGCCCGCCGTGGCGGAAGGGCATTTGATCCATCCTGCCACACTGCTGCTCGCGCGCGCCGCCGGTGTTGAAAAGCTGAGCGTACGGCGACCGCGGCTGTGCATCGTCAACGTGCCGGGTGCGGCCGTGACGGCACACATGATTGCCGAGATCGCGCGCGCGGCAGGGCTGCAGGTGCAAGCGCGCGAAGCTGCCGCGCGAGATGCGGCATCGATCGCGGAAGCGCTCGGCGATCTCACTTGCGATATCGTCGCGACGGTCGGCGGCAGCGGCGCAGGCCGCCGGGATGCCGCGGTTAGCGCGCTGGCCCGGCATGGTGACGTGCTCGCCCACGGCCTCGCGCTTCAGCCCGGACGCACCGCCGCGGTCGGGCGGCTCGGACCGGTTCCC
The DNA here is from genome assembly GCF_017565645.3 of Bradyrhizobium barranii subsp. barranii. Lineage (NCBI taxonomy): Bacteria > Pseudomonadati > Pseudomonadota > Alphaproteobacteria > Hyphomicrobiales > Nitrobacteraceae > Bradyrhizobium > Bradyrhizobium barranii. Next base: position 2,611,999 of record NZ_CP086136.1, read on the forward strand.
GTCGTCGCGTTGCCCGGCTCGCCCGATCATGCGCTTGCCGCCTGGCTCGCACTCGTGCTGCCGCTCGTCGATCGGCTGTCGGCGCGGCAGTTACGCCGGCGCATGACCTTGCCGCTCGCGCGAAAAATCGCATCCAGTGTCGGCATCGCCGAAATCGCCCTGCTGGCCGAGGAACATCATGCTTGGCTCCCGCTTGCGGTGGGGGATTGGCCGCTCCAGGCCATTGCCCGGGCCGATGCATGGCTGCTCGTTCCCGCCAGCCATGAGGGATTTGCGGCAGGAACGCCGGTCGATGCCTATCTGATGCGGGAGTGATATGAGTTTGGCATGACGATGATCCCGCAATCGCAAGACCGTAGCGCGCTCGAACAGGAGCAGTTCCTCAAGATCCTCTCGCGCGAGGACGCGCTGGCGCGCTTTGAAGCTGCGTTGTTCCCGCGCGCGGTCCCGAGCGAGACGCGCAAGCTTGCCGATGCGCTCGGCGCGGCGCTGGCCGAAGACATCACGGCGCCCCTCGACGTTCCGCCGTTCGACCGTTCCAACGTTGACGGCTTTGCCGTGCGCTCGGCCGATCTCGCCGCGGCCGGCGAAGGCGCGCCCGTTCGCCTTGCGCTGAACGGCGAGACCATTCACTGCGGCACCGCGCCGAAGCTGCAAGTGGCGACAGGAACCGCAACGCCGATCGCAACCGGCGGGCCGCTACCGCGCGGCGCCGACGCCGTCGTCATGGTGGAGCACACCCAGCCTGCCGGATCCGATGCGATCGACGTCCGGCGAGCCGTCTCGCCGGGACAGTTCGTGTCCTACGCAGGCTCCGACATCGCGCGCGGCGAGGCGCTGCTGCGCGCCGGCACGATCATCGGCTCGCGTGAGATCGGCATGCTGGCGGCTTGCGGCATCGCCGAGGTGACTGTCGCGCGTAAGCCGCGTGTTGCCGTGATCTCCACCGGTGACGAATTGGTTCAGCCCGGCGAGGCGCTCGCGCCGGCGGCGATCTACGACACCAACGGCGCCATCGTCGCCGCCGCAATCGACGAGAATGGCGGCGAGGCGGTGTTCCTCGGCGCCATTCCCGACGATGAGGCAAAACTCGAAGCCGCCATGCGCCGCGCGCTGGCGGACGCCGACATGCTGGTGCTCTCGGGCGGCACCTCGAAGGGCGCGGGTGACGTGTCCCATCGCATCATCGGCCGGCTCGGCCAGCCCGGCATCCTCGCGCATGGCGTCGCACTTAAACCCGGCAAGCCGCTGTGCCTTGCGGTGTGCGACGGCAAGCCCGTGGTGATCCTGCCGGGCTTCCCGACCTCGGCGATGTTCACCTTCCACGACATGATCGTGCCGGTGCTGCGCAGGATGGCCGGGCTGCCGCCGCGCTCCGATGCCAAGGTGAACGCGACCGTGCCGGTGCGCATCGTGTCCGAGCTCGGCCGCACCGAGTTCGTCATGGTCTCGCTGGTCGGCGGCAAGGACGGCCTGATCGCCTATCCCTCCGGCAAGGGGTCCGGTGCGATCACGTCGTTCGCGCAGGCCGACGGTTTTCTGCGCATCGACGCGCTCGCCGACCAGATGCCGGCCGGGACCGACGCCGAGGTGACGCTGTTCACGCCGCATGTGCGGGTGCCCGATCTCGTCATCGTCGGCAGCCATTGCACCGGCCTCGATCTCGTCACCGCACAGCTCGCGCATGCGGGGCTGACCGTGCGCTCGATCGCGGTCGGCAGCCTCGGTGGACTCGCGGCGGCGAAGCGCGGCGAATGCGATCTCGCGCCGATCCATCTGTTCGACGACAAGAGCGAGACCTACAACACGCCTTACCTCGCTGAGGGGCTCGAGCTCGTGCCGGGCTGGCGGCGCATGCAGGGCATCGTGTTCCGGAGTGGTGACAAGCGTTTTGAGGGGCTCGGTGCGAAGGAAGCCGTTGCCGCCGCGCTCGCGGACCCCGCCTGCATCATGGTCAACCGTAACCAGGGCGCCGGCACGCGCATCCTGATCGACCGGCTGCTCGGCGGTGCGCGCCCGGAAGGTTACTGGAACCAGCCGCGCTCGCACAATGCCGTGGCTGCGGCTGTCGCGCAGCACCGTGCCGACTGGGGAATGACCATTGCGCCGGTCGCCCATGCTGTCGGCCTCGGTTTCATTCCGTTCGCGGAAGAGCATTATGATTTCGCGCTGGTGACGGCGCGCAAGCAGCGGCCGGCGGTGCAGGCTTTTCTCGATGCACTTGGTTCGACCGAAGCTAGTACCCACTTTTCTTGGAACGTGAGTCGTGATTCAAGGTCGGGATGATACCCGAAGCAAGAGAAGTCCACCTTTCGAGGAAAGATCGCAAGGTGCTTGAGGCGTGCTGTCGCTCACCGGTGACGTTGCAGCGCGATTTGAAGCGGGCGCGGATAGTTCTGTTGGCGGCGGATGGGCGCAGCACCCGGTCGATCGCCAAGGAAGTTGGGGTCCAGCCGCGGATTGTCAGCCTTTGGCGGCATCGCTATGCCGACCATGGCCTTGAAGGGCTGCAAGACAAGCCGCGGCCTGGCAAGCAGCCGATCTATACGAAGACGACCGACAAGCGGATTCTGAAGCTGCTGGATAAGCCGCCACCGCAAGGGTTTGCGCGCTGGACCGGCCCCCTGCTGGCCGAGGCGCTGGGCGATGTCGATGTCCAATATGTCTGGCGGTTCCTGCGCAGCCACAAGATTGACCTGGTGGCTCGCAAGTCCTGGTGCGAGAGCAACGACCCGAACTTTACGGCCAAAGCCGCCGATGTTGTCGGCCTCTATGTCGCGCCGCCGGCGAAGGCCATTGTGCTGTGCGTGGACGAGAAGCCCTCGATCCAGGCTTTGGAGCGAGCGCAGGGTTATCTGAAGTTGCCCAATGGCCGCGCCTTGACCGGCCAAAGCCACGATTACAAGCGGCATGGCACCACAACATTGTTTGCGGCGCTCGAAGTCGCCACCGGAAAGATCATCGCGACCCATTCAAAACGCCGGCGCCGCGTCGAGTTTCTCGATTTCATGAACAGCGTCACCGCGGCTTTTCCGAACCGCAAGCTTCACGTCATCCTCGACAACCTCAACACCCATAAAAAGAACGAGGACTGGCTCAAGGCCCACCCCAACGTGCAATTTCATTTCACGCCGACAAGTGCGCCATGGCTCAATCAGGTCGAAGTATGGTTTTCCATCTTGCAGGGGCAGTCGCTCAGCGGCACCTCCTTCACGAGCCTCAAGCAGCTTCAGGAACACATCGATGCCTACGTCAACGCATACAACGACAGAGCCGAGCCCTTCGTCTGGACCAAGAAAAAGGTCCGTCAACGCCGTTTCAAAGGCCGCCGTATCACTCAGCTCTGATTCCGGGTACTAGAACGGCGTTGGAGCAGGCAGGCTTTCGGCCCGCCTAGACGACATACGACGACGCGGCGTTCAAGCCGCGCGACGGGGTGGGGGACGCGATGGCAAGGCCGCTTTCGGTTGCGATCGTCGGTGCCGGCATGGGCGGGCTTGCATCCGCCGCGGCGCTTCGGCGCGTCGGTATCGATGTGATGGTCTACGAGCAGGCCTCCCAATTCGCCCGCATCGGGGCCGGCATCCAGATCGGCTGCAACGCGATGAAGGTGTTGTGCGCGCTGGGGCTGGAGGCGCGGATGCGCGAGCACTCGTTCTATCCACGCTCCTGGAACAACCGCGACTGGAAGAGCGGCGACATCAAGTTCGACATGATTTTTGGCGAGAGCGCGGAAGAGAAGTTCGGCGCACCCTATCTGCTGGCCCATCGCGGCGATCTCCATGCTGCGCTGGCGAGCGTGGTGCCGAACGAATTGGTGCGGCTCAATCACAAGCTCGTCGGCCTCGACCAGACCGGCGATGGTGTCCGGCTGAGCTTTGCCGATGGCACGCGTGCCATCGCCGATGCCGTGGTCGGCGCGGACGGCGTCCATTCGACGGTCCGCGATCTCCTGTTCGACACCGCGCCGGCCAAATTCACCGGCCGCATCGCCTATCGCACCACCTATCCCGCCGCGCTGCTCGGCGGCGCAGGGATCGACGACTGCACCAAATGGTGGGGCGAGGACCGCCACATCGTGATCTATTACGTCAAGCCTGACCGCAGCGAGGTCTATCTCGTCACCAGCCAGCCCGAGCCGGACTTTCGCATCGAGTCCTGGTCGGCGAAGGGCGACGTGCGCGACCTGCGCGCATCATTCGAAGGTTTTCATCCGCAGGTCACTCGGGTGCTCGCCGCCTGTCCCGACGTGCACAAATGGGCGATCATGGACCGCGACGCGCTGGAGCACTGGGCCGAAGGCAAGGTGACGCTGCTCGGCGATGCCTGCCATCCGATGACGCCCTACATGGCGCAAGGCGCGGCGATGGCAATCGAGGACGCCGCCGTGCTGTCGCGCTGCCTCGACGGTGTCGGCCGCGACGGCGTCGCCAATGCATTCCGCCGCTTCGAGGCGACCCGCAAGGTGCGCGCGACGCGGGTGCAGGAGACCTCGCGCGCCAACATCTGGCTCAGGGAGCGCACCGATACGAGCTGGGTTTACGGCTACGACGCCTGGCAAGTGCCGCTGGCGGCTTGAACCGTCTGCTCGCGCTTGTGCCGACGCTTCTTGTCAGGAGGCCGCATCTAGCGCGGCCAGCCGTTCGGCTTCGGCGATGTCCTCGACCGTGTTGGCGTTGAAGAACGGATCGAGCGGCTCGGCCGGCCATGTCACCGTTGCCAGCGGATAGCGCGCGGTCCAGCGGTCGATCTTGCGGAGGTCCTCGACGACCAGCGCGTGACGCAGCTCGTCGCGCAAGGCGACGCGCCACAGACCGATCACAGGATGCGACTGGTCGCCTGATGCGGCGACCGCGAGCTGGGCGTTCTCCCGCGTCCGCGCCTCGTGCAGGCGCGCGACGAGATCGCGTGGCAGGAACGGGCAATCGCCTGCTGCGCTGAGCACCCATTCGATGTCAGGCCGGTTCGCCGCCGTCCAGTCGAGCGCGGCAAGGATGCCGGCGAGCGGACCGGGAAAGTCGGGTACGTCATCGGCGACAACGGGCAGACCGAACGCCGCGAAACGTGCGGGATCGCCATTCGCGTTGAGGATCAATCCGCTGCATTGCGGCGTCAATCGCGCGATCACGCGCTCAAGGATGGTGCGGCCGCCGATGGTCCGCATTGGCTTGTCGCCGCCGCCCATGCGCCGTGCGAGGCCGCCTGCGAGCAGCACGCATTGCGTCAGCGGAATTTCAGTCGTCACCACTTTCACCCTTGCGCTTGTGCTTGGCCGATTCCTCCTCGACATAAGCGAGGTCCTGGTCGTAGACGATGCGCTCTTCGCCAGCGAGCACGATGAAGCGCTTTCCGCGCGTGCGGCCGACCAGCGTCAGTCCGACCTGGCGGGCGAGATCGACACCCCAGGCGGTGAAGCCGGAGCGCGACACCAGGATCGGAATGCCCATGCGCACGGTCTTGATCACCATTTCCGAGGTGAGCCGTCCCGTGGTGTAGAGGATCTTGTCGGAGGCATCGACGCCGTGGCGGTACATCCAGCCGGCGATCTTGTCGACCGCGTTGTGACGGCCGACGTCCTCGGTGTAACAGAGCGGCTCGCCCTCCTTGCACAGCACGCAGCCATGGATCGCGCCGGCCTCCAGATAGAGCGAGGGCATGGTGTTGATGGTCTGCGTCATCTGGTAGAGCCAGGAGGTGCGCAGCTCGGCCTGCGGCAACGCGACGCTCTCGACCGCCTCTAACAGGTCGCCGAACGCGGTGCCCTGCGCGCAGCCCGAGGTCTGCGTGCGCTTCTTCAGCTTGGCTTCGAAATTGGTGTGATGTGAGGTGCGCACCACGACCACCTGGAGGTCGTCGTCGTATTCGACCTCGGTGACCTCGTCATTATATTTCAGCATGTTCTGGTTGAGCAGATAGCCCAGCGCCAGATATTCCGGGTAGTCGCCGATCGTCATCATGGTGACGATCTCCTGCGAATTCAGGTAGAGCGTCAGCGGCCGTTCCATCGGCACCTTGATCTCGACCTTGGCGCCGGTCTGGTCGGTGCCGGTCACGCGCTCCGTCAGGCGCGGGTCGTCAGGGTTCGGAACGATCAGGGGCACCGGGGCTTTGTCGATCTTCATCATGGCCGTGACGTTAGCATGACATTCGGGTCAAGCCGATATAAGCATGCTCACGACGATGGAGAAGGCGGTTCCGGCCGCATGACACGGCTGGCGGAGATCGAGTTGCGATGAAAGTCATCGGCCTTGCGGGCTGGAGCGGTGCGGGCAAGACCACGCTGTTGACGCGGCTGATCCCGCATTTCAACGCGCAAGGCCTGCGCGTCTCCGTCATCAAGCATGCCCATCACCAGTTCGACGTCGACGTGCCCGGCAAGGATTCCTGGCGCCACCGCGAGGCCGGCGCGGCCGAGGTGCTGGTTGCGTCGTCGAACCGCTGGGCCCTGATGCATGAGTTGCGTGGCGCCGAGGAACCGCGGCTGCCGGAGCTCCTGGGCAAGCTGTCAAGCGTCGATCTCGTCGTGGTCGAGGGCTTCAAGCGCGAGCCGCACCGCAAGATCGAGGTGCATCGCGCCGGCAACGGCAAGCCGCTGCTGTTTCCCGATGATCCCGGAATTGTCGGGATCGCGACCGACATCGCCATTGAAACCCGCCTGCCGACCGTCCATCTCGATGATATCGAGGCTGCCGCGGCGTTGCTGCTGCGTGCGGCGATGCCGGTCGAGGAAGCGGTGGCAAAAAGCGCCGCGATACGCTGACGAGGCACCATGGCGCAACTGTCGGACGATTGCTTTGCCTTCGGCGGACCGATGATGTCGGTCGACGAGGCCGTTGGTCTGATCACCACGCGCGTCAATGCGATCGCCGATATCGAGACCGTGGCACTCGTTGACGCCGATGGGCGCGTGCTCGCGCGCGATATCGCGGCGCCTCTGCCGCTGCCGCCCTTCACGAACTCCGCCGTCGACGGTTACGCCGTGCGCAACGCCGACCTTCCGGAAAACGCGGAACGGGCATTCCCGCTCGACGGCCGCATCCAGGCCGGCGGTCTTGCGCAGGCGCCGATCAAGGCCGGCCACACTGCGCGCATCTTCACGGGCGCGCCGATGCCGCCTGACGCCGAGACCGTCTTCATGCAAGAAGACGTCCGCCTCGATGAGGCCGGCAGAATCGTGCTGCCGCCGGGGCTGAAGCCCGGAGCCAATGTCCGCCCGGCGGGTGAGGACATTCCGCAAGGGCACGTCGCGCTGCGGGCCGGCCAGCGGCTGCGGCCGCAGCATGTCGCGGTTGCTGCAGCATTCGGCCTGACCCGGCTCGACGTCGTCAGGCGCATCCGCGTCGCCGTGTTCTCGACCGGTGACGAGCTGGCTTCGCCCGGCGAGCCGCGCGCGGCCTCACAGCTGTTCGATTCCAACCGCTTCATGCTGATGGCGATGCTGCGCCGGCTCGGCTGCGAGGTCTCCGACCTCGGAATCTTGCGCGACGAACGCAATGCGCTCGCGGATGGATTGAAGCAGGTTGCAGGCAGCCACGATCTGATCCTCACCACCGGCGGCGTCTCGACCGGCGAGGAGGACCACGTCAAGGCGGCGGTCGAGAGCATCGGTTCGCTGGTGCTGTGGCGGATGGCGATCAAGCCCGGTCGTCCCGTGGCGATGGGCATCATCGGCGGCACGCCGCTGATCGGCTTGCCCGGCAATCCCGTCGCCAGTTTTGTCACCTTCGTCCACGTGGTGCGGCCGACGGTGCTGGCGTTTGCGGGCAGTCTGCCGGAGCCGCTGTTGCCGATCCCGGTGCGTGCCGCGTTTACCTACAAGAAGAAAATCGGCCGCCGCGAATATGTTCGCAGCTCGTTGCGGCACGGAGAGGACGGCGCGTTGGAAGCGGTCAAGTTTCCGCGCGAAGGCGCAGGCCTGTTGTCGTCGCTGGTCGAGACCGATGGCCTCATCGAACTCGGCGACGACATCACGCGTGTCGAGCCGGGCCAGAGCGTGGGTTTCTTGTCCTATGCGGACTTGCTCTGAGGCCTCGCGTTGACGCCATCGCCTCACCCCGCCATGTTGCGCCCATGACCAGAACCACGCTCGATCTCACCGGGCTGAAATGCCCGCTACCTGCCCTGAAGACGCGCAAGGCGCTCAAACCGTTACAGCCGGGCGATCAGCTCGAAGTGCACTGCACCGACCCCTTGTCGGTGATTGACATTCCGAACCTGATCCGCGAGACGGGCGACACGGTGGAGATCACCGAGCGCAACGAGGCGCGCATCGTGTTTTTGATAGAAAAGATCAATGGATCGATAGAGAAAACCAATGGTGCGCTGCGTTCGTAGTGCACGGTCACTCTGCTGATACCTACCTTTTGTCTATCGACATCAATCGTGGCTTCTGCCCCAATTGACAACCTCCGTGCAGGCGCGGAGGTTGAGTCTTGTCTGCGATACGCGGATGAACGGGCCAAGCTCACGAAGCCTGCACGGTGTATCGGCATAGAGCCCCGCTCGAGGGGTTAACGACTCGGATGCGCGTGACGATCCTGGCGCGCGTCAATGATTGTGCGGAGCAGCAGGGACCGTGGCTGCGCCGCAAGGGCTGAGGACCAGGATTGCAGCGGCAGGCTTGCTCAGAAGGGCAACTGCAGGGGAGGACTACATGGCAACAATCGAGAGCGCTGGAACACTTTCGGGTGCCGGCGCAGGTTTTCTGGATCGCGAGCGAACCATCGCGACCGCCGGCTTCAATCGCTGGCTGGTGCCGCCGGCTGCGCTCTGCATCCATCTCTGCATCGGCATGGCCTACGGCTTCTCGGTGTTCTGGCTGCCGCTGTCGCGCGCGATCGGGGTGACCGCGCCGAAGGCGTGCGCAGACATGTCGCTGTTTCAGGAGCTGTTCACGACCAGCTGCGACTGGAAGGTCGCCAGCATGGGGTGGATGTACACGCTGTTCTTCGTGTTGCTCGGTATCGCGGCTGCAGTCTGGGGCGGCTGGCTGGAGCGCGTGGGACCGCGCAAGGCCGGCTTCGTTTCGGCGCTGTGCTGGTGCGGCGGTCTCTTCCTCGGTGCGATCGGAGTCTACACCCATCAGCTCTGGCTGTTGTGGCTGGGCTCGGGCGTGATCGGCGGTATCGGTCTCGGCCTTGGCTATATCTCGCCGGTGTCGACGCTGGTGAAGTGGTTTCCGGACCGCCGCGGCATGGCGACCGGCATGGCCATCATGGGCTTCGGCGGCGGCGCCATGATCGGCGCGCCGTTGGCGAACCTGTTGATGAACTACTTCAAGACCCCGACCTCGGTCGGTGTCTGGGAGACCTTCGTCGCGATGGGCGTCATCTACTTCGTGTTCATGATGATCGGCGCGTTCCGCTATCGCTTGCCGCCGCCCGGCTGGCAGCCCGAGGGCTGGACTCCGCCGTCCAAGGCCAACGCGATGATCTCGAAGAGCAACGTCCATCTCAACGACGCGCACAAGACGCCGCAGTTCTGGCTGATCTGGTGGGTGCTGTGCCTGAACGTATCGGCCGGCATCGGCGTGATTGGCATGGCCTCGCCGATGCTCCAGGAGATCTTCGCCGGCAAGCTGATCGGCCTGCCGGACGTCGGCTTCAACGCGCTCGACGCCGGGCAGAAGGCGCAGATCGCCGCGATCGCCGCGGGCTTCGCCGGATTGCTGTCGCTGTTCAACATCGGCGGCCGCTTCTTCTGGGCATCGCTGTCGGACAAGATCGGGCGCAAGAACACCTATTACACGTTCTTTATCCTCGGCATCGTGCTCTACGCGCTGGCGCCGACGTTTGCAGCGATGGGCTCGAAGCTCCTGTTCGTGCTCGGCTTCGGCATCATCCTCTCGATGTATGGCGGCGGGTTCGCCACCGTGCCGGCCTATCTTGCCGACATGTTCGGGACCCAGTTCGTGGGCGCGATCCACGGCCGGCTGCTGACGGCGTGGTCCACCGCAGGCATCATCGGCCCAGTCGTGGTGAACTATATCCGCGAGTTCCAGCTCGCGGCGGGCGTGCCGCGCGATCAGCTCTACAACACGACCATGTACATCCTGTGCGCGATGCTGATCGCGGGCCTGATCTGCAACTACCTGATCAAGCCGGTCGATTCGAAGTGGCACATGAAGGACGCCGACGTCGCCAAGCTGCAAGCGGCGAGCGCCAGCGCCGCTGCCGCGGGGCCGCACGGCTCCTACGGCATCGGATTTGGCGGGCTTGACGTCAAGGCGGCGATGTTCTGGGCCTTCGTCGGCGTTCCCCTGCTTTGGGGTGTCTGGAAGACGCTGGAGAGCGCGGTCAAGATCTTCTGATCGCCGTCGAGACTGCCGCGGGATGCTGATCATCGGCGTCCCGCGGCGTTTGCCTTTTAGACATCATCGAGAGTCGGACTTAATCAAGAGTGGGACTTAGGGGGATTGAAATGCTTCGCACCCGAATTTGCCTTGTGGCCGTGTTGCTTGTCGCTGGCCTTCATGCCGCATCCGCGCAGACGACGCCGCCGGCGGCGCCTGCCGCAACGACCGAAGCCAAGCCGGGCAAGATCAAGCTCACCATGCAGAAGCTGAAGGACATGAAGGCGAAGTGGGCGGCCAACAAGCCGAAGCTCAAGGCCTGCCGCGCCGACGTGAAGTCCAAGGGCCTCGCTGGCGACGACCGCTGGTTCTACATCGAAGAGTGCATGAGCAAGACGTGAGGTCGCGCCACAAATCGGATCGATGAAGGGGCATGGAGCCGCGCGGCTGCATGCCCCTTAAATGCTTATCGGAACGCATGAATTCTCTTGGCATCTGGTATGCCACAGGCTAGAGTTGGACTCGTTCTAAAGAAGAGATACGAGACGCATCGATGAGTCACGACGTGCACGAGGTCCGCTCGTTCGAACACCCGGGCGAGGGACGGAAGCGAGCCAAGGCCACGCCCAAGGGGCGGCAGGTCGATCCCACCGCCGCGCACGAGATCGAGCAGCTGCTCGGCGACAGGCCGCGGCGGCGCGACCTCCTGATCGAATATCTGCACCTGATCCAGGACAAATATCACCAGATCTCGGCCGCTCATCTCGCCGCGCTTGCCGACGAGATGAAGCTTGCCTTCGCCGAGGTGTTCGAGACCGCGACCTTCTACGCGCATTTCGACATCGTGAAGGAAGGCGAGCCTGATATCGCGCCGCTGACGATCCGCGTTTGCGATTCTCTCACTTGCGCGATGCTGGGCGGCGAGAAGCTGCTCGCCGATCTGCAGAGCACATCGGGTCCGGGCATCCGCGTCGTGCGCGCGCCCTGCGTCGGCCGCTGCGATACGGCGCCGGCGGCTGAGGTCGGCCACAACTTCGTCGATCACGCGACCGTGGCCAATGTGATGGCGGCGGCGAAGGCCGGCGACACCCATGCGCATCTGCCTGAGTACGTTGACTACGACGCCTATGTCGCCGGCGGCGGCTACAAGCTGCTCAATCGCGTGCGCTCGGGTGAGTTGCCGAAGGACGATCTGCTGAAGGCGCTCGACGACGCCTCGCTGCGCGGCCTCGGCGGCGCCGGCTTCCCCACGGGCCGGAAATGGCGCGCGGTGCTGGGCGAACCCGGCCCGCGGCTGATGGCGATCAATGGCGACGAGGGCGAGCCTGGCACGTTCAAGGACCGCGTCTATCTCGAAAGCGATCCGCATCGCTTCATCGAAGGCATGCTACTCGGCGCGCATGTCGTGCAGGCCTCCGACGTCTACATCTATCTGCGCGACGAATATCCGGCATCGCGCGAGATCCTCGAGCGTGAGATCGCAAAGCTTCCTCCGGGCGGTCCGACGCTGCACATGCGCCGCGGCGCCGGCGCCTATATCTGTGGCGAGGAATCCTCGCTGCTCGAAAGCATCGAGGGCAAGCGCGGATTGCCCCGGCACAAGCCGCCTTATCCGTTCCAGGTCGGCCTGTTCGGCCTGCCGACGCTGATCAACAACATCGAGACGCTGTGGTGGGTGCGCGACATCGTCGAGAAGGGCGCGGACTGGTGGAAGGGCAATGGCCGCCATGAGCGTCACGGCCTGCGCAGCTTCTCGGTCTCGGGCCGCGTCAAGAACCCCGGCATGAAGCTGGCACCCGCCGGCATCACTGTGCGCGAATTGATCGACGAATATTGCGGCGGCATGGCCGACGGGCACCAGTTCTATGCGTACCTGCCGGGCGGCGCGTCGGGCGGCATCCTGCCGGCGTCCATGGACGACATCCCGCTCGATTTCGGCACGCTGGAGAAATACGGCTGCTTCATCGGCTCGGCCGCGATCGTGATCCTGTCGCAAAAGGACAGCGTGCGCGCGGCGGCGCTGAACCTGATGAAGTTCTTCGAGGACGAGAGCTGCGGCCAGTGCACGCCGTGCCGTGTCGGAACCCAGAAGGCGGCGCAGCTGATGCAGAAGCCCGTCTGGAACCGCGCACTTCTGGAAGAATTGAGCCAGGCGATGCGCGATGCCTCGATCTGCGGGCTCGGACAGGCGGCATCGAATCCGCTGTCTACTGTGATCAAATATTTCCCTGACGAGTTCAAGGAAGCGGCCGAATGACCAAAATTACGTTCGAGCTCGACGGCAAGCAGGTCGAGGCCAAACCCGGCGAGACGATCTGGCAAGTTGCAAAACGCCAAGGCCGCGAGATTCCGCATCTGTGCTATTCGCCAGCGCCCGATTACCGCCCCGACGGCAATTGCCGCGCCTGCATGGTCGAGATCGAGGGCGAGCGCGTGCTCGCCGCCTCCTGCAAGCGCACCCCGTCGGTCGGCATGAAGGTGAAGACCGAGTCCGCGCGTGCGGTGTCGGCGCAAAAGATGGTGATGGAGCTGCTCGTCGCCGACCAGCCGGCGCGCGAGACCTCGCACGATCCGGATTCGAAGTTCTGGCACTGGGCCGAGACCACAGGCGTCACCGAAAGCCGCTTCCCCGCCGCCGAGCGCTGGGCGACCGATGCCAGCCATCCCGCGATGCGCGTCAATCTCGATGCCTGCATCCAGTGCGGCCTCTGCGTGCGTGCCTGCCGCGAGGTCCAGGTCAACGACGTCATCGGCATGGCGTATCGCAGCCATGGCTCGAAGATCGTGTTCGACTTCGACGATCCCATGGGCGAGTCCACCTGTGTCGCCTGCGGCGAGTGCGTGCAGGCCTGCCCGACCGGCGCGCTGATGCCGGCCGTCATGCTGGATGAGAAGCAGACCCGTGTCGTCTACGCTGACAAGAAGGTGGATTCGCTCTGCCCGTTCTGCGGCGTCGGCTGCCAGGTGACCTACGAGGTCAAGGACGAGAAGGTGATCTATGCCGAGGGGCGCGACGGCCCCGCCAATCACAACCGTCTTTGCGTCAAGGGCCGCTTCGGCTTCGACTACATCCACCATCCGCATCGTCTGACCAAGCCTCTGGTGCGGCTGCCGAATGCGAAGAAGGATTCCAACGACCAGGTCGACCCGGCCAATCCCTTCACGCATTTCCGCGAAGCGAGCTGGGAAGAAGCGCTCGACATCGCGGCCAAGGGCCTCGTCAGGATCCGCGATGAGAAGGGCGTGAAGGCGCTGGCCGGCTTCGGCTCGGCCAAGGGCTCGAATGAAGAGGCCTATCTGTTCCAGAAGCTGGTGCGCACCGGTTTTGGCTCGAACAATGTCGACCATTGCACGCGGCTCTGCCACGCCTCGTCGGTGGCGGCGCTGTTCGAAGGCCTGAGCTCGGGCGCGGTGTCGGCGCCGTTCTCGGCTGCGATGGATGCCGAAGTCATCATCGTGATCGGCGCCAATCCGACCGTGAACCATCCGGTCGCCGCGACCTTCATCAAGAACGCGGTCAAGCAGAATGGCGCCAAGCTGTTCGTGATGGATCCGCGCCGGCAGACGCTGTCGCGCCACGCGACCAAGCATCTGCAATTCAAGCCGGGCTCCGACGTCGCCATGCTGAATGCGATGATCAACACGATCATCACCGAAGGCCTGACCGACGACCAATATATCGCCGGCTACACCGAGGGATTTGAGGACCTCAAGGAGAAGATCAAGGAATTCACGCCGGAGAAGATGGAGGCGATCTGCGGCATCCCGGCGCAAACGCTGCGCGAGGTTGCGCGCACCTATGCGCGGGCAAAGTCGTCGATCATCTTCTGGGGCATGGGCATCAGCCAGCATGTCCACGGCACCGACAATGCGCGCTGCCTGATCGCGCTCGCGCTGATCACCGGCCAGGTCGGCCGTCCCGGCACAGGTCTGCATCCGCTGCGCGGCCAGAACAACGTGCAGGGCGCCTCCGACGCCGGCCTGATCCCGATGTTCCTGCCGGATTATCAGCCGGTCAGCCGCGACGATCTGCGCGGCAATTTCGAAAAGCTGTGGCACCAGGATCTCGATCCCGTCCGCGGTTTGACCGTGGTCGAGATCATGAACGCGATCCATGCCGGCGAGATCACGGGCATGTATATCGAGGGCGAGAATCCCGCGATGTCCGATCCCGATCTCCAGCATGCGCGCCAGGCGCTGGCCATGCTCGATCATCTCGTCGTGCAGGATCTCTTCGTCACCGAGACCGCGTTCCATGCCGACGTCATCCTGCCGGCCTCGGCCTTTGCCGAAAAGGACGGCTCCTTCACCAACACCGATCGCCGCGTGCAGCTCGCGCGCCAGGTGATCAAGCCGCCGGGCGATGCGCGGCAGGATCTCTGGATCATCCAGGAGATCGGCAAGCGGATGGGCCTGCCCTGGAATTATTCCGGCCCCGGCGACGTCTACACCGAGATGGCGGAGTTGATGCCCTCGCTCAAGAACATCAGCTGGGAGCGGCTGGTGCGCGAAGGCGCCGTGACCTATCCGGCCGATGATCCGAACAAGCCCGGCAACGAGATCATCTTCACCACGGGCTTCCCGACTGCGAGCGGCCGCGGCAAGATCGTGCCGGCCAAGGTCATCCCGCCGGATGAGCTGCCCGACACCGAATATCCGATGGTGCTCTCGACCGGTCGCGTGCTCGAGCATTGGCACACAGGCTCGATGACGCGCCGCGCGCAGGTGCTCGACCAGATCGAGCCGGAGGCGGTCGCGTTCATGTCGCCGAAGGACATGCACCGGAAGAAGCTCGCGCCCGGCGATTTCATCCGGCTGGAGACCCGCCGCGGTGCGGTCGAGGTCAAGGTCCGCTCCGATCGTGACGTGCCCGAGAACATGGTGTTCATGCCGTTCTGCTACGCGGAAGCGGCGGCCAACCTGTTGACCAACCCGGCGCTTGATCCCTTCGGCAAGATCCCGGAGTTCAAGTTCTGCGCGGCCAGGGCCGAGCGCGTGGAGATGCGGGACGCGGCTGAGTAGGCGATTCGCCGTTTGGCAGCACGGTCTCGCCAACCCACCGCTGTCGTCCCCGCGAACGCGGGGATCCATAGCGCGTGATCTATCGATTGCGGACGGTCGCGATCCCGGACCATGAGCCTCCGCCAAACTTCTCCCTGTGGTTATGGGTCCCCGCGTTCGCGGGGACGACACCGAATGTGTGGCGGGTATATACCCGACATCGCCACGGCTTCGCTCCGGTGGTAAACTTGGCGCATGTCCAAAGTCACTCCAGCCACGCGCGCGCTTGCAGCCGCAGGCGTTGCCTTCACTGTCCACACCTACGACTACGATCCTGACGCCGAGAGCATCGGGCTCCAGGCGGCGTCGGCTCTCGGTGAAGATCCGTCGCGCGTGCTGAAGACGCTGATGGCGCTGGTGGACGGCAAGCCGATCTGCGTCGTCGTCCCGTCCGACCAGGAAGTCTCCATGAAAAAGCTCGCCGCTGCCGCGAGCGGCAAGTCGGCGCAGATGATGAAGCCGCCCGAGGCCGAGCGGGTCACCGGCTACAAGGTCGGTGGCATCAGCCCGTTCGGGCAGCGCAAACCGGTGCGCACCGTGATCGAGCAGAGCGCGCTCGCGCATGATCAGGTCTATCTCAACGGCGGCCAGCGCGGCTTGCAGGTTCGGCTGAAGCCGGGCGACGTGCGGGATGTCCTGAAAGCGGTCGTCGCGGATGTGGTCGCGTGAGCGCCGCGCGCTACTGCTTCTGCAGCAACTTGAGCCGGCAGCGCAATGCCTCGCGGATATGCGCCCTCGCAAGCTGCTCGGCCTTGTCGCCGTCGCGCGCGGCGATGGCGTCGATGATGGCCTGATGCTCGCCGTGGCTGGTCGAGGGACGGCCCGTCACCGTGAAGGTGGTCGGGCCCAGCAGCGCGATCCAGTCCTGCAATTCGCGCGAGGCGTTGTCGAGATAGCGGTTGCGCGCGGCGCGGCAGATGGCTTCGTGGAAGGCGCGGTTGAGCCGCGCCATCTCTGCAGCGTCTGACGCCGACGCCTCGACAAAGGCCTGCTCGATATCCCTGAGCGCGTGGACTTCGGGAGTGGAGGCGTGCTCGGCGGCCAGGCGCGCTGCAGCACCTTCCATGATCTCCCGCATGGCGTAGAGCTCGAGCACCTCGGAAATGTCGAGGTCGCGCACGATCAACCCGCGGCCGCCGGCGGGCTCGACGAAGCCGCGGGCCGCGAGACGGCCAAGCGCCTCCCGGACTGGCGTGCGGCTGACCTTGAGCCGCTGCGCGACCTCTTCCTCGCGCAGTCGGTCTCCGGCGCGGTAACTGCCGGCTTGGAGCGCCTCGCACAGCGAGCGGAACACGGCTTCGCCCAGTGCCACGCCGCCGCCGCGTGCGATCGATCCGCCTGTCTTTGCCGCGCGCTTGGCCATATTCCCTCACGGCGCATCCTGCCCATGCAGAGATGCCACTTGCACCGCCGATGTATATCTTTGTATACAAAGGTACGCAATGGCTGCCCTTGGGTCGATCGGGGTCCTCGGCGGCAGAATGTCTCTAACTTCGTCGCATCGGGCAGACGGGATGAGCAGCAAATACGACGTGCTGGTGATCGGCGGCGGCAATGCGGCACTGTGCGCGGCGATCTCGGCGCGCCGCGGCGGTGCCTCGGTGCTGGTGCTGGAGGGCGCGCCAAAATTCTATCGCGGCGGCAACACCCGCCACACCCGCAACCTGCGCTGCGCCCATGATGCGGCGACTGAGATCCTGACCGGTCCCTACACCGAAGAGGAATTCTGGCAAGATCTGCTGCTGGTGACGGGCGGCCAGACCGACGAGGTGCTCGCCCGGCACATGATCCGGGAGTCCAAGGATATCCTGAACTGGATCGTGGAGCAGGGCGTGCGCTGGCAGCCCTCGCTCGGCGGCACGCTGAGCCTTGGCCGCACCAACTCCTTCTTTCTCGGCGGCGGCCGCGCGATGTTGAACGCGCTCTATCTCACCGCCGAGCGGCTCGGCGTCGACGTCGAATACGACGCCGAGGTCACCGATCTCGTGATCGAGGACGGCATGTTCCTCGCCGCGCGCCTCAAGCGGCCGATCAAGGGCGAGAGCGAGATCCGCGCGACGTCGCTGGTCGCCGCGGCCGGCGGGTTCGAGGCCAACATCGAATGGCTGAAGCAATATTGGGGCGACGCCGCGGACAATTTCCTGATCCGCGGCACGCCCTATAACCGCGGCTCGATCCTGAAGATGCTGCTCGACAAGGGCGTGCAGGAGGTCGGCGATCCCACCCAGTGCCATGCGGTCGCAATCGACGCCCGTGCGCCGAAATTCGACGGCGGCATCATCACCCGCCACGACTCCGTCGTGTTCGGCATCGTCGTCAACAAGCATGCCCAGCGATTCTACGACGAGGGTGAGGACATCTGGCCGAAGCGCTATGCGATCTGGGGCCGGCTGGTCGCGGCGCAGCCCGACCAGATCGCCTACATCATCTTCGATTCCACCGTCGTCACGAGCTTCATGCCGACGCTGTTCCCGCCGATCGCCGGGCAGACCGTCGCCGAGCTGGCCGACAAGCTCGAGCTCGATCCGGCTGCGCTGGAGAAGACCGTCACCGAGTTCAACGCGGCCGTGCGGCCCGGCACCTTCGATCACACCATTCTGGATGACAGCGTGACTGAAGGCATCACGCCGCCGAAGACGCATTGGGCGCGCAAAATCGAGACCCCGCCCTATCTCGCCTATCCGGTGCGGCCCGGCATCACCTTCACCTATCTCGGCACGCGCGTGAACAAGGAGGCGCGGATGCTGATGGCTGACGGCAAGCCGTCCGCCAACATGTTCGCGGCCGGCGAGATCATGGCCGGCAACGTGCTCGGCAAGGGGTATGCCGCCGGCATGGGCATGACCATCGGCAGCGTGTTCGGGCGGATCGCGGGACGGGAAGCGGCGAAACATGCACGGAACTAGGATTCTGGACGAAGCCGACCGTCTGATGACGGTCTGCAATTCCTGCCGCTACTGCGAGGGTCTTTGCGCGGTATTTCCTGCCATGGAGATGCGGCGCGCCTTCTCCGACGGAGATCTCAACTATCTCGCAAACCTCTGCCATTCCTGCGGCGCCTGCTACGTCGACTATCAGTTCTCGCCGCCGCACGAGTTCAACGTCAACGTTCCGAAGACGCTTGCGGTCGCGCGTGCCGAGTCCTATGCGGCCTATGCCTGGCCGCAGGCGCTGTCCGGTGCCTTCGCCCGCAACGGGCTCATCATCAGTGTCATCGCCGCGCTCAGCATGGCCGCCTTCATTCTCGGCTTTGCCGCCCTCAACGACCACAGCGTGTTGTTCGGTGTGCACACCGGGCCGGGCGCGTTCTACAAGCTGATGCCGCACAACGCGATGGCCGCATTGTTCAGCGCCGCCTTCCTCTACGCGATCCTCGCGCTGGTCATGAGCGTGCGTGCCTTCTGGCGCGACATCGGCACCCCCATTGGCGGTCGCGCCGACGGCGGCTCGATCTTCCAGGCTGTCCGCGATGCCGGCGAGCTGCGCTATCTCCACGGTGGCGGCGTCGGCTGCTACAACGAGGACGACAAGCCGACCGACCGGCGCAAGCTTTTCCACCACCTGACGTTCTACGGTTTTCTGCTGTGCTTCGCCGCGACGTCGGTGGCGACGCTCTATCACTACCTCTGGAGCCGCGAGGCGCCGTATCCGTGGTGGGATCTGCCTGTCGTGCTCGGTACGCTCGGCGGCATCGGCCTCATCGTCGGTCCGATCGGGCTCTTCGCCGCGAAGATGCGCCGTGATCCGGCGCTGCTCGACGAGCAGCGCTACGGCATGGACGTCGGCTTCATCGCCATGCTGTTCCTGACCGGCTTCACCGGCATGGCGCTGCTAGTCCTGCGCGAGACCGCGGCCATGGGGCCGTTGCTGGCCCTGCATCTCGGCGCAGTGTTCGCGCTGTTCATCACCATGCCCTATGGCAAGTTCGTGCACGGCATCTATCGCTTCGTGGCGCTGGTGCGTTATGCGCAGGAGCGGCGCAGCGAAGCCGGCTCTTGAGAGGCATGCGCGGCTGACGTATCTCTTGGGCCCGCTCGCGCACAGCGCGAATCGCTTAGGGAGCCCGCGCTCATGTACATGTTTCTGCCTTTTCTACTGGCGCTCGCGGGCTGCGCGAGTGTCTGGCGTTCGCGCGCGGGACTGAGCTATGCGCTCTGGAGCGCAACAGTCGTGGTCACGGTCGCATGGTTCTTCCACCACGCGACCGATCCGCTCAAATTCTCGTTCTGACGGTGTCGAGATGGGCACTGCAGAGATGAGCGAGCAACGGCCGGTCGGCGCGATCCTGAACATGCTTGGGCTGCTCGGCATCTCGTTGATCCTGACGGTGGCGTTCGCCTATCAGCTTGCGCTCGGCGAGTTGCCTTGCCCGCTTTGCCTGTTGCAAAGGGCTGGGTTCATCGCGGTCGGCATGGGGTTCCTGTTCAACATGCGCCTCGGCGAACGCGGGTCTCACTACGCGATGATTCTCGTTTCCAGCCTCGTCACCGGCTGCATCTCGATGCGGCAGGTGTCGCTGCATCTTGCGCCCGGCGATCCAGGATACGGCTCGGCGCTGTTTGGGCTGCATTTCTACACCTGGGCGCTGATCGCGGCGATCGGGATCGTCTGTTATGTCGCGCTCGTCTTCATCCTGAAGGATGTGACCGGCAAGCGAGACGGGGACGCGCCTTTGAACGGTGCGGCATCGAACACGGTCTTCGCGATCTTTGCGTTGCTGGTCGCCGCCAATCTCTTGTCCACCGTGCTGGAGTGCGGCGCGGGGCAGTGCGACGACAACCCGGTTCGCTATCTCCTGCTCAAGTGATCGGATTGAAGCGGCCGTCGTGCAGGAACGCGATCGTCTGCTCGATCGCGACGGCATTTCGTGGAAGTCCGGTGTGCGATGCCTTGACGACGATGTGGTCGGCCATGTCGGCCAGTTTCGCGCTTGCGACTGAAACCCGTCCGTCATTGGGCCGCGGCAGGACAAAGGCCGAGGCGATTGGCGCGATGGTGCGGCATCCCGCGATGACGCCGATCGCATAATCGGGCGGCGGCAGGGCGGCGAGCACAGGGGGCTGGGCTGTCGAAAGCTGCAAGCCGGCCGGCCCGAAAACAGCGCGGTAGAGCGAGAGGTCCTTCAGGAGATCGGCGACTTCGCTGCCGCCGTTGGGCGTGCCCAGCATCACGACGCGGCCGAGCCGCACCGGTCGATATCGCGCGATGTAAACCCTCGTGAGCAACCCGCCCATGGAATGGGCGACGAAGTGGATAGCGCCGTCGCATTGCGCTGCAAACGCGACGACCGGCGCGTGGATGTCTTCCGCAAGCTCCTCGAGCGGCTTCTTGCGGCTGGGGTAGCCGAGATTGAGCGTGGCGAAGCCGTGACGCTGCAACGCTCGATCCAGCCTCTTCAGCGTCCAGGCACCGACTCCGATGCCGTGAAGCAGGACCACGCGGTCGCACCGGGCTTCCGCCGGAGCGACGGCCCGGCGACGACGCCTGTTCGCGCGCCATCGTCGTTGCCGTGACATAGTCGGTCTTGCCGGTGCCGAGCAGCGGCACCTTGTCGACCACCATGATCGCCGCGGGCACGGTCAGCTCGGACGCGCCGATCGCCTTGGCCTGGCCCTGCATCGCGCTGCGCTCGGCGGTCTTCTCCGTCGTCAGCAGCACGATGCGCTCGCCCTTGCGCTGGTCGGGGATCGACACGGCAACCGAGGCGGCCTGCGGCCACAGCGCCGTCGCGATGCTCTCGACGGCCGACAGCGAGACCATTTCGCCCGCGATCTTGGCGAAGCGCTTGGCGCGTCCCTTGATGGTGATGAAGCCGGCCGCGTCGATCGCCACGATGTCGCCGGTGTCGTGCCAGCCCTCGGCGAGCGGTTCGAGCACGCCGGGGTTTTCGGCCCTGAGGTAACCGAGCATCACGTTCGGTCCGCGCACCGAGAGGCGTCCGCCTTCCTCGATGCCGGGGACCGGATCGAGGCGGCTTTCCATCAGCGGTGACAGGCGGCCGACGGTGCCGGGACGGTTGGCCATCGGCGTGTTCATCGCCAGCACCGGCGCGGTCTCCGTGACGCCGTAGCCTTCCAGGATGCGGATGCCGTAGCGCTCCATGAACACCTGACGTGTGCGATCCTTCACCGCCTCGGCACCGGCGATCACCAGGCGCAGCGTGCGGAAATCGTAGGCATGCGCCGAGCGTGCATAGCCGGTGAGGAAGGTGTCGGTGCCGAACAGGATGGTGGCGCCGGTCTGGTAGATCAGCTCCGGCACGATGCGGTAGTGCAGCGGCGAGGGGTACATGTAGATCGGAATGCCAGCGAGCAGCGGCATCATCATTCCGCCGGTCAGCCCGAACGAGTGGAACACCGGCAGCACGTTGAACACCTTGTCATTGGCGTTGGCATCGACCCGGGCCAGCGCCTGCGCCGCATTCGCAAGGATGTTGCGATGGGACAGCACCACGCCCTTGGGCGTGCCTTCCGAGCCCGAGGTGAACAGCACGACAGCCGGATCGTCGGCCTGGCGGGCGACGCGCGGCGCAGTGCCCGCGAGCAGCCCCTTGATCTTGTCGGCCGTACCGATCGAGGCGCGGACGTCCTCGAGATAGACGACGCGGGCCTCCGCGGAGATCGCGGCCATCAGCTTGTCGAGCTTGCCCTTCTCGATAAAGGCCTTCGACGTTAGCACGGTCTTGACCTGCGCGGCCTTCATGGCGGCGAGGACGTTGACCGGTCCGGCCGAGAAGTTGAGCATGGCCGGGACCCGGCCGATGCTTTGCAGCGCCATGAAGACGACGGCGACGCCTGCGGAATTCGGCAGCAGCACGCCGACATTCTCGCCGGCCGTGGTGCCGGCTTCGAGCTTGCGGCTCAAGACCTGCGCGCCGAGGATCAGCTTGCGATAGGTCAGCTTGGTGCCGAGCGCGTCCTCGATGATGACCTTGCCGGTGTCACGATCGCGATAGGCGTGTCCGAGTGCTTCGAACAGCGTGTGATCGAGCATGGCGTTCTTCACCATCGCATCGATCATCACGTCCTGAAGTGCGGCGCCCGCGGCATTGCGGCGTGCCTTGCCCTTCAGCGTCGGATCGACCGGAAGCTTGACCGGCGGCAGGATCGTGACCGTCACCCGCGGGAACCACGAGCGCTTGATCTGGCTGCCGTTGAGATAGCTGAGATGCGAGCGCTGCGCGCCCTCGATGCGAATGGGCACGACCACCGCATCGGCCTTGTCCGCGATCATCGCGGTGCCGTCGTAGACCTTCATCAGCGAGCCGGAGACGGTGATGCGTCCCTCCGGGAAGATCACCACGGGCTCGCCGGCGGCGACGAGCTTGATCAGGTCGCGGGCGGCCAGCGGCTTGGTCGGGTCCATGGTGTAGTGCTTGACGACGCGCAGGAACGGCTTGGCCCACCAGGCCTTGGAGATGCCGGTATCGACCGCGAAGCTGGCGTCGATCGGCAGCACGGCGTGCAGCAGCGGGCCGTCGATCAGGCTGACATGGTTGGGCGCGATCAGCATGCGCGTGCCCGGAGGCGGCAGGTTCTCGAGCCCGCGAACCTCGGTGCGGAACAGCGCGCGGAACAGCAGCCCGCCGAAATCGCGGACGCCTTCCTTGCCCCACTTGGTCAGCACGAACCACACTGCGCCGAAGCTGGCGACGCCGAGGCCGAAGAAGATCCAGCCGACATGCAATCCGCCCGCCTGCAACAGCGCGACGAACAGCGAGCCTGCTACCATGAAGGCGGCTTGCAGCACGTTGCCGGCGGCGATGATGCGGGCGCGCTCGGACGGTGCCGACCAGGCTTGCACGGCGGCGAAGGAGGGAACGACGAACAGGCCGCCGCCGAACGCGAAGGCGACGAAGTCGATCAGCATGCGCAGCCCGGCGAACGAGGTCGCGAAGTCGGCCGCGGTGATGTCCTGCCCCTTGGTGGTCACGGCGATGGCCCAGGCGAGATCGAGACCGGCAAAGCCCATGATGATGGCGCCGATCGGCACCAGCGCGAGGTTCGGGCGAACGTGGCTCAGGCTGGCGGCGAACAGCGAGCCGATGGCGATGCCGATCGCGAACGTCGCGAGGCACAGCGTCACCACGCCTTCGGTGCCACCGACGACCTCCTTGACCAGCGCCGGCAGCAGCGACAGCACGATGGCGCCGACCAGCCAGAACCACGAGACGATCACGGTGCCGTCCCACAGCCGCTTGTCCGCGTAGAGCGTCTTCAACAGGCCGACCGTCGAGGTCCAGGGATTGGCGTTGACGGGCAGGTCGGGGGCGGATGGCGTCGTCTGCGGAATGCGGGAGGCGAAGGCCCAGGACAGCAGGGCCAGCACGACCACGGCCGATGCGACCCAGCCCATATGCGCGGAGCCGGCCACGAACTGGCCGCCGGCGACGGTGCCGAGCAGGATGGCCATGAAAGTCGCGCCTTCGACCAGCGCGTTGCCGGTTGCGAGCTCACCGAGTTCGAGCTGGTCAGGCAGCATGGCGTATTTCACAGGGCCGAACAGGGCGGCGATGGTGCCGAACAGCGCGAGTGCCGTGAACAGCAGCGGCACCGAGTGCAGGAAGAAGCCGGCGGCGGCAAAGGCCGCAGCAAAGATCTCCGCGAATTTGAGCCGCCGCGCGACGACGGATTTGACGTACTTGTCGGCGAGTTGGCCGCCGAGCCCCGACAGGATGAAATAGGGGAAGATGAAGACGGCGCCTGCGACCGTCACCAGCGCGTCGCCGTGACCGGTTGCGGCACTGTAAAGCAGAATGATGACGAGTGCGGAGCTATGGCTGATTTTGGGTGACGCGGCCTGATCAGGCGGCGTGGCTTTCAGTGTTCGGAATGACTTCGATTCCGTCGATGAACTTTACACCGGCGATGACTTTCGGCAACTGGTTCGTGCTCTTCAATCGCCGCCAGGTCTTCGATGCGGCGTCGATGAGCTTGAACACCATCAGCTTCGCAGTTTGTTGCGACAGCGATCCCTTGGTCCGCACCGTTCGGTGGCGCACCGTGGCGAAGACGCTCTCGATCGGGTTCGAGCTGCGTAGGTGGATCCAGTGCTCAGCAGGGAAGTCGAAGAAGGCGAGCAGCGCATGGCGATCCTTGATCAGGCACTCCACCGCACGTCCGTATTTGACGTGGTATTTCTCGACGAAGACGTCGATCGCGGTTTCAGCTTCGGCCCGGTGTGGGGCCAGATAGATGTTCCGCAGGTCGTTCTTCATGGGGCCCTGCACGGATTTGGCGACCTTGTCGAGTACGTTGCTCACTTTATGGCACCAGCATCGTTGGTGCCGCGTGCCGGGAAAGGCCTCGTCCAGTGCCTTCCAGAAGCCGAGGGCGCCGTCGCCGATGGCGAGTTGCGGGGCAATCCGTAACCCGCGTTGCCGCAGGTCGATCAGGAGTTCGCGCCAGCTCTGCGCGCTCTCGCGCACGCCGACCTGGAAGCCGATCAGCTCCTTCTTGCCTTCCGGCGTGGTGCCAATCAGCACCAGCATGCATTCGCTGTGATCTTCCATGCGGGCCTGCAGGTACACGCCATCGGCCCAGATGTAGACATAGCGACGCGCCGACAGATCGCGTCTCTGCCAGCGTTCGTACTCGACCTGCCAATCGGCCTTCAGGCCGGCGATCACCGAAGGCGACAGGTTCGGCGCATCCTTGCCGAGCAGCGCCGAGAGCGCCTCCTGGAAGTCGCCGGTCGAGATGCCGCGCAAATAGAGGACCGGGATCAAGGCATCCAGGCTCTTCGTCCGCCGCGCCCATAGCGGCAGGATTGCCGAACTGAAGCGGAGGCGGTCGCCTGGCCCGCTCGCTCCGCGGTCGCGGACCTTGGGACGAGCGACCTCCACCGGACCGATGCCGGTCGCAATCTCGCGCACCGGACCGTGCCCATGTCGGACCAGGCGCGCTCGACCGTCGGGCAGCGTCAGATTGGCCTTGCTGGCCAGAAACGCGCCAACCTCGATCTCGATCGCCCTGGCAAGCAGGTCCCGCGCGCCGGCTCGAACGATATCGGTCAGTGGATCATCAACCGCGGACGGCTGACGGAAAGCAAGAACATTGGTAGTCTCGGTCATGGCGTATCGCTCTCCTCGAGAGGTTCTGGCAGGCTCGTCACCCGCCTCGATACGCCGCCTTCCTCACACCGTCATCACCCAGATTCCGCCATAGCTCACGAGTGCGTTCTTGAGCACGTTGTCATTGAGCGCCGAGAAAAATTGCGCCCAGAACAGCGGCGCGAAGCGGCGTGACGACATCAATTCCCTGATCATGACAAGTCCTGTTTTGGGAAGGCAGCCTGAGATTGTTACGTTGTCGGTGAGGCGTCACGACCGGAAGCTTACGGGACGAACGATGGCTGGATGACGACGGTCGCCGGCCTGCTCTGTCCCCTCGACCCTTCCGATCCTGTTGGTCTCCAAATGGTCTCGTTAGGTTCGCAAATATCTGGTCGCAGCCGTGGTTCGGACGGACCGGCTGCGCTTTTTCGGATACCGCGCCGGGCGATGAGGAAATGTTGAACCGCATCGCCAAAGGCCGCGACATCGGCTGCGAATGTCGGGACATGGTAAGTCCTTCCTTGCAACCGGGTCTTGCATTCGAGCCGACCGGAACGTCCCGGGAGCGCGCGTCTCACGTGAGATGAGCGAGGTGGCGAAAGGGCGAGAGGCGGCCGAGCAGGCTGAACCGGCGGCCCGCGTGACGGCTACGGGCGCGGCTCGCCCGCCACATCCGGAAGGTCGCGCGGCGCTCGGTGAGCACGCCGGCAATGTCGCAGGCATTTGCGATGCGATCGACCGGTTGCATCGCGAACTTGAGGACGGCCCGGCCAAGGCCGGCCACCAGAGCCGCGGCGTCGTCGACGAAGGTGGAGGCGACATCAACAGCGAGGGTTTGCATTTTGCAGATCTCCGGGTTAATTTGAACAATGTTCACATGAGTAGCTTGAAAATGAACAATGTTCAAGAAGAATCGCCACGCGACCAGAAAAAAAATCGGCGGAGGCTCCAGATCCTGGAGATCGCCCGCGGCATTATTTCAGCTAAGGGACTGAGATCATTGAAAGTTCGTGACGTTGCGGAGGCCGCCAATTGTTCGGTGGGCAGCGTCTATAACGAATTCGGCGACTTCGACGGGGTGATCCTGACGGTCAATCGGGAGACGGTTCAGGCCCTCACGGTGCGGCTTGGCGAGGTCCCGGGGGAAGATCCCGTTCGCCAGCTCTACGGCCTGGCCGCGACCTATCTCGAATTTTTCGCCGAGCACGCAAACCTGCTGCGCTCGCTGTTCGAGCATCGGATGGAGGACGACCGTCCTTATCCCGACGACATCCTTCAGATGGTGATGGACGCTTTCGCGCTGATGCATCCACCGCTGGTGCGGCTGCTACCGGATGCGGACGACGTGCGGATCGCGCTGCTGTCGCGCACGCTGTTTTCCGCTGTGCATGGAATCATCTCGCTCGGCCTCGAGGAGCGCATGGTGGCGGTGCCGTCCCAGATGCTGCGCCAGCAGGTCGAGCAATTCGTCGATACCCATCTCGCCGGCCTCGGGATCGTGCCGATCGGCGCACGGTCGCCTTGAAGAGACCAAGCGGCTACCACGCGTATCGCAGGCTCGCGGTGCCGGAATAAGTGGTGCTGCGCGCCGCGAACTCGCCGTCGAACTTCGCCGACAGGGCAACGCCGTTCGAAAACTTCAGCTCGGCACCGGCAGATGCGAGCGCGGCGTCCTTTGCCGGCGTTGCGCCATTGACGATGAAGCTCGCGCCGGGCAGCGCCTGGAATGCGGTGACGAGCGTCGGGTCGCTCACCCAATCATGGGCCCAGGCCGCGCGGCCGCGCAACGTGAGGACCGAGTTCGGCGTGACCAGCGTCGCGCGATCGAAGCGCGCGCCGAGCTCGCTCCGTGTGTCGGAGGCCGTGCGTCCCTGATAGGTCAGGCCAAAGCCGCTGCCGGCCAGATCGGCCTCGGTATAGGTCGGTGTGCGGAAAGCCTGCGCCTGCGCCGCCACATATGGCGTGAAGCCGCCGATCGGCGTGGCGAAGCGATAGCCGCCCTCGATGCGGCCTCCGACGGTTTGCGCGTCGAATTTGGCGGTGAGCTGGTTGCCGAACGGTGCGAGCCGGTCTGTCGACATCCAATGATTGGCCACGGCGAGAGAGGCGGCGAAATAGGCCGGCCCCGTACGCACGGCGGTGTAGACGCCGGCCTGGATTGCATCGCTCTTGCCGCCGCCGATCGCCTGAGCGAGGTCCCATTTGGTGCCGCCGCCCGACAGTGCGAAACCGACCAGCGCATCGCGGCCGAAATGATAATCGGCACCGGCCGCGACGCCGCCGGCGCGCGCGCTCAGGTCGTGACTGCCGATCATGACGGGGTCGCCGCTGGTGCGGTTGGTACCGCCGAACGCCGTGCCCCAAGCCGTCCAGCGCTCCGCAAAGGCTGGAGCCTTCATCGCCGGCGTCCCCAGCACCTTGTTGTAGGCGAGGGCGATATCGTCCGGCAGCGCGGCGCGTTCGGGGCTGAAGCCGAGCGCCGTGCGACCCGCGTCGACGATGCCACTGCCGCGGCCATCGACGAATGGATCTAGCATCAGGCCGAGGAACTGGCCCGTGAACTGGAAGGCGCCTTGCCGCGCGCCGGTCGCAGCTTCGCCCGAGAGCTGATCGAGATTGTAACGGAGCTGGGCGTCGCTCTGGCCTGCGAAGGAGGAGAGGAAAGGCAGGTTGGGACCGAACGCGCTCAAGGCGCCGGCCACGGCCTTCTGGTTTTGCGTTTGGGCGATCGAGAGGAATGCAGCGTTGTTGTAGTTGAGCGTCAGGAAGACGCTGAACCCGTCATAGCTGAGGAAGGAAGCGAAGAGCTGCGGATTGTATCCGCTGACAGTGACGCCCGAGAAGCTGCCGGTGACGCCAGTCGTCGTGCTGAGGATCGTATATTGCGTCGAGGGGTTATAGGCGCCGGCGATCGTGTTGACTGCGACGGTGCCGCCGTTCAACGCTGCGCTGACCGCGAGGATCTTCTCGGATTGTCCGGTAGCGGTGACGGAGATCGCGTAGGTCGAGCCGGCGTTGAATGTGACATTGCCGGAGCTCGTCAGCGTACCGAGATTGCCGGGCAAGACCGTGCCGCCCGATAGCACCGTGATATTGCCGACGGCGCCGTTACCGCTGAGGATGCCCGCGCTGACGGTCGTCGCGATGTTGGGCATCGAGCCGTTCACCTCGACGGTGCCGGCCAGGACATTCATGGTCGCGATCTCCGTCGTCGAGCCGTTCATCGTCCAGGTGGAGCTGCCGGTCTTTTCCAGCACCTCGAATTCCCGGAACTGACCGGCCGCGCCGAATATGCTGAGATTGAACGCTGCGTTGGTGGCCCCGCCCAGGCGCAGCGTGTCCGTTCCGTTGCCGCCGAGGACCCATCCCGTGATGCTCGATCCCGCTCGCAACTCGAAGACGTCGTTGCCGCCTTTGAGGTCGGCAGCCGTGCTGACGCCACCGCTGATGATCGTGCCTGAGTTGATGATGGTGTCCTGATTGGCCGAGCCGATAATTGCCGTGCCCGAGGCACTCGATATCGTGCCGGCGTTGTTGACGACGTTGCCGTCTGCCGCGCCGCTTAGATCGACGGCCGCGACATTGATGGCATGGACAAAGCCGCTCGACAGGATGTTCGCCTGATTGTTCGCCGACCCGCCGCCGATGCTGATGCTGATGGCTCCGGTAACGCCGTTTCCGACCGTACCTCCGATCACGACGATGTTGTTGCTCGAATTGGCCAGTGCGAGCCCCGACGTGCCGAGGCTCGATGACCCAACCATGGCGCCGGCATCCACGATGATGGTGTTACCGCCGCCGCCGATCACTGCAATGCCGTCGCTGTTGGCGGACGTGACCGTTGCGTTGCCGAAGACCTTGGCCGCGCTATTGGATGCCGCCTCGAGGACAACGCTGGCAAAGGTCGGGTCGTTCACGGAGGTCGCGGTGCCGTCGCCAATGTTGACGGTGACGCCGCTGACCACAGGCGCCGTCTTGACCTGGGTGTTGCCCGCTCCGGTGCAGATGATGGAATCGCCTGACTGCAGCGCTGCCTGCGCGCCGCTTCCGGTCACCACACAGGCCGCCTCTGCCGGCGTCGCGAGCCACGGCAGCGCACTACCTGCGGCAACGGCGCCGATCGCGGTGCTCAAGAGAAACGCATGCCGCCGACACGTCTTCGCGCGACGGATCTGGGGCGGGGGCAACAAACCATTCCAGGGCACCTGCAAACTCCTCTTTCGGCACGGTCCGGGCGGAATTCGGACCGCAACGTTGGCTGGTGCCATGCTTAGCGGGGGAGGTTCCGGCCATCGTGGATCAGCGCGCAAGGCGGTGTGGCGGAAAGCGAAAGACGCAGTTTTTTCGGGAGCAATGTGGCCGCGGCGTCACACAGCTTCGCCGTCGCGACGCCGTTGGACGATGTCTGCAATCGGATGCCGGGGTTGAGAGGGCGCCGGCGCCTATCAGCCTCGCGCCGCGACGGCTTCGCGCGGACGGGTTGCAACGACGACGACGTCCGGTCTGCCGTTGTCGACCTGTACCCGGTTGCGCCCCTTTTCCTTGGCACGGTAGCAGGCGGCATCCGCGCGCCGCATGGCGTCCTCGAGCGTGGTGTTGCCGTCCGCGATACAGGCGACGCCGATGCTGGCGGTCACCGCAAAGCAACGATCATCCCAGGCGAAGGTGAACAGCTCGAGCGATCTGCGCAGGCGTTCGGCGATATCGACGGTGGTCGAGGGCGAGCATTGCGGCAGGATCAGGCCGAATTCGTCGCCGCCGAGCCGGGCCACCAGATCATGCGGCCCCCGGTCCTGTTGCAGCAGGCGCGAGACCTGGCAGAGCAGGCGGTCGCCGGCGAGGTGGCCGCAGGTGTCGTTGACGCTCTTGAACTGGTCGAGGTCGAGCAGGATCAGGCCCAGCGAGCCCGCCGCGGTGGTGTCCAGCACGTTTTGCAGGCGCGCCTCGAAGGCGCGGCGGTTGGACAGGCCGGTCAACCAGTCGTGCGATGCCTGCCATGCCAGGCGCTCCTTCTCGGCATGCAACGCATCCTCGAACGCCTGTCGTTGCAGCATCAAGCGCCGCGTGTGCCAGATCAGGAGCAGGATCAGCGTCGCGGCCGCCACGATGTTGATGCACGTCAGCGTTACCTTGATGGCGCGCGAGCCTTCGCCGAGGACGGTCGAGAACCGCTTTGCATGCACCGTGAACTGCGTGTTGAGCTCCGAGAGCCGCGACGACAGCAGCCGCAGGCGGTCGCGGTCCTCAATGGGGCCGTGCGCCAGCTCGGACCGGATCACCTCGCCGAACACGCTGAGCTCCAGCAGCATGGGATCGGTGGCCGCCCACTCGTGGATCGCTTCCTGGAGGAAGCTGACGCGGTTGAAATAGCGGAACAGCCAGATCAATCCCGGAACGTCATCGGGATGGTTGCCGCCTTGCAGAAACCCGACGCGGGCGGCCTCGACGTCGACCGGATCGCGCTCGAGTGCCCAGCGCGCGAACTCATCGCCGATGGGAACGGCAAGGGACGCCTGGTAGTGGGTGAACTGGCTCGGTTCGCCTGAATGCAGATAGAGATTGAGGAAATAGACAGCGTTCTTCTGTGACCGCGACCACATCGCTTCGCCCGCGACATAGGCACGGACCGATGACATCACCTCGAGGCTGAATCCCGCGATCGTTGCCTGGAGCACGACGACCATCACGAATGGCGAGACAAGTTTGATGACGTGAAGGAAACTACGCCCCTTCGTCGACGTCGCTGTTCTGCGAAACACCCTGCATTCCCCAAATCGATCAACGACCCCACCGGAGCGTCGCGCCTGCAACGCCAAGTAGAGGGGAAAGTTGCTTAACTCGACCCCAAAGACGCAGGCGACTGCACTGCAGGGTGAAAGCGTCGTGAAGCGGATGCCCGCAGATCGTTGCAAATGCCGACGAACCGGAACCGATGCGGTCGTGGCGAACCAATGCCTCGCATTCGTCCTGCGCGGTTTACCTGATCGAGAGAGTTTGGTCCGGCGCTAGACCAGCACCGGCTTGCGCACGCGGCCAGCGTCGCCGAACACGCGCAAATAGCGTTCGATCTCGGATGGCATGCCGGTCGCCTTCTCCGGATTGTCAGAGAGCTTGACGGCCGGGTGGCCGTCAACCGACGACACCTTGCAGACCAGCGAGATGGGATCGAGATTGAACGAGCCGTCCGGCGGGCAGCCGACGAAATCATTGGTGAGGTTGGTGCCCCAGCCGAAAGAGAGCCGCGAGCGACCGGAGAAGTGGTGATAGGTCTCCTCGATCGAGCCGACATCCATCGCATCGGAGAAGACGAGCAGCTTGTCCTTGGGGTTGCGGCCCTTCTTTTCCCACCAGGCGATGATCTCCTCGCCGGCCTGGATCGGTGGCGCGCTGTCGGGGCGGAAGCCGGTCCAATCGGCGACCCACTCCGGCGCATCGCGCAGGAAGGATTTGGTGCCGAAGGCGTCGGGCAGCGCGATCAGGAGATTGCCGCCATAGGTCTGGCGCCATTGGTCGAGAATGCGATAGGGCGCCCAGCGCAACTCCTCGTCGTCCTTGGCAAGCGCGGCCGCGACCATCGGCAGCTCATGCGCATTGGTGCCGATGGCTTCGAGATCATTGTCCATCGCCAGCAGCACGTTGGAGGTGCCGATGAAGGACGGGCCCAGGCCTTCCTTCACCGCCTCGACGCACCAGCGCTGCCAGAGGAAGCCGTGGCGACGGCGGGTGCCGAAGTCGGAGAGCCGCAAATTCTCGAGCTGGCGCAGCCGCTCGACCTTGGTCCACAGCTTGGCCTTGGCGCGGGCATAGAGCACGTCGAGCTCGAAGCGGCCGCGGCCCTTCATCGCGGCGCGCGACCGCAGCTCGTTGAGGATGGCGAGCGCCGGAATTTCCCACATCGTGGTGTGGGTCCAGGGACCGTGGAAATGCAGCTCGTACTGGCCCTCGACCTTGCGCAGCTCGTATTCGGGCAGCCGGAATTCGGCCAGCCAGCGGATGAAGTCCGCCGAGAACATGTGGGTCTTGCCGTAGAAGGTGTTACCGGCAAGCCAGATCAGCTCTTTCTTGGCGAAGCGGATGGTGCGGGCGTGGTCGAGCTGGGCGCGCAGCTCGCCCTCGTCGATGATCTCGGCCAGCCGCACATGGCGCGAGCGATTGATGACCGAGAAGGTCACCTGCTGATTCGGATAGTCCTCCCGAATCATCTGCAACATCAATAGCTTGTAGAAGTCGGTATCCAGCAGGCTGCGGATGATGGGGTCCAGCCGCCAGCTATGATTGTAGGTCCGGCTCGCAATATCGGTCACTGTCATAGGACAATTCTAGCGTGGCGGCCCTCGCGCAACCAGTGGGTTTGGCGAAGGGCAGACTTCCCTGAAACCGTAACCGAGGCTCAGTCTCCGGCCGCCGTTGCCGCCACGGTTTCGAGCTGGCCGCGGATCCAGCGATGGGCCGGGTCTTTCTGATAGCGCTGATGCCAGACCATGAACATCGGCAGTTCGGCCAGCGTCTTTGTCCGCGACGCTAGCGGAATTGGTACATGCGCGAAACCGCGCATCACACCGGAGGCGAGCAGGCTCGGCATGCTCGCCAGCATCTGCGAGCCGCGCAGGAAGGACGGCACGCCGGAAAAGCTCGGCACGGAGATGGCGATGTCACGAAGAAAGCCGTTCGCCGCCAGCCGGCGGTCGAAGTCGAGCCGCTCGTTGTCGGTATAGACCACCGTGATGTGGCGTGCCGCGAGATAGGCGCTGCGGCCGGCCGGCGCGGTGCGCGCCTTGGGATCGAAGTAGCAGACGTAATGGTCGCTGAGCAGTCGCTTCTGCACGATGTCCACGCCGGATGGCGGCAGCGGCGTGACCAGGAGATCGCAGCGGTTTTCGCGCAGCATCGCGGGCGACGGCGACTGCGAGGGGATCACGCGCAGGTTCAGGCTCCTGACCTGTCCCGCGACATGATCGAAGAACCGCGGCAACAGCAGATCGCGCTGGAAATCATTGGCGGCGACCGTCAGCGAAAGCTGCGCGCGCGCCGGCTCGAAGGTGACGCCGCCGGCAAAGCTGCGCATCTCGTCGATCAGCGCTCGCGCTTTCGCAGCCAAGGCCTGGGCATGGGCGGTGGCGACGATGCCGCGGCCGGATTTGGCAAACAGCGGATCGCCCGCGATCCGCCGCAGCTTGTTCAGCCCGTGACTGACCGCCGATTGCGTCAGACCAAGCCGCGTCGCTGCCGCCGTGACCGAGCCTTCCTCCAGCACGGCAAGGAACAGTTCGAGGGCGTGGCCGTCGAGCGCCAAATGATCGATTTCCTTCATGTAATTCATTATAATCGATCTATTTATCTTGAGAATAGATCGTCCCATTATCTCCCGATAAGCCGCGCCCCCGGACCAGGCGCCACAGGGAGAGACAACGCCGATGAATGTCCAGGCGCCAGCCTTGCAGGATCCCCGCCTCAACCGACCCGAGCCGTTCACGCCGCGCGACGGCGGCTTCTTCCAGCGCGACCATTCGATCCATCCGCCGGCGCATGCGCCCGGCTACAAATCCTCGGTGCTGCGTTCGCCGCGCCAGCCGCTCCTGTCGATCGAGAACTCGGTCTCGGAGATCACGGGTCCGGTGTTCGGCCACAACGATCTCGGCCCGCTCGACAATGATTTGATCCGCAACTACGCCAAGGATGGCGATCCCGTCGGCGAGCGCATCATCGTCCATGGCCGCGTGCTGGACGAGACCGGCCGCGGCGTGCCGAACACGCTGGTCGAGTTCTGGCAGGCCAATGCCGGTGGCCGCTACCGGCACAAGAAGGATACCTATCTCGCCCCGATCGATCCGAATTTCGGCGGCTGCGGCCGCGCGCTGAGCGACGACACCGGCTACTATTATTTCCGCACCGTGAAGCCGGGCCCCTATCCCTGGCGCAATTTCGTCAACAGCTGGCGTCCCGCCCACATCCACTTCTCGGTGTTCGGCTCGGGCTTTGCGCAGCGGCTGATCACCCAGATGTATTTCGAGGGCGATCCCCTGATCCCGGTCTGCCCGATCCTGACGACGATCCCGGACAAGGACGCGCTCGACCGCCTCGTGGCGCCGCTCGACCTCAACGCCTCGACGCCGTTCGACTCGCTCGCCTACCGCTTCGACATCGTGCTGCGCGGCCAGCGTTCCACCTATTTCGAAAATCGCACCGCGGGGAACTGAGCCAATGCCGCAGCCGCTCGACTATCTCAAGGAAACCGCCTCGCAGACCGCCGGGCCCTACGTCCATATCGGCCTGATCCCGGCCATGGCCGGCTTCGACATTTTTGAGAAGAACTTTTCTAACGTGCTGGTGACGCCGAACACGCCAGGCGAGCGCATCACGCTGGAGGGCAAGGTGTTCGACGGCAGCGGCACGCCGCTGCGCGATGTGCTGCTCGAAATCTGGCAGGCCAACGCAACCGGCCGCTATAACCATCCGGCCGATCGCCCGGCCGGCGCGGTGGACGAGGAGTTTCGCGGCTGGGGCCGCGCCGGCTCCGATTTCGAGAGCGGGTTGGTGACGTTCGAGACCATCAAGCCAGGTGCCATCATCGACAAGGCAGGCCGCAAATGCGCGCCGCACGTCAATATCTGGATCGTCGCGCGCGGCATCAACATCGGTCTCAGTACGCGACTCTATTTCTCCGACGAGGAAGCCGCGAATGCCGCCGACCCCGTGCTCAACCTGGTCGAGCCGCCGGTGCGGCGCGCGACGCTGATCGCCACGCGCGGTGAGCGCGCCGGCAAGGTCGTGTACTCCTTCACGATCAATCTGCAGGGGGCGGAGGAGACGGTGTTCTTCGACGTCTGACGATCCGCCGATCGCCCCGCAGGATCATTCCACCTGGTCGCCTCGATTGATCGATCCGCGCGTGGTGGCTTGCGGTGGTTGCGGGCGCATCTCGCGCGATCCCGGCCGCTCGGCCGGGGCGCGCCCCACTCTTGGCTTCAGCTCTGTCAAATCGATGAAGACGTCGGCCTGCCGCCGCAGTTCGTCGGCAACCATGGGAGGCTGGCTCGCAAGCGTGGAGACGACCGTCACGCGGACGCCGCGGCGTTGCACGGCTTCCACCAGTGAACGAAAATCCCCATCGCCCGAGAACAGCACGATCTGATTGACGTGCTCGGCGAGTTCCATGGCGTTCACGGCGAGTTCCACATCCATGCTGCCCCTCATCTTGCGGCGGCCGGTCGTGGCATCAACGAACTCCTTGGCGAGCTTGGTGACGACGGTGTACCCGTTATAGTCGAGCCAATCGATCAATGGGCGGATTGACGAGTATTCCTGATCCTCGCTCACGGTCGTGTAGTAGAAGGCTCGCAGCAGCGTACCTCGGCCGTGAAATTCGCCGAGCAGGCGCCTGTAGTCGATATCGAAACCGAGCGCCTTGGTGGCGGCATAGAGATTGGGGCCATCGATGAAGACCGCAATCTTCTCAAGCGAAGACATTATGCACTAATCCCCAGTTCCGCATTGAAGCCGGCAGGTTCAGCCGCCAGGGCTGTGTGCCGGCCGGAAAACGCCGAAGTCGCCGATGGCCCGCGGAAAAAGGCGGCGCAGACGGCCGGAGGGGGGGCCGTCCCGCGCCAGTTAAGGGAGGTTGCTGCTATCAGCGCCAGGATTCCGAATGCAGTCACGTTAAGGCGTGCACATGCCACACTCAATTGTACGGAGGTAAACGGCGCGTATCCAAAGGGTTGGATGCTCTATACGAAGGTAAGTGGCGCGCCGGTTCGGATCTCGACAGCCCGGCGCGATCACGAATGGCCTCAAGCTTCGCCGCCATGGAGCTGGGCGCGAAAGGCGCGCGGCGACAGGCCCGTGGCTGCGGCATAGACGCGGCTGAAATAGGCGGGATCCTCGAAGCCGAGCGCGTACGCGATCGTCGAGACCGGCAAATTGGTGTAGACGAGGTTGCGACGCGCCTCGCGGATCAGCCGGTTGAGGATCAGGTGCGAGGCGGTGTCGCCGGTCGCCGCCCGCGTCAGCCGGTTGAGATGGGTCGGCGTGATCGACAGCGCGCCTGCATAGTCCGCAACGCTCCAGCGTTCCAGATGATGCTGTTCCAACAGCGCCTCGAAGCGGCGGAACAATCCGCTTTCCGCCGTGCCGTTGCCGCCGCTCTCGCTGGTGAGCGCGCGGGCCACCAGCCCGATCATGGCCGCCGACAGTGCACGCAGCACGTGCGCGCGGCCGAAATCGCGCGCGGCGTGCTCGGCGAAGATCTGCTTCATGGTGGTGCGGATCTGCGGCGTGCCGCGCACCACGGCCGATCGGGACAGGGCGCCGCGCAGTCCTTCCGAGGCAAGCAGTGCCTCGTCCAGAATTTCCGCAGCGATGGTCAGCACCCAGCCCTGGGTATCGGGCTCGAAGCGGAACCCGTGGACATGGCCGACCGGCACATTGACGACCTGCATTGGCCGGAGCGGCACCACGCGCCCGTCGAGCGTCGCCTCGCCACCACCGCGCTCGATCAGCAGCACCTGGTGCAGCCGGGCATGGCGGTGCACGGCCAGCGTCCAGTCGTGCAGCACCGAGCGTGACGCGATCGTCTCGCAATGCACGACGTCGGGCAGATCGCCGGACTCGCCGAAGAGGTTGTAGACCCGGATTGCCGGGGCTGAGGCTGCGGTTTTCATGTTCGAATAGTACAAGACAAAGACGAAACCCTCCATCGGTTTGCGGCGGCGGATCTGCAAAAAACGCAGCGACGGGAGGACGTAAAAATGAAAGTTCAGGTCTGCATCATCGGCGGTGGGCCGTCCGGGCTGCTGTTGTCCCAGCTTCTGCACCTGAAGGGCATCGATACGGTCGTGCTGGAGAAATACAGCCGCGACCACGTGCTTGCCCGCATCCGTGCCGGCGTGCTCGAGCACGGCTTCGCCAGGTTGATGCGCGAGGCGCAGTGCGGCGAGAGGATGGACAGCGAGGGCGAGATCCACAACGGTTTCGAGATCGCGCATGACGGCGTGCTCTCCCACATCGACCTGCACAAGCATTCCGGCGGCAATTCGGTGCTGGTCTACGGCCAGACCGAGCTGACGCGCGACCTCTACGAGGCGCGCGATCGCCTCGGCGGCAAGGTCGTGCACAACGCCGAGGACGTGACGCCACACGATCTGACGTCGGACCGGCCCTACGTGACCTATCGATCAAACGACGAGATCGTCCGCATCGATTGCGATTACGTCGTTGGCGCCGACGGCTTTCACGGCGTCAGCCGCAGGTCCATCCCGAAGGACGTGCTGCGCGAATACGAGAAGGTCTATCCATTCGGCTGGCTCGGCGTGCTGTCGCGCACGAAACCAGTGTCGCCCGAGCTGATCTATGTGAAGCATGAACGCGGATTTGCGCTCTGCTCGCTGCGCTCACAAGTGCTGAGCCGCTACTACGTCCAGGTGCCGTTGACCGACAAGGTGGAGGACTGGAGCGACGATGCGTTCTGGATGGAGCTGAAGCGTCGCCTGCCGGACGAGGTCGCCGGCCACCTGATCACCGGGCCTTCGATCGAGAAGAGCATCGCGCCCCTGCGCAGCTTCGTCGCCGAGCCGATGAGCTACGGCCGCCTGTTCCTCGCCGGCGATGCCGCCCACATCGTGCCACCGACCGGCGCGCGCGGGCTCAACAGCGCCGCCTCCGACATCTACTATCTCTACCACGCCATGCTTGCGCATTATCAGCACGGTGACGATTCCGGCCTTGCGGGCTATTCCGCCAAGGCGCTTGCGCGGATATGGAAAGCGCAGCGTTTTTCGTGGTGGATGACGATGCTGCTGCATCGTTTTCCCGACCGTTCCGAATATGAGGACCGGCTTCAGCAGACGGAGCTCGAGTACCTGCTCTCGTCCGAAATGGCACAGCGGCTGCTCGCGGAGAATTACGTGGGACTGCCGTTTTAGCGACGGTTTGTGACCGCTCAGCTGACGTTGCCGCTCCAAAGGGGAGCTCTCCTCGCGGCACGAGGCGAGTTCGCCCGTCAGGCCGGTTCCCTTTCAATAAGTGGTGACGGACGCCGAAATGCTCTGTTGCCTCGTGCGATCGTTCCTACCTCCTCAACCGAACAGGAGGGCGAAGCGATGACGAACACAGCGCTTGTGGTCGGCGCCAGCGGTATTGTCGGCAGCAATCTCGCCCGCCATCTCAGCGATCGCGGCTGGCAGGTGCTTGGGCTCGCAAGGCGCCCACCAAGCGGCCTCGATGGTGTTCGTCCCATCGCGGCCGATCTGCAGGATCCGGCCTCGCTTCGCGACATCCTGGCGAGCCTTCGTCCCACTCACGTGTTTCTCGCCACATGGCTACGTCAGCCAACCGAGGCGGAAAATATCCGCGTTAACGCTGCGATGGTGCGCAACGTGTTGGGGGCACTTTCCGGCGCAGATACGCTTTCTCATGTCGCGCTGGTCACCGGGCTAAAGCATTACCTGGGACCGTTCGAGTCCTACGGTAAAGGCAGGCTGCCCGCGACGCCATTCCGCGAAGAGCAACCGCGGCTCGATGTCGAGAACTTCTACTACGCTCAGGAGGACGAACTATTCGATGCGGCCAGGCGCGGTGGTTTCAGCTGGAGCATTCACCGCCCGCACACGATCATCGGTTATGCGATAGGCAACGCCATGAACATGGGAACGACGCTTGCCGTCTACGCGACGATCTGTCGAGAAACGGGGCGGCCATTTCTCTTTCCAGGCTCGGCGATGCAATGGACCGGCTTGACGGATATGACGGATGCCAGATTGCTGGCGCGACACCTGGAATGGGCCGCGACGACGACGGTCGCGCGAGACCAGGCATTCAACGTCGTAAATGGCGATGTCTTCCGATGGAACTGGATGTGGGCGCGACTGGCCGGCTGGTTCGGGTTGCAGCCTGCGCCCTTTCCAGAGGAAATTTCGCCGCTTGAGCGTCAGCTTGCCGATTCAGGTCGTATATGGGCTGATATCGCGCTCAAGTATGATCTCGCCGAAAGCGACCTCTCCGTCCTTTCGTCGGCATGGCACACCGATGCCGACTTGGGCCGACCTATCGAAGTCGTCACCGATATGAGCAGGAGCCGTAAGCTCGGTTTCCTTGAATATCAGGCGACGGACGACAGTTTTTTCGATCTCTTCAGCAGGTTGCGTGCCGCGAACGTCATTCCTTGAGCCTTCTGACGAAGAGTAAACAACCGCTACTTTCCTTCCAGCGTATTGACCGGCGTCCACTCTGGCGATGGTGGATTTGCGGCGAGGGCTTTCGCGCGCTTGGCGAACAGCGCCGACGCCGGGTCGATCTTCGCGACGCCGTCGAACGCCTCGGCCGCCTTCGCAAACTCCCTCGCCCGCCAGCACGCCAGCCCCTCCGCATACGCTGTGGCCACCTTCGTCTGCTCGGCGCTCTCCGCGCCCTTGTCCGCCAGCGGCTCGAACACCTTGATTGCCTCGCCGCGGCCGAGCACCCTGATCGCATCGAGTTCACGCCAGGCGAAAGTGTCGCCGGTCTGCGCCATCGTCGTTTCCGAGGCCATGATGGCGGTGCCGTAATATTTGTTGGCGCCCTCGAGGCGCGAGGCGACGTTCACGGTGTCGCTCATCACGGTGTAGTTGAAACGGCGGCGCGAGCCGATATTGCCGACCACGGCTTCGCCGCTGTTGAGCCCGATGCGGTGCGACAGGCCGTGGCCTGCGAAGGCGGGATTGCTGGCATTCAATTCCACGAGCTTCTCGTGGCACTTCAGCGCGGCGTGAACCGCGTTGCGCGCGTGGGCGGGATCGTCGGCCGGCGCGCCGAACATCGCGACGATGGAATCGCCGATATATTTGTCGACATAGCCGCCATGGCTCTCGATGATGTCGGTCATGGCCGAGAGATATTCGTTCATCAGGGTCACCAGCTCGCCCGGCGTCATGGTCTCTGCGATCGAGGAGAAGCCGCTGAGGTCGGAGAAGAACATGGTGACGTTGCGCATCTCGCCGCCGAGCGCCGGCATCTTGCCGGAGGCAACCATGGTGTTGATCACTTCGGGCGCGAGATAGAAGGCAAAGCTCTGGCGCAGGAAGCGCTCGTCGCGATCGGCCAGCACGAAGCGGTAGCCGATCGTCATCGCGAGCGCGGCGAGACTTGCGAGCGCAGGCTCGGTCAGCGGCAGTGCCAGCGCGTGCACGAACGCGGTGACGGCAACGGCTGTGTAAGCGGCAGTGAGGCCGAGCCAGGCGATCATCGCGCCGCCCGGCGCGAGCATGGAGGCCGCGCAGGCGATGATCGCCGCGAACACGATCGTGAGAACGGTCCGCATGGGAAAGCCGAGCTCGGTCACGGCGTCGCGCTCGATCAGGTTTCGCACGACGGTGGCATGCACGAACACGCCGGCGATGTCGCTGCGGGCCTTCTGCGCGGTGCCGGCCGGGGCGGGCAGGGCGCAACGCGGTGCGGGCGAGCCGTCATATCCGCCGGAAAGCCGCATCGAGGTGAGCTTGCGGTCCTCGAAATTGAGGACGGTGCCGAGCAGCACAACCTTGCCGTCGAAGGCGCGGCGGAAGAAATCGCGGTCGCCTTTCTCGACGCAGGCACGCAGGTCGGCGAAAGAATAGGCCGGGACGTCGCGGCCCATGCCACGGTAGTTGAGCGTCAACGTGTTGGGGACCGCGCTCGGGATCGTGTAGCCGGGCAGCTGCATCGCGCCGGATGGTCCGTTCCCGGGCGTCGTGCCGAGCGCACGCGCGGCGAGCTCGACCGCCATCGCAGGGACAGGCTTGCCGTCGATGGCAAAGCTCAGCGGCATCCGCCGGATCACATCATCGGTGTCGGTATGCACGTTGAGGGCGCGGACATTGTTTTTCACCGCAAGTCGTTGTGCGGGGTAGGGTACGTCCGGATGGTCATTGCTGAGGATCTCGCCAAGCACCAGCTTGCCGCCGTCGGAGAGTTGCCGGAGTGCGATGAGGTAGTCCCGGTCAAAGCCCTTCAAGCGGCTGCCGAACGACGCATCGCCGAACGGAATCTCCGATTGCTCGATCGAGCTTGGAAAGATCACGTCGAAGCCGATGACCTTGGCGCCGCCTTCGGTGATGCTTCCGAGCACCCGGCCGATCTCGCGCGTCCAGGTCTGGGTCGGCGATCCCTTGAAAGGGGGAGTGTCGTAGGTCTCCCCGTCGATCGCAACCACGACGACCGGCGATGTTGCGGGATCACGGTGGTCGCCGACCAGCTTGCCGCGCATCGCGGTGAGGATGTCGAGCGAGAGACCTTGTAGCGTCTGAAGCGGCGGGGACGTGAAGACTGCGCCCGCAACGAGCGCAATCAGGATCGCCGCAACGATGTCCCGTCCCCCGATCCGCCGCATCGCCCGGTCGCAGACCGCCTATTCGAGCCGCAGCAGCCGGCCGACGATCGGCGTCGGCGATGAGGTGGCGCTGGCATCGACCTGGAAGGCGTAGCGCTTGGCGCCGAGGATGGCGAGATAGCTGCCGCCCGGGGTCAGTGTCTTTCCGGCCTTGGCAAAGTCGTAGAACTTGCCGCCGACCATCATCTCGCTCTTGAGCGGCACGCTGATCGTGGGCTCCTTGCCGTCGGTGCGTTCGATCACCAGCGTGCTGCCGCTCTTGGCCTGCACGAGCGGCGCGACGCCATAGAGCGTCGGCAGCTTGGCCGGCGGCGCTCCCTTCGCGTCCGATCGCATGGTGCGGAAGGTCGTCGCGGCGCTCTGGTTCGCCTCGCGCTCGGACAGTTTTGCTGCATTGGTATCGCAGGGCACCTTCTCGCGCTTGACCTCGCCGAGTTGCACGGTGCTCTGCTCGGCACCGACCAGGACGACGCCTTCGCTGATGGTCTCGCGCTGGCAGGATTTGAGGTAGCTGAGCGTGACGCTGGCC
The DNA here is from genome assembly GCF_017565645.3 of Bradyrhizobium barranii subsp. barranii. NCBI lineage: Bacteria > Pseudomonadati > Pseudomonadota > Alphaproteobacteria > Hyphomicrobiales > Nitrobacteraceae > Bradyrhizobium > Bradyrhizobium barranii. Next base: position 2,654,270 of record NZ_CP086136.1, read on the forward strand.
TTGGGCCCGAGCTTGATGATCTTGCCGGGCGCCACATAGTCCATGAACGCGATGCCGTCGACCTTGCCCTGCACATCCTCGACGATCGCGGCCGGGGTCTCCGCCAAAGCGGGGGCCGCAAGACAGAACGCGCCGATACCAGCGCCGATCAGGCTTCTCATGGGAATTCTCATCCAATTCGACCGATAAATCGCCGGTCCCCGTCCTGGTTCGATGCTTAGCATCGGCGCGTCCAGGTAAGTGTGACCGGAATCACTCTTGGTTATTGGTGCACTCTAGCAGGAACTGGTTCAAACCGGCGACCGGAGAAAAGCGAAGCCGCGGCAAGCGGTTGGCCGCATGGATCATGTCAGGCGGCCGGGACGGGCTCAGCCAACTGGTCCTCGACCGCACGGCTCTCGGCCGCACACTCTATAATGGGCGCGAGCGGCACTTCGGTCTTCTGATACGGCGTCGCCTGTTGACCGGCGGCGATTTCCACGACCTCGTCCCAGCGCGACAGGAAGGCCTCGACGCAGGCCGGGTCGAACTGCCGGCCCTGGTTCTCGACCAGATAGTCGCGCGCCACGTCGAGCGGCATCGGCTCTTTATATGGCCGGCGCGTCGTCAGGGCGTCGAAGACGTCGGCGACCGCGACGACGCGTGCGGCGACCGGGATCTCGTCTGCCTGAAGGCCGTTCGGATAGCCCGCGCCATCCCAGCGTTCGTGATGGCCTGCGGCAATTTGCGCACCGAGCTGGATCAGCTCGCAGCTGGAGTCCGCCAGGATCTTTTCGCCGATCGTCGCATGGGTGCGGATCACCGCCATCTCATCGTCGGTGAGCCTGCCGGGCTTGAGGAGGATATGGTCGGGGATGGCGACCTTGCCGACGTCGTGCAGGGGCGCGGCCAGATAGATGTCGCGGCAGAGCCGGGGTGGCAGGCCGAGCTGCTCGGCGATGATGCGGCTGTAGCGGGCGACCCGCAGCGTGTGCTCGCCGGTGTCGTTGTCGCGGTATTCGACCGCGAGCGCGAGCCGCAGGATGATCTCCTCCTCGCGCTCGCCGAGTTTCTGGGTCGCGGCTGCGACCGCGCTCGCCAGATCGGCGGCACGGTCGTTCTGCTTGCGCACGGCTGCACCAAGGCGCACCAAATTGCGCAGGCGCACCGTCATCTCGACGCTCTGTGGCTGTTTCGGTAAGAAATCGGTTGCACCAGCCTGCAGCGCTTCCATCTTGACGTCATCGGTCTGTCGCGACGTGATCATCGCGATCGGGATGTCGGCGCAGCCGGGCAGGGCGCGGAAGGCGCGGATGAAGCTGATGCCGTCCATATGCGGCATCTCGTAGTCGACCAGCACGAGGTCGAAGACGCGCTCGCGTGCGCAAGCCAGCGCCTCGACGGGATCGAGGAAAGCCGTGGCCTCGACCAGGCCTTCGGCTTCGATATGACGTTTCAGGAAATTGAGGACAGAGCGGCTGTCATCAACGAGAAGCGCTTGGGTCAGCATCGGCGGCCGGTCTCGTTCGGATGCGAGGCGTGATCTCCACGAATAGTCTTTGCGATTTAACGCGGAGCAAACGCCCGGGCTGCGGCGAACTGACTCGAGACTGCGCACAACGCATGAGAATTGAGCGAACCATGCACGCCTGCATGCATGCGCGAAGTTCTTCGGTTTGTGACCCGTAGTTGTACGGTGATGCCCATTAGGGGTTTGCACACTCTCCCAAGCGAATAGTCGTCGCGCGAGATTCGCGTCATGCGTGCAGCGAATCCCGAGGAAATCTGGGGGACGAATGCCGTCTGATGTCACTGAGCCGAAGTGGTCCCTACGGCTGCCTGCGGATTGCAGCATCGCTGCGATCCGCAGTGTCTTTGACCTGATCCGCGAAGCTTTCGGCCGGCAGGACCGGCTCGAGATCGATTGTTCGAGCGTCGACAAGGCCGACGTAACCTCGATCCAGCTTCTGCTGTCGACAGCCAGGACGGGCGAGGCCCAGGGCCGCCCGGTGGTGCTCACATCATTCTCCCAGTCTCTGCGCAACACCCTTCGCCGCGCCGGCTTCGCCAGCGATGCGATGATCGATCAGCACTTCCCGCAAAAGAAAGATGGCACCTGATGGCCACGATTCTCACGGTCGACGATTCCCCCAGCATCCGTCAGATGATCAAGGTCGTGCTCGAGCCGGCCGGTCACAACGTGATCGAGGTCGGCGACGGCGCGCAAGGGCTTGCCAAGGCGCAGGCCGGCAAGCTCGACCTCGTCATCACCGACCTCAATATGCCCGTCATGAACGGGCTGGAGCTGATCCGGGCGCTGCGCAAGCTGCCGAGCGCGGTCGGCATGCCCATCGTGTTCCTGACCACCGAATCCAACGACACGGTGAAGCAGGAAGCCAAGAGCGCCGGCGCCACCGGCTGGATTACCAAGCCGTTCAAGCCGGAGCAGCTGCTCGCCGTGGTCGGCAAGCTGGTGCGTGCATGAACGCGATGGACCCGACAGAGGTCTTTCGCCAGGAAGCCAGCGAGCTGTTCGAGGTCCTGGAAGGGGCCTTGCTCGATCTCGGCCTGCGTCCCGACGACCGCGAGCTGGTCGATTCCGCCTTCCGCGCCCTGCATACGATCAAGGGCTCGGGCGCCATGTTCGGCTTCGACAAGGTTGCCTCCTTTACCCACGAATTCGAGACCGCGTTCGACCGCGTCCGCAAGGGCGAGATCAAGCCGACGCAGGAGCTGATCTCGGTCGCGCTTGCGGCCAAGGACTATATCCGCGCGCTGATCGAGGATCCGCAGTCGACCGACGACATCATCGGCGAGGCCATCCTCGACGACCTCAAGCGCTTCGTGTTTCCTAACCAGCCTGCCGCTCCCGTCGCCGAAATCGCCGAAGCACCGCCGCTGGCCCCCGGTGAAAGCAAGCAGGCCGGCTGGCACCTGTATCTGGAATTTGAATCCCACATCCTGCGCAACGGTTCGAACCCGCTCGATCTGCTGGAAGACCTCTGCAAGCTCGGCCCGTGCTTCGTCGTGCCCGTGACCGACGGCATCCCGTTCCTCGACGAGATGGAGCCGGAAGACTGCTATCTGAAGTGGGACGTCAAGCTGCACGCCGCCTGCGACAAGGACGCGATCGACGACGTCTTCATGTTCGTCCAGGACGAGATGAAGCTGACGCTCTCGCCGCTTGAGCAGGTCGAAGCGCCCGCGCCGCTGCCGCTGTTCCAGCTCCTCGACGAGGAGCCGGCTCCTGCGGCCGAGATGGCCGCGCCGGCGGTCGAGGCTGTTGTTGCGCCTGTCGCCGCGCAGCCCGTCGCAAAGGCGGAGCCGAAGCCGGAAGCCACGCCTGTATCCAAGTCTGAACCGAAACCCGAGGCCAAGCGCGACGATCGCGGCATCGCCACCGTCCGCGTCCAGGCCGAGCGTCTCGACGAGTTGATGGACCGGGTCGGCGAACTCGTCATCGCCCAGGCGCGGCTGACGCAGCTCGCCTCGTCCGGTTCGGATCTCTCGATCAAGATGATCGCCGAGGAAATCGAGCGCCTCGCCTCCTCCTTGCGCGACACCACGATGGGCGCGCGCATGGTACCGATCGGCTCGCTGTTCGGCCGCTTCCGCCGTCTGGTGCATGATTTGTCGCGCGACCTGTCGAAGCCGGTCGAATTCGTCACCACGGGCGAGGACACCGAGCTCGACAAGACCATGATCGAGTGCCTGGCCGATCCGCTGGTTCACCTGATCCGCAACGCCATCGACCATGGCATCGAAGACACCGCGACCCGCTCCGCCAACGGCAAGACGGAGCAAGGCCGGATCGAGCTCGCGGCCGTTCATTCCGGTGCGCAGGTGCTCGTCACCGTGAAGGACAATGGCGGCGGCCTCAACACCGCGCGCATCCGCGCGAAAGCGGAAGAGCAGGGGCTGATCGCCTCCGGCGCCGTGCTGACCGATCACGAGATCCACCAGTTCCTGTTCCACCCGGGCTTCTCGACCGCGCAGACCATCTCGGCGCTGTCGGGCCGCGGCGTCGGCATGGACGTGGTCAAGCGCACCATCGAGAACATGCGCGGCACGATCGACCTGTCGACCCGGCCGGGCCAGGGCACCACGGTGACGCTGCGTCTGCCGCTGACGCTTGCGATCATCGAGGGGCTGCTGATCCGTGTCGGCGAAGGCCGCTATATCATTCCGTTGTCCGCGGTTGAGGAATGCATCGAGCTGACCGCCGAGGACGAGCGCTCCCGCGGCCGCAACTTCCTCAACGTGCGAGGCAATCTCGTGCCCTTCCTCAGGCTGCGCGAAATCATGACTGCGTCGGGCACGCCCGACCGGCACCAGAAGACGATCATCATCTCGACCGGTGAGACGCACGTCGGTCTTGTCGCGGACCAGATCATCGGCAACCACCAGACCGTGATCAAGTCGCTCTCCAAGCTGCACTCCGACGTCACGATCTTCTCCGGCGCGACGATTTTGGGTGACGGCACGGCGGCGCTGATCCTCGATGTAGCGCAGCTCGTCACGCTGGCGCAGTCGAAGGTCGAGAAACAGCATATCAGCGAGGCGGCCTGATGAACGATGGTTTGACGGGCGAGCATCACGCCGACGCGATGCAGGTCGTAATGATCGGCCTCGGCGAGGAGAAGTTCGCGCTCGACGCCGGCCTCGTGCGCGAGATCATCGATCCCGTGCCGGTGACCAAGGTGGCCGGCGCGCGGGCCTTCGTTCCGAGCGTCATCAACGTGCGCGGCAACGTCATTCCGCTTGCGGACCTGCGCATCCGCTTCGGCATGCCGCAGCTCGACAATTCGGCCGACACGCGCATCGTCGTCATCGAGCTCACGCTCGACGGCGAGCCGGTCCTGGTCGGCGTCACTGCCGACAAGGTCTACGAGGTCACCGAGATATCGCAGACCGACGTACAGCAGACGCCGCGCGTCGGCATGCACTGGAAGCCGGAATTCATCCGTTTCATCGCCAAGTGGCGAGAAGAGTTTGTCATCGTTCCCAACATGGAACGCATCCTGAATTGAAATGAGGTCTCGGGGCGAGACTGGGGTAGGGGCTGGAAATGAGATTCACGGTCAAGGCAAAGCTTGCCATCGCGTTCGGTGTGGTCCTGTTGCTGTCGATGGCGGCGGGCGGCCTCGCTTATGTGAAACTGAGCGAGATGATCGACACCGCCGACAGTCTGGTGTCGCGTGCCAACCGGATGGACCGTGCGGCGGAGATCGAGAAGGGTATCCTGCTTCAGGTTCGCGCCGAGAAGAACCTCATTCTCGCGCCTGAAGGCGAGGCGGATCGTTTTATCGCCGAAATCGCCAAGCAGCGCGAGACGCTCTCGAAGTTGAAGGAAGAGATCCAGGCCGCGGCTTCCCCCGAAGGCAAGAAACTCATGGAGAATTTCGGCGTCGCGTACGCGCGGATGAACGCCGTTCAGGACGACGCCCTCAAGACCGCCCGGACCGACAAGGCGAAAGCCGCCGAGCGCTCCATGACCGAGGTCCGCAAGGCGGTCGCCGAGGCCATGGAAGCCGCCAACGTCTGCGTCACCAACGTCAAGAAGAACATGGCCGCTCAGGCGGCCCAGGCTCACGAGGACGGCAACCGGGCCCAGTTCCTGCTGATCTCGGCCGTGCTGGCTTCGCTTGTCATCGGCCTGATCGCCGCGATCTGGATTTCCTTGAGCATCTCCCGCGGTCTCGGCCGCGCCGTCGGGCTCGCCGGCGCGGTTGCCGATGGCGATCTCAGCCAGTCGATCAAGGTCACAAGCAACGACGAGATCGGCGATCTCGTTACCTCGCTGAACTCCATGGTCGAGAAGCTCAAGCAGATCGTCGCCGAAGCACTCACCGCGGCGCAGAACGTCTCGGCCGGCAGCCAGGAGCTTTCGGCCAGTGCCGAGCAGCTCTCGCAGGGCGCGACCGAGCAGGCCTCGTCCGCCGAGGAAGCCTCGTCCTCGATGGAAGAGATGGCCTCGAACGTGAAGCAGAATGCCGACAACGCCAACCAGACCGAGAAGATCGCCGCGCAGTCGGCCAAGGATGCGGAAGCCAGCGGCGTCGCCGTGGGGCGTGCCGTCAACGCGATGCAGACCATCGCCGAGAAGATCACGATCGTGCAGGAGATCGCGCGCCAGACCGACCTGCTTGCCCTCAACGCCGCGGTCGAGGCCGCGCGCGCCGGTGAGCATGGCAAGGGCTTTGCCGTGGTCGCGTCCGAAGTGCGCAAGCTCGCCGAACGCAGCCAGGCGGCCGCGGCCGACATCGGCACGCTGTCGACGGAAACCGTGAAGGTCGCGCGGGAAGCCGGCGACATGTTGTCCAAGCTCGTGCCCGATATCAAGAAGACTGCCGAGCTGGTCCAGGAGATCACGGCGGCCTGCCGCGAGCAGGACGTTGGCTCGGCCCAGATCAATCAGGCGATCCAACAGCTCGACAAGGTCGGCCAGCAGAACGCCAGCGCCTCCGAACAGGTGTCCTCGACCTCAGAGGAGCTCGCCTCGCAGGCCGAGCAACTTCAGTCCACCATTTCGTTCTTCCGCATCGAGCATGCCGGCCGCGGCGAGGCTGCCGCGCCCGCGCCGATCGACCGTGCGGTCACCCAGCTCCGCGCCAAGGCCGCGCACATGGCGGCAGCGGACCGCGGCGTCAAGAAGCCCGCGCCCGCCCGCAAGCTGGCGCGCGCGATGAAGGTCGCCAATGGCGGCGGCTTCGCCTTCGACATGCATGACGGCGAAGACGACCGCGACGCCGAGTTTCAGCGCTGACCGCAACTTGAAAACAATCTGACTCTGGACCGTACCATGGCCGCAACCTCGCAATATCTGACGCTCGGGCTCGCCGGCGAGACGTTCGGCATCAGCATCCGCAATGTCCGGGAAATTCTTGACATGCGGCCGATCTCACGGCTGCCGCATGCGCCGAATTTCCTGCTCGGCATGATCGACGTGCGCGGCAGCGGCTATCCCATCGTCGACCTCCGCACCAAGCTCGGCCTGCCGGCCGTGGAAGCGACTGAAGCGACCCGCATCATCATCCTCGACGTGCCGATGAGGGATCGCCTGGTCGGCGTCGGCTTCGTCGCCGATTGCGTGTTCGAGGTCACCGATATCGACGAGCAGGCGATCGAGCCCATCCCCGAGGTCGGCGGAAAATGGCAGTCCGACTATGCCGCCGGCATCGGCCGCAAGGGCGAGAAATTCGTCGTCATCTTCGATCTCGCCAAGCTGATGGCGAACGACGAGATCCCGGAAGGGCGCGATACCTCTCGCGCCGCCTGAATTTGCAAGCGTGAAGCGTGGTCAAGCGTAAGCACCCCAATTCGAACCAACGAGACTGACATGAGATTCACCGTCAAAGCCAAGCTTGCCAGCGCCTTCGGCGTCGTCATCCTGCTGTCCATGATCGCCGGTGCGGTCGGCTATATGAAGCTGGCGGACATGGTCAGCACCACCGAGCTTCTGGTCAGCCGTGCGGGCCGGATGGAAAAGGCGGCGGAGCTGAAGGAAGGCATCCTGTTCCTCGTGCGCGCGGAGAAGAACGCGATTCTCGCAGCGTCCGATGCAGAGCACGAGCAATTCCAGGCCGACCTCATCAAGAACCGCGACGCGATCACCAAGTCGAAGGACGAGATCTACGCGGCTGCCAGCGAAAGCGGCAAGAAGCTGATGGAGAATTTCAACGTCGCCTTCGCCAAGCTCAACGCCTATCAGGACGAGACGGTCCGGCTCGCGAAGACCGACAAGCCGAAGGCCCTGGACCGCTCCATGCATGACGGCCGCAAGGTCGTTGCGGACGCAATCGAAGCGGCCGACGTCTACATCAAGAACGTCAAGAAGAACATGGCTGAGCAGGCCGAGCAGTCCAAGCAGGACGGTGCGCGCGCCGAGATGCTGCTGATGAGCCTGGTCATTGCCTCGCTCCTGATCGCCGCGGTCGCGGCGACCTGGATTGCGCTGAACATCAGCCGTGCGCTGGCGCAGGCGGTGGGCCTCGCTGATGCGGTGGCGATCGGCGATCTCAGCCACAAGATCGAGTCCTCCAGCAATGACGAGATCGGCGATCTCATCAAGTCGCTGAACGCGATGACGGTCAACCTCAACGCGACGGCGGCGCTCGCCAACCAGATCGCGCAGGGCGATCTCATGGTCGAGGCCAAACCGCTGTCGGACAAGGATACGCTCGGCCTCGCGCTCGAGCGCATGGTGGAGAAGCTCCGTCAGATCGTGTCGGAAGCCCTGACCGCGGCGCAGAACGTCTCCGCCGGCAGCCAGGAGCTCTCCGCCAGCGCCGAGCAGCTCTCGCAGGGCGCGACCGAGCAGGCCTCGTCCGCCGAGGAAGCCTCCTCTTCGATGGAAGAGATGGCCTCGAACGTGAAGCAGAACGCCGACAACGCGAACCAGACCGAGAAGATCGCCGCGCAGTCCGCCAAGGATGCCGAGGCCAGCGGCGCCGCGGTCGGCCGCGCCGTCAACGCGATGCAGACCATCGCAGAGAAGATCACGATCGTGCAGGAGATCGCGCGCCAGACCGACCTGCTCGCGCTCAACGCCGCGGTCGAGGCCGCGCGCGCTGGCGAGCATGGCAAGGGCTTTGCCGTGGTTGCGTCCGAAGTGCGCAAGCTCGCCGAACGCAGCCAGGCGGCCGCCGCCGAGATCGGCACGCTCTCGACTGAAACCGTCAAGGTTGCGCAGGAGGCCGGCAATATGCTCTCCAAGCTCGTTCCTGATATCAAGAGGACGGCGGAGCTCGTCGAGGAAATCACCGCCGCCTGCCGCGAGCAGGACGTCGGCTCGGCCCAGATCAACCAGGCGATCCAGCAGCTCGACAAGGTCGGCCAGCAGAACGCCAGCGCGTCCGAACAGGTCTCCTCGACCTCGGAGGAACTCGCCTCGCAGGCCGAGCAGCTTCAGTCGACGATCGCCTATTTCCGCATCGAGCAGGGACGCAGCCAGGCCGCCGCGCCGATCGACCGGGCGGTTACCCAGCTCCGCGCCAAGGCGGCGACAATGGCGGCCGTCGAGCGTCCGGCCAAGAAGCCGCAGGCGAGGCCGGCGCGCGCGGTGAAGGCTGCCGGTGGCGGCGGCTTCGCCTTCGACATGAACGACGGCGAGGACGATCGGGACGCCGATTTCCAACGCTGAGAGCGGTCAAGAGGTCGGCCCATCCTTCACCGGTGGGCCGATCCGCCGTCAGTGATCGTGTAAACGCGTGGGATTCAAGATGGCCCGTTCGGCCCGACATTCAGTGCAGGCGGCCATCGCGGATCGGGGCATTCAGCCATGATGCCCGCCGTGCAGGATACGGTCGTCCATCTGTCCGACCGCCACTTCCGGACTATCGCCGAACTGATCGAGGGCCAGGTCGGCATCAAGCTGCCGCAGGGCAAGCGGTTGATGCTGGAGGGGCGGCTGCACAAGCGCGTGCGTGCGTTGAACTTCTCCGACCTCAACGAGTATGTCGACAACCTGTTCGAGGCCGATCATTTCGACACCGAGCTGACCCATCTCATCGATGTGGTGACGACCAACAAGACCGACTTCTTCCGGGAGCCCCAGCACTTCACCTTCATGAGGGACGTCGCGATCCCGGCCCTGCTCAAGTCGCACGGGCGGAAAAACGCGAACCTGAAGATCTGGAGCTCGGCGAGCTCCACCGGCATGGAAGCCTACACCACCGCCATGGTGCTCGACGACATGACGCGGAACGGCTCGCGGTTTCAGTACCGCATCCTCGGGACCGACATTTCGACCGCGGTGCTGCGCCTTGCCAAGTCCGCGATCTACACCCGCGACGTGCTCGCGCCGGTGCCGGAGCATTTCCTGAAGCGATATTTCCTGTCGTCACGCGACAAGTCGCGCGGCGAAGTGCGGGTGGTGCCGGAATTGAGGCGCATGACGCATTTCATGAGGATGAACCTCATGGATAAGTCCTACCCCGTCGACCGGGACGTCGACATCATCTTCTGCCGCAACGTCCTGATCTATTTCGAGCGCGAGACCCAGCGCAAGGTGATCGAGCAATTGTGCAGCCATTTGCGGCCCGGCGGCTATCTCCTGGTCGGTCATTCGGAATCGATGATTCACAGTGCAGTGCCGGGTCTGAAGCAAGTTCAGCCAACCATTTTCAAGGTCTAGCCGGAGCGCAACCAGAATGCCGAGGGAGAAAGTTCGCGTACTGATCGTGGACGATTCGGCGTCGGTGCGCCAAATCCTGCAAACGATCCTCAACGACGATCCTGACATCGAGGTGATGGGGGCGGCCTCCGATCCGTTCGCGGCGGCGCGCCGTCTCCAGAACGAAATCCCCGATGTCATGATCCTCGACCTGGAAATGCCGCGCATGGACGGCATGACCTTCCTGCGCAAGATCATGGCGCAGCGCCCGATCCCGGTGATCATCTGCTCCTCGCTCACCGAGGAAGGTTCGAACGTGATGTTCGAGGCGTTCGAGGCGGGCGCGGTCGACATCGTGCCGAAGCCGAAGATCGACACCCGGCAGGCGCTGCTCGAATGCTCGACGCGGCTGCGCGAGTCCGTGAAATCGGCAGCGCGCGCGCGGGTGCGTCCGCGGGCGGAGCGCCGCACGATCGAGAGGAAGCTGACCGCCGACGCCATCATCCCGCCGCCGGTGCAGGGCAAGGTCCGGCCGACCACTGAGCGCATCGTGTGCATCGGCGCATCGACCGGCGGCACCGAAGCGCTCAACGACGTCCTCGAGATGCTGCCGCCGCACTGTCCTCCCATCGTCATCGTCCAGCACATGCCGGCAGGGTTCACCGCGGCCTTCGCCAGGCGTCTCGACAGCGTCTGCCAGGTCCGCGTCAAGGAAGCCGAGGACGGCGAGCCGGTGCTGCTGGGATGCGCCTATATCGCGCCGGGCGCCCGTCACATGCTGCTCCAGCGCATCGGCCTGCGTTACCAGATCGCGATCAAGGACGGCCCGCCGGTGTCGCGGCATCGCCCCTCGGTCGACGTGCTGTTTCGCTCCGCGGCCCAGCATGCCGGCGCCAACGCGCTCGGCGTGATCATGACGGGCATGGGCGACGACGGTGCGCGCGGCATGCTGGAGATGCGCAAGCTCGGCGCCTCGACACGCGCGCAGGACGAGGAGAGCTGCGTGGTGTTCGGCATGCCCAAGGAAGCCATCGCGCATGGCGGTGTCGAGAAGGTCGTCTCGCTGCATCATATCCCGCGCGAGATCATGCTCTGGTATCAGGCCGGACACGTTGCGGTGGCAGGTTGATTGCGATGTCCGCCATTCCGGCCAATACGCTCACCGAGGCGATCGTCGCGATCGAGGATGTCTCGTCGCGGATCGAGGACGTCTTCGCGCGCGTCGGTCACGAGCTCGGTCGCGGTCACCTCATCTTCAAGGAGCTGAACCAGGGCCTCGCGACGCTCTCGGAGGAACTCTCCGGCGCCGAGATCGAGGGCGCCGCCACCGCGCTACAGGAGATCGCCGCGCGGCTCAGCGAGCTGGCAGAGGCGCTGCCGGCCGAGAGCGCCCTGCTTGCGACCATCGGCACCAGCACGGCGGAGGCGTCCTCGCTGCTCAAGCCGCTGTTCAAGCACATCCAGATGATCACCATCATCGCGCGCAGTGCGCGGATCGAGGCGGCTTCGCTGGATGGCGACCGCGAGGGCTTTCTCGCCTTCACGCAGGAAGCCTACGATCTCGGCAAGGCGGTACAAGGTTCGATCGAGGGCTGCGCGCGGGACCAGCAGCGCCTGTCGGAAGCCGTTGCGACCGCGTCCGGCCGGCAGAGGGAATTCGAGAGCCGTTACCGGAATCAATTGGTGTCGGAGAGCGCCGAGCTCGGCGCAGCCTATTCCGGATTGCGCGGCCAGCGCCGCGACAGCAGCCAGCTCGCCGACCTCGCGAGCACCAGCACCAGGAAGATCGCCGAGGCGGTCGGCGGCGCGATCATTTCCTTGCAGGCCGGCGACAGCACGCGCCAGCGCCTCGAACATGTCTGTCATGGCCTCGGCCAGGCGTCGGAAGCTGCGCCGAGCCTCGTTCCCGAACGGGGCGCGAGCGAGGACGGTGCGCGCGCGATCTGCCAGTTGCAGGCGGCCTTGCTCAGGGACGCCCAGCGCGAATTCGGCGGCGACATCGGCCAGATCGTTCGCGCGCTCACCGCCATCCTGCACGATGCAGGCAACGTCGTCGGCCATGGCCGCACGCTGTTCGGCGGCGAGGATGGCGGCTCGTCATCGTTCCTCGCGCGCATCAAGCAGGCACTGGCACATGCCTCGACCCTGATCGCCACCTGCGAGAGCGCCGGCCGCTCGGTCGACGAGGCGCTCGCCATCGTCGAGGACACGCTGGCAAAGTTTCGCCAGGCCATCGCCGGACTTGCCGAGGCGACCGTCGACATCACCCTGATCGGAATGAATGCTGGCCTGAAAGCAAGCCATCTGGGCAGTCGCGGCAGCGCGTTTGTCGTGATCGCCAACGAGCTCAAGGCGACCGCGGACCAGGTTTCGGCGGGCGCGGGGCGCCTGCGGCCCGTGCTCGACGGCATCGAGCGCTCTGCGAACGAGCTGAAGGAGCTCCGCGTCCGGGGCGATCCCACGCAGCTCGCCAAGTTCGAGCCGCAGATCCTCCAGGCGCTGCGCGAGGTCGAGGTCGGCAACGAACGGCTCGGCAAGCTGATGAGCCGGCTCGTCGATGAAGGCGCGGAATTCGAAGGCCTGATGAATTCGGCGCAAGGTCTGATGAGCTCGCTGGGCGAGAGCTCCGCGGCCTTGCCTGCGGTTGCCGCGCGGCTCGAGACCGCGAGCGCGGGCGCGCAGCGGCCGCAGCCGGAGGCGCGGGATCAGGCGATGCTCGACGATCTCTTCGCGCGCTACACGATGGAGCGCGAGCGGGACGTTCACCGCGAATTCCTGCAAACGCTTGGCCTTGCGTCGATCGCCGCCACGCGCCGCATCGAAGCGGTCGAGACCGCGGATGACGGCATAGAGTTGTTCTGACGTTCGCCGCCGGCGTCGCGCGTCGGCGGCAATTCGACGGATTGGGTTTTCGGAGCATTAACCTTGCCCGAAGGGCTGCCCGTTAGGTCATTGTCGCGCCCCAGAGTTGGTCGCAAATACAGGGCGATCTTCACCTCGGAAAATTCCCCATGCTGAGAGACGGTAAATACGCTGCCTGGTTCAGGACCTCACGAGGTCAGGGCACCGGCATCGTGGATCTGGCCGAGGGCCGGATCTCGGGCCGCGACAGCTTCTTTACTTATGGTGGTTCCTACCGGGTCGATGAGCAGCACTTCTCGGCCGTCCTGACCGTGAACCGGCATGCTGACGGCCCGCTGAGCGTGTTTGGGCCTGATGAGGTCGAGGTCAAACTCTCGGGTGTGTGCAACGGCCTGGTGGCGAGCTGTTCGGGAACGGCCAAGGAAGCGCCCGACGTGAAGTTCGAGGCGACGCTGATCTACAGCCAGGAAGATGCGCCGGCAGCCGACGCGAAATGCGCGGTCGTGAAGCTCAACGCCGACAAGCTGCCCAAGGGCCTCGACAACCGTTCCCGGCCGCGTCATCCGTTCACGCCGCCCAAGGCGCCTGTGTCGTAGGGTGCGGGTTTTTAGCTTTGCATTGACGCTGTTGTCGCGAAATCACGGCGCGACTGGACTGCGGCAACACTAGTTTTAGAGGTGAAATCTAGGTTGGGGCCCATAACAAAAGGCGGACAGGGACATGCCTCAGATCTGGATGACATATGACGAACTCGCGACCCTCAGCTGCTGCAGCGCTGCCGAGGCCAGGATGCAGGCGATGCATCTGTCGCTCGATCGCCGCAAGAGCCGCGACGGGAACACCCGCGTCAAGCTGAACCTCGCCTTGATGGCCCGGTTCTTCGAGACCGTTCGCGAAGCCGAATTCGACCTCGATAACGCGATCACGGCGCTGCGCGATGCCCATCGCCAGATGTCCGGGGTTCTTTCGACCAGTCAGCCGTGCTTGCGACGCGGAGTGGCGTAAGTTCTCGCGGCGCCGGCGGCCGCCTCAGGACGGCGGCCTCGGCAGGAAAGCCAGGATGGTCTGGGCCAGAAGGACGCCGACGGTGCCGCCGGCGGCCTTTTGCAGCACATCGATGAATCGTGGATCACGATCCGGCGTCACCGCCTGCAAGACCTCTAACCCGACTGCGACGGAGCTATGGCGGAATCTGGGTGATGACGGTGTGAGGAAGGCGGCGTATCGAGGCGGGTGACGAGCCTGCCAGAACCTCTCGAGGAGAGCGATACGCCATGACCGAGACTACCAATGTTCTTGCTTTCCGTCAGCCGTCCGCGGTTGATGATCCACTGACCGATATCGTTCGTGCCGGCGCGCGGGACCTGCTTGCCAGGGCGATCGAGATCGAGGTTGGCGCGTTTCTGGCCAGCACGGCCAATCTGACGCTGCCCGACGGTCGAGCGCGCCTGGTCCGACATGGGCACGGTCCGGTGCGCGAGATTGCGACCGGCATCGGTCCGGTGGAGGTCGCTCGTCCCAAGGTCCGCGACCGCGGAGCGAGCGGGCCAGGCGACCGCCTCCGCTTCAGTTCGGCAATCCTGCCGCTATGGGCGCGGCGGACGAAGAGCCTGGATGCCTTGATCCCGGTCCTCTATTTGCGCGGCATCTCGACCGGCGACTTCCAGGAGGCGCTCTCGGCGCTGCTCGGCAAGGATGCGCCGAACCTGTCGCCTTCGGTGATCGCCGGCCTGAAGGCCGATTGGCAGGTCGAGTACGAACGCTGGCAGAGACGCGATCTGTCGGCGCGTCGCTATGTCTACATCTGGGCCGATGGCGTGTACCTGCAGGCCCGCATGGAAGATCACAGCGAATGCATGCTGGTGCTGATTGGCACCACGCCGGAAGGCAAGAAGGAGCTGATCGGCTTCCAGGTCGGCGTGCGCGAGAGCGCGCAGAGCTGGCGCGAACTCCTGATCGACCTGCGGCAACGCGGGTTACGGATTGCCCCGCAACTCGCCATCGGCGACGGCGCCCTCGGCTTCTGGAAGGCACTGGACGAGGCCTTTCCCGGCACGCGGCACCAACGATGCTGGTGCCATAAAGTGAGCAACGTACTCGACAAGGTCGCCAAATCCGTGCAGGGCCCCATGAAGAACGACCTGCGGAACATCTATCTGGCCCCACACCGGGCCGAAGCTGAAACCGCGATCGACGTCTTCGTCGAGAAATACCACGTCAAATACGGACGTGCGGTGGAGTGCCTGATCAAGGATCGCCATGCGCTGCTCGCCTTCTTCGACTTCCCTGCTGAGCACTGGATCCACCTACGCAGCTCGAACCCGATCGAGAGCGTCTTCGCCACGGTGCGCCACCGAACGGTGCGGACCAAGGGATCGCTGTCGCAACAAACTGCGAAGCTGATGGTGTTCAAGCTCATCGACGCCGCATCGAAGACCTGGCGGCGATTGAAGAGCACGAACCAGTTGCCGAAAGTCATCGCCGGTGTAAAGTTCATCGACGGAATCGAAGTCATTCCGAACACTGAAAGCCACGCCGCCTGATCAGGCCGCGTCACCCAAAATCAGCCATAGCTCACTGCGACGGCGACCACGAACGCGCAAGCCAGCTTGACGCGCCCCGGTAGCAGGAAGGACAGCAGGAAGCCTAGCAGGCCGTAGGCGCTGAAGCGCTCGATCACGACGACCCAGTAGGCCTCCGCGTGGCCCATGAGTGCCGGCCGGCCCGCGAGCTTGGCCAGCGTCGCATAGACGATGAGCACGAGACAGATAACCGCGGCTGCGATGAGATGGTTGCGACGCATTGCGCCAACATAGCCGGTCGACCGGCTGGCCGCTTTCGAAAGCCAAGAACATCGTTAAGGTTCAAAAACCTCGAGGGCATGAACCAAGGTTCACGGGCGAGCCGCGGAGCCGTGGCTACGGCCCAATCCGCATGCATTCAGTTGACGTCAAACGCGGCGGTGCTGTTGCGATGTCACGCGGACGGCGCTGAGTTGGCAAGGACGGGCATTCATCTGCCAGTTCTTCGGCCTGGTGACCCAAAGCCGGACTGCCAAGAACAGAATGTTGATGCCGAACCAGATCGACATCACGATAAGGAAGGAGCATGCCATGACGGCTCCGCCTCCCGCTTTCTTTCGAAAGCAATGCGGAGCGCGGCTGAGAGTTCCGCCGTCAGGGGAACGGGCAGGCGATCGCACCTGCCCAAATTCTCGTCATCGACAAAACCAGGCCACCCCGGTCAGGCACAAAGCAACGCGCCTGGCCGCATGACCAAGCCGTTCGCAGGGACCGACGTTCAACGCCGATTGTAGGACCAGCCCTTGTCGACATTGGTCGGGTAGTGGGCTGCGAAGTACGGATTCTTGAGGCAGTTGCGCGCGGGATCGAAAATCCAGTCGGCGCATTCCCGGTAATTCAGGAATCGGCAATCGAAACCGAAGGCGCACCACGGCGCGCCGTTTGGAAATCCGAACCCCACGGGGACTTGCGCCGACGCTACTGAGGGCAGAGCCAGGAGCAGAGCTACGGCGAGCGCGCGGGACAACATGGTGCGTTCCTCCAACAATCCATCAAACTGAGACCGAAGCCGGTCCGGCGACCGTTCTGCGCCGAAAAGGGACGATGTTCAATCTTCATCGCTGGATAGTCTAACATCCGGGTGCGGAGAGATCGAGAGTGCTGAAGCGATCGGCCCATGTCGACTGGCGGCTGCCATTCATCGATCGATGAGGCGGACGCGCCCGTCCATGACGTGTCGCGCGCGGCCGACGCTAGCCCTTCTTGGCGCCCTTGGATTTCAGCGACAGGCCGAGGCGCAAGGCCATACGCTTGATCGCATCGGGCGAGCGCCCGAGAAGTTTTGCTGCTTCTTCCAGCGAAGTCGAAGACTTGGCCAATTCCATCAGCCGGCGGTCTTCCTTGAACGACCAGGGCCTGCGCGCCATAACCGAAATCATCCTCTCGTCGACACAAAGACAAAGCCGCCAAGCGGACCCACGTTCGCTCGACGGCTTTGCTTGGGTGGGGCCGGGCCTGGGGGAGCCCGGTGAGAAGATGGATATGCGATCCACTAAGGTTCGCAACAAACAACGCGGATTAAGCTAACTGCTCAACCTTACCGCGATGAAATCGGCGCGTTGCGCTCCGTATAACCACGGAGTTTCGCTAACCAAGATCGATCTGCACGCTGTGATGGTGGGGATCGGGGATGTTCTGCCACCACGTCCGGTTGTCGCAGAACCGGTGCACCGTCTTCGCAAGTCCGCACTCGAAATCCTCGCGGGGGGCGCCTGCCGATATCCGAGACCCGACTTCGCGTCTCGACGCTGCGGCAAGACTCAGCAGCTCCGCCAATCCGCGCGGACTGTTCTGATGAGCATGGAAGAAGTGCCGATCCCCGAGCCGTCGCCGAGCAGCCGTCGAAACAGCGACCGGTCTTGCCGCGTGGTGGTGATGAGGATTCTCCTGAGGTCGGCGTACGTCAGGTCGGACCGCAGACACTGGATCATCGGCTTGCCGAAGACAGGCAGGAGCTGCTTGGACGCCATGCTGACGATGGAGGCGAGCAGGGAACTTGTTCCCTGCGATGTGGCCCTCAATGTCCTCCAAGCTCAGGCCGGCAACCTCCACTTGACAATGGATGGCACGGCGTTTCGGCGTCAGCATTTGTGCGCGATCAGGAATTAGATGCTTCGAGATCACGACATTGTTTGCTTCGAAATCACGA
The DNA here is from genome assembly GCF_017565645.3 of Bradyrhizobium barranii subsp. barranii. Classification (NCBI taxonomy): domain Bacteria; kingdom Pseudomonadati; phylum Pseudomonadota; class Alphaproteobacteria; order Hyphomicrobiales; family Nitrobacteraceae; genus Bradyrhizobium; species Bradyrhizobium barranii. The sequence goes on from NZ_CP086136.1 coordinate 2,671,956, forward strand.
CGTCGATTCGAGCGATCAACTTGAATTGAAACGGCGGCGGTTGGTCGCAACGGCTTCGAACGAGAAAAAATCCAATCGCGATGCATGCGGCAGCGGTTTGACGAGCAGTATTATGCTTCTCTCGGTTGAGTCGTCACGAGATCGTCGAATTCGTTCGGCTATGGTGCGCGCGCACGAACAAATCAAAATCAACAAAATCAAGAAGACCGAGATGCTTCAAAAGGCGCGAGCGGCACTTCCTCTCACCAAGCTCAGAGAGCGGGCGTTTGAAGGCGCGTTTTTCAGCGTTGCGCTGATCGCGATGGCGGGCTGGGTGTATTTCATCACGCTGTTGCTGGTGCGATTGTTCCTCTGGTTCTTCGGTTGACGCACGAGCCCGATCACTTCGCATGCAGGGCGCTGCCCAAAAAATCCCTGGCATGACGAGAAAATCAGCGGCGGTGATCATGATCTCGACACAACTCGAGGATGAGACTGCCAGCGTCACTGGAACGAATTACGAATGATGCTGCTTGCGATCCTGGTCTCGCTCCTCGTTGGCTTTGGCGCAGGCTATGCGACGCGCGCGCTGCGGCCTCGCGAGCGCGCGGAGCGTCATCCGTTCCACCGTCCCTACAGTCCCACCGCGTTCCGGCAGAACAGTTCATTGGCGAGGGCACGGCGTGCATTCTGAGGATTTACAACCGGCGTGCGGTTCTCGCGTTGCGGCTCGCATGGTGGCGGAGGGGAGTGAATCATGACGGGATTTCGGGGAGACGCCATGACGAGCCCGACGTACAACGCACCACGGCGGTACTTCGTCGACGGGGGAGGTCGCCGCGTCCTGATCGGCCTGACGCCCGAGGAGACGTTCGAGTTCGAACGGCTCGACAGCGAGCAGGCGCAGGTCGCGCCCGATGCCGGCGAGCAGCAGGCTCGAGCTCTATGAGAAGCATGAGGGGGCCTGGAGGGCCTGGATGGCGCAAAGCCGCACCGAGCGGCGCGAAGGATTCAACCTTTATTAACCATCGCGGGCCCATTTTCTGGTCTGGCGCCTCGAACCGGAAAATGCACGCATGTTTCAGCTCTTCCTGCGGGCCCGCACCCATAACTTCCTGAAAGACCGTTTCGGCGGAGAGCAGGTGTTCCGCGCGCGCTCGCCCGAGCGCGACGCCGAAACCGATCGCACCCGCATCGAAGCCATCATGATCGCGATCGATGACGCCCTGCATGCGGCGGAGCGCGAGCAGTCGGGTCTCAACCGCCGGGTCGAGGACGTGCTGGCGCGCGCCGCCGTGACGATCGGGAACGGCGACGACGAATATCTCGAGCGCGAGGCGCTCGACAATCACCACCAGGATCTGTTCGACAAGGAAATCCTGAACGGCCAGCGCCGGCTCAAGGAGCTCGGCGCCTCGATCGCCCATTTCAAGTTCCTGAAGGCGGCGATGCTGAGCCGTTTCCCGGACTACCGGCCTCCCGCGAGCCCCGCCAACTGACGCCTGATACGGCGCGCGAGCGAGACCGCTAGATCGCGAGCATGCTGTTGCCCTGAATGGACAGCAGCGTCAGGTTTCCGGTGGCATAGGCCCCGGTATCGATGTTGGCCCGGTTCTCGAGCAGCTCGGCCTGCTTCACCGGCGTATGGCCGTGCACGACGTATTTGCCGAAGCGCCTATTGCTTTGCAGGAACTCGTCCCTGATCCACAACAGATCCTGCTCGCGCTGCTCGGAGAGCGGAATTCCCGGACGCACCCCTGCATGGACGAAGAAGAAGTCGCCGCAAGTGAAGGTCGGCCGCAACTGGCGCAGGAACGCGATGTGCTCCGGCGGCATCACGGATGTGAGCTCGCGAACCAGATCGGGCAACTCGTCCTTGCCAAGGCCGGGCGCGGCCGACACGCCGTACGACATCAGGGTCTGGAGCCCGCCGAACTGAAACCATTCGGCGGCGCGGGCGGGATCTTCCAGCACCGAGGTGAAATAGGCCTCGTGATTGCCCTTGAGAAAGACGGTGTTGCGGCGGCGGCTGCGGTTGATCAGGAGATCGAGGGTATGACGCGAGTCCGGTCCGCGATCGATGTAGTCGCCGAGGAAGACCTCGATCGCGCGATATGGCCGGCTGTTCGCCATGTCCGCATCGATCACGGCGAACATCTGCTCGAGCAGATGCGCGCAACCGTGGATATCGCTGATCGCATAGATGCGCACGCCGTTCGGTAGCTTCGGCCGGGGCGAATTTCGGGGCGCAATCATGGACATGGGGTGCAACTCTTTCAGAGAGCTTCGCCCGGGATGTCAATATGCTATCGGTGAATTTGGGTGTCCGAACAGGTTTTTTCCACCCCTGCCGGCAAGCCTGCGCCTGCCCGATCATTCACCCGCGCTGCGAATCACCCGTCCCCAAGCTTGCGCGAGGCTGGCCGAGTTGCCGCTGTCGAACGATGATGCGGCCTTGCCGCGATAGGCGGCCGCTCGCGCGCGGACCAGAACCGCGCCGCAGAAATAGCCAAGCTGGAGCACCGACGCGAAGACGAGGATCGTCACAACGATGTGAGCTGAATCATGTCCCTGCCAGGCGGAGCCCACGCCGAGGATCGTGGCGCCGAGAACGATGGCGGGCGGCAGGATGAAGATCCGGAATCGGCCTCCCAACAACGATCCGATCAGCAGACTGAAAATGGCAACCGTACTCACGACGCAACTCCTCGAATTGGTCACGAGTGTTAATGGCCGCGGCCTAATAACGGCTTAAGCGGCATGGTTGAACAGCCGTTCAAATGCGCGCGACAATGCTGTGCGAAAATGACGCGATTTGGTGTGAAACGCGGCGTGATGCCTGCTTAATTGTCACGTGTGTGACAGTAGTTTGAGCATTGTTTTGCTGCGACGCTGCATTGCATGAAAATCGATTTGATTTTTTCGGTGCACTGCCGCAATGTCGCTTTGTTTAGTTAAGATATACTTCGGCGCACATCGAAAAAATTAGATCGATTTGCTCGCAATTCTGATTGCAAGTGGTGACGAGGCAGCGAGGTTCGGATGGCTGTAGCAACTTACGGTTCGGAAAACTATTATTCGGTTATCTCGAGCCGACGCGGTGCCCTCCAAAGACCCCTGCAAGTGGCTTTGATCGCCGGAGACTTCGTCGCCGTACTGCTCAGCTATTTCGTGGCGAGCGGCCTGTATCGCGTGCTCGTGATCGAGCAGGACTCATCCGTCGGAGCAGGCCTGGTCGTCGGCGCGGTGTTCGTGACGATCGCTTACTTCCAGGGCGTCTACGATCACCATCGTCTGCTGAACACGGTCTGGCAGCTGCGCAAGGCCCTGGCGGTCTGGCTGATCTCGCTGACCATTCTCGCCGTCGAGGCGTTCCTGCTCAAGTCGTCCGCGGACCTGTCGCGCGGAACCACGCTGCTGTTCGCGGCGACCGGCGGCGTCGCCTTGGGCGGTCTGCGCGTGCTGTGGCGCCTGGCGCTGACCTCGAGCTACGCCAAGGGCCGTCTGGTGGACCGCAAGGTCGTGCTGCTCAGCCTCAAGCCTCTCGATTTCACCTCGACCCGGTTCAAGGATCTGCGCAAGCACGGCTTCAACGTCGTGCGACATTTCGTGCTCGATCCGTCTGAAGAGGGCGCGGGCTGGGATCACGAGATTCGCGACATCACGCGTCAGGCGCGCACGGCGGATGTGGAAGAATATCTCCTGGTCATCGACTGGGACGAGATGCCGCTTCTCCAGAAGCTGAGCCAGCATCTGCGCGTTGTCCCCCAGCCGATCCGCCTTCTGCCAGATTTCCCGATCGCCGATCTGGTCTCGCGTCCGTTCCAGCCCGTCAGCGGCACGGTCGCGATCGAGATCCAGCGCGCGCCGCTCAGCGTGTTCGAGCAGGCGCAGAAGCGCTGCCTCGACATCGGCCTTGCCTCGTTCGCGCTTCTGCTGCTGGCGCCGCTGCTGATCACGGCTGCGATCATGATCAAGCTCGATTCCAAGGGCAAAGTGATCTTCAAGCAGGCCCGGCGCGGCTTCAACGGCAAGCAATTCGATATCTGGAAGTTCCGCTCGATGACGGTGGCGGAAAACGGTCATGTCGTCACGCAAGCGACGAAGACCGACGCGCGGGTGACCCGTGTCGGCCGTGCGCTGCGGCGGACCAGCATCGACGAGCTGCCGCAGCTCTGGAACGTTCTGCGCGGCGAGATGTCGCTGGTCGGGCCGCGCCCGCATGCGCTCGCGCACGACAATTACTACGATCCGATCATCAGCAACTACGTGTACCGGCATCACATGAAGCCGGGCCTGACCGGTTGGGCCCAGGTCAACGGCTTCCGCGGCGAGACGCCGACCATCGATCTGATGGAAAAGCGGGTCGAGTACGACATCTGGTACGTCAGCAATTGGAGCATCTGGCTCGACATCAGGATCATCCTGAAGACCGCGCTGGCGCTGATCCATCAGGAAGCCTACTGAGCCAGGCTGACGTCGGGCGCGCGTTGCCGCGCCCGACCCGCGCGCCGCCCGTGCAGAGGGGAAACGGCCTGCATTTTGCAGCATGTGATTCGTTGCTGCCCCTTTGACGATTTGCCCCCCCCCAAAAAACGCCGAGCCTTGCAGATTGAGCCATCGCCTCGCCAAGTTCGTCGCCTTGCCGTTGCTCGTCACCTGGGCGATCGCTGCCGCCTGTTCTCATGCGAACGCGTTGGAGTGGGGGGTCGGCGGACCGCCGCAAAAGCGCAGGGATCTCGCGCCGATCTTTCAGCTCATGAGGGAGCGCGGGCTCACGCAATACAGGACCGGTCTCAATCTGACGCAAGATGCCGAGCCGGGCGAAGCCGCGATGTTCCGGCAAACCATTGCGCTTGCCAGAAAATACTCGATCACGCTTCACCCTTTGGTCAACTTCCCTTTCCGCTACGGTGACCGCACCGACAAGGGGCGGTACCCCAAAGGAGACCGGGACGCGCTCTACAGGCAGGGCTACGACCGCACCTACGCGTTCGTCCGGCAATTCAAGGACGATGTGTCCGACTGGGAGCTTGAGAACGAGATCAACCTGTTCGCGGTCGATTCCGACGGGAAGAAGCTGTTCGGGCGCGGCATGACCGCGGCAGACTTCGAAATGCCGCTGATGGAAGACTGGGCCCAGGTGTTGCACGGCGCGTCCGATGCCATCGACCAGATAAACCGCGAGACCGGAAGTCGTCTGCGCAAGGTGCTGAACACGACGTCGACGATGCTGGGTTTCCTCGACTTCATGGAGTCCCGGGGCGTGAAATACGACGTGATCTCCTACCACTATTACGAGGTGGCGGGGCAGAATCCGCATCGGCACTGGAATGGACGCAATCCGCCCTTCGACCTCTTCAAGAAGCTGGCGTCCTATCACCGCCCGGTGACGTTCAACGAGGTCAATTGCGCCGAGATCTACAAGCCGGCCTATGGAAATCGGCCTGGCGATCCCCTGACGGAGCAATGCCTCCGGTCACTGCGGGACACCTTCCAATATCTGAAGAACCAGAAAGACGTCGAGATCGAGAGCGTGATGGTCTACGAGCTGTTCGACGAGCCGCAGAAGAAGCCGCCGGAGAACAGGTTTGGGCTGATGTACGAGATCGACAGGCCCAAGGTTGCGCTCTTCCTTCTTTCGGAATTTGCCGGCGGCCGCCTGTCGGCTGAAGAATCGACTGAGTTGAGAACCAGGGGACTGTAGCTTTCGGTCTCCGTGCGAAGAAAAGAACCTGCAATGCCTTTACCTGGATCTGAGCGCGTCAACACCGAGAAGTCGGGCAGCATCTTGGGATTCAACGGGCTGCGCGGTCTCTCGGTCGTCCTGGTCTATCTCAATCACAAGTGCGGACTGCAGTTCTACTCGGGCAGCGTCGGCGTCTGGATATTCTTCATCCTGAGCGGCTTCCTGATCATCGGCGAGCTCAACAGGCAGCGAGGCAAGGTCGGGACGGCCGCATCCCGGCCCGCGGCGGAAATCGTCACCTTCTGGGTCAAGCGGGCGACGCGCATCTTTCCCGCATATTATGCGCTTCTCGCCATCCTGTTCCTGACCCGGTCCTATTTTCAGCACGCGGGGCCCGATCTCGGCTTCCGCTATCACGTCGTGTACCTGTCCAACTACTGGATCGGCAGCGTCATCGGCGGGACCGCTGGTCCCTTCGGCGTGCTCTGGACGCTCTCGGTCGAGCAGCAGTTCTACGTGATCGCGCCCTTCCTGTTCATCCTGCTTCCTCTGGAGCGCCATTTCGTCACCTGCATGAGCGTCGTCGTTCTCGGTGTGATCAGCCATTTCCTGATGTATTCGTCGGGCTTCAATCACACGGCCATCCATACCCTGTCGCCGTGGAATTTCAGCCTCATCGCGTTCGGCGGCGCGCTGACGATCTTGCATCTCCAGAGACGGGAATGGGCTCCGAACGGCAACGGCACGTTCGTCTGCCTTCTCATCGTCGGGTTCATGCTGTGCTCGAACGGCGTGATTTACGACGCCCCTTCGTATCTTTCCCCCGCGATCGACATTGCGATCGGGCTGTGCCTGGTCGCGCTGATCTGGTGGGTTCGCGCCAACCAGGACAGTATCTTTGTTCAAGCGCTGGAGTGGAAGCCGCTCGAGCATCTCGGGAAGATCAGCTACGGCTTCTATCTCGTTCACAACTTCATCCCGAACCCGCTCGGCAAGGCGCTCACGCTCTATGGCGGGATGTCGGTGCCCGACAGCGTGAAGATTACCGCGGGCGCAGCCATCGGCTTCGTCATCTCGTACGCTGTCGCGCATGTGTCCTGGAAGTACTTCGAATCGCCGATCCTGCGCAGCCGTCGCGGCCTGACCAAATTCTTCCTGCAATACCTGCCCGAAAATCCCTCGCAGGGCGTGCCGCGAACCGAGCTGAAATAGCCTAGCGGCTCATCCGAAAGCCATCGCCATCGACTGGATAACAGCGATGGCGAATTCGCAGACCCTTCTCCGCGACGAAATGCGAGAACAATTCCCGATCGGCTTCGGGCGCGGTGCAGGTACGTTCGAGCAGAGCGACGCGCGCCTCGGCGCCGGCCGCCTGATAGAACGTAGCTGCGCTTGGGAACAGGCGGGCCTGGAAGATATCGGCGAAGTCCTGGGTGGCGTAATCCCTGAGCTCGGGCGAGGCCGCATTGAAGGCGCGAAGCGCCAGTGGCGCGCGGATGAGTTGGAGCCAGGCCTCGTGTGGCGCGAAGCGATAGGAAAGACTCAGCAGTTCCGCTGTTCGCGGCCCAAAGCCGGCCTGGCGAATTTCGGCCCAGTAGCTGCCGAACCAGCCCAGTGCTTCAGTCGGCGCGCATGCCAGCAAGGCACGGCTCGTCGACGCGACGGCGTCTGCATCGAGATCGATCTGCTTCAGGTCGCCTGCGCGTGTCGATTCGTCGGCGATTGCGAGCTGGAGCAGCAGGAGCTCGCGCAGCGTCTTGGCGCTGCATAGGCGACGGGCGGATGGCAAATTGTCCGATACGATCCGTCTCAGGCGATCGACTTCATACCGCTCGCCGCGCGCGACGCGTCCTGCAATCTGCGGAACCGCGGGATTGGTCACATCCGGGGCGATAGCCGCGATCCACGCTAGCGCGGCTGCGGCAAGCGCGATGGTCGAGCCGCGCAGAAGCCAGCGATAGGCGATCCCCGTTGCCTGTGCCGCCGGCTCGGTGGCGCTAGGCTCCCTCGACATAGTAGCTGTTGTAGTGCGAGCCCTTATACGCCTCGATCCTCTTGAGCATCTTCGGATTGGCGCGATTGAGCACGGCGCCCAGAAGCTTCTTCTGAATGCCTTCGGAGCTCGCCATCGACTCCTGGAGCGCGTTGCGGGTCGTACGGCCCCACTCGATGACGTAAACCATCGCATCGACGAGATGGCTGACAGCCTTGGCGTCGGTGACCGGCATCACCGGCGCCAGATCGATGACGATGTATTCGTATTCCTCTCGCACCACTGCAAGCAGGTCAGCCATCGCCTTGGAGGCGATGACATCTGCCGAGTTCACCATGCGCGATGCGACGACGGAGGGCAGGAAGTCGAGCCCGCTCTCCTTGCTGCGCTGGATATGATAGCCGAACGAGCGCGGATCCTTGAGGGCTTCGACCAGGCCGGTCTTGGAATGGGGGGCCAGCGCCCTGGTCAGCGAGCGGGTATGGAGGTCGCCGTCGATCAGTAGCGTGCGATGTCCGGTCAACGCGGTCAGATGACCGAAATTGGCGGCAACCGTCGTTTTTCCCTCTTTCGGCAAGGACGACAGGATTCCAATGATCTTGACCTCGCGCGACAGGCGCGCGACGTCGATTGACACCTTGATGTTCCGCAGCGTCTCCGCGAACCGCGAGAACGGGTGCTCGACGACGTAGCTGGATATGTTTCCTTCCGGATGATCTGCCGAAGCCCTCGCCGCGCGGATGTCGGGAAGAACGCCGAGGCATTTCACCCCGAGCTGATCCTCGACGTCGCTCGGAGATCGCAGCACGTCGCTCATCAGTTCCTTCGTGAAGGCCGCCCCGAAGCCGAAACAGAGACCGCCGAGCAGGCCGCCGACCAGCGCCAGCAGCGTCTTGGGCGAGCTCTTCTTGTCGGGTTTGACCGCCGTGCCGATGATGCGCGCTTCGCTGATCGGGAAGCTCTGGTTCTGCGTCGCGTTCTGCAGCTTCTCGAGGAAGTTGTTGTAGAGGTTACGATAAGTATCCGCCGCGCTTTCGAGGTCGCGCAGCTTGACCTGCGCCTGACTCGTGCTGCCGGCCTGGGATACGAGATTCTTGAGATTCTCCTCAAGCGCCGTCTCGCGGCTCTTGGCGATCTCGTACTCGCTGCGATATGCGTCCGCGATACGACGGACCTCGTCCGCGATCGCCTTGCGCAGCTCTTCCATGCGGTTGGCGAGGTTGACGGCCGCCTGGTGGGTCTTGCCGTAACGGCTCGACCAGTCGGCATATTGCGCCGCCAGGTCGAGATATTGGGCGCGCAGGCGCGTGATCACCGTGTTGTTGAGTGCGTCCGTCACGGTCGGCTGGACGAGATCCTTGTCGAGCAGCGCCTCGATCCGATCAAGGCGGGCCTTGGCCTCGGCGGTCGCGGCATGAGCGGCAATAAGCTGAGAGTTGACGTCCGCAAGCTGTTGCTCGCTCATCAGACCCCGGCTGGTGCCCACGATGTTGTTTTGCGCCTTGAACGTCTGCACGGCGCGGTCGCTCGCCGTCGCCTGTTCACGCAGCTCGGCGCTGCGTTGCTGGAGCCACTCGCCGGCGCGCTTGGTCGACTGGTATTTCGCCTCCAGTGCGCCGACGATGTATGCGTCCGCAATCGCGTTGGCGATCTGCGCAGCCTTGTTCGGATCGATCGAGCGGTAGTTCATCGAGAGGACATAGGTCGTCAGCACGCGCTCGACCTTCAGGTTCTTCTGGAGAAGCTCGACCGCGCCGCGCTCGACCCGCTCCTTGCTCGGAGGACCGTCCGACCCGAACATCGAGATGACCTTGCCGATGACCAGCGGAATCAACCCGGGATCCGAGCCGTTGAACTCCGGATCCTCGGTGAGCTTCAGCTTACGGACGATCGACAGGAGCAGGTCGTCAGACTGGAGAATCTCGACCTGGCTGTCGACGAAGCCCGGGTCGATCAGCGCGTTGGCGGTTCCGCTGTCCTTGTCCAGTACCTGGGTTTGGCGCGTGTCCATCAGGATGCGCGCATTTGCCGTGTACATCGGCGTTGCCACGATCAGGTAGACGAGAACGATCGCGAGCGTACCGGCCACGATGGCGACGATCAGCGGCCATTGGCGGCGTACGATGTCCAGAGCGCGCTCGGCGCTGAGCGTCGTGCCACCGACCTCGATGGCATATCTCGGGCGTTGCGGAAACTGATCTCGTGGCTGAAACATCTCTGGGAATCTTGAGGTTGTCACTCGGGAAGGGGAACGGGTTTGAACGGGTCGGCGAGTTCGGTCTTCCACTCACCCGACATCAGACCGGCGCTCGCACCCGGACCCGCCGGTGCATTGCTGGCCGTGGCCGGGCTTCCCGGAACGGGGGCAGCCGCCGCGTCCTGATCCGTGAGATATCCTTTGAGGACGGACCCGTCGTGCAGCTTGGCAACGAATTCGCTGATCCGGCGCGCGACGTCGGGCTTGGTCGCGATGCAGCGCTCTTCGGCACGGTGAAGCCCGGCGCCGATTGCGACACGGTCGGCCTGGCTCGCCTGGCGCAGCATGTCCCGAACCGGATCGAGCGCGGCTATGTCGGTCACCAGCAATCCGGTGAGCCGGCCCGAAAGCTTGTCCCTGTCGTTCTTCGACTGTCGCAACAAAACCGAGGGGTCCGAGACGAATGCGCTGACCGCGGACGACGGCGCTCGTTCGGCGCGATCGACGCATTGAGCCTGTGCCGGCGCCGACAGCGTCGCAGACACGGCAACGGCGATCATTGCTGCGATCCGTAAAACCGGCAGGGAGCGACGCAACAAGCTATCGAGTTTGATTAGGATCGCGCTCATATCTCGTTGCAAACTAGCGATGACGTATGGATTTAGGCCCTAGGTCCTTGATGACCCAAAACTATGTCAAATTCTTGTGCGGCGCAAAATATAAACCAGTACGGACCAAATTGCCATCCTTGCCCGCTCTGCATCCCCGTTTCGCATGAACGAAATTCTTGCTGCGATCAGGCGCGGATTCGGCGAATGGTTGCGCGCGCTCGTATGCGATAAGCACGAATTTTAGGCAAGCACCATGCCAAGGCAAAGGCGCGAGGGACGGTCTGGCAGACCATCGCCTCGCGCCTGTCGCAACCTGCGATTGAGGGCGGTAGAGCGAAACTTCGCGCGGTCTATTCGGAGGTCCGCAACATCGCGAGACGCGTGGCGCGCAGGCGCTCGCCATGCTCGCCGATCGCGACCCAGAAGCGCGGATTTCCGCCGGACTGCATCGAGATCCACTCGTAATCCGCGGCGTTCCAGGGGCGCACCGAAGCGGAAAGATTGTCCAGGACGAAGTCGCCGTCGGCAAGTCGCGCCACCAGCACGAGATGGCCCTGGCCGCCATTTGTCAGGACCACTGCGAGGCGCAGTGCCGACTTGGGCCAGCCCATCTCGATCAGTTGATGACGCTTGGTGACCGCGTAGTCGTTGCAATCGCCGGCGGACGGCGAAAGGCTCCAGCGCGCCACCATCGGATTGGTCGATTTCTGCATCGGTGTGATCGACGCGTTGACCGAGCTGTTTACCTCGCGCAGCATGCTCATCGCCCGGTCGCCCGAAGGCAGTGTCCGGTCGGCGGCGTCGCTCGCGCATTCGCCGTCGTTGTTCATGCAGAACTTGACGAATTGCAGCGGCGCGAGCGCATTGTCGTACTCGCGGATGAACGCGCTCTTCGCCTGATTGAGCGAACTGTCGTTCAACATCTCGGCCTTGGCGGCGGTGCCGGTCGACGCGATCCCGATCGCGACCAGCGATTTGATAATCCAGCTCATGACATCCCCGTCTCGCGTTTTCTTTTTTGACGCTACGGGTATCTCACAAACGATTTGAGCTTTGGTTCCGCGGAAATTTACAATTGTAGCTAAATAGGCCGGTCACGGGACCGGCCTGGGAGGGGTGGTTAACGGTTCCAGCCGTCAGCGCGACGGGCTTACCGAGGTCAGAACGGCGGTCGACGTCGCCGCAAACAGCGTCTGCGTCTGTGACGCCGCACCCGGCCCGCTCTGGTTCACGACCGTGGGTGCGGTCGAGCTTGCTCCGCCACCGCGTGCCTCCGCCGCGGTCGAACCAGGTCCGCCGCCGGCTGTGGTCTCGCCCGTCGGATCGGCGCCGTTGGTCGCTTCGGTCGGGATATCGCCGGTGATGCTGGTGAACGATTGGATCAGGTCGGGATTCTCGGTCTTGAGAACCGCCTCCTGGATCAGCTGGGCAACGCCGGGCTGCGACAGAACGCAAACCGATGCGGCGGTGCCGAGACCAGCGCCAATGGCGCGGCTTTGATCGGTGCTGCTGGCCTTCGCCAGCGAGACAATGCCATCGACTGTCTCGGGACGCGCGGTCAGAAGGTCGCGCACAGCCGAGGCGAGGCCGCCTTGTCCGTCCTTGAACTGGTCGAGCAGCCCGCCGGGATTGGCCAGAAAGTCGGTGGCGCGCTCGGCTGAAACAACGCCGGTGTTGGCAACGCAGCCCGAGCTGACGCCCGTTGCGCCGAATGCTGCCGGCATTCCGGCGAAAATTGCCAGCGCTCCGACGATCACGGTGAAGCGCCTACCAGAATTCCAGCTCATTGCCCTGCCCACTTCAATCAATTTGGCTTTAAACTTCAATTAATTTGACTTTAGCTCGACTTGCACGGATTTGCCACGTTCTTTTCGCATCTGTGATGGTAGCGATTGCGCGAGGCCGCACCCGACGATGGCTGCGAAAAACACGCCGTAACCGGGTATCTGCAACGAGAAATCGATGCAGCTATGTGCAACTCCCAATACAGCGACGCTGGCGCCGATCACGGGTATGTAGCGGTCGCGCTTTCGGCGCAAGCTTCCGGTAAACAGATGGTAAAGATACCAGAGGCAGGCCAGCGCGATGACGGCGAAGGCGGGGATGCCTAATTCGACGGCAATTTCCAGCGGCGTGCTGTGAGCGCGGTCCCAGATGCCGAGACTGCCGAGCGTTGCAGGTCTGATGGCGGGAAAAACAGCTTCGAAATTGCCCAGCCCGACACCGAGCAGCCGATGATCAGCGATGATCCCCAATGATGCCTGGTACGCAGCAAGCCGCTGCGGATCGATCAGCCCGTGTTCGACGATTCGCCCCGCCACGAGGCCGCCTACGAGCTGCAAGAGCACGAGCCCTGCTGCCGCTGAGCCGCCGAGGACCAGCCACTTCCGCGATCTGCCGAGCTCGAGCGGCACGAGATAAAGGATGATGGCCAGCACGAACGTGCCAACCGACAGCAGCAGACCCGCCCGCGATCCGGTCATGGCAAGCGCGATCGTGCAGATCGCGAATCCCGCACCGAGCGCCACCGGCGCGGAGAGGATTTGCTCGAGCTGCGATCGCCAATCCGGTTGTTCCGGCGGCCCGCCTTCCTGGCGGTGCATGGTGCGCAGAAGCGGCACCAGAAACAGCAGGGCGCAGCTGCCCCAGAACGTCGCCGCCGTGTTTCGATTGACGAAGGTGCCCGTGGCAAAGCCCAGATAGGCTTCCTTCTGCCTGAACAGCACCATGTCCGGTGCGATCAGCTCCGCCAGAATTCCGTACAATGCATACAGGCAACCCGCCCATGCCAGTATGCGTAGCAGCGAACGTGCGGCTCCCGCATCGCTTGCAAGAATCACGGCGCGCGTGAAGGCGAGCGACAGCAGCAAGACCGATCCGAACGCTAGCCACGTTCCGCGCGCGGTGACCGAGAGACGGTCAGGCAGTACGAGGCCGAAAAAACGCCGCGGCAGTTCCCAGACCGCTGCTGATTCACTGGACGGATCGCTCCACGTTTGCAACGCCACGATGACAACCACCGCTGCGATCGCCACTGCCAATGGAATGAGCAACATGGCATTGCGACGGCTCACGGCCGAAAGATCGGCGGTCAGCAGGCTGCAGACCAGCAGAAAATTCCAGAAGCAAATCCACGCGAGGTCGAGGGATCCGAGCGGAAGTGGCGCCAGCACAAACACGGCTGTGGCGAAAAATCGCGATATCGCGCCCAAAGGCCCCTCTGTGGTTCAGCTCAGCCACGATGGAGCTATCAGAACTTCGCGCGAGATCAAGTTAATGCGAGGCTGGGTCGTTGATGGCCATTCGCAACATTGCAAACAAGGCCGCAGCTCGCGCGTGCAGCCCTGATCTGTTCCAAACGCAATGCCCGTTGCCTCACGAAAGCTGAATTGAAGTTTATGAGCATGTCGTCGGAGCAAAGATGCCGGCCGGCGTCTTGCTGCCGCATCTGTCGTGCACTGTCCTGGTCGAGATCGGCGCTTCGCGGCTCTTTTCAGTTGAATAAACCACCCGGTGGAGGCATTATATTGCACCGCAGCATTTCGCTTTGGTCGAATCGTAGAGCCTCTATCAAGTGCTAGCTCATCAAACAAAGGCGCACTACGTTCCGCTGGACAGCGTTCGTGGCCTCGCCGCCCTCTGCGTGGTCGTCCATCACTTCGTCGGATCGGATCCGCTCGCCGCTGCGCTGCCTCATCGCGCCTGGATCGACGTCGCGTTTTTTCACAATTCCTGGCTCTTCGTCGACTTGTTCTTCGTGTTGAGCGGCATCGTGATCTCGATGAGCTACGTGCAGTCGGAGTTCAGCGGGTTCGACTTCCGAACGTTCACCTTGCGTCGTATCGCGCGCATCTATCCGCTGCACATCGTCATGCTGTTCGCCTTTCTGGCGTTTCGGCTGATGCGGCTCACGCTCACCGAACTGGACCTGCTGCACTTCTCGACCAACGAGACGGCGGATCTCCAGGTTAACAATGTGTACTCGTTTGTCGCGAATGTGTTCTTGCTCCATGCTATGGGCGTGCTCGATTATCTGAGCTGGAACGGCCCGAGTTGGAGCATCAGCGCGGAGTTCTACACCTATCTCGTGTTTGGCGCCGTCGTCGTCCTGTCGCAGCGCCTTGGCTACATCAAGCTCGTCTATGTTTTCAGCGCCGTGCTGGCCGTGATGGGTGCAGCTCTCATTATCTTCGTGCTCAAGAATGAAACGCTCGATTTCCAGACCAACGCCTTCACCCGATGCTTCCTGGGCTTCTTCGTCGGCGTGCTCACGCTTCGTTTCGTCTCGGGAAAAGGTCGTTCAGTGAGCCCCTTCGTTCAGTCGGCCTGCCAGATCGGCGCAGCCGTCGTCGCCATTGTGCTGGTTTCAGTCGTCGGCTTCGACGAACGGCTCAGCTTCGTGGCGCCGATCGTTTTCGGCGCCCTGCTGGGCTCGCTGATGGCGTTTCCGGAGCGGCTCCTGCCGAAGTTGCTCTCCGTTCGTCCGCTGGTCTGGCTGGGCAAACGCTCCTATTCGATCTACATGACGCATGCGCTGATACTTGTCCTCATCCAGTACTTCGCGCGTGGCGTGGGCACCGGGCGCCTGCAAATCGTGGACAACATTCTTCCCGGACTGGCAGCCTCGCTGCTGCTCGCCGTCTTCGTGGCCGCCGTGCTCGTGCTCTCCAACCTCACCTACCTCTGGGTCGAGATGCCGGGCTCGCGGTTCGTGCTTCGGCTTTTCAATCGCCGCGCCGTTCCCGCTGTGGTCGCGGCGGAGTGACGGGCATGTCCAGCAACTCTTCGGCTCTACCGAAGTCGGACTGGCGCATGGTCGATCCGGTGGCCTTGCCCCGGCATCACCAGCAGGAGGGCAGTGCATTCTTCAGTCTCGAGGCAATCGCGCTCTTGCTTTATTTCTACCGCGATGCGCTCGCAGGCGCGCTGCGCTATTATCTGGCCGTTCTCAAGATCAGTCCGCTGTGGTTCCTGCCCGACATTTTCGCGCTGGTCTGTATTTTTGCCTTCGTGCAGCGCTACGTCCTGATGGGACGTAACCTCGTCGCGATCCTCACGCTGTTCTACATCTGCTTTGCGCTTTACCTCGGATACGTGTTCCTGGGCTATTTCAGCGGCATGATGTCGTCGTTCAAGATGATCGCGCCGGTGTTCGTCGGCTTCTGCTTCTGCGGGCGCAATTTCGGCGACTACGATCGACTGTTGCGATGGCTTCACCCGATCTTCTACCTGACGATCGTCGGGATCATATTGTCGTCCCGCATGCAGTTGCCTTGGGTGGGATATGCCTACGAGACTTTCGGCACGACGCGGCAGGCGACGCGGCTGTGGTGGTCGGCGTCCGAGACGCGCCTCGCCGGACTTGCCGCCGACAGCACGATGGCCGCATTCTTCGTGTTCATTTCGTTCACGATCAGCTCGGTGCGCCGGAGCCTGCTGTGGTGCCTGTTTTGGGCCCCCATCGGTCTCTACGCCATCAAATTGACCACGAACAAGACGTCGCTCGGCGTGATGGTGATCTACATCGCTTGCCTGATCATCGTTCGCCTCGTTCCCGAGCGTGAGAAGTTTCCCATGCTCCGGCGCATGGCGCTGCTGTCGTTCCTGTCGATCCTCGTGCCTGCGGTGCTGATCGCCCTGTTCTCCGGCAACGGGCTTGTCAGCATGTCGCGCGGTCTGTTCAGCCTGCAGGACCGCGTCAACAACAGCTGGCAGTTGCCGTTCGTCTACATGGCTGAGCTTATGCCGGTCGGCTTCTTCACCGGCTGCGGCCTCGGTTGCTTCAACTATCCGCAGCTGCTGTTCTCGAACAAGCTCAGCTATTACGTTCCGGTGGATAATTTCTACCTCGGCACCTACCTGATGTTCGGGCCGATCTTCGTGTTGTTCATGGTCATGGTCATCCTCGCGGTCGCAAGGACCAGGGACATCTACAAGCTGTCTTTCGCGGTCGCCATGAACCTCTTCACCATCACGGTTCTGGCCTATGGTCCCGCAAGCGGCCTGATCATGCTCGGCGTCGCCTTCAGCGAAGTCTTCGCCCGAGAGAGACGTGACGAGACCGTCGCGGACGCGGTGCCACTCGCGCCTGACGTCGACGATCTGGTCTCTCGGCCGGCATGATTGCGATGTTGCCGTACGCAATGAGCTGCAATGCGCAGCACGGGCTCTGGTCCGCAACTTTCCTTCGTCTTGATATCGGATCGCGGCGGTGAGCGCAGACAGCAAGAATTTCGTGGAGGCGATCCAGGGGCTGCGCGGCGTCGCCGCGCTCACCGTGCTGATCGTCCATCTTCAGGACATGCCGCTTCTGGCGGGCTTCCTGCCTCCGATCTGGCCGTGGCTGGAAGCGACGGTCAACATGGGCGGGCACGGGGTCGAGCTGTTCTTCATGATCAGCGGCTTCCTGATTCCGGCGAGCCTGATGCGTCACCGCAGCGTCGGGAAGTTCTTTCTCGATCGCGCCCTGCGAATCCTGCCCGTGTTCGTGATCCTGCACCTGATCCTGTTCACGGCAGGCCCCCTGGTTGGCTACAAGTTCTTCAAGGGGATCGATCTGCCGACCTATCTCAAGCTGTTCTTCGTCAATCTGGCGTTCCTGCCGGACGCGCTGGGATTGCCGATCGGCCAGCAGAATGCGTGGACGCTGAGCTACGAATGGGCGTTCTACATTCTGTTCGCTGTGATCTTCGTGATGTTGGTGCGGCGGAGGAACTGGCTGCTGGCGGCGCCGTTCATCCTGCTCGGTCTCGCGGGAATCGCCTTTCGGCCGATCGCCGCGTTCTTTCTGGTCGGGCTGTTGTTCAGCCTGATCGATTTGCGGATCCGCGTCGTCGGCTGGCCCGGATTGCTGGCGGGCATCCTTTGCGGGATCGCGATGTACGTGTCGATCGAATATGTGCATCCGCTGGTCGGGCTGCTGCCGGGCGCGCTGCTGTTTGGAATGGTCCTTGCTCCGGACTCCGGTATTGCCGCCGCTTTGAGCGGCAAATTCCTGCAGTTCCTCGGAAAGATCAGCTATAGCCTCTATTTGGTCCATCCTTTTGCGCTATTTCCGTTGCAGGTCATCGGAGTGAAGCTGGCCGCGCATGGCGTCAATATCTGGCTCCTCTGGGCCGGGTTCGCGGGCCTCGGCCTGATTGCCGCACTGATAGCGGGGACGGTCAGTTACGAGCTGATCGAAGTGAGACTCCGCCGCTTGCTCGATCCGGCGCTGCGGGGCCTGTTGTTCGGAGTGCACCGTGAAGCTCGCTATGTCGCCTGAGCGCATCCCTTCGCAATCGTTTCAGCCGGATCACTTACGAGAGACGTCATGATCATCAAGAATCTGCTCTCGATGTCGAGCGTGAACGTCGTGAAGTCGGCCGTTCAGTTCCTCATCACGCTGCTGATCACCTATTTCGTGACGCCCACGGAATTCGGGCTCGTGGCGTTTTCGCTGCCGTTCATCGCCTTCATCTCCATGCTGACCGACCTTGGGCTGTCGAGCGCGATGATCCAGCGGACGTCGCTCACCAGGGAGGAAGCCGGCGCGGCGACGACTCTGATGGTCGCGATCGGGATTGGTTGTGCCCTGGTGCTGGCCGCCGCCTCGAAACCGCTGGGGGCTGCCGTCGACATGCAGGGGCTGCCGTCCGTGCTGGCTGCTCTTTCCGGTTCGGTCGTCTTGTCCATTTCCGCGATGGGGCCGCGCGCGGTCCTGGAGCGCTCCCTGCAATATAAGACCATCGCCTTGATCGAAGCCGGCGCGGCTCTGGCTTCCGCGACGGTGGGCGTGGCCGGAGCCCTGCTCGGATGGGGGATCTGGGCGCTGATCGCATACTATGTCCTGATGCAGGCGGTGCGCGCCGTCGCCTTCTATGTGAACACCAGGCGCCATATCCATCTGTCCTTCAAATGGCGCGGCGTCGCGCTGATGCTGTCGTTCGGCGGTTGGGTGCTGGCCTCGAACGTGCTCAACTTCACTGCGAGAAACGTCGGCAATCTCATGATCGGCGCCAAGCTGGGCGCGGCGGCGGTCGGCCTGTTCGGTCTCGCCTTCCAGTTCATGACGCTTCCGCTGATGATCCTGTCGTGGCCGGGCGGCGGAGTTCTGATGGCCACCCTGAGCCGGATGAACGGCGAGCGGGAACAGGAACGCCGCCGGTCGGCGATCTGCGCGGTGCTCGGCATGACCGCGATGATCACATTCCCGGCGATGATCTATCTGACATTCGGACTGAAATATCCCGTTGCGACGTTCCTCTCACCGCATTGGCAGGAAGTCCTGCCGCTGATTGCTATCCTCGCGCCCGCAGGCGCGGCACAGTCGATTGCGGCCTATGCCGGGCCGATTCTGCTCGCTCACAACAAGGCCCGGCTCCAGTTCTGGGTGAGCACCGCCAATAGTGCCAGCATGATCCTTGCCTTTGTCGTGGCGTTGCCGTTCGGGCTCACGGCCGTGGCGGTCGTGTACCTGATCGTATCGATCCTCGTTTGCGTCCTGATGCTGATGATTGGCGCCCGCAACTGCGCGATCTCCTATGCCTCTTTGTTGGGCGCCCTGATGCCGGCCACCGTCGCCACCGCGCTCGGCGCATTGTGTGCGGTCGTCGCCACGAAGGGAGACGTCGCAAGCCTGTCACATTGGCTGTTGGCGACGGCCGTCTATGCGCTGATCGTGCTCGGCAGCTACGTGATATTCAGGCGTCGTATCTGGAACAGCATGCAGTCGCTGCTCGGCGGCTCGGTTCCGTCGATCCAGGCGAATGTTTCCTCGGCAGGTTAGTAGAGAACGTTTGATGTCATCAGTTGAGGGAATGAGCGGCAAGTCCCAGGCGGGATTTCCGTGGCGCGAGGACCTGATGGCAAACACCGGCAGGTCCGGTGTTGGTGCCGCTTTCGTCGCCATGCTGACGAGCCCGGGCTTCGCCGTGATCACGACCTGGCGCATCGCCAGGATGCTGCGATTCCAGACCCGCTGGGGACACCAGATCACCTGGCTGCTCGTGCGGTCGCTGATGCGGCGCGGCTGCTACATCTCGGTTCTCGCGGAGATCGGTCCAGGGCTGATCTTGCCGCATCCGACCGGCGTCGTGATCGGCGAGGGGGCGCGGATCGGTCGTTCCGTGATGCTTTATCACAACGTCACGCTCGGCCGGCGTGCCTGGGATGAACCGGGTTGCCCGACCATCGGCGACGGCGCCGTCATCTACACCGGTGCCGTGATCGTTGGCCCGACTTCGATTGGTGCGGGAGCAAACGTTGCCGCCAACGCGGTCGTGACGCGTGACGTCCCGCCGCATTCCGTCGCCGCGGGAGCACCTGCGCGGATCGTGCGCTCGGAAGCACCAGGTCGCCTGCGCGCCTGACGGACCGCGAACCGACAGCGAGGTTCCGGCGATCCGCGGTTGGTCCGCCGGTTCAGCCCGGTCACAATTCTGATTGCTTGCCATGTATAGTTGTGTCCGGAAACGTCTCGGACACAGGAAGCAAGCCCATGTCGTCGATCATTACCGATTTTTCGCAGGTCTATCCCTATCTCGACGGCTCGAAGTTCAAAGACACCATCGTCGTGCAGTATCGGGGCGACGGCGACGTCAGATACAGATGCGACGTCCTCGTGGACATCTGTCGGGGCAAGCGAGTCCTGCATGTCGGATGCTGTGATCATCTGCCGCTCATCAAACGAAAGATCGACAACCGGGACTGGCTGCACGGCCTGATCACCGAGTGTTCCGAATACACCGTCGGCGTCGACATCGATGCGGATGCGGTGCGGGAGGCGTCGCGGATTTCCGGGCTCGACAACATGGTCGCGGGCGACGTGACGTCCGGCCAGAAGATCGAGGCAATATCCGGCCGGAAGTTCGACATCGCCGTGTTTGGCGAAGTCGTCGAGCACATTCCGAATCCGGTCTCGTTCCTGTCGCGCTTCAGGGAGAATTACGGCGACGTCGTCGATCAGATCGTGATCACCGTTCCGAACGCCTTCAGGGGTGGCAACATCAAGGGCATCTTGAAGAACGTCGAGACGATCAACAGCGATCACCGTTTCTTCTTCACGCCCTATACGATCGCCAAGGTCGCAATCGACGCCGGCTATGCGCCGGTCGAGGTGAAGATGGCCACCTTCATGCGCGCCGGAAAGCTGAAGTCGATGCTGCTGCGGCGGCTTCCGCTGCTGGCCGAGGATATCATCTTCATCGGTGCGGCCACACCCGCGCGGCCGCACTGACCTTGCTTCCCCCGTCGTCCCGTTCAGCTGGCAGGGGGACCTGCCAGCTGGTTCGGCGTCAGACGAACAGGAAGTTGCCGTGATCCAGGTTGGCCGAATTCACATTCTTCAACAGGATGGAATCGGCCGAGGTGAGCTGGATCAGCGTGTCGGAACCTGATTGCGAAATCTGCAGGTGGCTGTAGTCGGCCACCAGTGATTTCAGGATTTCGATCGTGTCGTGGTTCGCCGCGGCTCCGGCGTGGAAGCTCTTGATCTGGTCGTTGCCGCCGTCGAACATGACGGTGGTCGTGCCCGGCGCCGCGGAGAAGACGTCGTTGCCGCTGCCGCCGGCCAGTGTCAGTCCCGCAGTCACCGCCGTGACAGCGTGGGTGCCATCGGTGTTGAGGACGTCGATCGAGAGCAGCGAGCCGCTGGTATTGTAGCTGTCGTGCTCGACGGCGCCCGGCAGGCCGGCGACCTTGAACTTGAAGACGTCGGACGTTCCATCGGCGTTGTTGATGGTTTCGGTCGTCTTGACCCCGGTGCTGTCGTAGACGTCGGAGACCTTGCTGCCGTCCGACTTGACGACCTGCGTGTAATCGAGCGTACCGTCCGCGTGCGACCGGGTGATCGAGGTCATCTTGCCCGCGGCGTCGATGTGCTGCTGCTCCGTGACGTAGCTCTTGCCGGTGATGTTGTAGATCGTGTTGTCGTGCGAGCCGTCGGCGTTATTGGCGTAGACCGCGGTCTTGACGCCCGACGTGAACACGGTGGTCGAGTTGGAGCCGTCCTTGTTCAGCACGTAGTCGCTGGTGAGGCTGCCGCTGCCGTCAAACAGCTTCGTTTCCTTGGTGCCGTCGGCGTTGACGACGTAGATCGACGAGTTCAATCCGTTCGCGTAGTTCGTCGTCGTCACGTCGCCGCCCGCCGTCTTGTGAACGTCCTGGACCAGAGCTCCCGACGAGTTGTACGTGTCCGTCGTGGTCGATCCATCGGCGGCATTCAGGATCTCGCTCATCTTGTGGCCGGTGCTGTCGTAGAGGTCGGTGACCTTGCTGCCGTCGCTGTTGATCACCTGCTTGTAGGCAAGCGTATCATCGGCATGAAGGCGGGTCAGGGCCGTAAGCGCGCCGGCGGCGGTGAGGTGTTGGATCTCGGTCGTATAGCTCTGGCCCGTGATGTTGTAGAAGGTGTTGTCATGGCTGCCGTCGGCATGGGTGACATAGAGCTTCGTCTTGACGCCGGCGGAGTAGACCGTGTTCGAGGACGAACCGTCCTTGTTCTGGATGAGGTCGCTGGCGATGATCCCGCTGGAATCGTACAGCTTGGTGTCCTTTGACCCGTCGGCGTTGACCACGTAGACCGACGCCAGCTTTGCGCCGTTGTAGTTCGTCGTCGTGGTGTCGCCGGAGCTCGTCTTGGAGACCTCCTGCTTCAATGCGCCGGTCGATGCATCGTAGATGTCGGTCGTCGTACCCGACGACGTGACGGTGATGACCGAGATCTTGTGGCCTGTGGAATCGTACTGGGTCGTGACCTTGCTGCCGTCGCTGTTGACCACCTGGCTATAGGCCATCGAGCCGTCGGCATGGGTACGGCTGACCAGAAGCAGCTTTCCGCTCGGATCGATGTGGTCGTGCTCGTTGGTATAGGACTGGCCGGTGATGTTGTAATAGTAGTTGTCGTGGCTGCCGTCGGCATTGGTGCCATAGACCTTGGTCTTGACGCCGGCCGTGTAGAGCGTGTTCGAGGACGAGCCGTCCTTGTTCTGGATCAGGTCGCTCGCGATGATGCCGTTGGAATCGTACAGCTTCGACTCCTTCGACCCGTCGGCGTTGACCACGTAGACCGACGCCAGCAGCGAGCCGTTGTAGTTGGTCGTGGTCACGTTGCCGGAGGTCGTCTGCACGACCTGCTGCTTGAGCGCGCCCGCGGTGGTATAGAAATTGGTCGTGGTGGCCGTCGACGTTATGGTGACGGCCGAGGTCTTGTGGCCGGTCGAGTCGTACTGGGTCGTGACCTTGCTGCCATCGCTGTTGAACACCTGGCTGTAGGCCATGGTGCCGTCCGCATGGGTGCGGCTGACCGACAGCAGCTTGCCGCTCGCGTCGAGGTGATCGTGCTCGCCGGTATAGGACTGGCCGGTGATGTTGAAATAATAGTTATCGCGGCTGCCGTCCGCGTTGGTGACGTAGGCCTTGGTCTTGACGCCTGCCGTATAGAGCGTGGTCGACGACGAGCCGTCCGCGTTCTGGACCACGTCGCTCGCGATGACGCCCTTGGCGTCGTACAGCTTGGAGTCCTTCGAGCCGTCGGCGTTGACGACGTAGACGGACACCAGCAGCGAACCATTGTAGTTCGTGGTGGTCACGTTGCCGGAGGTCGTCTGCACGACGGTCTGCTTGAGAACGCCGGCTGTGGTGTAGAAATCGGTGCTGGTCGCCGTCGATGTCACGGTGACGACAGAGGTCTTGTGGCCCGTGGCGTCGTACTGGGTCGTGACCTTGCTGCCGTCGCTGTTGTAGACCTGGCTGTAGGCCATCGAGCCGTCGGCATGCATCCGGACGACTGATAGAAGCCTCCCGCCCGCGTCGAGCTGGTCGTGCTCGGTGGTATAGGACTGACCGGTGATGTTGTAATAGTAGTTGTCGTGGGTGCGGTCCGCATTGGTGACGTAGACCTTGGTCTTGACGCCGTTCGAATAGAGCGTGTTCGAGGACGAGCCGTCCTTGTTCTGGACGAGGTCCGCGATGAGATTGCCGCTCGTATCGTAGGTCTTGGTGTCCTTGTCGCCGATCGCCGAGACGGTGACGTCACGCACCATCTTGCCGCCGGTATAGGCGATGTTCTCCGATGAGCCGTCGGTATTGAGCGTCACCTTGCTGGTGATGACGCCGTCGGTGAAGTTGGACGTGCTGGTCGACAGAAGCTTTGCAGAGGAGTCGTAGACCCTGGTCACGCTCCAGGTGTCGGTCGAGTTGGTGATGGAGAACTGGTAGCCGCCCTGGATGGCTGCGAGCGCCTTCCCGTAATGCGAGATCATGTACGCCATGGTGGCATCGGAGGCGACCGGAAGCACGTGGGTGTCGGTGAGCGTGATGGTCTTAAGCGAATCCGAGGCGTTCAGGTCGGACATCTGCGACACGATGTCGGCGGCGGTTCCGCTGACGTCGGTCACGGCGGGCGGTGCAGTGCCGCCTCCTGCCGGAGCGTCGATCTCGATGATGAGCGGGTGGTCCGTGATCGGAACCACGATCTGGCTGACGTCGGTGTAGGTCGCGATCGGCGAGCTGCCCTTCAGCGGGTCATAGACGTTGATCAGGTGGTGGACGCTGCCCAGGTTGACGGTAACCGATGTCGTCGGATTCGCGATCTCGGTATCGGTGGCGTCGTTCCAGACCTTGGGTTCCGCCCAGACCACGAGCTCATAGGCGCCGTTGCTCTTGCCGAGAACCATGCTGTTCCCGCTCGCCGGCATGTTGTCGAGCGTATAGTTCAGCGAGGCACTCGGCGTGTGGCCGCCCTTGCCGTCGTCGGCCAGGATCGTCGTCAGATTGTGGACCGCGGTCGCCGCGAGCTTCGGGGTTCCGTCGGCGTTGAACAGGCCCCAGTGTGATTCGGGATCCGTAGGGTCGTTGCTCGCCGAGGCGTCGAGCAATTGATAGAGATAGGTGGTGCTGACGCCGTCCTTGTAGGCATCGACCAGCGTGTTCAGGATCGATTTCGCCTGTACGTTCTCGCTGGCGCCGACATACGGGGTATCGCTCTTGGTCGTATAGCCGGTCTCGGTGATCACGACCGGTTTGCCGCCGGTGACCGACGTGGCGTTACCGAGCAATTGCTCGAGGGCGGTTTCGGGTGTCAGGCCGGTGCTGACATAGGCGTGAGAGTTGGCGTAGTCGGTCGACCCCGACATGTTTCCGAGATTGGCGTAGTCGGCCGAGTCATTATAGCCGATCGACAAATTGTAGACGGGGATGTCCTTGAGCGCGGCGTCCGCCTTGATGGCGCTGTAATAGACAGCCTGAAACTGCGCTGCAGCCGAGACGCTCGAGCTCCCATTATAGCTGAAGCCCTGGATGTTGACCTCGTTGAGGCCTTCCAGCGCGATGACGCTGCCGGGATGGCTGGCCGCGAACTCTTTTACGGATTCCAGATAAGACTGGAGCGCAGCCGCGCCGCCGGCCGGAACGCCCGACGGAACCACGAGGTCGAATTTGTAACCGTCCTTCGCAAGTCCCTCGACGATCGGTTGCGCTTCCGGGCTCGTGGCGAGTCCGCCCCGCAGTTTCGTCACCCCGAGATATCTAAGATTGTCCTCGACGAGGGCGAGGTTGTCGTAGGCGCCCCAGGAATATCCAACGTGAACATTGACGCCGATGGAACTGACAAAGGTGCTCGCCGACAGGATCGTCTGATCTGGTGATGAGGTAGTCATCGGTATTTCGGAGCCTTTTCTGAAACGCGAGAGTTCGGTGCCGCCTGCGTCTGTCGTATCGGCCAATCTCTGTTTTTCGAGTTGGTGAGATTGGTAAAAATGGAAGCACCCGGAGATTTTCTCACCGACGCTTCCTGCGCGACGCCCACAGCGCACGAATCTGCGTGGACTGAGATTGATCGATGAAGACCACGGCAATGTGCTTGCAGCGTGACGTTCGAATGGCGATGCAACGACGATGTTCGATCGATGTTGTGCCGGTGCCTAATCGAACCGCATTTGCTTGTCGCGCGAGCAGCCTTGCTTCGAATCTATTGTGTTAAGCGCTGTTAAGCCTGTGGCGTGGGCGGATCGAGTTGCCTGCGAGTCACGACCGCAAAAAATTTCGATCGAACTGCGAATGTGACAGTTGTTCGGGCGCGGAAGGCTTGCAGCGCGCTTCCGAATTTTCCCGCGTGCAGTCGGGAAGCGAGAAAGTAAATCTATGGAACTCGCTACCAGAGTTTTGTTTTCTCTCCTGGTCGCTGCGACATTCGTGTCGACGTCAATGCAGAAGGATATCGAGTCCGTCTTTGGCCGATGAAGAAACGCCTCGTTGATGTGCAGGGTCAGTCGAACGAACGACGCCGACCGGATGAGAGGTCCAATCTGTGTGCACGAGGGCAGCGATCGGTGCGTTGACGGCGGGACAATCGGTCGCGGACCCGGCGGGCAAGGGGCCGGGGGACGTTTCAACCGGGCGTTGCTTGCGGAATTTGAAGGGAACACCGACTTCGGGCGGAAGGCGCCGAACCCGAGAAGCGGACTTCGGACGTCGCCCGCGGTGCCGGTGCGGAGTGTCGCAGATCCGCAACGTCAATATGTTAGGCGCGCAACGCTGTTGCGGGCAAACCGCTGGCACGGCATGGAATTTGCCGCTAAGCACTGACCGAAATGTCGTCGATTGAACGGAGTAAGGCCATTCCCATGCAAGATCCCGCCCCGAATGTCATGTTTCTGGTTGAGGTCGTGAATTGCAATGACGGGATTGCATCCTATTGCGAGACCCTGGCCACGGGATTGCATGGCCGGGGCGTGCAGATCCACCTGGTCTCCGGCGCTGTGCGCTCGGACGAGAAGTCCGAATACAAGCGTCAGAAGCTGGCGGCGGCCGTCAAGGAATGGCACGTCATTCCGGGACTTCGGAAGTTGCCCTCGCTGTCGATCTTCATGCAGCTGTTGAAGCTGATCCGGAAGAACAACATCACCGTGATCAACGTCCACGGGCTGGGCATGCTGATGTGGGGCAGGCTGCTCGCGCTGCTCACCGGCGCGCGCTGTGTTGCGACCTATCATCCCTCGGTGCTCGGGAACATCGAGAAGGTGCAGAATGCGCCGCAATCGACCTTCAGCCCGGTCCAGGTCCTGTTCTTCAACCTCTTCTTTCCCCACACCCTCATCCTGATGTCGGAGGAATCGCTCCGGCATCTGCGCCGCTACGTGCTGTTCGGCAAGAACCGGATCGCCAAGGTCTATGGCGGCGTCGACACGGTTCATTTCCGCCCGCCCTCGGATGCCGAGCGCCGCGATGCGCGCACGAAATTCGGCGTTGGCGACGGTGAGTTCATGTGCCTGTTGGCGGCCCGTCTCGCCTGGGTGAAGGGCCACGACCTCCTCATCAAGGCGGCGCGCAAGATCCGCGACGGCGCCAGTTCTCCGCCGATCGACATCAAATGCTACTTTGTCGGCAGCGGCGGAGCCGAGCGCGAGAAGGAAATCAAGTCGTTCGCTTATGCTGGCGAGAAGGACAAGGACACCTTCAAGTTCCTCGGGTTCATGGGCGACGTCCGCGAAATCCTCTGGGCCGCCGACGTGTTCGCGCTGCCGAGCCGGTTCGAGGGATTTCCGCTCGGCGTTGCCGAAGCCATGGCGACAGGCCTCGTTCCGGTCCGGACTCCGGCGGGCGGCGCGACTGATCAGATCATCCAGGGCCAGACCGGCTTCATCGTCCCGTTCGAGGACGTCGACGCGCTCGTCGGCGCGCTCGAGAAGGTGGCCGACCCCGCGATGCGCGCCGCGCTGTCGCGCAATGCTCTTGCGCGCGCCCAGCAATATTTCGGTGTCGGGCCGATGGTCGACGAGACCCTCAGGATCTACGGTTTGACCGGCGATACCTGCGGCAACGCGCTGGCTCACGCGGTGAAGGCCTGATCTTAACTGCGTGCCGAGGCCAGCAGATCGCCTCGCCACGTCACCAGAACGACGGCGAGGCCGGCGAAGACGATCTTTCCCGCGAGCCAGGTCAGGGAGTCCGATGGAGCTGCCGCGAGCATCGCGATCGCGGCGGCCGCGACGGTCGCTTCCAGGATCAGCAGCGCCCTTGGCGCCGCCCTGAACCGGATCAGCGGACCGCTGGCGAAGAGGATGATGAGCGCGGTGGCCAATGCCGCGCTCGCGATCTGTCCCGCCACCGATATGTGCAGCAACGCGCCGATCGAGGATGCCGCCGACACCAGCAGCAGCTGGCACGCCGCGACGACCACCAGCCTCGTCGCCGATTTGGTCAGATGCGGCACGATCGCGAGCGTGGCCTGAAGGTGGGTGTGGAGGAAGTAGAAGATCGCCGCGACCGGCGCCGCGTTGAGGAAATCGACCAGCAGATCGGCGGGCACGAACAGATGCGCCGCGTCGGGCAGGAGGCCGATCAGCCCGCCCAGCATCACGATCGTCGCGCAGAGGATGAATTCGAGCATGCGGGCGGTGGCCTTGCGCGCTTCGCCGTCGACGGCGCGCTCGAACTGGACCACGACATTGGGATAGCAGACGGTGTGAATGGCGGCCACCAGGACCGAGAACGGGCGTTGCAGAAGGTCGATCGCCATCGAGAAGCCGGCCGCTCCGGTCGACGCCCGGCCGAGCGTGGCGATCACGATCAGGCGCAAGGTGACGGGTACGGAGAGATGAATGACGGAGGCGGCCGCAGCCATGATGCCGTAGCGGCAGAAATTGCCCCAGTCGATCAGCATGGCGTGTCGCGACGCGCGCCGTAGCGAGGTGCGATGCACGACCAGGCTCAGGAGAAGCACCGCGCCGTAGCTCGCGGCCATGCCGCACAGCGTCGCTGCAGCCGTGCCGTGGAGCAGCGCGCCCGTGACGGCGCCGGCCAGAAGCACGCTGGCACGCAGGATCAGGAGGACCGACGCGGCCCCCAGCCGGTCGGACACGCGGACGATCATGAAATAGAGGTCGGTGGCGCCTTGCAGCACGGCCATCGCCAGCGCGAGGGCGACGACGCTCGTCTCGAGCGTGCCCAGCAGTCCCGCCACGCCGCCGACGAGCAGCAGCACCAGCGCGCTGAGCAGCCCGGCGCTGAACAGCGAGAACCGTAGGCGCGCGGCCTCTTCGCCGGAAGCTGCGGCGAGGAAACGAACGCCGGCCAGTTGCAGCCATTCGAACACGAAGACGCAGAACAATTGGCTCGTCGCCAGCGCCAGCGAGAACGAGGTGTACTGGGCCGGCGAGAGGATATGGCTGACGGCGAAGATCAGAATGATCGCGGACGCACTCTGGTAGATATAGCTGCCGAATGCGAGCAGGCTGATCATGTCTGGCAATGCGTGAGAAAGAACATGGCGGGATGGTTGGGGGCCATTGGCGGCATCTGCGTCAGACTCGGCTATGTGCGAGGCGTGCCGCGGCCGCGCGTGAGCTCGTCGTAGACGTTGCGATAGCCGGCGACGACGTCGTCAAAAACCCATTTGTCGATGCCGGACTTCAATCGCTCGCTCATCTCCACGATCTGCTGCGGCGCTTCGATGATCGCCGAAATGCTCTTGGCGATCGAGGCGGGATCGGGCGACGTCAGCCAGCCGGTCACGCCGGGCTTGATCGCTTCCTGAATGCCGCCGAACGGCGTGCCGAGCAGGGGTTTGCAGGCGGCCTGCGCGTCGGCGACGACGAGCGGGCAGGGATCTTCCCACACCGAGGGTACGACCACGACGTTCACCTGTTCGTAAAACTGCTTCGGCTGTACGAAGCCGAGAAATTCGATCCGTGCATTCGGAGCGAGCGCCTTGAGCTGCTTCTGCTGGCTCTCGGTTGTGTGGCCTGCGATGACGAGCCGAAACCGGTCAGGCGGAATCGTCGCGATGGCGCGGACGAGATTGTAGATGCCCTTCTCTTCGGTCAGGCGTCCGATGAAGCCGAACGTGACGGTGCCGTCGACCATCGCGGCGTCTGCGTTGCCGACGTCGGCGGTCGAGGCGTTTCGAATGACGATCTTCAGCGGCGTCTGCGTGAACAGGCCGAGCTGGGTATGGATGTCAAGAATGCGCTGGCTGACGCCGACGACGGCGTCCAGATGTCGCGTCGCCCCGCGACGGCGAAGGGTCAGGATCTGACAGCTCATGCAGCTCGACTCGCAGGCATGTCCGTCCGAGAAGCGCGAGCAGCGCGGGCAGGTGAGATAATAGTCGTGAAGCGTGTGCAGGACCGGAATGCCGAGCTCGGCGGCGGTCCGCCACACCGCGGTCGTCAGGCCGGAGAGATTGTTCGAGTGCAGGATGTCAGGCTTGAAGGCCTTGATGCGAGCCGCAACGAGCTCCGACATTGTCTGCCAGTCCTCGATCGCGTGCCAGATGCCGCGCACCGGCGAGCTGTGCTGCTTGGCGAAAGGGAAATAGATGTTGTGTACGGGCGCCGAATACACGTCGATGCCGTTGCAGGTCTCCATCTGCTGGTTCGATGCGGACGCGGCACGTATCACTTCCACGCCGTCGTTCTGCCCGACCAGGGTCTCGGCGAGGCGGCGGACGAACGTTTCCGCGCCCCCGACCACCTTCGGTGCCAATGGCGTTGGATAGAGGGATGACGTGATAAGGATCTTCATCGAAAAGGTCTGTCCAGCTATCCTGCCAAATGGCTTTGCTGAAATCTCCGTTTCGGCTTATTGCCGGTTGGTTCGATTGTTGTTCAAATAGACGTCCAAATATTGTCCTGTCACTGAATCCGCCGAAAACCTCTCGGCAAATCCTGGCTGCGGAGGCCGCGAGACTTTCCAGTGTGACCTCTCGTTGACGGCCTTCAGCATCAATTCTCCCAGTCGCCTATGATCGCTGGGTTCGTAGGACCCAACCATATTGGAAAACCCCGCGATCTCGGGAATCCCGCCAGCCGTCGAGCAAATCGTCGCCCGGCCGGCGTTGATGCTTTCGATCAACGTACGCGGCAGCGGCTCCGGCCAGACCGAACTCACCAGGCAGACGTCGATGCTGGCATAGAATTCGGCTGCCTTGGCAAAGCCAAGCCATTCGACCTTCCTTCCGCTGCGGCCTTTTAGCCCCCGCACGTAATCCTCAAGCCCTTTTCCGGCGATTTTCAGTTGCCAGCCTTCGTCGGGAAGCTGCTCGGCCGCCCTGAGGACTACCTCGATACCTTTTTCAGCCTCGAGCCGCCCGATGAACCCGAATATCAGATCATCCGAGCTCGAAGCTGGTGACGGCACCACGGAGCTTGGATCGGCGATGTTGAAGATGACGCGGCCATCGGTGCCGGGGAAATATTTCAGCCTGGTGTGCTGGTCGAGCACGAATTGGCTGTTCGAGACCACCGCATCGACCATACGCGAGGCCAGCAGATAAGGCGACGTCATGGCAGCGCAGACGGTGCAGCGCTGCGCGCATGTCGCATCGCCCCGAAACAGCGTCGAGCGTTTGCAGAGCAGGGAATAGTCGCGCAGGGTGTGCACGATCCTGATGTTGCGCCGCCTGGCTTCCGACCACAGCGAGACCGAGAAGCCCGTGAGGTTGTTGGTGTGGACGACGTCGGGCTTCTCGATCTCGAGAATTTCGGCGAACCGCGCCGCGGATTTGCGATTCCATGTGTCCTTGAGATGCCACTTCAGGCGCTGGACCGAGGAGGGCTTCCTGTCGTTGCCGAACGGCCAGTAATCGTTGTCCATCGGCACGCGGTATACGCGCACGCCCTTGAGTTCGTCGATCGTGCGTTCCTGCTTGTTCTGAAGGCAGACCACCGACACCTGATGGCCGCGCTGGACGAACGCCTCCGCGAGCAGCGACACAGACACTTCGGCGCCCCCGATGATCTCGGGCGGATAGAGCGTGTTAACGATCAGTATTTTCAAGGATAGCCTCGGATTAGCAGCCCGCCGCAGCGTCAGTTCGATGGCCGGATCTCGAAATCCGGCACGGCCGTGCCCTTGACGCTGACAAGCAACGGCGTTGTCGATAACGCCGTCCAGGCGCCGGCGGCGGGGCCCGGCGCTTGCTGACATACATATCTGATCTCGGCATTCGGTTCCGCATTTTTTAATCGAACTTCGAAGCGCTTCGACGCAGTCTCCGACCAAAGCGCGAGTTTCGTTTCCGATCCACTGTCACTGCGAATCTGCACGACGCCGGGCGCCGGCGTGGTTCGCGTTGCCTTCAGGCTGGTGCGGATGAAGGCCCAGCTTTCGCGAATGGAACACACGGCAGGCTTCGGCGAATTGTCGAAATGATAAATGCCGAAATTGTCCTCCAGTTCACCAGGCTTCGTCCCACTGTCCTTCAGCTCGTAGAGCCATATCCCCTTGAGCCAGGGACCGGCGGTCGAGGCCCAGAGGATGATCTGCGCCATGTTGTCGGCGGCAAGCTGCTCGGTCACGCCGCATTTCGCGCTTGGTGTCGGCCAGCCCGTTTCGGTCAGATAGATCGGATAGTCGGGATTGCCGGTCGCCTGTGCGACGCGTTGATGAAGATTTTGCAGCCGTTCGATCGCCTCGGCTGCGGTCCGCCCGGCCGGTGGTAAGCAATGGTTGTAGATGTGAATGGACATCCCGTCCGCGATACGAAGCAGGTCGGTCTTCAGCAGGGCGTCGGTCCATTTCCAGCCGGGATCGTCGCCCAGTGCTCCGACCACGAATGGCGCGGACGGCGCCGCCTGCTTGACCGCGGGCTGCACCGATCGGGCGAGCGTCACATAATTTTCGACGGTGAACAGCGGCTCCGCGCGCGCTCTGAGATTGTACTCGTTCCACAATTCGAAGATCGGCTGCCGTGATGCGACCGCTTGCGCGGCTGCCGCGGCATAGGTGACGAATCTTTGGCGCGCTTCGTCGGTCGTCGGCGGATCGGAATTCGGGACGAGATGATGGCCGGTCCCGAGAATGAGCAGCGGGATTCCGACGCCGGACCTGATCTGGGTCTCGAGGCGGCCGTTCAGGGCATTGAAGCCGAGCCGCTTGCCGGGCAGCTCGAAATCCGACCAGGGGAAGTCGTCGCGGAACGAGGTAACCCCCAGCTCCTTCATCTGCTTGACGGCGGTCGCGGGCACATAGCCGCGGGCGCTGGTGACGCCGCCGAGGCCCTGGTGCGTGCCGACGCCCAGCAGGAAGCGCTGATCGAGCGGCTGCGCATTCTGTGCGTCTGCAGGATATGAGAGGCCGGCCGCGACGCAGAGCCCGCACATCAACATCCGGAAACGACGCAGGGCGCGTTTCCTGTTTTGCTCGGTCACGCTCGTGTCCACTCCTGCTCGCGTCAACCCGACAAGGCTAATACTCTTCTGTGGCCCCAATGGGGTAGGGCCGCCTTGTCTGCACGCTCGTCATTGAGCGCGCTGAGTTGGGCTATTTGGAGTTCACGACCACCGAGCTGATGTTGTCCGCGTTGGCGGTTGCCGCGTTCAGCGGGGCCATGAGCTTGATGAATTCGATCGACGGCGATTCCGCCACCGAGATCACGTCGTGATCGCGCATCCTGAACGTATCCGCCTGGAACCAGCCGTCCGGTTTGCTCATGTCGAACTTGTAGACGGCAGGGACCGACTTGGTCGGGAACTGGGATACGGCGATGCCGATCCTCTCCAGCAGCGGCTTGGGCTCGAAACGGTAGACGTAGATCGACTTGGAGTCCGCACGGGCGCCGTCGAGACCGCCTGCCTTCGCGATGGCTTCAGCCAGCGACATGTTGTCGTTCTCGAACGTGAAACGACGGTTGTTGGTGCCGCCGATCGATCCCGGAGACGGCGTCGAACCGAACACCATGTAGACGCGCGGAATGCGGGTCAAGAAGACGACGTCGCCTGGAGCGAGCAGCGCGTCCTCGTTGGGGTTGTGCACGACCGAGGACATCGTCTCGCTGTAGGTGCGGCCCTCGCGCTTGATCGTGATCGTGCTCTCGTAGGACGGATATTTCGGGCCGCCGGCGCGCGCGATCGCGCCCATCAGGCGAATCCCGCCCGGATCGACCGGGAAGCGGAGCGGCGAGTTGACTTCGCCGAGCACGCTGATCTGGTTGCCGCGCTGTTCCGCCACGCTCACGACGGCCTGCGGGTCGATGGCGCGGTCCTTGAGACGCTCGCGGATGATGTTCGACACGGCGCGCGGCGTCAGCCCTGCGACCTTGATCGATCCAGCGTAGGGGATGTTGATGTTGCCGGACTGGTCGACCTGCTGGCGCGGAATGTCGACGAAGTTGCCCGGTCGCACGCCTGCTTCGCGCGGAATGAACAGGCCGCCTGCCTGCGCTTCATATACGGTCACGGTGACGATGTCGCCGATGCCGATGGTGACGTCGCGGTAGTTGCCGCCGGGGAGGCGGGAGAACACCATTCCAGCGGAGTCCGTGAACGCGTTGGTCGCCTGCAGGATCGCCGGATTGACCGGCATCAGGGCATAGGCGAGCGGCGCGGTCGGCTCGGTGATCAGCGCTGCATTTGTTTGCGTCGCGACGGCATCAGGAGCGTCTAACGGAATGAAGCCACCGCAACCCGTCAAGGAGAAGTTGATCGCAGCAGCGGCCAGGATTCGGCTAATACCGAAATCAAAATCAAAACGTTCGGTCTTAGCCACCACTATTCCCTCGCACTCATCTAAAATCGGAATCACCGTACAAATCCCGTGCTGCGGAGTCACTGCTACGTCTTCGACTTTATGGTAAAGCACTTGTGGCTGTGACCTTATTGCCACTTGTGAACGTGGATACACGCCGAAATCTCTGTCCAAAATTTGTGCGGAACATCCTCTTAAATAAGCAGTTCGCAAACCATACATACACGTGTCAGATCGATGTCACGATTGAGACTGCGATCGAACCAATGAGCAGCGCGCGGCGACGGACATGCAGATGCGACGGCATTGTCGCGAGATGACATCGCCATGAACTTCAAGTGTTGGATCCCGTCCTGAGTGATCCTGCGTTGTGTTTTCGTCGTCCTGCGGCGGGCATGGCGCCAGACCGGACGTTCTCGCCGGGTCATCGGACCAATGTTTCTGCGACGGGATTCCACCTCCGTTAACGCTTAGATTTGGAAGCTGGCGTCACGCTGGCGTCCGTAAGGTCTTCCTAATCCTGATCCGGCTAGTGGTCGGCCAAACAAAAGGAAGGCGAAGACGATGTTGCACACCGGATCACTGCTGTTCGCGGCCGGCTTTCTCACCTGCGCGATGATCGTCGCATCGGCCATTGCGTGGTCGTTCTCCGATAAACGCGTGAATGACGGCGAGTTCGCGCAGGGCGATGCCCGCCGGCTGGCCTGATCAGCCGGTCGCTACGATCGCAGATTGTTCGGGAAATCGGACTGCAGCTTCGCTTGCTGCCCGGATTCGCTCATCCGCACATGCACGACGTCGGCATAAACCTGACTGAGCGTGCGGTGGGTCTGTTCGATGTCGTAGAGGCGGGTGAAACGCTCATATCCGGCACGGCCGACCGCAGCCAGGTCGAGCCTGGTTGCGCGTTGAAAACCTTCAACCAGCTTTTCGGCCGAGACTTCGTCGCACAGCACGCCCGTCGCATTGTCTTCGACGATTTCGGGTAGGGCGCCGATGCGGAAGGCAATGATCGGCTTACCCGCCCGCATCGCCTCGATTGCGACCAGGCCAAACGCCTCCCAGCGCGAGGGAATCGCGACCATGTCGGCCTGGTCGAGCTCGGCCTCTATCTGGTTGCGGTTCATCCAGCCCAGAAAAGAGACGTTGGAGGGCAGATCGCTTCTGCGGAATTTGCTGACGACCGAGGCGCCGATCAGGCGCACGTCGAGCTTGTCTCCGAGCGCGCGCGCCGCCTCGATCAGGAGATCGTAGCCCTTCTGACGGTCGAGGCGCCCGATGAAGAGGACCTTGATCTTCTCCGACCGCCATTGCGCTGCGCCCTTGTCGAGCGCAGGACGCTGCTTGGAAATCCCGTTGTGCACAAGAACCAGGCGATTCGCCGCGATTCCGACCTGCTTGGCGTCGGCCTGCTCGCTTTCCGAGATGCAGACGATGCGATGGGTGAATTTCGACAGCGCGAGCTCGGTGAACTTCGTCACCTCGCGGCTGAGGCGGCCGGTTTCGCGGCCGAAGGCCCAGCCGTGCGGGCAATAGACGATGCGCGAGCGCCGATAGGTGAGCCAGAGCACCGGGCGCACCACGAGCCCGGCGAACGACGAGTGCAAGTGGATGATGTCAGGACGAAGCTGCCTGACCGCGCGCATGGTCGCAAACAGCATGCGAAACAGGCCGACCGCGTTGCGTCCGTCGCGCGGAAACGTGGTGACCGCGTCGTCCTCGATGTTCACCAGGTCGCTGCGATGGTCGGAGGGAACGACATAGTTGACGTTGCCGGGACCGAAGCTCGCGCTCTGGTGCGGATGCAGCTCGTTGAGGTAGGTCGCGATGCCGCCACGGACCGTTTCGGCGACATGCAGAATCTTCAGGCCGCTGGACAACGGTCATTCCTTCCTTGTCTTGAAGGCGCCAGATACTGGAGACGCCGGATCTTGCAGACGCACGTCTAACCTCGCTAAGCAGCAATAATCGGGCCGCGTCATTGTTTCGCACGGACGGATGTGGATCGGGATGCCGGTTTGGCGAGGAATTCGAGCATCGCTGCGGCGGACTTGGCCCAGGAATATGTCATAAGGCGCTGCCGCTGCTTCTCCTGTTCCACCGGTGAGATCCTGCCGAGTTCAATTCTTTCGCGCATCCGCGCCGACAGCTCGTCCGCGTCGAGCGGATCGAAATAGACGGCGGCATCGTTGCAGGTCTCGCGCACGGCATCGGCGGAACTCGCGATCACCGGACAGGCGAAGAACATCGCCTCAAGGGGAGGCACGCCGAATCCCTCATAAAGGCTCGGAAACACGAATGCGGCGGCCTGGGAGAACAGCGCTGCAATCTCCTCGTCCTTCAGGCGCCCGGCGATGACGACGCCGGACCTCGATTCCGTGGCCGCGCCTCCGAACACTTTGCTGTTATCGCCTCCGACCACGACCAGCGGAAAGTCGGCGCGGCCAAGCTGCTCGGCGGCGCGAATGGCCGTATCGACATTCTTGTTCTTCGTCATCGAGCCGACGAAGAGGAAGAATTGATGGGGCGCAAGACGCAGCTTGTCGATGATCGAGAAGTCGGGCGCGACGGTCGCGAAATGTTCCGCGCTGTTCGCAATGACGGGGATCGAAGCCGGATCCAGCGACAGCACCTCGGCAAGTTCGTTGCGTGAAAACGCCGAAACTGTTGCGATCGTTGCCGTGCGCGCCAGCAGATGGCCGAGCGTCCGGTGCAGGGCGAGGTAGCGCCAGCTGAAGAAGTCCGGCCGCCGGAAAACCTGCGCGTCGTGAATCACGACGAGATGGTCGCGGTGGAGTACAGGGCCGGAATTGGCGAGGCTGACGAGACGGGTGCCGGCCGCAGCGCGCGCCAGATCGATCTGGTCCCACGCGTGCCCCTGCAAAGATCCGATCTGCTTGATGGCGATGCGGCGAAGACCTGGAAGCGTCTGCGCATTCGGCGGCGCAAGGATTTGCCACTCTGCATCCAGCAGTTGCTGCGGAGCCTCTCCGCTCGCGAGCAAGCGGTCCATCGCCTTGACGATCTCGGCGGCGTAGCGCTGCACGCCCGTGAGCGATTGTGACAGGAACCTGCCGTTGATGGAGAGTTTCAAAGTCGATCTTTTTCTTTGCGGGTTCTTGCGCGAACAATGCCCGAAGACTGAGCATCAGGCGCCGAATATACGTCCTATGACGTCTAGCACATGTGGCGCTATCGTCCGAGCATCCTTGCAGGCGGATAGCATGCGATGGTGCATGACGCCATCATGTTTCCTACACATTTCGATGCGCTTACATGGGCCGACTGATTTGATGATTGTCGTGACTGTCCAAACCTTGCCTCTCATGTCCTGGTCTGGCAATGCTCCGCGGAATGAACGAGATGACAACCTTGCGGCCAGTGATCGTTACCGGCGCTGCCGGCTTTATCGGAATGCATGTTTGTGAACGGCTGTTGGCACGTGGCGAGCAGGTCGTCGGCATCGATGCAATCACTCCGTATTACGATCCCGCGCTGAAGCGTGCGCGTCTCGCAACGCTCGAACACCATCCAGGGTTCAAATTCCACAAGATCGATCTCGCAGACTTCGCCGCTGTGACGCGCGTCTTCGACGAGGTCTCGCCCGATCGCGTCGTGCATCTGGCGGC
Source organism: Bradyrhizobium barranii subsp. barranii (assembly GCF_017565645.3). Lineage (NCBI taxonomy): Bacteria > Pseudomonadati > Pseudomonadota > Alphaproteobacteria > Hyphomicrobiales > Nitrobacteraceae > Bradyrhizobium > Bradyrhizobium barranii. The sequence goes on from NZ_CP086136.1 coordinate 2,709,499, forward strand.
GCAGCCCGGCGTGCGCGCGTCGATCGACGATCCCATCACCAGCATCCGGGCCAATTGTGACGGCTTTGTCACCGTGCTCGAAGCCGGCCGGCGCCATGGTCTGGCGCATCTCGTCTACGCCTCGTCGAGTTCGGTGTATGGCGCCAACCGCACCTTGCCTTATTCGACCGAGCATTCGGTGAACCATCCGGTCAGCCTTTACGCCGCAAGCAAGAAAGCCAACGAGCTGATGGCGCATACCTTTGCGCATGTTCACAAGCTGCCGGTGACCGGGCTTCGCTTCTTCACCGTCTACGGCCCGTGGGGCCGGCCCGACATGGCCGCCTATCTGTTCACGCGCGCGATCTTCGCGAATGAGCCGATCAGGATTTTCAATAAAGGCGACATGTGGCGCGACTTCACCTATGTCGACGACATCGTCGAAGGGGTGATCCGCACCCTCGATCGGCCTGCGGCGCCGAATCTCGCGTGGAATGCCGAGCGGCCGGAAAATTCTTCGAGCTATGCGCCGTATCGCGTCTACAACATCGGCAACAACAGGTCGGTCAACCTGATGGAGTTCGTCGAGACGCTCGAGAAGATCATCGGCAAGCCGGCGATCCGCCAGCTGTTGCCGATGCAGGCCGGCGACGTCCTGGAGACGCGCGCCGACATTTCCGCGCTCCAGCGCGACGTCGGCTTCTCGCCGTCCACGTCGATCGCGGATGGCCTCGGCCGCTTCGTCGAATGGTATCGGAAGTACCACGGCGTCTGATTCCGCGGGCGACGGCACCTGTGTGTCGCCCGGGAATGCCGGCTCTTAAGCCGGTTCTTGCGCTGGTTCTTGCGCTTTTGACCGCCGGCGGCCTTGTCAGCGGGCGCGAACGGTGGTTATCCCGTCCCTCTGAACCTCTTTGACCCCGAACCAGGCGCGGGCCCATGGCTGAGCGGATCGCTCTCATCACCGGCGTGACCGGTCAGGACGGCGCCTATCTCGCCGAATATTTGCTGTCGCTCGGCTATGTCGTGCACGGCGTCAAGCGGCGCTCGTCCTCGTTCAACACCGCGCGCGTCGATCACCTCTACCAGGACCCGCACGTCGGCAACGTGCCGTTCCTGATGCATTACGGCGACATGACGGACTCGACCAATCTGATCCGCCTGGTGCAGCAGATCCGGCCGACCGAGATCTACAATCTCGCCGCCCAGAGCCATGTCGCCGTCAGCTTCGAGAGCCCGGAATACACCGCCAACGCCGACGCCATCGGCGTGCTGCGCCTGCTGGAAGCGGTCCGCATCCTCGGCATGGAGAAGGAGACGCGGTTCTACCAGGCCTCGACCTCCGAGCTCTACGGCCTGGTGCAGGAGATCCCGCAGAAGGAGACCACGCCGTTCTATCCGCGCTCGCCCTACGGCGTTGCAAAACTCTACGGCTACTGGATCACGGTGAACTACCGCGAAGCCTACGGCATGTTCGCCAGCAACGGCATCCTGTTCAACCATGAGAGCCCGATCCGCGGCGAGACCTTTGTGACCCGCAAGATCACCCGCGGCGTCGCGCGTATCGAGGTCGGGCTGGAACAGACGCTCTATCTCGGCAATCTCGAAGCCAAGCGCGACTGGGGTCATGCCAGGGACTATGTCGAGGGCATGCACAGGATCCTGCAGGCCGACAAGCCCGACGACTTTGTGCTCGCCACCGGTGAGATGCGCTCGGTGCGCGAGATGGTCGAGCTGTCCTTTGCGCATGTCGGCCGCCGCATCGCCTGGCGCGGCAAGGGTGTCGAGGAGACCGGCGTCGACGAGACGAGCGGCAAGACCGTGGTGAAGATCGATCCGACCTATTTCCGTCCGACCGAGGTCGATCTCCTCGTCGGCGACGCCAGCAAGGCGCGCGAGGTGCTCGGCTGGACGCCGAAGCGCAGCTTCGCCCAGCTCGTCGAGGAGATGATGACGAGCGACCTGGCGGAGGCAAAACGGGATGCGGCCAGTGGCAAACGCACCGTTTGAGCTGAGGGGCAAGACCGTCTATGTCGCCGGCCATCGCGGCATGGTCGGAGCCGCGCTGCTGCGCCGGCTGGCGCGGGAGGACGTGCAGCTCGTCACGGTCGACCGGCGCGAGGTCGATCTCTGCAACCAGGCCGCCGTGTTCGACTGGTTCGCCAAGACGCGGCCGCAAGTGATCTTCCTCGCCGCGGCCAAGGTCGGCGGCATCGTCGCCAACGACACGCTGCGGGCCGAGTTCATCTACGACAACATCGCGATTGCCGCCAACGTGATCCAGGCCGCGCATCTCAACGGCGCCGAGAAGCTGATGTTTCTGGGCTCGTCCTGCATCTATCCGAAGCTGGCGCCGCAGCCGCTGCGCGAGGACTCGGTGCTATCAGGTCCGCTGGAGCCGACCAACGAGCCCTATGCGATTGCCAAGATCGCCGGCATCAAGATGGCGGAGGCCTATCGCAGCCAGTATGGCAGCGACTTCATCAGCGTGATGCCGACCAATCTGTACGGCCCCGGCGATAATTATCATCCTGAATTGAGCCACGTCGTCGCCGCGCTGATCCGCCGCTTCCATGAGGCAAAAGTCGCAGGCGCGAAGAGCGTCGTCGTGTGGGGCACCGGCACGCCCCGGCGCGAGTTCCTCTATGTCGACGACATGGCGGATGCCTGCGTGCACCTGATGAAGACCTATTCGAGCGCGGAGCTGGTCAACATCGGCACCGGCGAGGACATCACCATCGCCGAGTTCGCGCGCGTCGTGGCCGCCATCGTCGGCTACGGCGGCGAAATCAGTTTCGACACCTCGCGTCCCGACGGAACGCCGCGCAAGCTGCTCGACGTCAGCCGTCTCGCAAAGCTCGGCTGGCGCGCGACGACCTCGCTCGAGGACGGCGTGAGGCGTGCATACGAGGCGTATCTGTCGCATACGTAGAATGCAACCAATGCATGTCGCGTATTTCAGGAGATGACCGCAACGCCTGTCACGCGCGGCGGTTAAGGTTTATTCGGTTCGCGAAGCAACCTGCCCTAATGTTGGGCGTGCGGCCGGATACAGAAATGGTCTAGGGTGTTCAGTGGAACATCCGTCTTCAACGGAAAGAGTTTTTCATGCGAATCGCGATGATCGGAACGGGCTATGTGGGACTGGTGTCCGGAGCCTGCTTTGCGGATTTCGGTCACGACGTCACCTGCGTCGACAAGGACGAGAAGAAGATCGCGGCGCTTCATCGCGGCGAGATTCCGATCTACGAGCCCGGCCTCGACGAGCTGGTCGCCACCAATGTGAAGGCCAAGCGGCTCGACTTCACCACCGATTTGTCGAAGCCGGTCGCGGACGCCGATGCCGTCTTCATCGCGGTCGGCACGCCCTCGCGCCGCGGCGACGGTCACGCCGATCTGTCCTATGTCTACGCCGCCGCGCGCGAGATCGCGCAGTCGCTATTGGGCTTCACCGTCGTCGTGACCAAGTCCACCGTCCCGGTCGGCACCGGCGACGAGGTCGAGCGTATCATCCGCGAGACCAACCCTTCGGCCGACGTCGTCGTCGCCTCCAACCCCGAATTCCTGCGCGAGGGCGCGGCGATCCGCGACTTCAAGTATCCCGACCGCGTCGTCGTCGGCACCTCCGACGAGCGCGGCCGCAAGGTGATGGGCGACGTCTATCGTCCGCTGTCGCTGAACCAGGCCCCGCTGATGTTCACGGCGCGCCGCACCGCCGAGATGATCAAATACGCCGCGAACGCGTTCCTCGCGACCAAGATCACCTTCATCAACGAGATCGCCGATCTCTCGGAAAAGGTCGGCGCCAACGTGCAGGAGGTCGCGCGCGGCATCGGCCTCGACAACCGCATCGGCACCAAGTTCCTGCACGCGGGTCCGGGCTTCGGCGGCTCCTGCTTCCCGAAGGACACCAAGGCGCTGATCAAGATCGCGCAGGACTATGACGTGAGCTTGCGCATCGTCGAATCCGTGCTGGCCGTCAACGAGAACCGCAAGCGCGCGATGGCGCGCAAGGTCAGCCAGGCGCTCGGCGGTAGCTTGCGCGGCAAGACCATCGCCGTGCTCGGCCTCACCTTCAAGCCCGACACCGACGATATGCGCGATGCGCCGTCGATCCCGCTCGTCACCGGCCTGATCGACATGGGCGCGACGGTCAAGGCCTTCGATCCCGTCGGCATGGAGCAGGCCAAGGGCGAGCTGCCGAACATCACCTATTGCGAGGACGCCTATTCCTGCACGCAAGGCGCCGATGCGCTCGTCATCGTCACCGAATGGGTGCAGTTCCGCGCGCTCGATCTCGGCCGGCTGAAGGCGACCATGACCCAGCCCGTCGTCGTCGATCTCCGCAACATCTACCCGCCCGAAGAGATGCAAGCCGCCGGCTTCACCTACGAGAGCATCGGGCGATCGTCCCAGGCCTAAGCTGGTCGTTTGAAGTTCGGGTTCGCCCGCCTCATCCTGGGGCGGGCGAAATCGTTTCTGATGCGATATGATCCGGTCGCATCAGGTCGCCGCGTTTGGCCTCGTTGCCGCGATGGAGATTGTCATGACCGACGACACGCACACGATCCGCAGTGGCGGGCTCACCGCGACCATCAAGGCACACGGCGCCGAGCTGTGCTCGTTGAAGAACGGCAGCGGTGTCGAATTTGTCTGGCAGGCGGGGCCGGCCTGGCCACGCCACGCGCCGCTGCTGTTTCCGATCGTCGGGCGTCTCGCCAATGACGAAATGCGGCACCGAGGCAAGACCTACCGGATGACCCAGCACGGTTTTGCGCGCGACAGCCGGTTCGCGTGGGTAGAGCGCGGCGAGAACCGTTGCACCCTGGCGCTCGAAGACAGCGAGACAACGCGCGCGCTCTATCCGTTCGCATTTCGCCTGACGGCCACCTATGCGATCGACGACGCCGGTCTCGATCTCTCGCTCACGGTCGTGAACACCGGCAAGGAGACATTGCCGGTGTCGCTCGGTGGCCATCCCGCCTTCAACTGGCCGCTTCAGCCTGGAATGTCGAAGGAGAGCTACGCGCTGACGTTCACGAACGAGGAGCCGTCTCCGGTTCGCCGTGTCGAGGGCGGACTCCTGCTCGCGGCAACGGATCCGAGCCCCGTCAGAGGCACCGTGCTTCCTTTGTCGGAATCCCTGTTCACCAATGACGCCGTCATCCTCGACCCCGTCAACAGCCATGCGGTCCGCTATGCGGCCGGGCAGGGGGCCGGGCCCTGGCTCAAAATGTCATGGCGCGGCTTTCGCGAGCTCGGCGTCTGGTCGAAACCGACAGGCGCGCCGTTCCTCTGCATCGAGCCCTGGCGCGGCTATGCCAGTCCCGTCGGTTTCGAAGGCAAGTTCAGCGACAAGCCGGGTCTGATGCACATCGCGGCCGGCGCGAACGAAGAACTGTCGTACCGGATCGAGGTCGGGTCGTCCTGAGGCAGGCCTTCGCGTGCCTGTGGCTCTCAGACCTCGATCCGCGTGAGGTCCTCGCCGAGCACGACAGGACCTGCGTAGTCTCGGCGGACGTCCTCGAGAAGTGCGTTCAGCATGGCATCGTCGGTGCGCGGACGGTGATGGGTCAGCGCAAGCTTCTTGACGCCGGCCTTGGCGGCGATCTTGCCGACCGTATCTCCGCAGGCGATCGTGTATTTCGCGAGCCGGCGAAGATGGTCGTTGTTGATTTCAGGCGTTGTGAGAAAGCAGCACTGCACCAGTAGGTCGGCTCCTTCAGCCAGCCGCTCGAGACCGGGGCAGGGCACCGTGTCGCCGGAGATCGCTATGACCTTGCCCTCGGCTTCGAAGCGAAAGCCGAGACACATCCAGCGCGCGAGAAACGCCGGCGACATGTCGAGACCGTCGCCATGTGAGACGAGCTCGGCGCTGATCTTCCAGCGACCGGTGTCGAGGATGGGGCCGGGAATGATGTCCGTCGCGACGACCGGCTTCCAGCCGCCAAAGGTCGGCTCGCCCTGATCCCGCCAGGCGATGTCCTTGTCGTAGACCTGTGTGATCAGCGTGTTGACGAGCCGTTCGGTATCGGGCGGACCGTAGATGCGCAGATCGTCCTTGCGTCCATGCATCCACGAATTCAACATCACGTCGTAGAGGTCGCCGATGTGGTCGAAGTGGTGATGGGTGAGAAAGACCGTGTCGATGGCGCCGAGCGGCTCGTCGGCTTTGTGGAGCTGCACCATGACGCCGCGGCCCGCGTCGAACAGGATATTCTCCTCGCCGAGCCTGATCAGCGTGGTCGTCGCCATGCGGCGCGGGTCCGGGCGTGGGCCGCCGGTGCCGAGCAGTATGACTTCCATGGCGCCTACTCCAGCGTGAAGCCGGTCGACCTGATCACGCCGCCCCGGCGTGTCTGAGGATCTTTCGTTGCGTACTTTAGATTCGAGCGCGTCAGCTAGACAAGTCGCGCGTCAGTGCAGACCGGCCGCAGTGGCGGCGATGGTCGGTCGGATCGTCGAGCGGCCCGATCCCGCGGACGTCAGGCGATGCGCAAACTCCTGCGCGCGCCGTTCGACCAGATGCCAGGTCGCGCGTGCGACGAGATAGCTGAGCGCGGCGGTGACGGCATAGGCGATCAGCAGCGAGACCAGTCCGTCCGTAAGCGGCCAGATCTGGCGCAGGCCGTAGATCACCGCGAAGTGCGACAGGTACATCGAATAGGAGTTGCGGCCGATCGCCTCGATCGGCCGGCAGCGGATCGCGAGGCGGATGCAACCTGCAACCAGCGCGCCGAGCACGAGGTTGATCATCAGGTAGTTGAATTCATGCGAGCCGGTCGCGCGGTCGGCGATGAAGGACAGTACGATGAAGGCGGCGAAGATCGCTGCGTCCGACTTCGCAAAGCCGTCGCGCAGCGAGAAGAACAGCGCGCATCCCACGAGGAAGACCGGCAGCTGGTTCAGGAAGCTGATGTGCAATGCGTTCCACACGAACGCTTCGTGGCCCGGACCATAATAGGCCGAGAACAGTGCGAAGGCCCACGGCTTGAACAGGCAGACATTGAAGAGATGCAGCGCGATCGCGAGCGCAAGATAGAGGCGGCGGCGAGATCCGAAGGCCGTGATCACGAAGGGGAAGGCGAGATAGAACGTCATTTCCGCCGCAATCGACCAGTCGCCCGGCACGACGCTGTTGACGCTGTCCGGCCAGAAGCCGTGCAGGAACGTCGCGGTCAGGATCACCTGGAGCGGCCCGACGCCGTTGGGCGCGTTGTAGCTGGGACCCGTGCCGTTGACGGCGAGGTAAACCGGGATCGCGAGCCAGAACAGCGGCGCGATGCGCAGGAAGCGCCGGATGTAGAATTTGCGCGTCGGGTCGGTTTCGGTGCGCTGCGTCCACATCAGGCACATCGTCATGGCGCTGACGAAGTAGAACACGTTGACGCCGGTCCAGCCGCACATGAAGTCGAAGTCGACGGCGTGGATCTTTGAAGGAAAGGATTGTGAGACGTGGATCGCCATCACGCCGACGATGGCGAGGCCGCGCAGGACGTCGAGCGTGTGAGAACGGCCGAAAGGCGTTGCACCTTGCGCGGTTCGTTCGGCGGCCAACCGGGCCTGCCCCTGCATCACGCCTGCTCCGTGGTTTCGCATCTGCAAGCGGAGACTATAGAGGCGCGGCCGACTGTTTCGAAGCCGAAGCCTTTCTTTACGTTAACCAGCGGTTGAGTCCGATGCCGAATGTGCGGGATCGGCGGTGTCGAGGGGCCTAGTCGGCGCTCGCACGAGCCACGCCGGCATGATGATGCGCGCGATGAGAACTGTGGGGCAATTCATACTTAATACGCCAATACCATGACCAATATTGTTCGGGCAGCACAACACGCCTAGTATTCCAGCAGGCAAATTTCGGGGGCTCGAATAAGTCGTGAATGTTCGTTCACAGGACAGTGCGCTGCGCGACGACTTGAACTTTCAAGCCGCGCCACAAGCACACAGGACATCCAACAACGTGGTTGATTCCGCACGTCAGGAATTAAGGCCTGCCGGCCGCGAACGGCTGATCGTCGTCGAAGACGATCCCGTGACGCGGACGATGCTGGTCGGCTATTTCAGCGAGAACAATTTCGACGTGGTCGGCGCCGGCTCCTGCGCGGAATGCCGCCAGGCGCTGCGCTCGCGCACCGATCTCGTCTTCCTCGACGTGCAGTTGCCCGATGGCGACGGCTTCGAGCTCGCCAAGGAGATCCAGGCGATCAGCAACGCCGGCATCATCTTCGTGACGCGCCGCGACACCGACGTCGATCGCATCCTCGGGCTCGAGATCGCCGGCGACCATTACGTCACCAAGCCGATCAATCTGCGCGACCTGCTGGCGCGCGCGCGCAGCGTGCTGCGGCGGCGCTCGATTGACCGCAAGGCGGCGCGCAACCACAATTCGATCGCCTTCGGCGGCTGGATCATCGACCTGACCCGGCGCGAGCTGCTCGCCAGCGACGGCAAGCCGGTGGCGTTGACGCGCGCCGAGTTCGACCTGCTCGCGGCGCTGGTCGGCGCCGACGGCCGGCCGCTCAGCCGCGATTATCTGATCGAGGTCGTCAGCAACCGCCAGGCCGAGGTCGATATCCGCACGGTCGATGCGCTGGTGGCGCGGCTGCGCCGCAAGCTCGTCGGCAGCGGCACGCCCGTGATCGCGACCGTCACCGGCGTCGGCTACAAGCTCGCGCTCAGCGAGCGGCTCTAGCCTCAACCGTCGAAAGCTCCGATCACCCTCGCGCCTATCGCGCGCGGGCGCTCTGGTCCGTCGATGTCCTTTGCGCCGCCAAGGCCAGCTGGTCATCGACCGCATACAGCGTGCAGGTCGGCGACCATTTCATGCAGGCGCTAAGCGAATCGCGCCGGGCGTCGTCGGCGGTGGTGCGCCCCGAGCGCCAGCCGTAACCGCCGTTCGGCGACACCGCAAAAGCCTTGTGTGGCATGGTGCTGGCGAGGTAGCGCGAGAATTCGGCGCGCGCGGCCTCGTTGAGCTGGCCCGGCGGCGGCAGCGGATCGGGAAGGCTCAGGATGTCATGGCCGAGCCCGCGCTCGCGCAGGAAGGCGTCGAGATAGGGCGTCCATTGCGGGCGGCCCACCACCGAATAGAGATAGTGGCCGTCGTCGCCGTAAGGCGACGCCGCAATGAATTTCGCGTGACCGCCATTGCCGCGAAATCCGTCATAGAGGCGGCGCGCGAGATCGGGACCGAAGAACGAATCATTGGCCGCATAGACCCACAGCATCGGCACGCGCGATGTCTTGCCGAACGTGGCGAAGGCCTGCACCAGCCCATTCTCGTTGCAGACGTCGTCGTCATCGCGCGAGCCGCGGCCGCCGGCAAAGCTGATCGCGGCGATTAGACCCGGCGGTGCCTGCGCGGTCAGCGCGACGGTGGCAAGCCCGCCGGCGGAATGGCCGGCCGCGATCATGCCCGATGTCGTGACGTCGGCCCTGCGCCCCATCGCATCGATCGCCGCGCGCAAATCCGCGACCGCAACCGCCGCCGCCGGCAGATAGGCGGCATTCGCGCAACCGCCGACGCTGTCGACGCGCCCGCCGGGCGAGGTGCCATAGCCGCGCCGCATCACGATCAGCGCGGCAAAGCCGCGCCGGGCATATTCGAGCGCAATCCCGTAATATTTGTGCGCCGACATGGTCGCGCGATCGTCGAAACTGCGCGGCGAGCCGTGGCTGAGCAGCGCGAGCGGATAGCGCTTCGTTCCGGCGGGCCGGACCAGAAAGGCCTCCAGCCCCTGCGGCCCGGCCTCCGTCATCGGAATGCGCAGGTCTTCCGTGTAGAACTCCGCGGCCATCGCATTGGGCACGATACCAGCCGTCGCAAGCCAGGCCATCAGAACAACCAAGAGCCTGTGAAACAGCGTCATGCCCCGACTCGAAAAAGCCCCGATCGGAAGGACCATAGCATGATCTCAGGAACGGCCAGCCCGCCGCGGGTGTTGTGCCCTTGGCGGGGGCCCGGCCGATGCTATGGTATTCCACAAACTCTGCACGACAGGACGAGGATATTTCAGTGGCTGATGTTGATCCCGCGGCGGGCAAGCTGGTCTCGCCGGACGCGCTCACCAATGTTCCGCGGCTGGTGACGGCCTATTTCGCCGGCAAGCCCGATGTCGGCGATCCCGCGCAGCGGGTGGCGTTCGGAACCTCCGGCCATCGCGGCACGTCGTTCAAGAACAGCTTCAACGAGGGCCACATCCTCGCGACCACGCAGGCGATTTGTGACTACAGAACTGAAAAGGGCCTGACCGGCCCGCTCTTCATCGGCATCGACACCCATGCGCTGGCCGAGCCGGCGCTGGTCAGCGCCGTCGAGGTGTTCGCCGCCAACGGCGTCGACATCATGATCGACAAGGACGGCGGCTACAGCCCGACGCCTGTCATCTCGCACGCGATCCTGACCTACAACAAGGGCCGCACTAGCGGCCTTGCCGACGGCGTCGTCGTCACGCCCTCGCACAATCCCCCCGAGGACGGTGGCTACAAATACAATCCGCCGCATGGCGGCCCGGCCGACACCGACGCGACCTCCGTCGTCGAGAAGCGCGCCAACGCCTATCTCGCCGACGGCCTGAAGGGCGTGAAGCGCATCGACTACGACAAGGCACGCAAATCCGCGAACGTGCACGCCTACGACTTCATCACGCCCTACGTCGCCGATCTCGGCAATGTCGTCGATCTCGATCTGGTCAAATCCGCCGGAATCAATATCGGGATCGATCCGCTCGGCGGCGCCGCCGTGCATTACTGGCATCCGATCATCGAGCGCTACGGCCTGAAGGCCACCGTCGTGAACGAGGCGATCGATCCGACCTTCCGCTTCATGACCGTCGACTGGGACGGCAAGATCCGCATGGATTGCTCCTCGCCCTACGCGATGGCGAGCCTGATCGCGATGCGCGACCGCTTCGACGTCGCCTTTGCCAACGACACCGATGCCGACCGCCACGGCATCGTGACGCGCACCGGCGGCCTGATGAATCCGAACCATTACCTTGCGACCGCGATCTCCTATCTGTTCGCGAACCGGCCGAACTGGGGCAAGGATGCCGCGATCGGCAAGACCGTGGTGTCGAGCTCGATCATCGACCGCGTCGCCAAGAAGCTCGGCCGCAGGCTGGTCGAAACGCCGGTCGGCTTCAAATGGTTCGTCGACGGCCTCCTCACGGGTGGCTTCGGCTTCGGCGGCGAGGAGAGTGCAGGGGCCTCGTTCCTGCGCCGCGACGGCGGGGTGTGGACCACCGACAAGGACGGCATCATCCTCGGCCTGCTCGCAGCCGAGATCATGGCGAAGACCGGCCGCGATCCCAGCCAGCTCTTCGGCGATCTCACTGCCGAACTTGGCGTGCCCCACTACGCGCGTATCGACGTCGCCGCCACCGCGCCCCAGAAGAACATCCTCAAGTCCGTCACGCCCGAGCAGCTCGGCCTCAAGGACCTCGCCGGCGATCCTGTCCGCGCCACGCTGAGCAAGGCGCCGGGCAACGGCCAGCCGTTCGGCGGCATCAAGGTCGAAACCGATTTCGGCTGGTTCGCCGCAAGGCCCTCCGGCACGGAGGACGTCTACAAGATCTACGCGGAAAGTTTCCGCAGCACCGAGCACCTGAAGCGGATTCAGGAAGAGGCCCAGGCGGGGTTGAAGAAGGTGTTCGGGGCGTAGGGCACCAAGCCCAGGACGACTCTTCGGTTGCTGCTCCGAGGAGTGTTTTCCGGATTCTCCGCTGTCATCACCCGCGAAAGCGGGTGATCCGGTACGCCGCGGCCGTGCCGTGATGCGGAGGAGCCGCGGCGTACTGGATTCCCCGCCTTCGCGGGGAATGACTTCCGGTATAGTTGTATACAATATCAAGATAATAGGTATCCAATACGCCACATTTAGCCTTGAACGATTCTACCTCTCCTCTATTGTATACATAGAGCATACATAAGCCTTGGGAGAGCGACCCGTGACAAAACCCTTCCCGATGAACGCCTGGTACGCCGCGGCCTGGGACGCTGACGTCAAGCCGGCGCTGTTGCCGCGGACGATCTGCGGCAAGCATGTCGTGATGTACCGCAAGGCCGATGGCTCGGTGGCCGCGCTGGAGGATGCCTGCTGGCACCGCCTGGTGCCGCTGTCCAAGGGCCGCCTGGAAGGCGACACCGTCGTCTGCGGCTATCACGGTCTGAAATACAATGCGCAGGGGCGCTGTACCTTCATGCCCTCGCAGGAGACCATCAATCCGTCGGCCTGCGTCCGCGCCTATCCCGTGGTCGAGCGTCATCGTTACATCTGGCTCTGGATGGGCGATCCCGCGCTGGCCGATCCCGCGCTGGTGCCGGACATGCACTGGAATCACGATCCGGCCTGGGCCGGCGACGGCAAGACCATCCGCGTCAATTGCGACTACCGCCTCGTGCTCGACAATCTCATGGACCTTACCCATGAGACTTTCGTGCACGGCTCCTCGATTGGGAACGACGCGGTCGCCGAGGCGCCGTTCGACGTCACCCATGGCGAGAAGACTGTGACGGTGACGCGCTGGATGCGCGGCATCGAGGCGCCGCCGTTCTGGGCCAAGCAGCTCGGCAAGCCCGGCCTCGTCGACCGCTGGCAGATCATCCGCTTCGAAGCCCCGTGCACGATCGCGATCGATGTCGGCGTGGCGCCGACAGGCACCGGCGCGCCGGAAGGCGACCGCTCGCAGGGCGTCAACGGTTTCGTGCTCAACACCATCACGCCGGAGACCGAGAAGACCTGCTACTATTTCTGGGCGTTCGTGCGCAACTATCAGATCGGCGAGCAGCGCATCACCTCCGAGATCCGCGAAGGCGTCTCCGGCATCTTCCACGAAGACGAGCTGATCCTCGAGGCGCAGCAGCGCGCCATGGACGAGAACCCCGATCGGATCTTCTACAACCTCAACATCGACGCGGGTGCGATGTGGACGCGCAAGCTGATCGACAGGATGGTGGCGAAGGAAAACCCGCCGCAGCAGCTCCAGGCCGCGGAGTAGGCCAGGTGAAAGCAGCGCCCGAGCGAGAGGTCGACCGCTCCGTCTCGCAGACCGTGAAGGCGCAGCTCGCGCTGCGCGACCAGATTCTGTCGGGTCGCTTACGGCCCGGCGAGCGCATCTCCGAGCTCCAGGCGGTGGAGACGACCGGCGCCTCGCGCACGCCGGTGCGCATGGCGCTGGTGCGGCTGGAGGAGGAAGGCCTGCTGGAGGCGATTCCCTCAGGCGGCTTCATGGTGAAGGCGTTTTCCGAGCGCGACATCTCCGATTCCATCGAGCTGCGTGGCACGCTCGAAGGGCTGGCCGCGCGCTTCGCAGCCGAGCGCGGCGTTTCCGCGCGCGAGCTTGAGCCGCTGAAGGAGTGCCTTGCCGCGATCGACGAGTTGCTGCGCCAGGTGCCGATCTCGGTCGACGCGTTCTCCTCCTATGTCACGCTGAACGCGCGTTTCCACGCACTGCTCACCGAATTGTCGCGCAGCGCGCCGCTGATCCGGCAGATCGACCGCGCTTCCGCGCTGCCATTTGCTTCCCCAAGCGGGTTCGTGATGGCGCAATCGGCGCTGCCCGAGGCGCAGCAGATTCTGATCATCGGGCAGGAGCACCATCGCGTCGTGATCGACGCCATCGAGAACCGCGAAGGCGCCCGCGCCGAAGCCGTGATGCGCGAGCACGCGCGCCTCGCGGTGCGAAACTTGCGGCTTGCGCTGCGCAACCGCACCCATCTCGACCTCTTGCCGGCGCTCGCGCTGATCAGGACCGCAACCGACTAAGGCAATCGCCATGCGCTTCATCGAAACCTGGATTCCGGCAACGCTGGTCGCGACGCGCGATCTTGCGCCGGGCATCCGCGAGTTCCTGATCCTGCCGGATCAGTTCGACGGCACGGCCTATCCGGTCGGCAGCCACATCAATATCAGCGTGACCATCGACGGCCTGCCGGAGACGCGATCCTATTCGCTGGTCGGCGAGGCGTCCTCGCGCGGTTTCAAGATCGCGGTGCGCCGTGCCGAGGATTCCCGCGGCGGCTCGCGCTATATGTGGCAGCTCGCACCAGGCGCCCGGCTCGACATCACGCGGCCGGCTTCGCTGCTCGCGGTCGACTGGGCCCGCGAAAACTATTGCCTGATCGCCGGCGGCATCGGCATCACGCCGATCCTTGGCGCCGCACAGGCGCTGGCGCGTCGCGGCGCTGATGTCACGCTGCATTATGCCGTGCGCTCGCGCACCGATGCCGCCTATCTCGAGGATCTCGCCAAAATGCTCGGTGAGCGCCTGCTCGTTCACGCGAGCGACGAGGGCCGGCGACTCGACCTCGATGCGCTGTTCGGATCATTGCCGCAAGGTGCGCTGGCGCTGTTCTGTGGCCCGATGAGGATGCTGGATGCCGCGCGCCACGCCTGGATCGGCGCCGGCCATCCGCTTCCCGATCTCCGCTACGAGACCTTCGGCTCCAGCGGCACGCTGCCGACCGAGACGTTTCGCGTGCGCCTGAAGGGGACCGATGTCGAGCTCGAAATCCCGCGCGAGCGCTCGATGCTTGATGTGCTCAATGCCAGCGGACACGACGTGATGTACGATTGCAAGCGCGGCGAATGCGGCCTGTGCGCGATCGACGTGGTCGAGGTCGACGGCGAGATCGATCATCGCGACGTCTTCTTCAGCGATCACCAGAAGCAAAGCAACCAGAAGATCTGCGCCTGCGTCTCCCGCGCCCGCGGTACCATCACCGTGGACACGCTGCTCCGGGAAGATGCGGTCTGACCGGAGCTGGAAGGCGTACTCGGAAACCGCGATCAGCCTGAAGGCTCGCGCATCCGCCCTACTTTCGGAGCGGGCGGGTGCAGGTCGTCCTGGCGAGGCAGCTAAGGGCGGTGACGAAGCGGGCTTTGCAGCGTCAATGGGCCGGCAAGAGCGCTTCGTGCGGTCCACCAATCATGATAGGTTTGCTCTCGGCAATAAATGCGTTCAGCCGGTCTTGGACAGCAAGGGTGGAGGTTCTGCCATGAAATCCAATTCTGTCTCGCTGGCAGTCGATGCGTTCGCCACAGGGCGAGCTGACGCGCTGATTTTAATCGGCCGCATTCTCCTCGCGTGGGTATTCGTCGGAAGCGCGTATGGAGCAATATCCAACTTCAGCGGCTCTGTGGGGTATTTCAGGTCCCTGAATCTTCCAGCACCCGAGCTGTTCACCATGACGAACATCGTACTGGAAGTATTGATATCCGTTGGTTTGATATTGGGCGTCGGTACGCGCTACTGCGCAATTCTGACGTTTGTGTTCGTATTGGCGGCAACGGCTATTGCGCACCGCTACTGGGAGTATCCCGCGGGTGCGCAGCAGATCGGTCAATACAACCACTTCCTGAAGAATGTCTCGATCATGGGAGGCGCGATGTTGATCTTCGTCACCGGGGCGGGCCGGTTCAGTTTCGATCGGGCATCGTAGCCGAGATCACTTCAAGTCGGGCTTGAAAGCTTCCTCTATCGCGCGGCGGATGCTCTTTGAGAGCTGTTTCAGGGTCTTGCTCACGAGGGCGAAGAGAAGCATCAACCATGTCGCAAGCGCGGCACACCACAGCACGACTTCAAATATCTCAGGCATGATGATGCCCCTCAAAAATAATTACTTTGAAATGCGGCAAGTGTTGCTTAATGGGGCCGACACGGCAAGCCGTCTTGAGAGTGGTAGCGCGCCGAAACACTCGGAAACGCTCTCAAAACAGCGGGCAGCCTTAGGTCAGGGATGCAGACCAACCCTATGACCGCGAAGACTGGCGCGGGATGCAGAACTGCCTGGCAGCGATTCATTTGCGAAGGGTGGCTTGAAGAAATTCTGCCCTGCGCGAGTCTGCTTCACCCCTGGAAGCGGACCGCCTCACATTTGTGAGTATTTCCCTACGCCGCGTAAGTCGCCCGCAGCTTCTTCGTGTTCAACAGCGCCAGAACGCCATCGGCCGACACCGGCCGGCTGATCAGATAGCCCTGCGCTTCGTCGCAACCGAACTGGCGCAGAAACTCGAGCTGGTCGGCGGTCTCGACGCCTTCCGCAACCACGCCGATGCGCAGGTCGCGCGCCAGCGAGATCACAGACTTCACGATCGCGGCGCAGTCGGGCTGCACCAGCATGTCGCGGATGAAGGACTGGTCGATCTTGATACGGCTGAACGGCAGCTTGCGCAGATAGGTGAGGGAGGAGAAGCCGGTGCCGAAATCGTCCAGTGCCACCGTGGTGCCGAGCTCGAGCAGCGCGTTGAGGACTGACGCCGCCGAGCCGTATTTCGACAGCAGCATCGATTCCGTGATCTCGATCTCGAGCCGGTGCGGGGCGACCTTCGCGTCCGCGAGCGCCTGCACGATGGTCTGGAGGATGCCGGTGCTGTGAAACTGCGCGGCAGAGAAGTTCACGGCGACCCGGATGTCCTCCGGCCAGTCCGAAAGCGTCGCGCAGGCGCGCCGGATCACCCATTCACCGATCTCGTGGATCAGCCCGGTCTCCTCGGCGATCGGGATGAATTCGCTCGGCGGCACGAGTCCGCGCCGGGGATGCTGCCAGCGCAGCAGCGCCTCGAAGCCGGTGATGCGGTTCTCGCCGAGATCGAGGAACGGCTGGAACACCAGGAACAGCTCGTCCCTGGCGATGGCGCCTTCGAGGTCCGCTTGCAGCGCCTTGCGATCGCGTGACACCCTTTCATCGGCTTCCTCGAAGAAGCAGACCGTGCCGGGGCCGGCTTTCTTGGCGCGATACAGTGCGGCGTCGGCATTCTTCATGATGTCGAGCTGCGTGGTGCCGTCGCGCGGCGCCAGCACGATGCCGACGCTGGTCGCGCCGGCGATCTGGCGGCCCTCGATCTGGAACGGTTCGTCGAAGGCCGCGACGAAGCGTTCGGCGATCTCGAGCGCATCCTCGGGCCGCGCCAGATTGGCCATCACCAGCGCGAACTCGTCGCCGCCGATTCGCGCGACGTGCTCGGCCGCGCGCGTGCAGCGTTGTAGCCGGCTTGCGACCTGGACCAGGAATTCGTCGCCGGCGGGGTGGCCGAACTTGTCGTTGACCTCCTTGAAGCGGTCGAGGTCGAGCAGGAGCACCGCGAATTCCTCTCCGGACAGGGCCATCCGCCGCAGCGGGGCTTCGAGCGTCTCGTTGAAGGCGAAGCGGTTGGGCAACAGCGTGAGGGGATCCTGCCGGACCGTGCGCTCGGCCTCGATCTGCCGGATCACGCGCCGCGCGAACGCGAATGAATTGACGAACACCGCGCGCAGCAGCACGCTGCCGTAGACCACCACCAGGATGGCCATCAGCACATAGGCGGGATCGCCGTCGCGGCCGAGGCAGATGGCGATGCCGACGAAGATGGGGCTCGTGAAGGCGATGGCCGCAATCGGGATCGTGGCGAAGGCCCGCGCGCCGCCGGCCAGCATTCCCGAGCAAAGGCAGGTGATGACGAGCTGGCCGCCGGTTGCGGCATTCGCGAAGAAGGCGACCGGGACGATGCCCCAGGCAACGCCGAGCACGAAGGCGTTGCGCACCAGCCGATGCATCGCCCGGCGCGAAACGAATTGGGGTTTTGTGATCCGGCGCGAGGCGTGGGATTGCAGGCCGAACGCAATCGCGGCGCCGGCCACGATCGCGGCCCAGGCCAACGCAAACTTCCAGTCCGGCGAATGCCAGAGCGCGATGGCGAGCACGGCCGCGTTGCAGGCATTGGCAAGCATGATGCCGACGGAGTAGCCGAGCACCAGTGACATCTGATCGGCGCGGATATGTCCGGCGACGGCTTCGTCGGTTGCAGGACCGCCAAAGGCCGACAGATCGCCGGCGAACAGCCGCGCGAAATAGCTGGTCGTTTGAGTCCGCATTCCAGGGCCTAGCAGCATGGGCCGTTTGTCCGGCTCGATCAGGAGGATTCGCTGCAAACCTTTGACGAAATATGAATTATCCCCGCTGGCCACGATCGCCATGGCCACTTCTGCGTGTTCAAGCGAGGGTATCGATAACAAATCGATACAAATGCGGCGCCCCGCGTTACGGTTGTAACAGTGGGCCGATCGCAGAACGCGCTCGGCCTTCATGGTTCGAGACGCGCCGCAAGGCGGCGCTCCTCACCATGAGGGTCTAAGATGTTGCCGCGGAGCAGACCTCATCCTGAGGAGCCCGCTGAAGGCGGGCGTCTCGAAGGATGGCCGCGAGGAGGCTGCCAGCCCGCTCTGTTGCCAAATGTGCCGAACGTCACCGCCCGAGCTGCTTCGGATCATAATAGAACCGTTCTTCGATCAGCTGATCGCCCCGCCAGGTCTGCCACGCGATCTCATCCAGCGTTCGGACGACGCCTTCGGCATTGGTGAAGCTGAACCGCCAGCGGGTCGCGACGTGATCGCCCTCGATCAGGCTCGGCCCGATGCGGACGGCCTTGACCTCCCTGGAGGCCGCCAGCACGCCGCGCTCCTTGGCGACGAGCTTGTCGCGGCCGACTGTCGGGGCGGCGTTGTTCTCATAGGTCGCGGCATCGGACGTGTAGTACTGCTCGATCGCTTCGACAAACTCCCCGTTCTCCAGCCGCTTGGCAAAGGCTTCAACGACATCACGGCTCGGCATGGATCACCTCACGATTAAAACCGACTGATAGTCGGTAAATACCGACCGGTAGTCGAAAAGTCAACTGGCCGGGTGCGACGAATTGGACTAGACGGGAGCCATGGCAAAGCAGGCGGAGCGGCGGGCGGCGACATCGGAGGCGATCCTGACGGCGGCGCGCCGCCTGTTCGGGATGCAGGGCTTTGCCGCGACCACCATGGACGACATCGCGGAGGCCGCGGGCGTCGCCAAGGGCGCGGTCTATCATCACTTCAAGACCAAGGAGGCGGTGTTCGAAGCGGTGTTCGATTCTGTCTCGCGCGATCTCGTCGCCGAGATCGACCGGACCGCGCGCGCCGAGAAGGACGTGCTCGCCGCGATGGTCGCCGGCACCCAGCATTACTTTGCGGCGACCGCCAAGGGCCCGACAGGTCAGATCATCCTGCGCGACGGCCCGGCCGTGCTCGGCTGGGAGCGCTGGCGCGAGATCGACGCGCAGCATTTTGGCGGTAAGATGCCGCGCGCGCTGTCGGTGGCGATGGAGGCCGGCCTCATCGCAAAGCAACCGGTCGAGCCGCTGGCGCGGCTGCTGCTCGGCGCGGTGACGGAGGCGGCGGTCGCCTGCGCCGGGCGCGCGGATATCGCAAGGGCAGGGGCGGAATATGCCCGTGCGTTCAAGTCACTGGTCGAGGCGCTGCGTCTACGCGCATGATTGTGCTAGTGACGAACCGGAAACGCCCACCAACAAGAAGAACAGTAGCGCATGAACGCAAATTCCTCCCTCGCGCCGTCCGATCCTGAGTTCGACTACATCATCGTCGGCGCCGGCTCCGCCGGCTGCGTGCTCGCCAACAGGCTCTCTGCGAACGGCAAGCACAGCGTGCTGCTGCTCGAGGCGGGACCTAGGGATTCCAACATCTGGATCCACGTGCCGCTCGGCTACGGAAAGCTGTTCAAGGAGAAGACGGTCAACTGGATGTACCAGACCGAGCCGGAGCCTGAACTGAAGGGGCGGCAGGTGTTCCAGCCGCGCGGCAAGACGCTGGGCGGATCGAGCTCGATCAACGGCCTGCTTTATGTCCGCGGCCAGCACGAGGATTACGATCGCTGGCGCCAGCACGGCAATGCCGGCTGGGGCTATGACGACGTGCTGCCCTATTTCAAGAAAGCCGAGAACCAGGCGCGGGGCGCCGATCAATATCACGGCGCCGGCGGGCCGCTGCCGGTCTCCAACATGGTCGTGACCGATCCGCTGTCGAAAGCCTTCATGGACGCCGCGGTCGAGACCGGTCTACCCTACAATCCTGACTTCAACGGCGCCACGCAGGAAGGCGTCGGCCTGTTCCAGACCACGACGCGCAACGGCCGCCGTGCCTCGACGGCGGTGGCCTATCTCGGACCCGCGAAGACGCGCAGCAATCTCAAGGTCGAGACCGAGGCGCTCGGCCAGCGCGTGCTGTTCGAGGGACGCCGCGCGGTCGGCGTCGAATATCGGCAAGGCACAACCGTGCGCCGGGCCCGCGCGCGCAAGGAGGTCGTGCTGTCGAGCGGCGCCTACAACTCGCCGCAGCTCCTTCAGCTCTCCGGCGTCGGCCCTGCCGATCTCTTGCGCAAGCACGGCATCGATGTCGTGCTGGACGCGCCGGGCGTCGGCCACGATCTCCAGGACCACATGCAGGTCCGCATCGTGATGCGCTGCTCGCAGAAGATCACGCTCAACGACACCGTCAATAATCCGTTCCGCCGCACGCTGGCCGGCGCGCGCTATGCGCTGTTCCGGAAGGGCTGGCTGACCATCGCGGCCGGCACCGCGGGCGCGTTCTTCAAGACCAGTCCGCGGCTCGCTTCGCCCGACATCCAGGTGCACTTTCTGCCGTTCTCGACCGACAAGATGGGGGAGAAGCTGCATGATTTTTCCGGATTCACGGCGTCGGTGTGCCAGCTCCGGCCGGAAAGCCGCGGGACCTTGCGCATCAAAAGCGCGGACCCGACCGTGCCGCCGGAAATCCGCATCAACTACATGTCGACCGAGACCGACCGCACCACCAATGTCGAAGGCCTGAAGATCCTGCGCAAGATCCTGAATGCGCCGGCGCTGAAGCCGTTCGTGGTCAGCGAGTACGATCCCGGCGCGAAGGTATCCACGGATGGAGAGCTGCTCGATTATTGCCGCGAGCGCGGCAGCACCATCTACCATCCGACCTCGACCTGTCGTATGGGCAATGACGCGCTGGCGGTGGTGGACCAGCGGCTGAAGGTGAGGGGGCTCGAAGGCCTTCGCATCGTCGACGGTTCGATCATGCCGGACCTCGTGTCGGGGAATACCAACGCGCCGATCATCATGATCGCCGAAAAGGCCTCCGACATGATATTGGAGGATGCGCGATAAACATTGCGCTGAAAGGACATTCGACTTGGCTACGCGACTGAAGATCGGCACACGCAAGAGCGCGATGGCGCTGGCGCAGACGGAAGAGATTGCGCGCCGCCTGACCGCCGCCATGCCCGATCTCGATGTCGAGATCGTCAAGTTCGACACCACGGGCGATCTCGACCAGACCAGCAAGCTGCTGCCGCATGGCGGCAAGGGCGGCGCGTTCGTGGCGCAGATCCGCGTTGCCGTGCTCTCCGGCGAATTGCAGGCCGCGATGCATTCGCTGAAGGACATGCCCGGCAATGAGGACACGCCCGGCCTCGTCATCGGCGCTACGCTATCGCGCGATCCCCCGAGTGACGCACTGGTGCTGCGCGATGGCGTGACGCTGGAAGCGCTGCGCCAGTCCCGCGGCAAGGGTTTCAAGATCGGCACCAACGCCGTGCGTCGCGCCGCCTATGCGCGGCGGCTGTTTCCTGATGTCGAAGTGATCCACTTCCGCGGCGCCGCTGACACCCGCGTCCGAAAACTCGACAATGGCGAGAAGCAGAAGTTGCCGGATGGCGGCGCGGTTGGTCCCGCCGATGCGCTGATCATGGCGCGTTCGGGCCTCGACCGCGTCGGCCTCTCGCACCGTATCGCCTATGAATTCTCCGCGGCGGAGATGCTGCCCGCGGCAGGCCAGGGCATCGTCGCCGTGGAATGCGCCGCGCAGGACTGGCAGACGCGGCAGATCCTGTCATCGATCGACGATCCCTCTGCGCACGCTTCTGCCGATGCGGAGCGCGAGGT
Source organism: Bradyrhizobium barranii subsp. barranii (assembly GCF_017565645.3). Taxonomy (NCBI): domain Bacteria; kingdom Pseudomonadati; phylum Pseudomonadota; class Alphaproteobacteria; order Hyphomicrobiales; family Nitrobacteraceae; genus Bradyrhizobium; species Bradyrhizobium barranii. The sequence goes on from NZ_CP086136.1 coordinate 2,731,208, forward strand.
GCTGTGGGTGCTCAACGGCCATTGCAATTCGCCGGTGGCGGGTTTTTCGACCATCGCAGGCGATCAGATGTCGCTGACGGCGTCCGTGCTCGACCTCTCCGGTAACACCATCATCGAAGCCTCGCACACGGGCCCCGCCAACCGCCCGCGCGAGCTCGGCCGTGCTGTGGGACTGGATCTGCTGGCGAAGGGCGCCGCCGAGATCATCGAGCGCAGCCGGCCGCGCTAAATTTTGAGAGCGCAGTACGTGCAGCATCCGTCATTGCGAGCGTAGCGAAGCAATCCAGGCTGTCACCGCCGAGAGATTCTGGATTGCTTCGCTGCGCTCGCAATGACGGCGCGGAGCCTCAGCCCCGCACGCGCTTCAGCATCTGCTCGACATGGGCGATCGGCGTTTCCGGCTGGATGCCGTGACCGAGATTGAAAATGAAGCGCCCTTGCGCAAAGTTCGCCAGCACGTTGTCCACCGCGCGGTCGAGCGCCGCGCCGCCCGTGATCAGCACCAGCGGATCGAGATTGCCCTGCACGGCGACCTTGCTCTGCACGCGCTCGCGGATGAAGGCCGGCTCGGCAGTCCAGTCGATGCTGACGGCATTCACGCCGGTCGCTTCGACATAACCCGGCAATTGCGCGCCGGCCCCGCGCGGGAAGCCGATGATCTTCGCGTCGGGCACTTTTGCGCGCACGCCTTCGACGATGCGCCGCGTCGGCTCGACCGACCAGCGCGCGAACTCGGCCGGCGGCAGCACGCCGGCCCAGGTGTCGAAGATCTGCAACGCATCGGCACCGGCCGCGAGCTGTGCCAGCAGATATTCGATCGAGTTCTCCACGAGCACGTCGATGATTGTCGCAAACGCCTCCGGATGCCGGTAGGCCATCATGCGCGCCGGCGCCTGGTCGGGCGTGCCCTGGCCTGCGACCATGTAGGTGGCCACCGTCCACGGCGCCCCGCAGAAGCCGATCAGCGCGGTCTTGGGATCGAGCGCACCGCGCACGATTCCGAGCGCCTCGAACACCGGCTTGAGCTTGCCGAAGTCGGCGCGTGCGGCGAGTGTCGCGACTTTTGCGGGATCATCCAGCGGCTCCAGCCGTGGACCCTCGCCAACCTCGAACCGCACGGAACGGCCGAGCGCATAGGGGATCACCAGGATGTCGGAGAAGATGATCGCTGCATCGAAGCCGAACCTGCGGATCGGCTGCTGCGTCACTTCGGCGGCAAGCTCCGGGTTGAAGCAGAGATCGAGGAAGCCGCCGGCCTTGGCCCGCACCTCGCGATATTCCGGCAGATAGCGCCCGGCCTGCCGCATCATCCACATGGGCGGGGTAGCCTGGCGCTGGCCGGAGAGCACGTCGATGAAGGGCTTTGTCGCAGACTGGGGCACGGACGGTCCTATCAAGATTGAGGTTCCTGATACACTGCCGGAAGCCGGAGCGGAACAGTGGAACCAGCGCAAATGCGCCGCGTTGACCTCCCAATCGAGGAGGACTCAATGGCTGAGACGTTCAATCCCGCGCCGCACGACAAGCACGCTGATGATCTTGGCAAGGCGCTGGCCGCCGATCGCCATACCAAGCTTGAAGCCGGGCTGGAGGACAGTTTCCCTGCGTCCGATCCGGTCAGCGCTGCGCAGCCGACACCGTCGAAGGCCGATGCGGACGCCGACAGTCCCTCGCTCTGGGACAAGGTTAAGTCGATCTTCAGCTAAGGCCGACGTTCAGCGAGCGCCGGGGCGCTCGGTTTCCGATAGGGTCGCTAACGCATTGTTAGCGATCCAGCGACGCTCCAGTCCGTAGGAGTACGGGAAAACCCGCTTAACGCTGCGAATGTCGGCAAGCGTTTCAGGGTTCAATAACAGAAGCGGTGGAAGTTCCGGCGATCGGAGATTTCTGCCGCATGACCGTCGCCTCACAAAGAGCCGGATGGAGCCGCCTGCCGTTGCGCGCGGCGGCGTTCGTCGTGCTCACTTGTGCGACCATCCTCGGCGTCAGCGGCTGGCGCGAATGGGCCGCGCGGGATGCCGTGCTCAAGGGCGCCGAGACCGAGATGGCGAATGTTGCGCGCTCGCTGACGCAGCATGCGGAGGACAGCCTCGACCTGCTGGATTCCGGCGTCGTGGGCGTCGTCAGCCGGCTGGAGATGGACGGTGCCGAACCCGCCACGATCGCCAAGCTCAGGAATCTGCTGGAGGCACGCAAGAAGGCGATCGCGCGCATTCACAGCCTCGCCGTCATCGACGACCAGGGCAACTGGCTGACCTCGCCGGGCACGATCGGCTCGACGCTCAGCGACGACGCCTTCTTTCGTCATCACCAGCTGTCCTCGAAACGGGAGCCTCATGTCGGCCATCCGGTGCGGAGCCAGCTCGATGGCGAATGGGTCGTCACCCTGTCGCGCCGCTTCAACAAGCAGGACGGCAGCTTCGGCGGTGTCGTGCTTGCGACCATCAGCGCGAACTATCTCGCGCATTTCTACGAGCAGTTCGAGCTCGGCCGCAACAGCTCCGTGTCGCTCGTGCATGGCGACGGCATGATCATCGCGCGCAATCCAAGCAACGACAGGTTCGTCGGCCGCAGCGTCGCCGACACCCCGCTATTCCGCGACGCGAGCCTGCAGCAGCCGGGCGGCGCATACCATTTCAGGTCGCCGCTGGACGGCGCCGAGCGCGTCAGCTTCTTCAAGCGCTCTGGCCGTTATCCGCTCGTCCTGCTTGCCATGGTCGACAAGGCCGAGCTGCTGGCGCCCTTGCGAGCCGCGGCGATCTCTCGCATGCTCTACGTGCTCGCCCTGGTCGTGCTGATCGCGGTCATCGGCGCGGTGCTGGTGCGGCAGTTGCAGCGGGGCCAGCGCATGGCCGCGGCCCTGGTCGAGAAAGAGGCGCATTTCCGCCTGCTCGCCGAAGGCTCCAGCGACATGGTGACCCGCATCGGGCTCGACGAGCGGCTGCGCTATGTCTCGCCCTCGTCGGTCCGCGTCGTTGGCTGGCGGCCCAATCAGCTGATCGGAACGCCGGCGCTCGCCGGCATCCATGCGGATGATCGGCCGCAGGTCCAGGCGCTCGTCGATGCCATGAAGCGTGGCGAAAAGGACGAGGCGCGCGTCACCTATCGCAACGCGCATCGGCAAAACTCGGAAGTCTGGCTCGAATCGACCATGCGGGTGACGCGCAAGGAAAACGGCAACGTCGACGGGGTGGTCGCGATCTCGCGCGACATCACCGAGCAGAAGAAGCTGGAAACCAGGCTCGAGACGCTCGCGATCGAGGACAGCCTCACCGGGCTCGCCAACCGCCGCCGCTTCGACGAACGGTTGAAGGAGGAATGGGCGCGCGCCTATCGCGACCGCTCCAGCCTGGCTTTGCTGATGATCGACGTCGATCACTTCAAGGCCTACAACGACGAATACGGCCACCCCGCAGGCGATGCCTGTCTGCGCGTGGTGGCGAAGGTCATCGCGGCCGAGATGCAGCGCGCCGGAGATCTGGCTGCGCGCTATGGCGGTGAGGAATTCGCCATGCTGCTGCCGAACACCGATGCCGCCGGCTGCGCGCGGATCGGCGAGCGGATCCGCCGGGCGATCCGTGAGGCGGGCCTCGTCCACAGCACCAATCACGCGTCGGGCTGCGTCACCGCTTCGCTCGGCGGCGCGGCCTGCCGGCCCGCGCTGGAACGCACCGCCGGCGTGGGCTCGCTCGTCGAGACAGCCGATCAGGCGCTCTATGCGTCGAAGCAGGGTGGGCGCGACCGCCTGATGATGTCGGTCGAGGTGGCGAGCCTGCTGCCGAAGGCGTCAGGGCTGTAGCTCATCATCCTTAATAATGCGGCGGGGGCTCGTTGGCGGGGCCCGGCGCATTCGTCTCGGCTTCCTGAAGTCGCTCGCCGAGCTCCGCGATCTTCCGCGTCAGCGCGTCGATCTGCTTCCATTGCGCGGTGATCGTCTGGTTGAGCGTCTCGATCGTATCGTCCTGATAGGCGATGCGTGTCTCCAGCGTGTCGATGCGGTCGCCCAGCGTCTTGATGTCACTCGTCACGGTCGTGCCCCAATTCCTGTTCGCGTAGGCCCCGTTCGCGCAAGCCATGACCGAGTGCGACGCGCTCGTCGAATACAAAACATTCGCCGCGCCAGCGGCTCTGCGCCTCCGGCACCTCTTCCAGATATTTGAGAATACCGCCCTTGAGGTGATAGACCTCGGCAAAGCCGCGCGCGAGCAGATGCGCGCTCGCCTTCTCGCAGCGGATGCCGCCGGTGCAGAACATCGCGATCCTGCGATGCTTCGCCGGATCGAGCTGCTCGGCGGCAAAATCCTTGAACTGGCCAAAGCTCTTGATCTCAGGATCGACCGCACCCTCGAACGTGCCCATCGCCACCTCGAAGGCGTTGCGGGTGTCGAGCACCAGCGTGTCGGGTGCCGCGATCAGCGCGTTCCATTCGGCGGCCTCGACGTAGGTGCCGACCTGCCGCGTGGGATCGGCGGCCTCGTCGCCGAGCGTGACGATCTCCTTCTTCAGCCGGACCTTGAGCCGGCCGAACGGCATCGCCTCGGCGGTCGAGAATTTCAGCTCGAGATTGTTCAGCCGGCCGCCGAACAGGGCGCCGTGCGCGAGCTCGTGGACGAAGGCGTCGATCGCCTCGGGCGCACCCGCAATCGTGCCATTGATGCCTTCCTGGGCGAGCAGCACGCTGCCCTTGAGCGCGAGGCCTGCGCAGAACGCGCGCAACGGCTCGCGCAGCGCGCGATAATCGGGCAGGGCGGCGAATTGGTAAAAGGCAGCGACCTTGTGGATCATGGCGGCTCGTTTAGCAGGCGGCCGCCGCCCAGAAAACCCGCATGGCCCCGGACGGCAAAAGGTCTATACGCCCAGCGGATGGCAGCTATTTCGCTGGTATGCCAGCATTGCCCCGGCGGGCCGGAATGTGTCATGTAGGCCCGGTTTTTCCGAGACGGCGCGCCCTCCGCGCCGACGGCCCAAGAGAGCCCCCCAAGAGAGCCCTGAGAGAGCAGAACTTCGATGAGAAACTTCCATTTCCCCGGCAGGTCCACCGTCCACGCCACCAACGCGATGGTCGCGACCTCGCATCCGCAGGCCTCCCTGGCCGCGATCGAGGTGCTGCGCGAGGGCGGTACGGCGGTGGACGCGGCGGTGGCGGGTTCGGCGCTTCTCGGCGTGATCGAGCCGCAATCGACCGGCATCGGCGGCGACTGCTTTGCGCTGATCCAGCCGCGCGGCGAGGGCAAGATCATCGCCTATAACGGCTCCGGCCGGGCCCCGAAGGCGGCGAACGCCGATTGGTATCTCGAGCGCAAGATCAATTCCGTGCCGCTGACCTCGGCGCATGCGGTCTCGATCCCCGGCGTGATCGACGCCTTCGCGACCGCGCTGCGCGATCACGGCAAGTTCGGCTTCGACCGCCTGCTCCAGCCCGCGATCAAGGCGGCGGAAGAGGGCTACGTCGTCGCCCCGCGCATCGCCTTCGACTGGAAGAACCAGTTCGAGAAGCTGAAGGGTGGCACCAACACGGTGCGTTACCTGTTGCCCGGCGGCAAGCCGCCGGTCGCCGGCGACATCATCCGCCAGGCCGAGCTCGGCAAGACGCTGCGCGCGATCGCCAAGGACGGCCGCGACGCCTTCTACAAGGGCGCGATCGCGGAGGATATGGTCGAGACCCTCAGGGAGATCGGCGGCCTGCACACGCTCGACGATTTCGCCGCCCACACCACCGAGACGACGACGCCGATCGGTACCAACTACAAGGGTTACGACGTCTGGCAGTGCCCGCCGAACGGCCCGGGCGTCACCGCGCTCTTGATGCTCAACATCCTGTCGCGGTTCGATCTGACCAAGTACGCGCCGCTCAGCATCGAGCGCTTCCATCTCGAAGCCGAAGCCGCGCGCATCGCCTACATGAATCGCGAGATGCATGTCGCCGATCCCGAGCATATGAAGATCGACGTCGCCGAAATGCTCGCGAAGGGCTTTGCCGACGAGTACATCAGCAAGATCCGCATGGACGGTATGCTCGACCTGCCGAACGTCGCGCCGCCGATGAATCCCTCGACCATCTACATCACGGTCGTGGACAAGGATCGCAACGTCTGCTCGTTCATCAATTCGATCGCGCATTCGTTCGGCTCGGCGATCGTCTCGAACAAGACCGGCGTGCTGTTCCAGAACCGCGCCGGCGGCTTCCGCATCCAGCCCGGCCATCCCAATTGCATCGCCGGCGGCAAGCGCCCGCTGCACACGATCATGCCGAGCCTTCTCACGAAGGGTGGCCGCTCCGTGATGCCGTTCGCGGTGATGGGCGGACAGTACCAGCCGGTCGGCCAGACCCACGTCGTGACCAACATCCTCGACTATGGCTGCGACGTGCAGGAGGCGATCGACATGCCGCGCGGTCTGCACTACGAGGGCCAGTACCAGCTCGAGGACAGCGTACCTGCCGATATCGTCGAAGGCCTGAAAAAGCTCGGCCACAAGACCACCAGCGTGGTCGGCCCGCTCGGCGGCGCCCAGGCGATCTGGATCGACTGGGACAAGGGCACGCTCACCGGCGGTTCCGATCCGCGCAAGGACGGCTGCGCGCTGGGCTATTAAGGGCCGAGGGCTGGAAACGATTGCGTCGTTGCGCTAGACACCTTCCGCCTCAAACGGAAGGTCTCTTATGCAGCGTTTCCAACGCGCACTCCTAGCCATCATGTCGGCACTTGCGATCACCGTGATCGGCAGCGTGTCGACATTCGTTTACACCACGGCCTCGGCCCAGACCGCAGGAAAGACCATGACCACAGCTTCAGGCTTGCAGACCATTGATAGCGTTGTCGGCACCGGCGCCTCGCCGAAGCCCGGCCAGATCTGCGTGATGCACTACACCGGCTGGCTCTACGAGAACGGCCAGAAGGGCAAGAAATTCGACTCGTCGGTCGACCGTAACGAGCCGTTCGAGTTTCCGATCGGCAAGGGCCGCGTCATCGCCGGCTGGGACGAGGGCGTTGCCACGATGAAGGTCGGCGGCAAGCGTACGCTGATCATCCCGCCGCAACTCGGCTACGGCGCCCGCGGCGCCGGCGGCGTGATCCCGCCGAACGCGACTTTGATGTTCGACGTGGAATTGCTCGCGGTGAAGTGAGCCTACGTCGTCATGCCCGGGCTTGTCCCGGGCATCCACGTTCTTTCCTTCGTGCAGCCAAGACGTGGATGGCCGGGACAGGCCCGGCCATGACGGATAGAGATCAGCGCAAAACAAAAAGACCGGCCTCGCGGCCGGTCTTTTCGCTTTCAGATTGACGCGCGTCACTCCGCCGCGCGCTTTGCCGCAGCCGCGGCGCGATCGATTGCTTCCTTCGCGGCGTCCTTGGCGTCGCCCATGGCCTGCTGGCCCTTGCCCTTCACTTCCTGGACCACGCCTTCGCCCTTCAGGCGATCGGAACCGGTGGCTTCACCGATGCCCTGCTTGGCCTTGCCGATGGCCTCGTTGGCGGTGCCCTTGATCTTGTCGCTCGTGCTACCCATGAAACTCTCCTTCCAGTTGGCTCGCGAAAACAACGCCTGCCGACTACGAGAGTTCCGATTTTGGGTATGGCTTGATAGGCCCGCTTTGGTTAGCTTGCCGCGCACGGAACCAAAAACAGAAAGCAAGTCCCATGACCGGCCATGACCACACGCATTCCCACCATGACCACGATCATGACGATCGCTGGAAACATGACGGTGTGCGCGTCATTCCCGGCAATCAGCTCGATACCAACGTGCCGTCGACGGCCGGCATGGACCGCGCGGCCGCAATCAATTTCGCGCGCGTCGGCGCGCAGAAATTGTGGGCGGGCACGGTCAGCATCAAGCCGGACGCCAAGACCGGTGCGCATCACCACGGCCATCTCGAAAGCGTCATCTACGTGGTGAAGGGCAAGGCGCGGATGCGCTGGGGCGAGAGCCTGCAATTCACCGCGGAGGCCGGCCCCGGCGATTTCATCTTCGTCCCGCCCTACGTGCCGCATCAGGAGATCAACGCCAGCCGGGACGAGGTGCTGGAATGCGTGCTGGTGCGCAGCGACGGCGAGGCGGTCGCGATCAACCTCGACATCGAGCCGGTCGAGAAGCCCGAGACCGTGCTGTGGATCGACCCCGTCCACCGGGATCCCAACGAGAAGAAGTAAGGGCCTGAAAACCTGCTGGTTCTGTGCGACAGAACCACGCAGGCACAGCCTTCAAAAAATATTCGGAAGCCGTGTCGGATGGCCGTCGGGCCATCCGTCCTTGGGCAGAACCCCGCCCAAGGAGCCTCCGATGCCCAAAATGATTTTCGTCAATCTGCCGGTGACCGACCTCAAGCGCGCGACGGCCTTTTACGAGGCGGTCGGTGCGGTCAGGAACCCGCAATTCAGCGACGAGACGGCGAGCTGCATGGTCTTCTCCGAGACCATCTTCGCCATGCTCCTGACCCACGACAAATTCCGCAAGTTCACGCCGAAGCCGATCGCGGATGCCAAGACCTCGAACCAGGTGCTGCTCTGCCTCTCGGCCGACAGCCGCGTCGAGGTCGATGACGTCGTCGGCAAGGCCGAGGCCGCGGGCGGTGTGGCCGATCCAAGCCCGAAGGACGAATACAGCTTCATGTACGGCCGCAGCTTCGAGGATCCGGACGGTCATATGTGGGGCGTGAACTGGATGGACATGGCAGCCTTCGCCGCGCAGTCCGACATGGCGAACGCCTGACCGAAGCCAACGAACATCGACCATCTGAAGAGGAGCATTCACGATGTCCAAGCTCGTGCCCTGCATGTGGTTCAACGGCGATGCCGAGGAAGCCGCGAAGTTCTACGTGTCGCTCGTTCCGAACTCGGAAATCACGCACGTCCAGCGCAACGTTTCGGACGGCCCGTCCGGCAAGACAGGCTCCGTGCTCGTCGTCGAGTTCACGGTGGCCGGGCAGCCCCTGGTCGCGCTCAACGGCGGCATGAAGGTGGAATATACCCACGCAATCTCGCTGATGATCCATTGCGACGATCAAGTTCAGGTCAACAGCGTCTGGAGCGCGTTCCTTGCTCATGGCGGCAAGGAGCAGCAGTGCGGCTGGATCAGCGATCGCTGGGGCGTATCCTGGCAGGTGGTGCCGAAGGTGATGTTCGAATTCCTGTCGAGCCCCGACAAGGCAGCGGCTGCGCGCGCGATGCAAGCCATGATGAAGATGGTGAAGCTGGACGTGGATGTCTTACGTCGCGCGTTCGAGGGCAAGTCGGCGGCGTGAGGCCTATGGCCTTGCCACATGCTCACGGTCATCGCCCGGCTTGACCGGGCGATCCAATATTTCAGAGACGTTTGAGTGATGCGGAGAAGCTGCGGCGTACTGGATGCCCCGCCCCCCGTGCGCAATTGCGCACTAGGCGGGGCATGACAGCGGAATTTGGGGCGAGATCCCGCCCTAGTAATTAATCCTTAGCCCCACGCCGCCGTGGATGGTGTTCCCCACCGGCTGCGGGCCCAGCGTACCGTTGGCGAACAGGTCGACGATCCAGCCCTTCTGCACGCAGAAGCCGAGGCGGCCGCCATATTCGAACCAACCCTGGTTGCCCATCGTCGGCACCACCAGGCCGTCGCCGGTCACGGTGGCGACGATGCCGCCATGGCTGGCGAAGGACTGCACCCAGCCGCCATTGATGTTGGTCTCGATGTTGCTGCCGAAGAGGTGCGTCCACTGGCCGCCGATCTTGACCAGGCTGGTGCGGTCGGTGCCGGTCGCAATGGAGGCGTCGAACGGATTGAACGCCACGGCGCTGTCCGAATAGCCGGAGACGCGCTGCCAGAGCTGCCAGACTTCGATCGAGGCCGCGAATTCGTCGCGCGGGGACACGCGGCTCATCCAGCCGGCACGGCCATAGACGGCGTAGTTCGACGCGTTGGTCGAGCCCGTGACGCTCACCGGCCCGAGGCTGGTGTTGTAGCTGCGGGTGTAGCGCGCCTTCTCCCACGGCGTCAGGATGGTGCCGACGTCGAAGAACGGGCGCGACGAGCCCCAGTCGGTGAAATCATAGCGCAGAGCGAAGGCGCCGATCGGCGCGCTGGTGATGTTGTAGCCGCCCTCGCTGTATTGCGTGTAGGCGATGCCGGCGAGCAGCGAGAGGTTGATGGTCAGCTCCTTGCGGCCGTGAATACCGGCCGAGAACGAGCCGGCGGAGCCGAATGCGCTGATGCAGTCGCTGCAATTGACCTGCTCGTTGACGCCGAGCAGCACCGTGCCGAGTACTCGGTTGGTGATCATCTGGTTGAAGCGCTGGTTGGCGAGGCCGCCGATCGAATTGCCGCTGGAGTCCGCGCCGGTCGGGCCCGAAGGTGGAGGCGGTGGATACGGGCTCGGCGAGGACGACGGATAGGGGCTCGGCGAAGGCGAGGGGGTCGGTGTGGGTGTCGGCGACGGTGAATAGGTCGGCGATGGAGAGGGCGTCGGCCCACCGCATCCGGACTCGCAAGACGCCTGCGCTGCCGCCGGTCGCGCATTGAACGCGAAGAACGCAAACGCAGCGGTTGCGGTCAGCGCGGCGGCGAGGACGAGGCGTCTGACGTCGAGTTTCGCCATCATCACCGCCCGCACAGCATGCCGTCGTCGTGGACGGCAGGCGTGATGGTCGGCGAGGCGTCCGCATACTGGTTGACCGAGCACAGCCCGGCGCTTGCGGCGCAATTGGCGGCAAAGGTCCAGGGCGGCGTGTTGGTCTTGGTGATGCTGACCTTGCCGCCGGCCGAGGTGATGATTGCGGTGTCGCCGGGCTGGGTGAGCTGCACGCACTGGGAGCTCGTCGTGCAGACGCTGGCGGCACCGTCCTGGAGCACGACGACGGAGCGGCCGCGCTGGGAGAGGATGTCGAGCGTGGTGCCGCGAACGCCGATGGTCGCGAGCGGTGTCGTGATCTTGTAGGCGGTCTTTTCCGAATGTCCGGTGACGAAACGGAATGCGCCTGTGGTCATGCGGATCGCGACGTCGCGATAGCTGTGCTCGTCGTTGAAGACGGTGCGGTCGAGCTTCAGCGTGGCGCTCGGGCCCAGCGAGAGGTTGGTGCTGTCGGCCATGACGAAGCGCGCGGCGCTGTCGGCACCGGTGCGCACGGTCTCGTCGCGCAGCATGCTGTCGCCGACACTGATCGGCGTCGTGGTCGTGGCCACGCGCACCACGTCGTTCTGGATCACGACGGCTTCGCCGACGCGCGTCTGCGCCTGCGCGCAAGGCGCCGCGCAGACGAGTGCCGACAACAGAGTTGGGAAAAGCCAGAAACGCAAATTCATTTCGCAACCGATCGATATGTCCCTGATCGTACCGGATCGCGCGCGCTTCTGATGTGGCGAAATTATCACAAGCGGCGCTGGACGTGCGTTATGCTTAGTGACAGTTGCGGCAGAATGCGTTCAATGAAAAGTGCCGTCTTTGTTTTTCTCCGCGGTGAAGCAGATTTGCCACGCAAAATAGCCCCACAGCAGCCGTTCGAATTGCCCGCGGTTCCGAAGGTGTCGCAGAGCGCAGTGATCGCTGTCGCGATTTTCCTGGTCGCGCATCTTGCGTTGCTGATCGGCCTGACGGCGCCGGAGAAGTTCGTCTTCGACGAGGTGCACTACGTGCCGGCGGCACGGCAGATGCTGGCACCCACGCTATCGCAACCGATGCTCAACCCGATGCATCCGCCGCTGGCCAAGGAGCTGATCGCGGCATCGATCGCAGCCTTCGGCGACAATGCGCTGGGCTGGCGCTATCCGTCGACCTTGTTCGGCGCGCTCGCGATCGTCGCGATCTATCTGTGCGGGCTCGCGCTGTTCTCCGCGCAAGGCCCGGCGATCGCCGCCGCGGCGATCGCGGGCTTCAACCAGATGCTTTACGTGCAGGCGCGTATCGCCATGCTGGACATTTACGCGCTCGGATTCGGCCTGCTCGCGATTGCCGCCTTCATGCACGGCTTTCGAAGAGAGCGCCCGCATGCGTTGTTCGCGCTCGCGGGCGCCTTGTTTGGTCTCGCCGCGGTTTGCAAATGGAGCGGCCTGTTTCCGCTCGGCATCTGCATCGTTGTGGTTGCGGTGATCCGGCTGATGCAGGGCTGGCGCACGCTGTTCGCCGACGCGAAGCCGAGTGACTGGTATCGGCCCGATCTCTGGCCCGATCTTCGCGTGCAGCATGTCGCGCTCTGCTTCGCCGTGCTGCCGGCGCTGACATATCTTGCCGCCTTCGTGCCGCTCTACGGAGCGTCGCTGCCGGATCTGATCGAGGCGCAGCGCCGGATATTCGCCGACAACACCACGACCGCGATCGCCGGCCATACCTATATGAGCGCGTGGCCATCCTGGCCGCTGCTCGCGCGCCCGGTGTGGTTCCTGTTCGACAAGACCTCGGAGAACAATGTCTCCGCGATCGTCTTCCTCGGCAATCCGCTGGTCGCGTGGCCGGCGCTGCTCGCGCTCGCCGTCGTGCTGCGCGACTTCATCGTCGCGCGGCGCTGGGATGCGTTCCTGATCGCGGCGTTCTATTTCGGCTCCTGGCTCGCCTGGGCTTTGCTACCGCGCACGCTCGGCTTCCTCTACTATTATCTGCCGGCCGCAACGGTGGCGTCGCTTGCGCTGGTCTATGTGCTGCGACGGGAGGGGCTGCCGCGCTGGCTGCTGTGGGCCTATGTCGGGGGCGCGGCGATCGGCTTTGCGGTGATGCTGCCGATCTCGGCGGCCTTCATCGGCACGTCCATGCAGACGTTCAACCGGTTGATGCTGTTCCAGAGCTGGATATGAAATCGCCGCCTGTCACGATCGTGGCAGGCGGCGTGTTTCACGCGGCGATGACTTGAATTTCACTTGGACAATTTTACTTGGACGCCGTCGTCTTGGCTTCCATGTTCACGACCTGAACGCGGCGGTTGATCGGGTCGGCGCCGTTGGCGGTGTCCTTCAATTTGGTCTTGCCATAGCCGACGGTGACGAGATCGGTGCCGTTGAGACTATAGTTCTGCACTAGGTACTTCTTGATGGTGTCGGCGCGACGTTCGGAGAGCCCTTGATTGTACTCCTCGCCGCCGACCGCATCGGTGTGGCCGGCGACCACGAAGGTCGAGCCCTTCAGCGACGGATCGGACAGCGCCTTGCCGAGCGCCTGCACCGACGGCACCGACGTCTTGGCGATGTCGGCCGAGTTGTAGTCGAACTGGATCTCCAGATCGATCCTCGGCTTGGTGGCGGCGAGCTCGGCGATCTGCTCGCGCTCGCCCATCGAGAGCGACCGGGTCGAGCGGTTGCGCACCGTGTTAAGGAACGTCGCTTCCTTGGCCTGCGCGGTCGGATCGGCCTGCGGACCGACGGACAGGCCGCGGGTTGCCGGCTTCGGCTTCAGCGCATCCAGGATCTGGTTGGCGGAGACGTTATCGCCGGCGAAAGCCAGGCCCGCCGTCATCGACAGCGCGGCCGTGAGGGTAATCGCCTTCAGTCCAAAAAACCTATCAAAACGGGTCATTGTCGTATCCTCGCTGTTACGCCTGATGGCGATTTGATGTTGCGAGCGTAGGGAAGGTTCAACAGCCTCGATGTGATGCGGGTCACATTCCAGATGGCCGAAATGACCCGTGCATCCTGGCGCCGGCGCCGATCGGCATCCATGGCGTGTCGGGCCAGCGGCGGTGCCCTGCCACCGGGAAGAACCGTTGTCTCGTTCGGCGTCGACAGCGGATTGCTGAACCGGTTGGACTCGCTGACCGCGCAGGTACAATCTTTCGGTCATTGTTCGTCGCCAGCCGTATTGCCCGCTGCGTCAGCAGCCCAAAAAGCGACCGTCGCAGCGACTCTCAGCTCGGTTCGAGCAGCAGAAATCCCCGAGTGATCCAGATCACAGTGCGTCGTCGTGAACTGGATCAGATTGCTCTCATCGGATCGGCTCAGGCCGAACCGAGAGCAGCGAGGAAGTTTGGATCAGGGGAGAATGATCATGCGCTTCTTGATCGCAGCAATTTCAATCGCAGTATTTCTCGTCAGCGGCAACGCGGCCTTCGCGGACAAGCGCGTCGCCTTCGTGGTCGGCAATGCCGCCTACAAGAATGTCCCGCAGCTTCCCAACCCCGCGATCGACTCCAAGGCGATGGCCAGGGTGCTGCGCAATGTCGGCTTCGACGTCGTCGAGGGCGCCAACCTCACCCGCGACGCCATGACCGCGAAGCTTCTGGAGTTCGGCAAGAAGAGCGAAGGCGCCGACGTCGCTGTGTTCTTCTATGCCGGCCACGGGATCGCCGTGAACGGCGTCAACTATCTGCTGCCGGTCGACGCAGACCTGAAATCCGAGATGGACGTCAAGCTGGGCGCGGCGATCAATGTCGACCTCACGCTCGATCAGACCATGTCGGACGCGAAGGTGAAGCTCGTATTCCTGGACGCCTGCCGCGACAATCCGTTCGCGGCAAAGATCCGCTCGGCCAAGGCCACTCGCTCCGTCAACGTCCAGACCGGTCTTGCCGAGATGAAGTCGGGCGAGGGCACGCTGATTGCCTTTGCCACTGGCCCCGGCCAGACCGCGCTCGACGGCGAGGCCGGCACCAACAGCCCGTTCACCCGCGCGCTCGTCGCCAACATTGCCCAGCCCGGGATCGAGATCCAGCAGGCGATGACCAAGGTCCGTGCCCAGGTCAGTGACGAGACCAGCAAGGGGCAATTGCCCTGGGGGCACACCAACCTGACGACGTCTATCTCAATCCGGTTGGCGTGCCGGCTGCGGCCACGACCGATTCGTCGAACGCACCGGTGTTGGCCGCGAGCAAGCAAGGCTCCGACGTCGAGCTCGAGTTCTGGCGCTCGATCAGGGACTCCAACAAGGTCGAGGAGCTCAACGCCTATCTCACCAGCTATCCCAACGGCACGTTCAAATCGATCGCGCTCGCCCGCATCGCGGCGTTGCAGGATGGTCCATCCATCACCACCCGCAACCTCTCGGCCGGGATCGATCCTGCGACCTTTACGGAAGAAGCCAACCAGGTGTCTGAAGACCAGATCGGGCTGGACAAGAACCAGCGCCGCGACGTGCAGCGCCGCCTCACCGGGCTCGGCTTCGACGTCAAGGCAACGGGCAAGTTCGACGATGAGACCCGTTCCGTGATGAGACGGTGGCAGGCTGCCCGTGGCTATCCTGCGACCGGTTATCTCAACAAGCTCCAGCACAAGGCCCTGCTGTCGGAGATTGTCTCGACCCGCGCAGCCTCCTCCGAACAGGCAGACGACGAGCCGGCGCGTCGCCGGTCCTCCGGCGGTGGCGGCCGGCGCCATTACGGCGGTGGCGGTGCCGGTCCGCCAGGCGGCCCCGGCGGTCTGTTCGGCGGTATGATGGGCGGGTTGTTCGGCCGCCGCTGAGCCGGCAGGCAAGCAACAGGCGGCCCGGTTCGGGCCGCCAATTTTGTTCCGGAAACCCTTGCTCACCGATCGTCGCAAAGCCGTCGCGTGATGGCCTGCGTGCGAACAAGAATTCGGCCAGTTGGGCGCCTAGCAGGACTCCGCGTCCAATAACCGCCGAGGAACGGAGCCGAGTTCAGTCCAGTGCCCAGGCCGAGTGATTACCAGTTCTATCGTGGCGGGCCGCCGGATCGGACAGTCTTTCTGAGCTCAATGCCCATCTATGTCGGTGCGGCGATGATCGCGGTGGCGATCCTGCTGTCCACGCTGATCACCGGGCTGACCAGCCGCTATGTCGGCCTCGACGGTCCGAACGACGAGAACATGTGGCTGGTCGACCGCCTCACCGGCAGCGTCTATCGTTGCCAGGCGGACGGGCGTGGCAAGGCGTCCTGCGAACCTGACGTTGCCACCGGCAGCCTCGGTGACCGGCCCAAGGTGCAAAAGAACGGCAATTGAGGCCTTGCACCTTCGCAGCGCAGCCATGGCCAACACCGTTATGAGCAACGGCAAGATGAAGAGCGCCTGCATGCATTAAATGAAGGCGCAGAAGGCCATGTCGATGAAGTAAGGCGCGAGGCGCGCACGGTTCGGCCGCGCTGTCAGCAGTTGGCAGCGCGGCTTTTTCTTGAGAAAGCTTCTTTGGCGTCTCTCTTTTTCCTGGCGCGAATCCGGCTACATTGCCTCCTGCAATGTCACGCGCGCCCAAACCCTTTCCGATCCCCACGACACAGGCCCGGCAGATCTGGCTGCATGCCCAGCGGCTGGACGAGCGCGCGCCGTTCGGGGAGGGGGCGCGCGCGGTGGCGGATGCGATCGACCATCTCGGTTATGTGCAGATCGACACCATCAACGTCATCGAGCGCAGCCACCACCACATCCTGTTCAGCCGCATTCCGTCCTACCGGCGTGCCGATTTGCGCCAGGCCCAGAGCGTCGACCGGAGCGTGTTCGAATACTGGACCCATGCGCTGTCCTATGTGCCGGCGAACGATTTTCGCTTCTTCCTGCCGGCGATGCGCGAGCACCGGCGCGAGGGGCACAAATGGTACGCCTCGGTCAAGCCGGCCGATACGCGCAAGGTGATGCGGCTCCTGCGCGCCGGTCCGCTGACGATCCGCGACATCGAGGACGACGTGCTCACCGAGAAGGAGCATCTCTGGCAGAGCCGAAAACCCTCGAAGCGGGCTTTGCAGCTCGCCTTCTACACCGGCGTCGCGACCGTCAGCGCGCGCCAGGGCATGCTCAAGACCTATGAGCTGATGACGCGGCACTTCGGCTGGGACAAGCTGCCGAAGCCGGCGTCGGCGAGAGACATCACGGCCTATCTGCTCGACCGCGCACTGCGGTCGCAGGGCGTGGTCAGTCTGGATTCGATCTGCCACCTCGATGCGCCGAGCAAGAAGGCGATCGCGCAGTTGGTCGCCTCGCGCGTCCGCCGCGGCGAGCTCGTGCCCGTTGCGATCGAGGGCGCGGGCAAGCAGGAGCATTGGGCCGCGCCTGCGGCGCTGGAGCCGGGTGAGGGCGCTGCGCCCGATCTCGTTCACATCCTCTCGCCGTTCGATCCCCTGATCATCCAGCGCAAGCGCACCAATCTGTTCTTCGGCTACAACCACCTGTTCGAAGCCTATGTGCCGAAGGCCAAGCGCAAGCTCGGCTATTTCGCGTTGCCCGTGCTGGTCGGCGACGAGATCGTCGCGGCGCTTGACCTCAAGACCGATAGGCAGGCGAAAAAGCTGCTGATGCAGAAATGGACCTGGGTTGGGCAGGGGAAGAAGACGGCGGGGCGCAAGGAGCTGAAGCGCGTGATCGAGGAGGAGCTCGATCGCTTCGAGCGGTTTCAATTGGCGGAGTGAGTGGCGCTCGCCGTGGCTTCGGTCTCGTAGGGTGGGCAAAGCGACTTGTCCGCCGTAGCTCGAAGAGCGAAGGCGGAAGCGTGCCGACCATCGTGGTCCGCGAAGGAGAATGGTGGGCACGGCGCTAACGCGCCTTTGCCCACCCTACAAGACCATCAATCCAAACGCCAAACGCAATCCCGACCGCATAAGCCACCAGATTCCACAGCGAGAAGATCCGGCCGAGCAGCAGCGCGCCCGCGGTGGTGAGCCGAAACGCATCGAGCCAGGGCGCATGCACCAGCCGGGAGAACTCGACGACGATCGCGATCGCCACGGCGATGGCTGCAAGTCGGCTCCGAGTCAGGCGCGGCAGCAAAACCCCGACCAGCAGAAACACCATCGTCGCCCACAGCAGCGAGCCGCCGTACTTCACGACGAAGGCGGGAAGGCCAAGCGGAAAGCCGTACCAGCGCAAGGACAGCCCGCAGGCGATCACGAACAGCGCGAGGGCGGCGCGGATCAATGATTTCTGTCGCAGCGCAACGGTGTTGACCGGTTGCGCCCCGTGCATTGCTCGCTCCATTGACTCTTTGCCCGCGATGCTCAAAACCGCAACCAGCCCATAAAAGCAACAACCCCGGGGGGAAGCCATGAGCCAGACCACGACCTATGCCGGTTCCGCCGGCTCAGCCAAGTCGGAAATCGAGACCTCGACGATCCGCGCCATCTCCTGGCGCCTGATTCCGTTCCTGGTGCTGGGCTACTTCTTCTCATATCTCGACCGCGTCAATCTCGGCTTCGCCGCGCTGACCATGAACGCGGAGCTGAAGTTCACGCCGCTGATCTTCTCCTGGGGCGCCGGCATCTTCTTCATCGGCTATTTCATTTTCGAGGTGCCGAGCAATCTGGCGCTGGAGAAGTTCGGCGCGAGCCGCTGGATCGCCCGCATCATGGTGACCTGGGGCATCATCTCGGCGCTGATGGCGCTGGTCAGCGGGGTGACGAGCTTCTACGTCCTGCGCTTCCTGCTTGGCGTCGCCGAGGCCGGCTTCTTCCCCGGCATCATCCTCTATCTCACCTACTGGTACCCGGCCGAGTATCGCGCCCGCTTCCTCGCCGCCTTCGCCATCGCCGTGCCGGTCTCCACCGTGATCGGCGCGCCGGTCTCGGGCCTGCTGCTCGGGCTCGACGGCGCGATGGGGCTGAAGGGCTGGCAGTGGCTGTTCATCATCGAGGGCATCCCCTCGGTGCTGCTGGGCATCGTCACCTGGTTCTATCTCACCGACAAGCCGGAGAAGGCGGACTGGCTCTCGGCCGATCAGAAGGCCTGGCTCAAGTCCAGGCTCGATTCGGAAATCGCGGCCAAGCAGGCGGTGAAGCATCTTTCGCTCGGCGAAGCGCTGTCGTCGCCGAAGGTGATCATGCTGAGCCTGGTCTATTTCGGTTTCGTCGGCGCGCTCTATGGCATGCAGTTCTGGCTGCCGCAGATCGTCAAGGCGTTCGGCCTCACCAACGCCCAGACCGGCTTTGTCACAGCGATCCCGTATCTGTTCGGCACCATCGCCATGATCCTGTGGGCGCGGCATTCCGATGCGACGCGCGAGCGCGTGATGCATGTCGGCGCGCCGCTGCTGCTCACCGCCGTTGCGCTTGCCGTCTCCTCCTATCTCACCGATCCCACCATGACGATGGTGGTGCTCACCGTCGCGGCGATCGGCGTGTTCTGCTGCTTCGGCGTGTTCTGGACCCTGCCGACCGCCTGGCTCTCCGGCACGGCGGCGGCCGGCGCCATCGCGCTGATCAACTCGATCGGCAACCTCGCCGGCTTCGGCGGGCCCTACCTGATCGGCTGGGTCAAGGAAGCCACCGGCCAGACCTCGACCGGCTTGCTGGTGCTGGCCGTCCTGCCCCTGATCGCCGGCATTTTGGTTTTTGTCGGCGGCCACGAGAGCAAGCACGAGTTCGCCGGGCAGGGGCGGTAGGCCGCCAGCACCGCTGCGTAGCCCGGATGGAGCGAAGCGAAATCCGGGACTGCTCGAGCTACAACCTGCAGGCCCCGGATTGCGCTGCGCTCCATCCGGGCTACGGACTCTCGTAGGGTGGACAAAGGCGCGCTTTGCGCCGTGCCTACCATTTTCCTGATTCCGGCAGGCATGGTGGGCACGCTTCGCTTTGCCCACCCTACAATCGCACCCTCCCGGCAACCGCCATCCAAATCCTTACCACCCCTTAACGATCACGCTTTCCTGATGGCTGACGATTATTGACTTTTATCAGTGATTAGTCGACATTCCTCTCATCGCAGTCGCGGGAGTGTCCTCCGATGTTCGTTCGGTCAGTTTTGTCCAGCTATTCCAAGCTCTTGGCGGGTGTCTCGCTGGCCCTGATGGCCGCTGCGCTGGCCGGGTGCAATGATACCGTTGCTGAAAAGGCCGAGCCGCCGCGGCCGGTTCTGGTCGCGACCGCCCATTATGATGCCGAGACGCCGGAGCGCAGCTTTGTCGGCACCGTCAGGCCCCGGATCGAGAGCGATCTCGGTTTCCGCGTGGCCGGCAAGGTTGCCAAGCGCCTGGTCGAGGTCGGCCAGACCGTCGAAATCGGCCAGCCGCTCGCGACGCTCGACGAGGTCGATCTGAAGCTCCAGGCTGAACAGTCCGTCGCCGAGCAGACCGCTGCGACCGGCGTGCTGGCCCAGGCCGCCGCGGCCGAGCAGCGCGCCAAGGATCTGAAGGCCAAGGGCTGGACTACGGATGCGGCGATGGATTCGAGCCGCGCCGCCGCCGATGAGGCCCGCGCGCGTCTGGACCGAGCCGTGCGCTCAGTCGAGCTGACCAAGAATTCTCTTTCCTACGCGACGCTCAACGCCGACGCCCGTGGCGTCGTCACCGCAACGCTGATCGAGCCCGGCCAGGTGGTTGCCGCAGGCCAGACTTCGATCCGTGTCGCCCGCTTTGCCGAGAAGGAAGCGGTCGTCGCGATCCCTGAGACGCTGGTCGGACGTGCCAAGTCGGGCGCCGCCAGCGTCACTCTTTGGTCGGAGCCGGACAAGAAATATGCGGCCAAGCTGCGCGAGATCGCGCCGACGGCCGATCCGTCGACGCGCACCTATCTTGCAAAGTTCTCGCTGCCCGAGGCCGACGACAAGGTTTCGCTCGGCATGACCGCGACGTTGACGCTGTCGGATGCCGCGACCGAGCGCGTCGCGCGGCTGCCGCTGTCGGCGCTGTTCAACGAAGGCGGCAAGCCCTCCTTCTACGTCGTCGACGACAATGGCGCCGTCACGCTCAAGCCGGTCGTGGTGAAGTCCTACGAGAGCAACGACGTCATCATCACCAGCGGTGTCGACGAGGGCGCCAAGATCGTGGCCCTCGGCGTGCAGAAGCTCGATCCAAGCCAGCGGGTGCGGATCGTCTCGTCGCTGTCCTTCTAGAGTTTACGAGTCACGTCGTGTGAGGTGAGTTCGGCCCAAGCGCAAATGCCGGGGCTGAAGCGGCGAAGCGATCCAGAACCTGCCCAGCCCCCTGGATTGCTTCGCTGCCTCGCGACGACGGTTTGAACAGAGTGGCTGTGGTTTTTTTGCAATTGGACCATCTTTGGAGAGTGCGATGAAGCGCTTCAACCTTTCGGCCTGGGCCGTCAGCCATCCGACGCTGGTCCTGTTCCTGATGATCATACTCGGCGTCGCCGGCTTCTTCTCCTATCAGAAGCTCGGGCGGGCCGAGGATCCGTTCTTCACGGTGAAGGTGGTCAACGTCTCCGTGATCTGGCCGGGCGCGACTGCGCAGGAGATGCAGACGCAGGTCGCCGACCCCATCGAGAAGAAGATCCAGGAGCTGCCCTATTTCGAGAAGGTGCAGACCTATTCCAAGCCGGCCTTCACCGCGCTCCAGGTGACCTTCCGCGATTCCACGCCGCCAAAGGACGTGCCGTATCTCTTCTATCTCTTGCGCAAGAAGCTCGCCGACGTGCAGGGCCAGTTGCCTTCGGGCATTCTGGGACCCGTCGTCAACGACGAGTTCTCCGACGTCGATTCCATCCTCTACATGATGACCGGCGACGGCGCCGACTATGCCCAGCTCAAGAAGGTCTCGGAAGGCTTCCGCCAGCGCCTGTTGAAGGTGCCTGGTGTGACCAAGGTCGACGTCTACGGCAACCAGGACGAGCGCATCTTCGTCGAATTCTCGCACGCCAAGCTCGCCACCCTCGGCATCACGCCGCAGGCCCTGTTCGATTCGCTCGCCAAGCAGAACAACGTCGTGCCCGCCGGCACGGTCGAGACCTCGTCGCAGCGCGTGCCGCTGCGCGTCACCGGCGCGCTCGATGGCGCCAAGGCCGTCGCCGAGACGCCGGTCGAGAGCAACGGCCGCGTGTTCCGTTTAGGTGATATCGCCACCGTCACCCACGGCTATGTCGACCCGCCGAGCTTCATCGTGCGCCAGGAAGGCAAGGCCGCGATCGGCATCGGTGTCGTCACCGCCAAGGGCGCCAACATCCTCGATCTCGGCAAGGAGGTCGAGAAGGCCACCGCCGAGTTCATGAAGGCGGTGCCGCAGGGCATCGACGTCAAGCTCATCGCCGACCAGCCCAAGGTGGTCGAGCACGCCGTCGGCGAGTTCGTGCATTCCTTCATGGAAGCCCTCGTCATCGTGCTGTTCGTGTCGTTCCTGGCACTCGGCTGGCGCACCGGCATCGTGGTCGCGCTGTCGGTGCCGCTGGTGCTCGGCATCGTCTTCGTCGTCATGAACACGATGTCGCTCGATCTGCACCGCATCACGCTCGGTGCGCTGATCATCGCGCTCGGCCTGCTGGTGGATGACGCCATCATCGCGGTCGAGATGATGGTGGTGAAGATGGAGCAGGGCTGGGACCGTTTCCGCGCGGCCTCCTTTGCCTGGGAATCCACTGCGTTTCCGATGCTCACGGGGACGCTGGTCACGGCCGCTGGCTTCCTCCCCATCGGCTTTGCCAATTCCGCGGTCGGCGAATATGCCGGCAGCATCTTCTGGATCGTGGCGATCGCGCTGGTCGCCTCCTGGTTCGTGGCGGTGATCTTCACGCCCTATATCGGTGTCATGCTGCTGCCCAACATCAAGGTGCACCACAATCACGATCCGCACGCGGTGTACGAGACCCGCATGTACCGCGGCCTGCGCGCCATCGTGCAATGGTGCGTCAACCACCGCATCACCGTGGTGGCCGCGACCGTCGGCGTCTTCATCGCCTCGATCGTCGGCTTCGGTCATGTCCAGCAGCAGTTCTTCCCGCTGTCGGAGCGGCCCGAGCTGTTCCTCCAGCTCCGCCTGCCCGAGGGCACCGCCTTCAACGTCACCGAGAAGGCGGTGAAGAAGGCCGAGACGCTGCTCAAGGACGACAAGGACATCGAGACCTATACGTCCTATGTCGGCCAGGGCTCGCCGCGCTTCTGGCTCGGCCTCAATCCGCAGCTTCCGAACGAGGCCTTTGCCGAGATCGTCATCGTCGCCAAGGGCGTCGAGGCGCGCGAGCGCATCAAGGCCAAGATCGAGAACGCGGCTGCGGAGGGCATGCTGACCGAGGCGCGCGTGCGCGTCGACCGCTTCAACTTCGGTCCGCCGGTCGGCTTCCCCGTCCAGTTCCGCGTGATCGGCCCCGACGCCAACAAGGTGCGCGAGATCGCCTATCAGGTCCGCGACGTCATGCGGCAGAACAAGAGCGTCAAGGACGTCCAGCTCGACTGGAACGAGCAGTCGCCCTACCTCAAGCTCGTCGTCGACCAGGATCGTGCCCGCGCCATGGGCCTGACGCCGCAGGACGTCTCGCAGGCGCTGTCGATGCTGATCTCGGGTGCGCAGGTCACGACCATTCGCGACGGCATCGAGAAGGTGGCCGTGGTCGCTCGTGCGGTCCCGTCCGAACGTCTCGATCTCGGCGGCGTCGGCGATCTGACCATCACCTCGAAGAACGGCGTTGCCGTGCCGCTCCAGCAGATCGCCAAGATCGAGTATGCCCATGAGGAGCCGATCATGTGGCGGCGTAACCGCGACATGGCGATCACCGTGCGCTCCGACGTCGTCGACGGCGTGCAGGCGCCCGACGTCACCAGCCAGATCACGCCGAAGCTGAAGGCGATCAAGGACAATCTCGAGCCGGCCTACCGTATCGAGCCGGGTGGGGCGTTCGAGGAATCCGCCAAGGGCAACGCCTCGATCTTCATCCTCTTCCCGCTGATGGTCATGGTGATGCTGACGCTGCTGATGTTCCAGCTGCAGAGCTTCTCGCGCCTGATCCTGGTGTTCCTCACCGCGCCGCTCGGCATCGTCGGTGCCTCGTTCGGCCTCAACGTCGCCAATGCCCCGTTCGGCTTCGTGGCGCTGCTCGGCCTGATCGCACTCGCCGGCATGATCATGCGCAACACCGTCATCCTGGTCGACCAGATCGAGACCGACGTCTCCCACGGCCTGACCCGCCGTGAGGCGATCGTGGAGGCAACCGTCCGCCGCGCCCGGCCGGTGGTGCTGACGGCGCTCGCCGCGATCCTGGCCATGATCCCGTTGTCGCGCTCGGCCTTCTGGGGCCCGATGGCGATCACGATCATGGGAGGCCTGTTCGTCGCGACCTTCCTGACGCTGCTGTACCTGCCGGGCCTCTACGCCCTGTGGTTCAGGAAGAGCCTGGACGAGGCGGGCACCCCCGAGCAGCCTGCCGCGCCGCAGCATGGGAGCGATGACCAGCACGCAATTCCGCTTGCTGAAGCGGCTGAATAAATGAGAAGACTGCTGATGGACGAGTCCTGACACATGACACTGGTTGCGGAACATATCGAAGGTGACACCCGGGATCGTATCCTCGAGGTGGCTGAGCGGCTGTTCCGCCAGATCGGTTACCAGAAGACCACGGTCGGGGACATCGCCAAGGAGCTCAGGATGAGCCCCGCCAATGTCTATCGCTTCTTCGAATCGAAGAAGGCGATCCACCAGTCAGTGGCGCGGGCCTTGATGGGCGAGGTCGAGATCGAAGCGCAGCGGATCGTGGCGAGGCCTGGTCCGGTGCTCCCGCGCTTCCGCGAGCTGCTCACCACCATCCAACGCATGAACACCGAGCGCTATGTCGGTGATAACAAGCTGCATGAGATGGTCGAGATCGCGATGCAGGAGGACTGGGACGTCTGCGTCGCCCATATGGAGTGCATTGCCGGCGTCATCGGCCAGGTGATCGCGCAAGGTACCGCGTCCGGCGAGTTCGAGGCGCCGGACCTGCAACTGGCCTCGATGTGCGCCTGCACCGCGATGATGCGCTTTTTCCATCCCCAGATGATCGCCCAGTGCGCCACCAAGCCGGGCCCGACTATCGACCAGATGATCGATTTCGTCATCGCGGGTCTGTCGCCGCGCCACTGACGGGCGCTGGAATTTCCCCTATAAACTGCTTGGCGCCGCCCTTAACGGGTGGATGGCGGGCAATGACGGACCAACAAACTCCGTCATTTCGAGCGCAGCGAAGCAATCCAGACTGTCTCCGCGGAGGGATTCTGGATTGCTTCGCTGCGCTCGCAATGACGAAAAGGAAGCAGCGCGTGACCGACAAAGACCTCTACTTCTACGAGCCCTCCAAGGGCCACGGCCTCAAGCACGATCCCTTCAACGCCATCATCGCGCCGCGGCCGATCGGCTGGATTTCGTCGCGTGACACCAAGGGCCACGTCAACCTCGCGCCCTACAGCTTCTTCAACGCCTTTTGCTACGTGCCGCCGATCATCGGGTTTTCCTCCACCAACTGGAAGGACACGGTCTCGAACATGGAGCAGACCCGGGAGTTCGTCTGGAATCTGACGACCATGGATCTCGCCAAGCACATGAACGCGACCGCCGCGCATGTCGGCCCCGAGGTCGACGAGTTCAAGCTCGCGGGGCTGACCGCCGTCCCCGGCAAGCTCGTCAACGTGCCGCGCGTGGCCGAGAGCCCGGTTGCCTTCGAGTGCAAGGTGTCCGACATCGTCCGCCTCAAGGGTGCCGACGGCAAGGAGGCCGATGCCTGGCTGACGCTGGGCGAGGTCGTCGCCGTCCATATCGACAAGGCCATGATCAAGGACGGCGTCTACCAGACCGCCGCCGCCCGCCCCATCGTCCGCGCCGGCCGTCGCGGCGACTACTTCGAGATCAAGCCGGAAAACATGTTCGAGATGGTGCGGCCGGACTGATCCGGGCTACCGCTCTCTCCACCGTCATTCCGGGGCGCGCCGTCAGGCGCGAGCCCGGAATCCATACTCCCGATGGTGGTTATGGATTCCGGGCTCGACGCTTGCGCGTCGCCCCGGAATGACGACGGGGCATTCAGCCCGATTCCCCTCCCCGGAACTGCCCCCACGCCCCGGCCGTTATGGCCCCCGGGGCGGCCGCCTAGCCGCGTCAATTCGCATCTTTTTGCTTGCGAAGTGTTCACTTACCCCGGCCACTTTCCGCTAAAATGCCGATAACCGCGCCGATGCATGAGGTCCGCCATGAGCTTCCGCCGCGACACCATCACAAAGCCGATCTTCTCCTGGGCGCGCGGCGTGCTGCCGGCGATGTCCGACACCGAGCGCGAGGCGCTGGAGGCCGGTGACGTCTGGTGGGATGCCGATCTCTTCACCGGCAATCCCGACTGGTCGAAATTGCTGAAGGTGCCTCAGGCGACGCTCACCGACGAAGAGAAAGCCTTTCTCATCGGTCCGGTCGACGCGCTCTGCGCCATGCTCGACGAGTGGAAGATCTTCTGGGAATGGCGCGACCTGCCGCAGGAGGTCTGGCATTTCGTCAAGCGCGAAAAATTCTTCGGTATGATCATTCCGAAGGAGTTTGGCGGCCTCGGCTTTTCGCCCTATGCGCATTCGGAAGTGGTGCGCAAGATCTCGACCCGCTCGATTGCGGCGGCCGTCACCGTGATGGTGCCGAACTCGCTCGGGCCCGGCGAGCTCCTGATGCGCTTCGGCACGAAAGAGCAGCAGGAGCGCTGGTTGCCGCGCCTCGCCGACGGTCGCGACATTCCCTGCTTCGGCCTGACCAGCCCCGAAGCCGGCTCCGACGCCGCCTCGATGGTCGACACCGGCATCATCTGCAAGGGCGATTTCGAGGGCCGCGAGGTCATTGGCCTAAGGCTCAACTGGCACAAGCGCTAC
Source organism: Bradyrhizobium barranii subsp. barranii (assembly GCF_017565645.3). Lineage (NCBI taxonomy): Bacteria > Pseudomonadati > Pseudomonadota > Alphaproteobacteria > Hyphomicrobiales > Nitrobacteraceae > Bradyrhizobium > Bradyrhizobium barranii. The sequence continues at coordinate 2,757,566 of NZ_CP086136.1, forward strand.
ATCACGCTCGGCCCGGTCGCGACGCTGCTGGGCCTCGCCTTCAAGGCCTATGACCCCGACCACCTCGTCGGGAGCCAGGAAGAGCTCGGCATCACCGTCGCGCTGATCCCGACCAATCTGCCCAGCGTCAAGATCGGCCATCGTCATCTGCCGTCGATGCAGGTGTTCCAGAATGGCCCGAACTGGGGCCACGACGTCTTCATCCCGCTCGACTATGTCATCGGCGGCAAGGAGAGACTCGGGCAGGGCTGGAAGATGCTGATGACGGCGCTCGCCGCCGGCCGCGGCATCTCGCTGCCGTCGCTGTCGGCGGCCGGTGCCGCCTATGCCGCCCGCACCACCGGCGCCTATGCCCGCATCCGCGAGCAGTTCGGTATCTCGATCTCCAAATTCGAGGGCGTCGAGGAGCCGCTCGCGCGCATCGTCGCGACCGCCTACCAGCTCGACGCGGCGCGCCGGCTGACCTGCGCGGCGCTGAATGCCGGCATCCATCCCGCCGTCATCTCCGGCATCATGAAGCTGCACGCGACCGAGCGGATGCGCACCGCGGTCGACGACGCCATGGACATCCATGGCGGCAAGGCCGTGATCGACGGTCCGCAAAACTATCTCGGCAATCTGCACCGCGCCGTGCCTGTCGGTATCACCGTCGAGGGCGCCAACATCCTGACCCGCAACCTCATCGTGTTCGGGCAGGGCGCGATACGCGCGCATCCCTATCTGCTCGACGAGATGAACGCGTTGGCCGACACCGACCGCGAGCGCGGGCTCACCGCGTTCGACAAGGCGTTCTGGAAACATGCCGGCCACAGCTTCCAGACGCTGTTGCGTGCGTTCGGCCGGAGCTGGACCTTCGGCGCCTTTGCGCTTGCGCCGGATGCGGGCGATGCCACGCCATTCTACCGCCAGCTCGCGCGCTACTCCGCGGCCTTTGCGCTCTGCGCCGATATGGCGCTGCTCACGCTCGGCGGCGCGCTCAAGCGCAAGGAGATGCTGTCGGCGCGCTTTGGCGACATCCTCTCCGAGCTCTATCTGCTCTCGGCCGCGCTGAAGCGCTGGCAGGACGAGGGCCGGCAGAAGGAAGACTTCGCTGCGCTGGAATGGTGCATGGCGACCGGCTTCAAGACCATCGAGAACCGGCTTGCCGAAATCCTTGCCAATCTGCCAAATCGTTTTGTCGCTGTCATCCTCAAGCTCGTGGTCCAGCCGTTCGGTGCGCGCGTGCTCGGCCCGTCCGACCGTGTCGTGCACCAATGCGCCAGCCTCGTGCTGGAGCCGTCGGCGGCCCGCGAGCGCCTCACGCCGGATCTCGCCCATGTCGATGACGACGGCGGCTTTGCCCGGCTGGAGCGCGCGTTCAAGCTCGTTGCGGCCACCGATGCCATCGCAAAGCGCATGCGCGCCGCGCACATCCGCGACTGGAAGGACGCCGTCACCAAGGGCGTGATCACGCAGGCCGAAGGCGAGCAGCTTGCGGCCGCTCATGAAGCCGTCACAAAAGTGATCGAGGTCGACGATTTTGCGCCCGAAGCGCTGTCGCCGATTTACAAGAAAACCGGAGATGTGCATCAGTTCTTCCAGGAACTCGGTGAACAGAGGGCGGCGAGCTGATGGCACGACCGGTTTTCATCGTCGACGGCAGCCGGACGCCGTTTCTCAAAGCGCGTTCGGGGCCGGGGCCGTTCACGCCGGTCGATCTCGCCGTCCAATGCGGCCGACCGTTGCTGGCGCGCCAGCCGTTTTCACCCGATGATTTCGACCAGGTCATCCTCGGCTGCGTCAACGTGATCGCGGACGAGATGAATCCGGCCCGCGTCGCCGCGCTCCGGCTCGGCATGGGCGAGGACATGGTCGCCTTCACGGTGCAGATCAATTGCGGCTCCGGCATGCAGTCGATCGACACGGCCTACCGCTACATTCGCGAGGGCCATGCCGACATGGTCCTCGCCGGTGGCACCGAGGCGCTGAGCCACGCGCCGCTGGTCTGGCCGAATTCCGGGGTGCGCTGGTTCGCCGGCCTTGCCACCGCCAAGGGCGTGGCCGCGAAGCTCGCTGCCGCCTTCAAGCTGCGGCCGCGCTATCTCAAGCCGATCATCGGGCTCGAGCGCGGTCTGACCGATCCCATCACCGACTTGAACATGGGCCAGACCGCCGAGGTCGTCGGCCATCTCTTCGGCATCACGCGGGCACAGTCCGACGCCTATGCCGCCGAGAGTCATCGCCGGCTCGCGCATGCACAGGCCGAAGGTTTTCTCAAGGGCGAGGTCGAGACCGCGTTCTCCCGCGACGGAAAATTCTTCGACCATGACGACGGCGTGCGGCCGGACTCGACGGCCGAGACGCTTGCAAAGCTCCGGCCGGTGTTCGAACGCCCCTGGGGCCAGGTCACCGCCGGCAATTCGTCGCAGATCACCGACGGCGCGTCCTGGGTGATCCTCGCCTCTGACGCGGCGGTCGCAAAGCACAAATTGACGCCGAAGGCTGTCATCGTGGACAGCCACTGGGCCGCGCTCGATCCCAGCATCATGGGACTGGGACCCGTGATGTCGGCGACGCCGCTGCTCCAGCGCAACGACCTCACCGTCAAGGACGTCGAGACCTGGGAGCTGAACGAACCCTTCGCGACGCAGGTGCTCGGCTGTCTCGCCGCCTGGAACGACGACAAATTCTGTCGCGAGATCCTGGGCCTCGACGGCGCGGCCGGCGAGATCGACCGTGACAAACTCAATGTCGATGGCGGCGCCATCTCGCTCGGCCATCCCGTCGGCACGTCCGGCAACCGCATCGTGCTGCATCTCGTCAACGCGATGAAGCGGCTCGGCACGCGCCGCGGCGTCGCGACCGAATGCATTGGCGGCGGACTCGGCGGCGCCATGCTGATCGAGGCGGTGTGACCATGGATTCCAGGATCATGACCGCGCTCGGCGACCGCGTGCTGGAGCTTGGGCCCAGGCCCGCGACCGACAGCCCCTACAAGCACTTCAAGCTGACGCGCGATGCCGACGGCGTCGCCTGGCTGCTGTTCGACCGCGCAGATAGCAGCGCCAACACGCTGTCCGCGGACGTGATGGAGGAGTTCGATGCCGTGCTCGCGGCGATCGAGACCGAACGTCCCGCAGGCCTCGTGATCCGTTCGGCAAAGCCGTCCGGCTTCATTGCCGGAGCCGACGTCAACGAATTCCGCGGCGCCAGCGATCCCGAGATGGTCGAGACACGCATCCGCGCGGCGCATGCGGTGGTCGATCATCTGGAGGCGCTGAAGCTGCCGACAGTCGCGGTCATCCACGGCTTCTGTCTCGGCGGCGGCCTCGAGGTCGCGCTGGCCTGCCAGTCGCGCATTGCGATCGATGGCGCGCGCTTCGGCTTCCCGGAGGTGATGCTCGGCCTGCATCCCGGGCTCGGTGGCACCGCGCGCTTCACTGCGCTCGTGAACCCGACCCAGTCGATGGCCCTGATGCTGACCGGCCGCACCATCGATGCGCGCCGCGCCAGGTCGCTCGGCCTCGTCGATACCGTGACGCAGGAGCGGCACGTCCGCAATGCGGTGAAGGATGCACTGTTCGGCCGTCTGAAGCGGGCGCGTCCGGATCTTCTGACTCACGCGGCGAATTTCGGTCCCGTGCGCGGGCTGCTGGCCAGGCGCATGCGCTCGGAGGCGGCAAAGGCCGCGCCCCGCGAGCATTATCCGGCGCCCTACGCGCTGATCGATCTCTGGGAGACCCATGGCGGCAGCAAGGCCGCGATGCTGAAGGCCGAGCAGGCCTCGTTCGCCAGGCTGATGGTGACGCCGACCGCGCAGAATTTGATCCGCGTGTTCTTCCTGCGCGAGCAGATGAAGAAGACGGCCGGCGGCGGCAACGCGGTCAAACATGTTCACGTCATCGGCGCCGGCGCCATGGGCGGTGATATCGCGGCCTGGTGTGCGGGGCAGGGGCTGCGCGTCTCGCTCGCGGACATGAAGGCGGAGCCGATCGCCGGCGCGGTGAAGCGCGCTGCCGAGCTTTACGGCAAGATCATCCGCAGGCCGACCGAGGTGCGCGATGCGCTGGATCGTCTGATCCCCGACATGGACGGCGAGGGCGTCCGCAACGCCGACCTCATCATCGAGGCGGTGCCGGAAAAGCTCGAGCTGAAGCAGAAGGTCTATGCGGGCCTCGAGCCGAAGATGAAGCCGGGCGCGATCCTTGCGACCAACACGTCGAGCATTCCGCTCCAGGATCTGCGCACCGCGCTGGCGCGGCCCGAGCGCCTCGTCGGCCTGCACTTCTTCAACCCGGTGTCGCGGCTGCAGCTGGTCGAAGTCGTGAGCCATGACGGCAACGACGCGCAGGTGCTCAAGGAGGCGCTCGCCTTCGTCGGCGCGATCGACCGTCTGCCGCTCTCCGTGAAGAGCTCGCCCGGCTTCCTCGTCAACCGTGCGCTGACGCCCTACATGCTGGAGGCGATGGTGATGCTGGATGAGAGGATCGACCAGCGCCTGATCGACGCGGCGGCCGAGCAGTTCGGCATGCCGATGGGGCCGATCGAGCTCGCCGACCAGGTCGGGCTCGACATCTGCCTCGACGTCGGTGACATGCTGCGGACCAAGTTCAGCGATCTGCTCCCGCCGACGCCGGCCTGGCTGCGCGAGAAGGTCGCCAAGGGCGAGCTCGGCCGCAAGACGGGCAAGGGATTCTACACCTGGAAGGACGGCAAGGCGGAGAAGGCGCCGTTGCCGGAGACCGGCCCGCGCGTCACCGACCAGATGATCGACCGCCTGGTGCTGCCGATGTCCAATGTCTGCGTCGCGGCACTCCGCGAAGGTATCGTCGACGATGCCGATGCGGTCGACGGCGCCATGATCTTCGGCACTGGATATGCACCGTTCCGCGGCGGTCCGCTGAACTACGCGCGCACGCGCGGCGTGGAAAATGTCGTATCCACCCTGCGCGCGCTGGCCGAGCGATTCGGTGGGCGCTTTGCGCCCGATCCGGGCTGGGACAATTTTAGGTGAGACCGACATGACCGAAACGTCCGACACCGAGCCGCGCGGCGATCTCTGCATTCGCACGCTGGCAATGCCCGCCGACACCAACGCCAACGGCGACATCTTCGGCGGCTGGCTGCTCAGCCAGATGGATGTCGGCGGCGGCGTGTTCGCATCGAAGCTCGCGAGGTCGCGTACGGTCACCGTGGCGATCGAGGCGATGAATTTTCGCAAAGCGGTCTATGTCGGCGATCTCGTTTCGGTCTATGCCAATCTCGTCCGCGTGGGCCGCACCTCGATGACCGTGCATCTCGAAGCCTGGGCGCTGCGGCGCAGGGAGCTCCAGCCGATCCTCGTCACCGACGGTCATTTCACCTACGTCTCGATCGATGATGACGGCCGTCCGCAAGCGATCCAGCGCAACGATCCGCCGATCGCGACGTAATCGCGCGCGACGCTCTGCCCCATCTCACGCAAACTTGCGGCACGCCAAACGCGGCGCGACTGAGTCATCGCGTCGCGGCTTCGCCAAGAACAAGTCATAAAACGGATGAGGTCCCGGCGTACTCAATTGCGTGTCGATTCGGGGTGGAAACGGCCTCAAGTGCTCAGGAACCTTTGGGCAGGATTGCCGTTATTTGCCCGCACTGAGGAATCTACGGACCATGCCGGACAGCTACATTATCGAAGTCGACTCGCAAACCGCAGGTATCGTCGTTCGTTCTCAGGGAGGCTATTGTTTCTTCGCCTCGTCCCACCGCTTCAATCGCCTTGAAGGCCAGCTTTTCCGCAACGCACGCGAAGCCGAGCGTGCCGCGCGCAAGCTGGTTAACGGCGATGTGAAGGAAGCGGCGTAGGCGCCTTCCGCTGGTGATTTCTGACGCGCAAAGCGTGGTCGGAATTTTTTGCAGCCCTTGATGCCGCTGCCTTTTCCTTCTTCCCCTTGTGGGAGAAGGTGGCGCGAAGCGCCGGATGAAGGGTTCTATCGGCGCATTCGGAAGCGAGAGAGTTGCTCGCGGAAGCATACCCCTCACCCGTCTCGCCGCCGCGCGGCGAGCCACCCTCTCCCGCAGGGGGAGAGGGAAAGAATCGCAATCACAACTTCGTCGCGGAGCGTGACAACAGCTTCCAATCGTCGCCCTGCTTCAGCCAGTTCATCAGGATATGAAGGCTGTTTGCCACTTTCTGTCCGCCGGTCATCATCTCGGCCAGCCAATGGAAGCGCACGATCGCGACGGGGCCGACGATCTTGATGGTCGGGTCCTTGTACGTAATCGACAGGAACTCCGTCTTGCCGTCGGTGGCGTTGGCGACGAAGGCCGCCCTGTCCTCGAGGAAGCCGTTGGAGTGGCTGTAGCTCAGATCATCCGCGCATAGCGCGCTGAGCGCTTTCGGGTCGGCCGCGATCTGGGCGAGGCGAAATGCCTCGACGTTCTTTGCCACCGCCTCGTGGTCCGTCGTGGCAGCATGGTCGCGATTCAGTGTCATCATATCCTCCGTCCTTGATCTTGCGCCCACTGTTGCAGCCGCACTTGATTGTGTCGAGCGCCAGGTCGCAATCGTCGTCGCAATACGCTGCATTGCGCCAGGCGGCGCGATTTCTGACGCGCAAAGCGTGGTCGGAATTTTTTGCAGCCCTTGATACCGCTGCCTTTTCCTTCTCCCCTTGTGGGAGAAGGTGGCGCGAAGCGCCGGATGAGGGGTTCTATCGGCACATTCGGAAGCGAGAGAGTTACTCGCGGAAGCATACCCCTCACTCGTCTCGCCGCGAGCCACCCTCTCCTACAGGGGGAGAGGGAAAGAATCGCAATCACAACTTCGTCGCAGCCCGCGACAGCAGCTTCCAATCGTCGCCCTGCTTCTGCCAGTTCATCAGGATGTGAAGATTGGTCGATACTTTTTTCCCATCGGCCGCCATTTCCTGTTCGCCCATCCAGTGGAAGCGCACGATCGCGGCGGGGCCGACGACCTTGATGGTCGGGTCCTTGTACTCGATCGACAGGAATTTTGATTTGCCGTCGGTGGCGTTGGTGACGAAGGTCGCCTTGTCCTCGACCTTGCCGTTGGAATGGCTGTAGCTCACCTCGTCGGCGCAGAGCGCGCCGAGCGCCTTGGGATCGGCCGCGATCTGGGCAAGGCGGAAGGCCTCGACCTTTTTCGCCACGGCTTCCTCATCCGCCGCGGCCGCCAACGCCGGTGCTGTGAGAGCAAGCGCGGAGACGGCAAGGGTTGAGACGGCAAGAGTCGAGAGAGCCAGATCGCGTCGGTTGATCGTCATCGTTTCCTCCTTTTTGGTCTTGCGCGGAGTGTTGCAGCCGCGCTCGACTTTGTCGAGTGTCGCGTGGCGGTCATGTCGATGCGTCATTGCGCGATCGGGGCTGCATTGATACGTGTTTCGCATTGATGCATCGTGCATTCGGGAAAGTACGGAAATGATCGAGGCCAAAGGGCAGGCGCAGGGGCAAGTGACGGGCAGGGGGCTGCTGTTCGACATCGACGGCACGCTGGCCAACACCGACCCGCTGCACCTCAAGGCGTTCAACCAGGTGCTTGGGCCGCGCGGCCATGTGTTCGATCACGCGCGCTTCTCAAGGGAGCTGCAAGGCTTCGCCAATGCGTCGATCGGCGAGCGCTTTCTGCCCGACGAAACCGTGGAACGGCGCGCCGTGATCCTCGGAGAGAAGGAGGTCGTCTTCCGCACACTTGTCGCCGGACAGATCGAGCCGCTTCCGGGTCTGATGGCGCTGCTCGACCGCGCGGATGCCGCCGGCATTCCCATGGTCGCCGTGACCAACGCGCCGCGTCTGAATGCCGAGCTGTTGCTCTCCGGTCTCGGCATCACGCACCGCTTCAGGGCGCTTGTGATCGGCGACGAGCTGCCGCACGGCAAGCCGCACCCGCTGCCCTATCAGGAGGGGCTGCGTTTCGTCGGCGGCAGCGCGACGGCTTCGATCGCGTTCGAGGATTCCCGCTCCGGCGTGCAGTCGGCGACGGCCGCCGGCATTCCGACCATCGGCATCCGGACGAGCCTCAGCCATGCCGACCTTGTTGGCGCCGGCGCGGTTGCCTCCGCCAGCGCGTTCGACGATCCGGAACTGCTCGCGCGTCTCGCCGCCGCGATGGCATGGTGAGAGGCTTTGTCCGTTAACCGTGATCGCTGAGCGCATTGACCGAACGTGCGAACCGCCGCACCATGCGCCTTCCTGATTTGAGGCCATCGCCGTGACCGGATTGACCCATCGCCAAGCCGAAATCCTCAACATCGCGCGCGCCTCGGGGCGCGTCATGGTCGAGGAGCTCGCGCGCCGGTTCGAGGTCTCGGCGCAGACGATCCGCAAGGATCTCAACGATCTCTGCGAGCGCCGCTCGCTGACCCGTATCCACGGCGGCGCCATCATCGCCTCCGGCGTCGAAAACCTCGCCTACGAGGCGAGGCGGTTCGTCGCTGCCGACGAAAAGAAGGCGATCGGGGCTGCGGCCGCCTCGCTGATCCCGAACGGCTGCTCGCTCTTCATCAATATCGGCACCACGACCGAGGAGGTGGCGAGCGCGCTGACCTCGCACGAGGACCTCCTCGTCATCACCAACAATCTCAACGTCGCGATGCTGCTCTACCGCCATCCCCGTATCGAGGTGGTGGTCGCCGGCGGCACGGTGCGGCGGGCCGACGGCGCGGTGGTCGGCTCGACCGCGACGCAGCTCATCGGCCAGTTCAAGGTCGACTATGCCATCATCGGGGCATCCGCGATCGACGAGGAGGGCGCGCTGCTCGACTTCGACTATCGCGAGGTGCAGGTGGCGCAAGCCATCATCGCCAATGCCCGCAGCGTCATGCTGGTTGCCGACTCCACCAAGCTGCGCCGCAGCGCGCCGGTGCGCATCGCCCATATCACCCAGATCCAGACCTTCGTGACCGACCAGGAGCTGCCCGAGCGCCTCGCCACCATCTGCCACAGCAAGGGCATCGAGGTGATGGCGGCGATGCCGAAGGGGGCGGATATCGATGATGCGACGGCCGATGCTCAGGATGCGGCACCGGAAGCCGCGCCGGTGGTGCGGCTGAGATAGCGGCTTACGCGTTGCTCCATGGGTTGAGCAGCGGAACGCCGAAGGCCGCAAAATCCTTCACATTGCGTGTGACGAGCGTGAGATTGTTGGCGAGCGCGGTGGCCGCAAAGAAGCCGTCCATCACGGACAACGCAACGCCATTGCGACGGCTCTGCGCCATCAGGTCGCCCCAGCGCTCGGCGACCACGTGGTCGATCGGCAGGATGCGCTGCGCGAACCGAGCCGGCAGGTCGTGGGCGAGCCAAGCGGCCAGCGCGGCGCGCCGACGGCCATCATCCAGCAGGGCGATACCGCAGCGAAGCTCGGCGATCGAGGCAACGCTGATGAACGCGCGATCCTCATCGACCGTATCGAGCCATGCCAGGACTTTCGCGGAAGGCGCCGGCCGCTGAACCTCCGACAGCACGTTGGTGTCGAGGAGCAGGTTCACGGCATCTCGTCGCGCGGTTCATCCTGCACCCGTTCAAGTTCGAGGTCGGCACCGCGCAGCGGCGAAGCCAGCAGGAATTCGGCCAGCGTGCCTTTGCGCGCCGTCTTTCGCGCCCATTCATCCGCGGAAACGACAACCGCATTGGGCCTGCCGTGTCGGGTGATGATCTGGGGGCCAGTTTGGGCGCGATCGACCACCTCGGACAGGCGTGCCTTGGCATTGGCGAGCGTCCACGTGTCAGTCGACGGCGAATCGGGGGTGGTGCTGCGGTCTGTCATGCCGAATATAACCAATATGACTATTATGACTATATAGGCTCTACGTGACTATTCAAGTTCGTATTGCGGTTTGGAATGGCACCAGATGTGCCCATTCCCATGGCGAATTGCCCACGAGAAAGTTCCTCTTTCACTTCCTTTCGCCTCTCTTTCATCTTGCTTTCGTTTTTCGGTGTGATCTAATCAAAAACGAAAGTAGTCGCTCGAAGGAACGAGCGGTCGCCGGGGGATGCGTCTGTTGGAGCGTATTTTCGACCTCGCCATTATCGGAGGCGGTGTTAACGGCTGCGGCATCGCGCGCGACGCAGTGGGCCGTGGCAACACGGTCTTCCTGTGCGAAATGAACGATTTGGCGAGCGGGACCTCGTCCTGGTCGACCAAGCTGGTGCATGGCGGCCTGCGCTATCTCGAATATTACGAGTTTCGCCTGGTCCGCGAGGCGCTGATCGAGCGCGAGATCCTCTGGGGCATCGCGCCCCATATCATCCGTCCCCTGCGTTTCGTTTTGCCGCATCACGCCGGCCTGCGCCCGGCCTGGCTGCTGCGCCTCGGCCTCTTCCTCTATGACCATATCGGCGGCCGGCACCTGTTGCCGGCGACGCGTTCGGTCGATCTCAGGCGTGACGAGGTCGGCCGCCCGCTGATCCCGAACCGCTACAGCCGCGCGTTCGAATATTCCGACTGCTTCGTCGACGACGCCCGTCTCGTCGTGCTCAACGCGCGTGATGCCGCCGACAAGGGCGCCGAGATCCGCACCCGCACCCGCGCGACGGATATCAAGCAGTCCGGCGGCATCTGGACCGTCAGCATGGTCAACACGCTGACCGGCGAGCGTTCGCAGGTCCAGGCCCGCGCGGTGGTCAATGCCGGCGGCCCCTGGGTCGAGGATGTGCTCGGCCGCGGCGCCGGCGTGAACGCGAAGGCCAAGGTGCGCCTGGTGCAGGGGTCGCACATCGTAGTCAAAAAGCTCTACGACCACGACCGCGCCTACATGTTCCAGAACGCGGACGGCCGCATCATCTTCGTGATCCCGTACCAGGACGATTTCACGCTGATCGGCACCACCGATCGCGATTATGACGGCGATCCCTCCAAGGTGAAGGCGACGCCCGAAGAGATCGAGTACCTCTGCGCCGCCGCGAGCGAATACCTGGCCAAGCCGGTGACTTCGGCGGACGTGGTCTGGACCTATTCCGGCGTGCGACCGCTTTATGACGACGGCGCCAGCGAAGCCAAGGCCGCGACGCGCGACTACGTGTTCGAGCTCGACACACCCGGCGGCGTGCCGCTGCTCTCGATCTATGGCGGCAAGATCACGACCTACCGCCGGCTCGCCGAAGAGGCGCTGGAACGGCTCGCGCCTTATCTTCGCAGTGCAAAAGCGCGCGAAGGCTGGACCGGCAAGTGGCCGCTGCCCGGCGGGGACATGGGCGTGTCCGACGTCGACGGCCTGATCGCCGAACTCCAGCGCGGCTATCCCTTCCTCAGCCATGAGCATGCGCGGCGCCTCGCGCGCGCCTATGGTACCCGCGCCATCAAGCTGCTTGGCGATGCCAAGTTGGCCGCCGATCTCGGCCAGGCCTTCGGCGCGACACTGACCGAACGCGAGGTCCGCTACCTCATGGCCAATGAATGGGCGGTCACGGCGGAAGACATCGTCTGGCGCCGCTCCAAACTTGGCCTGCGACTATCTGCCGACGAGGTTGCTGCATTGAACGACTGGATTGCAACCCACGCTGTGCCGCAAAGTCCCCTGCTGGAAGCGGGAGGACGCTCATGACCGTGACGCTCGATCATGTGACCCGGACCGTCGAGGGGATACCGCACATCCGCGACGTCTCGCTGACGCTCGAGAGCGGCACGCTTAACGTGCTGCTCGGGCCGACGCTGTCAGGCAAGACCTCGATCATGCGGCTGCTCGCCGGCCTCGACAAGCCGACGACGGGCAAGGTGCTGGTCAACGGCAAGGACGTCACCGGTGTCGACGTGCGCAAGCGTTCGGTCGCGATGGTCTATCAGCAGTTCATCAACTATCCCTCGCTGACGGTCTACGAGAACATCGCCTCGCCGCTGCGCGTGCAGGGGAAGCCGCGCGAGGAGATCGAGAAGCGTGTCGCGGAAGCCGCGCGGCTGCTCAGGCTCGAGCCGTTCCTGAAACGCACGCCGCTCCAGCTCTCCGGCGGCCAGCAGCAGCGCACCGCGATGGCGCGCGCGCTGGTGAAGGGCGCCGATCTCGTGCTGCTCGACGAACCGCTCGCCAATCTCGACTACAAGCTGCGCGAGGAGCTGCGTACCGAGCTGCCGCGCATCTTCGAGGCGTCCGGCGCGATCTTCGTCTATGCCACGACCGAGCCGACCGAGGCGCTGCTGCTCGGCGGCAACACGGTCTGCATGTGGGAGGGGCAGGCGCTCCAGATCGGCGAGACGCCGAACGTCTACCGCCGTCCGCAGACGCTGCGGGTCGCCCAGGTGTTCTCCGATCCGCCGCTCAACCTCGTCGGCATCGAGAAAAAGAACGGCTCTGTGCAATATGCAGGCGGCATCGCCGCGCCGGCCTCCGGGCTCTATTCATCGCTCGCCGACGGCGCCTATCGCGTCGGCTTCCGCGCCCATCAGCTCGCCCTCGCCAACGGCGAGGCGGACCGTCATGCCTTCCACGCCACGGTGACGGTGACCGAGATCACCGGTTCGGAGAGTTTCGTGCACCTGACCCGCGACGGATCGAACTGGGTGGCAGTGCTGCACGGCGTGCACGAGTTTGAGCCCGGCCAGACCATCGATGCCGTGCTCGATCCCAATGATATCTTCGTCTTCGACGCGGCCGACCGTCTGGTCGCCGCGCCGAGCTCGTAAGGGGGAGATGCGACATGGCCCGCATTGACCTCGTCGATCTCGCCCACTCTTACGGCGGCAATGATGCGCCGCAGGACAGCTTTGCGCTGAAGCCGGTGACCATGACCTGGCGGCAGGGCGGTGCTTACGCGCTGCTCGGGCCGTCCGGCTGCGGCAAGACCACGCTGCTCAACGTCATCTCCGGCATCATCACGCCGTCGCGGGGGAAAATCCTGTTCGACGGCCAGGACATCACACCGCTGTCAACCCAGAAGCGCAACATCGCCCAGGTGTTCCAGTTTCCGGTGATCTACGACACCATGACGGTGGGGCAGAACCTGGCGTTTCCGCTGAAGAACCGCGGCGTGCCGAAGGCCGAGATCGACAAGCGCGTCGCCGAGATCGGCCGCCTGCTCGATCTTGAGCCCTATCTCAATCGCAAGGCGACGCGCCTCACGGCGGATGCCAAGCAAAAAATCTCGCTCGGCCGTGGCCTGGTCCGCTCCGACGTCGCCGCCGTGCTGTTCGACGAGCCGCTGACCGTGATCGATCCCGAGCTGAAATGGCAGCTCCGCTCCAAGCTGAAGGCGCTGCATCGCGAGCTCGACCTGACGATGATCTACGTCACCCACGACCAGACCGAGGCGCTCACCTTTGCCGACACCGTTGTTGTCATGCATGACGGCCGCGTGGTGCAGAGCGGCACGCCCGCCGAGCTGTTCGACAAGCCGGCGCACACCTTCGTTGGCTATTTCATCGGCTCGCCCGGCATGAACATCCTGCCGGCCGAGGTGAAGGGTCGCGAGGCGCGCATCGGCGGGAATGTCATCGCGCTCAACCGCAGCTATGACAACCTGCCTGCCGGCGCCAAGATCGAGATCGGCGTGCGTCCGGAGTTCGTCGATGCCGTCGCGCCCGCACCCGGATTGCTCAGTGCGAAGATCGACCGCATCGACGACCTCGGCCGCATCCGCTTCGCACGCGTCCGCATCGGCGAGGCCAAGATCGCGGCGCGCGCGCCGGCGGGCTTCACCAGCGCGGACGGTATCGCCGGGCTGAAATTCGATCCGGCGCACGTCCACGTCTATGCCGACAGCCTTCTGGTGGAGGGAGCCGCCTGATGGACAAGACCGTCAACCAAAAAGCCTGGTTCCTGGTGCTGCCGGTGTTCCTGGTCGTGGCCTTCTCGGCGGTGCTGCCGCTGATGACGGTCGTGAACTATTCGATGCAGGACACCTTCGGCAACAACCAGTTCTTCTGGAACGGCGTCGGCTGGTTCAAGGAACTGCTCGATCCCTCGACCGATCTCGGCGGCCGGTTCCTCGCCTCGCTCGGCCGCAATCTGTTCTTCTCGATGGTGATCCTCGCGATCGAGGTGCCGCTCGGCATCGTCATCGCGCTGTCGATGCCGCGTCAGGGCTGGACGGTGGCGGCCTGCCTCGTCATCCTCGCGCTGCCGCTGCTGATTCCGTGGAACGTGGTCGGCACGATCTGGCAGATCTTCGGCCGGCCCGACATCGGTCTGATGGGCTATGTGCTCAATGCGATCGGCATCGACTACAACTACGTCTCCAACGCCGTCGATGCCTGGGTTACCGTCATCGTGATGGACGTCTGGCACTGGACCAGCCTGGTCGCGCTGCTGTGCTACGCCGGCCTGAAGTCGATCCCCGAGGCCTATTACCAGGCAGCTCAGATCGACGGCGCCTCGCGCTGGGCCGTGTTCAAGGCGATCCAGCTGCCGAAGATGAACCGCGTGCTCCTGATCGCCGTGCTGCTGCGCTTCATGGACTCGTTCATGATCTACACCGAGCCGTTCGTGGTGACGGGTGGCGGACCCGGCAACTCGACGACCTTCGTGTCGATCGAGCTCGTCAAGATCGCGCTCGGCCAGTTCGACCTCGGCAAGGCCGCGGCGCTCTCGCTGGTCTATAATCTGATCATCCTGATCGTCTGCTGGATCTTCTATACCGTCATGACCAATGCCGGCGCCGAACGCAAAGTCCAGGCCGAGACCGAGCCGGCAACGGAGCCCAAGCCTTCGGCCGTGCTCAAGCCCGTGACTGCACTCAAGCCAAAGGAAGGAGTGGCCTGATGCACTCAATTCCCGGCCGCCGCGTCATCATGGCGCTGTTTCTGATCTTCCTGTTGTTGCCGATCTACTGGCTCGTCAACATGAGCTTCAAGACCAACGCAGAAATCGTCTCGACGATGACGCTGTGGCCACATGCGCCGACGCTGCAGCATTACAAACGCATCTTCACCGACGAGAGCTGGTACTCCGGCTACATCAACTCGCTCAAATACGTCGTCCTCAATACCATCATCTCGATCTCGGTGGCGCTGCCCGCGGCCTACGCGTTCTCGCGCTACCGCTTCCTCGGCGACAAGCACCTGTTCTTTTGGCTGCTGTCGAACCGCATGGCCCCGGCGGCGGTCTATGCGCTGCCGTTCTTCAACCTCTATTCGGCCATCGGCCTGTTCGATACGCCGTGGGCGGTCGCGCTCGCGCATTGCATCTTCAACGTTCCGCTGGCGGTGTGGATCCTCGAAGGCTTCGTCTCCGGCGTGCCGCGCGAGATCGACGAGACCGCCTTCCTCGACGGCTATTCCTTTCCGCGCTTCTTCATCAGGATACTGGTGCCGCTGATCGCGAGCGGCATCGGCGTCGCCGCCTTCTTCTGCTTCATGTTTTCCTGGGTCGAGCTCCTGCTCGCGCGGACGCTGACCTCGGTGCAGGCAAAACCGATCGCGGCGATCATGACGCGTACGGTGTCGGCTGCGGGCATGGACTGGGGTCTGCTGGCCGCGGCCGGCGTGCTTACCATCATCCCGGGTGCCCTCGTGATCTGGTTCGTCCGCAATTACATCGCGAGCGGTTTCGCGCTCGGTCGGGTCTAGGGAGGCATCGATGGAATCTATTGCATGGATGGCCTGGACGCTGCCGACCGCGATCTTCTTCGTGGCGCTCGCCTGCACCCTCGCGGTCATGACGTACCTTGCCGCGGTCAATCCGGAAGCCGAGCGAGTCGGCGTGCTCAGCATTCCGACGACGCGGGGCGACCGCCTCTTCATCTCCCTGATCACGGCGGCCGTCATCCACCTTCTGTGGATCGCCTTCGCCGGCACCGATACACTCGCCACCCTGCCGATCGGCGAGGAAGGTTTTGAGATTTCGAGCCTCTGGCTCGCAAGTGGAATTTCGCTGGCCACGGCCGTGCTCATTTTTCGCACGGTCTGAAGCTCGCGAAGGGACGGCCAGATCCGGGGGCAACCCGGGCCTGTATAAAATTTTGTCGCTGCAACGGAGGAACAACATGCGACAGTTTAGGAGAAGGAAAGGTCCATTGACCAAGAATAGCTTTCTGACCATGTCCAGCGCCGCCGCCATCGTTGCGGTGTCGTTCGCCGTCTCGGCGCCGGTCCGCGCCGCCGACGACGCCGCGATCCAGAAGTGGATTGCGGAATTCCAGCCCTCGACGCTGTCGAAGGACGAGCAGAAGAAGGAGCTGGAGTGGTTCGCCAAGGCCGCCGAGCCCTTCAAGGGCATGGAGATCAACGTCGTCTCCGAGACCATTGCGACCCACGAATACGAGTCGCAGACGCTGGCAAAGGCGTTCTCCGAGCTCACCGGCATCAAGCTCAAGCACGACATCATCCAGGAAGGTGACGTCGTCGAGAAGCTGCAGACGCAGATGCAGTCCGGCAAGAACGTCTATGACGGCTGGATCAACGATTCCGATCTGATCGGCACGCACTTCCGCTACGGCCAGACCATCGCACTGTCGGATTACATGACCGGCGAGGGCAAGGACGTCACCGATCCCCAGCTCGACGTCAACGACTTCATCGGCAAGTCGTTCGGCACCGCGCCAGACGGCAAGCTCTATCAGCTGCCCGACCAGCAGTTCGCGAACCTCTATTGGTTCCGCTACGACTGGTTCACCAACCCGGACTACAAGGCCAAGTTCAAGGCCAAGTATGGCTACGAGCTCGGCGTGCCCGTGAACTGGTCCGCGTATGAAGACATCGCCGAGTTCTTCACCAACGACATCAAGGAGATCAACGGCGTCAAGGTCTACGGCCATATGGACTATGGCAAGAAGGATCCCTCGCTCGGATGGCGTTTCACCGACGCCTGGCTGTCGATGGCCGGCAACGGTGACAAGGGCATTCCGAACGGTCTGCCGGTCGACGAATGGGGCATCCGCATGGAAGGCTGCCGTCCGGTCGGCTCCTCGGTCGATCGCGGTGGCGACACCAACGGTCCGGCCGCGGTCTACTCGATCACGAAGTATCTGGAGTGGATGAAGAAGTATGCCCCGCCGCAGGCTCAGGGCATGACCTTCTCCGAATCCGGTCCCGTGCCGGCGCAGGGCAACATCGCCCAGCAGATGTTCTGGTACACCGCCTTCACCGCCGACATGGTGAAGCCCGGCATCGCCGTGATGAACGCGGACGGTACGCCGAAGTGGCGTATGGCTCCGTCGCCGCACGGCTCGTACTGGAAGGAAGGCATGAAGCTCGGCTACCAGGACGCCGGCTCGCTCACGCTGTTGAAGTCGACCCCGGCTGACCGCCGCAAGGCGGCCTGGCTCTATCTCCAGTTCATCGTTTCCAAGACGGTGTCGCTGAAGAAGAGCCATGTCGGTCTCACCTTCATTCGTGAATCCGACATCTGGGACAAGTCGTTCACCGAGCGTGCGCCGAAGCTCGGCGGCCTGATCGAGTTCTACCGCTCGCCCGCGCGCGTGCAGTGGACCCCGACCGGCAACAACGTGCCTGACTATCCGAAGCTCGCGCAGCTCTGGTGGCAGAACATCGGCGATGCGTCGTCCGGTGCGAAGACGCCGCAAGCCGCGATGGATGCACTCGCGGCTGCTCAGGACTCCGTCATGGAGCGCCTCGAGAAGTCCGGCGTGCAGGGCGCCTGCGGTCCGAAGCTGCACAAGAAGGAGACCGCCGAGTACTGGTACGCCAAGGCCCAGAAGGACGGCACCATCGCGCCGCAGCGCAAGCTCGCCAACGAGAAGCCGAAGGGTGAGACGGTCGACTACGACACGCTGATCAAGTCGTGGCCGGCGTCCCCGCCCAAGCGCGCGGAAGCGAAGTAAGCGGCGCGTAGCGTCATCAACACGAAAGGCCGGGAGCGATCCCGGCCTTTTTCTTTTGGTGAGTTAGGCGCTGTCCCCGCATCGTCATTGCGAGCGCAGCGAAGCAATCCAGAGTCTTTCCACGGAGGCAGTCTGGATTGCTTCGTCGCTACAGTGCAAAATTGCTTTGCAATTTTGTCACGAGCTCCTCGCAATGACGGAGGATGGAGCGACGGCGCAGCCTTACTCCGCCGGCTCGGCCGCGAGCGTCGGGTAATCCGTGTAGCCCTTGGCGCCACCGCCGTAGAACGTGTTCTTGTCCCAATCGTTCAGCGCCGCGCCCGTCTTCAGCCGCTCGACGAGGTCGGGGTTGGAGATGAACGGCTTGCCGAAGGCAATGAGATCGGCCGCGTTCGCGTCCAGCACCTTGGTGGCGAGATCGAAGTCGTAGCCGTTGTTGGCGATGTAGGCGCCGGTGAAGCGCTTGCGCAGGCCCGCATAGTCGAACGGGGCGATGTCGCGCGGGCCGCCGGTGGCGCCTTCGACCACGTGCAGATAGACCAGCTTGAGTGCGTTGAGACCGTCGACGATGTGATCGAACAAGGCCTGCGGATTGGAGTCGGAGAGGTCGTTGGCCGGCGTCACCGGCGAGATGCGGATGCCGGTGCGGACGGCGCCGGCCTCGGCGGCAACAGCCTTGGAGACCTCGAGCATCAGCCGCGCGCGGTTTTCGATGGAGCCGCCGTAAGCATCGGTGCGCTTGTTGGCGCCGTCCCTCGCGAACTGGTCGAGCAGATAGCCGTTGGCGCCGTGGATCTCGACGCCGTCGAAACCGGCCTCGAGCGCATTCTTCGTGGCGCGCTTGAAGTCGTCGATGATGCCGGGAATTTCGGAGAGCTCGAGCGCGCGGGGTTCGGAGACGTCGGCGAAAGTGCCGTTGACGAAGGTCTTGCCCTTGGCGCGGATCGCGCTCGGCGCCACCGGGGCTGCGCCATTGGCCTGGAGATCGACATGCGAGATGCGGCCGACATGCCAGAGCTGGATGAAGATCTTGCCGTCGCGCTCATGCACGCGGTCGGTGACCTTACGCCAGCCGGTGACCTGGTCCTTGCTGTAGATGCCGGGCGTGTCCTGGTAGCCCTGGCCCTGCTGTGAGATCTGGCTCGCTTCGGTGACCAGGAGACCTGCGGAGGCGCGCTGGCCGTAATAATCGGCAGCAAGCGGGCTCGGCACGAACGTGCCGGGCGCGGCGCGGTTGCGCGTCAGCGGCGCCATCACGAGGCGGTTTGCCAGCGTGATCGGGCCGAGCTTGTAGGTCTCTAGCAATTTGGTCGGGCGGCTCATGGGAATGCTTCCAGGCGGTGACAGATCACGAACACTTGTGCATCGCGACAATCAGCGCAAGGGAGGAGCCATACGGAAAGTGCAGGCGAGCTACGCGGCTTGGTCCGCGTAGCATGATTCATGTGCGATCCCGGCCATGACAGCGGATTTGCGCTGCCACGGCCCGCGATCTCTCAGTTCGCGCCGAGGAAATCGCGCTTGCCGATCTCGACGCCGTTGTGACGCATGATGCCGTGAGCGGTGGTGGCGTGGAAATAGAAGTTCGGCAGCGAGACCCCGCTGAAGAACTGCTGGCCCTTGAGCGTCATGGTCCGGTCCGGGCCCGCCGGGAAGGTCACGTCCTTGGTGTCGGCGCCTTCGAACTGCTCCGGCTTGTACGATTTCACGTAGTCGATCGTCTTGGCGAGCCGCTGCTTCAGCTCCTCAAACGTCTTTTCCGTGTCGGGCATCGAAGGCACCTCGCTATGGGTCAGCCTGGCGCAGCCCTTGGCGGCGAAATCGCTGGCGAGCTGGATCTGCTTCGACAGCGGCAGCATGTCCGGGAAGAGGCGCGAGCCGAGCAGGACGCCCGGGTCGATCTTTTTGGCCGCGCAATGCGCCTCGGCTTTCGTGAGCAGACCGGTCAGGCTGTTCAGCATTTGCAAGTACGCGGGGACGACGGCGTCGTGGAAGGACATGTGATGCTCGCTTGTGAATGGAAAATCTCAGGAGAAACCTGAGCCACTCACATGGGAGCATCACGGAAAATTACAATCGCGAGAGCGGCTTGTGCGGTGCGAAAATTCTACCGGATCATCCCCGCCGGCTGCGCCTGGGCCGTGCCGCCGCGCATCCGCACGAGCAGCTCGGCGGTCGGCCAGGAATCGGCGGGCAGGCCGTATTTGATCTGCATCGCCTTCACGGCGGCGCGGCTCTGCTGGCCCAGCACGCCATCGACCTTGCCGACATTGAAGCCGGCCTGGACCAGGAGCTGCTGCAATTGCTTGAGCTCGTTGAACGGCAGTTGCGCGACCGGTTGGGCCGGCTTGCGCATCGGAGCCGCACCGGCGATGCGCGTGGCGAGATAACCCGCGGTGGTCGAATAGATCAGCGAATTATTCCACTCGGTGTAAGCCGCGAAATTCGCATACGCCATGAAGGCCGGACCAAAGCGTCCCATCGGCAACAGCACGGACGCCGCGAGATTGTCGTTCGGCAGCGGCCGGCCGTCGGGATAGGTGACCCCCAACTGCGCCCATTTCGAGCGCGGCTGCTGCACGGTGAGGTCGGTCTGATCCCAGGGCAGGTTCTGCGGCACCTTGATCTCTTCGAGCCACGGCTCGCCGCGCCGCCACTTCAATCCGTTGGCGATGTAGTTCGCGGTCGAGCCGATCACGTCGTCCTCGCTGCGCAAGAGATCGCGCCGTCCATCGCCGTCATAGTCGACGGCGTAGTTGACGTAATGCACGGGCAGGAATTGCGTCTGCCCGAGCTCGCCGGCCCAGGAGCCGACCATCTCGTCGGGTGTGAGATCGCCACGGTCGATGATCTTCAGCGCGGCGATGGTCTCGTTCACGAACATCTCCGAGCGGCGGCAGTCATAGGCCAGCGACACCAACGATTTCAGCGTCGGCAGATTGCCCATGTTGACGCCGAAATCGCTCTCGAGGCCCCAGAACGCGGCGATCACCGCCGGCGGCACGCCGTATTCCTTTTCGGCGCGCGCGAACGCAGCCGCGTGGCTCTTGATGTGCTGCTGGCCGTTCTGCATGCGATAGGGCGCGGCCATGCGGCCGGCAAATTCGGTGAAGAGCTGGCCGAACACGCGCTGGCCGCGGTCGCGATTGACGATGCCCTGATCGTAGACGAGGTAGGGCGAGGCTTCCGATATCGTCCGCTGCGACACGCCGGCGGTAACGGCCTGCTTTTTCACGTCGGCCAGGAAGCGATCGAAGCTCGCGCCATTGTGGCACGAGGCCGCGCGCGGCGACGGGGTTGTGGCTTTGGGCGCGATGGGCTTGGCGGGTGGTGGCGCGAACTGGGCGGAGGCGGGGAGGGCGAAGGCGAGCAGAGCGGCGGCCGCGATCGCAAATCGGGTCTGGAGCATGAGGTTTCCGGCGGGGAGAAGGGCGCGTGTGGAATCTTGCTAAAGCTTAAGTGAATTGAGCGCCTCAAACCATCCCTTCGTCATGGCCGGGCTTGTCCCGGCCATCCACGCCTTTCGGGCCTTGTGTAGAGGAAGAACGTGGATGCCCGGGCCTTCGCCGCGCCGAAGCGGCTTCGGCCGCGCAGGCGGGACAAGCCCGGGCATGACGGAAATGCAATGTTGGGCATAGCCGCGGCCCCGCGACGCACCTTGAAACCTTGCACCCGGGCCGGGGTCATCCCTACCTGAATAGCGCCGGCCGATGGCTCGCCCGCGGCCGCCCTGGGAGACGGCCATGAACTATCTTCGCACCGCAATGCTGCTCGCCGGCCTCACCGCCCTGTTCATGGGCGTCGGCTATCTGATCGGCGGCGCCACCGGCGCCATGATCGCGCTCGTCATTGCCGCCGCGACCAATCTCTTCACCTACTGGAACTCCGACCGCATGGTGCTCCGCATGTACGGCGCCCATGAGGTCGACCGCGCCAGCGCGCCGGAGCTGGTCGGGCTCGTCGCCGAGCTTGCGGGCCGCGCCTCGCTGCCGATGCCGCGTGTGTTCGTGATGGACGAGGCTCAGCCCAACGCGTTCGCGACCGGGCGCAACCCGCAGAATGCCGCGGTCGCCGTCACCACCGGCCTTGTGCATCAGCTCAGCCGCGAGGAACTTGCCGGCGTGATCGCGCACGAGCTCGCACATATCAAGCATCACGACACGCTGCTGATGACTGTTACCGCGACCATTGCCGGCGCGATCTCGATGCTGGCGCAGTTCGGCATGTTCTTCGGTGGCCATCGCGACAACAACGGCCCCGGCATCGTCGGCTCGATCCTGATGATGATCCTCGCCCCGATCGGCGCCATGCTGGTGCAGATGGCGATCAGCCGTACCCGCGAATATGCCGCGGACAATCTCGGCGCGCGCATTGCGGGCCAGCCGATGTGGCTGGCGTCGGCGCTGCTGAAGATCGAAGGCGCCGCGCATCAGGTCCCGAACTACGATGCCGAGAGAAACCCTGCGACCGCGCACATGTTCATCATCAACCCGCTGTCGGGCCATGGTGTGGACAATCTGTTCGCCACCCATCCTTCGACGCAGAACCGTATCGCGGCGCTCCAGCAGCTCGCGGCCGAGCTCGGCGCGCAGGCATCTCCGTCGGTCGGTGCCAACGAAAACTATCCGCCGCGGAGCCCGTGGGGGCAGTCGTCCTCACGCGGCCCTTCACCTGGTCCTTCCCGTGGCCCTTGGGGCTGATGCGGAACCGGCCGGAATCGCGCCCGGCTTTGTGACCAGCTTTTGTGACCTGGCGCACACAGGATGGTCCCGGCCGGTGTTAACACCATGGCGAGACTGTTCCTTCGAAAGGGGATGCGTGGCCGGTCCTCTGCCTGCCACGGTCGAAGATGACCAAAGCTGCGGTACCATTGTTGATCGTCCTGGGCGTGCTCATTGGCCTGTCCACGCACACGGTCGTCAATTGCGGGGACGAGGACGAGCCCGACATCTGCTCGGCGGTGATCGGATTCTCGCCGCTGCGGGGATCGCTGATCGCGTTCGCATATGAAGGGCGCGGACGGATCGCGTTGCGCCACGGCGACTGGCGGCGGGCGATCGCGGATTTCGACGAGGCCATCCACCTCAATCCCAACCGCGCCTCGCTGTATCGCGACCGGGCGCAGGCGCGCCGGCAGAACGGCGACCTGGAGCTTGCCATCGAGGATTACGACGAGGCGATCGCACATGATCCCAGGCACGCCGCGCCCTATCACCAGCGCGGTCTCGCGCTCGCCGCCACCGGCGATCTCGATCGCGCCATCCTGAGCTACAACACGGCGGTCCGTCTCGACCCGTCGGATGCGCAGGCCCGCCTCGACCGCGGCCTTGCATTCCTCGCCCGCGGCCAGGCCGACGACGCACGCGCCGATTTCGAAGCGGCTCTCGCGCTGCCGGCCGGCAAGGACGGCCGCACCCGCGACGCAGCCCGCGCCAAGCTCGCCGAGCTCGCGAGCGCCGAGCCGAACCAGGCGCCCGCGCCGAGGCGGTAGAGATATCTAGAGCCGCATTCGCCGCTGCAACCCTCTCCCCTTGCGGGAGAGGGTGGCTCGCCGCGATAGCGGCGAGACGGGTGAGGGGTATCTCTCCACGATTGATCCTCTCGCAGACGAGTACGCGGCTAGAACCCCTCATCCGGCGCCATAGCCGAAGCTTCGCTTCGGCGTTCTTAAGAACGGCGACCGAAGGCCGCCTATGCCACCTTCTCCCACAACAAGGGGAGAAGGAAGAAAGTGCGCGCTTACTTCGCTTTCTTGGCTTTGGCCTTCTTCGCCTTTTTCACCGGCTTCTCCTTCGCCTTCTTCTCCACCTTCGCCGGGATCGGCGTGCTGGCGACGAGGCGCATCGAGCGGGCGTAGCTGTCGGCGACGTTGTCGGCGGACATCTGGAGGCGCTTGGCGGCGGCGGTGGCCTGCTCCATCGTGGCCTTGGCCATCATCTTGAAGCGGTCGCCGGTCTCCTTGCCCTTGGCCTTGGCCGCAAGGCCGTTGAAGCGATCCCGGCGCTCCTTGGCGCGGGTCAAAAGGCCCGTATGCAGCTGTCTGGCCAGTTGCCGGATCACGACATCCAGGTCGGCGTCCGCCATGTTGTTCTATCCTCTTAAAACGGTATCGATGCGGGCGGGACTATGCAGATCGGGCCCCGCCTTGGCAATTCCCGGCGGTGCGTCATCCGCAGCTTCCGGTTACCAAACCAAAAAAGCCGCGCATTTTTGCGCGGCTTTCCGGGGTGGCTTGGCGCAGACGCCTTATTTCAGCGAGGCAACCGGTCCGCTCGCCGGTGCCGGATCGGGGTCGAAGCCGAACACGCCGACCAGATATTTGTAATAGTCCGGCATCTTCTCCTTGAGCGCCTCGCGCGACTTCGGGTCGTGGAATTCGCTCTTGCCGGCCAGGAAGATGCTGGCGGTCACGGCAAAGAATTCCATGGGATTCTTCATCGCATAGGATTCCTTGGGTAACATATCCTTGGACTTGGCAAGGGCGTAATAGCCGATCACGCCCTTGTTGGCGTAGCCGTCCGGCAACAGCCGCGCGTGATAGGCGTGCAGCAGCTCGTGCAGCAGCACGGCTTCCTTCTCGTAGCGCATCATGTCCGGCCGCAGCATGATCACGCCGAGGCCCGAATCGACCGCGAGGTCGACGGCGTTCGGATTGGTCCAGCGCTGCTTGTCGGGGTCCCAGACCGTCAGCGTCCGGGGTGCGGTGCGCTGGATGTCCGGCGTGACCCGGCCGTAGCATGCGGTCGCGGCGCCTTCGTCGAGGCAGGCGAGCTCGCTCGCGACGATCGGAACGGTGTGGAAGAAGCGCAGCACGCGCGGCGACAGGCCGGAAGCTTCGACGACGTCGATCTGCTGCTTCAGATTGTCGGTGAGCTTGTCGACGTCCTTGCGCTCGGAATTCTCCGTCAGGTCGAACATGTAGCCGCGGTAGCTCTGGAAGCCCGGCGGCAGCGCCTGCGCTGCCCCGGCCGACGCGTCGAGCGATCCGGCATGGGATGGATTGGCGAAGAGCGCGCCCACAACGGTCGCGGTCAGCAGCAGCGCAACGCGCATGATGAACCCCCTGATGTCACTTCACCCGGCAGAATAGGCCGTCGCCGTTTGCGAAAAGTGAGTGGGGCGAGACTAAGGCACCGATGTTGAGGCGTGCTTAACCGTTGGTTGCAGATCGCGGGAATGGATTAGTGCCGGGTTAACCAAGCGTGGATTGGTCGCGCGCTTCGGCGTAGGATCGAAGCCGGGCACATGCCCGACAGCAATAGCCGGAGGAGGATGCCATGTATGCCGCCATCCGTCAGGCCAAGGCGAAAAGCGGGAGCGCCGAAGAGCTGGCGCGCCGCATCAAGGACGGCGCCGTTCCGATCATCAGCGACGTCGAGGGTTTCCGTGCCTACTACGTCGTCTATGCCGGCGACGACACGGTCACCGCGATCTCCATCTTCGACAAGTTCGAGCAGGCGGAGGAGGCGAACCGGCGCGCGATCGCCTGGATCGAGAAGGATCTGGGGCCGCTGCTTGCAGGGCATGCGAGCGCCGCAGCCGGGCCGGTGATTGTGCATACGCTGGCGTAGTTGGACGGATCGCTCTCGCCTCACACTCAACTGTCATCGCCCGGCTTGACCGGGCGATCCAGTACCCCGAGACGGCTGTGATCGAACCGATAAGCCGCGGCGTACTGGATGCCCCGCCTTCGCGGGCATGACAGCGGTGGGTGTGGCTTGCGCCTTCCGCCAAAGGCGTAGCCGTGCCCCTCACAACTCCCGTGCATTCGAGAACGCGAAACTCGACACCCGTCTTGTCGTTTCGTCCAAAATCAGCGTGCGCGTGATCGGCGGCTCGGCGCGCTGGGCGCAGTTTTCGCGTTCGCAGAGGCGGCAGTTGACGCCGATCGGCGTGCCCTCCGTTTTCTCCAAATCCAGGCCGGAGGCGTAGACGAGGCGGGCGGCGTGACGGATCTCGCAGCCGAGGCCGATGGCGAAGCGCGGCTGCGGCAGCGGATGCGGCGCGACTGGGCGTCGCACCATCTGCGCGATCGAGAAATAGCGCGTGCCGTCGGACAGCTCGATCACCTGCTTCAACAGGCGATCCGGCGTGTCGAAGGTCGAGTGCACGTTCCACAACGGACAGGTGCCGCCGAATTTCGAGAACGGGAACGTGCCGGAGGAAAAGCGTTTCGACACGTTGCCGGCATTGTCGACGCGCAGCAGGAAGAACGGAATGCCGCGCGCGTTCGGCCGTTGCAGCGTGGTGAGGCGATGGCAGACCTGCTCGAAGCCGGAATTGAAGCGCTGCGCCAGCACGTGGATGTCGTAGTTCAAGGCCTCCGCCGCGGCGAGGAAGGCCGGGTATGGCATCATCACGGCCGCCGCAAAATAGTTGGCGAGCGTGATGCGGAACAGGCGGCGTGGCGCGTCGTCGAGCGGGCCGGCGCGGCCGATGATGGTCTCCAGGGCTTGCGCGCATTCGCCCAGGCCCAGCTGGAAGGCGAGCTGGAACGCGCGGCCCGGTGGATCGACCAGCTCGGAGATCAGGAGCTGGCGGCGATGGCGGTCGAAACGCCTGAGCGTCTCGCGCATCACGTCGACCGGCATGATGCGGGTCTGGATCGAATGCTTTTCGCGCAGGCGTGCGGATAGCGCGGCATAGAGTCCTTCGGCCGGCACGTTCAGTTCGTCGCGAAGCGTCTCCGCGGCCTGCTCCAGCTCCGGAAAATAATTGCGGTTGGCCTCGATCAGCTCGCGCACGCGCTCGACGGGATTGGCCTCATAGCGCGTGCCGACGTCGCGGTCGGCCATGTGCGCCGCGGCCAAGGTCTCGCCCTGGCGGGCCTCGGCATAAGCGGCATAGAGCCGTTGCAGCGCATGGGTGACGCCGGGACAGAGCTCGGCAAGGTCGCGCAGTTCCTGCTTGGGAACGTCGATCTGGCGGAACAGCGGATCGGAGAAGATCTCGTTCAGCTCGGCGAAGAAGCGGTCCTCGTCGGCGGTCGCGAGGTCGCGCAGGTCGAGGTCATAGGTCTCGGCCAGCCGCAGCAGGATCTGCGCCGTCACCGGGCGCTGGTTGCGCTCGATCAGGTTGACATAGCTCGGCGAGATCCCGAGCCCCTCGGCGATCTGCGTCTGTGACAGCCCCAATTGCTGCCGGATCCGCCGGAAGCGCGGGCCGACGAACAGCTTTTTCCCCGAGACGGCGGGCATTTTCTGATCTCCCAAGGGTACGACAAGCGCATCAAGGACAGTCTTATTGACCTATATTCTTTACAAGATTTACAAAATAACATCTATTACATGTTCTGATGTTACATGACATCACCATTCGAATACAAGGCCTCTGTACGAACTTCGCTTTCTGGCGTTTAGCTCATGACACGCATTTCGCAATGCACTGTCAAAAATGTCGATGACAAGTTGAGTTGTCATCAGCGAAAGGATCGAGCAGATGAATTACCAGCCCCGTGGCATCAACGCCCTGCAGAGCCCGGCCTCGTATCAGAGCGAGATCGAGGCAGCCCAGGCGCTCCTCAAGACCCAGCCGACCTGGAACGGGGTGTCGGCCGAGGCCGTCGCGCGCATGCGCCTGCAGAACCGCTTCAGGACCGGCCTGGACATCGCCCGCTACACCGCGGCTTTGATGCGGGCCGACATGGCGGCCTATGACAACGATCCGACCAAGTACACCCAGTCGCTGGGCTGCTGGCACGGCTTCATCGCGCAGCAGAAGCTGATCTCGGTCAAGAAGCACTTCGGCGGCAAGACCGATCGCACCTATCTGTACCTGTCCGGCTGGATGATCGCGGCGCTGCGCTCCGAATTCGGCCCGCTACCCGACCAGTCGATGCACGAGAAGACCTCGGTGCCCGCCCTGATCGAGGAGCTCTACACCTTCCTGCGTCAGGCCGACTCGCGCGAGCTGAACGACATCTTCCGCAGCCTCGACAAGGCGCGCAAGGAAGGCGACAAGACCAGGGAGAAGGAGCTGATCGAGAAGATCGACAACTTCCAGACCCATGTCGTGCCCGTCATCGCCGACATCGACGCGGGCTTCGGCAACGCGGAGGCGACCTATCTGCTCGCCAAGAAGATGATCGAAGCGGGCGCCTGCGCGCTCCAGATCGAGAACCAGGTCTCGGACGAGAAGCAGTGCGGCCACCAGGACGGCAAGGTCACCGTGCCGCACGAGGTGTTCCTGGCGAAGATCCGCGCCTGCCGCCATGCTTTCCTTGAGCTCGGCATCGAAGACGGCGTCGTCGTGACCCGCACCGACTCGCTCGGCGCCGGCCTGACGCAGCAGATTGCCGTCAGCCACAAGCCCGGCGACCTCGGCGATCAGTACAACAGCTTCCTCGATTGCGAGGAAATCACGCCGGAGAACGCCCGCAACGGTGACGTCATCATCAACCGTAACGGCAAGATGATGCGTCCGAAGCGCTTGCCCAGCAATCTCTACCAGTTCCGTCCCGGCACCGGCGAAGACCGCTGCGTGCTCGACAGCATCACCTCGCTGCAGAACGGCGCGGACCTGCTCTGGATCGAGACCGAGAAGCCGCATATCGAGCAGATCGCCAAGATGGTCGACCGGATCCGCAAGGTGGTTCCGAACGCGAAGCTGGCCTACAACAACTCGCCGTCGTTCAACTGGACGCTCAACTTCCGTTGGCAGGTCTACGACGCGATGAAGGAAGCCGGCCAGGACGTCAGCAAGTACAACCGTGCCGAGCTGATGAAGCCGGAATACGACGACACGCCGCTGGCGAAGGAAGCTGACGAGCGCATCCGCACCTTCCAGGCCGACTCAGCCAAGCGTGCCGGCATCTTCCATCACCTGATCACGTTGCCGACCTACCACACGGCAGCACTCTCGACCGACAATCTGGCGAAGGAATATTTCGGCGACCAGGGCATGCTCGGCTACGTGAAGAACGTGCAGCGCGCCGAGATCCGCCAGGGCATCGCCTGCGCCAAGCATCAGAACATGGCCGGCTCCGACATCGGCGACGACCACAAGGAGTACTTCGCCGGCGAGGCTGCCCTGAAGGCGGGCGGCGCCCACAACACGATGAACCAGTTCGGCTAACGCACCACGCTATCCAAGAGGAGACTGACAATGACCAAAGGCAGCAATTTCTGGGTGATCGGCGGCGAGTTCGGTTCGATGAACTTCCACAAGCTCGTGGAAGGCTCCGCCCAGGTGCAGGGTCCGTTCAAGACCCGCAAGGAAGCCGAGGATGCCTGGCGCTCGGTCTCGGAAGAGAACCGCCACAAGGCCGGCGTCCGCTTCTCGATCGTGGAAGAGCCGTCGCGGGTCTCGGCCTGACGGCTGCCTGACTAATTAAGAAGACGTCCAAGGACGGAGGGTCCCATTCGGCGCAAGCCGGGTGGGATCGTCTGTTTTTGGCACAGGTGAGAGCCTGTGGGCACCGTAAGTATCTGGAATTGTGAGCCCTTTGCGGACCGTTTGGTTGCTGATAGGTTAATGGAGGAAAGTCGAGGACGAGGCCGACAATGTCAGAGCCTGAGACCAGCGGGACCCATCCCAGCCAGCCGCGCCCGGTACGGCTGCGCGACGCGCTGCTGCGCGCACGGATCGAGGCCGCCGACCGGACCGGTGTGGTCGTCGATTTGCGCGACGCGGAGGTGGCGCGGCTGGAGATCCTCAACGACGCGCTCGATCCCCTGTTCGCGCAGGTGCCCGACCAGATCGACCTGTTCGATCGCGGCATCAGCCAGGGCGATACGCCCAGGCTCTGGATCGATGTCGTCGCACACATCATGATGGGGCGCGACAAGCGGATGTATCGCTTCGTCCAGGACACCCGCTTCGGCCGCATCGTGCTCGCCGAATCGCACGACACCGCAATGATCGTCGAAGCCGTGACCGACTACGTCGCCCGCCGCATGATCGAGCGCGAGCACGCCATGGTGGTGCCATCAGAGCCGAAGCCCGCGGCCGCCGAGCCGCCGCGCCGCTCGCGCCTCTGGCCGTTCGTGTTCGGATTCATTTTCGGCGCGGCGGCCTTGTTCGGCCTCGCCGTGCTGGCGGCCCTGCGGAGCTGGTGAGACGCCCTCCGCCGTCATTGCGAGCGCAGCGAAGCAATCCAGGAATCTTTCCGCGGAGAGACTCTGGATTGCTTCGCGGAGCCTGTCATCGGGCCGCGCTTCGCGCGGACCCGTTGGCTCGCAATGACGGCGAACTAGATCAGCCTTGCCTGCTTGATCTGCCGGATCTGAAATCCGGATCCGAGGCCCCGCACGGTCTGCTCGCAGCGCCAGCCGGCATTGTCTTTCTCGATCGTGAACAGGTTATACGCTGCCGCCGGGTAGCGCCCGTGGGCGAGCGCGGAGGCCGACGGCACGCCGACCGCGGGGATGTTGCCGTTGGGGCCCTCGAACCACATCGTCGAATGAATGTGGTCGTGCCCGTGCAGGATCAGCTCGACGCCGTGACGCTTGATCAGTGCCAGCAGCGCACCCGCATCGGTCATCCGTTTCTGGCGCGCGCCGGACTTCAGGGGATGATGTACCAGCAGCACGCGGAAAGCGTCCTCGGCAGCGAGGCGGTCGAGGACCGCTTCGAGGGACGCGAGCTGATCGCGGCCGAGCGTGCCCGTCGCCATCAGCGGCAGGGTCGGCACCGCCGTGGACAGGCTGATCAGCGCGAGCGGCCCGCGCCGGCGTACGCCCGGAAAGCCGACGCTGCCGTCATCGCCAGTGAGATAAGGCGCAAACGTCTCGCCGAAGCGGTGAGAGGTGGCGCGGACATAGGCATCGTGATTGCCGGGAATGGTGGTGACGCGGTCGGGCGGACCGACGCCGTCGAGCCAGGCGCGCGCCGGCGCGAACTCCGCCTCCAGTGCCAGATTGACGAGATCGCCTGTGACCGCGATGTGGTCGGGCGTCTGCGCCTGGACGTCGGCGACGAGCGCGTCGAGCACCTCGCGGCGCTGGTACTTGTGGCGGCTGCGCGTCCAGTTGACGTAGCCGAGCGCGCGCTTGCCCGCGAGTTCGATCAGCCGTGGCTTCGGCAACGGCGGCAGATGCGGGTCGGACAGATGGGCGAGCGTGAAGGGGGCCATGGCGCGCGATTGCCTCGCTATTCGTCCGCTGTAATGGCAAGGTCGCGAGGACTGTGCAAGCGGGGCCCCGGGCAGGGGCCTCTTGGGAGTCTTCTCGGGAGTTTCTTTGGGAGCCTGATGGGGGATCGTCTGAACCGCGTCCGACGGACATTCGAACCGCTGCTGCGGCAAATTTTCCACGCCTATTTCCTGCTTGTCCGCGGCATGACGCTCGGCGTCCGCGCCGTGGTGCTGGATTCCGAGAACCGGGTGTTCCTGGTCAGGCACAGCTACATCACCGGCTGGTATCTGCCCGGCGGCGGCGTCGATCTCGGCGAGACCATGGAGCAGGCGATGCGGCGCGAGCTCAAGGAGGAAGGGGACATCGATCTCACCGGTGACGCGGTGCTGCACGGCATCTTCCTCAACAGCCACGTCTCCCGCCGCGACCACGTCGCGGTCTACGTGGTCAGGCAGTTCAAACAGGATCGCGTCCCTGAGCCCAACCACGAGATCGTCGAATGCGGATTCTTCGCGATCAATGCGCTGCCCGAGGGCACCACGCACGGCACGCGGCAAAGGCTCGCGGAAGTGCTGGATGGCAAGCCGCCGACCGCGACGTGGCGGTGAGGAGATTTGGCGTTGAAGCGATCTGACGTTGAAGCGATCCGGCCGAATCCTCAAGCCCGAACCGGCTGCCCGATCCCCAGCAAGTTACCTTCGCTGTCGCGGAACCAGGCGCCCCGCTCGCCAGTACCCTTCTCGGATAGTTTCCCGCGATCTCCGCAATTCCATCGACGGTCTTCAAGCCGGGCAAATCATAGTCCTCGAACGCGACGCCGCGTGTGCGAAGTTCGCGCACAGTTGCCTCGATATCCTCGACTTCCCACCCCATTTGCGTGTGCGTGCCGGATTGCGTGCCGGCCGAGACGAATATCGCAAACTCGCCGGCCGCACAGACGTAACGGAGCCCACCCTCGCGCTGTTCGACCGGCTCGAGCCCGAGCTTTTCCGAATAGAACGCCCGCGCGCGGTCGAGGTCTTTGGCTGGAAGCCGGGTTGCCACTTTCGCGTTCTTCAGCATGCCCGCTCTCCCTGTCTTTGCCTCGCGACGACGCTGGATTTCTTCGGCTACGCGGTCATGACTCGACGCCCTGACGGCCCTGCTTCGCCTGCAACTCCAGCACCAGCAGGCTCTGCTCCTGGATCAGCGCGCAGTTCTGCCGCTCCAGCCTGTGCAGTCGCGCCGTCATGTTGTGCATGAACGCGAACACCACCAGGAACAGGGCGCCGAACATCACGACGAACGGAAACACGACGCCGGTCAGATGGCTGACCAGGTAGGCCAGTGTCGGAAACAGCGTGAAGCCCGCGGGGATGATCGCCACCATGGACAGCATCAGGAAGTCATAGAGATCGAACTTGCCCTGCATCGTCTTGCGCAGCAGCACCAGCATGTAGATCAGCGCAAAGGCGGAGACGACGACGACCGTCTCCGGACTTGGAAGGGCGTCTGTCACGGCTGCCTCCTCAGAAGGTTCGACGAGATGATGAGACCACAAATCGGAACGGGGACGCTCGGCGTCATGACGCCCTCACGAGGCGCGCGAGCAGGATATAACCGAGGACGCGGATCATGTAACTCGCCGACTTCAATCCGTCGATCGAGCTGACGCCGGTCTCCCGCGCCCGCATCTCGACCGGCACTTCGCTGACCGTGAGGCCTGCGCGCATGGCCCTAGCCAGCGAGATCGGCTCCGGAAAATCCGTCGGATACGCTTTTGCGAAGAAGGCGATGGCGGAACGGTCGAGTAAACGCATGCCGCTGGTCGGATCGGTGATGCGGCCGCCGCTGAACAGGCCGTTGAGCGCAAGCACGATCAGCCTGATGCCGGCGCGCCGCATGCGCGTGGAGCAGAAACCGGCATGGTCGATGAAGCGGCTTCCGATGGTGATGTTGGTCGGGTCGTTGCGATAGGCCTCCAGAAGCGTCTCGATGGCGCGCGGATCATGCTGCCCGTCGCCGTCGATCTGGATGCAGAAATCAAAATCCTGACGCGCCGCGTATTTGATGCCGGTCTGCACGGCGCCGCCGATGCCGAGATTCTGCGCGAGGCGGGCGACCGGCGAGCGGCAGCTTGCCACCGCGGATGTCGCGTCCGACGAGCCGTCGTCGACGACCAGGGTGTGGTAGCCGCGGCCGGTCGCCGCGATCTCGCTCAGGAGGCCGCCGACCGAGGCCTCCTCGTTGAAGCAGGGAATGATGATGAGGACTCGCGACGTGCCCTGCTGCGGTGCGGCAGCACCGTTGCGGTACGTGTCAGTTGAACCCAAGCCCAGTCCCATATCGGCCACGTCTGCCTCACCTCCAGAATCCCCACTTTGCTATACTTGCCGGTGCTTTTCCTGTACAGGCGGCGGGCCATTTCAAGCTGCGGGGGCCGCCCGGCGAATGCCGATGAGAGCTGTTAAAGTATTTTTTTCAATTGTGTTTCTGGCAATTCTGGCCAGCAACATCAGGCTGATCTCGCATTGGAGCGAGAGCCGCGGCGTCTATGACGACATCTGCTATCTCAGGCAGGCGCATCTGTTCCAGCGCTTCGGCTGGCAAGGGCTCGACACCAGCCTCGCCCGTGAAACCGACGGCTATCTCGCGGCCAAGTTGCGAAGTATCGATTTTCCGAACTGGAACGAACCGACGCGGGCACCCTGCCACACCCAAACTGCCGACGGCAGCAAATGGGTGATGACGCCACCGCCGGGCACGGGCTTCGTGCTGGCGCTGTTCCCGGAGGGGTTCCAGGTCGTTCCGCTCTATATGCTGGCCAACGCGATCGTCGCCGGCCTTGCGCTGTTCGGCTTGTGGCGGGCGCAGGAGAAGGTCGGCTTGACGCTCGCCGCGTTGCTCGGCGCGCTCTCGATCTACTTCATGATCAATCCGACCAAGGCGAGCTATTCGATGGCGCCGACGATGGTCGTCTGCGCGCTGGCGGGTCTGTTCACCGCAAGACTGTTCGTCGATGAAGGCCGGCGCCGCCTGCTGATAGTCGCTGCCGTCGGCGTGCTGCTCGGCCTGTCCGCGAGCTTTCGGATCGCCAACGTGGTTCTGTCGGCCGGCTATTTCCTGTTCTTCGGATTGTCGTTCCTGATCTGGCGTACCCGCGAGACGTTCGTTTCAGGACTCGCGCTCGGCCTTTCGTTCCTCGTCGGGCTGTTGCCGGTGTTCGCGGCGAACCTGGTCAACTCAGGCAATCCACTGGTCTCGGCCTATGGCGGCCAGGATACGGCCCCGCGGAGCCTCGACCCGGCCGTGCTGCTGGCCTATCTCCGCGACACGCAATTCCCGTTGATCGTGATTGCCTGCGTCGGGACCGCGCTGTTGTGGCGCTTCGCCGGCCATGGCGGCGTCAGGAAACTCGCGTTGCTGGTGGTGGGCAATCTCGCGCTGAATCTGGCGTTCTTTGCCACGCATCCGGTCTTCACGCAGTACTATGTCATCCCGATCCTGATGCTGTCGCTCTGGACGCTGCTGTTCGCGGCCGTCCTCAGCCGCGGTCCGGCACAGGGGTTTATCGCCCACGAGGCCGATGGACCGCGGCCGTCTGAGATGTTATCCCGCATCTCGCATTGACGCGTTTTCCTGACGCGAACCTGAAACCACTTCGCTCGAAGACGCATGCCGACATGACCGATCTCTCGCTCACCATCCTTCCGGAAGCCGCCGGCGACGCCCAGGCGATCGAACGGCTGCACGAGCGCACCTTCGGCCCCGGCCGTTTCGTGCTCAGCGCTTACCGCATTCGCGAGCACGTCGAGCATCTGCTCGATGTGTCCTTCACCGCCCGCATCGGCACGCTGCTGGTCGGCTCGGTCAGGCAATTGCCGGTGCTGGTCGGCGAGACGCAGGCCCTGCTGCTCGGGCCGCTCACCGTCGAGCCGCCGTTCCGCGACCGCGGCATCGGCCGTCTCCTGATGGAGCGCGCGCTGAAGGACGCCAAGGAGAAGGGGCACCGTCTGGTGCTGCTGGTCGGCGACGAGCCCTATTACAGCCGCGTCGGCTTCAAGCCGGTGCCGAAGGGCCGCGTCACCATGCCGGGCCCGGTCGACGCCGCACGCGTGCTGGTGTTCGAGCTCGTCGACGGCGCTTTCGAGGGCGTGTCGGGGCAGGTAACGCCCGACTGGAGCAAGGCGCGAGGCTAGGGCTACGATACCTTTTGCGGAGTATCCATGATGCAGGTGCGGCCCGCTGATGCCGGTGAAGTCGATCATCTCGCTCAGCTGTGGCACGATGCCTGGCATGGGTCGCATGCCTCGCTTGCGCCGCCAGAACTGGTCCGCCTTCGCACGCTCCCGAATTTTCGCGATCGGCTGGCGGTCCTGCTTCCCGACATCCGCGTCGTCGGCCCGGCCGGCGCGCCGCTCGGCTTCTGCGCCGTCAGGGCTGACGAATTGTATCAGCTCTTCGTATCGCCGAAGGCGCACGGCGCGGGCGTGGCCGCGGCGCTGATCTCCGACGCAGAGGCCCGCCTTGCCGCGCGGCGTGGAGCTGGCGTGGCTGGCCTGCGCCGTCGGCAACGCGCGCGCTGCGCGGTTCTACGAGAAGAGCGGTTGGCGTAACGCCGGCACCTTCGTGATGATGACGGACACCTCGAACGGGCCGTTCCCCGTCGATCAATGGCGCTTCGAGAAGCGGCTGACGCGCAGCCCGTAGCCCGGAATTCGCTCCGCTCCATCCGGGCTACGGCTCACTCAACGCGCCTGTGCCGGGGCCCGCGGGCCCCGGCTGTCGCAAGGCTAGAACTTGAAAAGGCTAGAACTTGAAGTTGGCAAACGCCCGCACGCCGATGCCGGGCATCAGAACCTCGTCCTTGGTGTAGGACACCGAGTTGCGGATGTTTTCGTTGAGGAGATTGTTGCCGACGATGCCGGCCGTCATCTCGCGCGCGCCGAACAGACGCGGATCGAGCTTGGTCTTGTAGCTGACCTCGGCCTTCAGCAAATTGTAGCCCGGCGTTGGCGTCTCCGCGATCACGGCGACGTTGTTCTGCGCGAACGCGTGCAACAGGTTGACGCGCATCAGCCAGTTGTCGTCGCGCCAGAACACGCCGCCGCCTATCCGCAGCGGCGGAATGCGCGGCACGTTGGTGCCGTCGGTGAAGGTGGCGCGCACCACGTCGAACTGGTTCTCGATGCCCCAGATGCCGCCCTGGAATGCGCCGACGTCGAGCTGCGACTGGAATTCGCCGCCGCGGAAGTTGGCGTTGGCCTGCGAATAGACGGCCTGGTTCAACTCGGCGCCCGGCGTGCCGCAGGACGCGAAACTGTCGTCGCACATCACGCCGGTGAGGCGGCGAAAGATGAAATTGTCGAAATGCGTGTAGTAGACGGTCGCCTCGAACCGGAACGGCCCCGTCGCCTTGCGCAGTCCAACCTCGACCGACTCAGCGGTCTCGATCGCGAGGTTCGGATTGCCGATGTCGAACGTCGCGGTCGCATCATGCGCACCGCGCGAGAACAGTTCGGCCGGCTTCGGCGCGCGCTCGACATATTGTGCGGTGATGCTGCCGACCATGCCGCCCGGCAGGTCCTGCAACAGGCCGATGCTGCCGCTCTTCGGCGTGAAGGACGGATTGCGTGCGATGCCCACCTGCGGCGTGCCGTCGGGTAGATAATCCGGCGGGAAGTTCGGCGTCGTGCCGTGCAGCTCGACATGCTCAATGCGGCCGGCGATCTGGGCTCGCGTCGCGTCCGTGAACTTGAACTCGTTGAAGGCGTAAGCGGCAACGCGGGTGTTGTTGTTGGGGTCCCACAGGCCGTTGAACAGCGTACCGGGATTGTCAGGGCTCGGCGCGGTCAATTCCTGATGGCCGACCTGAAAGCCCAGCGCCGTCGTCACCTCGGCGAAGCGCGCGTTGAACGGCATCAACTGCACCTCGGTGCGGATCTCCTGCTCCTTGTTGGTGAAGGTCTGCCGCACACCGTCGGTGTTGGGATCGGCGGGATCGGCAAGGCCGATCTCGTTGTGTCGATAATCCGTGGCGCCAGCCCAGAAGCGGATGGTGTCGATCGCGGCGGCATCGGGCCGGTACTCGCCCTTGACGTTGATCTTGGTCTGGTGCGCGTCGATCCGGGTGTTGTGGTCGGCGCCGTCGATGCCGGGGATGTGGTAGAGCGAGTCGTTCTGCGTGATCGACGCGCCGATATAGCCGCCCTGGAAGAAGTAGGAGCCGCCGATCGAGGCGCCGTCCGTGCGCGACGCCGAATTGGGCTGGCGCCCGTTTGTGATGGTCCGGGTCTGGTCGGTCAAATAGGGGTAGCTCGGGATGCCGTAATCCGTCGTGTTGCGGCCGTAGACGTCGGCATGGAACGCGAAATTGCCGGCGCCGGTGTCGAGCAGCACGCCGCTCTCGACGCCGCGATCGACCGAGCTGAACGCGGAACGTGTCTCGGCCGTGACGCAGGGCGATGTCCCGGCGGTTGCGAGTGGCGCCTTCACCGGCATGCCATAACTCTGGAACGGCTGGGCACCGCAGGTTGGCAGCGCGTCCGGAATCCGGTTGTTGGTCGCGCTGACGACGCCGCCGATCGAGGTCGATCCATAGCGCAAGGCGGCCGGCCCGCGCACCACTTCGACCTGATTGGTCGCGAGCGTATCGATCGGGACGAAGTGATCTTCGCCGAGATCGGAGGCGCCGTTCGCATTGGTGCCGTTCTCGACGATGCCGACGCGGTTGACGTCGAGGCCCCGGATGATCGGCCGGCTGGAGGCGCCAGGTGCAAAGCTCGAGCCGGTGATGCCGGGCTTGGAGAACAGCAGATCGCCGAGCTGGCCGCCGCCCTCGCGGCGGATCTCCTCGTTCGGCACCACGGTGACGGTGGCGAACTGGTTGGTGACGATTGGCAGCACGCCCTGCTGGGGCGTGGCGGCCGTCGCCGGCGCTGCCGGCGCTGCTTCCGCCGTGCGTTGCTGGCCGCGCGACCGTCCGGTGCGCGCGACATGGACCGGGCTGCGGGTCGGCACCACCCTGCGCACGATCGGGCTCGGCGCCGTCACGGTGACGGCGGGGATCTCGGTCGATGATTTATCTTGCGCAGGCTGTTGTACCGGCTCTTGGGCGAGCGCCGATGTGGCGGCGGCGCCGAGCAGGAGCAGGCTTGCTCCACCCAGACGCTGCGCGCGTCGCAATTCAAATGACATAGTCCTGATTCCAGTCAGGCGCCGTCCGCAAGATTTGGTGCTGATCGGAGGCGGCCTGCCGTCGCAGCGCGACGGAATTCGACTTCAACTTCTCCCGTGCGTTCGCCTGAAAGCGGCGAGCCGGGCGTGATCAAGTGATGTCTGGAGTCAGGACGCGGGAGGGGCGCGGGGCTGGAACGCCGTGCCGGCCGATTTCAGATGGACGAATTCGGCATCGGTGGTGAGCTGAAGCAGCTCGATCGCCTGCGGCAGCAGGAGCACAGGCGGCGTCGCGGATACGACGGTGCCCGCCATCGCGACCACGGCGCAGATCGCGCAATTGTCCTCGCCCGGCTGCTCCCGGTCGGGGCCGGCGGGCGATTGCTTCTGGACCGCGGCGCGGTCGATCGAAGCGATGCTCTTGCCGCTGTCGGTCTGCTGGAGCGAGGACTGTGCGAGGGGAGCGGCCTGGGCGAACCAATGGCTGTGGCCGAACGTCAACGCGAACTGCACCAGCATCGCGAACCGGGCGCCGTGTCTGATATTCGACCGGAACCACTTCATCTGGAAAAGCCACCCCACATCGCGAGGATCAATTCCCCTGATCTCGCGATGTTATAATGTAACATCGCAGCATCGATCAGCGGATGTCAACAGCGAGCGGACCAACGCGCGCAGGCGACCGAACCGATGTGTCGTTCGGGCAACTAGAGCGCGATGGGTTGAAGTCGAATCGAGTTGGGCCAACAGCGGTGCTCTCTCCGTTCCCTCCCCCCTTGCGGGGGAGGGGCAGGGAGAGGGGTGCCACACGGGGACTCTTTCCGTCGCGCACTCATACGCGATGCATCGCTAACAATCGGCACCTTTTGCTGGGCCACCCCTCTCCCTAGCCCTCCCCCGCAAGGGGGAGGGAACGCACCGCCGTCGCGGTGCTAGGCGAGTCTCATCACGCCAAGAGAGTTCAGCGCCCTTCGCGGACCCAGGTGGCGGCAAACGCGCCGAGCAGCAACAGCAGGCCGATCAGGCCGGCGAAGATCGGCAGCACGCCGACGCCCTTCACGACGCTGGCGTCGCGCATCCGCACGCCCATCCAGCCATCGCCCGCGAAGACGCTCGCCGAACGCACCGGCACGATGCGCGGCAGCTCGACGCTGGCGCCGTCGACCACGCGCACAGCATTGCCGCCGGTCGCCTGCGTCAGCGGCTTCAGGGTTTCGGTCGTCGAGGTGACTTCCGAAAACTCCTTCGGATTGGTCGGACCGACATTGATCAGCGCCTTCAGCGTGCCGTCGGTCGCCTGCCACAGGCCGAGCTCGCTGGCCGGCAGGCTGGCGCGCCACTCGCCGGGATCGGCAGGGCTGAGCGTCAGGTCCTGCGACACGCCGGACGGCGAGGTCACGCTGACCGGCTGGACGCTGTCCGACATGGTCTGGCGCACCACGACGAGGTCCTTGCCCTGCACCTGGAGGCGCAGTGCCTCTTCATCGAGGTCCGGCTGCTTCATCAGCCAGTGCGACATCCGCCGCAGCAGGTCGAGATGCGGGCCGCCGCCTTCATAGCCGCGCGCCCACAGCCAGATATGGTCGGAGAGCAAGAGTGCGACGCGGCCCTCGCCGAAGCGCGAGAGGAACAGGAGCGGCTTGCCGTCGACGCCCGTCATCACCGGCGGGTTGACCGCATTGCGGGTGTCGACGGTGCGGAAGAAGCGGCTCCAGCGCGGCGGCTCGGAGGCGGAGCCTTCGAGGCCGCGCGTGACCGGATGGCGTTTTCCGATCTCCGACAGATGGGCATAGAACGGCTTTTCGGTCACGCCGACCGGCTCTGCCGGCAGCACCGAATCCAGCGGCGTGCGCCAGATGCTGGTGTTGGAGGCATAGTCGGGACCGGCCGAGACCAGCACCGCGCCGCCCGCGCGGACGTAGCGCGCGATGTTGTCGAAATAGGCGATCGGCAGCACGCCCTGGCGGGCGTAGCGGTCGAAGATGATCAGCTGGAATTCGTTGATCTTCTGCTGGAACAGCTCGCGGGTCGGAAACGCGATCAGCGACAGCTCGTTGATCGGCGTGCCGTCCTGCTTCTCCGGCGGACGCAGAATGGTGAAGTGCACGAGGTCGACGCTGGCGTCGGACTTCAGCAGGTTGCGCCAGGTGCGCTCGCCGGAATGCGGCTCGCCCGAGACCAGCAGCACGCGCAGCTTGTCGCGCACGCCGTCGATGGCAACGACCGCGCGGTTGTTCACCGGCGTCAGCTCTTTCTCGAGCGGCGAGGCCTCGATCTCGACGATGTTGGGGCCGGCATGCTTGATGTCGACGTCGACGCTTGCGCTCTGGCCGCTTCCCAGCGTGCGCTCGCCCAGGACCTCGCCGTCCCTGCGGATCGTGACCTTGGCACGCTCGCCGGAAACGCCCTGGTCGTCGAGGCGATAGGTGATGGTCTGGGTCTGTCCGACGATGCCGAAGCGCGGCGCCGCCGTGATCGCGATGCGGCGGTCGCGCTCGTCCTTCTGCCCGGTGATCAGTGCGTGCACCGGCGCCTGGAAGCCGAGCCCGGCGGTGTTGGCCGGGATGTCGTGGACCCGGCCGTCGGTGATCAGGAACGCGCCGGCGACACGGTCGACCGGCACGTCCGACAGCGCGGTGGCCAGCGCCCCGAACAGTTTTGTGCCGTCGGTCTCGCCATCGGCCTGTCCGGCGTCGACGACGCGGACCTCGAGGCCCTTGATCTTCTTCAGGCTGTCGACCAGCGCTTCCTGCGCTTGCGCGGCCTCGCGATTGCGGTTGCCGAAATTCTGGCTCGGGCTCTTGTCGACCACGACGGCGGCAACCGAGGTGAGGGGATCGCGGTCCTCGCGGGTGAAGGAGGGATTGGCGAGCGCCAGCAGGAACAGCGCCAGCGCGGCGACGCGCACGGCTGCACCGCGCGCACGCGCCACCAGCAGCACGAGCGCAACGACCACGATCGCGGCGAGCGCGAGCCACAGGACGATCGCGGGAACAAGCGGCGTGAAGGCTATGCCGTAATTCATGTCGATCCTATTGCCCCAGCCGTTCGATCAGGGCCGGTGCGTGCACCTGGTCGGCCTTGTAGTTGCCGGTCAGGGTGTACATCACGATGTTGGCGCCGGCGCGGTAGGCGAATTCGCGCTGGCGGGCGTCGCCGCCGGACATCGGCAGCATGAACTGACCGTCGAGCCGCTGCGCCCAGGCGCCGGCCAGATCGTTCGAGGTGATGATGATGGGCGAGACGCCGTCGCCGCCGCGGGCCGGCCGCTGCGCGCTGTCGTCGTCCTCATCGCGCGGCAAGGCCTCGACCCAGGTCTGGCCGGTGCTGAAACGGCCCGGGAAGTCGCGCAGCAGATAAAAAGTCTTGGTCAGCACGTGCTCGCGCGGCACCGGCTCGAGCTCGGGCACGTCGAGCGACGACAGGATCTCGCGCAGCGTCTGCATGCCCGGGGTCTGTGCGGCGCCGTTCTCGCCGGGCGGCGCTTCGATCGCGTCGCGGGTGTCGAACAGCACGGTGCCGCCCTGCTTCATGTAGGCGTCGATCTTGTTGATGGCATCCTGCGGCGGCTTGGGTGCGCCCGGCACGATCGGCCAGTAGATCAGCGGGAAGAAGGCGAGCTCGTCGCGTCCGGGATCGATGCCGACGGGATCGCCGGCCTCCAGCGCGGTGCGCTGCGCCAGGAATTGCGTCAGACCGGACATGCCGGCCTTGACGATGGAATCGACGTCGGCATTGCCGGTGACGACATAGGCGAGGCGGGTTTGCGACACCGCCTTCATGGCGAACTCGTCGGAGGCGCCATCGGCGCGCGACGGCGCGGGCGCAAGCGACACCAGGCTTGCAAGCGCCAGCCCGACGACGATCATGGCTGTCGCGGCGCGCCGGCGCAGCAGCGCGGCGATCCCGCCGCCGAGCACCGCGACG
The DNA here is from genome assembly GCF_017565645.3 of Bradyrhizobium barranii subsp. barranii. Taxonomy (NCBI): domain Bacteria; kingdom Pseudomonadati; phylum Pseudomonadota; class Alphaproteobacteria; order Hyphomicrobiales; family Nitrobacteraceae; genus Bradyrhizobium; species Bradyrhizobium barranii. The sequence continues at coordinate 2,799,409 of NZ_CP086136.1, forward strand.
ATGATGGCGTCGATCAGGAACAGTGCGAGCGCCGTCGACAGCAGCCAGCCGCGCAGGTCGCGCGGCTCGGCATTGGTGTAGGTCGCGTGCCGGGCGCGCAGGCCTGCGGTGTTCAGCGCGGCGATGCGGTCCGAAGCGGCGAGCGTGTTCACGGCGAGCGGTCCTTCTGCCGGACCATAGAAGCCGGGCGGATGATCAGGCGTAGCGCGGTCGCGATAATCCGCGGGCAGCGGCTTTGCGGTGGCCGGCGGCGGACCGAACGCGCCGAAGCCGTCGAGGATGTGCAGCGGCGCCACCGTCTCGGTGCTCGCCTCGGCCGCGACCCCGGGCCCGGGCTTGGCGGTGTAGCCGGACATGTCGACGACCCGGCGCAGCATTTCGACGAAGGTGCCCGACATCGGCAGGTCAGACCAGCGCATGTCGGCGCTGACGTGGAACAGGCTGACCAGGCCCTTGCCGCGATGCTCGCCGGTGACGAGCGGCGTGCCGTCTTCCAGCGAGGCCCAGCTCTTGGTGGCGAGCACCGCGTCGGGCTCGGCCAGCACCTGGCGGTTCACGGTGACGTCCTTGGGGACTGCGACGCCGGCAAACGGGCCGTTCGCCGCGAAGGCGGCGAGATGCTGCGGCTTCTCCCAGGTCAGGCTGCCGCCGAGCGTGCGGCCGCCCTTGCGCAGCTTGACCGGCACGAGATCGTCCTCGGCCTGCGCGAGCCTTGGACCGGCGAAGCGCACCAGCACGCCGCCCTGGTCGATCCAGGCGTTGAGGCGCTCGCGGATTTCAGGAGCGACGGTGCCGACATCGGCAAGGATGATCATCGGCAGCTTCTGGTCGAGGAATTGGGTGATGCCCTGCTGCGGCGAGCCCCGGTCGGCGAGCCGCACGTCGGCGAACGGCGCCAGCGCACGGGTCAGGTAGAAGGTCGGCGCCAGCAACGGCTGCGCGGTCTCGCTGGTCGTGCCGGTGACGATGCCGATGGCGCGGCGGCGCCACCGCTTGTCGAGCAGTTGCACCGCGCCGGCCGAACGCGCGCCCGATATCTCGAGCCGCGTGATGTCGTTGCGCAGCTCGACCGGCAGGTCGAACGAGGCTTCGGTCTCCTTGTCCTGCGGGCCGAACGAATAACGCGCTTCGCCGATCGGCGAGGACTTCTGGTCCAGCGCGCGCACGGTGCCGACGGCGATGCCGCTTTCGGTGCGCAGCACCTTCACCGTCATCTTGGCGGCGGCGTTCTCGGCGGCGACGAGCGCCAGCGGGGAGGACGTGCCGCCTTCGAACACTGTCAGGCTGCGATCTCCGATGGTCTTGCCAAGGCCCTGCACGAAATCCTCGCCACGGCCGGTATCGACGCCATCCGAGAGCCAGGCGATCTCGCAGTCGCCGGTGGCCTTCAGGAAGCGGTCGATGGCGGTCAGGGTTTCAACGCGATCGATCGAGTAGGGCTTTGGCGCGAGCTGGCGCAATGCGACGCGCGCCGCACCCGCCGGCATCAGGGTGATGTCGCGGTTCGGCTCGGACAGCGGCACCAGCGCGATGGCGCGGCGGTCGTTGTCGGCATTGGCGATCAGCTCGTCGGCGGCCCTGACCCTGACATCCCAGTGCGATGCGGCGCTCCAGCCGTCATCGAACATGATCATGAGCGGCGCCTTGCTGCCGGCGGCGCCCGTTTGCGGATTCCAGATCGGGCCGGCGGCGGCGAAAATGACGAGGGCCGCAGCCAGGAGCCGCAGCGCGGTCAGCCACCACGGCGTCCGCGAGGGCGTCTCTTCCCTTGGCGCGATGTCGAACAGCAGGCGCGTCGGCGGAAACTCGATGCGGCGCGGCCGCGGCGGCATCACGCGCAGCAGCCACCACAGCACGGGCAGGCTGACGAGGCCGATCAGGAGCAGCGGTTCGGTGAAGGCGAGCGGCAATCCCATCATGCGGCCGGCCCCACCTTGATTGTCGTGGTGCGGGTGCCCGATTTGCTCACCTGCATGCCGGCATGCAGGAACAGCAAGAGCTCGGCGGCGGAGCGGTCGGTCGCATGGGTCGTGAACAGCCAGTTGAGTCTGCTGGTCTCGGCGCGGATCTGGTCGCGGTGCAGCGCGAGCCGCGCGGTGTAGTCCTGCGCCCAGCTCTCGGCGCGGCCCGCCGTGATCACGCCGAAGCCCTCGGGCTCGACGAACTCGACGCGGCCGGAATAAGGGAAGGACTCTTCGGCGGGATCGACCACCTGCACCATCGTGCCATGCGCGCCGGAGCCGGACAGGCCCGCGAGCGTGGATTTGATCTCCGCGATCGGCGACCAGAAATCCGACAGCACGATGATCTCGGCGAGCGCGGAAGGCACGAAGGACGGCGGCAGGCTCAGCCGGTCGGCATCGTCATGCAGCATCGCCTGGGCCATCTTGTCGATGACGCTGCGGCTCGCGGTCGGCGCCATCAGTCCGGGAATGCCGACGCGTTCGCCGCCCGAGACCAGCAGCTCGGCCAGCGCGAAGGCGACGATCAGCGTCCGCTCGAGCTTGGATTCGCGCGCGGTCTTGGAGGCGAACGCCATCGAGGGCGAGCGGTCGGGCCAGATCCACACCGTGTGCGAGGCTTCCCATTCGAGCTCGCGCACATAGAGATGGTCGTCACGCGCCGAGCGGCGCCAGTCGACGTTCTGCGCCGGCTCGCCGGAGACGAAGCGGCGGTATTGCCAGAAATTTTCGCCAGAACCGGCGCGACGCCTTCCGTGCAGGCCGTGGATGACGTTGGCGGCGATACGGCGGGCTTCGAGCACCAGGCGCGGCAGCGAAGCGGCGAGCGTACGGCTTTCGCCATCGGCACGTCGGATCGCGATGATCTCCTTCGCTGTGTGCCCGTTGTCTGCGGCCATCAACCGATCCGAGCCTTCAATTGTTTGATCACGTCCGGAATCGTGCGGCCTTCGGCGCGCGCCTGGAACGTCAGCGCCATGCGGTGCTTCAATATGGGCTCGGCGAGGTCGAGCACGTCGTCGATCGAGGGCGCCAGGCGTCCGTCGATCAGCGCGCGTGCGCGCACGGCGAGCATCAAGGATTGGCTGGCGCGCGGGCCGGGACCCCAGGCGATGAACTTGCCGGTCTCGCCGCTCTCCTCGCCCGGACGGGCCGAGCGGACCAGCGACAGGATCGCCTCCACCACGGAATCGCCGACCGGCAGACGGCGGATCAGCCGCTGCGCGGTGATCAGCGCATCTGCGTTCATCGATCCCTTCGCCAGCGTCTCCTCGGCACCCGTGGTCTCGAACAGGATGCGGCGCTCGGCGTCGCGATCGGGATAGTCGACGTCGATCTCCATCAGGAAGCGGTCGAGCTGGGCTTCCGGCAGCGGATAGGTGCCTTCCTGCTCCAGCGGGTTTTGCGTGGCGAGCACGTGGAAGGGCTTCGGTAGGTCGTGGCGCGCGCCGGCGACGGTGATGTGCTGCTCCTGCATCGCCTGGAGCAGCGCCGACTGCGTGCGCGGGCTGGCGCGGTTGATCTCGTCGGCCATCAGCAGCTGCGCGAAGACGGGACCGGAGATGAAGCGGAAGGAACGCTTGCCGGCGGTGCTTTCGTCGAGCACTTCGGCACCGAGAATATCCGACGGCATCAAATCGGGCGTGAACTGGATGCGCTTGGCGTCGAGACCCAGCGTGATGCCGAGCGTCTCGACCAGCTTGGTCTTGGCGAGGCCGGGCACGCCGATCAGCAGCGCATGGCCGCCGGAGAGGATGGTGACGAGCGTGTTCTCGATCACCCGATCCTGGCCGAAGATGACGGACGCGATTGCGTCTTTCGCCGCGCGAATCTGGCTCGACACCTGCTCGGCCGAACGGACGATTCCGTCTTCCAGTTTCTCGACACTTTCCGCCATCCGTCAGCTCCTTAAGTCCGCCACGCGGCCCGCTTGCGTCGTCAGATCATCACAAGTTGCACATGGGCCCTATGCTAGACTTGCAGGAAGGCCATGTATTCGTTGAATTAACCTATCCCCACCTTATCGGCTTAGGGATATGTAGGGCATCACGAAGTGGCGACCTCCGCACCGGGTTAATCCGGTGTGGAACCGCGCACCCGGGTACAACGTAAAACCTGCACCAATCGTGCCAACAGACAGAGTCAGGGCAAACCATGGCGAACCAAGGGCAGAGCGCCGATCGAGGTCTTGAGGGGCTGACTGCCGCCGCCAAAAGTGCCGCCAATGCCGAAGGCGCCAAGAAGGGCCTGCCGCCGGTGCATCTGTGGAATCCGCCGTTTTGCGGCGATCTCGACATCCGAATCGCTTCCGACGGTACTTGGTTCTACATGGGCACGCCGATCGGCCGCCCTGCGCTGGTCCGCCTGTTCTCGACGGTCCTGAAGCGCGAAGGCGACAAGCACTTCCTCGTCACGCCTGTGGAGAAGGTCGGCATTCGCGTCGACGACGCGCCGTTCATGGCGGTCGAGATGCAGAAGGACGGCGAGGACAACCATCGCGTGCTCCGCTTCCGCACCAATGTCGACGACTGGGTCACCTGCGATGCCGCGCACCGGCTGCGCTTCGAGCAGGCCAGGGAGGGCGGGCTGACGCCATACCTGCATGTCCGCGCCGATCTCTGGGCCAAGGTCACCCGCGCGCTCTACTACGATCTGGTTGACATGGGTGAGGAGCGGATGGTCGATGGCCAGCCGATGTTCGGCGTCGAGTCGGCCGGCGAATTCTTCGCCATGGCCGACGCGGAGCAGGTGAGGGCCGCACTTTGAACAAGCCTATCCTGAAGAGCGGTCCGGTCGTGATCGGCGCGGCCGATTTCTTCGCCCGATCCCGGGCGAGGCTCGGCTTCGACGTGCCGCCCGGCCTCTACGATCCGAACGTCATCCCGGCCTCGGGCGATCCCGGCACCGACAAGATGCTCGAGATCGTCGCGCGCGAGCAGCCGGTGCGGCCGGCTGCGGTCCTGATCGCCGTGGTCGACCGTCCCGAGCCGACCATCCTGCTGACGCAGCGCTCGGCGCATCTCAACGACCACGCCGGCCAGATCGCCTTCCCCGGCGGCAAGATCGACGCGATCGACGCCTCGCCGCTCGATGCGGCTTTGCGCGAGGCCGAGGAGGAGGTCGGCCTGTCCAGAGACTTCGTCGAGCCGATCGGCTATCTCGATCTCTACGGCACCGCTTTCGGCTTCCGCATCCTGCCGACGGTCGCCAAGGTGCGGCCCGGCTTCGAGCCCGCCATCAACCATTCGGAGGTTGATGATGCCTTCGAGGTACCGCTATCCTTCCTGATGAACCCGGTGAACCACCAGGTGCACAGCAAGGAATTCCGCGGCATGGAGCGGTTTTATTACGCGATGCCGTTCGCGGAACGCTACATCTGGGGTGCGACGGCAGGAATGCTGCGTGTGCTGTATGAGCGGATCTACTCATCATGATCCGGCCGATTCTGACCGAGATCGGAATCTTCCTCATCCCCTTTGCCGTCTATGCGCTGTTCCTGGCCGCCACCCGCTCCGGCCTGTTCGCGCGATCGTCCTGGCCGGTCACCGTCGTCGCGCGCCTGGTCCTGGCCGCGCTCGTGCTTGTCATCGCGGGGCTGATCGGCTTCGCGCATTTCTCCGGCGCCGCACCGGATTCGACCTACGTTCCCGCCCATATCGAGAACGGCAGGCTCGTGCCGGGCGTGGAAAAATAGGGGCTGGACCATGAGCGCAGAGCCGTTACTCGCCAATGCGCCCTGGCTGACCTCCGGCGGGACGGCGCGCGTCCTGACGCTGCTCAACGGCAACGGCGAGGAAGCGCGCGTGGTCGGCGGCGCCGTGCGCAATGCGTTGCTCGGTCTCGTGCCCGGCGACATCGACATCGCGACCACGGCGCGGCCCGACGAGGTGATGCGGCGCGCCAAGGCTGCCGGCATCAAGAGCGTGCCGACCGGCATCGACCACGGCACCATCACGCTGGTCATCGACGGCCAGCCCTTTGAGGTCACGACGCTGCGCGAGGACACCGAGACCTTCGGCCGCAAGGCCAAGGTCGCGTTCGGCCGCGACTGGGTGAAGGACGCCGAGCGCCGCGACTTCACCATGAATGGACTTTCGGCCGATGCGATGGGCGTCGTCTACGACTATGTCGGCGGGATCGCGGATGCGGCCGCGCGGCGCGTGCGCTTCATCGGCGATCCCGACCAGCGCATCGCCGAGGATTTCCTGCGCATCCTGCGCTTCTTCCGCATCCACGCCGCCTTCGGGGCCGGCGAGCCCGACCGCGACGGCTATCTCGCCTGCATCCGCGGCCGCGCGGGTCTTGCGAGCCTGTCGGCCGAGCGGGTGCGCATGGAGATGCTGAAGCTGCTGGTCGCTCACGGTGCCTCCGACGCTGCGGTCGCGATGGCCGATGGCGGGTTGCTGCAAGTGCTGAGCGGAGGCGTCGTCTATACCGGGCCGCTGTCGGCCATGATCGCGATCGAGGGCGAGCTTGGCTTGCCGGCAAGCAGCACGCGGCGGCTCGCCGCGCTGACGGTCGCCGTGACCGAAGATGCCAAGCGGGTCGCCACGCGCTTGCGGCTCTCCAATGTAGAAAGCAAGGCGCTGGATTCGATGGGGCACCGCTGGTGGCGCTTCGCCACCAAGGACGAGGCCAATGCGCGGCGGTTGCTCTACCGGCTCGGCGCGGAGCGCTATCACGATCGCGTGTTGCTCGGCTGGGCGCGGGCCGGCGGCGACGTCGGATCGTCGCGCTGGCGTGCGCTCGCCGAGCTGCCGCAGCGCTGGATTGCGCCGAAATTTCCGCTTCGCGCCGCCGACTTCATCGCCCGCGGCATGGTGGAAGGACCCGCGCTCGGGCATGTGCTGACGCTTGCCGAGGACGCTTGGCTTGCGGCGGATTTTCCCCTAGAGGAAGCCGCGCTCGCTTCCATCGCCGATCAAGCAGCGGCACGCGTCAGCCGCGATGAGAGAACGTGACCATCGTCTCAGGCTTCGCCGACATCTCGATCCTTCAGCTCCTGCTGGTCGCGTTGATGGCGTTGTTTGCTTCGATCATCGGTGGTCTCGCCGGCTACGGCACCGGCGCGCTGATGCCGCTCGTGCTGGTGCCGCTGGTCGGCGCCGAGCCCGTGGTGCCGATCATCGCGATCTCCGCGATCTTCACCAATTCAAGCCGCGCGCTCGCCTATCTGCGCTATGCCGATCGCCGCCGCGCGCTGATCGTGCTGGCCTGCGCGGCGCTGACGACCGCGCTCGGCGCCTACGGCTACACGCGGCTGACCAATGCGGGCGCCGCGCTCGTGATCGGCTCCATGCTGATCCTGAGCGTGCCGCTGCGCCGCGTGCTCCGCCGCCGCCAGGTCAGGATCGGCGACACCGGCCTTGCCGCCGGCTCCGTCGGTTACGGCGTGCTGGTCGGCGGCACCTCCGGCTCCGGCGTGATCCTGCTCTCGCTCTTGATGGCCGCGGGCCTCGAAGGCGCCGCCGTGATCGCGACCGATGCGATGATCTCGCTCGGCACCGGCCTCATCAAGATCTCGGTGTTCGGGCTGGCCGGCGCCGTGACCGCACAGGTGCTCGCCTTCGCGCTGCTGATCGGCGCAATTGCGATCCCCGGCGCGTTCCTCGCAAAAGCCTTCGTCGAGCGGATGCCGGTGCATATTCACACCGCGATTCTCGATGTCGCTGTCATCACCGGCGGGTTGGTGATGATCTCGGCTGCGGCAAGGTCGCTGATCGCATAGATGACTCCGGTCCGATTGGCGTTCGCGATGTCCTTTCAAGGGCGGACATTCCGTCCCGATGCTTGCACGCCGCCAAATGCTAGCCGAAACCCCCGATCCTGACTGCCGAGGGTTGAAAAGATTTCCGCCGATGACGGCCGTGGGCCGGTGGGCCAAGCGAGACGCTTTCTTACAACTGCAATCGGGCATGTCAGGACTGAAATGCTTCAGTAGCACCGTCGAGGCAGGTTGGAGACTTCATATCAACGGAAGCGGGCGCAGGCATGCGCGCGCATCGTGGTCTCGACATGCACGGAGGAAGGTGAGGCATGGGACGATCCAACACAGAGTGCCAATGGCCTGAAAAAAAGTCGCGCAATCGGTCCAGGATTCAGATTGCCTTCCGGGAGATCAGTGCCGTTCTTGTTCTTTTTCCTGCTCTCCTGGGTCTTTCCCTCCCTTCCAGTGCATGGGCGCAGACCGGGACCGACGCGAAGCCGGACCGCATCAAGGCGAATATCTCGAGAGTCGACAGCGCCTTCATTGAAGCCAATACGAAGAGATCCAGGGATTGGCCGACCGTCGGCCTCGACTACGCCGAAACGCGGTTCAGCAAGCTCAATCAGATCAACACTGACAACGTCAGGGATATCGGGCTCGTCTGGAGTTACAATCTGGAATCATCGCGCGGGATCGAGGCAACGCCTCTCGTCGTCGACGGCATCATGTATCAGTCGGCACCCTGGAACGTGGTCCATGCCATTGACGCGCGGACCGGGACAAAAATCTGGTCGTTCGATCCGGGTGTTGACCGGTCGAAGACCTATCGCGGGTGCTGCGACGCTGTCAGCCGTGGCCTCGCACTCTACAAGGGCAAGGTCTTCGAAGCCGCCTATGACGGGCGCCTGATCGCGCTCGATGCCGCGACCGGAGCCAAGCTCTGGGAAACGGACACGCTGATCGATCACGAGCATTCCTACACGATCACCGGCGCGCCGCGGGTCTTCAACGGCAAGGTCGTGATCGGCCAGAGCGGTGCCGAGTATGGTGTGCGCGGCTATGTCACGGCGTACGACAGCGAGACGGGCAAGCAACTCTGGCGCTGGTTCACCGTGCCCGGCGATCCATCGAAGCCATTTGAAGACGCTTCGATGGAAGCCGCGGCGAAGACCTGGGATCCAGCCGGGAAGTATTGGATCAACGGCGGCGGTGGCGCGCCATGGGACTCGATCACGTTCGATCCCGATCTGAACATGGTCTATGTCGGCACGGGAAACGGCGGTCCCTGGAATCGCAAGCTTCGAAGTCCGTCGGGTGGCGACAATCTCTATCTGGGCTCGATCGTCGCGCTCAACGCCGACACGGGCCGGTATGTCTGGCACTATCAGGAGACGCCCGGCGACAATTGGGACTATACATCGACCCAGCCGATGATCCTGGCCGACATCAAGATCGACGATGTGCCGCGCAAGGTGATCCTGCACGCGCCGAAAAACGGCTTCTTCTTCGTCATCGATCGCACCAACGGCAAGTTCATCTCGGCGAAGAATTTTGTCGATGTGAATTGGGCGACGGGATACGACGCCAACGGACGGCCGATCGAGCTGCCGGCGGCGCGCGACGCAGATCAATACGAGTCGATTCCGGGACCGGACGGGGCTCACAATTGGCAGCCGATGTCGTTCAATCCGCTGACCGGCCTCGTCTACCTTCCCGCGCAGCACATCCCGGTCAATCTGTCGCCGGAAAAGTCGTTCGTGCAGAATGCTGCTGCGCCGGGCAAGCTCGGCGGCTTGCTGGGCGGGAATATCGGTTTCGTTTTCAACCCTCCGAAGTCGGCCCCATTCGGACGTCTGCTAGCCTGGGATCCGGTGCATCAAAAGGAGGTCTGGCGCGTCGAGCACGTGTCGCCGTGGAACGGCGGGACGCTGACCACCGCCGGCAACCTGGTTTTCCAGGGGACGGCGGATGGCCGCTTCGTCGCTTATGATGCGGCAAACGGAACCAAGCTGTGGGAAATGCCGACCGGCACCGGCGCGGTGGCGGCCGCCGCAACCTACATGGTCGACGACAGGCAATACATCTCGATTGCTGTCGGCTGGGGCGGATCCTACGGCCTGACGCACCGCGCGACCGAGTACCAGAACCCGGGAACGATCTACACATACGCACTCGGCGGCACGGCGAAGCTGCCAGCGTTCGTCAAATATCAGACCGAAGGTCTGCTGCAGGGCGTGAAGTATGATCCGAAGGACATCAGGGAAGGCGGCGAGATCTATGTCGCGGCAGCCTGCGTCGCCTGCCACGGCGTGCCTGGCGTCGGCCGCGGCGGCAACATCATCAATCTCGGCTACGCCAGCGCCGAAGAGATCACCAATCTGAGGCATATCCTCTTCCACGGTCCATTCCGCGACCAGGGCATGCCGGATTTCAGCGGCAAGTTGACGGAAGGGGACGTCGGGAAACTCCAGGCCTTCATACAGGGAACTGTTGACGCCATCAGACCGAAGAGCAGGTGATGAGTCAGCAGGCGCTGCGGCGGCGAGCGGCCCGTTCGACCGTGGCCGCCCGTCACGCGCCTTTGTCGATCTTTACCCAGAGCGCACTGCCCAGCGTCGATGAGTTCCTGGCCGCGTAGGCCCATGCCGGCAAGCGTGACGGTGCAAGCGCAAGTGCGATCACGGCTTGCCCAATCCGCTGCGCTTGGCTTCGCGGCAGGCCGCGCACGAATTCACTGACGCTGCCCGGTTTCTCTGCCCTGCGCAAAAAGCTGTCCACGATGTCTTCCCTGAGAAACTTCAGGAGGTTGAATGGCTCCCGCTCGCAAATGCTCAATTGCAGGCCGTGCCGTCGGCATACCGCGTCAAACGCTTCCTTCGTCCAGCGGCCAATGTGGTTCGGCGGCATGTCGATAAGCGATCCGTGGCCCTCCATGTAGTGCGTTCGGATATCATTCGGCACGGCGATGAAGACAGAGCCTTGCGCCTTGAGAAGGTATTTCAACCGCGCGAAGACGTCATCCACCCGGTCCATGTGCTCGAACACCTGAAACATGAAGATGATGTCAAAGGCCTCCTTCATCGGAGTGAAGCCATCCTCCCGAAGGTCGACCGAAAAGGTCTTGTAGCCTTTCGATCGCAAGGCCTGTTGCGCTGCTTCGTTGTAGTCGACCGCGTAAATATCGGACGCGCGAAAGAGTTTGTCCTTGATGTGATCGAGAAAATAGCCAAACCCGGCCCCGACATCGATCGCCGTTTTTCCGGCAGTGCCGAGGCCGCTCAGCTCCTCGATCGTCCTCTCATACTCCCATTTCATGGTTGGATAGGAAGGGTGGGGCGCGGCCAGGTTATAGAACTCGGCGCCGCCCGCGACGAACGGATCTGCAAATCCAAATCCGCAATCTGCGCATTTGCGAATATCGCAGGTGTCGCGGCCCCAGAGCAGCGACAGGTGGCTTATTAACTTTCGAGAGCGATCCGGATACTGGCGCGGACTGACGAAGGATCGAGAGGCCTGATCTGCGGTCACTTCAAACAGTTTGGCAGTTGATCCACTGCCGCATGCTGGACAGGTGCTCATCTCTCCTGACCTCATTCAGGTCTTTCGGTGGAAAGTGGTTGCGACCAATTGTCTCGTCATCATTCAAATGAAGGTTGGCGGAGCGCGAGGTCCGGGGCAGTGGACAGGACAGGGGAGGCAGGCCGCTCGCGGCGCGAAGGCGCCTTCGGCTGCGCCGATTTCCTACTGCCAGAATCTGTCACTGGCCTGCGCTAGTACCCGGAATCAGAGCTGAGTGATACGGCGGCCTTTGAAACGGCGTTGACGGACCTTTTTCTTGGTCCAGACGAAGGGCTCGGCTCTGTCGTTGTATGCGTTGACGTAGGCATCGATGTGTTCCTGAAGCTGCTTGAGGCTCGTGAAGGAGGTGCCGCTGAGCGACTGCCCCTGCAAGATGGAAAACCATACTTCGACCTGATTGAGCCATGACGCACTTGTCGGCGTGAAATGAAATTGCACGTTGGGGTGGGCCTTGAGCCAGTCCTCGTTCTTTTTATGGGTGTTGAGGTTGTCGAGGATGACGTGAAGCTTGCGGTTCGGAAAAGTCGCGGTGACGCTGTTCATGAAATCGAGAAACTCGACGCGGCGCCGGCGTTTTGAATGGGTCGCGATGATCTTTCCGGTGGCGACTTCGAGCGCCGCAAACAATGTTGTGGTGCCATGCCGCTTGTAATCGTGGCTTTGGCCGGTCAAGGCGCGGCCATTGGGCAACTTCAGATAACCCTGCGCTCGCTCCAAAGCCTGGATCGAGGGCTTCTCGTCCACGCACAGCACAATGGCCTTCGCCGGCGGCGCGACATAGAGGCCGACAACATCGGCGGCTTTGGCCGTAAAGTTCGGGTCGTTGCTCTCGCACCAGGACTTGCGAGCCACCAGGTCAATCTTGTGGCTGCGCAGGAACCGCCAGACATATTGGACATCGACATCGCCCAGCGCCTCGGCCAGCAGGGGGCCGGTCCAGCGCGCAAACCCTTGCGGTGGCGGCTTATCCAGCAGCTTCAGAATCCGCTTGTCGGTCGTCTTCGTATAGATCGGCTGCTTGCCAGGCCGCGGCTTGTCTTGCAGCCCTTCAAGGCCATGGTCGGCATAGCGATGCCGCCAAAGGCTGACAATCCGCGGCTGGACCCCAACTTCCTTGGCGATCGACCGGGTGCTGCGCCCATCCGCCGCCAACAGAACTATCCGCGCCCGCTTCAAATCGCGCTGCAACGTCACCGGTGAGCGACAGCACGCCTCAAGCACCTTGCGATCTTTCCTCGAAAGGTGGACTTCTCTTGCTTCGGGTATCATCCCGACCTTGAATCACGACTCACGTTCCAAGAAAAGTGGGTACTAGGTCTTCTTTCAGGGCATTTTACTGAAAGGAAGACGATGAAAACCCAGAGCAACGGCCAGGCGCTGCAGATCGCCAAGACCTACATCGAGGCCATCGCCAGCAGGAGCGTGGATACGATTACTTCCGTGTCGGCGGACGACGTTGTTTGCACGTCGCCACGCGGGCGGATCGCCGGCATGCAGAAGTTTCGCGAATTCCACGAGGGGTTCGCCCGCATGATCAAGAAGGTCACGGTTCTCGCCGTCTACGGCGACGATGATCAGGCTGTCGTCGTTTACAGCGCGGACACCCATCCGGTTGCCAACGCCGTCGTCGCGGAACTCCTCAAGGTGAAGAACGGCAAGATCGCGTCGACCGAAGTGATCTACGACGCGACTCCGTTCGCCGCCTACACGGCGACCGTCCAACCGCACTAAGGCACGATCGACCATGAAACGGATTCAATATTACAGCTACGGCGGCCCTGAAACGATGAAGCTCGAAGCCTTCGGGCTGAAGGCTCCGGGGACCGGCGAAGTCGCGCGCTTGAAGCCGGGCACAAGCTCGCCGGAAAGGCTCTGGTAGCGATGTAAATGCCGTCTGGGCCAGTAAAGCCCCGCCGCCCGTGGCCCGCGATGCCTACTGCCATTTTTTGGCAGGATCCGTGCTAGACTTGGTCTATGTCGAAGAGCCAACGATTATTCGACCTCATGCAGATCTTGCGGCGGCACCGCACCCCGGTGTCGGGCAACGACCTTGCGGCTGAGGCGGGTGTGTCGTTGCGAACGATTTATCGCGACATCGCCGACTTGCAGGGCTTGGGCGCACAAATCGACGGTGAGCCTGGCTTTGGCTATGTCTTGCAACCCGGCTTCCTCCTTCCTCCCCTGATGTTCTCGGAACAGGAAATCCAAGCCTTGGCGCTGGGCGCCCAATGGGTATCTCGCCAGACCGATGACGAGTTCGCGCTGGCGGCGCGTGACGCGCTCGCTAAAATTGGCGCGGTCCTTCCCTCGGAGCTGCAACACAAGCTGGACGACAGTGCCTTTCACGTAGGGCGCAGGTCGAAGCAGCCCGAAGCCGTCGACCTTCGCGTCGTGCGGCAAGCCATGCGCGACCAACACAAGCTTTCCATTGTGTATCGCGACCCGCAAGGCGCGAAGACCACGCGGATCATCTGGCCAATTGGCGTTGGCTTTTTCGATTCCCGGCGCATCATTGCCGGCTGGTGCGAAATGAGAAAGGACTTCCGCTCATTCCGGGCGGATCGGATAGAAAAGATCAAGCTCAGGACGGAACGCTATCCCGGTCGCCGTCGCGATCTCGTCAAGCAATGGCGAGCTCAAGTCGACGCGGAACGTCGCAAGACTCTCGGCTGATCTCACCACCGGGTCCGACGCCATGCCGACGAGCTATCACCTGCTGGTGCGCTTCACCATCGCCGGCGTGAGGGCCGCCTGACGCCTTCCGGGGTTAGAGCGGGCGCCGAAAATTACCGCGCCCGCTAGGCTCGAACCTTAATTTGTGACGGGCGCCGCCTTGCGGACCAACACTTCGTTGCCCGCCCGGCTGATTTCAAGCGCACGTGGCTGCTGGGACGTTGAGAGAACAACGCTTTGGCCTGGCGCAAGAACAGAGACTACGCGGATTGGCGTTCCCGTCTCGCCCTGAGCAAGGGTCGTCACGACATGGAACCCATCGCGCTCAACGGTGTAGTAGGCGACGCCGGACACCCCGCCGAGATCGATGCTCTTTGCCTGAATTGGCCTGAGGCTATCTGCATGAGCGGTTCCAAAAGCGGCTAAGGCTAGTGTGGCGGCTAAAAGGCTACTGCGGATTGACATGTTGATCTCCTTTAGCTGGGCGGTGGGCCATGCCCTCCGTTCCCTTGCCACATAAGATGGGCGGCCTATGCTCATTGATCAAACAGATTGGATCGATGATGGGTATCGATGCCGTCAATCTAAGCCAGCTCGACCTAAACCTATTGGTTCACCTCGATGCCTTGCTTCGCGAACGTAGCGTCACGCGAGCTGCGGGCCGCGTAGGCATTGGTCAGTCGGCGATGAGCCACAACCTCGCCCGCCTGCGTGACCTGTTCGGCGACGAGCTTCTGACGCGACGGCCCGACGGCTTGCGCCTCACTCCTCGTGCAGTGATGCTGGTAGAGCCGGTGCGGGCTACGCTGTCTCAAATCCAAACGATTGTCTCACGCGACGACGCATTCGATCCAGCGACGGCAGAGCGGACCTTCAGGTTCGGACTCCCAGACAGCATGGAAATCCTGGTCCTTCCCGCTCTCCTCGCACGCCTGCGCGAGGTCGCGCCTGGCGTCCATCTGCGGCTCTACAACATCGACTCGTCGAGACTTCTGGATGATCTCGATGCCGACGAACTGGACCTCGCTATTGGCTATGACGTCTTTCCTCGAGCTATGGCGGAATCTGGGTGATGACGGTGTGAGGAAGGCGGCGTATCGAGGCGGGTGACGAGCCTGCCAGAACCTCTCGAGGAGAGCGATACGCCATGACCGAGACTACCAATGTTCTTGCTTTCCGTCAGCCGTCCGCGGTTGATGATCCACTGACCGATATCGTTCGAGCCGGCGCGCGGGACCTGCTTGCCAGGGCGATCGAGATCGAGGTTGGCGCGTTTCTGGCCAGCAAGGCCAATCTGACGCTGCCCGACGGTCGAGCGCGCCTGGTCCGACATGGGCACGGTCCGGTGCGCGAGATTGCGACCGGCATCGGTCCGGTGGAGGTCGCTCGTCCCAAGGTCCGCGACCGCGGAGCGAGCGGGCCAGGCGACCGCCTCCGCTTCAGTTCGGCAATCCTGCCGCTATGGGCGCGGCGGACGAAGAGCCTGGATGCCTTGATCCCGGTCCTCTATTTGCGCGGCATCTCGACCGGCGACTTCCAGGAGGCGCTCTCGGCGCTGCTCGGCAAGGATGCGCCGAACCTGTCGCCTTCGGTGATCGCCGGCCTGAAGGCCGATTGGCAGGTCGAGTACGAACGCTGGCAGAGACGCGATCTGTCGGCGCGTCGCTATGTCTACATCTGGGCCGATGGCGTGTACCTGCAGGCCCGCATGGAAGATCACAGCGAATGCATGCTGGTGCTGATTGGCACCACGCCGGAAGGCAAGAAGGAGCTGATCGGCTTCCAGGTCGGCGTGCGCGAGAGCGCGCAGAGCTGGCGCGAACTCCTGATCGACCTGCGGCAACGCGGGTTACGGATTGCCCCGCAACTCGCCATCGGCGACGGCGCCCTCGGCTTCTGGAAGGCACTGGACGAGGCCTTTCCCGGCACGCGGCACCAACGATGCTGGTGCCATAAAGTGAGCAACGTACTCGACAAGGTCGCCAAATCCGTGCAGGGCCCCATGAAGAACGACCTGCGGAACATCTATCTGGCCCCACACCGGGCCGAAGCTGAAACCGCGATCGACGTCTTCGTCGAGAAATACCACGTCAAATACGGACGTGCGGTGGAGTGCCTGATCAAGGATCGCCATGCGCTGCTCGCCTTCTTCGACTTCCCTGCTGAGCACTGGATCCACCTACGCAGCTCGAACCCGATCGAGAGCGTCTTCGCCACGGTGCGCCACCGAACGGTGCGGACCAAGGGATCGCTGTCGCAACAAACTGCGAAGCTGATGGTGTTCAAGCTCATCGACGCCGCATCGAAGACCTGGCGGCGATTGAAGAGCACGAACCAGTTGCCGAAAGTCATCGCCGGTGTAAAGTTCATCGACGGAATCGAAGTCATTCCGAACACTGAAAGCCACGCCGCCTGATCAGGCCGCGTCACCCAAAATCAGCCATAGCTCTCTTTCCTCAGGGCCAGATCCACCACAAGCGGCGTCTGCTGTTCAACGAGAGCTATCTGTGCATGTTCAACGCGGAGATAACGGGCATCACCGACGCCCAAATCTCGCTTGAAGATTATGTGCGGTTACCTCATGTTCTCACGAGCCTGCGGCCGGGCCGGACTGTGCGCGGCGTGGTAGACGACGCCCTTGAGAAACTAGGATTGCGGCGGACGGTTGTCCTGACCACGCCTCGCTTCCTCACTGTCCCTGCCTTGGTGGCACGCGCACCTGTCGTCGTGACAATGCACGCGCGGCTGGCTCGGTTGTTCGCCACAGAACTCAAGCTTAGCCTGAGCCAGCCTCCGGTGGATTTGCAGGACGTAGCTGTTTCACTGCTCTGGCACGCTTCCTACGATCACGATCCATCTCATGCGTGGCTGCGTCAGATCTTGGTGGAATTGGTCTCCGAGCTTTGAGCTGGCCGCCACCCCGCGTGGAGCGGTGCCGACTCCACAGGCCGCATGTCGCCTTTTAGCCCCTTAGCAGACGTTCCAGCGCTCTGGGTCGATGCCGGCTTGTGACCCATAGCGGACCAATGGGCTCTCGCGCGGTTGTGTTGAAGCTGCTAAACACGTGAAATGTCGCTGTTGCTATGCTTTTTTGGTGTTTCGCTTCTGGGCATTGCCGGATGGGGATTTCAATCCGTCGTGGCAGAGCTAAATAGGTCGTGCTCCCAGCCGATGGACGCAATTTCCCGCAAGTTTCAGGTTGATGCATTTATCTGGGATGACCGCGCACCGTTGGCGCTGAGGCGTCGGTATATTGCGACACAGGCTTGCGCTGTCCCGGCGCTCCTTTGCCTGGCGGCTCTCGTGTGGCTCAACGAGCCGCGTCATGATGTCCGCGTTTTAGGGATCATCGCGTTCTGTTCCGTGTCGTTTATCGTGGCTGCTTCTTTGGTCTGGAAGATTGCCCGCAGGAGAGCCTGATGCCGGTGATTCTGCCCGCCGCCTTTATCGGATCATTTTCCACGATGTTGGGTTGCGCACTGTACTGGCACTGGCGAGTCTATTCTCTGTACAGATCGCTTGGCGATGTTAAACGCAAATTTGTCGACACTGAGTTCTCATTTCAGTTCCAAACTCCAACGCTCGCTGCATGGTTAGGAGGTCCCATGTTTCGGGATAAATTATCGTCGGTCGAGCAAATGCAGGTCACCGCAGTTGAACAGCAACTACGTTCCGTCAGGATTGTGTTTGCCGTTGGTGGCTACATTTGCTTTTTCGGGATGGTTTTTGCGTTGTTTTGGAATCTCGTCCAGCATGGCCGCTGAGTGCACCTAGACCGGTTTTGGCCCGTTTAAGACCTGGCGAGGGGTACTAAAGATGTCCGCTCACTGGGGCTGACCGGAAGTCGTCTCGGGAGAACCAAACCGACTCGATTGCCCCTAAACGGAAATCGGGCGTCGCCTGATCGGATTCACAAAATTGCGCTCAATGTGGTTTGCGACAAGGTGCGTGGTTTGCTCCCTAAATCGCGCGGGCCGTTCGCCACATGGGGGCAAGCTGAAGAACCCGGTGTCGCCTTCGAAGGATGTGCAGAGGACTCAGTCGTTCAAAGATGAGCACGCGGCAATAGCCATCCTATGATCTTCTGATACGGATCGCGACGACTGCGGACGAATGCGTTCTCGTTCTGCTGAGCGGCGGTCCTGGCGAATTCAGAAATCCCCTCCATAGACTGCCGTTTATCCTTCGGAAGCTTCGCCCATTGGCGAATGATCTTCCGGCGGGCTTCGCGTTGCTTTTCCCTTACGTCTGGCATCGGGACGCTCCTTGAAGAGGATTATTCCGGTCGACCTAGTATTGTTTGGGCTCACTAGAACTTCAACGTCCAATCAAGAACTCTTAGCCCCTCTGATCGTGCAGCGCTATACACGGGAGCGAGCCTCATATTGGCTTTGTAGGCCCGCCGCCCTAGAATTGCGGCGATCGCGGGACGAGCAAAATGCGGTACGTTTGCGACGCGCCGAAGGGTAAGACCTGGTTCCGTATCGAGACGGAAGGTGAAGCGGCGCATGAGTCGCGCCTGATGGGCCACACAGTCGAGAAATATTTCCGCAACGAGCGGGAGAAGGCAGTCCAGTCCTGGCGTCCGGAGCGGCCGGACGCGATCGAGCGCGACATCGGCCTCGAGGCCTATCTGCAGCGAGAGATGCCGGTTTTCCTCACACTGCGCGACAGGGAGGGCAATGCCCTGGCTACAGCGATGCTGCCACCGGGTGGCAAGGACCGCGGCGGGTTCCGGATCATCATCGTTGCCGCATCCAATGCCGATCCTTATCCTGAGCAGGACGCGGCCATCGCTGCGCTGGGAGCGCATTTCGGTCTCATACTCGATCGCAACCGCTGCTTCCCCTACGGCCGCTAAGGAGCCTGACAAGTGTCGCCGCTTGGTTGGAGCGATGTCGGCTCATGGCCCAGGCTGTGTGAAAATGCTCTGTTTGAAGTGATTCGCGCGCTAAGATTCCCGGCGATTTTGCGGGGCATCTGATGAAGCGCTTTGTCGAAGGGTTGGATCGCGGCCAGAGCACACTGTTTCCGGCATCGCTCGACGACTATGTGGCGGAGGATAACCCGGTGCGAGCGGTCGACGTGTTCGTCGATGGTCTCGATCTCGACCAGCTCGGGTTCATCGGGGTCCAGCCATTCGACACCGGCCGACCCAGCTATCACCCCGGCACTATGCTCAAGCTCTATATCTACGGCTATCTGAATCGGGTTCCGTCGAGCCGACGCCTGGAGCGGGAATGCCAGCGCAATATCGAGATGATCTGGTTGACCGGGCAGCTGGCGCCGGACTTCAAGACGATCGCGGACTTCCGCAAGGACAATGGCAAAGCCATTCGTGAGGTCTGTCGCGAGTTCGTCGCGCTGTGCCGCAAGCTTGAGCTGTTCAGTGAAGCGAGCGTCGCCATCGACGGATCAAAGTTCAAGGCTGTCAATGCACGAGACAAGAACTTCACCGAGGCCAAGATGAAGAGGCGTCTCGAGCGGATCGATGAGAGCATCGCCCGCTATCTCTCTCAGCTTGAAACCGCCGATCGGCATGGCGACGCGGTGCCGGAGGCGAGAGTTGAGCGGTTGAAGGGCAAGATCGAGAAGCTCAAGGAAGAAATCGTCCGACTCAACGCGGAGATGATGAAGAGCGAGGACAAGCAGATCTCACTGTCCGATCCTGACGCACGCTCGATGGCGACAAGTGGTAAGGACACCGGCATCGTCGGCTACAACGTGCAGATTGCCGTTGAAACGCAGCATCACCTCATTGTGGCTCACGATGTGACCAACGTGGGCAGCGATCGCCACCAACTCTCTAACATGGCCGGGCAGGCTCGTGCCGAGATGGCTGTTGAGACGCTCGAGGTTGTTGCGGATCGCGGCTACTACGACGGCGAAGAACTTCGCGCCTGTGAGCAGGCTGGCGTCACGGTCACATTGCCGAAACCGCAGACCTCAGGTGCGAAAGCCGCCGGCCGTTTTGGCAAGCAGGACTTCGTCTATGTTGCGGCCGAGGACATCTATCGCTGCCCTGCCGGCGAACGGCTCACCTACCGCTTCACCGGCCAAGAGGATGGTAAGATGCTGCGCCGTTACTGGACGACCGCTTGCCAAACCTGCGCGCTCAAAGCTCAGTGCACGACCGGCCCCGAGCGGCGCATCGCGCGCTGGGAGCACGAGGCCGTGTTGGAGAAGATTCAGCGGCGGCTCGACCAGGACCCGAACAAGATGACTTTACGCCGTCAAACGGCGGAGCATCCGTTCGGGACGATAAAGGCCTGGATGGGTGCGACGCACTTCCTGATGCAAAGACAACACAAGGTCGCGACCGAGATGGCGCTGAATGTGCTCGCCTACAATATGAAACGTGTAATAGCGATTCTGGGTTGCCGAACACTGCTGGAGGCGATGCAAACGTAAGGGATATTTGTACGCCCAGATCGGCGGCATTCGAGTCCAGAAGCTTCTGGCTGCTCATCCGGCCGCCTAAATCGAGCCGCGAAGCCGATGCCGAACCTTCGAACTGCCCCAAAAGAGGTTCTCACACAGCCTGGGCCCGTAGCTGACCGTCCCTGCGAGCACCCCGATGTCTGCTGCTAGGCGGTGAACGGACAAAGCTCCTGCAAGATGCCGAGGTCAGCCTTTGACCCGAAGCTGACGATGGGCAGTGCACCGGCCGAGGGCAGCTTTTGGGTAGTGGGTCGGTTTGATTATGGCAGCCGGACGGGCTGGAAGCGGGGCGACTCCAAGCGCATATTGATAGGACATGACGCGGAGCGACCCCATGGCCTTGATCAGATGGGTGTTAGGCGCAGCCTTGGTTGGAATTACATTCGGTGGCTACCCCGCTAAATGGTGGTCCGCCTCCGTTGCCGTCGCGCTCTGTGTCGCGGCTGCCTTTGCCCTTCACTTCGTCGCGCCCTAGTCCCCGCAACAAACTTGTTTCAGTTGACTTGAGCCGGACGCTGCGCGTCACCAAGGATTAGCAACGCTAATGGCGCTAATGGTCCCACCACCACGGCTGTCCAGCACCATCGCCTGGGTGATCTGTTGCGCTCGCCCGCCATGGCAGACGCGAGGGGTATAGACCCAATCGAAACGATAACGAAAATCCACCAAGCCATTGGTCATTCTCCGACGTCCGGTGAAACAGTATCACAAGGGCAGCTCTCATTGCCGCTCTTCAGAGCTGGCCCCGCAAATTCGGACAGTAGCTTGAGTGGATTTTCTGCCTGACAGCGGCGAGGATTCTTGCTGCGAATCAGGAGCGAAGATGACGAAGAAGAGCCGCCGGACGCATTCTCCGGCATTCAAGGCGAAGGTTGCTTTGGCTGCGGTCAAAGGCGACAAGACACTGGCGGAGCTGGCGCGTTTGATGTTCATCCGAACCAGATCACGATCTGGAAAAACCAGCTCCTGGAAGGCGCCGCCGGCGTGTTTGGGCATGACAAGACATCGGCCGAGACGCCGGTCGATTTGAAGGCGTTACATGCCAAGATCGGCGAGCTGGCGTTGGAAAACGATTTTTTGTCCGGCGCGCTCACCAAGGCGGGCCTGCTGAGCGCAAAGCGATGATCGACCGCGATCATGATCTTTCTATCGTGCGCCAGGCGAAGGTCCTGAAGCTGGCTCGCAGCACGGTCTACTATGAACCTCGGCCAGTTTCGGCCGAGGACCTTGCCTTGATGCGTCGGCTCGATGAGCTGCATCTCGATTATCCCTTCGCGGGAGCGCGTATGCTGCGATCGTTGCTGCGGCGGGAGGGCGTATACGCCGGTCGCCGCCACATCGCGACGCTGATGAAGCGCATGGGGATCGAGGCGGTCTATCGTCGCCCGAACACGAGCAAGCCGGCTCCGGGTCACAAGATCTACCCGTACCTGTTGCGCGGATTGAAGATCGAGCGGCCCGACCATGCGTGGGCAATGGACATCACCTACATTCCGATGCGGCGTGGCTTCGTCTATCTCGCGGCGGTCGTCGATGTGTTCAGCCGACGGGTCCTGGCCCATCGCGTCTCGATCACAATGGAGGCGGCCTTCTGCGTCGAAGCGGTCCAGGAGGCGTTGGCGAAGCACGGCAGGCCCGAGATTTTCAACACGGATCAGGGCAGCCAGTTCACCAGCCTCGAGTTCACCGATGTGCTGCTGGACGCGAAGATCGCCATCAGCATGGACGGCAAGGGCGCCTGGCGCGACAACGTGTTTGTCGAGCGGCTCTGGCGCACGGTCAAATACGAAGAAGTTTATCTCCGCGCCTACGACAGCGTGTCCGAGGCGCGAGCGTCAATTGCCAAGTATCTGGCCTTCTACAATCAGGGACGCCCTCACTCGAGCCTTGACGGGCGCACGCCCGACGAGGCTTACTTCGGCACGCAAGCTATGGTGATGGCCGCATGACCGTCGCCGACGGTTTTGTCGTCGCTCTGGTCGGGCTACGCCCTCCCGACGCAACGACAAAACCGTAAAGCCCCGCGTTCAGCATAACCCGGCAGGAATCCACTTAAATCCAGCGGGGCGCTGTCCAAACAACCGGGGCCAGCTCTCTTCATCGAAAATTGAGGTCCCTAAGTTGGGCGGCGATGTCGCCTTCTGGCCCATAGCCGACCAGCGGGAAGCAGTGTTCGAGGTCCGCTTCACCAAACAGAGCAGACACGGCGTCGCATTGTCCGCTGCGAGCAGCGAAGGGCGTCGCTGGCTCCGAGCGCAACGATTGGGCGATCTAATTCGCGCATTCAATCGCGCTTTGATGCTGCTTTGGTTTTGCTTCATATGATTGGCAGGCCGCCAGGGCGGCTCAATAAGGGGGTTTTGAAATGAGGAAGTTTGCACTTGCATTGCTGTCGACAGTTGCTCTCGGCCCGATCACGGCCCAGGCTGCGGATCTGGCGCCGGTCCGTATGTCGTCGAAGGCTCCCGCTCAGGTGGGCAACTGGACGGGATTCTATATCGGCGGCAACGTTGGTTATGGCTGGGGCAGCTACGGTGCGTCGAACGCCACCGGGACAATCGTGAACTCGAATGGCGGTTCGGGCATCTATGGCTTCAACCCCGTATCCGGCAACGGCAATGGGGTCACCGCCGGTATCCAGGCCGGCTACAACTGGCAGATCGAGCAGACTGTGCTCGGCATCGAGGCTGATTGGCAGTATCTCAATTCAAAGGCCAGCACCGGCAACTCGGCTATTGCTGTTCCCGTCTTCATCGGCGACAATTTCAGCGGCAGCACGTCCGTCAGCACCGATTGGTATGCGACCTTCCGTGGCCGAGTGGGTTATGCGTTTGGGCCGGCGTTGCTCTACGCGACCGGCGGTATTGCGTTGGCCGATACCAAGGTCAGTGCGAACGCTACGGGCAGTATCGTCACTGCCCTCTTCCCGCCAACCCTGGGACCGCTGGGCTCCATGAGCGCTTCTGACAGCGCCGTCCTGATCGGCTACGCGGTTGGCGGCGGTTTCGAATATGCTCTGGGGGCAGGGTGGTCGGTCAAGGGCGAGTATCTGCACATGGGTTTCGGCACGAAAGGCTACAACTTGACCGGCTCGCTTCAATCGCCGGCCGGGTTGACGGGCGTCATCGCGACTCACGTCGATATCAAGCCGAGCTTCGACATCGCCCGCGTTGGTGTGAACTATCGCTTCTGATCAGCGGATCTGAAGACGTGAAGAAAGGGAGACTTCAGGTCTCCCTTTCTCGCAATCGCAGGCCGCTTAGGCGTGCCTACTCGTCATCCTCGTCTTCGTCCTCATCCTCGTCGTGATCTTCCACTTCCAGGCGGTCGAGCGCGGCCAGCGGCAGTGTCTCGCGGAACAGATCGCCTTCCGAGCCCATCCAGAGGCAGAGGATGTCGTCGCCTTTCACCTCTGCGACGGTCAGCGGCTGGCCGCCGGATTTCAGCATCACGACGTCGCCGGTTTTCAGTTCCATGGATGGTCCTTTCGGGGTTGATCGACGAGAGGGGAGGCTAGCAAGCCGTCATGACAGGCCGATCACGGGCTATGGGACCCGTGAATTTGCTGCGGCTTGCACAGACTGCCGAAACGTCGATGGCAGAGGTTCGAGTGGGGGATCGCTCGAGGTCACCAGGGGCTATTCCGTCCCAGGCACGGCGATGATGGCATCATGCGCCTGTTTTGCCCGACGCGTCAAATGATTTCGTAAAATCAGCAATGAATTGCGTTTGCGGCAAGCTGTTGAAATTGCAGCAGCCGGCTACTGTGCATGGGGTTGTTTTCGATGTTTTGTTTTCGCCTGGGTTACGGCTGGTCCGGCACGAGTTCGGTCAGCGAGCGGATGATGCGGTCGGGCTTGACGGCCGAGCCTTCGGGCAGGCCGTCGCCATGCACGTCGATCCAGATCGAGTAGATGCCGAGGCGCTGCGGCGTCACGACTTCCCATTCCAGATTGTCGCCAATCATCCAGGTGTCTTTCGCGGTGACGCCGAGCGCCTCCATCGCGTGCAGATAGGCGCGCTCCTCGGGCTTGCCGAAACCGTGCTCGCCCTCGATCTGGATGTGATCGAAGCGATGCGCGAGCTCGAAGCGCTCGACCTTGGCGCGCTGCATGTCGGCGGCGCCGTTGGTGACCAGCGCGAGTTTGACGCCGCGTGCCTTGAACGCGTCGATCGCATCATGCGCACCGGGGAACACGAAGATCGCTTCTTCGCGATAGGTCGTGAAGCGGTTGGCGAGGCGATCGGCGAGATCGTCGGAGAGGGCGCGGTGGCCGTCGGCGGCGAGCGCGGCGAAGCCGCCCCGCACCGTGAGCCGCCGTGCCTCGCCAAGCTTCATCCGCCACGCGGCTTCCGCATTCGCCCAGAAGTTTCGTGCGAAGGCCAAAACTGCGGTCGCGACCTGCTGCGGCGGCAGCGGCGCGAGCTCGTCGGCAAATTCTTCTGCGATCGTATTCCAGGCGATCTCGGGCCGGCCGTAGGCCGACAGGATGGTGTCGTCCATGTCGATCAGCATGGCGCGCGGCAGCGGAGGCATCGCGGTGCTCATGGCCATTTCACCTCCGGCGGCAGCGACGACAGGATGGAGTCCACGTTGCCGCCGGTCTTGAGTCCGAAGATGGTGCCGCGGTCGTAGAGCAGGTTGAACTCGACATAGCGTCCGCGCCGGATCAATTGCTCCTCGCGATCCTCCGCGGTCCAGGCGCTCGCGAAATTGCGCCTGACGATGTCAGGGTAGATTTTCTGGAACGCGCGGCCGACATCCTGCGTGAAAGCGAGGTCGGCGTCCCAGTCGCCGCTGTCGTGCCAGTCGTAGAAGATGCCGCCGATGCCGCGCGCCTCTTTGCGGTGCGGCAGGTAGAAATACTCGTCGCACCATTTCTTGTACTTGTCGTAGTCGGCAACGCCGTTCGGGCCCGTGCAGGCCTCCTTCATCGCGGCGTGGAAGGCGAGCGTGTCGGGATCGTCCTGGGTACGCCGGCGGTCGAGCACCGGTGTGAGATCGGCGCCGCCGCCGAACCAGGCTTTTGTGGTGACGACGAAGCGGGTGTTCATGTGCACGGCGGGCACGTGCGGATTGCGCAGATGCGCGATCAGCGAGATGCCGGAGGCCCAGAACTTGGGGTCGTCTGCTGCGCCCGGGATCTGGGCGCGAAACTCGGGCGCGAATTCGCCGTGCACCGTCGAGCAGTGCACGCCGACCTTCTCGAACAGGCGGCCGGACATCATCGACATCACGCCGCCGCCTCCGGGCGCGCCGGTATGATCGGTGCGCTGCCAGGGCGTGCGTTTGAAGCGGCCGGCATCGCCCGGATAAAGGCTTTCCGGCGCGTCATCCTCCAGCCGCTCGAAGCTCGTGCAGATGTCGTCGCGCAAAGCTTCGAACCAGGCGCGGGCGCGCGTCTTGCGGTCTTCGATTGTCGAGATGTCCATGTCCAATTCCAAAACCGGTCTCGTAGAGTGGGCAAAGGCGCTCTTGCGCCGTGCCCACCATATTCACTGTCGTCTTGATTGGTGGGCACGCTTCGCTTTGCCCACCCTACGAAGTCTAACCCTGCGGACCGTAATAGGTGCAGCTCTCGTTGCAACTGTCGCGGTGGATGCTGACGCGGGTGAGCTTGCCGATATGCTGGAGCCGCTCCCAGACAAAGCGCGAGAGGTTTTCCAGCGTCGGTGTGCCCAGCGCCTCGATCTTGTTGAGGTATTTGTGGTCGAGCGTGAGCCGCACGTCGTCGATGGCGCGCTGGACGAGGCCGAGATCGACCACCATGCCGGTCGCAGGGTCCGGCGTGCCGCGCAACGTCACCTCGGCGCGGAAGGAGTGGCCGTGGATCTCCTCGCTCGCGGCGCCAAAGGTCGTTCCCGACAATGAGTGCGCCGCCTCGAAGCGGAACGATTTCGTCAATTCCCACATCTGTCCGAAAACCAATCCTATCTGATGCCGAGCGATTTATGCGTCTGCACGCTCAGCCGCCATTGCGGATGGCGCAGGCAATAGTCGATCGCACGCACGGTGTTTTGGGCAACCTCGGGTCCGTCCATCGGCTGCAGCGAGAAGCGTTCGAAGGCGAGGTCCTCGAAGGTCTCGGGGGCGGCGAGGGCCTGCGGATAGACCAGCTTCAGCTCGTGGCCGCGGCGCTGGACGAGCTCGCTGCCGCCCTTGGGGCTGACGCAGATCCAGTCGAGCCCCTCAGGCGCCGCAATCGTGCCGTTGGTCTCGACGCCGATCTCGAAGCCGCGGGCGTGGAGGGCGTCGATCAGGGCGGCATCGACCTGGAGCAGCGGCTCGCCGCCGGTGAGCACCACGTAACGGTTGTTGTCAGCGGCAGCCGTCCATTGCGCGGCGATGGTGTCGGCGAGTTCCGCGGCCGAGGCATAGCGGCCGCCGAGCGTGCCGTCGGTGCCGACGAAGTCGGTGTCGCAGAATTTGCAGGTCGCGGCCTCGCGGTCGGCTTCGCGGCCGCTCCAGAGGTTGCAGCCGGCAAAGCGGCAGAACACGGACGCGCGCCCGGCATGGGCGCCTTCGCCTTGCAGGGTCAGGAAGATTTCCTTGACCGCGTAACTCAATGGTCTCTCCTCAACATCTCAAACTTGCGGGTTCCGGAGCTGCCGCAGCGCCTCGCCTGCGGCCATCGCCGCGGTCATGGCGACATTGAGCGACCGCAGCCCCGCATTGATCGGGATCACCAGCCGCGCGTCCGCAGCCTCGACCACCGCGTCGGTGACGCCGGCGCTCTCGCGCCCGAATAGCAGGATGTCCGACGTCTGGTAATGAAAATCGCGGTAATCGGTGGCGGCCTTGGTGGTGAACAGCAGCAGGCGGTAGCCCTGTGTCGCACGCCAGTCCTCGAATTTCGACCAGGAGTCGTGGCGGGTCACGCTGACATGATCGAGGTAGTCCATTCCCGCCCGGCGGAACAAGCGGTCGGAGAACGGGAAGCCCGCCGGCTCGATGATATGGGCGGCCATGCCCAGGCAGGCGCAGAGCCTGAGAATCGTGCCGGTGTTCTGGGCGATGTCGGGTTGGAAAAGCGCGATCTGCATGGGCTGTATCGGGGTCGGTGCGGGCCGGAAATGTCTCAATAAAACATCGCTGGCTGCGGAATTCGTGCATTGCACGCCCCCACGCCGTTAGCGGGCTTGCGCTCGCCCGGCAAGGGTGCCAATAGAACGATTCTGGACTGCTGTTTTCGCCTTGTTTCGGTGGGGACAAGTGAAGTTCTGCCGCCGCGGGGGGCCGCGGGCGCCGGCACACTGTTTTGGGGACCTTGGGGGCTCCCGGAACGGTTCCGTCGGCAGCATAAGAAGAAAGGGTTGGAATCGTGACGACAGCGTCTTCGGCGGACCATCCGACACGCCGTGATTTCTTATTCGTTGCAACGGGGGCAGCTGCAGCAGTAGGGGGCGCAGCTGCGCTCTGGCCCTTCATCTCTCAAATGAATCCTGATGCGTCGACCATCGCCGCTGGTGCGCCGATCGAGGTCGATCTCAGCCCGGTCGCCGAGGGGCAGGACATCAAGGTGTTCTGGCGCGGCAAGCCGATCTACGTCAGCCACCGCACCAAGAAGCAGATCGACGAGGCGCGCGCCGTCAACGTGGCGAGCCTGCCCGATCCGCAGTCCGACGAGGCCCGGGTCAAGCCGGGCCACGAGCAGTGGCTGGTCGTGATCGGCATCTGCACCCATCTCGGCTGCATCCCGATCGCTCATGAGGGCAATTACGACGGGTTCTTCTGCCCCTGCCATGGTTCGCAGTACGATTCGTCCGGCCGCATCCGCCAGGGGCCCGCGCCCGCGAACCTGCCGGTGCCGCCGTATCAGTTCGTTTCCGACACCAAAATCCAGATCGGCTGAGCTTCGGGCCTTCGCCCGAAGCTTCGCGCCGTCTCGTCGTTATATTTCCTCAGGATCGCATCATGAGCGGACCATCCGACTACCAGCCGAGCAATCCGGCCCTGCAATGGATCGAGCGACGTCTGCCGATCATCGGTCTCGTCCATTCCTCCTTCGTCGTCTATCCCACCCCGCGCAACCTGAACCACTGGTGGACCTTCGGCGCCATCCTCTCCTTCATGCTGGGGATGCAGATCCTGACCGGCGTGGTCCTGGCGATGCACTACACGCCGCACGCCGATCTCGCCTTCAAGTCGGTCGAGCTGATCGTCCGTGACGTCAATTACGGCTGGCTGCTGCGCAACATGCATGCCTGCGGCGCGTCGATGTTCTTCTTCGCGGTCTACGTCCACATGCTGCGCGGCCTCTATTACGGCTCCTACAAGGAGCCGCGCGAGGTGCTGTGGATCCTCGGCGTCATCATCTACCTCCTGATGATGGCGACGGGCTTCATGGGCTACGTGCTGCCGTGGGGCCAGATGAGCTTCTGGGGCGCCACCGTCATCACCAATCTGTTCTCCGCCATTCCCTATGTCGGCGAGAGCATCGTGACGCTGTTGTGGGGCGGCTATTCGGTCGGCAACCCGACGCTGAACCGCTTCTTCTCGCTGCACTATCTGCTGCCGTTCCTGATCGCTGGCGTCGTCGTGCTCCACGTCTGGGCGCTGCACGTCGCCGGCCAGAACAATCCTGACGGCGTCGAGCCGAAGACGGAAAAGGACACGGTGCCGTTCACGCCGCACGCGACCATCAAGGACGGGTTCGGTGTCGCCTGCTTCCTGCTGCTCTACGCCTGGTTCATCTTCTACATGCCGAACTATCTCGGCGACGCCGACAACTACATTCCGGCGAACCCGGGCGTGACGCCGCCGCACATCGTGCCGGAATGGTATTACCTGCCGTTCTACGCGATCCTGCGTTCGATCCCGAACAAGCTCGCAGGCGTGATCGGGATGTTCTCGGCGATCATCATCCTGTGCTTCCTGCCCTGGCTCGATGCCGCCAAGACCAGGTCGTCGAAGTACCGCCCGCTGGCCAAGCAGTTCTTCTGGATCTTCGTCGCGGTCTGCATCCTGCTCGGCTATCTCGGCGCGCAGCCGCCGGAAGGCATCTACGTGATCGCCGGCCGGGTCCTGACGGTCTGCTATTTCGCCTATTTCCTGATCGTGCTACCGCTGCTCTCGCGCATCGAGACGCCGCGGCCGGTGCCGAACTCGATCTCGGAGGCGATCCTGGCCAAGGGCGGCAAGGCGGTGGCTTCGGTCGCCATCGCGCTCGTTGCCGCCGGCGCGCTGTTCCTCGGCAGCCTTCAGGACGCTCGCGCCTCCGAAGGCAGCGACAGGCCGCCGGGCAACAAATGGTCGTTCTCCGGCCCTTTCGGTAAGTACGACCGCGGCGCGCTCCAGCGCGGCCTGCAGGTCTACAAGGAGGTCTGCTCGAGCTGCCATGGCCTGTCCTACATCGCCTTCCGCAACCTCGCGGAAGCCGGCGGCCCCGGCTATTCGGTGGCGCAGGCAGCGGCGTTTGCCTCCGACTACAAGGTCAAGGATGGCCCGAACGATGCGGGTGACATGTTCGAGCGCCCGGGCCGGCCGGCGGACTATTTCCCCTCGCCATTCCCGAACGAGCAGGCGGCCCGTGCGGCGAACGGCGGTGCGGCGCCGCCCGATCTGTCGCTGATCACCAAGGCGCGCTCCTACGGTCGCGGCTTCCCCTGGTTCATCTTCGACTTCTTCACCCAGTACCAGGAGCAGGGCCCGGACTATGTCGCGGCGGTGCTCCAGGGCTTTGAGGACAAGGTGCCTGAAGGCGTCACCATCCCCGAAGGCTCCTACTACAACAAGTACTTCCCGGGCCACGCCATCAAGATGCCGAAGCCGCTCAGCGACGGCCAGGTAACCTATGGCGACGGCTCGCCGACCACGGTCGCGCAATATTCCAAGGACGTCACCACGTTCCTGATGTGGACCGCCGAGCCCCACATGGAAGCGCGCAAGCGCCTCGGCTTCCAGGTGTTCGTTTTCCTGATCATCTTCGCGGGCCTGATGTACTTCACGAAGAAAAAGGTCTGGGCCGACTCCCACTGAGCGGCGCGCGATCGGAAATGAAGAAGCCCCCGCGAGGGGGCTTTTTTTTGCCCGTGTCCCGGACGCGCTGCAGCGTTCAACGCTGCTGCGCAGAGCATGGACCCAGCATGCTTGTGGCTGGGCCCCCGGATCAGCAACGCACCACCCGCGAAGGGCGGCGCGCTGCATTGCATCCGGGGCACGAGAGTGTGTTGTTTGGCGCGATTGCCTATCGCGCTCCCAGCGGCCAAAATACCTTCAACCGCTCCCCCAGAAACTCATCGGAGGACACCATGGGAACCGCCATCACCTTCAAGCGCCCTGACGGCAAGGACACCTTGGGCTATCTCGCCAACGCCGCGCGCGGCAATGCGCCGGGCGTGGTGGTGATCCAGGAGTGGTGGGGCCTGTCGGATCAGATCAAGGGCCTGTGCGACCGCTTTGCGCTCGCCGGCTTCGATGCGCTGGCGCCTGATCTCTACAAGGGCAAGGTGGTGCCGTATCACGACACGGACGCCGCCGGCAAAGAGATGAACTCGCTCGATTTCATGGACGCCACCACGCAGACCGTGCGCGGCGCCACGCAATATCTGTCGCGCAACGGCGCCAAGGTCGGGCTAACAGGCTTCTGCCTCGGCGGCGCCGTCACCATCATCGGCGCGACCAAGATTCCGGAGCTCGCGGCCGGCGTCGTCTTCTACGGCATCCCACCCGAGCAGGCGGCCAAGCCCGCCGACGTCAAGATCCCGCTCCAGGCCCATTTCGCCAACAAGGACGACTGGTGCACGCCGCAACTGGTCGATGCCTTTGAAAGCGGCATGAAGGCCGCCGGCAAGTCGCTCGAGCTGTTCCGCTATGACGCCGAACACGCCTTCGTCAACGAGCAGCGCCAGGCCGTGCACGACCGCGAGGCCGCCGAGCTCGCCTGGGGCAGGGCGACGGAGTTTTTCAGGAAGCATCTCGGCTGATCGCCTGGAGCCCGGACGGCATCGGGCCCGCCCTTGACGCCGTCCCCGAGCCATGGTGAGTATCCGCCCCATGAGCACCGCCGTCCGCCCAGCCCGTCTTTGGTGGCGCACCTCCTAAAGAGGTGGCCGGTGCGATTTCATTTCTCAGAATCGTCGAAGGTCGCCACGCAGTGCGGCGGCCTGATCGTTTGTCCTGTGTGGCGTTTCCTCGGCAAGTTTCGTAAGAGGACGACATGAACAGGACAGTCTTTGCCCTCCCGGCCCGAAGCGACTACGTGACCCGCGGCGGTCTCGCGATCACGCGCGTCGCGGAGCAGTTCACCGGCGGCGCCAACAGGCTCGACGATCTCATCAACCTGCTCGACCGCCGTCGCGGCGTGGTGCTGTCCTCGGGCACGACCGTGCCCGGCCGCTACGAGAGCTTTGACCTCGGCTTCTCCGATCCGCCGCTCAAGCTCGAGACCACTGGCGTCAATTTCAAGCTGGAAGCGCTCAATGAACGCGGCCAGGTGCTGATCGCCTTCCTCGCAGACGTGCTGCGCGAGCCCTGCGTCGTGATCTCCGAGAAGAGCGCCACGCGGCTTGCCGGCCACATCATCCGCGGCGATGCGCCGGTCGAGGAAGACCAGCGCACGCGGCGCGCCAGCGTGATGTCGCTGGTGCGCGATCTCGTCGCCGCCTTCTCCGCCAACGATGACGGGCTGCTCGGCCTGTTCGGCGCCTTCGCCTACGACCTCGTGTTCCAGATCGAGGACCTCGTGCAGAAGCGCGCACGCGAGCAGGACCAGCGCGATATCGTGCTCTACGTCCCCGATCGCCTGCTCGCCTACGACCGTGCGACCGGCCGCGGCGTGGTGCTGAGTTACGATTTTGCGTGGAAGGGCAAGTCCACCGAAGCTCTGCCGCGCGAGACCGTCGAGAGCCCGTACCTCAAGACGCCGCGCCAGGGCTTTGCCGATCACGCGCCCGGTGAATATCAGGCCACGGTCGAGACCGCGCGCGCGGCTTTCGCGCGCGGCGATCTGTTCGAGGCGGTGCCGGGACAGCTGTTCGCCGAGCCCTGCGATCGCTCGCCGGCGGAAGTGTTCCAACGCCTCTGCGTCATCAACCCGTCGCCCTACGGCGCCCTGATGAATCTCGGCGAGGGCGAGTTTCTCGTCTCCGCCTCGCCGGAAATGTTCGTGCGCTCGGACGGGCGCCGCGTCGAGACCTGCCCGATATCAGGGACGATCGCGCGCGGCACCGATGCGATCGGCGATGCCGAGCAGATCCGCCAGCTGCTGAACTCGGAGAAGGACGAGTTCGAGCTCAACATGTGCACCGACGTCGACCGCAACGACAAGGCGCGCGTTTGCGTGCCCGGCACGATCAAGGTCTTGGCGCGCCGGCAGATCGAGACCTACTCAAAACTGTTCCACACCGTCGATCACGTCGAGGGCATGCTGCGTCCCGGCTTCGACGCGCTCGATGCCTTCCTCACCCATGCCTGGGCGGTGACGGTAACCGGCGCGCCAAAACTCTGGGCGATGCAGTTCGTCGAGGATCACGAGCGTTCGCCGCGGCGCTGGTATGCCGGTGCGATCGGCGCGGTGAATTTCGACGGCAGCATCAACACCGGCCTCACCATCCGCACCATCCGCATGAAGGATGGTCTCGCCGAGGTGCGCGTCGGCGCCACCTGCCTGTTCGATTCCGATCCCGCGGCCGAAGACCGCGAGTGCCAGGTCAAGGCTGCAGCCCTGTTCCAGGCGCTGCGCGGCGATCCGCCAAAGCCGCTCTCGGCCTTCGCGCCCGATGCGACCGGCTCGGGCAAGCAGGTGCTGCTGATCGATCACGACGACAGCTTCGTGCACATGCTGGCCGATTATTTCCGCCAGGTCGGCGCCGACGTCACCGTGGTCCGCCATGTGCATGCGCTCGACATGCTCAAGCGGAAGGCGTGGGATTTGCTGGTGCTGTCGCCCGGACCAGGCAGGCCCGAGGATTTCGGGATCAAGAAGACCATCGATGCGGCGCTGGAGAAGAAGCTACCGGTGTTCGGCGTCTGTCTCGGCGTGCAGGCGATCGGCGAATATTTCGGCGGCGAGCTCGGTCAGCTCACGCACCCCGCGCACGGCCGGCCCTCGCGGGTGCAGGTGCGCGGCGGGCGCCTGATGCGCAATTTGCCGAACGAGATCGTCATCGGCCGCTATCACTCGCTCTATGTCGAGCGCGACAGCATGCCCGAGGTGCTTGATGTCACCGCCAGCACCGAGGACGGCGTCGCGATGGCGCTCGAGCACAAGACGCTGCCCATTGCCGGCGTGCAGTTCCACCCGGAATCGCTGATGTCGCTCAGCGGTGAGGTGGGCCTGAGGATTGTCGAGAATGCGTTCCGGCTGGATGCGCGCGTTGATTGAGAGGCACCAATGACCTTTGACCACGATCTGAAGGCGAGCGTCCGCACCATCGTCGACTATCCCAAGCCGGGGATCATGTTCCGCGACATCACCACGCTGCTCGCGGATGCGCGCGCGTTCCGCCGCGCGGTCGACGAGCTCGTCAATCCCTGGGCCGGCAACAAGATCGACAAGGTCGCCGGCATGGAGGCGCGCGGCTTCATCATCGGCGGCGCGGTGGCGCATCAGCTCTCGGCCGGCTTCGTGCCGATCCGGAAAAAAGGCAAGTTGCCGCACACCACCGTGCGCATTGCCTACTCGCTCGAATACGGCATCGACGAGATGGAGATGCATGTCGACGCGATCCAGCCCGGCGAGCGCGTCATCCTGGTCGACGATCTCATTGCCACCGGCGGCACTGCGGAGGGCGCGGTGAAGCTGCTGCGTCAGATCGGCGCCAATGTGGTCGCCGCCTGCTTCATCGTCGATCTGCCCGATCTCGGCGGCGCCGCCAAGCTGCGCGCGATGGACGTGCCGGTGCGCACGCTGATGACGTTCGAAGGGCATTGAGCCGCGTCGGCGCCCCGGCGATCGTCAGATCGCCTCGGCCTTCAATGCGGCCCGCCAATGCAGCATGCGCTCCTTCAGGAGCGCGTTTCTGACGTAGTCCGTCTCCTCATCTTCCAGCCGCTCGCATTCGCCGAACGTCAGGCCCGCCTCGCCATGCGCTGCCAGGCGGCCTGGAGGGTGCGGCAGGTGTGGCTGCCCTGGCGGAGCGAGAACCAGATGCGGTTCTGGATGGTCTGCAGGTTCGGCGCCTGGCCGACCCAGGCCTCGCCCGATGCCGCGCAGCGGACGACGTAGATGCCCGCAATGGTCTTGCGCTCCTTGTAGGCGGCGATGGCTGCCTTCCGGTCGATGCTCAAGGGGGGGGGGACCTTGCTGAGAGGGATACCGATCTCCGCCTCAATAGGCGCGGTCAGCCCCGCAGTCAATATTATCCGGGTAAAATTATCGCCTCAGGAGCTTTGCAAGATCAGGCTGAGCTCGAGCTCGCGGAAGGCGAGGTAGTTCCGCCGGGTCCACTGGTGCAGCTCGGTGGAGGCGTCCTTCTCCTGGCGCAGATAGCCGGTGAAGGAGAAGTTGAGCCGGTCGATATAGGTCTTGAGGAAGCCGGGTAGCGCGGGCAGGCGGAACAGCCGCCCGGTCGCCATCGCGGCCGGCAGCTCGCCGCGCACGATGTGCTCATTGTCCACCGTGATCAGGTTTATCCGCGGGATTTGTCCGCGCAGCATCTCGTGGGCGCGGGCCGAGACGCGGTCGGTGTCGGCGACGAACAGGATCATCGGCGCGACGTGGCGGCGCGCGGCCTCCTTCAACAGGCCGATCTCGTCGCTCATCTTGAAGAACTCGTCGAAGGCGTGGAAGCCGAGGTCGATCACCTTGGCCATGCCGTCATCGACGATGACGCGGTCCATCAGCTGCATCTTGCCGTAGGTGTCGATCACATCAGCCGTTTCGGTGACCTTCGGCAGATAGTCGAGTAGCGACGGTTCCTTCAGGTTGACGTCGAAGGCCGCGACGTCGCCGTTCTTGAGCAGCAAAAATTCGCTCAAAAGCCGCGCCAGCAGCGTCTTGCCGACCTGCGGGCGGGGCGAGCAGATGATGTAAAGGGGCGTCGCGGGCATCGACAGCTATATCAGGCGAACTCACCGCCCAATCCAGCCGTATCCGCCCGGGCTCTGCAACTATTTTTCGCTGTTGCGGGGGGCGGGCTTCGAACCGACGATGTCGGTCAGCCGGATCCGGTCGAACTCGCTCCAGACATTCGCCAGCCAGTGGCGGACATAGCCGCGCAGCACGAAGGAATAGTTCGCGGCTTCGTCGTTGATGCCCTTGTTGGCGACGAATTTCAGGAACGGGACGGAGGACACCTCGACCTGCTCATAGGCCATTTCGTTGAGCTTGGGGATGGTCAGCTCGGTCGCGTCCTTGATGCGGTGGAAGTAGGAATTGTAGGTCGCCTGGTCCCACTGGAAGAACTGGGTGTCGTTGATGAAGTTCTTCACCAGGAAATATTTTGCGCCCCCCATGAAGCCCGCGGTCTCGGCGATTTCGTCGAGCGACGCGATCGAGGGGCCCAGGATGTGGAACACCGCGAAGGTGATCTGGCCGGCCTTGGCGGCGTCGAGGAAGCCGATGTCGCGCAGCGAGGCCAGCGCCGGCGAGAGCAGGCCGGCGCGGACGTCGATCACGGTCACCGACGGGCTCGCCGCGTTGAGCGTGTCGAAGATCTTCATCTGGTCCGAGGTCGTCATCATGTCGACGATCTCGGTGATCTCGGGGTGAAAGCGCTTCAGGGTTCCGCGCGGCGACTCCGTGTCGAAGGCGCGCGTCGGTACGTTGTTGGCGGAAAAATAATCGAGCAAGGTGCGCGACACCGTGGTCTTGCCCACCCCGCCCTTGTCCGCGCCCACCACAACCACTGCCGGCTTTGCCATTGCTGTCCCCTAACGCGCCCTCCGATTGCGCCTTGCAATCGGTCGGGCCCCAAATCGATGTCCCAAGTCTGCTGTTGGGCGCGAACATGGCAGAAACAAGGGAGAATTCAAATCCTCGGCCTATGGTTGTGGCAATTTCCGAGGTTTTTCCCAATCGCAACGCAACTCTTCGCAAGTCGCTTAAAATCCCGCCCTTAACGACGGCCCCATGGACCCATCGGATTGCCGGCTGCAGTTCCGGAGGGTGCGGGCACGGGCGGCGGACTGGCCGAGCCGCCTGCATCGTCCCAAGGCCCCTGGCGCAACGGCGGCGGGCCGCCCTGCCGCTCCACCTGTGCCTCAGGCTCGTCCGCCTCGTCGGGCGGCGGCAGCGGGCCGGGATCATGGCCGCCGGCGAACTTGACCAGCGCGTCGACCCGGGACTGCACCGAGGGATGGGTCGCGAACAAATCGGCAAAGCCCTCGCGCGGATTGTCGACGCAGAGCTCCATCACCGCCGAGGTCGCGCCCGGCAGCTCGCCGCGGTTCTCGATCTTGCGCAGCGCCGAGATCATGGCGTCCGGATCTTTCGTCAGCTCAACGGAGCCTGCGTCGGCGAGATATTCGCGCGAACGCGACAGCGCGAGCTTCACCACCTGCGACAACAGCCACGCCACCACGATCAGCACGACCGCGATGATGATCACGATCACTGCGCCGCCGCCGGAGCTCTTGCTGTCGCTCGACGACGAGGACGATCGCGACGATGAGGACGAGCCCGACGACCATGAGCCGCCGGAGCCGGAGCTCCAGTTGAAGCTCGTGAACAGGCGGAAGAACAACTCGCCGAAGAAGCCGACCACGCCGGCGATGATGACGGCGACGACCATGAGCTGCACGTCGCCGTTCTTGATGTGGGTCAGCTCGTGGCCCAGCACCGCCTCGATCTCCTTGTCATCAAGCGCATTGAGGAGACCCGTGGTCACGGTGATCGAATATTGCCGCGGATTGAGGCCGGTCGCGAACGCGTTCAGCGCCGGGCTCTCCATGATCTTCAGCTTCGGCATGGTGATGCCGCGCGAGATGCAGAGGTTTTCGAGCAGATTGTAGAGTCGCGGCTCTTCCTGCCGGGTGACGTCGTGGCCGCCGGTCACGGCATCGATCATCGACTGGTGGAAGAAATAGGCGATGACGATCCAGACCGCCGCCGCGATCGTCGCGAACGGCGCGGCGACGATGAGGTCGTGGAAAGCGCGGCTCAGATAGTAGGCGACAGTGCCATTGCTGTTGATGACGACTTCCGCGACCAGCCGCGCCGGCATAGACCAGCACGTAGACCAGCATGAACAGGCCGGCGAGCAGCAGCATCGAACGAAACTTGTTCGAGGCGATGTGCGTGTAGAGACCATACGCGGCCATGACGCGATGCCCTGCCGGCCTATCGGCTCAACTCAGAACTTCACCTGCGGAGTGGCCTCGACTTCGGTGCGGCTGGCGCCGAGATCGAAGAAGTCCTTCTTGGTGAAGCCGAACATGCCGGCGAACAGGGCGGCGGGCATCTGCTGGATGCCGGTGTTGTACTCCTGGACCGCGTTGTTGAAGAAGCGGCGGCTCGCCGCGATCTTGTTCTCGAGGTCGGAGAGCTCACTGGCGAGCTGCTGGAAGTTGGCGTTGGCCTTGAGGTCCGGATAGGCCTCCGACAGCGCGATCAGCCGGCCGAGCGCGCCGGAGAGCTGGTTCTCGGCGGCGGATACCTGTGCCGGTCCCTGCGCCGACATCGCCGAGTTGCGCGCCTTGATGACGTCGTCGAGCGTGCCACGCTCATGCGAGGCATAGCCCTTCACCGTCTCGACCAGGTTCGGGATCAGATCGTGGCGCTGCTTGAGCTGCACGTCGATGTCGGCAAAGGCCTGGCCGACGCGCTGGCTCAGCGCCACCAGCCGGTTGTAGGCGCTGAACGCCAGGAACACGAGGACGACGATGACGCCGAGAACGATCCAGCC
This sequence comes from Bradyrhizobium barranii subsp. barranii, assembly GCF_017565645.3. Classification (NCBI taxonomy): domain Bacteria; kingdom Pseudomonadati; phylum Pseudomonadota; class Alphaproteobacteria; order Hyphomicrobiales; family Nitrobacteraceae; genus Bradyrhizobium; species Bradyrhizobium barranii. The sequence continues at coordinate 2,837,557 of NZ_CP086136.1, forward strand.
GGTCGACATGGAGAACTCCTGAAGGGGGAAGAAGGCGGGCGCAGCCTAGACCAAATTAGCGCAGGACGAGAGCCCGGCGCAGAGGAAGGTAAGACTTGGTCGAATGGGGAACCATCCAAGTTCAAGGCAAAAGCGTCCGACGAAGTTAACTTTCGGCAATGACCGCGTCGCCCCAGCGCCAGCGCCGGGCGTTTGCATAGGCGGCCCTGTCGCGCCGCGGGACCTTGGTGATGGCGAGGCCGCCCTCCGTGCAGAGCTTTGCGGTGATCTCGGCCTTGCCGACATCCGGCGGCGCCAGCACGCGCGCGGCGCGTGTTGCGGGCGCTGTCCGGGTCAGGGCGATGTAGATGAAGCGCTCGTCCTCGAACGGCACGTCGGCGCCCTTGATCTGGCGGTGCGCTTGCGAGCGCGGCAGGCGCTGGCTGAAATGGCACCAGTCGGGTGCCGTGAGCGGGCACGGCTTTTCGTGCGGGCAGGGCGCGGCGACATAGGCACCTAGCGCGATCAGCTGCTGGCGCAGCGCGAGGATGCGCGCGTAGCCGGCCGGTGTGCCGGGCTCGATCACGACCAGCGCGTGGCGCGCTTTCGCCCACATCGTTTCCGCCAGCTTGCGCTGATCGGTCTCGCTGAGCTCGCCGATGACGTAGCTCGCGACGACGAGATCGGCTTGCGAGGCTTCCGCGAGGTTGGCACCGGCGTCGCCCGGCAGATAGCGGCAATCGGCGAGCCGCGTGCTGTCATGCGCGAGTTCGAGCGCGAGACGGCTGAGGGTGGCGTTGGCGTCGAGCAGGGTAAAATCCTGCAGCGACGGAAAGGCCTCAGCAGCGGCCCAGCTCGCGGTGCCCGGGCCTGCGCCGACGTCGAGCAGGGTTTCCGGGGCGAGGTCCGGCGCCATCTCGGTCAGTGCATTCAGGCTGGCGGCCACGGCCGCATAGGTCGCCGGCATCCGCGCCAGCGCATAAGCGAGCGCATCGGCCTCCGACTTGATTGCGGATTTCACGGATCGTGAGCATCGATTTCGCGCGATCGTGAGCACTGAATTCAGACGATCGTGAGCAGCCCGCTACGGCCGATGGGAGATAGAGTCAGTGTTCTGGTTGGCCGTCAAGGGTGATGGTTTTGGCGCTGCGTTTTCGCATGCTTTCTCCGGTGAGCTGGAGGCGGTGGGCGTTGTGGACGAGGCGATCGAGAATGGCGTCGGCGACCGTGGGGTCCCCAATGGCTCCATGCCAGGTGTCCACGGGGAGCTGACTTGTGACGATGGTGGATGCGCGGCCATGGCGGTCCTCGAGGATTTCGAGCAGATCGCGGCGTTCCGCGGCGGTGAGCACCGATAGTCCCCAATCATCCAAAATCAGAAGCTGAGCGCGGCCGAGGCTTTTGAGGAGCCGAGCGTAACGTCCGTCTCCGCGCGCGAGCGCGAGCGCCTCGAACAGCCTTGGAACGCGATGATAGAGGACTGATCGGTTGTCGCGGCAGGCCTTGTGGCCGAGCGCGCAGGCTAACCAACTTTTGCCCAGGCCGGTTGCCCCGGTGACGAGCAAATTCTCGTGGCGATCGATCCAGCGACCTTCGACGAGTTTGGCGAAAACGGCGCGGTCGATGCCCCGCGGGGTGCGCAGATCGACGTCCTCGACGCAAGCAGTCTGGCGCAGTGCGGCGATCTTGAGGCGCGTGGTGAGCCGCCTGGTGTCGCGTTCGGCGGCTTCGCGGTCGACCAACAGGCCGATGCGATCTTCGAACGGCAGGGCTTCGAGATCGGGCGATCGGCGCTGCTCCTCGAAGGCCTTGGCCATTCCGGTCAGGCCAAGCTCGATCAGCCGTTCGTGGGTTGGGTGGTTAAGCATGCCGGGTCTCTCCTTGCTTCAGTGGAAGTAGTCGCGTCCGCGGATATTGCCGTGGCGCAGGGGCTGGTGCTCGAAAGATTCGTCGAAGAACGTGCGATCGAGGCCGTTCTGGAGGATCGATCTAATCGAGGCGACGGAGCGCGCCTTGATGAGGATGCCCCTCCGGCAGGCTGCGTCGAGGCGTTCGGCGCCGTAGCTTTTGACGAGCGCCAGAATGCCAAGGCAGGTTCGAAAGCCTTGTTCTGGATGGGGCCGGGCGTCGATCACGGCCTGGAAAAACGCTGCTGTCGAAGGACCGATCCGCTCGCCGGCGGCGATCACCGCGGCGGGGGTCCATTTGCCGTAGCGGCGATGGGCGCTCGGCATGTGGTCGGCGATGGTGGTGTGTCCGCGTCGGTTGGGCGCGCGGGCATGGCTGGCGATCCGCTGGCCCTTGTGGAAGATCTCGACCGTCCGATCGTCGATACGGGCATCGACCAGCTCGCCAATCAGACGATACGGCGCGGAGTACCAATGGCCGTCGACCTCGACATGATAATCGGGAGCGAGGCGGCAGCGCTTCCAGCGTGCGAAGGCATAAGGCTGATCTGGCAGCGGGGTTAGCTTGGGTTTGTCGAGTTCGGCAAACAGTTCGGCGCGGCTTGAGCCGAAGCCACGCATTTGACGAGCATTGAGTTCGTCGACGAGTGTCTTGATGGCGGCGTTGAGCTCGGCCCGGGAAAAGAAGCGCTGATTGCGCAGCCGGGCCAGAATCCAGCGCTGGGCGATTTGCACCGCGACCTCGACCTTCGCCTTGTCTTTTGGGCGCCGCGGCCGTGCGGCGAGAATGGCCGTGCCGTAATGGCTCGCCATCTCGGCATAAGTGCGATTGAGGCCGGGATCGTAGCGGTCGGGGTTGCTGACGGCGGCTTTGAGGTTGTCGCAGACCACGAACGTCGGCGTTCCGCTCAAAAAGTGAACAAGTTGACGTGGGCCCGGATCCAGTCGGCCAAGCTCTCGCTGGGGCAGGCCTCGGCGTAGGTGTAGTTCGAAGCGCCCATCGCCGCGACGAACAGCTTCATCGGCTGCACTTCCCCGGTCAGCGGATCGACGATGTCGATGGTGTCGCCGGCGAAATCCACGAACACCTTCTCGCCGCCCAGATGAATCTGCCGCATCGAAGGTCGGACCCGCCCCTTCCAGGCCTCGTAGGTAGTGCAGAACCACGTGTACCCGAAACCGTCGGGATTAACGGCGCGATACTCCTCCCAGAGCAGGCGACGGGTTACGTTGCGCCGGCGGAGCTCTTTATCGATGTAGCTCCAGTCGGGCACCGGCCGCTGCGGGCTCTGAGACGCTGGTCGTGGGGCCGGGAAAAGCAAAAGCTCCAGGTCTTCATCGGTCATTCCCTCCGGAAGCGGCCAGCTCAACCCAGCAGAGCGGGCGCGGCTCAGGTAGCTGTGCACAACGCCGTTGCTGACGCCCACGCTCCGCGCGATGGCCCGCTCTGGCAGGCCTTGAAAATGTTTTAACCGAAGGACTTCCTTGATCCGGCGCATCGACAATCTCTGGGTAGGCATTGGACTTCCTCGTTAACCACGAGGTCATCCCTAAGCCGGTTGAGTTGTCGGCCGAAGCGCTGCAAGGCTCCGAAAGCCTTGCTCACGATCCCGCGAAATCGTTGCTCACGATCGTCTGAAATCTCTGCTCACGATCCCCTGAAATCCGCGCTCACGATCCCGCGAAACGCGCAGACTTGATGGTGCCGGAGGTGCCGCCTGCACGATAGGCGGTCGAGATTTTTTGCGAGCGCTGTGCGGCGTCGGTGCGGGAGAAGCCCTGGAGCTTGCCGTCGAGGGCTGCTTTTAGCTCAGCGGGGAGGGTGGGTGAGATCATCTTCTCGTCATGCCCCGCGTAGTGTTTAGCCCGGACAGATCACTGACGGGTGTTCGGAGACATAGCTGACACATCAACATTGGCTGGATTGGTCCGATTCGGGAGGCCGTCCATGCCTTGGAGCGAGGTGTCAGTGATGGATCAGCGTCACGAGTTTGTGCGGCTGGCTTTGCAGGAGGGCGCCAACCGGCGCGAACTGTGCCGTCGGTTCAACATCAGTCCTGACGTCGGCTACAAGTGGCTGGCGCGCTGGCAGGCCGGCGATCGGGAGCTGGCCGACCGCTCCCGGCGCCCGCATGCGATGCCCAAGCGGAGTGAGGCTGCGGTCGAAGTAGAAGTCCTGGCTGTACGCGACAAGCATCCGGCTTGGGGAGCACGGAAGATTGCCCATTGCCTGAAGCGGGGCGGGCAGACGGTGCCTGTGCCATCAACGGTGCACCAGATCCTGTGTCGGAACGGCCGGGTCAAACCGAGTGAGAATGCGCCGCCCAATCCGGGCCACCGGTTCGAGAAGGAAGCTCCCAATCTGCTGTGGCAGATGGACTTCAAGGGCCACCTGCCGCTGGCCGACGGGACACGATGCCATCCGCTGACCATCGTCGACGATCACTCGCGCTACGTGCTGTGCCTGAAGGCATGTGCCGACGAGCAGCGTCTCACCGTGCAGAATCACCTGTCGACGACGTTCCGCTGCTATGGCCTGCCAGAGGCCTTCTACACCGACAATGGCTCACCCTGGGGCGATACGTCCGGCATTCGTTGGACCGGACTGAAGGTGTGGCTGCTCAAGCTTGGCGTCAGGGTGGTGCACGCCAGGCCATGCCACCCACAGGCCCGCGGCAAGAACGAGCGCTTCCATCGCACCCTGAAGGCCGAGGTGTTTGCAATGCGCCGCTTCCGAACTCTCCCGGAAGTCCAGCGCGCCTTCGACGCCTGGCGGCCGGTCTACAATCTGGAGCGGCCTCACCAAGGCCTCGATATGCAGGTCCCTGCCGATCGCTTCCGGCCAAGTGCTCGCCCCATGCCGGCCCGCGTTCCGAACGTCGAATACGACAGCGGCGAGATCGTGCGCAGGGTCTCATCGACAAGACCCTACATCTCCTTCAAGGGACGCTTCTGGAAAGTTCCCCAGGCCTTCGCCCGCGAACGCCTTGCCATCCGGCCACTGGTTCGTGACGGCCACTACGGAATCTTCTTCGCCAGCTGGCAGGTCGCATCGATCGACTTGACCAATGGCCAACCTGTCAGTGATGTGTCCGAACAGGTGTCAGCCATGTCTCCGGACTAAACAGTAGGCGGGGCATCCAGTATTCCGAGACGGCGCCGTGAACCGAGAGGCCGCGGCGTACTGGATCATCCGCTCCAGTGCGCAATTTGCGCACAAGGCGGATGATGACGTCAATGGGTGTGGAACGACCGGAGGCTCACGCCACGTTCTGGTCGAGAATGTCCACCGCCTCTGACAGGCTCACCGACACCAGTTGCGAGACGCCGCGCTCGGCCATGGTGACGCCGAACAGCCGGTTCATCCGCGCCATCGTGATCGGGTTGTGCGTGATGATGATGAAGCGGGTGTCGGTCGAGCTGGTCATCTCGTGCAGCAGGTTGCAGTAGCGCTCGACGTTGTGGTCGTCGAGCGGTGCGTCGACTTCGTCCAGCACGCAGATCGGCGAGGGGTTGGTGAGGAACACCGCGAAGATCAGCGCCATCGCGGTCAGCGCCTGCTCGCCGCCCGAAAGCAGCGACAGCGTCTGCGGCTTCTTGCCCGGCGGCTTTGCGATGATCTCGAGACCGGCTTCGAGCGGGTCGTCGCTCTCGATCAGGTGCAGCGCGGCCTCGCCGCCGCCGAACAGCTCGACGAACAGGCGCTTGAAGTGGTTGTTGACGACCTCGAACGAGGTCAGGAGCCGCTCGCGCGCTTCCTTGTTGAGGCTCTGGATGCCCTGGCGCAGCCGCTTGATGGCTTCGACGAGGTCATCGCGCTCGGTGACGAGGCCGGTGTGCTGGGTCTCGACCTCGCGCAGCTCTTCCTCGGCGCGCAGGTTGACAGCACCGAGACGCTCGCGGTCGCGGCGCATCTTTTCGAGGTCTTCCTCGATGTCGTGCAGCGGCGGCAGCTCGGCGCCGGGCTCGATCTCGGCGAGGCCGGCAACGGCCTGCGGCTCGACCTCGAGCATGTCGCGGATCTCGCGCTCGATGTCCTCGAGCCGGCGCCGTGCGCCTTCCATGCGTTCCTCGGCGCGCGCGGTGGCCTCGCGGGAGCTCGAGAGCGCCTCGAGGGTCAATTTCGCGACGCGATCGGTTTCGGCCATCGCGGTCTCGGCCGAGGCGAGCGCGTCGGCGGCCATGCGGCGGTCGTTTTCCGCGTATTCGATCTCGGTGATCAGCGCGCTGCGCTTCTCGGCGAACACGGCGGGCGCGTTTTCGAGATCGCTGCGCTCGATCGAGACCTCGGTGATGCGGGTCTGGATGGTGTCGATGTGAGAGGCCGCACTCTCCTTGCGGTTCTGCCACTCGGTGCGCTCGGCGAGGATCGCCTGCACGCGGCGGTCGGCGAGCTCCGCCTCGCGCGCCAGCGCCTGCGCCTCGGCGCGGACCTGGGCGGCCATGCGGCGATGGCCTTCGATGTCGCTGCGGACGGCGGCGAGACGGGTCTCGGTGTCCTCGCTCGACGGCAGCTCGGTGATGCCGGCCTCGGCATATTCGTACGCGGCCTCGGCCTCGGCGCGGTCGGCGGCGAGGCGGCTATGGGCTTCCGACAGCGTCGCCTTGCGCGCGGCGCGGCGGCTGATCTCGCGCTCGGCCGTGGCATGGCGCTCGCGGGCGACGTTGAGCTCACGCTGTGCGGCGCGCCAGGCCTCGCGGCTGGCGCCTTCGGTGCTGGCAGCCATCTGCAGCTCGGACTCGGCGTTCTCCAGTGCCTGACGCTTGATCTGCGCGTCGATGCGGGCCTGCTCCAGCTCGTTCTCGATGTCGACGAGGCGGGCCCGCTCGGCGAGGCGCCGTGCCGCACCGGTCGGGGCGTGGGCCGCGGCGACAAAGCCGTCCCAGCGCCAGACGTCGCCTTCGGGCGAGACCAGCCGCTGGCCGGTCTTGAGCTGCGAGACCAGTTCGGCGCCGCGCTCGCGCGGCACCACGCCGATCTGCGCCAGGCGGCGCGCCAGCTCGGCGGGCGCCTGAACGTGGCTCGCGAGCGGCACGACGCCCTCGGGCAGCTCCGGATCGCCGTCGGTGACGCCAGCATTGGTCCAGCGCATCGGCGCGGACGGATCGACGGGCGCATCGAGATCGTCGCCGAGCGCGGCACCGATCGCCTTTTCAAAACCCTTGTCGACGGTGATGCCGTCGATGATCGGCGGCCACAGATTCTTGGTCTCGCCGTTGACGATCTTGGAGATCGTGCGCGCTTCGGTATCGAGACGCTGCACGCGCTTGTCGGCTTCGACCAGCGGCGAGCGCGAGGATTCCAGCGTCTGGCGCGCGGCAACATGCGCAGCTTCGCTCGCCTGGGCCGCAGCTTCCGAAGCAGCAAGGGTCTGCTCCGCGTTCTCGACCGTTGCGGTCAGCTCGTCGAGATCGCCGAAGCCGCCAGTCTCGTCGGCAAGCTTCTGCTCCTCGGCCGCGACGTTCGAAATCTCCTGGTCGAGGCGGGCGAGCTTGTCGCGATGGGTGCGGACATTGGCTTCGAGCTGGTTGCGCTTGGCGGTGAGGTCCGCAAGCGCCGTGGTGAGCTCGGCGAACTGGTGCTCGGTTTCGGTCAGCACCGCCTCGGCTTCGCCGACGCGCTCGTCGACACCTGAGCGCTTCTCGACCCGCGACTTGATCTCTTCCTTCAGCTCGGCGTCTTCGGTGTCGAGCCGCTGGAGCGCGACGTCGGCGTCCATGGTCTGCTGCTGGGCGCGCGAGATGTCGCCCTCGAACTGGGCCAGGCGCCGCTCGAGCTCGGCGACGCGCTCCTTGGCGCGCTCTTCCTCGCGGTCGAGCAGCTCGCGTGCGTTGGTCAGGCGCTGCAGCCCGGCCGCGGCGCGCGCTTCGGCATCGCGCAGCGCCGGCATTTCGGTGGCGCGGATGGCCTGGATGCGGGCGGCTTCGGCCTGGTGCTGGGTGCGTTCGGCCATCTCGCGAACCGCGAGATCATGGGTCTGGCCGGATTCGTTGACGTCGGCATGCGCGCCGATCCAGCGCAGGTGGAACAGCGTGGCTTCCGCCTTGCGGACCTTGGCCGCGACCTCGCGATAGCGCACGGCCTGGCGGGCCTGCTTCTTCAGGCCTTCCATCTGGCCGGCGAGCTGGCCGATCACGTCCTCGACGCGGGTGAGGTTGGTTTCGGCGGCCTTCAGCCGCAATTCGGCCTCGTGGCGGCGGGCGTGCAGGCCGGCGACGCCGGCAGCATCTTCCAGCACGCGGCGGCGCTGCTCGGGCTTGGCCTGGATGATCTCGCCGATCTTGCCCTGGTGGACGAGGGCCGGCGAACGCGCACCGGTGGCGGCGTCGGCGAACAGGATCTGCACGTCGCGGGCGCGGACGTCGCGGCCGTTGATGCGATAGACCGAGCCGGCCTCGCGCTCTATGCGGCGGGAGATTTCCAGCAGCTGGCTGTCGTTCATCGCCGCCGGCGCGGTGCGATCGGTGTTGTCGATCGTCATCGTCACTTCGGCGTGGTTGCGCGCAGGACGGTTGCCGGAGCCGGCGAAGATCACCGCGTCCATGTCGGCCGCGCGCAGCGACTTGTACGAGGTTTCGCCCATCGCCCATCGCAGCGCCTCGACGAGATTCGACTTGCCGCAGCCGTTGGGTCCGACCACGCCGGTCAGGCCGGGCTCGATGACGAAGTCGGTGGCCTCAACGAAGGACTTGAAGCCGTGAAGGCGCAGGCGGGTGATTTTCATAAGCACGCATCTCTGTTGGCAGGCGCGAATCCCCCTGCCGGGACAATACCATGGAAGGCAATGTCACTCTCTGGGTGAGTCGCGCGAGGCGCCTCATGCGGTCGGACAATGGCCGCGGTGCGCCGCGAGGGCAACCGGCGAAAACCGCTTTTCCCAAGGGATTTATGCCGGGAAAGATACGGCTTTCGAGATGCGAATCAGGCGTTGAGCGGGGAAAATCAGCTCTTCAGCAGCGGATTGATCTTCTTGGCGAATTCATCGAACGAGGCTTCGCCCTTGATCTTCTCGCCGTTGATGAAGAAGGTCGGCGTCGAATCCACCTTCAGAACGTCGCTGGCGTACTTTTGGTCGGCGGCGATTTTGTCGAGCAGCGCCTGGTCCTTCAGGCAGGCTTCGACCTGCTGCTGGGTGAGACCGGCCTGCTTGCCGATCCGCGTCAGCGTCTCCGTGGTGTTCTTCAGCACCCAATCGTTCTGCTGGCGGAACAGCATGTCGGTGACCGCGAAATATTTCGACGCGTCGTCCTTGGCGATGCAGCGCGACAGCATCGAGCCGGCGGCGGCTTTGATGTCGAGCGGGAACTCGCGGAAGATGTAACGCACCTTGCCGGTGTCGATGTATTCCGACTTGATCTTGGGGAACACCTGCTCGTTGAACGCCGCACAATGCGGACAGGTCATCGAGGCATATTCGGTGATGGTGACGGGGGCGTCCTTGGGGCCGAGTGCCATGTCGGGCAGCGACACGGGCTTGGCCACATCGGCGGCCGACTGCGCCATGGCCTCGGAGATGAACCGCAGCGGCGACAGCCCGGCGAGCGCGGCAAGACCGGTCAGCGACAGCATCGTGTTGAAGGCGCGGCGGGTGATGATCAAGGTCGGCTCCCGAATTGGTGTGGTCTCGCCCCAAGGTTCTTATCAAAGTTCCCGTTCAGGCGGCCTGTCGCTAGCTTGAAACGTAGTTCGAGGCAATGGCGAGCGACAGGGACGGGTCCAGATTACCGGCGGAATGAGGCTCAATTTCGCTTGATGGCCGCCCCGAGCCGCGCCAGCGCTGTCTTCAATTCTTCATCTTCGATGTCCCCCAGGCTCTCCGCCACCTTGGCCACCGATTTGGGATCCGGCGGACCGGGCCGGACCGGCGGCCGGGCGCGCGACAGGGGGGCCTGGCGGAAGGCGAGCTTGCCGACCGCGCTCCAGCCGAAGAAGCGATTGACCCGCTCCAGGATCACGTCGGCGGAGTGCTGGATCTCCAGCGCCATCGGCCCCTCGACCCGCAGCACCAGGGTCGCCGGCTCCTGCGGCTGGCCCTCGACCGGCCGCGGCCATTGCATCTTCAAAGGCTCGGCATGGGCCGCAATCTCCGGCCCGGCAATCTGCGCCCACCGGGTCACCAGCTCGCGCGCGGCAAAACCCTGCTTGGCATAGGCCTCGGCAAAGACGTCGTTGAGCAGGAGCGACAGCGGTTTGGCGCTGATGGGACCGGGTCTGGGAGGGAATTTGGACATAGACCCTTATAGCACTTCGGAGGGCAGGCCTCACCATTGGGGAGCGGTCCGCGAAGAAAGACGTGGATGCCCGCGACGAGGGTGGGCATGACGTGGAGAGGCCGGCGCGTTGCCGCTACAGTGAGAGCATGAGCCCCAAATCGGCACTAATGGCGAAATCGGAACCGGCTCAGGCGGGGACCTCGTCGCGCCCGCTCGCGCTCCTCGCCTGGTACGACCGCCATCGCCGCCGTCTGCCATGGCGCGCGATGCCCGGCGAGACCTCGGACCCTTACCGCGTCTGGCTATCGGAGATCATGCTCCAGCAGACCACCGTGAAAGCCGTCGGCCCTTATTTCGAAAAGTTCGTCGCGCGCTGGCCGGATGTCACGGCGCTGGGGCGGGCGTCGCAGGATGACGTGCTGCGGATGTGGGCCGGGCTCGGCTATTACTCCCGCGCGCGCAATCTCCATGCCTGCGCGGTGGCCGTGACGCGCGAGCACAGCGGTGTGTTTCCCGACACGGAAGAGGGGCTGCGCGCGCTGCCGGGGATCGGACCCTATACGGCAGCCGCAATCGCCGCGATCGCGTTCGATCGCCGCACCATGCCGGTCGACGGCAACATCGAGCGCGTGGTGTCGCGCCTGTTCGCCGTCGAAGAGGAGCTGCCGCAGGCCAAGCCGCTGATCCAGCAACTGGCGGCGACGCTGCTTGCGGACGCTCGCGCCGGCGACGAGACGTCTCGCGCTGGCGACAGCGCGCAGGCGCTGATGGATCTGGGCGCCTCGATCTGCACGCCGAAGAAGCCGGCCTGCTCGCTCTGTCCGCTCAATGAGGATTGCACCGCGCGTGCGCTGGCGACGCAGGAAGCGTTTCCGCGCAAGGCGCCGAAGAAGAGCGGAACGTTGCGGCGCGGGGCTGCCTTCGTCGTGACGCGCGGCGGCGAGCTGCTGGTCCGCTCGAGGCCCGAAAAAGGCCTCCTTGGCGGCATGACCGAGGTGCCGGGCTCGGACTGGCTGGCTGGTCAGCAAGACGCAACGGCGAAGCAGCAGGCGCCCGACCTGAAGGGGCTGTCGCGCTGGCAGCGCAAGGTGGGCGTCGTCACCCACGTCTTCACGCATTTTCCGCTGGAGCTGGTGGTCTACACGGCGAAGGCCGAAGCGCGCACGCGCGCGCCCGAAGGCATGCGCTGGGTGCCGATCGCGACCCTCGCCGGTGAAGCGCTGCCCAACGTCATGCGCAAGGTGATCGCGCACGCGCTGGACCCTTCAGCGGCCCCACCTTCCTGACAGCACGCTGGCAGCAGCGCTACGCTATCAGCATCAGCGCCCGATACGGAGGCTGCCAATGGTCAAGACCGCACTCGACAACTTCAAGAGGCCGCCCTGCGCCGAGCTGCTCGGATGGCGTCTGCTCGATGCCCGTCCGGAGGAGGGCTGGATCAGGCTCGGCTTCGAGGGCAAGCCCGAGTTCTGCAATCCGGCGGGCTTCATCCAGGGCGGCATGCTCTCTGCCATGCTCGACGACACCATGGGGCCGGCCGTGCTGGTGATGAGCGAGGGCCGGCTCTACACCACCACGATCAGCATGACCGTGAATTTCCTCAGCCCCGCAAGGCCCGGCCCGATCATCGGCGAGGCCAAGGTGACGCAGCTCGGCAAGACGATTGCGTTCGTCGAGGCGAAGCTGATGGCCGAAGACGGCACGGTGCTGGCGACGGCGAGCGCCAGCGAGCGGCTGCTGGAGGCGGCGAGGGTGGTGGGGAAATAGACTCGCTCTTTCTTCCTTCTCCCCTTGCGGGAGAAGGTGGCGCGAAGCGCCGGATGAGGGGTATGTCTCCGCGAACTCAAATGCGAGTTGGACTCGCGGAGACAGACCCCTCACCCGAGTGAGCCTGCATCTGTCAGCGTCGCTGCCCTCTCCCACAAGGGGCGAGGGCGCATTTATGCGCATCTCGCTTTGAGCGAGAGCATCACACCTTCGCGCGCGCACCTGCACTCACGATCGGCGGCTTCGCATTCAGCGCCTCGACCTGGAACCCCGCAACGCGCTTGTAATTTGCGGCGATGTCTTCCAGCTCCTGCTGCGACAGCACGTCGGTGACGACGTCGTAGCCGTCAGGCGCGCGCTCCTCGACGAGCTGCATCACCTGCTCGGGGCCGTTCTTGCGGTTGAGCAGGACGAGGTCGGTGGTCGCGGGCCTGCGCTCGGCCTCATAGGCGAGCAGCGCTGCAGTCGTCGGGCCATGCGCCAGGATCTCGCGCGTGATGGTGCGGGCATCGAGGATCGCCTGCGAGGCGCCGTTCGAGCCGATCGGGTACATCGGATGCGCCGCGTCGCCCATCAGCGTGACGCGGCCAAAGGTCCATTGCGACACCGGATCGCGGTCGACCAGCGGATATTCGTAGGCGTGCGGGCAGTTCTTGATCAGGCCGGGGACGTCGAGCCAGTCGAACTGCCAGCTCTCGAACCAGGGCAGAAACTCCTCCAGCCGCGCGGTGCGGTTATAATCCTCGCGCCGCCACTGATAGGTCGGCGGCATGTGGCGCTCGGCAACCCAGTTGATCAGATGGTTGCCCGCTGCGTCCGGCGCCTTCGAAATCGGATAGCAGACGAATTTCAGGATCTCGTGCCCGGCCATGATCATGGTGCGGCCGGTGAGGAACGCTTTTGACGGCGTGACGCCGCGCCAGAGGATGCGGCCGTTCCAGATCGGCGGTCCCTCCTGCGGATAGAGCTTTTCTCGCACGGCGGAATGGATGCCGTCGGCGGCGATCAGGATCGCACCCTCGTAAGTGCCGGCGGCCTTGCCGCTCGCCTTGTCGATGAAGTCGGCGCGGACGCCGCCCGCCGTCTCGGTCCAGCCGGTCAGATGGTGGCTGGTCAAGATGTTGTCGCGGCCGAGCCGCTCGACCGCAGTGTCGAGCAGAAGCTGCTGGAGGGTGCCGCGATGGATCGAGAACTGCGGCCATTTGTAGCCGGCTTCCAGCCCGCGCGGCTCGCTCCAGATCGGCTTGCCGTGCTTGGAGAAATAGGCGAGCTCGCGGGTGCGCACGCCGCTTTCGTCCAGCCGGTCCATCAGCCCGAGCTCGATCAGCTCGCGCACCGCATGCGGCAGCACGTTGATGCCGACGCCGAGCGGCTTCAGTTCCGCGACGCTCTCGAACACTTTTACGGGAACGCCGATTCCGTGCAGGCTGAGCGCAAGCGTCAGCCCGCCGATGCCGCCACCGGCGATGAGTACGGTCATGACAAAACCCCTCCGATTGCGGGCGTCTTGGCACAGGCGGGCGGCGGTGGGCAACTGCGAAGAGCAAAAGCACGGAGAACGTCCTGCTATGGACCTGGCGGCCCGCAGCCGTTAGTTTCCAATTTTCCCATGAGGTCCGACATGCTCAAGCTCTACTACGCCACCGGCACCTGCGCGCTCGCCACCTACATGACCCTGGAGGAGGCCGGCGCCGACTACACGGCTGAACGGCTGAGCTTCAAGGATAACCAGCAGAACAGCCCGGACTATCTCGCGATCAATCCGAAGGGCCGCGTGCCGGCGCTGGTGACCGATCGCGGCGTGCTGACCGAGACGCCTGCGATGCTGGCCTACATCGCGCAGACCTTCCCCAAGGCGAAGCTCGCCCCGCTCGACGATCCCTTCGACTTCGCCCAGGTGCAGTCGTTCAATTCCTATCTCTGCTCGACCGCGCACATCAACCATGCCCACAAGATGCGCGGCGCGCGCTGGGCGACGCAGGAGAGCTCGTTCGCCGACATGAAGGCGATGGTGCCGAAGAGCATGGGCGCCTGCTTCTCCTTGATCGAGCAGAAGATGTTCAAAGGTCCCTGGGTGATGGGCGACCAGTTCACGATCTGCGATCCCTACCTCCACACGCTCTCGCTCTGGCTCGAGGGTGACAGCGTCGACATCAACGCCACGCCGAAGATCGCCGACCACTTCAAGCGCATGTCCGACCGCCCCGCCGTGCGCAAGGTGATGGACGCGCAGAAGGCGTAGGCAGGGCGACGGCTTCGTAGGGTGGGCAAAGGCGCAAAGCGCCGTGCCCACCATCTATCCGCGCTATGAAAGAAGTGGTGGGCACGCTTTGCTTTGCCCACCCTACGAGAGCTTGCGCTTGGCTTGCTCCAATCCCCGTCCCGTCGCCAGCATCAGCCCCCGCAGCCAGATCGAGCCCGGATCCATCTGCGCACGGGTCGGATGGAACATGAACTGCTCGTCGATCCCGGGATCGAGCGGCGGCGTCACCGTGACGAGGCCGAGCTGCTTCGACAGCGCCGCGATCAGCCGGCGCGGCACGAAGGCGACGAGGTCGGTGCGGGCGGCGACGTGCCGCGCTTCGAGATAGCCTGACACCACCAGCGAAATGTGCCGCTCGATGCCCTTGGTCCGCAGCCAGGTGTCGATGAGATCCTCCGGTTGGCCGCGGATGATCACGCCGACATGGCGCGCTGCCAGGAACGTCTCGCGCCGCTTCAGCTTCGCAGCCATGGGATGACCGCGCCGCACCGCCAGTGCGTCGCTGTCGGTGTAGAGCAACTGGCGGTGAAAGCCCTTGAAGGCGTTGCCGATCGAGATCACGAGGTCGATGGTGCGGGCGAACTCGGTGTGAAAGATCGCAGGGCCCCGCCACGGCACGACGTCGATGCGGACGTTGGGCGCGGCCCGCGTCACCTTCTCCATCAAGGGCGGCATCAGCAGCTCGACCGCGAGATCCGGCATCATCAGGCGGAATTGCCGCTCGCTGCGCGCGGCGTCGAAGTCGTCGGGTATGAACAGCCCGCGCACCTGGTCGAGCGCCTGGGCCAGCGGTGCACGGAGCGCTTGTGCCCGTGGCGTCAGCTCCATGCGCGCGCCGGTGCGCACTAGCAGCGGATCGCCGAAGATGTCGCGCAGGCGTTGCAACGCGTGGCTCGCGGCCGGCTGCGACAGCCCGATCCGTAGCGCGGCCCGGCTGACATTGGCCTCGCGCAGCAGCGCGTCGAGCGAGGTCAGGAGATTGAGGTCAAGCGAATTCAAATTCATGAGGCGAATAGATATCATATCAACTATCGATTTGAAGAATTCTTATCCGGCAGGGATGATCTCCGTGTTGCCACCAAACGGAGATGCCGCCATGAGCGCGAGCGCCAACAAGAAACTGATGCAGGATATCTTTGCCGCCGCCGCCAGCCCCGATCCGGCCGCACGCGACCGGGCCCTGTTCACCGCAAGCCTTGCCGACGATGCCAGATGGGTCGTGACCGGCCAGTATTCCTGGTCGCGCACCTTCACCGGCAAGGAGGCGATCCTCAACGATCTGCACGGTTATGTGCGCACCCGCTTGCGCGACCGGACCCGCACCGTAGCTCACCGTTTCATCGCCGACGGCGACGTCGTCGTGGTGGAAGCCAAGGGCGACAACGTCACGCCCGAGGGCGTTCGTTATGACAACGACTACTGCCTGGTGTTTCGCCTCGAGGACGGGAAGATCAAGGAGATCCGGGAATATTGCGACTCGACCCTGACCGAGAAGGCGCTCGGTCCGTTTCCGCAGACGCCCGTGAGGGCCGCGAGCTGACCGGATTGAGGACCATCTCGTCCGCCGACCGGTGCCGTCGGCCTCGTTCGGCGATGGTCGTGTCGATCTGGCGCAGGCTGATAGCGATCGTCCATGTCAGGCGCGAGCGGTCCCAGGCCCGGTACCAGCTCGCCGCCATGAGCGACCGGGAGCTTCAGGACTGCGGCATGACCCGGGCGGAGATCGCATACGAACTGAGGAGACCGGTGCGACGGAGTTAGACGAACGGACGAGATCCAGGCGCCGCCTGCCTCCCATTTTATCGTAGCCGGCGGAACCTTCGGGTTCCGCGGGGCGTTTGCTCGGTTCGGAGGCACCGCGCATGAACGAGGCGGTCAATCTCACCAATTGCGATCGCGAGCCGATCCACATCCCCGGCAGCGTCCAGCCGTTCGGCTTCCTGCTCACGGTGCTGTCGGATTTCACGATCTGCATGGCCTCCGACAATGTCGACAGCTTTCTCGGGACTGACGTCGCCGACCTGCTCCAGCAGCCGTTGTCGCGCGTCATCTCGGAAGCCGCCGTCGAGACCATTCGCAGCCGCGTCGATCATCTCAGCGGCCCCGATACGACCGAGCGCATGTTCGGTGTCGAGCTCCAGCCCGGCAAACCGCCTTACGATCTCTCCATCCACTTCTCCGGCGCCTATCTGGTCATCGAGGCGGAGCCCAGCGTCAACGAGCCCGGCGTCAATTCCGGCGAGCTCGTCCGCCTGATGCTGGAGCGAATCCGCAAGACGCGCGGCATGACCGAGCTCGCCCGCGAGGCGGCGCGCCAGCTCAAGGTCCTGACCGGGTTCGACCGCGTCATGGTCTATCAATTTCATCCGGACGGATCGGGCGAGGTGATCGCTGAAGCTGCGGAAGCCGGCCTCGAACGGTTCCTCGGCCTGCACTATCCGGCCTCCGACATCCCCAAGCAGGCCCGCATCCTTTATCAGCGCAACTGGCTGCGCATCATCGCCGATATCAATTCGAAACCAGCCGCGTTGTTTTCGACGGCCACGCACAATGCGGGGCTGCTCGATCTCTCCATGAGCGTGCTGCGCTCGGTCTCGCCGATCCACATCGAATATCTGCGCAACATGGGCGTCGGCGCCTCGATGTCGGTGTCGATCCTGCGTGACGGCAAGCTCTGGGGCCTGTTCGCCTGCCATCATTATTCGCCGCGCTACATCTCGTTCGAGAAGCGCACCGCGTCCGAGCTGTTCGGGCAGATGTTCTCCTGGATCGTGGAGGGGCGCGAGCGCGAGGGCAATGT
The DNA here is from genome assembly GCF_017565645.3 of Bradyrhizobium barranii subsp. barranii. Lineage (NCBI taxonomy): Bacteria > Pseudomonadati > Pseudomonadota > Alphaproteobacteria > Hyphomicrobiales > Nitrobacteraceae > Bradyrhizobium > Bradyrhizobium barranii. Next base: position 2,854,487 of record NZ_CP086136.1, read on the forward strand.
CGCCTATGAGATGCGCGCTCACCAGGTGCAGGAGCGGTTGATCGAGACCGCGGCCTCGCATGAGCACAGCCGGCGCGCGATCGTCGACTTCCTCGGCGACTATCGCGGGATGATCGATTGCGACGGCGTGGCGGTGTGGTCCGACAACAAGATCACGCTTCAGGGCCAGACGCCGACCGAGGACGAGGTGAAGGATCTGGTTGCCTTCATCAACCGAACCTCGCCGGGACGGATTTTCGCCAGTGCCGAGATTGCCAAGGTCTATGCCGCGGGCCAGTCCTTTCGCGACCGCGCGGCGGGATTTCTCGCCATTCCGATCTCACGGACTCCGCGCGATTGCCTGATCTTCTTCCGGCGCGAGGTCGTGCGCTCGGTGAACTGGGCCGGCGCGCCCGACAAGGTCTATGACGAGGGTCCGAACGGACCGCGGCTGACGCCGCGCAAGAGCTTTGAGCTCTGGCAGGAAACGGTGGCGGGCCAGTCGAAACCGTGGTCCACGGCCGACATCCGCATCGCCGAGAGCCTGCGCGTCACGCTGCTCGAAGTGATCCTGCAACTGTCCGACCTTGCCGCCCGCGAGCGTCGCGGCGCGCAGGAGCGGCAGGAGCTGATGATCGCCGAGCTCAATCACCGCGTCCGCAACATTTTGAGCCTCGTCCGCGCGCTGGTGGCGCAGAGCAAGGACACCGCCACGTCGGTCGAGGAATTCGCCGGCGTGCTCGGTGGCCGCATCCAGGCCTTGGCTCGCGCCCACGACCAGATCACCAATTTGAACTGGGCGCCGGTTGCGCTGCGCTCGCTGGTCGAGTCCGAGGCCGGCGCCTATCTCGGCGCGCGCGCCGGCCGCGTGAAGATGGGCGGGCCCGACGTCGCGCTCGATCCCAAGGCGTTCGCGACGCTGGCGCTCGTCGTGCACGAGATGATGACCAATTCCGCCAAATATGGCGCGCTGGCCGATTCCACCGGCAGCGTCGAGGTGGTGTGGCGTCTCGATCCGTCTTCAAGCCTTGTCATCGAATGGAAGGAGAGCGGCGGTCCGCCAGTGCAGCCGCCGTCGCGCCGCGGCTTCGGGACCACCATCATCGAGCGTTCCGTCCCCTTCGACCTCAAGGGCGAAGCCGAAATCCGCTTCGACCTGCTCGGGGTCCAGGCCAAGTTTATCATCCCGCCCAATTTTGTCGAACTGGTGCCATCAATCGGAGGAGCCGCCATGCGCGTCGAGGAGCAGCAACCCGCCCGTCCGCGAATTTCCGAGACGGCACTGATCGTCGAGGACAATCTGATCATCGCCATGGCGGCGGAAGTCATCCTGCTCGATCTCGGCGCCCGCCATGTCGATACTGCGGCGAGCGTCGACCAGGCGTTGCGCGCGATCGAGCGCACGCGTCCGGGTTTTGCGCTGCTCGATCTCAACCTCGGTAACGAGAGCAGCATCAAGGTGGCCGAGAAGCTGAAGGAGATCGGCGTGCCCTTCATGTTCGCGACCGGCTATGGCGAGCGCGCGCCGATCCCGGAAGAGCTGGCGTCCGCGCCGGTGGTCCAGAAGCCCTACACGCTGGAAGTCGTCGAGAACGCGCTCGGCAAATTGCAGGGGACGGTCGCCCAATAGACATCCATCCCGGCGACGCGTGCAGCGCTCTGCAAGCGGCTGCGGGCTTTGCACCGAAACCTGCGCAACTGCCGATAAAATCAGCAGGTCCTGTGCGGGCCGGCGCACACATGCGCGAAAAATCGGAAGGTTCAATTAACGAGTGTCCCTCATTGTACCGCGGTGCAGCGTGGGTGCCGAAAAGCGACTCGCGGCTGCCGGGGGTGGCCGTGACGATTGCCGGGGTCGTTCGTCCGCCCGAATTCACATGCACCTGGGTGGACAGTGGGAATGCCGAACTTTCGTTTGCGGATCAGGGGGCGCCTGTACGCAGGCTTCATGGCCTTGGTGGCGGTTGGTCTCGTGATGGCGGTGGTCGCCATCTGGAATTTGCGGTCCGTGCAGGACCAGGTCGCAAAGGCTTCGGCGTTTTCGGACAGCACGGCGCGTGTCCTGGAGGTCTCGACCCATCTTCAGGCGATCCAGCGCGCCAATCTGCGCTACATCTACGACGCCAGCGAGCCCGCAATGAAGGAGGCCGCAGAGCGGGAGACCGCGGCGACCGAGCTGTTGAAGGTCGGGGCGCAGGGGACGCTCTCCGAGGAGCGGCGGAAGCTCTACAACGATCTGATCGCCGACATCGCGAAAATGCGAAGCCTGCGTGACAATCTCGGCGACGCCGTCAATGAGGCGCGGACCGGCAAGGCGACGCTGCTGCCGAGCGGTGACGAGCTGACTGTCAAGATGGGCAAGCTGGTCGATGTGGCGCGCGCAGCCGTCGACGAAGACACCGGGGCCCTCGTTGCGGATCTCGAATCCAGGCTCCTTCTCGTCCAGATCGCGAACTGGCGTTTCCTGGCCCTGCGCGACAGCAAGGGGCCCGCCAACTTCAGAACCAATGTGGACAGGGCGTCGCAACGCCTCTCGGCGCTCGAAAAGAGTCCGCAGGCGACCGAACTGCGCACGACGCTCGCGCCGGTGAAGACCTCGCTCGGAATCTACAAATCCGCGTTCGAGACGACGTCGGCCGCGATGCTCCAGGCCGACGAGATCTACCACAAGAGCCTCGCGCCCCTCATCGTCGACAGCATCTCCAAGCTCAAGGTCGCAGAAGCCGCCTTGAAGAAGGACTACAAGGAGTCGCGCAGCCAGGCCGAAGCCGTGATTGACGGCACGACCACCGTGCAGGCGATCGCGGGCTGCCTTGCCACCCTGTTCGGATTGATCGTCGCCTTCCTGATCGCCCGCAGCATCGTCGGTCCCCTGACCTCGATGACGCGCGCGATGGGGCTGCTGGCCGGCGGCAATCTCGAGGTCGAGGTTCCCGGACGCGGCAAGGCCGACGAGATCGGCGACATGGCCAAGGCGATCGAGGTGTTCAAGACCAACATGATCGACACCGAACGGCTGCGCACGGAGCAGACCGAGACCGAGGCGCGGCAGGCGGAGAGCCGCAAGGCCGACATGGTCCGGCTCGCCGACCAGTTCGAGCAGGCGGTCGGCGAGATCGTCGACACCGTGTCGTCGGCATCGAACGAACTCGAGGCTTCCGCCGGCACGCTGACGGCGACCGCGACGCGCGCGCAGAATCTGTCGACCGAGGTGGCGTCGGCGTCACAGGAGGCCACGGCCAATGTGCAGGCGGTGGCGTCCGCGACCGAGCAGCTGTCCTCCTCGGTCACCGAGATCGCCCGCCAGGTGCAGGAATCCGCCCGGATCGCCAACGAGGCGGTCGGGCAGGCAAGCAGGACCAATGAGCGCGTCGGCGAGCTGTCCAAGGCGGCCGCCCGCATCGGCGACGTGGTCGAGCTGATCAGCACGATTGCCGGCCAGACCAATCTGCTGGCACTGAACGCGACGATCGAGGCGGCGCGTGCGGGCGAGGCCGGTCGCGGCTTTGCCGTGGTCGCCTCCGAGGTCAAGGCGCTGGCCGAGCAGACCGCGAAGGCCACGGGCGAAATCGCCCAGCAGGTCTCCGGCATCCAGGCCGCGACGGAGGAGTCGGTCGGCTCGATCCGGGAGATCAGCGGCACCATCGAGCGGCTGTCGGAGATCTCGTCGACGGTCGCCGCGGCCGTGGAAGAGCAGGGCGCTGCCACACAGGAAATCTCCCGCAATGTCCAGCAGGCCGCCCATGGCACGCAGCGCGTCTCGACCAATATCGGCGACGTGCAGCGCGGCGCCTCCGAGACCGGCTCGGCCTCCTCGCAGGTGCTCTCGGCGGCGCGCTCGCTGTCTTCAGACAGCAACCGGCTGAAGCAGGAAGTCGCGAAGTTCCTGGACTCGGTCCACGCCGCCTGAGCCGCAAACGCAAAAGGCCACGCGCATGCGCGTGGCCTCCAAAAGCTGCGAAGTGCGATCAGGCGACCTTCGTCGTCATGTGCTTGAACATGTTGGCGCGCGCCTCGTCGTCCATCTCGGCCTTGAAGGTGAACTTGTCCTTCAGGGCGATCGCGCGCGCCGCCGCAGGCCGCGCCGAGATCTCGTCCACCAGCCGCTTCACGTTCGGGTAGCGCGCAAAGGCATCGTCGCCGAGCTTGAACGGCACCATCCGCGCCCAGCCCCACAGCGCCATGTCGACGATCGAATAGCTGTCGCCGACCATATAGCTGCGGCCTTCAAGGTGACCGTCGAGAATCTTGTAGTGGCGATCGGTCTCGTACTGGTAGCGGTTATGCGCGTAGTCGTGGTTCTGGTCCTTCGGCGCAAAATGCTTGAAGTGCACGGCCTGGCCCGAATACGGCCCGACGCCGGTGGCAATGAACATCAGCCATGACAGCGTCTCGCCGCGGACGTTGGCGGCGGGGAGGAACTTGCCGGTCTTCTCGGCGAGGTAGAGCAGGATGGCGTTCGAGTCGAACACGATGGTGCCGTTGTCGTCGATCGCCGGCACCTTGCCGTTCGGATTGATCTTCAGATAGTCCGGCGCGAACTGCTCGCCCGTGCGGGTGTCGATCTTGACCGGCTCGAAGGCCAGGCCGGCCTCTTCGAGATAAAGCGCGACCTTGGTCGGGTTCGGCGATCCGTTGAAATAGAATTTGAGCATGTTTGTCTCCCCGATTCCCTTTTTTAGAGAATGAATGCAGCATCGTGGCTTTCTCTGCCTGAATATCGCCTGGGAGAGCAACCGGCGAGTTTGCAGGGCGGTGTCTGCGCGGTACGCAGATCAGCCGGCGTAACAAGGGCCGATCGCCGCCGTAATGGCGGTTCAAGTCCGGCTGAGCCGTTCCCGCAGGAATTCGATGAAGCGCTGCGTCTTGGCTGGCAGCAGGCGCGTCTCGGTGACTGCGTAGACGGTGACGGGCGAGCCCTGCCATTGCGGCATGATGCGACGCAGCCGGCCATCCGCCACTTCGTCGGCCACGATCTCCTGCGGCAGAAAGGCGATGCCCATGTCGAGCGTTGCGAGGCGGCGGATCAGTCCCACGTTGTTGAGCCGAAAACGGCCGCCGACGTCGGTCTGCTCCATCTGCGTGCCCCTGTGTAACGTCCACGCACTCACCTTCGTCATGCACAGGCATTGATGATGGGTGAGGTCCGCCGGTTCATGCGGCTCGCCGTTGATGTCGAGATAGCGCGGCGAGGCGTAGAGATATCCCGGCATGCGGGCGAGCGGCCGCGCGATCATGTGGGACGGCTCTGATTCTCCGACGCGGATCGCCAGATCGAACGGCTCCGATACGAGATCGACACGTCGCGGCGTCAGGTCGAATTCGAAATCGATGTCGGGATATTGCTGCGCGAATTCGGCGATCAACGGTGCGAGATAGGTGTTCGCGAAATCCACCGGCAGCGAGACGCGGAGCATGCCGCTCGGCTGCGCCAGCATCCCGTCCAGTTGCTCATGCGCCAGGCGCGCCTCGCCCACGATGCGCCTGCAGCGCTCGAAGTAGATCTGGCCGGCTTCGGTCAATTCGATCTTGCGGGTCGTCCGGTTCAACAGGCGAAGCCCGATCTCCTTCTCCAAGAGATCGATCCTGCGCGACAGCGTCGAATTGGGCATGTCGAGGGTCTTGGCGGCGCGGCGGAAGCTGCGGGCCTTCGCGACCTCCACGAACAGCGCCATATCGTTCAACAACGCCATTTTCATTATTCCATCAATGGATCAATCAGTTCCATTTTACGGTATTTATTCCACTGAGTGGAAGGTCCATCTGCCCTTTGCTGACATTGCAGGGCGAGCCATCCATGAAACGCGTAGAACTCGACAAGAACCTGAAGGTGAATCCGCCGGCGCTCGAAGGCCTCAGGCTCGCTGGATTGAATGTGGCGGTGATTGGCGGCACCGGCGGCATTGGCCGGGCGTTCAGCCGCCAATTGGCGGCCAAGGGGGCGCGTGTCCTCGTCGTCGGCCAGACGTCCCGCGATCAGAACGTGCCGGGCATCGCATTCATGCAGGCCGATCTGAGCCTGATGCGGGAAGCCAGGCGGATCGGCCGTGAGCTTCCCGCCGAGACGCTCGACATCGTCGTCTTCACGACCGGCATCATGGCGGGGCCCAGGCGTGAGGTGACGGCGGAAGGCATCGAACGCGATCTTGCCGTCAGCTATCTGAGCCGCTTCGTCATCCTGAACGCGATCACCTCTCGTCTTGGAAGTGACAGGGCCACGGCTACATTCAAGCCTCGGATATTCGTCATGGGATTCCCCGGGACGGAGCAGAGGGCCGATGTCGCCGATCTGAATTCGGAACGGAGCTACAAGCGGTTCGCGGCCCACTCGAACACCGTGGCGGGCAACGAAGTGCTTGTCCTCGAGGCCGCCAGGCGCTTTGCCGCTGTCGATGTGTTCGGCCTCAATCCCGGCTTCGTGAAGACCGATATTCGCGCCAATCTGCTCGGGTCGCGTGCGCTCGTCGCGCTGATCAACTGGCTGACCAGCTTCATGATGGTCGAGCCGGACGCCTATGCCGAGCGACTGGTGCCGCTCCTGGTGTCGCCTGATCTCAACGGCCGCAGCGGTGTCATGTTCAACAACAAGGCTGAGGCGATCCTGCCGAGCCCTTCGTCTGCGGAGCGATCTTACGCGACGGCGCTCATGGATGCCTCCGATCGATTGATCGCACGTCTGGCGCCGTGAGGCCGCGCCTCGACGCTCAACTGGAATAGAGCAGGCCGACGACGGCGATGACGATCATCCCGGCGCCGACAGCGTCCAGCCGCATCGCGAGCCGCGTTGCTGCGTGCATGCTGGAGGCCCGCGTCTTGCGCTCCGATCCGCGCGCGTAGCCATGTACGATGACGTCGTGATTGAAATTGTCATGCGCCTCGTTGCTGCTGGCGAGCCCGACGCAGACCATCAGCACGCCGAAGATCGCGAGGCCGAAAAAGCCGAGCAGGGCGATCAGGAACATAGGAAACATGCCGAGCAGGAAGATCGGCAGCAGCGGCACCAGCAGCAATGTCTCGGACTGTCGTCGCATGGGAGCCGGACCGGTCAGGACGGGGCTGATCGGTGAAATCTAGTCCTGACTGTGGCGGCATTCAAGGAGCCGTAGGGTGGGCAAAGGCGCGAAGCGCCGTGCCCACCGCGTCGCTTGCGGCATATTCCAAGGTGGTGGGCAAGCTTCGCTTTGCCCACCCTACGGGACCGCGGAGAAAACTACTCCGCCCCGATCCCCGCACGGATCTCGGCACGGAACTCGTCGATCAGCTTGAGACCCTTCTTGGTCTCGACATGCCAGAAGGTCCAGCCGTTGCAGGCTTGCGCCCCTTGCGCCACGGCGCCGATGCGGTGGATCGAGCCGACCTTGTCGCCCAGCATGATGGCGCCGTCGGCGCGCACGAGTGCGCCGAGCTTCTTCTTGGCGTCGAACAGCTTCGTGCCGGGCATGATCATGCCGCGCTCGATCAGCTCGGAGAACGCGACCCGCGGCGCTTCGCGCGCGGTCATGAACGGGGCGAGGCTTTCCTCCGGCAGCGGCTCGACCGCGGCGATGCGCGCTTCGGCGGCCTTCGCGTAGGTCTTGTCGCGCTCGAAGCCGATATAGGAGCGGCCGAGACGCTTGGCGACCGCGCCGGTGGTGCCGGTGCCGTTGAAGGGATCGATCACGAGATCGCCGGGTTTCGACGACGACAGCAGCACGCGCGCGAGCAGGCCTTCCGGCTTCTGCGTCGGATGCACTTTCTTGCCGTCGGCGCCCTTGAGGCGCTCCTCGCCGGTGCAGAGCGGGATCAGCCAGTCGGACCGTGCCTGCACGTCCTCGTTCGCGGCCTTCAGCGCTTCGTAGTTGAACGTGTAGCCCTTGGCCTTCTCGTCGCGCGCGGCCCAGATCATGGTCTCGTGCGCGTTGGTGAAGCGGCGGCCGCGGAAATTCGGCATCGGGTTCGACTTGCGCCAGACGATGTCGTTCAGGAGCCAGAAGCCGAGGTCCTGCATGATCGCGCCGACGCGGAAGATGTTGTGATAGGATCCGATCACCCAGATCGTCGCCGACGGCTTCATCGCGCGGCGGGCGGCAAGCAGCCAGGCACGGGTGAAATCGTCATAGGCGGAGAACGAATCGAACTTGTCCCAGTCGTCGTTGACGGCATCGACATGGGATTCGTCGGGGCGCTTCAGATCGCCCTTGAGCTGGAGATTGTAGGGCGGATCGGCGAACACGAGGTCGACCGAACCGGCCTGAAGCTTCGACATCTCGGCGACGCAATCACCGAGGATGATGCTGTGCGAAGCGGACTCAAAATTTGTGCGGGGCGCCCTTGCAGACGCCCCGCGACGCGACACTACCATGACTCAAGAACTCTGACTCAGGCGACGCTGTCGGCGACGCGGGACCAAACAACCGACTGACCGTTACAATGGAGCGGCAAAGTAAAAATCGACTTAACCCGCCGCTTTCGTGAGCATCCCTCGCATCGCGCACGGCGCGCGTTTCGCTCTACGCATTCGTCGTGTTTTCCAGTGTATTTCGTATTTCTTCGCGTTGCGGGAGCAGTCAGGTCGCCAAATTTCTCTCGGAAAAAATTGCACGACCCCGGAAAAAATTGCTGGCATCGGCATGCTGTCGCACTAGGCAATAATTGCCGAGCGGGATATTGATTAACGCATTGGAAATTTTACGTGTGTGGCGCGTTGAGCTTTCGCGCTTCTGCGCCCAAATGACGCCAATTGAGGACTGAGGGAAACCCGCCATGCGTTATGATGATTTCCGCCGCAGCGACGACATTGAGGATCGCCGCGACGGCGGTGGCGGCATGGGCGGCGGCGGAGGCGGGTTCGGCCTGCCGATGGGCGGCGGCGGTCTAGGCATCGGCACCATCATCGTGCTCGGCCTGGTCGGTTATGCCTTCGGCATCGATCCGCGCATCCTGATCGGCGGCGCCGAGATCCTCACCGGCGGCGGCCAGGCGCCTTCCTACCAGACCGATCGTCAGTCGACCTCCGCCAAGCGCGGCGCGCCGACCGACGAGATGGGCAGCATGATCTCCGGCATCCTCGGCGAGATCGACGACCGCTGGAGCGAAATCTTCCAGGCCAGCGGCCAGTCCTACACTGGTCCGAAGGTGGTGCTGTTCCGCAACGTCACCAATGGCGGCCGCTGCGGCCGGGCAGAGTCGGCGATGGGGCCGTTCTACTGTCCGCCGGATCGTACCATCTTCCTCGACACCAGTTTCTTCCGCGAGGTCGAGACGCGCTTCCGCGGCTGCTCCGGCAAGTCCGCCTGCAACTTCACCACCGCCTACATCATCGCGCATGAGGCCGGCCATCACATCCAGAACCTGCTCGGCATCATTCCGCGCGTGACGCGGCTGCAGCAGCAGGCCGGCAGCAAGGCCGAGGCCAATGCGCTCCAGGTGAAGGTCGAATTGCAAGCCGATTGCCTGTCCGGCGTCTGGGTCAATCGCGAGTCGAAAAAGCGTCCGAACTTCCTCGAGCCCGGCGACATCGACGCCGCGTTGACCACGGCGAGCGCGATCGGTGACGACACGCTGCAGCGCCAGGCCACGGGACGCGTCGTGCCCGATTCCTTCACGCACGGCTCGGCGGCGCAACGCAAGCAGTGGTTCATGACCGGCTACCAGCAAGGCACCGTCCAGGCCTGCAACACGTTCGGCAGCGGGTCGTAGTCGCCAGGACATCGTGCCCCGGACGCAGCGCAGCGCTTCTTCAGCGGTGCGCTGCAGAGCCGGGGCCCACAATGCCGGTCTCTCAGCTCTGGGTCCCGGCTCTGCGACGCACCGCTGACGCGTTGCATCGCGTCCGGGACACGAGAGGAAGGACCAATGGCCTCCATCGACGAAACGAAACAGTTCATCCCGCTCAACATCGCGGTGCTCACCGTGTCCGACACGCGCGCGCTCGCCGACGACAAGTCCGGCCAGACGCTGGCCGATCGCCTCACCGCGGCGGGCCATCATCTCGCCGCGCGCGAGATCGTCACCGACGATGTCGAGGCGATCCGCGCCGTCGTCCGCCGCTGGATTGCGGATACCGGCGTCGACGTCGTCATCACCACCGGCGGCACCGGTTTTACGGGGCGCGACGTCACGCCGGAGGCGATCGAGCCGCTGTTCGAGAAGCGCATGGACGGCTTCTCGATCGCCTTCCACATGCTCAGCCACGCCAAGATCGGCACGTCGACGATCCAGAGCCGCGCCACCGCCGGCGTCGCCGGCGCCACCTACATCTTCTGCCTGCCGGGCTCGCCCGGCGCCTGTCGCGACGGCTGGGACGGCATCCTCGCGGCCCAGCTCGACTACCGCACGCGTCCCTGCAATTTCGTCGAGATCATGCCGCGCCTGGACGAGCATCTGCGAAGGGCAAAGGCGCAGGGCGCGACGGTGTAAGTGCGTTGCTTTGACGCTGCTTTGCTGAGCTAGGCGCGGACCTCTTCCCTTCCCCCCTCATGTCCGCCGAAGCCTTGGCGAAGGCGGATGTGGGGGAAGGTGGCGCGAAGCGCCGGATGAGGGGTCTCCATCCGCACGGAGTACTCGGAGACATACCCAAGTGAGTTCGTATCTACTGGCGTCGCTGCCCTCTCCCGCAAGGGGCGAGGGCACAATCATGCGCATCGCGTCAGCTGCGCCAGTGATGGCGACTAGCTCTTCCGCCGCAGCGAGCCCCACACCACGCGCCACATAGTCCGGCGCGCCTCCACGTGCAGCCGTCGCGCCCGGCGCTTGTAGAGATCGACGAGCTCTCCCGTGATGAGCGCGTGCCGCCGCATCAGAGATCGCGCTCCCAGGTTTCGCCGGTGAGGTTCTGGCCAAAACTGCGATGCGGCTCGGTGGCGGTCAGCTTGAAACCTGCGTCCTGATAGATTTTTCGCGCGGCGACCAAATGGCTCTGCGTCCACAGCGTCATCCGCCGATAGCCGCAGGCGCGCGCGAAAGAGACGCATTCGGCGACCAGCCGTTGGCCTAGCCCCTGTCCGCGTGCGGCCGGATCGAGCAGCAACAGGCGAAGCTTGGCGACGTCGTCGCTGGCCTTGACCAGAAATACCGAGCCGACCGGCCGGCCTTCGATGTCGGCGATCCAGCAGCGCTCGCGCGAGGCATCATAGGAGGTCATGTATTTCGCGACGATCTCGGCGACCAGCGCCTCGAAGCCGGAGTCGAAACCGTATTCGCTGGCATAGAGCGCGCCGTGGCTCTGCACCACCCAGCCCATGTCGCCGGGCCGGGGCTCGCGCAGGGTCGCGCGCGGGGATGGCATGCGCGGCATGGCGAGCAGCCGCTCGATCGTCTCCATCGCACCGGTGAGCTTGCCGCGCTCCTCATCCGGCAGCGGCCGCAGCATCGCGGCGACGTCGTCCTGGGACGAGCGTTCGAGCTTGGCGAACGCCTGGCGGCCCTTCGCGGTCAGGCTCAGCTGAACCTGCCGGCGGTCGCTCGGAAGCGGCTTGCGCGCGATCAAGCCGCTTTCATCGAAGTTCTGCACGATGCGGCTGAGATAGCCGGCGTCGAGCCCGAGCGCGATGCCGATCTCCTTGGCCGACTGCTCGCCACCATGGGCCAGCTCGTAGAGCACGCGCGCCTCGCTCAGCGAGAACGGGCTCTTCAGGAGCTGCTGGTCGAGCACGCCGAGCTTCTGGGTGTAGAAGCGGTTGAAGGCGCGAACCGCCTGGACTTGGTCGTCAGCGACCTGTTCGGTCGAAGCGGGGACGGATGGCGAAGGGCTGGATGACGAAAGGGCGGATGGCATGGGTCACCTCGATACTTGCCATTGTCAAACAATTATTTGACTTTGGCAAGTATTAGATCGGTGACGTCAGCCGACCATGACGATCCGGCTGCGCAGCATGGTCCGGGACGAGCGGCCGAGCCGCCGGAGCAGCCGCGCCTCGGAACGGCGGGCCTGGGGCGGGTAGCCGCCGATCCGGTCGTAATGATCGCGCGCGATCAAGAGTCCCTGATCGCCGAGGGGGCCGACCAGTTTGCGCACCACGGCCCTGAGGACGTCGCGAAACCCGGTATCGGCATAAGGCGACCGTGTGTAGCGGAACACCGCCGCGCGATCCCTGCCGCTGGTCGAGACAGCCTGGATGAACTGGGTGGTTTCCTCGATCCAGCCGGTCTCCAGCACGGCGCCGGCCGGGAGGAACATCAGCCAGGGCGAACGGGCCTGGAGCGCACCGGCGGCAAGCGCCGCGCCCTGCGAAGAACCCTCGAAGCCGATGAAACGGCAGCCTGCGACGTCGGCAACGCGCTCGATGACACCGTTGCGGGTGCCATCGACCAGCAGCACTTCGCGGATGACGCCCGCGGCGGCACCAGGCACCAGCGCGGCGAGGGTTGCGACCGCCGTCTGCTCGACGCCTTCGGTCGGAATGATGACGCTCAGCATGATTGAGGCTTCGGTGTCCGCACTTCGGGAGAAGCGTAGCTCGTTATGATATTGTCATAAACACGCGGCATCGCCGAGTGCAACTTTTGGACGGCGCTTCGGTCCGCAATGGTAAGCCACGGGCAGTCCATCGCACCCGAATATGTCGCGCGCGGGGTGGCGTTGTTGCCGAATGTTTCGGCGAATCTCGTTTTCGTGAGCCTCAAACGGGGCATTCTCTGCCGATATGATCGGGACGAGGACGGCAGGTCCGCAAGGCTGCACCGGCAGTCTGACACAAACCTTGCGACGGGAAAAACGTGTAACGCTCGCCGCGCAAAATGAGATAGTCCAGTGAACGCCGATCAACTTCCCGTTGGCATAACGCCAACATCGCCGAAGCCGGAGGCCGCGCCGACCCTGCGGATCCGCGCCGTGATGCTGGGCGAACGCATCAATCCGTCCGGGCTCGAGCTTGGCGCACCTGTCTCCTCGACGCCTGCTGCCTTCCGCGTCCATGCCGGGCTCGTCGTGATCTTTCGCTACGGCGTCGTGGTGCTGATCGGCCTCCTCCCTTCGGAGGAGAAGGTGCTGATCGACAGCCTGAAACCGCGGGTGACCGGCGAGCTCAGCCCTTTTGAAGAGGAGATCGCACAGGCGCAGCTCTGCAAGGATGAGAACGCCGAGGCGATCCAGCCCGGCGGGCCGATCTGCCTCGCCAAATTCTCCGACGATCGGCTGCTGATCGTTGCGGACGCGCTCGCCAAGAGCACCTCGCTCGCCCGCGACGAGCGCCGCGTCGCCGCGGTTTTCGACGTGATCGAGCCCTTCGCGCGGGGGCTCGCCGAGCAGGGCCGCACGCCGCCCCGGCGCAAGGGCATCTTGCAACTGATCGGCAATGCACTTCTGGTCCAGCAGCGCGTCGCCGGCCGTGTCGCGGTGGCCGAGAAACCGGACGTGCTCTGGGAGAAGCCCGAGCTCGACCGCCTCTATGCCCGTCTCGAAGACGAGTACGAATTGAAGGAGCGCCTCGATACGCTCGAGCGCAAGCTCACCGCGGTGTCGGAAACCGCCAACGCGCTCACCGACATCATCGACACCCAGCGCTCGCTGCGTCTGGAAATCGCAGTCGTGGTGCTGATCGTGATCGAGGTCGTGATCGGGTGCATCCAGATCCTGTCGGGCACGCATTAGATCGGCCTGAGATCGGCCTGCACGCCACTGTGCGGGCGGGGAACCGTCGTTCATGTAGATGAACGTTGATCCAAATCAAAGGCACGAAGCTCCAGCGCACGAGACTTCGATCGGACCCGCGGTCAACGCGATGTGCAGCTGTCCGCGGCTTCCTCCCTCGAAGAAGGAGTACGCTGATGTTGCGTCAAGCTCTCATCGCTTCGGCAGCCGCAGCTATGCTGCTTGTCGCCTTCACTCCCGATGACGCATCTGCCCGCGGCGGTCGCGGCGGCGCCATGCGCGCAGGAGGTTTCCACGGCGGTGCCGTGCGGGCAGGAGGCTACCGCGGGGGCGCGGTCGCGGCGCGTGGATATCGGGGCGGTGCTGTCGCCGTGCGCGGCGGGCGTTACGGCTATCGGGGCGCTTATGCAGGGTATCGCGGATATCGTTACGGCGTCGGTGCGGCGGCAGTGGGGGCCGCGGCGATCGGCGCAGCTGCGACGGGGGCCTACTACCGCAGCGGCTGCGGCTATGACGCTTACGGAAACTATGTTTGCCCGGGCGGGTACTCTCCGTACTGAGCGGAGCGACGTAGTTGGCCCATGGTGCTCGAAGCGCTGGCGAAATCGTTTGCTTTGAGCACCATGGTCCTTTCGACAGTGGCGCAGCAGCGCTGCGACAAGTCATGGCCCGACAAGTCATGGCCCGCTGAAATTCTCCCACGGGGGAGAAGGGAAAGATGCAGCGGTCGACCGGGCTTTCATTTCTCTCGCAGCACAGCCGCGCAATGCCGAGCGATCGTCAGCTCCTCATTCGTCGGAATGACGAACACATTGACGGTGCTGCCACTGCCGCTGATCCGCTCGCATGCTGCGTCATTCGCACCCGCGTCAATATGCACGCCGAGCCACCCAAGCCGCTCACCAATCGCGGCGCGGATTTCCTTCGCATGCTCGCCGATGCCGCCGGTGAAGACCAGACAGTCCAGTCCGCCCAGTGTGGTCGCCATCACCGCGACCTGCTGCGCCGCACGGAAGACGAACAGGTCGACCGCTTCCCGCGCCGCAGCCTCGCCGCTTGCCAGAAGCGTGCGCATGTCGGCAGAGATGCCGGAGACGCCGAGCAGGCCTGACTCGTGATAGAGCAGGTGCTGGACATCCTCGACCGACATCCTCTCGTGCTGTTGCAGATAGAGCAGCACGCCGGGATCGATGGTGCCGCTCCGGGTGCCCATCACGAGGCCATCGAGCGGCGTCAGCCCCATCGTGGTGTCGACGCTGTGGCCATCGCGCAACGCGCACAGGCTGGCGCCATTGCCGAGATGCGCGATGACGGTGCGCTTGGCAACGAACTGCGGCGCGATTTTCGCGAGGCGCCCCGCGACATATTCGAACGAGAGGCCGTGAAAGCCGTAGCGCCGGATACCGCGCTCTTCATAGCGCCGCGGGATGGCGAAGCGGCTCGCGGGTGGCGCCATGCTGTGATGAAAGGCGGTGTCGAAACATGCGATCTGCGCCAGGTCGGGCTTTATTGCCCTGATGGTGCGGACTGGTTCAAGGCACCGCGGCTGGTGCAGCGGCGCCAGTGGCGTCAGTGCGTCCAGCTTTGCGTAGACGTCGTCAGTCAGCTCAACCGGGCCCGAATAATCCGGCCCGCCATGAACGATGCGGTGACCGACGGCGCGCAGGCGGTGGTCGGCAAAACGCTCCTCGATGAAGCCGAGCACCTCCGCGAACAGATGACCGCTGTCCGCATCGGATGCTTCCCTCTGCGTCTCGAACAGGTCTCCGCCCGCAGGGCTTTTCACCACGAGCCGCGGCTTCGCCTCATGCTCGTCGAGCAGGCCCTTGCAGAGCAGGGCAGGCTCGTCCGCCGCGATGTCGAACAGGCCGAACTTGATGCTCGACGAGCCCGAGTTGAGCACGAGGGCCGACGCCGTCATGACGTCAACCCGCTTTGCCCGGCCAGACCCAGTCGCGAATTTCAGGCATGTCCTCGCCGTGCTCGCGCACATAGTGCGAATGTTCGATCAGTCTGTCGCGGAACTGCTGTTGCACCTGCGCGGCCCTGGTCGCCAGACCCGGCACGCGCGCGATCGCCTCGATCGCGAGGTGATAGCGGTCGAGCCCGTTGAGCACGACCATGTCGAACGGCGTCGTCGTGGTGCCTTCCTCGGCAAAGCCGCGCACATGCATTCCGGCATGGTTGGTGCGGTTATAGGTGAGACGGTGGATGAGATAGGGATAGCCGTGATAGGCGAAGATCACGGGCTTGTCTGATGTGAACAGGCTGTCGAAGTCACGGTCGGACAGGCCGTGCGGGTGCTGGTCTTTCGGCTGCAGCGTCATGAGGTCGACGACGTTGACGACGCGGATCTTCAGGTCGGGCAGCGCCTTGCGCAGCAGATCGACGGCGGCGAGCGTCTCCAGTGTCGGCACGTCGCCGGCGCAGGCCATCACGACGTCGGGCTCGCCATCCGCATCCTCCGTGCCGGCCCAGGTCCAGATGCCGATGCCGGCATCGCAATGCGTGGCGGCGTCCTGCATCGACAGCCATTGCGGCGCCGGCTGCTTGCCGGCGACGATGACGTTGATGCGGTCATAGGTGCGCAGGCAGTGATCGGCGATCCACAACAGCGTGTTGGCGTCGGGCGGGAAGTAGATGCGGACGATGTCGGCCTTCTTGTTGGCGACGAGATCGACGAAGCCGGGATCCTGATGGCTGAAGCCGTTATGGTCCTGCCGCCAGACATGCGAGGTCAGGAGATAGTTCAGCGAGGCGATCGGTCGCCGCCAGGGCAGATGTCGCGTCACCTTCAGCCATTTGGCGTGCTGGTTGAACATGGAATCGACGATGTGGATGAAGGCCTCGTAGCAGGAGAACAAGCCGTGCCGTCCCGTGAGCAGATAGCCCTCGAGCCAGCCCTGGCAGAGATGCTCGCTCAAAACCTCCATCACCCGGCCGTCCTGTGCGAGATGCACGTCGTAAGGCTCCGTCGGCTCCATCCAGACCCGTTCCGTCGCCTCGAACACGGCATCGAGCCGGTTTGACGCGGTCTCGTCCGGGCCCATGATGCGGAAGTTGCGCGCCTCGGCGTTGAGGCGGATGACGTCGCGCAGGAATTTGCCGAGCTCGCGCGTTGCTTCGCCGGTGACGCCGCCGGGCTGCGGCACGTCCAACGCAAAACTGCGGAAGTCCGGCAGTTTCAGCTCCTTCTTCAGCAGGCCGCCATTGGCGTGCGGATTGGCGCCCATGCGCCTGTTACCTTCGGGCGCCAGCGCCTGGAGCTCGGGAATGAGCGCGCCGCTGCCGTCGAACAGCTTCTCGGGCTCGTAGCTGCGCATCCAGTTTTCGAGGATTTTCAAGTGCGCCGGGTTCTCGCGACAGCTCGCAACGGGAACCTGATGCGCACGCCAAAAGCCCTCGACCTTCTTGCCGTCGACCTCCTTCGGGCCGGTCCAGCCCTTCGGGCTGCGCAGCACGATCATCGGCCAGCGCGGCCGCTCGACGCTGTTGCGGCCGTCGCGGGCATGCTGCTGGATCGAGCGGATGCTGGCGAGCGCGACGTCTAGCGCGTCCGCCATGGCCTGGTGCATCAATTTGGGATCGTCGCCCTCGACGAACAGCGGCTCGTGGCCGAACCCGCGGAACAGGTCGCGGATCTCCGCGTCGCGCATCCGTCCGAGCACGGTCGGGTTCGCGATCTTGTAGCCGTTGAGGTGCAGGATCGGCAGCACAGCGCCGTCATGGGCGGGATTGAGGAACTTGTTGGAGTGCCAGGACGCCGCGAGCGGGCCGGTTTCCGCCTCGCCATCGCCGACGACGCAGGCGACGATCAGGTCGGGATTGTCGAATGCGGCGCCATAGGCGTGCACCAGCGCGTAGCCGAGTTCGCCGCCTTCGTGGATCGAGCCCGGCGTTTCCGGCGCCGCGTGGCTCGGAATGCCGCCGGGGAAGGAGAACTGCCTGAAAAGTTTTCGCAATCCGTCCGTATCGCGCGCGACGTCAGGATAGATTTCGCTGTAGCTGCCTTCGAGATAGGTGTTGGCCACCATGCCCGGGCCGCCATGGCCGGGACCGCAGATATAGAGCACGCTGACATCGAGCGCGCGGATGACGCGGTTGAGATGGGCGTAGATGAAGTTCAAACCGGGCGTCGTGCCCCAATGGCCGAGCAAACGCGGCTTGATGTGTTCCGGCCGCAACGGCTCGCGCAGCAGCGGATTGTCGAGCAGATAGATTTGCCCGACGGAGAGGTAGTTCGCGGCGCGCCAATAGCGATCGAGCAGATCGAGCTCGCTGCTCCCTGAGGCCGATTGTCGTTGATTTGTCATGTTCCTGCTGACCTTCACCCAGCGATCGACACCAACTTTGTTCCGGTGCGATTGATCCCTGTCCGGCATCGAACAGGATCGCCGCGACCTGTGTGTTGCGTGAGGTCAAGGGACCGCGCCCGAAATTTGGGCGGCTACTTTGCATGGGGTTGTTTTTCAGTTTTTTGTTTGTGTTCTTGATTTGTTCCTTTGGCGTGCTATCTTGGCTTCATGAGTCCAGCATCCTCTCATGCTCTCAAGCACCCGCCGGTCACGGCGCCCTCCGAGCCGGCGGGTGCGGACTCTGATTTTCCCGGACTGGCGGTCGCCATCGACAAGCAGCGCAGGCGAGGGCGGGGCGCGCAGTCCAATGCCAGCGGCCGCTTCGAGGCCGAGGCCCGCGTCGCCTTCGACGACGGCTGGCAGAGCCTGGAGGAGCTGCCGCCGTTCAAGACCGACGTCGGCGTCGACACCTCGCGCAAGGTGATCACCCGCAACGAATCCCCCGATATCGGCTTCGACCGCTCGATCAATCCCTATCGCGGCTGCGAGCACGGCTGCGTCTATTGCTTCGCGCGGCCGACGCACGCCTATCTCGGCCTGTCGCCGGGGCTCGATTTCGAGTCAAAGCTGTTTGCTAAGCCAGATGCGCCGGCGCTGCTCGAGAAGGAGCTGGCCGCGACCGGCTACGAGCCGCGGATGATCGCGATCGGGACCAACACCGATCCGTATCAGCCGATCGAGCGCGAGCGTAAGATCATGCGCGGCATTCTCGAAGTGCTGGAGCGCGCCGGCCATCCCGTCGGCATCGTCACCAAGTCGGCGCTGGTCGTGCGCGACATCGACATTCTCGCGCGGATGGCCAAGCGCAACCTCGCCAAGGTCGCGATCTCGGTCACCTCGCTCGATCCAAAGCTCGCGCGCACTATGGAGCCGCGCGCGGCGACGCCGCCGAAGCGGCTGGAGGCGCTGAAGCAGCTCTCGGAGGCCGGTATTCCGACCACCGTGATGGTCGCGCCCGTGATCCCCGCGCTGAACGATTCCGAGATCGAGCGCATTCTCGATGCCGCCGCCCATGCCGGCGTCAAGGAAGCCTCCTATGTGCTGCTGCGGCTGCCGCTGGAGGTGCGTGATCTCTTCCGCGAATGGCTGATGGCCAATTATCCGGACCGCTACCGCCACGTCTTCACCCTGATCCGCGACATGCGCGGCGGCCGCGACTACGACGCGAAATGGGGCGAGCGGATGAAGGGCACCGGACCGATGGCCTGGACCATCGGCCGCCGCTTCGAGATCGCCTGCGACAGGCTTGGGCTGAACAAGCGGCGCTCCAAGCTGACGACGGATCACTTTGCGAGGCCGAAGCGGAACGGCGATCAGCTCAGCCTGTTCTGATCGGGAAACGGAAGAGGCGTAGCATGAGCCAGGAACTTACCGCGCCGGTGCCGCGGCTCACCGTCATCACACTGGGTGTGAGCGACATTCGTGCCAGCATCGCCTTCTATGACGCGCTCGGCTTCTTGCGTCGGCTGAAGGCGACCGGCGAGGCGGTTGCGTTCTACGATACCGGTGGTCCGGTGCTGGCCCTGTTTCACTGGGACAAACTCGCGGCCGACGCCAAGTTACCGGACAATCCGAGGCCCGCGACCTTCCGCGGCATGACGCTCGCCTGGAACTGCGCCACGCGGGACGAGGTCGATTCGGTTCTGGCCTTCGCCGTCAGCAAGGGCGCCGCGCTGCTGAAAGCGGCGCATGAGACCGATTACGGCGGTTATTCCGGCTATTTCGCCGATCCTGACGGCCATCCCTGGGAAGTCGTGGTCGCGCCGGGCATCGAGGTCGGTGAGGACCGGCGGGTGCATCTGGCCGAGTAGGCGGCTGGTCTGAATAGCGGGAATTGTCCGGGGTTCCCGGTTGCGCCGGCCGGGCCGCTTGCGCACGATCCCGGCCATGATTCGAGATAAGTCCGCCAGGAAGCCAGTCAAAGAGACGCCAAAGAAGGCCGCGTCCGCCAAGGCGAGCTTCGGCCGCGAGCGCGCGCTGATCAAGCGCGGTGTCTGGCCGATCGCGGGTTGCGACGAGGCCGGTCGCGGGCCGCTGGCTGGTCCCGTAGTGGCAGCCGCCGTGATTCTGGATCCCGACCGCATTCCCCGCGGCATCGACGATTCCAAGCGCCTGACGGCCGAGGAGCGGGAAAGGCTGTTCGACAAGATCTGTGCCACCGCGCAGGTCTCGGTCGCCGTCGCCTCGCGCTCCCGAATCGACCGCGACAACATCCTGCGTGCTTCGCTGTGGGCGCTGAAGCGCGCTGTGGTGGCGCTGCCCGACGCGCCGCGTCATGTGTTTGTCGACGGCCGCGATCGGCTCGACACCGCCTGCGACTGCGAGGCCGTGATCGGCGGCGACGGCATCGTCCTGTCGATCGCCGCAGCCTCGATCATCGCCAAGGTGACGCGCGACCGGCTGATGTGCGCGCTGGCGCAGGACTGCCCCGGCTACGGTTTCGAGCAGCACAAGGGCTACGCCGTTCCCGAGCACCTCGACGCGCTCGACCGCCTCGGTCCCACCATCCACCACCGCAGCTTCTTCGCCCCCGTCGCCGCGGCGCGGGCCAAGCACATGCCCTGGACCGTCGAGCCGGTGCGGGACCTGTTCGCGGTGACCGAGATGGACGCGCAGGTGGAAGCAAGCATTGAAATTGATGCGTCAGCGGGCCTGTAGGGCAGACGGTCGTTGCCACAACGCGCAGCGCCCTTTATCAAAACAGATGTAAGCGAATAGGGCCGGCTGGACGGGTTGGCTGCATCTTTCGGACGTTGCATGCGGTTTACCTCCCTGGTCATCGAGCTCATTCGCGCCCGGCCGCGGCTGATCGTGTGGATCGCCGTGCTGCTCCAGGCCGCGATGTGGCTGTTTGTGGCGCTTGTGTTCTATCGCAGCCCGCCCGGCACGCTCGCGACCCTGCTCGCCTTCGGGCGCGAGTACCAGGTCGGTACCGATCTGGGCCCGCCCTTGCCGGTCTGGCTCGCCGACATCGCCTACCGCGCCGCGGGCGGCCACGTGTTCGGCGTCTATGTCCTCGCCCAGCTCTGCGAGGTCGCGACCTTCATCGCGCTCTATCATCTCTCCCGCGCCGTGGTCGGCTCACAGCAGGCGGTGCTCGCCCTGCTGCTGACCATGACGGTGCTGGCCTTCTCCTCGCCGGCGCTGGACTTTGGCCCGCTGGTGCTGGCGCGGCCGCTCTGGGCGCTGCTGCTGTTGCATTCCTGGCAGATCATCGGCCAGCGCCGCGGCAATGCCTGGTTCGCCTGGTCGATCGAGGCGGGCCTCTTGCTGCTGACGACGCCCGCGGCGATCTTCCTTCTCCTCCTGCTCGTCGTCTTCGCGATCTCGACCGCCGGCGGACGCCGGACGCTACGCGCGCTCGATCCGCTGTTCGCGCTGATCGTCGTCGCCGTGCTGGCGCTGCCCTATGCGGTCTGGCTGATGCGCGCCGAGACGCTTGTCATGCCGACCCTGCCTGAAGTCGCCGCGCTGAACGCCCGCGCGCTGCACACGGCCTGGCTGCTCGGCGGGCTCGTGCTTGGTGCGGCGGCGATCCCGGCGCTGACCTTTCTCAATAGCGGCCTGTTCGTCGCCAAGGGTGAGGAAGCGCCGATCATCTACCGGCCGCCGGTCGAGCCGCTCGCGCACAACTTCGTCTATTTCTTCGCTCTGGCGCCTGCGCTCGGCGCGGTCCTGATCTCCGGCGTGCTCGGGCTCGATGCCGTTGTCGGCGGCGCCGGTGTCGTGCTGGTGGTGTCGGGACTTGCCGTGGTGGTGGCGGCCGGCGACCTCATCGCGATGCGCCGCGCGCGGGTGCTGCGGACGGTGTGGGCTGCCGCCGTCCTGGCGCCCGCAGCCGGCGTCGTGCTCGCCGTGCTGTTTCTGCCCTTGACCGGCGCCAACGAGATTGCGACCTCGATGCCGGCGCGCGCGATCTCGGATTTCTTCGACGAGAGCTTTGCCCGCCGCACCAATCATCGCCTGCGCGCGGTCGCCGGCGAGACCCAGCTCGCGAGCCTGATCACGCTGCATTCCGGCCGGCCGCATCTCTTCATCGATGCCCAGCCCGCGCGCACGCCGTGGATCAATCAGGCCAAGTTCAGCGAGACCGGCGGCGTCGTCGTCTGGCGCGCCTCCGACACCGCCGGCACCCCGCCACCCGAAATCCTCGCGCGCTTTCCCGGCATCGTTCCGGAAGTGCCGCGCGCGTTCGAATGGCTGGTGACCGGCCGCCAGCAGCTGCTGCGCATCGGCTGGGCCATCGTGCGGCCGAAGGGGACGTAGCGACAAACGCTGAAATCGTAGGGTGGGCAAAGGCGCAAAGCGCCGTGCCCACCGTCAAGCCTATCCGTCGTCGACCTAGAGATGTTGGGCACGCTTCGCTTTGCCCACCCTACGAGAGCTCGCTATCCCGCCAGCACCTTCGCGATCGCGCGCAGATCCTGCCAGGCCAGCCGCTTGTACGACGGTGAGCGCAAGAGATAGGCCGGGTGGAACGTCGGCAGCGCGCGGATGGTGCGCCCACCCGTCTCATAATCGAACCAGCGGCCGCGGGTGCGCATGATGCCCTCGCGCGTCGACAGCAGCGTCTGCGTCGAGGGATTGCCGAGCGTCACCAGCACGTCGGGATTCACCAGCTCGATCTGGCGCTGGATGAACGGCAGGCAGATCTGCGTTTCCTGCGGCGTCGGCGTGCGGTTGCCGGGCGGCCGCCAGGGAATCACGTTGGCGATGTAGGCAGTGGTGCGGTTGAGCCCGATCGCGCCGATCATGAGGTCGAGCAGCTTGCCGCTGCGCCCGACGAAGGGCAGCCCCTCGATGTCCTCGTCGCGGCCCGGCGCCTCGCCGACGAACATGATGCGCGCCTGCGGATTGCCGTCGGCGAACACCAACCGCGTCGCGGTGTGCTTCAGCGCGCAGCCTTCAAAATTCTGCATCAGCTCGCGCAGTGCCTCGAGCGTCGGCGCGGTACGCGCGGCCTCGCGCGCGGAGGCGATAGCAATGTCCGGCGCAGGTGCGGCCTCGCCGCGCATCACCGCGGGCGCGGCAACAGGCCGTGGTGCCTCGACCGGAGGTGCGGCGCGCGGGGCCGGCGGCGGAGCATCCAATTCCGCCAGGCGGTCGACAGGTTCCTCCGCGAGCGCGCAATCGACCCCGGCCTCCAGATAGAAGGCGAGAAGCTCTCGGACGGTGGGTGCGGGTTCGGGGATCATTTGGAAAGTCAGACTTTTACTATATCAGTTTGAGGTGCCTTGCATCCCAGTGGAACGCATTTCCGTGGTTGTCCTACCCGGAAAAATCGGAAACAAGGGGGCGCAAATGACGAGGAACCGTCTCAAGGGCTGAGATCAGATGAGCACCGAAGAACTTCCCCCGCGCGAATCCATGGAATTCGACGTCGTCATCGTCGGCGCCGGCCCCTCTGGCCTGGCGGCTGCGATCCGGCTGAAGCAGCTCAACGCCGATCTCAACGTCGTCGTGGTGGAGAAGGGCTCCGAGGTCGGTGCGCACATTCTCTCCGGTGCCGTGATCGACCCGGCCGGGCTCGACAAGCTGATCCCGGACTGGCGCGAGGATTCCGACTGCCCGCTGAAGACGCAGGTGAAGGACGACCGCTTCTACTGGATGACGGGAGGCGGCGCGATCAAGCTGCCGAACTTCATCATGCCGCCGCTGATGGACAATCATCACTGCTATATCGGCTCGCTCGGCAATGTCTGCCGCTGGCTGGCGCGCAAGGCCGAGGCGCTCGGCGTCGAGATCTATCCGGGCTTTGCCGCAGCCGAGGTGCTCTATGACGAGCAGGGCGCGGTGAAGGGCATCGCCACCGGCGACATGGGCATCGGTCGCGATGGCAAGCCGAAGGACTCCTTTACCCGTGGCATGGAATTGCTCGGCAAGTACACCCTGTTCGCCGAAGGCGCGCGCGGCAGCCTGACCAAGCAGCTGATCGCGAAGTTCGCACTCGATTCGAAGAGCGAGCCGGCGAAGTTCGGAATTGGCCTCAAGGAAGTCTGGCAGATCGATCCCGCCAAGCACCAGAAGGGCATGATCCAGCATTCGTTCGGCTGGCCGCTCGACCTGAAGACCGGCGGCGGCTCGTTCCTTTATCACTATGACGACAATCTCGTCGCCGTCGGCTTCGTCGTGCATCTCAACTACGACGATCCGTATCTGTCGCCGTTCGACGAGTTCCAGCGCTTCAAGACCCATCCCTCGATCCGCGGTACCTTCGAAGGCGCCAAGCGGCTCGCCTATGGTGCGCGCGCCATCACCGAAGGCGGCTATCAGTCGGTGCCGAAGCTGAGCTTCCCCGGCGGCGCGCTGGTCGGCTGTGCGGCCGGCTTCGTCAACGTGCCCCGCATCAAGGGCGTGCACAATGCGATGGGCACCGGCATGCTCGCCGCAGAGCATGTCGCGGCCGCGCTCGCTGCCGATCGCGCCAATGACGAGATCGTCGACTACGAGAACGCCTGGCGGTCCTCGGCGGTCGGCAAGGACCTGTTCCTGGTCCGCAACGTCAAGCCGCTATGGTCGAAGTTCGGCACCGTGCTCGGCGTCGCGCTCGGTGGCTTCGACATGTGGTGCAACACGCTGTTCGGTGGCTCGTTGTTCGGCACGCAGTCGCATGCGAAGCCCGATCGCGCCACCCTCGATCCGGCGAAGAGCCACGCGCCGAAGAACTACCCGAAGCCGGACGGCAAGATCTCGTTCGACAAGCTCTCGTCGGTGTTCCTGTCCAACACCAATCATGAAGAGGACCAGCCGGTCCATCTCAAGGTCGCCGACATGAACCTGCAGAAGACCTCGGAGCACGACGTCTTCGCCGGTCCCTCGAATCGCTATTGCCCGGCCGGGGTCTATGAATGGGTCGAGGAAGGCGCGAGCCCGCGCTTCCAGATCAATGCCCAGAACTGCGTCCACTGCAAAACCTGCGACGTGAAGGACCCCAACGGCAACATCACCTGGGTTCCCCCGGAGGGCGGCGGCGGTCCGAACTACGAGGCCATGTAAGCTAGGCCATGTAAGCCGAGATCATTGGACCAAAGCGATCAAGCCGGGGCCAATGTGACGTGCCCCCGGCATTGTGACGCACGTTCGCGTGAGAACCGGCCCGGGGTAGCGGTCCGCGGCCACGATAAGGCCATACTGGCAGCGTCTTGGGGCGTAGTCGGCCGATTTGGGGCGTGCGGAGGGGATCGCATGCCCGAATCCTTGCGGTGAAGCGCCAAAAGCGGCATTGTCGGCCCGACGGTTCCGGGTCCCCATGCCACCGGCCGCGTTCGCATGCGATACGGCCTACTGCTGCAAACCCAGGCACTACAACTCAAGGCGAGCCCCTGATGTTCTCAAATCGTTTCAACCGCTGGACTGTTGCCGCCATCGCCCTCATGGGCACAGCGATCGCGACGGTCCCCGGCGCGGTCCTGGCGCAGACGCCGGACCATCCGTCCGACACGGCGGCGCAATTCCCGACCCGGAACGATCTGAAGTCGCTGACCACCTCCGGCAGCTATCTCGCCGCCCGCCACGCCAGCGTCGAGCGCGACGCGGCCTCGGCCGCCGCATTCTACCGCTCGGCGCTCCGCACCGATCCCAAGAACAACGAGCTGCTCGATCGCGCCTTCATCTCGTCGGTTGCCGACGGTGACATCGACGAGGCGGTCAAGCTCGCCGAGCGCGTCCTGACCATCGACAAGACCAACCGCGTCGCACGTCTCGTCGTCGGGGTGCACGATCTCAAGATGAAGAAATACGCGACCGCGCAAACCAACATCAACCAGTCGATCCGCGGTCCGATCACCGATCTCGTCGCCACGCTGCTGTCGGGCTGGGCCGCCTATGGCGCGGGCGATGCCAAGGGCGGCGTCGCCACCATCGACAAGCTCGCCGGTCCGGAATGGTATCCGCTGTTCAAGGACCTCCATGCCGGCATGATCCTCGAGCTCTCCGGCAAGGAGAAGGACGCCGGCGTCCGCTTCGAGCGCGCCTACAAGCTCGACGATTCCATGCTGCGCGTCACCGAGGCCTATGCCCGCTGGCTGTCGCGCAACAAGGATTCCGCGGCCGCGACCACCGTCTACCTGGCTTTCGACAAGAAGCTCGCCCGCCATCCGCTGATCGTGGAAGGCCTGCGCGACACCAAGGCCGGCAAGAAGATGCCGCCGCTGGCCGACTCCGCCCAAGCCGGTGCCGCCGAAGCGCTGTACGGCATCGGCGCCACGCTGCCCCGCCGCGGCGGCGAGGATCTGGCGCTGGTCTATCTCCAGCTCGCGCTCTATCTCCAGCCGACCCATCCGCTGGCGCTGCTCTCGCTCGCCGACCTCTATGAATCGGTGAAGCGGCCGCAGATGGCGATCAAGGTTTATGAGCGGGTGCCCGCGACCTCGCCGTTGAAGCGCAACGCGCAGATCCAGCTGGCCATCGATCTGGATTCCGCCGACCGCACCGACGAGGCGATCAAGATCCTCAAGGGCGTCACATCGGACGATTCCAAGGATCTCGAAGCCATCATGGCGCTCGGCAATATCGAGCGCGGTCGCAAGAAGTTCGGCGATTGCGGCGCGACCTATTCGCGGGGCGTCGACGTGCTGCCGGCCGGCAACGACAAGGCCAACAGCGTCTGGTATTATTATCGCGGCATCTGCGAGGAGCGCTCCAAGGAGTGGAGCAAGGCCGAAGCCGACATGAAGAAGGCGCTCGAGCTCCAGCCCGACCAGCCGCATGTCCTCAACTATCTCGGCTATTCCTGGATCGACCAGGGCGTGAATCTCGACGAAGGCATGAAGATGATCAAGCGTGCCGTCGAGCAGCGTCCCGACGACGGCTACATCGTCGACTCCCTCGGCTGGGCCTATTACCGCATCGGCAATTACGAAGAGGCGGTGAAGAACCTCGAGCGCGCGATCGACCTCAAGCCCGAGGATCCCACCATCAACGATCACCTTGGTGATGCCTATTGGCGCGTCGGCCGTACGCTGGAAGCGAAATTCCAGTGGGCCCACGCCCGCGATCTCAAGCCCGAGCCGGAGGAGCTTCCGAAGATCGAGGCCAAGATCGCCAACGGTATGACCGACGATTCGAACTCTTCGGCCGCGCAGGCGGACAAGAAGAAGGACGACGGCAAGGGCGGCTAAGAGTGCGTTTGGGGGCTGATCGCCAATGTCGGCGTTGATTGAAGAAGGGCGCGCGAAGGTCAATCTGAGCCTTCGCGTCGTCGGCCGTCGTGCCGACGGCTATCATGATCTCGAAAGCGTGGTCGCGTTTGCCGACTGCGCGGACCAGCTGACGCTGGAGCCGGGCGGCGAGCTGAAGCTCGTCACCACCGGGCCGCTGGCCGCGGCCTGCGGCGACACCGCGGACAATCTCGTGGTCAAGGCGGCCAGGCTTCTGGCCGAGGCCGTGCCGAACCTGAAGCTCGGGGCCTTCGCGCTCGACAAGGTGCTTCCCGTCGCGGCCGGTATCGGCGGCGGCTCGGCCGATGCCGCGGCGGCACTGCGGCTGCTCGCCCGTCTCAACAATCTATCGCTCGATGATCCGCGCTTGCAGAAAGTCGCGCTCGCGACCGGCGCCGATGTGCCGGTGTGCCTGGTCTCGCGCGCCTGCGACATGACCGGCGTCGGCGAGCAGCTGCTGCCGCTCGCGCTGCCGAGCATGCCCTGCGTGATGGTCAATCCGCGCGTGCCTGTTGCCACCAAGGACGTGTTCCAGGCGCTGGGCCTGCGCAACGGCGAACTCTTGGTCGGCGCAACGTCCGTTCTCGACGCTCCGGCGTGGCCCGAAGAGGGTGAGTCGATCGCCGATTGGGTCGACGTTCTCGAAACCGTGGCCAACGATCTCGAAGCCCCTGCGTTGCGGATCGAGCCTGTGATCGGCGAGGTGCTGGAAGCCTTGCGTGACTCCGCCGGCGTCAAGCTTGCCCGCATGTCCGGCTCCGGCGCGACGTGCTTTGCGATCTACGGCGCAGCGAACGAGGCGCATGCCGCCGCGGAAAAGATCCGGCGCGACCACCCCGGCTGGTGGGTGCATGCGGGGACGTTGAGCTAGGTTTTTCCTCGGCCGCGATACGTAGCCCGGATGGAGCGAAGCGCAATCCGGGATTCTTCCGCCGCGGCGTCCCGGATTGCACTACGATCGCTACCTTGCCAGCGCCAGATAGCCACTGATGGTCACGATCGACGTGATCGTCGATGCCAGAATGACATTGGACGTCATCGCCGCCTCGCGCTTGTAAAACTCCGCCAGCATGAACGGGCCCGTACCGGTCGGGAGCGCGGCCAGCAGCACGGCTGCATGCGTGAGTAGCGGGGAGAGGCCGAACACGGCGGTCGCCATCACCCAGGTGATAGCCGGCTGAAGCACGAGCTTGAAGCTCACGAGCAGCGCCGCGGATCCGACGTTCGTTTCCGAACTCTCGCGCCTGGTCGCAAGGAACAACCCGAGTGCAACAAGGGCGCAGGGTGAGGCCGCACCCCCCAGGAGTTTCAGGAAGCTTTCGGCGGCATCGGGCACGCTGAGACCGGTGACCGGAACGATCGCAGCCACGGCGGGAGCGACGAGCAGCGGATTGCGCAGCAGGGAGCCGCCGACCTTGGTGACGAGGTGCCTGTGCCGCTTCTCGGTCTGCAGCCCGGTCTCGATCAGCACGATCGCGATCGCAAAGAGCACGCAGACCGTGATGATCGTGGCAATCAGCGTCGGCGCCAGCGCCTCGCGGCCGAGCGCCGCGAGCGCAAGCGGGAAACCGACGAAACCGGTGTTGGCGTAGCCGGCATTGAGCGCGTCGATGGCAGCGTCGGCGAGATGGCGCGGGCGGCGCAGCCGAACGGCGATGGTCAGGCAGAACACCAGCGCCGCGCCGATGCCGAAGGCGGCGATGAAGCGCGGTTGCCAGACCTCGGCCCATTGCGCGTGGGCGACGATGTCGAACAGCAGAGCGGGAAGGGCCAGATAGACGACGAAGCGGTTCAGCTCGCCGGTGGCATGCGGGCCGAGGACGCCGATCCGCCGGGCCAGCCAGCCGGCGAAGATGAGCGCGAAAATGGGGAGGACGGCCGCGAGGGTGGAGAGCATCGGGAAACCAGGCATTGGAGGGACGAATTAGCCCTATCCAATCCAATCGATATCATCCAATACTGATTGCTGCACTGCTTCATACCTTTTCGGTATAAAATGATCGACATCAGACAGATGCGCTACTTCGTGGCCGTCGCCGAGACGTTGCATTTCGGCCGTGCTGCCGAGCGCCTCCACATCAGCCAGCCGCCGCTCAGCCGGCAGATCGCGGCCCTGGAGAAGGAACTCGGGGTTCGCCTGTTCGACCGCCAGTCGCGGCGTGCGACGCTGACGCCAGCGGGCCGGCGCTTCCTGGAGGACGCGCGGGCGGTGCTGATCGGTTTCGATCAGGCCTGCCAGAACGTGCGCATGGCCGAGCGGGGCGAAATCGGCGAACTCTCGGTCGGCTTCATGATGCACGCGGCCTACACGGTTCTGCCGGGTCTGACGCGGCGCTACATGGCGAGCCATCCCGGCGTGCGCGTCGAGCTGCGCGAGGTGATCCCGGGAATCCTCGGCGACGCGGTGCTGACCGGGCGCTTCGATGCCGCGATCCTGTTCGATCCCGGTCCCGTGCGCGGTCTTGCGACGCAAGTCATCTTTCGTGAGCCGCTCAGCCTTGCGGTGCACGTCAGTCATCCGCTCGCCGCGCGGAAGGCGGTATCTGCGGGGCAGCTCAATGGTGAAGCCTTCATCGCCGCGCCGGCCGAAGTCGCGCCGAGGCTGCGCCAGTCGATCGCCGGCTATTGTCGCTCGGGCGGGTTCGAGCCGACGTTCAGGCTCGAAGTCGAACTGCAGCAGACCATCGTCAGTCTCGTGGCGGAGAATCTCGGCATTGCGCTGGTACCGCGGTCGATGGCGAAGCTCGGAATTGCAAACCTGGCCTTCCGCGATCTCGAAGATGCGCCGATCATCGAGCACGTCGTCGCATGGCGGCCGGGCAATCTCAATCCGGCGCTGGCGCCATTTCTGGCGGAAGCGCACAGCGATGTCGCGGCTGGTCTGGATTAGCCCTCGGCCAGCCCAAGAAACCGCAGGATCTCACTCAAGACCTCTTCCGGTTTGTCATGCTGTAGCCAGTGCCCCGCGCCGGCGATGGTCTCGATGCGTGCCTGCGGGAAATAGCGCTCCAGGCCTGCGGCCCTGGCGCCCGCGAGAAAACTTTCTCCGGCATTCAGCAGCAGCGTCGGACTTGTAATGCGCGACCACAGCGCGACGTGATCGTCCGGCCAGAGCCGGTGCGGCGCAGAGGCGCGCTGGTAGGGATCGAACTTCCAGCTATAGGTGCCGTCCTCATTCCGCCGCGAGCCGTGCGTTGCAAGATGCAGCGCGAGGTCGCGGGCGAGGCGCTTGTTGTGAAGCACCATCTGCGCGGCCGCGTCTTCGAGGGTCGCATAGCGGCGCGGCGTGCAGTCGTGCAGCCTGTCGAGCTGGCTGACCCATTTGCTGATGCGCTCATGCGTCGGCGCTTTGGGCGCATCCGGCAGCATGGTCACACCGTCGAGGACGACGAGCTTCGAAACCAGTTCGGGGAACGACCCCGAAAAGATCAGGCTCACCATGCCGCCCATGGAATGGCCGATCAGAGTCACCTGAGGCGCTGCGATGCTGCGAATGAGCTGCGCGAGGTCGTAGACATACTCGGTCAGCGCGTAGCTGCCGCCCTTGGTCCAGTCGGAATCGCCATGACCGCGCAGATCGGGCGCGAGCACGTGAAAATGCGGCCGAAGCGAGCGGGCAATGGCGTCCCAGCTCCGGCAATGATCGCGGCCACCATGGACCAGGATGGCGACGGGCGCGCCGTGATTGCCCCAATCGGCATAGTGCAGCCGCAGGCCGTGTGATTCATAGAAGCGACTTTGCGGGGCGAGCATCGGGCGCCGATCCTTCGAAATGCCGGACGAGATAACAGCACGACTGGAGTAGCCTGCTGACGGCCATTCCACAAGCAAGCCACAGGTCACGGGCGCTTCGGCGGCGAGCGCGTGCCGGCTAGGCGGCGCATAGCGCGTCGGCGTCGCCGGGTTTTGCGCATCTTCGCGTCGTGACAGCGACGCGCGGTGCGCGACAACGACCTTGCCAGGAGGCGATAACGCGACCAGGACATCATCCTCATCGAACTCTCCATCGCAACAACCATAGGTGAGCCGCGAGCGATGGCTCGTTCGAATTCCACGCGTTACATCTTGGTCATTACGGGTTGGAGAGTCTTTCGGGCCGATGGCGACAATGTTGCGCGCACGCCGTCATCGCGAGCGTATCGGCCTCATCGAAATCGTTCATCGGTATTAAACCTGCGTAAGGCGCCGAACGCAGGACGCACTCATCGCCTCCAACGGATGTTAGGAGGTGAACATCATGAAACTTGTATCTGCGTTTGTCGGCCTTGCCGCGCTTGGCGGGGTCACGCTGTCGAGCGGGGCTGCGTCAGCAGCACCGATCGAGGTGCCGACCGGCTATGTCTGCAATGAATGGGGCCATTGCTGGCAACGCCACTACCATGGAGGCTACTACCATCCGCACTACTGGGGTGGTTACGGCTGGCACCATCATTGGGGTGACGGCTGGCGCTGGCATCATTGGGCTCGCTGGCATCATTGGCACCACTGGTGAAATCTGAGAAAGGGGCTTCGGCCCCTTTCTTTTTTCGGTGGATGCCCGTCGGGAATGACGCGAGCTAGCTCTGCGCCGGCCGCCGCGCCAGCGCCAGCGAGAGGCCGAGGCCCGCGATGAAGACACCGGAGCCCTGCGTGAGACGCCGCATCAGATGCGGCTTGCTAATCAGCTGCGTGCGCGTTGCAGTTGCCATCAGCACCACGACGACATCGGCGAGCGTGTTCAGGATCACCGAGATCGCGCCGAGCACGATGAATTGCAGCGTGGGGCTCGATCCCGCGGGATCGAGGAACTGCGGAATGAAGGCGAGGAAGAACGCGGCGGTCTTCGGGTTCAGCGCCTCGACCAGCACGCCGTCGCGGAACGCGCGCCTGTCGCCGACGGGCTCGCTCTCCAGCGAGAGCGCGCGGCCGGCGCTGCGGAAGGTCTTGATGCCGAGCCAGACCAGATAGAGCGCGCCGATGAATTTTACAGCGGCAAACAGTTCCGCACTGGCAAGTATGATCGCGGAGATGCCGAGGCTGCCTGCGACGACATGAACCAGCCCGCCGAGCGCCGTGCCCGCGGTTGATGCAAAGCCGCTGGCGCGCCCCCCCGACAAGGTCCGTGCCGCGACGTAGAAGATGCCGGGGCCGGGAACGGCGGCAATGAGACACGCTGCGGCCAGGAACAGCCAGAAATTCGTTTCGATCATCCCGTTTTGGTAACGTAGCGTGCTGCGATTGCAAGGCCTCTCGCTCAGCCCATCCGGCGGAAGATCACGCTGGCATTCACCCCGCCGAAGCCAAATCCGTTGGAGATGGCGTTGAGCATCGGCATCGGCCGCGCGCTGCCTGCGATGATGTCGATGCCATCAGCGCCGGGATCTGCGTTTTCGAAATTGCGCGTCGGCGGCGCGACCTGGTCGCGCAAGGCGAGGACGGTGAAGATCGCCTCGAGCCCGCCGGCGGCGCCGAGCAGATGGCCGGTGGCCGATTTGGTCGCGCTCACCGCGATGTTCCGGTTGCGACCGAACAGCGCGGCGATCGCGCCGAGCTCGCTCTCGTCGCCGGCGGGCGTCGACGTCGCATGCGCGTTCAGATGCTGCAAATCCGCGGGCGCAAGCTTCGCCTGGCGCAGCGCGATCTCCATCGCACGGCGGGCGCCGTCGCCGTCGGGCGGGCCCGACGTCATGTGATAGGCGTCGGCCGTCGTGCCGTAGCCCACGATCTCCGCAAACCGGCGAGGCGCCGCGCGCCAGCGCATGCTCCAGCTCCTCGATCACCAGGATGCCCGCGCCTTCGCCCATGACAAAGCCGTCGCGGTCGCGATCGAACGGGCGCGAGGCGCGCGCGGGCTCGTTGTTGAATCCGCTCGACAGCGCGCGGGCCGCGGCAAAGCCGCCGATGCTGACGATATCCATGCAGGCCTCCGCGCCGCCGCAGATCGCGACATCGGCTTCGCCTGCGCGGATCATGCGTGCGGCATCGCCGATCGCCTGGACGCCGGCGGCACAGGCCGTGACCGGTGTGCCCAGCGCGCCCTTGTAGCCGTATTTGATCGAGACGTGGCCGGCGGCGAGATTGGCGAGAAATGAGGGAATGGTGAAGGGCGAGAGCCGGCGCGCGCCGCGCTGCTCGGTAATGCGCACCGCCTCCGCCATTGCCGGGAAGCCGCCGACGCCGGACGCGATGATCGTCGCGGTTCTCTCCAATGCCGCTGCGTCCTGCGGTGTCCATTTGGCCTGCGCGATCGCCTCTGCGGTCGCGAGCAGGGCGAACAGGATGAAGCGGTCCATCTTGCGCTGGTCTTTTGGCGCGGCGGCTTGCGCGGGATCGAAGCCGCCTTCGGCATCGTCGGCCTTGTCGGGCACGAGACCGGCAATACGCGCGGGCAGTGCCTGCGACCATTCCGGCAGAGGGCGCAGCCCGCTCTGGCCGGCGAGCAGCCGGCGCCAGGACAGTTCAACACCGCAGCCGAGCGGCGACACCGCTCCCATTCCCGTCACGACGATACGACGCATGTCAGTCTCCAGCCGGCGCAACGGCCGGGTTCATGGCTTTGAGCGAGCCGAGCCGCTTGCGCATCCCGCGGCTGGCGCGGGGACCCGGGACGACGACCGCATTGGCGAGGGTGATCGGGCGCATGTCGGCGGCATCGACCACGATCGGATCGAACGGGCGAGCGTCACTCCGATTCGCCAGCACGATGGATTCGCCCCTGGGCGCGAGATGCCTGTTGCCCCAGGCCAGCAGCGCCACGACCACAGGGAAGAAATCCCGCGCCTTCCGCGTCAGCACGTATTCGTACCGCGGCGGCCGTTCATGATAGCGGCGGCGGACGAACATGCCGCTCTCGGTGAGATGGGCAAGGCGCCGCGACAGGATGTTCGGCGCGATGCCGAGGCTTTGCGAGAATTCGTCGAATTTTGTCGCGCCCTGGAAGGCATCCCGCAAGATCAGGATGCTCCACCATTCGCCGACCGTCTCTACGGCGCGGCCGACCGGGCATTCCAGGATGGAGGGGGATTTCGGCTGCATGGCTGGAGCGTAGGTCAGTGGCTTGCAAAATGCAAGTTACCGGCTGAGCAGCAGCGGGTGTGGACGAGTGTTTGGCGAGAACGCCGTGGTCGGGTTCGTGGTGGGATGTGCGGCAGGGACCTGCGCAAATGTTCTCGTGCCCCGGACGCAGCGCAGCAGCGTTTCACGCTGCGGCGCGTCCGGGACAAGAGAGGGAATGCGCCGCTGCCTGGCTCTCCGTCATTGCGAGCGCAGCGAAGCAATTCAGAGTCTTGCCGTGGTGACGGACTGGATTGCTTCGCTGCGCTCGCAATGATGATGTTGATGCAGCGTGCGCATATCCATCACCGTCACCCTGAGGCGCCGGAGCGTAGCGGAGGCCTCGAAGGGCGGCGGCCCGGCTGCATCCGGGCCGTTCATCCTTCGAGGCTCGCTACGCGAGCGCCTCAGGATGACGGGGCCAATAGTGGTGCGGAAGCGGAGCGCTAAGCCGTTTCGCTCAGTGCGACCGTGCCAGGCAGAACGCCACCACCTGCTCCAGCGCGCTCTTCATCGGCGAGGACGGGAACAGCGCCAGCGCGTCGACGGCCATGGCGCCGTAGTGCTGGGCGCGGCTGAGCGTATCTTCCAGCGCGCGATGCTTGTTCATCAGGCCGAGGGCGTGGTCGAGGTCGGTGTCGCCGATCTCGCCGCGCTCCAGCGCGCGGATCCAGAAGGCGCGCTCGGTGTCATTGCCGCGGCGGAAGGCGAGCACGACCGGCAGCGTGATCTTGCCCTCGCGGAAATCGTCGCCGGTGTTCTTGCCGAGCTTGGCGCTCTTGCCGCCATAGTCGAGCACGTCGTCGACGAGCTGGAAGGCGATGCCGAGATTCATGCCGACCGAGCGGCACGCGGTCTGTTCCGCCTTCGGGCGGTTGGCGATGACCGGGCCGACCTCGCAGGCGGCGGCAAACAGCTCGGCGGTCTTGCCGCGGATCACGGCGAGATATTCGTCCTCGGTGGTCGCGGTGTTCTTGGCGGCGGCAAGCTGCATCACCTCGCCCTCGGCGATGGTGGCGGCGGCCGCGGAGAGGATGTCGAGCGCGCGCAGCGACCCGACCTCCACCATCATGCGGAACGCCTGTCCCAGCAGGAAGTCGCCGACCAGCACGCTCGCCTCATTGCCCCAGAGCATGCGCGCCGACAGCTTGCCGCGGCGCATCTCGCTCTCGTCGACCACGTCGTCGTGAAGGAGCGTTGCGGTATGCATGAATTCGACGGAGGCAGCGAGCTTGATGTGGCCGTCGCCGGTGTAGCCGGCGAGGTTGGCCATGGCGAGCGTCAGCATCGGGCGCAGGCGCTTGCCGCCGGAGGAGATGAGGTGGTTGGCGACCTCCGGGATCATGGTGACCTCGGAGCCGGTCCGCGACAGGATCGTGGCGTTGACGCGCTCCATGTCACCAGCGACAAGGGCAACCAGCTGTTCGATCGACGCGCCGGGAGTTTCGAAAGGTACGATGACGGCCACGCCGGTCTCCAATATTTGCCCCGGAGGGGCTATTCTGATGCAAATACAATAGAAACTGGCAGCGGATGCGGCAAGTGCCGCGGAACCATTGACATTTGCCGCTTTAGCCCCTTTCAGGCAGGAGACCTGCGTTTTGCGTGAACTGGTTCGGACCAACGACATGGTGCTGGTGTCGGCGATCGGCGCGCTGCTCGACGGCGCCAACATCCATCATCTGGTGCTGGACCAGAACATGAGCATTATCGAGGGCTCGCTGGGTATCCTGCCGCGGCGGATCCTGGTCCATGAGGATGACGCCCAGGAGGCCAGGGAGCTCCTCACCGAGGCCGGCCTCAGCCATGAACTGCGCGGCGATGATTGACGTCGTCACAGACTTCACCGAGGACGCCTTTCTCGGCGGGCAATTGCGCTTGAAGC
The DNA here is from genome assembly GCF_017565645.3 of Bradyrhizobium barranii subsp. barranii. Classification (NCBI taxonomy): domain Bacteria; kingdom Pseudomonadati; phylum Pseudomonadota; class Alphaproteobacteria; order Hyphomicrobiales; family Nitrobacteraceae; genus Bradyrhizobium; species Bradyrhizobium barranii. The sequence goes on from NZ_CP086136.1 coordinate 2,890,466, forward strand.
AGAAGCGGTCCGGCCACCGCGCCGGGCATGACGCCATCCTGCTCGCGGCGGCGACGGAAGCGCGGGCGGGCGACCGCGTCGTCGATCTCGGTGCCGGCATCGGCACCGCCGGGCTGGCGCTTGGCCGGCGCGTCGCGGGAATCAGCCTCAGCCTGGTCGAGATCGATCCGGAACTGGCGGAACTCGCGCGCGCCAATGCGGCGGCGAATGCGATCGCCGCCGAGACGATCGTGCTCGACGTTACGGCCGACGCACAGGCGTTTGCGGCTAATGGCCTCGCGCCCGACAGCGTCGACGTGGTGCTGATGAACCCGCCCTTCAACGATCCCGCCCGCCATCGCGGTTCGCCCGATCAGGCGCGCCGCACCGCGCATGTTGCGAGGGAGGAGACGCTGAATGCATGGGTGCATGCGGCGCGGCGCATCCTCCGATCGGACGGCGCGCTGACCCTGATCTGGCGCGCCGATGGGATCGCGGAGGTTTTGACTGCGCTGTCACGCGGTTTTGGAAGCCTGTCGATCCTGCCGGTTCACGGCGAGGCGGGACGGCCCGCGATCCGCGTGCTGGTGCGCGCCGTCAAAGGCGGCCGGGCTCCGACGCGACTGCTGCCGGGCCTCATGCTCAACGACGAGTCAGGCGTGCCTAAAAATCAGGTGACGGAGATTCTGGAGGGGAGGGCGCTCTTGCCGCTGGCGGAGCCGCGACGACTTACTGCGGAAGCGATTCCGACTGCTGCTCTTGCGGGGTCGTCAGGCGGATCGCCATGAACAGCGCACCGACCAGCAGCAACAGCAGATAGATTTTCATGGTGTTCTCCGCTGCCTCATTGCAGCTTCCCAACGGGGAATCTGCAAAACACGTTCCGGGCACTTCCAATGACAGTCGCGTGATAAGAAATGGTTAAGCAGAGGTAACGGCATGGCCGAACAATTGAACGATCGTGAGGGTTCCGGCCTGGCCGACAAACTCATGCAATATCTGCCGGCGCGCTTCCGTCCCGGCACGGCGGTGGTGCCGGTGGTGCGGCTGTCCGGTGTGATCGGTGCGGTGACGCCGCTGCGGCCGGGGATGACGCTTGCGGGCGTCGCGCGGGTGCTGGAGCGGGCGTTTTCGTACCGGAACGCCAAGGCGGTGGCGCTGGTGATCAATTCGCCCGGCGGCTCGCCGGTGCAGTCGCGCCAGATCTATCTGCGCATCAAGCAGCTCGCCGCAGAGAAGAAGCTGCCCGTGCTGGTGTTCGTCGAGGACGTCGCGGCGTCCGGCGGCTACATGATCGCCTGCGCCGGCGACGAGATCATCTGCGATCCGTCCTCCATCCTCGGCTCGATCGGCGTGGTCGGCGGCAGCTTTGGTTTCCAGGAGGCGATCAAGCGGCTCGGCATCGAGCGGCGGCTCTACACGGCCGGCGCGCACAAGGCGATGCTCGATCCGTTCCTCCCGGAAAACCCCGACGACGTGGCGAGGCTGAAGGCGCTCCAGCGCGAGATCCACCAGATCTTCATCGCGCTGGTGAAGGAGAGCCGCGGCGCGCGGCTGAAAGGCGCCGACGACACCCTGTTCACCGGCGAATACTGGGCCGGCGAGAGTTCGATCGCGCTGGGGCTCGCCGACGGCATCGGCGATCTCCGCTCAACTCTTCGTGCCCGCTATGGCGAGAAGGTTCTCACCCCTGTGATTGCCCAGCCGACTGGTCTGCTCTCAGGCCTCCTGGGGCGGAAATCGCCCGGTGCGGGCCAACTTTCGGCCATGGAAACAATGGCCGGCCTGCCGGACGAGCTGATCTCGGCGGTCGAGACGCGGGCGATTTGGGCGAAATTCGGGTTCTAGGCGACACCCTCCCGCGCCATTTGGTCCGAGCCGAGCCAATTGCGGCGCGGCCCGGTCTGCGCAAGAATGTCTGTGGGGGCTGAGCACTAGACAAGGATCGACCGATGCCGCCGTTTGTCGCTTTCGCGGGCGTCCTGGGCGGGCTTGCCGTGGTCCGCTGGGCCTACAAGACCGCTGTCCGGATCAACCATGAGCTGGAGGAGATGCGCCTGTCGCGCGTCGCTGAAGCCGCCCATGCCGGGGATATTCAGAAGCTGAAACGTGACCCCGTGACCGGAGCGTATCGGCCCGGCTAGGTAGCGCCACTCGCGTCATGCCCGGGCTTGTCCCGGGCATCCACGTTCTTCGTACCGCGACCAAGGTCGTGGATGGCCGGGACATAGGCGAGCGGAAGCGACGCCGTCCCTCGGACGGCTATGCCCGGCCATGACGGAGCACAGGGCCGTTTTCCAGGCCCCCTTTGCCTTGATTCCCATCCCCGCCGTCGATACGGTCCCGCGCGATTCAAAACCCCCCGCGAGAGCCTGATCTGACGATGGACGCCTCATTGCCCGCCCATATGCGCCCGGAACGCTCGTTCCAGGGCTTTATCCTCGCGCTCCAGCGGTTCTGGGCCGAGCAGGGCTGCGTGATCCTGCAGCCCTACGACATGGAGATGGGCGCAGGCACCTTCCATCCAGCGACCACGCTGCGCGCGCTCGGGCCAAAGCCGTGGAACGCCGCCTATGTGCAGCCCTCGCGCCGGCCCAAGGATGGCCGCTACGGCGAGAACCCGAACCGGATGCAGCACTACTACCAGTTCCAGGTGATCATGAAGCCGTCGCCGCCGAACCTTCAGGAGCTGTACCTGAAGTCGCTCGCCGCGATCGGCATCGATTCCGCCGTGCACGACATCCGCTTCGTCGAGGACGATTGGGAGAGCCCGACGCTGGGTGCCTGGGGCTTGGGGTGGGAGTGCTGGTGCGACGGCATGGAAGTCAGCCAGTTCACCTATTTTCAACAGGTCGCCGGCTTCGAATGCGCGCCTGTTGCCGGCGAGCTCACCTACGGGCTCGAGCGCCTCGCGATGTATGTGCAGGGCGTCGACCGCGTCTACGACCTCAACTTCAACGGCCGCGAGGGCGACGCCAAGGTGACCTATGGCGACGTGTTCCTGCAGGCCGAGCGTGAATATTCGAAGCACAATTTCGAAGTCGCCGACACCGCGATGCTGTTCGAGCAGTTCAAGATGGCGGAAGCCGCGTGCCGGAAGTACCTCGACGCCGGCTGGCAAAAGAACTCAGAGTCCGGCAAGCGCGAGGCGCACCTGATGGCGCTGCCGGCCTACGATCAGTGCATCAAGGCGAGCCACGTCTTCAACCTGCTCGATGCGCGCGGCGTGATCTCCGTGACCGAGCGGCAGAGCTACATTCTTCGCGTGCGCGAGCTGGCCAAGGCCTGCGGCGAGGCCTGGATCCATACTGAAGCGGGCGGAGCGGCCTGATGCCCGATCTTTTGCTTGAACTGTTCTCGGAAGAAATCCCCGCGCGCATGCAGGCCAAGGCGGCCGACGATCTGCGCCGCATGGTCACCGACAAGCTCGTCGCCGAGGGCCTCGTCTACGAGGGTGCGAAAGCGTTCGCGACGCCGCGCCGCCTTGCACTGACCGTGCACGGCATCCCCGCGCGCCAGCCCGACCTGAAGACCGAACGCCGCGGTCCGAAAATGGGTGCGCCCGATGCGGCCGTGCAGGGTTTTCTGAAGGCGACGGGTTTGAATTCGCTTGACGAAGCCAAGATCCAGCGCGACCCGAAGGGCGACTTCTACATCGCGCTGATCGAAAAGCCCGGCCGCGACGCGATCGACGTGCTCGCCGAGATTCTGCCGGTCATCATCCGCACTTTCCCCTGGCCGAAATCGATGCGCTGGGGCGCGCGCTCCGGCAAGCCCGGCTCGCTGAGCTGGGTGCGGCCGCTGCACGCGATCACCGCGACCTTCGGGCCCGAGACGGAAGAGCCCGATGTCGTCAAATTCTCGGTCGACGGCATCGAGACAGGCCAGACCACCTACGGCCATCGCTTCATGGCGCCGGCGGCGATCAACGTGCGCCGCTTCGAGGACTATGAAGCGAAGCTGAAGGCTGCAAAAGTCATCCTCGATCCGCAGGCGCGCAAGGACATCATCTTCGCCGATGCCAAGGAGCTGACGTTCGCGCAAGGATTTGAACTGGTCGAGGATCAGGTGCTGCTCGACGAGGTTTCGGGCCTCGTCGAATGGCCTGTCGTCATGATGGGATCGTTCGAGCCGGAATATCTCGCGATCCCGGAAGAGGTGATCCGCGCCACCATCCGCAACAACCAGAAGTGCTTTGTCGTCAGGGATTCCAAGACGGGCAAGCTGACCAACAAGTTCGTCCTCACCGCCAATATCGAGGCGCCCGACGGCGGCAAGACCATCGTCGCCGGCAACGAACGCGTGATTCGTCCGCGCCTGTCGGATGCGAAGTTTTTCTACGAGACCGATCTCAAGACGAAGCTCGAAGACCGGCTGCCGAAGTTCGAGCAGATCGTGTTCCACGAGAAGCTTGGGACGCAGGCGGAGCGCATCAAGCGTATTGAGCGCCTCGCCGCCGAGATCGCGCCGCTCGTCGGCGCCGATGTCGCCAAGGCAACGCGCGCCGCGCATCTCGCCAAGGCGGACTTGCTGACGGAAGTCGTTGGCGAATTCCCGGAAGTGCAGGGCTTGATGGGCAAGTACTATGCACTGGCCCAGGGCGAGGATGCTTCCGTCGCGGCAGCGTGCGAGGAGCACTACAAGCCGCAGGGGCCTACCGATCGCGTGCCGACCGATCCGGTCAGCGTCGCGGTCGCGCTTGCCGACAAGGTCGACACGCTCGTCGGCTTCTGGGCGATCGACGAGAAGCCGACCGGCAGCAAGGACCCGTATGCGCTGCGGCGTGCGGCGCTGGGCGTGATCAGGCTGATCGCTGAGAACAACCTGCGTCTGTCGCTGAGGAAAGTGGCGGCATCTGCACTCGCCGGCTTGTCGGTGAAGTCGGCCGATGCGGAGAAGCTTCCAAGCGATCTGCTCGCCTTCTTCGCCGATCGCCTGAAGGTCCAGCTGCGCGAGCAGGGCGCGCGTCACGATCTCGTCGACGCGGTGTTCGCGCTTGGCGGCCAGGACGATCTCCTGATGATCGTTCGCCGCGTCGAGGCGCTCGGCAAGTTCCTCGAGAGCGATGACGGCAAGAACCTGCTCGCCGGCATCAAACGTGCGAGCAACATCCTCGGCATCGAGGAGAAGAAGGACAAGCGCAGCTTCGACGGTGCGCCCGATGCTGCGCTCTACGGCCTCGCTGAGGAGAAGGCGCTGGCGAAGGCGATCGGCGAGGTGCAGGCGGAAGCAAGCGCTGCCGTCGCCAGGGAAGACTTTGCCGCCGCGATGAGCGCGATGGCAAAGCTGCGTCCGCCGGTCGATGCGTTCTTCGAGAAGGTTCGCGTCAACGACGACGATCCGAAGGTGCGTGAGAACAGGCTGAAGCTGCTCAACGAGATCCGCAGCGCCACGCGTGCGGTCGCGGATTTCTCGAAGATCCAGGATTGAGTTGGTCTCGTCTCCCGGACGCAGCGCAGCGCTGCTTCAGCGGTGCGCTGCAGAGCCGGGGCCCATGTTAACCTCGTGCTCGTGCCTCCTGGGTCCCGGGTCGCGCTGCGCTTGCTCGGGACATGAGAGCGTGCACAGACGACGCCCAAAAAAGCCCCGCCCGGCGGGGGGAGAACCGGGCGGGGCCTGATGTCCGTACTACGCGATGCGCGCCAGCCTGATTGAAGTGACACGCCGGACATCGAGTTGATCGGAAGCGTTTTCGAGCGAAGTGGATACCGGTTCGCGTGAAGAAAACGCGTTCGGACGAGAATCTAATCCATCACCTCGACGATGCGCCGCGAGCGCGGCTCGACCAGCACGGTTGCGCCGTTTACGACGGTGTAGCGGTAGGTGGTGGCGCCGAAACGTTGCGGCACGTCATAATAAGTGACGCCGCTTTCAGGTAAGGTGGCGCCGACCACCACGCGATCCGGGACACGGAAGGCCGGCACACGTTGCTCGACGACATATTCGCGGAATGCCGGCCTCTGTTCGACCGCAATCGTCGGGCCGCTGTCGACGACGACAGGCGCGCGGCCAACGGTGAGACCGGATTGCGCAGACGCTGCGATCGGCGAGCCGAGCGCGGCGCCAAGCGCAGCGAGGGCGAGAATCCTGTTCCGCATGGGCAACTCCTTCGAACTGATTTCAGTCGGCGCTACTGGCGCGACCGGTTGCCAATGCATGTCCCCTTCGCAATGTTCCGGGAAAAGCCCTGCCGCATCAGCGGCAATTTCGGGCAGTTTTCGCGAAGCCGGGAACCTGTTCGCGCCTTGTGCGTCTCTACCCGCGGAACCCGGTCCGGTATGATCCAGCCGCGATTCGCCTCACGTCACGGAAAGACAATTCATGCACATCACCGTCGCCCACATCTCGCCGCTTCTGTCGCTGCTTGCGGGCGTGCTCATCCTGATCATGCCGCGCCTTCTCAACCTGATCGTCGCGATCTTTCTCATCATAAATGGTGCGATCGGGCTCGGATTGTTGAAGTGGCTCCATCTCTAGGCCTTCATTTTCCGGAACTCTTCGACTTGCGCGGGCCTGCCCAAAGTGGTGTAAGGCGCGCGATTTCCCTTTCCTCTCGCAGGTTGTGTGCAAGCTATGGCCAAAGCCGCCTCGAAGCCCAATAAAACTCCAGCGAAAACGCCAGCGAAATCAAAGTCCTCCGCCGCGGCGAAAGCCGCGCCGGCGGCTCGCAAGGCACTCGCCAAGAGCGCCCCGAAGCCGGTCGCCAAGGCGGCTGTAAAGTCGGCTGCAAAGCCCGCTCCGAAGCCGGCGGCGAAGGCTGCGACCAAGTCGGCTGCGCCGAAGGTTGCCGTGAAGCCCGCCCCCAAAAAGGCCGCGCCCGCCAAGGCGGCGCCAGCCGCGGCCAAGGCCGGCAAATGGGTGTTCACGTTCGGCGACGGCAAGGCCGAGGGCCGGACGGAGATGCGCGACCTGCTTGGCGGCAAGGGCGCCAACCTCGCCGAGATGGCCAATCTCGGCCTTCCCGTGCCTCCCGGCTTCACCCTCCCGACCTCGGTCTGCACCTACTTCTACGCACACGACAAATCCTATCCGAAGGAATTGCAGTCGCAGGTTGAGAAGGCGCTCGACCATGTCGGCAAGTTGACCGGCAAGGTGTTCGGCGACGTCAAAAACCCGCTGCTCGTCTCCGTGCGCTCCGGCGCGCGTGCCTCGATGCCGGGCATGATGGACACCGTGCTCAATCTCGGCCTGAACGACGAGACCGTGGAAGCGCTGTCGGAACTGTCGGGTGACCGTCGCTTCGCCTATGACAGCTATCGCCGCTTCATCACCATGTATTCGGACGTGGTGCTCGGCTTCGAGCATCATCACTTCGAGGAAATCCTCGACACCTTCAAGGACAGCCAGGGCTATACGCTCGATACGGACCTCAGCGCCGAGGACTGGGTCGGGCTGGTCGGCAAGTACAAGGACGCGGTCGCGCGCGAGACCGGCAAGGATTTCCCGCAGGACCCGCACGACCAGCTCTGGGGCGCGATCGGCGCGGTGTTCTCATCCTGGATGAACGCGCGTGCGGTGACCTATCGCAGGCTGCACGACATTCCGGAATCCTGGGGCACCGCGGTCAACGTGCAGGCCATGGTGTTCGGCAACATGGGCGAGACGTCGGCGACCGGCGTCGCCTTCACCCGCAACCCCTCGACCGGCGAGAGCAAGCTCTACGGCGAGTTCCTGATCAACGCGCAAGGCGAGGACGTGGTGGCGGGCATCCGCACGCCGCAGGACATCACCGAGGAAGCGCGCAAGGAATCCGGTTCCGACAAGGCGTCGATGGAAGCGGCGATGCCGGAAGCCTTCAAGGAGCTGACGCGGATCTACACGCTGCTCGAGAAGCACTACCGCGACATGCAGGACATGGAGTTCACGGTCGAGCAGGGCAAGCTGTGGATGCTCCAGACCCGCGGCGGCAAGCGCACTGCCAAGGCGGCCCTGCGCATCGCGGTCGAGCTCGCCAATGAAGGGCTGATCTCGAAGAAGGAAGCGGTGACGCGGATCGATCCCGCCTCGCTCGACCAGCTGCTGCATCCGACCATCGATCCCGACGCCAAGCGCGACGTGATCGCGACCGGCCTGCCGGCCTCGCCCGGCGCGGCCTCCGGCGAGATCGTGTTCTCCTCGGACGAGGCGGCCAAGCTCCAGGCCGACGGGCGCAAGGTGATCCTGGTCCGCATCGAGACCAGCCCGGAAGACATCCACGGCATGCACGCCGCCGAAGGCATCCTGACCACCCGCGGCGGCATGACCTCGCATGCGGCGGTGGTCGCGCGCGGCATGGGCAAGCCCTGCGTCTCCGGCTGCGGCACCATCCGCGTCGATTACGGCCGCGGCACCATGAGCATCGGCTCCCGCACCTTCAAGACTGGCGACGTCATCACCATCGACGGCTCGCTCGGCCAGGTGCTCGCCGGCCGCATGCCGATGATCGAGCCGGAGCTGTCCGGCGAGTTCGGCACACTGATGAAATGGGCCGACCAGGTCCGCAAGATCGGCGTGCGCGTCAACGGTGACACGCCGGAGGATGCGCGCACCGCGATCAAGTTCGGCGCGGAAGGCATCGGCCTGTGCCGCACCGAGCACATGTTCTTCGAGGAGACGCGCATCCGCACGGTGCGCGAGATGATTCTCTCCGAGGACGAGCAGTCGCGCCGCGCCGCGCTCGCAAAGCTGCTGCCGATGCAGCGCGCCGACTTCGTCGAGCTGTTCGAGATCATGAAGGGTCTGCCCGTCACGATCCGGCTTCTGGATCCTCCCCTCCATGAATTCCTGCCGCACACCCATGCCGAGGTCGAGGAAGTGGCACGCGCCATGAACACCGACCCGCGGCGCCTGGCCGACCGTGCGCGCGAGCTCTCGGAGTTCAATCCGATGCTCGGTTTCCGCGGCTGCCGCATCGCGATCGCCTATCCGGAGATCGCCGAGATGCAGGCGCGTGCGATCTTCGAAGCCGCAGTCGAGGCCGAGAAGCGCACCGGCAAGGCCGTCGGCCTCGAGGTGATGGTGCCGCTGATTGCCACCAAGGCGGAGCTCGACCTCGTCAAGGCGCGCATCGATGCCACCGCGAAAGCCGTGATGCGCGACACCAACACCAAGATCGCCTACCAGGTCGGCACCATGATCGAGCTGCCGCGCGCCTGCCTGCTCGCGGCCGAGATCGCGGAGAGCGCGGAGTTCTTCTCGTTCGGCACCAACGACCTCACGCAGACCACCTACGGCATCAGCCGCGACGACGCCGCGAGCTTCCTCGGGACCTACGTGTCCAAGGGCATCCTCCCGGTCGATCCCTTCGTCGCGCTCGACCAGGAAGGCGTCGGCGAGCTCGTCAAGATCGGCGTCGCGCGCGGCCGCAAGACGCGCCCGAAGCTCAAGGTCGGCATCTGCGGCGAGCACGGCGGCGATCCCGCCTCCGTCGCCTTCTGCCACGACATCGGCCTCGACTACGTCTCCTGCTCGCCCTACCGCGTGCCGATCGCCCGTCTTGCCGCGGCGCAGGCGGCGCTCGGCAAGGCGATCGCGAGCCAGGCGTAAGCGCGGCGTTGAAGTGCTGAATGCGAAGAGGCGGGGCTAGGCCCCGCCTCTTTCATTTGATGCGACACTCCACCCACACTTCATTGCGAGCGCCCCACACTCACTGTCATCGCCCGGCTTGACCGGGCGATCCAGTATTCCGAGACAACCGTGATTGAATTGAGAAGCCGCGGCGTACTGGATGCCCCCGGTCAAGCCGGGGCATGACAGCGGTGTTTGCGGGACGTGGTTCCCGTAAACGATGGAGCCGCCCGCGTCCCGTAATGAGACGCGCGCGCAAGAGTTCCTTCACCATTCGCGTTGACCGAATGTTTACCGCTTTACGAGAGGCGGCGTTTACCAACGTGCATCATTGCCCGTGAAACCGCCTGCAATCGCTTGAGTGTGCCGCACGCGCAACGCCGATTAACGCCCCGGCAACCTAAATTGGATACTGACGATAAAGATCGAATTGTACGGACGTACTGCGGTTCGATTTTTCTGGCGTAAGCGTAGCGTGAGCGTGTCGATGTCAGTGTTGCGTAACCATCCGAAGGGCGCGCGGTTCGCGTCCTTCGGAATCGGTCTCTGCATCTTCGCATTGATGCCGAGAGAGACCGGCTATCAGGATATCGCGTCGTTGCTGGCGCGTCAGCCCGGCGTCGCCGAGCGCTGGCAGAAGCAGGTGTTTTCCGCCGCGTCCTCGATCCAGCTCGCCACCTACAGCTTTTCCCGTCCGATCGGCACGTCGCTTCCGCAGAGCGCGATGGTTCGCCTCGCGAGCCTCGATGGTCGCGACGTCACCGGCGCGATCAGCCGCAATCCTGCGCTTCAGGCGCCGCCGCGCTACCAGGCCGCCGATTTTCCCAAGGTCGATCGCTCCATGAAGGGCGATCGCCTCGCAAGCGTCACACCCACGCAGGTTCCCGAGACGAGCGCACCATCGGCTGCGCCGGCGCAGCAAGATCCCGCGACATCGAACAGCTCGGTGTTCGGCGCCAAGACCGCCGCGTTGCCACAAATCATGTCGCCGGAGTCCGCGGCGGCGCTCGATCCTGAGCTTCAGGAAGCGCTGCGTGCGCCGCCGCTGCCGCAATATGCCAATCCGCCACAAGCCAGTGACGCGGCGCGCGCGTTCGCGGTTCAGCCGCTCGAGGCGCTGAAGCAGGCGACCCTTCCGGACGTGGCGCCGCGCGATCCCTTCCGCGTCAAGACCTCGAACCTGTTTTTCGGCAGCTCCTCGCTCGGCGGCAATCTCGAGAGCATCGAGAGCTGGCAGCCCGGCGCCGAGCCGCTGATCGTGATGCCCGACCCTGACATGAAGGTGACGGCCGCGCTGTCGCCGCCGTCGGCCGAGATCGCCAGGGACATCGAAAGCGGCGAGAGCGTCGCGCCGAAGGGCGAGGTCAACGCCGACAACCAGCGCGCCAGATCGCCGGCGGAGCGGCTCGCGCTCGACGACAAGTCGCGCGCAAAGGCCGAGAAGTGTCTCGCCGAAGCCGTCTATTTCGAATCGCGCGGCGAGGCCGTGCGTGGCCAGATGGCGGTTGCGCAAGTCGTGATGAACCGCGTCTTCTCCGGCAAATATCCGGACACCGTGTGCGGCGCGGTCTATCAGAACAAGCACCGCCATTTGGCGTGTCAGTTCACCTTCGCCTGCGACAACAATGCCGACGTGATCCGCGAGCCCGAGATGTGGGAGCGCGCGAAAAAGATTTCGAAGGCGATGCTCGACGGTCAGATCTGGCTGCCCGAAGTGGGCAAGTCCACGCACTACCACGCCTACTGGGTGCGTCCGTCCTGGGTCGCCGAGATGAAGAAGATGTACAAGACCGGCGTCCACACCTTCTATCGCCCGCGCGCCTGGGGCGACGGCAGCGAAGAACCGAGCTGGGGCACCCCGGCCCAGACTGCGGCACTCTCCGCCGAGCTCGCCCAGGAAGCCAAGAGCTCCGCCGAGATGGGTGTGACCGAGCGAAGGTAATCATTCACGAAAGTTCGTCATGCCCGGGCTTGTCCCGGGCATCCACGTTCTTTGTGTTGCGAGGCGAGGCGTGGATGGCCGGGACAAGCCCGGGCATGACGGTGTGGCTCACGCCTCGATATCCAGCGCGCAGTCGAAATTCGGCGCCGAATGCGTTAGCGCGCCGGCCGAGGCGTAATCGACGCCGGTCGCCGCGATGGCCGCGATCGACTCCAGCGTGACGCCGCCGGATGCCTCCAGCTCGAGGCGCCCCTCGTTGAGCCGCACCGCCTCGCGCAGCGTCGCAAGGTCCATGTTGTCGAGCAGCACGGCGTCGGCGAGCCCGGCGCCGAGCACCTCGCGCAATTGCGCGAGCGTATCGACCTCGATCTCGATCTTGACGAGATGACCGGCATGGGCGCGGGCGCGCTCCAGAACCGGGCGGATGCCGCCGGCGACCGCGATGTGGTTGTCCTTGATCAGGATCGCATCGTCGAGCCCGAAGCGGTGGTTGAAGCCGCCGCCGCAGCGCACGGCGTATTTCTCCAGCGCGCGCAATCCCGGCGTGGTCTTGCGCGTGCAGCAGATGCGCATTGTCGTGCCTTCGGTCCGCGCGACGTAGTCGGCCGTGAGCGTCGCGACGCCTGATAGCCGGCCGACGAAATTCAACGCGGTCCGCTCCGCCGTGAGGATGGCGCGCGCCGGGCCCGTGATCGTCAGCACGTGCTGGCCGCGGGCAACCCGTGCGGCGTCGCGGACATGTGCGCGCACCTCGATATCGGATGAGAGCTTTTGCAGCGTCGCCAGCGCCAGCGGCAGGCCGGCGATCACGCCGGACTGGCGCGCGACCAGGATCGCCTGCGCCTTGGTCGCCTCCGGGATCGTCGCAAGCGAGGTGATGTCGCCGGCGCGGCCGAGATCCTCGTCGAGCGCGCGATGCACGGCCTCATCGATCGCAAGCGGCGACAGGAAGGTGTCGGGATAGAGCAGTGACGTCGGGGTGATCATGGGGAACTCCATCAGGCGATCATCGGTCGGGCGGTGCGTGGCAGCGGACGCTCGCTCAGGCTCTCCGCGATCTCACGTGCCTCCGTGAGCGTCGTCATCGTTCTCTGTGCTAGCGTGGGGACATCCGCCGGATGGTCGGAGCGGAAATGCGCGCCGCGGCTTTCGCGCCGGCTCCAGGCGGAAGTCGCGACGAGCAAGGCTGACGCCGCCATGTTGCGGAGAACGACGCTTGCGGGCCCGCGTTCGACTGCGGCGAAGCTGCGCACGGCCTCCGCAAGCCCGTCACTGCTGCGGATCACGCCGACATGCGCGCTCATCATCGTTCGCAACCGCTTCACGGCGGCAGCGTCCGTCATGCCGCCACGCGACGTCACCAACGCATCGGGAAGGCGGGCAGGCGAGGGGATGGCGCGGCCGGCGATGTCGTCGGCGATGCGGGCGGCGTAGACCACCGCCTCCAAGAGCGAATTCGACGCCAGCCGGTTGGCGCCATGCGCGCCGGTGGACGACACTTCGCCGCCGGCCCAGAGCCCGTCGATCGAGCTGCGGCCGCGCTCATCCACCGCAATGCCGCCCATGTGGTAATGCGCCGCCGGCGCGATCGGGATAGCCTGCGTGGCGGGATCGATGCCGGCAGCGATGCAGCTTGCATGCACGGTCGGGAACTTGTCGGCGAAGCGCGCACCGAGCGCCTGCCGGGCATCGAGAAAGGCACCACGCCCGGCCGCGATCTCGGCGAACACGCCGCGGGCCACGATGTCGCGCGGAGCGAGCTCTGCGAGCGGATGGAGCGCCGTCATGAAACGTTCGCCATCGCCGTTGATCAGCGTTGCCCCTTCGCCGCGCAGCGCCTCCGTTGCCAGCGGCGCCGGATCGCGCCCGGCCATGATGGCGGTCGGATGGAACTGCACGAACTCGGGATCGGCGATGACTGCACCAGCGCGCGCGGCGATCGCAAGGCCCGAGCCGCTGGCTTCGAGCGGGTTGGTGGTGACGGCATAGAGATGGCCGAGGCCACCGGTCGCCAGCACCACCGCGCGAGAGGCAAGCAGGAGCGGACGTGCAGCGGGATTGCCGGCCTCGCGCAATTGAAGACCCGTGACCGCGCCGTCCTCGGTCAACAGCGCTTCCGCAACGAAGCCTTCGATCAGTCGGATCGATGGCGTGCGGCGCACAGCTTCGCTTAGTGCCGCGATGATCGCGGCTCCGGCCCCGTCGCCGCGCACATGCACGATGCGCCGCGCCGAATGCGCGGCCTCGCGGCCGACCGCGAGCTTGCCTTCGAGGTCGCGGTCGAACGGCACGCCATAGGCGAGTAAATCGTGAATCCGAGGCGCGGCCTCGCGCGCGATGCCGAGTGCGACCGCCTCGTCGACGAGGCCGCCGCCGACGGCGATGGTGTCAGCGGCGTGCGCCTCCGGGCTATCGCCTTCGGCCACGGCCGCAGCGATGCCGCCTTGCGCCCAGGCGGATGATGCGCCCTGTCCGAGCGGAGCGGCCGAGATCAGCGTTACCGGCCGCGGCGCGAGCTTCAGTGCACAAAAGAGTCCGGCGAGGCCACCGCCGACGATGACGACGTCATCGGTGCTGCGGGTGAGATTGTGGATGTTGTCTTGCATGTCTCACTCTCAATTCTTCAGATTGATCATCCGCTCGACCGAGCGCCGCGCGCGTTCCGCGAGCGCGGGATCGATCGTGACCTGCTCGCCAAGCGTGAGCAGGCTGTTCAGAATGTTGGCGAGCGTGATGCGCTTCATGTGCGGGCAGAGATTGCAGGGGCGCAGCATCTCCACATCGGGCAGCTCGGCGCGGACATTGTCGGCCATCGAGCATTCCGTGATCATGACGAGCCGCCGCGGCCGCCGCTCGCGCACCCAGTTGATCATGTGCGCGGTCGAGCCGGTGAAATCGGCTTCCGCCAGCACATCAGGCGGACATTCGGGATGCGCGATGATCTGCACCGACGGGTCGGCCTCGCGATAGGCGCGCAGCTCCTCGCCGGTAAAGCGCTCGTGCACCTCGCAGGCGCCCTTCCAGGCGATGATCTTCACGTCGGTCTTCGAGGCGACATACGTTGCAAGGTAGCGATCGGGCAGGAAGATCACGGTCGGTGCGTTCAGGCTCTCGACCACTTGCACCGCGTTCGACGAGGTGCAGCAGATGTCGACCTCCGCCTTTACTTCCGCCGACGTGTTGACATAGGCGACGACAGGCACGCCGGGAAATTTCTCGCGGAGCAGGCGAACGTCCGCGCCCGTGATGCTGTCCGCGAGCGAGCAGCCGGCGCGCGCGTCCGGGATCAATACCATCTTGTCCGGGTTGAGCAGCTTTGACGTCTCCGCCATGAAGTGCACGCCGCATTGCACGATGATGTCCGCCTTCACCTTGGTCGCTTCGATCGCGAGCTGAAGCGAGTCGCCGCCGATATCGGCGACGCAATGAAAGATCTCCGGCGCCTGGTAGTTGTGCGCGAGGATGACGGCGCCGCGGGCCTGCTTCAGCTCGTTGATCGCCTTGATCGTCGGCGCCATCAGCGGCCACTCGATCGGGGGGATGACGTGCTTCACGCGCTCATAGAGCGGCGCAGTGGCCCGCTCGACGTCCGCAGTCCATTCCAGTGAGGGCTTCGGCAGCGCGGGGCCGGTTCGCGCTGGTATGGCGCGAGGAGGGGCGGGGACTTGGCCCTGCGGCCGGTTGGCAAAGTCGTCGGGGCCGTAAATTCCAGTGATGGGCATCGAAGCCTCCCGTGAATGCTAATTATGCTCTATATGAGTATATATAGGGTCTGAGAAATCCGGCCGAGAGGGCCGGTGGGTTTCGCTAGAGCTCACATATACTCAATCTGAGTAAATCAAAGATAACATGCGCCCGAGCGGGCCGCTAGCCCCAGCCGCACACATTCCCGTTAAATCGCGCTCGGCGCGTCGGGGAGCGCCGCGATGAAACGCAATGCTCCGGCGGCAGCCCTTCGTGGAACGCAATCATTTTTGACTTGGGATCTTCATGCAACTGCATTAAACGCGTGACTCGCGGTTGCCTTTCCCGGATCCGCCAGCGACTGATGAGGAACCCATGTCCACTCAAGCGGGCGAGCTCGGTCCGGTCTCGCGTTCCTCCTCCTGGCGCACCCCGGCGATCATCATTCTCTGCGGCTGTGCGATCGGCATGCTCGGCTTCGGCCCGCGCTCGGCGCTTGGCTTCTTCGTGCAGCCGATGAGCCACGAATTCGCCTGGGGCCGCGACGTGTTCGGCCTCGCGA
This sequence comes from Bradyrhizobium barranii subsp. barranii, assembly GCF_017565645.3. NCBI lineage: Bacteria > Pseudomonadati > Pseudomonadota > Alphaproteobacteria > Hyphomicrobiales > Nitrobacteraceae > Bradyrhizobium > Bradyrhizobium barranii. The sequence goes on from NZ_CP086136.1 coordinate 2,906,179, forward strand.
TCGCTTTCCAGAATTTGCTGTGGGGATTGGGCCAGCCCCTCGCCGGCGCGGTCGCCGATCGCTTCGGCCTGTTCCGGGTGATGTGCGTCGGCGCGCTGCTTTACGCCGGCGGCCTGCTGCTGATGCGCTATTCCTCGACGCCGCTGTCGCTGAACATCGGCGCAGGTGTCATGGTCGGCTTCGGTCTCGCCGGCTGTTCGTTCAACTTGGTGCTGTCGGCCTTCACCAAGCTGTTGCCGGCGGAGAAGCGCGGCCTCGCGCTCGGTGCCGGCACTGCGGCGGGCTCGTTCGGCCAATTCCTGTTCGCGCCGATCGGCGTCGCACTGATCGACAATTTCGGCTGGCAGCAGGCGCTCACCGTGTTCGGCTTCCTGATGCTGCTGATCATCCCGCTGTCGCTGGCACTCTCGACGCCGCCGGTCGCAACCACGGCCAATGCGACGCCAGCGGATGAGCAGACCTTCACGAAAGCGCTCGCCGAAGCCTTCGGCCATCGCTCCTATGTGTTGCTGGTGCTCGGCTTCTTCACCTGTGGCTTCCAGCTCGCCTTCATCACTGTGCATCTGCCGGCGTTCCTGGTCGATCGCGGCATCTCGACGCAAACCGGCGGCTGGGTGATCGCGGCGATCGGCCTGTTCAACATCATGGGATCGCTGAGCGTCGGCTATCTCCAGAACTCGCTGCCCAAGCGCTACATCCTCTCCGCGATTTATTTCACGCGTGCGCTTGCGACGCTCGCCTTCATCTCGTTCCCGATCACGCCGTTCTCAGCAATCGCATTCGGTGCGGTCTCCGGTCTGACCTGGCTGTCGACGGTGCCGCCGACCTCGGCGCTGGTGGCGCTGATGTTCGGCACGCGCTGGCTCGCCACGCTCTACGGCTTCGCCTTCGTCAGCCATCAGGTCGGCGGCTTCCTCGGCGTCTGGCTCGGCGGCATCGTGTTCGAAAAGTTCGGTTCCTATACGCCGATCTGGTGGCTCTCGATCCTGTTCGGCGTGCTGTCCGCGCTGATCAATCTTCCGATCGTCGAGAAACCGGTTCAGCGAGCGGTTGCGCAGCCTGCCTGATCGGCTAAACATCCCCTGAAACAAGTCCAGGGAGTTCAGTCGTGGCCACATTCAAGGCGATCCGGATCGACAAGGCGGACAAGGGCACCACCGCCGCACTCACGCAGTTCGACGACGCCGAACTGATGGACGGTGATGTCACGGTCCGCGTGGAATGGTCGACGCTGAACTACAAGGACGGCCTCGCGCTCACCGGCAAGGCGCCGGTGGTGCGCCGCTTCCCGATGATCGCCGGCATCGATTTCGCCGGCACGGTTGAAACCTCCGCCCATCCGCAATGGAAGGCGGGCGACAAGGTCGTCTGCACCGGTTGGGGCATGGGCGAGACCCATCTCGGCGCCTATGCCGAGAAGGCGCGGGTCAAGGGCGACTGGCTGGTCGCCTTGCCGCAGGGCCTGTCGGCGCGTGACGCCATGGCGATCGGCACCGCCGGCTTCACCGCGATGCTGTCTGTGCTGGCGCTGGAGAAGCACGGCCTGTCGCCGAAGAGCGGCCCTGTGGTGGTGACGGGCGCGGCCGGCGGCGTCGGCTCGGTCGCCACCGCCGTGCTCTCGAAGCTCGGTTATCACGTCATCGCCTCGACCGGCCGCGCCTCGGAAGCCGACTATTTGAAAGAGATCGGTGCGGCCGAGATCATCGACCGCAATGAATTGTCGGCGGCGGCCAAGCCCCTCGCCAAGGAGCGCTGGGCCGGCGGCGTCGACAGCGTCGGCTCGACCACGCTCGCGAATCTCCTGTCGATGACGAAGTATGGCGGCGCGATCGCGGCGTGCGGCCTGGCGGCCGGCATGGACCTGCCGTCTTCTGTCGCACCCTTCATTTTGCGCGGGGTGTGCCTTCTCGGCATCGATTCCGTGATGTGCCCGATCGAGCCGCGGAAAGCCGCCTGGCAGCGTCTGGCCTCGGATCTGGATCGGACAAAACTATCTGAAATTACTCATGAAATTCCGCTCGAAGAAGTTTCGGAATGGGGCGCGAAAATCCTCGCCGGCCAGGTCCGCGGCCGCATCGTGGTAAAAATTGTCTAACGACGTTCAGACTTTACCAACCAAGCTGCTTCAATGTCGCCATGGTTAGTATGGTAAGCAGCGGGTAAAGAGATAAGGCATCGCCCGCGCTGGGGTTGGTTCGGAGTTGAGCATGCTTGCGCGTATTGTGTTGGGGGCTTTCACGGCGGCAGCGACGTTCGCGCCGGCCATTGCAGGAAGCATGAACGCCGACGAGGCGCGCCGCTTCGTTGCCGGTAAGGTGTTCGCCTTCACCTGTTTCGACGGCACCCGCGGCGCAGGCCGCATCCTGGACGATCTCGGCGCCGCCGGCGCGGTGCAGTTCTCGGGCGCAGGCCCGGTGAAGCATCTCCGCCTGCCCGGCAACACGCTCCAGATCCGCGGGCAGAACGTCTGCGCCTCGATCAAGGGCATTCCGTTCGAGCCCTGCTTCAACCTGGAAAAGACCGACGATCGCAGCTTCCGCGGCTCGGTGTCGGGCATGGGCTTCGCCTATTGCGACTTCCACCACCAGGGCGGCAATCAGATGCTGATGGCCCGCGCCGTGGCGCGTCCGCGTTCGCTGCGCTCTTCGGAGCGCACCGGTTCGGTCGCTGCGTCCAATACTGAAGTCGCCGCGCGCGTCGAGACGCCGCGTGTCGAGAGCAGCCGGCTCGAGCCGGTGAAGTCCGAAGCCAGATCGGAGCCCGCCAGGAACGACGCTCCGCTGGAATTGCGCCGCTCGACCCAGTGAGCTGGCTGCTCGGGACCGCCCGCGCATTTTGTCGTTGAAAATATTCGTCGGTCACCAAGCCGCCGCGCCGTAGTCATACGGACGGCGGCTTTCATGCCTTGGTAGCGACTCGCGTCCCAGTTTGCCCAGGGCCGGGGGGCAAGGGTTCTACGATGTCGCTGTATTTCTTTCGCATCAGCACCGGTCGTTATTCCGGCGCCGCCGACCAGCCGTACGAGTTCGAGGATCGCGCCGCCGCCTGGGCCGAGATGAGCGAGGTCTGCGCCAACCTGCTCGGCAGCATCGCGCGCAACCTGAAGCCGAACGCGAAGTGGAGCATGGAGCTGCTCGACGAGAACAAGAAGCCGGTCTTCCGCGTCAGCCTGGTCGGTGAGACCGTGTGCTGATGACCGCGAACGGGCAACCGTTAACGGACGCCAGCGCGTGCAAATCCGCGAGTTCCATTTCATTGCACGTGAAAAGTGCGCAACTGCAGTAGTTTAAGCACGATTTCAGTATTTCTACCCAGGCTGCCGCGGCCACCCTTAACGTTAATGAGTAACCTCGCGGTTAGCCTTCCCGGACTGTTCACGCGCGTCGGCGCGGCAATGCGTATCCGGGGATTATGTCGATGATGTTCATTCAGAACCTGCGAATTGGCACCAAGCTCGCTGTGACCTCGGCACTCACCATCGCGCTCGTCGCGCTGATGATCGTCCTCCAGATGAACGGCGACGCTGCGGTTCAGAAGCTCAGCAATGGGGCATCGGGGCAGCAGTCGATCGCGCAAAGCGCCGCGGAAGCCAAGGCGTCGGTCCGCGGGATGCAGATCGGCATTCGTGACATCCTGAGCTCCACGTCGCCGGCCGAGTTGCAGAAGGCCGTCACCTATTTCAACGATCGGCAGACCGCGGCCCTGAAATTCGCGGACGAGATGGCGAAGCTGTCGCGCTCGCCGGAGAATCACAAGCGGATCGACCGCCTGGTCGTGTTGGTCGGCAATTTCAGCAAGGGGCAACAGCAGATCGAAGCGATCCGCAAGCAGGAGCTCGCCCTGAGCGCGAAGAAGGACGGCGAGGCGGCAGCACCGCTCGCAAAGCTCGTGGCCGAGGTCGACCGCATCCGCAAGGAGATGCTGGCGCCGATCAACGAAGAGATATCGGAGCTGACCAACGAGATCATCAACTTTGCCAAGCAGAAGAGTGCCGAAGCCCGCACCGAAGCCGAAGCTGAGGCCGCGTCCGTTGCGCGGACCTCGTTCGTCGCTGGCGTGCTGGTCGCGCTGGTTCTGATCGGGGCCTGCATCTTCTCCGTCTTCAGCATTGCGCGGCCGATGCGCGCATTGACGGCGGCGATGGAGAAGCTCGCCGGCGGCGATTTCTCCGTGGTGCTGCCGGGCCTCGGCCGCAAGGACGAGGTCGGCGAAGTCGCCGGTGCCGTCGAGAAATTCAAGATCGTATCTGAACAGAAGGCGCGAGAGGACGCGGAAGCCAAGTCGCGGCAGGATCAGCTCGCGGCCGAGCAGCGCAAGTCCGAGATGCGCAGGCTCGCCGACAGCTTCGAAGGCGCCGTCGGCGAGATCGTCGGTACGGTGTCATCGGCTTCCACGGAGCTTGAAGCATCCGCCACCACGCTCACCTCGACCGCGGAGCGCACGCAGCAGCTCACCACCGTGGTCGCGGCGGCCTCCGAAGAGGCCTCCACCAACGTGCAGTCGGTGGCGTCGGCAACGGAGGAGCTGTCGTCGTCGATCACCGAGATCAGCCGTCAGGTGCAGGAATCTGCGCGCGTCGCCAGCGAGGCGGTCGGCCAGGCCCGCACCACGACCGACCGTGTCAGCGAGCTGTCGAAGGCGGCGACGCGGATCGGCGACGTCGTGGAGCTGATCAACACCATCGCCGGCCAGACCAACCTGCTGGCGCTCAACGCCACGATCGAGGCCGCCCGCGCCGGCGAAGCGGGCCGCGGTTTTGCCGTGGTCGCCTCTGAAGTGAAGGCGCTCGCCGAGCAGACCGCGAAGGCGACCGGCGAGATCGGCCAGCAGATCGCCAGCATTCAGGCCGCGACCGAGCATTCGGTCGGCGCCATCAGGGACATCAGCGACACCATCGAGAAGTTGTCGGAGATCTCCTCGGCGATCGCGGCTGCGGTCGAAGAGCAGGGTGCCGCGACGCAGGAAATCTCCCGCAACGTGCAGCAGGCGGCGGAAGGCACCCATCAAGTGTCGTCCAACATCACCGACGTGCAGCGCGGCGCGAGCGAGACCGGCTCGGCGTCCTCGCAGGTGTTGGCGGCGGCGCAGTCGCTGTCCGGCGACAGCAATCGCCTCAAGCTCGAGGTCGGCAAGTTCCTGGGTATCGTTCGCGCGGCCTGACCAAAACCGCAGGGAGAGCCTTGCTCCCTGCGCAACTCTCGGAATGCAAGAGCGGCGTCGATCGCGGTGAAAGCTCCGTGTTTCTACGGCAAACGTGGTTAAGGGAAGCGGAATGGTTTTGGACGAGGTTCATGGGAATTCAGCCGCTTGAGCGGCAACGTCCATGAAGGGTTCCAGTCATGCATTTTCTCGGCCGCTTCCGCATCCTGAGCAAGATCCTCGGGATCGTCCTCCTGCTGTGCGGGATCGGTGCCGCGATCGCCTGGATTGGCGTCTCCGCCCTTAGCGATCTCAGCGAAAAGGCCGACGTGATGTCGACCGCGGCCAAGCGGGCCTTGCTCGCCGCGCGCGCCAACCAGAACGTCATCGCGCTGAACCGCGCTGAATTCCGCAGTGCGCTTGATCCGCGTGACGACAATCGCCTCGCCGCGCGTGATGTCATCAACGCCCAGCTCAAGCAGTATCAGGAGCGTTTCGACGAGGTCAGCCAGACCCCGGACGAGAAGGCCAAGACGCTGCTCCCGGGCGTGCGCGAGGCGTTCTCGGCCTACAAGAGCCAGATGGACACGACGCTCGCGGCCGTCGATGCCGAGAAGTCGGCGAAGCTCAGCGACAGCGCAGACAAGCTGCGCGACATCGCGATGAAGAGCAGGACCGCTGCGGAGAACCTTCAAGGCAAGATCCGCGAACTCGCCGATCGGCTGAATACGCGCGTCGAGGAGAAGAGCAAGGAAGCGCGCGAGCAGTATGAATCGACGTCACGCTTCCTGATCATCCTCGCAGGCCTCGGTGTCATCATCGGCGGCGCGTTGGGCTTCATCATCGGTCAGTACGGCAACCGATCCGCATGATCGTCGGTGTGCTCCAGGAGCTTGCCGCCGGCCGCTATCAGGTCGAGATCGCCGGCCTTGATCGCAAGGACGAGGTCGGCGAAGTCGCCAAGACCGCGGAAGTGTTCCGGGAGAACGGCCTTGCCAAGATCCGGATGGAAGCCGAGCAGAAGGAGATGGAGCAGCGCAGCGCGGCGCAGCGTCGCCAGGACATGCTCCGGCTTGCCGACCAGTTTGAAACCGCTGTCGGCGAGGTGATCGAGACCGTGAGCTCGGCCTCGACCGAGCTCGAGGCTTCCGCGACGACGCTGACCTCGACCGCGGAGCACGCGCAGCAACTCGCGACCGTGGTCGCTTCGGCCTCTGAGGAAGCCTCCACCAACGTGCAGTCGGTGGCCTCGGCGACCGAGGAGTTGTCGTCCTCGATCACCGAGATCAGCCGCCAGGTGCAGGAATCCGCGCGCGTGGCGAACGAAGCCGTCGGCCAGGCCCGCACCACGACCGAACGTGTCAGCGAACTGTCGAAGGCGGCAACGCGGATCGGCGACGTCGTCGAGCTGATCAACACCATCGCCGGCCAGACCAACCTGCTGGCGCTCAACGCCACGATCGAGGCTGCACGTGCCGGTGAAGCTGGCCGTGGCTTCGCCGTCGTCGCTTCCGAAGTGAAGGCGCTTGCCGAGCAGACCGCGAAGGCGACCGGCGAGATCGGCCAGCAGATTTCCGGCATCCAGTCTGCTACCCAGGAATCGGTCGGCGCCATCAAGGACATCAGCGACACCATCGAACGCCTGTCGGAGATCTCGTCGGCGATCGCGGCGGCGGTGGAGGAGCAGGGCGCCGCGACGCAGGAAATCTCCCGCAACGTGCAGCAGGCGGCGGAAGGCACCCATCAAGTGTCGTCCAACATCACCGATGTGCAGCGCGGCGCGAGCGAGACCGGCTCGGCGTCGTCGCAGGTGCTTTCGGCTGCGCAGTCGCTGTCCGGCGACAGCAACCGCCTCAAGCTCGAGGTCGGCAAGTTCCTCACCACGGTGCGCGCCGCCTGAGGGCGGCCGTCCTCACCCCATCGTCCGCCGATTGCAACCGCCGCGCGAGGACGCGTGGCGGTTCGCATGCGTCCGCAGCCGATGCCGCGGTGAGAAGGTCTGCACGGTTAACCTTCCGGAAAACCGATGCAGTCATGATCTCGCAATATTCGGGTGCCGAGTCGCCCTCCCTGTATTGCGTATCGAACGTATCGGAGCACATTCAATGAGCGGCTTCTCCATTCGCCTCACCCACAAGGTCATGGCGATCGGACTCTTCGGCCTTGTCGGTCTCGTCGTCTTCGGCGCGATCTACGAGATCGGCAGCCTCTCTCAGGACGCCTCCCGCACCGTTGCCAACCGCGCCCGCGCGATCGCTGACCTCAACAAGCAGCTCACGATCGAGATGCTGGAGGCGCGCCGCAACGAGAAGAATTTTCAGCAGCGCCGCAACGAAAGCTACGCCAAGGCGCATGCCGAGCTGATGGGACCGATCAACCGCGATTTCGACGAGGTCGAGCGGTTGATGGCGGCCGGCGGCATGAGCGCGCTGTCCGACAAGACCAGGCAGGCGCATGACGGCTTCAAACGCTATGCCGAGCATTTCAAGGCGCTCGTCGTGGCCGAGACCAGACTCGGGCTGAACGAGACGCTTGGCCTGTCCGGCTCGCTCCGCGCCGCCGTGCACGACATCGAGGTGAAGCTCAAGGAGATCGACGATCCCAGGACGACGAGCTGGATGCTGATGATGCGCCGGCACGAGAAGGACTTCATGCTGCGGCGCGACCCCAAATACATTGCCGAAGTGAAGAAGGCCGGGGTCGAATTCTCCAAGGCGATCGAGGTGGTCGCAGTCCCGACGGCGGTGATGAACGACATCACGGCCAAGCTCCAGAAATACCAGTCCGAGTTCGCGGCCTGGGCCGAGACCGCGCAGCAGAGCGCCGCGCTGGACGCGAGCATGATGAAGACATTCCGCGAGCTCGAACCCTCCATGGTCGAGGTGCGGACCGCCGTCGACGCCATGTACAAGCAGGCCGACGCCGCGGAGGCCGCAACGCGCGATGCCGTACGCCTGTGGATGATGATTGCTTTCGCCGTCACTGTCGTCGTGCTCGCCGTGGTCGGCTTCGTCCTGGGACGCTCGATCTCGAAGGCATTGTCCGGCATGGTCGGTGCGATGACGCGGCTCGCACGCGGCGAGCTTTCGATTGCCGTCCCCGGCGTTGGGCGCAAGGACGAGATCGGCGAGATGGCCGGTGCGGTCGAGGTGTTCAGGACCAACATGGCGGAGGCCGAGCGGCTGCGTGCGGAGCAGGCCGAGGCTGACGCGCGCGGGCGCGAACGGCGCAAGGCGGACATGCAGCGCCTCGCCGACGGGTTTGAAGGCGCAGTTGGCGAGATCATCGACACGGTGTCGTCGGCAGCAACCGAGCTCGAGGCGTCCTCCAACACGCTGACCCAGGCCGCCGAGCGCGGTAACGGGCTTGCCACGGCGGTGGCGGCGGCCTCGGAGGAGGCGTCCGCGAACGTGCAGTCGGTGTCGTCCGCGAGCGAGGAGATGACCACATCGATCTCGGAGATCAGCCGCCAGGTGCAGGAATCGGCTCGCGTCGCCGACGTCGCGGTGGAGCAGGCCCAGCGCACCAACGCGCGCGTCGCGGAGCTGACCAAGGCGGCAGGGCGTATCGGCGACGTGGTCGAGCTGATCAACACGATCGCCAGCCAGACCAATCTGCTGGCGCTGAATGCCACGATCGAGGCGGCACGTGCGGGCGAGGCCGGCAAGGGCTTTGCGGTGGTCGCGACCGAAGTGAAGGCGCTCGCCGAGCAGACCGCGAAGGCCACCGGCGAGATCGGCCAGCACATCGGAGCGATCCAGACCGCGACGCAGGATTCGGTCGGCGCGATCAAGGAGATCGGCGACACCATCGCGCGGATGTCGGAAATTTCCTCGGCCATCGCCGCAGCGGTGGAGGAGCAGGGCGCCGCGACGCAGGAGATCTCCCGCAACATCCAGCATGCCGCGCACGGCACCTCGGAGGTCTCCGCCAATATCGGCAACGTTCAGCGCGGTGCAGGCGAGACCGGGGCTGCGTCGGCCCAGGTGCATTCGGCAGCACAATCGCTGTCTCAGGAGAGCAACCGGCTGAAGAGCGAGGTCGCGCGCTTCCTGGAGTCGGTCCGGGCGGCCTGAGGTCGTCAGTTGCCCCGTTCGAGCCGCGCATCGCGGTGCGCCAGTGTGGCGTCGCGCGATGTCTGCTGCGCTGCAACCAATAATTGCGGAACATATAACGGCGGCGACAGCGAATTCCGTAGTTTCACGTAGGTTCCTGTTAACGCCTGTTTGCAACTATGAGCGCAATCTTACGGGATAAAAATCAGCCAGCATTGTTGAACTGACTTCCGCCCTGTCGTCCGTCGTGACGATGGCGGCGCAGGTGATTTGCGCGTTGCTAGGTCTCATCGGGATTTGCTGTGATGTCGAAGTTGTCGATCGTGTTCAAGCTTCTGACCGTGTTGTCGGTCCTCGTGCTGTCGCTCGCCGGCGTCGGCGTGATGGCGATCGGCACCATGCAGAGTATCAATTCCCACACCGTCGAGATAGCCGAGAGCTGGCTGCCGAGCGTGCGTGCGCTCGGCTCGCTTCGCGCCGACATCAACGAGCTGCGCGTCGCGCTGCGCCTGCACCTGATGCAGGACACCGCCGAGGGCAAGGAAGCCGCCGAGAAGCGCCTCGCCTCGCTGCAGGCGCGCATCGACCAGACCCGCAAGGTCTACGAGCCGCTGATCACCTCGGCCGAGGAGCGTTCGCTCTATGAGCAGTGGAGCAAGGCATGGGCCGAGTACCTGAACGGGGTGCAGGACGTCATGGCGCTGTCGCGCAAAGGCGTCGGTCGCTTCCCGACCGATGCCAACGAGCTGTTGCAGACCAAGGTCGCGAAGATGGCCCAGGCCGCCGATCCGCTGCACCAGAAGGGCATCGAGATGAACAACCGGGGCGCCGAGCTGGAGACGAAGCAGGCGGCCGACAGCTACGCCACGATCTTCCGCGTGCTGGTCGGCATCATCGTGTTCTCGGTCGTGATCGCGATCGGTGCCGCCTATTATCTCGTGCGTGACGTGTCTCGCGGGATTGCCTCGATCATCCATCCGATGCAGTCGCTTGGCGAAGGCGACCTCTCCGCCGAGGTGCCGCATCGCGGCGAGAAGACCGAGATCGGCTCGATGGCGGATGCGCTCCAGATCTTCAAGGAGGCGTTGATCGCCAAGAAGGCCGCCGACGAAGTCGCTGCGGCCGACGCCGAGGCCAAGATCGAACGCGGCCGCCGCGTCGACGCCATCACCCGCAAGTTCGAGGCCATGATCGGCGAGGTCGTCGGCACCGTGTCGTCGGCCTCGACCGAGCTCGAGGCCTCCGCGACCACGCTGAGCAGCACCGCGCAGCGCGGGCAGGAGCTTGCGACCGTGGTCGCCGCGGCGTCCGAGGAAGCCTCGACCAACGTCCAGGCGGTTGCGTCCGCATCGGAGGAGCTGTCGTCCTCCATCACCGAGATCAGCCGCCGCGTGCAGGATTCGGCGCGGATGGCCGCGGAGGCCGTCGAGCAGGCCACGCGGACCAACGACCGCGTCAACGCGCTGTCGCAGGCGGCATCGCGTATCGGCGACGTGGTCGAGCTGATCAACACCATCGCCGGTCAGACCAACCTGCTGGCGCTCAACGCCACCATCGAGGCGGCGCGTGCCGGTGAAGCCGGCCGCGGCTTCGCGGTCGTCGCCTCCGAGGTCAAGGCGCTGGCCGAGCAGACCGCGAAAGCGACCGGCGAGATCGGGGCCCAGGTCTCCGGGATCCAGGCTGCGACCCAGGAATCCGTCAGCGCCATCCAGGAGATCGGCGGCACCATCGAGCGGCTGTCCGAGGTGGCGGCGGCCATCGCAGCCGCCGTCGAGGAACAGGGCGCGGCCACGCAGGAGATCTCGCGCAACGTGCAGCAGGCTTCGGTCGGTACGCAGGAGGTCTCGATGAACATCACGGACGTGCAGCGTGGTGCGATCGAGACCGGCTCGGCGTCGACGGAGGTGCTGTCGGCGGCCAAATCGCTGGCGACCGACAGCACGCGGCTCAAAGTCGAGGTCGCGCAGTTCCTGGAGTCGGTCCGCGCGGCCTGATCCTCAAGTGCTCGCCTGCGGAGCCGGCGGCGGTGCGACCTGCCGCCGGAACAGGATGCGCTGGTAGAGCCAGCCGATCGCGACCAGCACGATGCCGAGGCACATGAACGACAGCGCGCGGTAGACGCCTGTCAGCGTCGACATGTCGATCACGAAGGCCTTCAGGATCGTCAGCGCGATCACCGCGGCCGACGCCAGCCGTGCCCGCTCGGAGTTGACGAGAATGCCGACGCCGAGCAGCACCACGCCGAAGCCGAGCCAGCCGATCGAATAGGTGTATTGCTCCGCGCCCGTGGTGGCGCCGTAGAGCAGGACCGGGCCGTGATAGAAGCGGCGGATCTCCAGCGTCAAATAGGTGAGCGCGAACACCAGCGCAGCGCCGGCAATCGTGTTCGCATAGGCGACGGGGCGATGCCCTGCCACCGCATAGGACAGCAGCAGCATCAGTACCGCCGGGAGAGCGTAGCCGAGCAGCAGCAGGTTGAAGACGAGACCGCCGACATCGACGCTGGAGAGCAGCCACGGATTCTCCAGGATCAGCAGGCCGAATACGCTGATGAGCCCGGCGATCGCGGTGAGCGCGACCGCGCCGACATTGTGAACGATGCTGTGGCTCCTCAGCCGCAGCCGCTCCAGCCCGATCGCCATGGCGAGCGCGACGCAGACTTGCAGTCCAAATTCGAGCAGCGAGGGCGGCGGCGTCATGCGGCCGCTAGTGGCAAGATGGCGGATCTCCATGAAGGCGAGCAGTGCGGTGAACAGGATCGCGGCGGCCTCCACGATGCGCAGCGGCGGATCGTCACCGCGGCGGCGCAGGAAGATGCTCGCGCCCCAGAACGAGGCCGCCGGCAGGCCGTAGCCCCACAACAGCCAGTTGAAGATCGGTGTGGTGCCGACGGCATCGCCGACGATGCGCGGATCATAGCCGATGCGCGCGGTCACGATCGCGGCAAAGATGGCGGCGAGCCGGCGCAGGACCGGGATCGGCCGCTGCAGCGAGATCCAGGCCGTGCCGAGCGACATCAGCGCCAGCGCGATGGTGAGCCAGCCCTTTTCGAGGGCGAAGGTCAGCGCCAGCGCCAGCGCGCCGAGCGTGCCGGTCGCGAACAGCGCGACGGAGGTCGCAGTACCCGGCCGATCTTCGCGGCGCGCCAGCGCTTCGGTCGCAGCGCCAAAGGCGGCGGCGAGCAGCACCGCGAGGATCGCGAACGGGATCGAGCGGTCGAGATGGGCGATGCGCGCGTAGAGCGCAACGAGGATCGCGATCGGCGTCGCAACGGCTGCCGCCGACCACACCACCGGAATGACCGCCGAGCTCGAGCGGCCCTGCGCGAGAAAGCCCGCGATGCCGAAGCCGGCAGCGAAGATTGCGGCCATCACCAGATGCAGCGTCACCGAGCTGTCGGTGGCGACCGGTCCAACGCCGGGCATCGGGCCGCTCGGCAGCACCAGCATGTCGGGATTGGCGCGCACCGCCCATTCGGCGAACACGATGAAGACGGTCGCTGCGGCCGCGCCCAGCGCGCCCGTTGCCGCCGGCGCGCGCCAGGCGACGAACAGCGTCGCACCAACGAGCAGCGTGAAGGCGATCAGCGCAAGGTCCGCATGCGCGCTCGACAGCACGATCAGCATCGCGCCGAACAGATAGGCGCCGAGCGAGCTCGACGACACCGGCTCGATCTCGCCGTCCTCGATGGTCGGGCCGAACATGAAGCCGCAGACCACGAGCAGAGCGGCAAGCACGAAGCCCGCGATTGCATGGAAGGCGTGCGGCGCGACCTGCAGCTCGCTGGTATCGAGCCCCGGGAAGATCCAGAGCACGGCGAAGGCGATCGTCGTCACCGCGAGCCAGCGCCACAGCCGGATGCGCGCGAGGCCGAAGCTCGCGGCGGTGACGATCGCAAGATAAATATAGAGCGCCCAATAATCCGGCTTGCCGCTGGAGACGAGGATCGGCGTCACGAACGCGCCGACCACGCCGAGGCCCGCGAGTGCGGGCCCATGCAACAGTGCCGCGGCGAGCGTGCCCATCGCAACGATGCCGAGCAGCACGAACGCGGTGGCGGGCATGAGGAAGCCATAGAGCGCATAGGCCGCGTAGATGGTCGCGAACGCCACCGCCGTTCCGGCCGCGGTGAGGATCGCGGGGATGTTGGCGATCGGCAGCGCCGCGATGTTGGAGATGCTCTCCTTGCGCCGCGACCATTCGCCGGCGCCCAGCAGCGCGGCTGCCGAGGAACACGCGCACGCCGGGGCCGACGAGGCCAGCCTCGATCGAATAGCGCACCATGAAGAAGCCGCCGAGCGCGAGCGCAAGGCCGCCGATCCAGACCACCCAGCGCGTGCCGAGCCGCTCCTCGAAGCCAGGCTCTCTAATATCAGGTGCCGGCGCGGGCAGCGGCGGCGGTGCATCGGCCTCGGTGCTCGCCGCGAGGGGCGGCGGTGCATCGGCTTCGGTGCTCGCTGCGAGCGGCCGCGGTGAAACCTCTTCGGTGACCAGCGGAGGCGGTGCTGCCTCGGCTTCGGGCGCGAGCGGCGGCGGCTCGGCGGCCGTCGTCGCGGGCGCTTCGGCCTGCACCTGCGCGGGCATCAGCGGCGGCGGCTGCACCTGCCGCTGCATGTAGAACATCTCTTCGAGCGAGCTCAGCCGGCGGCGCAGCTCGGCCGCCTGGCTGGAAGCCTTGATCGCGATCAGGACAGCGATGATCGCAATGATCAGCGCAAAGACGTCAAACGGGCCGTCAAACATGAAGCCTCCAGGCAACCGGCGGGCAGGGGCCGGTCACGCAAATCCTAGGATCTAGCGCCGGGAGCGTACGCGCAAGCCCGGCGCGGGTCGTTCTTGGAGCACGTCGCGGCGGAAGCGGTAGAGCGCCGCCGGCCGTCCGCCGGTCTGTGTCGACATCACGCCGGTCGGTTCGACCAAGGCTTCGGTTTCGACCAAACGGCGGAAATTTTGCTTGTGCAGGTGCCGGCCGGAGATCGCCTCCACCGTGTACTGCAGTTCAGTGAGTGTGAACTCGGCGGTCAAAAGTTCAAACACCACAGGACGATACTTCAGTTTTGCACGCAGCCGCGCGATCGCTGTCGCGAGAATCCGGCGGTGATCGAACCGCATGGAGGTGCCGAGCGCGGGAAGCTGCTTCCGCGCCAATGCCGCAGGACGGCCGTCGCGCCGCGCCTCCTCGATCAGCCCGGCCTCGTACAAAAGCTCGTAGCGGTCAAGAACGCGCTCCTCGTCCCAGGGGGCGCCGTCGAGACCGAAATAGAATCGCACGCGATCCCGGCGCGGCAGCGCGCGTGTGGTCTCCGGCGTCTCTTCCTCGGCCCATAGCGTCAGCGCCGGAATGATGTCGCGGGCGATGATCGCAGGCGGCTCCTCGCGCCAGTCTTCCCAGGGGAGGAAGCGATACCACGGTTCGAAGCTCGCGCCGGTCGCTGCGAGCTCGCCGCCCACCGCGCGCGTCAGCGCGAGATAGCCGATCGACACCATGTGCGCACCGGTGTCGCCGGCCTCGGCGTGACGGCCGCGATCGCCGAACGTGTAGAGCTGCTCGACATAGCCGAGCCGCAGGCCCGCCTGCGCCTCGACCCAGGCGCGCAGGCCGATCTCGAACGTGCGATGGCTGGGCGCATCGAACGGACCGAACGGCAGGCCCGCCAGCCCATCACTGCTGTGCGCGGTGAGGATCAGCGGCTCATGATCCTCGATCGCGACGATCGCCGCGGTCAGGCCGATCTCGATCGGCGTCAGCTGCGTGTCGCTCATGCGGCTGATGTCGCAGTTGTCATTCGAGCTCGATCACGAAGGGGCGGCCCTCGACCATCATTGCGCCCGGGCCCATCTCGTCGAGCGCGCGCAGCATGCGGCCGTTGCGTCCGAGCGCGCGGTCGGCAAGGCCGACGATGCGGCGGTTCGGCGAGGCGATCGGGGAGGCCGCGCGGATCTTCTTGGCGATCTCGATCTCGTCGCGATCCGGATTGAGGGCGCAGACGGCCGCGAACGCGCTCGCAGTGGAGCGGCTGATGCCGGCATAGCAATGCACCACCAGCGGCGCGCTGCGGTCCCAGCCGCGCACGAAATTCAGTACCTGGTCGATATGAGCTTCGGATGGTGCGGTGAAGCCGTCCATCTCCTCGGTGATGTCGTCCATCGACACCTTGAGATGGTTGGCCGGCAGCACCGACACCGGACGTGCCACCTGCTCGACATTGGCCATGACGGTCAGCACATGGCTGGCCCTGGTGAGGCGGACGGTTTCGGGAAGGGCGGCGAGGGAACAGACGTGGATCATGGCGGACCTTTTTGCCGCTGATTATAGCGAGCGCTCGTAGGGTGGGCAAAGGCGCATCGCGCCGTGCCCACGGTTTCGCATCGCGCACATTGCGGCTAGTTTGGTGGACGCGCTTCGCTTTGCCCACCCTACGAAGGGATGATGCTACGCGAACACCGCGTTGAACCGCTCCAGAAACTGCTTCTCGGCCCGCGCCGCGGTCCAGGGCGTGAGGTAGTCGCGGCGGATGCTGTCGGAGAGGCCGGGGTCCCTGCCGAACAGGCGCTTCGCCTCGCTTTCGCTGAAGCCGGCAAGCTCGGTTGCCTCCAGATAGGCCGCACCGCGATCGGCGGCCTTGATGGCTTGCGTGATCTCCTCGGGCAGCGCCGGCGGCAGGCCGAAGCGGATGTGGATGGCGCCGAGCAGGCGCTTCTCGACCGCCTTGTAGTGGCCGTCGAGCACGGCCTTGAACGGCGAGATCATGTCGCCGATCACGTATTCGGGCGCATCGTGCAGCAGGGCGGCGAGCCGCATGCGCTCGTCGACGCGCGGCATCTCGTGCCGCATCACGGTCTCCACCAGAAGCGTATGCTGCGCGACCGAGAAGATGTGCGCGCCGGTGGTCTGCCCGTTCCAGCGCGCCACGCGCGCCAGCCCATGCGCGATGTCGGCGATCTCGACATCGAGCGGAGAGGGATCGAGCAGATCGAGCCGCCGGCCCGACAACATGCGTTGCCAGGCGCGGGATGCCACGTCGCGTGCCGTTTTCTTCGCGGTCATTTGGCCTTGAGGCGCGGCTTGCGCTGCGTCTTGCCGCAGCTCGCGTGACAATGGCAGTCGACGAGATGGTCGTTGACCATGCCGGTCGCCTCCATGAAGGCGTAGACGATGGTCGGACCGACGAATTTGAAACCGCGCGAGGACAGTTCCTTGGAGATCTGCGTCGACAGCGGCGTCGAGGCCGGCACGCTCGCAGTGGTCTTGAAATTGTTGACCTTGGGCCGGCCGTCCATGAAGTCCCACAACAGCTTCGAGAAGCCCGGGCCCTTCTCCATGATGTCGAGATACGATTTCGCGCTCAGGATCGCGCCGTCGATCTTGGCGCGATTGCGCACGATGCCGGCATCGTTCATCAGCGCGTGCACCTTCTTGTCGTTGTAGCGCGCGATCTTCTCCGGTTGAAAATCATCGAAGGCTTTGCGGAAATTGTCGCGCTTGCGCAGGATCGTGATCCAGGAGAGGCCGGCCTGGAAGCCGTCGAGGATCAGCTTTTCGTAGAGCGCACGGTCGTCATATTCCGGCACGCCCCATTCGGTGTCGTGATAGGCGACATAGAGCTGGTCTTCGCCGGGCCAGGGGCAGCGGGTCTTTCCGTCGGGATGCAGGCGGGGGGCTCGGCTCATGCGATGGGCTGCTTCAGGGGAATGCGGACGACGTCGGGTTCGGCGAGCCGCACGGCGAGGCCGCCGGCGGTGAGCGGCTGGCCGGCATCGAGCGCGTCCGCAACGCGGTCGATGCGCACCAGCGCGATGCCCTTGCCCTGGGCGGACGAGCCCATCGTGCCGACCGGCTTGTCGCCGGCCATAACACTGACGCCGGCCTCCGGCGAGAGGTCATCGAGCAGCACCTTGACGCTGCGGGTGCGCGCGGTGCCGCGATGCTGCATACGCGAGACGACCTCCTGGCCGACATAGCAGCCCTTGTCGAAATCGACGCCGGCGAGGCGGTCCATGTTGGTCTCGTGCGGGAACGCATCGCTGTACATGAAATCGAGCCCGCCGCGCGGCACGCCAAGCGCAATACGATGCGCCTCATAGGCGGAGGCATCGACCAGCTCGGCGCCGATGAGATCGGACAGCTTCTGCTTGAGATCTTCGGGGATCAGGATGCGAGTGCCGAGCGCATCATTGCGCGGATCGGCGAATGCAAGGTCCGGCTGCGCCGCAAGCTGGCCGTCCCAGGCCGCGAGCACACCGAGATCGAGGTTTTCCACCGTGACCTTGGCGCGCAGCTTGTAGAATTTCAGCTTGGTGGCGAGGCCCTCGGCCAGCGCCTTCGGACAGTCGATCAGGAACCCGCCGCCATGGCCTGCGGGCACCTCTGTGATCAGGAAATCCACGATGATCTTGCCCTGCGGCGTCAGCAGCGCACCGAATCGCCCCAGGCCCGGCTTCAGCCTGTCGAGATCGGTCGTGATCAGGCCGTTGAGGAAGTTGCGCGCGTCCTCGCCCGCGACCTTGACCACGCTCCGGTCGGGAAGAAACGCTGATTTCATGTGAAAATCTCTTGCGACATGTTGCTCCGGAACGTAAGCCCGCAAGGCATAAACGACAAGACCTCAAGCTCCGCGCTTGGGGATGAGAGAGGCCTTCAGCCATGACCCAGCGCTTCGATGTGATCCTCAAAGGCGGCACCGTCGTCAACCAGGACGGCGAGGGTGTTCGCGATATCGGCATCACCAACGGCCGCATCGCGGAGCTGGGCCCGCTGTCGCAGGCCTCCGCCGCTGAGGTGATCGACTGCAAGGGCCTCCACATCCTGCCCGGCGTGATGGACACCCAGGTGCATTTCCGCGAGCCCGGGCTGGAGCAGAAGGAAGACCTCGAGACAGGGTCGCGCAGCGCCGTGATGGGCGGCGTCACCGCCGTGTTCGAGATGCCGAACACGTCGCCATTGACCGTGACGGAGGCCACCTTCACTGACAAGGTGAAGCGTGCCCATCATCGCATGCATTGCGATTTCGCCTTCTTCATCGGCGGCACCCGCGAGAACGTGCAGGATCTGCCGGTGCTGGAGCGCGCGCCCGGCTGTGCGGGCGTCAAGGTGTTCATCGGCTCGTCGACCGGCGCGCTGCTGGTGGAGGACGACGAGAGCCTGCGCCGCATCTTCCAGGTGATTCGCCGCCGCGCCGCCTTCCACGCCGAAGACGAATACCGCCTCAACGACCGCAAGTCGCTGCGCATCGAGGGCGATCCGCGTTCGCATCCGGTCTGGCGCGACGAGACCGCGGCGCTGATGGCGACGCAGCGGCTGGTCAAGCTCGCGCACGAGACCGGCAAGCGCATCCATGTGCTGCACATCTCGACCAAGGAAGAGATCGAGTTCCTGCGTGACCACAAGGATGTCGCTTCCTGCGAGGCGACGCCGCATCATCTCACGCTGGTCGCACCCGAATGCTACGAGCGGCTCGGCACGCTGGCGCAGATGAACCCGCCGGTGCGCGGGGCCGATCACCGCGCCGGCATCTGGCGCGGCATCGAGCAAGGCATCATCGACGTGCTCGGCTCCGACCATGCCCCGCATACGCTGGAAGAGAAGTCGAAGACCTATCCGGCCTCGCCCTCCGGCATGACCGGGGTGCAAACGCTGGTGCCGCTCATGCTCGACCACGTCAACGCCGGCCGGCTGTCGCTGGCACGCTTCGTCGACCTCACCAGCGCGGGCCCCGCGCGTCTCTACAACATGGCCTGCAAGGGCCGCATTGCCGCAGGCTACGACGCCGACTTCACGGTCGTCGATCTCAAGCGCAGCGAGACCATCACCAACAAATGGGTCGCGTCCAAAGCCGGCTGGACCCCCTATGACGGCGTCCGCGTCACAGGCTGGCCCGTCGGCACCTTCATCCGCGGCCGCCGCGTGATGTGGCAGGGCGAACTGGTGACGGCCTCGCAGGGCGAGCCGGTGCGGTTTCTGGAGACGCTGAAGCAGTAAGGTGATGTGTGGGGACGCACAGTGCCTCCCCACCCGTCATTGCGAGCGCAGCGAAGCAATCCAGAATCCCTCCGCGGTGGTAGTCTGGATTGCTTCGCTGCGCTCGCAATGACGAGGGGAGAGGTCTACACTTCCTCTCGAACGGGAGAGCAGTCCGATGTCCCAACCGACGCCCCTCATCACCACTGTGCAACTCGCCGCGATTCTCGGCGATCCCAACCTCCGCCTCTACGACTGCACGACCTATAACGAGCCGGTGCCGCCCGGTAGCGATGTGCCCTATCGCGCGGTGCCCGGCGACAAGACGTTCGCGGCCGGCCACATCCCCGGCGCCGATTTCCTCGACCTGCAAGGCGAGTTCTCCGACACCTCCGCGCAACAGCTCTTCATGATGGCTGGCGTGCCCCAGCTAGAGGCCGCCTTCGGTCGCCACGGCGCTGACGCATCCAAGACCATCGTGCTCTACAGCATCGGCACCATGATGTGGTCGACGCGATTCTGGTGGATGCTGCGCTCGCTCGGTGTCGATGCACAGGTGCTCGACGGCGGTTTTGACAAATGGAAGGACGAGGGGCGCCCGGTCGAGACGGGCGCGCCGAAGGGCTATCCCGCCACCACCTTCAAGGCCGCGCCGCGCGCGGGCTTCTTCGTCGACAAGACCACCGTGAAGGCGCGGATCGGCGATCCCTCGACCGTGATCGTCAACGCGCTCGGGCCGCAATTTCATCAAGGCCTCGAGCCGAGCCGCTACGGCCGGCCCGGCCGCGTACCCGGCAGCGTCAACGTGCCCGCGGCCACGCTCGCCAAGGCCGACAAGACACTGACGACGCTTGCCGATGCCGAAGCGAAATTCGCGGCCCAGGGCGTTACGCGCGACAAGAATGTGATCTGCTATTGCGGCGGCGGCATCTCGGCGACGATCGACCTCTTGATGCTGACGCAGCTCGGCTACGACAAGCTGACGCTGTACGATGCCTCCATGGGCGAATGGGCGAGGGATCCGGCACTGCCGATCGAGACGGACTAGCTCTTACCCTCCCCTGGAGGGGGAGGGTCGCTTCGCATGGAGCGAAAGCGCAATGCGAAGCGGGGTGGGGTGATCCCTCCACTCGGGCACCGCCTCAAAGGTATAGACTGTCACCCCACCCCGCTCGCGCTGCGCGCGATCGACCCTCCCCCTCCAGTCGCAGGCCTGCATCCAATGTCCGGAACGAATGGAAACAGGTGACCACCATGCAGCGGACCGCAGCCGGCCTGTCCGCCGGCGCCAGAGCATCGGAAGCCGAACTGGTCGACCGCGCGCGGGGCCGTGACGAGGCCGCGCTGCGCGAGATCATGCAGGCCAACAACCGCAGGCTCTACCGTCTTGCGCGCGGTATCCTGCGCAGCGACAGCGAAGCCGAGGACGTGGTGCAGGAAACCTATGTCCGGGCCTTTACCCGTCTGGACGACTTCCGCGGCGAGTCCGGGCTGTCGACCTGGCTGTCGCGCATTGCCATCAACGAGGCGCTTGGCCGGGCGCGAAGCCGCAAGCCGCATGTCGAGCTCGGCGCTCTGCCGGAAGAGGCGCTCGACGCGCAGATCATAAAATTTCCCGTTTCTCCCGCAGGCGATCCGGAAAGGACCATGGCCCAACGTGAAATCCAGCGCGTCGTCGAACGCGCAATCGACGAACTGCCGGATGTCTTCCGCATGGTCTTCGTCGCGCGCGTCATGGAGGGGATGAACATCGAGGAGACCGCCGATCTGCTCGGCGTCAAGCCCGAGACCGTGAAGACGCGGCTGCACCGTGCGCGCACCATGCTGCGCGAGAACGTCGAGAAGGAGATCGGTCCGGTGATGATGGATGCGTTCCCGTTCGCCGGGTGGCGCTGCGAGCGGCTGACCGTATCCGTGCTGAAGCGGCTCGGCAGCGGCGGCTGAAGTTTTTCGGGAACGTTTGCGCGAAAATCCCATCCAATGCCTGTGAAGCAACGCCGGCAAACCGTCCGGCAGCACAGGAGTTTCAAACATGTTCACCCGATGGAGCGCGGCGATCGCCGCGGCAATTCTGTTGTCGAGCCCGGCGCTGCTGCAAGGCGCGAGCGCAGCCGACAAGCCCACCGATCCGCAGATCGCTCACATCGCCTACACCGCGGGCGTGATCGACATCAACGCGGCCAAGCAGGCGCAGAAAAAGGCCAAGAACAAGGGCGTCAAGGCGTTTGCCGAGGACATGCTGCGCGACCACGAGGCGGTCAACAAGCAGGCGCTGGCGCTGGTCAAGAAGCTGAACGTTACGCCTGAAGACAACGATACCAGCAAGGCGCTGTCGAAGCAGGCGAGCGACAAGCTGGCTGAGCTCGACAAGCTGAGCGGCGCGGCCTTCGACAAGGCCTATGTCGCGAACGAGGTCGCCTACCACAAGGCGGTCAACGGCGCGCTGGAAACCCAGCTCATCCCGTCCGCCGGCAATGCCGAGCTCAAGAGCCTGTTGCAGACCGGCCTGAAGATTTTTCAGGGCCATCAGCAGCACGCCGAGCATGTCGCGGCCGAGCTGAAATAGGGGGTGTGGGATGAAGCTGGGACACCTCGCTTCGATCGCGCTTGCGGTCGTCTTGCTGTCGATCGTCGTCCCGGCGCGCGCCGCGACCATTCAGATCATAATGGACAATCTCGTGGTCTCACCGGCCGAAACGTCCGCGAAGGTCGGTGATACCATCGAATGGATCAACAAGGACGTGTTCGCGCACACCGCCACGGCGAAGAACGGCGATTTCGACGTGATGCTGCCACCGAAGAAGTCTGCAACGTTTGTTCTGAAGAAGGCGGGAACAGTCGATTATTACTGCCGCTATCATCCCAACATGAAAGCGACGCTCAAGGTCGCGCCGTGAGGGAGGAGGGAGTGCATTCCCGATCGTAGTGGGAATATCTCCCGGTCATCGCGAGACTAATGCTTGTCCGGGGGAGGCGGCTTCCGTGCGATAAACGCGGCAGACTTCGCGAACCTGTTCGCCAGATCCCGTTCGCCAAGTCATTCATCCGTAGACTGGCCCCGCCCGTGCGGCGGGGTCATTTTTCGCAAGAAGCTTACTGCCTTGCGAGAGTGACCGAGAATTCGCCGTTGCGGATGCGGCCCGGAAAGCCCTCGACGAATTTCGCCACCGCATCCTCGCCGTAGGTGCCGACGAGCTCGGCGAATGCCGCAAACAGGCTCGCCTGCGCCAGGCAGTCGCCGTCGACGCCATCATGGCGCGCTTCGGCCCAGGCCTCGTTGAGATAGCTCAGCGCGGCCTGTTTCTGCTCGTGATCGGGCAGCGGCGCGCGGGCGGGGGCGTAGGACACTGAATGGCTCATGAAACTCGATCAGGGCTGGGGCGCGATCCACGGCGATGCGCTGTACCAAAGGTGTAGCACGCGTATTAACGCCCGCTAGGCCACATCTTTAGGAACGGTTAACGGCTGTGAACAAAGTCGATGACAGGGTTCCGGATACGCGTTCGCGTTCATCTCTCTCGTCATTCCGGGATGCGCCGACAGGCGCGGGCCCGGAATCCATCGTGCGTCAGAGTTGGTGGCCAGATGGATTCTCAGATGCGCAATTGCGCATCGTAGCTCGCGCTTCGCGCGCCCCGGAATGACGGAAAGAGAAATCAGTTCGCGTAACGCGCCGTGAGATCCCGCGAGATCTTCGAGCCTTCCTCGATATAGCGCCGGATCGCCACCGTCGCGGCCGGCGTGCAGCTCCGATAGGTCTGCTGGAAGCCGTTATAGCCGCGGTTGAAGCCGGCGATCATGCGGGTGCGGCGCTCGCCCGAGGGGGTTTCGGCATCGATCAGCGCCTGCATCTCGCTGCGCCATTTGTTGCCCTCGTTGGACCCGCAGATGCCGCGCAGATAGTGCAGGCCGCCCAAAATCTCCGCCAGCCGCTGCAAATCGGCGTCAAACGGCGCCGCCACGTCCTGGGCCCTCGTGGGCACGGAGGCGCAGGCGAGAATCAGGGCAAAAATGGCCAGAAATCGCGTGGACATCGGCGGGGTGTATGCCCCCTCGGGGCGGAGGACGCAAGACGGGGCAGTCAGGGCCCGATCAGCCGGGCGGCGGACAGGATGACCTCCTCCAGCCCCCCGGTCAGCTTGAGGTCGCCGAGGCTCGCCAGGGCGTCCGGGGCGATCCAGCGGTAATCGTCGAGCTCCTCGTTGAGAGCCGGCTCCTTGGCCACCCAGCGGGCGGCAAAGGACATGATCAGGTAGTGGCCGGTGCCGGCTGCGGTCGGCAACACCTCGCGCCAGCCGGCGAGGCCAATGATCTCGATGGCGAGCCCGGTCTCCTCGTCGACCTCGCGCGTCAGCGCCTGGTGCAGCGATTCGCCGAACTCGACCCGGCCGCCGGGCAGCGAATAGAACCCCTTGGCGGGCGAGCGGGCGCGGCGGGTCAGAAGTACCTTGCCGTCGCGGAAGATGGCGGCGCTGACCGCGATCTGGGGGTGGGTGGGCTGGATGACCGCAGACATATCTTCAACAACCCTTCAACAGCCCTTGGCTCAATTCGCCATGATGGTGTCGACGTCGGCTTCCGCGCCGCCATTGATGATGCCGCCGCAGGCCGCGATCAGCGGCTTGACCCAGAGCGTGGCCTGCTCGGCGAGGCGGACGCGGGTCGTGTCCTTCTCGACCTCGCGCATGGCCGAGCCGACCGCTGTCAGGATCGAGGTCATGGTATCAGTGATGTGGTCGAACTGGGCGCGCACGTTCGGATCGGCCTTCTCATAGGCTTCGATGGCCAGATCCCGTGCCTTGAAATTCGACGCGGTGAAATGCTCGGCATAGGACAGCGGCGACCAGGTCAAAAAATCTTCGGCGCATTCCGGCATGTCCGGGACCATTTCCAGCAGCATCACGGCTTCATTGAAATGGTTGAGATAGTCGGTGGCAAGCCCGGTTCGCGGGTTGATGTTGGCCACGCGCAGCCGCTCGGCCCAGGCGGCGGCCTCGGGGCCCGTCTGTACATGCGTCCGCGCGGGTTGGGAGGCCTTTGAGCTCATCTGCCGCAGTGTTAGCGTTCGGGGTTAAAACGACCTGAACGGACCCTATATAGATAGCCAAGGATGTGTGGACGCTTCGTCATAACTTCGGCCCCCGCGGCTTTGCGGCAACTGTTCGGCTATGTCGAGCAGCCGAATTTCCCGCCACGGTACAACGTCGCGCCGACACAACCGATTCCGGTCGTGCTGCTCGAGAACGGCGCGCGCCATTTCCGCTTGATGCGCTGGGGATTGTTGCCGAGCTGGGTCAAGGATCCCAAGGGATTTACGCTCCTGATCAACGCGCGCTCCGAGACGGTGCTGGAAAAGCCCGCCTTCAAGAACGCGATTCGGAGGCGCCGCGGCCTGATCCCGGCCGACGGCTATTATGAATGGAAGACGGAGGGCGGCCGCAAGCAGCCCTTCTTCATCCACCGCGCCGATGGCGAGCCGCTCGGCTTTGCTGCGGTATTCGAGACCTGGGTCGGGCCGAACGGTGAGGAGCTCGACACCGTCGCGATCGTCACGGCGGCGGCGGGCGAGGATCTCGCCGCGCTGCATGACCGCGTGCCCGTCACCATCAGCCCGCGCGATTTCGAGCGCTGGCTCGACAGCCGCGGCGACGATGTCGATGCGGTGTTGCCGCTGATGTCCGCCCCGCGCATCGGCGAATTCGCCTGGCACCCGGTCTCCACCCGCGTCAACCGCGTCGCCAATGACGACGATCAGCTCGTGTTGCCGATCAGTGCGGAGGAGATGGAGGCGGAAGCTGAGGCGGCGAAACCGAAGAAGGTCGCGCGGAAGGCGGCCGCCGGCTCGGCGGATGACGGGCAGGGGTCGTTATTTTAGGCGGCGGTGCCGTAGGGTGGGCAAAGCGAAGCGTGCCCACCATCGTGTTTCAAGCAAATGGATAGATGGTGGGCACGGCGCGTTGCGCCTTTGCCCACGCTACGCAATCTACACGATCTCCTTTGCCCTGAGCGCCGCGATCTCCGCTGCATCAAATCCCAGCTCGCCCAGCACCGCATCCGTATCCGCACCCAATTCCGGCGCCATCCGGTCCAACCGGCCGCCGCCATAGGCGAGCTTGAAGCCGCTGCCGGCAAAGCGCAGGCGGCCGTAGGGCGTATCCAGCTCCTGGATCGCGCCGCGGGCCTTGATTTGCGGATGATCGATGACCTCCTCGACCTTCCAGATGCTGGCGCAGGGCGCGCCGGCATCTTCCAGGATTGTCTCCCACTCGCGCGCAGGCCTGGCCGCCAGCGCCTCCTCGATGATGGCGCGCAATGCGCTCTCGTTCTCGTTGCGCGCGAACCAGTCGGCGAAGCGCGTGTCTGACAGCGTGTCCTCGCGGCCGAGCGCGGACATCAGCGCGCGATACTGCTTCTCGTTGTTGACGGCGAGCAGGATGTGGCCGTCGCCGCATTTGAACAGGTTTGCCGTGGTTCGGCGGCTCACCGCCTGGTTGCCCGACAGCTGCTGGCGATGGCCGGCGACCGACCAGTCCGCGATCTGCCCCGAGAGAAACGCCATCGTCGCCTCCAGCATCGAGACGTCAATCAGCTGTCCCTTGCCGGTGCGGTCGCGCTGATACAGCGCGCTCGACACGCCAAAGGCAGCCGTGGCGCCCGAGAGCACGTCGCACACCGCAAAGCCCGCGCGCGTCGGCCCCGTCTCGGGATGGCCCGTGATCGCCATGATGCCCGACAGTGCCTGCATCTTGCCGTCATAGCCGGGCCGCAGGCGGTCCGGGCCGGTCTGGCCGAAGCCGGACACGGCGCAATAGATCAGCCTTGGATTGATCGCAGACAGCGCCTCATAGCCGATCCCGAGCTTGTCCATCACGCCCGGGCGAAAATTCTCCATGACGACGTCGACTTGCGCCACGAGCTTCTTCACGATCGCGATCGCGTCGGGCTTTTGCAGATCGAGCGTCAGGCTGCGCTTGTTGCCGTTGATGGCCTGGAACGCTGGCGCCAGTCCGCGCTCGGCCCATTCGCGGCTGAGCGGCGTGCGGCGCATGTCCTCGCCCTCGCGCCGCTCGACCTTGATGACATCTGCCCCCAGCAGCGCGAGCTGGTAGCTCGCATAGGGGCCGGCCAGCACCTGCGTGAAGTCCAGGATCTTCACGCCCTCGAACGGTCGCGTCACGTCGCTCTCCCCATTGTTTGTTGTTGTCGGAGGACGTCAGGCGGCGCGGTTGCCGCGCGCGATCTCCTTCTGCTTGTCGAATTCGGCCCGGCGGCGCGCCAGCTCTTCAGGCGAAAGCTGCGCGACGTTGTTGTAGTCGAGCTTCCAGGAGGCGTCCTCGCTCCAGCGCAGCGGCGACTGCATCGTGGTCTGCGGACCGCTCGTGGTCTCCAGTAGTTTCAGCGCGAGCTCCAGCGTCTGCGCCTGCGAGGCGACGTCGTGCGGCTTGCCCGCGGAATTGCCGAGCGGGAAGTCCGAAAACAAGAAGCGCGGCACGGCGGCATGCTCGATGATGTCCTTGGCGCATCCCATCACCACGGTCGGAATGCCGTTGGCCTCGAGATGCCGCGCCACCAGTGCGGTGGTCTGATGGCAGACCGGGCAGTTCGGCACCAGCACGGCGACATCGACTTTGTCGGCGAGGCAGCGCGCCAGGATTTCCGGTGCGTCGGTGTCGAGCGTGACGCGATGGCTCCGGTTGGTCGGCGCGCCGAAGAAACGCTGGCTCACCTCGCCGATGCGGCCTGCGGCAGATGCCTTCAAAAGCTGCGGCAGCGGAAACCAGGTGCCGTTGTCGGTCGCCGTGGTGTGCTTGCGGTCGTAGCCGATGTGCGAGATGCGCAGATCGTGCTGCTTCGAGGTGTCGCCGTCATAGACCTGGTAGAATTTCGCCCCGCCATTATACGCCGCGCCCGGCCCCTGGTCGCCCTTGGTGGGATCGTAAGGCGCAGCCGTGGTGATGATCGTCACGCGCGATTTTGCCAACGGTTTCTTCAGCGGCTGGAATGGCGCCTCGGTGTAATGCGCCCAGCGATACGGCGTGGTGTAGCCGATCGCGGTGTAATATTCGCGCGTGCGCTGCATATAGGGGACGGGGGAGTCATAGTCGGGCGCAAAGCCGAATTCGTCGTCGCGCGGGGTGGACATGGGCGCGTCTCCTGGTTCTTGGTTGGGACCAGACTAGAGATAGTTTTGGTGTTGCTCAACGGGGAGCGGGGCGGCGCAGGTCTGAATTGCAGATGAGGATGGTGCGGCGCGGACGGTGCTGACCCTCTCCCCTTGTGGGAGAGGGTGGCTTCGCGGTAGCGAAGCCGGGTGAGGGGTCTCTATCCTCACGAGCACTCTTACAAGTGGAGAGAACCCCTCATCCGGCGCTTCGCGCCACCTTCTCCCACAGGGGGAGAAGGAAGAAAGCGTAACTCACCTGAAAATATGCAGCGCCGCGTATTGCAGCAGCATGATCGCCTTGGCGTCGATGATGCGGCCGTCCGCGATCATTGCCAAGGCCTCGTCGATCGAGAGCTCCAGCACCTCGATGTCCTCGCCTTCGTGCTCGAGGCCGCCGCCGTCGCTGACCCGCATCTCCGGCTCGTATTCGGCGACGAAGAAATGCAGCTTCTCGGTGATGGCGCCGGGGCTCATGAACGCCTCGAACACCTTCTGGACGTGGTGCAGGCGATAGCCGGTCTCTTCCTCGGCCTCGGCGCGGATGCGCACCTCGGGGGAGGCATCGTCCAGCACGCCGGCGGCCGCTTCGATCAGGAGATCGTCGTAGCCGCGGATAAAGGCCGGCAGGCGGAACTGGCGCACCAGGATCACCGTACGCCGTGCGCGATTATACGGCAGCACGGCGGCGGCGTTGTCGCGCTCATAGGTTTCCCGGTGCTGGGTCTGCCACTCGCCATTGGCGCGCCGGTACTCGAACGTCGTGGTCTTCAGCGTGGTCCAGCCGTCCGAGAGCACGCGGACGTCCTTGATGCGGACGCGGTCGGAAATGGTCATTGCTGTTTTCCGGCTACGTTGTGGAAGCGCGGCCGTCGAGCCACTTCTGGAACATCACCGAGGTGGATTCCTCGAAACCCAGCGACTGATAGAACGCATTGGCTTGCGCGTTCTCGCGGCGGACCAGCAGCTGCAGCTTCAAAATGCCGGCCTGGCGCAGCCAGTCCTCGGCCGCGGCCATGATGACGCGGCCATGGCCGCGTTTGCGCCCATCGGGATCGACCGCGACGTAATAGATCCAGCCGCGATGGCCGTCATGGCCGACCATGGCGGTGGCGACGATCGCGCCGCCATCGCGGCCGATCAGCACGGTCGAATTGTCGCGCCGCCGCGCCAGCGCGATGTCGGCATGCGGATCGTTCCAAGGGCGCGTCAGGCCGCAGCGCTGCCACAGCGCGACGACGGGCTCGACATCGGCGTCGGTGATCGCATCGATCGTAAGGGAGACGCTCACAGCACCTTCCCCGGATTCATGATGCCCTGCGGATCCAGCATCGCCTTGATCGACCGCATCAGCTCGATCGCGGTCTTGTCCTTCACCTCGGGCAGTTCGTCGCGCTTGAGCACGCCGATGCCGTGCTCGGCCGAGATCGAGCCGCCCATGCGCAGCACGATCTCGAACACGACCGCGTTCATCTCGTGCCAGCGCGCCAGATAGTCCGCGGTGTCGGCGCCGATGGGCTCGCTGACATTGTAATGCAGATTGCCGTCGCCGAGATGGCCGAACGGCACCGGCCGAGCGCCCGGGATCAGCTTGACCACGGCGGCATTGGCTTCGTCGATGAAGGCGGGCACGGCGGCGACCGGCACGGAGATGTCATGCTTGATCGAGCCGCCCTCCGGCTTCTGCGCCGACGACATTTCCTCGCGCAGCTTCCAGAAGCCGTTGCGCTGGGTGAGGTTGGCCGCGATCACGGCGTCGTCGACGATCTCGTCTTCCATGGCGCGCGTCAGGATCGTCTCCAGCGGCGTGCGGGCATCGTCGCCGGGGGAGGACAATTCCATCAGCACGTACCAGGGATGTTTTGCTTCGAGCGGATCGCGCACGTCGATGCCGTGGCGGACCGAGAACTCGACCGCCATCTCCGACAGCAGTTCGAAGCTCGTCAGCGCATTCGCAGCTTCGCCTTGCGCGATGGTCAGCAGCTTCAGCGCCGCCGCCGGCGATTTCAGCCCGACGAAGGCGGTCTCGACCGCCCGCGGCTTCGGAAACAGCTTGAGCGTGGCCGCGGTGATGATGCCGAGCGTTCCTTCCGCGCCGATGAACAGGTTATGCAGATTGTAGCCGGTGTTGTCCTTCTTCAGCTTCGACAACACGTTGAGCACGCGACCGTCGGCGAGCACCACCTCGAGCCCAAGCGCCATCTCGCGCGCGACGCCATAGGCGAGCGCGGCGGTGCCGCCGGCATTGGTCGAGAGATTGCCGCCGATGGTGCAGCTTCCTTCCGCGCCGAGCGAGAGCGGAAACAGCCGGTCCACGTCGGCCGCCTTCTGCTGCGCAACCTGGAGCACGACGCCGGCCTCGCAGGTCATGGTGTTGGAGGCGGTGTCGACCTCGCGGATCTTGTCGAGCCGGCGCAGCGACACCACCACCTCGCCGTTGTGGGGCGTCTGCCCGCCGACGAGCCCGGTGTTGCCGCCCTGCGGCACCAGCGCGATTCCGTGCGCGGAGGCGAGCTTGCAGATCGCCGAGACTTCCGCCGTCGTGCCCGGGCGCAGCACCAGCGGCGAGCGGCCGTGAAACAGGTTGCGCTCCTCGGTGACGTAAGCCTCGATGTCGGCCGCGTCGGTGATGGCATGGCGGTCGCCGACGATCTTGCGGAATTGTTCGATCAGCTCGGGCGCAAGCGGCGGGGTGGCAGATTTATTGACGTTCATGCTCTTGTCTCTTCTTCGCTCTTATCTCTTGCGCATGATCTTATCGGAAAACCGCTGGACACTTTTCCGGATCATGCGCTATCGGGCGACCGCCGCCCGGCGCAGCCGGTCGTTGATGGCCTCGCCAAGTCCTTCTTCCGGCACCGCCATCACCGCGATCGCTCGCGGGCTCTTCGCATCGAGGGCGCGAAGATAGCCGAACAGATTGGTGGCGGCTTCATCGAGATCAGCCGCGGGCGACAAATTCATGACGGCGGCGGCGGTCTCCAGGCCCGGCAGGCGATCGGCGCCGAACGCCAGCAGCGCTTCGCCCGCGGCCACATCGCGCGCATTGAGCCGCACACTGGCGCGCGGCGCGTAATGCGACGCCAGCATGCCCGGCGCCAGCGGCTGGCTGTCGTCGCTCTCGGCCTCTACAGGCGGCCGCGCCAGCGCCGCGCCGAGCACGGCCTCGATCCGCTCGCGCGACAGCCCGCCGGGGCGGAGCAGCATCGGGACGTCGAAACAGCCGACGATGGTCGATTCGACGCCGACCGTAACAGGCCCGCCGTCCACGATCAGGTCGATCCGCCCGGCAAGGTCGCTTTCGACATGGGCGGCCATCGTCGGCGAGACATGGCCGGAGATGTTGGCGGACGGCGCCACCACGGCCCAGCCGAAGGCGCGCAGGATCGCCTCCGCCACCGGATGGGCGGGAATGCGGATCGCGACCGTGTCGAGCCCGGCGGTGGCCAACTCAGCCACCGGACAGTCGTCCGTTTTCGGCACCACCAGCGTCAGGGGCCCCGGCCAGAACGCTTCCGCAAGCCTCAACGCACGCGCGTCGAACCGCCCGATCCGGCGCGCGGCTGAGAGGTCGGCGACATGGGCGATCAGCGGGTTGAAGGCCGGCCGCCCCTTGGCGGCGTAAAGATGGGCGATCGCGGTGGCATTGGCGGCGTCCGCCCCGAGCCCGTAGACCGTCTCGGTCGGAAACGCGACCAGCCCGCCGGCGGCCAAAATCCGGGCGGCAGCTTCCTCGCCGGCCCCGCCGGCCGGTAAAATCAGCGTTTCAAGACCCGTTTTCACAGGGACAAAATTCCTCATGCCGGCCGCTTGCGGTGCGTCAAACCCGACGCTATAAGCCGCCTTCTTGTCGGAGTGTGGCTCAGCCCGGTAGAGCACTGCGTTCGGGACGCAGGGGTCGCAGGTTCGAATCCTGCCACTCCGACCATTCTTCCAAAAGTCGACGTTTTCCAGAGGCTTGGCGGACCGGCCGCCAGCGCCTCGGGAGCGCCTTTTTGCAACGATTTTCGGGGCGGGTCCACGGCCGATTTGGTTGGGCAGGGGCATCTGCCGCGGCGGCATGGCTCTACATTCGCCGGCCGATGGTCCGATGCTGGACAGTAGGTCAGTAGACTACCGCCGCGCCACCAGCACGCCCACCAGGAACGCCACCATCAGTGCCGGCAGTGGCGCCTCGCGCACCATGCCGCGAACGATGTCCGGCCAGTGCTGGTCCGGGACGAGGCTTGGAGACCTGACTTCAGCCATCGGTGTCATGCCCCAGTCCGAGGCAAGTTCGGCGATCTCGCTCGAGGCCAAACGCACGCCGTCGCGGACACGGAAGATGGCGGCGTCGGATCGCTCGCGCGGTGCGAGCGCCATCAGTGTCGCGACGGCGGTGCGCAACGTCATCTCGCCAAAACCTTGCAGCCTCACCGACTCCTCGGGATCGGACGTCATGCGAAATCCCTCACAGCGCGAAGTGGTGCGCGATGGTGAATGCCGCCGTCGCGCACAGGACCAGCGTGGATACCGCGCCGGCTACCCCGCGCGCGAGATGGGCTCGCGTCAGGTGCCTGGTCATGATTTTGCTCCATGCTCTGCATGGCAATGGCGGCGAGGAAGGTTGGTTCCTCGCGCGTCGCTCGAATCGCCCGACGCTCTACTTCCGCAAGAGCTCGCTCAAGGCCGCCGTCGCCTCGGCGCAGCGGATGTCGTCGATCTCGCGCGACAGGCTGAGCGCGCCGGATCTCAGTTCTTCGAGCCTCCAGCTCTCCGGATGCTGGCTTTCGAGCTGACCGAGACGCTTGTTCAGGTCATCCAGTCTCGATTGGAGCTGCCCGATGCTGGCGGCCCCATTCACTTTCCAAACGCGCTGTGCACGCATCGTAGTTCCCCTGCTAGTCTCACGGCGTTGTGAGCGGGGTTCGTGGCTGGAATGGGAGTTTCTTTTGTCCGGCTTCAGACGGTGGGGAACCGTTGCAAAAGGGCAACGCGGGTTCCTGCGCGTTGACCGGCGCGGACAGGGCTATCGCCCATCGCCCGCGCCCTTCTGTAGATGCCGTCGCGTTGCCTGGTCGGGCCCGGCACGATCCGCGTCAGGCGGCGCTCGGCCACCCGGTTGATCGCTTTTCGATGCGGCTTTCCAGGATCGCGATGCTCACCTGGAGATTGTCGCGCCGGGCTCTCAGGTTCTGCGCGAGCATCGGGTAGGCGAGATTGTTTGGATCGGAGATTCCGGCCCTCCGCTCTTCCTCCTGAATGTCGGCGTCGAGCATTTGCGTGCGCCAACGCAGATCGGAGATCAGGACGTGGAGCTGTGTCGGGATGGTCGCTTCGAAACGGGACGTCGATTGCATGGGATCGCCTCACTATGAAACAGACCCACTGCGGGTCTGAGGGATTGGCGGGCGAGCAGCAAGGAGAGTGCCAGCGCGCCGGCTGAGGGCGAAGGCCTGCCGGGCGGCCGAAGGGGTGACGCTCTCCCCTTCGTCATTCCGGGGCGATGCGCAGCATTGAGCTATGATGTGCAATTGCGCATCATAGCTCGCCGCTTCGCCGCGCTCCGGAATGACGGTGGCATGCCCGGGTGTTTCGCTTTGCTGTCAACCCAATTGCGCCAAATATTCCACTTTACCGAAATTCGGAAATGGCGTATGTGTAGCCCATCCCGGCTCATTCGGCTCGTAATGTTTGGCTGGCTATTCCCGAACGAAAATGTGGGACTTAACCTTCCATTCGCCGTTGGACTGGTGTTCGTAAAGCTTAACGGTGCTTCCGGACAGCTTGGTCGTTTCCTCGCCTTTGACCAAGGAAGCTTTGAAGCGGGAGGTCACGTATGCGTTGTTTCCCATTGGCAAAACCTCAACAAGTTCAAGCTTGTGATTTCTGACGCTCGTTCCCCTTTTGGCAAAGAAGTCGCGTATCGCAGTCGCACCCGAAACGGGCGGTGCGCCGGGCGGGATTAGACTGGCATCGGTGGCATACATTGGCAGCAAGGCATCGAAATTTGGATCGTTGATCGCTGCATCCCATTGCGCATTGAGTTTCGTCATGTCCTCAGTGAGCGGGTCCGCCCGCGCATGGCCGACAGTGACGAACAACAGCACCAGCAGCAGCGATAAGCTTTTGCTCATGACTTTGCCATCTTTGATCTGATCGTGTCCGCCAGTCGGGCGCGCCTATGCGACGCGCACGCTGGTGATCTATGAATGGCTGGTTCTGAAGATCGCGCCTGCCAATGGCACCAAGGCTGCAATTTGAAGAGAAGCGGAGAGTTCGGCGTTTCTCCGTTTTGTGGGCAGCAGCTTCCGGCAAGCAAAGAGCGTGACGGTGCGGGGAGGCTACACGGTTCTCGGAATAATGCCTACGGGTGTTTTGGGTCAGAAAGCCAGCGAATGTCGGCCCCGAACGCGGCATCGTCGATGGCTCGCACCGTGTCGTGGTGATGACGTGATGTCCGCAATGGCTGGCGGCGACCGTCGAAGGATGGGCGGTCCCTCCGCAATCGGTCGTCAGGGTTCTTCAGAGGGCAAAAAGAAACGCGGGGACCGCGCCACCGCACCTATTGAGAATATCTGGTGCGAGAAAATGCGTGGTTGCAGTTGCAGGGGACGCCGGAACGTTCGCTATACGCCGATAGCGAGCAGCGAGCGCTTTGCAGCGAAATGACGCGATGGGCCCAAAGGCGACACTCAAGAAAAGCCGCCAAGCGAGGCGGACTTAAGAGCTGGCCCCGCAAATTCGGACAGTAGCTTGAGTGGATTTTCTGCCTGACAGCGGCGAGGATTCTTGCTGCGAATCAGGAGCGAAGATGACGAAGAAGAGCCGCCGGACGCATTCTCCGGCATTCAAGGCGAAGGTTGCTTTGGCTGCGGTCAAAGGCGACAAGACACTGGCGGAGCTGGCGCAACTGTTTGATGTTCATCCGAACCAGATCACGATCTGGAAAAACCAGCTCCTGGAAGGCGCCGCCGGCGTGTTTGGGCATGACAAGACATCGGCCGAGACGCCGGTCGATTTGAAGGCGTTACATGCCAAGATCGGCGAGCTGGCGTTGGAAAACGATTTTTTGTCCGGCGCGCTCACCAAGGCGGGCCTGCTGAGCGCAAAGCGATGATCGACCGCGATCATGATCTTTCTATCGTGCGCCAGGCGAAGGTCCTGAAGCTGGCTCGCAGCACGGTCTACTATGAACCTCGGCCAGTTTCGGCCGAGGACCTTGCCTTGATGCGTCGGCTCGATGAGCTGCATCTCGATTATCCCTTCGCGGGAGCGCGTATGCTGCGATCGTTGCTGCGGCGGGAGGGCGTATACGCCGGTCGCCGCCACATCGCGACGCTGATGAAGCGCATGCGGATCGAGGCGGTCTATCGTCGCCCGAACACGAGCAAGCCGGCTCCGGGTCACAAGATCTACCCGTACCTGTTGCGCGGATTGAAGATCGAGCGGCCCGACCATGCGTGGGCAATGGACATCACCTACATTCCGATGCGGCGTGGCTTCGTCTATCTCGCGGCGGTCGTCGATGTGTTCAGCCGACGGGTCCTGGCCCATCGCGTCTCGATCACAATGGAGGCGGCCTTCTGCGTCGAAGCGGTCCAGGAGGCGTTGGCGAAGCACGGCAGGCCCGAGATTTTCAACACGGATCAGGGCAGCCAGTTCACCAGCCTCGAGTTCACCGATGTGCTGCTGGACGCGAAGATCGCCATCAGCATGGACGGCAAGGGCGCCTGGCGCGACAACGTGTTTGTCGAGCGGCTCTGGCGCACGGTCAAATACGAAGAAGTTTATCTCCGCGCCTACGACAGCGTGTCCGAGGCGCGAGCGTCAATTGCCAAGTATCTGGCCTTCTACAATCAGGGACGCCCTCACTCGAGCCTTGACGGGCGCACGCCCGACGAGGCTTACTTCGGCACGCAAGCTATGGTGATGGCCGCATGACCGTCGCCGACGGTTTTGTCGTCGCTCTGGTCGGGCTACGCCCTCCCGACGCAACGACAAAACCGTAAAGCCCCGCGTTCAGCATAACCCGGCAGGAATCCACTTAAATCCAGCGGGGCGCTGTCCAAACAACCGGGGCCAGCTCTTTAGACCGGCGTCTCCCGGCGGACTGGCGGTAAGAGTGCCAACGCAATGTAGGGGTGTGGATAAAACAATCCGCCCCAGAGGAACCAGGCGGCCCTAGCCCGTCTTATTCGCGAGAGGGCGCCTGAGAGGCTGGCGAGCGTGGTGTAAAGCGCTGATGCGGCGTAGGATTCGGTTGCGAAGCCACCCCATCACCTTCAACCGCGAACGCCACGCCCGCCATGACCGATGATACGATTTCAGACCACTATCGAGAAGCAAGAATTCAACACAAATAAAACCTCTGCCTCGCGCTCGATCTCTTCATGCTTGATAGTCTCGTTTCGGAGGCTGATCACCTACCGCGTCTAATAGGCCGCTCGCGCCGGTTTCTTTGGACGCGGCACGACCGCGACTCCACGTTTCGGCACAGAAATGATCGGGAGTCACTCAATCTTTCTTCAACTTAACCCGTCTTATTCGTAAGAGTGCGCCTGAGGGGTAAAGCGCTGATGCGGCGTAGGATTCGGTTGCGAAGCCAACCCCATCACCTCCAACCGCGAACGCCACGCCCGCCATGACCGACGATACGATTCCGCCCTTCTCGTTTCCAGCCGTTCACGCCAAGAAAGTCACAGCTGCCTTCGATGGTGGGCGCCTAACCTCGAACGGGGGCGTGATGCTTCTGGCGATGGCCGAGCGGCGTCTCGGTTTGGCCAACAATCTGGCCCGGGTGTTCCCGGATCGGCGCGATCCGACGCGGGTCGTGCACAGCCTGGTCGATATGCTCCGCGCTCGCATGTTCGCGATCTGCTGCGGCTACGAGGACGCCGACGACCTCGATCATCTGAGGTCCGATCCGGCATTCAAACTGGCCTGCGGACGGCTGCCGGACACGGGCCGGGATTTGTGTTCCCAGCCGACGCTGTCGCGGCTGGAGAATGCTCCGCGCCTGCGCGACGTGATCCGGCTGACCTACATTTTGGTCGACGCATGGATGGATAGCTACCCGCGCGAGCCGGCATCCGTCACGCTCGACATCGATGATACCTGCGACGTCGTCCACGGCCATCAGCAGCTCTCGCTGTTCAACGCTCATTATGACGAACGCTGCTTCCTGCCGATCCACGTCTACGACACGGAGAAGAGCCGGCCCGTGGCCGTCGTGCTGCGGCCC
Source organism: Bradyrhizobium barranii subsp. barranii (assembly GCF_017565645.3). Lineage (NCBI taxonomy): Bacteria > Pseudomonadati > Pseudomonadota > Alphaproteobacteria > Hyphomicrobiales > Nitrobacteraceae > Bradyrhizobium > Bradyrhizobium barranii. Next base: position 2,942,715 of record NZ_CP086136.1, read on the forward strand.
GGCAAGACGCCGGGCGGCGTCGAGGTGCGTGCCCATCTGCGCCGCCTGGTACGGCATATCCGGACGCGATGGCACAACACGCAAATTACGTTCCGTGGCGACGGGCACTATGCCCGGCCGGAGGCCATGGCGTGGTGCGAGACCAACGGCATCGACTACATCTTCGGTCTGTCCGGCACCAAGCCTCTCGCCAGAAAAGTCGACGAGGTCGCCGACGACATCCGCACGCGACGCGCCATCGAGAACCTGCCGGTTCTGCGTGGCTATACCGAGACGCGCCACAAGGCAAAGTCCTGGGATCGCGAACGGCGCACTGTCGCCCGTATTGAGGCGACGATGCTCGGCCTCGACATCCGCTTCGTCGTCACCAGCCTCGATGTCGGCTCGGCCGAGTGGATCTACGACAGCCTGTATTGCGCGCGCGGCCAAGCAGAGAATCTGATCAAGCTGCATAAGACACAGCTCGCCTCCGACCGCACCAGCTGCCGTTCGGCGCTCGCCAACCAGGTCCGTCTCGTGCTCCATACGGCCGCTTATTGGCTGATGCTGACCGTGCGCGACGCCATTCCCAAAGCCCGGGAATTGGCCGCTGCCGAGTTCGCGACGCTGCGTCTTCGTCTCTTGAAAATCGCTGCCCGTGTGGTCGAGACCACGAGCCGCATTCGCCTTGCGTTTGCCGCGGCATGTCCCGAAGCCGACCTGATCCGCGGCTTGCCAGGCGCGTTGCTGCCGCTCGGTCCTTGACCGGCGGGGCGTCCGCCCCCCGTTCGCCCAACCTATACCTCAAGCGCGTTGCAAAGTACGGGTCGTCAGGCGGTGAAAAGCCGAAGGCAATCCTGTGCGCCTCGTCAGACAAGATGTGCGGCCGCATCAATCGGGCCAAAAAGCCGCACTCTCACGAATAGGACGGGCTAGAGCGTCCCCTCTGTTCGGCATAGTTCGCAGTATAGTGCCCGCACGCAGAGATGAGGCTGAGATAAAGGATTGCAGCAACAATTAACGGAAACATGGGCCGGCTCCGATCACTGCTACGAATAAACATAAGGGAATTGGGTCACGGGGCAATACACGCCCTCGTCAACGAATGAGTTCAAGACCGCATGGCAAGGTCCGGTTAGGCGCAATCGCGCCCAAGGTCGACCAGCAGCAAATCTGGATATGGTCCGCTCTGCCGCCGGAAGCGAAAGTGAGCTATCCCGCCGCGATGCAGCAGGAATGACGCTGATGACCGAAACCGTCGCGCCCGTCGCCAAGCCTGTTCCTCGACCGCGATCCAGAAGCGCCGAGACCGTCAGCGCGTCGGCGCTGGCGCAGCACCTCGATTGCAGCCGGACCTACATCGGCAAGCTCGAAGCCGAAGGCGTAATCCAGCGGCAAGGTGACGGCTTCCCGCTCGATCAGAGCCGCGTCGCTTATCTGCGATACCTGCGGCGCGAGCGGCGGCAATCGTCGCGCAGTGAAGCCGATGCTGCGCACGGCGCGGCAATGACAGCGTGTTTTCGAGAACGCTGCAATCTCCTCATGCTGTTGCCGAAAGGCAACTGGTTTATTGTTTCTTCGTTGAACTGTTCCATTTTGCGTTTACGCCGCAACAAACAGTTTTAGATTTGCGGTCTCCGGGCTGGGGCGTGTTTTACGACAGCGAATTTTCGAACCCGGAGGCTTTTCGAAATGATTTTGGAATTCCTCGCAATTTTTTCTCTCGTTCAGTTCGCCAACATAATTTCGCGACTGATCGGTCAGCGGAATGACGTACTCTCCTACGTTTCAAGATCAGGTCCTCACCGGTAAGTGCGGCTAAAGCGGCATTGCTGGCACCGTTTTGATGGCATCTATCCTGCACGGTGCGCGACGTAGCGATCTTGCGACCCGGCGCGCCATCGAGCGTGTGTGTTCGAGGTGCGCACAGAGATTGCCAAGGTCTAACAGGAAATGGCCGACAAGTGAGGTGAGCCGCCACTGGATGACGACACATGATGACCGCCGCTCAAGTCGCGACACAGGTCCTACGTCGCCTCCGTTGTGCCGGCGTGCCGGCACGCCATCCACCGCAATCTGTAGCGGCTTGCTTGTCCATCGCGGGCCGGGCGGAGTTGTTTGCTATTTCTGCTCCCCGCGATACTCTGACAATCGGCTGGGGGGCCTTAGAATGTTCGATGTGTATCTGAACACCAGGCGTGATCTGTTGGTTGTGCGAAATGGTTTGCCAATTCCGCTTCCCGACGCGTCAGGCAGATGGCATAAGAAGAAAAAAGTAGCGAGCGTCAGCGAGGACATTAAGCTCGCCGTTCAGCGACAAGGCTACTACCTGCGCAAGCTAACGGACTTTAAGAAGCGTTAGTCCGCGAACCGCATCTGCAACCTCTACAGCATCGCGACGAACCAAGCTGCGTCGCCGCCCTGTTTCGCGTCGCCAACTGATACGTCGGCAACCTCGCACCGATGCCCGGCGTGTTTCCCGACTATCGTGCGCCGGTCGTCCGCAACACAGACGCAGGATGGTGTTGATGCGGTGGGGCATGCCGCCGCCACTCCGGACAGGCGTGCCGCCAGTCACGCCGCCGGCGCCCGGCCGTCGGGCAAAACACCGGGTCATTCCGATCTGCGCCGGTGTCAAGCCGCGCCTGCAAGAATATTCCACTTTACCGAAATTCGGAAATAACGTATGTGTCGTCCATCCCGGCTCGCCAAGAGGGGCGATCTTGTGTCGTCACTGTCGCGAGCCGGGCTTGCGGTGGACGCGACAGCGTCGGGCGCGAGAGGTTAAGGGCAGGGCGGATTGCTCTCCGTGAGCCCAAGACTTTGTGCTGGATGAGCGGCGCTGTCAGGTTCGTCTCGTCTGTAAGTTTCCGGCTCCGTCGACAGGGCTGGAAAAACTGCGGCGAAATGGCGGGCCGTGCGTACGGCAAAACCGTGTGGTCCTGGCCGTCGTTGCTACGGTCAAGTGCTTTGCGAATGCGGCAGTCGCGTCAACCGGCGCGGTGTCGGTGACTTTCGCTGGCGTGAGGGAGGCCAGAAGGAACTCGGCTCCCGGGAGAGCACGGCATAAGCCGTCCAACCACTGCGCAGGGAAGGCCGAGTGATTGGCACCACCCGTATGCTGCTGTGCGGTTTCCTTGCGTTACCTTTCGCGCAGCGGACCGCGGGTGCGAGGTCAGCACCCGGCCTTCCCTGCGCCCTCTTGGCTTCGAGGGTGGAGTGACCAGGCAAAGCTCGGGCGAGATGCGCCGCGAGAGCGCGAAGGTGTGTCTGCAGCACTCGCTGTCATCGCCCGGCTTGACCGGGCGATCCAGCATTCCAGAGACGGCTGTGATTGAGCCGAGAGGCCGCGGCGTACTGGATTGCCCGCTTGCCGCCTACGCTAAAGCTTCGGCGGACAAGTCGCTGCGCTCGCAATGACGATGCGGAGAGAGCGTGCCCTCCATCGATCCCCATTCACAACTCCGTGCCTTGATTCGGGAACAATCATTCCCTATTATCCCGCAATGCAAAAAGCCGCGCGCCGTCGCCAGCCTGCCGCCCGTCCGCCCGGCCGTCCCCGGGAATTCGACATGGACACCGCGCTCGACCGCGCCGTACGCGTATTTTGCGAGCGGGGCTATCACGCCACCTCGATCGGCGACCTGACCGCCGCCATGCGGCTTGCCACCGGCAGCGTCTACAAGGCGTTTCGCGACAAGCAGGCCGTGTTCCTGGCCGCTTTCGAGCGCTATGCCACCGTGCGCCGGGAGCAGACCCGCAGCGCGGCCGCGCGCGGCACCAACGGTCGCGAGCGACTGCGCCATATGTTGCTGTCCTATGTCGAGCACTCCCAGGGGATCGAGGGCCGTCGCGGCTGCATCGTGGTCGGCGGTGCGGTCGAGCTCGCCGCGCTCGATCCGGACGTCCGCGCCCGCGTCAACGCCCAGCTCGAGACCAACGAGACCTTCATCGCCGGCCTCATTCGCGAGGGCCACGCCGATGGCTCGATTCCCGCCCATGTTGCGATCGACGACACCGCGCGGCTGATGATCTGCATCACGCAGGGAATGCGCGTCGTCGGCAAGGCGCGCCTGCCGCTCGACGGCGAGCGCCTGGTCGGCGTTGCGATGAAACTGCTCGCCTGAATTTGTGTCCTATTAGGGAATGATCATTCCCGATATCTGGAGTCTGTTGGAATGACGATGAATGCCACGATCGAGACCGCACCCGGGCCGGATGCGGTGTCGCAACGACTGACCTTCGTGCTTGCCGCGGCCTGTGGCATGGTCGCCGCCAACATCTACTACGCCCAGCCGCTGATCGCCCCGATCAGCGCCGCGCTCGGCCTCTCGCATGCGGCGGCCGGGCTGATCGTCACCATGACGCAGATCGGCTACGGCGTGGGGCTTCTCTTCATCGTGCCGCTCGGCGACCTCGTCGAGAACCGCGCGCTGATCTGCTCCGTCATCACGCTCGGCGCCGCGGCGCTGCTGGCCGCCGCGTTCGCCACCCACGCGCTGCCGTTCCTGATCGCCGCGCTGTTCATCGGCCTCGGCTCGGTCGCCGTGCAGATCATCATTCCCTATGCGGCACACCTTGCGCCGGAAGCCATTCGCGGCCGCGTCGTCGGCAATGTCTCGACCGGATTGATGCTGGGCATCATGCTGGCGCGACCGGTGTCGAGCTTCGTTACGGCAGCGCTGTCATGGCACGCGGTGTTCTTCATGTCCGCCGCGCTGATGATCGTGCTCGCGGCGGTGCTGTGGACGACGCTGCCGAAGCGCAAGCCGGTCGCGCGCATGCATTACGGCACGCTGCTGCTGTCGATGCCGCATCTGGCCCGGACCACGCCGCTGCTCCGGCGCCGCGCGCTCTATCAGGCGAGCCTGTTCGGTGCCTTCACCCTGTTCTGGACGGTGGCGCCACTCCAGCTCGCCAGCGAATTCGGCTTCTCCCAGCGCGGCATCGCGCTGTTCGCGCTCGCCGGCGTCGCCGGCGTGTTCGCCGCCCCGATCGCGGGACGGCTCGCCGATCGCGGCCATAGCCGCATCGCGACGCTGGTCGCCATGCTGCTCGCGGCCGCCGGCTTCCTGGTGACCTATATCGGTGCGGCCGGCTCGACGCTGAATCTCGCCTGCCTGGTCGTGGCCGCGATCGCCATCGATATCGGTGTCCAGGGGAACGTCGTGCTCGGCTTCCGCGCCATCTTCGTGCTCGGGCATGAGCACCGCAGCCGTCTCAACGGCCTCTATATGGCGACGTTCTTCGCCGCCGGCGCTGCCGGCTCTGCGGTCGGCGCCTGGGCCTTCGCGCAAGGCGGCTGGACGCTGGCGTCGGCCATTGGCCTTGCTCTGCCCGTCGCGGGCTTGCTCTATGCGGCGACAGAGTAGCGGTACGATCGTGCCCGCGGCCGTTTACCAAGCCCTGGATACGCAGCCCAGCACCGTGCGATTTCCGTCTCGCGGTTTCCCTGCGGTTGTAGTATTTTGGTCGCAAGCGAGCCCGGTTAACGGGCGGCAGGGGGAGGCTGATGAGGCGTGCGGGACTGGTTGGCGTACCGCGGGTACGGCCATGGTCGTGGCAGGGCGTTTCTGCTCGGATTTATCGTCGTCGCCGTGTCGGCCGCGCTTCAAGGCGTCTGCGTCGCGCTCGGCGCCAAGCTCTATTTTGCGGCGTTCCTGCCCAGCCTGTTCGTGCTCGGAATCGTCGCGGGCGCGCCGGCAGCGGCGTTCGCCGCGCTGCTCACCGTTCCGCTGGTGTGGTGGGCGTTCATCCCGCCATTCTTCCAGTTCATGCCGCTCTCCAGCGCGGGCGCGGATTCCATCAACCTGTTCTGCCTGCTCGCGGTGCTCTTGATCGGCCTTGCCGATCTCTGCCGCGAGACGATGGCCATGATCAGCCGCGGCGGGCTGAAGCCCTCGGGCGAGAGCACGGCAACGAATTCGCAATAAATCCGCCTCATGCGGAAGCGGCGCGTTGCGCCAGCGCAACAGTCCGGCAACCATCCGCGAGCTTGGTGCGCGCCGCTAACTTTTCGAAAAAGATTTGGCCGCAATTTCTCCCCCGGGAATGACGAGGGAGTTTTTGAACATGAACGGTCACGCCATCTTTGAGAACGTGCGCCGCTATCGCGGCATCGCATCGCTCTATCGCCAGACCGCTGCATTCCGCCCGGGCCAGAGCTGGTCGCTTCTGGAGCAGGCGAGCGAGTGGGAAGCGCGGGCGCTGTCGGAGCTGGAAGCCTATTTCGCCGCGCGCGCGGATTACGCCGCCGTCCAGCGCGCCGCCTGATCGTTAACCATCACAGGTATTCGTATCGATGACGAACGGCGCGAACGACCCGCGATGGGACGCAGACGTTCGCGCCATAGCCGTCAGAACCGGTAGCTCGCCTAAACCCCCACGGTGCGGCCCTGGCCGGGCGAGATGTTGTTGTTGCCGTCGGCGGACGCCCAATAGCCGCAGTTGAAGATGTTCTCGACCGTGAGCTGCGCCCGCCAGTTGGCATCGATCGTGGCGTAGACGCCGGCATCGAAGCGCACGAAGCCCGGCAGTCTCACGGTGTCATCCGACGATGCAAAGGAATCGCCGAAATAGATGATGCCGAGCGCGGCCGCCCACATCGGCGTAAACTGGTACTTGTTCCACCAGGCGAACTGATTGTACGGCACGAGCTGCACGCGATTGCCCGGCACCACGGTCGCCGACGTCGCGCTGGTGATCTTCGCATCGGTATAGGCATAACCGAGCGTGGACTGCCATTGCTCGGTGAGGTAGCCGACGAGGCTCGCCTCGAAGCCGCGCGTCAGCGTGCTGCCGGAGGGCAGGAAGAAGCCGGGATTGTTGCCATCCGCGATCGGCTGGTTGGTGCGGTTGAGGTTGTAGATCGCGGTCGAGAACAACAGCTTCGGATTGATGTTCCACTTCAACCCGACCTCGGTGTTCTCGAACTTCTGCGGCTGCAGGATCAGCGTGCCGTCATTGAGCGAGGAGAACTGGTCGCCGGAGGCGGGCAAATAGGAGATGCTGTAGGCCGTGTAGACCGACATCGTCTCCCTCGGCTTGAGGAGCACGGCCGCCTGCGGCGAGACCAGATTGTCGGTGCGATTGCGGTTGAGGTTGGTGTTCATGTCCAGCGCCGACATCTCGAAGCGGTCGAACCGCGTGCCCACGATGAGCTGGAGCGCGCGCGAGAACTCGATGGTGTCGCGCAGGTAGCCGGACTCGACGTTCAGCGCATATTTACTGTTCGAATCCGGTGTCGTGACGCCGTCGGTGTTGGTGCCGGTGAAGTGGTGGACGAAGTTGACCGGCCCGAAATAGGTCGGCGCGAACGGGTTCTGCACGATGGTATTGGTGCCGTTCGGGAAGACGCCGGTGTTGCGGATGTCGACACCGGTCTGGCGGCCGAACTCGGTACCGAAGCCCACCGTGTGCGCGATCGGCCCGGTCCAGCCCTTGTAGGTGAAGTCGGTCTGGTTGAAGACGTTGTCGCGGTTGGTCGTGTGCTGATAGGCGCCAAGGTTGACCGCGGTGTCGGCTGCGTTGACGGCACCGGCGAGCGGCCCGCCCGTCGGATAGACGTTCTGGTAGAACTTCTGGTAGTCGGCCGCCATCGTGCCGTTGCGCACCGACAGTCCGTTCTGGAAGTCGTGCTCGATGATTGCCATGCCGGTCTGCACGGTCGCCTGCGCGGTGTTGAGGCTGGGGCTGCCGAAGAAGGTCTGAAGATTGCCGTTCGGCGCGAACGGTGTCGTCGGATTGAATCGCGTGACGCCGCCGGGAAGGCCCTGCGAGGGATTGCCGCGATCGGCGGTGCGGCCGTCGTGGTAATATTCGTAGGACAGCTTGATCTTGGTGAAGTCGTCGGGCTTCAGCGTAACGGTCGGGTTGATGCCGTAGCGTTCGAGATGGTTGAAGTCGCGGAAGGCATCGCTGCCCTCGTAGAACACGTTCAGCCGGGCCGCCACGTTGTCGTTGACGGCTTGGCCCGCGTCAAGCGAGACGCGGCGGTCGCCCCACGATCCCGTCTGCGCGGTGGCTTCATAGATGCGGGTGCCGTCGGCCTCCTTGAGGGTGCGGTTGAGCACGCCGCCGCCGGCGCCGCGGCCGAAGGTCAGGGCGCTCGGGCCCTTCAGCACCTCGATGCTTTGCGCGTTGTAAAGGTCGCGGAAATATTGCACGTCGTCACGAAAGCCGTTGACGAAGAAGTTGGCGCTGGAATCGACGCCGCGGATGACGAGCTCGTCGCGATTGCCTTCGCCCTGGTGGACGGCGACGCTCGGGACGTAGCGCGTGACATCGGTCAAGCCCTGATAATTCTGGTCGCGGATCTGCTGCTGGGTGATGACGGAAAGCGATTGCGGGATGTTGACGATCGGCGTGTTCGACTTGGTGGCGACGAAGGTGCTGTTGGCAAAATAGCCGACGGTGCCGGTGCGCGCGTCCTGCGATGGCATGAAGGGCTGTGGCGCGGCAGTCGTCTCCGGCCGCCGTGCCGTTTGCGTCCGACGGGGCCGCCCGCTGCTCGACCGGCGGGCGGCCGAAGCGGGATTGGTTCGGCGCTGTGCGTCCGGCGCGGTCACGGTGACGGATGGAATCGTCACGCCTCGCGCGGGCGTGGATTGCGCAAAGGCCTGCGGACTGGCGAAGAACGCAGCTGACGTCATCAGCGCGGTCAACACGCCTCCGATACCCGAAAGATTGCGCTTGGACATGTAGCTTGCGGAAGACAAAAGCTCTCCCGCGGCGGCGATGTGGCTCATCGCGCCCTCCCTGACTCTTTCAAAACTCGCCCGGATTCCCCATTGCACGGCCGGATGCGGGGCAAGGAGCATCCGTGCACGCGAAGTCACTGTGCGCATGAACAAAGTGACCGTGCGGCCATTCCGCGCACGATGATTTGAATCGTTCGAAACTTGTCGGGTTCCAAGCGATCACATGTTTCGGCGCGCCGGCAGGGCCCGTGGCGACTACGGAGTTATCTCGGCGCCCGCGTGTGCTAGCACCGGACCGATCGAGATCTCCTACGTCGGCCGGGACCAGCGATGACCACCTTCAACCGTGTCTTCACGACGGAGCGTCTGCTCCAGATCATCGTCATTCTGGCGGCAACAGTTGCGATGAAGCTGATGGGCTGAATATCGGTGGGCTATTGCCCGCCGAACTCGGGCACGTCGGGCAAATAGTTCGAGCCCTCGGAGCCCAGGAAATCGAACATCGCCTGCGCCGGTGGCAGCAGCACCTTGTCGCTGCGGCGGATCACGTACCATTGCCGGACGATCGGAAGGCCGGCGACATCGAGCACGATGAGGCGGCCTTCGGCGAGCTCATGCGCCACCGTGTGGGCCGAGATGAAGGCGATGCCGAGCCCGGCGATGACGGCCTGCTTGATGGTCTCGTTGCTGCTCATCTCCATGCCGATGATCGGCTCGAGATCCGATCTCTGGAACATGCCTTCCATCAGCGTGCGCGTCCCTGACCCCGGCTCGCGGGTGAGGAAGGTCTCGTGCACGAGGTCGGTCAGGTTGAGGCCGGAATCCTTCCCCAGCCAGTGTCCGTTGCGCGCGACGATGATGTGCGGATTGCGCCCGAGCTGACGCACGTCGACGCTGACGTCGGCCGGTGGCCGACCCATCACGGCGAAATCGAGATCGTAGCCGTGCATGGCCTCGCGGATCTCCTCGCGATTGCCGATCGTGAGCTTGATCTCGATCTTCGGATGCCGCTTCGAAAACGCCGCGATCGCATGCGGCACGAAATACTTCGCGGTCGACACCGCGCCGAGATGCACCGTGCCGCCGGTCCGTCCAGCGAGCAGATCGAGCGCGCCCTGGCAGTCCATGATCGCGGCCTCGACGCGTTCGGCGAGCGCCAGCACCTCCTTGCCTGCCTCCGTCAGCAGCATGCCCTCGCCGGTCCGCTGCACCAGCGGCAGGCCGGCGAGGTCCTGGAGCTGCCGGAGCTGCTGGGTGACGGCTGGCTGGGTCAGGCCGAGCTGGCTTGAGGCCGCGGTGACGCTGCCCTTCGCCGAGAGCGCCGCAAGCGAGCGGAGTTGCCGGATCGTCAGATGCCGGAGCTGGGCCGCTGCGTGGCCGGGGCCATTATAAGAAAATTCTTTGGCACTCATTATGAATAGAAATTTTCCTTATTAAGCCGCCCCTGTCAATCTCCTCTTGTTGGGACCGACCGCACCGACCTCCAGCGGGGAGGGAACTGGATGCGGCGCCCGCAAGGGGATGGACGCAGATGACCGGGCAACTCAGGTTGGACGACCACCTTCAACGGTATTCCGAGACGGCGCCGCATGCGCTGGCCGTGGCAGCCGCAGTCGACGCCATCGCGGTGGCAGCGATCGAGATCGCCGACCTCATCGCCACCGGCGATTTTGCGGACGCATCGGGCCTGACCACCGGCCGCAACAGCGACGGCGATCTCCAGCGCGACCTCGACCTCCAGGCCGATGCGATCCTGCGCCGCTGTCTCAGCAGGCTGCCAATCGCGGCGCTCGCGTCGGAGGAGATGCGCGAGCCGCAAATCGGCGACCGCGAGGCAAAAATCTGCGTCGCGATCGATCCGCTCGACGGCTCCTCCAACATCGACATCAACATGACCGTCGGCACGATCTTCTCGATCCTGCCTGCCCCGGATGACCCCACTCTCGCCTTCCATCAGCGCGGCTCGGCGCAGCTTGCCGCGGGGTTCGTCACCTATGGGCCGCAGACCTCACTGGTGCTCACGCTCGGCGACGGCGTCGACATCTTCACGCTCGACCGCAGGGCGGGCTGCTTCCGCCTCGCGCGCAGCGCCGTGCATATCTCCGAGACGTGCGAAGAATTCGCGATCAATGCGTCGAACCGCCGCCACTGGGATACGCCGGTCCGCGCCTTCGTCGACGAATGTCTTGCCGGCGTCGAAGGGCCCGCCAACCACAATTTCAACATGCGCTGGATCGGTTCGCTGGTTGCGGAGGCCTACCGAATACTCACCCGCGGCGGCGTGTTCCTCTATCCCTCGGACGCGCGCCCCGGCTATGGCGACGGCCGCCTGCGCCTCACCTACGAGGCGCACCCGATGGCCATGATCATCGAACAGGCCGGCGGCTCCGCCACGACCGGGCGCGAGCGCATCCTCGAGCTATCGGCGCAGAGCCTGCACCAGCGCGTGCCGCTGATCATGGGCTCGAGCAACGAGGTGCAGCGCGTCGAGGAACTGCACTGCGATCCGCTGCTGGTCGCCAGCATCTCCGCACCGCTGTTCGCGCAGCGCGGCTTCTTCCGGCTATGAGCGAGGCGACCCATGTCCAGGAAGCATCCGATCATCTCCATCACCGGCTCCTCCGGCGCCGGCACCACGTCGGTCAAGAAGACGTTCGAGCAGATCTTCTTCCGCGAGAAGGTCAACGCCGTCTACATCGAGGGCGACGCCTTCCATCGCTATGATCGTGCCGAGATGCGCACGCAGATGGCGAAGGAGGCCGAACGCGGCAACAAGCATTTCAGCCATTTCAGCCCCGAGACCAACCTGTTCGAGGAGCTGGAGCGTGCCTTCCGCGACTATGGCGAGACCGGTACCGCGACGACGCGGCACTATGTCCATGATGCCGAGGAGTCCGCATTGCACGGTGCGGCTCCCGGGACCTTCACCGAATGGGAGCGGCTGCCGGAAAACTCGGACCTTTTGTTTTACGAGGGCCTGCATGGCGCCGTCGTCACCGACAAGGTCAATGTCGCGCGCTACGCCGATCTCAAGATCGGCGTCGTGCCGGTCATCAATCTCGAATGGATCCAGAAGCTGCACCGCGACCGTAGCGCCCGCGGCTATTCGACCGAGGCCGTCACGGACACTATTTTGCGGCGGATGCCGGACTACATCCACTACATCTGCCCGCAATTCACCGACACCGACATCAACTTCCAGCGCGTGCCGACGGTGGACACCTCCAATCCGTTCATCGCGCGCTGGATCCCGACGCCGGACGAATCGATGGTCGTGATCCGCTTCAAAAATCCGCGCGGCATCGACTTTCCCTATCTGCTCTCGATGCTTCCCCACAGCTGGATGTCCCGCGCGAACTCCATCGTGTGTCCAGGCGCGAAGCTCGATCTGGCGATGCAGCTGATCCTGACGCCGCTGATCATGCAGCTGATCGAGCGCAAGCGAAATCTGAAGTGAATAGGGAGAGAATCCGATGAACATCTCCGTCCACGCCGAAGCCGACATCACGGCAGTCACACACAACGATCTCGCCAATGCCGTCCGCTTCCTCGCGGTCGACGCCATCGAGACCTCGCAGTCCGGCCATCCCGGCCTTCCGATGGGCATGGCCGACGTCGCAACCGTGCTGTTCTCGCGGTTCCTCAAGTTCGACTCCGCGCACCCGAACTGGCCGGATCGCGACCGCTTCGTGCTGTCGGCGGGGCACGGTTCGATGCTGCTCTATGCGCTGCTGCATCTCACCGGCGGCGATGTCAGCCTGGACGACATCAAGGCGTTCCGGCAGTGGGGCTCGAAGACGCCGGGCCATCCGGAATACGGCCACACGCCGGGTGTCGAGACCACGACCGGCCCGCTGGGGCAGGGGATCGCGACCGCGGTCGGCATGGCGCTCGCCGAGCGCATGGCCAATGCGCGGCACGGCGACGGCTTGGTCGATCACTTCACCTATGTGATCGCGGGCGACGGCTGCCTGATGGAAGGCATCAGTCAGGAGGCGATCTCGCTCGCCGGTCATCTCCAGCTCGGCCGGCTGATCGTGCTGTTCGACGACAACGGCATCTCCATCGACGGGCCGACCTCGCTGGCCACTTCCGATGATCAGCTCGCGCGCTTTGCGGCCTCCGGCTGGTCGGTCCGCAGTGTCGACGGCCATGACCCCGAAGCGGTTGCGCAGGCGATTGCCGAAGAGCGTGAGAGCACAAAACCGTCGCTGATCGCCTGCCGTACCATCATCGGCTATGGCGCGCCGGACCGTCAGGGCACCGAGAAGGCGCATGGTGCGCCGCTCGGCACCGAGCAAACAGCAGCGGCGCGGCGGACGCTCGGCTGGGACTATCAGCCCTTCGTGGTGCCGATCCCGATCCTCAAGGCATGGCGGATGATCGGACAGCGCGGGCAGGTCGAGCGTCTTGCCTGGCTCGACCGCTACGAATGCGCGACGGCCGCGCAGCGCGAGCTGTTCATCGAGGGCAAGGCCGTTGCCCTGCCAGAGGCCTATGCCCAGGCCTCGGCGAAATTGCGCGAGCGCTTTGCCAGCGAGCGTCCGAAGCTGGCGACGCGGCAAGCCTCGCAGCAGGTGCTCGACGGTATCGCCGGGACAATTCCCGGACTGGTCGGCGGCTCGGCGGACCTGACGCATTCGAACCTCACGCATGCCAAAGCGCAGACTCCGGTGACGCGTGGGACGTTCGCCGGCGGCTACATCCACTACGGCATTCGCGAGCACGGCATGGCCGCCGCGATGAATGGCCTCGCGTTGCATGGCGGATTCATTCCCTATGGCGGCACCTTTCTCGCCTTCTCCGACTACAGCCGGCCGGCGATCCGTCTTGCGGCCTTGATGCGGCTGCGCGTCATCCATGTGATGACCCACGACTCCATCGGTCTTGGCGAGGACGGTCCCACGCATCAGCCCGTCGAGCATCTCGCGGCGCTGCGCGTCATCCCGAATCTTCTGGTGTTCCGCCCCGCCGACGCGGTCGAGACGCTGGAAGCTTGGGACTGCGCGCTCGAGGCGGAAGATCGCCCCTCCGTGCTGTGTCTGTCGCGTCAGGCGCTGCCGACATTCCGCAGCGACGTGCGCGGCAGGAACCGTGTCGCGCGCGGCGCCTACCTCATCGTCTCGCCGGACGGCGGTCGCGACGTCACGTTGATGGCGACCGGCTCCGAAGTCTCGATCGCGCTGGAAGCCGCTCGCCTGCTCGCGACGGAACATATCCGCGCCGCCGTGGTCTCCGCGCCATGCTTCGCGCTGTTCGAGGAGCAGCCGGAGGACTACCGCGCCTGCGTGCTCGGCACCGCCCCGCGCGTCGGCATCGAGGCCGCAGTCGCCGGCGATTGGCATCGCTGGATCGGCACTGACGGCGAGTTCGTCGGCATGCGCGGCTTCGGCGCCTCTGCGCCGGCGCCCGTGCTCTACCGCGAATTCGGCATCACGCCGCAAAGCGTTGCCGAAGCCGCCCGGCGGACGATCACCCGCGCCGGCAAGCCATAACAGGAGGAACTTTCGTGGCCCGTATCACCCTTCGTCAGCTGCTCGATCACGCCGCCAACCACGGCTACGCGGTGCCGGCGTTCAACATCAACAACATGGAGCAGGGTATTGCGATCATGCAGGCCGCGGCCGAGGTCGATGCGCCCGTGATCATCCAGGCCTCGCGCGGCGCGCGCAGCTATGCCGGCGATCTCATGCTCTCGCACATGATCGACGCGCTGGAGCGGACCTATCCGGACATTCCGCTCTGCATGCACCAGGACCACGGCAATGACGAGGCGACCTGCGCCTCCGCCATCGCCCACGGCTTCACCTCGGTCATGATGGACGGCTCGCTCAAGGCCGACGCCAAGACCGCTGCCGATTACGACTACAATGTCGACATCACCCGCCGCGTCGTCGATCTCGCGCATTGGGTGGGCGCCTCCGTCGAAGGCGAGCTCGGCGTGCTCGGCTCGCTCGAGCATGGCGGCGGCGAGCAGGAGGACGGCCACGGCGTCGAGGGCAAGGTCAGCCACGACCAGCTCCTCACCGATCCCGACCAAGCCGTAGACTTCGTCCGCGCCACCAAGGTCGATGCGCTCGCGATCGCGATGGGCACGTCCCACGGCGCCTACAAGTTCAGCCGCAAGCCTGATGGCGACATCCTGGCGATGCGGGTGGTCGAGGAGATTCACCGTCGCCTGCCGAACACGCATCTCGTGATGCACGGCTCCTCCTCGGTGCCGCAGCCGCTCCAGGACATGTTCAATCAGTTCGGCGGTGAGATGCCGCAGACCTGGGGCGTGCCGGTGGAGGAGATCGTCCGCGGCATCAAGAGCGGTGTGCGAAAGGTCAACATCGACACCGATTGTCGCCTCGCGATGACAGCGGTGTTCCGCAAGGTCGCCGCGCAAACGCGCTCCGAATTCGATCCGCGCAAATTCCTCAAGCCTGCGATGGATGCGATGCGCGAGCTCTGCCGCGATCGCTTCGAGCAGTTCGGCACCGCGGGCCACGCCAGCAAGATCAAGGTCATTCCCTTGAGCGAGATGGCGCGGCGCTATCGCGCCGGCGAGCTCGACCCGCGCATCGACGCCCGCGAACCGGTCGCCGCCTAATCATTCAGAGAGAGAAGAGCAGGAGAGAGCCATGAATGCACACGCAGGAACCGTCCGGGGCAAAGAGCGCTATCGATCGGGCACGATGGAATACGCGCGCATGGGCTATTGGGAGCCCGACTACACGCCGAAGGACACCGATGTCATCGCGCTGTTCCGCGTGACGCCGCAGGAGGGCGTGGACCCCATCGAGGCGTCAGCGGCGGTTGCCGGCGAATCCTCGACCGCGACCTGGACGGTGGTGTGGACCGATCGCCTGACCGCTGCGGAGAAGTATCGCGCAAAGTGCTACCGCGTCGATCCGGTGCCCGGCACGCCGGGTTCGTACTTCGCCTACATCGCCTACGACCTCGACCTGTTCGAGCCCGGCTCGATCGCCAACCTGTCGGCCTCGATCATCGGCAACGTGTTCGGCTTCAAGCCGCTGAAGGCGTTGCGTCTGGAGGACATGCGCTTCCCGGTCGCCTATGTGAAGACGTTCCAGGGGCCGGCGACCGGCATCGTGGTCGAGCGCGAGCGGCTCGACAAGTTCGGCCGGCCGTTGCTGGGCGCAACGGTGAAGCCGAAGCTCGGCTTGTCCGGGCGCAACTATGGCCGCGTGGTCTACGAGGCGCTCAAGGGCGGGCTCGACTTCACCAAGGACGACGAGAACATCAACTCGCAGCCCTTCATGCATTGGCGTGACCGCTTCCTCTATTGCATGGAGGCCGTGAATCGTGCGCAGGCGGCATCCGGCGAGGTGAAGGGCACCTACCTGAACATCACCGCGGGGACGATGGAGGATATGTACGAGCGCGCAGAGTTCGCGAAAGAGCTCGGGTCGTGCATCGTCATGATCGATCTCGTGATTGGCTACACCGCGATCCAGTCCATGGCGAAATGGGCACGGCGCAACGACATGATCCTGCATCTGCATCGCGCCGGTCACTCGACCTATACA
This sequence comes from Bradyrhizobium barranii subsp. barranii, assembly GCF_017565645.3. Classification (NCBI taxonomy): domain Bacteria; kingdom Pseudomonadati; phylum Pseudomonadota; class Alphaproteobacteria; order Hyphomicrobiales; family Nitrobacteraceae; genus Bradyrhizobium; species Bradyrhizobium barranii. The sequence goes on from NZ_CP086136.1 coordinate 2,958,928, forward strand.
CGGCAGAAGAGTCACGGCGTGTCGTTCCGCGTCATCGCGAAGTGGATGCGGCTCGCCGGCGTCGACCACATCCATGCCGGCACGGTGGTCGGCAAGCTCGAAGGCGATCCCAACACCACGCGCGGCTATTACGACGTCTGCCGCGAAGACTTCAACCCGACAAAGCTCGAGCATGGCCTGTTCTTCGACCAGTCCTGGGCGAGCCTGAACAAGATGATGCCGGTCGCCTCCGGCGGCATCCATGCCGGCCAGATGCACCAGCTGCTCGATCTCCTTGGCGAGGACGTCGTGCTGCAATTCGGCGGCGGCACCATCGGCCATCCCATGGGCATTGCGGCTGGCGCGATCGCCAACCGCGTGGCGCTGGAGGCGATGATCCTCGCCCGCAACGAGGGGCGCGACTATGTCCATGAAGGTCCGGAGATCCTGGCCAGGGCGGCAGAGACCTGCACGCCGCTGAAGGCTGCGCTCGAGGTCTGGAAGGACGTCAGCTTCAACTATCAATCCACCGACACGCCGGACTTCGTGCCGACCGCGTTGGAAACCGTTTGAGGAGATGAGATATGAAACTGACCCAGGGCTGCTTCTCGTTCCTGCCTGATCTGACCGACGACCAGATCACGAAGCAGGTGCAATATTGCCTCGCCAATGGCTGGGCGGTGAATATCGAGTTCACCGACGATCCGCATCCCCGCAACACCTATTGGGAGATGTGGGGCCTGCCGATGTTCGACCTCCAGGACGCCGCCGGCGTGATGATGGAGCTCGCCGAATGCCGCAGGGTTTACGGCGATCGCTACATCCGCATCAGTGGATTCGACTCCAGCCATGGCTGGGAATCGGTGCGGATCTCGTTCCTCGTCAAGCGCCCGCCGCAGGAAGCCGAGTTCGAGCTGGTGCGGCAGGAGGTGGGGGGACGTGCGATCCGCTACACAACCGTGCGCCGGCCGGCCGCGCACGCGTCGACCTAGTCACTCCTCTCCGCGCGGAGCACTCCCTGCTCCGTTTCCTTGGCGGACCACTGCTTCGCCGCTCCCCCGCGGCGAAGCTCTTTTCCTCGAGGTGCCGATGCTTGATGTCCCTCATGCGACGACCGCTGAAACGAACGAGACCAGTTTCGATCTCCGCAAGGAGGCCGAGGCGGCCGGGATCACCGACACGCTGCAACAGCTCGAGCAGGAGCTGATCGGCCTCCGGCCGGTCAAGAACCGCGTGCGCCAGATCGCGTCACTGCTGCTGATCGAACGCATCCGCCAGCGTGCGGGACTGGCATCGTCGCCACCGACGCTGCACATGTCGTTCACCGGTAATCCCGGCACGGGCAAGACCACGGTGGCGCTGCGTATGGCGAAGATCCTGCACGGTCTCGGTTTCGTGCGGCGCGGGCAGGTGATCTCGGTGACGCGCGACGATCTCGTCGGCCAGTATATCGGCCATACCGCGCCGAAGACGAAGGAGATCTTGAAGAAGGCGATGGGCGGCGTGTTGTTCATCGACGAGGCCTACTATCTCCACCGGCCCGACAACGAGCGCGATTACGGCCAGGAGGCGATCGAGATCCTGCTCCAGGTGATGGAGAACCAACGCGAGGACCTCGTCGTGATCCTCGCCGGCTATGGCGAGCGAATGACGAGCTTCTTTGCCTCCAACCCGGGCTTCCGTTCGCGCATCGCCCATCACATCGACTTCCCGGACTATGCGGAAGCCGAGCTTCTGGTCATCGCCGAGCTGATGCTGAAGGAGCGAGGATACCGCTTCTCGGCTGCGGCACGCGAGGCCTTCGAGAAATACATCGAACTGCGCCGGACCCAGCCGTTCTTCTCCAATGCGCGCTCGATCCGCAATGCGGTCGACCGCATCCGCCTGCGGCAGGCCGACCGCCTCGTGTCTGATCTCAACCGGATGCTCGATGTCGCCGATCTCGAGACGATCGATCCGACGGATGTCCTTGCGAGCCGCGTTTTCAGCGGTGGTGCGGACGCGCAGAGGAGTGCGACGCCATGACGGGAGAAATCCTCATCGCGCCTTCGATCCTGGCCGCCGATTTCGCGCGCCTCGGGGAGGAGATCAGGGCAATTGATGCCGCCGGCGCCGACTGGATCCACTGTGACGTCATGGACGGACATTTCGTGCCGAACATCAGCTTTGGCGCCGACGTCATCAAGGCGATCCGGCCGGCGACGGCGAAGATCTTTGACGTGCATCTGATGATCGCGCCGACCGATCCCTATCTGGAGGCGTTCGCAAAAGCAGGTGCCGACGTCATCACGGTTCATGCCGAAGCCGGCCCGCATCTGGACCGCTCGCTCCAGGCCATCCGCGCGCTCGGCAAGAAGGCTGGTGTCAGCCTGTGTCCGACTACACCGGAAGCTGCGATCGAATACGTGCTTGATCGTCTCGACCTCGTGCTGGTGATGACGGTCAATCCCGGCTTCGGCGGCCAGTCCTTCCTCGACTCCCAGATCGAGAAGATCAGGCGCATTCGAAGCATGATCGGCGACCGGCCGATTCGGCTCGAGGTCGATGGCGGCATCACGCGCGACAATGCCGCCGCCGTGGCTGCCGCGGGCGCCGATACCCTCGTGGCAGGATCGGCCGTGTTCCGCGGCAAGAGCAGCGCCGATTATGCGGGCAACATCGCCGCCATCCGCGCTGCTGCGGAATCCGGCAGGGTTCCGAAGCTGCAACATGGTTCGGCGCAGACGATCCGGGCCGGCGAGACCGCGCTCACCCGGTAGAATACGGCATACAGGCGTGGCGGAGCCGGCGTCGCGCTGGTTGTGCTATGGCGTGCCATTCCGTCCGGGGTTCTACAGGGCACGCTGCACGGCGCAGCGGGCCTTCCGCGCGCGAGAGTTCTGCGCAGAAATGCAAGGCAATCTCATCGGGTGGCCAGAATCGATCGAACGGTATCTTGATCTGATCGGCATCTCCGTCGCGCGCCAGCACTACGCCTGGCCAATGAGTTCCACGTGGAGTCCTCCGATAGGAACCAATGGGGGCCTGCGCGTTTCCCAGACGTTAACCCAGCTTGCGCGGGGCGCTTCGCATGCAGTAAATGTTTTGCATAACCGCCATCGGCCTGACGTAAATCAGGGCAATAAGCTCAGTGAATGCGAGGGAGGGTCTCATGGAGAACGTACGTCGCTACCGGGCCCTGGCGTCTCTCTGTCGTCAGCAGGCGGCCTATCGGCCGCTCCAGAACTGGCAACTCCTTGGCCAAGCCGAACATTTCGAATATCTCGCCGAGATTGCGCTGAAGGCGCATTTCGATGCGTGCAATGCGCAGCCCGAGGACGACGCCATCGCCACCGCGCCATTTGAGACCCCCGCCGCGGCGTGAGCGCGTCGGTCCGTTGCGGATCATCTCTCGATCAATGCGACATCAGCGTCGGGACCGTCATGGCTTCCAGCATGGCGCGGGTGACGCCGCCGAGGAAGCGTTCCTGTAGCCTTGAGTGGCCGTAGCCGCCCATGACCAGGAGATCGAGGCTCTCGTCGGCGGCCAGCGACAGGATAGTCGGCTGGATGTCGGCGCGCGCCGCCGACAGGCTGACCGTGCGGGTAGACAACCCGCGCCGGCCGAGGTGTCTTGCCAGATGGCTTGCCGAGACTTCGTCGGGAACCGCGTCGGCTTCGTTGATCGTGATGATCACGATCTCCTCGGCGCGGGCCAGGAAGGGAGCGGCGTCGCGCATCGCGCGGGCGGCGAGGCGGCTGCCATCCCAGCAGATGCCGATCCGGTTCGCCCTGAATGACCCACGAAAGGTGTAGGGCAGGAACAGCACCGGTCCGCCCGCCTGGAACAGGATCTCGCCGGGCATGTCATTGTCGAATGAGCCTTGCGCCGGATCGGGCTGCAGCACGATGCTGAGATCGTGGAGCCGCGCCATCTCGCCGAGCGAGCCGGCTGCGTCCGCCGGGATTGCGCCGAGCGGGTGGCAGGTGCAGGAGATGCCGGCGTTCGTGGCTTCGCTCCGAAATATCGCCAACGCGGCCTCGGCACGCTCCACCGCGCGCTCGCGCTCCATCTCGAACACCGCCGCTACGGCGGCACCGCCATCCAGGACATAGGCAGTGCTGCTCGCGACGTACCCGACGGCGACCGCGTCGACGTGTGCGTTGAGTCTCGCCGCGAGCGAGATTGAGCCGTCGATCACCGCGCTCATCGGGCGCTCGGTCGGGATGTGGACGAGAATGTCTTTGTACATGGCGCGCCTCCGGTGGACATCATCCAGTGGCCGCAGTCTATCACGGCGCACGGGGCCTGCGTTGAGCCGCATCAAATGTGCAGCCCTGATTTTCGCGGTACCTTTGCCAAGATTTAATCGGACGGACGGGACGCCGTAAGGTGACGATGTCCATGTTGGTTGCAAGGCGACTTACCCAACATGGACATTTCGACATGAACGATCACGTCAATTCCGACACCACCACGTCCCGCAAGATCTTGAAGCCGCGCCGGCTTGCGCTGCTGGGCACCGTGGCCGCGCTTGGCGTGGCCGTGCTCGCTGCCTCTCCCGCCTCTTCGCAGTTCGGTCTGAATTCCTTCATCGGGCCGGCCCAGGCGGCGGAAGCCGCCGCGACGCCGCCGGGCTTCGGCGATCTCGTCAGCAAGGTCAAACCCGCCGTCATCTCGGTGCGGGTCAAGATCGACCAGGACAATGACAAGAGCGCGATGCTGCAACAGAACCGGATGGATTCGGACGAGGATTCGCCGTTCGACCAGTTTTCGCGGCAGTTCGGCTTCCGCGGTCCGGGTGGCATGAACGGCATGCCGCGCCAGCGCCACCAGATGATCACGGGCGAGGGTTCCGGCTTCTTCATCTCCGCCGACGGCTATGCCGTGACCAACAACCACGTCGTCGATCACGCCGAGTCGGTGCAGGTGACCATGGATGACGGCACGAGCTACACCGCGAAGGTGGTCGGCACCGATCCGAAGACCGATCTCGCGCTGATCAAGGTCGATGGCAAGAGGGACTTCCCGTTCGTTAAATTCTCCGACCAGAAGCCGCGGATCGGTGACTGGGTGGTCGCGGTCGGCAATCCCTTCGGCCTCGGCGGCACCGTGACCGCCGGCATCGTCTCGGCCAACGGTCGCGACATCGGCAACGGTCCCTATGACGACTTCATCCAGATCGACGCGCCGATCAACAAGGGCAATTCCGGCGGTCCGGCCTTCGACATGAACGGCAATGTGATCGGCGTGAACACCGCGATCTTCTCGCCCTCCGGCGGTTCGGTCGGTATCGGCTTCGACATTCCGGCTTCGACCGCGAAGCTGGTCGTCGCGCAGTTGAAGGACAAGGGCTCGGTCACCCGCGGCTGGCTCGGCGTGCAGGTGCAGCCGGTGAGCGCAGAGATCGCCGACAGCCTCGGCCTCAAGGAGGCGCGCGGCGCGATCGTGGACAATCCGCAGGACGGCAGCCCTGCGGCGAAGGCCGGCATCGAGGCGGGCGACGTCATCACCGCCGTCAACGGTACCGCGATCAAGGACTCCCGCGATCTCGCCCGCACCATTGCCACCCTGGCGCCGGGCACCTCCGTGAAGCTCGACGTCTTCCACAAAGGCGCGAGCAAGACGGTGACACTCGCCCTCGGCGAGTTGCCGAACGAGCGGCAGGCCAAGGCCGGCGAGGGCAAGGCGCAGCCGAACACCGGCACGCCGCGCCTCGGTCTCAGCCTGGCGCCGGCAGGCGACGTCCAGGGCGCGGGCCAGAAGGGCGTCGTCGTGACCGAGGTCGATCCGCAGGGACCCGCCGCGCAGCGCGGCATCCAGACCGGCGACGTCATCCTCAATGTCGGCGGCAAGGCCGTTGCCAATGTCGGTGACGTCCGCTCCGAGCTGGCACAGGCCAAATCATCCGGCAAGAACAGCGTGCTGTTGCAGGTGAAGAGCCAGGAAGCGACGCGGTTCGTCGCGGTGCCGCTGGCCTAAGCCTCGCGCTTCCGGCGGTAGACTCAAAAGGCGGCCTGCGGGCCGCCTTTTTCGTGCGCGTCTGGAAGATTCCCACAGGTGCCGATAACATTCTCGTTAACGGCAGCGTTGATGACGGGTTCGTCCGAAAAAGCCGCGTTCGCTCGTCACAGTTCGGAATCACGTGTTGGGCTTTGGCGTCAATGAAGACGCCCAGGCGAATTGCAGGAGTGGAACTTCGAACGCCCGGCCCTCTTGTGGAACCGGAGGTTCGCATTTGATCGGTGCCGACATGGATCGATTGAAGCTCTCGCTGAGGTGTGCGCTGCTCGTGGCGCCGCTTGTCCTGACGACCGGAAGCGCCCTGGGGCGCGACGATGGCCGCTACGCCAACTCGCCGCTAAAGCCCTGGTTCGACAGTTTGCGCAGCCATCTCGGGCCCTGCTGCTCGGATGCAGATGGCTTTGCTGTATCCGACCCCGATTGGGAATCGCACGATGGGCACTATCGCGTGCGGCTCGACGGGCAGTGGGTGGACGTGCCTGATGAGGCCGTCATCACCGAGCCAAACCGGGCTGGCCACACCATGGTGTGGCCGGTGAAGACTGCGTTCGGGATTTCGATCCGCTGCTTCATGCCGGGCAGCATGATCTGACGCGGGTGGGCGTTACCGCTTGCTGGATTTGTGCTTCGAGGTCTTCTTCGTTGTCTTGGTCGTCTTCCTGGCCGTCTTCTTGGCTGTCTTCTTCTTGGACGTTTTCCGCTTCGACGCCTTCTTCGGGACTTTCTTGCCCTTCGCGCGCGCTTCCGATAGGCCGATTGCGATCGCCTGCTTGCGACTCTTCACGCGTCCGCCACGACCGCCGGGGCCGCTTTTCGCGGTGCCCTTCTTATAGCGGCGCATCTCGCGCTCGACATCACCGCCGGCGCTGCGCGAGTAGCGGCGTTTCTTTGCCTTGCGTGCCATCAACTCTCTCCCTTGGCCCGGGGAAAGAACCGCATCACTGACCCAACGTTCCAAATGCGCGGCGGGGCCCCTCAGAAGGAGTTCGCCAACTCGATCTCGTCTTCCAGCGCTCGAATGCGGCGCGCAGCCTCAGTCGAGGACAGAGCCCGATCGTATTGAGTGGGCTGATAGGCCTCCTCGCTCAGACGCTTCAGCCTCAGCCCCTGCGCTCGCGTCATCTGCTCAGTGAGGAAAACCCTGGCGTCGTATTTACCCTGAACCTGCATCTGGCCTCTCCGTTCTCAAATCGTGACTTGACTATATGTTCTTATTTTGTTCTAACAAGCCATGGACAACAGAATTAATGAAATTCGACGCAAAATCAGCGCCTTGAGGCTCGAAATGGCCGACATCGAGGTGGCTGTGCGCGACCTAGTCGATCGCGACCGCGACTGCACAGAAAAGGCCCTGGCGCAGATGGATCTGCGCCGGAAAATCAACCTGCTGATCGGCGAATGGAAGGCGGCCGGTGGCGGCGATGTCCTGCCTGACGTCCGCGAGCGGGTACGGCTTCGTCCTGCAACGACATCCGGTCATCCGCTGCGCGTGATCGCGCGCCGCTGAGAATTTTGGGAGCGTGCGGTGGAGGAAGACCCGGACACGTGCCGGATTCTAAAACTGCGCGCCGAAATTCTCGAACTCGGCTCCGCCATCCGGCAATTGCAGCGCGAGGGTCTCGACGATGCTGCAGCGCAGCTCCTGATCGCACGCAAACGTGCACAGCTCGAGCATCTCGTGAAGGCGAATGCGGTGGGACGGCCGCTTTAGCGATGTGACGTTGGAAGGATTCCCAATCCAGCTCCAAGGCTCCAGCTCCAAAGCGAAAGGCCCCGCGTCGCCGCGAAGCCTTTGATCGTCGGCCGGAGCTCACTTGGTGTTGCTCATGCCGCCCTTGTTGTTCGTCATGGTGCCGCCTTGGTCGGAGCCGGGGCCAGAACCACCTTGACCGGAGGGATCAGCGCCCTTGGAGGACTTGGTGTTGGCACCCGTGGTCTGCGACGACGACATCGAGGATCCTTGCTTGGCCTTGTGCGACTTGGCCTGCGCGGCGAACGGAGCGGCGGCGAGGCCGGTTGCCAGCATCACGGTGAGAGCGAGCTTGGTGGTTTTCATGCGCGGGAACTCCCTGAGTTGAATTGACGCAGGCAGCCAACCGTCATTTGCCGCAGGAGTTCCGAACGAAAGCGCCCGGTGCGCGTCACGCGCGCTTCAAAATTCCTTGTCCTCGGCGAGCATGAACACGAGGCCCGTGAGCGTCGCGCCGATCGCGAACGTCGTCACCAGTGTGATGATGAAGACCATGGCGGCCGAATGTCCGCCGTGGTTCAGCAAATTTGCGACCGCCGGATTGAAAAGGACGAGGGCGAGACCGAAGAGAAGGCCGAGGGCTGCGCCCATCATCGCATGCGTCATCAGCTTGATGACGCCGGTCGGAGAGATGAGGCTCGGCGACTTTTTCCCGCGCATGGAACCGCCTCGCGGTGTGGCATAAAACGCGCGCGACGATTGTGGGTTCCATTGTCATGACGATTTTGTCATTCGCCGCTTCATCCGACGTTCATGGCGGTCTTGCCAGGATGAATGCCATCAACACGGGAACATTCGATATGGGTAAGGTCGTCTTTCTCTATCGCTCGCTGGCCTATCGCAACGCGGCTGCGGACATGCTGCGCAAGGCGCGCAAGCTGCCGCGCGGCGCCGAGCGGAGCGCAGCCCGCCGTTACGCGCGGGCGCTGCGCGAGCTTTCGCAAACGGAAGCCTGGCTGGAAGGACGTGTCGCTGACGAACCGCAGGCGATGCAGCGCATGAGGGTCGCCGCGACGCGCTAGACCATGATCGGTTCTGAGTGAATCAGGGCCGAAGCTCCAGATTCTTGTCTTTACGCGCGAACCGGAGCCCACGTCGCTCGCAAATGCTTAGCCTGAGGCCCGCTGAAGGGGTTCGGACGTCGCCGCGTCGAACTTGCTCGCGGCCGCCGGCGCTACGGTCTTCCGCGTCAGCGGCACCTCAAGGCGGCACAACAGGCCTTCGGCACGCCAGTTGAATTCCGCCTGTCCGCCGAGTTGCGATTCCACACTGGCAAGCAGGCTCCGCGTGCCGAAGCCACGGGATTTCGGCGTCCTCACCAGCGGACCGCCGGTTTCGTCCCACGTCAGTGTGAGGTGGTCGTCCTCGACCTGCCAGCCGATCGCAAGCCGCCCCGACCGCGTCGAGAGCGCGCCATATTTCGCCGAGTTGGTGAAGAGCTCGTGCAGCGCCAGCGCCAGCGCCAGCGTCTGCGCTGTCGCCGGCGCCAGCTGAACTTCCGGACCGGCCAGCTTGATCTGGCCGCCGAGCGAGTAGGGCGCGAGCTCCTCGTCGATCAGCCTCGAGAGTTCGGCGCCCTGCCAGCTCGACAGCGACAGGATCGTGTGCACGCGCGCCAGCGCGTTGATGCGCCCCTCGACGGCGTTGACGTAAGCCTTGACCTCGTCGGCGCGGGTGAGGCGCACGATCGATTGCGCCAGCGCCAGCGCGTTCTTGGCGCGATGATCCACCTCGCGGGCCAGCAGGTTTTGTCTCTCTTCCGCGCGTTTGCGTTCGGTGATGTCCACGGTGACGCCGCTCACGCGCACCACGCGGCCGCCCTGGTCCACCGTCGCGGCCGCGGTGCCGACGCACCAGCGCACATCGCCATCGGGCCGGCTGACGCGAAACTCTCCTTCATAGGCGTGCGCGCCGGTATTGAACGCGGCAATCGCCTGGCCGAACTGGTCGACGTCATCAGGGTGCAGCAGCGCCTGGATGTTGGCTGAGGTGACATTGAAGGTCTCCGGCGTCACGCCGAAGATGCGGTACTGGCCTTCGTCCCACATCCAGTCGCCGTTGACCCAGTCCCAGTCCCACGATCCCATCTTGCCGGCGGCGATCGCCATGCTGCGCCGCTCTTCGCTCTCGCGCAGCTTTGCGGTGGAATTCTCCAGCTCGGCCGTGCGCGCGCGAACGCGGTCCTCGAGCTCCCGGTTCAGCCGTTCGAGCTCGCGCGTCTTGCGGTAGAGTTCGGCAAACACCTTGATCTTGGCGCGCAGCACCTCCGGCACCACAGGCACCGGCACGTAATCGACCGCGCCCATCTCGTAGCCGCGCAACCGGTCGATGTCGCTCACCTGGATCGCGGAGATGAAGATCATCGCGGTCTTCTGGAAGCGCGGATGCTCCCGGATCATCGCGGCCAGCTCGAATCCGTCGAGCTCGGGCATGCAGACGTCGACCAGGATCACCGCGATCTCGGTCTTGAGCAGCACCTCCAGCGCCTCGCGGCCCGATGATGCGATCACGAGGTTCTCGCCGAGTTCCTTCAGGATCACCTCGTAGGCGAGCAGCTTGGCCGGCTGGTCGTCGACGAGGAGGATGTTGACCTTTTCGTGGTCCATTCGCGGATCCAAACTCAGCGGTGCAGCCACATGCGGATTGCAAGCAGCAATTGATCGGTGTTGACGGGTTTGGCGAGGTAGTCGGACGCGCCTGCTTCCAGGCATTTCTCACGGTCGCCCTTCATCGCCTTGGCTGTCAGCGCGATGATCGGAAGGCGGGCGAAGGCCGGATTTTCGCGAATGACGCCGATGGTCTGATAGCCATCCATCTGCGGCATCATGATGTCCATCAGCACGATGGCGATCTCCGGATTGGATTCGACCAGCGTCACCGCCTCGCGGCCGGTCGTGGCCGTCAGCACCTTCATGCCCCGCCGTTCCAAGACGCTCGACAGCGCGAAGATGTTGCGGGCGTCGTCGTCGACGAGCAGGGCGGTCTTGCCGATCAGGTCTTCGTCGGAACTGTTCAGCTTCTCCAGCATGCGCTGCTTCTCGACCGGCAGTTCCGTGATCACGCGATGCAGGAACAAGGCGGTCTCGTCGAGCAGGCGCTCCGGCGATTCCACGCCCTTGACCACGATGCTGCGCGCCATGGTGTGGAGTTCCGCATCCTCCTCCGCCGAGAGCTCGCGGCCGGTGAAGACCACCACCGGAACGTTCGACAGCGCCTCGTCGTTGCGGATCTGGTCCAGCACCTCGAAGCCGCTCATGTCGGGCAGCCGCAGGTCGAGCACCACGCAATCGCAGGGCGCCTCGCGCAGCGTCGAGAGCGCGCCGGCGCCGGTATCCGTCGTCACGATCTCGATGTCGTCGTGATGCAGCAGCTCGCGGATCGAGAGCTGCTCGGCCTCGTTGTCCTCGACGATCAGGAGCCGCTTGCGCCGCGGCCGCGCGTATTCCTTGATCTGCGTCAGCGCGGCTGAGACGCCCTCGGTCGTGGTCGGCTTGTTGACGAAGGAGAAGGCGCCGCGGGCCAGCGCATGCTGCCGGTCCTCGTCGAGCGTGATGATCTGCACGGGGATGTGGCGGGTCAGCGGATTGTGCTTGAGCTGGCTCAGCACCGTCCAGCCCAGCATATCAGGCAGGAACACGTCGAGCGAAACGGCCCGCGGCTGGTACTGCTTCGCAAGCTCCAGCGCCTCCGCGCCGCGCGCGGCGACCAGAACCTTGAAGCCCTTGTCGCGGGCGAGATCGACCAGCACGCGGGCATAATGCGGATCGTCCTCGACGATGAGCAGGATGGTGTCACCGGGCTCGAGATTGAGCCTGTCGTCGGCAATCTGCTCGATGACGCGCTGCTGCTCGGGTGCAGCCGCTTGCAACGCCGGCGGCTGACTGTACTGCTGCGGCGCGGGCGCACGCGGCGCGAGCGTCGGGCCGGAATATTTCAGCGGCAGATAGAGCGTGAAGGACGAGCCCTTGCCGGGCGCGCTGCGCAGATGGATCTCGCCGCCGAGCAGGCTCGCGAGCTCGCGGCTGATCGCAAGTCCGAGACCGGTGCCGCCGTATTTGCGGCTGGTGCCGGCGTCCGCCTGCTGGAACGCCTCGAAGATCAGCTTCTGCTTCTCCAGGGGAATGCCGATGCCGGTGTCCGTCACTTCGAATGCGATCACCGCCGGCGCAGAGTTCAGCACCGGGTGATCCGTACCCCAGCCGCCGACCGCGGCGACGACCTTCAGGCGCACCTCGCCCTCGGCGGTGAACTTGAAGGCGTTGGAAAGCAGGTTCTTGAGGACCTGCTGCAGGCGCTTGGAGTCGGTGACGATGCTGCGGGCAAGGTTCGGGTCGACGTCGATCTTGAACGACAGGTTGCGGTTTTCCGCCTCGTGCCGGAACGGCCGCCCGACGGTCTCGAGCAGGTTCGCAGTCAGAATCTCCTCGGCGTCGACCGTCACCGTGCCGGATTCGATCTTGGAGAGATCCAGGATGTCGCTGATGAGGTTGAGCAGGTCGGTGCCGGCGCCATGGATGGTGCGGGCGAACTCCACCTGCTTGGCCGAGAGGTTGCCATCCGGATTGTCGGTGAGCTGCTGTCCCAGGATCAGGATCGAGTTCAGCGGCGTGCGCAGCTCGTGGCTCATATTGGCGAGGAATTCGGACTTGTACTTCGAGGTTAGCGCGAGCTCGGTCGCCTTTTCCTCCAGTGCGCGGCGGGCCTGCTCGATTTCCTGGTTCTTGCGCTCGACCTCGACGTTGCGCTCGGCGAGCTGCTGCGCCTTCTGCTCGAGCTGGTCGTTGGTCTGCTGCAATTCGCGCTGCTGGGTCTGAAGCTCGCCGGCAAGCTGCTGCGACTGCTTGAGCAGGCCTTCGGTCTGCATCGTCGCCTCGATCGAGTTGAGCACGATGCCGATGGAGTCGGTAAGCTGCTCGAGGAATGTCATCTGCGAGGTCGTGAACGAGGTCAGCGAGGCGAGCTCGATCACCGCCTTGACCTGGCCTTCGAACAGCACCGGCAGCACGACGAGGTTCTTTGGCGCGACGCGGAACAGCGCCGAGTTGATTGGCACCACGTCGGGTGGAATGTCGGCGATGACGCGCGGCCGTCTGTCGAGGGCGCATTGGCCGATCAGGCCGTCGCCGAGCGGGAGCACGCGCTGATAGGGATAGACGCCGTCGCCGGCATAGGAGGCGAGCAGCAGGAGCCGCGGACTATCCTCGTTCTCGACCTGGTAGATCACGCCAGTATGGGCGTTCACCAGGGGCGACAATTCGGTCAGCAGGAGCCGGCCGGCCGACGGTGGTGAGATCGCGCTGACCCTGGAGCATGTTGGTGAATTTGGCGAGGTTGGTCTTCAGCCAGTCCTGCTCGGTGTTCACGTCCGTCGTGAGACGGAGGTTCGTGATCATGGTGTTGATGTTGTCTTTCAGCTCGGCGACTTCGCCGCGGGCGTCGACCTGGATCGACCGCGTCAGGTCGCCCTTGGTCACGGCGGTCGCGACTTCCGCGATCGCGCGCACCTGCGAGGTGAGGTTGGCTGCGAGCAGGTTGACGTTGCCGGTGAGATCCTTCCAGGTGCCGGCGGCGCCGGGCACGTCGGCCTGGCCGCCGAGCCGTCCCTCGACGCCGACCTCGCGCGCCACCGACGTCACCTGATCGGCGAAGGTCGCGAGCGTCTCGGTCATGTTGTTGATGGTGTCGGCGAGCGCCGCGACCTCGCCCTTGGATTTCACGGTGAGATTTTGTTTCAAATCACCGTTCGCAACCGCGGTCACCACCTTGACGATGCCGCGGACCTGCTCGGTCAGGTTCGCCGCCATGAAGTTGACGGTGTCGGTGAGGTCCTTCCAGGTGCCGGCCACACCGGGCACCTGGGCCTGGCCGCCGAGCTCGCCTTCGGTGCCGACTTCGCGGGCGACGCGGGTGACTTCGCCGGCAAACGCGTTGAGCTGGTCCACCATGGTGTTGATGGTGTTCTTCAGCTCGAGGATCTCGCCCTTCACGTCCACGGTAATCTTGCGGGACAAGTCGCCGCGCGCGACCGCGGTCGTGACTTCGGCGATGTTGCGGACCTGCGTCGTGAGGTTCGCGGCCAGCAAATTGACGTTGTCGGTGAGATCCTTCCAAGTGCCGCCGACGCCGGGCACGACGGCTTGACCGCCGAGCCGGCCCTCGGTGCCGACCTCGCGCGCGACGCGCGTCACTTCGGCGGCGAAGGAGCGGAGCTGTTCCACCATCGTGTTCAAGGTGTCCTTGAGCAGCAAGATCTCGCCGCGCACGTCCACCGTGATCTTCTTCGACAGGTCGCCGCCGGCGATCGCGGTCGCGACCTCGGCGATGTTGCGGACCTGGGCCGTCAGGTTCGAGGCCATGAAGTTGACGTTGTCGGTGAGGTCCTTCCAGGTGCCGGCGACGCCGGACACCTCGGCCTGTCCGCCGAGCTTGCCCTCGGTGCCGACCTCGCGGGCCACGCGCGTGACTTCGCCGGCGAAGGCGTTGAGCTGATCGACCATGGTGTTGATGGTGTTCTTCAGCTCGAGGATTTCGCCCTTCACGTCCACGGTGATCTTGCGGGACAAGTCGCCGCGCGCCACGGCGGTGGTCACTTCGGCGATGTTTCGGACCTGGGCGGTGAGGTTGCCCGCCATCGAGTTCACGCTGTCGGTCAAATCCTTCCAGGTGCCGGCGACGCCGGGCACGTTGGCCTGGCCGCCGAGGCGGCCTTCGGTGCCGACCTCGCGCGCCACGCGCGTCACCTCGCCCGCGAAGCGGTTGAGCTGGTCGACCATCGTGTTCAGCGTGTCCTTGAGCTGAAGGATCTCGCCGCGCACGTCCACCGTGATCTTGCGTGACAAGTCGCCGCCGGCGATGGCGGTCGCGACCTCGGCGATGTTACGAACCTGCGCGGTGAGATTGCCCGCCATCGAGTTCACGGAGTCGGTCAAGTCCTTCCAGGTGCCGGCGACGCCAGGCACGTCGGCCTGGCCGCCGAGCTTGCCGTCGGTGCCGACCTCGCGCGCCACGCGGGTGACTTCGCCGGCGAAGGCGTTGAGCTGGTCCACCATGGTGTTGAGCGTTTCCTTCAGCTGAAGGATTTCGCCCGACACATTCACGGTGATCTTCTTGGACAGGTCGCCCTTGGCGACCGCGGTTGCGACTTCGGCGATATTACGGACCTGGCCTGTGAGGTTCGAGGCCATCGAGTTGACGGAATCGGTCAGGTCTTTCCAGGTGCCGCCGACGCCGCGCACGACGGCCTGACCGCCGAGCTTGCCTTCGGTGCCGACCTCGCGCGCGACGCGCGTGACCTCGCCGGCGAAGGCGTTGAGCTGGTCCACCATGGTGTTGATGGTGTCCTTCAGCTCCAGAATTTCGCCGCGCGTGTCCACGGTGATCTTCTTCGACAAGTCACCGCCGGCGACCGCCGTCGTCACCTCCGCGATATTACGGACCTGCGCGGTCAGGTTCGACGCCATCGAGTTGACGCTTTCCGTCAGGTCCTTCCAGGTGCCGGCGACGCCGAGCACGTTGGCCTGGCCGCCGAGCCGTCCCTCGGTGCCGACCTCGCGCGCGACGCGCGTGACTTCGCCGGCGAAGGCATTGAGCTGGTCCACGCAGGTGTTGAGCGTTTCCTTCAGCTGAAGGATCTCGCCCGAGACGTTCACCGTGATCTTCTTCGACAGGTCGCCGCCGGCGATCGCGGTTGCGACGTCGGCGATGTTGCGGACCTGCGCGGTCAGGTTCGAGGCCATGAAGTTGACGTTGTCGGTGAGGTCCTTCCAGGTGCCGGCCACACCTGGCACCTGGGCCTGGCCGCCGAGCTTGCCTTCGGTGCCGACCTCGCGCGCGACGCGGGTCACTTCCGAGGCGAAGGAGTTGAGCTGGTCCACCATGGTGTTGATGGTGTCCTTCAGCTCCAGGATCTCGCCGCGCACGTCCACCGTGATCTTGCGCGACAGGTCTCCGCGCGCCACGGCGGTGGTCACGTTGGCGATGTTGCGGACCTGGGCGGTGAGGTTGCCGCACATCGCGTTCACCGAGTCGGTCAGGTCCTTCCAGGTGCCGGCGACGCCGGGCACGATCGCCTGGCCGCCGAGCTTGCCGTCGGTGCCGACCTCGCGCGCCACGCGCGTCACTTCGGAGGCGAAGGAGCGCAGCTGGTCCACCATCGTGTTGATGGCTTCCTTGAGCTGAAGAATCTCGCCGCGGACGTCGACGGTGATCTTCTTGGACAAGTCGCCGTTGGCGACCGCGATCGTGACCTCGGCGATGTTGCGAACCTGGTTGGTCAGGTTGTTCGCCATCGAGTTGACGCTCTCGGTCAGATCCTTCCAGACGCCGGTCACTTCCGGCACCTGGGCCTGGCCGCCGAGCTTGCCTTCGGTGCCGACCTCGCGCGCGACGCGCGTCACCTCGGAGGTGAACACGCCGAGCTGCTTGATCATGGTGTTGACGATGGTCGCCGACTGCAGGAATTCGCCGCGCAGCGGGCGGCCGTCGACGTCCAGCTTGACGGTCTGGAGCAGGTCGCCTTGCGCCACCGCCGCGACCGCGCGCGTCACCTCGCGCGTCGGCCACAGGAGGTCGTCGATCAGCGTGTTGACGGAGCCTTCCATGTCGGCCCAGGAGCCGCTGGCGAGGCCGAACTTCACGCGCTGGCGGGTCTTGCCCTCGCGCCCTACGACCTGACCGACCAGCTCGAGCTGCTGCGCCATGCGCTGGTTGGCGGCGATGATTTCATTAAAAGTGTCGGCGATCTTGCCGTCGATGCCGAGATAGTCCCCGCTCATCCGCACCGAAAAATCACCGCTGCGCATGGCCTGCAAGGCAAGCAGCAATTCCGGCCGCGAATCCGGGTCCGACATACCGTTGGTTTTTGGCTTTGGAACGCGACGACCGGAGCGTGATGCAGTTCCGGGATCGAGGTCGCTCATACTGATTCCCCCGCGGCGTCGGCCGAATCCAAGGCGTGACGCAGTTGTCAAAATAGAGCGTCAGCCAAATTCGAAATCAAGCGCCAACGTTGCGGCGCTTGGAATTGGAACCTGCCGTGCTCAGCCCGGCCAAATTAACGGTGAGGAGTGACGATGGTTCCATCCCGTTCAGGAAAAAGCCGGCCGGCCGCTGCACCAGAGCTCAGAGCCGTCCTAGGAGAGAGGGCTGGCGCGCCCAGCGGGCGCGGGGCTGTGACTGGCGACCCTGCCGCAAGCTCCGCCACGTCACGCGCTGATTCGCTGACCACGGGGACCGCGACCAGCGGCCGGAGAGCCAGCAGCATCATCCGGAAGACAAATAGGGCTGCTATTTGTCTGCCATAGTGCGCTCCGCATCTCCCACCTGCGTGCGCAGCATCGGCAATTGCTCGCGCGCGAAGGCGGCGAGCGCAGGATTGTCGGGCGCTTTCAGATAGCGCTCGAGCAGGCTGATGGCGGATTCGTATTCGGGGATTTGCGCGGCATAGAAGCTTCTGACGTAAGTTGGTCCATCCGCATTTTCGGGCTCGACGAGGCTTGCGCTCACTGACGTCGTCTTGCCGGCGTGCGGCTCCGCACCGATCGCGTCCTGAATCTGCTTCAGGGTTTTGTCGCGCTTGCCCGCCTCCTCGGCGCGCAGGGCCGCGAGATTTTTCACCTCCGCATTGCCTTTCAGGTCGGTGCTCTCCAGCAGGCCCTGCTGGAAACGGCTGAAGCTGTAGAGGCCGGTGATGACATCGGTTGCGGTCGGCACGCGGTCGCCGGCCGTTCGCTCACCCATATTGTCGGCGAACGCCGAGGTGCTGATGAAAGCCAGGATGATCGCGACGAGAATCCTCATGCATCTCCAATGACCGATGGCGTGCGAAGTTCCCTCGCGTTACGATCCGGTAAGGGCGATTGCGGAGCGAGAGTTCCGTTCCCACATCTTCTCTATGAAACAGTCTGACATTTTCAGGGATAACGCCGACAACTGCCTTCAGCTCGCCGAGCGCGCGGAAGGGCAGCCCACCCACAAGCGTTATTTGCGCATGGCGGATGCCTGGACGGCATTGGCGAACGAGCAGGACTGGCTGGACGGTGAAATCCCGCCCGTAAAGGTCCGCGTCCTTCGAACGCAGGATGCGTAAGCGCTCTCATCTTCGTGAATCTGCATGTGAGACTGCTCACGGAATGCAAGCAACCAATCCAGGATCATCCACGAACAGTCGATCGCGTTGATTTCGATTCCAGAAGGAGGTTTTGCGATGGCTCCACGTCTGGCTCTTCTTTCGCTCATTCTCGCCTTTGGCGTCTCTGTTGCGTTCGCGACTGTGACGACGGTGCGGCAGGTGCATCTGGAGAATGCATCGGCGGCGATCCACGCCACGCATAGTTAGCGCTGCGGGCCTCGCGCGCTGGAACATTCGTTGTGCCGGCGCGTAAGCGCTTCAGGACATCTGGAGAGGCGAGAGGACATCATGGCGCATTCCGACCACGGCATCGTCAAGGACAAGCGGGCGGAAGATCAACCGCGCGACAAGCAGCGCGCGCAAACCGTGCACAAGACGGATTCGAAGGGCTCGCCGTCGCGCGAAGCGACGCGCGATCCCAAGCTCAACGACAACACCAAGACACCGGGCTCCGGCGTGATGCCGGACGATTCCGGCGACGCGCCGACCGGCTAGTTCTCGCGAGGAACGAATCCCTTCGCGACGAGTCGACGGATTGCTTCCGGCTGTCATGCCCCCGGTGCGCCGGAAGCAATCTCCAAGGACGGCCCTAGCACCCCACTGTGCCGGGGTCGTTTTTGCTTGGGAGAGACTCAATCCTCGGTGTCGCCCTCGGGCTTCGCGGGCGCGTGTCCTTCGGGACCGCGACCAAAGACACCAAACTCGCTTGATTTGATGCCTGCCGACGGGTCGATGCTCGTCTCGATACCCGCGGCTGCGAGCCCGAATTTGAGAAGCTCTCGGACCGCCGCAGCGCGCGTCGGCATGCGGTGCTTGAATCGGAAATCATCGACGGCGGCCAGCTCTTCCGGCGAGAGCATGACCTGGAGGCGCTCGGCGCGAAGGTCATTCATGGTCGATCACGCAAAGTGAGTAAGTTGAGTAGTTTGCTCAACGAACGAGTTTGGTGCGAGTTCCACAAGAGTCGGAAAAATCGCCAGATGAGTAAAAATAATCAGTAAAATCAATAAGTTATTATTGAAGCAACTCCGGCGGTGGCGCATTCTTTCGGAAGAGAGGGAGAACAGGCCATGACGGAGGAAGTCAGGTTACCCCGCAAGCTTTCCGAAGAGCCCGAGGCGCCCAAACCGGTGCGTCCGAGCCATCAGAAGGTCATCGAGCAAGTCGAGCGCTGGGCCAACAGCTCGGGGCTGCAGCCACCGAGGACGGGAGATGCGAAGACGATCTGAGCCCCACACGTTCGAACAACGTCTCAAGGCAGAGCAGCTGCGGCTCGAGCACGAACTGTCGGGCTTGCCGGATGGACAGCAGCGCGATTCTGTTATGGCGCGCATCGATCAGCTTCAGACCGCCGCCGCGATGCATGATTTCCTGATGCTACGGGAGGCCGCCGCCGCTCGCTGATCGCCCCTGGCATTCGTGCTCCGTGCGGCGAGAGGTGATGCGAAGCTTCCGCCTCTCGGTTTGGCGGGTATTTGAAACTCAGAGAACCGCTCGTTCCCGGCGGCGTTCCTGACGCGACCACTGGAGCATGTGCCGGAACGTTCGCTCGCCGACCCGGTTGGTCCACACGTTGGCTGAGTGGAGAATTGTGATGCTGAAACAAGGCGAGTTGGACCGCAGCGAGATGGGCAGGTTGATCGGCAACGACAAGGTCGAGGGAACATCGGTCTATGGCGCCGATCGCAACAAGATCGGTTCGATCGAACGCGTGATGATCGACAAGGTCAGCGGCAAGGTCTCCTACGCCGTGCTCGGCTTCGGCAGTTTCCTGGGCCTCGGCAACGACCACTATCCGCTGCCCTGGCAGTCGCTGAAATACGATACGGAGCTCGGCGGCTATGTCACCGGGATCACCGCCAAGTCGCTCGAAGGCGCGCCGAAATACGACGAACGAAGCGACTGGAACTGGGGTGACGACGCGGCAGTCCGCGGCATCAACTCGTATTGCGGCGTTCCCTTCGCGTAAGCTCCCTTGGAAAGCGAGATCCGATGAGCAAGGAACGGCCCACCGACTGGATGCCCCGATCAAGCCGGGGCACGACAGCGTTTGCTTGGTGCCACTCTACCCCACCGTCTCCTTCCGCCCCGGCCCCGCATGCACATGCACCTGTTTCGCATGCAGCGGCTCACCGCATTCCGAGCAGACCATCACGGGGTCGAACTCCTTGCCGCAAGTCTTGTGCTGGTGCAGCAGCGGGCGGCCGCGCTCGTCGCCCATGTGGGTGTCGCCCCAATGCACCATCGCCATGATGATCGGGTAGAGGTCGAGGCCCTTCTGCGTCAGGATGTATTCGTAGCGCTTGGGCGCCTCGGAATAGGGGACGCGGCGCAGGATGCCGAACCGCACCAGCTTCTTCAGTCGCTCCGAGAGCAGGTGCCGCGTGATCTGGAGCGAGGACTGAAATCCCTCGAACCGGCGCACGCTTAAAAAACATTCGCGCAGGATCAGCAGCGTCCAGCGGTCGCCGACCACGGCGACAGTGCGGGAGAGCGAGCAGGGCTCTTCATCCAGCGTGTCCCACTTCATGTAGCGATCTCCGGCAAAGGGTAGTAAGTCAGAAAAAGGAACTGACTTGAATGATCAGCGCTATTTCTAATAAAGAATATCATTCACCCCTGTAGTTTGACAGTTCTATTTTAGAACTATAGCCTCCGGCCCAATCACATACCGTTCTCACCGGAGGAGGTGACCTTGCCCAAGCGAAACGCGACAGCCGCCGTGATCGGGGCCGGCGATTTCATCGGCTCCGAGATCGCCAAGAAATTTTCCGCGGAAGGTTTCACGGTCTTTGCCGGGCGCCGCAACGGCGACAAGCTGGCGCCGCTGGTGAAGGACATCGAGGCCGCCGGCGGCGAGATTCACGCGCGCTCGCTCGATGCACGCAAAGAGGAGGAGGTCATCTCCTTCCTCAATGACGCCGACCAGCACGCGCCGCTCGAAGTCTGCATCTTCAACGTCGGCGCCAACGTCAATTTCCCGATCCTCGACACCACCGAGCGCGTGTTCCGGAAGGTGTGGGAGATGGCCTGCTATTCCGGCTTCCTCGCCGGCCGGGAAGCAGCACGGCTGATGCTGCCGCGTGGTGGCGGCAACATCTTCTTCACCGGCGCGACGGCGAGCTTGCGCGGCGGCAGCGGCTTTGCGGCCTTTGCCAGCGCAAAATTCGGACTGCGCGCGGTGGCGCAGGCGATGGCGCGCGAGCTCGGGCCGAACAACATCCACGTCGCCCATCTCATCATCGATTCCGGCGTCGACACCGAGTGGGTGCGGCAGCGCCGGCTCGAAGCGCTCGGGGCGAATGCGCTTGATAATCCCGATCTTCTGATGCCGCCGTCATCTGTCGCGGATGCCTATTGGCAGCTCTATCAGCAGCCGAAGAGCGCCTGGACCTTCGAGATGGAGATCCGTCCCTTCGGAGAGAAATGGTGACCGCGGAGCAAGACTGCGGCTAGACTGATCCCAATACAAACTGAAATCCGGGAGGCCCCTACGTGAAGACCGCGATCACCGAACTGTTCGGCATCGAGCACCCGATCATCCAGGGCGGCATGCATTTCGTCGGCTTTGCCGAGTTGGCCGCTGCCGTCTCCAATGCCGGCGGGCTCGGCATCATCACGGGCCTCACGCAGAAGACGCCGGAATTGCTCGCGAAGGAAATCGCGCGCTGCCGCGACATGACGGACAAGCCGTTCGGCGTGAACCTCACCTTCCTGCCGACCTTCGCGGCGCCGCCTTATCCGGAATACATCGCGGCCATCGTCGAAGGCGGCATCAAGGCGGTGGAGACGGCAGGGCGCAGCCCCGAGCAATACATGCCTGCGCTGAAGGCCGCCGGCATCAAGGTGATCCACAAATGCACGTCCGTGCGCCACTCCCTGAAGGCCGAGCGCATCGGCTGCGACGCCGTCAGCGTCGACGGCTTTGAGTGCGGCGGCCATCCCGGCGAGGACGACATTCCCAACATGATCCTGCTGCCGCGCGCGGCGGAGGAACTGAAGATTCCGTTCGTGGCCTCCGGCGGCATGGCTGACGGGCGCAGCCTCGTCGCGGCGCTGTCGCTGGGCGCGGCCGGCATGAACATGGGCACGCGCTTCATCGCCACCAAGGAAGCACCGGTGCATCAGAACGTGAAGAACGCGCTTGTTGCGGCAACCGAGCTCGACACCCGCCTGATCATGCGTGCTCTGCGCAACACCGAGCGCGTGCTGAAGAACGCCAACGTCGATCGTCTGCTCGAGATCGAGCGCGAGAAGGGCGCCAAGCTGAGCATCGACGATATCCACGACCAGGTCGCGGGCGTCTATCCGAAGATCATGCTGGATGGCCAGATGGACGCGGGTGCCTGGAGCTGCGGCATGGTCGCAGGGCTGATCCACGACATCCCCTCCTGCAAGGAACTCGTCGATCGCATCATGGATGAGGCGGAAGAGATCATCCGCAGCCGCCTGATGGGGTTCCTGGAAGGGACGGGTGCGGCGCGAAAGGTCGCCTGACACCGCCAAACTTCTTAACCACGGCGGCACTTGGCCGCTGGAATTGCGCGTGACGCCTCCTAAATAGGAGTAAATTACCCCTTGAAATAAGCAATTTCAGGAGGCGTCCGTGGTCCTGAAGAGCGTTCCATTTGCAGTTGCCGTTGCCCTCGTGCTCGCATGGGGCGGCATTGCGCGCGCTGACGACTACAAGCCTGACGAATATCTCGGTCTCGATCTCTCCAAGGCGGTGCTGTCTCCGAAGCGGCTCGGGCCCGAGACGCAGTTCGCCCCGGTTGCGTTGGAGGCGAAGGGAGGCAACGAGGCGCAGGCGCGGGCCGAACCCATCGACGTGCCGAAGAAAGTTGCCGCCCGGCGCGTGCACATGGCCGAACCGAAGGTTGCTCATGCCAAGAGCGTCCAGCCACGCGGCGCAGCGCGCACCAAGCTTGCACATCGTCACGGCAATCCGCTGGACGCGCAGGCGATGGACACCCGCATCCAGACCTGGCCGTGCCGCACCGGCGGCATTTGCGACTGGAAGCGCTAGCCGGGTCTGTCGCGTCATCCCCACGTCGCAAAACCGTAGGCGTGGAGTCAAGAAACCATCAGGATAGGAGTCAAGGAGCGCAGGCACCTTCCGTCGCGATTCGACGAAGGTTTCCTGAATGGCAACGCTCCGCGCCTCGCGCGCATGGACCCGGCGGCAATTCCTGGTCCGCTCGACTTCAAGCCTCGCCGTTGCCGCGCTCGGCACACTCGCAAAGCCATCCATCAGCCGCGCCGCCGATCGCCCGCAAATCGCGGGTGGTATTCAGTCCGGCGATGTCTCGGATGGCTCCGCCGTGATCTGGGCGCGCGCCGACCGGCCCGCGCGGATGCAGGTGGAATGCGCGATCGTCGAGAGTTTCAAGACGATCATAGCGTCAGCTTCGCGCGACGCGCTGCCTGATGCCGACTTCACCGCAAAACTGCTGCTGAACGATCTGCCGTCCGGGCAGGACATCTTCTATCGCGTGCGTTTCGACGACATCGCCACCGGCATTGCCGGCGAAAGCCGCGTCGGCCATTTCCGCACCGCGCCGGCCGCAGGGCAGTCGATCTCGTTCGTGTGGTCAGGCGACGTCGCGGGGCAGGGCTGGGGCATCGACATCTCGCGCGGCGGCTATCGCAGCTATCGCACCATGCTCACAATCGCCCGGACTTCTTCATCCACTCCGGCGATCACATCTACGCCGACTGCACGATTCCCTCCGAGCAGAAGCTGCCGAACGGCGAGACCTGGCGCAATCTGGTAACCGAGGAAAAAGCCGAGGCCGCGCACACGCTGGCGCAATTCCGCGGCAACTACAAATACAACCATCTCGACGAGCATTTTCGCGCCTTCCATGCGGAGGTGCCGATGTTCGCACAGTGGGACGACCACGAGGTCACCAACGACTGGTCGCCGACCGGCAGCTATGACGACGCCGGCTATGAGGACGACGGCACGCCGCGCCTGGTCGCGCGTGCCCGCCGTGCCTTCTTCGATTTCATGCCGATCCGCGACATCGGCGCGCGACAGGGGCGCGTTTATCGCAAGATCGCTTATGGTCCGCTGCTCGACGTCTTCATGATCGACATGCGCAGCTACCGTGACGACAGCTGGAACAAGGGCGAGGACCATCGCGGCTGGATTCTCGGTGCCGAGCAGCTCGCCTGGCTGAAGCGGGAGCTCGCCGCTTCGCGTGCGACCTGGAAGGTAATCGCGGCCGACCTGCCGATCGGCCTCGTCAGTCTCGATGCCGTCGCGCTCGGCAATGGAGCGCCCGATCGGCGTGAGCACGAAATCGCCGATCTCCTCAGCTCCATCAAGCGCGCCGGCATCCGCAACATCGTCTGGCTCACCGCCGACATGCACTACACCGCCGCGCATTATTACGATCCGAACAAGGCGCAATTCCAGGATTTTGAGCCGTTCTGGGAGTTCGTCTCCGGACCCCTCCATGCCGGCACCTGGGGTCCGGGCGAGCTCGACAATACGTTTGGCCCCGTCGCGATGTACCAGAACGGCTGCAGCGAGGCGCAGGGGGAGAATCTCGCGCCGTGCTTCGGCCTGCAGTTCTTCGGCAGGGTCGATATCGACGGTGCGAGCGGCGTGATGACCGTGACCTTGAAAGACGTCGACAACCGCGATCTCTGGTCGATCGACATCGTGCCGCAGCCGCAGGCGCGCCCGGCCGTGGTCGCGCAGCATTCGTGAGTGGGCAACTCTCTCCGTCGTCATGGCCGAGCTTGACCCGGCCATCCACGCCCTGCTGCTCGGCCCTGAGAATGTGGGTGCCCGGGCATAGGCGAGCGGAAGCGACGCCGTCCTTCAGACGGCTATGCCCGGGCATGACGGTGGGGACGGATCGCGCATCCCAGCACTAACCCGATCTTGATTGGCCGCCTCGCGTCTCCTGCGCTATAGTCTCCATTCCCGCCACCTCTTTTCCATCACCGAAGAGTCTTCCCTCGCGGCCCCACCGCGTGTTCGGCGGCTGAAATATGTCAGGAGTTGACCCATGGATCATCTGAAGACACAGGGCATCAGCATGCCCAAGCTCGGCCTCGGCACTTTCCGCATGCAGGGCGATGCCTGCCGCGCGGCGGTCGAGAGCGCCTTGTCGATCGGCTATCGCCATATCGACACCGCCGAGATGTACGCCAATGAAGAGCCGATCGGTGCCGCGCTCGCCGCGGCCCGGCTGCCGCGCGGCGAGCTGCATGTCACGACCAAGGTCTGGCACGAGAATCTCAGCCCCGATGCGATCCGCCGCGCCTTCGACGCCAGCCTGACCAAGCTCCGGCTCGACCATGTCGATCTCTACCTCGTGCACTGGCCGTCGAAATCCGCGAACTGGGGCGCGGTGTTCGAGACCCTGAGGAAGCTGAAGGAGGAGGGGCGTACGCGGGCGATCGGCGTTGCCAATTTCACCGCGGCGCTGCTCAAGATCGCGGTCGAGGACATCAAGGCGCCGATCGCCTGCAACCAGATCGAATATCACGCCATGCTCGATCAATCGAAGGTGCTGGCCTATCTCAACGCTAAATCGATCCCGCTGGTCGCCTATTGCCCGCTCGCGCAAGGACGCATCGCGTCAGATCCGGCGTTGGCCGAGATCGGCGCCAGGCACAACGCGACCGCCGCGCAGGTCGCGCTGAAATGGCTGCTCGACCAGGGCGGTGTCGCTGCGATCCCGAAGGCCTCGCGCCGGGAGAGCCAGCAAGCCAACCTCGATGCGCTGAAGATCACGCTCGACGATGCCGACCGCAAGAAGATCGCGGCGTTGCCCAAGGACAGGCGTTGCGTCAATCCGGGCTTTGCGCCGGTGTGGGATTAGTCCTGCCGAACGTTTCGAACACGCAAAGAAATGGCCCCGCGAGGGGCCATTTCCATAATGCGTTACGCATTAATCCCAGTGGTGATGGTGACCGCGCTTGACCACGACGACCCGGTCGTGATGGTGCCAGCCGCGATGCCAGCCGTGGTCGCGATGCTCGCGCATTTCGGCGCGGGCGCCGTAGCCATGATGGTAGCCGTTCTTGATCACCACCGTTTCGGCATTCGCCATCGTCGGTGCAACGATCGCGAGCGCGCCGAGAGCCGCAACCACATAACCAAGCTTCTTCATGATGTCCTCCTCCAATGCAATGCACATGAGAACGGCGCATGTGTGCGAACGTTCCGGAGGAACTGGAAGAGAATTCTGAATGGATGTTCAGACAGAGCATGATCCGGAAAAGTGTGAAGCGGTTTTCCGAACGATCATGCTCAAACGTGATGCTCAATCGCAGCGTTGCTGCGCTGGTGTCGGCGCGCCTGTCGCGACGTATTTGCCGTCCCTGATCGTGTACACACCGCGCTCGCTGCGATTGTAGATCGCGCGCAGGCTGCCATCCTTCGCCAGCAGCAGCCCGAATTCACGCGCCTGGTGCAGCGAGGGGAAGTAAACCATCACATTGAGCAGGCCCTCGGCTTCGACCGTGGCGGACACCACTTCGTTCTCGTCTTTGGCCTCGCCGAAATCGCGCCGGTACATCACCCGGCCGTCTTTCCTGATCTCGTAAGTCAACAACGAGCCCTTGTCGCGGTCCGGCCGAGCCGCGCAATCGACCGCCCATGAGCCGAGCAGGCCCCATTGCTCGACCGTCGCCGCAAGCGTCTCGGCGCCGGCCGCTGTGAACGCAATCCACAGCACCGCTGCCGCGATCCAGCAGCCCAGACAACGCGTCATGTCCTGAAAAACCCCGCCTCGAACAAGTCCAAGTGTAGCATCCCGCGCGCGATCGTCCACGCGAGCTGGCAATCGCGCGCGAATTTGATCCGCGTCAATGAGGCCGGTCGTATCAAGGGTAGGATGGCGCTCCCGAAGGCGAAGTTGGTGAGAGCGATGCTGAATCAAGTCGTGGATTTCGCGGGCGAGGTACTGCCGGGGAGCTGTGCCGTGCCGCCTTATTCCGAGACCGCGTTCCTGGCCGAGCTGGGCGAGCGCTTGAGGTCCTCGCGCGCGCGGTGCGAGCTGTCGCGCCGGGAGCTGGCCCGCCGCTCCGGGATTTCCGAGCGCTACATCGCCCAGATCGAGGCCGGCAAGGGCAACGTCTCGATCGTCCTGCTGCTGCGGCTGGCCTCCGCGATCCACGGCAGCCAGCCTCAGGTGACCTAGAGCGAGCCTTAGGCCCGCTTCTCCACGTTGGCGCTGCGGGCCGGCACGCCGAACTCCTTGCGGCAGACCTCGGCCAGCACGGCGACGCCCTCACGGATCTGCTGATGCGAGGGGCTCGCAAAGCACAGCCTGAGCCGCGAGCTGGAATGGGGCTTGTTGGTCGACCATTCCGGCCCCGGATTGATCGACACGCCGGCGGCGAGCGCGGCCTGATAGAGTTTTAGCGTATCGACCTGGTCGGGCAGCTTCACCCACAGGAAGATGCCGCCCTTGGGCTCCTCGAACTCGGCCGCCGTCCCGAACTGCTCGTTCAGCGCCTCCATCAGTGTATCGAGCTTGGTGCGCAGCGCCTTCGTCAACGCGGGCACGTGGGTCGAGAAATGCGGCTTGCAATAGGCGGCCAGCACCATCTGCTCCAGCGCGCCGGAGCCCGCATCCGTCTTCAGCGCCAGCATCCGCGACATCACATCCCAGGGCGCGACGATGAAGCCGACGCGCAACGCCGGTGCGATCGATTTCGAGAACGAGCCGATATGGATCACGCCGCCGTTCGGGCTCATCGCGTGGATCGCCGGCGGGCGCTGTCCCGACCAGACGAGATCGGCGTAGCAATCGTCCTCGAAGATGGGCACGCCATATTCGGCCGCGAGCCGCACCAGTTCGGTGCGGCGGCTCTCCGGCATGATGCTGCCGGTCGGGTTCTGCACGGTCGGGATGGTGTAGATGTATTTCGGCCGGATCCCGCGGCCCGTGAGATCCGCCAGCGTCGAGGCCAGCACATCCATGCGCATGCCGTCCTTGTCGAGGGGGATGCCGACGACGTTGACCCCGAGCCGCGCCAGGCGGGTCAACGAGCCCTGATAGCTGTCCTGCTCGAAGATCACGGTATCGCCGCGCGTCAGCAGCGTTGCGTTGACGAGGTCGAGTGCCTGGAGCGAGCCGGAGACGATCAGGAGGTCGTCGACGGTACAGTTGATGCCGGCGTCGCGCTTCAGTTTTGTCACCAGGAATTCGCGCAAGGGCAAATAGCCCTGCGGCCCGTGCGCCAGGCCGTAGGTCGCGAGCGAGCGGCCTTCCTTTTGCAAGGCGGAATTGGTCGCCTCGATCAGGCCGTGGAGCGGCAACTGCTCGGAATCGTTGTTGCCGCCGACGAAACTGTACTTGGCGAGGCCCGTCCAGCGCGCGGAAGGGGCCGGCAGCCCTGCGGGAAACAGGGGCGCGAAATCGAAGCTGGACGTCATGGGGGCGTTCCTCGTTTTGTTCTTGTTGAGCGGCCGGCCTTGCGCCGGCCTGCCTTACTTCTTGCCGGCCGTCCTCGTCGGACGGCCCTGGCTGATGAAAGCGTAATGCGCATTGGCGACGCCGCCAACCATCAAGGCCTCGACCACGGGCTCGGCGATCTCGCCTGTTGCGGCCCAGTCGACGAGGAAATTGGCCCCGGTCCCGCCGCGCACGTCGTCGGTCGGAATGAAGATCGAGACGGTGGCCAGAGGCTTCAGCGCCACCTGACCCTTCAGGTAGGTCTCGACCTGCTTGCCTGCGGTGTCGAAATAGGCGATGCGTTTGACCACCAGCGGCTGGGTCTCGGAGGCGTTGTGAACGCTCAGCGTCACCGAGAAGTCGACACGTAGTTTGCCCTGGCTCATCGCGACGCTGGAATAGGCGGGCACATAGAACCCGCCGGAGACGGCGAGCTCCTCCTTCGGCAGTGTGGTGAGCGAATCGGCAAAGTTTTGTTCGATATTGACCTTGGATTGCGCGGCTGCGGGCGCGGCAGAGGCGAGGGGACATAGCAGCATTGCTGCGAAAAGCCCTGCTCGCATGTGACGAATTGCTCGCTTGCCGCGCCGCAACCTGGCCCTAGCCCGTCTTATTCGTAAGAGTGCGCCTGAGGGGTAAAGCGCTGATGCGGCGTAGGATTCGGTTGCGAAGCCAACCCCATCACCTCCAACCGCGAACGCCACGCCCGCCATGACCGACGATACGATTCCGCCCTTCTCGTTTCCAGCCGTTCACGCCAAGAAAGTCACAGCTGCCTTCGATGGTGGGCGCCTAACCTCGAACGGGGGCGTGATGCTTCTGGCGATGGCCGAGCGGCGTCTCGGTTTGGCCAACAATCTGGCCCGGGTGTTCCCGGATCGGCGCGATCCGACGCGGGTCGTGCACAGCCTGGTCGATATGCTCCGCGCTCGCATGTTCGCGATCTGCTGCGGCTACGAGGACGCCGACGACCTCGATCATCTGAGGTCCGATCCGGCATTCAAACTGGCCTGCGGACGGCTGCCGGACACGGGCCGGGATTTGTGTTCCCAGCCGACGCTGTCGCGGCTGGAGAATGCTCCGCGCCTGCGCGACGTGATCCGGCTGACCTACATTTTGGTCGACGCATGGATGGATAGCTACCCGCGCGAGCCGGCATCCGTCACGCTCGACATCGATGATACCTGCGACGTCGTCCACGGCCATCAGCAGCTCTCGCTGTTCAACGCTCATTATGACGAACGCTGCTTCCTGCCGATCCACGTCTACGACACGGAGAAGAGCCGGCCCGTGGCGGTCGTGCTGCGGCCCGGCAAGACGCCGGGCGGCGTCGAGGTGCGTGCCCATCTGCGCCGCCTGGTACGGCATATCCGGACGCGATGGCACAACACGCAAATTACGTTCCGTGGCGACGGGCACTATGCCCGGCCGGAGGCCATGGCGTGGTGCGAGACCAACGGCATCGACTACATCTTCGGTCTGTCCGGCACCAAGCCTCTCGCCAGAAAAGTCGACGAGGTCGCCGACGACATCCGCACGCGACGCGCCATCGAGAACCTGCCGGTTCTGCGTGGCTATACCGAGACGCGCCACAAGGCAAAGTCCTGGGATCGCGAACGGCGCACTGTCGCCCGTATTGAGGCGACGATGCTCGGCCTCGACATCCGCTTCGTCGTCACCAGCCTCGATGTCGGCTCGGCCGAGTGGATCTACGACAGCCTGTATTGCGCGCGCGGCCAAGCCGAGAATCTGATCAAGCTGCATAAGACACAGCTCGCCTCCGACCGCACCAGCTGCCGTTCGGCGCTCGCCAACCAGGTCCGTCTCGTGCTCCATACGGCCGCTTATTGGCTGATGCTGACCGTGCGCGACGCCATTCCCAAAGCCCGGGAATTGGCCGCTGCCGAGTTCGCGACGCTGCGTCTTCGTCTCTTGAAAATCGCTGCCCGTGTGGTCGAGACCACGAGCCGCATTCGCCTTGCGTTTGCCGCGGCATGTCCCGAAGCCGACCTGATCCGCGGCTTGCCAGGCGCGTTGCTGCCGCTCGGTCCTTGACCGGCGGGGCGTCCGCCCCCCGTTCGCCCAACCTATACCTCAAGCGCGTTGCAAAGTACGGGTCGTCAGGCGGTGAAAAGCCGAAGGCAATCCTGTGCGCCTCGTCAGACAAGATGTGCGGCCGCATCAATCGGGCCAAAAAGCCGCACTCTCACGAATAGGACGGGCTAGGGTGCGGCAAAACGGACCAATTTGGTATGCACGAACTCATTCGCGACATCACTCTCTGTATTCTGTTTGCCTGGATGCTGGGCCTGCTCGCCCATTTCTCCCGGCAGCCGCTGATCCTGGCCTACCTTATCGCCGGCTTCTGCATAGGTCCATTCGGTGCCGGCTGGGTCAAATCACAGGAATCGATCAGCGTCATTTCCGAGCTCGGCCTGATCTTCATGCTGTTCATGATCGGGCTCGAGATCGACCTGAAGAAGATCGTGCGGGCGGGAAAGGTGATCCTGTTCGCGGCGGGCGGCCAGCTCATCGGCGGCTGCCTGCTCGGGGTGCTGTTCTTCGTCGGCATCGGCTTGTCGCTCGGCGGTGGGCATTTCGATGCGGTCTATCTCTGTGTCGCCTGCGCGCTGTCGAGCACCGTGATCATCGTCAAGGTGCTCTACGAGAAACGCGAGCTCGACACGCTGCCCGGCCGCATCACGCTCGGTGTGCTGGTGCTCCAGGACATCTTCGCCATCCTGTTCCTGGCGGTGCAGCCGAGCCTCGCCAATCTCGAGATCAGCGTCATCCTGCTGTCGATCGGCCGCGTCGCGGTGCTGGTCGCCGCCGCGCTGCTGGTCAGCCGCTACGTGCTGCCGCGCCTATTCCATCAGATTGCCCGCCGCCCCGAGCTGATCCTGCTTGGCGCGCTCGCCTGGTGCTTCCTCGTCGCCGAGACCGCGGAGCGGCTCTCACTCTCGCGCGAGATGGGTGCGCTGATCGCCGGCGTTTCGCTCTCGACCTTCCCTTACGCCCTCGACGTCACCGCAAAGGTCACCACGCTCCGCGACTTCTTCATCACGCTGTTCTTTGTCGCGCTCGGCATGACCATTCCCGTGCCGGGCCTCTCCGTGATCGGGCTTGCCTTGATGATCGCGGCGTTCACGGTGGTGAGCCGGCTCGTCACCACCTTCGCCCCGCTCTACCTGATGAAGCAGGGCCTGCGCGCCAGCCTGTTGCCGGCCCTTAACCTCGCGCAGATCTCCGAGTTCTCGCTGGTGGTGATCCAGACCGGCGTCGCCGACCATCATATCGCGGCTGAAACGGCGAATGCGGCCTCCTTTGCCTTCGTGGTGCTGGCGGTGCTCTCGACCTTCGTGATGACCCGCAGCGACGAGATCACCCGCTGGGCGATCGGCCCCCTGAAGCGGATCGGCCTGCGCGACCTCGACCATGGCAACGGCCACGCCGAGGAGGGGCACGAGGGCGGCCACGGCGAGGCCCGCCGCATCGTCATCCTCGGCTTTTTCCGTGCGGCGAGCGCGCTGCTGGCCGAGATCGAACGGCAGGCGCCGGTGCTGCTCGAGCAGATCACCGTGATCGACTTCAATCCCAATGTGTACAAGACGCTGCTGTCGCGCGGCCTGCACGTGATCTATGGTGACATCAGCAGCGCCGACACGCTGCTCCATGCCGGCGTCGGCAAGTCCGAGATGATCATCCTCAGCGTGCCGGACGCCCTTCTCAAGGGCGCCAGCAACGAGAAGCTGGTCCGCCACGTCCGTACCCTCAACCCGACCGCCATGATCGTGGCCACGGCCGATCTTTTGTCGGATGTGAGCGAGCTCTACGCGGCCGGCGCCAGCTACGTCACGGTGACCCGGCTCAGCGACGCTCATGAGCTGTTTACCGTGATCGAAGCGGCCCAGGCTGGCCTGCTGGCCGACAAGCGGGCCGAACTCGATGTCCGGCTCGGCGAGCGGCGCGAAGTGCTGCCCTGAAGGCGGCGCGGCCGCTTTCCGTCCGGGCCGTGTGCGCCTATATCCCTGGTATCTTCGGTGCAAGCCTTAGACCCGCGGGCCGGCCCGCCATCAGGCATATGCGGTTGCGTCCAGGACACTAGCGCTTGGGGCCAAGTCCGGCTAAGGCGTCCGGCGAAGCCTCCCGGCCATAACCGATAGAGATTGGGAAATGCCCGATAACGTTCAGGAAGTCTTGCAGGCCTTTGCCCGGGGTGAGCTCGTGGTCGTCACCGACGACGAGGACCGCGAGGGCGAGGGCGATCTGATCGTCGCCGCCTCGCTCTGCACCGCCGAGAAGATGGCGTTCATCATCCGCCATACCTCCGGCATCGTCTGCGCGCCCGTGACCACCGAGGACGCGCGCCGCCTCCGGCTCGATCCGATGGTGGCCCACAACGATTCCGCGCACACCACCGCGTTCACGGTCTCGATCGACTACAAGCCCGACGGCGGCACCGGCATCTCGGCCGAAGAGCGCGCCTCGTGCTGCCGCGCGCTGTCCAATCCCAATGTCGGCGCCAACGATTTCGCCCGTCCGGGCCACATCTTCCCGCTGATTGCCAAGGACGGCGGCGTGCTCTTGCGCTCCGGCCATACCGAGGCCGCGGTCGATCTGTGCAAGCTCTCCGGCCTGCCGCCGGTCGGTGTCATCAGCGAGCTGATGAACGACGACGGCAGCGTGATGAAGGGCGAGCAGGTTGCGCAGTTCGCCGCCAGGCACAAGCTCAAGCATGTCACCATCGCCGACATGATCGCCTACCGCCAGGTGCGCGAGAAGCTGATCGAGCGGGTCTCGACCTTCGTCACCGACAGCCCGATCGGGCCGCTTCAGGGCTATGCCTACCGCTCGCCGTTCGATTCCATCGCCCACGTCGCGTTCGTCTATAACGGCGTCGGCGACGGCAAGAACGTGCTGACGCGCTTCCACAAGCCCAACATCGTCAAGGACATCTTCACCGGCCACAAGCGCATGGCGGCGGTGCTCGAGCACTTCAAGAAGTCCGGCCGTGGCGTCTTGGTTTACCTGCGTGACGGCGCCGCCGGTGTCCCCGTTGCTCCCCTGCCCGATGAGAGCGCGAGCGAGGCGGACCGCAACCGCCAGTGGCGCGAGGTCGGTGTCGGCGCGCAGATCCTGCGCGATCTCGGCGTCACCTCGATCCGCCACCTCACCTCGTCGGTGCACGACTACAAGGGCCTGTCAGGCTTCGGCATCGAGATCGTCGCCAACGAGCAGCTTGAAAGCTAGCGCTGTCATTCCGGGGGCGCGCGCTGCGCATTCCCGGGGTTCACGCAGAGCCATCCATCTGCAACGCAATTGCACTTGTTGCCGCGGCGCTTTACTTTGTCGGGCAAATTTTGGCGGAACCAGACGAAAGGACGTTTCATGAGCGTGCGCCCTCAGACCAAGGACAAGCCGGCTGCGGCTTCTTTCCAATGGGACGATCCGTTCCTGCTCGACGAGCAGCTCACCGAAGACGAGCGGATGGTGCGCGACACCGCGCGCGCCTATGCTCAGGACAAGCTGCTGCCGCGCGTCACCAAGGCGTATCTCGAGGAGAAGACCGACCGCGAGATCTTCAACGAGATGGGCGAGCTCGGCCTGATCGGCATTACGCTGCCTGAGGAATATGGCTGTGCCAATGCGAGCTACGTCGCCTACGGCCTCGTCGCGCGCGAGATCGAGCGGGTCGATTCCGGCTATCGCTCGATGAACTCGGTGCAGTCCTCGCTGGTGATGTACCCGATCTACGCCTATGGCGACGAGAACCAGCGCAAGAAGTACCTGCCGAAGCTCGCCAGCGGCGAGTGGGTCGGCTGCTTCGGTCTCACCGAGCCCGACGCCGGCTCCGATCCGGCCGGCATGAAGACCCGCGCCGAGAAGGTCTCGGATGGCTATCGCCTGACCGGCAGCAAGATGTGGATCTCGAACGCGCCGATCGCCGACGTGTTCGTGGTCTGGGCCAAGTCGGCCGAGCACGACAACCAGATCCGCGGCTTCGTGCTGGAAAAGGGCATGAAGGGCCTCTCCGCCCCGAAGATCGGCGGCAAGCTGTCGCTGCGCGCCTCGATCACCGGAGAGGTCGTGATGGACGGCGTCGTGGTTCCCGAAGATGCCCTGCTGCCCAACGTCTCCGGCCTCAAGGGCCCGTTCGGGTGCCTCAACCGCGCCCGCTACGGTATCTCCTGGGGGGCGCTCGGCGCCGCCGAGGACTGCATGCACCGCGCCCGCCAGTACACGCTCGACCGCAAGCAGTTCGGCAAGCCGCTCGCCGCGACCCAGCTCGTGCAGAAGAAGCTGGCGGACATGGAAACCGAGATCGCGCTGGGCCTCCAGGGTTCGCTTCGCGTCGGCCGTCTGATGGACGAAGGCAAGTTTGCCCCCGAGATGATCTCGATCATGAAGCGCAACAATTGCGGCAAGGCCCTCGATATCGCCCGCGTCGCGCGCGACATGCACGGCGGCAACGGCATCTCGGCCGAGTACCACGTGATGCGCCACGTCCATAACCTCGAGACCGTCAACACCTACGAGGGGACTCACGACGTCCACGCCCTGATCCTGGGACGTGCGATCACGGGCATCCAGGCGTTCTTCTGAGCCGGATTCGGTGCTGGTTGCTTTGCTCAGCTGTCATCGTCCGCGAAAGCGGACGATCCGGTATCCCAGAGACCTCGCCTTCGCCTCAGGCGCCGCGGCGTACTGGATACCCCGCTTTCGCGGGGTATGACGAAGAGTGTGGCGGTACGTACAGGAAGCCTCATGTCCGACAACGACGACATCCCGTTCAACCGCAACTTTCCGCTCAAGGCCGGTGTCGTCGAGGAAGTCCGTCCCGGCGTGCGGCGCGTGCTCTGTAACAATCCGAGCCCGTTCACCTTCACCGGCACGGTCAGCTACATCGTAGGCCAAGGCAACGTCGCGATCATCGATCCCGGTCCGAACGACGAGGCGCACGCGGCGGCGCTGCTCGATGCCGTCAGGGGCGAGACGGTGAGCCATATCTTCGTCACCCACACCCATCGCGACCATTCGCCGAACACCGCGCGGATCAAGCAGGCGACCGGCGCGCCCGTCTATGCCGAGGGCCCGCACCGTGCCTCGCGCCCGCGCTTCGAGAGCGAGAAGCACAATCCGGAGTCCGGCGCCGACCGCGATTTCGCGCCCGATATCAGGATCGCCCATGGCGACGTCGTCGAGGGTGCCGGCTGGCGTCTGGAGGCCGTGGCGACGCCCGGCCACACCGCCAATCATCTCGCCTTCGCCTGGCCCGAACGGAAATTCAACTTCGTCGGCGATCACGTGATGGGCTGGTCGACCTCGATCGTGGCGCCGCCCGACGGCTCGATGATCGACTACATGGAGTCGCTCGACCGCCTCGCCGCGCGCGAGGAGGATCTGTATTTCTCAGGCCACGGCCCGGAGATCCCGGACGGCCAGCGCTTCGTGCGCTTCCTGATTCGTCACCGCAAGGCGCGCGAGGCCTCGATCCTGCATCGCCTGGCCAAGGGCGAGGCCGATATCCCGACCATGGTGCGCGCGATCTATATCGGCATCGATCCCAGGCTGACGACGGCCGCCGGCTATTCCGTCCTGGCGCATCTGGAAGATCTGGTCGCGCGCGGCGTGGTGACGACGGACGGCGATCCCGTGATCGGCGGGACGTATCGAATGGCTTAGGGGCGAATGGCGAATAGGGAGCAGCGAATAGGTGCTTTCCACTCGCTATTTGCTACTCCCCATTCGCCGATCTCATTTCTTCACCGTCTTCGCCGGTGCCTTCGGTGGCGCGACCGGCGTCTTCTTCGCCGGTTTCAGCGCGTCGGCGTCGGCGGCGGTGTTGAGATCGTCGATGAATTTTTTGACGCGCGCGGCGTTGCTGCCGAGATCACTGTCGAAATAGCGCGACGCCGAGCGGATATCGACGCGGGAATCGTCACCATCGGGCACGACCCGGATCGAGATGTCCTCGCGGAACCCCATGATCGGCGTCCGTGCCACCGCCTCGATGCGGCCGATACGGCGCGGCGGCTGCGGCTCGCGCTCGTCGATGACGAGCCATTTGCGCTTGATGACGAGCTGGCGCGCGATCGCATAGGCCCGATCGACCGGGATCTCCAGCTCGATCGGCTCGATGTCCGGGTAGAACTGGCGCTGCTGCTCGGCCGAATAGAGGCCGGCATAGACCGCGGTGTTGGTGCCATCGCCGGTGCGCAGATGCGCGAGCGCGTCGAAGCGCGGCGGGTCGATCGGGTTGGTGGTGATGTCGTAGATCGGCGGCAGCTTGCGGTATTGCAGGGCGAGATAAGCGGGATAAGCGAGGATCGCGCCGTTGATGAGGAAGGCGAGCAGGATGCGCCCCATGCCGCGCGAGCCGTTCTGCCAGATAGCGGCAAAGCCCGCGAGCCCAAACAGGATCGAGAGGCCGGCGATCGCGAGCCCGCCGAAGAACGTCATCAGCGCCGGCCTCATCTCCAGGAAGTCGAAGCGGACGATGATGATCGAGACCACCACGGCCACCACCGCGAACACGGCCAGATTACGCGCCCAGCTCGCGAGGCTGGACACGGGCTCCGACTGATAGGGAGCGGAAAACCTGCGGGCCATCGGGTGAAGCTCTGCCGGGGTTTCGGGGGCGATGTCGGCCGATTTGGCGCGACGATGGGCCGTTGAGACCACGGCCCGGAGGCAAATTCAAGGGTTCCGCATGCGCCCCGACCGTCATGCCCGGGCATAGCCGTCCGAAGGACGGCGTCGCTTGCGCTCGCCTATGCCCGGGCATCCACGTTCTCCGTGCCGCGGAGCAAGGCGTCATGGCCGGGACAAGCCCGGCCATGACGTTGTGGAGGCTTCAATGCGTCGAGCGCTCACGCCCTCCAGGGGGAGGGCGGTACCGAGGGTTACGCCGCCGCGTTCGGGAAACGGTAATCCTTGAACTGGTCGCGTAGTGCGGTCTTCAGGATCTTGCCGGTCGCGGTGTGCGGAATGCCTTCGACGAAGGCGACGTCGTCAGGCATCCACCATTTGGCGATCTTGCCGTCCATGAACTTCAGGATGTCCTCGCGGCTGGCCTGCTGGCCCTGCTTGAGCTGCACGATCAGCAGCGGCCGCTCGTCCCATTTGGGATGATAGATGCCGATGACGGCGGCCTCCGCCACGGCGGGATGGCCGACCGCGAGGTTTTCGAGGTCGATCGAGGAGATCCACTCGCCGCCGGACTTGATCACGTCCTTGGAGCGGTCGGTGATCCGCATGTAGCCGGCCTCGTCGATGGTCGCGACGTCACCGGTGTCGAAGAAGCCTTCCTCGTCGAGGATGTTGCTGTCGACGCGGTAATAGGCCTTGGCGACGGCGGGGCCGGAGACCTTGAGACGGCCGAAGGTCTTGCCGTCCCAGGGCAGCTCCTTGCCGGCATCGTCGGTGATCTTCATCTCCACCGCAAAGGGCGCATAGCCCTGCATCTGCAGCACGTCGAGCCGCGCCTCACCGGTCGCATTCTGGAACGGCGGCTTCAGCGCCGCGACGCTGCCGATCGGGCTCATCTCGGTCATGCCCCAGGCGTGGCGCACGTTCGAGCCCATGTCGAGGAAGGCCTTGATCATCGAGCGCGGCATCGCCGAGCCGCCGCAGATCACCATCTTCAAAGCCGGCAGCTTCAGATTGTTGGCCGCCATGTGCTGCAGCAGCATCAGCCACACCGTGGGCACGCCCGCCGTGTGCGTCACCTTCTCGGTCGAGAGCAACTCGTAGACGGAGGCGCCGTCGAGCTTGGCGCCGGGCATGACCAGCTTGGTGCCTTGCGAGGGGGCCGAGAAGGCGATGCCCCAGCTATTGGCATGGAACAGCGGCACCACCGGCAGCATTGTCTCGGACGCGCTGGTGCCGAGCGCATCGACATTGTTCGCCATCAGCGCGTGCAGCACGTTGGAGCGATGCGAATACAGAACACCCTTCGGATCGCCCGTGGTGCCGGATGTGTAGCACATCGCGGCTGCCGTGTTCTCGTCAAAGTCCTTCCATTCGAACTTGCCGTCGGCCTCCGCGATCCAGTCCTCGTAGGCGACCACGTTCTTCAGCGTCGTCTGCGGCATGTGCGCCTTGTCGGTGAGCACGACGTAGCGTTCCACGCTTGGCAGCTTGTCGGCGATCTTCTCCAGGACCGGAACGAAGGTGAGGTCGGTCATCACGATGCGGTCCTGCGCATGGTTGATGATCCAGGCGATCTGCTCGGGGAAAAGGCGGGGATTGACGGTATGGCAGATGGCGCCGATCCCCATGATGCCGTACCAGACCTCGAGATGGCGCCAGGTGTTCCAGGCGATCGTTGCGACACGGTCACCGAGCTTGATGCCGTCTCGCTCCAGCACCTGCGAGACCTTGAGCGCCCGCTTGTGGATTTCGCCGTAGGTGGTGCGATGGATCGGTCCCTCGACCGATCGCGTAACGACCTCCTGCTTGCCATGAATCTTGGCGGCGTGTTCGATGATCCGGTGGCAGAGCAGGGGCCAATCTTGCATCAAACCAAGCATTCAGACATTCCTCCGAGGTGGGCTGGACTTTTTATAGCTCTCAGCGCTGGGCCAAAGAATTGTCATGAGTTTTAGCCTGCCGGACTTTCGCCGCAAATGGTCTTGTCGCGGCTATATGCCCGCAGGCGCGGCAATGGTTACCGCTGCGCTCGGGCTGTCGCTTGTGCTGGCGGAGCGGGCAGAAGCGCGAAAATATGCTGCGCCGCTGGATATCTTCGGTCTTGGTACACCACGGCCGCGCGCGAAGGTGCACTCCGCCAGGATACCGCTACCAAAGCCCCGCCCGGAGGAGGCCCCCCAAGCAACGGACGAGGCCGCGCCGGAGGC
Organism: Bradyrhizobium barranii subsp. barranii; assembly: GCF_017565645.3. NCBI lineage: Bacteria > Pseudomonadati > Pseudomonadota > Alphaproteobacteria > Hyphomicrobiales > Nitrobacteraceae > Bradyrhizobium > Bradyrhizobium barranii. The sequence goes on from NZ_CP086136.1 coordinate 2,998,073, forward strand.
AGAGGGGAAGCCTTCCGCAGACAAGCCCAGTGCCAACAAGCCCGCCGAGGCCGCGCCGCCGCCTGAGAAGCAGCTCTCGGCCTGCCGGCTGGCGCTGACCGAGGAGATCGCCGTCGCGCCGTCCATTCCCGATATTCGCGGCCCCGGCGCCTGCGGCGGTGAGGATCTGGTGCGGCTGGAGGCGATCGTGCTGCCGGACAAGCGCAAGGTGGCGGTCAAGCCGGCGGCGATCCTCCGCTGCACCATGGCCTCCGCGATCGCCGATTGGGTGCGCAAGGACATGGTGCCGCTGGCGGCGAGCCTCGGCTCGACCATCAGCGACCTCGACAATTTCGACAGCTTCGAATGCCGAGGCCGTAACCGCATCGCCGGCGCGATGCTGTCCGAGCACGGCAAGGCCAACGCGCTCGACGTCCGCGCCATCAAGCTCGCCAACGGGCGGTCGATCGGCCTGACCGACCGCAGCATGCCGCGCGATGTGCGCGAGCGCGTGCTGCATTCGGTCTGCGCGCGCTTTTCCACCGTGCTCGGTCCGGGCTCGGACTGGTATCACGAGGACCACATCCATCTCGACCTCGCGCAGCGGCGCAATGACTACCGGATTTGTCAGTGGAACGTCTGGGATCCCCTGCCGCAGGTCGCCCCGTTGCTGCCGGCAGGACGGCCCGAGGAGGCGCCGCCGCGCGAGGTCGCGGCCAGGCCTGAGGCCAAGGATGGAGCCAGGGACGGAGCTGACGACGAGCCGGCGCAGAAATCCCCTGCGCCGGCGGACAAGTCGGCCGCCGATGGCACCAAAGCCGAGCCGCACAAGCCGGCAACAAAAAAGCGCCGGTAAAACCGGCGCTTTTGAATGTCCCAGGAGGCGATCAGTAGCTGCCCGCCTGGCCCGTCTGGCTGCCGCCGAGCGCGAGGCGCGAATTGTAGGGCGAGTCGCCATGCTTCGGCTCGAGCACCACGACGATGGTGCCGACCTTGACGCGGCCATAGAGGTCGATCGCGTCTTCGTTGGTCAGACGGATGCAGCCCGACGAGATCGAGGCGCCGATATATTCCGGCTGGTTGGTGCCGTGGATGCGGAACAGCGTGTCCTTGCCGCCGGAGTAGAGATACATCGCGCGGGAGCCCATCGGATTGTCCGGACCCGGTGCAACGTAGGTCGACACGCCCAGTCGCGAAATCTCGCCCGGGGTCGGATGCCAGGCCGGCCACTCGGTCATGCTGCCAACCTTGGCAATGCCCGACCAGGCCATGGCTTCTTCGCCGACGGTGATGCCGTAGCGGATCGCCTTGCCGCCATCCATCACCCAGTAGAGGTAATGGTTGTCGGAATCGACCACGATCGAGCCCGGCGATTCCTTGCGGTGGTAATCGACGATGGCGCGGCGGAACGGCTCGGCGACGGGGGTGTTCTCGTACCGGACCTTGGCGAGGAGTTCCTTGTCCTTCGGCTTGAAGGCCTTGGTGTCGGTCGCTTCAAAATGTGTGGCCTGCATGCAGCCCGACAGCATCAGGCCAGCGGCCAAAATACCCAGCATAACTTTCAGCGACGACATGATTTGATTCCAATCGACAACAACTAGCTTTCGCGGGGCTTGAGACGCGCCCAAACCACGACTCCGTTGGGCCCTATTATCGTTGAAATCTGCCACAATTCCAGCGTTTCGGACCTTTTCCCGCGCTGCAAGAGCCAAGCTGTGGCTTTTTTGCCGCAAGTTTTGCGCTCCTGTGCTGGTTTTTAGGCAAAGCACGCCCGACTGTCGATTCCGTGCCACGGTTGGGCCACGGCGCCGCCACAAATGCAAACGCCCCGTTAATGTGCTTGTCATCATGAACTTGTCAGAATCGCGCTAAGGGCTGCCAGTCTGTCGCAGGCCCCTGCTGGAGTTGTGCATGTTTTCTGTGTTCGTTCCCTCCGACTCCTCCCTCAAGAAAGCGGTCGTCGAGGACCTCGCGGCGGTTCCCGAGCACGCCGTGTGGATCGACCTGGTCAATCCGACTGCGGCTGAGGACAAGGCGGTGGAGCGGCTCTCGGGCATTGCGATCCCGACCCGGGAGGACATGCAGGAGATCGAGATCTCCAGCCGCCTCTATATCGAGAACAGCGCCCGCTACATGACGGCGACGCTGATGTGCCAGTCCGACACCGACATGCCCCGGACCACGGCTGTGACCTTCATTCTCGGCGACCATCGCCTGGTGACGGTGCGCTACGACCAGCCCAAGCCGTTTGCGCTGGTCGAGGCCAAGCTGGCCCGGTCCTGCGCGCCCGCGATCACCGGCGAGATGGTCCTGATGGAACTGCTGGACGCCGTGATCGACCGCTGCGCCGACATCCTGGAGCGCTGCGGCGCCGAGATCGACCAGGTCTCGCACGACATCTTCGAGCCCGAGAGCGAACGCCACGGCCACGCCAAGCAATATTCCCAGATCCTGATCTCGATCGGGCGGAAGGGCGATCTGACCTCGAAGGTTCGCGAAAGCCTGGTGTCGATCGGCCGCGTCGTCACCTTCCTCTCCGCGGTGGTCGAGGGCGTGAAATGGTCGAAGGACATGCGCGAGCAGCTCAAGACCATGCAGCGCGACGTCGCCTCGCTGACCGACCACGCCTCTTATCTCTCCAGCAAGATCACCTTCGTGCTCGACGCCATGCTGGGCGTCGTCAATCTCGAGCAGAACAACATCATCAAGCTGTTTTCGGTCATGGCGGTTGTCCTGATGCCGCCGACGCTGATCGCCTCGATCTACGGCATGAATTTCAAGGCGATGCCGGAACTCGAATGGGTCCACGGCTATCCGATGGCGCTGGTGATGATGCTCGCCGCCGCGATCGTCCCGTACTGGCTCTTCAAGTGGAAGAAGTGGCTTTGATACCTACCGAGACCTTACGCCGTTCAACGAGACACGGTGGTTGGTGTCGCAGAATAGAGCGGGATTGAGGCCGCGCCGTGATGTGTGCCCGCCGCCCCAATTCCTCCGGTAAAATTTGAGCAGTGGGCTGAACGTTTGCGCGAAACTTGTCTGCGATAAGCAGCATGTTAGCCGCGAGGAACAGCCATGGTTGAAAAACACATAACGTCGCCCCGCAACGTCATCGATCTGGCGAATTATCGTCAGGTCCTGGCGAGCGGCAAGGCGTCGTGGATGTCGGCACGCATGTGCCGGCACTGTGGTGCTCCGCTGCTCGACGGTGAGAACGACGACGACTGCTCGACTGCGTTCAGCACGGCCGCTCCGCGGCTGCGCGATCGGTCGCGTCGGATTCGAGTCGATTGAGGAACGGAAGGGTAAAGGCGATCCAGGTCCTGCGGCGGCGTTGTCTGGATCGCCTTGCTTCCCGCGCTTCGAGCGGGAAAATCATCTAGCGCTTCACGATCTGGGCCGTCGAGACGACGGTCTCGGCGATAGCACCGTCGCGACTGAAGGGAGCGAGATGCTGCCCGACATCGCGCAGCATCTCGTCGGCATTTTCGCCAAGCGCTTCCGGCGATGACGACGAGTAGGTGAGGGTGCGGCGTGTCAGATCCTGCACACTGATTGTGTGGCTGGTCTCAACCGTGACGAGCTCGGTGGGCTGAAAGGCGCTGCCGCGAAAGAACGCCGGCAAGTCGCGATGGGTGCGCGTGCCCATGCCTGCCTCCTCCCAGAGCTTGGCCGGTGACCAGCGGCGGCGGACGTCGTTGTAGCCATCGAGCCACGGGTTGCTGCCGTCGGTGGCCGAGAACGAGGCGCAGATCAGAATTGCCCCATCGCGCGCGACCAGTCGATCGAGCCGCGCAAGCGTCGGCTCACGATCCATCCAATGCAGCGCGCGGCCGATGGTCACGACGTCGAATGCGCCGATGTCGGGGCTAAGCGTCTCGACCTTGCCTTCGATCAACGTGAGTGCGTGGCCAGCGCTCGCAGCCGCGCGTCGCGCCGCATCGAGCATCGCAGGTTCAGGGTCGACGCCGACGATGCGGCCGACATAGGGGCCGAAGCCGAGCGCCAGGAGTCCGGGTCCGGTGCCGAGGTCTATCAGGCTGCTCTGTTTGGTGAGACCAAGCTTGTGCGCGACGCTGCGAAAGAATTCGCTCGGGTAGGGCGGCCGCAAATGCTCGTAGAGTGACGCAGTGCTCGCGAACCGGCCCATGCTTCGCCTGCCTGGCCTTACACGTGCTGGCCGCCGTTGATGTGGATCTCGGCGCCGTTGACGTAAGAGCTGGTGTCCGTGCACAGCACGTAGATGATCTTGGCGACCTCGTCGGGCGTGCCGAGCCGGTGCATCGGGATCTGCTGGTCGACGATCTTCTCGGTGCCCGGCGACAGGATCGAGGTGTCGATCTCGCCCGGTGCGATCGCGTTGACGCGGACGCCGACGCGGCCGAAATCGGAGGCCATTTCGCGCGTCAGGGATGCAAGCGCGGCTTTCGATGTGGCATAGGCGGCGCCCGCAAAGGGATGCACGCGCGAGCCCGCGATCGAGGTGACGTTCACGACCGAGCCCCTGGCCGCCTTTAACTCCTCGATCAATCCCCGCGCGATCATGATCGGTGCGAAGAAATTGACGTGGAAGACGTGCGTCCAGGTGTCGAGGTCGGTGTCGACCGAGCCAAGCCGCGAGCCGCCCGGACCCTTCGGCGAGATCGCGGCGTTGTTGACGAGCGCATGCAGCATGCCGCCTTCGAGCCGGTTGCGGATGTCGGTGATCGCGCGCGCGGTGTCCAGGGTGTTGCCGAGGTCGACCTGGATGTGATCCTCGGGGCCGGCGTCCCACGGACAATCCTCGGGGAAGGGATGCCGCGAGCAGGTGATGACGCGCCAGCCCGCCGACGAGAACCGGATCACGGTGGCGTGGCCGATGCCGCGGCTCGCTCCGGTCAGGAGCAGCGTGCGGCGCGGCGCATTGGACGAATGCGGCATGGACATCTTTCAGGTCGGCCTAAGCTCAGGGATACATCCGCGTCTTGGACCATGGCTGGCCGGCCGCGTCACGGCGAAATTCGATACGGTCGTGCAGGCGGAACGGGCGGTCGTGCCAGAACTCGATACGCGAGGGCGTGATGCGCCAGCCGCTCCAGCCCGGCGGCCGCGGCACCTCGCCGATGATGTGCTTGGCCGCGACTTTGGCGATGGCTTGTTCGAAGGCGAAGCGGCTTTCCAGCGCCTCGGACTGCTTGCTCGCCCAGGCGCCGATCTGCGCCTGCTTGGGACGGGTGGCGAAGTAAGCGTCGGCCTCGGCGTCGGTCACCGGCGTCACGTTGCCGCGGATGCGGACCTGACGGCGCAGCGACTTCCAGTGAAAAAGTAACGCCGCCTTAGGATTTGCGGCGAGTTCGCGGCCCTTCTGGCTCGCGATGTGGCTGTAGAAGACGAAACCGTCGGCATCGAAGCCCTTCATCAGCACCATGCGCACGTCTGGCAGCCCGTCGGGGTCGACGGTTGCGAGCGCCATGGCGTTCGGATCGTTCGGCTCGCTCTTGATCGCCTCGTTCAGCCAGGCCTCGAACAGCGCAAATGGCTCGTCGGCTGTGGTGAAATCACCGGATGTTAAGGGTGTCTGGTGTTTCATCGAGGTCGTGTCGGTCATGTCCGGAGTCCGAATTGCGTCCCGCGGCCCAAAACGCGTTGTTGTCCGCTACCGCCCTATATAGGGCATGGGGACGCGTTGGCCTATCGGCGATCCGGCCGTCCGGCTTTGTCATGACTATGATTCTGATCGGGCTCGGCTCCGGCGGCTGCAGCTTTTCCCGCAACGACACCAGCGCCTACGCCAAGGCCGACGACAGCGACCTGACCGGCTCGATCGCGCGGCCGGCAAAGGACGCCCCGCCGACCGACACCGATCTTGCCTTCGCCCGTAACGCCGCCTCCGACGTCCTGAGCAAGGGCGACAAGGATTCCAGCCAGCACTGGGAGAATCCGGAAACCGGAGCGCGCGGCTCGGTGACGCCGATCGCGCAGTCCTATGCCGCCGAGGACGGCCGCAAGTGCCGGGACTTCCTGGCGAGCTACGTCAATGGCAGCACCGAAAGCTGGCTCCAGGGCGCCGGCTGCCAAAGCAGCCGTGGCCGTTGGGAGATTCATACGCTAAAGCCGTGGCGGAGCTAGGAATCGGCTCCGCGGCTAGTTGCAAAAATGCCACTCGCCTCCCACATGACCAGCAGATGGGGCGGGGAGCCCTTTGAACAATTCGATTTCTCTTGAAGGAGACGTGACGGATGCGCGACCCCTATGAGGTCTTGGGGGTGCCGCGGAGCGCCAACGCTGCCGCGATCAAGAGCGCCTATCGCAAGCTTGCCAAGAAGCACCATCCCGACAGCAACAAGGATGACCCCAAGGCCGCCGAGCGCTTCTCCGAGATCAATTCGGCGAACGAGATCATCGGCGACGAGGACAAGCGCAAGCAGTTCGACCGCGGCGAGATCGACGCCGACGGCAAGCCGCGCTTCCAGGGTTTTCCGGGCGGCGGCGGGCCACGCGGCCGTGCAGGTCCCGGCGGGTTCGAAAGCTATACGTTCCGCAGTGGCGGCGCGGGCCCTGGCCAGGGCGGCGGTGCATTCGAGGACATCCTCAACAGCATGTTCGGCGGGACGCGTGGTGCGCGGCCCGGGGCCGGCGGCGCCGGGCAGTTCGAATTCGACACCGGCGGGATCGGCCTCGATCTCGACGTCAATGTCGCGATGTCCGTCTCGCTGGAAGAATCGGTCAAGGGTGGCGAGAAGCGCGTCCGGCTGCCGACGGGCAAGGAGCTCAACGTCAAGATTCCGGCCGGCGTCACCGAGGGCCAGCAGATCCGGTTGCGGGGGCAGGGCGAGAGCGCTCAGGGCCATCCGCCGGGCGATCTCCTGATCACGATCAGCATCGCGCCGCACCCGTTTTTCAAGATCGAGGGTGCCGACCTCAGGATCGACCTGCCGGTCACGCTCTACGAGGCGGTGCTCGGCGGCAAGGTCCGCGTGCCGACCCTCGGCAATGCCGTGGAACTGTCGGTCCCGAAAAACACCTCCAGCGGCCGGACCTTCCGCCTCAAGGGCAAGGGATTGCCAAAAGCCGGCGGAACCGGGGATCTCTTCGTTACCATCAGGATTATGCTACCGGACGGGAACGACGCCGAGCTTGAGGCATTGATGGAGAAGTGGCGGGACCAACACCCCTACAATCCACGTAGCGGGCTTGGCTAAGGCATGATCCGGACCCGGGGGCCGCGTGAGCGCGAGGCGTTCATTTGGCGTTCAGCGGCTTTCCGAAAAGATCATGCGCAGAGAAAACTGCTGAAGCGTGAGCCATCGCGCTTTAGGGCGAAGTCGCAACTGAAGGGGGGTCTCCCAGAGGTCCAGAGCATCTCTCGACAGATGATGCTCGTCATATGCCTGAGGCGTGAGAGCGCCTCTCGGCCCATGTGGTTCGACGTGTCGGCTGTCCGGCGGGGCAGTCGATAATAGGTGCGGCCTCGAGAGGGGGACCAGCGCGGTACCAAAAACCCCAATCGAGGCCGCCCGCGTCGATCGGCGGATCGAACGCTACTCATTTTCTCGTGAGCATCCGGTGCGATAATGAGACGCACCCATGTCTTGATTCCAAATTTTCAATGTCGGAATCGAGGCACCGCCTTCAAGCGGTTGCTCAGGTACCGTTTTTCTCGGCTTGGTCGTAGACCGCCTGCGCGACCTTGGTCAGGCGATCGCGATCGCTGCCGCCGCTGACGACGTAGCCGACGCCGCGCTCGGCCCAGAACAGTGCGCCGTCCTTGTCGGCCTTGGCGTAGCGCATCTGAGTCGCGCCGGTCTCGGTCTTGGCGGTGTAGATCGTGTATCGCTCGCCCGAGGCGCCCTCATACATCAGGAACGACGCCGGACCGTTCGGCCCCGGCAAGAGCCGGCCGCCGACGAGCTTCAGCCCGCTCGCCTCCAGGTTCGGCGCGAACACGGTCCAGCCGCAGCGCCTGGTCAGCCAGGCCTGGAGATGATCGCGCTCGTTGCCGCCGACCTCGACCGGGTGGCGAACCTCGACGACATAGAGGCGGTGGGCGTCAAGCGCGTCCGCCGTAAAGCTCTGGAAGGTCGAGGGGGCGTTGGCCGCGCCATGCGCCACCCAACCGGCGGTGCCGCCGGCCACGAAGGCGACCAGCACAGCCGCCGCGGCGGCATAGAACCATTGCCGGGGACGGCGCTCCAGCCGCTCGAGCTCCAGCCGGGCCGGCACCGGCTCCTGGACGACAGAGTCGTAACGCGCGTGAAGCATCTCGGCCATGGCGCGCCAGGACTGCACGCGTCCGGCATCGTCAGGGTGTGCGGCAAGCCAGGCCTCGACGTCGGCGCGGCGCTCGGCCGGCAGCTCGCCGTCGACATAGGCGTGCAGCTCGTCTTCGGTAATGGGAATATTATGGTCGTTCATATCGATCGTCTCTGGCTCTGCGGCCCAAAATGTCTTTCGCGGTTCAATTGCGTTGCTTCCCGCTCCATGCAGGCCAAGCGACCTGCGCGATGTATCAACACTGCCATCACTTCACCCGCTTGAGCGCCGGGCGCTCACCTTCCAGCGAGGCTTTGACGTGGGCTCTCGCCCGCGCCAGGCGCGACATCACAGTGCCGATCGGCACACCCTGGATGTCGGCGACCTCGCGGTAGCTCATGCCCTCCAGCATCACCAGCAGAAGGACCGAGCGCTGCTCCTCGACCAGCGTCGCCAGCGCCTTCTCGATGTCGCGCCCTTCGGCCTCGGTCCCGCTGGCATCCGGATTGTTCTCCGTCAGCTGCGTGAATTGCGGGCGTCTTGCCAACGAGCGCCGCCGGTTCTTGTTGAGATTGGTCAAGATCGTATAGAGCCAGCTCCTGACATCGCCTCCGAGGAACAGGCGCTCCGAACGCAGCGCCCGCACCAGCGTATCCTGCACCAGGTCGTCGGCCGCATCCGCATCGCGCGTGAGCGCGCGGGCGTAGCGGCGCAACGCCGGGATCATGGCTTCCACACTCTGGCGAAACGCACTCATGCCGTCTTGACGTCCTGGTGTTCGGCGCGAGCGCCTCAATCATCATAACACCCGAACGGAACGGCTATTCCGGCGCTTGAAACAGCGTTAACGCCGCGTATTAGGACTGTACCGCGAAGGAGGGCTGGTGTACCTCCAGACCTCAACGAGAGCTCGACGGGACGTTAGCAAATGGCGCAGAATTCAGGTCTGATGCAGGGCAAGCGCGGGGTGATCCTCGGCCTTGCCAACAACCGCTCGATCGCCTGGGGCATCGCCAAGGCATGCCACGCAGCCGGCGCCGAGCTCGCCTTCACCTATCAGGGCGATGCGCTCAAGAAGCGCGTCGAGCCGCTCGCCGCCGAGATCGGCGGTCTCGTGCTCGGCCATTGCGACGTCACCGATGCCGCGACCATCGACGCCGCCTTCGCAGTGCTGAAGGAGAAGTGGGGCAAGATCGACTTCCTGGTGCATGCGATCGCCTACGGCGAGCAGCTCGACGGCCGCTACGTCGACACCACGCCGGAGAATTTCTCCAAGTCGATGCTGATCTCCTGCTACTCGTTCACGGCCGTAGCTCAGCGCGCCGAGAAGCTGATGACCGACGGCGGCTCGCTCATCACGCTCAGCTATTACGGCGCCGAGAAGTGGATGCCGCACTACAACGTGATGGGCGTGGCGAAGGCTGCGCTGGAGGCCAGCGTCCGCTATCTCGCGGCCGATCTCGGCGAGAAGAACATCCGCGTCAACGCGATCTCCGCCGGCCCGATCAAGACGCTCGCGGCGTCCGGCATCGGCGACTTCCGCTATATCCTGAAGTGGAACGAGAACAACGCGCCGATGCGGCGCAACGTCTCGATCGAAGACGTCGGCGGCAGCGCGCTGTATTTCCTCTCCGATCTCGCGCGCGGCGTCACCGGCGAGGTGCATCACGTCGATTCCGGCTATCACGTGCTCGGCATGAAGCGCCCGGACGCGCCGGACATCTCGTTCGGCGGCAAGGACTAGCTTATAAATCTGGAATGCCGGTGCCCACGATCTATTATCTTCGCCACGGTGAGACCGAGTGGAATGCGCTCGGGAGGCTTCAGGGCACCAAGGACGTTCCGCTGAACGCGCGTGGACGCGGTCAGGCCGTGCAGGCCGGCGGCGTGCTGGCGGATCTCTTCAAGCGCGACGGCAAGGACAAGGCGGCGCTACCCTACGTGTCGAGCCCGCTCGGGCGTGCACGCCAGACCATGGAACTCGCGCGCGGCAAGCTCGAGCTGCCGCAGGCCGACTATGCGCTCGACGATCGCCTGCGCGAGATCGGCTACGGCAGCTGGGAAGGGCTGACGCTGGCCGAGAGCGAGGCGGCCGATCCGGACGTCTACGCCCGGCGCCTCGCCGACAAATGGACGGTCGGCCCCGCGGACGGGGAGACCTACGCCGATGTGCAGGTCCGCGTGCGGGCCTGGTACGACGAGCTCCGGACCGATACCGTTGCGGTCGCCCATGGCGGGACTTGCCGGGCCCTGATGGTTTCGCTCGGCCTCGAGACGCCGGCGAGCGCCGCCGAGCTCTATATCGAGCAGGGCGCCGTCTACGTGTTTCGGGACGGGCGGCTGGAGAAGTTTAGTTAGGCCGGTTCGCCGTCATCCACGGTGGCTATGGGTTTGACCCCCGGCCCCCCGCGCGTTACCACACGCCGGACCCGACCCAGCGAGCAGCGATGTCCTTCAACACTTTCGGCCACATGTTCCGCGTCACCACCTTCGGCGAGAGCCATGGGGTAGCGATCGGTTGCGTGGTCGACGGCTGTCCGCCCATGATCCCGCTCACCGAGGCCGATGTCCAGCAGGATCTCGACCGCCGCCGGCCCGGCCAATCGCGCTTCACCACCCAGCGCCAGGAGCCGGACCAGGTCAAAATCCTGTCCGGCGTGATGGCGCATCCGGAGACCGGCGTGCAGGTGACGACGGGCACCCCGATCGGCCTGCTGATCGAGAACACCGACCAGCGCTCGAAGGACTATTCCGAGATCAAGGACAAGTTTCGTCCCGGTCATGCCGACTTCACCTATGAGGCCAAATACGGCCTGCGCGACTATCGCGGCGGCGGCCGATCCTCGGCGCGCGAGACCGCGATGCGCGTCGCCGCCGGCGCGATCGCGCGAAAAGTGCTGCCCGACGTCAAGGTCCGCGGCGCGCTGGTACAAATCGGCCCGCACAAGATCGACCGCGACAAATGGGACTGGGACGAGATCGCCAAAAATCCGTTCTTCTGTCCGGACAAGGACAAGGCCGCGTTCTTCGAGACCTATCTCGACGGCATCCGCAAGAGCGGCTCGTCGATCGGCGCGGTGATCGAGGTCGTCGCCGAAGGCGTGCCGGCAGGCCTCGGCGCGCCGATCTACGCAAAACTCGATTCTGATCTCGCGGGTGCGATGATGACCATCAACGCCGTGAAGGGCGTCGAGATTGGCGCCGGCTTTGGCGCGGCCGAGCTCACCGGCGAAGAGAACGCCGACGAGATGCGCACGGGCAATGACGGCACGCGCTTCCTCTCCAACCATGCCGGCGGCGTTCTGGGCGGCATCTCCACCGGACAGCCGGTGGTGGTGCGTTTCGCGGTGAAGCCGACCTCGTCGATCCTCCAGCCGCGTTTGACGGTCGATCGCGCTGGGGCCGACACTGAGATCATGACCAAGGGCCGCCACGACCCCTGTGTCGGCATCCGCGCAGTGCCCGTCGGCGAGGCCATGATGGCCTGCGTGCTGGCCGATCATTTCATTCGGGATCGCGGGCAGGTTGGACGCTAGAGCACTCGTGTCGCGGTACTAGCCCACCGCGCAGCTTGACGTCCCCACAACTTCGTCCGCAAATGCGGACATGCAAAACTCCGAGATCCAGCGCATCACCAACTGGCTGATCGACGGTGCGAGGTCGTCCGGGACCCCTTCCGAGATGATCGCCGAGGTCTGCGAGCATCTGGTCGCGGCCGGCTTGCCGCTGTCGCGGTTCGGTATCTTCATCCGAACGCTGCATCCGGAAATCTTCGGCCGCAATTTCATTTGGCGGGAAGGTCAGAAGGTCGAGATCGGCACTGTCGATTTCGAGATTCTGGACACGCCCGAATTCGCCCGGAGCCCGCTCCGGATCGTGTTCGAGGAGGGGTTGGAGGTCCGGGGACGGATGGACGATCCGGACAGCAAGCGGTTTCCGTTCCTAGACGACATGCGCGCCGAAGGCGTGACCGACTACCTCGCGATGCCGATGCACTATCTCGACGGCTCGATCCACGCGACGAGCTGGGTCACGCGGCATCCCGGCGGCTTCAGCGACGACGATATCGCGGCAATCCGCTCCATCGTGACACCGCTCGCGCGCGTCAGCGAGATCATCAGTCTGCGCCGCACCGCCGAGATGCTGCTCGACACCTATGTCGGCAACCGTGCCGGCGCGCGTATCCTCGGCGGCCAGATCCGCCGCGGCCACAACGACACCATGCAGGCCGCGATCTGGCTCTCGGATCTGCGCGGCTTCACCGCACTTTCGGACCGGCTGCCGGCCGAGACCGTGGTCGAGATCCTCAACCACTATTTCGACTGCCAGGTCACCGCGATCCGGGGCCATGGCGGCGAGGTCCTGAAATTCATGGGCGACGGCCTGCTCGCGGTGTTCCCGATCGACGAATATATCGGCGATGCCGCGCATGTCTGCGCGCGCGTGCTGGAGGCCGCGCGCGAATCCCGCGCCAGCGTCGAGGCACTCGCCTTTCCGGTCGGCGATGTCGTCGAGCGCTTCCGCTTCGGCGTCGCGCTGCACGTCGGCAACATCCTCTACGGCAATATCGGCGGCGGCAACCGGCTCGACTTCACCTGCATCGGCCCCGCCGTCAATCTCGCGGCGCGACTGGAGAAGATCACGGGCCGGCTGGGGCGGACTGTCGTGGTCTCGGAAGTCTTCGCGAACGCCTGCCGCCATGACTGGCGCGAGCTCGGCGAATTTCCGATCGCAGGGTTTTCGAAGGCGCAACGCGTGTATGGGCTGGCGGAGGAGACGCCGGTGGTGATGGCCTGAATCGCGATGAGGTCAAGATCATTCATTGTCGCAAGATGAAGCCCTATTCCTCGGGCTCCGTCGTGAACAGCAGCGGATAGCCCTTGGCGCGGCCGGCGTCGGTGGCCCGGGTGGCCTTGGTTTCGGCGACGTCCCTGGTGAACACGGCGACCACGCAGGCGCCCAGCTTGTGCGCGGTGATCATGACCTTGTAGGCCTGATCCTCGGTCATGCGGAACTCGGCCTTGAGGATCATCGTGACGAATTCGCGTGGCGTGAAGTCGTCGTTGATCAGGATGACCTTGTGCAGCTTAGGCCGCTCGACCTTGGTCTTCGTCCTGGTTTTCGGCTTGGTAACGGTGTCGTTCATTCCGCCTCCCGGAAACGGCGGGCTTGGTTCAGCCGCGGTGCTCAGTGTGCGGCCCTCGCACCATATTGCAGGACCTGCACCTTCTCCAAGGTGATCAGGCCGCTCGACATCATGCCATCCAGGATGGGCAGGAATGCGTTGATGCTGTCCTCGCTGTCGACGATCTCGATCAGCAGCGGCAGGTCTTCCGACAGCCGTAGGATCTTCGAGGTGTGTAGCCGGCTCGACTTGCCGAACCCCATCGGGCCGCGCAGCACGGTGGCGCCCGCGAGATGCCGCTCGCGCGCCGTCATCACGATCGCTTCGTAAAGCGGCTTGCCGCCGAAATGGTCGCTCTCGCCGATGAAGATCCGGAGCGAAACAGCCTGATTAGGGATTTGCATGGTCAGCTCCTCGTCAAGCGGTTGTAGCGGCTTGCCATCATATGACCGAGCCACACGGACACCAGCCAGCAGATGACGGATGCCGCGACATAGGCGAGTGCCGTGTATTTCATGCCGCCGTGGAACAGGCGGAAGGTCTCCAGGCTGAAGGCCGAGAAGGTGGTGTATCCGCCGCAAAACCCGGTCATGACGAATTGCCGGTGCTCGGGCCGCGCCAGCATGCGGCCGTCGGGGCCGGTCAGCGTTGCGTAGAAGCCGATGATGAGCGATCCCGTGGCATTGATGAACAGCGTCGCGACGGGGAAGCCCGGGCCGGTGTCGAGCACGAGGGAGACGAAGTAGCGCGCGAGGCCGCCAAGGACGCTGCCGAAGGAAACCCAGGCATAGAGCATCGCGCTGCGCCAGCGGTCGGTGGAGGAGGGAACGGCCATCCGCTTCTAGCCTCCAAGACCGTCAGCGAGGACAAAGCCGAAACTGACGGCGGCAAGGCAAAGCCCGACCGAGAACACGACGTTGCCGAGCGCATGCATCGGCTCGCCGTTGCGCGCGAGCGTCAGCGTTTGCAGGCTGAACGAGGACACCGTGGTGTAGCAGCCGAGGAACCCGGTCACCGCGAACAGCCAGGGATTGGGGGAGGCGAAGATCGAGCCGGGATGGGTTGCCAGCGCGCCGAAAATGCCGATCAGGAAGGCGCCGGTGATGTTGATGGTCATGGTGCCCCAGGGAAAGGTCTCTCCCAGCCGCCGCGCGATCGCGCCCGAGACGAAATAGCGCGCGCAGCCGCCGAGAACGCTGCCGACCACGATTGCGATCACTCCGCTCAACACGACGAACGCCCCTCCATCATCATTTGTCCTCCGCTGCCAGACCATTGCCGACGGCGAGCAGCCCTACGAGCGCGACCAGCGCGAAGCCGAGCCCGGCCAAAAACGTGCCCGCCGGACCGTAGGCATCCCACAGCGCGCCGGCGATCACGCTTGCGGCCAGCAAGGCCAGTCCCGTGAACAGGTTGAAATAGCCGAAGGCGGTGCCGCGCAGGCTCGGCGGCGCGGCGTCGGCGACGAGGGCCGACAGCAGGCCTTGGGTCAATCCCATATGCAGCCCCCACAGCACGACGCCGAGCGCGAGGCCCGCGAGGTTCGGCAGCAGCGCGAGCGCTAGATCGGCGGCCGCGAGGAAGACGAGGCCGAGCGCGAGCAGGCCGGTCCGGTTGATCCGGTCCGACAGCACGCCGGCCGGATAGGCCGACAGGGCATAGACCACGTTCATCAGCACCAGCACCGCCGGCACCCACATCGCCGAGAGACCGATGTTCTGCGCGCGCAGGATCAAAAAGGCCTCGCTGAAGCGCGCGAGCGTGAACACCACGCCGACCGCGACGACGCGCCAGTACACGGATCCGAGTTGCCGCATGGCGGAGGTGTTCAGCGGATCCTTCGTAGCCTCCCGGCTTGGGTCCGGCTCCGGCTCGCTCACCGCGAATGCGATCAGGCCGAAAGACAGGAAGGCCGGCAGCACCGCCACCCAGAAGACAAGGGCAAAATTATCTGCCGTCCACCACATCAGGCCGATCGCCACGAGCGGTCCGACGAATGCGCCGATGGTGTCGAGCGACTGCCGCAGGCCGAAGCTCGCGCCGCGCAGACCCGCAGGTGCGATATCGGCGATCAGCGCATCGCGCGGTGCGCCGCGAATACCCTTGCCGACGCGGTCGATGAAGCGCGCGGCAATCAGCCAGCCGACGCTGGGCGCAAGCGGGAACAGCGGTTTTGTCAGCGCGGCCAGCCCGTAGCCGAGCGCTGCGAGGAGCTTGCGCCGGCCGAGCCAGTCGGACAATGCGCCGGAGAAGATCTTCGTGATCGAGGCGGTCGCTTCGGCAATGCCCTCGATGAAGCCGACCGTCAGCGTGGAGGCCCCGAGCACGGTGACGAGATAGACCGGCAGCAGCGCGTGGATCATCTCGGAGGAGACGTCCATCAGCATCGAGACGAAGCCGAGCACCCAGATCCCCCTGGGCAGCCCCGCACGCGCAGCATTCGGTGTCGTCGTCGTCACGCCCTGACCTTCGCCTTCAGGCAACAAAAAACCCGCCATCGGCGGGTTTGTCCATGCTCCCGCCAAAGGCCGAGGCTTTGAGATTGCCCCTCCTTGAGCAGGAGTCATCAGCCCACTACGGTCACAGGCCGACGGGCGGTTGTCGGGGGACTCCATCCCCATCTGTATGGTCAGCCTAGCATGGAAATCGCACCGGACAAGTGCGCGGGGAAGGTCTGTCCTCGGCTCGATGCTGCGGGACGCTCCGGAATGATGGCGTGAGCGATCGCGCATGTCCCCGTGGCGCAAGCGCGGCAACACGGCGGCAGCTTTGCGTGACGTGCGCATTCCCAACTCGCGAATTCCTAACCGGAATGTGAAGCGCAAGCGATCTTCGGACTTTGCGGCAAGGCGATTGCATGTCACCATCGCGTCATACGACGGGAGACTGCGATGCGCATGCTGTTCTCGATCGGGGCTGTGCTGGTGGCCGGCGTGCTCGCCGGAGGGGACGTCGCGGGCATCGCGGCACCAGGGCCCAAATTTGAACCGAGCAAGAGTTCGCCACAACGGCTAGCGGCCGATCGGGACGCGCAGACGGTCGATGTCGAGCTGGTCCTCGCGGTCGACGTGTCCTACTCCATGGACATGGACGAACTCGCAATCCAGCGCGAAGGCTATGCGCAGGCGATCCAGTCGAAGGAATTCCTCCAGGCGCTGAAGCTCGGGCCGAATGGCCGGATCGCGGTGACTTACTTCGAATGGGCCGCGTCCAGCGATCAGAAGATCATCATCCCGTGGCGGCTGGTCGACGGACCGGAGACGGCCGACGCGGTCGCCGCCGAAATCTTGAAGACGCCGATCCGGCGCGCCTCGCGCACCTCGATCTCCGGGGCGATCGCGTTCGCAATGCCGTTGTTCGACGAGGATCCCTATCGCGGCTTGCGCCGCGTGATCGATATTTCCGGTGACGGCCCCAACAACAATGGCGGCCCGGTGACGGCGGCGCGCGACGCTGCGCTCGAGAAGGGCATCGTCATCAACGGCCTGCCGATCATGGTCAAGGAGCCGTCCTATTCGACCATGGATATCGACAATCTCGACTACTACTACGAGGACTGCGTCATCGGCGGTCCCGGCTCCTTCGTCATCACGATCAAGGATCGCGACAAGTTTAAGGAAGCGATCCGCACCAAGCTCCTGATGGAGGTCGCGGGCCGCATGCCGGAGCGCCCCGTGAGGCGCGTTGCCGACAAGGAGCCGCGGGTCAGCTGCTTGATCGGTGAGAAGATCTGGTCGGACCGCTGGGGGCGCTGATCCGCACCACCCCGAATGAGACCTTTTGCCCTGTCCCGCCCGCGGTCGAATTTAACCACGCGTTAACTGCTGCGTGGCCCTAATCGGCCTGCTTCCCGTTGTTTCCGGATAAAGTTCTGACTTCGCCGTCCGGCGCGCGAACAGAAGCGGGTCTGTCAGACAAATCCGCCGAGCAATCCAATGGCCATCGTCACATCGAGCACCAGCCAGATTTCGCCCGCCAACGAGCGGGTGTATCACCAGAGCAGTCTGGTGGGCGACTGGAAGGGCAATTGGGCAGGCAACAACCAGGCCGTCGGCTTCAAGGTCGTGAACATCCGCGGGGCCAGGGCCCAGATCGAGTACACCCATAACGGGTACACCGAGCGCGGTATCGGCGAGGTCAATGGTGCAACCATAAGCTACGGCAACGTCACGGTCGGCACCAAGGATGGCAAGAACCTGGTGCTCCTGTTCTCCTCGGGCGTTGGCAAGCAGAGCGCGACTTTGCAGAAACAGGCGGCGCCGGGTTCCGACAGCATCCTCATGGGAAGCTGGGGCGGCTATTCTGCCGACATCGGCAAGAGCGCGAGCTTTCGCGTGCTGGCCATTAACGGCAAGGAGGCGACGGTCAGCGTCACCACCGACGGTATCACCCGCCAGGGCACCGGCTACGTCTACAGGAACGTCATCATGTTCGGGCAGTCGCAGATCTCGACCGACGATGGACAAAGCGGCAAGATCATCTACCAGGTCGGCTCCAAATCCTTCACTGTGCCGGTGACGAAATATCCGCCTGCGGATTCGTCATCCTCGGTGGACAAGACGGCCTGAACCTCAGCCGCCCCGGGCGGCCTGCGGCCCCCTCACCATTTCGGCGCCCGCTTCTCCACGAACGCCCTCAAACCCTCCTGCGCTTCGTCCGACGTCGCGACATTGCAGAAATCGTCCACTGCACTTGCGATGCTGCGCCGGTAATCGAGATCGATCTGGCGCATGAAGGCGGCGCGGCCCATCCGCAGCACGGCGGCCGACTTGCCGGCGAATTGCGCAGCGAGCTTCAGCACCTCGGCCTCGAGCCCGGCATCGTCGACGACGCGGTTCACCACGCCGAGTTCGCGCGCCTCCACGGCGGTGAAGACGCGGCCGGTGAACAGCAGCTCGAAAGCGCGATGACGTCCGACGATGCGCGGCAGATGCGCGTAGTGGATCGCGGGAATGACGCCGACGTCGATCTCAGGATAGCCGAACGTCGCGCTCTCGGCTGCCAGCACCACGTCGCAGGACACCGCCATGGTCATGCCGCCGCCGCGCGCTGCTCCTCCGACCGCGGCGATCGACGGCTTTCCGAGCCCATACTGGGCGTCGTAAAGGTCGATATAGAGCGCCTGGAGGAATTCGCGGATCTCGGCGCCGGATTTGCCCAGCAGGATGTCGAGGTCGAGGCCGGCCGAAAAGCGCTTGGCGATCGCGCTCGCCAGCACGACAACGCGCGCTTCCGGATCGTTCGCCGCGCGACGCAGGGCCGCGACCACCGCACGGATGACCTCGAGGCTCAGTGCATTGACGGGCGGGCGGCGCAGCGTGATGCGGGCGATGTTGTCGACGCGTTCGTAAGCGACGGGATTGTCAGATGTCACCGGGTTCCCCATGCTTTCGGGAAACGTGCGGCATCGATCGCGGTGGTGGCGCGGTTATTTCGCGGCGAGCGGCGGCAGCAGCGGCGGGATGCTGTCGTTCGGCGCTTCCGCCTTGTTCGGCGACAGCTTATGGTGCGGCTTGGGCCGTGCAAGACCTCCAGCGCGCATGCTAGGCTGCGTGCAGGAGATTGCTTGCCGGATGGAGGGACCAATGACCGACGAACACCCGATGATGGCCGGCTCCGCCACCGTCTTCGTCGTGTCCGGCATCACAGCTAGCCTCGCCTATTACCGCGATGTGCTCGGCTTCGAGGTCACCTTCGAATACGGTCAGCCTCCGTCCTACGCCTGCCTCTGCCGCGACGAGGTCGGCCTGCATCTGCTTGCGGCGGCGGTAACGAAGCGGTTGCCCGGGCACGGCGGCATCTGCATCTTCGTCAGGGACGTCGATCAGATCTACGCCGAACTATCGGGACGCGGTGCCAGGCTGCTCAACCGGCCGGAGGACCGCGACTATCGTATGCGCGATTTCGACGTCGTCGATGCCGACGGCAATCAGCTCACGTTCGGTATGGGAGCGGACGACGCGGCCTGACATCGCCGGCCGCGCGCGTCCGCCGTTGGATCAGATCCGGGCCTCCAGGATCAGGTTGAAGGGTGTTTCGGCGGCGCGGCGGAAGCGCGACAGGCCGCCTTCGCTGGCGACCTTGCGCAGCCTTGCCTCGCCGGCTTGAGCGCCGAGCGCGAGGCCGACCTCCTGATCGAGCGAGGCCGGCGTGCAGATCATGGTCGATGCCGCGTAATAGACCCGCCCGACAGGATTGAGATTGTCTTCGAGGCGGTCGCCTGCGAACGGCTCGACCAGCATGCAGGTGCCGTCCTTGGCCATGGTCTCGCGCACGTGGCTGATGGCGCCGACGGGATCGCCCATGTCGTGCAGGCAATCGAAGAAGCAGACGAGATCGTAGCCCTCGGCCGGATAGGTCTTCGCCGAGTGAACCGCGAAGCTGACACGATCGCCCAGCTTTGCCTCAGTGGCCGCCTTTCGTGCGGCCGCGATCGAGCCCTCGTGATAGTCGAAGCCGTAGAAGCGGGAGTTCGGGAAGGCCTCCGCCATCAGCCGGGTCGAGACGCCGTGCCCGCAGCCGACGTCGGCGACCTTGGCGCCGCGCTTCAGCTTGTCCACGACGCCTTCGAGCGCGGGCAGCCACTCCTGCACCAGATGATGCATGTAGCCGGTGCGGAAGAACCGGGCGGTGCCGCAGAACAGGCACTCGCTGCGACGATTCCAGCCGACGCCCTTGCCGGTCTTGAATGCGTCCGTAATTTTCGGCTCGTCGAGGAACGCCGCGGCAATGACATTGCCGACCGCGCCGAGGAAGACCGGGCTGTCATCATCGGCAAGCGCCATCGCCTGCTCCGGCAGCATCGAGAACTTGCCGGAAGTGGAATCGTATTCGACGTAACCAGAAGCCGCCTGGCTCGCCAGCCACTCGCGGACGTAGCGTTCGTTCGTTCCGGTGGCGCTTGCGAGTTCGGCAGAGTTCACGGGTCCCTTGGCGGCGAGGGCGCGGTAGAGGCCGAGCTTGTCGCCCAGCAGGACCAGCGATGCGTTCATCGCGGCACCGACCTCGGTGATCATCTTGCCCATAAAGGCATTCAACCTGTCGGAATCGACCTCCATGACAGCCTCCATGTTGTGTCTGGCATTTTCAAAGGTCTGCGCAATTGCGTCTTGCCGGACTGCCCCGGCCGATCAGGATCGAAGCGACGGCTCGCATTCGCGCGTCCTCTATGTGGGTCAATCCGTCGCGCAGGAGGTTCAACACGTCAGGATAACGTAATTTTGGAACTCGATGGCGCGACTACCGGCATCGCGTCACTGGTATTCGCGTGGTCCCCGGCATATAATTTCCGCTCTTTTTGACGGTTACCTGAATGTCCAGCCTTGCACGTTCCTGCGGTCTCGCAACTCTCTTCGTGGTGCTCTGCCTCGGCGGAGCGCCGGCTCATGCGCAAGTCGCGCCCTTGCAATATTGGATCCCGGGCGGGCCTTTCGGCTTTGGCGGCAGCGCCGGCCAGGGCTCCGATGGCTACGGCAATTTTCCGAGCTTCAAGGGTGGCGATGCCAACGCAGGCTATGATTTTCGTCCCGGTTTCTTCGTCGGAAGCGAACGCGGCAAGCTAGGCCTGGGCGGCCTCAGCCAGCCTGCGCCGGCCGGCAATTTCAGCGCGCTCTCCTACGATGGCACGCAGTTCGGTTACAACTACAAGACCGCAGGCGGCATGCCCGTCACGTTCTTTGCCGGGTTCGACACGCTGAAATACAATGGCGGCATCGGCAGCTCGCTCGCCCCGCTCACCTCCAGCGCCTCGCCCGGCTACGGCGCGTTCGCGGGTGTCGAGTTCAAGCCGACCTCCAACCTCAGCCTGTCGTTCGGCGCCGGTTTCACCCAGCAGCAATCGGGACGCATGGACAGCGACATCAATTCGTCGATGCTGCCCGGCGAGTCGCCGGCGTTGGGTGGCTTGCGTCGTTGAGCGGTCACGCGTCCGTTTCGCCGCCCGCTTGAGCGCGGCAGCGTCGGCCTACGACAAGCCCGCCACCAGCGGGCGTTGCAGGTGCTTCGCCATCAGCTCCGCCGCTTCGGCGTAGCGCCGCGTTTCCAGAACCTCGAGCAGGCGCAAATGCTCGCGCACGTGCCGCCGCATACCGTCGCGGTCGGCGAAGCTGCGATAGGCGAACAGGCGTCTGATCGAATTCACGCGCCGGAGCGATTCAAGAAAGAAGGGATTGCCGGCGCCGCGAATGATCTCCTCATGGAATTCGCAACCGGAAAGAAAGACCTCGCCGATCGTCATCTTCTCGAGCTCGCCCTCGAATACGCGCAGCTGGCGCTCGCGTAGGCGTGCAATCACCTCCTGCGGCAGCGCAAAGCCGGGCTGCGCGATTGCCGCAGGTTCGATCACCGCGCGAAACGCCATGGCCTTGGCGTGAGCTTCGGGGTTCGAGACAGTCTCCGCGAAGCGCCAGCCATAACCCGGCAGGCGCGCAATCCAGCCCTCGGCAGCGATCCGGTCAAGCAGCCGCTGCAGCTCGGCCCGGCTGAGGCCATAGCGGCGCATCAGCTCCGCCTCGGTGACGTCAGCCGGCAGCCGGCTTGCGAGCACGTCGCCTGCGATGGACGTATAAACCTGCTCGCTGCGCCTGACCGCCGCGAGGGCCGGCTGGGCTGCGCCGCTGGTCGGATGCTTGGCCAGCACGAACCCGCGATGCGGCTCGCCGCGTGCGAGCCCTGCCGCTTCCAGAGCCTTGAGGCCGAGCCGGATCGGCGCGCGGGAAAGATCGAGCGCGTCGGCAAGCCGTTGTTCGATCAAGCGATCGCCAGCCTTCATGCCTTCGCGTCGGGCGAGCGCCATGATCAGCCCGGCGAGGTGCTCGGCGCGCTCGGAACCGCCTTTGCTTGAAGCGGGCGGTCGGGAATTGTCGGAGCCGGTCATTGCAGTGCACGCAGATTTTGAGCTTGACAGACTGTCCCACGGATTGTTCTTTTACGCAATAATATACAATCGAACCAGGGAGAGCCTGATGGCGCATGCGCCGGATGTCCTGATTTGCGAGGTCGGCCCCCGCGATGGGCTGCAAAACCTGGACGTGTTCGTTCCCACCGAAGCCAAATGCGCGCTGATCGATACGATCGCCGCCGCCGGCATGCGCGAGATCGACGCGGGATCCTTCGTGCCGCCGAAGGTCGTGCCGCAATTCGCCGATGTCGATGCGGTGATGGCGCACGCACTTGCGCACAAGACCGCGACCATCGGTGCACTTGTGCCGAACGTGAAGGGCGCCGAGCGCGCCATCGCCACCGGTGTCGACGCCGTCTACTTCGTCATCTCCGCCAGCGAGACGCACAACCGCGCCAATGTGCGCCGCTCGATCGAAGAGCAGCTCGACGGGTTTCGCGCGGTCCGCGCCGCGATCGACGCCAGTCCGGCGGACCGGCGGCCGCACCTGATGGGCGCGATCGCCACCTCCTTCGGCTGCTCGCTGGAAGGCGAGGTGAGCGAAGCGGCGGTGTGCCGGGTCGCGCGCGCCTTTGCCGAGGCCGGTGCCGACGAGATCGGGCTGGCCGACACCGTCGGCTATGCCACCCCGAAACTGATCAGGCAGATCGTCGAAGCCGTCAGGCGCGAAGTCGGATCGCAGATGACGCTGCGGCTGCATCTGCACGACACGCTCGGTGCCGGCCTCGCCAATGCCGTCGCCGGCCTCGACGCCGGGATCCGGCGTTTCGACGCCGCGGTATCAGGACTTGGCGGCTGTCCTTTCGCGCCTGGTGCCCGCGGCAACATCGTCACTGAGGATCTCGTGTTCATGCTGGAACGCATGGGACTTTCCACCGGCATCGACCTCGATCGCCTGATGCAGACGCGCGAAATTCTGGTCCGCCATATCCCGGCAAAACATCTGACCGGACACCTGCACGAGGCCGGAATTCCCAAGGTGCTGCGGAGGGCGGCATGACGGCGGCTGCATCCGAGGCGGCAACGGAGCCGCGTCCGCTGGCCGGCCTTCGTGTCATCGAGTTCAGCCAGATGGTGATGGGGCCGAGCTGCGGCTTGATCCTCGCCGATCTCGGCGCCGACGTGATCAAGGTCGAGCCGCCCAAGGGCGACCGCACCCGCTATTTCAAGGGGCCCGCTGCCGGCTTCTTCGCCACCTACAGCCGCAACAAGCGCAGCATCGCGCTGGATACGTCGACCGCGGAAGGCCAGACCATCGCGCGGCGGCTGATCGAGAGCAGCGACGTCCTGATCGAGAATTTCCGACCCGGCCTGCTGAAGCGGATCGGTCTCGACTACGAGTCGGTCGCCGCTTTTGCGCCACGCCTGATCTACTGCTCGCTCAAGGGCTATTTGCCCGGCCCATACGAGAACCGCCTCGCGCTGGACGAGGTCGTGCAGATGATGGGCGGCCTTGCCTACATGACGGGCCTGCCGGACCGGCCGATGCGCGCCGGCGCCTCGGTCAACGACATCATGGGCGGCATGTTCGGCGTGATCGCGATCCAGGCCGCGCTGGCCGAGCGGCAGCGTACCGGCCGCGGTCGCTACATCCAGAGCGCGCTCTACGAGAACAACGTGTTCCTGATGGCGCAGGCCATGATGTGCGAGGTGGTCAGCGGCCAGCCCTCGATCCCCTATTCGATCAAGGACAGCCCCTGGCCGGTCTACGATCTCTTCGACACCAGGGACGGCTCGAAGCTGTTCGTCACCATCGTCGGTGAAGAGCAATGGGAGGCGTTCTGCCGCGCCTTCGATCGCGAATCCTGGCTTGCCGATCCGCGCTTTGCGACGAGCAACGACCGCGTCGATCATCGCGGCTGGCTGATCCCGGAGATCGCGAAGATCTTCAAGCAATGGGACAAGGCCGATCTCGCGGCACGCCTCGAGCAGCTCGATCTGCCCTACGCGCCGGTCAACAAGCCCGGCGATCTCTTCGACGACCCGCATCTGAACCAGTCGGGCGGGCTGACCAACATTCACCTGCCTGACGGCGGCGAGGCAAAAACGCCGCTGTTGCCGATCTCCATGGACGGCCGCCGGCTGCCCAACCGCTACGATCCGCCGCAGATCGGCGAGCAGACGCGCGAGATCCTGAGCGAGATCGGCATTTCGTCGAGTGAAATCGAGACGCTGCAAAAGGCAGGAACCATCCGGATTGCGCCTGGGCCGTCCTGACGAACGGATCGATCAAACAAGAATCAAGGAGGAGCACATGAACATCACCAGACGCCAGGCGCTGATCGCAGGCTCCACATTGGCCGGCGCATCGATGCTGCCCGGGCAGCTCCACGCCGAGACCAAGCAGGTATCGCTCGCCTTCGGGCCGGTGTCGCCGGTCTACGCCATCGGCATGATTGCCGAGCTGAAGGGTTACTTCAGGGAGGAAGGTCTCGACTCCAAGCTCGTCACCGGAAACGCCGGCACGTTCGGCCGTCAGACGCTGGCGGCGGGACAAGCCCTGTTCGCGCATGGCGATGCCAGCCATCCGCTCCAGCTCAGTGCGCGCGGCAAACCCTGCAAGATCCTGCTCGCGACCGAGATGGTGTGCTCCTACGCCAACATCGTGGTCCGGCAGGACCTTTACGACGGCGGTATCAATTCGGTCGAGAAGCTCGCCGAGCATAAACGGCCTGACGGCGCCAAGCCGATCGTCGCGGCCACCGCGATCGGGTCGGGCACCTGGGTGTTCGGCACCTATGTGTTCGAAACGCGCGGGCTCGGCGACAGGGTGAACTGGGTCGCCGGCGGCGGACCCAATACGATGTTCCCGTCGCTGCAGACCAAGCAGTTCGACGCCATCATGGCGCCGCCAAGCTGGATCGTCGAGGTCGAGAAGAAGGGCTTTGGCAGGACGATCTACGACACCTCCAAGCCCGGCGTATTCGAGAAGGATTTCGGCGGCACGCTGCCCGTGCTGGTGATCTACACGCTCCAGGACACGATCGAGCAGGACAAGGCGATGGTGCAGGCCTATGTGAACGCGATCCACCGCGCGATGGCTTTCGTGAGGGCGACGCCGCTCGCAGACGTGCAGGCACTGGTCACGCCGAAATATTTCTCGGGCATCGACCCCGATGCGGTCAGCGCCGAGCTCGGCTTCGACAAGTCGACCTGGGCCTATGACGGCGTCATCGACAAGTCCTCGTTCGAACGCGGGGCCAAGCCCTGGTACCGCAAGGGAACGGATATTCCCGAGACGAAATACGAGGATGTCGTCGACATGAGCTTCCTTCAGGCGGCGAGGGCGAAATACAAATGATCGCCGCGCCAGGCCCGGGATTCGCGCTCGCGCGAGACGAGGTTGAGGAGCGAACCCGCATCGCGGTGCGAGGTCTCGCCAAGCGCTTCAACGCGTCCGGCCGCGAGTTCGTGGCGGTCGATGACGTTTCCTTCGAGGTCAAGCAGGGCGAGTTCGTCGCGCTGCTCGGCCCGTCCGGCTGCGGCAAGAGCACCATCCTCAACATGGTCGCGGGGCTATTGCCCCGCTCGGGCGGACGCATCCTGATCGATGAGGACGCGGTTGAGCCCGGCAAGGTCAACCGCAGGGTCGGCTATGTCTTCCAGCGCGACACGCTGTTTCCCTGGCGAACCGTGGAGCGGAACATCGGCTATGGGCTGGAAATCGCGGGGCTGCGAAAGACCGAGCGCGCCGGGCGCGTCGCTTCGGCCGTCGAGAAGGCCGGGCTCTCCGGCTTTGCACAGTGCTTTCCCAGCACGCTGTCCGGCGGCATGCGCCAGCGTGTCGCCTTGATGCGCACGCTGATCATGGAGCCCGAGATCCTGCTGATGGACGAGCCGTTCGGCGCGCTCGACACCCACACCAAGCTCGAGATGCACAAGACGCTGCTGGAGATCTGGGAACGCGAGCGGCAAACCGTGCTGTTCGTGACCCACGATCTCGGCGAGGCCTTGACGCTGGCGAGCCGCATCATCCTGCTCTCGGCCCGGCCCGGGAGGCTCAAGGAAGATTTCGACGTCGCCATCCCGCGGCCGCGCGATCCCGTGGACGTGCGCGAGACCGCCGAATTCGGCCGCCTCTACTCTCACATCTGGCATTCCCTCGGCGAAGAATTCCGCCGCACCAGGGCCGAATGATCATGTCCAACAGCCGCAGCGCCATCCTGTTCTGGCAAGTGGCCATTCTCGCGGTGGTTCTCGTCGTCTGGCAGTGGGGCTTCGAATGGAGCAAGGCGCTGTTGCCGAAGGCCTATGTGCCGAAAATCCTCGATCCGTATTTCGTCGCCAAGCCGTCGTTGATCTGGCAGAGCTTCCTGCGGCTTGGCTGCTTTGCCGATCCCGCCGGGTTCGCCGCCTGCATCAATGGCAACGACAACAATTTGTGGCTCGCCACGCTCGTCACGCTGAAGAACACCTGGTGGGGGTTTCTTTTCGGGTCCGCGAGCGGAGTAGCGGCCGGCCTGGTCCTCGGCCGTTCGGACTTCCTTGCCCGCGTGTTCGGGCCCTATGTCGTGGCGCTCAACTCGATACCGCGCATCGCGCTGGTGCCGCTCGTCATCCTGATCTTCGGCCTCGGCGATCTCTCCAAGATCGCTACCGCATGGCTCGTCGTGTTCTTCGTGGTGTTCTTCAACACCTTCGAGGGAACGCGTGCGGTCGACCGCGATCAGATCGCCGCTGCCCGTCTGCTCGGTGCCAGCGAACTCACCGTGCTGCGCACGGTGGTGATCCCCTCCGCGCTGGCCTGGGTGTTCGCGTCGCTGTTGCCGGCGGTGTCTTTCGCGCTGATCGGCGTCATCGTCGGCGAGTTCATCGGCGCCGAGCGCGGGCTCGGCAAGCTCATCATCGAAGCCGAGGCGCGCGCCAATGCCAGCGAGATGATGGTCGCCATCTTCGTCATGATGTTCGTCGGAATCCTGTTGGCGATCGCAGTACGCTCGCTGCAGTCCTACCTGCTGCGATGGCAGCCGCAATTCGAGCCGTCGGCATAGCAGTCTGGGGTGGCAGGCACGGCCTCAGCGCGTGAACCGCGCCACCAATTCCACATGCGGCGTGTGGCGGAACTGGTCGACCGGGACCACGGTCTCGATCCTGTAGCCGCCGTCGATGAGGAGCCGGGCGTCGCGGGCGAAGGTTGCGGCGTTGCAGGACACCGCGATCACGACGGGTACCTTGCTTGCAGCGAGTTTCAGCGCCTGCGCCTGCGCGCCCTGGCGCGGCGGGTCGAACACCACGGCGTCGAAGTCGCGCAGCTCCGGCGGCACCAGCGGGCGGCGGAACAGGTCGCGCGGTTCGGCCTTGATCGGCTTCAGCCCTGGTGTGCGCGCCGCCTTCACGAGCGCCGCGACGGCGCCGGCGTCATTGTCATAGGCGGTGACGCGCGCCTTCTCGGCGAGCCTCAAGGCAAACGGGCCGACGCCGCAGAAGAGGTCGAGAACCTCCTTGGCCTTGCCGACGCGCTCGGCGACGAGCGACGCCAGCGTCTCCTCGCCCGCGACCGTTGCCTGCAGGAACGAGCCCGGCGGCAGCGTCACCTCGGCGCGGCCCATTCGCACCGTCGGCGGCAGGCGTTGCAGCACCAGCTCGCCGTGCCGCGTCAGCCGCGCCAGCCGATGCTGCTCGGCGACGCGCGACAGCGCCGTGACCAGCGGCGTCGGCAGCGGGCCGGAGCCGCGCACGTCGACATCGAGGCCGTTGGCGGTCGCGGTGACCTGGATGTCCAGCGGCTTCGTCGCCGCCATTCTGGACGTCAGGGATTCGGCAAGCGCCCAGGCGGCGTCGAGCGCACCCTCGAGCCCGGGATCGAGGATCGGGCAGCGGTGGATCGGGATGACGTCGTGCGAGCTCGCCGCCGAGAAGCCGACCTTGAGGACGTCATGCGTGCCGAACCGGCCGTGCAGCGTGACGCGCCGGCGCCCCGCGCCATGGGCATCGACCAGCGGCGCCACCTCGCAATCGATGCCGGCCTGCGCCAGCGTCTCGACCACGATGCCGCGCTTCCAGGCGTGGTACGGCGCGGGCGCCCAGTGCTGGATGGCGCAGCCGCCGCAGATGCCGAAATGCGGACAGAACGGCTCGATGCGATCGGGGCTGGCGACGTCGACCGCGAGCAGCTTGCGGCGGTCGGGATGGTTGCCGGCGACGTGGTCGACCTCGACGGTCTCGCCGCCAAGCGTGTAGGGCACATAGACGGCATCGCCAGCAGCGAGCGAGACGCCGTCGCCGCGATGGCCGACGTGATCGATCCTCACGCGCTCAACCACGGCGCGCGCCCAGGAAGAATTCGATATTGCCGTCACCGCCCGTGATCGGGGAGGGGAACACCTCGATGTCGGTGCAGCCGAGCGAAGCGGCGAAGACCGCGATGTCGTCGCAGATCTCCTGATGCACGGCGGCGTCGCGGATGATGCCCTTCTTGTTGTGCTTTCGATCGGCCTCGAACTGCGGCTTGATCAGCGCCAGCAGGCTCATCGGCGCCGCTGCCAGTGGCAGCGCCACGGGCAGCACCGTCTTGAGCGAGATGAAGCTGACATCGATGACGACGACGTCGGGCCGCGCCGGCAGCCGCTTGCCATCATAGCTGCGGATGTCAGTCTCCTCCATCGACACGATCTTGGGATGGTCGCGCAGCGAAGGATGCAGCTGGCTGGTGCCGACATCGATGGCGAACACCAGGCTGGCGCCGTTCGCCAGCAGCACCTCGGTGAAACCGCCGGTGGAGGCGCCGACATCGAGGCAGACATGGTCCTCGATCTCGATGGGGTAGCGCTCCAGCGCGCCGGCGAGCTTGACGCCGCCGCGCGACACATAAGGATGCGCAGGCTCGGCCACGATCACCGCGTCCTCGGCGATCGTCTCCGAGGGTTTGGCGACCTGCTTGTCGTCGGCGGTGACGAGCCCGGCCTCGATCGCCGCGCGCGCCCGCGCCCGGCTCTCGAACAAGCCGCGCTCGACCAGCAGAACATCCGCACGCTTGCGGGCAGGGGACATCGGATCTCCGGAGACGACTGAAGCGTCGAAGCGTCTATGTAGCGATCAATCGCGCGGCCGCCATCCGGACGCAAGCCTCGAACGCGGCCAGATCGTGCCAGACGTCGATCGGCATCTGCGCCGGCGTCACCAGCGGGCAGCCGTGCAGCTCCAGCGCATGGATCATCATGAGGTTGTCGACGAGGCCAAAATCCTCGACCGTCAGCCCCTGTGCATCGACCAGCCGTCCGTCCTCGGAGGTCACGTCCATGAAGCGGCCGACGCGGTCGGCATAGACGGCGCCGTCGTTGGAATAGGCCAGGCAAAACTTGCGGCGGCCGGCCATGTAGCCGAGCTCGTAGACGGTGCCGGGGTCGGCGCCGGCACCGCGGAACGGGGTGAGGTTGGCGATGATGGCATCGGCCTCGTCCATCATCGCCTCGTTGCCGCAAAAGATCTGCCGCGAGGCGTCGGGCGAGGTGAGATCGATCGCGTTGTCGAGGGGATAGAGGCCGGTGAGCCCATGCGCAGCGCAGATCACGGCCTTTTGCCGGCCGATCTCAACCGCATCCGGCAGGAACACGTCGGGCCCTGCCAGATAGATTTTCATGAAGGTCGCGCTGGTTCGCGAAGGTCGAAGCTCGCCGTCAGGCCAGCTTGACCGTCTCGGCCTTGACGTCCTTGCCCAGCGCCTCGAACACCTTGGCGACGATGCCCTTGGCGTCGAGACCGGCGCGGCCGTACATCGCGGCCGGCGTGTCGTGGTCCTGGAACACGTCGGGCAGCACCATCGAGCGGAACTTGACCATGCCGCCGTCGAGCGCGCCCTGATCGGTCAGGTACTGCGCGACATGCGAGCCGAAGCCGCCGACCGAGCCTTCCTCGATCGTGATCAGGATCTCGTGGTCGCGGGCGAGCTTGAGAACCAGCTCGGTGTCGAGCGGCTTCATGAAGCGCGCATCAGCGATCGAGGTGGAGAGGCCGTGGGCGGCGAGCTCGTCGGCCGCCTTCTCGCATTCGGCGAGGCGCGTACCGAAGGAAAGCAAGGCGATCTTGCTGCCCTGGCGAATCATGCGGCCCTTGCCGACCTCGAGCGGAACGCCGACTTCGGGCATCTCGATGCCGCGGCCTTCGCCGCGCGGATAGCGCAGCGAGCTCGGACGGTCGTCGATCGCGACCTGGGTCGCCACCATGTGCACGAGCTCGGCTTCGTCGGCCGCGGCCATGATCACCATGTTCGGCAGGCAGCCGAGATAGGCGTTGTCGAACGAGCCGGCATGCGTCGCGCCGTCGGCGCCGACGAGGCCGGCGCGGTCGATGGCGAAGCGGACGGGCAGGTTCTGGATCGCGACGTCATGCACGATCTGGTCGTAGCCGCGCTGCAGGAAGGTCGAGTAGATCGCGCAGAACGGCTTGTAGCCCTCGCTCGCAAGACCGGCGGCGAACGTCACCGCGTGCTGCTCGGCGATGCCGACGTCGAAGGTGCGGTCCGGGAAGGCCTTGTTGAAGATGTCGACGCCGGTGCCCGACGGCATCGCCGCGGTGATGGCGACGATCTTGTCGTCCTTCTGCGCTTCCTTGACGAGGCTCTGGCCGAACACGTTCTGGTAGGCCGGCGCATTCGGCTTGGCCTTGGCCTGGGTGCCGGTCGCGACGTCGAACTTGACGACCGCGTGGTACTTGTCGGCGGAAGCTTCCGCCGGGCCGTAGCCCTTGCCCTTCTGCGTCACGACGTGGACCAGGATCGGGCCGGTCTCCATGTCGCGCACGTTCCTCAGCACGGGCAGCAGATGGTCGAGGTTATGACCGTCGATCGGGCCGACGTAATAGAAGCCGAGCTCCTCGAACAGCGTGCCGCCGTCCATCATGAAGCCGCGCGAATATTCCTCGACGCGGTTGGCGCGGTTGGCGATGATCTTGGGCAGGCGCTTGTTGATCTGCTTGGCCGCATCGCGCAGCGTGCGATAGGTCTTGCCGGAGTAGAGGCGCGACAGATAGGCGCTCATGGCGCCGACCGGCGGCGCGATCGACATGTCGTTGTCGTTGAGGATCACGATCAGGCGCGAGTTCATGGCGCCTGCGTTGTTCATGGCTTCATAGGCCATGCCGGCTGACATCGCGCCGTCACCGATGACCGCGATAACGTTGTTCTTGCCGCCGGAGAGGTCGCGTGCGACCGCCATGCCGAGGCCGGCGGAAATCGAGGTCGAGGAATGCGCCGCGCCGAACGGATCGTAATCGCTCTCGCTGCGCTTGGTGAAGCCGGACAGGCCGCCGCCAGTGCGCAGCGTGCGGATGCGGTCGCGCCGGCCGGTGAGGATCTTGTGCGGATAGGCCTGATGGCCGACGTCCCAGATCAGCCGGTCGCGCGGCGTGTCGAAGACGTAATGGATCGCGGTGGTGAGCTCGACCACGCCGAGGCCGGCGCCGAAGTGACCGCCGGTCACCGAGACGGCATCGATGGTCTCTTGCCGCAGCTCGTCGGCGACCTGGCGAACCTGCTCGATCTTGAGCTTGCGCAGGTCATCCGGCGTATGGATGGTGTCGAGAAGCGGCGTTTTACTGTATGCGTTCACGGCGATTTCCAATTTGTCAGCGCCGGAAGATCGTTCCGGTGCGCGATGGGTTTGCACAATATCGGCGCAGCGCGAGTCCTTAAACCGTCGGAGCCACCTGCATGGGGCAGGGCCCCGTCTTCAAGCTTAGGTGAGCTTAGGTGCGCTCCGGTTCAGTCCCTGTGATCCCTGTCACTTAGATCGGCTTCGTCCGTCCCAGCCAATTTCATTAGCAGTTTGAAGCGCTTGTCGTCGGTAATTTGTGCCCACGCAAGGCTTGCAAAAAGCCACACTCCGCGCAGCTTTACACCAAAGCTTGGGCCAAAGCCAACCCGCAGGGTCGTTTAGGGGTATGCACCTGCAACCCGCGGGCCAGCTTGGTTAATCCTGGCGCCGGCGGATGGGTTCCAGTCTTGCCCGGTTCCTCGCCTGCATTTTGGGCGAGAGGAAGGCCGTTTTGGCCAGATTCGCGAGCCCGAGAGGCCCTGGCCGGGGGAACTCTTCGATGTCAGTGCCTGGCCGCCGAGGGCTGTAAGCCCAAACAGCGGCGTGCGATCATGAAAAACTGCAGATGGCCGATGCTTGAGGCGGGCGGCTTGAAACGGGGACCTTACTGCACGTCGAGTGGTGCGGTGCCGGTGGCCTGGCCGCTGGCATCGGTGGTGATCTTGTCGACGCGTGCCTCGGCTTGGCGCAGCAATTCCTCGCAGCGGCGCTTCAGCGCCTCGCCGCGCTCGTAGATCGTCACGGATTCCTCGAGTGGCACCTTGCCGTCCTCGAGCCGCTTCACGATGGTTTCGAGCTCCTCGATGGCGCGTTCGAAGGTGAGCCTGGAGACGTCGACTTGGGTATTTTCGGCCATATCCGTTTCCGATTGCCCGCTTCACGTGAGAAAAAGCGCAGTTTTGCGGGCGTAATGTGGCGGGTGCGTCAAGCGCCCATCAGGGCGCCGACATGCGCCGTAACAGATTCTTTCAATCCTTGCAGGTCATAGCCGCCCTCGAGCACCGAAACAATGCGGCCCCCTGCGGACTTGTCGGCAAGGTCCATCAGCTTGCGCGTGACCCAGGTGTAGTCCTCCGCGCGCAAATTCAGCGAGGCCAGCGGATCGCGGTAATGCGCATCGAAGCCCGCGGAGATGACGAGAAGCTCGGGGCTGAATTTTTCGAGGCGCGGCAGGATCAGATGCTCGAACGCGGCGCGGAATTCGGGTCCGCCGTCTTCGGAAGCGAGCGGCGCATTGACGATGGTGTCGTGGTCGCCGCGCTCGCCCTTCGCGCCGGTACCCGGAAACAGCGGCATCTGATGCGTCGAGCAGTACATCACGGTCTGATCGGACCAGAAGATGTCCTGCGTGCCGTTGCCGTGATGCACGTCGAAATCGACGATGGCGGCGCGCTGGATGCCGTATTTGCGCTGCGCATGACGCGCGGCGATCGCGGCATTGTCGAAGAAGCAGAAGCCCATCGGCTTGCCGATCTCGGCGTGATGTCCGGGCGGGCGCACCGCGACGAAGGCGTTGCGATGCTCGCCATTCATCACCGCTTCGGTCGCAGCCACTGCGCCGCCGACGCCGCGCATCACCGCTTCCCACGTGCCTGGAGACATCGAGGTGTCGCCGTCGATATAGACCTGACCACTGGTCGGCGCGATGTGGCGCAGCTCGGTGACGTAATGCTCGTTGTGGCACAGCGTCACGAGATCGAGATCGCCTTCCGGTGCCAGGTCGCGCGCCAGGAACTGGAAGCGTTCCTGCGACAGCGCTTCCTCCACCGCCCGCAGGCGGTCGGGCCTTTCAGGGTGTCCTGGCGGCGTGACGTGGTCGAGGCAGGCCTTGTGGGAGAGGAGAAGCGTGCTCATCAGGTCGGCCTCACAGGGAACGGGCTCTTGACGTCGCTTGGCGCATCCCGAGCCAAAACGCAAATGCAAAACGCAATCTAAGCGCTTGGGCGGGGATGGCAAAGGGTGGTTCCGGACAAGTCCGTTTGATCCGGATCAATTCACGCGCAGGATGCGCGTGGGCGGCAGCGGACCGATCGGTCCGTGTGCCCTGAAGAAGGCGAACAGCGCGTCCGCATCGTAGCCGCCATATTGCTGCGCTGTGCCTTGTTTGGCGGCCGTAAAACCGTCGCCGCCGACGGCGAGGTAATCGTTGACGGTGACGCGGTAGCCGCTCCCGGGCTCGATCGGCTTGCCGTTGAGCGTCATCTTCTCAAGGCTGATTCGCTCGCCGAACGGTTTCGTCGCATCCCAGGTGTAGCTGAATCCGTTCGAGACCTGGAGAATCCGCGGGCGCTTCGGATCGAGCCATTGCTGCTCCAGCATGTCCTTGAGCTGGCTGCCCCTGAGCGTCATCGTAACGAGGCGATTGCGGAACGGCTGGCTCGCGAACAGTTCGCCGAACGACACCGCGCCGTTCTCCTTCGGAACAATGTCGGTGCGGATGCCGCCGGGATTGGTGAGCGCGATGACAGCGCTGCCATCCTTGGCGTCCTTCGTCGCGGCGAGCTGCGCGTCCGCGATGACGTCGCCGAGCGCGCTCTCGCCGGCCTCGTTCGGCACGCGCGACAGTGTCTGCGTCACCGATCCGGCCGGGCGATTCGCAATCGGTGCCGACAGCTTGTCATAGGCTTCGATCAACGCGGTCTGTTCGGGATCCTTCGCCAGCGAGGCATTGGCGACGATGACGTTCTCGGCTTTGGCGCTGACGATGTCGCGGGTTACGGGATCGAGCTTGAGGTCGATCGCGGTGACCAGCGTGCCGTATTTGTCGCCGCTGGTGACGAGCCGCCCGTCGATGTCGCAGACATAGGCGCGGTGGGTGTGGCCGCTGACGACGACGTCGACGGCGCGGTCGAATTTCTTGACGATGTCGACGATCGGCCCCGTAATGGCAGGGCATTCATTGTAGTCGCCCGAGGGCTCGCCACCCTGGTGGATCAACACCACGATCGCCTCGACGCCACGCGCCTTCAGCTGCGGCACCAGCGCGTTCACCGTCTCGGCCTCGTCGCGGAATTCGAGCCCGGCAATGCCTGAGGGCGAGACGATGCCCGCGGTCTCTTTCAAGGTCAGGCCGATGAAGGCGACGGGGATGCCCTCGAACTCCCTGATCTCGTAGGGCGGCAGCACGCTCTTGCCGGTCGCGGTCTCGACCGTGGAAGCCGCGAGATAATGGAATTTGGCGCCCATGAAGGGATGCGGCCCCTGGCAGCCATCGACCGGATGACAACCGCCGTTCTGCATCCGCAAGAGCTCGGTCTTGCCCTCGTCGAACTCGTGATTGCCGACCGAGGTGATCGCAAGTCCCATCATCGAGAGCGCCTCGACCGAGGGCTCGTCGTGAAACATTGCCGACAGGAACGGGCTCGCGCCGATCAGGTCGCCGGCGGCAACGAAGATCGTGTTTGTGTGCCCCTCGCGCAGCTGCTTGACCAGCGTCGCCATGTACTCCGCGCCGCCGGCCGCGACCGTCACCTTCTTGCTCTTGTCCTCGGGATCCCCGATCCGGATGCCGCCCGGCGGCGGACGCAGATTGCCGTGGAAATCGTTGATCGCGAGAATGCGCAGCTCGACGGGCGCGGCGGTCTGGGCCGAGGCGGGGAGGGTGGCGAGAGCGAGTGTAAGGACGGTCAGGCGGAGAAAATGTCGCATGGAGCCAGATTAGTCGTTCCGCGCGAAGATTTCACGAAGCTTTCTTCCTTCTCCCCTTGCGGGAGAAGGTGGCGCGAAGCGCCGGATGAGGGGTTGTCTCCGCGAGGTTAGATGTGAGTTCGAGGAGAGAGGGGAAGACCGCCCTACCTCTTCTTCCGGTTTGCAAACGCCTTGAACGCGGCAATCGCCTCGTCCGACTTCAACCGCTCGCCGAACAGATGGGCCTCCTGGTCGATGCGGCGGGTGAGCTCCTCGGGCGCGGCGCGCAGCAGCTTGCGCGAGGCCGCGACCGCCTCGGCCGGCAGCCGGCAGATATCGCGCGCCACCTTGCGCGCCTCGACCTCGGTATGTCCCGGCGAGACCACGGTGTTGACGAAGCCTGCCGCGTGCGCCTCCGCGGCGGTGAAAGTCCGCCCCATCACCAGCATCGCGAAGGCGCGCTGGTAGCCCATCGTGTTCGGCATCAGGAGGCTGGCCGCGCCGACCGGAACGAGCCCGAGATGGATATAGGGCGCGGAGAAGGTCGCGGCGTTCGAGGCGAGCACATAGTCGCAATGAAACAGCATCACGGTGCCCATGCCGATCGAGGCGCCATCGACGGCCGCGATGATCGGCTTGACGTTGAGGGCGAGCGAATAGAGAAATTTTGCGCCGTCCGACAGCGTCTCGGAATTCGGTTCGGCCTGCAAGAAGTCGTCGATGTCGTCGCCGGCGGTGAACACGCCGGAGCCGCCGGTGATGATCATGCAGCGGATGTCGGGATTGTTCTGCGCGGTGTCGATCGCGCGGCTCATCTCGCGATACATGTCCTGCGTGATCGCGTTCTTCTTGCTCGGGCGGCGCAGGGTGATGACGCGCGTTCCGCGCTCTTCGGTGACGACGATATTGCCATTCGGCATGAGAGCCCCCTGCGGTCGCCGCGACGCTTGCCTTGGCGAGTCTCGCAAGCCTCAGCCTACATCATCTTGCAGGCGTGCCAATCCGCCCGCTCGACCTTTTCGAGAACGTCCCCGTGAGTCCGCCACATGGCGCGCTGTCGTTTTCCTGATCGGGAACCGCACCGCACCGGATCATGCCGGTTGTATTGCTTCGCACATGCAGTTGCGCATTGCAACAAATGGCTACAATCTTTCATTTGAAAAGCCGGGGGTTGTAGGGCACGATTGCCCAATGCCGGTTCCTTTGGCCGATTGTTCGTTTGATGATTGCCGCAACGGGCGTTGACGAATCCTCGCTGCGTTATCGCGGCTGGCGCGTCGTGCTGGCCTGTTTCCTGATGGCCTTCTTCATGTTCGGCTTCGGCCTCTATGGCCAGGGCGTCTATCTCGCCGAGCTCCAGCGCGCCCATGGCTGGCCGGGCACGCTGGTCTCCGCGGCGAGCACCTTCTCGTTTCTCCTCACCTCCGTGCTCGTCATCTTCACCGACGATCTGCTCGCCCGCATCGGGCTGCGCGCGCTGATCCTGAGCGGCCTGTCGGCGCTCGGCGCGTCGACCGTGCTGCTGGCGCTGATGCAGACGACCTGGCAGCTTTATCTCGCCTATGCGCTGATGTCGGTCGGCTGGACCGGCATGGGCACCGTGGTGATCGCCACCGTGCTGAACGCCTGGTTCGAACGGCGCCGCGGGCTCGCGCTCAGCCTCGCCTTCAACGGCGCGACCTGCGGCGGCATCGTCCTCGTTCCGCTGTTGTTGTCGCTGACCGGCAGCATCGGCTTCCAGTCCGCCATGCTTGCCGCCACGATGGCGATGGTGGTGCTGGTGCTGCCGGTGGTCGTCATTTTCATCGGCTGGCCGACGCAGATGTCGCCGGCATCGGGCGGCCGTTCGTCCGCCGGCATGGCCGCGCCGGCCCATTCCCGCAAGACGCTGCTCGCCAACGCGGCGTTCTGGACCATGGTGCTGCCGATCGCGATCGCGCTGCTGGCGCAGATGGGATTCATCATCCACCAGGTGACGTTCCTCGAGCCGCTGATCGGGCGTTATGCCGCAGGCCTTGCGGTCACCATCATGGCGGCGATGGCGGTGGTCGGCCGCCTGTCGCTCGGCCTGTTCGTCGACCGGCTCGATCCGCGGCTCGCCTGCGCGGCGTCGATGACGGGCCAGGCGGCGGCGCTGTTCGTGCTTCTCCAAAGCACGAACCCGACCGTGCTGCTCGTCTGCTGCGCCGTCTACGGCTTCTCGATCGGCAACATGATCACGTTCCCGCCCTTGATCATCCAGCGCGAGATCGGTGCTGCCGCCTTTGCCGCCGCAATGGGATTGGGCACGTCGATCAGCGGCGTCGTCAGCGCCTTCGGCCCCGGCATCATCGGCCTCGTGCGGAGCTTCACCGGCAACTACACGATCGCGTTTGCGATATGTGTGATGCTGGATCTCGTGGCGGCGGGAATCGTGCTGTGGCGGCCGGGGAGAAGGGCGAAGCTCGCAGCTTCATAGCCACCCTTACCCCAGCAACACCGCATCCGCCGCCGCGACCGACTCCGCGCTCTCCGTCACCGTGCGCTCGAGCGCGCCGGCCTGCACCGTGATGTTCTCGGCGAAGAAGCGCGCGAGCGAGACGTAGCGCGCGGCGTCGGTGTTGCCGTCGGACTTGGCGGCGAGCGCCTCGGAGGCCAGCATGCAGCCGCCGAGCGTCGAGCCGAACTGCTGGAGATACGGCGTCGCGCCGGCGAGCGCCTCGTTCGGCGCGGAGGTCACGCGCTCCAGCAGCCACTTGCTGGTGCGCGTCAGCGCCTCCAGCGCTTCGCGCAGCTTGGTACCTGTGGTGCCGAAAGCGGGATCGTTGGAGGCTTCGACCTGCTTCACGGTTGCCGAGAGCTCGTCGAGCAGCGCCCACACCGCAGCGCCGCCATTGGCCGCGAGCTTGCGGGTGACGAGATCGATCGCCTGAATGCCGTTGGTGCCCTCGTAGATCGCGGTGATGCGCGCATCGCGATAGTGCTGCGCGGCGCCGGTCTCCTCGATGAAGCCCATGCCGCCGTGCACCTGCACGCCGAGATAGGCGACCTCGTTGCCGATATCGGTGGAATAGCCCTTGGCCATCGGCGTCAGCAGCGCCGCGCGCGCGGCGGCGTCCGCGCGGACCTTCGGATCCTTGGCGCGCGTGGAGACGTCGATCGCGACCGCGGTCGCATAGCAGATGGTGCGTGCGGCCGCGGTCTGCGCCCGCATCCGCATCAGCATGCGCTTGACGTCGGGATGCACGAAGATCGCGTCCGAACCGTCGCCCGTCTTGCCGATGGCGCGGCCCTGCTTGCGCTCCTGCGCATAGGCCAGCGCCTGCTGGTAGGCGCGATCGGCGACGCCGACGCCCTCCAGCCCGACGCCGAGGCGGGCCTGGTTCATCATCGTGAACATGCAGCGCATGCCCTGGTTCTCTTCGCCGACGAGGAAGCCGATCGCGCCGCCATGATCGCCCATGGTCATGGTACAGGTCGGGGAAGCATGCATGCCGAGCTTGTGCTCGACGCCCGACGCATAGATGTCATTGCGCGCGCCGAGCGAGCCGTCGGCATTGACCATGAACTTCGGCACGAGGAACAGCGAGATCCCCTTGGTGCCGGCGGGCGCATCGGGCAGGCGCGCCAGCACGAAATGCACGATATTGTCGGTCATGTCGTGCTCGCCATAGGTGATGAATATCTTCGTCCCCTTGATGCGATAGGTGCCGTCGGCCTGCCGCTCGGCGCGGGTACGCAGCGCGCCGACGTCGGAGCCGGCCTGCGACTCGGTCAGCTGCATCGTGCCGGTCCATTCGCCGGAGACGAGCTTTTCCAGATAGATCTTTTTCAGCTCGTCGCTGCCATGCGCATCCAGCGCCTCCATTGCTGACGCCGTGAGCAGCGGGCAGAGGCCGAAGGCGACGTTGGAGGCGCTCCAGATCTCGGTACAGGCGGCGTTGATCGCGATCGGCAGGCCCTGGCCGCCGAAATCCTCGGGGCCGGAGACCGCGTTCCAGCCGCCCTCGGTCCAGCGCTTGTAGGCGTCCGGCCAGCCCGGCGCAGTCGTGACCTTGCCATCGCTGAGCTTGATGCCGTGCTCGTCGCCGACCTGGTTGAGCGGCGCCAGCACGTCGGTTGCGAACTTGCCGGCTTCCTCCAGCACGGCGCTCACGATGTCGCCGTCGAAATCGCCGTAATGGCCGGCCTCCACGGCAGCCTTGAGGCCGGCGCCATGGTTGAGCGACAGCAGCATGTCTGAGATCGGCGCGCGGTAGGTCATGGCTCACTCCCGTGGACAGGTATTGGCGCCGTATTCCCATGAAACGGGGGAGGTCTCAACTGCCCGAACGCCGGGACTGCGCCGGCCCGGAACGGCGCCGCCGCCGGGCCTATAATAAAGGGTGGCACGGCCAGCGCCGGCCCCGGTCCTGGACCTCAGGTATTTTGCCCCTCCAGGCGGTTGAAATGCCGCGCCGCTCCCTATAGACCGGCTGCGACCAGCGGGAATCTGCGGTAGCCGGTTCTTCCGCCCGTTCCCTGGTCGCCTGTTGGGGCGTAGCCAAGCGGTAAGGCAGCGGATTTTGATTCCGCCATTCGGAGGTTCGATCCCTCCCGCCCCAGCCAGCCATTCCAGCGTTCCGCCAGGCTTCCCAAGAGACCGGAGAATGGGCCGGAAATCCCGGCTTTTCGAGCATTCAACTTTGTCTCCACGCTTCCGGATCCCCAATCCCCCGAGCAAAATTGCCGAAAGTCTCCGGCCCTGTCCGCAGAAATTCCCGTTTTGCAGAGATTATCGACGGAGACCGGTTCGATCACGACTGCCGCCCTGAAGCTATTAGCGTGGCACAGTCGCTCGATAAGTCAGTCGCGCATGGGCCACTGATAAGGTTTTGAGAGAAAGCTTATCAGTCTTAGGCGGCCTTTCCCTCTAACATAGGTGGTTCATCGATTGCCTCGATCTCCGGCATCGCTTGCCCCATGATACCGTGAAGATCGCCAACCATGCCAACCGTCGATTCGATCATGGTGCTGACCTGGGCCTCCCGCTTGGCCCAGGCCTTCGCCATGAACTTGCGTTCTTTATCGATATCCTCCCGCATGTCTTTGAAGCGCTCGACGATGGCTTCGATTCGCTGCTTGAACCGCGAACCAGTCAGATATTGATAGACTTGATCAGCCTTGGACTGCTGACCGGCCTGCGTTGTGCGTGCGCTGGCGACCTCTAAAAGGCCCTGGCGTAGAGTAAGAGCGACCGGCACGGCACATCGCGGATGGATGGACAAAAGTGGCGAGATCACGCCGAGGAGTTGATGATCCTCGCCCAACAGATCGCTGACCTGGTTGCGGAACTGTTTGCCGATCGCGCGCGGGAACAGTAACCCATATTCCTTGATCAGGCTGCGGACTTGATTCTCGATATCCCGGCGAATGGTCACAAGCCGGGATCGCGCGACGAGTATCGCGCGGACTTTCTGACTTTCCTCGCTCTTTACTTTGACTTCTCGATACCAACCGACGCGCACCAGTTCGGCCAGGCCTCTAGCGTCATTCGGATCGCTCTTGTTCATGCGCACTGACAAAGCCGCGTGCGCATGACGAGCGTCTATGCAGACCACCGGAAGATCGACCCTACGAAGTTCATGCCATAGCCAGCTTGCCATTGCCCCGGTCTCAAACCCGATGCGCGCCGCATGCGGGGCTCGCTCGCGAAGCAGCGCGTTGAGCGCCCCCGGATCGGACTTGACCTTTCCCTCAAATAAGGATTGTCCAGCTTCGTTGACCACGCACACCGAGGTCTCCTTTTGCGACACGTCAAGCCCAACATATTGCATCATAACCCCTCCCTCGCCTCGAGGGCCGACCGCAATTACGTCATCGTGTGGGGTCCGGACGCCGGTCGGCGTCCCAAGTGCTTGATTGACTTCGCGCATGCGGGGTCAATGTTCGGCGTCGATTCACAATCGTAAGTGCAGTAGGCCACGGCAAGCACGGCTTGCAGGTTCGTTGTCCGCGCTTTCGGCAGGAGCTTGAGCAATTCGGGTTTGATAAAGCCGAGCGGCCGAGCGCAGCCGTGGGCACGAAAACCCAAGGGAGCACGGGCCATTCCTT
Source organism: Bradyrhizobium barranii subsp. barranii (assembly GCF_017565645.3). NCBI lineage: Bacteria > Pseudomonadati > Pseudomonadota > Alphaproteobacteria > Hyphomicrobiales > Nitrobacteraceae > Bradyrhizobium > Bradyrhizobium barranii. Next base: position 3,039,537 of record NZ_CP086136.1, read on the forward strand.
ATGAGCAACGTGTCTTCCGTCAGCGTCGAGCCTTGCAACCGCTTTACGAGCGCGCGCGGTTTCGTCGCGCAGAGCTGGCCCCGCAAATTCGGACAGTAGCTTGAGTGGATTTTCTGCCTGACAGCGGCGAGGATTCTTGCTGCGAATCAGGAGCGAAGATGACGAAGAAGAGCCGCCGGACGCATTCTCCGGCATTCAAGGCGAAGGTTGCTTTGGCTGCGGTCAAAGGCGACAAGACACTGGCGGAGCTGGCGCGTTTGATGTTCATCCGAACCAGATCACGATCTGGAAAAACCAGCTCCTGGAAGGCGCCGCCGGCGTGTTTGGGCATGACAAGACATCGGCCGAGACGCCGGTCGATTTGAAGGCGTTACATGCCAAGATCGGCGAGCTGGCGTTGGAAAACGATTTTTTGTCCGGCGCGCTCACCAAGGCGGGCCTGCTGAGCGCAAAGCGATGATCGACCGCGATCATGATCTTTCTATCGTGCGCCAGGCGAAGGTCCTGAAGCTGGCTCGCAGCACGGTCTACTATGAACCTCGGCCAGTTTCGGCCGAGGACCTTGCCTTGATGCGTCGGCTCGATGAGCTGCATCTCGATTATCCCTTCGCGGGAGCGCGTATGCTGCGATCGTTGCTGCGGCGGGAGGGCGTATACGCCGGTCGCCGCCACATCGCGACGCTGATGAAGCGCATGGGGATCGAGGCGGTCTATCGTCGCCCGAACACGAGCAAGCCGGCTCCGGGTCACAAGATCTACCCGTACCTGTTGCGCGGATTGAAGATCGAGCGGCCCGACCATGCGTGGGCAATGGACATCACCTACATTCCGATGCGGCGTGGCTTCGTCTATCTCGCGGCGGTCGTCGATGTGTTCAGCCGACGGGTCCTGGCCCATCGCGTCTCGATCACAATGGAGGCGGCCTTCTGCGTCGAAGCGGTCCAGGAGGCGTTGGCGAAGCACGGCAGGCCCGAGATTTTCAACACGGATCAGGGCAGCCAGTTCACCAGCCTCGAGTTCACCGATGTGCTGCTGGACGCGAAGATCGCCATCAGCATGGACGGCAAGGGCGCCTGGCGCGACAACGTGTTTGTCGAGCGGCTCTGGCGCACGGTCAAATACGAAGAAGTATATCTCCGCGCCTACGACAGCGTGTCCGAGGCGCGAGCGTCAATTGCCAAGTATCTGGCCTTCTACAATCAGGGACGCCCTCACTCGAGCCTTGACGGGCGCACGCCCGACGAGGCTTACTTCGGCACGCAAGCTATGGTGATGGCCGCATGACCGTCGCCGACGGTTTTGTCGTCGCTCTGGTCGGGCTACGCCCTCCCGACGCAACGACAAAACCGTAAAGCCCCGCGTTCAGCATAACCCGGCAGGAATCCACTTAAATCCAGCGGGGCGCTGTCCAAACAACCGGGGCCAGCTCTCGCCCTGAGTAGAAAATGGCTGTTGCAAACGCCTAGGTTGTATGCAACCGTAGGCTTGGGCCTCAGAAACCCGAGATAGCATCAGTGGCCATCAATCGGCCAGCGTATAACAGCCCCGTTCGGTGGGACGGTGCGCCCATGTCGAAGGGGCACCCCAAAAGCACATTGGCCGTTCAGGATTACGGTTTCTGACCCCCGCGCGCACTGACAGTTCAGGGGCCGGTCATCATGAATCAGGAACAGCAGAAGCCCGTTCCCGAAGATCATACGTCCGTCAGCAAGGACGAGGAATCGGGCGCACGAGGGTTGCGGCGCGATTTGCAGGATCGGTTGCAGCCGGCGCACGACGAGCCGGTCAGCGATAGCGCTCCCCATCCCGAAACGCCCCGAGGCTCCAGCCGATGGGTTCGCCGCCTGCTCAAGGTCGGCATCGGCCTTGCCATCGTCGCCGTCTTCGGATGGCTGCCGCTGAAGGCGGTGCTGCAGACCTCGAGCGTGGAGGCCGTGGTCAACGCCAGGATCGTGACCTTGCGGTCCCCGATCGACGGCACCGTGAGTGCGAAGCCGCAGGGCTCCGCGCAACTCAGCGTGGTTCACGAGGGCGACGCGATTCTTCATGTCGTCAACGCGCGCGGCGATCGCGTACGGCTCGATGACCTCCGGCGGCAGATGTCGCGGCTGGAGAACGAGCGCCCGAGCCTGGCCGCCAAGCTCGCGGCCGCCGAGACCGCGCAACAGGACCTCGCCCGCCAGGCGGGCCAGTTCCGCGATGGCCGCATCCTTCAGCTCGAGGCGCGCATCGCCGAAATCCAGTCGGCGATCGAGGCCGCGGCCGCGCGACGGGAGGAGGCCGTGGCCGCCGTCGAGCGGGCCTCTTCACTGATCAAATCGGGCACCGTCTCGACGGTCGAAATGGCCCGCCTGACGCGCGAGCAGGCGATCGCCCAGCAGACCGAGATCGGTGCCCGCCGCCGGCTCGATGCCGCCAAGGTTGAGCTCACCGCTGTCAGGAGCGGCACCTATCTCGGCGACAGCTACAACGACCGGCCGAGCTCCGCTCAACGCGAAGAGGAGATGCGACAGCGCGCCAGCGATCTGCGCGCCGATCTGGCACATGCCGATGCCGAGATCGACTGGCTGACCCACGAGATCGCCGTCGAGCAGCTGCATTACGTCAACCGGGCGGAAGCCGACATCAAGGCGCCGGTCGCCGGGCGTATCTGGGAGATGATGACGTCGCCGGGCGAGGATGTCCGGGCCGGGCAGCCCTTGCTCAAGCTGCTCGATTGCAGCGGCGCCGTGGTCACCGCCAACGTCACCGAAGGCGTCTACAACCGCCTCCGGCTCGGCGAGCAGGCGAGCTTCGAGCCGAATGACGGCAGTGCGGCGATCCATGGTGAGATCGTCAATCTCACCGGCGCATCGGGCGCGCCCGCGAACCTTGCGATCAATCCGGATGCGTTGAACAAAGAACCGTATCGTGTGACGGTCTCGATGCCGGCGCTCGACAGCACGGGCAAGGAATGCGCGGTCGGCCGCACCGGGCGGGTAGTGTTCAACGGGGACGCGGCAAAGTCATGATGGCGGCCTTTGCGCCCGGGCTGGTCGCCTTTGGCGCCTGCCTTGCGATCCTGCCGCTGCTCCGGCGCGAGCACACGCTGGCCCGCGTCATGATGACCGGCGTGTCGTTCGTGCTGCTGCTCCACTACTTCGTCTGGCGGGTGACCCAGACCTTGCCGCCTCCGGGCCTCACCGCCGACGCGCTGGTCGGCTTTCCCTTTGTGGTGGCCGAGGCGGCCTCGATGATCGCGGTGTGCCTGTCATTGCTGTTCCTCTCCAGGACCATCGACCGCTCGCCCGAGGTCAATGCGATCCTTCGCCGATCCAGGGCGTCGACAGATGGGCCGCTCGTCGACGTCTTCATCTGCACCTACAATGAGGAGAAGGCGATCCTGGAACGCACCATCATCGGCGCGACGGGACTGAACTATCCCAATTACCGCGTCTGGGTGCTCGACGATGGGCGGCGGCTCTGGCTGCGCCGGCTCGCCCAGGAGCTCGGCTGCAACTATCTGACCCGTCCGGACAACCGCCACGCCAAGGCCGGCAACATCAATCATGCGCTCCGGCACGTATCCACCCTGCCGGAGAGGCCGGAGTTCATCTCGATCCTCGATGCCGACTTCGTCCCGATGCCGGACTTCCTGACCCGGGCGATCAGCCTGATGCAGGACGGCAGCGTCGGCGTCGTGCAGACGCCGCAGCACTTCATCAATCCGGATCCGATCCAGACCAACCTCGCCGCGACCGACGTCTGGCCCGACGAGCAGCGCTTCTTCTTCGATATCCTGATGCCGGCCAAGGATGCGTGGGGCACCGCATCTGCTGCGGCACCTCATCGCTGATCCGCTTCTCCGGCCTGATGCAGATCGGCGGCTTCCCGACCGATTCGGTGACGGAAGACTATCTCGTCACGCTGCGGCTGAAGGAGAAGGGGCTGCGCACGGTCTATCTCAACGAGCGCCTGACCATCGGCCTCGCGCCGGAGGGACTGAAGGAATACATCACCCAGCGCGGGAGGTGGTGCCTCGGCTTCATGCAGATCTTCAGAGGCCGCAGCGGGCCGTTCTCGCGGCAATCCAGGCTCGCCTTCATCGACCGGCTGTCGCTGATCGATGCCTTCATGAGCTGGTCGGCGGTCTACGGCACCAAGGTGTTCGGCCTGGTGGTGCCCTGGCTCTATCTGCTGTTCGGGATCAAGGCGGTCCATGCCGATCTGTTCGAGCTGCTGAAATATTTCATGCCGTTCTATGTCTGGCACGCCTTCACGATGGCCTGGATATCGCGTGGCCGCTCGCTTGCGATCATGACCGACGTCTCGCAATACATCGCGGCGCCGGCGGTCCTGAAGGCGGTCGTGACCGGCCTCGCCAAGCCGCAGGGCCACAAATTCAAGGTGACCGCCAAGGGCGGCGACCGCAACCTCCGCTTCATCGAGTGGCCGCTGCTGCGGCTCTATGGCGGTGCCTTGCTGATCACGCTGGTGGGGATCGCCTACGCCTTCATCCTGCACCTGCGAGGCGAAAACATCGCCTATGGCGGGCTGGCGCTGGCCTGGAGCCTGCACAATTGCGTTGTGCTCGCGATCGTGTGCTTCATCTGCATCGAGCAGCCGCGGCGCCGCAAGGCCGAGCGTTTCGAGCGCGACGAGCCGATCCTGATCCACGAAGGCGCCGAGCCACGGCTGGTGCGGATGGCCGACATCTCGATCTCGGGCGCGCGCTTCATCGATCCTGCGCCGCCCGCAATCGGCGCCGCGATCAAATGCAATGTCTACGGCCAGAGCGTGACCGCGACCGTGGTCCGCCGCACCCGCGACGGCTTCGGCGTCCGCTTCGAGGATGCGGTCGCGACCCGGGTCAACGTCGTGCGCGCCTTCTATGCCGGCGAATATGTCCGCGCCTTCAGCGGCGTGCGCGCCGCGCCGGTCGGCAAGGCCCTGCTGATGCGGTTGTTCGGCTGACGACGAGCGGCGACAAGCCTGAGTGGCGGCGCAGTCTCTCACCGTCATGCAGTCTCTCACCGTCATCCCCGCGCAAAGGCTCCGCCTTTGTCGCTGGAGGAGCGCGCTCTTGCGCGCGTCTCGAAGGATGCACGGCCCGGATATGTCCGCGGGTTGGGTTCTCACGCGGCGCGAGCCTGGCCATCGATCCTTCGAGACGACCGCCGTGCGGCCTCCTCAGGATGACGGGTCTTGCATGCTCCGCTTTAACCTACGCCGCCGGCTTCGCGGCCTGGTCCTCGCTCGCGGGCAGATGCAGCAGCGCGCTCTTGATCGCGGCCTGCCGGGTCGGCGCCGTGATCTGGGCGCCGAGCAGGTCGGTGACATAGAACACGTCGCGGGCGCGTTCGCCGAAGGTCGCGACATGGGCCGAGGCGATGTTGAGGTTGAGCTTCGAGATCGCGGTGGTGAGCTGATAGAGCAGGTCGGGGCGGTCGAGGCCGGAGACCTCCATCACGGTGTAGCGGTCGGACCACTGGTTACTGATGGTCACGTCGGGCTCGACGATGAACGGCCGCGCCTTGCTGCGCACCGCGCGCTTCGCAACCGCCTCGGGCAGCCGCAGCTTGCCTTCCAGCACCTGCTCGATCATCTCGCCGATCCGCGTCGCGCGGCGGCCTTCGTCATCGTCGCGATCGTATTCGCGCGAGATCGAGATGGTGTCGAGCGCGCGGCCGTCGGTCGTGGTGTAGATCTGCGCTTCGACGATGTTGGCGCCGGCCGAAGCGCAGGCGCCGGCGATGATCGACAACAGCCCGGGATGGTCGGTTGCCAGAATCGTCAGCTCGGTGACGGCGCGGATAGGACAGCGTATCGATTGCGGATCGTGCGTTCGTGGCGATGGCCTCATGGTCGCCACGCCTCATAGCTTCGCAGGCGACGGTTATTCCGAAGCACTCGGTCGCGGGAACGGGGACCACGGACTTTCAGGGACATTTCCTCAGGGGCCGCGGCGGAACTTCTGTGGTCGACGGCTCGTTGTGGTCGCGCGGAGCCTCCCGCTTGCGCCCTTCAGTGGGCCTCGGCCGACCTCCAGCCACAGGCGGGAAAGGTCAACAGTCCCATCACGACTCTTGATCCATCGTATTTCTGCGCTATATCCGGGTTCCCCTTACCCAATTGTGATCCGGTGAATGCATGACGACGTCAGATACGGCTGTGCATACGCAGCCCTTTCAAGCCGAGGTGTCCGAGCTGTTGCACCTAATGGTGCACTCCGTCTATTCGGAGACCGACATCTTCCTGCGCGAGCTTCTTTCGAACGCGTCGGATGCCTGCGACAGGCTCCGCTATGAGGCTATCGCGATCCCTTCATTACTTGGCGAGGGCGAGGCGCTGAAGGTCCGTATCATTCCGAATAAGCCGGCGAATACGCTGACGATCGCCGACAACGGCGTCGGCATGGAGCGGCAGGAGCTGGTCGACCATCTCGGCACCATTGCCCGCTCCGGCACCAAGGCGTTCGTGTCGAAGCTGAAGGAGGCCAAGGACGGCCTAGGCCTGATCGGTCAGTTCGGTGTTGGCTTCTATTCTGCCTTCATGGTCGCCGAGAAGATCGTCGTGATCAGCCGCCGCGCCGGCGAGAGTGACGTCTGGACCTGGACGTCCTCCGGCGGCTCCGGATTCGAGATCGCCCGCGCCAGCGACGAGGACGCAGCGCGCGTGGCGCGCGGCACCGAGATCGTCCTGCACCTGAAGGACGACGCGAAGAAGTATCTCGAGACCTACGAGATCGAGCGCATCGTCGGTGCCTATTCCGACAACATCCTGTTTCCCATTGAGCTCGTGCCCGGTGAGGGCGAGCCGCGCCAGATCAATTCGGCAAGCGCGCTGTGGCAGCGCTCGAAATCCGAGCTGACGGCAGACGACTACAAAAAGGCCTATCAGCAGATCGCTTCCGCCTTCGGCGATCCCGCGATCACGCTGCACTACCGCGCCGAGGGCCGCCACTCCTACGCCGTGCTGCTGTTCGCACCGTCGACGAAGCCGTTCGACCTGTTCGAGCCGAATCGCAAGGGCCGCGTCAAACTCTACGTCCGCCGCGTCTTCATCACCGATGATGCCGATCTGCTGCCGGGTTACCTCCGCTTCATCCGGGGCGTCGTCGACAGCGAGGATCTCCCGCTCAACATCTCCCGCGAGATGCTCCAGAACAATCCGCAGCTCGCGCAGATCCGCAAAGCCGTGGCGACCCGCGTCGTGTCCGAGCTCGAAAGCCTCAACGAGAAGGACCCGGAGAATTTTGCCAAGATCTGGGATGCTTTTGGCGCGGTGCTGAAAGAAGGCATCTACGAGGATTTCGAGCGTCGCGAAAAGCTGCTGGCGCTGTCGCGCTTCACCACCACCTCAGGCGAGAAGCGCTCGCTCAAGCAGATTATCGCCGATTTCAAGCCGAACCAGACCGAGATCTATTATCTCGTCGGTGACAGCATCGAGCGACTGAAATCCAATCCGCGGCTGGAGGCCGCCACCGCGCGCGGCATCGAGGTGCTGTTGCTGTCCGATCCCGTCGACGCGTTCTGGACCTCGATGCCGTCGGAGTTCGAGGGCAAGCCGCTGAGGTCCTTGAGCCAGGGCGATCTCAACCTCGACCTGATTCCGCGCACTGACGAGGTCGACGAAGCGAAGCAGGACGAGCCGGCCGCCGATGAAGCGGCCACCATCGCCTTGATCAAGGCCGCGCTCGGCGAGCGCGTCAGCGACGTCAAGGCTTCCACGCGCCTCACGAGCTCCGCCTCCTGCCTCGTCGCAGGCACTGACGGCCCGAGTCGCGAGCTGGAGCGCATTCTGTCGCAGCAGAACCGCGGCATGCGCACCAAGCCGATCCTCGAGATCAACCTGCGCCATCCGATGGTGGCAGCGATTACCAGGGCAGAGGCCGGCTCCAAGGCCGTCGACGACCTCAGCCTGCTTCTGCTCGAACAGGCGCAGATCCTGGACGGCGAATTGCCGGAGCACGCGGCGGCCTTTGCAGCAAGGCTGAACCGGCTGGTGCTGCAGGGGCTCGGTAGGTAGCCCAGACACGTGCCTCCGGGTGGATAGTGATTTGCCGCTGCGCATTTCCTCCAGATGGAGTTAGAGTCCGGCCGAAGATGTAGCGCTAGGTCGTGTGGACTCGAGGGATTCCCTTTTAGGAGCAAATCAGATTCAAAGCTGCTTTTGGGAGGCAGTCTTGGGTGTGATGGAGCGGTTGGTTTTGAGCGATGCGGCGTGGGAGCGGATGGCGCCGCTGATCATCGGCCGGCCTGACCAGAAGGGCTCAACGGGACGCGACAACCGGATGTTTGTGGAGGGCGTACTTTGGATCGTGCGCACAGGCTCGCCCTGGCGTGACCTTCCGGAGGCGTTCGGCGACTGGAACAGCGTGTTCCGACGCTTTAGCCGGTGGAGCATCAAGGGAGTTTGGGCACGGATTTTCGAGGCGATGTCGGACGATCCGGACTTCGAATATCTGATCGTCGACTCCACCATCGTCCGGGCGCATCAGCACGCCGCCGGAGCGAAAAAAGGGGGTCTGAAGATCAAGCGCTCGGCCGCTCGCGCGGCGGCCTGAGCACCAAGATACATCTGGCCGTCCGAGGCCTGGGATGCCCGGTGCGGTTCACGCTGACCGCAGGCCAGAAGGGCGACGCGCCGCAAGCTGTGTTTCGGCATGGAATAAGGACCCCGTTTTCGGGGTGATCGGCATCCAATCGGGACCCCGGGATAAGGGTCCACAGTGGCTTCCATCGAGTCATGGAAGCCGAGGTTGGGATGCTGGTGGTGGAGACGATTGGTAAGATCCGTCGCGCCTACTTTGTTGATGGTCGTCCGATCAAGGCGATCTGCCGAGAACTTGGCGTATCGCGGAAGGTGGTTCGCAAGGTCATTCGTTCTCAAGCGACGGAGTTCCGGTACGAGCGCGAGACGCAGCCGCTCCCGAAGATGGGTGCCTGGAGTGCCGAGCTTGATCGGTTGCTGGCAGGGAATGAGAGCAAGGCGGCGCGGGAACGGCTGACGCTGATCCGGCTATTCGAGGAGCTTCGCGGCCTGGGTTATGCCGGCGGCTATGATGCGGTTCGTCGATACGCACGACGGTGGAGCAAGGAACGCGGCACCTCGACAGCGTCGGCTTATGTGCCGCTGAGCTTTGCACCCGGCGAAGCCTACCAGTTCGACTGGAGCCACGAGGTCGTCCTGCTGAGCGGCACCACGGTGATGGTGAAGGCTGCTCATGTCCGGTGTAGAAGTTTTCATTTAATCTGACAGAATGGTTTTGGACCGGTGGGAATGGAGCTGCGGGGCGAGCGGGAGACGCAGGAGATGGTGTTCGACGCCCACGACCGAGCGTTCGCGCTGTTCAAGGGCACCTGCAGCCGCGGCATCTACGACAACATGAAGACCGCGGTGGAGACGATCTTCGTCGGTAAAGGGCGTCTCTACAATCGCCGGTTCTTGCAGATGTGCAGCCACTATCTGGTCGATCCAGTCGCCTGCACGCCAGCGTCGGGCTGGGAGAAGGGGCAGGTCGAGAACCAGGTCGGGCTGGTCAGGGAACGCTTCTTCACGCCGCGGCTGCGGTTCAAAAACCTCGACGAGTTAAACGCCTGGCTGCTCGACAAATGCATCGGCTACGCCAAGGCTCATCGTCATCCGGAGCTGGTCGATCAGACGATCTGGGACGTGTTCGAAGTCGAACGCCCTAGGCTCGTTCCCTATGCAGGCCGCTTCGACGGCTTCCATGCGGTGACGGCGTCGGTCTCGAAGACCTGCCTGGTGCGCTTCGACAACAACAAGTACTCGGTCGCAGCCAGCGCAGTCGGACGACCGGTCGAGGTTCAAGCCTATGCCGATCGCATCGTGATCCGTCAGGATGGACGCATCGTTGCCGAGCACCTGCGATCCTTTGGCCGCGGCGATACCGTCTACGACCCTTGGCACTATGTGCCGGTGCTTGCCCGCAAACCGGGCGCCTTGCGCAACGGTGCTCCCTTCAAAGATTGGGTGCTGCCGGCAGCGATCGAGCGGATCCGGCGCAGGCTCGCAAGCACTGACGACGGTAACCGGCAGATGGTCAACATCCTCAACGCGGTGCTGACTGACGGTCTGCCCGCGGTGGAAGCAGCCTGCGCTGAAGCGCTCAGTCACAGCGTCCATTCCGCCGATGTCGTGCTCAATATCCTGGCCCGTCAACGTGAACCGGCCCCGCCGGCCAACATCATGACGCCAGCCGCACTGACGCTCCGTCACGCACCAATCGCCGATTGTGCCCGCTACGACAACCTCCGGAGGACCAACTGATGGAACGAACCCAAATACTTCGATCTCATGAGCGAACTCAAGCTACGGCATGAAGGCTGCCTTCGACGAGATCATGGCGACTGCCGTCAAGCGCCAGCACGAACCTCAGCGCATTGTCGGCGACCTGCTCAACGCCGAGATCAACGAGAAGCAAGTCAGGTCGATCAAATACCAGCTCACTATTGCCAAGCTGCCGCTTGCCAAGGACATCGCCGACTTCCAGTTCGACGGTACGCCAATCAATCAGACTCTCGTCAATGATCTCGCTGGCGGCGGCTTCATCGCCCAACAACGTAACGTCGTTTTGGTTGGCGGCACCGGCACAGGCAAGACCCACCTGGCCATTGCCATCGTCAGAAGCTGCATCCGCGATGGCGCTAGAGGACGCTTCTACAACGTCGTCGACCTCGTCAACCGGCTCGAGACCGAAACCCGCAACGGTCGGCAGGGACGTCTCGCCGAGCATCTGACCCGCATGGACTTCATCGTTCTCGACGAGCTGGGCTATCTGCCGTTCGCGCAATCCGGCGGTCAGCTCCTGTTCCATCTCATCAGTCGGCTCTACGAGCGCACCTCCGTCATTGTCACCACAAATCTTGCGTTCGGCGAATGGCCGAACGTGTTCGGCGATGCCAAAATGACCACCGCGCTACTCGACCGATTGACCCATCACTGCGGACATCGTCGAGACCGGCAACGACAGCTGGCGATTCAAAAGCCGCGACGATGTTCAAACAACCCGCGCTCGCGCCGTCTCCGCAACCGCGACCGGCATCATCAACTTAATCGACCGCCGAGCCGAAGGAGGCGATTCTCAAAGGTTCGAGATTCGGCGATAGCGCTTGTCGTGGAGATTTCGCGCCAAGTCGCAAAGGCTCGCTCGCGCGAAGCACGACGGAAGTCGGCAGTGACAGCTCCGGGATAGGGGATGTGGAAAAGGTTCGCGACCTGATCGTGAACTGACAGAAACCGTTGAGCCTGACGGGACGATTTGAAACGCTTCATGATCCGCTCGTGTCGCCGCGTCGGCTGATGAGAATTCTCGGCCCGATTGTTGAGAGCTTTGTGCTGGCGATGTTCGACGTGAAAGCCCATCTTCGCCCTCGCAGCGCCGTACGAACGGAGCTTGTGCGTGATCATCACGCGCGGCGGCGTGCCGGCGGATTTCAAGAGCTTCTTCATGAGCCGCTGGGCAGCGCGCGAGTCTCTTCGGCGCTGGATCAAGACGTCGAGAACGAAGCCATTCTGGTCGACAGCGCGCCAGAGCCAATGTTGTACGCCCGCGATCGAGATAACGACTTCGTCCAGATGCCATTTGTCACCGCGAGCGGGTGCGCGCTGGCGGATCCGATCGGAGAACGGCTTGCCGAATTTCCGTCCCCACTGGCGCACGGTTTCATAGGTCACGCCAATGCCACGCGCCGCCAGCATTTCCTCGACCATGCGCAAGCTTAAGGGAACCCGGAAATACAACCAAACGGCATAGCTGATCACTTCCGGCGGGAAGCGATGGCGGCGATAAAGAGGGTCCTTGGCAGTCCGCAGGCCGCTCGTCTACCCCCTCCGCCGCTCCAATTCGTTAACTTGACGGTACCGTCCGGTCGCCTGCTGCGGTAGCGCACCGATGTGCGGTCTGCCTCCAGGACTTTGCACGCCCGCCGTTCGCTCACCTCGAAGGTGGTCCGCAGATGAGCGACGGCCTGTCGCCTCGCGGCGGGCGTCACCATTTTTTTGCGGCGACGTCCTTGAGCATGGCGTTGTCGAGCATTGCTTCGGCCAAGAGCTTCTTCAGCTTGGCGTTCTCGTCCTCCAACGCCTTGAGCCGCTTGGCGTCGGACACCTCCAGACCACCGTACCGGGCCTTCCATTTGTAGAACCTTGCGCTGGAGATCCCGTGTTTGCGGCAGACATCAGCCGTCGCCGCACCCGCCTCCTGCTCCCGCAAAATCCCGATGATCTGTTTCTGTATTCGGTCTGCTTCTGTCAATCCCTTAAGAGCGCGTGCCGCGGGTACCTTGCTTCTGTTCGTGGTCGGCAAAGCCGCCACACGATGGGATTCGGTTGAATGGTCGGTTCAAGCTCTTCGGCGTAGTCAGCCGCCTGGAGGGCGGACGCCACGACAGATCATACGAACTCGACCATCCCCACGCCCCGCGACGGGCGTCTCTTGGGATGGCGATGGCGTCCTTACGCCACCGCCGTCCATCGGAATTCGGTTCCATCAACCCACATTCGGTGAAGGACGACCGCCATCTTTCTGGCCAGCGCGACCTTCGCACGCTTGCTTCCTTGCCGGTGGGCAACACGCACCGCCCAAGCCTTCATCGGAGACCATCGGGTTGATGGCCTGAGAACAACGTTGGCAGCTTCGAACAGGGCTGTGCGCGTCTCTCCATCTCCGACTTTTGTGATCCGTCCCACCCGATCAACCTCGCCAGATTGGTATCGCCGGGGCGTTAACCCGAGATAGGCCCCGACGGATTGGGAATGCAGGAATCGCCTAGGATCGTCCACAGTGGAGCGGAAGGTCAACGCAGAGACCGGGCCGATCCCCGGCATCGTCATCAAGAGCCGACAAGCCGGGTCACTGCGCACGACCTTCAGAACCAGACGATGCAGTCGGGCGTACTCCCGCATCAGCGCTTCGCGTCCGGCAAGCAGCGGATTCATGATCGCCTCCAGCAAGGCGTCATCGCCCACCAACTCACGAACTCGCGTCGCGAACAGAGTCCGCGAGACGACTCCGACTTTGAGACCGAGCGGACGCAGAAGTCCGCGGATGACCTGCTCTGCGGCAGCGATGGAGCGGATGATATGCTTGCGAGCCGCGGCCAGCGTCCGCGCCCTTTGGCTGCCGATGCTCTTGACGTGAACAGGCTTGAACCATCCCGTTCTCACCACCTGCGCGATCCCACGGGCGTCATTCCGATCGGTCTTCACCGGCATGGCCGAAAGTGCCGCCTTAACCTGGCGGGCTTCCAAACTGACGGCCGGCAGCCCCAGTTCGATTAGATTTGCGGTCAGCCATTCTGACGTCGGTCCTGCCTCAAGGCCCACCCGTTCAACTTGACCAGCCCATGGTTCGAGGTACTGCACAATCGATGGCGCGTCCGCCAAGGTGGTTCCCTCCCGGATAAGCTTTCCGGTCTCGTCCACCGCACATACCGCAACGGAATTCAGCGAAACATCGAGGCCGACGTAGATCATGACTTTTCTCCTTCGGATGGAGTAGGTCCGTGATCATCAGCCAAAACGTGCCGCGCGGCAAATAGGTCAGGCGATCGGGACCGAATACCCCATCTCTTCCGTGAACCGACTTGGTTTCATGGTCCATCTCCTCAGAGGTGACGGACTCTAACTGCCGCCCGCAAATTGCCGAGAGCTTCCAGAGCAGAATCCCAGTTTCGAAGAAGTTCGAGAACGCTCTTGCCCGCCAAGAGCTCGCGGCTGGTTGCGGGGCAGATGCGAATGAGATCGTCGAGCGCCGCAACACGTTCGCCGATGGCCAAGCCCGCTCGCGGCGTCTCGGCACCACGGCGGAAAGTGGCTACTGCGTATTCATGCAGCGTCATCGGTTGGGCTCCCGTGAATAGCCGGCACTGTCGAAGAGACTGGAATCGACCAGATCTGAATAGGTAACATTGGCCCCGCGCAACCTCGCACGCTCGCGTTGGGCAATGAGGAGGGCGACACCGTCCCGGTCCGGAACGAGCGACCTGGGTAGAATTTCGATCATCGCTTCAGCAGAGGGACTCGACATGCCGGCCTCAATGAGATGCGAGACGGCGATTTTCCTACTTGTCAGCGCCCGCGCCCGCGCGTGATCCAGTGCCGCTTGCCAAGCGATCACACCGGCGCGAACGCGATCGTCTGAGCTGCGCCGCACGACCAGCCCTTGGCCGGGAAATGCAGGATAGCGATCGTTCACGCGTGACAGCACTCGCGCCCCCTGTGCGATGGCCGTGCCGTCGAAGGGGGGCCCGAGCAGGGTGGCGTCCCCTTCTCCGGCCAATAAACTCTGGTATCGTTCACGCACGCCGCCGGCAGCTTTGAGTGCATACGATCCGCTCGGCAATCCGGCATCGTCCAGCAACGCTCTGGCGGCCACCACGAAACCGTTCTTCGTCGAATCGACGAGAAGCTTGCCGCCTCTCAAGTCTTCGATTTCGGAAACGTCCGCACCGGCAATCAGGGAGAGGGGAGTCGTCTGCTCGACTTGCGCGATGATACAGAGATCTCGTCCGAAGTCGCGCATCCTCCAGTCCATCACATTGTCCATGGCAGTGACGACTGCATCTGCCGCCCCGCTCACGAGAGCCACGAACTGCTCATCGGAGGATTTTGTTGCAATGCCGTCAATTCGCGGGCGCGCCGGCGTCGATCGCGTGCTGGCGCGCGCCAGGATCGAGATTGCGGGCTCGACAAACCAATTGACGGTGATTTGCATTCCTCGTCACTCCTCCCGCCGAGGAGAGCTAAACGAAACGTATCGTTGTGTAAAGAACGCGCCGGAATAGCTTTGCTGCCCCGCGGCTACTTCTTCTGCATCTTAGCGGCGGCTTTCTTGAAGATGTCCCGTATCCAAATAATGCCGGGGTCGCGGCTGCGATAGTGGTGCCACTGCATCTGCTGCTCGAACCGCTCCATCGGGAACGGGAGCTCGAGGACTGAAATGGAGAGGTGACGTGCCCAGAGTTGCGCGGTGCGGCGATGGACGACCGCTATGCGGTCGGTCCCGACAACAAGGTGCGGTACGGAAGAAAAAGCGAAGGTCGAGATCTCCGTCCGCCGCGTGATCCCCAATTGATCCAGGAGAACGGAATCGAGCGCGCCCCCCGTCGGCGAGGAAAGATATCGCACGTGACCTGCGGCTGCGAACGCCTTCCGGGTGAGCGGTTCTCGGCCGTACTTGCCGCGACGCCATGCCACGTAACAATAATCGTCGTCGAACAGCTTGATCGACGGGTGTTCCGGTGAACAAACGATACGCGGCGCGAGCAGAAGATCCGCCTCACCCCGTTCCAGATAGACGTTGGGTCGATCCGTCTGCCGCAAGAAATGGAAGCGGATGTGATCGCCGAAGGGGGCCGTGAGCTCGAGTACCGGCGGAATGATGGTGTGAAGCGAGTAGTCGGAGACGAGCAGGCGGAATTCACGGCTCGCCTGTTTGGGATCGAAATCAGGCTTCTTGGCCAAAGCGGCCTCGATGCGCGTGAGCACGTCGGCGATTTCGGGGCGCAGTATTTCGGCGCGTACGGTCAGTTCCATTTTTTGACCAACGCGAACGAGCAGCGGATCGTCGAAATATTGCCGAAGCCGGCCAAGGGCGTTGCTCATCGCGGACTGGCTGAGGTTCATGCGCTCTGCCGTCTGGCTGATGGACTTTGTGACAATCAGGTGGTCGAGCGCGACGAGCAAGTTGAGATCGAGATTGTTCAACCGCAACTTTACCTCCAATTTATTGATCTGATGAATAGATATGATTTAAACTATCCATTTTCTTGATGAATTGCCAGGGCATATGCTGATGTCTCGGATCACCCGCGCAATGCGCTCCTTGGATTGGCGGGTTCCGACAAAGATAATGGAGGAGGAAAGCCTTGAAAATCGTCGGCCCCGATGAGCTTGTGTTCGGTGTTGATAGTGTGGAGGCGTGCGCCGCGTTCATCACCGATTTTGGATTGAAACATGTCGGTGAGAAGGACGGCTCCGGGCTTTACGAGGCCCTCGATGGAACGGGCTTGTCGATCTATCCCAAGGATGATCCCAGCCTGCCGCCGCCGCTGCCGACCAGCAACATGCTCAGAAAGACGATTTATGGCGTCGAGGATCAGCAGACCCTGGATCAGATCAAGGATGAACTCAGCAAGGACCGTCAAGTCCAGGTTCGGCCGGATGGTACGGTTGAAGCGGTGGACGACTTAGGGTTCGCGCTCGGCTTCCGCATTACGCGGCGCCGCCAGCTGACCCTGCTGCCGGAGCGCATCAATTCGCCCGGTGCTGCTCCCCAGCGTGGCTTCAACGAAATCGGCGCTAATGAGGACGCCGCGGCGTTGCCGCGAACCCTGTCGCACGTCGTCTATTTCGTGCCCGATGCGGCAAAGATGGAGGCCTTCTACATCCAGCGTCTTGGGTTTGCCGTGATGGACCGGTTCACCGGGGGCGGTCCATTCCTGCGCCCAGCTTCGAACACCGATCATCACACGCTATTCCTGATCCAAACCCCGGAATACATGAAAGGGATCGAGCATTTTGCATTCCACATGCAAGGTCCGACGGAATTGATGCTTGCCGGATCGCGAATGGTGAAGAAGGGATACCAGTCGTTCTGGGGACCGGGTCGCCACAAGTTCGGCTCCAACTGGTTCTGGTATTTCAACAGCCCAATGGGTACCCACGCTGAATTCGACGCTGATATGGATGTCTTCGATGATAAGTGGGAGCCGCGCGTCTTGCCGATGAGGACCGAGCATTCTCAGATCTTCCTGCTGGAGCATGGGGAAAAATGGGCTCCGGGCGGCTAGGTCGCGGCGGGTACCAACGGGTGCGGGAGTAGGGGGCCGCGCCCGTATTCTTGTTCCGTGAAAATGCAAGGCAGCATGCTTACACAATGATGCGGAAATTTCCTCTACCGCTGCGCGGGGCCTGATTTGAGCGCGGACAAAACGAAGCCGCTAACCAAAGTGCTATGCTGTCTTTCGGATCTGGAGGACGGTGAGGCTCGCGGGTTCGACCCTTTCAAAATAGGGCGCGACACCGTGTTCGTCGTGCGCAGGAGCGACAAGGTCTATGCCTATCGGGACGTATGTCCGCACTATGGCAGCACGCCGCTTCCCTGGAAGAAGAACGCTTATCTGACCAGAGACGCGCAGCACATCTTCTGCAGCGCGCATGGGGCAACGTTCGATATTGAAACCGGCACTTGCACACTGGGCCCGTGCCTGGGCCAATCGCTGACCTCAGTGCAGATCGCGATCTCCCAGGCGGGGGAGATCCGGCTTTTCCTCGAACCGGAGGAGGGCCCGATCCGCACACCGGTTGCCACCGGCTGACCCCTCTGATCGCGATCACGTTCGCTCAGAAAGCTCGGCCTTGTCATTCGGCTGGAATTGGTTGATATTGGGCGGATGAATGAAATCTCTGATTCCCGTCAACCCGCCATCGAAATCCTCCGGAGCTATCTGAAGGAGCGCGGCTTCCGCCCCAACGAACAATTGCCCCCCGAGCGCCAGCTCGCCGACGACCTGAACCTGACCCGTAGTCGCCTGCGCACGTCTCTGGCAAGGCTTGAACGTGAGGGAGTGATCTGGAGGCATGTCGGGCAGGGTACGTTCATGAGCGCGCGGGCGGAAGCGCAGGGCTTGGCTCAGTTTACGGACGCCGGCCCAACCCTGGAAACCAACCCAGCTGAGATCCTGGAGACCAGGCTTACGCTAGAGCCGCAGATCGCCTTCCTTGCGGCGCAGCGCGCGACTGGCAGTGATGTCGAAAGGATCAAGGGAATCCTCGAAACATCGAAGGAAATAGAGGCTTGGGAGGAGTGGCGCGAACTCGACAAGGCGTTTCACCTCGCCATCGCGCAGGCTTCCAAGAACCAGCTGCTGCTGAAAATTCTGGTGATGATTCAGGAAAGCCAGACCCAGAGAAATTGGGGGCGGCTCTCCGACTTGCCGTCCGCGATTGCTAGGCGCAGCCATATTACGCACGAGCATGATGCGATCTTTCACGCCATCCAGTCGCGAGAAGCTCGCGATGCTGCGGTTCTCATGCGCCGACATCTCGAGGAAGTGCGCAAGGCCCTGCTGGGCCCGTTCGCGCCGATCTGACCCCAAACGTAAGCCTCGCAGTATCCTTGTATCGGCATCGGGCCCCGTGCCCGCCGATTGCTATTCCGATTGGGCCAACGCTCAAATTGGTTGATTGACTCTTCCAAATTGGTCGATTATTGATCTTAATTGGGTGGTAATTGGTTATACAAGGATTGGGCCTTGACGGTATCAAATGCGGCCGTGAGCTTCGTGCCGGCCTCGGCAGTTTTGGAAATCCTGGATTGGAAACAGGTCATCGAAAGCCTGTCTCGCGCCTATTCCGTGCCGCACGGGCCGATGGTCAGTCCGCTTCGGACGGTGGCGCGGAATGGCCGGATTTGGCTCAGAAGCCTGACGGCGATTCCACCGGGCGCTCGCTTCATGGGCGGCAAGCTGTTCGGCATGGGGCCGAAGCCGGCGATCAACTATCTGATCCCACTGTTTGAGCAGGAAACCGGCGAGCTCCGCGCGCTTGTCGATGGAGCGTTCATCACCAGCTTCCGCACCGCCTCTACCTCCGCGGCAGCCCTCGACGTGCTCGCACCGAAAGAGGATTTGGTCATTGGCATGATTGGTAGCGGCCAGGAGGCCGTAGCCCACGCCCGCGCCATTCACGCCATTCGCAGGATTGGCGAGCTGCGCATCTTTAGCCCCACGCCGGAAAGCAGGGCACGCTTTGCAAAAACATTTCAGGCCGAGACCGGCGTCACTTGCGTCGCGGCAGATACGCCTGAGGATGCCGTAAGGCCGGCGACCCTCGTGGTCGCGGCAGCGCGCTCGCGCGACGAGTCACCAATCCTGTACGGTGACTGGCTGGATAATTGCCGGGCCGTGGTCTCGGTCGGATCCACGGTCCCCGAACAGCGCGAAATCGACACCAGCGTGGTCGCGCGTTCTGATCTGATCGTGTGCGATGTGCTTGAGGAAGTCATGCACGAAACGGGTGACATGATCGCGGCGAAAAAAGCGGGCGTCAGCTTCGAACAGAAATGCGTATCGCTCAACGATCTCTTGTGCGGAAAGGTCGCGGACAGGGTCAGAAGTGCGAGCATGCCGATGTTCAAGAGCGTCGGCGCCGGTATCCAGGACATCGTCTGCGCCGAGCTTGCTTATGAGCTTGCCGACAAAGCCCGTCGTCTCGTTCCGTTGCCGATCGAGTTCTACAGGAAGACGATCTAGCGCAGAGCTCTGCGTCTCTCTTGGTGGAGTGTTGAGACTGGCCGTGCATGTTCGGCAGTCCGGGAGGAGATAGAAGTGGCCTCTTATTCGAAAAATGAAACACGCGGCTGGACTCGCGAAAGGATGATCGGTGCTGTGAACTGCACCATCCCTTCCTTCACCGGGGACATGAACGGCATCAACGAAACGGCGATTCGCCACGATGTCGCGCTCGCCAAGAAGCACGGCTTCGTCGGGTCGCTTGCCATCGGTGAAGTCAACATCACGCTTCCCGAATACGTCGATTTCGTCCGGATCATGAAGGAGGAGGCCGGCAAGGACTTCTACGTCATGCATCATGCAAGCTGGAATACACTCGAGCAGAACATCGAGGCCGTGCAGCTCGCTGAGCGTGCCGGAGCTGACTACGTGCTCCTGACCTATCCCGCAAACTTTTATCCGCAGTCCGAAGATGAGATCTTCCAATACACCAAGGCGTTCTGTGATGCGACGAATCTCGGTGTCCTGCTGTTTCCGATGGCGATCTGGGGATTTTCTCGGCTGCATCCGGCCGACATCTCATCGAGTGTGATCCGGCGGATGCTGGACGCCTGCCCCAACATCGGCGCCATCAAGGCGGAGGGCGGCCATCCCTCGATCATGAGCGTGATCGAATGCCATCGGCTGTTCGGCGAAGAAGTGGTGATCTCGATGCCGCTGGAATGGGATCTCATCCCGTTGTCACAGCTATTTCCAATCCAGCTCTCGGCGACTTCGGACCACGAGTTCTGGGGCCCGCTGATCCCGCACGTCATGAAGCTGCTACGCGAGCGCAAGTTCGACGAGGCGACCGAAATCTACTGGCGTATGCATCCGGCACGCAAGGTGAAGAACCAGATGACCCAGTCGATGACGGGTGCGTTCATGCTGAACCGCATGCAGTGGAAATTTCAGGGTTGGTTGCAGGGCTACAATGGTGGCCCATTGCGCGGGCCGACGCCGAGGTTGCACGAAAATCACATGCTTGCGCTGCGCAACGCGCAACGGGCCTCAGGTCTTAATCCCAGTGAGGATCCGCTCCACGAGTACTTCATAGGCCGCAGTCCCTCCTGATCAGGACGAGGACATGACGATTGCCAGGAAATATCAGTCCGGCCGCCACCCGATCCTGATCGGAGATTGGCGGGATAGCGAAACCGGCGCGACGATCGAGGTCCGAAATCCCTCGAATGATGAAGTGATTGCCCATGTCGCCAACGCCAGCGTGGCCGACGCGCTTGCTGCCGTAGATGCCGCCGCGGCCGCCGCGCCGGCGTGGGCCGCCGCGTCGCCGCGCCAAAGAGCCGAAATCCTGCGCAAATGCTTCGAACTGATGATCGCAGAGGAGAGGGAGCTGGCGCGCCTGATCTCTCTCGAAAATGGCAAGGCTTACTCAGACGCGCTAGGGGAGGTACGCTACGCTGCCGAGTTCTTTCGCTGGTACAGCGAGGAAACGCCGAGGATCATCGGCGAGATGAGCTTGGCGCCTTCGGGGCAGAACCATATTCTCGTATCCTATGAGCCCGTAGGCATTGCCGTCCTTGTGACGCCCTGGAATTTCCCCGCGGCCATGGCCACGCGCAAGATGGCGCCGGCCCTTGCAGCCGGCTGCACCTGCGTGCTCAAGCCTGCGACGGAAACGCCGCTGACCGCACTCGCGGTGAAGGCGGGTGTCCCAAAGGGCGCGATCAATGTGATCGTGACCTCTCAGTCGGGCAAGTCGGTTGGTGCGATGTTGCACGACCCGCGCGTGCGGACTGTCTCGTTCACCGGCTCAACCGAGGTCGGTCGTATTCTGCTGAGAGAGGCCGCCGACCAGGTTCTCACCACGTCGATGGAGCTTGGTGGCAACGCCCCGTTCCTGGTTTGCCATGACGCGAACCTCAACGCCGCGCTCGACGGCGCCATGGTCGCGAAGATGCGCAACGGCGGAGAAGCATGCACGGCGGCAAACAGGTTCTATGTCGCGCGCAATCTCTACGAGGACTTCACTCAAGGGCTGGCCAGACGGATGTCGGGGCTCAAGATCGGTGATGGGGTCGACGAAGATACGCAGCTCGGCCCAATGGTGAATGCCGAGGCGGTGTTGAAGATCGACGAGCTCGTCCGGGATGCCATCGCGCGCGTCGTTACCGGCGGGCACCGGCTCAATCGCGCAGGCCATTTTTATGCACCCACAGTACTCGCCGACGTCCCTGAGGATGCAGCCATCCTGAAGAACGAAATCTTCGGACCCGTTGCGCCCATCGTGCCGTTCGACGACGAGGCGCACGCCATGAAACTTGCCAACGACACCGAATTCGGACTGATCTCCTATTTGTACACCGAGGATTTGAAGCGAGGTTTGCGCCTGTCGGGGCAAATGCAGAGCGGCATGGTTGCGCTCAACAGGGGGCTGGCAACTGACCCTGCCGCGCCCTTCGGCGGCAGCAAGGCAAGCGGTCTGGGGCGCGAAGGTTCGACCGAAGGCATCAAGGAATATCTCGAAACCAAGTACATCGCGGTCTCGCTGTAACGAGCGACAAGGAGCCGTTTGCTGATCATTGCGTGGCCCGTGTAGGACCGGGAGCCAAAAA
Organism: Bradyrhizobium barranii subsp. barranii; assembly: GCF_017565645.3. Taxonomy (NCBI): domain Bacteria; kingdom Pseudomonadati; phylum Pseudomonadota; class Alphaproteobacteria; order Hyphomicrobiales; family Nitrobacteraceae; genus Bradyrhizobium; species Bradyrhizobium barranii. The sequence goes on from NZ_CP086136.1 coordinate 3,061,390, forward strand.
AATAGAATACCACGAGAAGGAGGATAACATGGGCGCGGTGAAGAAGGCTTTCGTCGTGGGCGGCGGGATTGGCGGCTTGACGGTCGCCCATGCGCTTCAGCGGATAGGCGTATCCACCAGAGTCATTGAAATGGGCGACAGGCATGACCGGATCGGCACCGGCATTACGCTGCTTGGGAATGCCTTGCGGGCACTCGCCGAACTGGGATTGGTGGATGCTTGCCTCGAAGGCGGCCATGGTTGGGACATCGTGTCGGTGCGCGATGGTGCCGGAACGGTCCTGAGCGAGCAATCCTCGCCAAGAATTTGGGACCCCAATCGTCCGGCTGCGCTGGGGATCATGCGCCCGCGTTTGGGGCAGGTCCTGGAGGACTTTGCGACGAAGAGCGGCGCGAAGATCGATTTCAATACAACGGTCACCCAGATTGACCAGGACGATGATGGGGTGACGGTTCATCTATCGAACGGCGAGACAGATCGCGCCGATCTGCTGATCGCCGCGGATGGCGCTTATTCGAAGATACGCCAGAAAATCTTCGGCGAAGAGTTCAAGCCGCATTATGCCGGCCAGGGGGTGTGGCGTTACACGGTCTCCCGCACCCAGTCCATGAATGGCTTCGTCCTATACCGTCTTCCGACAGGTCGAATGGTGGGCTCGCTGCCGCTGTCGAAGGAATTGTGCTATCTGTTCTTCCTGGAAAGCACGGATGAAAAGCTTCGTGTCCCGCAAGATCAGGTGTGCGATTATCTCCGTAACCTGCTCACCCCCTTTACGGCGCCCGAACTGGTCGCGGCTGCTGAAATGGTCGGCGTGGACAAGCACATAAGCTACCGCCCATTCGATGTCTTGATGATGCCGGCTCCCTGGCACTGCGGCCGGGTCGTGCTGCTGGGCGATGCGGCCCATTCACTGACGCCGCAAATGACGTCTGGCGGCGGTATGGCGATTGAGGATGCGCTGGTTCTCTCTCAGGAACTGGATCGGAACGACGATCTGGAGACTGCGCTCGTGAGCTATTGCCGTCGGCGCGAGGAAAGGGCCAGGCGCGTCTACGACATCGCATACGCCATTTGCCGGGAAGAGCGCAAACCGGAGCATGGTCGGGACTATTCGATGGGCCTTCTTCGCGAAGGCTACGCGTTCCTGGCCGCGCCTGTCTGATTGCGGGTAGGCGAAGTCGAACCGGAATCAACGGACGTCGCTTCCACGGTGATAGGGCCCATCCGAGGACAGAAGGCAAACTCCGTCACTTAACTTCGGCCTACGACAAATAAATCACGAGAGGGGGAATGCATGACAAGGCAAGCGGGCTCGTTGCAGGGATGGATCTTGACGTCTGCTCCATGGATGACGGTTTTTGGGGTGGTTCTGTTGTCGCCGGTCCTGCCGTTCATGATGAAAGAGTTTGCGCAGCACCCGAATGCGCAGGTATTGGTTACGACGGTACTTGCCGGCCCTGCGTTGATCATCGCGCTGCTGTCTCCTTTCGTAGGCGTTTTGGTCAAGCGCGTCGGACGCAAGAATGCCCTGATAGCGGCTATTGTCGTTTACGCTATCGCGGGATCGGCGCCGGTCTGGCTCAATGATATCTACCATATCATTGCCAGCCGCATGATCGTCGGCGCGACCGAGGCGGTACTGACGGCGGTGGCCACTGTCTTGACGGTGGACTACTTCTCTGGCCGGGCGCGAGAGCGGTGGCTGGCATTCCAATTCGGCTCTGCATCGGTGATTGCGGTGATCGCGTTCGGCCTAGGTGGTGCTTTGGGCGGGCTGGCGTGGGGGTGGCACACCCCCTTTCTTGTCTATGGCTTCATGATCCTGCTGTTGCCGCTCTTCATTTTCTTCCTCTGGGAGCCAACTCAGCCGATCGATCGGCTTACGGACGAAGCCAAACAATCAGCGCCGTTCCCTTGGCTGCACATTGCGCCGCTTTGGTTGATGACGATGCTCTCATCCATCGCATTCTACGTTGTGCCGGTCCAGCTCAGCTTCGTGCTTAATTCTCGCGGGCTTGCAACGCCCGAGAGTATTGGTTTGGCGAGTGCCATCGCCAACCTCGGTGTTCCGCTGGGCTCCTATCTTTTCCAGGCCTTCGCGCGACAGCCGGTGATGCGCCTCCTGACCTCGGGTCTCGTGTTGTTCGCGGCTGGATTTGCGATCGTTGCCGCTGCCGGAACTCCTCAGCTCACGGTCGTTGGTGCGTTCATCGCATGCATTGGTGGCGGCCTCGTCATCCCGCTTCACCTGACGTGGATCATGTCCAGGCTTCCTTTCGAACAGCGCGGGCTGGGTGCTGGCGGATTCTCCGGTGCGTTCTATGTCGGGCAATTCTTCAGCCCGATCGTTGCCGGTATTCTTGCTGCGGGAGCAGGCGGACTTGACGCTGCGATCGGCATACTGGGATGGACCGCCGCCGCAGCCGCCATCATCGCTCTGGTCTACGGCCTGACACGGCTGGGCGGGACTATCCGACTTGAACTGGCAGAAGCAAAGTAGGGCGTGGTGAATGAGCGCGCGGGCATTGATCGATCACTGCCATTGGCGACTGGAGGCAGCCGATCATGCCCGCCACTGTCCGCGTATTCCGTGCGCATCGCCCACGACGTCTACGAAGCAAGGCATGTGATGAACGCCACAGAGCGCTTGTTCTTGAAGGTGACCTAGCCGATGTTGGTGATCGCGCGTCAAATCAAAGCTGCGCGGTCGCTCCTCGGTTGGGAGCAGCACGATCTCGCGGCGCGATCAGGCGTGGCGATCTCGACGATACGCCGGCTCGAAGGCTTCAAGGATGCGCCGTTGGGCGCGCATGTCGAGACGCTCACGAAGATAAGTCGGGCATTCGAAGCAGCAGGAATCGAATTTCTGAACGGCCCAGGGCCGGGAGTGAAGCTTTCTGCCGAGCCGTCAGTAAACAAGCTGGCGGAATGAGGTGGGCGCAGAGCCACAAGCCGGCGCTTCAAGTATATCATGTCGTATCGCAGAACCGAATGCTTGTATCTCAAATACAAACTAGTGTGATTACTGTAATTAACTGGATTATTTGAATATTCCATCGCGTCATCTATTGATGACGCGTGATTTTTGTACTGCTCTACCCCCGCAATCCGCTTGGCGGATACTGGCAAAGAGTCCGTTGAAACGGGATATTTGGAAACGCGGGAGGGGGAATGATGAAGAAACGCAACGTGGCCGTGATGGTCGGAACGCTGACGTTAGAGCTGGCCCCGCAAATTCGGACAGTAGCTTGAGTGGATTTTCTGCCTGACAGCGGCGAGGATTCTTGCTGCGAATCAGGAGCGAAGATGACGAAGAAGAGCCGCCGGACGCATTCTCCGGCATTCAAGGCGAAGGTTGCTTTGGCTGCGGTCAAAGGCGACAAGACACTGGCGGAGCTGGCGCAACTGTTTGATGTTCATCCGAACCAGATCACGATCTGGAAAAACCAGCTCCTGGAAGGCGCCGCCGGCGTGTTTGGGCATGACAAGACATCGGCCGAGACGCCGGTCGATTTAAGGCGTTACATGCCAAGATCGGCGAGCTGGCGTTGGAAAACGATTTTTTGTCCGGCGCGCTCACCAAGGCGGGCCTGCTGAGCGCAAAGCGATGATCGACCGCGATCATGATCTTTCTATCGTGCGCCAGGCGAAGGTCCTGAAGCTGGCTCGCAGCACGGTCTACTATGAACCTCGGCCAGTTTCGGCCGAGGACCTTGCCTTGATGCGTCGGCTCGATGAGCTGCATCTCGATTATCCCTTCGCGGGAGCGCGTATGCTGCGATCGTTGCTGCGGCGGGAGGCGTATACTCCGGTCGCCGCCACATCGCGACGCTGATGAAGCGCATGCGGATCGAGGCGGTCTATCGTCGCCCGAACACGAGCAAGCCGGCTCCGGGTCACAAGATCTACCCGTACCTGTTGCGCGGATTGAAGATCGAGCGGCCCGACCATGCGTGGGAAATGGACATCACCTACATTCCGATGCGGCGTGGCTTCGTCTATCTCGCGGCGGTCGTCGATGTGTTCAGCCGACGGGTCCTGGCCCATCGCGTCTCGATCACAATGGAGGCGGCCTTCTGCGTCGAAGCGGTCCAGGAGGCGTTGGCGAAGCACGGCAGGCCCGAGATTTTCAACACGGATCAGGGCAGCCAGTTCACCAGCCTCGAGTTCACCGATGTGCTGCTGGACGCGAAGATCGCCATCAGCATGGACGGCAAGGGCGCCTGGCGCGACAACGTGTTTGTCGAGCGGCTCTGGCGCACGGTCAAATACGAAGAAGTATATCTCCGCGCCTACGACAGCGTGTCCGAGGCGCGAGCGTCAATTGCCAAGTATCTGGCCTTCTACAATCAGGGACGCCCTCACTCGAGCCTTGACGGGCGCACGCCCGACGAGGCTTACTTCGGCACGCAAGCTATGGTGATGGCCGCATGACCGTCGCCGACGGTTTTGTCGTCGCTCTGGTCGGGCTACGCCCTCCCGACGCAACGACAAAACCGTAAAGCCCCGCGTTCAGCATAACCCGGCAGGAATCCACTTAAATCCAGCGGGGCGCTGTCCAAACAACCGGGGCCAGCTCTGTTGTCAGCTGTTGCTACGGTGGCCAATGCGTATGAGTTTGGATCGTCCGGTTGGGCTCAAAAGCCCGGGATCGTGCTTGGAGCTGCCGCCGCGGCGCCGCCGCCTGGCCTCTACGGATTCGATCAGGTGTTCACCTATCAGTCGAACCTGGTCGGTCCAGGAGCCCCGGTTAATCCCGGAGGAGCGTCGACCGGCGTGAAAGCCGATGTCTTCGCGCAAGGCCTGCTCTGGGTGCCCGGCTGGAATTTCCTCGGCGCGACCTATGACGTTGTTGGCGTGGTGCCATTCATTTCGGCGAGCGTTGGTCCTCCGATGGACGCCAACCCCTCGGGCATGCACAACATGTTTCTAGCCAACGAATTGAGCTAGTCACGTGAATCTAAAGTTCGCTACATAAAGTCTGCTGGGCTCTGTGGCAGAAGCGTTTGACGGAAGCCAAGATCTGGTCTGCGGACTTGGTCCATTTGAAGGGCTTCGGGTTATTGTTGTGCAGTTCGATGAAGGTACGGATGTCGGCCTCGAGCTGCCTGACGGAGGTGTGAACACCTCGCTGGATCTGCTTTCTGGTGAGTTCAGCGAACCAGCGCTCGATCTGATTGATCCATGACGTGGAAGTCGGCGTGAAGTGGACATGATAGTGCGGCCGGCGAGCGAGCCACGCTTTGATCTTGGGTGTCTTGTGGGTGGCGTAGTTGTCCATGACGATATGGACAGCGAGCCCCTCAGGGATTTGAGCGTCGATCTCTTTGAGGAACTTCAAGAACTCGACCGCCCGATGGCGCTTGTAGCATTTGCCAATGACAAAGCCGGAAGCGACATCGAGCGCGGCAAACAGCGTGGTCGTACCATGCCGCACATAGCTGTGCGTGCGACGTTCCGGCACCCCGGCATCATCGGCAAGACCGGCTGCTCGCGATCGAGTGCCTGGATCTGGCTTTTCTCATCGACGCTGAGGACAACGGCTCGGGTCGGTGGAGACAGGTAAAGCCCGACAATATCGCGGACCTTGTCGACGAACAGTGGATCGCTCGACAGTTTAAATGTCTGGCTGCGGTGAGGCTGCACGCCGAACGCCGCCCACATTCGGCGGATCGTGGTGTGAGAAAAGCCAGCTTCCGCAGCCATCGAGCGGATCGCCCAGTGCGTCGCGTCGCGCGGCGTCGTACGCAATGTCCGCTCGATTACCTCAGCAACCTGATCGTCGTCGATGGTTCGAGGGCGGCCAGGGCGGGCTTCGTCAAGCAGGCCATCACAGCGATCCTTCAAGAATCGGCGGCGCCACTTGCCAACGGTGTGTTCATGGATGCCAAGTTCGGCAGCCACAGACTTGCTTGGCAGACCATCTGCACACCGCAGGATCGCGCGGCACCGCTCAGATAGCGATCGGGCTACACGATGACGACGAACTTGCCTCTCCAAGTACGCCCGCTCCTGCGCACTCAGCACTAACGGCGCAATCGGCCGGCCCCGCACACCTGCATTCGCCACTAGCACTCTGCTCTCTAGAGATTCGAGCTATCAACTAATGTGACGAACTTGCGTTCCAGATGACTAGAGACTCGGCGATAGCGGGTTCTTCGTCAAAGCCGCTCTGGGCATGTATATACCCACCGGCACTTTGCAGGGACCTGCGGGGCTCTCCAATGTGGGGGATCCGTGGTGGACCTTTCAACCCAACCTGGCCTTCTCCTACCTGAAGGATGGATGGAATCTCACGGTCAACGTGTTCGACGAGAGGTACCGTCAAGTTAACGAATTGGAGCGGCCAAGGGGATAGACGAGCGGCATGCCGATCGCCCGGGACCCTCTTTATCGCCGCCATCGCTTCCCACCGGAAGTGATCAGCTATGCCGTTTGGTTGTATTTCCGGTTTCCCTTAAGCTTGCGCATGGTCGAGGAAATGCTGGCGGCGCGTGGCATTGGCGTGACCTATGAAACCGTGCGCCAGTGGGTACGGAAATTCGGCAAGCCGTTCTCCGATCGGATCCGCCAGCGCGCACCCGCTCGCGGTGACAAATGGCATCTGGACGAAGTCGTTATCTCGATCGCGGGCGAACAACATTGCTGTCGACCAGAATGGCTTCGTTCTCGACGTCTTGATCCAGCGCCGAAGAGACTCGCGCGCTGCCCAGCGGCTCATGAAGAAGCTCTTGAAATCCGCCGGCACGCCGCCGCGCGTGATGATCACGGACAAGCTCCGTTCGTACGGCGCTGCGAGGGCGAAGATGGGCTTTCACGTCGAACATCGCCAGCACAAAGATCTCAACAATCGGGCCGAGAATTCTCATCAGCCGACGCGGCGACGCGAGCGGATCATGAAGCGTTTCAAATCGTCCCATCAGGCTCAACGGTTTCTGTCAGTTCACGATCAGGTCGCGAACCGTTTCCACATCCCCTATCCCGGAACCGTCACTGCTGACTTCCGTCGTGCTTCGCGCGAACGAGCCTTTGCGACTTGGCGCGACATCTCCACGACAAGCGCTATCGCCGAATCTCGAACCTTTGAGAATGGCCTCCTTCGGCTCGGCGGTCGATTAAGTTGATGATGCCCCCCGAACCGGTTTGATCGCTTCACGAAACTGCTCGAGGCTTTTCCGGGTTTCCATCGATCAGCTCTGGACCCTCATTCTCGCACCGTTTTCGCCGGCAAGCGAGTTAGCTGCCGAGCAACAGCTTCCTCGCCTCGCTCGGCGAAGCCGGCCTCGACCCGTGCCGCATCACAATCCGAGCCGCCTCTTCGACAAGCTCCGCGTTGTTCCCGGCGAGCTTACCTTTGGCGATGTAGAGATTGTCCTCGAGGCCGACGCGCACGTGCCCGCCAAGCTCGCACGCTGCGGCGGCGATCTTGAACTGGTCATGCGAAATGCCGAAGGCACTCCAGAGCGCTCCGGATGGCAGCATGCTGCGCATCAGCTGCAGCACATCGGCTTGGGCCGGCGCGCCCCAGGATACGCCGAGACAGAACTGGAAGAAGGTGGGTGCTTTCAGCACCCCAATTTCCAGCAGATGTTTGGCCAATCGTATGTGGCCGAGATCGAAGACCTCAATCTCCGGCTTGATGCCGGCGTCGGATATCGTTCGCCCCATGAACTCGAGATCGCTCACAAGGTTGACCATTGCTATTCGTCCGAAGTTCAACGTCGCCACGTCGAGGCTGCAGATTTCCGGCTTGAGCTTGAGGATATGGTCGAGCCGCTGCTGCGGCGTCATGGGTGGATTGACTCCGGGGGCTGGCTGCAGCCGCAAACCATCTGGGGCATATAGGGAGCCGGGTCCGCTGGTCAGGTTGATGATGACGTCCGTCGATGCCCCCCTGATGCGCTCCACGACCTCCGCGTAAAGTTCGAATTCGACCGACGGTGCGCCCGTCGCGGGGTCGCGCACATGAATGTGGACGACCGCAGCTCCAGCATTCGCCGCGTCAATGGCTTGATCGGCGATCTGCTTTGGCGTGACGGGGACCGCCGGACTCCTGCCGACGGTGTCCCCCGCACCGGTCAGGGCACAGGTAATGATGGTCGGATTGGACATCGAATTGCGCGGCTCCCAGCTTTCTATTGGTGCTCGGCATCGATCAGCACGAACGCGACCCTGGAGATCCGGTCGGAACGATTGGACCACGCATGGTTGGTGCCGCGCTGGATCAATACATCGCCGGGCCGCATCAGCGTCTCGCCCTCGTCGAGCAAGGCCCAGATCTCTCCTTCCAGCACGATCGCGTAGTCGAGCGTATGCGTCTTGTGGAAGAAGAAGTGCCGCGCCTTGGTGTCGAAGGCTTCGGGGCTGCCGATCCCCGCCCTGAACTTCTCGAGCTCGTCGCGAGAGTAGAGGCTGTCCGGCGGGAATTCGGCGATACGCAGAACGTTCCCTCCGGCTGGAGGCTCGATGGCGAGCTTGCGATCCCCTGGAGCGGGTTCCTCCTGCTGCACGATGTCCGCGGGAGTTTTGTCGGCAACCCAGATTACGGTTCCTGCCAACCCCGGTGTCCCCGGCACAACATGCACGTTGGGTGCTGCACCATCCGAGACAATGACTGACCGGCCATCGGCGCGATGGCCGGTCACGATACGGCGAACGGGTTTTGCCATGATGATGTAATTCTCGATTGGATCTGAGCGGGTTGGGTTCGGGCGCTCCTGCCCTGACTAGGCTGTCCCAAGCGGATCACCAGAACTTCTGGCGCCTCTCGGGCCACCAGCGCTTTTCTTCCGGAGGGCCGATCTTGGTGCGGAGCGTACCGATCCGAGAGACCTCGAGTTCAAGGACGTCACCGGCTTCAAGTTTCCGGCCGATCTCCAGGCCGGATCCGTTGCCGACGGTGCCCGAAGCAAACAGGTCTCCCGGCTGCACGTATTCCGAGATCGACATGTAAGCCAGCGACTCACCCGGCGTCCAAATAGTCTCGGCACTATCTCCGCGCGAGCATTCCTTGCCGTTGATGCGAACCGCCATCTCAAGATCATCGAGACGGCCGATCTCATCCATCGTTACGATCCACGGACCGATACCGAAGGCACAATCCTTGCCCTTTCCGGGGCCCATGCCGATCTTCATCTCGAGCTTCTGGATGTCGCGCGCGCTGAAATCGTTGAAGATCGTCACGCCGAAGATCGCCCGCTGCGCCTCGTCGGGCGTCAGGTTGTGGCAGACGCGTCCGACGATGTAGCCAAGCTCCAATTCGTAGTCGAAATAATCGGTATAGAACGGCTTGGGCACTTCGGCATCGTGCCCGACGGCGGTGAACGGGGTACCCTTGAAGTAGCCCGGAATCTCAAGCAGCGCCTCGGTCGGCTCGGCCCCAATGCGCTCGTGGAATTGCTTGATGTGCTTGACGAAGGTGAGGCCATCCCGGATGACCGGCGGATCGATCGCGCTCAGCCAGTTCACGCTTGAGATTGCGGTAGAGGCATCATCGGCGCGCGCCTGTACGGCCTCATGAGCAGCCTCCAGGAAAATGTCGCCAAGACCGATCGCAGCCGACATGCTCCCTGGGAAGATCGCCGACGCCAACCGCTGGGCGCCCTCCTGCGTGGCCCCCTTCGCTTGCCGTCGCAGGATCTCCGCGGTCGCGAGGTCGATGACCCTGCTCTTCGCGGTATCCACCGCGACGAGGCGCGCGACCGATCCGAACGGCGTTCCGACTGAAATTCGTCCGAGCTTCACGTCGTCCTCCTTATTTATTATACGATACGTTTCGTATCGTTTCTGCTGCGGAGAGTCAAGCGGGCCGCTGCCGTCTTTCCGACCGGCCTTAATGGAACTCGTTTGTCGAAGGACGTGACGCCGTGCTACGGAAACGCACTGGCTCGATATCCATTGAATTGCTCGACACTGGCTATGGCATCAACCAAACGCGCTACTGCAGGCGGACCGATGAGTTCTCAAGATACCGAACCATCGGATTCAAGGCCGATCGGAAGACCGCGCGATCTCGCCTCCAAGCGGTCGATTTTGTCGGCCACAATGGGCCTTCTGCAAACGGTCTCGGTCGCCGATCTCGCGATCGAAACAGTGGCGCGCGACGCCAGGGTTTCAAAAGCCACGATCTATCGCTGGTGGGACAGCAAGGGCGCGCTGGTCATCGACGCGTTCATGGAGTCCCATTTCAGCAATACTCCGATGCCAACGGCGGTCGACCCGCGGACCGCTATCAAGCGGCACCTCACCTCCCTCGCGCAATATTTCAGCGGCCGCGCCGGGAAGCTGGTCGTTCAAATCCTGTGCGAAGGCCACGACAACGATGCGCTTTTGGCAGAGTTCAATGAACGGTTCGCGAAGAACCGTCGGCGTCTCGTTCAGGAAACCTTTGAGCGTGGACAGCAGGAGGGACTATTCAGGCGCGGCATCGATGCAGCCTGGGCTGTCGAGATGCTGTACTCGCCGATCTACCGGCGCTTGATCTTCGGCCAGCCGCTGGATGCAGAGTTCATCGAGCTCCTTTGCGGGAGCGTCGACTCTATGTTTTCCACGGATGTCAAGTCCAAGACGTCGCGACAGAAATCAAAAGCATAACTCTCGCTGGACTTCACAATCTCACGCGGTCTCGGCGCCAGCAAATGGCTCGATGCCCGACTTGCGGCGCGCCGCCACGACGGCCAGCGAGGACACAGAGGTGGCCACTGCCTTGCTTTCGCGATCCAGAAGCTGTGCACGCGTGAACACGACGGCCTTTCCGCAGCGTTCGACTTCGGCGACTGCTCTGTATTGGCCCGGCTTAGCCGACCTGAGATACGAGACGTTCATGTTGATCGTTGCAACGGAAAGTCCATCAGCAATTGCCAACAGCGCCGCATAGGCCATGGCGAAGTCGAGCATCATCGCGACCGCGCCCCCGTGAACGACGTCCTCGGCCTGCAAAAATTGCTGACCGACAATAAAGGACAGCTCGATGCGTGGCCCCGCGAGGTCGATTTTTTCGAGGTTGATTTTCAATGATTCGGCAAGGGAGCTCGATTTGACAGCAACCGGCAACCCCTCCCCCGACTGGTATTGACGCAGAAGCTTTTGATCCAGGTTCATTGCTGATTCCAAATCGCTATCGAGTCATGCCACGCTCGGCGCGATCGAACTGTCGCGGAAGACCGAAGATCGACCAATCAGGCAAAGAATGGACGAGACCAGCAGGCAGGTAGCGGCGACAACAAACCATGGCAGGTAGTTGCCGGCCCGATCATAGAGCATCCCGGCCAGGATCGGCCCACCGCCGCCACCGACCGACACCGCGAGAAAAATGCCGCCAAACAGCGTGCTGAAGTGAGCTGGCGGGAAGCGTCTTCCGACCAGGAAAAGAGCGAGATCAAACTCCGAGCCAATGGTGAAACCCATGGCCAGCGTTCCCGGCAAGATCAGCTCCGAGTTGCCCGACGCCAACATGAGCACACCGCAGGCAGACAACAGAAAAATCGCGGCCGCAAGCAGGTTGGTTTCGATGATATCCAGCAGGAATCCTGTAATCAGTCGCCCCGCGATAACAGCAAAGCCTATCAAACCCGCTAGTCCCGCAGCGGCTGCAGCCGGAGTACCGCGGTCAGTCAGCATCGGGACGAAATGGACGATCGTGCCGAAGATTCCCGTCGATGCCAGCAGGAAGATGATGGCGAGCAGCAGAAAGCGTCGATCGGCGTACAGACCCCAGTTCTGCCGTGCCGCGCCGGGCTTGGATCTTTCGTGCCCAGCCTGGCTCTTCAACAGCAGCGCGATGATCGGAATCATGCCGAAAGTCAGTATAGCCAGCCCGATATAGGCTCCCCTCCATCCGTAAGCGTCGAGTAACCGCCTGACCAGCGATGGAAACGTCAGAGCAGCGAGGCCAGGCCCGCAATACACGATCCCGTAGACAAGCCCCAAGCGTCGCGGAAAATTGCCGACGATCATGCGGCCGTAAGAGACGGGAGTCGTCGCGCTACCAAGAACAGCCAGAACGAACGTGAGAAGAAGGAAGCTGACGAGCCCGCCGGTTACCAGACCCAATAAAAGGAACGAAAGCGCTAACGCGCCTCCCGACAAGAGCGCCATTCGAAATGCACCGAACCTGTCCACCAACCGCCCCGCAAAGGGACTAGCCACACCGATGGTCAGTATTCCGATCAGTGGACCGAGAGACGCCATCCCGCGCGTCCAGCCGTACTCGGCGGCAAGCGGCTTCAAGAACAGGCCCGAAGTATAGAAATAGATCGATGAGACGCTCATCATCATGCCGAGCAGGCAACCCACAATCAGATTCCGGCCCCGCCAAAGCTCGCGTCGCGAGCTGATTTCGCCGTCCATCCTTTTCCTCCCAATAGGCCCGTAGCAGGCTTTTTATAGTTATTAAACGTATCGTTTCGAAAATACTTATGTCAAGAGAAGCCCTCCGCGCGGCATCGTCAACTTAATCGACCGCCGAGCCGAAGGAGGCGATTCTCAAAGGTTCGAGATTCGGCGATAGCGCTTGTCGTGGAGATGTCGCGCCAAGTCGCAAAGGCTCGCTCGCGCGAAGCACGACGGAAGTCGGCGGTGACAGCTCCGGGATAGGGGATGTGGAAAAGGTTCGCGACCTGATCGTGAACTGACAGAAACTGTTGAGCCTGACGGGACGATTTGAAACGCTTCATGATCCGCTCGCGTCGCCGCGTCGGCTGATGAGAGTTCTCGGCCCGATTGTTGAGAGCTTTGTGCTGGCGATGTTCGACGTGAAAGCCCATCTTCGCCCTCGCAGCGCCGTACGAACGGAGCTTGTCCGTGATTATCACGCGCGGCGGCGTGCCGGCGGATTTCAAGAGCTTTTTCATGAGCCGCTGGGCAGCGCGCAAGTCTCTTCGGCGCTGGATCAAGACGTCGAGAACGAAGCCATTCTGGTCGACAGCGCGCCAGAGCCAATGTTGTTCGCCCGCGATCGAGATAACGACTTCGTCCAGATGCCATTTGTCACCGCGAGCGGGTGCGCGCTGGCGGATCCGATCGGAGAACGGCTTGCCGAATTTCCGTCCCCACTGGCGCACGGTTTCATAGGTCACGCCAATGCCACGCGCCGCCAGCATTTCCTCGACCATGCGCAAGCTTAAGGGAAACCGGAAATACAACCAAACGGCATAGCTGATCACTTCCGGTGGGAAGCGATGGCGGCGATAAAGAGGGTCCTTGGCAGTCCGCAGGCCGCTCGTCTACCCCGCTTCACGGCCACCTTGGCACTATTTGTCGGCGCACGAGACTCGTATCCGCAACCGGTTCGCTATACGCGGTGGGATCAGGGGCAGGGCGGTCTTGTTTGAAATTCGATTGCGTTCGTTGCGCTCTGGTTGGGGTGTTTCTGGCGTGAAACTGGCTCGGTGATTCCTCATCTCTCCGTCCTCCGCACCAGCGCCAGTGGCTCCCGTAAAGAATGGTCGCTAGGTGTCTTGAACTTCGTTGACGGATCGATCCATTCCGAGAAACGACCGAAACCTCTCAGTTTGAGGATTGGCCATGATGTCGTGCGGCGCGCCGTGCTCCATGATCACGCCGCCGTCCATGAAAATAACGCGATCGGCAACCTCCCGGGCGAAGCCCATCTCATGCGTGACGACGATCATCGTCATGCCCTCGTTGGCCAGTTCCCGCATGACGCGGAGCACTTCGCCGACGAGCTCGGGGTCGAGGGCCGACGTCGCTTCGTCAAAGAGCATGACAGCGGGTCGCATCGCGAGCGCGCGGGCGATTGCCACGCGCTGCTGCTGGCCGCCGGAGAGGCGGGCGGGATATTGGTCGGCCTTGTCGGTCAAGCCGACCTTCTCTAGCAACTCCAGCGCGTGCTTCCTCGCCTCAGTCCTGTCTCGGTGCTGGACCGACACGGGCCCCATCATGACGTTCTGAAGGACGGTCCGATGCGGGAACAGATTGAAGCTTTGAAAGACCATTCCGACATGCTCACGGTTCTTCGCAACTACCTTCTCATCGAGCATGCGGCGACGGCCTGCGCTGTCGCTCTGATAGCCGACCGGTGCCCCATTGACCGTGATTGTGCCGTCCTCGAATGTCTCAAGGAAGTTGACGCAGCGCAGCATCGTGGACTTGCCTGATCCGCTCGGGCCCAGAACGACAACGACTTCACCACGCCGGACATCGAAAGAAACCCCGTTCAGGACACGATGCGCCCCGAAGGATTTCACGAGGCCATTCACTGATACGATAATGGGCGATCCGGCGGAGATGGTCATGGGCACCCTCAGTGATCGAAGGAGAGTTTCCGCTCGCAATAGTTCGCGAGCAGCGAAATGGGGTAGCAGATCAAAAAGTAGATCAGCATGACACCCAGGAAGATTTGGAAAGCCGCGAGTGTTCTCTCCACGACCTCGCGAGCCGCAAAGGAGAGTTCCCAGGCTCCGACGACCGAGGCGTAAGAGGTCTGCTTGATCGCCATAAGCGAGATGTTGAGGATCGGCGCAATCGAGAGACGGGCTGCCTGAGGGAGGACGACCTCACGGAGCATCGTCAGCGGCCGCATGCCAAGGCTCTTAGCTGCTGCGATCTGGCCGGTCGGCACGGCTGCGATGGCGCCGCGCACTGCCTCGGTGACGAAGGCGCCGACATAGAAGACCATCGATATCATGACTGCGGCGTAGGCGCTGAGACGGATTCCAAATGCCGGGAAAGTGTAGAAGCCGAGAAACATCACGACCAATACCGGAATGCCCCGAAACACGAAGACGTAAGCCGTGACGAGGGACCGAAGGATCGGTCCACCTCCGCTCGAGATCGTTCCGACGACCGCGCCAAGAAGCGTGCCGGCTATGACGACGACGAAGGCGAGCCATAGTGTGACCAGCGCACCCTGCAACAGGTAGGGCAGGTTTGCGATAAGGACGGATATGCTCATCCGAGCCTCCGCGAGAAGCGCATCTCGCTGACTCGAAACCCGGCGCCGATGACGGAAGTCAGGATTAGATAGAGCGCCGCAACGAGGATGAAGACCTCAAAGGACGCTCCTGATCTTTCGATGATGACCTTGCCGGACAGTGTCAGGTCAAGCACACCGATCGCCGATACGAGAGACGTGTCCTTCACAAGGACGATCAGTTGGTTCGAGACGGGTGCCATGACCTTGATAGCGGCCTGTGGAAGAACGATCTGGCGAAAAATCGCCCAGCGGCGCATGCCGATCGCCTGTCCCGCCTCCCACTGCTTGGCGCCCACGGCCGCGATGCCGCTGCGCAAGAGCTCAGACAAAAAGGCTGCGTGCTGAAGCGCGACGGCGAGGACACCGCAGGTGATCTCACCCCAGAAGATTCCCACGAGTGGCAGGCCGAAGAAGAGGAGGTACATCTGGACGAGGAGCGGTGTATTCCTCATCACCTCGACATAGGCTCGTACAAGAGCGCTGGATAGCCGCCAGCCGGCAACGCGCGGCACAGTGAGAAGCACGCCGATTGCGAGAGCCGTCGGCGCCGCGAGCGCCGCGACAGCGATGGTAACGAGCATCCCGTTCCAGAGTTGCGGAAGGTAGCGGACGGCGAAGTTGCCAAACTGTGACCAATCCATCACCCGCCCTCTCTGCGCAGTCGATCAGTTATTGTTGAGATACCACTTCGCATTCTTCGGCTTTTCGCCGAACCACTTCTCGTAGATCGCGCTGTACTCGGCGAAGAGATACCCGCCGGTCATCTCGGACACGACGAGATCGAGGTATTGCCAGAGCCGGAAGTCGCCCGGCTTCATGAAGATACCCGTGTTGACGACATCCGTCAGGCGAGTTTCCATCACGCGCATGTCCGGGTTGGACTTGACATACCATGCGGCTACGGGAGCATCGAGCTGAGCGGCCTGGGCTCGGCCAAGCTTCACAGAGTTGAATTGCGAGGCGATGCCGTCAAAGGTCTGGAGCTTGGCCTGCGGGAAGAGGCGCTTGGCGCGCTCCTCCTGGGTCGGCGTGGTCAGATTGGCGATGGTGACGTTCGGCTTGTTCAAATCGTCGAGCGTCTTGAAGGGCGCATCTTTGCGGACGATGAGGACGATGCCGCCATCGATATAGTTGCGGGTGAACGCGACCCGCTGCGCGCGGTCGGCGTAGATGGTTGTCGTCTGCGCGCCAAAGTCGATCGTGCCGTTCTGGGCATTGGGCCAGCGCTGGGCTGCGCTCTGGCGAATGAACTCGACCTTGTTGGGATCACCGAAAGTCGCTTTGGCGATCAGCCGGGCAACATCGATGTCGAAGCCCACCAGCTCCCCCTTCTCGTCGACGAAGCCGAAAGGAGGTGACTCGCTCGACACGCCGACGACCAGCTTGCCCCGCGCCAGGATTTCATCCAGCCTGGACTTCTCCTGAGCGTGGCTCGCCCCGGCCGCGAGCGCGAACCCGCAGAATGCCGCAACCAGACCGGTGACGAACCGCAGTCCATAGCTTCGCATGTCCATGCTCCATTGGTTGTTGGAAAGATAGAAGTGTGGCCTTTGCTCA
This sequence comes from Bradyrhizobium barranii subsp. barranii, assembly GCF_017565645.3. Lineage (NCBI taxonomy): Bacteria > Pseudomonadati > Pseudomonadota > Alphaproteobacteria > Hyphomicrobiales > Nitrobacteraceae > Bradyrhizobium > Bradyrhizobium barranii. The sequence continues at coordinate 3,077,882 of NZ_CP086136.1, forward strand.
ACGACTAGCGCTCGTCTTGCCGCGGCGAAAGAACACGTCTCCTGACGGAGCACGTTAGAAATAGTTACGCTGCCAACGTTTTAGAGGCGGCAATTGAGGGCCGCTCGCTCCAGGGCCGCCAATGCAGCGGCAACGATAGGGCGTCGGGATGTGCCCTTGGGAACGGCGCTGAATATGTGTCTGTGTAAGGCGGGCGCAATGGGAAGAACGCGAAAGTCGGGATCCTTGTCGAGGGGCTGCACCGCAAGACCGGGCAGGACTGTTACGAATTGTCCGGTGCGTACCATCTCAAGGGTGGCAGAAATATTACGAGCGCTGCAGCCAATCTTCATTTCGAATCCGGCAGCCAAGCACGCGTTAGTCAAGTTCTGCTGATAGGCGACCGCCGTTTGGTTGATCGCCCACTTCTCGTTCGAGAGATCCTTGAGCTCTATGCTTGTCAAGTCGGCCTTCGCGAAGCGGTGGTCTGACGAAAGGATCGCATTCAAGGCGTCGACATAGAGGGGGTGGAATTCGAGGGCCTGTCGGTACGCACTTGCATCGGCATAATCGTCGACAATTGCGATATCGACCTGCTTGGCGACGGTTGCCTTGAGGCCCTCGGTCGGCTCGAGTTCGACGAAGCTTGCATCGATCAGGGGGTGTGTCTTGTGGAGATAGCCCAAGGCTCTTGGAACGATGCTGGTCGCGACACTCCCGAATGCGGCAAGTCGTAGTTCGCCCGCAGGAGGTCCGTCCTTCTCGTCGAGTTCGGCTTCGATGCGCTCTGCCAGTTGCAGCAGCGGCGTGACGCGATCTAGGAGTTGCTGCCCTTTGGTTGTCAGGCGCAGCCCTCCTGCCGAACGCTCGAAAAGTACCGCTCCCGCCTCGCGTTCGAGCAGCGCCAACTGTTGAGACACGGCCGGCCGTGTTTGGCCGAGCGCTCGTGCCACTGCCGAGATCGTGCCGAGCTCGGAAAGCTCATGAAAGAGACGTAGTCGTGAAAGACTGAGGGCCAAACTGGCATATCTCCAAAGAACCCGAGAGTAAGAATTTCTTTCGCCTCGCGTCAATTGGACTGGTCTTCCGGGGCCGGTCGAACCGGCCCAAAACCGCCGGCATCACCCTTGTGATCGCGATCATCGCGAAGATGAGGCTGCGATCGCCGAGTTTTGACCGGCCTATCGGCCAATATCGCGAGGATTTATCGATGCCGACGATCGCCTTCTTGGGTGTTGGCCGCATGGGTTCACATATGGCGCGTCGGCTTGCCGAAGCCGGACATAAGGTGCGGGCCTTCGATCCCAACGCGCCGGCCGTCGCCAAGCTTGCCCCGGCTGGCGTGGAAGCTGCCGCAAGCCCCAAGGCCGCTGCCGCTGGAGCCGATTTTATTCTGGCGAGCCTCCCTTCTCCAGTGGCCCTGACGGCGGCCGTAACCGGTGAGGACGGGATCCTCGCCGCTGCGAAGAAGGGCGCGACTGTGGTCGATTTCAGTACGGTAGACCCCGAGACCACCAAGGCGGTCGCTGCAGTCTGCGACAAAGCTGGGATCAACTATCTCGATGCGCCTGTCAGCGGCGGCGTCGCCGGCGCAGAAAATGGCAAGCTCCTGATCATGATCGGGGGCGACCAGACCGTGCTGGATGCGACGCGCCCTGTGCTTGAGACGCTGGCTGGCAAGATCATTCATTGCGGCCCGGTCGGTTCCGGACAACTTATGAAGTTGAGCCACAACCTGTTGACCGCGATCAACACGGTAGCACTCGGCGAGGTGCTGGCAGCTAGCGTGAAGTCCGGCGCGAAGCTCGACGTGTTGCTCGAGGTTCTCGGCGGAGGTCTCGCCGGCAGCAAGATGCTGGATTGGCTCGGCAAGACGCTCTTTACGCAGGAGCGGCCAGCCTTCTTCGCGCTCGACCTGATGCACAAGGACATCTCGCTCGCACTCGACGACTTCACGGCTTCACCGATGTATCTCGGGCAGCTCGTTCGCCAGATCTACAATACGGCCCGCGCGGATGGTCTGGGCGGAAAGGATTCCACTAGCGTCTCGGAGGTCTACGAGCGACTGCTCAAGGTCAATCTCCGTCACCCCGCAGCATGATTTCGAAGAACAGGAACGAACAAATGAGAGCGCAACGCGCCACCACCAGCTACGATTCCGAACTGACGTTGCCGCGCTCCGGGCTGCTTGGCAACTTCATCGGAGGAAAGTGGATCAAGCCGGTCTCGGGCCGCACGATGGCAGTCGAGAATCCCTGCCGACGCGACACCATCGCCATGGTCGGGGCTGCGGACAAGCAAGACGTCGATGCCGCAGTCGCGGCGGCCAAGGCGGCCTTTCCGAACTGGCGCCGCATGGCGGCACGAGCCCGCGGTGCGCTATTGACTGAACTCGGCAATCGTGTGTCGGCGCATGCCGAAGAGATCGCCAACATCCTCGCGGCCGAAACGGGTAACGCGCTGCGCACGCAAAGCCGACCTGAGGTCGCGAGCACTGCCGAGGTCCTGCGCTACTACGGCGGCGTGGTATCCGAGCAGAAGGGCGAGACGTTGCCGCTCGGCCCGGGGATATTCAGCTACACTACGCGAGAGCCGCTTGGTGTCGTCGGCGCGATCATCCCCTGGAATTCGCCCCTCGTACTCGCAGCCGTGAAGATCGGCATGGCGCTCGGCACCGGTAACACGCTGGTTCTGAAGCCTGCCGAGGACGCGCCGCTAGCGGTCATCAAGGTCGCGGAACTTGCAGCCGACATGTTCCCAGCCGGCGTCTTCAATGTCGTCACCGGAACGGGCATCGAGGCCGGTGCGCCGCTTTCGAACCATCCCGACGTGTCGAAGATCTCGTTCACAGGCTCGGTCGAGGTGGGAAAGCTCGTGGCGCATGCCGCCGCCGACCGCATTGCGAAGGTCACCCTTGAGCTCGGCGGCAAGAGCCCCTGCGTCGTCTATCCAGATGCGGCGACGCCGGAGCAACTCGATACCTGCGCGACAAACGTCATCAATGCCATGCGCTTCGCGCGCCAAGGGCAGTCCTGCACGGCGGGCTCGCGGCTCTTCATCCACCGGGACGTGTTCGAGCCGGTGGTTGCAAAGGTTGTCGAGAAGCTGAAGGCCATGAAAGTCGGCGACGCGCTCGACGAGGCCTCCGACATCGGCGCGATCATCAACGCCGAGCGCTACGGAGAGGTTTGCGCTTTTATCCGCGAGGCCGTCGATCGTGGCGCGAAGGTGGAGATCGGCCAGGTCCCAGCTCCCGCTAACGACACCGACGGCTTCATGCCGGGCCCCGTCGTGCTGACGGGTGTCGACAATAGCTGGCGTGTTGTGCGCGAGGAGGTCTTCGGGCCTGTCCTGGTTGCGATCCCCTGGACGAACGAAGACGAGATGATCGGCTGGGCGAACGACACCCATTACGGTCTCGCTGCCTACATCTTCACGAACGACATCACCACTGCCCTGCGCGCAGCGGAGCGAATCGATGCAGGCTGGCTCCAGATCAACCGTGCCGGCGGTCAGATCCCAGGCATGTCCTACGGCGGTGCCAAACAGAGCGGCATCGGCGCCGAATATTCTATCGAAGGGGCCCTCGAGAGCTACACCTATCGCAAGAGCGTGACCGTCACGGTGTGAGCCGAGAGACAGCCCAAGAGGTCTCCATCGTTATGCTCTTAACCGAAGACTCCACGGGTCCGGACCCTCTTCTGGCCACGGCGGGCGAGCGGTTCGATCGCCTGATGACGATTGAATCCCGTCCTCTCGCGGGCGGGCTTCCACCGGGTCTCGTCGTTCCGATGTACGAGATCTGCCGTCGTCATCACGGCGAGCCGTTGTCTACGCTGGCAGCCAGAGCCCTGATGTCGCGCGTCGCCTACGGCGACCACGTCATCGTGGCGACGGGCGCCGGCGTTCCGCCTAAACTCCCGCAGGGCGAGACCGACGGACCGCCAGGCGCCGCTGTCCTTGCACGGGCTATGGCCCTCGGTCTTGGCGCCCAGGTCACGATCGTCTCGGAAGAGGCTCATTCTAAGCCAGTGGAAGCTTGCGCCGCGCTCGTTGGATCCTTCACGGCAAGGCCGATCAAGGTGGAGACTATCCCGCCTCATTCCAAGTATGGGCCCAAGGCCGTCGAGGCGCTGCTGGCACGACACCAGCCATCGGCAATCGTCTTCGTCGAGCTCGATGGCCCCAACCCGGATGGTTTTTTCCACGGCGTCCGCGGCGACCGTCGCCCTGCCGGCACGATGGCGCACCTCCATTTGCTCGCAGAGGCCGGACACGCGGCGAAGCGGTTGACGATAGGAATTGGCGACGGCGGTAACGAGGTCGGCTTCGGCGCGGTGCGGACGGCGCTTGCCGCTTTTCATCCAAATGGCTTCGTTGTCACGGCGGTCGAGACGGACGTGATCGTCAGCGCCGCAATATCGAACTGGGGCGCTTACGCCGTTTGCGCCGGACTTGCTGTCGGGCTCGGCAGTCCTGACCTGCTACACGACGAAACTCTCGAAGGGGAGCTGATCAGAGCCTGCGTTAAGGCCGGCGCTCGTGATGGCGCGACGGCAAGCACCGAACCCCTCGTTGATGGTGTCTCTGAGAGCGGTCATCGGGGTTTTGTCAGTCTGCTCCAAAGCATCGTTGCAAGTTCGTCAAGCGAGCTTGGTCCGGATTCGTCGTCGCGTCAGCGATCTCGCGAGGTGACCCAATGACGCCGAGCTACGACCCCGCTGTTGGGCCCGACTTCGTCGGTCTTGTACCGGGCTTGAAGCATCGAGAATGCCTCGTCTGGCATATTCGCGCGGCAAGACGCTTTCGCCGAACGCTTCTGACAAGAACGCCCATTTCATCGCGCGTCGCCGGTCACCTTGGCTCCCTGGTTGTCCGCATCGCCAAGTCACACTGGTTCTAGGAGAAGATGATGACAGCCGTCGCCTCGGAGTCGAAAACGCAATCCCCGAAGCCCACAGATCGCTTCGGTAATCCCATCGATCCCATTGTCGGCTTTGCGCGTGGTACCATCATCCGATCCAGTGTCGACGAAGCGCGTCGCCTTCGTCAGGGGCAGGTCGTAGCGGCCAATCGTGTCCGCAGGCTCGGCCCGCATTCCATCGGCGTGTTCACAGGAAATCAGCGAGACTTTCCGCTCAAGGCGGAAGATCTCGCGACACTTTGCGAGGAATGGGTTGGCCCGGGCCTCTTCGCCGAAGACCTCCGAGAAGTCGCGATCAATCACCTTGGTGGTGAGGACGGGGATGGCGTCGCTGTATTCAAGCGCACCAGCGCGGGAATCATTGCTACCATCGTCGCTCATGCCGGCGGCAGCCCCGTGATTTCGATCGTCCCTCCGGGTGGGCGATCGCACGCTTCGGTGATCCGAGGCTGTTCCATCGCTCGGGTGGAACTCGTCGAAATCGGGGGCGATCGCGACTGGCAGGCAGCTCTGACCAAGGCGAAACCCAACCTCGTCGTCGTCACCACCGTAACGAGCGCCCTCGAGCTTCTGGACGACACCGTGACCTCGGCTGTCGTCAAAGCCACTCACGCGGTCGGCGCCATTGCGTTCGTGGACGACGCTTATGGCGCCCGTCTGCGTCCTGTGCTCCATGGCGGTAAGCCGGGCCTCGCCCTCGGCGCCGATCTCGCGATTACCAATTGCGACAAGGCGGGTCTCGCCGGACCGCGCGCAGGCGTCCTTGCCGGCCGCCCCAATCTTGTCACGGCGGCGTCAGCGAAGGGCGCTGAATTTGGGATGGAGGCACGCGCACCGATCGCCGCTGGCGCCATGCGGTCTCTCCAGGCTTTTCGGCCTGACGACCTGCGGGAGGAAGCTCGCTCCGGACAGGCGCTCGCCGTCGCACTCGCCGAGAAGCTCGGTCGCGACCTCGTGGTTGTCAGCGATCTCGGACCAATGGTCGACGAGCAAGATGTGCTCGCCGTTGTCCTGCGGCGCGCCCGCCGTTCCGCCGAAGACCTCGGGCTCGTTCCGTGCGAGGTCTCCTCTGCGCTCGGCATGGTCCTCCTGCGCGACGATGGAATCCTCACGGTCAACACCCACGGACAGCCTGGGGCTCGTGTGTCGCTGCGCCTGAAGCCGACACTCGACGCGATCGGGCGAGTTGGCGGCCAGGATGCCGTCGTCGCCGCCGTCGATACTGCACTCGATCATCTCGCCTCGCGGATCGGCGATGTCTCCGCAATCTCACAGCTCGTTCTCGGAGAGCAGGCATGAGCAACGCCAACACTACCTTTGCGGGCATGGATGACCGGCTCGACCGACTGGTCAATCTCGATCTCGGGGGCCGAGGCGTCGAGCATCTTTACGAGGCGGCTCGCGCGCGGCAAGGCGGTGCCCTGTGCGGCGCGGCCGCCGAGGCGCTCGCCGCTATCCCGGTGGGGGCGACGGTCGTGGTGACGACGGGCTCCGTCTCGCGGGCCTGGATTTCGCCCACTATCGGCGAGAACGACGGGCCTGCCGGCGCCGCCGCGGTCGTGCGAGCGCTTGCCCTATCCAAGCGAGCGACCTGTGTCGTTGTCGCGGAGGAGACCCTGCTCGACGGCACCGCCAAGATCCTTACCAGCGCCGGCCTGTCGGTGCTCCCCTACGAGCAGGCGCGGATTGCGAGCGGCGACGGAAGCCTCGCGGTCGCCAGCACGCGCTCCTTTCCCGTGACGGACACCGAGGCGAAGGCCGCCTCCGCCGCCTTGCTCGATGAATTCAAGCCTGCCTTGGTCTTCTCAACGGAGCGGGTCGGCCGTAACGCCGACGGCATCTATTGCTCGATGCGCGGCATCGACTACGGCATGGGGCGGGCCCGGATTGACTACTTGTTCGACGAGGCGCTCGCCCGTGGGATTCCTAGCGTCTGCGTGGGCGACGGGGGCAATGAGATAGGCATGGGGGTCGTCGCCGACGCCGTGCGGCGCCATGTGAAGTTCGGCGACGCGCGGCCGGAAGGCGGTGCCGGCATCGGAGCGGTGACTGGCACCGATGTGCTAGTCACCGCAGCCTGCTCGAACTGGGGTTGCTACGCCATCCTGGGGGCGCTTGCGGCCCGTCTGAAGAGGCCCGACCTCCTCCATGCGCCAAAAATGGAAGAACACCTGCTGCGTCGCGGTGTCGACATCGGCTTGATCAACTCGGTCGGCAACGTCGTCGATGCTGACGTCGATGGGATTCCTCTCCAGACGCATGTCGCGATGACCGACTTGATCTCCGCGGTCGTTCGACCAGCGTTGCGCTGAAAACAGAGAGGCGCCCAGTGTCAACCGAACCGATTGCACCCTTCCTCGATCTGCGTGGCATACGCGTTTCGTACGGATCAAACGAGGTTCTGAAGGGCGTCGATCTCTCGGTTCGTCAAGGCGAGGTCGTCGTCATCATTGGCCCGAGCGGCAGCGGCAAGAGCTCGCTCCTGCGAACGGTTAACATGCTTCAGCCGGTCGTCGGCGGTGAGATCGTGCTGGAAGGCCAGGACTTGCTCTCCGGCAAGCAGGACGTGAATAAGGTCCGCCAGCGCGTGGGAATGGTGTTCCAGCACTACAACCTGTTTCCGCATCTCACCGTTTTGAAGAATCTCACCTTGGTTCCGCGTCGCGTTTTGAAGGAGCCGACTGCGGAATCGGAAGCTCGCGCCCGAGAGTTGCTCGCGAAGGTCGGTTTGGCAGACAAGGAGAGCAGTTATCCCGACCAGCTTTCGGGAGGCCAGCAGCAGCGTGTCGCGATTGCCCGAGCCCTAATGATGCGTCCTCACGTGATGTTGTTCGATGAGGTCACATCGGCGCTCGATCCTCAGCTCGTACGCGAGGTCTTGAACGTCATGAAGGATCTCGCGCGCTCCGGCATGACTATGCTCGTCGTGACGCACGAAATGAGTTTCGCGCGAGAGGTCGGCGACACACTCGTATTTATGGCCGACGGTGTGGTCGTTGAGAAAGGGCATCCGGCCGACGTCCTCGATCGACCAAGCCACGACCGCACGCGCCAGTTCCTGTCGCACACTGACGTCTGACCTACTTATTTCGCCATACCAAGATCAACAGGAAAGCGGAGATTATGAACATGCTGAAATGCCTAGCCGCGATCGCGGCCCTGTCATTTTCGATAGTGGCGTTGCCGGCCATCGCGCAGTCGAAGGTGGACGTGCCGCTGCCCACGGACCTCGCCACGCCAAAGGTGCTGACGATCGGCATCAATTGCCAGTATCCGCCCGCCGGCTATGTCGGGCTCGATGGAAAGCCTGCCGGCTTTGAGTATGGGCTCGTCAAGCGCATCGCCGAGTTTGCCTTCGGCACCGAAGCCGGTCTCCAGACCCAATGTATGAACGACAGCAACCGTATCCCGTTCTTGCAGTCCAGCAAGGTCGACCTCGTGCTCGCCTCGCTTGCCAGAACTCCGGCGCGCGCCGAGCAAATCGACTTCTCGGATCCGATCTGGTTGAGCAATCTCCAGCTTGTTGTGAAGAAGGATTCTCCCATCAACAACTACGCCGACCTCGCCGGTCGCACGGTCGTGACGCCGACAGGGAGCACCTACCAGACCTGGTTACAGAAGTGTCATCCGAAGGCGAACCTGATCACGGCCCAAAGCCCGGCCGATTCCTCCACGATGCTGATCCAGGGGCGTGCTGACGCCTTCGCCTATATCGACGTCTACGACTACAACTTCGTGCAGAACAACAAAAAATTCAAAGTCGTTGGCGAACTCGCTTCACCTGCGATCCAGGGTATTGGCGTCAAGAAGGGCAATGCGGCCATGCTTGCCTGGATCAACGCAGTGATCGCCAAGATGCGCGAAGAAGATGCCTTCTACAAAGCCTTCGCCGAAGAAGTCAGGGATCCGACGATGGTCGCGAAGTATCGCAATGTCGTCCCGGGACCGAAGGTCAAGCTCGACTATGCCGGCGTCGATCCCATGGAGTGCAAATCTTGAGGGTCCCGGCAGCGCGATAGCGTCCCAATTCGGCTTGGGCGGAGGTGCGGATCGTGCAGAACGATCTCATGAAAGAGGTAACTGAGCTGCTGGCGGGCCTCGGCAACAGCCTCCTCATCAGCGCGATCGGCATCGCGCTCGGAATTGGGATCGGGCTCGTGCTCGGGGCAATACGCTATGCACGGATTCCCATCACCAACATTGCAATCGTTGGATTCGTAAATGCATTCCGCTGCACGCCGCTCCTCGTACAGATATTCCTTCTGTTCTACGCGCTACCCGACATAGGCATCCGTCTGACGCCGTTCGAGACTTCCTGGCTAGCGCTCGCATTGTGGGGCGGTGCTTATCAAACGGAGGTCTTCAGGGCCGCATTCGAAGCTGTGCCGAAAGGCGAAGTGACGGCAGCTCGCGCTCTCGGCTTGCCGGCGTTCCAGACCTTTCTTGACATCACACTCCCGATCGCGTTGCGCGTCGCGATCACCGGAACAACAACCACGGCGATCACGCAGTTCAGGTCGTCCTCCTTCATGATCGTCGTCGGCTATCAGGAATTGACCTATGTCGCCAACCGGATCGTGTCAGATACGTTTAAAGTGTTTGAGACCTTCGGCATCGCTTGTCTCATGTACCTGCTGGTGTGCAGCATCCTAAGCGCTTTGTCTCGTACGTTCGAGCGCAGGCTCGCGATTCCGGGGCTGGGAGTAGTTAAATGAACAACTGGGTTTGGCCTGTCACCCTTTACCTTGGTAAGGGCCTTTTGGTTACTTTGTGGATCTCGCTGCTCACCGTCATTTTGGCGACAATGCTTGGTCTCCTGATCGCGGCGCTGTCGCAAAGCACGCTCACGTTCGCGCGCTTTGTCGGACGGCTTTACGTTGAGTTGTTCCGCGGCGTGCCGTCGCTTATGATACTCCTCTTCGTGTTCTTTGCCCTTCCGCAAATTGGTCTCCGCACGGGCCCACTCACGGCCGCAATAATCGGATTGGGGCTCTGGGGCGGGGCGAACATCGGTGAGGTCTTTCGAGGCGCCTTGGATTCAATTCCACATCGCCAAGAGCAGGGCGCCCGAGCGCTTGGCTTGAGCGCAACGGAAGCGCTTGTGTTCGTCATTTTGCCACAAGCATTTCGGCGTGCGTTGCCGCCCTACGTCGGGCAGCTCACCGTTCTCGTCCAGGCGAGTGCACTGACGTCCGTTGTCGGCGTGTCGGATCTCTTGGGATCGGCGCGTCAAATGATAGAAAGACTAGCGTATGTCGGAACCGGAGACTCACACGCCATCGAGATCTATCTGGGCGTGCTGAGTATATTCTTTGTGATCTGCTACGCGTTGACCGGGCTGGCCAGTATGATCGAACGCCGTCTTCGAGTCTGAAAACAATTCCTAGTCGATCGAAACCTTCGAGGGAAAGGCAATTGCGCCGTTTGAGCGAACCCGCTCGACTCCATCGAGCGCTTTGCGCGGAGACATGTTCTAGTTCAAGCAAAGCCCAAACTGCACCGAGAGCGCGCCCACGCCAGTCAGATCATCGCCTGAAAAGCGGCCGTGCGGACGGCCAGAGTCGAATCCTCTTGGTCTGGACTCGCATCATCATACCGGACGGCAACTCGATCGTGCTGGAGCGCCAGCCGGGCGCCGACACTGGTGGTTATGCCGGACTCGAGGACGATGTCGACAACCACTGGGGCATGCTATTCAAGGCCGCCGTTCTCTCGACCATGCTCAGCGTCGGAGCGGAGGCGGCACGAGCCAAATGAGAACAACCTCGTTCAAGCGATTCGTAGCGGTGCGTCCAACAGCATCAGCCAGACCGGCCAATTGGTCGTGCAGCGTCAGCTCAACATCCAGCCGACGCTGACCATCCGGCCAGGTTTCCCGGTCCGCGTGATCGGCACGCGCGATTTGGTGCTGGCGCCCTACAGCAATGGAGGAACGCCATGACGAAGCTCAAGCTTGGGCCGCTTGAAGACGACAAGCCAGTCAAGCTCACGATCGAGCTGCCGGCGGCGGTCTTTAGGGATCTCAGAAGCTACGCCGAGATCCTGACGCATAGCGTAGGTCTGATGACGCGGACCGAGCCTGCTAAACTGATTGCGCCGATGATCGAGCGTCGCATGGCGACCGACCGCGCCTTCGCGAAAGCACGGCGAAATGCCACTCAGCTCGCACCTCGGTATAGCGTTCACGACGCAGGTCAAGAAACGGACGCAACGATGGATTGCCGTTAGCCTGCCGCCAGTAAGCGCGAAAGCTGAGCACCGGGTTTGCCGGTTCGGGAAGGCAAGGCGTCCAGCCATAAGATGTATTGGCCGAACAATTCGGTCGTCAAATCGGCCGGCGCCTGAACCTGCCGCTATCGGCGAGAAAGCGGGCAAAGAACTTCAGTGCTTTCCAGCATTGGTGACGCGTGCTAGGTGACGACGCTGCATGATGCCCCCGGAACGGTACCGTCAAGTTAACGAATTGGAACGGCGGAGGGGGCAGACGAGCGGCCTGCGGACTGCCAAGGACCCTCTTTATCGCCGCCATCGCTTCTCGCCGGAAGTGATCAGCTATGCCGTTTGGTTGTATTTCCGGTTTCCCTTAAGCTTGCGCATGGTCGAGGAAATGCTGGCGGCGCGTGGCATTGGCGTGACCTATGAAACCGTGCGCCAGTGGGGACGGAAATTCGGCAAGCCGTTCTCCGATCGGATCCGCCAGCGCGCACCCGCTCGCGGTGACAAATGGCATCTGGACGAAGTCGTTATCTCGATCGCGGGCGAACAACATTGCTGTCGACCAGAATGGCTTCGTTCTCGACGTCTTGATCCAGCGCCGAAGAGACTCGCGCGCTGCCCAGCGGCTCATGAAGAAGCTCTTGAAATCCGCCGGCACGCCGCCGCGCGTGATGATCACGGACAAGCTCCGTTCGTACGGCGCTGCGAGCGCGAAGATGGGCTTTCACGTCGAACATCGCCAGCACAAAGCTCTCAACAATCGGGCCGAGAATTCTCATCAGCCGACGCGGCGACGCGAGCGGATCATGAAGCGTTTCAAATCGTCCCATCAGGCTCAACGGTTTCTGTCAGTTCACGATCAGGTCGCGAACCTTTTCCACATCACTATCCCGGAGCCGCCACCGCCGACTTCCGTCGTGCTTCGCGCGAGCGAGCCTTTGCGACTTGGCGCGAGATCTCCACAACAAGCGCCATCGCGAGCTCTCGAACCTTTGAGAAGCGCCTCCTTCGGCTCGGCGGTCGATTAAGTTGACGATGCCGTCGCCACGCATCTGCCCGTCGCGGATCAAGAAGGCCGCGCCGGAGAGCGCAGCCAACCCCGAACCAACGAACCAAGCTGTCTTGCTATCCACGCCGGCGGGTTTGCGGGGCCGAGCAAAAGCTTCGTAATTTCCACTGGTGTAATACATCGCGACATTCCATCTCGTTTGATGTGACAATCCGTCCGCTGATAGTCAGAAGATGTTTTCGACCGCCTGACACTTTTGCGGGACGCCGATCGTCAGACCGCCATCGACGACGATTTCGGAGCCCGTAAAATAAGAGGACTCGTCGCTAAGCAGGAACAAGACTGCCTGTGAAACTTCCTGCGGCTCGGCCGGCCGCCCGAGCGGAATTGGAAAACTGGAAAGATCGATGTTCTCTGTCATCCGAGTGTTGATGAAGCCCGGATGGATAGAGTTTATGCGAACGCCGGACGCGGCGGCCTCCAAGGCAGCGGACTTCGTTATGCCACGCACGCCGAACTTGGAAGCAACATAGGCGTGAAGCCCAGCACTACCCCTCAGCCCCTCGACCGACGAGATGTTGACGATCGACCCTCCGCCCGCGCGGCGCATGGCAGGTAGGGCAGTCTGCATTCCCAAGAACACACCAGTGAGATTGACAGCCAGGGTCTTCTCCCACTGCTCGAGCGGAAACAGCTCGATGGGAGCCATGCTGGCTATGCCTGCATTGTTGACGAGGCCGTGCAGCGCGCCGAACTTGCTCTCAACAGCCGCGATCGCCTGGCACCATTCCTCTGGCTGAGCGACGTCTTGATGCACATACATCGCGGATGGGCCAAGTTCGGCCGCGAAAGTCGCTCCTTCATTGTCAAGAATATCGGTGATCACGACTTTCGCGCCCTCGGCTACCAGCAGGCGCGCATGAGCGGCCCCCATCCCTCGAGCCCCGCCGGTTACCAAAATGACTTTTTCGCTCACACGTCCCATAACTCTTGGTTCCCTCGATCAGTGGCGGTGCAGGGTTTTTCAGCATCAAAAAGGATGACGGGCATGTTGATCAAAATGGTTGAGAACGAGCGTTGAAAGTCGGGCAAGCCAAGAGTTGCGGTCTGCACCACGCCCCGGACTCTTGCCGATCTGCCCTCTGCTACGCATCATCTTTGATGCCCAAAGCCTGTGCGCAGTACCCGTGTAAATTGGCGCTAAAGCACTTCGATAACGATTTCACATCGCGAACGTGCTTCCGCCGCTCAGGCGTTAGCCATCCTTCGGATTGTTGCATTGGCTTTGCCGACTACCCCACCTTCTAGACGCCGACAATTTGCGACCGAATTTCCTCCGGTTTCGGAGATAGGATCGGTACCCGCGAGCGGAGCGATACCGGTGCCGAACGGTGCTGAGCTCCTTGTGGATCGAAAAGTGGGGCGCAGAACGCATGAGGTTCTCCTAAGTCTTGCGAATTGGAGTATCCATTCCGTGCAATCGGCGCGCCGAGACTCTGATGGGAAGTCAGCCTCACGTGACTCTGCACAGGCGCTGGAGGTCTTCCGACTCTCTACCGAGACGGTGATGTCAGGGCCTGCGTTTTCTACCATCCGCAGCGATAATGTTACGCTGATCTGGTTTAATCGAGACACAATGGCGATAGCCATGCTGTTGCGAAAACTCGTGAGAGAGCCTCATCAACTTTCTGTCCGGATACTTGATCATGTCGGGCTTTCGACATCGCGTCGTCAATCGGACAAGCGAGGAAGACAACAGAACAAGAGTCGAAAGTTGTCGGGTCACTCGTACCCAATTTGACGTCAGCCGGTGAGCCGTATAAACCGCACGTGGTGCCTGGCATCGACGTTGCATAACGACTGATAGACAAATAGGAATCACCCACTCGCCTTGACGTCATCATCGGTGAGCACGCTCCGCCGGAATGGATGGACAATCAGGCGCATTCGGCAGCACAGGACAGCTGCCGGCTTCTAGAATGGAAAAGGTCAAGCGTGTTGGATGTTTTCGGATCGTTTAATCCGGCGGATTGAGGTGCAAGGCGCAGAAACGGCACTGCGGCCTCGCGTAGCGAAGATCGCTATCACCGGATCGATGTGCCGTACGGACTACCGAGCTATGGCTGATTTTGGGTGACGCGGCCTGATCAGGCGGCGTGGCTTTCAGTGTTCGGAATGACTTCGATTCCGTCGATGAACTTTACACCGGCGATGACTTTCGGCAACTGGTTCGTGCTCTTCAATCGCCGCCAGGTCTTCGATGCGGCGTCGATGAGCTTGAACACCATCAGCTTCGCAGTTTGTTGCGACAGCGATCCCTTGGTCCGCACCGTTCGGTGGCGCACCGTGGCGAAGACGCTCTCGATCGGGTTCGAGCTGCGTAGGTGGATCCAGTGCTCAGCAGGGAAGTCGAAGAAGGCGAGCAGCGCATGGCGATCCTTGATCAGGCACTCCACCGCACGTCCGTATTTGACGTGGTATTTCTCGACGAAGACGTCGATCGCGGTTTCAGCTTCGGCCCGGTGTGGGGCCAGATAGATGTTCCGCAGGTCGTTCTTCATGGGGCCCTGCACGGATTTGGCGACCTTGTCGAGTACGTTGCTCACTTTATGGCACCAGCATCGTTGGTGCCGCGTGCCGGGAAAGGCCTCGTCCAGTGCCTTCCAGAAGCCGAGGGCGCCGTCGCCGATGGCGAGTTGCGGGGCAATCGTAACCCGCGTTGCCGCAGGTCGATCAGGAGTTCGCGCCAGCTCTGCGCGCTCTCGCGCACGCCGACCTGGAAGCCGATCAGCTCCTTCTTGCCTTCCGGCGTGGTGCCAATCAGCACCAGCATGCATTCGCTGTGATCTTCCATGCGGGCCTGCAGGTACACGCCATCGGCCCAGATGTAGACATAGCGACGCGCCGACAGATCGCGTCTCTGCCAGCGTTCGTACTCGACCTGCCAATCGGCCTTCAGGCCGGCGATCACCGAAGGCGACAGGTTCGGCGCATCCTTGCCGAGCAGCGCCGAGAGCGCCTCCTGGAAGTCGCCGGTCGAGATGCCGCGCAAATAGAGGACCGGGATCAAGGCATCCAGGCTCTTCGTCCGCCGCGCCCATAGCGGCAGGATTGCCGAACTGAAGCGGAGGCGGTCGCCTGGCCCGCTCGCTCCGCGGTCGCGGACCTTGGGACGAGCGACCTCCACCGGACCGATGCCGGTCGCAATCTCGCGCACCGGACCGTGCCCATGTCGGACCAGGCGCGCTCGACCGTCGGGCAGCGTCAGATTGGCCGTGCTGGCCAGAAACGCGCCAACCTCGATCTCGATCGCCCTGGCAAGCAGGTCCCGCGCGCCGGCACGAACGATATCGGTCAGTGGATCATCAACCGCGGACGGCTGACGGAAAGCAAGAACATTGGTAGTCTCGGTCATGGCGTATCGCTCTCCTCGAGAGGTTCTGGCAGGCTCGTCACCCGCCTCGATACGCCGCCTTCCTCACACCGTCATCACCCAGATTCCGCCATAGCTCCGGACTACCGAACCCACATCGCTGCCAGCGCAGTACAGTCGCTTCAGGGGCGCTTCAACAACCGGAGAGGCGAGGTGAGATGAATAGCTCAATCTCCAACCGCGCGAAATTGTTCTGAGATTGAGGAGGATGCGATGCCCGACGTCAAAGGCATTCCGCTTGATGCGCCGCTTTACCATGGGGGCAAAAATCGTGGCAGTGCGTTTCTCGGCTGCCAAGCCATAAACCTTATGTTCAGCGTGGGGCACGAGGCGAATTGTTTATTGCCGAAGGAGCTAGCACCTGCAGCAAACCCTGCAATCGCCATTGTGGGGGTCGCGAGCTATCGCTCAAGCACTGTCGGGCCATACTTGGAGTGCTATTCAGGAATTCAAGTTCGTGATCCCGACGGTGAGACTGGCTACTACATCCCTTACATTTACGTGACGGTAAATGATGCAGCTCTCGCCTCGGGACGAGAGGTTCTTGGTGCTCCAAAAAAGCTGGCGCACATTAGACTGATCAGAGAAGGCGGTCTAATTCAGGGTACGCTCGAGCGTCCGAAAGGCAAGCGCCTGCTGACCCTTACCGCTCAACCAGACGAGCGCATGAGCTCGGATTCGCGACAGATATATTCTGCGCGGACGAATTTCTACTCGGTTCGGCAGCTGCCGCCCATTATTGAGTCCGGGAAGGAGCTATGGCTGATTTTGGGTGACGCGGCCTGATCAGGCGGCGTGGCTTTCAGTGTTCGGAATGACTTCGATTCCGTCGATGAACTTTACACCGGCGATGACTTTCGGCAACTGGTTCGTGCTCTTCAATCGCCGCCAGGTCTTCGATGCGGCGTCGATGAGCTTGAACACCATCAGCTTCGCAGTTTGTTGCGACAGCGATCCCTTGGTCCGCACCGTTCGGTGGCGCACCGTGGCGAAGACGCTCTCGATCGGGTTCGAGCTGCGTAGGTGGATCCAGTGCTCAGCAGGGAAGTCGAAGAAGGCGAGCAGCGCATGGCGATCCTTGATCAGGCACTCCACCGCACGTCCGTATTTGACGTGGTATTTCTCGACGAAGACGTCGATCGCGGTTTCAGCTTCGGCCCGGTGTGGGGCCAGATAGATGTTCCGCAGGTCGTTCTTCATGGGGCCCTGCACGGATTTGGCGACCTTGTCGAGTACGTTGCTCACTTTATGGCACCAGCATCGTTGGTGCCGCGTGCCGGGAAAGGCCTCGTCCAGTGCCTTCCAGAAGCCGAGGGCGCCGTCGCCGATGGCGAGTTGCGGGGCAATCCGTAACCCGCGTTGCCGCAGGTCGATCAGGAGTTCGCGCCAGCTCTGCGCGCTCTCGCGCACGCCGACCTGGAAGCCGATCAGCTCCTTCTTGCCTTCCGGCGTGGTGCCAATCAGCACCAGCATGCATTCGCTGTGATCTTCCATGCGGGCCTGCAGGTACACGCCATCGGCCCAGATGTAGACATAGCGACGCGCCGACAGATCGCGTCTCTGCCAGCGTTCGTACTCGACCTGCCAATCGGCCTTCAGGCCGGCGATCACCGAAGGCGACAGGTTCGGCGCATCCTTGCCGAGCAGCGCCGAGAGCGCCTCCTGGAAGTCGCCGGTCGAGATGCCGCGCAAATAGAGGACCGGGATCAAGGCATCCAGGCTCTTCGTCCGCCGCGCCCATAGCGGCAGGATTGCCGAACTGAAGCGGAGGCGGTCGCCTGGCCCGCTCGCTCCGCGGTCGCGGACCTTGGGACGAGCGACCTCCACCGGACCGATGCCGGTCGCAATCTCGCGCACCGGACCGTGCCCATGTCGGACCAGGCGCGCTCGACCGTCGGGCAGCGTCAGATTGGCCGTGCTGGCCAGAAACGCGCCAACCTCGATCTCGATCGCCCTGGCAAGCAGGTCCCGCGCGCCGGCACGAACGATATCGGTCAGTGGATCATCAACCGCGGACGGCTGACGGAAAGCAAGAACATTGGTAGTCTCGGTCATGGCGTATCGCTCTCCTCGAGAGGTTCTGGCAGGCTCGTCACCCGCCTCGATACGCCGCCTTCCTCACACCGTCATCACCCAGATTCCGCCATAGCTCTCCGGGAAGGGAGAGGTCACGCAACTCGTCAGATGGTGTACGGACCGAACGCTGCGACGCGACGAGCGTGGCGAAGAAGTTCTATTTACTGGACCAACCTCCCTAACTTACGACTCCCCCTCGATTATCGATCCCGTGCACAACTTGACAGTTGGCCAAGCCCTGCTCGGCACAACGAGGAGTATGACGCAAGGCTCGAGGCCATTGATATCCTTTCGGAGGAATCAAACCCGGTAAATAGATGATCGACGAGCTTGAAGAATTCATCCAATCCTAAATTGCTGCCAGGGCTGTCGGTTTGCCGGCTCACGGGCGGTTATTGCAATGTGAGCTAAAGTCCTTGACTCACTGCATGACATCGCAAAGCAGGGACGACGCCTCGCCTGCCGCGTGTGCCATATGTAACAGGCATGCTCGCACCAGGCGCCTGCATGATGAGTGGCCCATCCGGGGGTGGTGGTCGTATCGGCCATGATGGCTGGAGAATAACCACAGCGGTACCGTCAAGTTAACGAATTGGAGCGGCGGAGGGGGTAGACGAGCGGCATGCGGACTGCCAAGGACCCTCTTTATCGCCGCCATCGCTTCCCACCGGAAGTGATCAGCTATGCCGTTTGGTTGTATTTCCGGTTTCCCTTAAGCTTGCGCATGGTCGAGGAAATGCTGGCGGCGCGTGGCATTGGCGTGACCTATGAAACCGTGCGCCAGTGGGGACGGAAATTCGGCAAGCCGTTCTCCGATCGGATCCGCCAGCGTGCACCCGCTCGCGGTGACAAATGGCATCTGGACGAAGTCGTTATCTCGATCGCGGGCGAACAACATTGGCTCTGGCGCGCTGTCGACCAGAATGGCTTCGTTCTCGACGTCTTGATCCAGCGCCGAAGAGACTCGCGCGCTGCCCAGCGGCTCATGAAGAAGCTCTTGAAATCCGCCGGCACGCCGCCGCGCGTGATGATCACGGACAAGCTCCGTTCGTACGGCGCTGCGAGGGCGAAGATGGGCTTTCACGTCGAACATCGCCAGCACAAAGCTCTCAACAATCGGGCCGAGAATTCTCATCAGCCGACGCGGCGACGCGAGCGGATCATGAAGCGTTTCAAATCGTCCGATCAGGCTCAACGGTTTCTGTCAGTTCACGATCAGGTCGCGAACCTTTTCCACATCCCCTATCCCGGAGCCGTCACTGCCGACTTCCGTCGCGCTTCGCGCGAGCGAGCCTTTGCGACTTGGCGCGAAATCTCCACGACAAGCGCTATCGCCGAATCTCGAACCTTTGAGAATGGCCTCCTTCGGCTCGGCGGTCGATTAAGTTGAAGATGCCTTGTGCGATGATGTTTCGCAAATGCAGTCTCAGCGGCTGAGGCTGCACGCTCCAAGCTGTTATTTTTCTGCATGTCTTTCTCCTTCGAAACCAAGGGCGCCCGGCAATTACGTCGACGATCGTGCCTTCACGATGGGACTGCGGCGTAGGCCGAAGCTGACTCCAATCCAGCTCGCGCCCGCCACGAGTAGATCGACGCCGAGAAACAGGCCCAGAATATAAACACTGTTTATCGGCCAACGCGCTAAGATCAACGATCCAATCAGCAGAGTAATGACGCCGGATATCGCCAGCCAGGACCGGGGCGTTGCGCGTTTCATGCTGAACGCCAGGATCAGGCGCATGATACCGGCGGCGACCAGCGATGCGCCGAGCGCCAGCGTAAGCAGCACAGCGGCGAGCGTAGGATTATCAAATGTCAGAAGCCCCGCGACGATGTAGAGCGCACCCAAAAGAGCGCATAGCAAGAGCCTGCCCCAGGTCTTAACCTGGAAAGCATTGATCATTTCGGCAACGCCGGCGACGATCATCATCACGCCAACTAGCACCACACTCGCCACCGTCGCGAGCGCAACGCTACCAAGCGCCACGAAGCCAGTGATCAGATAAACTACGCCGAGGGCGAAAACCCAGCCCCACTTCGGCAGCGAAGCGGTGCCCGGACCAGCTCGAAGCCGCACGATATCAGACAAACTTGTCATTGAGGTCTCCGGTGCCAAAGCTGCGCCGCAGCATGGCGCGCCTAGCCATCGCTTTGTTGCGATTAGGGTTGAGCTTGCGGGTCGTTGCGAGCAGCCGACTCAGTGTGCCCATCAGGGAGGACCACATTACTAAGCCCGGGGAGGCGGTGTCGTAGGCCGAGCAATTGGCGTGCCACGCTTTGCGAGCCGCGCGTCGAGAGCGAAACTAGTTTCTTCGTGACGCGATCCTGAAATCGCGGCCGTTTGTGGCAGCTTGCCGCCAAACGTCTTAAGTCCGACGCGCATAAACGCGACAACATGAACATCTTGCGCGTGGCGGCGATTGGCCTAACTGCATTCTCGAGGGGGGGTATGCGCCCCACATGACGGAGTTGGACATCCCAGAAAACCGCCGAGTTCTGGCTCGATGCCTTTCGATGGCCTTGACCAATTCACCAGACCGTCGGCGGCAATCGCAGGTGCCGCCGAGCTAGTCTAGAAAAGGATACCTGCAACATTTCTCTGCACAGCAAGCATGACGAGTAGACCAACGACCAGAAATGGTCCGAACGGGTTCGACGTTCGTGCGGTGACGCCTTGCCCGACAACATGGCGGCAGAGTACTGTGGATCGGCGCGGCTTTTTGACCCCCGACCGGGGCCCAACATTGACCCCGCCTAAAATGCGGTAAGCGCCCGGATGCATTTCGAATTGGAGCAGTGAGCCGAGGTCAATGTTGGGAGCCGAAAGGGGTCAATATTCGGAGCCGCGTCACAAAGCAGGAGCACCGTGATCGCGGTCCGGCACGGGATCGGGCGGCAATTGCGAGTTGGTTTCGTTCGTTGGCCCACCGGTCGCGCCGTCTCCGAATGGCTCGAAATCGAGTGAGATTGACGGCCTGCCGGCGATTCCCTGCTGAACGCATCCAGCAAGGGCTATTACGTCTGCGTCGTGCGGCAGCTCTCGGGCGCGCAGAGCAACGAGGCCGCCGCGGCGATCATGGCAGCGTGCCGCGCGTCCAATCCGCTTTGATCCCCTCGCTCAAGCCGCGTTCAGCGCCTGCGCGAGGTCCGCGATCAGATCCGACGGGTTCTCGATCCCGATCGACAGCCGGATGGTGGAATCGAGCACGCCGATCTTTTGGCGAATGTCGGCGGGAACGCCGGAATGGGTCATGGTCGCGGGCAGGCTCGCAAGCGACTCGGTGCCGCCGAGGCTCACCGCCAGCTTGAGAATTTGCAGCGCATTGAGAAATTTCACCGCCGCCTCCTTGCCGCCGACAATGTCGAATGCGTGTTTCGGCAATTACCGGACACGGATTCCGGTAATTCGCGGACAGCAATTTCAGTGTAAGCGCGAATTTCCCCGCACCTTTTGCGGTTGAGTGCTGTGATGCATGAGGTGTCCACCAAATTAGCCCGTCTTATTCGCGAGAGGGCGCCTGAGAGGCTGGCGAGCGTGGTGTAAAGCGCTGATGCGGCGTAGGATTCGGTTGCGAAGCCACCCCATCACCTTCAACCGCGAACGCCACGCCCGCCATGACCGATGATACGATTTCAGACCACTATCGAGAAGCAAGAATTCAACACAAATAAAACCTCTGCCTCGCGCTCGATCTCTTCATGCTTGATAGTCTCGTTTCGGAGGCTGATCACCTACCGCGTCTAATAGGCCGCTCGCGCCGGTTTCTTTGGACGCGGCACGACCGCGACTCCACGTTTCGGCACAGAAATGATCGGGAGTCACTCAATCTTTCTTCAACTTAACCCGTCTTATTCGTAAGAGTGCGCCTGAGGGGTAAAGCGCTGATGCGGCGTAGGATTCGGTTGCGAAGCCAACCCCATCACCTCCAACCGCGAACGCCACGCCCGCCATGACCGACGATACGATTCCGCCCTTCTCGTTTCCAGCCGTTCACGCCAAGAAAGTCACAGCTGCCTTCGATGGTGGGCGCCTAACCTCGAACGGGGGCGTGATGCTTCTGGCGATGGCCGAGCGGCGTCTCGGTTTGGCCAACAATCTGGCCCGGGTGTTCCCGGATCGGCGCGATCCGACGCGGGTCGTGCACAGCCTGGTCGATATGCTCCGCGCTCGCATGTTCGCGATCTGCTGCGGCTACGAGGACGCCGACGACCTCGATCATCTGAGGTCCGATCCGGCATTCAAACTGGCCTGCGGACGGCTGCCGGACACGGGCCGGGATTTGTGTTCCCAGCCGACGCTGTCGCGGCTGGAGAATGCTCCGCGCCTGCGCGACGTGATCCGGCTGACCTACATTTTGGTCGACGCATGGATGGATAGCTACCCGCGCGAGCCGGCATCCGTCACGCTCGACATCGATGATACCTGCGACGTCGTCCACGGCCATCAGCAGCTCTCGCTGTTCAACGCTCATTATGACGAACGCTGCTTCCTGCCGATCCACGTCTACGACACGGAGAAGAGCCGGCCCGTGGCCGTCGTGCTGCGGCCCGGCAAGACGCCGGGCGGCGTCGAGGTGCGTGCCCATCTGCGCCGCCTGGTACGGCATATCCGGACGCGATGGCACAACACGCAAATTACGTTCCGTGGCGACGGGCACTATGCCCGGCCGGAGGCCATGGCGTGGTGCGAGACCAACGGCATCGACTACATCTTCGGTCTGTCCGGCACCAAGCCTCTCGCCAGAAAAGTCGACGAGGTCGCCGACGACATCCGCACGCGACGCGCCATCGAGAACCTGCCGGTTCTGCGTGGCTATACCGAGACGCGCCACAAGGCAAAGTCCTGGGATCGCGAACGGCGCACTGTCGCCCGTATTGAGGCGACGATGCTCGGCCTCGACATCCGCTTCGTCGTCACCAGCCTCGATGTCGGCTCGGCCGAGTGGATCTACGACAGCCTGTATTGCGCGCGCGGCCAAGCCGAGAATCTGATCAAGCTGCATAAGACGCAGCTCGCCTCCGATCGCACCAGCTGCCGTTCGGCGCTCGCCAACCAGGTCCGTCTCGTGCTCCATACGGCCGCTTATTGGCTGATGCTGACCGTGCGCGACGCCATTCCCAAAGCCCGGGAATTGGCCGCTGCCGAGTTCGCGACGCTGCGTCTTCGGCTCTTGAAAATCGCCGCCCGTGTCGTCGAGACCACGAGCCGCATTCGCCTTGCGTTTGCCGCGGCATGTCCCGAAGCCGACCTGATCTGCGGCTTGCCCGGCGCGCTGCTGCCGCTCGGTCCTTGACCGGCGGGGCGTCCGCCCCCGTTCGCCCAACCCATCCCTCAAGCGCGTTGCAAAGTACCGGTCGTCAGGCGGCGAAAAGCCGAAGGCAATCCTGTGCGCCTCGTCAGACAAGATGTGCGGCCGCATCAATCGGGCCCAAAAGCCGCACTCTCACGAATAGGACGGGTTAGGTGGACACCTTGGGATGGCAGACGATGATCAGAAACTGCGGGTCAGGCTTGTTGGCCGGAATGGGCGCCGGCGATACGACCCCGCATCGAAGGACCGTCTTGTCGCGGCCTGCCTTGAACGTGGGGTTTCGGTATCGAGGCTTGCGCTCGAACATGGGGTCAATGCGAACCTTCTTCGGAAGTGGATCAAGAAGTGGACGGCGACCAGGTCGCTGCCGCCGTCTTCACCACCGGCGTTCATCCCGGTTCAGCTTGAGAGGACTGCCGATCGGGCCCTGTCGCGGCAGAGCAGCGTGGCGACGGTGGATTTGCCGGCTACTTGCGATGAAGTGCGTGATTCGGAATCCAAAAGGACTGCAGTTTTTTGCTCTCCGGCCAAAGTGAGCGCGTCCCTGCCGAACGGCGTGAAGCTCGGGCTGGAATGCGGCGATGTAGATGCATTGACGGCGATCATCGGAGCACTGAGCCATGTTCAGGCTGGGCGGTGACCTGCAGGTCTATCTGCACCGTGAGCCGATCGACTTCCGGGCTGGCATCAACAGCCTTGCGGTCCTAGTCCAGGAGACGATGGCGCTCGATCCATTCACTCCGGCGGTTTTTGCGTTCTGCAATCGCCGTTGCGACCGGATGAAGTTGCTGTTCTTCGACCGGTCCGGCTGTGCTGGTCCTGAAGCGGCTGACCGAGGACAAGTTCCGATGGCCGCGCCGCCAGGAGGCGGGCGTCACGCTGACGACCGAGCAATTGCACTGGATCCTTGACGGCATCGATATCGATGCGATGGTCCGCCATCCGGTGCGGCAATATCAGGTTGCCGGCTGAGCTCTCGAGTTGAGCGGTTGACGCGTCGGTACGGTTCAGATTCAAGAATCCGATGAATCGAACCGGCGATCCGAGTGTTGAAGTGCTGTTGGCGCGCATTGCTGCGCTGCAGGCGGAGAACCATCAACTCGCCGACCGCGTCGTCAAACTCGAGGAAGAACTGGCGCTGGCACGCCTGAGAGCTGGCCCCGGTTGTTTGGACAGCGCCCCGCTGGATTTAAGTGGATTCCTGCCGGGTTATGCTGAACGCGGGGCTTTACGGTTTTGTCGTTGCGTCGGGAGGGCGTAGCCCGACCAGAGGGACGACAAAACCGTCGGCGACGGTCATGCGGCCATCACCATAGCTTGCGTGCCGAAGTAAGCCTCGTCGGGCGTGCGCCCGTCAAGGCTCGAGTGAGGGCGTCCCTGATTGTAGAAGGCCAGATACTTGGCAATTGACGCTCGCGCCTCGGACACGCTGTCGTAGGCGCGGAGATAAGCTTCTTCGTATTTGACCGTGCGCCAGAGCCGCTCGACAAACACGTTGTCGCGCCAGGCGCCCTTGCCGTCCATGCTGATGGCGATCTTCGCGTCCAGCAGCACATCGGTGAACTCGAGGCTGGTGAACTGGCTGCCCTGATCCGTGTTGAAAATCTCGGGCCTGCCGTGCTTCGCCAACGCCTCCTGGACCGCTTCGACGCAGAAGGCCGCCTCCATTGTGATCGAGACGCGATGGGCCAGGACCCGTCGGCTGAACACATCGACGACCGCCGCGAGATAGACGAAGCCACGCCGCATCGGAATGTAGGTGATGTCCATTGCCCACGCATGGTCGGGCCGCTCGATCTTCAATCCGCGCAACAGGTACGGGTAGATCTTGTGACCCGGAGCCGGCTTGCTCGTGTTCGGGCGACGATAGACCGCCTCGATCCCCATGCGCTTCATCAGCGTCGCGATGTGGCGGCGACCGGCGTATACGCCCTCCCGCCGCAGCAACGATCGCAGCATACGCGCTCCCGCGAAGGGATAATCGAGATGCAGCTCATCGAGCCGACGCATCAAGGCAAGGTCCTCGGCCGAAACTGGCCGAGGTTCATAGTAGACCGTGCTGCGAGCCAGCTTCAGGACCTTCGCCTGGCGCACGATAGAAAGATCATGATCGCGGTCGATCATCGCTTTGCGCTCAGCAGGCCCGCCTTGGTGAGCGCGCCGGACAAAAAATCGTTTTCCAACGCCAGCTCGCCGATCTTGGCATGTAACGCCTTCAAATCGACCGGCGTCTCGGCCGATGTCTTGTCATGCCCAAACACGCCGGCGGCGCCTTCCAGGAGCTGGTTTTTCCAGATCGTGATCTGGTTCGGATGAACATCAAACAGTTGCGCCAGCTCCGCCAGTGTCTTGTCGCCTTTGACCGCAGCCAAAGCAACCTTCGCCTTGAATGCCGGAGAATGCGTCCGGCGGCTCTTCTTCGTCATCTTCGCTCCTGATTCGCAGCAAGAATCCTCGCCGCTGTCAGGCAGAAAATCCACTCAAGCTACTGTCCGAATTTGCGGGGCCAGCTCTAGGCTCCGCATCTCACCTAAGCGACGCACGTGAGCGTGTGCTCACCAGGTGCCCGCTTGACAAGCGTATCCTTCGGCTGGAATGGTCCGCGCGCCTGAGCTTCCCTAAGGACCTCAAGGCGGTGAGCTTTGCGTGGTCGCATCCGCAACGATGATGGGCGCCATGTCCGACGCCGCTGAATAGCTGGATCAGAAGGTTTTCGAGAAGGCCGCGCCGGCAAAGTGCGGCCTTCTTGCGTTGCAGGCATTTTCTAGCGGAAGCCAACGAGGGCGCGATTTAGCTCGTGCGCTAGTACCCACTTTTCTTGGAACGTGAGTCGTGATTCAAGGTCGGGATGATACCCGAAGCAAGAGAAGTCCACCTTTCGAGGAAAGATCGCAAGGTGCTTGAGGCGTGCTGTCGCTCACCGGTGACGTTGCAGCGCGATTTGAAGCGGGCGCGGATAGTTCTGTTGGCGGCGGATGGGCGCAGCACCCGGTCGATCGCCAAGGAAGTTGGGGTCCAGCCGCGGATTGTCAGCCTTTGGCGGCATCGCTATGCCGACCATGGCCTTGAAGGGCTGCAAGACAAGCCGCGGCCTGGCAAGCAGCCGATCTATACGAAGACGACCGACAAGCGGATTCTGAAGCTGCTGGATAAGCCGCCACCGCAAGGGTTTGCGCGCTGGACCGGCCCCCTGCTGGCCGAGGCGCTGGGCGATGTCGATGTCCAATATGTCTGGCGGTTCCTGCGCAGCCACAAGATTGACCTGGTGGCTCGCAAGTCCTGGTGCGAGAGCAACGACCCGAACTTTACGGCCAAAGCCGCCGATGTTGTCGGCCTCTATGTCGCGCCGCCGGCGAAGGCCATTGTGCTGTGCGTGGACGAGAAGCCCTCGATCCAGGCTTTGGAGCGAGCGCAGGGTTATCTGAAGTTGCCCAATGGCCGCGCCTTGACCGGCCAAAGCCACGATTACAAGCGGCATGGCACCACAACATTGTTTGCGGCGCTCGAAGTCGCCACCGGAAAGATCATCGCGACCCATTCAAAACGCCGGCGCCGCGTCGAGTTTCTCGATTTCATGAACAGCGTCACCGCGGCTTTTCCGAACCGCAAGCTTCACGTCATCCTCGACAACCTCAACACCCATAAAAAGAACGAGGACTGGCTCAAGGCCCACCCCAACGTGCAATTTCATTTCACGCCGACAAGTGCGTCATGGCTCAATCAGGTCGAAGTATGGTTTTCCATCTTGCAGGGGCAGTCGCTCAGCGGCACCTCCTTCACGAGCCTCAAGCAGCTTCAGGAACACATCGATGCCTACGTCAACGCATACAACGACAGAGCCGAACCCTTCGTCTGGACCAAGAAAAAGGTCCGTCAACGCCGTTTCAAAGGCCGCCGTATCACTCAGCTCTGATTCCGGGTACTAGTATGGCAGTCTGTAGCGTATCCGCCCGGCGTAGCCGCAGACGAAGTGGTTAGCGCTTAAGCAGTCGAGGGTTTTCCTTGGGGGATGTCCGCTCGATGTTGAAGCTGGCAGAGCCGAAGTTCCCGATAATACCACGGAGGGCGGTCTCCGTGCGAGCTATAAAGAGGAGCTGATCGACTCCCCCTACCAATTACAGCGTCATGCGGGCGTGGGCCTGATTCGGCATGCAAGAGAACGATGGGGCGAAGGCACGGTCTGCGATAGCGGCAGGCCGACCACGTTTAGCGAACGAACAGGCTGGGCGGTGCGAGTGCCGCTCAGCTACGGGGCCGCGGCCTCGTCAGCTTCTCGAAAGCAGGTGAAACCAGCAATGGACTGCAGGGCAGGGGTAGCGCGTGCATAAGGCCGAAAAGCCTCGAAAGGACCAATGATATAGCGCGACAATCAGGATGAGAGCGGCGCGTCAATCAAGATGAGACGAGGCGGCCGAGTCAGGAGATAATTGACGCTGGCCGTCGACTTGGCAAGCGTTGATTGACGCTGCGCGACAATCAAGCGGCGCTGCCAGCGTCAATCAAAGTCTTGTCGAGTTCGTTTGGGGTAGTGTGAACAGGCGGCCGGCCTGGACCGCGCTTGCGATCGAGGGCAACTTTTCGACGGTAACTTTCGACGTTCATCTCGAGGATCGTGGCGTGGTGGACCAAACGATCGATGGCAGCCAACGTCATTGCTTGGTCCGGGAAGATACGCCCCCATTCGCCAAATGGCTGATTGGCCGTGATCAGCAGCGAGCGTCGTTCGTAGCGGGCGGCGATCAACTCGAACAACACACTGGTTTCCGCCTGATCCTTGCTTACATATGTGATGTCGTCGAGGATCAGGAGGTCATAGCGATCGAGTTTGGTGATCGCGGACTCCAGCGCCAACTCGCGCCGCGCGACCTGCAGCCGTTGCACCAGATCAGTGGTGCGCGCGAAGAGAACGCGCCAACCGTTCTCGACGAGAGCCAAGCCGATCGCCGCGCCGAGATGGGTCTTGCCGCCGCCCGGTGGACCGAACAACAGCAAATTGGCGCCGGCCTTCAACCAGGCGTCGCCGGCGGCGAGCGCCATCGCTTGTGCCTTTGATAGCATCGGCACGCTTTCGAAGTCGAAGGTTGCGAGCGTCTTGCCGGCGGGCAAACGCGCTTCCACCATGTGTCGCTCGATCCGACGGCGGGTGCGATCGGCGGCCTCGTGCTCGGCAAGGGCGGCGAGGAAGCGGGCGGCAGGCCACCCTTCCTTGTCCGACTGTGCGGCGAGCTTCGGCCAGATCGCCTTGACGCCCGGCAGGCGGAGCTCATTGAGAAGCAGCTCGACACGGGCAGCATCGACGGAGGTAGCGATACCGGTCATGCTGCCTCTCCCAGGTTCGAGCGGCCCGACATGACGCTGACGGAGGCGAGTTCATCGTAGACGTCGAGCGGCGCCAGCTTGACGGCGACACGCGGGATCGAGGCCGCCTCGGGCCGGAAGCGGTCGCGCAGCGCGGCAAGATCGGGTAACTGCCCGGCGTCCAGATTCATCGCGATCGCCTCGGCGAGTTCTGCTTCGCAGGCGCGCTCGTGAGCCAGCGCCAGAAGCTCGACCGTCACCTTGCAGGCGCGCCGGTCATCACCATGCTCCCGCAAGGTCTCGAACAGACGTTTGTAAGCTGCTCGCGGGAAGAGTTGGTCGCGATAAACGAGATTGAGGAGCGCCATCGGCTTGCGCCGCAGGGCATGGATGACGTGCCGGTAATCCACGACATGACCGCCGTGGCTCTCGGACACAGGCCGACCGCGCCGCAGCGTTACGACCGGTGTGACGCCAAGGAAGCATTCGAGCCGGTCGTCGAAGATGCGCACACGCAGGCGATGGCCGATCAATCTTGAAGGCACGGTGTAGAACACGCGCCGCAGGATGAAGCCGCCTGACGACGTCACCGGGATCACTTTCTCCTCGAAGTCGGTCGTGCGGCCTTTTGGCAGCGGCGCCAATGCCTCCTTCTCGAGCGCGATCGGCTTGGCGAGGTTGGCGTTGCGCCGGCCGACAATCTCGTCGACAAAAGCCCGGTACGCATCGAGACTGGCGAAGTCGCGCGTCCCCCGCAGCAACAGCGCATCTTCCAGTGCCCGCTTGAGATGGCCGTGCGCGCTCTCGATCGAGCCGTTCTCATGTGCGATGCCCGCATTGTTGCGCGTTGGCGCCATGCCATAGTGGCCCATCAGCCCGGCGTAGCGCTGCGTCAGATCCTCCCGTGCGTCGGCGGCCAGATTGCGGAACGCTGCCGACAGGCTGTCGCTGCGATGCTCCCGCGGCACGCCGCCAAGCGCCCACAGCGCGTTCTGCAAGCCCTCTGCCAGGGCGACGAAGCTTTCGCCGCCGAGCACGACATGGGCATGCTCGAAGCCGGAGAACGCCAACCGGAAGTGATAGAGCCGGTGATCGAGCGGCTCACCCGCGATGGTAATACCGAGCGCGCTCACGTCGGTGAAGTCGGACAGACCCAGGCGGCCGGGCTCGTGCTGCTGGCGGAAGATCACGTCCTGTTCGGGGCCGTTGAGCGCCCGCCAGGCGTTGATGCGCCGCTCCAGCGTGCGGCGGATGTTCGGGTTCAGGTCATGATGCCGTCGGCGCAACTCGTCCAGCACGCCGATCACGCGGATGCCGGGCGCAGCCTTCAGGATCGGAACGATCTCGGCCTCCCAATACTGCGCGAGCGGATCGGACCGGCGCCGGCCCCTCGGCGTCTTCTTCTGCGATGGCGGGCGACAATCGCCCTCGATTCGATACGCGCTTGCCTTCGAGAACCCCGCCTTGGCCGCGGCGGCTTCGGGGGACAGTGTCTGTCGGTAGGTCATGTACAGCCTCATCTGGTGGTCGGTGATGTGGAAGCCAGGCAAGGCATCGATTCCCTCTTGTCGAGACGAATCAACAGCTTGCACCAGCCGCACCCGGCCGCCAGACGGGTCCGCAAACGCGCGACGCCGATGGGGACGGTCCTCCGGTCGGGCTACGCCCTCCCTTCGGTCCGCCCCCATCGGCGCAGTCTCACCTTGATTGTCGCTGGAGTCTCACCCTGATCGCCGCCGCGCACAATGATGTCGATTAGGGTATTTGGTGTGATTGATCGCCACTTTCGGAAAACTCCTTTCGCTCCGCCCAGTATGTTCGCGGTTCGCGATCGGCGAATAACTGGAACCCGACGCCGGCCAAGCGTCAGCCGTTAGATCAGGGCGAAGCCCTCGCTACCCACAAACGGAATGACCGCAGATTGCTCTGCGGCCCACCGGATCAAAATATGCTTGTCGGTACTGAAATGGGCAGACCGGCTCTGCCCGCCAGCATTAGCACCGAAGTGGCCCTTCTTCTCCCCGGGCAATTACGGATGGTCACGGGAGGCTCCGTGTCCGGAAAGACATTCGCTGGAGAGAAATTCCTTTCCGATGCTAACGGCAAACCGCGAGCGGCGGCGGGATAGCTCTCCCGGTAGTGCGAAGCGCTCGCACCCAAGGCGGCCGAAGCACAAGAACCAGCAACCCGAACGGCCGGCGGAGTGAGGAGGTCTGGCTTTTCCAGGGCGAAGGCCTCGCTATCCATGCGGCAGGAAATGCTCTTTTGCGGACCGCGGCGCTCGGCTGAACCTCCGCGAAAGACCTTTGTTATCGCACTCGGGTGCGACCTCCAGCACGCCGGTCGATTGGTCTATTCGGACGGCCTGGACCTCAGTAACCCCGCTGCGGTGACTCCGATCGGAGACGGCTGCCGGATCTGCTAACGACCTGCCTGCGCAGCGGGCATTCCCCTCAGCCGGACGTGCCCTGCAGGTTGACGAAAACCGCAGCGCCTGCGCCATACGCTGTGAGTTGACCGCAGCAATGTGCCGCGGGAGACTGTGAACGTCTCCGGAAGCCTTTGTTACAATGACGTCGAGCGATTCCAATCCGTATAGCCGCTATCTCGCAGTTTTGCATTCTTCAAACGGCGTCTCATTGACGTTCGGGCCCACGGCAGAGCTGACCCTCGGATCGCGGCGAAGAGCGATCGAGGCGCGGTGGCGTGTGGCCGGTTTGCTTCGGCGCCGCCGGTTCAAGACGTCGACCCAAGGCGAAGCGATCTGCACGACCATCGCGCCGCAGGACATCGACGAGCTTTCCGATCTTCTTGCGGTCGATGCTGCGCTCGATGCCTTTCGACAGGAACGGCTGCGTCCGCGTGTCGTTGAAGAAATCCTTGGGATTACATCGCGAGAGCGCCGCCGCTGGACCAAGGACGGACGGCTTCCTCAATCCGGGTCCGGATCGTTTCGCCGTGGCCGGCGCTCCATCCGGCCACAAAAATCGCGGCGCTGGCTAGGCAGCCCGAGACAATCGACGCGTGCCGCAACGAAGACGAGAACCCATGACAGGCTCTATACTTCCGCTGCAATAAACTACCTGTTGACACAGTATCGAATACGGCGGCTAGATGTAGTTGTCACGGTCTCTCGAATCACAAGATAGAGAGCTAAGAGGGAAGCCGGTACGGCCGAAAGCCAAAGCCGGCGCTGCCCCCGCAACTGTAAGCGGCGAGCCGCTGTCGATAGGGTCACTGGCGCAAAATCTCCGCGTCGGGAAGGCCAGACAGCGGCAATAACCCGCGAGCCAGGAGACCTGCCGCGACAACAACAGAGTCCTCGGGCGGGGTGTCCCGGTGGTCGCTTGCCGGCAGTCGGCCGCCGAGGGCGGCTCGTTTTCCGCATGCGCCTACCTCGGCCTTGCCCCAACCCATATGGGATGCCGATGTCTGGTCTGGGTCAAAGCAATTCTTTGCAAGCCGCATTGCCGCGCTCGATCGTCAAACGCGATGGCGGCACGGTTGTGTTCGATGCCGGCAAGATCCGTTCTGCGATCGCCCGCGCGGGACGGGCGACCGGCGAGTTCGACGACGAGGCGGCCGGCAGGCTCGCGGGAGAGACTATCAAGGTCATCGCGCACCGCTTCGCCGGCGCAACGCCGCAAATTGAAGAGGTGCAGGATATTGTCGAGCAGGTGCTGATCGCGGCCGACTATTTCGCCACTGCGCGAGCCTATATCGTCTATCGCGAGAAACGCGGACAGGCGCGCCAGGACCACAAGGCGATGGTTGATGTCGCCGCTTCCATCAACGAGTATCTCGAACGTACCGACTGGCGCGTGAATGCCAACGCCAACCAGGGCTATTCGCTGGGCGGCCTTATCCTGAACCTCTCGGGCAAGGTCGTCGCCAACTACTGGCTGTCGCACATCTACCCGCCGGAGATCGGCCGCGCCCATCGTGAAGGCGACATCCATATCCATGACCTCGACATGCTCGCCGGTTATTGCGCCGGCTGGTCGCTGCGCACGCTCTTGACCGAGGGACTGAACGGCGTGCCCGGCAAGGTCGAGGCCGGCCCGCCGAAGCATCTGTCGAGTGCGGTCGGGCAGATCGTCAATTTCCTCGGCACGTTGCAGAACGAGTGGGCGGGCGCGCAAGCCTTCAGTTCGTTCGACACCTACATGGCGCCGTTCATCCGGAGGGACGGCTTGAGCTACGGCGACGTACTGCAATCGATCCAGGAGCTCATCTACAACCTCAATGTCCCCTCGCGCTGGGGTACGCAGACGCCTTTCACCAATCTCACCTTCGACTGGACCTGCCCGGAGGACCTGCGCGATCAGGTGCCGGTGATCGGCGGAGAGGAGATGGATTTCACCTATGGCGACCTGCAGTCCGAAATGGACATGATCAACCGCGCCTATATGGAGGTGATGACGAAAGGTGACGCCAAGGGCCGTGTATTCACCTTTCCAATCCCGACCTACAACATCGCTGCGGATTTCCCGTGGGAGAGCGAGAACGCTGATCGCCTGTTCGAGATGACGGCGAAATACGGCCTGCCCTACTTCCAGAACTTCATCAATTCCGAGCTCAAGCCGAACATGATCCGCTCGATGTGCTGCCGGCTACAGCTCGATCTCACCGAGCTGCTCAAGCGCGGTAACGGCCTGTTCGGCAGCGCTGAGCAGACCGGCTCTATCGGTGTGGTTACCATTAATTGCGCTCGCCTCGGCTATCTGCATCGCGGCGACGAAGCGGGCCTATTCCATCGCCTCGATGCGCTGCTGGAAATCGGTCGCAACAGCCTGGAAATCAAGCGCAAGGTCGTGCAACGCTACATGGACGACGGACTTTTTCCCTATAGCAAGCGCTATCTCGGCACGCTGCGCAACCATTTCTCTACGCTCGGCGTCAATGGCGTCAACGAGATGATCCGCAACCTCACCGCCGATTGCGAGAACATCAGCACACCCTGGGGCCATGCCTTTGCGGTACGGCTGCTCGACCACGTGCGCGCGCGCATCGCCGCGTTCCAGACCGAAACCGGCATCCTGTTCAACCTCGAAGCCACGCCCGCGGAGGGCACGACCTACCGCTTCGCGAAGGAAGACCGCAAGCGCTACCCCGGAATCTTGCAGGCCGGCACCGACGATCTCCCCTATTACACCAATTCGAGCCAGCTTCCGGTCGGCCTCACCGACGATCCGTTCGAGGCCCTTGAGCGCCAAGACGAGCTGCAACGCAAATACACTGGCGGTACGGTGCTCCATCTCTACATGGGCTCACGCTTGTCCTCGGGCGCAGCGTGCAAGAAGCTCGTGCGGCGGGCGCTCTCAAATTTCCGCCTGCCCTACGTCACCGTCACGCCGACATTCTCGATCTGTCCGACGCATGGCTATCTCGAAGGCGAGCATGCCTTCTGCCCGAAATGCGACGCCGAACGGCTCGCAGCCAAGCGGCATGCCGCCGCGCACTGAAAGGAGACCACAGATGAACGAATCCACTGCCCGTGCGACCAGCACCGATTCCGCGGTGACGCTCAGCGACGACGAGCGCCAGCCCTGTGAGGTCTGGACCCGCGTGATGGGTTATCACCGGCCGGTGTCGTCGTTCAATCGCGGCAAGAAAGGCGAGCACAATGAGCGCAGGTTCTTCGCTGAAGCGCGCGTCGCGCTCGGCTGAATTGCGGATTGGCGGGCTCGCCCGGCTGTCCACCTGCGACTGGCCGGGCGAGCTCGTGGCAACGGTGTTCTGCCAGGGCTGCCCTTGGTCGTGCGGCTATTGCCACAACCCGCATCTGATTCCGCCGAGGGGAGAGTCGGAAATCGCGTGGCCGGACGTGCTGTCTTTTCTCGACAGCCGTCGCAGCCTGCTCGACGGCGTGGTGTTCTCTGGCGGCGAACCCACCCTCCAGGCGGCGCTGCCGGACGCGATGCGTGCTGTGCGACGCGAACTCGGCTTCCGCGTCGGATTGCACACCGCAGGGCCCTATCCCACACGGCTGTCCGCCGTACTGCCGCTCGTCGACTGGATTGGCTTCGACGTCAAGGCTGCGTTCGATGATTACGCGCGGATCACTGGCGTCATTGGGAGCGGCATTAAGGCCAAGGCCAGCCTCGTGCGTCTGCTCGAAAGCGGCGTCGCGTGCGACATCCGCACGACGGTTCATGATGCCTTGCTGGATCGCTCCGACCTGGCGCGTCTGGCGTCCGACCTTGTCGCGCTTGGCGTTCCTGCCCATCGGCTTCAGCCGTTCCGCGCGGCCGGATGCACGACCGCGAGCCTGCTTTAGTCCCCGTGAGCCGCTGCAGTCCGGGGTGCCGGCTGCAGCACCTATCCTTCCGCACTCATTCCACCCGAGTTGCGGTCCGCCAGACACCAGGCCATTTGCGATTCCCGGACCGAAGATACCGAGACCCAACAACGAGAGCGCTGCGAGTACTAGCACTACTTTGGGTGCGCCGGGAGACCGGCAAGGAATAGATGGTGGAAGTCCATTGCGATGAAGGTGTAGCGAACCACATCGGCCCCGAGCCGTGCGCAGGCGTCCGCGAGGGTGTCGGCGAAGCGTCGGTAGGGGAGCATGCAGGCCAGCCATTGAGCCGCGAAACAGTGTTATCTCGGGAGCCGACGCTGTCCAAAGAGCGGAAGGCAATATGGGCGAGTGCGCAAACGCGAGCACCCGTCCAACCCGGCGTGGTCGTAGACCCTGGCATGTATGGAAGCTCCTTGTACGGGAACCGGGATATCTCCGGGTCGGCCATCTTCCTTCTCGGAGGAGATGGTCCGCAGCGGGAAGGCGAGGAGCTGTAGCCGCTGATGCACGACACGGAGAAGTCTGACTCTGGCATAGTAGCTGAGAAGCCAACGAACAAAGCCGGATTACTGGCGGCGGAGTGGGCGGAGCCAAGGCCGGGGACCAAGGGAAACGCGGAACAGCAGCGCATGCACCGGACACAGGGCCGGGCTCGCATGACTCAGTCGCTGGACCGCGTACGGACAGCCGCAAGGCTGAGGAAGAAGGACCGGTTCACCGCGCTCTTTCACCACATCAATGTCGATACACTGCGGGCGGCGTTCTTTGCGCTCAGGCGTAAGGCTGCTCCCGGAGTGGATGGCATGACGTGGGAGGACTACGAGGAAGATCTCGAGCCCCGGCTCGCCGATCTGCACAAACGGGTCCAACGAGGAGCGTATCGCCCGCAACCGTCTCGCCGGACGTACATACCAAAGGCAGACGGCAAGCAGCGCCCGTTAGCGATCGCGGCTCTCGAAGACAAAATCGTCCAGGGCGCCACCGTCATCGTGCTCAACGCCATCTACGAAGGAGACTTCTGTGGCTTTTCCTACGGGTTTCGGCCCGGCAGAGGACCACATGATGCGTTGGACGCGCTCTGCACAGCGATCGAGACGCGGAACGTGAACTGGATCATTGACGCCGACATCCAAAACTTCTTTGGCGC
This sequence comes from Bradyrhizobium barranii subsp. barranii, assembly GCF_017565645.3. Lineage (NCBI taxonomy): Bacteria > Pseudomonadati > Pseudomonadota > Alphaproteobacteria > Hyphomicrobiales > Nitrobacteraceae > Bradyrhizobium > Bradyrhizobium barranii. The sequence continues at coordinate 3,113,580 of NZ_CP086136.1, forward strand.
AGTCAGTCAACCTTGGCTGGTTCGCTTCTTGGAACATAGGATCGGCGACAAGCGCATCATCCGCCTCATTCAGAAATGGCTGAAGGCGGGTGTTCTCGAAGACGGCGTCGTAGCCGCTGATGACAGGGGAACGGGTCAAGGTTCGGTGATTTCACCGCTTCTCGGCAACATCTACCTGCACTACGCTCTCGACCTGTGGGCCAAACGCTGGCGACAGCGCGAGGTCTCCGGCGGCATGATCATCGTGCGTTACGCGGACGATGTAGTAGTCGGCTTTGAGCGCGAGGATGACGCACGTCGTTTCCTTGACGCGATGCGCGCGAGACTGGAGGAGTTCGAGCTGACGCTCCACCCGGCCAAGACCCGCCTGATTGAGTTTGGTCGCCATGCGGCGGCTCAACGCAAGCAGCGCGGACTCGGAAAGCCGGAAACCTTTGCGTTCATGGGGTTCACGTTTATCTGCGGCAAATCACGCCAAGGGCGCTTCCAGCTTCAACGGAAGACCCGTAGCGACCGCTTGCGAACCAAACTCCGCGAAATCAAGGAGGAGCTAAGGCGCCGAATGCACTGGCCGATCCCTGCACAAGGGAAATGGCTGAGGCAGGTCTTGACCGGCCACTTTGCGTACTTTGCTGTCCCGACGAATGGCCGAGCGCTCAATGCGTTTCGGTTCTATCTGACCGATCTCTGGAGGCGGACGCTTCGGCGGCGCAGTCAGCGGACCTGTCTGACCTGGGATCGCATAACGCAGATCACCGATGACTGGCTCCCCAAGGCTCGCATCCTTCATCCATGGCCGAAGCTGCGCTTCGCCGTCAAACACCCGAGGTAGGAGCCCGGTGCCTTAATTGGGCTCGCCGGGATCTGCGCGGGGGGCGCCCAGTGATGGGTGTCCCTACCGCGAACAGATTTATTCACGCCGCTGCTGTTCGCCGATTTGTTTTCTGCAGTGCGGATATCGCTGACGTGGTAGCCGAAGAATCAGAGCGACGATGGCGTTGCGCACGGCCGGCAGGCTTGGCTGAGGTGGAGGCCCGTTGATTCGTTTTTTCCGTCCCGCTTTGGCGATGCGGCGGTGCTGTAGGAAGGCGTAAGCAATCATCGTCATGAGGGTGTGACGGTGAAGCCCGTGCCAGGACCGCCCCTCGAAGTGATCGAGACCGAGCTCCTCTTTTAGCTGCTGATGCGCTTGCTCGCAGATCCATCGTGCCTTGACGGTTGCAGCCAACTGTCGCAGGTCCATCTTGGCTGGCAGATTTGCCAGATAATACTTCTTCTCCCCCGAGCTGCGGTGTTCGCCGATCAGCCACGCCTCCTCGCCGGGAAGATGCTGTTGACCCTTGTCCTTGATCCGTTGCGGGGTGAATGGACCCCGATTTTGGGACCACGTGCTTAGTTGGAAGGGGCTGCTCCGTTTGATAGACGGAGCGCATGATGACGACGAAGACGAGACGCAAGATCGACGCGGCACTGAAGGCAAAGAGAGCGCTGGAAGCCGTGCGGGAGCAGGCGACGGTGGCCGATCTGGCCCAGCGCTACGAGGTTCACCCGAACCAGATCTATGCCTGGAAGAAGCAACTGCTGGACCAGGCGGCCCGCGCCTTTGACGCGGGTGTCGGGCGGGAGAGCGAGGACGCTCGCGAACGCGAGATCGAGAAGCTGCACGCCAAGATTGGACAACTGACAGTCGAGCGCGATTTTTTAGCGCGGAGGTCCGGAAGATGAGCACGCCGGACCGTCGAGGAATGCTCGATCGCGCCGACCAGGCGCTGTCGATCCGCCGGCAATGCATGTTGCTTGGTATGGCGCGCTCTGGGGTCTACCGGCCGCCACGGCCGGCCACGACAACGACCTTGCCCTGATGCGGCGCCTCGACGAGCTGTTCACCGCCTGTGCCGTTCCTGGGCTCGCGGCGAATGACCGCGATGCTGAAGTCGGCGCGACGCCGGAAGGCAAGAAGGAACTCATCGGCTTCCAGGTCGGCGTGCGCGAGAGCGCGCAGAGCTGGCACGAACTGCTCGTCGAGGCGAAAACCCGTGGGCTGAAGATCGCCCCGGAAATCGCCGTCGGTGACGGCGCGCTCGGCTTCTGGAAGGCGCTCGACGAGGTCTTTCCCGCCACGCGACATCAGCGCTGCTGGGTGCACAAAACCGCGAATATCTTGAACAAAGTCGCGGTGTCGGTGCAGGCCAGCATGAAGAAGGATCTGCGCGAGGTCTATTTGGCGCCCAACCGAGCTTCGGCCGAAGTGGCGATCGAGGTCTTTGCTGAGAAATACGGAGCGAAGTACGACAAGGCGATCGAGTGCCTGACGAAAGATCGCGACGCAATGCTTGCGTTTTACGACTTTCCCGCCGAGCATTGGGACCACTTGCGGACGACGAATCCCACCGAAAGCGTGTTCGCGACGGTCCGGCACAGAACGGTGCGCACGAAAGGTTCGTTATCGTCAACGACTGCCAAGTTGATGGTGTTCAAGCTGCTCTGCGCCGCATCAAAGACCTGGCGGCGGCTGAAAGGCACAAATCAGTTGCCGAAGCTCATCGCAGGTGTCAGTTTCGAAAACGGCATCCAGGTCATCCAACTGCCGGCAAACCACGCCGCCTGATCGCCTCGTCACCCAAAATCCCGCATAGCTCTCAGCATGAACGTGTCCGGCGCAACGCCAAAAAATACCTCACTCAGCACGCGGCAAGCCCAGGCGTTCCGCGCACCTCCACTCGTGCACCCAGGAACTCAACCGTAACAATGGCGGCTTCCGGCGATCCAGAGCGCTCCCCAGCCGCCGGTAGCGACGATTCCGATACCAAAGGCACGAATGATTGTGTGTCCGCCGAAGCCGGCAGCATCAATTGACCTAATCGCGCCCGGCGCCGCCAGTCATGCACCTGCTGGGGCCGGCAGCCATGGCGACGTGCGATATCTGTTACAATCGCGCCTGGCTCCAGGCTTTCAGCGACAATCTGGGCCTTCAAATCATCCGGCCACTGCTTTCGGCCTACTCCAGCATACACTTCGATACGCGGAGACAGCGGTCGTCTTATGTCGTCCGAATGGTCGTCCATTGTGAGCACCCTTGCAGAAGATGACTCTTCTAGCGGCACTCACAAGACTGCGCACAAACAATCTGAAGGGCCTCAGCACCACGCTTACGGTGAACCGAAGGCGGGCTGACGCGGAAATACTCCTGCATGTCGGTTTCGGCCGGGGGCTTGCGATGCAGCCGGGTTGGATAAAAGCGAGATACTGCCCCTGCGTGGGTGTGAAGGGTTTTGTCGAAGGACTCACGCCGGCCACGCGCAGCGACATCGGCGAAGTTCGTCCAGTTCAACGCGCAGACGGCGCAGCTCGGCTTCGCTATCGAGCGAGGTTTCGAGCATTGGCGAGCATGGCATCATAGCTGGCGTCAGAGGCCGGCGACAGACCGGCGGCCGCCATCGCGGTCGTCAGTCGCTCGGCAGCGGCCGCCGCGTCGCTCTCAGCGGCACGAATATCCCGTTCGGCGGTCAGGGTCCTTTCCTCCGCCGGCATTACCCGGCTTCAACGGTCGTACGACCCTGTCCGACTCCCGCACGGTCCGCTGCCAGGAGCAGCGTCGAAGCCGCGACCTCCGACCGGGCGGGTCTCCCCCGATTACGCGCATCACCCTTCCAACGTGCCGTGTCCATTACCCCGGTGGACCGGACAGGTGCATGTGTCGATTGCTTCCCGCGCGGCCTTCCCCAAATTTGGGGTGGGTCTGCATCCACATTACTTCTTTCGAGGCCTGCTTAGACTTTACTCGCGTTACGGCCCACTGGATCGCTCAACCGTCCAAAGACGGCCTTTGTCACGAGGCTCCGATCGTCAGTTGCCCTCCGAACCGCTCGTCAGCTACCAGATCAATCGACAACTCTCTGGGTGGAATCTCCCTCCACTGATAATGTTCCCCTTCGGGGCGCACCCCCGTTTCCCGCATAGCTCAGGTCACCGCACACAGTCCGACTGGTGTCGGGCGAGAGCGGCTCCAGCCAACTCTATCCGCCCACGGCGACATCATCCCCTGAGTCGGCTTTGCAGTGCCTGCCGATCGACGACGAGCTGGTCCAGGTGGACTGTCTGCCCTCCTTGCTCCAATTGCCTAACCAGCGCCCGCGTCCCGTCCACGACAAAGACGCCGCAATCATAACTATTCCGCTGCTGGGCCATGCCGGCTGGCTCCAGGCGGAGGTCCAGCCTACCTGCGAGATGTTCTGCATCCTTGTTGTTGAGTCCGTAGGAATCGTAGTGATAGGCGACCGGCCGCCCCCGGTCGCTGCGATCAACGAACAGCAGCGACCAATGGTTGCCGAGGCTATTAGGATCTTCAGGATCGGCATTAATCACGGGCAGGAACAGGAAGTCGGCTGTATCATTACCATTATCATCATGGACGATGCGCTGGAATTCGGTTAGCACGACGCCATCGTCGTTAGAGCGCAGATAATTTAGGACGATGAGGGGATTCACGAACCGCGTCCGGGCGGCGAGATTTGGATAGTACCTCTGCAAATCCTGCTCCTGGAGCCGGTAATCCCTGTCAATATGCTCGTCGCCCAGCCATTCCGTGTCCTCGAGCACCAGCCCATGGCCGTGAGACGAGACTGTCGGATCTAAAGCCCCGATCTGAGCATTAGCGGAGGTGCTCTGAAACGGCCGTACAGAATTAGCATCGTCGCGTGATTCGGACGACGTGGGCGCAGTCAGATCAACCAATGGAAAACCGCGGTAGGTGCCTGAGCGAGCCCCGGCAGCGGGCGCCGGCGCAAAGTGAGCATCGTCGCGCAATTCGGACGGCGTGGGCGCATCCAGATGCACCAATGACTCAAGACCGCCGTAGATGTCTGACGGAGCCCTGCCGGTTGATGGTGAGGCCGGTTCTTGCATCTGCCGCCGCGCCAGCTCCTCGCGCAACCACGCCAAAGCTTCATCATCCGAGAAGGCTGGCGCCGGAGAAAGCCCCTGCGGCGAGCCGGGCTGTCGAGCGCCCTGATACCCCGGTACCGGCCCGGCAAACAGCGGCGGAAAGTCAGGCGCCGGGGCCCAAGCATTGTCACGCAACTCAAATGGTGTGGGCGGATTCGGATTAACCGCTGCCTCAAGACCGGCGTAGGTGTCTGAGCGAGCCCTGGCAGGATGCGCTGGCGCAAAATGAGCATCGTCGCGCAACTCGGACGGCGTCGGCGCATTCAGATCAACAAATGGCTCAAGACCAGCGTAGGTGTCTGAACGAGCCCTGGCAGGATGCGCTGGCGCAAAATCAGCATCGTCGCGCAATTCGGACGGTGTCGGCGCATTCAGATCAACAAATGGCTCAAGACCAGCGTAGGTGTCTGAACGAGCCCTGGCAGGATGCGCTGGCGCAAAATCAGCATCGTCGCGCAACTCGGACGGCGTCGGCGCATTCAGATCAACAAAAGACTCTAGGCCGCTGTAGGTGCCTGAACGAGCCCTGGCAGGATGCGCTGGCGCAAAATGAGCATCGTCGCGCAACTCGGACGACGTCGGCGCATTCAGATCAACAAATGGCTCAAGACCAGCGTAGGTGTCTGAACGAGCTCCGGCAGGGAGCGCTGGCGCAAAATTAGCATCGTCGCGCAACTCGGACGGCGTCGGCGCGTTCAGGTCAACAAAGGGCTCAAGACCGGCGTAGGTGTCTGAGCGAACCCCGGCAGGATGCGCTGGCGCAAAGTGAGCATCGTCGCGCAATTCGGACGGCGTCGGCGCATTCAGATCGACAAATGGCTCGAGACCAGCGTAGGTGTCTGAATGAGCCCTGGCAGGATGCGCTGGCGCAAAGTGAGTATCGTCGCGCAATTCGGATCGCGTCGGCGCAATCAGATCAACAGATGGCTCAAGCCTGCCCTTAGCATGTGACGGGGGCCTGGACGGTGATGCTGGTTCTTGCAGCTGTTCACCCAACCAAACCCAAGCTCCGGCGCTCGGGCTGGCCGGCGTTGAGGGAAGATCCTGCGCCGAGCCGGAATGCCGATCGCGCTGCGCGGCCGGCGAGCTCGGCTGCTCAGGGCCTTGCAGCCCCAGCTCTCGGTTCGCCTCGATGAGTTTCAAGTAGCTGCGAAGATGCGACAAATCGGGACCGTATACTCTGCCTCCAGTCCGTTGGAATGCTACCACGTCATTGTCGAGCGATAACTGCTCCCTGCTGGAGCCGTCTAGTCGCCCGATGATGCTCCCTTTGCGATCCCCTCTAAGCCACGCACTCAGCGCACGAAGACGTGTCGCCCGCTTTTGCGCAGACCCCTTCTGCTTTGCAGTTTTAAGATTTTTCAGAGCTTGGCTCAGCGCGCCCTCGATGAGGGGCGCATCTTCTAGATGAGGAACCAGGCGACGTGGGGCACCGAGGACGCGGGGTTCGGGAGCTTCGGCTTCTTCACCCCCACGCAAGAGCCGCCGGAGAACATCCAGAGCCGATGTAATGCGGTGCTGGGGGTCACGGCCCAAGCTCCGGTACGCCGCAATTTCCTCATCCAGCGGTGCACCTTTTCGTAGCCGAGAAGCTACGGACCCCCCATGACTTGCGTTGACCCAGCGAACAAATGTCCCAAGTCCGGAAACACTGTTCTTGATGGACCCTGGGGTGAGCTTGCGCCGCTCGGCGTCAACACGAAACCTCGCCAAGAGCTCCGCGTCTTCGGCCGAAAGCTGCTCGCCGATCAGCTCGTCCGGCGGCGGCATCGGAGCTTGCCTCTGCGATGGTGACGCCGCCAGTTGATGGGATGGCGTCTGCATCAGCTGCCGCTCAACGGCGACGCCCTGCGGATTGCTTAGCGTCTTCTGCCTCTTCGCTGATCTCAACTCCCCTATATCATGCTCAGAGCTGGCCCCGCAAATTCGGACAGTAGCTTGAGTGGATTTTCTGCCTGACAGCGGCGAGGATTCTTGCTGCGAATCAGGAGCGAAGATGACGAAGAAGAGCCGCCGGACGCATTCTCCGGCATTCAAGGCGAAGGTTGCTTTGGCTGCGGTCAAAGGCGACAAGACACTGGCGGAGCTGGCGCAACTGTTTGATGTTCATCCGAACCAGATCACGATCTGGAAAAACCAGCTCCTGGAAGGCGCCGCCGGCGTGTTTGGGCATGACAAGACATCGGCCGAGACGCCGGTCGATTTGAAGGCGTTACATGCCAAGATCGGCGAGCTGGCGTTGGAAAACGATTTTTTGTCCGGCGCGCTCACCAAGGCGGGCCTGCTGAGCGCAAAGCGATGATCGACCGCGATCATGATCTTTCTATCGTGCGCCAGGCGAAGGTCCTGAAGCTGGCTCGCAGCACGGTCTACTATGAACCTCGGCCAGTTTCGGCCGAGGACCTTGCCTTGATGCGTCGGCTCGATGAGCTGCATCTCGATTATCCCTTCGCGGGAGCGCGTATGCTGCGATCGTTGCTGCGGCGGGAGGGCGTATACGCCGGTCGCCGCCACATCGCGACGCTGATGAAGCGCATGGGGATCGAGGCGGTCTATCGTCGCCCGAACACGAGCAAGCCGGCTCCGGGTCACAAGATCTACCCGTACCTGTTGCGCGGATTGAAGATCGAGCGGCCCGACCATGCGTGGGCAATGGACATCACCTACATTCCGATGCGGCGTGGCTTCGTCTATCTCGCGGCGGTCGTCGATGTGTTCAGCCGACGGGTCCTGGCCCATCGCGTCTCGATCACAATGGAGGCGGCCTTCTGCGTCGAAGCGGTCCAGGAGGCGTTGGCGAAGCACGGCAGGCCCGAGATTTTCAACACGGATCAGGGCAGCCAGTTCACCAGCCTCGAGTTCACCGATGTGCTGCTGGACGCGAAGATCGCCATCAGCATGGACGGCAAGGGCGCCTGGCGCGACAACGTGTTTGTCGAGCGGCTCTGGCGCACGGTCAAATACGAAGAAGTATATCTCCGCGCCTACGACAGCGTGTCCGAGGCGCGAGCGTCAATTGCCAAGTATCTGGCCTTCTACAATCAGGGACGCCCTCACTCGAGCCTTGACGGGCGCACGCCCGACGAGGCTTACTTCGGCACGCAAGCTATGGTGATGGCCGCATGACCGTCGCCGACGGTTTTGTCGTCGCTCTGGTCGGGCTACGCCCTCCCGACGCAACGACAAAACCGTAAAGCCCCGCGTTCAGCATAACCCGGCAGGAATCCACTTAAATCCAGCGGGGCGCTGTCCAAACAACCGGGGCCAGCTCTCCTTTTCGGCCTCGTCACCGCCCCAGCCGGCGTCCGCGACCGATGTGTCCATCAGCTCGCCGCGCAACAGCGCGAGCGGCGATTTGTAGTACAGCGCGACGTTGTGGAGGGGATCCGTCAGGACTTTGAAGACCCATACCAGCCCGGTCTGGCCGTCACGGGTGACGAAGAGCTGGATCATCCGAAAGAGGCCGCCGCCAATGCCTATAACGAGCCATACCGTGCCGACTTGCCGGATGAAGTCAAGCCGCCCGACAGGCGGATCGAACATGCCAAACAGCGGGAAGACGTACAGTGCGAACGGCGCCAGGCCCCAGATTATCAAGAGCACAATCTTGCGCGTCTGGTTGTAGCCGACCTTGACCGCCTCCTTGTACTCGTTGCTGACTTTGTTCACGTTATCGTAGCCGTTCGGCTCGAAGAAGAAATGTCCGGTCTGCCGCGTCAGCATCGCAATGAAATGGACCCCGGTTTTGGGACCAGAGGCTAAGTTGGAAAAGGGCCGCTCCGTTTGATAGACGGAGGGCATGATGACGAAGAAGACACGACGGAAGATCGACGCGGCGTTGAAGGCAAAGATCGCGCTGGAAGCGGTGCGGGAGCAGGCGACGGTGGCCGATCTGGCCCAGCGCTATGAGGTTCACCCGAACCAGATCTATGCCTGGAAGAAGCAGCTGCTGGACCAGGCGGCCCGGGCTTTTGACGCGGGTGTCGGGCGCGAGAGCGAGGAAACGCGCGAACGCGAGATCGAGAAGCTGCACGCCAAGATTGGACAACTGACAGTCGAGCGCGATTTTTTAGCGCGGAGGTCCGGAAGATGAGCACGCCGGACCGTCGAGGAATGCTCGATCGCGCCGACCAGGCGCTGTCGATCCGCCGGCAATGCATGTTGCTTGGCATCGCCCGTTCTGGGGTCTACCGGCCGCCACAGCCGGCCAACGACAACGACCTTGCCCTGATGCAGCGGATCGACGAGCTGTTCACCGCCTGGCCATTCCTGGGCTCGCGGCGAATGACCGCGATGCTGAAGGCTGAGGGGCTTCAGGTCAATCGCAAGCGCGTGCAGCGGTTGATGCGCAAGATGGGCATCGCGGCGCTGGGACCGAAGCCGAACACGACAAAGCCGGCGCCGGGCCACAAGATCTATCCCTATCTGCTGCGCAACATGACGATCGACCGGCCGAACCAGGTGTGGGCGGCCGACATCACGTATCTGCCCATCGGCCGCGGCTTTCTCTATCTCGTCGCCATCATCGACTGGGCGAGCCGTGCGGTTCTGGCGTGGCGGTTGTCGAATACGATGGACGTCTCGTTCTGCGTGGCGGCTCTGGAAGAGGCGCTGGCGACCTACGGCACGCCGGAGATTTTCAACACCGACCAGGGCAGCCAGTTCACCAGCGCGGCCTTCACCGGCGCGTTGGTGGGCGCAGGGATCAAGATCTCCATGGATGGCCGCGGTCGTTGGATGGACAATGTCTTCATCGAGCGGCTGTGGCGGTCGCTCAAGCATGAGGACATCTATCTCAAGGGCTATGCCGACGGCCGCGAGGCCAAGGCAGGGATCGCGAGCTGGATCGCCTTCTACAACGATCGTCGCCTTCATCAGTCCCTCGGCTATCGCACGCCGATGGCGGTCTGGCGCGAACGGATGCAGGCCGCGCAGGCTGTGGACATGGTGGACAACGCTGACGCGTTGACCACATGCCCACAGCAACTCCAGCAGACAGAGTCTCTGGCTGCGTGATAGAAAGGGATCAGGAGCGATCCGTTTCCAACTAACAAACCGGTTCAACCGGTCCCGCTCCGCGGGTCCATTTCACAAGCCAGCCAACGAGGCCGGCCATTGCCGGGTCCTTGAACAAGAGCGCATAACAACCGAGGAAGATGAAAGCGCTGATCAAATGCAGCATCTGATTAATTCTGCTCTGGTGATAGTAACGGTAGTCATCCCACCGCAGGCTTCGCAGCATGTCTGACAAAGGGCTCATGATCAATCCTCGATCATTTGACAGTGTTGAAGCATAGGTTGCGTCCGTGACAGATGCGTGAATGCATTATGATGTCGCATTGCAGGTTAATGAGGTGGCAAAGCCGAGCGCCAGACGCACGCGAAAAGTCGGATGTTCGCTTTTCGGCTTGATATTGGTGACCAGGGCAGCCCAGTCGACCACGATCTCCTTTAACCGAATCAGCCCCCCTTGCAGACGGGGCGGGGCCATACGTTTTTTGAGCAGACGGTTCTCCAGGGTCAGATCGGCTACGGCCTCCTTCAGGGCGGCGGCCTCCCGGCGGAGATCCTTCACCTCGCCGGAGGTCGCAGCTCGCGCCGTCTCGCCCGCCAGGCGGCGCTTGCCGGCCTCGAGGAACTCCTTGGACCAGCCGTAATACATCGAGGCGGCAATGCCCTCGCGCCGGCAGAGCTCGGAGATATTCTCCTCGCCCCGCAGTCCTTCCAGCACGATACGGATCTTCTCTTCCGCCGAATACTGCCGGCGCGTCTGGCGCCGAATGTCCTTTAGCACTTGTTCTGCCGGCGCTTTGCCCGGTCCGGATTTCTGCTTCATCTGCGCTCCTGGTGGCTACGATGAACCAGAATTCCTCCCTCCGCAAAATCCTTCAATTTGTCTCACATGCGCTGACGGCGAACAGTATGGTCGAGATTCTCGAAGACCGGCTGGTCCGTGCTGTCCTCATGCCACACGACTGGAAGCCAATCGCTGGGCGTGATCTGCTCCGGGCAGGCCAGCAAACCGGCGATAAAGCCGTCAAGCTCTTCGAGCAGCATCGTTTCCTCGCCGAGGGCGAGCAATTCCTCGTCAAGCTGCTTGAGTCGGCGCGACAGACCGGACATGGGCACTCCAATTCCATGGCAGCACGGCCTTGCCAAAGCCCATTGCCTTCCAACGCCTCGCATGAGACTCGACAGATGATATCGAAATTCCGCCCAGACCAACAAGGGTCGCCTTCTCATGCTTAGCGCAAAAGGCGGCTTCCTGCTGCGCAACGTACTGTCGTTGCTCATAGCGCGATTGTCAGCTTTGAGACCAACGTCCCCAAGTTAACGCTGACACAAAGTAGCAAGCGACAGGAGAACCTCCAATTTTCAAGCGGCACGCTGCTTGCTTCGTTCGGGGCACCAGCGGGCGCGGTTCCCCGCATATCCGCTCTTCGAGACCAAATGCACATATTCCGTCTGCTTCCGCCCACCTCGCAAGACGCGGCGAGCCCGGCCCGCCGACCCAGTCCAGGACAACTCCCATGAAAAAGTCGCTGCTCCTCGCCGCGTCGCTCTCCATGACCTGTTTGATGTCCGCGGCACTGCCCCAGAAGCTGCCGGCTGCGATGCAGGCGGCCGATCCTTTCCTTTGGCTCGAGGAGATCGAAGGGCCGCGCGCATTGGCTTGGGCTCGCGCCGAGAACGACAAGACGCTCGGCGCGCTCCAATCGGATCCCCGCTATCAGCGCTTCTATCAAGAGGCGCTCACCATCCTCCAGGCCAAGGATCGGATTCCGTACGTTTCCTTCGGACGGCGCGGTCTCGACAATTTCTGGCAGGACGAGAATCACGTGCGCGGCGTCTGGCGACGTACCACGTTTGAGAGCTATCGCGCCCAGGACCCGCGATGGGACACCATCCTCGACTTGGACGCGCTGGCCGCTGCGGAGAAGAAGAACTGGGTCTTTGAAGGGGGTAGCTGCCTGCCGCCCGAAGAGCGCCTGTGCCTGCTCAAATTTTCCGAGGGCGGCAAGGACGCCGTGTTCGTGCGCGAGTTCGACGCGGACGCCCAAGCCTTCGTCACGACCGGCTTCGACCTTCCGGAGGGAAAGCAGGGCGTCAGCTGGATCGACGGCGACACGATCCTGATTGCACGCGATTGGGGCGAAGGGACCACGACGCAGGCCGGCTACCCTTTCGTCGTGAAGGAGCTCAAGCGCGCTCAGCCGCTCGTTGAAGCGCGCGAGGTCTTTCGCGGCGAACCGACCGATGACGGGACGGTCCCATTCGCGCTGCGCGACAGTGAAGGCACGGTCCATGCGACCGGCGCGGTGCGCACTATCAGCACGTTCGAGTATGAGTATGTGCTCTTCGGGCCCAAGGGGCCGATCAAGCTCAACCTGCCAAAGAAGGCGACCATCGGCGGCATCGCCAGTGGCCGCCTGCTCGTGACGCTCGACGAGGAGTGGACGCCGTCCGGCGGCACCCGGTTCGCAGCCGGCTCGATCATCTCGTATGACCTGGCCGAATGGAAGCAGGATCCGCTGCGTGCCAGACCGTCGCTCGTCTTCCAGCCCGGGCCTCGGCAGGCGCTCAGCGGGTTCAGCGCCACCAGGAACTTGTTGATCCTGACGACCCTCGACAAGGTTCAGAGCAAGGCGTTCGTCTACAAGTATGATCAGGGCGCCTGGCGGGCCACGCCGATCCCGCTTCCGGAGAATGCGAGTGTCGGTCTACCTGCCGCATCGAATGAAACGGACGAGGTGATGTTCACCGTCTCCAGCTTTCTCAGGCCGACGTCGCTCTGGTACTTCGACGCCGCGACCGAACGCCTCGAGATACTGAAGTCGGTACCTCCTAGGTTCAATGCGTCTAGACTTGTCGTGGAGCAGTTCGAGGCAACTTCGCGAGACGGCACCCGCATTCCTTACTTTGTGGTGCGGCCCAAGAGCGCGAGGTTTGACGGATCGACTCCAACCATTCTTTATGGCTATGGCGGGTTTCAGATTCCGCTCCTGCCGTCTTATGCGGGGGTTATGGGACGGCTCTGGCTCGAGCAGGGCAATGCATATGTCGTGGCGAACCTGCGCGGCGGCGGCGAGTACGGGCCGCGATGGCACGAGGCCGCCCAGGGGGCAACAAAGCAGCGCACATGGGATGATTTTATCGCCGTTGCGGAGGACCTGATCCGACGGAAGATCACCTCTCCGCGCCGCCTGGGCGTAGCCGGCGGCAGCCAAGGAGGCCTGCTGGTGGGGACCGCATTCACCCAACGACCCGACCTCTTCAATGCCGCCATGGTGGAGGTGCCGCTGTTCGACATGGTTCGGTTCACCAAGCTGGCCGCCGGGGCCTCTTGGACCGGCGAGTATGGCGATCCCGCCATTCCCGAACAGCGCGAGTGGCTCGAGGCCTACTCGCCCTATCAGAAGTTGGTGCCGGCCAAGACCTACCCGACTCCCTTCATTCTCACCTCCACCAAGGACGACCGCGTGCATCCGGCCCACGGCCGTAAGGCAGCCGCAAGGCTCGCTGAGCTAGGCCAGCCCTATTTTTACTATGAGAACCTCGACGGGGGACATAGTGCCGCCGCCAATCTCATTGAAGATGCACGCCGGGTGGCCCTCGAATATACCTATGCATCCCGGCGGCTTGTCGATGAGTGATGTCGAGAAAACAAAATCTCACTTCACATGATCGACCTTGGCGGCGACGTCATCGGCAGCGGCGTCAGCAAGCTCGTGTTTACTATATTCTCCGCAGACCGTGGTATCGCCCCGGATTAGAGCGGCAGGGTAGCGCTGTCGGTCATCATCACGGGCTTACTTGAAGCTGCCGGCGGCAGGGACATGGACGTTCTCGACCTGCCGCTATCTCGCGCGGGTCGTTCGATGCACCCGACTATCCGATGTGGGTAAGATAGCCTTGAACTTTCGCGGAATGAGGCGGACTGTGCCGTCGTTTTTGCGGCCGCCTGTGATGTGAGAAGATCAATCGGCTAGCGACGCTGTGGGGTGCGACGCGGGAACAGCAGAGGCCTGCAGATTCACGCTGAAGGTCCAGTGAATCTCGACGGTGGGGGTATGGGCACCGCCGATAAACGGATCTGTGAAATGAGCATCGACACGAATATCGGCGCGGCGGCGATGCAGCAATAGAGTGAGAAAGTCTCTGCCCCATCTTGCCTCGATGCGGCCGGTTGCGGTAATTGAAGCGAAGAACAGGGCCAGATTGCCGTTCTGGATGCCGAGCTTCGTCCAGCCCAATTCTGCCCAATAGTCGGTCGGAGCTGGAAGCTCGGGGAGCTCGATGAAGAGTGTTTCGATCTGGGCGGTGTCATAGGCGAAGGGCCGCCCTCCCTTCTTGCGCCACGCGATCAGCACATGGTTCGTCCCAGGCTCCAGAGCGAGCGCCGCTCGTTCAGACGGATCGACCGGATTGAGGCGGAAACCGGAGTACAAGTCGGATCGAATGTTGCCGCCGGCTTTCCAGAGCAGGCTCATCAGCGGCTGACCACTTCAGCGAACTGGCTGTAACTATCGGCGTTTGTCATGTGTTGGGTTGTCGATAGGCGATCGAATCTTGGCTCGTGCTTATAGGCATGGTCGTCAGTGCCCAAAACCAGATGTGTTGCCTCATGCACGACGGTTGAGGACCGGAAGCGGTCGGCGTAGGCGAAGTGCCATTCACGCAGATTGATCCCGCTCTCCGAAGTCAAGCGCCGGAGCTGATTCACCCCATAGGACCCGCCGACCACTCCCACGGCAAGTACGCCGAACAACAGCGCGCCTAGCGCCACGGCATGCTCTACGCGCCGTTCCTCAACTAACTCACCGCTCATGAGCGTCACGCCATCCCTGTAGGCCGTCGCTCCCGCCAGAAACAGGCCCAAACCCGACCATCCCGAGCTGACCGGACGGGACCGCAGTGACCTCGGAACGATACGCCAGTCTGGCCAGGATGCGGGGCCGCCCCTGACGTAAGCAAGTGCGCGGTCATTCGATCTCGGCCGGATTCGGTACAGAGGAACGTCGACGAACCACGTTCTAAAGCGCTGCCCTCGCGTTACTGGCTCGTCGCGATTGAGATAGGTGGCCACCTTTCGGTAGTTCGCGAGGATTTCCCGGATGTCGGCGAGGTCCTGCTTGCGAGTGCCCGCGATACCAAAATATTGGCTCAAGGCCGGTGTCACCTGTTGCTCGACGTCTGCTCGCATGCGGGGATCCAGGCAGGCTTTCAGCTTCTGGATTGTGACGCGGACGAAGCCCTTCGCCCGTTCATGGTCTCTTGCTACAATGGCTTCGTAGTTGTGCAATTGTCGATGCGTGCCGAGTACCTCGACCCTGTTGGCGCCCGAGGGATCGATCCGCGAAGACGGATAATCATTGACATAGCTCGGGTCGATGATGTGGGCGTCGTCGGGATAAGGATGCATTTTCCGGCGCCCCATCAGGCGGGGCCCGGGGCCAACCGTTTGGAGTTCCTGCCCATCAGACGTTAGCCTCCGGAGATGAGGCAGTGCCGGCTTGAGAGTGTCATGAGCGTCCCCGCCGAGTGCAATGTACTCCTCCATGTGATGGGCCTGTGACCCTTGGGCACCGTTAGACAGCTGGGTAGCCATCGGATCCCTGTTCTCTGCTGGGAGCCAACGATCACGTCCGCTAAGAACCCCGAAATTTGCGTCACGTTCGGTTGGGCGGACAATGATGTCGTCTGGCCTGCCTATTAGCCGGAAGGCCGTGTAGTTGACGTGGCCGATCCTGAAACTAGTTTCTGGCTGAGACGCATTCGGCAGTACTCCATTGGAGAGCATTGCTGCCCGGAGTTCGGGTGTCGCGAGTTGGTCGCCGTGCTGCCAACCTCGAACGTACATTGCTAGATTCGGAGCCGCAGACGCGTATACACTTTGCTCGGGCCAATAGGTGGGCCACGGCCTCCCCCGGAGAGGGCTGCGTATGTTGCCTGGCAGCTGGCTGACTAGGTCCACTCCCAACCGAAACTCCGTCGAAAGCGGCAACGTCGCGGGTTCATCAGCCACTCCCAAAACTCCTCTTCCTGTCGCCGGCCTCGACGCCTGAGATCGAAGCCAACCTCACGACATGAACGAACCGTATCAAACCCGTTCATTGTCCGTGCGTCCTGCGACCGCAATGGTTCGGCGCGAGCCGCGCAAGGACGCATCATCGAGTGAAGCAAGCGCTATGCCAAGGGACCCGGGATGATCCGCGGATTTGCGAAGACCCTGAGCATAATTGTCGAGGATCCATGTGCCGGAATTACTGAAATCCCTGTCCCCGAATTCCGAAATGCGCACGCGGCGTTGAAGCTCTCGCAATCAAGAATGCCGCCCTGCGCTGACGACGCCCGGTCGAATGGACCTCCGCGATGGGCCAGTTTGCCGTCCGGTTCGCCGAGCGTTTTTCTGGAACGACGCGATCAACGATCATGATGGCTCGGCACGCCCCTTCGCCGTCAAGTCCCGCGCCTGCGGCGCGCCGCTCCGCGGCTTCGGGACTTGACCGCTCGGTGCGGCCAAGCAAACTCGTCCACCATGCCGCTGATGCCTTGTTCTTCAGCCGGGAAATTCAACCCGCACAGAAACCCATAACTTCTGACAATCCCCGGTGGTTTGCTGTGCGGCTTTGCTAGCCAGTGTGTGAAATTGGCGCTCACCCTCAAGGGCGAGAGCCTGTGCAAGGCCGCCGCCAAGAGCTATGCGGGATTTTGGGGTGCGCCCCGAAGGCGCGTATCAACAGTGGAGGAAGATTCCACCCAGAGAGTTGTCGATTGATCTGGTAGTTGACGAGCGGTTCGGAGGGCAACTGACGGATCGGAGCCTCGTGACAAAAGTCGTCTTTGGACGGCTGAGCGATCCAACGGGCCGTAACGCGAGTAAAGTCTGAGCAGGCCTCGAAAGAAGCGATGTGTGGATGCCGACCCACCCCCAATTTGGGGAAGGCCGCGCGGACAGGGAAGCAATCGACACATGCACCTGTCCGGTTCACCGGGGTAATGGACACAGCACGTTGGAAGGGTGATGCGTGTAATCGGGGGAGACCCGCTCGGTCGGAGGTCGCGGCTTCGACGCTGCTCCTGGCAGTGGACCGTGCGGGAGTCGGACAGGGTCGTACGAACGGAGCTTGTCCGTGATCATCACGCGCGGCGGCGTGCCGGCGGATTTCAAGAGCTTCTTCATGAGCCGCTGGGCAGCGCGCGAGTCTCTTCGGCGCTGGATCAAGACGTCGAGAACGAAGCCATTCTGGTCGACAGCGCGCCAGAGCCAATGTTGTTCGCCCGCGATCAAGATAACGACTCGTCCAGATGCCATTTGTCACCGCGAGCGGGTGCGCGCTGGCGGATCCGATCGGAGAACGGCTTGCCGAATTTCCGTCCCCACTGGCGCACGGTTTCATAGGTCACGCCAATGCCACGCGCCGCCAGCATTTCCTCGACCATGCGCAAGCTTAAGGGAACCCGGAAATACAACCAAACGGCATAGCTGATCACTTCCGGTGGGAAGCGATAGCGGAGATAAAGAGCCGGGCGGTCGGCATGCCGGTCGTCTACCCCATCGGCCGCTCCAATTCGTTAACTTGACGGTACCGTACCAGATCATAGCACCGACGACCTGGAATTTCTCGCCGCGCGATTCCTTCAATGTCGGTGGCCCGCTGGAGCGGGCGCTGGTCGGCACCGACGTGGGCGCCGCCGGCGCCCACGCCGTTGCTATCCAGCACATCGTGCGCTCCTTTGACCCCTGCATGGTCTGCACCGCGCATTAGGCAAGATAGTTCCGACAGTGATGGCCGGAAACCTCGTTGCCGCCTGCGAATCGAATTGTTTCCGCTTTCCGCTTGTCCAGCCCTGTCGCGCGCTGCCAGCTGAGCGATTCAAATTCGCAAGAGATTGGAATCCTTCCACTTTCAAAAAATGCGAACTGTTGGCCTGCTTCTTGCTGTCCTTGGCCCATCGATAACTCAAAGCGATAAATCTGGATGGGAGGGCTCATGGGCGCGGCGACGGAAACTTTCTACAGCGTGATCAGGCGTCAGGGCATCACGCGTCGAAGCTTTCACAAATTCTGCAGCCTGACCGCGACGAGTCTCGGGCTCGGGCCGCTGGCAGCAAGCCGCATTGCAAATGCGCTCGAGACCAAGCCGCGCGTGCCGGTGATCTGGATGCACGGGCTCGAATGCACCTGCTGCTCGGAGAGCTTCATCCGCTCCGCGCATCCCTTGGTGAAGGATGCGGTGCTGTCGATGATCTCGCTCGACTATGACGACACCATCATGGCGGCCGCGGGACATCAGGCGGAAGCGATCCTCGAAGAGACCCGCACCAAGTACAAGGGCCAGTACATTCTCGCGGTCGAAGGCAATCCGCCGCTGAACGAGGGCGGCATGTTCTGCATCGATGGCGGTAAGCCGTTCGTCGAGAAGCTCAAGATGATGGCCGAGGACGCAATGGCGATCATCGCCTGGGGTGCCTGCGCGTCCTGGGGCTGCGTGCAGGCGGCCAAGCCCAATGCGACGCAGGCCACTCCGATCGACAAGGTCATCACCAACAAGCCGATCATCAAGGTGCCGGGCTGCCCGCCGATCGCAGAAGTGATGACGGGCGTCGTCACCTTTATCACCACTTTCGGCAAGCTGCCCGAGCTCGACCGGCAGGGCCGGCCAAAGATGTTCTATTCACAGCGCATCCACGACAAATGCTACCGGCGTCCGCATTTTGATGCCGGCCAGTTCGTCGAGGAGTGGGACGACGAGGCGGCGCGCAAGGGTTATTGCCTCTACAAGATGGGCTGTAAGGGCCCGACCACCTACAACGCCTGCTCGACGGTGCGCTGGAACGGCGGCGTCTCCTTCCCCATCCAGTCGGGCCATGGCTGCATCGGCTGCTCGGAGGACGGCTTCTGGGACAAGGGCTCGTTCTACGACCGCCTCACCAACATCAAGCAGTTCGGCATCGAGAAGAACGCCGACCAGATCGGCATGGCGGCAGCCGGTGCCGTTGGAGCTGCGGTGGCGGCGCATGCGGCGGTGACGGCGGTGAAGCGCCTCGCCAGCAAGCGCGACGACGCCAAGCAAGATCACTAATCGGTTTCAGGGAAGGTAGCGATGGGCATCCAGACACCCAATGGGTTCAAGCTCGACAACTCCGGCAAGCGCATCGTCGTCGATCCGCTGACCCGGATCGAAGGTCACATGCGGGTCGAGGTCAACGTCGACGCCGACAATGTGATCCGCAACGCGGTCTCCACCGGCACGATGTGGCGGGGCATCGAAACCATCCTGAAGGGCCGCGATCCGCGCGATGCCTGGGCTTTCACCGAGCGGATATGCGGCGTCTGCACCGGTACGCACGCGCTCACCTCGGTGCGCGCTGTGGAGAATGCACTCGGCATCGCCATCCCCGACAATGCCAACTCGATCCGCAACATCATGCAGCTCTGCCTGCAGGTGCACGACCACCTCGTGCATTTCTATCACCTGCACGCGCTCGACTGGGTTGACATCGTCTCGGCATTGAAGGCCGATCCCAAGGCAACCTCTGCGCTCGCGCAATCGGTGTCGTCTTGGCCATTGTCCTCGCCGGGCTATTTCAAGGACCTGCAGATTCGGCTGACGAAGTTCGTCGGGTCCGGTCAGCTTGGTCCGTTCAAGAACGGCTATTGGGGTCATACTGCCTACAAGCTGCCGCCTGAAGCAAACCTCATGGCGGTCGCGCATTACCTCGAGGCGCTCGATTTCCAGAAGGACATCGTCAAGATCCACACCATCTACGGTGGCAAGAATCCGCATCCGAACTGGCTAGTCGGCGGCGTGCCCTGCGCCATCAATGTCGACGGTACCGGGGCGGTTGGCGCCATCAACATGGAGCGGCTCAACCTCGTTTCCTCGATCATCGACCGCTGCATCGAGTTCACCGAAAAGGTCTATCTGCCCGACATCATCGCGATCGGCTCGTTCTACAAGGACTGGCTCTATGGCGGCGGCCTCTCAGGCAAGAGCGTGATGTCCTACGGCGACATCCCGGAGAATGCCAACGATTATTCCGCCAGGAACCTGAAGCTGCCGCGCGGCGTGATCATCAACGGCAACCTCAACGAGGTGCTGCCGATCGACCATGCGGATCCCGAGCAGATCCAGGAATTCGTCACCCATTCCTGGTACAAGTACGCCGACGAGTCCAAGGGACTGCATCCCTGGGACGGTGTCACGGAGCCGAACTACGTGCTCGGTCCGAATGCCAAGGGCACCAAAACCGACATCAAGGAACTCGACGAGGGCGGCAAGTATTCCTGGATCAAGGCGCCGCGCTGGCGCGGCAATGCCGTCGAGGTCGGGCCGCTCGCCCGCTACATCGTCGGCTACGCGCAGAACAAGCCCGAGTTCAAGGAGCCGACCGAGAAGCTGCTCAAGACTCTCGGTCTCCCGGTGTCTGCGTTGTTCTCCACGCTCGGCCGCACTGCCGCACGCGCGCTGGAATGCGAATGGGCGGCAAACCAGATGCGCTACTTCCAGGACAAGCTGGTCGCGCGCATCAAGGCCGGTGGCTCCTCGACCGCCAATGTCGAGAAGTGGAAGCCGGAAAGCTGGCCGAAGGAAGCCAAGGGCTTTGGCTTCACCGAGGCGCCGCGCGGCGCGCTCGCGCACTGGATCAAGATCAGGGACACCAAGATCGACAACTACCAGTGCGTGGTGCCGACCACCTGGAACGGGTCGCCGCGGGATCCCAAGGGCAACATCGGCGCCTTTGAAGCGTCGCTAATGGATACGCCGATGGCGAACCCGGAACAGCCCCTGGAGATTCTGCGGACCATCCACTCCTTCGATCCCTGCCTGGCCTGTTCGACCCACGTGATGTCGCCGGACGGCCAGGAGATGGCGACCGTCAAGGTCAGGTAGAAGAGGGGAAACACCATGATGGACGCAATTGCACCCCCGGCGGAAGTCAAGCCGGGCCTTGCCGCGATCGCGGCCGATGCCGCCGGCGAACATGCCGTCGGCCGTCCGACCGTCTACGTCTATGAAGCGCCGGTGCGGATCTGCCACTGGGTAAACGCGTTCTCGGTCGTCGTGCTGATGGTGACCGGCTACCTGATCGGGACGCCGCTGCCGACGGTCGCAGGCGAGGCGTCCGACAATTTCGTAATGGGCTATATCCGCTTTACCCATTTCGCAGCGGGGCAGGTGCTCGCGGTGTTCTTCCTCGCGCGCATCCTGTGGGCCTTCGTCGGCAACCACCACTCCCGGCAGATCTTCTATCTGCCGGTGCATCGCAAGCAGTTCTGGAAGGAAGTGCTGCATGAAATCCGCTGGTACGCGTTCCTGGAGCGCGAGCCGAAGATGTATGTCGGCCACAATCCCTTGGCACAGACCGCGATGTTCACGGGCTTCACGCTGTTCGTGGCCTTCATGATCGTCACCGGCTTCGCGCTCTATTCGGAGGGCACCGGCATCGATAGCTGGCAGCACAAGCTGTTCGGCTGGGTGTTCGCGATCTGGCCGAACGGCCAGGATGTGCACACCTGGCATCATCTCGGCATGTGGGCGCTGGTGACGTTCGTCATGGTGCACATCTACGCCGCGATCCGCGAAGACATCATGTCGCGTCAGAGCATCATCTCCTCGATGGTCTCCGGCGAACGGCAGTTCCGCGACTGACATTGGGACGAAGACGATGCCGACATCCTCGCAAGCAAACCGCGTCCTGGTGCTCGGCATCGGCAATATCCTGTGGGCCGACGAAGGCTTTGGCGTGCGCGCGGTGGAGGAATTCCACCGCCGCTACGTTGTGCCCGACAATGTCACCATCCTCGACGGGGGTACGCAGGGGCTCTATCTCGTGAACTATCTGGAAGACGCCGATTGCCTGATCGTGTTCGACGCGATCGACTACGGACTGACGCCGGGTCAGTTGAAGCTCGTGCGCGACGACGAAGTGCCGCGCTTCACCGGCGCCAAGAAGATGAGCCTGCACCAGACCGGATTCCAGGAGGTGATCAGCGCGGCCGACCTGCTCGGCCGCTGCCCGAAACATCTCGTGCTGATCGGTTGCCAGCCGCTCGATCTCGAAGACTGGGGCGGACCGCTTACGCAGCCGGTGCGCGATCAGATCGCGCCGGCTATCAAGCTCGCCTGTGAGATCCTGGCCGAGTGGGGCGCGAGCGCGAGCTCGCGCACGACGCCGTTAGCGGAATCCGAGCGGCTGCTGGCCAACGATATCGATCACCTTCACTACGAGATGGGGGCGCGGCCGGCCTGACCGGCGCGCGGATGCTGAGGGAAGCGGGATGTGCCTTGGCCTGCCGATGACGATCGTCGAGACCGACGGGATCTCTGCGCTCTGCGAGTTTCACGGCGAACAACGGCGGGTATCCATGCTGCTGCTGTCCAATCCGCCGGTCGGCGCCAAGGTGCTGGTCTCTATCGACAGCGCGATCCGGCTTCTCGACGATGATGAGGCGCGTCTGATCGGGGATGCAATCCTGGGCTTGGGCGCAGCGCTCAACGGCGAGGATTGCAATCGCTTCTTCGCCGACCTGATTGATCGCGAGCGGCAACTGCCCGAGCATCTCCGGCTCGACTAGACCGCCCAGCGACTTCCAGCGTTGTGAGCTTTACTGCACCGCGGGTTGCATCGGCCCTGCGGGAACCCACGCTCTACTAGTAGCTCGTCACAGTGATTTTGACGGTTTGATACAGAGCCAGCTTAGGATCGGCAAGTTTTCTGGCGGTACGAGGATTTCGATGCTTCTGGCGGCGCCGGCTTGACGGCGAATGAGGCCGTTACGTTCGAGCGTGACGATCATCTGATGGACTGAGGGCGGGCTGACGCCGAAGTGGCGCTGCATGTCGGTTTCGGCGGGGGGCCGTCCGAACATGTGCGAGTAGGTAGTTGTCCGTGAAGAAGCTGTAAGGCCCTGAGCGGGGTTCGAGTTTTCAGGTGAAGGCGGTTTTGAGATTGCAAGGTTCCGGGGCCGAAAGCCCCGGAAGCTTGCAATTTCGTTTTTTGGATTTGGATTGAACGAAGCCGCTGCCGCGGCGTGAGAGGCAAGGTGGCGTAGATCGCCTCCTGGCTGAGAGGATGTGGGTGTTGGAGCCCATCCCCCCCTCAGACAGGAGTATCGAGATGGCCGATTTGAGCCCTCTTCGCCGCCGCATGATCGAAGACATGACCGTCCGCAACCTGTCGCCGGCGACGCAACGATCCTACATCAGCGCGGTTTCGAAGTTCAGCCGCTATTTTGGCCGATCGCCTGACCGGTTAGAGCTGGAAGACGTCCGCGCCTTCCAGGTGCATCTGGTCTCGACCGGCATCTCATGGCCGGCGCTGAACCAGATCGTCTGTGCGCTACGGTTTTTCTACGGCGTCACGCTCGGCGAGGCACTCATCCCGGAGCGCATTCCCTATGCGCGAGAACCGCGCAAGCTGCCGGTCGTTCTCAGCGCCGACGAAGTGGTTCAGTTCCTCGAGGCCGTGTCCAGCCTGAAGAGCCGCGCCGCGCTCACCACGGCCTATGCGGCCGGACTCAGGGCCTCCGAAGTCGCGGGACTGCGGATCGAAGACATCGACAGCGCCCGCGGCGTCATCCAGGTGCGCCACGGCAAGGGCGCGAAGGATCGCAACGTGATGCTGTCGCCCCAGCTGCTGGGCATCCTGCGCACCTACTGGCGGCTCGCCCGGCCGCGGCTTTATCTGTTCCCTGGTCGTGACGAAGATCATCCGATCGATCAGACCGTGTTGCACGCCGCCTGTCGGTCGGCGGTGAAGGCTGCGGGCCTGACCAAGCGCGTCACGCTCCACACGCTGCGCCACAGCTTCGCGACGCATCTTCTCGAGAACGGAACCGATATCCGGATCATCCAGGTCTTGCTCGGGCACAATAATTTGTCGTCGACAGCGCGCTACACGCAGGTCGCCACCGATACGATCCGGGCGACGCAGAGCCCGCTCGATCGCCTGTCGCTGGAGGTGACGCCACCTAGATGATCCGCGGCGGGATGCGGGTGATGATCCGCCCCGACAGCCGCGGCAACAGGCCCGCCATCGAGATTGCCGATATTCTGCGCCGGCATGGCGACGCCTATCGCCGTGTACATGCCGGTCATCTGGGGCGGGTCGAGCGGCGCGTGATGAGCGCGATCGTTGCGTGCCGGACCGAGGCGCTCGGCGGCCACATGGAGGCTTGCGACGACTGCGGCACGACACGCGTTGCCTATAATTCCTGCCGTATGGGCAAAGCCAGTAATGGGGAGCTGCCAATCGCGATCACCGTATTTTCTTGTGGATTGCCGCTCTCGAGCTCTCCATTACAAGTCGCTCGTGCGGCCCCGTTGGGTCGGCCACTGATGGCCGGTCACATACGGAGACGGACATGTTGGAGACGTACTTCTCGGCAGCGAAGATGCTGGGGCATCTGCGCAGTGGGCCGAGCGGGCCTTACCTTGACGGGTTTGCAGCGGCGCTGGAGCGGCAGGGCTATGGCCCCGAGACAGCGGTACGCTATTTGCGAGCGGCGGCTCACATCGGTCATGTTATGGCCGAGCAAGGCGCGGGCCTGACGGACGTTGATCTCGCCGCGTTCGGCGAGCACCTGCGCACTTGCCGGTGTCCACGCGCCAAAGGCGGCCGGCGCAACCACCACACCATCTACGGTGCCAGGCTCTTTCGTCGGCACCTCGTCGAGCTCGGCCTTTGCCGGTCCGCGGTGGCGGCAGCACCCGCCGAGCCGCAGCTGGTCGCCGACTTCAAAACGTGGCTGCGCAAGCATCGCGGCGCATCCGATGCCACCATCAGGCTCTACGCCCGCGACGCCGCGGGCCTGATGATGCATCTTCGATCTGACCCGGACGGCTGGAGGCCGAACGATGTCCGCAGTTACTTCCTGGAGCGGGCGAGCAATAGCGGGAGTGGCACGATCGAGAAGATGACAACGAGCCTGCGGGCCTTCCTGCGGTATCTCGCAGTCGCAGGCCGTTGTCAGGCAGGTCTCGACGGCGCCGTTCCAGCCTACGCTCATTGGCAGCTTGCCGACATGCCCCGGTATCTGTCGACCGAGCAGGTCGACCGGCTGATCGCTGTCTGTGACGGCGACGTCGGTGGGCGCCGGCGTGATCGTGCGATCGTACTTTTGTTGGTGCGCCTCGGCCTGCGGGCCGGTGACGTGGCGCAACTGCGTCTCGCGGATATTGAGTGGCAAACGGGATCGCTACGGGTCTGCGGCAAGTCGCGCTACGAGGTCCGGCTGCCGCTACCGCAAGACGTCGGGGATGCGATCGCCGCCTACCTCGAATGCCGGCCGTCTACCGGCCGGAACGATGTCTTGTTCCTGCGCACGATCGCGCCGAGCCGGCCATTCCGACGAGGCGACGGCATCTCGTCGGTGGTCAAGCGTATCATGAAGCGGGCCGACATTGTGGCGCCGGTCAAAGGGGCCCACACTCTGCGGCACACCGCGGCGACCGAGATGCTGCGCCATGGCGTGCCGCTCGACAAGATCGGCCTCGTCCTTCGGCATCGCGGCATCGACACGACGGCCTATTACGCAAAGGCCGACGTCGCGCTGCTGAAGCAGGTTGCTCAGCCTTGGCCGGAGGCGCTCTGATGCTCGACGCCATCGAGACCTATCTCGCGCTCCGCCGCACCACGGGCTTCGCGATGTCGACCGCGGAGCACCTGCTGAAGAGCTTTGCCGCCTTCGCGGCCGAGCGCGGACAAACGTACGTCGAGACAAAAACAGCGATCGACTGGGCCGCGCTCGGACCATCCGTCGCGCAACGCGATGCACGGCTCAGAGCCGTCTGTCGCTTCGTACGCCATGTCCGGGTGGAGGAAGTCGGGCACGAGCTGCCGCCGGCAAATCACTTCGGCGCCCGCAAGAAGCGTCGCACGCCGCACATCTACACGACAGACGAGATTAGTCGGCTGGTCGAAGCTGCGCTGCGGCTTCGGCCAACGCGCGGCTTGCGCCCGCACACGCAAGCGACCTTGATCGCGCTGCTCTCATCCACCGGGCTCAGGATCTCCGAAGCCCTGAAGCTGACGATCGCGGACGTGACCCGCGACGGTCTGCTGATCCGCGAGACCAAGTTCCGCAAGACCCGACTGGTGCCGCTGCACGACACGGCGGTTGCCGGCTTGCAGCGATACCTGGCACGTCGCGGGCTCGGCTCAGACGATGATCCGGTCTTCATCGACAAGCCCGGTCGGCCGCTACGCTACATTGCCGTCAAGGAGACCTTCGACAGGCTGGTCGACAAGGTTGGCATCAGATCGACGTCGGCTCGCCGTCCTCGCCTGCACGATCTACGGCACACGTTTGCGGTGCGCGCGCTGCAAGGCAGCCCTACCGGCCGGGGCCGGTGCGGGGCGCACATGGCGGCACTCGCGACCTACATGGGTCACGTCAACATCTATGCGACCTACTGGTATCTCGAGGCCACGCCCGACCTCTTGCGCGATGTCGCCATGGCCGGCGAAGCGTTCATCTCCGAAGGGAGGTCAGCATGACGCCGATCGCTCCCCTCATCGAGACGTTCCTGCGCGACACACTCGCTTGCCAGCGGGGCGCCAGCCAGCACACGAGGGACTCCTATGCCTCGAGCTTCCAGCTGCTGTTCGTGTTCGCCGCCGACCGGCTCAAGGTCAAACCTTCGGCGCTGACGCTCGAACAGATCGATGCCGGGCTCGTCAGCGCCTTCCTTGAGCATCTTGAGGACGAGCGCAAAAACGCGGCCGTGACGCGCAACGTTCGCCTGGCGGCGATCAAGTCGTTCTTCCGCTTCCTCGAGTACCGGCAGCCGGCGGCGCTCGAGCAGATCCGCCGTGTACTGGCGATCCCGTTCAAGAAAACTGACACGCGCCTGGTACCCTACCTTCTGCGCGAAGAGCTCAAAGCCGTGCTCGACGCTCCCGATCCGGCGACACGCGATGGCATCCGCGATCGCGCAATGCTGCACGTGGCCGTCTGCGCAGGGCTGCGCGTCTCCGAACTGACGGGCCTCAAGGTCGATGACATCGACCTGCCTTCGATGAGCATCTGCGTGCTCGGCAAGGGACGCCGGGAGCGGACGCTGCCGTTGTGGAAGCCGGCGGCTGCTGCACTGCGTGCCTGGCTGGCCATCCGCGGGCAGGTCGCGACACCCGAGGTGTTCGTCAACGCCCGTGGTGAGCCGCTGAGCCGATGGGGCTTTGCCTATCTGCTCAGGCAGCACGCCGCGACTGCGGCTCGCAAGCAGCCCGGTCTCGCCAAGAAACGCGTCTCGCCCCACGTGCTCAGGCACACCTGCGCGATGGTCGTTCTGCAAGCGACCCGGGACATCCGGAAGGTGTCGCTGTGGCTGGGCCACGCTACGCTGACGACCACCGAGGTCTACACGCGCGGCGATCCAACCGAGAAGCTCGATGCGATGGAGGCGATCGTGCCGCCCCACCTGCGGCGCGGCGTCTTCCAGCCCACCGACCAGCTGATCGAACTCCTCAGGCGTACCTCGTAATGGAGAGCGGGGTTGGCGGTGATTGGTGCAGGAGCGCGATCAAATTGCCGCCAGCTCCCCATTACTGGCTTTGCCCATAAGGCAGGTAATGGGCATCACCCATTACCTGCCGCAACCGGCACTGTCCGAAGTGTCAGGGGAGAGCCCGAGCCGCGTGGCTCGCCGCGCGTCAAGCTGACCTGCTTCCGGTTCCCTATTTCCACGTCGTCTTTACACTTCCCGCTCCGATCGCCGCGATCGCCTTTCAGAACAAGGCCATCGTTTATGCGATCCTGTTCAATGCCGCCGCCGAGGCAATGTCGACGCTCGCCGCCAATCCACGCCGGCTCGGCGCCGGGATCGGCGTCGTCGCCGTCCTCCACACCTGGGGGCAGGCGCTGACGCACCATCCCCACGTCCACTGCGTCGTGCCGGGCGGCGGCCTCTCGCCCGATAGCGCGCACTGGATCGCCAGCCGACCAAACTTCTTCCTGGCCGTCAAACCGCTCGCCCGGCTGTTCAGACGCCTGTTCCTCGAACGTCTGACCGCCGCCTTCGACGCCGGCACCCTGAACTTCTTCGGCGATCTCGCATCCCTGGCCGAGCCTGCTGCCTTCGCAGCTCACCTCGTCGCTATGCGGCGCATTAGCTGGGTCGTCTACGCCAAACGGCCGTTCGGCGGCCCCGCGCAGGTGCTGGCCTATCTCGGCCGCTATACCCATCGCGTTGCAATCGCCAACAGCCGGCTCGTAGCCCTCGACGAGGATCACGTCGCCTTTACCTGGAAGGACTACCGCCAGAACGGCGCGACAAAGATCATGAAGCTCGAGGCCGACGAGTTCATCCGCCGCTTCCTTCTTCACACGCTGCCCGATGGCTTCCATCGCATCCGCCACTTCGGCTTCATGGCCAACGGCCATCGCGCTGCCAAACTCGCCCTTTGCCGCAAACTTCTCGATCGTGAGCGGACACCGCCAAACGATGGCAAGCCGTCGCCTGTGGATTCGGACGCTCTGACGTGGGCCAAGGTTCCCGCCTGTCCTGATTGTGGTGGCGTCATGCGCATCATCGAGCGCTTTCGACACAGCTTCAGTCGTTCCGGCGCTCCAACCCAATCGTTCCGGTGCGACACATCGTGAGCCAATTCATGCCGTGCACGAAGATCGTCATTCGTCATTATGATCCCATCGTCTCGATCATCGCAGACGCTGCCGAATCCGTGCGGCCAAACAGCGCGCCGGAAACTATTCGATGCAGCGGGCCATCGATCGCTACAGCCGGTAAAATGCTCTCTGTCTCAAGTTGCCGCCATTGCGCAACCAAAACGTCGCCGCGTCAGCTCCGCAGTCTGCCGATAGCAACCCGCGATCTCAAACTATCCCCATAGCCGCACCACCGTGCATATTCTCCCGCGCCTTCGTTCAATCCGGCTTCAATGAGGTCGCGTTATAAGCGCTTGCCGCGCCCTCGCGTGAGCGCGACCTCACAGAACCCTCCAGATTCCGTCGAATCGCCAGTCATGATTCCGTCGTCGCATCGGAGGTAGCGATGCGACCGAAGAAGCACAGGACGACGGGATCTGGCGATCTGTTCCGGGCCAGGCTGGACCAGATCATCAATATGAAGCACGAACTGGTTCAGCTCGCCGGCAAGGTCGATTGGGACTGGATCGACGGCGAGATCGCGCCGCTTTATAGCGAGAACGGTCGACCGGGGATTGCGACCCGCTTCATGATCGGGCTGCTGCTGCTCAAGCACATTTACGGGCTGTCCGATGAGGGGGTGTGCGAGCGTTGGGTCCACGACCCGTATTTCCAGTTCTTCACCGGCGAAGAGTTCTTCCAGCACGTCTTCCCGCACGAGCGCTCGGACCTGAGCCATTGGCGCAAGCGGCTCGGCGACAAGCTGGACCTGCTGCTGGCCGAGAGCCTGCGGGTGGCACACGAGGCCGGTGCGTTACGTGGCCAGGACCTCAAGCGGGTCACGGTCGACACCACGGTGCAGCCAAAGGCCATCAGCTTTCCGACCGACGCCAAGCTGCTGCATGCGGCCATCAAGGGGCTCAACCGCCTGGCGCGGAAGCACAGCGTCAGGCTGCGGCAATCCTATGCGCGCGTGGCCAAGGCCGCGGCGATGATGGCCGGCCGCTACGCCCATGCCAAACAGTTCAAGCGGCATCAGCGGCAGTTGCGCATCCTGCGCTCCAGGCTGGGCCGGATCATCCGCGTCATCGGCCGCAAGATCGAAGGTCAGGCCGCGCTCGAGGAGGCGTTCGCCCTCCCGCTGAGCCGAGCCACCCAGATCCGCTCGCAGCAGCAGCGCCAACGCGGCTGGAAGCTTTATTCCTTCCATGCCCCAGAGGTGGAGTGCATCGGCAAGGGCAAGGCCAGCGCACCTTACGAGTTCGGCGTGAAGGCCTCCATCGTCACCAACAATCGCCGGGCTCCCGGTGGCCTGTTCGTGCTGCACGCCAGGGCGCTACCCGATAACCCGTACGATGGTCACACCTTGCGCGATGTCATCGCGGGCACCGAGACGCTCACCGGCTGTTCGATCGAGCGGGCCTATGTCGACAAGGGATACCGCGGCCACGACGCACCAAATCCCCGTCGCGTCTTCATTTCCGGCCAGAAGCGCGGTGTCTTCGGTGTCATCAAGCGCGAGCTGCGCCGCCGCTCCGCCATCGAACCCATCATCGGACACCTGAAGATCGATGGTCACCTCGGCCGTTGCTACCTCAAAGGCCGCGCAGGAGACGCCGCAAACGTCGTCCTCTCAGCCGTCGGCCACAACTTCCGCCGCATCCTCGCCTGGCTGAGGATCTGGTTGCGCTTAATCCTGGCCGCCTTGTGGGCCCCGTTCGCACTCCAAATGGCGATCAAATCGGCTTCTTAACGGACGACTAGGTATA
Source organism: Bradyrhizobium barranii subsp. barranii (assembly GCF_017565645.3). NCBI lineage: Bacteria > Pseudomonadati > Pseudomonadota > Alphaproteobacteria > Hyphomicrobiales > Nitrobacteraceae > Bradyrhizobium > Bradyrhizobium barranii. Next base: position 3,143,907 of record NZ_CP086136.1, read on the forward strand.
GATGAAAGCCAGATAGTGGCCCTGCTTCTCGGTGAAGCGCGCGCCTGATTTTTGACTCATGGATCGATTCGTCCGGAGCCTCCGACAGGGAGGCGAACGATGAATGTACGGTACCGGGTCGAATTGAGCCAAGCCGAGCGAGAGGAACTAACGGCGATGCTGCGCGGCGGCAAGCATGCCGCTCGCAAACTCAAGCGGGCCCAGATTTTGCTGGCGGCCGATATCGGCAGCCGCGACGAGGAGATTGCCCGGACCGTCAGAGTAAGCACCTCCACCATCTATCGGACCAAACGCCGCTTCGTGGAGGGCAATCTCGATCGGGCCTTGAGTGAGGAGCTGCGTCCCGGTGCAGAGCGCAAGCTGACCGGCAAGGAAGAAGCCCTGCTGGTGGCGACTGCATGTGCCAAGCCGCCTGCCGGCCGGAGGCGCTGGACGCTGGCGCTGCTGGCCGACGCGATGGTCAAGCTCACCGATCATGACAGCTTGTCGGGCGAGACTGTGCGCCGCCGGCTGGCCGATAATGATCTCAAGCCGTGGCGCAGGGACATGTGGTGCATTCCCCATGTCGATGGCGAATACGTCGCCCGCATGGAAGATGTGCTCGATCTCTACGCTGAAGCGCCCGATCCCGAGCGACCGCTGGTCTGCTTCGACGAAACCCCCGTCCAGCTCATCGGCGAGGTGCGCCAGCCGATCCCGTCCGAGCCGGGAAAGCGCGAGCGCTACGATTACGAGTACCGTCGCAACGGCACCGTCAATCTCTTCGTCGCCCTCGACCCGCATCGGGCCTGGCGCAAGGTCAAAGTCACCGAACGGCGCACCGCCGTGGACTATGCTCACTGCATGCGCGAACTCGTCGATGTCCATTACCCCAAGGCCGCCTGCATCCGTGTTGTTCAGGACAACCTGTCGATCCATGCCCCCGGCGCCCTCTACCAGGCCTTTGCCCCTACCGAGGCCCGCCGCATCCTGCGCCGCCTCGAGTTCCACTACACCCCGAAACACGCCAGTTGGCTCAACATGGTCGAGATCGAGATCGGCGTCCTCCAAGGGCAGTGTCTCGGCCGCCGGATCGACGATCCAAAATGCCTTAAAAATGAGATCGCAGCATGGGAGCGGCAGCGAAACAAAGCTCGCGCCCGGATCAACTGGATGTTCACAACAAACAAAGCACGCGCCAAACTTGGCCGCGCCTATCCAGGCACCCCCAAAGAGTCAAAATCACTGTGACGAGCTACTAGTCTCGTTCATGGCGTATCGCTCTCCTTGAGAGGTTCTGGCAGGCTCGACACCCGCCTCGATACGCCGCCTATCTCAGTCCGTCATCACCCAGCTTCCCGCATAGCTCTTGTGAATCGACGCTGAACATTGACCCCGCACGCGCGAAGTCAGTCAAGCACTTGCGACGCCGATCGGCGTCCGGACCCCACGCAGATCACACTGGTGGCGCTATGGGAGGCCTCGGATCGGATCTGCGGCAAGCGGCTCAGGGTAATGATTCCGACGTTGCTGCCTTCGCTGGAGCGGCATGGCCGGCTCAAGCTCGGACCAGGCCGATCGAGCACTGGTGCTCGGCGTCAGCGCAGCCACGATTGATCGGCTGCTGGTCGAGACCAAGATTGCCGCGGCCGGCGGTAAGCGCAAAGCGAAATCACGACTGGCTGGTCTCCTTTACAGTTCGATTCTTGCACCGCACGGCGGCTACCGACACATATCGCCGGACGCCCATTGATCGGCCATGCAGTCACGCTATGCATGCCAACTCGGTGGGCTCCGAAGGGGGGTGACCACCGTGGTGGCTTGCCAACGACGATCCAACTGAGCAAATTGGGTTCGGGGAAGAGAGCTGTCCGCAAATGGTGCTCTCGGCGACGGAACAGATGATGCGACGATCCGCATGAAACCGCAGCCGGAACCATCAAGTCGGGAAGTTCTTGCTGGCCTTGTTGAGCGCGTCACATACCACAACGACGGGAATGGCTACTGCGTTTTGCGGATCAAGGCGCGCGGCCACCGCGAACTGGTCACTGTAGTCGGGCACGCAGCGGTGATCTCCGCTGGCGAGTGGATTACCGCATCGGGCGAATGGGTCAATGACCGCACCCATGGCCAACAGTACAGAGCGAAGTTCTTAAAGACCTCGGAACCGACATCACTCGATGGCATCGAGAAATACCTCGGCTCCGGGATGATCCGCGGCATCGGGCCAGTCTATGCCAAGAAGCTGGTGCGCGCCTTCGGTGAGAAGGTGTTCGATACCATCGAGGCGGAGCCCGAACGCCTGCGCGAGGTAACGGGCATCGGCCCGGTTCGGGCCAACCGGATCACGGCCGCCTGGGCCGAACAGAAGATCGTTCGCGAAATCATGGTCTTCCTGCACAGCAATGGCGTCGGCACAGCGCGGGCGGTGCGCATCTATAAGACCTATGGCGCGGACGCCGTACAGGTCATGACCGAGAACCCCTACCGCCTCGCGCGTGACATTCGCGGCATCGGCTTCAAGACTGCCGACGCAATCGCGATGAAACTCGGCATCGAAAAGACCGCAATGATCCGGGTTCGGGCCGGGATCTCCTATGGGCTGACCGAGGCGATGGACGAAGGGCACTGCGGTTTGCCGACGGATGAACTGGTGCCGCTTGCCGAGAAGCTGCTTGAGGTCCCGGTGGAACTGGTGCGCATTGCGCTTGATCTCGAACGGACAGCAGGCACAGTCATCGCGGACAGCGTAGGCGAAACGTCATGCGTATTTCTGGCGGGCCTGCATCGGGCGGAGCGTTCGATTGCCGAGCGACTGATCCGGCTTGCGAATGGCACACTGCCCTGGCCATGGATCAATCCAGACAAGGCACTGCCTTGGGTCGAGCAACGGATCGGGCTTACCCTTGCCGAAAGCCAGGTCGCTGCGATCCGGCTCGCATTGATGTCCAAAGCGTTGGTCATGACCGGCGGTCCTGGTGTCGGCAAGACCACCATCGTCAAAGGTATTCTCCGCATTCTCGCAGCAAAGGGCGTGAGGCTCCTGCTATGCGCGCCGACCGGCCGCGCCGCCAAGCGCATGACCGAGGCGACCGGTTTTGAGGCTAGGACGATCCACCGGCTGCTGGAGGTTGACCCCAAGGGCGGCGGCTTCAAGCGCGGCGAAGACAATCCGCTCGACTGCGACCTGCTTGTTGTCGACGAAGCCTCAATGGTAGACGTCATGCTGATGCAGTCACTCATCAAGGCCGTGCCAGACAAGTCTGCCCTTTTGATCGTCGGCGACATCGACCAGCTTCCTTCGGTTGGGCCAGGCCAAGTGCTGGCCGACGTCATCTCATCCGGTGCTGTGCCGGTGGTGCGTCTCACCGAGGTGTTCCGGCAGGCCGCGCAAAGCCGCATCATCATCAGCGCACATCGCATCAATCAGGGGGCCATCCCCGATCTCAGCCTGCCCGGCACGGATAGCGATTTCTACTTCGTGCAAGCGAGCGATCCAGAAACCGCCGTACAGCGTATCATCGAGTTGGTGAAGACACGGATCCCCAATCGCTTCGGCCTCGACCCAATTCGGGACATTCAGGTTCTGTGTCCAATGAACCGGGGCGGCGTCGGTGCGCGCTCGCTAAACATTGAACTGCAGGCGGCTCTGAACCCCGCCGGCGAGCGCAAGGTCGAACGCTTCGGTTGGACGTTCGCGTCCGGCGACAAAGTGATGCAGATCGAAAACGATTACGACAAGGAGGTCTATAACGGTGACATCGGTTATATCGACGATGTCAGTTCCGAAGACAGCGAACTCACCGCAAGCTTCGACGGCCGCTCGGTCATTTATGAGTTTGGCGAGCTCGACACGCTGGTGCCGGCTTACGCAGCAACTATCCATAAGAGCCAGGGTTCGGAATACCCTGCCGTAGTGATCCCGGTGATGACGCAGCACTACACCATGCTGCAACGAAACCTGCTCTATACCGGCGTCACCCGGGGCAAACAACTGGTCGTTCTGGTCGGTCAGAAGAAAGCCGTTGCCATCGCGGTTCGCAACGTTTCGGGGCGGCGAAGGTGGTCGAAATTGAACGAGTGGCTGGCGTCAAGAATAGCATCGATGCCGACAAGATGAGGGCCGACTATGAATGTGCGCAAAGCGCATAAGATTTGGATCGAACAGTGCGAAGCGGCTCAAACGATCAAGGCGCGATTCGGGCTCACGGCGGCCTTCGACTACCTTGTCGGTGAGAAGTTGATGAGCTTTACCAGTACTGCCTCCAGACATCCCGACTTCGCGCGGGAACTGCCGCGGTTTGTTTCCGAGGTGAGACGCATGTTCGCGCCGGATGAGATCGGCACACAGTTGGCGCAAATCGAGCGTTCGCAAAACGAAAGGAATGTCGATGTTTTGGAGGAGGATGATCGTCTCCCGGAGAGTCCGGCCGCAGTCGCGGAGTGCGTTCAGCAGTTCATGCGGGTCAAGGAGTTGCTGACCGCGCCCATGTTCGGTACTTCGTGACAGAATGGCGAATTACATCTCGATGTGGCGCGCGGCTCCCCCCAAAATCGCGGACATCCCCGGTGGGATCATAAGGTCTCACCGTCATGATGACGCTGGAACCCGTTCTTACCCCGCATGGTTTGCTGACACTGCGACAAACGGCGCAAGCTCCTGCGTTGGAGCCCAATCAGGGCTTGCGGCTGGAGAAAGCATTTTTACGTGGCTCAGGGCACGGATTGTTGTGGCTCGGCGCCGACGAAGTCGCGACGGTTCTCCCACCGGTGTTGTCGTATTGGCGAGCGCTTGGAATGCGCTACATGACTGCGCTGTGCGCGCTTCCTTGGTAAGCGGAGCTTTTCTCCCATTTGATTGACTGGTTTCGCTTCGGCTTTCGCTCTGCGATCCTTGGCTTGTCAGAGAGCCGAGAGGAGACTGAAGGCGATGGAACAATCGGGGGAGGAAGCCGAAGCTGATGGCTTTGTGGGGAAGCTTACGCGCCGGACGCGTTCTGGAGGCCGGTTATGGTCTGCGGAGATCAAGGGGCGCGCTGTTTTCGAGAGCATGAAGCCCGACGCCCGGGTATGTGATGTCGCACGGCGTTATGGTGTGAAGGCCCAGCAGTTGACGACGTGGCGCAGATTGGCGCGTGCTGGCCGGCTCGCATTGGTCACGGACGACGCGGCGGATTTCGTGTCGATCGAGCTGAGCGATCCAGTGGCGTCAGGCAAGAGCGAGGGGCCCGTCGAGATTACGATTGGCAAGGTTTCGGTCCGCCTGGATGCGGACGTGTCGGCGGTGCGGATCGCGGAGATCGTGACTGCGATCGAGCGCGGCGCATGATCATTCCGGCGCAGGGACTGCGGATTGTGCTTGCTGTGCGTCCTGTTGACTTCCGGTGCGGGCACGACGCGCTGGCCGGTCTTGTGCAAAACACGCTTGGGCTCGATCCGCATTCGGGCCTGATCGTGGTTTTTCGTTCGAAGCGCGCCGACCGGCTGAAGATTTTGCTATGGGACGGCACGGGCCTCGTTTTGGTCTACAAGCGCCTTGGCCGCGATGGTCGTTTCGAGTGGCCGCAGATCAGCGACGGCGTCATGCATCTGACGCGCGTGCAGTTCGAAGCGCTGTTCGATCACCCATGTTGATGCCCCTCCTTGTTAGGCTGACAGATTCTTAGATCAAGTTGCGCGATGACGTGGTTTCGAAGGTCTCCGATGGCGTGAAGAACGGATGGTGTATTCGGGAAGAGATAGGCGCCGCTGGGCTGGCGATCAATTAGCAAACGCTTGGTTCGGATCTGAACATAGAGCCAGTTTACTGGAATCTCGAGCCTTCGGGCCAGTTCGGGCGGGCTGAGGTATGAGTCGTCATGCTCCCATCGGCTGCGCTGGGCAGTTACCTTGATGGCGGCGGCACGACGGAGCCGCCCAACGGTGATAGGCAGCACCTTATCGGCGCAACGGGGAGAGCGGTGACCTTCCCGAGTAAGGATTGTGGCGATCTTGTCGTCTGGGACGCCGTCGCGAGCGAGCGTCAGAAGGCGTTCCCGCATCTCTGTGCCTCGCGTCAATCTGGTGACGGAGTTGACGCTCATCTTCACTTCGAGCTCCGTCACGGCGCCTCCCCGCCAGACGATCCTAGCCAGGGCCAAGTCGCGCTCACCGCGGTCGAGAACGACCTTTTCGATGAGACATCGCAACAACGCCTTGCGATGCGCATCCGAGATAGTCTCGTCACCCCATATCTGCGGGAGGCGGCCGGTGAGGCTGATGACCTTGTCGTTGAGCTCCTTGCTTATGGCCACTTGTGTGATGGCTTTGGGCGGCGTCTGTCGGGCAAGCGCCTCTTCGGCGGCGCGCACGTCGTTTAGCGCCGCTTCCCATCGACGCTCGAGTTCCGAGGCGACCAACCGATTATCTGGATCAGCTCGGTTGAACTGCCGTTCGGCGAGCGCCGCCGTGTATCGCTTGCGCTCGAGCTCTCGTTCTGCACTGGAGCGTAGCGCATTGTTCGTCTGCTGCTGCACCCGGCGGGAGCGCGACAAGGCATCGAGTTCGGCCGGCGCTAGTGCGGTTAGGAATGCGTCGCCAACGGCTGCATCGATATGGGCGGCGCGGATGTGTTGGCAGGTTGGCTGACCTTCCTGGGTACGCAGGTGATTGCATACATATTCGCCGCCGCCCTTGTAGCGGACGTACATCTTATGGCCACATCGTGCGCACCAGGCAATGCCGTGGAGCAGGAGCTCGCCATTGCGAGGCGCGCCGCGGGTTTTGATGCGCATGTATTCGGCTCGGTTATCTCTGATGACGGATCGGATTTTTTCATAAATTGGCCAGTCGATATAGGCTGGATATCGATCTTTAACGACGATCCGCCACTCCTCCATCGGCCGCGGAGCCTTTTGTGGCAGGGCCCCCTCCCGCTTCGGCGGCCGGAAGCGGGTTCGTCCATAGACAAAGGCGCCCGCGTATGCGGGGTTCTTCAAGATCGCCGCGACGGCAGCCAGCGTCGCGCGCGTCCAGCACAAATCGCCATATCGATCACGACGCGGCAGTTCCAGGTCACGCTCGTTCAACGCTCGCATGACCTTGGCAACGCTGCGCAGCTGCAGGAATAACTGGAAGACGAGACCGAGCCGCCCTTGCACGGCCATGTCGGGATCCTTAACGACCACACCGCTCGGGTCCCGCATCAGCCCGATTGGCAGCATAACCGCAAGTTCGCCGCGTTCGGCTTTGGCCAGCAGGCCGGCGGTCAGCCGGCTGCGGATCGTATGTAGCTCAAGCTCGGAGATCGAACCCTTCAGCCCGAGAAGCAACCGTCCGTTGGGAGTGCCCGGATCATAGACACCATCGCGGTCGGCGATCAGGCAGCCACGTAGACCACAGATATCCAGGAGCGGATACCAGTCGGTACAATTACGCGCCAAGCGGGTCACGTCGATCGACAGGATGAGTCCCACTTCACTCAGGCCAACACGGCCAACGAGTTCCTTGAAGCCGTTACGCTGTGCTATAGACGCGCCGCTCAACCCGAGATCGGCATCAATCACGTCGATGGCCGCCTCACGCCATCCGAGTTCGCGGGCGCGCTGGCGAAGCGCGTATTGAAGGCGCAGGCTCTCCTGATTGCTTACGACCTGATGGGGCGTCGACTGCCGGATGTAGACTACGGCTTTGCGCGCCAAGTGGCTTGGTGTGACCAGCTCGGACTTCATGAGGGATCTCCGCCAAAATTGCGGCGACGTCTTCGACGATCTGGCGTCGGAGCGCGGGCGTCAGCGTCGACCAAAGATCGGCTGGATCCATGCTCATGTGCGTCGGGACAATCCGCTGTCGATAAAAGCTCGAGTAGAGCCTCCATACTCAGCTTAATCTGATTTGCCTCTTGCTCATAATATTCGATTGCGGTTGCTTGAATCAGAAGACTGCTTCCTGCGCGATACTCAACTTCATACGAAGCGGGAATGCCTCGGCCTCGCTGACCGATCTTCCTAATCACTCGATATGAGCGCCCCCACAAAGGATGGTGGGGGTCCCCAACCTCGACCACCTCCGGAAATGATTCGTCAGACTCACTATCAGGGACATTCCTCAATCCCCTCGTTTGAAGGGCTGAACTGGAAGCGAGTGGGCGAACGGATTGTCGCGACGCCAGCTGCGGCGAACTGACTCAGACCCGACAACCTGTTTCGCGCGGGGCTTTGGGATGATAGCTTGCGGATGTGCCGCCGTCCCCCATTGATCCCGCCCGTCTTGCAGCGCTGCCCGCCGATGTGCGCGCGCTCTTCCGCGCGCAGGAAGCGATGATTGAAGCCGAGCGTCGTCGCGCAGACGATGAATGCTCGGCGCGCCTTCATGTCGAGAGTGAACTGGCTGCGTCCAAAGAGAGCGTCGAACGCCTCGAACTGCTCGTGAAGGAGTACGAGCGCGCACGTTTCGGTAAACGCTCGGAGAAGTTCAATCCCGATCAGATGCAACTGGTTCTCGAGGACATCGAGATTGCCATCGCCGAAGTCCAGGAACGCCAGGACGATCGTGCGCGCCGCGCCGGCACGGCGCCGTCCAGCCGCCGGACCAGGCGCGCTGCCCGTGCCTTTCCCGCGCACCTGCCGCGCATCGAGCAGGTGATCGAACCCGAGAACCTCGAGTGTCCCTGCGGCTGCGGCCGGATGGTCCAGATCGGCGAGGATCGCTCCCGCCGTCTCGATGTCATGGCCGCCCAGTATCGTGTGATCGAGACGGTGCGACCGCGCTACGCCTGCGCAAAGGGCTGCACCGGTGTTGCTCAGGCGCCGGCGCCCGCCCATCTCGTGGAGGGTGGCATCCCCACCGAGGCGCTGCTGGCGCAGGTGGCGGTCGCCAAGTTCAGCGAGCACATGCCACTCTATCGTCAGTCGCAGGTTCTGGCCCGGCATGGCATCTTCATCGATCGCGCCGTTCTGGCAGACTGGATGGGAACGGTCGCCTTCCACCTCGCGCCGCTGGTCGAGCGCATGAGCGTCGTGATGAAGCAATCGGGCCGCTTGTTCATGGACGAGACCAGGGCGCCTGTGCTCGATCCGGGCCGGGGCCGAACGAAGACCGGCTATCTGTGGGCTGTCCTGCGCGACGATCGCGGCCACGGCGGCGCTGATCCACCAATCGTGGTCTACCACTACGCGCCAGGACGCGGTGGTGACCATGCTGAGCGCATCCTCGAGGGCTTCGACGGCATCCTTCAGGTCGACGGATACCAGGGCTATCATCGGCTCGCACGGCCCAAGCGCAAAGGCGGCGTGCCGCTGCGGCTGGCCGCATGTTGGTCCCACTCAAGGCGCAAGATCATCGCAGCGACTCCGAAAGCCGGCTCACCCATCGCCGAAGCCGTTCTCGCGCGCATCGCCGCACTCTATGCGATCGAGAAGGAGATCCGTGGCGCCGACGCCCCGGCTCGGCAAACGACCCGTAACGAGCGATCACGGCCGCTCGTCGCTGAACTCGAGAGGTTTCTGCGCGAGCAAGCCGCTCGCCTGTCGCCGGGCAGCGAGATGGGCAAGGCGATCGCCTATCTCCTGAACCATTGGGATGGCCTCACCTTGTTTCTCGACGATGGTTGCGTTGAGATGGACACCAATCCCGTCGAAAATCAAATCAGGCCGCTGACTCTGACGCGTAAAAATAGTTTATTTGCTGGTCACGACGAAGGTGGTCGTTCATGGGCGCGCATAGCTTCGCTCATCGCCACCTGCAAAATCAACAGCGTGGAGCCCTACGTCTGGATGAAAGCGACGCTCAAAGCGATCGCAACCGGTCACCCGCAGTCCCGGATCGACGAGCTCCTGCCCTGGTCGTTCGGCCGCACCTCGTAATTCTCCGTCGTTGCCGCCTCCATACCCCCCGCCAACGATTTGCAAACACGTTGATCAACAGACTGCAATCCCCACGCCAAACCTTTGCGAGTGGGACGCGAACGTCGCTTACCTTCCTTGTGTTGGAGACGGCCGTACCAAGCCGCCTGTGCCGATCCCCGCCGATGGCGAGTTGGACACGATGGCAGCGGCTGTTCCGCCGATGACCGGCGCGGAATACCTGACGACGTCTGTCCTGGCCAATCTTTGGCAAGGTATGGATGCGGCCTTTGATGCCGAGTTGGTGCAAGCCAAGCTCTCCCTGCAGGAGTTCCTCAAGAGCCGTCATCCGGCTTGGAATTTGGTTGGGCGCGTTCATTTCAACCTCGCGGAGAACCGGAAGGACGATGAAGCCCCGTTCGCGTTTCTTGCGACCTACACGACCCGACTCTCTGCTGAGGCCAAGGCCCAGCATCTGCCGCTTGGCAAAGCCTTGCAGGAGTATTCCGGTGCGAGGAACCGCCAACGCCTGCTCTCGCTGCTGATGCCCGTCCAGCGCGCCGCCGAGAGCAGCCCTTGGTTGAAGACGTTGGTCAATGCCGGCGATATCTTTCACCGGTACCGTCAAGTTAACGAATTGGAACGGCGGAGGGGGTAGACGAGCGGCATGCGGACTGCCAAGGACCCTCTTTATCGCCGCCATCGCTTCCCACCGGAAGTGATCAGCTATGCCGTTTGGTTGTATTTCCGGTTTCCCTTAAGCTTGCGCATGGTCGAGGAAATGCTGGCGGCGCGTGGCATTGGCGTGACCTATGAAACCGTGCGCCAGTGGGGACGGAAATTCGGCAAGCCGTTCTCCGATCGGATCCGCCAGCGTGCACCCGCTCGCGGTGACAAATGGCATCTGGACGAAGTCGTTATCTCGATCGCGGGCGAACAACATTGGCTCTGGCGCGCTGTCGACCAGAATGGCTTCGTTCTCGACGTCTTGATCCAGCGCCGAAGAGACTCGCGCGCTGCCCAGCGGCTCATGAAGAAGCTCTTGAAATCCGCCGGCACGCCGCCGCGCGTGATGATCACGGACAAGCTCCGTTCGTACGGCGCTGCGAGGGCGAAGATGGGCTTTCACGTCGAACATCGCCAGCACAAAGCTCTCAACAATCGGGCCGAGAATTCTCATCAGCCGACGCGGCGACGCGAGCGGATCATGAAGCGTTTCAAATCGTCCCATCAGGCTCAACGGTTTCTGTCAGTTCACGATCAGGTCGCGAACCTTTTCCACATCCCCTATCCCGGAGCCGCCACCGCCGACTTCCGTCGTGCTTCGCGCGAGCGAGCCTTTGCGACTTGGCGCGAGATCTCCACAACAAGCGCCATCGCGAGCTCTCGAACCTTTGAGAAGCGCCTCCTTCGGCTCGGCGGTCGATTAAGTTGACGATGCCATGGCCACTGATGCTATCTCGGGTTTCTGATGCCCAAGCCTACGGCTGCATACAACCTAGACATTTGCAGCAGTCATTTTCTACTCAGGGCGCGACGAAACCGCGCGCTCTCGTAAAGCGGTTGCAAGGCTCGACGCTGACGGAAGACACGGTGAATCGGCGTGGGATCCGGACGCCGATCGGCGTCCCAAGTGCTTGTCGGCGTCCCAAGTGCTTGATTGACTTCGCGCGTGCGGGGTCAATTCAGCGTCGATTCACAAACAGGCAGAGCGCTTGTCGTCTCCCTCACACCTGTGTGCGTGCCGCGCACGATACCACTTGCAGCGGCCGTTCTCGATTATCAGAAGCACCGAGTGAAGAAGCTCAAGAAGCCGGGCCGGAGGTAGCATAGAAATGGCGCACGCGATTATCCGAGGAAAGAATGGTCGCCGATACGAAGTGGATTTTGACGACGCGCCGGTACGCGTCGAAGTTCATGCCAGTGAGGAGACCGTCGAGATTTTTGTGGAGGCAGATTTTGAAACGCACCCGGAAGAACGGCGACGTTTTGCGATAATCAGCATCCCCCGCCACCTGTTCAGCGAGGCCACGGGTCGGACTGCGCGACGCGCAGCGAAGGATCGTTAATGCCGCTGCCGCGCACTCTGTGGCGTCTCCCCCTTCAGGCCGCAGCCATGCGCTCCCTACCGCGGTAGCGGTTTAGTGCAACATTCATTCCGGCAACGTCGGCCCGACATAGTTCAACAGCGATCGGGACATCCCCGAGTGCGCCGTTTGCTGGCACTTGCTCGGGTTGTCTTTTTCGTTCCCGAACTGGCCCGAGTCGCACGATGTAAGGCGACATCTGTCTTCGCTGCTCGTTTGGTCTTTCTGGCAGATATCTTGCCTTTTTGCGCCTTGGACTGTTGGGGTCTCTTTGAGACTGTGAACGCAGGATTTGGCGTATGGGAAGTTTCGGCCATCTCCAGCCCGAATAGAGCGGCGACATCGCCTTCATCAAGCACCTTCGCCGCGCCTGGCGCCGTTGTTAGCGGAGAATCCTGTCCAGCGCTGGCGAGCATTTCAGTTTCATCCACATCACGCAGCACAAAAAGAAGCTGAGGCTTTTCATCTAGCCGGGCGCCGACACCATACAGTGCTGCCGCAACGTGCTTGCACATGTCCGCCCAGTCCGGACAGCTGCAGGACAGCTTGATTTCCGTCGGCGACGGAAACAGGCCGTCACCCTCTCGACAGACCCGGTCCATCACGCCTTTCGCCAAGCGGCCCTGCAGGAGCTCAACTAGCGAATCGACGGTCCCGGCGCAGTCCCGACAGATGGATTTCCAGCGTGCCCGCGTAACCGGTGCAATGACAATCTTGATTTGGTAGAGCTCAGACCCGGCGACCATTGCCGAGATCTCGCCCTTGGCAATTTGCAGGTCGATAACGGAGCCGTTTCGAACATAGGTCCGGCCGCGCGGCAAGCGGTTCTCATAGTCGCTGTAGCGTTCAAGGTTGACGCACCAAGATCTGCCCCAGAAGCTCTTGGTAATTGTGCGGCCCTCGATCCTCACGGGCGCAACCGATCGTCCCTGCTTCTTGAGCTTGGCCAACTTGCGTTCTGCCTGTCGCCGCTTCTCAGCTACTGGCACGTAAGCATGCCACCCGTAGTAGCTCATTCATCCCACTTCCTTCATCGCCGCGCCCAAATCGAGAGTCACGAGTCTAAGCAACTCCTCATCTTTCATCTCAGTCAACAGGATGTCAGCTCCGCCGCTAAGAAAATCCCCAGCCAATTGTTTCTTCGACTCAATCATATGGTCGATCTTTTCCTCCACGGTGCCGCGACAAACGAACTTGTGCACAAGCACGTTCTTGGTCTGTCCGATCCGGAAGGCACGGTCGGTGGCTTGGTTTTCGACGGCCGGATTCCACCACCTGTCGAAATGAATGACATGCGAGGCCGCTGTGAGATTGAGCCCGGTGCCGCCTGCTTTGACCGAGAGCACGAAGAACGGGACGTCTTCGTCTTCCTGAAATTGGCGCACCAGGCCCTTGCGCTTCTTAACCTCTGTCTCACCATGCAGGACGAGGCCGGGCCTTCCGAATACGGAGCCCAGGAACGCCACTAGTGGCGCCGTTGTCTCCTTGAACTGGGTGAAGATAAGTGCCTTCTCCTGCCGGGCGGCAACCACTTCCGCGATGTCGCGCAGACGCACAAGCTTACCGCTATCCTCCTCATTCCACGCACCGTCGCCGAGCCACTGTGATGGATGGTTGCAGATCTGCTTCAAACGCATGAGAAAAGCTAGGACGATGCCTCTCCGCTTTATTCCATCGACATCTTCGAGATGGCCGGCCAGTTCCGCCACTGCTTGCTGATAAAGCGCCGCCTGCTTGCGGCTCAAGGGGCAGAAGGTTTTCACCTCGGTCTTGTCGGGCAGGTCGGCAATGATGCTCTTGTCGGTCTTCAGCCGTCGCAGGACATAGGGGCGCACCAGTTCGCGGAGCGGACCGTAAGGGTTATGTGGCCGGTCGGAGAGGCGTTTGACGAATGCCGAAAACTCCTTCGACGATCCCAACAGGCCAGGATTGATGAAGTCGAAGATCGACCATAGGTCGCCGAGCCGATTCTCGATGGGCGTGCCGGTCAGCGCAATGCGCATTTCTGCCTTGAGCCTCTTGACCGATTTTGTCTGCTTAGCGCCCGGGTTCTTGATGGCCTGTGCTTCATCGAGCACCACAAACCGCCATGATGTAGTTTCTAGCCAAGGCGTACGCGTCAGAAAGCCGTAGCTCGTGATTACGAGATCGACATCTGCGCATCTGTCCGCACTGTAAGTGTTCAGTTTCTCGGACGGCGCAGCCGATGGATGGACCACGACTGTTTTCAAGCTTGGCGCAAATCGGGAAATCTCGGCGGCCCAATTGGCTAACAACGAGGCGGGGGCTACGAGCAGGCACGGTTTCCGTGCCATGTCCTCATTCTTGATCACCAGCAGCAGCGACAACACCTGGATGGTTTTGCCGAGCCCCATATCGTCGGCAAGGCAAGCCCCAAGCTTGAGCTGCGTTAGCAGATAGAGCCATTGCACACCCGACTGCTGATAGGGTCGCAGCGTACCCTGAAAATATTGACCGGGGTCGACCCGCATGAGCCAATCGGGATGGCGCAAGGTCGCCAGCGTCTCCGCCAGCCAGGGGCCGGCAACGGTCTGGCTCCAATCGATGTCGGCTGGTGCGGCAGTTTTATCTCCGGCAATGCCAGCCCCAGCCAGCAGACGCATCGCCTCACCGAACGAAAGACCATCGGCGGCGGCGCGGCGCTCGATGGCCTCAAATTGCTCGAGTGTGCGATGCAGTCGTTCATGATCGACCTCGGCCCACTTGCCACGGATTAAGGTCAATCCATCGGAATGCGCCAGGAGTCGCTTGATCTCGGCCTTCGAGAGGCTTTCGCCCTCGAGCGTCACCTCCATTCGGAAGTCGAGCAGCGCGTCCATCCCCAGCTGTGATGGCGCATTGCCCCCGACCGTTGCTTTCACTTGCGGGCGTGCGGGGTGGTTCATGCGCCAACTCGCTGGCATTCGCACGACCACCCCGGCGCTTTCGATTGCGGGAACATCCTTCAGGAATTGCAGCGCCTGTTGTGGGCTCCAGCGCAGCGGGTGAAAGGGCATCGTCAACTTAATCGACCGCCGAGCCGAAGGAGGCGCTTCTCAAAGGTTCGAGAGCTCGCGATGGCGCTTGTTGTGGAGATCTCGCGCCAAGTCGCAAAGGCTCGCTCGCGCGAAGCACGACGGAAGTCGGCGGTGGCGGCTCCGGGATAGGGGATGTGGAAAAGGTTCGCGACCTGATCGTGAACTGACAGAAACCGTTGAGCCTGATGGGACGATTTGAAACGCTTCATGATCCGCTCGCGTCGCCGCGTCGGCTGATGAGAATTCTCGGCCCGATTGTTGAGAGCTTTGTGCTGGCGATGTTCGACGTGAAAGCCCATCTTCGCCCTCGCAGCGCCGTACGAACGGAGCTTGTCCGTGATCATCACGCGCGGCGGCGTGCCGGCGGATTTCAAGAGCTTCTTCATGAGCCGCTGGGCAGCGCGCGAGTCTCTTCGGCGCTGGATCAAGACGTCGAGAACGAAGCCATTCTGGTCGACAGCGCGCCAGAGCCAATGTTGTTCGCCCGCGATCGAGATAACGACTTCGTCCAGATGCCATTTGTCACCGCGAGCGGGTGCACGCTGGCGGATCCGATCGGAGAACGGCTTGCCGAATTTCCGTCCCCACTGGCGCACGGTTTCATAGGTCACGCCAATGCCACGCGCCGCCAGCATTTCCTCGACCATGCGCAAGCTTAAGGGAAACCGGAAATACAACCAAACGGCATAGCTGATCACTTCCGGTGGGAAGCGATGGCGGCGATAAAGAGGGTCCTTGGCAGTCCGCATGCCGCTCGTCTACCCCCTCCGCCGTTCCAATTCGTTAACTTGACGGTACCCTTCCGACCGGTGGGCCATCCTCGATCAAGTAGTAGGGACAGCGCTTCCCTGTGTATGCGTGGGGCCTTTCAAGCGCCGAGTCTCGCCCGCACTGCCTGCGATCTGGCACTCATAATTCCTCACGGACACTCAGGGAGGGAGAGGAGGTTGTTCGGTTGAATTCCGTCCACTGTTGTCTTGATGTACTTGTGTCCGCCGTGCGTGGCCACGATGACCTCGACAGTGACGCCTGATTCTTCGACGTAGTACTCCCACTCGCGGCTTTCGAGGTCTCGGATAGTCTTCTTAACGGATAGCTTCCATCGCGTTCCGTCTGAATTTACCCCGCCGACATTTTTGATTCTCTCGTGTGCGTTTCGCCTGTCAGTCTTGTTTATGCAACGGATGCGCACGCGTTTGGGCATGCGGGTGTCTCCCATCTGGGCAAGCTGTCGGACCAGATTAACGAGTGCCTGACGGACGTGGGGCCGACCGATTCTGGTAGTTGTGCCACGGCTTTTTGCGGTGGATGTATCCTACGTCAGCCTCTTTCGCCGCGAGGCTGGCCATGTTGGAGTTAGCGACGCGCTGATAGGGACAGCGCTCGTCTGCAATAGGGCGCCGAGTCACGTGGCCGCTAACTTCCCACCGTGGGGTCCAATGGACAAGCCTTCGCCCGCAGAGCTGAGACGTTCGGAGCGGATACTACGCGCCGATCAGATCGCGCCTCGGGGCCTCACTAAGGCCGACGCGGCCGCCTATTGTGGCTGCTCCAAGGTCGCGTTCAACACGTGGGTTAAGAAGGGCTTGGTGCCGGAGGCTATCCCCGGCACTCAGCGTTGGGATCGCAAGGCGATTGACTGGTATCTGGACCGGGCGTCTGGCTTGCCTCAGGAGACGGCGAGCGCGGCAGACGATGCGTTGGCAGAATGGCTGGCTTCAGAACGGAAGGCTGGCAGATAGGATTGTACGGTGCGCGTGCATGCTGAGCCGACACGCCCGCGCTATTGTCGCATCTCACCCCAATCGATTCGCCCGGTTAGAAAACCGGAACTCAACCAGTATTAGGCGGTCTAACCCTGATGGTGCTCTCCCCCTTTTTTTAGAATCGTATCGGTTCTTGATACGTTCGGTATTGCGGAACGTATCTGACATTGATACGTTGTGGAGTGCCTGATGGCTATTCGGTCGTTTAGGGACACGGACGCCCGGGCGGTTTTTGATGGTTCTTGCCCCCGAGGGTTCCCCGCGAGCATCGTTCGCGTTGCCCGTCGTAAGCTTAGGATGATCGATGCCGCCAAGGAACTTGTGGACCTAAAAGCTCCGCCCAACAACAAACTTCACGAATTAGACAGAGATCGGAAAGGTCAGCACGCCATTTGGATCAACAGACAATATAGGGTCTGTTTCGTCTGGAAGGACGGCGACGCTTCCAAAGTAGAGATCACAGACTATCACTGAGTAGGATGTAAATCATGGCAAAGTTGAAGCCGCTGCACCCTGGCGAAGTGCTTCGCGAAGAGTTTATGGGGCCATATCACCTCACGCCCTATGCTCTCGCGAATCTGTGTCACATCCCACGCACGCGCATTGAGCGCATTGTCCGAGAGGAGTCGGGAATTACTGCCGATACGGCGCTGCGTCTTGCACGCGTATTCGGCACTACTCCCGACTTTTGGCTCACGCTTCAGTCGCGGTACGAGGTGGAAAAGACCGAGGCCGAAATCTCCAGAGAGCTAAAAGACATCAAGCCGCGCGAACCAGTGGCGGCCTGAGAGAAAGCCCGGCAAAACGAGGCCGGGCTTTTTACTTTGCGGTCGACGCAGCCCACTGCTGGTCAGTCTTTGAGTCTGGCAGATCGCCAAGTCGCGACGTTTGATGCCGAGGAGGCTCAGGCAGTGTTAGGCATACTCGATAGCGTGAAGCCCAATCTTAGGCCGAGGGAGGCGCGGAGGATCGCTGCACGCATACGCGATCTTGTAGAGGGTGAGGGGTGAGTGCCACCCGACTCTCTCGCGGGTAGAGGCGGCCAGCCCCAGTCTTCGAGCACGGGCTGGCCACCATCGCTTCCGACGCCGTTTGGGCGAACCCGCACCCGGGCTCGTGGGCCTAAGCCGGTTCGAGCGTCTTTATCTCGCTGACATCCACCTCGCGTTCGGCGTGCCACGCATCGTGGGCGGCCTGCAAACGAAGCCAGATGGCCGGGCCGTTGCCGACCAGCTTCCCAATCCGGGCCGCCACGTTCGGACTGACCGACTTCTTCTCCGCGAGGATATCGTGCAGATGCTGCCTGGAAATGCCCAGCGCTTCTGCAATCTCGGTCTTGGATTTCCTGATGTCCTGTAGAATGTCATCAAGGACGGCGCCCGGATGAGACGGGCAGCGGTTAGGGGCGCGCTTAGCTTTCTGCTGTGCCATTGATGCTCTCCAGCATGTCGGAGCCCTCGTGGCTCCATATTCGCTTATTCGGCATTCTGCATTCAGTGGTACTGTTCATAGTCAACGTTTGATGCGTCGTCTCCCTCAAATTCGAATGTGATGCACCACGGGCCGTTGGTATGCATCGTGTAGCGCACGGGCT
Organism: Bradyrhizobium barranii subsp. barranii; assembly: GCF_017565645.3. NCBI lineage: Bacteria > Pseudomonadati > Pseudomonadota > Alphaproteobacteria > Hyphomicrobiales > Nitrobacteraceae > Bradyrhizobium > Bradyrhizobium barranii. Next base: position 3,162,192 of record NZ_CP086136.1, read on the forward strand.
TTCCGGCCAGCTTGTGGAAATCGTAGCCCGGCAAGTTCAATTCGGAAGTTTCGACGGCTTCGTTGAGCGTATCGAGACGGACTAGAATGCGCTTGTGCATTCTCTTGTCTTCGGGATCAGCCGTATGGCTCTCCCAGCATGGGATCAGTAGAACCGAGACAGAGAAGCACGGCCCCGCGAGCGGTACCGAACCCAAGGAGGCACCCAATCAAGCCCTTGACTAAATCCGGCCGAATAGAGAAGGGCCCGAAGGGGCTACACCGGAATTGGCTGCGCAGCCGCCAAGAACCAACGTACACGCAAGCGTTAACGCAATCCGCATGTGCTTCCCCCAGGCCCCATCCGATCTTGGACGCTCCGGTGGACCAGAGTTTGTCAAGGTCTTTGTTCCGGAACGACTTGATCATGGGTTTCTATGTAAGCGGTCCAGCGACACCTGTCAACAGTTTGTTGACAGAATGGTTCCGCGAAGATACACGAGAGGCTCTGCAAGTTTGGCTGATATGTGCATGGCTTCATCACCGCACAGCGAAATCCGGCCGATGCGGTGGCTTTCGCCGGACTGGTTGAGAACTGGCGTCAATCCAAGGGACGGCCCGACGGCTTTCGAACTCTTGAAGCGGGCGGGAACGTCGATCGTGCTGATAAAGGCCAGCGACGTGACGGGGCCGACACCAGGGATCGTCATCAACCGACGACAGACCTCGCTTTCCCGGGCAAGTAGAAGCACTTTGCGATGCAGTTGTGTGAACTGTTCGCGTAAAACGCGTCGGGCGACGAGAAGCGGTTCCATGAGTTCGGCCAGCTCCGGCTGACCGCCGACGAGTTCGTGGATACGTTGTTCAAAGCCGATCACCCCCACAATTCCGACCTTCAAGCCGAAGTTGCGTAACAGCCCACGAATGTCATTCTCGATGGCAATGGCCTTCTCCTGAAGCAGCTTGCGACCGGCAAGCAGGACCCGTCGCTTTTGGCTGATCAGGGTCTTGACGTGGACAGGCCGGAACAAGCCGACGCGCATCATCTGCGCAATGCCACGCGCATCATTGCGGTCGCTCTTGTTCACCTGCGCCTTGAGGAACGCCTTGGCATGTCGCGTCTCGATGCAGATTACCGGCAGGCCAGCCTCCGCCAGCCCGCTGAACAGCCATTGCGACAGCGGTCAGCCTCGAGCCCAATCCGATCAAACCGCCAAATCGGATCGTTGAGTGCAGCAAGAAGATCGTCCGGGTGACTCACCAACTTCGCTTCCCGGCAAATGCGGCCCGTTTCGTCGACAATGCACAGGGACGTCTCTTTGACCGACACGTCCAGTCCAGCGTAATGTTTCATGCTGCGCTTCTCCGTCTGATGCTTGTGGCTGTTCGAAAACAGACCACGTTTATCATCAACCTGAAGCGCAGCACCCTGCTAACGCGGGGCTCAGCAACAGGCCGAATACCCCATCTGACTCGTTCGTGGTTTCACGGCAAGCTGCGTCCGGATTTTCCGGATCGGGGACACTGAAGGCCGAAGCGCTGACAGAGGCGGGGCAATTCTGCGCCTCTCGAAACAAGACCTTGCTCGTGACGGATTCGAAAGAGGCTGCATCGCCCTATGTTATGGGTAATTTTCCGAAAGCCGAAGTTAGTTTTATGTGCCTTGCCGCCGACGATCCCCGTCTGGCCGCGCCGCAACGTCAGACGACCTCCGTGACTGCGTTTCAGGGTGTCGTGGTGCAAACCACAAACTCGCGACAACGATAGTCGGGCGGCAACTCTATCCCCTGCAACTTGTACGCCGTCTCTCCCCCGGGAGGCTTGCCCCAAGGCGAGTGAAGAGAGCAGCGCGCTTCGCGGCGAACGCAGAGGCTATTTAATAGACAGCTTCCGAAAATCCGTGCGACTACAGGGCTGATGCTTGTCGCCCCTGAAGGTCTGCCGATGGTCAGAACGGAAAGCCCCAATCAATCGGCGTTCACGCGCCCTCGCAGGGGATTGCGTCGTGAAGACGCGGCGTTCTACGCCGGGGTGTCTCCGTCCACATTCGACAAGTGGGTTGAGGACGGCACGATGCCGAGGCCCATCAGGCGCGGCGGCGTGGTCTTGTGGGACATGCGACTGATTGACCGCGCCTTCGAAGTCCTCTCGGGCGATGCGGAAGATGCGAACCCGTGGGCTAGTGTGAGCCTAACGCGGCAATAGCCTGCTTCGCGAGCAGCCTTTGCTCCGCAGCCTTCGTGTACCGTTCCAGTTCTTTCAAGCTGTCGTGCCCCGTGATGCTGGCAATCACCTTCAGTGACAACCCTAGCTCGGCAAGTCGACGGGCTGCCGCGAAGCGCAATGTGTGGGGACTGCATTGCGTCGTGATCCCGGCCGCTTTGCCCCAGGCTGAAAACTTGCCGGTGAACGACTTATCGCTGTAAGGCTTTCCGCGTTCAGTAAGGATGAATGCGGGCGCATCGGCTGCGATCTTGCAGGCTTTCAGTGCGGCTGCGAGTTGTGAAGCTAGCGGGATTTCCAGTTCTTTGCCGGTCTTGTTTTGCCGGACTTCGATGCCGCTATCGTTCAGGTTATCGAGATCGAACTTACCGCCGACCACGCTGTGAGGGCCAAGCCTGACCGCATCGCCGCGCCGCTGGCCGGTGTAGAGCAGTACGGTCATAGCGAGATGTTGCCGAGTACCGAGGGGCCACCGCTCGAAAAACTTGGCTATGTTGGTCTCCGATAGCGTGTCCCAGCCTTTCTTCGCGCCTTTCGGCCGACGCTTCTTTTTGATGTCCTTGGCTGGATTGTCCTTCCGGTACTTGTGATCCTTGGCGAACGCCATGAGTAGCCGGAAGATTCGCCGCGTACTGTTCCCGGCTTCTATGCCGCCTTCAGCAGCCCGTTCGTCGACCATGCGCTGAATGTCATCCTCCGTGATCTTGGCGACGGGCAGGCTTCCAGCGGCCTCTTCGAGCCGGGCAAATAGGCGGGTGTAGTTGTCCTGAGTGACTTGGCCAAGCTCGGGGAACTTGGACTTTTTGTAATGCCGGATAAGGGCCGCCACACTGCCAGCGGGAACGGTTTTGACGGGCGTGCGCTGCTTGCCAGCTTCAGGCGCGCTTGTCGCCTGTACAGCCTTGGTGCCCGCCTCCAGGGAGCTATGGCGGAATCTGGGTGATGACGGTGTGAGGAAGGCGGCGTATCGAGGCGGGTGACGAGCCTGCCAGAACCTCTCGAGGAGAGCGATACGCCATGACCGAGACTACCAATGTTCTTGCTTTCCGTCAGCCGTCCGCGGTTGATGATCCACTGACCGATATCGTTCGTGCCGGCGCGCGGGACCTGCTTGCCAGGGCGATCGAGATCGAGGTTGGCGCGTTTCTGGCCAGCACGGCCAATCTGACGCTGCCCGACGGTCGAGCGCGCCTGGTCCGACATGGGCACGGTCCGGTGCGCGAGATTGCGACCGGCATCGGTCCGGTGGAGGTCGCTCGTCCCAAGGTCCGCGACCGCGGAGCGAGCGGGCCAGGCGACCGCCTCCGCTTCAGTTCGGCAATCCTGCCGCTATGGGCGCGGCGGACGAAGAGCCTGGATGCCTTGATCCCGGTCCTCTATTTGCGCGGCATCTCGACCGGCGACTTCCAGGAGGCGCTCTCGGCGCTGCTCGGCAAGGATGCGCCGAACCTGTCGCCTTCGGTGATCGCCGGCCTGAAGGCCGATTGGCAGGTCGAGTACGAACGCTGGCAGAGACGCGATCTGTCGGCGCGTCGCTATGTCTACATCTGGGCCGATGGCGTGTACCTGCAGGCCCGCATGGAAGATCACAGCGAATGCATGCTGGTGCTGATTGGCACCACGCCGGAAGGCAAGAAGGAGCTGATCGGCTTCCAGGTCGGCGTGCGCGAGAGCGCGCAGAGCTGGCGCGAACTCCTGATCGACCTGCGGCAACGCGGGTTACGGATTGCCCCGCAACTCGCCATCGGCGACGGCGCCCTCGGCTTCTGGAAGGCACTGGACGAGGCCTTTCCCGGCACGCGGCACCAACGATGCTGGTGCCATAAAGTGAGCAACGTACTCGACAAGGTCGCCAAATCCGTGCAGGGCCCCATGAAGAACGACCTGCGGAACATCTATCTGGCCCCACACCGGGCCGAAGCTGAAACCGCGATCGACGTCTTCGTCGAGAAATACCACGTCAAATACGGACGTGCGGTGGAGTGCCTGATCAAGGATCGCCATGCGCTGCTCGCCTTCTTCGACTTCCCTGCTGAGCACTGGATCCACCTACGCAGCTCGAACCCGATCGAGAGCGTCTTCGCCACGGTGCGCCACCGAACGGTGCGGACCAAGGGATCGCTGTCGCAACAAACTGCGAAGCTGATGGTGTTCAAGCTCATCGACGCCGCATCGAAGACCTGGCGGCGATTGAAGAGCACGAACCAGTTGCCGAAAGTCATCGCCGGTGTAAAGTTCATCGACGGAATCGAAGTCATTCCGAACACTGAAAGCCACGCCGCCTGATCAGGCCGCGTCACCCAAAATCAGCCATAGCTCGCCTCCAGGGTACATCCCACCAGATTTTTGTAAGTCGTGCCGACGTCCGGGCTCTCGCGCACGTATTCGAAGGCCCGGCGCGAGAAATGCCACGGGTGACGGACTTGGAGGGTGCGTTGGTCGGATACCCACCGCACTGAAATGGCTTTGCAATGTGGTCATTGGCCTAGTCCCTGTCGCGAAATCGGCTCGTGACTACGGGACGGTGCGCGGCGGCGATCAGGGTGAGACTCGCGCTCTCATCCTGATTGTCGCGCTATAGGACGGCTATCGGTGCCAACTCCTTCGCGCGCAAAGGAGGTTAGGATTTTGGATCGTGCCCGGGCACCGGTCTTCGTGGCCTTGAGCAGACTGTCGTGGACATGGGACGCCGTCGGACCATTAAGTGCGCACTGTTGCCCGACAATCCCTTTCCTGGGCACCAGTTCTCGAAGTTTGATCAGAAGTTCCATAACAACCGGCGGGCGAATTCATCCGATGGCTCGGTGCTGTTGCCACCAGGACAAGGGCAGGAGTTTTGGGATCTGCTTTAGCTCAAACATTGCGTCGCCTTCCAGGATAGCCCGCGTCAGGTGTGGCGGTAGAAACGCCAGCCGCAGTCCCTGGCGGATTACTTTTGGATGCAGGTCTGCGGCGGAGGAGAGATCTTCGATGGAGGCGTGGCGCCCGGCAGACAGGTCGTCGAGCCAAGCGTGGGCCCTGATAATCGATTTCACAAGCTTTTGGTCGGGCTTCGGCCCTGACGTCGCGACCACTTGAGCATCGCCTTTGGGTTTGGGTGTCCAGGGAATCTCGATTGAACGTTGTTTCCCTTTTAGCTGCTTCAGCGTCACACGAATACGGCCGTTCGATACGGTAATCGTATCGATCCTTTCGATAACCTCTTCGTTTGGTGCCTGCAGCTTCTCGCTGAGGGCGGCCTTGACGAGACCTTCGATCTCCGGAGCCGATATTCGGCTAACAGAGCCGGCCTCGTGCTTCCGCCCGCGCAACGCCGTGCTGACATAGAAGCGGTAGCGCACGCCACTCTTGCTGGAAAAGCTCGGACCCATGCGATTACCCTTGTCGTCGAAGAGCTTGCCTTCGAGCAGGGCGCCGCTTTCAGAAAACTTAACCTTCCGCTTTACGGTGTTAAACTTAAGTAGATCCTGTGCGCGATCGAATGTTGGCCGGTCGAGGATTGCGGTATGCTCTCCTTTGAACCATTTGCCGCCGTAATGGGTTTCCCCAATGTAGATCCTGTTCTTGAGGAAATAGGCGAGGGGACCGTAGGTGAAAGGTATGCCGCCGCGATATTTTGCGACCTTTGAGTTGCGACGCTTGGTGACGATAGCCCGTCGATCAAGTTCGGCCACCAGCTTGCTGAACGAGCCCACCTCCAGATAAAGCCCGAAGATCGTCCGAACCGTCTCGGCCTCGGCTTTGTTGATGACGAGCTTCTTATTCTTGGCATCGTAGCCGAGCGGCACGCTACCCCCCGTCCATTTGCCCTTGCGCCGGCTGGCAGCGACCTTATCGCGGACTCGCTCGGCCGACAGCTCCCGTTCAAACTGAGCAAAGGACAAGAGGATATTGAGGGTCAACCGACCCATGGACGTGGTGGTGTTGAACTGTTGTGTCACCGCAACGAATGAGACTGATTTGTCGTCAAAGGCGTCGACCAGCTTTGCGAAGTCGGCGAGCGAACGGGTCAGACGATCGATCTTGTAGACCACCACCACATCGACCTTGCCTGCCTCAACGTCCACCATGAGTCTTTTGAGGGCGGGGCGATCTAGGTTGCCTCCGGAGTAAGCCGGGTCGTTGTACTGCTGAGGCACGACCTTCCAGCCTGCAAATGCCTGGCTCTTGATGTAGGCTTCGCAGGCCTCCCGCTGAGCGTCCAACGAGTTGAACTCCTGCTCGAGGCCATGCTCGGTGGATTTGCGGGTATAGATGGCGCAGCGAAGGGGCTTGGTGTCACTTGCCATCGGTGCCCTCCCGTCCGGCTGCCTCGCGCAGACCGAAGAACCGGGGTCCGTTCCATCGGGTGCCGGTGATGGCGGTGGCGATCTCGGAAAGGCTGGCAAACGTCTTGCCTTCGAAGGTAAAGCCATCGGCCATCACCGTCACACGGTAGATCCGTCGATTCCAGGTCCGCACCAGCTCAGAGCCCGGCTTGATCCGGCGCGGCAACTCCAGGCGGCCGTTGGGCCTCGCTAAGGCAGTCTTTACCAGCTGGTCGAGTAACCGCCGCGTCAGCGGGGGAAGGCCGCCATACGACTTCTCCTGGATCGTGTGGGCAATGCTGCGGCGCAGGAGGTCCGGACCGAAGGCCTTTGGCGGCTGGGTCCGGAGCAGTTCGCAGTAGCGCTTTCGGAGTTCGATAATGGGCATTGTCGGCAGCCGATCCAGTTCTGCCTCAACGGCTGGATCGGCTTCAATTGAACTGAACTGGGATTTCACGAGGCTGCACCCGCCTTGGCGATCCGATAGAGACGGGTGCCATCTACCTTCTCCGAGGCCAGATTCAGCTTAAGCTTCTTCTTGACCACCCCGGCGAAGAAGCCTCGGACGGAGTGCTGCTGCCAATCCGTGGCCTTCATGATTGCAGTAATGGTTGTGCCCCTGGGTTGGCGCAGCAGGCCCAGGACGGTCTCTTGTTTGGAGGGACGGACAGGCGCGCCCGTTGGCTTCGACGCCGTCTTCTTGGGCGGAGAGGGCGCCTTAGCGGGCTTGCCAGTCGTGGGAGGAGGCAGGCTTGTTCGTGCCTTCGGGAATTTCAATTTCGGCTTCGCTTTGCGTGTGGTCATCTGGCTCTCCATCGTATCAGCGACGTGCTGCTACTGACAGAAGCCCGGCGTTAAGGGCCGGGCGGGAGCGACCGAACCTAGCTTCGGTCTTGCGAAAGCCTGATTCTAATGGAGGCGATGGGCGCGAACGGCATCGTTGAAAACGAGGTCGAGCTATGCGGGATTTTGGGTGACGAGGCGATCAGGCGGCGTGGTTTTCCGGCACTTGGATGACCTCGATGCCGTTTTCGAATCTGACACCTGCGATGACCTTCGGCAACTGATTTGTGCCTTTCAGCCGCCGCCAGGTCTTTGATGCGGCGCAGAGCAGCTTGAACACCATCAACTTGGCAGTCGTTGACGATAACGAACCTTTCGTGCGCACCGTTCTGTGCCGGACCGTCGCGAACACGCTTTCGATGGGATTCGTCGTCCGCAAGTGGTCCCAATGCTCGGCGGGGAATTCGTAGAACGCAAGCATTGCGTCGCGATCTTTCGTCAGGCACTCGACCGCCTTGTCGTACTTCGCTCCGTATTTCTCGGCAAAGACATCGATCGCCACTTCGGCCGAAGCTCGGTTGGACGCCAAATAGACCTCGCGCAGATCCTTCTTCATGCTGGCCTGTACCGACACTGCGACTTTGTTCAAGATATTCGCGGTTTTGTGCACCCAGCACCGCTGATGTCGCGTGGCGGGAAAGACCTCGTCGAGCGCCTTCCAGAAGCCGAGCGCGCCGTCACCGACGGCGATTTCCGGGGCGATCTTCAGCCCACGGGTTTTCGCCTCGACGAGCAGTTCGTGCCAGCTCTGCGTGCTCTCGCGCACGCCGACCTGGAAGCCGATGAGTTCCTTCTTGCCTTCCGGCGTCGCGCCGATCAGCACCAGCATGCATTCGCTGTGGTCTTCCATGCGAGCCTGCAGGAAGACGCCGTCCGCCCACACGTATACGTACCGGCGCGCCGACAGATCGCGCTTCTGCCAACGCTCGTACTCGAGCTGCCACTCCGTCGTCAGTCTGGAAACCACCGCCGGAGAAAGATTCGGCGCATCCTTGCCCAAGAGCGCCGCCAGCGCCTCCTGGAAGTCGCCCGTCGAGATGCCTCGCAGGTACAGAACCGGCAAAAGTGCATCCAAGCTCTTCGTGCGCCGTGCCCACAACGGCAGGATCGCCGAGGTGAAGCGGATCCGCTCGCCATCGCGGGTCACCGCGCGATCGCGAATCTTTACCCGGGCGACTTCGACGGCGCCGATCCCCGTCTGGATCGTCCGCACTGGACCATGGCCGTGTCGCACGAGGCGGTCGCGGCCATCGGGAAGCTTCAAGCCCTTCATCGCGGCGAGAAACGCCTCGGCTTCCATCTCGACAGCCTGCGCAAGCAGCTGCCGAGCTCCAGATCGCAAAATATTCGTCAGTGGATCGTCGATCTCATCGGGCTGACGCAGTGGGACAATGTTGCTATGCTCGTTCATGGCGTATCGCTCTCCTTGAGGTTCTGGCAGGCTCGACACCCGCCTCGATACGCCGCCTATCTCATTCCGTCATCACCCAGTTTCCCGCATAGCTCAACGAGGTCTGGCCCTATGTTGTCCTCCTAACTTCAGGGGACAGTGACGCTCTGCTGGCTTCTGAAGTCGAGCGAATTCGGAGCAATCTTGTGGCTCTTATTGCGCCGTTACGGTCACGAACGTGCTGGCGTAAAGGCTCAGTTTTTTTAGTGACGGTCAGCCTTCGCCACGGAGGCCGACATGCACAACTGGTGCGGGGTAGGGGGCAAGTCAGTGCTGAATGACTAGATTATTCCGTAGGAGTTTCCAGCAGCGGTTTCACCAACGTCGCTAGCGAGAACCGAATGCGACCCCAATTCCATGCTCACGTGGTGGCTGCATGGGAATTATGGGCTTCTCATCCATAAAATCGAAATATTGAGTCATGGCGTCGATCTGATCGTCGAATTCTCCTGGAAATCCGACGATCTCGTCGATGAATGGCTCGCGCCAAACTGCGTCCCCGGGAAGACAAATTTTCTTGGTGCGTATTTTGGGATAATGCCTGGCGAGGCGGTTAGCCTTCGGGCCGCGAGGGATGATCAGCCTAATCTTGAAGCGAACTATATGCCGAATCGCGGAGTAGAGGGCAGGGCCGTTTGCCGTTTGCTCGATGAGGGCGACGCTCGGATTATTGCGTTTCACGAAACGCCAGAACTCGTTTTTCAGTTGCATAAAATAGCAATGATCACAGAACTGATCGAGAAGGTAATAGCGCCCGCCGCCGTATTTCCAAGCTTGTATTACGCTGCGACTCGCGTTGCTGCCGCCGCTCTGACCAGGGTCAATGCTGAGGACAACCGGAGCGATCGGAGCCTCGCGCTGTTCAAAGAGGGCAAAGTGCTCCGCGCACGGAGCAAATGATGCTCGCGGGTCGAGATCCTGCTGATGGAATAAACCAAATGGCGGCGCGAGCTGTGTCCGTTTCAGCCGTTCTATTTCCGCTTGAGAATAAGCACTCGGTTGAAGGATGTCGCCCTTCTCGCGCACCCACTGGTCATGACCGAGATCATATTTGCGCCTTTTGGGAGCGACGAGCGGTAAACGAAGGTAAGTCCAGCCACTCTCTTGCAGAAGATCAGCGGACAGGTCATTGGCGCTGATGCGGTGGGCAATGACCAGTACTGGGCCGTCGATCTTGTTGTTGAGGCGTGAGAGGATGGTGTTGAAGTTGTTACGAACTAAATTCAACTTTCGTTCGTTGTTCCAGTCGCTGATTTCGTGCGGGTCGTCGTAAATAATGAAGTCGGCGGTCCGGCCTGTCACAGCGCCGGTGGCGGCGATCGCAAATATACCGCCCCCTTCCGTCGTCTGGAAATCGTTCGCTCGGGAATGGCCTTCCTTAATGCGCGTCGCAAACATCGCGCGATACCAGCTGGTCCGCATCATGTCGCGGATCTTGTCGCATAGTGCGGACGCAAAGTCGTCATTGTACGCGACCAGCAGAATTCGTAGCTGCGGGTTCGTGCCCAGACGATAGGCCGCTAGGCAGATTGTTCCCACGAAACTTTTCAGATGTTGCGGGGGGAGGTTAATCAGCAGGCGCTTTTCATAGCCAGAAATCAGCTCCTCGATGACGTGACACATGTGCATGACGTAAGGTTGATCGCCCAACTTTTTGTCATGCACTTTTTTAAAGGCATACGGGACGAACCGACGAAATTGAGAGCGAGCAAGTTCAATCGTGATGGATTCCATGTGGTTCGGCATGTACTACTCCTTCGCTCTCGAGGAGCGGCCACCCTTTGAAGATTTCTTTTCCATGGTGCCTGCCCCCTGTTGTTTGCGTTGTTGCGTGACGTAGGTCTCGAGCAGCTCAAGGTCATCGAGGTCGACCCGTTCGGAAGCGGGCGATGCGTCCTCATCAACGCCGAATAGCCGCATGCATGCCAGCAGAGCGTTGACGGCGCGAATGTCCTTCTTGATGGCCGCGGCCGTCAGGGTCTTGATGAAAGCACGCTGTTTGGTAATGCTGCGTTCCTTGCCGTTCTCGGTGAGGACCAGCTTTTCCCGTAATTCCGCAGCGAGGTCCGACTTGAAGCTGGTCCTGGACTTGGGACGGCCTCGCGGATTACCGCTCTGTCCCTTTTGGAACCGGGTGCGCTTGGGCGGCCGCCGGTAGCCGACGTCCTCGTGGTCTTGATCACGTGCCATCATTGGACTCCGACGGCGCGGCTAGCCGCCGGCGGCGGACGGTCACATTAAAGGTTTCCCCCGTTTCGACCGAGACGGCGTCACGACCGGTGGCATTCTGCCAGCGGCGGACGGCGACATCGACATAAAGGGGGTCTAACTCGACCCCGCAGCAGATACGGCCGGTTTCGTGTGCAGCCATCAGCGTTGAACCCGATCCAAGGAATGTGTCCAGCACCAGGCCGCCGCGTTTTGTGACATCTCGCAAAGCGTCCCCGATCATCGCGACGGGCTTGACCGTCGGGTGCGAGCCCAACAGTTCGTCACGGTCCTTGCCGAACGACGACATGCCGCCATACGATGACCAAACATTGGTCCGGTTACGCCCATGCCGGCCAAGTTCAACATTGTCTAGCGGACGTTCGGCGCCGGCGAGGTACACACAGACAAATTCATGGGCATTACGATAAATTCCACCCATCCCGCCGTTGGGCTTGACCCAAACGCAGATGTTGTAGAGCGGCATGCCGCACAAACGTGCAGCCACGTTCATCTCCGTAACATGTCGCCAGTCGATGCAGGAATAGATCAGTGCCTCCGGTCTACTGGACGTACGCAGCACCTCAAGTGACTGGCGCAAGAAGTCGAAGAACGCGTCGTCGGTGAGTTCGCCCGCGCCCTGCACGAATTCACGATGCCGGTGTTTGCCTTTCCCCGAAATGAAGCCGTTGACTTTCAGGTTATAGGGTGCGTCGATGAAGCACACGTCGGCCAAGCGATCTTCAAGAACTCTGTTGACGAAGATTGGATCCGTTGCGTCGCCGCAACCGATCCTGTGTTTCCCAAGCGCCCAGATAGTCCCTCGCTCTGAGATCGCGAGCTCCTCCACGGACGGGTTGTCGCCGCCGTTTTCTTCGACATTAGCTTGCGGTAGATCGAGGTTTAATCTTTGGTCAATCTCCGGCGCGGCAAAGCCCGTGAGATCGAGATCGAAGTCGATAGAAATCAATTCTTCAAGAACGGTTCGGAGATTTTCGTCATCCCACACGGGGTCCTGCGCGGTTCGATTGAGAGCTAAACGGAGCGCCTTGATCTCTGCCGGTGACCTGTTGTGCACTAAGGTAACGTCGACATGGCTGGCGCCATTCGCTTTGAGGGCCCGCCAGACCAACTCCAAATCGATGATCTGACTATCAGGCGTAACTGGGATCGGGATAATTTGGCCAAATCGCTCCAACCCGCGCTGCAAAACTTCCATCTGCTTTTTGGGGTGGCGCCGTAGGACCGGCTCTATTGGTTTCAACGAGTCAATCGGGACGCGGTGGACGCTGAGGTGATTGCTACGAGGGATAGGCAGCGGACCTGTGATTGTTTCAAAACACATTGTTGGCTCGCTTAATTCAGAGTACGAAATAAATTATCGACGAAGATCTCGTTGCCGGCACCGGGGATCGAGCAATAAAGTTGATATGCTGTACCGTCTTCAATCGCTTTGCGCACGATCGTAGGATCATCAGTATCGACGCCCAACAACTGAACCCATTGAATCGCGACTAAGTTTTGGTCCACGTCAAAGAATTTTTCGCCTGCTACACTGCCATAGGCCAATTTGAAGTAGAGATTCTCGGCCAAGATGAGCTTCTTCAAAGGGTAAAAATCTTTGCGGCCTTTATGATCTGCGAAAAACACTACATAATTAGAGAAACGTCGGTGAGCGCTTCGGGTATCTGGAAGCCGCCAGTTCAGGGACTTGGTTGCCACTGCTCTTCCTCCGGTCGGTCCAAGGAGCCATAGCGCGGTCATCGGAGCTGCAGACGCAACGGCGTATCCGCGGCAACGCTCCTGGCGTTGTCATCATTCGGAGTCGAACTCACGCTGCCGCCCGCGAAAGCGATGGCATGCATTGATCGACCTGTAATGTTACGGGATACGCTTCTGGGGCTTAAATCTTCGACTCCGAGCCCTGCGGGATAGTCGAAGACAACTAAACAACTTCAGCGCGGAAGATACCGCACTAATATTTACGAATAGCGAATGACTAGGATCCCAGCAAGCGGGAGCTACATCACAAAACCGTGGTCGCAGGGGGCGGGCTGCCTTGAGGATTCGCGTAATGAGCCGATATGGAATGTCTGCTGTTTGGGGGTACAGCGGACTCGGCCCGGGAGATCCGACATGTGCCCGTTTGGCACTTAGCGGACTAGGTGTTCAGTCCCGAGGTCAAGTGGATGGGATCGAGCCGAAAGCGGTCTGGCTCGTTTGCCCAAGCTGTACAGATGGCTTCGTAGGGTGTGAGGCCGCGTAGCGTCTTCAGCCGCTTGGCGAAGTTGTAGCCGTCCAGGAAGGCGCCGAGGTGATCTTCCAGTTGGCGCTTGGTCTCATAGTGATACCGCCGGACGGCTGCCTCCTTCAGTGTTCGGTTCATCCTCTCAACCTGACCGTTGGTCCAGGGATGGTTGGGCTTGGTGAGACGATGCTCGATGCCATGTCCCCTGCAGGCCCGGTCGAAAGGATGGCCGCGCCACATGGCGGTTAGAGCTGGCCCCGCAAATTCGGACAGTAGCTTGAGTGGATTTTCTGCCTGACAGCGGCGAGGATTCTTGCTGCGAATCAGGAGCGAAGATGACGAAGAAGAGCCGCCGGACGCATTCTCCGGCATTCAAGGCGAAGGTTGCTTTGGCTGCGGTCAAAGGCGACAAGACACTGGCGGAGCTGGCGCAGCTGTTTGATGTTCATCCGAACCAGATCACGATCTGGAAAAACCAGCTCCTGGAAGGCGCCGCCGGCGTGTTTGGGCATGACAAGACATCGGCCGAGACGCCGGTCGATTTGAAGGCGTTACATGCCAAGATCGGCGAGCTGGCGTTGGAAAACGATTTTTTGTCCGGCGCGCTCACCAAGGCGGGCCTGCTGAGCGCAAAGCGATGATCGACCGCGATCATGATCTTTCTATCGTGCGCCAGGCGAAGGTCCTGAAGCTGGCTCGCAGCACGGTCTACTATGAACCTCGGCCAGTTTCGGCCGAGGACCTTGCCTTGATGCGTCGGCTCGATGAGCTGCATCTCGATTATCCCTTCGCGGGAGCGCGTATGCTGCGATCGTTGCTGCGGCGGGAGGGCGTATACGCCGGTCGCCGCCACATCGCGACGCTGATGAAGCGCATGCGGATCGAGGCGGTCTATCGTCGCCCGAACACGAGCAAGCCGGCTCCGGGTCACAAGATCTACCCGTACCTGTTGCGCGGATTGAAGATCGAGCGGCCCGACCATGCGTGGGCAATGGACATCACCTACATTCCGATGCGGCGTGGCTTCGTCTATCTCGCGGCGGTCGTCGATGTGTTCAGCCGACGGGTCCTGGCCCATCGCGTCTCGATCACAATGGAGGCGGCCTTCTGCGTCGAAGCGGTCCAGGAGGCGTTGGCGAAGCACGGCAGGCCCGAGATTTTCAACACGGATCAGGGCAGCCAGTTCACCAGCCTCGAGTTCACCGATGTGCTGCTGGACGCGAAGATCGCCATCAGCATGGACGGCAAGGGCGCCTGGCGCGACAACGTGTTTGTCGAGCGGCTCTGGCGCACGGTCAAATACGAAGAAGTTTATCTCCGCGCCTACGACAGCGTGTCCGAGGCGCTAGCGTCAATTGCCAAGTATCTGGCCTTCTACAATCAGGGACGCCCTCACTCGAGCCTTGACGGGCGCACGCCCGACGAGGCTTACTTCGGCACGCAAGCTATGGTGATGGCCGCATGACCGTCGCCGACGGTTTTGTCGTCGCTCTGGTCGGGCTACGCCCTCCCGACGCAACGACAAAACCGTAAAGCCCCGCGTTCAGCATAACCCGGCAGGAATCCACTTAAATCCAGCGGGGCGCTGTCCAAACAACCGGGGCCAGCTCTGTTGGACCCAATCGATTCTTGGGCAGGTCGGCGAATTGGATGCCGTTGTCCGTGAGCACGGTGTGGATTTTGTAGGGGACAGCCTTGACCTGGTCGTTGAGGAAAGCCCCGGCGGTGGCAACCGTCGCCTTCTGCATCAGCCGAGCGAAGGCGTACTTCGAGGTACGGTCCACAGCTACGAAGAGGTAGAGCTTACCCTCCACCGTGCGGACCTCGGCGATGTCGATGTGGAAGTAGCCGATCGGATAGGCCTTGAAAGGCTGCTTGGCAGGCTTGTCACCGGCGACTTCGGGCAGGCGGCTGATCCCATGGCGTTGCAGGCAACGGCGCAAGGATGACCGCGTCAGATGGGGGATGGTCGTCTGCAGAGCGTAGAGGCAGTCATCGAGAGGCAGCAGCGTGTGCTTGCGGAACGCAACGACCATCGCCTCCTCCTCAGCCGTCAGAACTGTCGAACGCACGATCTTCGGGCCCATCGGCGCATCGTGAACAAAGGTCCGCTTGCGCCAATTGGAGACTGTCTTCCGATTAAGGCCGTGCTGCGCGGCTAGATCCTTGAGCGGAGCCTTCGATCGCTGTATCGCCGCTCGGATGGCGTGCGTGGTCGTGGCGCTGCCGTGAAGTATCTGTCCCATCACTCCTCCCGGAATGAGGGATCAGCTTGGCTGATTCCCCCACACTCCGGGACCAGACACCTTTGGTAGTTCGACCTATCAAGGGGTTCGGAGCCAAACGGAAATGGCGAAGCAATATCGGTTTGCAGGGAAGGAGAGGGACGAGGAGAGTGGGCTCTATTACCACGGGGCACGATACTACTGTGCGTGAATCGGGGCGTGGACCGCAACGGATCCCGC
This sequence comes from Bradyrhizobium barranii subsp. barranii, assembly GCF_017565645.3. Classification (NCBI taxonomy): domain Bacteria; kingdom Pseudomonadati; phylum Pseudomonadota; class Alphaproteobacteria; order Hyphomicrobiales; family Nitrobacteraceae; genus Bradyrhizobium; species Bradyrhizobium barranii. Next base: position 3,177,914 of record NZ_CP086136.1, read on the forward strand.
CGAGATGTCGAGCGGTGAGAACTTATATCGGTACGCTTTGAGCAATCCGGTCCGTCTCGTCGATTCCGACGGGCAGTTGCCCGCGCCATACGAGATCGCGGAAGCATGGGAACAACGCGCCGCGAACGCGCGGCCGCGCGGACTGATAACAGGTGCCCGCACCGGCGAGGAGATCGGCGCGTGGTGGAACAGGCTCGGCGAGCGAGTCGGCGGAGCGATGGTGGACTCCCAACCGGGCGACGTCGGAGTCATGGCTTTGGCTGCGGTCGTGAGCACCGCGTTCACGGTCGTCGGGAGTGTGCATGCCTTTGTGGACGATCCCGACTCTGCGATCCGCGGCGTCATGCGCTTCGGATCAGGGTTCGCCCAGGGAGCGGACGACATCGCTGCCGGGAACATAGCTCTCGGCGTATCGCGGATCGTGGGTGAGGGCGCGCAGGGTTTATCGTTAGCGTTGGGTGGTGTGGCATCCGCAAGGGCATTTGGTGTTCGCGGTACATATCAACCTCCGCCGGTACAACCAGTCGCATCCCCACCAGCCGCTACTCCAGCATCGCCTGTTTCGGCTTCCGCTCCGACACCACCTGCACCAGCTTCTGCCCCGGTACCACCTGAACCAGTTTCTGCTCCGGCGCCAGCTGCACCAGCTTCCGCGCCAGCTACACTGGCTCCTTCTTCAGCGCCGGCTGTGCACGGAAATAGTCTGGACAGTACCAGGCTGCACCATGTGTACGAGATTCACGATACAGCTACGCCGGGCATTCCACACAAGACGGGAGTCAGCGGCCAGCCTCTACAGAAGAGCGGTTTGTCGCCGCGCGCGGCCAAGCAAGTAAATGCGTTGAACAAGGCGAACCCGGTTCCTAGCGGCCAGCCCCCGAGATTCTCCCAAAGAGTGATTGGACAGGGCCTCCCGAATCGCCGTGCGGCATTCGCGTTCGAGCAATACGGCGTCAATGTACAGACAAACACACTTGGCAAACCTGGGGTCGGAAACAGCTTGCCCAAACCGAATCAAATGTATGGGCCCGGGGCGCGCTAGCGCATCACCGGCCTTTCTGTTCGAGAGCTTTCGCTTCGGCCAACCGATCGCACCGACGCAGAGAATGAACGTACGGCCAAGGTTCAGATCTGCCGTCCTGGCTTGCGCCATCCATGCCTTCCTAGGCGGAGGTGACAAGCAGCCGGTCGAATTGCTGGCCGACGAGGACCGGACTACCCCGGCAGCTTCGCCGACGCGCAGATGGACGGAAAGACCGCTTCTGCCGCGCAAAGCCGACATTCGAACTCTCAACGGAAATCTGGTGCCTAAAGAAGTATCCGACCGCGAGACGGGTTGGGGATGTTCGACCCCAATTCGGTGTTACCTGACGAAAATTCGCTGTTTCGCGAATTGTTTTCCCTGATCAGTTGAGTAGGGAAATGCTTGAAAAGTAGCTGCGACACCGCGATTTACGGCTCAGCGGTTGCCTCTCTGCGCCTAAAAATGCAGTTTTCCCTGTAAAATTCCCTGTTAGCAGGGAATTAGTCCGGAGACGGGCGCGATCAGCACTGCGTCGCCAGCCAATTGATATTGCTTACCAAATCGACATCATCGTTGCCCCATTTGGAGAGCGGATGGCGCTGTCCGCTGGAGACGTTGCTGTTTTTGTTCGCCACCATTCACTCAGAACATCTTCCAGAAACTCGAGATCAGTTACCCGGACGGTGTTCGCGAATTTCGCACAACGATCGCGCGGGTCGCTGAAGGACAAGCTGACCACCTGTAGGACTGAGCGCAGTACGAGTGACGGTCGTACCTTGTGAAAGGATCGCATCAACTGCCGCCGCGCTGAGCTCGTGAGTCATAGCGGAGCCAACTAGCTGTTGGCTTGAGCCGATAGCGCGGGTGAGCCGAGATGACTACCACTGAAAATTTATTGCAGCGACGATCAACAGCCCGAAGAAGATCACGAGGCTGGTCGCACTTAATTTTCGTGGGCAGTTGTAATCCGATTCCAGAGTAGCCATTTATGGTTTAGCGCAGCCGGATCGCTCTTAGAACCTATTCCCGTTGCGCAAACTTGATCGGACCCAACCATGATCGAGTTTCCGAATTTCAGTCGTTCATATAACCGAACGCGGCACGCCGTGCGTTTTTGGGGATACGATAGCGCGTTAGAGGCATCGTTCTTCATAGAGGAAGACGCGCTGAGGCGACTTGAACCGGGCGCTCACTCCAACAATGAATCGGATTTCCTGAGCGCATTCGATTCCAATCGTGATGTGATATGTGCCGCCGCTGCCAGGGTGTACGTCCGCGGCAGCAGGGGCTCTTACGATCTGGTCGCCGCCAATTTTTGAGACGAAGCCTCACGTCTTGATGGAAGCGGAAGACTTCGTTTACGGCACGTGCTTCATTACGACTGCCAATCCAGAAATAATCACAAAAGCCAGGGAGGATCGCATGAAATTCCGTCCGCTCCATGACCGCGTCGTGGTCAAGCGCATAGAGGCCGAAGACAAGACAGCCGGTGGCATCATCATTCCGGACACCGCCAAGGAGAAGCCCTCCCAGGGCGAAGTCATCGCCGTCGGCCCCGGTGGCCGCGACGAAGCCGGCAAGCTGATCCCGATCGACCTGAAGGTCGGCGACCGCGTGCTGTTCGGCAAGTGGTCCGGCACTGAAGTCAAGATCGACGGCGTCGACCTGCTGATCATGAAGGAAAGCGACATCATGGGCGTCCTCACGGATCTGCCGGCCACCAAGAAGAAGGCCGCGTAAGCGCCAGCCGGTTTTCCTTACCCTGAGGATTCGGCGTAGCCGGGTTCTCGAAGGATGAGGCCCGCAATTCAAATCTCATCCCTCAAGAGCTCGCCAGTTGCGCGGCCTTTGGGATCTGACCAGTTGAAAACGGAGATCGCCATGTCAGCCAAAGAAGTCAAATTCGGCGTCGATGCCCGCGACCGCATGTTGCGCGGCGTCGAAATTCTCAACAACGCGGTAAAGGTGACGCTCGGTCCGAAGGGCCGCAACGTTGTCCTCGACAAGTCGTTCGGCGCTCCCCGCATCACCAAGGATGGCGTCACCGTCGCCAAGGAGATCGAGCTCGAAGAGAAGTTCGAGAACATGGGCGCACAGATGGTGCGCGAAGTCGCCTCCAAGTCAGCTGACGCGGCCGGCGATGGCACCACCACCGCCACCGTGCTCGCGGCTGCGATCGTGAAGGAAGGCGCCAAGGCGGTTGCCGCCGGCATGAACCCGATGGACCTCAAGCGCGGCATCGACTTGGCAGTGGACGCCGTCGTCGCCGACCTCGTCAAGAACTCCAAGAAGGTCACCTCGAACGAGGAGATCGCCCAGGTCGGCACCATCTCGGCCAACGGCGATGCGGAGATTGGCAAGTTCCTCTCCGACGCCATGAAGAAGGTTGGCAACGAAGGCGTCATCACGGTTGAAGAAGCCAAGTCGCTCGAGACTGAACTCGAGGTCGTCGAAGGCATGCAGTTCGACCGCGGCTACATCTCGCCCTACTTCGTCACCAACGCCGACAAGATGCGCGTTGAAATGGACGACGCCTATATCCTGATCTACGAGAAAAAGCTGTCCAGCCTGAACGAACTGCTGCCGCTCCTGGAAGCAGTCGTACAGAGCGGCAAGCCGCTCGTTATCATCGCCGAAGACGTGGAAGGCGAGGCGCTCGCCACCCTCGTCGTCAACCGTCTGCGCGGCGGCCTGAAGGTCGCGGCCGTCAAGGCTCCGGGCTTCGGCGATCGCCGCAAGGCCATGCTGCAGGACATCGCGATCCTGGCCGGCGGCCAGGCGATCTCGGAGGATCTCGGCATCAAGCTCGAGAACGTCACGCTCAACATGCTCGGTCGTGCCAAGAAGGTGATGATCGACAAGGAGAACACAACGATCGTCAACGGCGCCGGCAAGAAGGCCGACATCGAGGCGCGCGTGGCCCAGATCAAGGCGCAGATCGAGGAGACCACCTCGGACTACGACCGTGAGAAACTCCAGGAGCGTCTCGCCAAGCTCGCAGGCGGCGTCGCGGTGATCCGCGTCGGCGGCGCGACCGAGGTCGAGGTGAAGGAGCGCAAGGATCGCGTTGATGACGCGATGCATGCGACCCGCGCGGCGGTCGAGGAAGGCATCGTCCCGGGCGGCGGCGTCGCCTTGCTGCGAGCCTCCGAGCATCTCAAGGGGTTGCGCACCAAGAACGACGACCAGAAAACCGGCGTCGAGATCGTGCGCAAGGCGCTGTCGGCCCCCGCTCGCCAGATCGCGATCAACGCCGGTGAAGACGGCTCGGTGATCGTCGGCAAGATCCTGGAAAAGGAACAGTACGCCTACGGCTTCGACTCGCAGACCGGTGAGTATGGCAACTTGGTCGCCAAGGGCATCATCGACCCGACCAAGGTGGTTCGCGTGGCGATCCAGAACGCGGCCTCGGTTGCGGCTCTCCTGATCACCACCGAAGCCATGGTGGCCGAGGTGCCGAAGAGGAACGCCGGCGGCGGCGCGCCTGCGGGTGGCGGCGGCATGGGAGGCATGGGAGGCATGGGCGGTATGGATTTCTAGGTCAACCCGCTCATGGCCGAACGGCAGACAAGGGAAGGGATGGCCGATTTCCAGGAGGCAGAAGCGACGATCTGCTCACAGGAAAGGGGCAGTTCAGAACCGCATGCGCACTCCGCAGTCCGGCAAACCCTTCCAGGGAAGCTTCTCCTCGTTTGCCGAGACGCCGAGGTGAGACTGCTGTTCTATCGGCCTCGACTGCGAACGGCCTTCCCAAGTGAAAAGCCCGGCCGCGAGGGCCGGGCTGATCGGTAATATATTCAAGTCAGGCAATGCAGGAATAAAGCGGGGAGAGGCGTCGCCGTCTGTTCGAAAAGGAACACCTGAACCGATTATTGGTACCGCCCGCGCTCAACTGCGAAAGGCGGAGAATCTCACAAAGGCCCTGCATTTCCAGCAGCATCAAGGGTGCAGATACTCGCCGTGGCGCGCTGGCATCAGACTGCAGCGAGCCGGCGCATCAAGCCATCCCGAAGGTATCCCTACGCGAGTGCAGTGAGCAATTTGGTACAGACGCCGATCCCTCGACGTGTCTAGCCTCCTTAACCGGTGAAGCTCAACATACCTCTAAATCAAGGCGAAGATCATGGAAATCTCCAGGGAGACGAAAGCTGCCGTGCGGCCGGCACTGTGGGGAGCCGTGGCCGGAGCAATTGCTCTGGCAATCGTGGGTTTCAGCTGGGGCGGCTGGGTGACGGGTGGGGCCGCCGAGACGCTCGCGAGGAATAGTGCTGCGACGGCTGTCGTCACAGCTCTCACACCCATCTGCGTTGAGAAGTTTCGACAAGCCGCTGATGCGTCGGAAAACCTGGTCGCAATGAAGAAGACGACCTATGCGTGGGATCAGAGCAAGTTCGTCGAAAAAGGCGGTTGGGCCACGATGCCGGGAAGCACTGAGCCAAATTCAGCCGTTGCGAAAGCTTGTGCCGAATCGCTTGGTAGCAAGAAAGCTGTGGAGCTGCGCGGATAGTCAGGCAAGTCGCGCGGCGGAAATCTGCGCATAGACGCGCCGGCCCCTAGACACGTCTGCATCTTGCGCAGTGGAAGGGGGCTCCTGCAAAGCAGACCAGGCAGTCGTCGCCAGATGGTCAAGCATCAAATTCGTCGTATCTACTTTGAACGGAGAACTCGATGGGACGAAATCCCTGAAGCCCAGGTCGAGCCGAGCGCTTCCCCTCGTCATTTCAGTTCCCGATTTGCCGCACGCCACGCGGCCTTCCAACGGGTGAACATCCTTTCAATTGTGGTAGTATGATTGCGTGTTAATGGTCCAGCGAACGAGAGTCCTGCCTTGGTGAAAGCGGCGAAGGACTTTGATCCCAGAGCATTCCTTGCCAAGGTCGGGGCCGGGAAATCGATCTCGAAAGTTGGCAAAGGTCGGAGCGTGTTCGTGCAGGGAGATGCCGCGGACGCGGTATTCTACATTCAAGAGGGAAAGATCAAGCTCACGGTCGTTTCGGACCAAGGCAAGGAAGCCGTCGTTGGGATTTTGGAGCCCGGACAATTCTTTGGCGAGGGCTGCCTCAATGGTCATCCATTGCGTCTTGCCACGACTACGGCAATGGAGTCCTGTGTCATCACGAGAATATCGAAGACGGCGATGACTACAGCGCTCGAAGGCAAGCCGAAGTTCTCTCAATTGTTCATGGCGTATTTGCTCGCGCGCAATAGCCGGATTGAAGAAGACCTGATCGACCAACTCTTCAATTCGAGCGAGAAACGCTTGGCGCGCCTGCTGCTTCTGCTGGCGAACTTCGGCAAGGAAGCCAGCTCGCAGCCCATTGGCGTCAATATCAGCCAGGAAACGCTGGCCGAAATGATCGGTACGACCCGATCACGGGTCAGCTTCTTCATGAACAAGTTCCGGAAGCTTGGCTTCATCAGCTACAATGGAAAGATCGAGGTCCATAGCTCGCTTCTGAACGCGGTTCTGCGCGACAAACCCGAGATAGACCGGAAGAACTGACCGCCGCGCGGCCAAACCGAGCGCCGGGCCAAACGCGGGACATTAGCCCACTCGAATAGCGGATCAGGGCGGCAGTTCGTCGCGGACCGAGCCTCCCTCGTTCTCCCATCGTGACAGAGCGGTTGCGCTCGATCTCGCATCGCCAGGCGTGTCCTTTTTCAAAGGCAGCTTGTTGCGACCGATTTCATTGTTGCGCCTGTGATCCGTCAAAAAGACGAAGCCGGCCCGCCAGGTGTTGAATTTACGCCTTCCTCAGCGCTGGCCGAAACCTTAACGAGCTCGCCGGACGCGGTCGCTCTTGCGCGATGCTGCTGAGATTTGGACATATGCAGAGCCCTTTCGTTGGAAGTCTCCGCGCACTCCGGCCAATCTCGACGGTTGACCAAGGTGGACTTAAATGTGGGGATCGAAGCGATGAATAGCGAGCCCTCGGCATAAATAAGATTGCCAGAGGAGCGCACGGATCGCTTTGCCGTGCGTCCAATCGTGCCGCGCGGCAAAAGAGCTGCTGTAGCGGATTGTAGTGAGAAACAATTCACTGCCATCTTCGACGACATCGTAGTTGCGAGCGATGGAGTCGGCAGCAATTGGCGGCGAGGAGCACGCGCCCGGCAGCGTCCGACCAATCCCTCAGGCGCGGCAATGATGCTGACAGACAGAGACACCGTAATCGCGTCCCGGCGCTGGTTCGCACCCAAGCTTCTGATCTATCGACCAGTGGGATTCGCTGCCGGATGGTAAGACAAGCTGTCCTTGCTTCATTTGGAAATGGCGCAGTCCGCTGCCCGTTGAAGAGAGATCGGGCAGCGACGGCGGCACGGTGGGGCCGTTGGCGATTGATGATCAACTCGGCGTTCGCGGCTTGCTGCTGTTTGATGATGGGCCGCCTGATGCTTGCCGTTCCTTCGCTTCGTAATATTCGGCTGAGAATTTGATGGACCATCGCGCGAAGAACGAACGCAATTCCTGAGTGGGCTTCTCGACGCCGAAATGCTCTGCGACATGCGCCTCGCGCAACCACCTCACCGCCGACGTGAGGCCGGCAATGCGCTCGAGCCTCTCAACCGCTGCGGTCCCGGCGATCTCTGCCTGCCGATAGCGAAGGCCGACCTTTCTGATCACATGCACGCGCTTGATGATGTCGTAGCCCTTGAAGACGAGCTGAACGAGTGGATGCTTTCTGGCCTGCGGCCAGGCTGCCGGATAGACCGGTAGCACCAGAAGCTTGCTCTTCGCGATGACCGTTGCGAGCGGATGCAGGAGTTGCATCCAGGCTGGCCAGGACGTGACCTTGGCAAACAATACCGCGTGCATCGCCGTCGCCGCACCGAAAGAGATCGGCAGCCAAAGGACCGCGCACAGGATCACGAGCAATGCGGCGTTCGGCGTGAGATGCCGGCATGTTCTGAACACCCATGCCATGCCGCCTTCAAAGGCATCATGTATGGCTTGTTCGAACGCCCGATAGCTGATCTTCCGCCGGAACCACAACCAGTTTCGGCGAATCGATCTACCCCACTGTCGACGCTTCGCCGCGGACAGGGGAAGGAAGCGCACCGCTCCATCGATGACGGCAACGATGACATCGCCGACAAGCCTGGCTGCGAAGAGCGGAAGCCAGACAATCTGCATTGCAAAGGGGAAGGCGTAGTCGAGCATCCGCATCAAGATCGAAAGAACGAAACGCAGGATCTTGTTCGTGACGAGCGCGACAACAACAAGTGGGATGATAATCACATCGTCGAGCGCACCGCGAAAGCGGTTTTCCTCGGTCCATGCCGGGTGACGACCATCGGTCACGGTGCACCGTCCGGGCTGAGTGCCGGCTCAGACTAGCACATTGCGCGCTCGAGGGGGGCCTCAGGTGCCGGTCGTCAGGCGACAGCGAGCACTCCGCATAAGGGACCAGTTCGCATGACCCGCGTTAACCCTGTCTCTGATCTTGTCCGGTCGCCGCGCCGGCTGGTTCGGTTCTGCCGCCAAGCCGCCTTATTGGATGTCTGCAATTGGTCTCCGATTTACGGGAGCTTATTTTTCGGCAGGCTTTGAACGAGGCGTCGCGTTCGGGAAGCGTGAAATCAGATGAAGGCGGCTCTCATCCTCGTTGGCTTCAGTACACTCGCGGTGATGGAGCTTGAGACGGCGCCGCGCATGACCAAGCCCGTGAACGCGCCACCTGTTCAGGCGACCGTCGGGTTGCGCGTCTCAGCCGATACGCTGACGACGGCAGACCGGCTCGGGACCCCGCACATGCACATGCAATTTGAGGCGCCTCCGCAGCCGGTCTCCTTGAGCGAACCGATGCCTCCGCCGGATCAAACAGCGAATGTTGCGCCAGAGCCTTTGAAGATCATCGCGCCACACCAGCGCACCGCAAGCGGGAGAAAATTCGCGGTCATGCTGCCCAGACCTCGGCCCGTGCAGGGAACGTCCAAGGCATTTGCGAATGCCAAGCGCGCCAAGCCAGTCGCGGAGGTCAAGCCCTGCCGGTCAGGTGTCTTCGATGGCCTGTTCAAGGCATTGAACCTGTCAACGGGATGTCAGAGCTAGCCCCAAGATACCTCTCCATCGGCGATATCGTTTCCGCCACGCCGGGTTCACGCGGCCACGGTATCAATCGAGCGGCGTATCACCTGGCGCACCTCCGCATTCGACAGGAACAGGTCGTGGTTGATAACGCCCCAGCCTGCCTCGGACGCATCGACCACGCGCACCCCGAGCCCTTCGATGGCGGTCTTCTCGGCAGCGCCGACCCGTGTCATCCCACCAGCGAGTTGCCCCGACAACGCCAGCGCGCGGTCGTTCGTTGCGGCGATGACGGTGATCTTGCGCGAAAGCGGACCGATGCGGTTGATCGACGACGAGAATACGTCCATGTCGATGTCCGGCGCGGCGAACACCACGGCCCCGATCCTGCCCGCAACGGCGTCACCGGATCGCGCATAGAGCTGGCGCAGGCTTTCGAGCGTCAGCATGGTTCCCATGCTGTGAGCGACGATGTGGACGCGGCCGGCGTTTGAACTCGTCACGACAGATTGCAGCACGCGTTCGAAGCCATCGCGGGACCACATTGCGCTGTCGCGGTCATAGGCGTAGTCGAACAGTCCTGCCTTCGAGGGCCAGGAGAATACCATCGTCTGGCCGCGGAACCTGATGCCATCGGAGAGATGCGCAGCATCGAGCGCCGCTGTCTCGAACGTCTGCTTGAAGCCGTGCACGTAGATCAGGACGTCTGGTCCGCCGCCGGCCTGCGCGACAAGACTGCCGACATCGCCCGATACCGGCTCGACCCCATCAAGACGCCAATCGTCAAGTCCCGCTGCAGCCAGAGAAAAACGGCTGTCACCAGGCGCCACAAGCTTCGCTCGTGCGACGGTCATCGTAGAAGCCCGCTCCGGCCCGAACCACGGCTTCGACCGGCCGCCGTTCACTGGCTTACGCGTGGTTACGACGAGCAACGTAGGGTCGACCGAGAGCGATGAAGCGTCGTAGCGTGCGCCGGTAGCACCCAAGCTGGCGCATCCGCCCAGCGCGACAACGCAGGCTGAGGACGCAAGCCCGCCAAAGAGCGCACGGCGGGACGCAATCACTTCGTGTTGCACTAAACGTCGGATGATCACGCAGAACCTTTGGGAACTGCCCCCTGAAGGAGCCCGCCCCTGCGCGCGTTCCTGAATGATGATGGCGGCGAGAATAAGGGCGGGGCGCGCCACGCCGCTTGTTCCAAATGCGGATTGAAATCGTCGAATAATCAAACAGGTTTTGGTTCCGCCATGCGGAGGTTCGATCCCTCACTGGCCTAGTCAGGTCGCAACCCGACGGATGCGCCGGGCTGCCAGCTGGATTCGGCCAACTCAGGACTTCGTGGGGCTGCGGACCGCCACGCCGGGATCGATCGTCTGCGACGGTAGGCGGCGTTCGGCGGGGCGCGCGACCAGCAGATAGAGAACCAGAGCGAGCAGCGACGTTGCCGCCATCACCGCCGTCATCGACAACGCGGTCCGCCCGTCGAAGCGAAGTGCGACCAGCCCGCTCGATATTGCGCCGGCGGTCAGCTGAATGCTTCCGGCGGCAGCGCTGACGGCGCCCGCGATCTCCGGGAGACGCTGCATCGTCGCGCTCATCACGTTCGGCACGCTGAACCCGAAGCCGAGTGCGACCGCCATCAGCAGCGCGACCACGAGTGACGTGGGCATCCAGCCGGCCAATGTCATCGCGAGCAGGGCGGTGCTGGCGGCGGCCGACAGCGTCAGCCCGGTTGTGAGCATGCGCGCCGACTCTACGCCGCGCCGGCCGAGCTGGCCGTCGAGAAAGGCGCCGACCATGACGGCCCCCGAGCATGCGCTGAAGATCAGCCCATATTGCTCGGGGCGCAGTCCGATGGCGCCGACGAAGAACAGCGAGGCGCCGGTGACGTAGGCAAACACGGTCGCGCCGCCCGCGGCGCCGACCAGGATGAAAGGCAACGACACCGGATGCATCAGCACCTGGCGGTAGCTGTCGATGACAGCTGAAAGCCCCAGGCGGCCGGCGCGGTCGGTCGTCGCAGTCTCCGCGAAGCGAAACATCACCACGACCAGCAGCATGAGACCGATCCCCGCCTGGACGGCATAGATCGATCGCCAGCCGGCGATCGCCAGCAGGGCGGCGCCGGCCGTCGGTGCGATCACGGTCGCGACATTGACCGTGACCATGACGTTGGCGATCTTGCCTCGCGCGGCGTTGCCGTCGAAGAGATCGCGAATGATGGCAAAGGTCGTTGCGGTGGCGGCGGCGCCGATGCCCTGGACGAAGCGGCCCAGCAACAGAACCGGCAGCGAGGACGCTTTCGCACAGGCAAGGCTTGCGGCGACGAACAATACGAGGCCGAATGCCAGAATCGGCTTGCGGCCCAGGCGGTCGGAGATAGGTCCGTAGATCAGCGGCGCGGTGGCGAGGCTGAGCATGAAGGCGCTCATGGTCAGCCCGACATCCGACGCGCTCGCGTCGAGCGTCGCGCCGGTCGCGGCCAGCGCCGGCAGATTGATGTCGATGCCGGAATAGGGCACGGCCGCCAGAAAACCGAGCAGCAGCGTGAAGGCGAAGGATGCGGGGTCGATTTGCATGGACAGATTTCCGGTTCCGGCTTGATCGATGTGCATGAGGTGATGGAGGTGCGGTCGCCCGCCCTCCATCGCCGCGTTCGGCGATTACGCGCGCCGTTCGGCGCGCCGCCCCCGGGTTGCCGCCATCGCTCCGGTGTGCGAGCTCTCTTCGGCCACGAGCTCGCCGATGACCCGGAGGATTTCGGCCCGCGTGTCGATCCCGGCAAATTCGTCCGCGATCTGCGAGGCTCGCGACTGGAAGCGGGATTGATCGAGCACTGTCCGCACCGCGTCGCGCAACGCCTTCGGTGTCGGCTCGTTGGTCGCGAGGTTGATGCCGACCCCGGACCATGCGACCCGCGCGTTGACGTCGGCCTTGTCTTCGGTCAGCCCCGCGGTGACCAGCGGGATGCCGAAGCTCATGGCCTGGTTGACGCTGCCATAACCGCCATTGGTGACGAGCACGTCGACGTTCGGCAGCAGCCATTCGAACGGCAGATAGCTGGCGATGCGCGCGTTCGACGGAATCTTGCCGGGGATGGCGTCAACCGGGCGGCCGCCTGCCGTCGCGATCACCAGGATGTCTTTCTCGTCCGCGAGGGCCGCCAGCGTCGGGGCAACCAGCAGATTGAAATTGTGATTGGCCACCGTTCCCTGCGTCACCAGAACGATCTTGCGCGATCCGTCGAGCTCTTCGGCCCAGGGCGGCGGCGGGACCTGGTTGGCGATGATCGGCGGGGTGCCGACGAAATGCACTGAGGGCGGAATCTCGCGAGGAAATTCGAAGCTTGGCACCGACAATTGCAGATAGGCATCCCCGAGAGCGACCACAGAATGGAACATCGGCATCGCGATCGGCCCGACCCCGAGGGACTTCAACGCCCGGTTCAGGCGCAGTGACACCGGCTGATCGACTGCCGCATCAAATTCCCGCGCCATGGCCGCATAGCGATCGCGCTCCTCGTCGCTCTTTGCCGGCGGCAGACCGAGGAAATTGGGCGCGCCGTCCTCGCGCGCCCAATGCAGAAAGGAGGTCCCGCAGAGCGCGATGGGAGGCCGCTGCGAGCGCGGTCCGAGCAGCATCGGCAGCACACCGAACAGCATGTCGTCGGCGACAATGATGTCGGCGGGGAATTGCCGCAAGATTTGCAGCAGCCCCTGGTGCTGGGCCGGAATGGCGTCGACGAAGATGCGCTCGCAAGCAACACGGAACCACTCCAATCCCGGCGGGATGGTCTTGAGTTCGGGGAACCGCGAGAAGACGTCGTTCGGATCAAAGTCCGCGTCCTCGGGAAGGGGAAAGAATTTGACGCCGCTGGCTTCGACGCGGGCACGAAAGGCGGTGCCCGTCAGGAAAGCGATCTCGTGGCCATCGCCACGCAGGATTTGCGTGATCGCCAGCATCGGATTGAGATGACCCGTCGCCGGTGTCGAAGCGATAAGAATCTTCATGTGAGTTGACCTCTTGATGATCGATGCGCGGTCGCCCCAGAGCGTCCGGTCGAGTGAGAGGCAATTGAAGCGATCGCCGTTACGCCAAGACTTCCGGCGGCAGCGAAAATGGTTACGGCGGCAACGCATCGTGGCGCTGCCAAGGCCGGGCAAAAAAGTTCGGTGCGAAACCGGTGACATCCTGCCAGCAGCGATGATGCTGGCACAGGATTACAATTGTAACGCGAGCGGCGGGCGATGAAACGGCACGGAAACACCGCGCTGTTAATCCGGCAGACCTCCGCATGGCACACCTTCGCAGATATTGGCGCGTTGGCGTCGGCCGAAATTCATTTTTGACGATCCGGATGTCGCGCGGCATCGGTCGCGCCCAATTCATTGAGGACTGGCATGGAAAATATTGTCGCCCTGATTGCGATGGTTGCGTTCATCGCGTTTCTGGCCTGGCTGGGCGTTCGCGCCTCCCGGACGAAATCTGCTCTGGCGAAGTGGAGCGGCATGGTGCTGACGGCCGTGCTGGCCGTCTCAGTGTTCGGCGTCGCCGCTTTGACCGCGGTCGGTATCGTCCGGCAACACGCCCGCTCCGCACCGGTCCCGGATGTGAAAATCGAGGCGACACCGGACCAGATTGCCCGAGGCATGGCCGTGGCCGACGGCTTTTGCGCCGCATGTCACTCGCAGACCGGGACGCTGACCGGCGGCGGCGATGTGGCCAAGGATCTCCCGATTCCCATCGGCTCGTTCGTGCCGGCCAATCTCACGCCCGCCGGCGTCTTGAAGAATTGGTCCGATGGCGAGATCTTTCGTGCCATTCGCAACGGGATCGACGTGAGGGGGCGCTGGCTGGCGATCATGTCCTTCACCAATGCCGGCCGGCTCAGTGACGACGACACCAAGGCCGTGATCGCCTACATCCGCAGCCTGCCCGCGAGCGGTGCGCAGACCCCGGATCCGCCGGATCGCTTCAGCCTGCTGGGCATCGTGATGCTGGGCGCCGGACTGTTGCCGGATGCGAAGCCCGTCTTCACCGGCGTGATCACCGCGCCGCCGAAGGCGCCGACGGCGCTGTATGGCAAGTACCTGCTGTCCTATCAGGATTGCCGCGAATGCCACGGCAGGGATCTCGGCGGCGGCGTGCCGGGACAATTGCCGCCGCTCGGACCGGACCTCGGTATCGTCAAGAACTGGAGCCTTGCGCAATTCGTCGACACCATGCGCACAGGCGTTGATCCGAACGGGCATCGGCTCGGCGAGCAGATGCCGTGGCGGCCGATCGGGCGGATGGATGACGACGATCTCGCCGCGATCTACCAGTACCTGTTGGCTCTGCCGGGCTCCTGATGATTCCGTGACGCCCGCAAACGGTCGCGCCCTGCGGGGGCGGGCAACAGCCTGCGCAGCACATCGCAGTCGCTGAACGACAGCGCAGGCCGCAGGCTTCCTATCGCCCCAAAGTAGTAAGCGTTGGGATCACAATTATTCACGTATGCGACATCCGGCGGAATTAGCCGCAGAATTACCCTGTTGCGACGTCATCACGGCATCATAGATAGACTCAGTGTGTGCCGATGGCCTCGGATATCCCATTCTATTTTGAGCGATTCCAATTCGGACGACATCAATATCATTTCACCACAGCCGGACGTTGACGTTCGCAATTCTTAAGTACAGCTCACTCGGCGGACGGCGAATTTTGAGAGTATGGAATGCTTGCAGATATTGGCCACATCGTCGTCGTCGATGACGATCCGACGTTAAGGCAAATGGTGATCAAATATCTCGAGGAGCACAATATCCCGACAAGGGCGGCCTCCAACAGATCGGAATTGAACCACTATCTCGATGGCAGCCAGCCGAGCCTGATTATCCTCGACCTTCGGCTTGGTCAGGATGACGGTCTGGACCTGTTGAGGGAAATCCGGTCGCATTCCGACGTGCCGGTCATCATCACGACGGGCCATCGTCCCGACGAGATCGATCGCATCGTCGGGCTCGAGCTCGGCGCCGACGACTACATCATCAAGCCGTTCTCGTTGCGCGAGCTGCTGGCGCGCGTCCGCGCGGTGTTGCGGCGGCAGGAGATGGGACGGGCCGCGCGCGCCCGCGATCCCGAGCGCGGGGGCTATCGCTTCAGCGGCTGGAAGCTCGAACGCCGCAGCCGAAAGCTGACCGATCCCGACGAAGCGCCGGTGCCGTTGAGCAAGGGAGAATATGCGCTGCTGCTGGCCTTTCTGGAGGCGCCGCAGCGTCCCCTGACCCGCGAGCATCTGCTGCAGGCGACCCGCATCCATGAGGATATTTTCGATCGCAGCATCGACGTCCAGGTGCTGCGGCTGCGACGCAAGCTGGAGACCGATCCGAGCGCGCCGCGCGTCATTCAGACCGAACGCGGCGTCGGCTATGTCTTCGCGGTGCCGGTCGATCCGTTCTAGAAGCAATTGGCGGATTGCAATTGTAGCCAATTTGCCGACGGCGGTGACCTTGGCGTAACAGCGGGCCGTCAGATTGCCTCCCACCAACAGCGTGTGGGAGATTTACGATGGAGAAGTATTCTCACAGTGTGAGCCGCGTTGCCTTGCCGGGTCACATGGAACTCGACAGGGCGAACTGGGTCGCACGATCTGACGGTCGCGGCATGGTCCGTCTCGGTGCGGTTGCCGCGAGGCATCGCGCGCCGGACATCGCTTCGCCTCCGGACGTACCGCCTACCGGGCAGGATCAGCCCGTCACCACATTCTGGTGGGCGGTCTTCGCCTCCCTGATGGAGGGCTTTGCCCTCTACGGTGCAGCCTTGCATCCGACCGCAGCCGCGCCGGTTCAGGCGATGCTGGAGGCCACGAGAGATTGCCGATCGCCCTTGGTGGGTCGCGAGCCCGCGGAGAAGAGCGGCAACGATGGAGCCGACAACAATGGGAATGACAATAATGGGAATATCGTCAGGCTCGATCGCGCCGCGCCGCGCGATGCGCGACTGGAGCGCAGCTGGAATCGGCTGGGGTCGCTCGGCGCGACCCTGGGGACTCTGATGGACCTGCCTGCATACTGGCGTCGGGAACGTGAGATCAGGAAGGCCGTCGCTGCGTTGATGGAGTTCGATGACCGGACCTTGCGGGACCTCGGGATTTCCGGCAGGTCGGACATCGAGCGGGTGGTGAGGTACTGCCGTGATTGCTGACACCATCGCCCGGAGCATGTGGCGGCCACCTTCGCGAAATCATCCAGCTTCGATCAAAATTCCTTGAGCAGCCGCGACAATTCTCGCTTCACCCCCACATTGCTGGGCGTGCAGCAGTTCGCCAGATTTCTCGGGGCCGGACGAGGTGCCGGCCTTCGACGTTGCGCGATCGTGATTTGCGCACTGGTGCCGTGCTCTCTGAAGGTCTCTCCGGCGCCGTCGCAGTCGCCGTCTGCCTTCGTGTCGGTCCGCAAGGATGAGCCCATCACGCCCATTCCGGCACCGCCGGCAATCAATCCGCTGAAGGTCAAGCTCGGCGAACGACTGTTCTCCGATCGCAGGCTGTCGCACGACAATTCACGCAGTTGCGCATCGTGTCACGATATCGCGACGAACGGCGCGAGCCCGAGGCAGCACGATGTCGGCCCCGACGGGGCGGCGATCGCGCTCAACACGCTCACCGTCTTCAATGCGGCGCTCAGCTTTCGCTTCGGCTGGGAAGGAAAATTACGCAACATCGAAGCCGATACCAGGGCGTCGCTGGAAAGTCCGCGCACCATGGCGAGCAGCTCGGTCGAAATCGCAGAGAAGCTCAATGCCGATCCCGACATGCGCGAGAGCTTCTTCGCGGCTTACGGCCACCGCCCGGAGCGCGGCGATGTCGTCGACGCGCTCGCGAACTTCCAGCGCACGCTGGTCACGCCGGGCGGCAAGTTCGATCGCTGGCTGGCGGGTGACGCCGCGGCGCTGTCGGAGGACGAGCTGGGCGGCTACCAATTGTTCAAATCGCTGGGCTGCGCGTCCTGCCATCAGGGCGTCAATGTCGGCGGCAATCTGTTCCAGCGCCACGGCATATTCCACCCGCTCGCATCGCCCGAGCCGAAAATTCTGCGCGTGCCGAGCCTGCGCAACGTCGCGACCACGCCGCCGTATTTCCATGACGGCAGCGCGCCGACGCTCGATGACGCGGTTCGCAAGATGGCCTTTGCCCAATTGAACGCCACGTTGACGGAGAAGCAGGTCAAGGCGCTCGTCGCCTTTCTGAACAGTCTGACCGGCACCTATCGCGGCGCGACTGTCGGAGGCTCCCCATGAAATTTGCCCCCGCCGTGATCGGCGTAACCTGCGTGCTGGCCCTGCTGACCTGGCTCTTGTTGAACGGGCCGAACTTCAATTCGGTGCGTTACGACCGTCAGCTCCAGGCGCTTGGCGACTTCACCCGGTTCGAACGCGCGATGACCAGGGAAGTGCTGACCGCGCGCGTCGGCCTGTCGCGCAACTATGACAAGCTGGTGCAGATGACCGATGCCTATGACGACGCCCTGACGCGGCTGCGCGAAACGCCGGGTCTCAATGCCGAAGAGACCAGGGCCATCGATGTGCTGTCGGCACGCGCCCTCCGGCAGGAGGACCTGGTCGAACGGTTCAAGAGCCGCAACGCGCTGCTCCAGAACTCCTTTGCCTATTTCGGTCTGTTCAGCGACAAGCTGGCCGACTCCGATCAGCGGGCGCTGGTCACGGCCGCCTCCGCATTGGCGGCAGCGATGCTGCGCCTGACGCTCGATACGTCGGACGTCGTGGCGCGTCAGGTCCAGGGTCGATTGGAAGAGCTGGCGCTCGTGCAAACGCCGCCGCAGGACATGGATTCGGTCCGCGCGTTGTTGATGCACGGGGAGATGCTGCATGACCTTCTGCCCGACATCGACACGATCGTGAAGACGCTCGTCGCCGAATCGAACAACCGCGAGCAGGATGCCGTATTGGCATTGATCACCAGGCGTCAGCTCGCCTCGCGGGCGTCGGCGCGCCGGGTACGCCTGTTGCAGTTCATGACGTCGCTGCTGCTGCTCTGCGGCGTGGTCTATTTCGGATTGCTATTGCACCGGCGCGCGGTCACGCTGCGCCGCCGTGCGGCGTTCGAGCACGTCATGGCCGGCATCTCGATGCGGTTCATCGATTCGAGCCGCGAGAGGATCACCGCTGACGTCGAGACCGCGCTGCAACAGCTCGCCGGATGCATCGGTGCGGATCGCGCCTATTTCGTCGGCGCGACCGGGACGACGACAAGCACCTATCGGTGGTCCCGCGACGGGATCGCATTCGAGCCGGGTTGGCCGGATCGCGCGCTGAGCCTCGCGCCACGCTTCGACAGTGGCGAAGGCGGTATCGTTTATATTCCCAAGGTCAAGGCCGCCCATCCCGACGATACGATGAACCTGCTCGAGGACGCCGGCGTCGGCGGCTGGCTGTGCGTGACGGCGGTCAGGGGACATCGCGATGAAATCCTCGGCTTCGATACCGTGCCGGCGGGCGCGCTCGCATACTGGTCCGAAGTCTCGTTGTTTCGCATGGCGTTCGACGCGATCGGCAACGCGATCCGCCGGGTGCGGCTCGAAGGCGAGAAGGAGCGCTTGCAGGCGAGCCTGCAACAGGCACGCCGCATGGAAACCCTCGGCACCTTTGCCAGCGGTATCGCCCACAACTTCAACAATATCGTCGGCGCGATCCTCGGCTATGCCGAGATCGCCGAGGCGCGAATCCGGTCGGGAGGTCGGCCGGCCGGCAGCCTTGCGGAGATCCGCCGTGCCGGGGAGCGGGCGCGCGAACTGGTCGAACAGATTCTCGGCTTCGGCCGCCGCGGCGAGGGCAGGCGGGAGCGTGTCTGCGTCAGGACCCTGATCGACGAGACCAGATCGCTGCTGGCGGCTTCGTTGCCTTCGCACGTCCAGTTCGAGGTGAACGAGTCGGCAGAGGAGGCCACCGTGATGGGCGAGCCCGCCCAATTGCAGCAGGTGATCCTGAATCTTTGCAACAATGCGGCTCAGGCGATGACGGAGCCGGGTTGTATTGAACTCGGCATCAAGGTGCGCGACCTTCAACAGCCATTGTCGATCGGACGCAGTGAGGTCGGCCCCGGCCGCTTCACCATCATTTCGGTCACCGATCCGGGGCCGGGAATGGACGAGGCGACGCTGGAACGGATCTTCGAGCCCTTCTTCACGACGCGTCCGGACGGCAACGGCATCGGGCTCGCAACCGTTCGCGAGATCGCGGAGCAATATGGCGGCGCCGTCGCCGTGCAGAGCGAGCCGGATGCGGGCACGCGCTTCGACGTCTGGCTGCCATCCGGCGATCCCGACGAGGCGGTGCCGGTTCAGCACAGCCCCGATCTTGCGTTCCGTGGCGCAGGCGAGACGGTGCTGGTGCTCGACACCGACCGCCGTCGCCTGTTGCGCCATGAGGAAATCCTCGCGGCGCTGGGTTATGAGCCGGTTGGGTTCACCAGGCTGGCGGAGGCGATCACTGCCTGCCGCACCGCGCAAACGCGCTTCGATGCGGCGCTGGTGTGTCACCTGCCCGGAGGCTCTTCGATCGAGCTGGCGGCGGCATTGCACGCGGCGGCGCCGGCCTTGCCGATGATTCTGGCGAGCCCATCGACGCGCGAGCTGGCGGTGCCGTCGCTGGAGACGTCCGGGATCACCGAGCTCGTTCATCACCCGCTGATATCGGCGGAGCTCGCCGGCGTCCTGGCGCGGAGCGTCGCCTCGTCGGCCGCGCGACGACGCGTGAGGCGGGCCGCCGTGGCGCGGTAGAGCGTTTTCGAGCGAAGCGGAAACCGGCTCGCGCGAAGGAAGCGCGTCAAGACAGGAATCCAGAGCTGGCGCACGACAATCGGCGATCGCGGTTGCAATGGTAACGCGATGTCGCCGCGGGGGAAATGGTCGAGTAGCCGGGACCTCCTATCCATCGTGTGCGCATCGTCGCAACGTCACCGCGATAGGAGAATGATGATGTCAATCAGACTTGGCGTGACCGTCGTCGCAGCTACGTTTCTGTTCGGATCGGTTTCCAGCCTCAGGGCTGCCGGAGGCGCAAGCGCGCCTGTGACCATGTCCTCGCCTGGCAGTGTGGACGCAATGAAGTTCGCGGACCTGTCCCGGCAGGCTCCCATCGGTCACCGGCAGCCGCGACGCAGCGACGTGCCCGGGTCGACGCAAGCCTCGCCCCAGGACGCGGAGCTGCAGCGGCTCGACAGGGAGATCGACCGCCGGCTGATCATCTGCCGTGGCTGCTGATGGCCGGCCGAGGTCATGGATCGCGCGCGCCGCAAGGCGCGCGTTCGCCGCCCCTATCCCTCGTATTGATCCGGCCCCATCGCCCAGAGCGACTGATCGTGGCCGAATGCGTAATTGCGGTTGTTGATCGCCGGATTGCGATTGACCATCGGTCGCATGAACATCGGATGGGTCGCGCTGCGGACCTCGTGCTCGACCGTGAAGAGATGCCTGCCGCTGTCGAGATCGACGATGTCGCAGAAGCGGTACTGGTATTGATTGTCCTCGCGCGAGATCAGGTCGCGCGCCAGGAGTTTGCGGTAAGGGCCGGAGAAGTCGGTGATGTACATCTGCACGTGGTGGCCGTCGTAGTCGCCCTGCGGCCGATCGGTCTCGCGGAACAACAGATGCTGGTCGCGGCCGGTCTTCACGGCGGCGACCTGGCCGTCGCCGTTTCGCAAGTTTGCGGGCATGCGCATGATCTCGGGGTAGAAGGCGCAAATCGCCTTCGCGGTGCCTTCCGGCACGTCGAACTCGACATAGGGAATGCCGAGCGCGATGCGCCCGAAGCGCGCGGCGTCCGGCTCGTAGCAGCGCAGTCGGTTGCCCCACGGACAGGTCGCCTCGACATGATCGTTGTGCTCGGCGAATGCAAACGCCGTGCCCTCGAGCTTCTTCGCGACTGACGCGAGCCGCGCCAGCAGCGCCTCGCGGCCCTCGATAACCAGCCCGACATGGCCGCGCAGCACCTGCGGCCTGCCGCTCGGCAAGTGAAACTGGCTCCGTCCGGCATTGATCCACATGTTGGTGTCGGACACCATCAGGTAGGGATCGCGGGTCAGTCCAAGCCCGGTCACGTAGAACAGCGTGGCGAGGCGCTGGTCGGGGACCTGGATGTTGACGTGCTCGAAATGGATCGCGTTGCCGAGATCTTCTGCGGATCGATCGAATTGTTGCGGCATGGATGTGCTCTGGCTGGGGGACGGACGGGGCAATACTAGAGCGTTTTCAAGCGAAGTGGACACCGCTTCGCGTAAAGAAAACGCGTCAGAATAAGACTCTAGCGCAGAATTTCCGCCGGCCGAAACTGTTCGCCGATCACATCTTGGGGGCAGGGGCATGATGTCCTCTGCCTCCTTGCCGTGGCAGCCAGTCCCTGTAATCTGGCCAGAACATATGAATATGGGAAGGGATCGATGGGAGGAGTTTTGGAGGGCGTGCGCGTCCTCGATTTCGGGCGCTATATCGCAGGGCCCTATTGCGCGACCTTGCTGGCCGAATTCGGCGCCGAGGTCATCCGCGTGGAAAAGCGCGACGGCAGCGAGGACCGCTTCGTGGCGCCGGTCGGCGAGGGCGGCGAAGGCGCGCTGTTTCTTCAGGTCAACCGCAACAAGAAGTGCATCACGCTCGATCCGATGAAGCCGGAGGGGCAGGAGGTGATGCGCCGCCTGATCGCGACCGCGGACGTCGTCGTCGCCAATCTGCCGCCGCAGACCCTGCGCGCGATGAAGCTCGACTACGACTCGCTGAAGGCGATCAAGCCCGACATCATCCTGACGACCGCAACCGCGTTCGGCGGGCCGGGGCCCTGGTCCGACCGCGTCGGCTTCGACGGTGTCGGCCAAGTCATGTCGGGCTCGGTGTACATGACCGGTGCCGGCGACCCACCATATCGGGCCGCGGTGAACTGGGTCGATTTCGGCACGGCGCTGCATTGCGCGTTCGGGACGCTCGCAGCCCTGATCGAGCGCGGCAAATCCGGGCGCGGGCAGATCGTCGAGGGCGCGCTGCTCGCCACCGCGCTGTCCTTCACCAATGCCACGCTGATCGAGCAGGCGGTCATCAACGTCAACCGTGTTCCGACCGGCAATCTCGGCCAGACCGCAGCGCCGGCCGACATCTACCGCACCAGGGACGGCTGGGTGCTGTGCCAGGTCACGGGGCATCCGCTGTTCAAACGCTGGGCGAAGCTGATGGGTGAGGAGGATCAGTGGCTGAACGATCCGCGCTTTGCCGACGACATCAGCCGCGGCAACAACGGCCCCGTCATCAGCGCGCGGATGGCGCGCTGGTGCGCCGAGCGCACCACGCAGGAGGCTGTCGACACGCTGGGCAAGGCCATGATTCCGACCGGGCCCGTGCTGAGCCCACAACAGGCGCTGGACCATCCGCATATTCGCGCCGCCGGCTTCATGCAGGATGTTGAGTATCCCGGCCTGCCGAAACGCGCACCCGTCGCCCGCGCTGCCGTCCGGCTGTCGGAAACGCCAGGCGAGATCGCATCGCGTCCGCCGACGCTCGGCGAGCATACCGACCTCGTCCTGACTGAGCTTGGCTACGATGTGGCTGCGATCGCGGCACTTCGGCAGGGCGGGATCGTCTAGGAAGCGCGCGCTCACGCCGGGAGATTTTCGTTGAGGACTCCGGCGGTCGTCAATACCATGGCAAGGTATTGATCGATCAGGCGTTCGACCGACGTGGCGGGGATGGTGGCAGGTTCAAAGAGAGCGCGTGGAGGCCGCGGCCGCGTCAAGCTCGAGGAGGTCGCCCGCAAGGCCAATGTCTCGACCGCGACCGTCTCGCGTGCCTTCAACGAACCCGACAAGGTCTCCGAAGAGGTCAGGCAGCGGGTCAAGGACGCGGCACGCGCGCTGAACTGGATTCCCAATGCTGCCGGACGGGCGCTGGCCTCGCGCCGGACGCATATCGCCGGCGCCATCATCCCGACCCTGGACGACGAAATCTTCGCCCACCAGATCGGCGGCATGCAGACCGTCTTCAGCGAACGCGGCTTCACGCTGTTCCTGGGCTGCTCGAACTATGATCCGGACGAGGGCCTGCGGCAGGCCGAAGCGATGCTTGCGCGCGGTGTGGAAGCAATTGCCGTGGTCGGTGAAAATCATCCCCCCGAGCTTTTTGACGCGCTCAACTCGCGCGGCATTCCCTATGTGGTGACGTACTCCTACAACAAGCTGTCACCGCATCCGTGCATCGGCTTTGATAATCGCGCCGCGTTCAGCCGCATGACGGAGCATCTGCTGTCGCTCGGCCATCGCCGGTTTGCCGCCATCTTCCAGCCCGACACCAACAACGACCGCGTGAAGGACAGGCTTCGCGGCGTCAGCGAAGCGCTCGCGGCCGCGGGTTTGGAAATCGCGGCACAGGATCTGATGATGGGTCCCTCGACACTGGAGTTCGGCGCGGCCAGCTTTGCCGGATTGATGACGCAAGCCGTCGACGTCCGGCCGACCGCGATCGTTTGCGGCAACGACAATCTGGCGCTCGGTGCGTTGATGGCCGCGCGGGAATGCGGCCTGGACGCGCCCGGGGATTTTTCGATCACCGGCTTCGATGATCTTGCGATTTCATCGCGCTTTTCTCCGGGGCTTACGACGATGAAGGTCGACAATCAGGAGATCGGCGTCCTGGCGGCCAACGAGCTCCTCGCCGTGATCGCGGGCCGGCAAGCGCAGGCGCAGTCCCGCGAAGTCGTGCCCGTTCTGAAAATCCGCGACAGCGCAGGTCACGCCAGGGGCGCCTGATCCCGCAGAGAGCGGTCGTCTCTTCGATAGCGCGCCTGGTCCCGCCAGAAGGGCTGCTTCCCTCTCAAAGGGCCGCTTGACTCCTCATATGTAAGCGCTTACATGAGCGCGTTTTTAAACGCCATGAGAGCAACCGGCGGGCCCCTCGCCGGATGAGACGGAGAGGAAACGACAATGCGGAATAGCGTTTTGCGGTGGGCCAGAAACTGTTCGATGGCGGTTTCGCTGCTCTTGCCGATGATGGGAACGGCGAGCCCGGCGGCCGCCGAGGAGAAGCTCGTCGTCTGGTGGAACAAGGGCTACTACAAGGCCGAGGAAGACGCGCTGCTCGCCGTCATCAAGAAGTTCGAGGCCAAGACCGGGGTCAAGGTCGAGCTGTCGCAATATGCGACGCAGGACATGATGCCGAAGCTGGTGGCGGCGCTCGATGCCGGCAGTCCGCCCGACGTGACCTATGCGGACACCTACCATTTCCAAGGCGCCGGCAAGTGGGCCTCCGAAGGCAAGCTGGTCGATCTCGGCTCCGTGCTCGCACCGATCAAGGGCGAGTTCTCCCCGCAGTCGCTCGAAACGGTCATGCTGTACAACGACAAGACCAAGGCGAAGGCCTACTACGCCTTCCCGCTGAAGCAGGCGACGCTGCATCTGCATTATTGGAAGGACATGCTGGAGGAGGGAGGTCTCAAGGAGACCGACATCCCGAAGGACTGGAAGGGCTATTGGTCGTTCTGGTGTGACAAGGCGCAACCGGCCGTGCGCAAGGCGTCCGGCAAGCGCATCTACGGCGTCGGCCATCCGATGGGCGTCGACGCCACCGACAGCTTCATCTCGTTCCTGGTGTTCATGGACGCCTACAACGTCGTGCTCGTCGACGACAACGGCAAGCTCCTGGTCGACGATCCCAAGGTGAAGGCGGGTCTCGTCGCCGCCATGACGGACTATGTCGAGATCGCCGCGAAAGGCTGCACGCCGCAATCGGCGACGAGCTGGAAGGATCCCGACAACAACGTCGCCTTCCACAACAAGACGACGATCATGACGCACAACTCGACGGTTTCGCTCCCCGGCAAATGGCTCGACGACGCCGGCAACGAGACGCTCACCGCCGAGCAGCGCGACGAAGCCAAGAAAAACTATAATGACCGCATCCGCACCATGGTCTGGCCAAACAAGCCGGATGGTACGCCGGTCCACACCCGCGCCTCCGTGGTGGTCGGCTTGATCTTCGAGCAGGCGAAGAACAAGGACCGGGCCAAGGAGTTCGTCTCGTTCCTGCTGCGCGACGAGAATCTCCAGCCCTATGTCGAAGGTGCGCTCGGTCGCTGGTTCCCGGTCAAGACGGCCGCGCAGAAGTCCGCCTTCTGGGACGGCGACGTTCATCGCCGCGCCGTGCGCGACCAGTTCTTCGCCGGCGTCGGCGGCTACGAGATGAGCAAGAACTACAAGTTCACCACCCTCAACAACGAGAACGTCTGGATGAAGGCCGTGAACGCCATCGTCACCAACAAGGTGCCGGTCGACAAGGCCGTCGACGACATGATCGCGCGCATCAAGGAAGTGGCCGGCAACTGATCGCCAGCCCGAACAGCTACGCTCACGCGTTGCAAGACGCGTGAGCGGCAGGCTCCTGCCTGTCACCGATTTCAACGTCTTGGGAGCCGATTTGTGACCGCAACCATCAAGGGCATCATTCCGGTGATGCTGACGCCGTTCACCGAAGCCGACGCGATCGACTATGCGGGCCTCGAAAACCTCATCGAATGGTACATCGCCAATGGCGCGGATGCGCTGTTCGCCGTGGCCCAGTCGAGCGAGATGCAGTTTTTGAGCCTCGAGGAGCGCGTCGCACTGGCGCGCTTCGTCGTGCGGCAGGCGGCGGGCCGGGTGCCTGTCATCGCGTCAGGCCACGTCAGTGAATCCCGCGACGATCAAGTGACCGAGCTGACCTCCATCGCCGCGACCGGCGTGGACGGACTGGTGCTGGTGACGAACCGGTTCGATCCGAAGCGGCAGGGCGGCACGGTCTTCATGGATAATCTGCGCCATCTGCTCGATGCGCTGCCCGCCGATCTTCCGCTCGGCCTCTACGAATGTCCCGCGCCGTTCCGGCGGCTCATGTCCGACGACGAGCTGGCGTTCTGCGCCGAGAGCGGGCGCTTCGCGATCCTCAAGGACGTGTCCTGCGACCTCGAGACCGTGAAGCGTCGCGTGGCGCTGACGAAAAACTCCTCGCTCGCCATCGTCAATGCCAATGCGGCGATCGCCTTCGACGCCATCAGAAGCGGATCCGCCGGCTTCACCGGCGTGTTCACGAACTTCCATCCCGATCTCTACAAATGGCTGTTGACCGACAGCGCGCGGCATCCGGCGCTGGCGGACGATCTCTCGGTCTATCTCGCGCTCGCGGCGATGGCCGAGCCGATGGGATATCCCAAGCTGGCCAAGCTGTACCATCAGAGGCTCGGCACGTTCGCCTGCGCCCGCAGCCGGACCATCGATTTCGACATCCGTGAGCGCTTCTGGGCGCTCGATGCACTGCTCGACAAGATCATGCAGGGGCAGGCGAGCTTCCGCGCAAGGATCGCGGCCACGCGCTGATCGCCGTAATTGCCAATCTCGATGATGTGAGGGCAACCGCCGCGCGAGGGCTGTCCCTCGAGCAATCGCGGGCCGACCGCGATTGCGGCGGTGCGCCTAGAGCGAGCTGCCGCCGCAGACGACGAGCTGCTGCCCGGTGATGGCGGCTGCTTCCGTCGAGAGCAGGAAGGCCACGGCGGCTGCGACTTCCTCCGGGCGGATGAAGCGGCCGATCGGCGGCAGCTTTGGCGTGACATTGGCGCGCGAGGGATCCTTCAGCATCGGCGTCTCGGTTGCGGCGGGGGCAACGACGTTGACGGTGATGCCGCGAGGTGCGAGCTCGAGCGCCCAAGACCGCGCCAGCGCGACCAGCGCCGCCTTGGTCGCGGCATATTGCCCGCGGCCCGCGGCGCCCGATGCGGTGCGGCTGCCTATGAAGACGATGCGTCCGCCGTTCGGCAGGCGCGGCGCCAGCGCATTGGCGAGGCGCCCGGCGACGTCGACATGCAGCCGCCACATCGCCGCGCCGTCGTCATGGTCGAGCGATCCGAGCGCACCGACCTTGAGCAGGCCCGCGGCATGAACCAGCGCGGTCGGCGTGAAGCCTGCCAAGGCGTCGGCAATGCTGTCGACATCATCCAGGTCGAGCGACAAATGATCGAACGCCGGATGGTCGAACGTCGCAAGGCGGCGGCTGATCCCGGTGACGCGCCAGCCGTCGCGCAGCAGCTGCTCGACGATCGCCGCACCAATCCCCGAGCTTGCGCCCGTCACCAGCGCGTGAGGCCTCTGGTCCATGACCTCAGCCCCGCGTGGCGCGCTTCACCCATGGCTCGGTCACGCGCACATATTTGATCGCGCGGCGATGGAAGGTGAAGGCCATGTGGATCGCCCCGTCGGCGGTCTCCTTGACCGAAGGATAGGACAGTTCGCGATTGGTCTGATCGCGTGAATTGTTGGTCATGCAAAAGCCGCCACCGGTCTCGACGTTGCGTTTGCTCCACGTCCGCCCGCCGTCGGCGGAGACGGCCAGCGTCATCGGCGCCCGCGGCGCGCCCCAGAACGCGGTGCGTTCGTCCGTCGTCTTGCCGTCGCCGGCGAGCACGGGCGGCAAATCGTCCTCGATCTCGTCATAGAGCGAGAGGCGGCGCCCGGTCGCATCCCTGGCGCTGGAGTCGTTGAAGACCAGCGCGAGATGACCGTTGCCAAGCCGCGTGACCTGGATCGAGGAGTTGTTGTTGGGCAGCACGGTCTGGACCGGCGCCGACCAGGTGCGGCCGTGATCGGTGGACCGGCTCTGATAGATGTTGTCCGCCCAGCGGCTGCGGTAAAGGGCAATCAGCGAGCCGTCGTCGAGGCGCGCGATGCACATATGCACGCAGCCGCGGCTGCCGGGGACGTCGACGTCGCGCCAGGTCGCGCCGGAATCGGACGAGATCTTCACCGCGCTGGTGTCCTCGTCGCCGTTCCATTTCTGTCCCGGCGTGCTGTGGCAATAGAACATGGGCAGCAGCCAGTCGCCATTGTCGAGCACGACGATCGGCTGCCGGATGAAGGTGCCGCGGCCGCGCTGCTCGGGAAACAGCGTCTCGATCGGGCCCCAGCTCCTGCCGTTGTCGCGGGAGAGGCGGCGGCGGATCAGCGCGGTGTCCTGGTTTCCGGCCAGCTGCGCCGTCCACATCAGCCACAGCGTGCCGTCAGGTGCGGGAAACAGTACCGGGTTCTGCTCCGAACGTCCCTTGTCGTCGGACAGCTTTTCGGCGGGAGACCATTGCGTCGCGCCGCGGGGCAGGCGCGAAAAATAGACCGAGATGTCCGACATGCCCTCCTGCGTGCCGCCGAACCAGACGCAAGCCAGATCGCCGTTCGCGAGCGGCATCAGATTGGCGGCGTGGTTCTGCACGCAAGGCGAGGGAATGAAAGCGTCGGACCGGTCGGGATCGCCGGCGGCCGGGCGAACGACGCCATCGGCGGCGATCCCGATGTCGGTGGTCACGATCCCGGTAGCGATGATCATGTCGAAGTCCTTTCCATCAATGCATTTGGCTGCGGCGTCGTGGCGGCGGCCGGAGCGCGGCCCATCACCAGGCGCTCGACCGCCATCACCACCAGCGGCGTCGCGGCCGCGACATACATGTTGTCGATGCCGAAGGGGTTTCCGAGCATGTACCAGGCCGTCGTCGAGATCGCCGCGCCGATCAGGCCCGCGGTGGCGCCGCGGTTGCTGGCAAACAGCGGCAAATAGAACCCCATCATCGCGATGATGGTGATCGACAGGCGCAGCGCGCGCGTGAAGAACGACAGCTTGAGGATTTCAGGAATGAAGAAGACGAAGACCAGCGGTGCAATGCCGATCGCCACCGAGAACAGGCGGGTCATCTTCAGCTCCCGCTCCGGCGTTGGCTTCCAGTAGGGGACGTAGAAGTCGCGGACCACCAGCGAGTCGATCGCGAGCGCCACCGTGCAGACGCTGACGAAGATCGAGGCGACGAGCGAGGTCGTCACGAAAGCCGAGGCCAGCGGCGGCATCTTCTCCAAAAACACCGGCAGCGCGTAGAGGCTGTTCATGTCGGGATAGAGGAATTTCGCGGCGACGCCGATCAAGGCGAGCAGGAATCCGAGCGGCAGGCAGAACGCCGCCGCATAGAAGGTGGCCCTGCGCGCGTCATCGGCGCTCGGCGTCGATGAGATCGCCTGCACGATGAACTGGGTCGAGAAGATCGCGCCGACGGTGCCAAAGGTCCAGGCGAAGATGGTCGCAAAGCCGATCTTGCCGTCCCAGCTGAAGTAATAGGCGGGCAGCTTGGCCTGGATCGGCGCGATGCCGCCGGTCAGCGACATCGCAACCGAGAATATGATGACGATACCGACGACCTTGATGGCGCTGTGCAGGATCGTCACCCAGGCGACGCCCTTCAGCCCGCCGAACACGTAGTAGAAGGTGCTGACCACGGCGATGATGCACATCGCAACGGGCATGCTGACATGCAGTGCGGTGGCGATTGCGGCCGCGCCGCTCACATAGTTGCCGACGTTCACGAGCAGCAGCGCGTAGATCATGATCACCGACACCGTGAGCATGGTGGACTTGCCGTATTTCTGCGCGATCGCCGCCGAGATGGTGTATTCGCCGGAACTGTAGAGCTTCTTCACCATCAGGAACCCGAACAGCAGGAAGCCGATCGAGGCGCCGAGCACGGCCCACCCCGCCGCTATGCCCGACTGAAACGCTTCCTGCGCCGTGCCGACGGCCGATTTGGCGCCGACGAATTCAGACATCATCAGCACGCCGACGACCACCGCCGGCATCGCGCGTGCGCCCGTCATGAACTGATCGCTGGTCCTGCTGCGCAGCCTGAACGTGAGCCAGGACGTGAAGGCGATGTAGGCGACGATCATCGCGACGATGAGCGTGCTGTCGCCATTGAGGATGGCTTGCATCGATGACGTTTCCTCTGGTGGCGCGGATGCGGTGTTGTGAGCCCGCTTGGTCCCGCTGCAGTTTGTTCGGAATGCGAACAATTGTTCTTTAATTTCATTATTCCTGCCCGCACGTCCCGCGTCAAGCGCGCGCAGCGGTGCGGTGCTGCAACGCACCCGGTCGGGCAGTCATCGCCGCTGCATGTTCAAAGGGTTGCAGGCCAAAGAAAAAGTGTCGGTGGGACAGTGCGGCGGGACGGTCGGCGCACGGCCGACGTCATGCGCAGGGAATCCGAGGTCCTGCCGTTCCGGGGTCAGTTCGACTTCAGCGCCACCTTGGCGACCTCGGCCATCCAGCTCGAGGCGACCGGCAAAATCGCGTCGTTGAAATCGTAGCGCGGGCCGTGCAGCTCGGCGCCGTCGCGCAATTCACCGTTGCCGATCCAGGCGAAGGCGCCGGGGCACTGCTTGAGGAAGAAGGCGAAATCCTCGCCGGCCATGCTCGGCGCGAGATCGCGTCGCACCTCGGTCTGCACCCTCTCCGCGGCAAGGCGCGCCAGGCCCGCCTCGGCAGGCGTGTTGACCACCACGCCGACGCCCATGACGATTTCGGGCGTGACCTTGACGCCGAAGGTCGTTGCAATGCCTGCGCAGACCTCTCCGATCCGCGCCAGGATGACGTCCTTCACCGCGTCGCGATGATACCGCAGCGTGCCGCCGATGGTGACGCGTCCTGCGATCTGGTTGCGCGCCGTGCCGCCTTCGAGCGTGCACAGCGAGAGCACGGCGGTGTCGAGCGGATCGATGCTGCGCGACACGACCGATTGCAGCGCCACGATCAGGTGTCCCGCCGCCATGACGGGATCGCGGGTCAGATGCGGCATGCCGGCATGTCCGGCATGGCCGTCGATGGTGATGCTGACGCGTCCGCCGGAGGCCATCACGACGCCGTCGTGGACCGCAATGGTGCCGGCTGCGAGCCCGGGCCAGTTGTGGAAGCCGAACACCCGCGTCATCGGAAAGCGGTCGAACAGGCCGGCGCCGACCATCGCGCGCGCGCCGCCAAGTCCTTCCTCGGCCGGCTGGAAGATGAAGTCGACGGTGCCGCTCCAGCCGGTGTCGGCCACCAGCAGCGCGGCCGCGCCGAGCAGCGAGGCGGTGTGCCCGTCATGACCGCAGGCATGCATCACGCCTGATGTCGTCGAGGCGTAGGGCAGGCCGGTGTCCTCGGTGATCGGCAGCGCATCCATGTCGGCGCGCAGGCCGACGCGGCCCTGCGCCGCCCCTCGCGTCAGCGTCGCAACGACGCCGTGGCCGCCGATGCCCGCTTCGAAGGGAATGCCGAGCTCGGTGAGCTTCTCCTGCACGAAGGCCGAGGTGGCCTTCTCGTGGAGGCCCAGTTCCGGGTGCGCATGCAGATGCCGGCGCCACTGGGTCAGTTTCTGGTGCAGCTCGGGGGGCAAAGCGGGGATCTTTCGTAAGGAGGGCCGGCTAATGCCAGCATAGCCGAATATTGAGCCGACCCGTCAAGCGCCTGCGAGTGTCTCGCGTGCAGCAACATCGTCATGGCCGGGCATAGCCGTCCGAAGGACGGCGTCGCTTCCGCTCGCCATAGCCGTCCGAAGGACGGCGTCGCTTCCGCTCGCCATAGCCGTCCGAAGGACGGCGTCGCTTCCGCTCGCCATAGCCGTCCGAAGGACGGCGTCGCTTCCGCTCGCCTATGACCCGGCCATCCACGTCTTGCTTCGGCCATGACGAATTGCCCTACGGCGAGAGCTTCGCCAGCCCTTTCCAGTCGAAGCTGATGCCATGGCCCGGACGGTCCGGCGCCAGCGCCTTGCCGTCCTCGAGCACCAGCGGGTGCTCGATATACTTGTCCAGCCCGAATCCATGCGCTTCCAGATACGAGCGGTTCGGGCAGGCCGCGAGCAGATGCACCGTGATGTCGTGCGCGCCGTGGCTGGTGACCGGGAGATTGAACGCCTCCGCCAGCCGCGCGATCTTCATGAACGCACTCACGCCACCGCAATTGGTGACGTCAGGCTCGGGATAGGATACCGCGCCGGCGACGATGTAGTTCTTGAACTCCCACAGCGAGCGCAGATTCTCGCCGGCCGCGATCGGCACGCCGCCGGCCTGCATGATGCGGGCATGGCCCGCGACGTCGTCGGGGATAACAGGCTCCTCGAGCCAGGTGAGGTCGTAGGGGACGAAGGCGCGGGCGGCGCGGATCGCGTCCTCGACCGTCCATTTCATGTTGGCGTCCGCCATCAGCGGAAAGCCGTCGCCGAGATGTTTGCGCATGGCCGCGACGCGCGCGACGTCGGATTTGAGATCGGGCCGGCCGACCTTCATCTTGATGGCGCGAAAGCCCTTGGCGAGGTTGCCGTCGGTCTGGGCGAGCAGCGCCTCGACGGAGAGATCGAGGTCGATGCCGCCGGCATAGCAGGGCACGTGCGCATCGAAGCCGCCGAGCAGGTGGAACAGCGGCAATTTCGCGCGCCGCGCCTTCAGGTCCCACAACGCGATGTCGAGCGCGGACAGCGCCAGCACCGCCGGTCCGCCGCGCCCGCCATAATGCAGGCCCCACCAGACGTGATGCCAGATCGCTTCGGTGTCGTCGGCCTCGCGTCCTTCGACGAGTGGCGGGATCTCGCGCTTGAGGATGTCCGCAGTCGCCCCGCCATTGCGCCCGACCGTGTAGGTGTAGCCGACGCCTTCCGCGCCGTCGGCATCGCGGATGCGGCAGGTGATCAGCTCGAATGCCGCGATCTCGCCATGCGTGGAGTCGGACAGCGTGACGGGGAGAGGGATCCGGTAGAACCCGGTCTCGATTGTCGAGATGCGTGCCATGTTTCCTTCCTGCTTTTCCTTGCAGGCTAGGCCGGCCGCGCGGTGCGGGCAATCCGCCTCGAGCGGGAGGCAGGTCTGCCGCCGTATCGGCCGGGTGCGTCGTCGCGACGCGGTTCGCCGAGCGGCAGTTCGTAGGGTGGGCAAAGGAGCGCAGCGACGTGCCCACCATCGCGCGACAAACGGACACTGGTGGGCGCGCTTCGCTTTGCCCACCCTACGAGACCGGCTCCAGGTCTGGATCATCGATCCGGCGCGGGTGATCCCGCTCAGCGCTTGGTGGCGTAATAATTGATGCTGATCGAGGCCCGGTACGGCGAGGTTCGCCACATCGACATCTCAAGCGTGTCGCCACTGCCGGCGCCGACTTGCCAGCTCGCCAGACGATGATTGTCGTCGTTGGACGGCTTGTCGGTCCGCTCACGGGCCTTCAAGGATGTCTCGATCAGGCCGGGCAGCGCGTCGGCCGAGATGCCGACGGCCGACACGGTGCAGGTCACGCTCGGACCATCGTCGGGACCTGCGAAATAGGCCGTCATGCTCCCGAGACTCTCGCCCCGCCTGATCAGCTTGGCCGAGTAGAGAACGTCGATTTTTGCTCCACGCTCCATCTCGGCCGTGATCGGGCTGCCGTCACTGACAAAGCCCAGACCCGCTGCGATGCGCTCGACCTGGCTCGGCCTGGCCGGCTTGGGCGCGCAGATCCTTGCGAACAGATCAACCAGCAGGGCGCTGTTGTCCTCTTCCGCGCCGGCCGCGCTCGCAAGCGCCAGCAGCGCAAATCCCGCGAGCGCGAACCGGACCACGCGCCTCACCGCATTGTCGCGAGCTGCACGGCCAGCGCGCAGGCGCGGTCGTATTCGTCGAGGTTGATCCACTCGTCGATCGTGTGCGCCTCGTTCTGGCCGGCACCGAAGGTCACGGTGGGAACGCCGTGGCGGACCATCCAGTTGGCATCGAGGCCGCCATTGGCGGTGCGGACGTTCGGGGTGCCGCCGATCGCGGACACCGCCTCGACCGCGCGTTTGACGACGGGGAGATTGTCCTTCATGCGGAACGGAAAATAGTCGGTCTCGGCCTTGAACTTGACCTTGCCGGACTTGCCTTGCGCGTTCGTCACCTTCTTGGCGGCCTTCTCGAACGCGGCCTTGTAGGCCTTGGTGATCTCCTTGAAGAATTTGCCGTCGTGGCTGCGGCTCTCGCCGCGCACATGGACGTAGTCGGTGACGACGTTGGTGGCATCGCCCGCCGGGCGGCCCTCGCCGCCGGTGACGGGGCCGACATTGCTGGTGCCTTGGCTCTTGCCCTTCACGACCTTGCCGAACCAGCCGCCGGCCTTCACGTCCGCGAGCGCGAGCGCCATGATCATGGTCGAGGAGATGCCGCGCTCCGGTGCGACGCCCGCATGCGAGGCGCGGCCGAAGATCTCGACATTCCAGCGGTCCGCGCCGACGGCGCCGATGATGACGTTGGAGGCCGAGCCGCCGTCATAATTGAAGGCCATCGCCGGCGAGCCGAGCTCGTCGAGCTTGACGTGGCGCGCGCCGTAGAGCCCGCTCTCTTCGCGCACGCAGAACAGCAGCGTGATCGGGGGATGATCGAGCTTCTGCTTGGCGAGCTCGGCGGCCAGCGTCACCAGCACGCCGCAGCCGCAGCGGTTGTCGCCGCCGAGTGCGGTCTTGGCCTCGTTGACGATCTTGCGGCCGGACTTCTTCGGCTTGGCGCCGGCACACAGCGGCACGGTGTCCATGTGGGTCATGAACATGATGCGCGGCTGGTTGTGCAGCGCGCCGCGGCCGGGCAGGTCGACGATGAGGTTGCCGGTCTCGGTCGGCACGGGAATGCGGGTGTTGGCGTCGTCGAGCCGGATCGCCTTCGCCGGCACGCCGCTCTCCTTTAGCGCGGCGGTGAGCTCACGCCCGATCGCCGCCTCCTGTCCGGTGACGCCCTCGACGGCGAGGAAGCGCATGAGGCGGTCGGTGGCGGCTTTGGTGTCGACAGGCATGAGGTGGTCCTTTGATGCACGGTACGCGTCAGCATCCTTCGCTGCGCCGTGTTTCGCAAGGCCTCTCGGACAGTCCGGTGAGTTTTAGGGCGGGGCGGGGACGACCGCATCAAAGCCACGGCGGTTGCTGGCGGCGGCGCGCCGAACACGACGCGCCGCCGACGCTTTCGGCACAAAAATCAGTATCGCGCGACGAGCGGGGTGAGGGCAGAATTGAATCGCCAATTCACGCCCAGCATGACGGTTTGCATGTTCTGCCGGACGGTGGCCGGGAAGAAGGGAGTAGCACATCCGGGACTGCTGGTGCAGTTCAGGGTGTAGCCGTTCGTTCCAAAGTCGAAATAATTGTATTCGGCCTTCAACGACAGGTTTGGCAGCAGCGCATATTCGAGGCCGGCGCCGACGACGAATCCCGTCACATCGCGCGACCCCTTGAAATCAACCGAGAAGGCGGCAGAAATCGGTCTGCGTCATCTGATAATTGAAGTGGGCGAAGGCGGCGCCGCCCTTGGCGTAAAACAGCACGCGATCGAAGGCGTAGCCGATGCGGCCGGTCGCGGTGGCGACGCGATCGAGCTGGGTCGTCAGCAGGAAGCCGGCGGCGCCGCCCGGAATCAGTGTCGTGCTGGTGTCCTTCATATCGGCCCAGTCGAACTGGCCTTCGAGGCCGACCACGAGGGAGCCGACCTGATAGTCGCAGCCGCCCTGCACACCGGCGAGCCAGCCGCTGTTGTGATTGGCGGTGAATGCTTGCCCGACGATGGGCTGCTGCTCGTTGACCCCGCGGCCACCGCCGCCATTGCCGCCGACATAGCAACCGGTCCAGGAGAAGGCCGGGGCCGCAGGCGCCGCCTTGTACGGCATCGACACGTCCGCCGCCATGGCCGAGGTCAACGTCGAAACGGCCAGCGCAATGGCGCTGAAAAGGGTTTTGGTGGTCATGCGAGGATCTTCCTTCAACTAACGGCAATGGCGCCTGAGGCGCATCGTGCGTGTCGGCATCGCACAGGCCAGCGACTTCATCTGGTGAGTTGTCCGACTTCGCGATCGGGTCACAGTATCCGGCGAGTCACGCGGCGGCTGTAACCACCGGGTCACAGTGGAAATAACGGCCACTGCAGGTTGCGACTTTTCACAGAGGCTGGCGCGACAGGAAGAATCGGGAGCATCCCCTGCGCCACGCTGTTGTACGAGGCTGCTTCACGCAGTGCGCGTATAGGCCAGGAAGATCAGCGCGCCCAGAAGTAGCGCCGCCGCCATGAACAGCAGCACCGCCGGCAGCCCCGCGAATGCCGCCACCGCGCCTGTCATCGACTGCATCAGGGCGGCGCCGAGGAAGAAGGCGAGGTTGATCGCCGCGAGCGCCTTGCCCGCGGTTTGCGCATCGACCAGCTGCCGCGACATGCCGAACAGCAGCGGCTGGGCGGAGGTCGCAAGGCCGATGAGCACGAACAGCACGAGATCATATTGTGGCGGCATCACGGGAACGCCGAACAGGATCGCGACTGCATAATGCGGCGCCCCCAGCGCCATCAGCGCCAGCAGCAGCGCGCCGACCATATGCGTGCCCGCCACCAGCTCGCGGCGGCGACTGAGCCTGCGGTCGATCATGCCGATGCACAGGGGACCTGCGATCATCGCCAGCGTGAACGCGCCGAGCTGGTTGCCGGCCTCGACCCGCGTCAGTCCCTTGATCTCCATCAGCCAAGGTCCGCCCCACAGGCCGCGCAGCACCAGCGAGGTCGCGAGCGACACCAGCGCCAGCGCGATCAGGCCACGCAGGGGGCGCGAGAGTCCGAGCCTGAGCACCTCGATCATCTGCGACAGCGGCGAGGACTCGTCCTTGTGCTCGGCCGGCTGCCTCGGCACCAGCACGAACACCGCGAGCGCGACGAGGACGCCGCCGAGCGCCGAGATCCAGAATCCGGCGCGCCAGCCGTAGTGATCGACCACGAAGGCGAGCGGGCTCGACGACAGCAGCATGCCGATATTGCCGATCGAGAGGATCGCGCCGGACCACAGCCCGAACCGCGCCGCCGACAATTGCTTGGCCGCCAGCGTCATTGGGCACATCAGCATGCCTGATGTCGCGATGCCGAGCATCACCTGCCCGACCGCAAAACTTTCCGGCCCCGTCGCGAATCCCGACGCGATGGCGCCGATCACGGTTCCCGCAAGCAGGCTCAGCGACACCGGCCGCACGCCAAAGCGATCCATCGCCGCGCCGACCGGAATCTGCGCGGCGGCAAAGGCAAAGGGATAGACCGAGGTGAGGCTCGCCAGCGCCTGCGGCTCGATGTGGAAATCCGCCGCCATCAGGTCGAGGCTGACGGCGGGAATCGTGCGCAGCAGGGTCGAGAGCATGTGCCCGCAGGCGAGCGCAAGCAGCGCAAAGATCAGCGCGCGGGTGCCATCTCCCGCGTTATCAGTGGCAACCGCACTCATCAGCGTCCCGTCCCGGCGAGGGTTTCGGCCGAGTTACACGATTGGCGGGACGGTGCCAATGGGGTCTTCCGGACCTTCGTTCCTCGTTGAAGGCAAGCCGGACATCGCTGACATCCGTGCGAACGCCGGTTGGCCGACACGCCTGCCGCTGAAACTGCGATTCGTCGTTACGTCGTCAGTTGATGACGAACGCTGTTCAATTCTTGCATTCCGATTTATCGAAGCAAAGGTTCGATTGCTCGAGCCTGGAAAAGTCCTCTGTTGCAATGAATACGAGAAGCCCGAGCAGAACCATTGCCGCGATGTTGGAACGCATGCTGGGGCGGCTCTCGACAGTGGCGCGATGGTGTTCGAACTTCGAGAGGTCGAGCATGCGCAAGATGTTGTCGGGCCGTGCATCATCGACCGGATCTCTGCCGCCTCCCGATCGCGTTCGAAACGGTACGACATTTCCCTGGTGGTTCGGTTGATCAGCCTTCATCCCGCGCCTCGTTCCCATCAAGCAGCGCTTGCTGAGTTTCAATGATAAGGCCTGACTTGAGGCGAGCGATCCTGAAATTCGCGAGCGCTGGCGCAATTCAGCGTGATGCCGCGGTGACCTCTCACGTCTCTCCATTTCGTTTCTGTTTGTTTCTGCCTCTCCTTCGTTGGACGGCTTTGATCGAGCGACTGCGTTTTGCGGCGAGCGAACATGAAAATTTGTACAGATTTTCGCACGCGATCGTCATTTTGACGCTGGGATTTTGTCCGCGATACTTCCAATCAGAGGCGGCGGTTTCACCTGCAATCAGTCGGGTCACCCGTAGGCAGGTACAAACAGTTAGAGGGCCATCAATTTGTCAACGCGACCGAAGCTCAGCGTTGCGCTGTTTGGAATCCTTGCAATAGCCGCGGTGGCCTATGGCGTATGGTATGAGCTCCTCGGGGGCGTCAAGCCAGCCGCAGCGGCCGCCCAAAGCGCTGCCAGTCAGGCCGCGGCGAAGATTCCCGTCACCTCGTTCGTAGTGAAGAAGGCCGACTTTCCCGTGCGCGCCTACGGTCTCGGAGTCGTCTCGCCGTTCAAGACGGTGACGGTCAAGAGCCGCGTCGACGGTCAGATCATCAAGGTGTTCTTCAAACAGGGGCAGATGGTGAAGGAGGGCGATCCACTTCTGGAGATCGATCAACGCCCCTTTACCGCGGCTCTCGAGCAGGCGGTGGCGAAGAAGGCCCAGGACGAGGCCAATCTGAGGAACGACCGGTTGAACCTGGAGCGCTTTCAGAAGCTCGCGAAGCAGCAATTCGAGACCCAGCAAAATCTCGATACCCAGCAGGCCCTGGTCGATCAGATGATCGCGCAGGTGAAGGGCGACGAGGCCGCCATCGACAATGCGCAGACCAATCTCGGCTACACCTCGATCAAGGCGCCGATCAGCGGACGAACGGGTTTCCGGCTGGTTGACCCCGGCAACATCGTGCATGCCGCGGATACGACGGGGATCGTCACCATCGCCCAGCTTCAGCCGATCGCCGTGCAGTTCACGGAGCCTGAAGAGCAATTGCAGGCCATCGACAAGGCCTTTGACGCCGGCGAGGTGCCCGTCGAGGCGCTGACCTCGGACGGAACCAGGACACTGTCGCAAGGCAGGCTCGTGGTCATGGACAATTCGGTGAACCAGGCCACCGGGACCATCAGCCTGAAAGCGCGCTTCGACAACAAGGACAATGCGCTGTGGCCCGGCCTGTCGGTCACTACGCGGATGCTGATCGATACGCGCAAGGACGTCATCGTCGTGCCGCAGGATGGCGTGCAGCACGGGCCGTCGGGTCTGTTCGCCTACATGATAGGCGACAATGGCAAGGTCAGCGCGAGGCCGATCAAGGTCAGCCAGAGTGGCGACGCGAATGCCGTGGTCTCCGAAGGGCTGAACGTCGGAGACAGGATCGTCGTGGCCGGGCAGTCGCGCCTGTTCGATGGCGCGCTGGTCGACGACAAGCCGCAGGCCGCGCCGACGGCGGATGCGAGCGCCAGTGCCACCCAGGTCAAGACCGGATCGGCTGACTGACATGGCTGGCGGTATCTCGGCTCCCTTCATTCGCCTCCCCATCGCGACGTCGCTGCTGATGGTCGGCATCGTCTTCGTCGGGATCATCGCCTATCCGCAATTGCCGGTGGCGCCGCTGCCGGAAGTCGACTTCCCCACCATCCAGGTCTCCGCCAACCTTCCCGGCGCGGATCCGGAAACGATGGCTTCTTCGGTGGCGCAACCGCTCGAATCGCAGTTTGCGCTCATTCCCGGCGTCTCGGAGATGACGTCGCAGAGCCAGACCAGTTCGACCCAGATCGTTCTGCAGTTCGATCTCTCGCGCAACATCGATGGCGCCGGCTCCGACGTGCTCGCCGCCATCAATGCCGCGAGCGGGCAATTGCCCAAGAACATGCCGACCCCGCCGACCTACAGAAAGGTCAATCCGGCCGACTCACCCATTCTCACGCTCGGTGCCACATCGACGACGCTGCCGATGACGCAGGTGTCCGACGAGACCTACACCAAGCTCGCGCAGGCGATCAGCCATATCAGCGGCGTCGGCCAGGTCAGTGTCGGTGGACAGCAGGCGCCGTCGATCCGTGTCCAGATCGATCCCGCCAAGCTGGTGGCCAAGGGCCTGTCGCTGGAGGACGTGCGCACCCCGCTCTCTGTGATCACCGTCAACAATCCCAAGGGAACCCTCAACGGCGACACCCGCACCTACACCGTCTATGCCAACGACCAGTTCACCAAGGCCGAGGCCTGGAACGACATCGTCATCGCCTATCGGAACGGCAGTCCCGTCCGTGTCGGCGACATCGGCCATGCCGTGAGTGCACCGCTGGACAATACCCAATACGGCTGGGTTGACGGCAAGCCCGGCGTCTTCCTGGTCATCTTCAAGCAGCCGGGCGCCAACGTCATCGACACCGTCGACAGCGTCATGAAACAGCTTCCGCATCTGCAGGCCGGTATCTCGCCGGCCATCAAGGTCTCGGTGCTGTCGGACCGCACGCAGACGATCCGCGCGGCGGTGAAGGACGTGCAGTTCACGCTGCTGCTGACGATCGGCCTCGTCGTGATGGTGATCTTCGTCTTCCTGCGCAGCGTCTGGGCCACTATTATTCCGTCGATCACGGTGCCGCTTGCGTTGCTGGGCGCCTGCGCGCTGATGTGGATAGCCGGCTACAGCCTCGACAATCTGTCACTGATGGCTCTCACCATCGCGGTCGGCTTCGTGGTCGACGATGCAATCGTGATGCTGGAGAACATCACCCGCTACATCGAGGAGGGCGAGACGCCGATGGCCGCCGCGCTCAAGGGCGCCAGCGAAATCGGCTTCACGATCATCTCGATCTCCGTTTCGCTGATCGCGGTCTTGATTCCGCTATTGCTGATGAGCGGGATTATCGGCCGCCTGTTCCGCGAATTTTCGGTGACGCTCGCGATGACGATCGCCGTGTCGGCCCTGGTATCGCTGACGTTGACGCCGATGATGGCGTCGCGCTTCCTCAAATCGCACGACGAGGAGCATCACGGCAGGCTCTATATGCTCAGCGAGCGGATGTTCCAGGCCCTCGTGAACGGCTACGAGCGAGGCCTCGACCTCGTGCTGCGTTTCCGCTTCATCACCTTGATGGTGTTCTTCGCGACGATCGCGCTGACGGTCTATCTCTTCGTGATCATCCCCAAAGGGTTCTTTCCGCAGCAGGATACCGGGCTGATCACCGGAATCGTCGAAACGTCGCAGGACGTGTCGATCGCCGATATGGCGAAGCACATGCAGGAGATCGGCGCGATCGTGCTGAAGGATCCGGCGATCGACCACATGGCGATGCGGATGGGCGGAAGCGGCAATACGCTCAACGACGGCACGATGTACATTACGTTGAAGCCGCGGGATGAACGCACCGACTCGGCCGACCAGGTCATCCGTCGTCTGCAGGTCCAGACGGCGAAGGTCCAGGGCGCGCGGCTCTATCTCCAGTCGGCGCAGGACGTACGTGTCGGCGGCCGGGCGTCCCGGACGCAATTTCAGTTCACCCTGCAGTCGACCGACATGGACCAGCTCAACGCATGGGCCCCGAAGCTGCTCGCGAAGATGAAGGAGATGCCCGAGCTTCGCGACGTCGCGTCCGACCAGCAGACGTCGGGCACGACGCTGACGCTGTCGATCGACCGCAACCAGGCCGCGCGTTTCGGGATCACGCCCGACGTGATCGACGCGACCCTGTATGACGCATTCGGGCAGCGGGAGATCGCGACATATTTCACCCAATTGTCCACCTACTATGTCGTCCTCGAGGTGCTGCCCTCGCTGCAGAAGAATCCGTCCACGCTGGAGCAGATCTACCTCCGTTCCCCGACGACGGGAGGCGAGGTGCCGCTGTCGGCGTTCACCAAGTGGACCACGGCTCCGGTCCGGCCTCTGGCCATCAACCATCAGGGCCAGTTTCCCGCGGTGACGATCTCCTTCAACCTCGCGCCCAACGTCGCGCTCGGCCAGGCGACGCAGGCGATCGACGCGATGGAACAGCAGATGAACGTGCCGGCCGCGATCACCTCGACTTTCGCAGGCACGGCGAAGGCGTTCCAGGAGTCTCTCTCCTCCGTGCCTTTGCTAATCGTGGCGGCGCTGATCGTGGTCTATCTCATTCTCGGCGTGCTCTACGAGAGCTACATTCACCCCTTGACGATTCTGTCGACCCTGCCGTCGGCCGGTGTCGGCGCTCTGGCGACGCTCCTCATCTTCCATTTCGACTTCAGCCTGATCGGGTTGATCGGCCTCGTCCTGCTGATCGGCATCGTCAAGAAGAACGGCATCATGCTGGTCGACTTCGCGATCGCTGCGGAGCGGGATCAGGGCCTGTCGC
Source organism: Bradyrhizobium barranii subsp. barranii (assembly GCF_017565645.3). Lineage (NCBI taxonomy): Bacteria > Pseudomonadati > Pseudomonadota > Alphaproteobacteria > Hyphomicrobiales > Nitrobacteraceae > Bradyrhizobium > Bradyrhizobium barranii. The sequence continues at coordinate 3,219,928 of NZ_CP086136.1, forward strand.
CGGTTGAGGCCATTCGAAGGGCATGCCTGCTGCGCTTCCGTCCGATTCTGATGACCACGATGGCGGCGGTGCTCGGCGGCGTGCCGCTGATGCTCGGCCACGGCACCGGCTCGGAGCTGCGTCAACCGCTCGGCTACGCCATGGTCGGCGGTCTCTTGGTCAGCCAGGTCCTGACGCTCTTCACCACGCCGGTTGTCTATCTTTATCTGGACCGTGTCTCGCAATGGTTCAGTCCGAAACCACACGCAGGAAGCGATCCTCAGGAAGAGGACGTTGTCGACGACGGCGATCTGGACGTCGTCGAAAAGCTGGACCCGAAGAAATCAAGGGTCTTTGCGGCAGAATGACTGTTTGACATCCGCGCCGACGACGGCGAGCGCGGCGATCTGGCTCATGTATGCATGGCCAACGCGCGGCGGCTAACCATGCGCAAATTCGGACTGGTTGTACCTGATTTTCGTGATTGTCGGACCGTTTGACGATCAGCATTTCAGCTTCCGTCTGACAGTCTCCCCCTGCTTCACGCCACCGCCTGGGCAATGAAGTTGCGGACGATCTTCGAGGTCTCGCCACGCCGGAACGCCAGAGCCAAGCGCACGATTGGAGCGATCCCTTTGACCTCACGATAGGTGACGCCGGTTACATGAAGCTGGCGCATTGACGCCGGCACGAGCGAAAAGCCAAGCTCAGCTGCCACCAGGCTGACGACAGAGCTGATCTGCGGCGCGGACTGCCCGAGGGTCGGCTCGAAGCCCGCCCGCCGACAGGCCGCGATGACTGTGTCAACCCAGGCCGATCCGCGCGGCGTCAGAATGAGCGGATCCCCCTTCAGCCTGATAAGATCGATTTCAGTCGACTTCGCCACCGGATGGCTTGCGGGCAATACGACGAGCATCGGCTCGTTGGAGAGACGCCGAAACTGTAGATCGTCCTCGCCCTCATCGGGGCGCAGGAACACCGCGTCCCGCTCTCCTTCCCGAAGGCCCGCAAGGAGGCGGGATGTGCTTGCTTCCTCCAACGTCAGATCCACATCGGGATAAGCTCGGCGAAACGATCGGATTGTCGAGGTAACAACGGGATTAAATGGTGCCGAGTTGGTAAAGCCCACCCGCAGCGAACCGATTTGACCCCGCGCAGCCCTCTGCGCGGCGCGAATGGAGCGCTCCGTCGGCCTTGTCCGACAAAGCGCTGTCAAAAAAGATTGATGGGCGAAATCGCTTGCAGCCAAGCCGAATACGAGACGATCGGTCTAATTTATGGCACCTCGGAAAAGCGCGGTGAAATCAGCTTTGGTTGGGGCTCGGTCGCTACCGAGCGCTGACTGGTTGATGAGGGAATCTTCAACAAACATCGTCCGACCATATCTTCATGGTTGGGTGGATTTCAGCATGAGAGGTCACGCATGTTTCGCAGTATCGCGCTTGGAATGATGATCACTCTCGCAATGGCTCTAACCGCGCCGGTGGCCATTGCGCAGCAAAAGCACCACGTCAGCTATGATACGCCGGCAACTCAGACGGTATACACCCAACAACACGTCATCGACGTTGGCGACATTCCGGGACATCAAGCTCGGCTCTTCGAAATTCGGCGGACCTATGGTGACGATGCCCCCCTTATCAACGGATCGAGGTTGAAGGAGCAGTGGACACGCGGCATGTCGGACTACATCGACAACAACGGTCCGGCTCTCATCTACAACGTTTGGATACTGGAGAACGGGGAGAAGTTTTTTGTCAGGACATCTCTGGTCGCTCAAAGCAGTGGAGATGGGAAACTTACGAACATGACATCGGGCGTCATTACCGGTGGCACGGGTAGCCTCGCCAGAATGCGTGGCATCATCAGCAGTCATGGCCCGTCCGAGCCGAAGGCCGGCACCAATGCAAATCAGACGGACATCGACTATTGGATGGAGTGAGAAGGCCTTCGCCATAGGCGATGGACCGGTGAAAAAGTTGCCGGTCCATCATGTCCGTTCTGATACGGCGTGTCGTGATCAAAAAATGCTCGAAACCAGCCGCTATCCCCTATGGAGAATTCTCATGCCGCACCGTCGAAACGGGCGAATTGTGATGTTCTTGTTTTGCGTGTTCAGCCTGATCTCTACGGCGCGGCCAGTGAGCGCAGAAGTTACCCGGATCGAGTTCACGTCGAAGCAGCCTTACGGCACATTTCGCGCCGGCGACTATGTGATCTGGCAGGGCAAGATCCGCGGCGACCTATCGCCGCAAGAAGCCATCCCTGGGATCAACAAGGCGCCGCGCAATGAACGCGGGCGCGTCGACTACGCGGCGAAGGTCATTCTCATGATGCCGGCGGCTCCGCGCGGGGAAAACGGCGCGTTGCTGGTAGACGTACCCAACCGCGGGCAAGTCTGGGCCGAGGCGATCTACAACTCGCCACGCGACGTGCGGTTTCTCCCGGGCACGCTGGAGCAGGGCACCGGCTTTCTTCAAGACCATGGTTTCGCGGTTGCGGAGGTATTTTGGGAGCTTGGACAGAGTGCGGACCTGCCTTCGTTCGCTGACGCCGATGGCAAGACACGGTTCGTCGAGGGAGTGGGCTTTGCGATCGTCCGCGATGCCGCGGATTTCTTCGCGCATGCAGCTTCTGACAAGGGTGGAACGCCCAACCCGCTCAAGGGAGCGATCAACCGCGTGCTCGCGAGCGGCAGGTCGCAGGATGGACGATTCCTGAAGACCTTTCTCCTGAACGGCTTCAACATGATGGGCAACCGGCGCGTCTTCGACGGAATGCATGTGTTCGTCTCGGCCGCTGGCCTTCTACCGATCCTGCAGACGGGCCTTGGACCAATGTCGAGCGCCGAGGGGGCTCCAACATTCGACAACCCGGATTTTCCCGGCGTGAATGACGGACCGCTCACGATCGGGGAGATCACGGCCAAGGTCGAGGCGCGCGGCGAGGTGCCTCCGAGGATGATACTCGTGAGCTCCACCACGGACTACTATTCGCTGCGCGCTTCGCTTGGCCGCACGGGCGCGTCCGGAACCGCGGATCAGCCACTGCCCGCCAATGTGCGGATGTACGATATCGCGGGAGGCCCGCATATACCCGCCCCCAAGGCACCGGCCTGCACACTGACGCCAGGCCGCCTCGATTGGTCGCCGCTGTCGCGGGCCCTCCTGCTGCACCTTGATGCCTGGGTAAGCCGCGGCACCAAGCCGCCCGCCAGCGAGCTGATGTCGCTTGAAGCCGCGGGCGGCGAGCCACCTGCGCTGCGCGCCCCGACTCGGCTTTCCGCCGCAGTGATACAAGTGCCAAAGCGCGATCAGGACGGCAATGCGCTCGGCGGCGTGCGGCTGCCGGATGTCGCGGTGCCGACCGGCACCAATGGCGCCCAGAACCAGCCGCAGACATTCACCTGCATGCTGATCGGGTCCTTCTCGCCATTCGCAGCGACGAAAGCGGAACGAGAGCGTACCGGTGACGCCCGCCCGTCGATCGAAGAGCGCTATCACGGCCGCGACGATTACGTGAACCGGATCCGGATCGCCGCCCAGGATCTGCTAGCGCGTGGGTTTCTGCTGCCGGAAGACGCGGCAGTGATCGTTCAGGAAGCCGCGTCGACTAACCTGTTCGCGCCCGCACCAACGAATGCCGAGCCACGTTGAGTGAGCCAAGCCGGAGCCTAGGCCTACCACCGAACTGGTGGATGGAGTGAGAGGGTTTCCGCCACCTGCAGAACGCCGCATCACGGGCAGTTTGCTTCTTCTAGACGATCGGTCTATTACGATTTGCATGAGCAAGACGCTGCCTCGCCGCCGTCGCGGGCGACCTCCTAAGGAACTTGCCGGCACCAGCGCGACCCGTGACGCGCTTGTCCGTGCAGGTGTCGTTATGCTGACGGAGAAGGGCTATTCCGCGACGGGGATCGAGGAAGTCTTGCGGAGCGTCGACGTGCCAAAGGGGTCGTTCTACCACTACTTTCCGAGCAAAGAGGCATTTGGAGCGGAGCTGATCGACAGCTACGCTGGCTACTTTTCGCGAAAGCTCGACAGCTTCTTCCTGAACGAGCAGCATTCCCCGCTCGAAAGGCTCAGAAGTTTTACCGACGATGCTACGTCCGCCATGAAGCGCTTCCGTTATGCGCGAGGCTGTTTGGTGGGCAATCTTGGGCAGGAGATGAGCGTACTTCCACAATCATTTCGCCAGCAGCTGTTCGATGTGTTCATCGACTGGCAGCAGCGCACTGCCAAGTGCTTGAGAGCTGCCCAGGCTACTGGTGCAATCTCTTCCAACCAAGATTGCGACTGGCTTGCCGAGTTCTTCTGGATCGGTTGGGAGGGCGCGGTTCTTCGCGCCAAACTCGAACGCCGTTCCGAACCGCTTCATTCCTTCTCGAAGGGCTTTTTCAAGCTCCTCGGTGAATGAGTCGTTTTTCGTGTAGATGGCCGAAGGCACAATCCACCACACTATCTCCGCGCTATCATTTCAACCGACTTGATCAGCCGCTCGCGCTCGGCCGCGAGAGCCTGCCGATCTAGAGCATCCCGTTGAGCTGATCGATCTCATGCTCGTGGCAAACGGCGCTAAGGTTGCGATTCTTGGTTTTGCAAGTGCATCCCCGAGTTGATCTGAATAAATGTCGCCTTCTGGCCCATCGCGACCTCTTGCCTTGCCGCACGAACCTGGTCGCTATTGGGGCAACGCAGACGTAGCCTTCGCATCACGCCGCGGGGTTTATGGGCACACGGCCTAGCCCAGCTCCTGCAGCAGCTTCCGCGTCTCGCCCAGCAACGCCCGTATCGCCCTTCGTTCTGCGATCCGGTCCTGCGTGAATAGCCCATGCTTCCGCGCATTTTGATTTCCCTTCGGTGCGCCTGATCTCGCGGCGCTGCCATGCATGCGGCAGCGGGTCTTGCCGTGCACCGCCGGCGCGAGGCAGGCGCTGCCGCTGCGTGTCCTGGCGCCGCAGCGTGGACTCGCCAGCATCGCAGCCATGATGCGGGGGTGATCGCCGCTCATGCGGTGGCACCTTGTGCGGCATCGACCAGTTCATGTTCGCCTTCGCCGGCTTCGTGAGGCGAGACCGATCCTGCTCCCATCGGCGTGTCCGCGACGCTTTGCTCCGTTACGATCATGCCCGTGTGCTGGACGGGGTGGCTCGCGATGGCTCCTGCGCCATCCTGCACCGTCAGACTCTCCACCGTGATCGCCCGCTCGCCATTGTTGCGGTACCGGTTGAGCGCCTCGACCTGGGCCGGAAAGATTCGCGCCAGCTTGGCGAGCGCGCGTGAGGCGCTGTCCTGCCGCGGGATGTCGTCAGCGAAGGCGAGGCGATGGGCGCAGCGCATCGCCAGGACGTGAATGGAGACCATCTGTGCCGCCAGCATGGCCTCGATGGAGTCCCTCGGCGCGATGCTCTTCATCATCGAGATCATGAAGGCGAGATTGGCCTCGTCCGGCTTCTGCGCAGTCACGCTGGCCTTCACCAATTGCTTCAGGATGCCTTGCAACGCGTCACGGTCGACGGCACCGAGCGCGTCGGCTAGCAGCCGTTCGCCGGTTCTCGGGTCGGGATGATCGATGGCAATGCGCCGCCTGTAGAGTTTGACGCGCGGGCTCGCAGCCGGGTCGCTGCGATCGTTTGCCGCAACCGGCGGCGTGGTGTGGCGATCGGGGGATGTCGTCATGTGTCGTGTCCTTTACCGGCGCAGGTGCGCGAACGACCGCTCGCGTGCTGCGCGCGGCTACGAATTTTGAGATGTCGATGAGAGGCTTGCGCGCGATCGCGGCGAGGCGGCCGTGGAGCGGGCGGCGTGGACGCTGGCGATTGTTGCGATGATGCCATCATGCCGGTGTTTTGCCCGACGTGTCAAATTGCATTTCGTGGTATCCGAAGGTGCTTGTCCTGCGCAAGTCCTTGTCCTGACCGGGGCCGGCTACTGTGCATGGGGTTGTTTTCGCATTTTTTGTTTGGATGCGGCTCTCGCGTGCCGCGCGACGGAATGCCGGCGTGCAAACGCGATTGCGAAATCCGGCGCGGCCGCTAATCATGATCTCCAGAGGCGCCGCACCATGCAAAAGCGGCAGCGCGGGTCCGGGGAGAGAACGAATGCAACGAACGCTTCGCCTGCTGGCGATTGTCGCCGGATTGTGCGTGACGACCGAGGCTCTCGCGCAGAAATATCCGACGCGTCCGTTCAAGATCATGGTCGGCTTCAGCGCGGGCGGCCCGGTCGATGTGGTCGCGCGCATCATCGGCGACCGGCTGAGCAACAAGCTAGGCCAGCCCTTCGTGGTCGAGAACCGCGCCGGCGCCAACGGCATGATCGCAGCCGAGGGCGTGGCGCGCGCGGACGCGGACGGCTACACCATCCTCGCCTGCAACTCGTCCACCATCACGCTCAACAAGACGCTGTTCAAGGACGCCCGCTACGATCCGCAAGGGGACTTTGCGCCGCTCACCACCGTCATCTCGGCGCCGCTGGTTCTCGTGGTCAATCCCGAGAATCCCAAGACGGCCAACATCAATACCGTCGCCGATCTGGTCGCGGCGGCGAAGGCCGCGCCGGGCGCGCTCGCCTACGGCTCGGGCGGCAACGGCAACCTTGCCCATCTCGCCATGGAGCTGCTCAGCCAGAAGGCCGGCATCAAGCTGATCCACGTGCCCTATCGTGGCGGCGCGGCGTCCGAGGTCGGCATCCTCGCGCAGGAGGTTTTGGCGGTGTTCGATCCCTTGTCCGCCGTGCCGCTGGTGAAGGCCGGCAAGCTGCGCGCGCTCGCGGTGTCATCGGCCGAGCGGCTGCCGGCGCTGCCTGATGTGCCGACCGTCGCGGAGGCCGGCTATCCCGGCTTCGACATCTCGTTCTGGGTCGGCTTCTTCATGCCGAAGGCCGTGCCCGTGCCGATCCGTGAGACGCTGCACCGTGAGATCGTCGCCGCCGCCAAACATCCGGCGGTGCAGGAGCGCCTGGAGTCGCAAGGCGTCGTCAGCGTGCTCAGTCCGGCCGACTATGCCGCGAAGATCGCGAAGGAGACGACGGAGCTTGCCGAGGTCGTCGCGGCCGCGAACATCAAGGCGGAGTAGGGGGCGTCACGGCGAGAGGATCTGCTTGCGGTAGCGGATCAGCGCTCGCTCGATGCAAGGCGGATGGCGCGGGCCTTCGCGCCGGTCGTCTTCCTCGATGCGCCGACGGAATCCTCATTAAAGCAGCAGGGAAAACCGGCCGCGAAGCGGGCTTCGAGCTAGTCCTTGGGAAAGTCTTTGCGCATCGCGATCTCGGCGGCGTCGCCGGGCGACAGTACGGTCTGCTCGAACGCCGCTTGCGGCTTCGTCATGATGTCGTAGAGCGAGATGCCCTTGATCGGCTTATCCATGAGCACGCGAACGCAGTCGGCGAGCGTGCCGTTGTAGGCGAGATAAGGCGGACCCCGGTCCTTCTGTCTCTCGCCTTTCAGCGACGGCCACTTCTTCAGTTCGGCCGGCGCGTCGTAGGCGATCGGCGATTCCTCTTTGAACATGCGCTTGGCCTCGGGCGGCGTGAAAAGCCCGAAAAGCCTAGGCTTGCCCGGTAAACGCTCGTTAAAGAATTAGTTCAAATCAGCCGGCAACGAAGGCGAGCAGGGTGCCGTTGGCCTTGGCCGGTGGCACCACGATTGCGGTCCCGCTTCGTACCGCGGCCGGACCCAGCGCCTTCTCGGTGGCTGCGAGATCGCCGCTGACGAGGACCAGGGCCGCGCCACCGCGCGCGGAAAGACCGGTGAGCGGCACGCCGGGATAGCGTTTGCCGAGCTGCTCCAGCGTCAGATAGACGAAGTCGGCGCGGTCGCCGCCGGACGGCACGGCGACTGCACCATCGGCTTCCGTCCTCGGTTCGCGGTCGATCAGGCGGCCGAGATGCGCCGCATCCTGCGCGGGCTCGGGCGTTGCGATCAGCGTCTGCCTGATCCGCTTCGCCGCATTGGCGTGCTTCATCAATTCAGGAATCCACACCGTCTCGCGGGTCTTGTGCTGGCAGGCGAAGATGCGCACGCCGCCGGGCGCCTCAGCGGTCGGCCACATGAAGGTGCGGAATTTTGCCGCCGAGATCGTGCCATCGGGCAGCGTCACCGGCCGTTCGAAATCGGTCGGGCCGATCGGCGTCAGGCCGCGCGCACGGATCTCCTCGGCGCCTGCTGCGCTGTCTACCGCCGTGAAGGCGATGCGCTCGATGCCCTCGCCGTGCCTGTCGACGAAGGCGCGGGCAGGTGCGTTGTGCTCGGTCGCCACCAGCACGCCGAGCAGCTCCATATAGTCGGGGTCGAACATGATGGTGTAATTGCCGGTGCCCATATGCGCGCTGTGGGTGCCGCGCGGCGACAGGGTGAAACCGAGCTGCCTGTAGTTTTCGGCGGCCTTGTCGAGGTCCGGAACCATGACCACGGCGTGGTCGATACCGATGATGTTCTTGAGGGCCACTGTTCTTTCCCCGCAGCAAATGCAAATTACGACCTGGACCGCGCCGGCGGCCGCTGGCCCTGTCTACGCCGGATAGGCGATCAAGTCATTTTCAAATCGGCGCTAGATGCGGAATTTCATTTCGCGAAATGCGGTATCGACGCGTGATGGCGTCACTGCGCCTGCTCGATATAGGCGGCGAGGATGGCGCGCTCCTCGCTGGTCATGTCGGTGATGTTGCCCGGCGGCATCGCATTGGACCACGCCGCCACGCGGCCGATCAGGCGGATGTTGCGATGGATGTGCTCGGGCGCGTCGAGCAAGATGCCCTTGGGCGCGGTCACGATGCCGGCCCAGACCGGCTCTGCCGCGTGGCACATGCTGCAACGGGACATCACGATCTCCTCGACATTGGCGCGCGTCGGCTGTGCCGACAGCGCGCCCGTCTTGACCTCGCGGGGGCCTGCGGCGGAGAGCAAGAGGATCGCGATCACGCCCAACGCGGCGACACCCCACACCCACCACGGCGATTTGCGCCCCGCGTGCCGCTCGTTGAAGAAGTGGCGGATCACGGGGCCGAGCGCCAGAATGATCGCGACGATGATCCAGTTGAAGCGCGTCGCGTAGAGCAGAGGATAGTGATTGCTGATCATCAGCACGACGACGGGCAGGGTCAGGTAGTTGTTGTGAACCGAGCGTTCCTTGCTGGCCTTGCCGAGCTTCGGATCGGGCGCCTCTCCCGCGATCAGGCTGGCGACGATCTTCTTCTGGTTCGGGATGATCAGTGCGAAGACGTTGGCGACCATGATGGTGCCGATGATCGCCCCAATCTGGTTGAAGGCGCCGCGCCCGCTCAGGACGTGGGTGAAGGCGTAAGTGAGCGCGACCAGGAACAGATAGCCGCCGATGGCAAAGGGCAGCTCGCGCTGCGCAAGCCCGGTGCGGCAGGCCGCCTCATAGAGCAGCCATGCCAGCGCCAGGCTGCAGAAGCTGAACAGCCCGGCCTGGACCGGTGTGAGGTCGAGAATCGACTTGTCGACCAGGAACAGGTCGGCATCGAGATAGTACACCACCACCATCAGCGCGAAGCCGGACAGCCAGGTGGTGTAGGCCTCCCATTTGAACCAGGTCAGCTCCTCCGGCATCTGGCTCGGAGCCACCAGATATTTCATGATCCGGTAGAAGCCGCCGCCATGGACCTGCCAGGCTTCGCCCTGCACGCCGTCCGGCAGGTCAGTCTTCGGCTTCAGGCTGAGATCGAGGGCGATGAAGTAGAAGGAACTGCCGATCCAGGCGATCGCCGCGACCACGTGCAGCCAGCGCAGCAGCAGGCTCGCCCATTCCGATATGATGGATCCCCACATGATCACCCCATCAATTGCGACCTGGATGCCGCAGCTTTGATGACCGCAACCGGCGGTCGCGCCCTTACAATGTGTCGCACCGATCTGCCGCATTTTCCAGTACGATGGGCCGCGGCTGATGCACATCGTGCGGGCATGAGCTGACGTGGGATTCGGCAGGTGTTTGAACTGCCGCAGAACATTTGCGGACCTATAAGCGTCGACGTTCAGGACGCGCTGGCTGGGAGGAAGACGACGTGAAAAGCAGGATCTCGTCCGCAGCAACGGCTGCGGGATTGCTGGTCGCGGTTGCTGCCAGCGCGCAGGCCGAGCCGATTCTGCAGGGCAAGGACGCCTATGGCGATTGGCAGGCCGACAAGCCCGGCACGGTCAGGTTGATCCGGCCGCAGGACCTCGTCAGGCCCGGCGCGACACGGTCGGTTGCGAGCACCGCGCGTGTGGCGTCGCGACCGCCGGAGGCCCCGCCACGTGTGCCGGCGGGTTTCAAGATCGAGCTGTTCGCCGAAGGCTTGCGCGCGCCGCGCATTGTGAGGGTCGCGCCGAACGGCGATGTCTTCGTCGCGGAGACGCGGGCCGACGCCATCCGCGTGCTGCGCGCCGGGGATGACGGCAAGGCCGCGACCAACGAGGTGTTTGCCAGCGGATTGAGACGGCCGTTCGGCATCGCCTTCTTTCCGAACGGCGACAATCCGCAATGGGTCTATATCGCCAACACCGACAGCGTCGTCCGGTTTCCCTATCAGGCCGGCGATCTCAAGGCGCGCGGCAGGGCGGAGACGATCGTGGCAAGCCTGCCGCAGGACGGCAGCCATTCCACCCGCGACATCGTCTTCACGCCCGACAACAAGCGCATGCTGGTCTCGGTCGGCTCGCTCAGCAACGTCGCCGAGGGCATGGGGACGCCGCCGGGCGGGTTGGATGGCTGGTCGAAGACGCAGCCGCTCGGCGCGGCCTGGGCCAGTGAGCTCGAGCGCGCCACCGTGATGGCCTTCACGCCTGACGGCAAGGACCGGAAGATTTATGCCACCGGCATCCGCAATTGCGTCGGTCTTGCGATCGAGCCGCAGAGCGGGCTGCCCTGGTGCTCGACCAATGAGCGCGACGGGCTCGGCGACGATCTCGTGCCCGATTACGTCACCAGCGTGAAGGAGGGCGCGTTCTACGGCTGGCCGTGGTTCTATATCGGCGGCAACGAAGATCCGCGTCACGCCGGCGCGCGGCCGGATCTCAAGGACAAGGTGACGGTGCCCGACGTGCTGATCCAGCCGCACTCGGCTTCGCTCGGCATGACTTTCTATCAGGGCACGCAGTTTCCGTCCGACTATCAAGGCGATGCCTTCGCCGCTGAGCACGGCTCCTGGAACCGCTCCAAGCGCACCGGCTACAAGGTGATCCGTATCAGGATGAAGGACGGCAAGCCCACCGGCGAGTACGAGGATTTCGTCACGGGGTTTGTCGTGAGTGACACGGAAGTCTGGGGAAGGCCGGTTGGTGTCGCCGTGGCGAAGGATGGATCGCTGCTGGTGTCGGAGGACGGCAATGGCACCATCTGGCGGGCGACGCGCGCACCGCAGTGACGCTGTTTCCCTCCCCCTCCAGGGGAGGGTAAGCAGCGCGCTCGAATTACCCCCGTCTCACACTCGCGCCACCATCCACCGGCAGCGTCACGCCCGTGATGAAATTCGCCTCGTCCGACGCCAAAAACAGTGCGGCATTCGCGACGTCCCAGCCGGTGCCCATCTTCCTGCGCAGTGGCACCTTGCTGTCGCGCTCGGCTTCGACTTCAGCGCGGGGCTTGGACCATTCGCGGGCGCGGGTGTCGACGGCCATCGGCGTGTTCATCAGGCCGGGCAGGATGACGTTGGCACGGATGCCGTATTCGGCGTTCTGGTAGGCGAGCTGCTCGGTGAAGGCGATCATGGCCGACTTCGTCGCCTTGTAGGCGACGTAAGGATAGGTCGTGATCGCGGCCATCGAGGAGATGTTGACGATGGCGCCGCTTCCTTGCGCGCGCATGATCGGGATCACTTCCTTCGCTGCCAGAATACAGCTCTTCAGATTGATGGCGACGACATGGTCGAACGCCTCCTCGGTGATTTGAAGCAGCTCGGCATCGCCACCGGACAGGCTGACGCCGACATTATTGTGCAGCACGTCGATGCGGCCCCAGCGCGCCAGCGCATCCGCGACCATCGCCTTGATGTCCGCGGATTTGGTCACGTCGGCCTTGAAAGCCGCGGCGGTGCCTTGCTCCGCTGCGATCAGATCGACGGTTTCCTGCGCCGATTCCAGGTGATGGTCGACGCACAGCACTTTGGCACCCTCGCGCGCGAAGGTCAGCGCGGTGGCGCGGCCGTTGCCCATGCCTTCACCGGGGCTCTGGCCGGCGCCGACGACGATCGCGACCTTGTCCTTCAAGCGCATGTCACTTCACTCCCGGGATCGGGTACTGCTGGAGTACCTCTTTGTAATACGGTTCGTTGTCGATCTTCATAGTGGCGAGCACGCGTACCACGCCGCAATAGAAGGCGATGGTGAGCACGAGGTCGACCATGTGCTCGTCGGAGAGATCTTTCTTGATCTCGGCGAAGGTCGCGTCCGACATCGTGAGCTCGCGCACCATCTCGCGGGCGCCTTTCAGGATCGCCCTGGCGAGCGGCTCCAGCTTCGACGGCTTGCCGTCGGTCTCCGCCATCAGACCTGCGATGTCCTCGTCGGTGACGCCGAACTCCTTGCCGATCTTCACATGGTGGGTGAATTCGTATTCCGACTTCTCCATCCAGCCGACCTGGAGGATCGCGAGCTCCCGCAACCGCGGGTCGAGCTTGCTCTTGAAGCGAATATAGCTGCCGATGCCGTTGAAGGCGCGCGCCATCTCCGGCGAGTTGACCAGCAGCTTGTGCAGGTTGGTGTTGCGCTTGAGCATGTCGCGATATTCGGGCGCGACCTGGTCGGCCTCGAGATAGGGCAGGCGGGCCATCCGTGTTCCTTTCAGTGTTCCTGTGATTCACGTTCCGGCGCTTGCAGCGTCACGCCGCCGTCCACCACCAGCACCTGGCCGGTGATATAGCGTGCGAAGTTGCTGAGCAGGAATTTGACGGCGTGGCCGACATCCCAGCCGGTGCCTTCGGTCTTGAGCAGGGAGGCCCTGGCGCGGTTGGCGCGGGCCTGCTCGCTCATGCCGCGGGCATAGACCATCGGCGTGTACATCGGTCCGGGGCAGATGCAGTTGACACGGATGTTATCGCGACCGTGATCGACCGCCATCGCGCGGGTCAGGCCGATGATCGCAGCTTTTGAGGTCGTGTAGGTCGTGAGCCCGCGCGGCCGCAGCGCCGAGATCGAGGAGATATTGACGATCGCGCCGCCCTTGGCGGTCTTGATCATCGCGGGGATCGCGTGCTTGGAGAGCAGGAACATGGTCTCGACGTTGACCTGCATGACGCGGCGATACTGCTCGGGCGTCTCGTCGACCACGCTGCCGCGGCTGCCGATGCCGACATTGTTGTCGAGGAAATCGAGCCGGCCCCAGCGGTCGAGCGCGGCCTCGACCAGTGTCTTGCAATCGGCTTCGCTGGTGATGTCGCCGCCATGCGCTGATGCCGTGCCGCCCTCGGCCATGATCATCTCCACGGTGCGCTCGGCGAGCTTGAGGTCGCGATCGGCCACCAGCACTTTTGCGCCGGCGCGGGCCAACAGAATTGCTGCAGCGCGGCCGTTGCCGATGCCGTCGCCAGCGGCGCCGCCGCCGCTGATCAGCGCCACCTTGCCGGCGAGGCCGGCATCGTCCTCGGGGCCCTGCATGTCGTTTCATCCCAATTATTTTCGTGCAGATTAGCAATCGCCCTGACAGGAGAGAAGGCCGGTGGTCCCGCGCAGATGTCATTGACATCGCATGGAATTGCATGCCGCCGGGCGGCACGGCGCACAATTAAGCGGGCGTATCGCGGAACCGTTCTGCCGAGCTTGCGTTTGTTGCGGGGGCTTTTCCGCGCTAGGCTCTCGCCTGGGGTTTCCCAATCGCCAGTGGCTTGCCGATGAATCTGCTCGATCCAAAAGGGCCGGTGGCTGCCGCCAACAGCACCATCCTGGTCGATTCCGTCTTCATCATGCTCGTGATCGTGGTGCCGACCATTTTCGCGATTTTGGCCTTTGCGTTCTGGTTTCGCGCGTCCAATCCGAGAGCACGTTACCAGCCTGACTTCGTCTATTCCGGCCGCGTCGAGATGGTGGTGTGGGCGATCCCCGCGCTCACCGTGATCCTGCTCGGAGGCGTCGCCTGGATCGGCTCGCACCAACTCGATCCCGCCGCGCCCGTGCCGGGCACCGGCAGTCCGGTCCGCATCCAGGCGGTCTCGCTCGACTGGAAATGGCTCTTCATCTATCCGGACCAGCGCATCGCCACCGTCAACACGCTGACGGTGCCGGCCGGTGCCGAGCTGAATTTCCAGCTGACGTCGTCGAGCGTGATGAACGTGTTCTTCATCCCGCAGCTCGGCAGCATGATCTACACCATGAACGGCATGGTGACGAAGCTGAACCTGCGCGCCGACAATGAGGGCAAGTTGCAGGGTCTGTCGGCGCATTTCTCCGGCGACGGCTTTCCCGACATGATGTTCGACGTCAACGTGATCTCGCCGCTCGCGTTCCCGGATTGGGTCGCGACCACGGCGAAGACCGATGCCGTGCTGAACGAGGAGAGCTACACGAAGCTGATGCAGCAGGGCATCGAGAAGAACAGGCTGACCTTTCGCCTGGACGATCCCCGTCTGTTCGACCTGATCGCAACCCAGCACATTCCGCCAGGGCCCGGCCCGGAGCTGCTCTCCGATGCCGGCAGGCCGCACAGTGGAGGCCACGATGCTCGGTAAGCTCGATTGGTCGGCGATTCCGTTCGACCAGCCGATACCCCTCGTCGCGGGTGCCGTGGTGCTGGTCGCGATCCTCGGCGTGCTGATCTGGGTCGTCGTGAAAGGGCATTTGCCGTATCTCTGGCACGAATGGATCACCAGCGTCGATCACAAGCGCATCGGCGTGATGTACATCCTGCTCGCTTCGGTCATGCTGCTGCGCGGCGGCAGCGACGCCATCATGATGCGGCTCCAGCAGGCGGTCGCCTACCAGTCACAAGGCTATCTCCCGCCGGAGCACTACAACCAGATCTTCTCGGCGCACGGCACCATCATGATCTTCTTCACGGCGATGCCGTTCGTGATCGGGCTGATGAACCTGATCGTGCCGCTTCAACTCGGCGTGCGCGACGTTGCTTTCCCGACGCTGAATTCGGTCGGCTTCTGGCTGACAGCGACCGGCGCGCTGCTGGTCAATATCTCGCTCGTGGTCGGCGAGTTCGCGCGCACCGGCTGGCTGGCTTTTCCGCCGCTGTCGGAACTGTCCTATTCGCCGGGCGTCGGCGTCGACTACTACGCCTGGTCTCTCCAGATCTCCGGCGTCGGCACCCTGGTCGCCGGCATCAATCTGGTGACCACCGTGCTGAAGCTGCGCACCAAGGGCATGAACTATCTGCGCATGCCGATGTTCTGCTGGACCACGCTGGCCTCCAACCTGCTCATCGTCGCCGCCTTTCCGATCCTCACCGCCACGCTCGCGATGCTGCTGCTCGACCGTTACCTCGGCTTCCACTTCTTCACCAATGAAGCCGGCGGCAACGTCATGATGTTCATGAACCTGATCTGGGCCTGGGGGCACCCGGAGGTCTATATCCTCGTATTGCCGGCCTTCGGCATCTTCTCCGAGGTGGTGTCGACCTTCTCGGGCAAGGCGCTGTTCGGCTACCGCTCGATGGTGCTCGCGACCATGGCGATCTGCGTCATCTCCTTCATGGTCTGGCTGCACCATTTCTTCACGATGGGCGCTGGCCCCGACGTCAACGCCATCTTCGGCATCGCCAGCATGATCATCGCGATACCGACGGGCGTGAAGATCTACAACTGGCTGTTCACGATGTATGGCGGCCGCATCCGCTTTGCGACGCCGATGCTGTGGGCGGTCGGCTTCATGGTCACCTTCATCATCGGCGGATTGACGGGCGTGCTGGTC
This sequence comes from Bradyrhizobium barranii subsp. barranii, assembly GCF_017565645.3. Lineage (NCBI taxonomy): Bacteria > Pseudomonadati > Pseudomonadota > Alphaproteobacteria > Hyphomicrobiales > Nitrobacteraceae > Bradyrhizobium > Bradyrhizobium barranii. The sequence continues at coordinate 3,235,756 of NZ_CP086136.1, forward strand.
GCCGTGCCGCCGGCCGACTTCATGCTCCACAACAGCATGTTCCTGGTGGCGCACTTCCACAACGTCATCATCGGCGGCGTGCTGTTCGGCGCCTTCGCCGGCTTCGAGTACTGGTTCCCGAAGGCGTTTGGCTTTCGTCTCGACGAGCGCTGGGGCAAGGCCGCGTTCTGGTTCACCTTCCTCGGCTTCTACGTCACCTTCATTCCGCTCTACATCGCCGGCATGCTCGGCATGACCCGGCGCATGCAGCATTACGACGTCGCGGCCTGGCGGCCATGGATGTTCGTGGCGGCCGCCGGCATGGCCGTGCTGTCGATCGGCGTGATCTGCCAGATCGTGCAGCTCGTGGTCAGCATCCGCAACCGCGAGGCCCTGCGCGACCGCACCGGCGATCCCTGGGACGGCCGCTCGCTGGAATGGGCGACCTCGTCGCCGCCGCCCGTGTTCAACTTCGCCTTCTATCCGGATGTGCGCGGCGAGGATGCTTATTGGGATCAGAAGGCCCATGCCAAGCAGCAGCAGCTCGAGCATGATCGGCCGGAGTATCAGGATATCGACATGCCCAGGAATTCACCGACCGGCTTCGTCTGCGCGTTCTTCGCCACCATCATGGGCTTCGCGCTGATCTGGCACATCTGGTGGATGGTGATTTTGGGCGGCATCGGCGCATTCGCGACCTTCGTCGTGTTCGCCTGGCGCGACCATGACGAATACATCATTCCGGCCGACGAGGTCGCTCGCATCGACCGCATCAATCTCGAGGAACGGCGCAGCCTCGTCAGCATGGCGGGAGCGCTCTGATGTCGATGACGGCGACAGCCGGCCGCGCGCATGCCGACCCCCACCACATCGGGCTCGTCGTCGAGCATCCAGGCCCGGCATCGAAGCGCATCGTGACCGCCTACGGCTTCTGGGTCTTCCTGCTCTCCGATATCGTAATGTTCTCCTGCTTCTTCGCGGCCTATGCGGTGCTGTCCGGCCAGACCGCGGGTGGCCCCAGCGGCTCGGAGATCTTCGAGCAGCGAAACGTCGCGATCGAGACGGTCTGCCTGCTGCTGTCGAGCTTCACCTGCGGCATGGCCAGCATTGCCGCCGACGTACGCAACCGGTTCTGGTTCTATCTCGGCATGACCGTGACCTGCGTGCTCGGACTGATCTTTCTCACCATCGAGTTCCGCGAGTTCGCCGACCTCGTTGCACGCGGCTATGGCCCGTCGCGCAGCGCGTTCCTGACGTCGTTCTTCTCGCTGGTGGGCTGCCACGGCCTGCACGTCTCGGCCGGCATATTGTGGCTGCTCACCATGATGGCCCAGGTCTTTGCAAAGGGCTTTCGCGCCGACGTCCTGCGCCGGATGATGTGCTTTGCGCTGTTCTGGCATGCGCTTGACATCGTCTGGGTCGGGGTCTTCTCCGTCGTCTACCTGCTTGGGAGTGCCGTATGAGCGATCAGACGCATGTGCGGACCGGACACGATCTCGCACCGGGCGAGGAAGAGCAACACAGCGTCGGCGAGCGGGTGCTCGGCTACGTCGTTGGTCTCGGCCTCGCGCTATTGCTCACGGCAACGTCATTCTTCATCGCTGGAACCGACCTGGTCTGGCAACCATCGATCCCTGTTGCTCTGATCGTGCTGGCGATCGCGCAGATGGGCGTGCACCTCGTGTTCTTCCTGCACATCACGACCGGGCCTGACAATACCAACAACGTGCTGGCGCTCGCCTTCGGCCTTCTGGTCGTCTTCCTGGTCGTCGGCGGCACCGTCTGGATCATGGGGCATCTGAACGCGAACATGCCGCCGATGGACCAGATTATGCCGATGCGGAAATAGGGCGCACAAAAAAGAAGAGCCGCTTGTTTTGACAAGCGGCCCAAGTCTAGGGAGGAAACGCCCGAGCAAAGCAATCGGACCGAAGCCGGATTGCTGCCAAGGAACGCTCGCGCAAAGCGCTTGCGTACATATTAGATGTAGCAACCACCGAGAGAGTTCAATTCCGGATCAATACTGTCTCCGGCTACCGCTCACATGCTCGTGACGGGCTTCCTCATTTCGGCCGACGGCAATTGTAGGCCTTGCGGAAGCCGGCGGCCTGCGCGTCGTCCTCCGAGCAGAACCAGCGGTCCGGCTTGGTGGTCGCGGGATAGCTCGGGCAGCCCCTCAAGTGATAGATGCCGATATTGCCGGTGACGCGTGCGCGCACGGCGAGCTTGCCCTTGATGCTGCAACTCGGCGGCATGGTCAGCTCCTCCGGAAACAGCGCCGCGCGGATTTCCTTGTCGCGGTCGGCGCGGCAGGCGGCGCCGAGCAGCGTGCCGTCCTTCTTGCCCATGCGGAATTCTTGCGGTGCAACAAAGCAGCCCTTCCAGATGCCGGCTGACGCGGTTTTGGCATCGGCCGCGGCAGCCTTGACGTTCGCCTTGATCGGCTCGCGGGCGATGCCATAGCCAAGCTTGACCAGCTGCTCGTTCAACGAGACCTTGTCGCCCTCGGCGGTGCAGATCGCCCGGTGCCGTTTGCCGAAGCTCTTTTCCGGCCCGACATCGTCACAACGCACGCTGCGTTTGTTGATCAGCTTCGCCAACTGGTCGCGGGCCTCGATGCCGCAGGTCCAGGGATCGGCGTGATCGTCGATGCAGACCTGGTCCAGCTCGGGCGCGTCGACGCCGTCGAGGCGGTAGGTGACGTCGCCGAGCTGGATCGAATTGGCGTCCCGGACGGTCGCCGCCGCCGTCAGCGCGGAGGCCGGCCCGGAAGAGGCCAGAAACCCGGAGAGAGCGAGAAACGAAACAAGCGCGAAGGCGCGGGCGGCGGCAAATGAATTCCTAAGGGACATAACGTCTCGCTATCGATTGCTCTGGCGCCTCGTTCCTAGCATCCGGAGGTCGCGATACCAATGGTCTGCGCCCTGCGAAGTGCGACATTCGCGGGCCAGCCTTTACTGACCGGCCGGTCTGCCCCTATCGTTCGGCACGATCAAAAACCTGCGTAGACCGAATCGCCCTTGAAGCGGCGAGGGCGGGAGGAAGAAAGTTCGATGAAAGACCCCGTGGACGTCCTGATCATCGGCGCCGGCGCTTCAGGTGCCGCGATCGCGTGGTCGCTGGCCGAGACCAAGATGCACATCCTCTGCCTGGAGCAGGGCGGCTGGATGAACCCGGCGGCATATCCCAGCACGGGCCGCGACTGGGAGGCCAAGTTCTACGGGGAGTGGTCGTCGAGCCCGAATGTCCGCGGCCGGCCCGAGGACTATCCGATCAACGACGACAATTCGCCGATCAAGGTCGTCAACTACAACGCGGTCGGCGGCTCGACGGTGATGTACACCGCGCACTGGCCGCGGCTGCATCCCTCCGACTTCAAGGTGAAGACGCTCGACGGTGTCGCCGACGACTGGCCGATCGACTACGACGCGCTGACGCCGTTCTTCGAAGAGAACGACCGCATCATGGGCACGTCTGGGCTATCGGGCGATCCGCTGTCGCCGCTGACGCATCCGCCGATGCCGCAGCAGCCGATGGGATTGTCCGGCGCCATCATCGGCAAGGCCATGAACAAGCTCGGCTGGCACTGGTGGCCGTCGGATACGACAGTCGCGACCACGGACTATGAGGGCCGCGCGCGTTGTATCAATCTCGGCCATTGCACGCCGGCCTGCGCCCAAGGCGCAAAATCCTCGACCGACATTACCTATTGGCCGCACGCTATCCGCGCCGGCGTCGAGCTTCGCACGCATTGCCGGGTGCGCGAGATCACCACCGACGAGAACGGCATGGCCTCGGGCGTGGTCTATTACGACAAGGACGGCGTCGAGCAGTTCCAGCCGGCGCATGTCGTCATCATCGCCTGCAATGGCGTCGGCACGCCGCGGCTGCTGCTCAACTCGGCATCCAACCGCTTCCCGCACGGTCTTGCCAATTCGTCGGGCCTCGTCGGCAAGAACCTGATGTTCCATCCCTATGCGCAGATCTATGGCTATGTGAAGGAGCCAACCGACAGCAACCGCGCGCCGCCGACCTGCCTATGGAGCAAGGAATGGTATGACACCGACCTGTCGCGCGGTTTCGTACGCGGCTACGGCGTCCAGTTCGTGCGCGGGGCAGGGCCGGTGTTCGAGGCTGTCGTGAGCGAGCAGAGGGGCATTTTGCCGTGGGGCGCGGATCATCACCGCGTCTTCCGCAAGCTCAATGGCCATCGGCTGGGATTCTCCGCGATCTGCGAGGACCTGCCGGAGGAGCACAATCGCGTCACGCTCGATCCTGTCCTGAAGGACAGCCACGGCATTCCAGCGCCGAGGATCGACTACACCATCAGCGAGAACAGCCGGAAGATGATGGAGCATGCGCTCGCGCGCGGCCGCGAGGTTCTGGAAATGGCGGGGGCGACCGACATCTGCGTCAACTCGCCGATCCCGTGGGGCGGCTGGCATCTGCTCGGCACCGCGCGGATGGGCACCGACCCCGAACGCTCCGTCGTCAACGAATGGGGCCGCACGCACGACGTGAAAAATCTCTTCATCGTCGACGGCAGCATCTTCGTCACCTCGGGCGGCGTCAATCCGACGTCCACCATCCAGGCCCTCGCGCTCTACATCGCCGACCAGATGAAGCAGCGCCTCGCAAACTTGTTCGACTGAGGCCGTCATGTCCGCAGACAATCAACTCAACCGCGCCCAATGCAACGATCTCCGCACCATCGCTGCGATGATCGTTCCCGCCAGCGATGAGTACAAGGTGCCCGGCGCCGACGATCCCGCGGTCCAGACCGACATCCTGACGACGCTGGGCCGCGACACCAAATTGGTGGCGGCGGCGCTGGACCATCTGGCGCGGCTCGCGGGGCAACCGCTCGCCGGGCTCGATGCCGCCAGGCGCGATGCGGTGGCGCAGGAGTTCCGCAGCTCCGGCGGCGCGGCTGCCGCAACGCTCGTCCGCGTCGTCCTGCAATGCTACTACCGCGACGACCGGGTGCTGCGCTCGCTCGGGCTCGAGCTGCGCGCGCCGTTCCCCAAGGGTTACGTGCTCCCGGACGGCGACTGGTCGCTGCTCGACCCGGTTAAGGCGAGGGCGGGCACGCTGCGGCGGGCGCCCTAGCCACCTTGGTAGGTCAAGTCCTGACAGCCCAGCCTTGCGCCCCAGGCGGGTCCCTTGCGCTGGCAGGAACAGGCCACCATTTGTGTGAGCCTCAAGGACTCTTGCCATGCTGGATTTTACCTCAGACATCGTCGATGACGCCGCGTCATCGCGAGCGACAGCGTCTGCCCCGGTCGACGACCGGGCCCTGCTGGACGCCTATTCCAATGCCGTGATCGACGTGACCGACCGTGTCGGTCCCGCCGTCGTGCGCGTCGAGACCGGGCCAAAGGTGCCGAACGGCCGCGAGCGCGGCGGGCTCGGCTCCGGCATCGTGATCTCGCCGGACGGGCTCGTGCTCACCAACAGCCACGTGGTCGGTTCCTCCAAGGAGATCCGGCTGCGGGACGTCGAGGGTAACGTCGGTGAGGCCCGGGTGCTCGGCGTCGATCCCGACACCGATCTGGCGCTGCTCCGCGCCAACGGCGTGCGCGACTTGCCCTATGCCGCGCTCGGCAACTCCAAGACCCTGCGGCGCGGCCAGCTCGTGATCGCGATCGGCAATCCGCTCGGCTTCGAGTCGACCGTGACCGCCGGCGTGGTTTCGGCGCTGGGGCGCTCGATCCGCTCGGTGAGCGGCCGCACGATCGAGGACGTGATCCAGACCGATGCTGCGCTCAACCCCGGCAATTCCGGCGGTCCGCTGGTGTCGTCGAATGCCGAGGTGATCGGCATCAACACCGCCATCATCAACGGTGCGCAAGGCATCTGCTTCGCGGTCGCCAGCAACACCGCGCAGTTCGTGCTGTCGGAGATCATCCGCCACGGCTATGTCCGCCGCGCCTATGTCGGCGTCGCCGGGCAGACTGCACCGGTGCCGCGGCGGCACGCGGTGCTGGCCGGTGTCGACAACAAGATGGGCGCGCTCTTGATGCAGATCGAGCCGGACGGACCGGCGGCGAAGGCGGGCCTGTTGCCCGGCGACGTCGTCATCAAGCTCGACGGCGTCGAGATCAACGGTGTCGACGATCTGATCCGCGTGCTCGACCGCGACCGGATCGACCGGCGGCTCGCCATGGACGTGCTGCGGCTCGGCCGTTTGCGGGCGATCAATATCGACCCGATCGAACGCAAGCCGGCGCGCTAGTACCCGGAATCAGAGCTGAGTGATACGGCGGCCTTTGAAACGGCGTTGACGGACCTTTTTCTTGGTCCAGACGAAGGGCTCGGCTCTGTCGTTGTATGCGTTGACGTAGGCATCGATGTGTTCCTGAAGCTGCTTGAGGCTCGTGAAGGAGGTGCCGCTGAGCGACTGCCCCTGCAAGATGGAAAACCATACTTCGACCTGATTGAGCCATGACGCACTTGTCGGCGTGAAATGAAATTGCACGTTGGGGTGGGCCTTGAGCCAGTCCTCGTTCTTTTTATGGGTGTTGAGGTTGTCGAGGATGACGTGAAGCTTGCGGTTCGGAAAAGTCGCGGTGACGCTGTTCATGAAATCGAGAAACTCGACGCGGCGCCGGCGTTTTGAATGGGTCGCGATGATCTTTCCGGTGGCGACTTCGAGCGCCGCAAACAATGTTGTGGTGCCATGCCGCTTGTAATCGTGGCTTTGGCCGGTTAAGGCGCGGCCATTGGGCAACTTCAGATAACCCTGCGCTCGCTCCAAAGCCTGGATCGAGGGCTTCTCGTCCACGCACAGCACAATGGCCTTCGCCGGCGGCGCGACATAGAGGCCGACAACATCGGCGGCTTTGGCCGTAAAGTTCGGGTCGTTGCTCTCGCACCAGGACTTGCGAGCCACCAGGTCAATCTTGTGGCTGCGCAGGAACCGCCAGACATATTGGACATCGACATCGCCCAGCGCCTCGGCCAGCAGGGGGCCGGTCCAGCGCGCAAACCCTTGCGGTGGCGGCTTATCCAGCAGCTTCAGAATCCGCTTGTCGGTCGTCTTCGTATAGATCGGCTGCTTGCCAGGCCGCGGCTTGTCTTGCAGCCCTTCAAGGCCATGGTCGGCATAGCGATGCCGCCAAAGGCTGACAATCCGCGGCTGGACCCCAACTTCCTTGGCGATCGACCGGGTGCTGCGCCCATCCGCCGCCAACAGAACTATCCGCGCCCGCTTCAAATCGCGCTGCAACGTCACCGGTGAGCGACAGCACGCCTCAAGCACCTTGCGATCTTTCCTCGAAAGGTGGACTTCTCTTGCTTCGGGTATCATCCCGACCTTGAATCACGACTCACGTTCCAAGAAAAGTGGGTACTAGCGTTGGTGCCTCCGGGCGAGGTATGACGGTGTCATGCCTCGTTCCCGGACCCTTGCCGCATGATGCCGGCGCATGAGACCTACGATGTCATCTTCGTCGGCGCTGGTGCCGGCGGCATGACGGCCGCGGCCGTTGCCGCCGCTGAAGGCTTGCGCGTGCTGGTGATCGAGAAGACGGCGTACGTCGGCGGCACCACCGCCTGGTGCGACGGCATGGTCTGGATCCCCGCCAATCCCAAGATGAAGGACGTCGGGCTGTCCGACAGCATCACGGACGCGGTCCGGTATCTGTCGAGCACGGTGCCGGAGCCTGCCAATGCCGGCTTGCGCGCTGCCTTCCTCGCGCGCGGGCCGGAGGCGGTCGCCTATCTCGAAGCCAACACGGAAGTGCGCCTCCAGCCGGTGAAAGCCTGTCCGGACTGTTATCCGGAGCGGTTGGGCGCAACGCCCGGCGGGCGCGTGCTGGAGCCGGTCGCGTTCGACGGCGCCCGGCTCGGCGCGCCTGTCGCACGGCTGCGCGCGCCGCTGCCGGAGTTCACGCTGTTCGGCGGGATGATGGTCAACCGCCTCGACATCCCGCATCTACGCCGGGCCGGAAAATCGTTGCGTTCGACCCTGCGCGCGGCGCGGCTGGTTTCCGAATATGCGTTGCAGCGGCTGCGCAACCGGCGCGGCACGACGCTGCATCTCGGCAACGCGCTCGCGGCGCGGCTCTATGCCTCGCTGCTGGCGCGGCAGGTCGAGATTCTCTTCTGCGCCGATGTCGAGGACCTGTCGATGCAGGGCGATCGCGTCGGCGGCGTTGTCATCCGCCACGGCTCCCGCGACCGCCTGATCGCCGCGCGTCGCGGCGTGGTGGTTGCGACCGGCGGCTTTTCGCACGCCGCTGTGTTGCGCAAACGCTTCTTCCCGGCCGCGGCTGGTTTCGTCTCGGCGGCCAGCACCGCTGGCACTGGCGACGGGCTCCGGCTTGCGGCCACGGCCGGTGCCGCGCTCAACACGGAGGCGACGAGTCCGGCCTATTGGGTGCCGGCCTCGCTGTTCCGCCGCGACGATGGCAGCCGAGGCGTTTTTCCGCATACGGTGACCGACCGCGCCAAGCCCGGCGTGATCGCCATCAACGCGGCCGGCCGTCGTTTCGTCAACGAGGCGCAGTCGCACCATGAGTTCGTGCTGGCGATGTTGCGCGACGGCAATGGCGAGCCGGACCGGCCGTTTTATCTCGTCTGCGACCGTCAGTTCCTGTGGAGCTATGGCCTCGGCCGCATCAAGCCGTTTACGCTCAACCTCCGGCGCTATGTGGCGGGCGGCGAGTTGCTCAAGGCTCCCGACATCGCGCAGCTCGCGGCGAAGATTGGCGTCAATCCGTCCGTGCTCACGGCGACGATCGCAGGTTACAACGTTGATGCGGAGCAGGGCCGCGATCCCGAATTCGGTCGCGGCAGCACCATCAATCAGCGCCACCTCGGCGATGCCACCCACAAGCCCAATCCCTGTGTCGCACCGATCCTCCGCGCGCCGTTCTTCGCGATGCGTATCTATCCGGCCGATCTCGGCACGGCCATCGGCATGAAGGTGGATGCCCAGGCGCGCGTGTTGCGCGAGGACGGCACGCCGGTCGCGGGGCTCTATGCGTGTGGCAATGACATGGGCTCGATCATGAATGGGAATTATCCGGGGCCGGGGATCATGCTCGGGCCGGCGCTGACGTTCGGGTATATCGCGGGGCGGCATCTGGCGGAGGGTGGTGCGGCGCGTGAGACGGCTGCCGGCGTGTCAGCTTCGGTCTAGCCACTACCTCCACCGTCATGCCCCGCGAAGGCGGGGCATCCAGTACGCCGCGGCCTATCGATTCAACCACAACCGCCTCGGAGTACTGGAACGCCCGCCTTCTGTTTAGCCCGGACAGATCACTGACGGGTGTTCGGAGACATAGCTGACACATCAACATTGGCTGGATTGGTCCGATTCGGGAGGCCGTCCATGCCTTGGAGCGAGGTGTCAGTGATGGATCAGCGTCACGAGTTTGTGCGGCTGGCTTTGCAGGAGGGCGCCAACCGGCGCGAACTGTGCCGTCGGTTCAACGTCAGTCCTGACGTCGGCTACAAGTGGCTGGCGCGCTGGCAGGCCGGCGATCGGGAGCTGGCCGACCGCTCCCGGCGCCCGCATGCGATGCCCAAGCGGAGTGAGGCTGCGGTCGAAGTAGAAGTCCTGGCTGTACGCGACAAGCATCCGGCTTGGGGAGCACGGAAGATTGCCCATTGCCTGAAGCGGGGCGGGCAGACGGTGCCTGTGCCATCAACGGTGCACCAGATCCTGTGTCGGAACGGCCGGGTCAAACCGAGTGAGAATGCGCCGCCCAATCCGGGCCACCGGTTCGAGAAGGAAGCTCCCAATCTGCTGTGGCAGATGGACTTCAAGGGCCACCTGCCGCTGGCCGACGGGACACGATGCCATCCGCTGACCATCGTCGACGATCACTCGCGCTACGTGCTGTGCCTGAAGGCATGTGCCGACGAGCAGCGTCTCACCGTGCAGAATCACCTGTCGACGACGTTCCGCTGCTATGGCCTGCCAGAGGCCTTCTACACCGACAATGGCTCACCCTGGGGCGATACGTCCGGCATTCGTTGGACCGGACTGAAGGTGTGGCTGCTCAAGCTTGGCGTCAGGGTGGTGCACGCCAGGCCATGCCACCCACAGGCCCGCGGCAAGAACGAGCGCTTCCATCGCACCCTGAAGGCCGAGGTGTTTGCAATGCGCCGCTTCCGAACTCTCCCGGAAGTCCAGCGCGCCTTCGACGCCTGGCGGCCGGTCTACAATCTGGAGCGGCCTCACCAAGGCCTCGATATGCAGGTCCCTGCCGATCGCTTCCGGCCAAGTGCTCGCCCCATGCCGGCCCGCGTTCCGAACGTCGAATACGACAGCGGCGAGATCGTGCGCAGGGTCTCATCGACAAGACCCTACATCTCCTTCAAGGGACGCTTCTGGAAAGTTCCCCAGGCCTTCGCCCGCGAACGCCTTGCCATCCGGCCACTGGTTCGTGACGGCCACTACGGAATCTTCTTCGCCAGCTGGCAGGTCGCATCGATCGACTTGACCAATGGCCAACCTGTCAGTGATGTGTCCGAACAGGTGTCAGCCATGTCTCCGGACTAAACATCAAGCCGGGCGATGACACCGAGAATGAGGCGACAGCTCCCCCGCTACTCCGCAGCCGCGGCAAAGCGGCTGTTCTCCAGCTCGGCCGCCAGCCGCGCTGTCTCGGCCGCCGCCAGCTTGATGTTGGCTTCCTTGACGTGGCCGAAGCCGCGGATCGTCTCGGGTACGCGGGCGAGCCGCGCCAGCAGCGGGATCTGCTCCGCCTTCAGCCCGGCCATCCGCTGGTCGATCATACCGAGATAATCCGCGACCAGCTTCCGCTCGGTCCGGCGCTCTTCGGTGCGGCCGAACGGGTCGAACGCGCCGCCCCGCAGGAATTTCAGCTTGGCGAGAACGCGGAAGGCGTGGACCATCCAGCCGCCGAACTCCTTCTTCTGAAGGTGTCCGGTCGTCTTGTCGCGCTGCGCGAAGATCGGCGGGGCGAGGTGGTATTTCAGCGTGAAGTCGCCGTCGAACTTCTCGGATACCTTCCTGGCAAAGCTGCCGTCGGTGTAGAGCCGCGCAACCTCGTATTCGTCCTTGTAGGCCATCAGCTTGAACAGGTTTTTCGCGACCGCCTCGGTCAGCTCGGTGGAGGCGGGCGAGACTGTGCTCTCCGCCTTGCGCACCTTGGCGACGGCTGCGAGGTAACGGTCGGCGTAGGCCTTGTCCTGATAGCCGGTCAGAAACTCCGCGCGGGTCGCGATGACGTCGTCGAGCGACTTCGTCGGCGCGGAAGCGCGGCTCTTGAACTGGAGGACGCTGCGCACCCGCGACATGTCGTGGGCGGCCAGCCGTCCCCAGGTGAAGGCGAGCTTGTTCATCTCGATCGCCGCGCCGTTGATCTCGATGGCGCGGAGCAGGGCCTCCAGCGACAGCGGGATCGCGCCCTTTTGGAAGGCGAAGCCGAGCGTGAAGGGATTGGTCGCGATGCTGTCACCCATCAGGGCCGAGGCAATGCCTGTCGCGTCGATGATGTCGAGGTTCTTGTCGCCGACGGCGTCGCGCAGCACGGTCTGCATCGTGCCCATCTCGAAGTCGAGATCGGGGTTTTGCACGAAGCTCGCGGTCGGCTGCAGGTCGGCGTTGATATAGGCCTTGGTCACGCCGCGCTCGGCACGGCTCAGCGCGGCGGGACCTGCCGAGACGATCATGTCGCAGCCGAGAATGACGTCGGCGCCGCCGGTGGTGATGCGGACCGCGGAGATATCCTCCGGCCTCTGTGCGATGCGGACATGGCTCATCACTGCGCCGTTCTTCTGCGATAGGCCGGTGAAGTCGAGCGCCGAGCAGCCGCGGCCGTCGACATGGGCCGCCATGCCGAGCAGCGCGCCGATGGTGATGACGCCGGTGCCGCCGATGCCGGTGACGAGGATGTTGTACGGCGCCTCGAGCTCGCGGGCAGGAGGCAGCGGCAGGTCGGCGAACAACTGTCCGGAGTCGACCGCCGACGTCTTCATCCGCTTCAGGCTACCGCCATGTACGGTGACGAAGCTCGGGCAAAAACCTTCGACGCAGGAAAAGTCCTTGTTGCAGTTGGACTGGTCGATCTGCCGCTTGCGGCCGAACTCGGTCTCCAGCGGCTGCACCGAGACGCAGTTGGAGGCCTGCGAGCAATCGCCGCAGCCTTCGCAGACGAGCTCGTTGATGAAGGCGCGCTTGGCGGGATCGGGATAGAGACCGCGCTTGCGGCGGCGGCGCTTCTCCGCCGCGCAGGTCTGGTCGTAGATGACGACCGTGAGGCCCTTGATGTCGCGCAGCTCGCGCTGGACGGCATCGAGCTCGCGGCGGTGATGGATGGTTGCGCCCTGCGGGAAGTAATTGCCTTCCGGATATTTCGTCGGATCGTCCGAGACGATTGCCAGCCGCTTGACTCCCTCGGCCCAGACCTGGTGCGCAATCTGCGCGACGTTGAAGGCGCCCTCGGCGGGCTGGCCGCCGGTCATCGCGACGGCGTCGTTGTAGAGGATCTTGTAGGTGATGTTGATGCCGGCCGCGGAAGCCGCGCGCAGCGCGAGCAGGCCGGAGTGGGTGTAGGTGCCGTCGCCGAGATTCTGGAAAATGTGCTTCTCGGTGGTGAAGGGTGACTGGCCGATCCAGTTCACGCCCTCGGCGCCCATATGCGAGATCAGATCGGTCCGGCGGGTCGGCATGCTCAAGGCCATGCCGTGGCAGCCAATGCCGGCCATGGCGCGGCTTCCTTCGGGCACGCGCGTCGAGGAGTTGTGCGGGCAGCCCGAGCAGAAGAACGGCGTGCGCGCGAGCTTGATCTGCGTGCTTGATGTGACGGGATTGTCGAAAGCCTCGAGCCGGGCGAGGCGCTGCTCCAGCACCGGGCTGTGATGGCCGAGCTTGCGCAAGCGCGCCACCAGCGCCCCTGCGACAATGGTCGGCGTCAGCTCGCCTTCGCTCGGCAACAGCGGCGCGCCGCGCTCATCGCGCTTGCCCGTGACGGTCGGGCGCTTCGATGCATCGATATTGTAGAGGATGCGCATCAGCTGGTCTTCGATGAAGCCGCGCTTCTCCTCGACCACGAGCACATCCTGAAGACCTTCGGCAAAACGCTTCGCGCCGCTTTCCTCCAGCGGCCAGGTCAGCGCGACCTTGTAGATGCGCAGGCCCAGGTCCTGCGCGTCCTTGTCGGTAATGCCTAAGTCAGCGAGCGCCTGGCGGAGGTCGAGATAGGCCTTGCCGGTCGCGACGATGCCGAGCCGGGCCGGCTTGGAATCGAGCACGATGCGATCGAGCTGGTTGGCGCGGGCGAAGGCCTGTACGGCGGCCATCTTCGGGCCGAACAGACGCCTCTCGGCCTCTAGCGGCGGATCGGGCCAGCGGATGTTGAGGCCGCCGGGCGGCATCTCGAAATCGTCGGGAAGCTTGATCTGGATGCGCCCGGGATCGCTGTCAATCGAGGCCGAGCTCTCCACCGTCTCGCTGATCGCCTTGAAGCCGACCCAGCAGCCGGAGAAGCGCGACAGCGCGAAGCCGTAGAGGCCGAGATCGAGATAGTCCTGGAGCGTCGCCGGATTGATCACGGGGATCAGCGCCGCCGCGAACACCTGCTCGCTCTGATGCGCCAGCGTCGAGGACTGGCAGCCATGGTCGTCGCCGGCGAGCGCAAGCACGCCGCCATTGAGCGAGGTACCGGCCGCATTCGCATGCTTGAGCGCGTCGACCGAGCGGTCGACGCCGGGGCCCTTGCCGTACCAGATGCCGAACACGCCATCGACCTTGGCGCCGGGAAACAGGCCGACCTGCTGGCTGCCCCAGACCGCGGTCGCCGCCAGATCCTCGTTGAGGCCGGGGACAAAAGCGATGTCGTGCTGCTGGAGGTGCGACTTCGCGCGCCGCAGCGCGTGGTCATACATGCCGAGCGGGGAACCGCGATAGCCCGAGATGAAGCCGCCGGTGTTGAGGCCCTGAAGCCGGTCGCGTTCGCGCTGCAACATGGGCAACCGAACCAGCGCCTGCGTGCCGGACAGGAAGATCCGCTTCGATTCGAGCCGGTATTTGTCGTCCAGCTCGACCTGCATCAGCGTCATTTCAGGAATCCTCGTCTCTCGTTCGGCGTGGGGGTTTGCGCTGCGGGAGGGATAGCGGCGGCGCGACGCGAATTGTGACAGTCAAAAGCATGGGCTAGCGAAGTCAATACGGCTAGCCGCATCCGTGGCGCTCCTGCTAGTCATGGCTTCCAGTGGAGAACGCCATGGCTGCAAACGCATTCGACACCGAGATCGCAGAAACGGCTGGAGCCCTTGTCGGGCCGTGGCGCCAGCCGCGGCAGATGCTCCACGCGCAGACTTATGACGCGCACGCCTCCATCCACGACGACGCCACCGCGCAGAAGCTCGGCTTCAAGGGCGGCACCATCGAGGGCCCGACCCATTTCAGCCAGTTCGCCCCGCTGGGCGCTCGGCTGTGGGGAGATGCCTGGTTCGAGAGCGGGTGCCTCTCTGTGCATTACCGCAACGCCTGTTTCGAAGGCGAAGAGGTGCAGGCGATCATGTTGGCATCCTCGGCTGAGCAGCAGCCCGAGTGTCAGATCCAGATGTTCAAGCGGGACCGCACCGAGGTGCTGCGCGGCACGGCCGATATAGTTGGTGCGCCGACCGCGCTCGACGTGCGCCTTCGCGAACTCAAGCCGCTCGCGGACCCCGTGATCCTCCAAGATTTGAAAGTTGGCATGAAGTGGAAGAGGCAGACGGTGCGGATGGCGTTCGACCAGAACATGGGCGACCTCTATCCGTTCTCGCTGCGGCAAAAGCTCGCCGTCATCACCGAGAACTCGCCGTATTATTCCGGAGCGGATAACCCGTGGGGCAAGGCCATCATCCCGATGGAGATGCTGAGCGTGTTGTTCCAGTACCGCTCCAAGGACGATCCGCTGCCGGCGAAGGGGCCGGCGGTCGGTCTGTTCGCTGACCAGGAGATCAGGCTGATCAAGGGACCGCTCTTCGTCGATGAGGCGTATGAAATCGAGCGCGAGGTTGTCGCGCTCTCCGGCAGCCGCCGCACCGAGAGCGCCTGGGTGAAGACCCGCCTGTTCGACAAGGCGAACACGGTGGTCGCGACCATGCTGCTCAACATGGCGACGCTGAAGGACTCCTATGCGCCGTATGAGAATGAGTATCGGCAGCTGTACGGCGCGGGGCGGTAGGCTCCGCTCGTCATTCCGGGGCGCGCGTAGCGCGAACCCGGAATCCATTTCACCTCACACATTGCGGCCCGATGGATTCTGGGCTCGACGCTTACGCGTCGCCCCGGAATGACGGCTGATGGAATGTCTCGTCCCCGCTCATCCTTTAAGCAACTGCACGTCGCAAAGCCGCCGCACAGGGAATAAGCAACCGCCTGTCGCGGACGTAAGCTTCTGACCGTACAGTGAATTCTCTCGCGGCCCGCGCTCCCCCGCTATTGTACACAATGGCACGGCGTTTGCAGAACTCCTGGCAAAGAGAGTTCTCGCGAGGGCGGGCGTCATGTTGAACTCAACCAAGCCGACACTGGGCGTCATCAGCGCCGAGCCCGAGCCGATCAGGCTCGACTGGCCTGCCACCGCGCTTCTCATCATCGACATGCAGCGGGATTTCATGGAGCCGGGCGGCTTCGGCGAGACGCTGGGCAACGATGTCAGCCAGCTCGCGCGCGCGGTGAAGCCGATCGGCGCGGTGCTGAAGGCGGCACGTGACACCGGCATGCTGGTGATCCATACGCGCGAGGGGCATTTGCCCGATCTGTCCGACGCGCCGTCGGCGAAAGTCGAGCGCGGCGCGCCGTCCTTGCGCATCGGCGATCCCGGCCCGATGGGGCGCATTCTCATTCGCGGCGAGGCCGGCCACGACATCATTCCCGAGCTTTATCCGCTCGACAGCGAAGTCGTGATCGACAAGCCCGGCAAGGGCGCGTTCTACGCCACTGAGCTCACCGACGTGCTGGAGAAATACGGCATCGAGAACTTGCTCGTATGCGGCGTCACGACTGAGGTGTGCGTCAACACCACCGTGCGCGAGGCCAATGACCGTGGCTATCGCTGCGTCGTCATCTCGGACGGCTGCGCGTCCTACTTCCCCGAGTTTCACGAGATGGGCCTGAAGATGATCAAGGCCCAGGGCGGCATCTTCGGCTGGGTCGCGGACTCAGCCGCAGTCTTGGAGGCAATGAAGACTTCGACCACACAGGGGTAGCAATGAGCACATTGACAGGGACGGCCGGCAGATCTGATCTGAACAAGTCCGAGTTCAAGCCGGCACTATGGACATCGGGCGACTGGAACGCGTTCTTCGGCTTCGGCACCAACATCCTCGTCAACATGCTGGTGCTCACGGGCCTGCTGCGCTTCGTCCTGAAGATGCCTGATAGTCTCGTGTTCGGCCGCATCCTGCCCGCGCTCGGGCTGATGATGTGCCTCTCCACCTTCTACTACGCTTACCTCGCCTATCGCCTCGCGCAGAGGACCGGCCGCAACGATGTCTGCGCACTGCCGTCGGGCGTCAGCGTGCCGCACATGTTCATCGTCACCTTCGTGATCATGCTGCCGATCACGATCAAGACCGGTGATCCGCTCAAGGGCTGGTCGGCTGGCCTCGTCTGGGTGTTCTTCCAGAGCTTCATCCTGATGATCGGCGGCTTCATCGCGCCGTTCATCCGCAGGATCACGCCGCGTGCGGCGCTGCTCGGCACGCTCGCCGGCGTCTCCATCACCTTCATCTCGATGCGTCCTGCGTTAGAGATGTACATGACGCCGCAGATCGGCCTGGTCTGCTTCGCCATCATCCTGGTGAGCTGGTTCGGCGGCGTGAAATACTGGCGCGGCATCCCTGCCGGTCTCGTCGCGATCGCGGTCGGCATGGTCATCGCCTGGGGCTCGAACCTGTTCGGGCTCGGCCTCGGTGGGTTGAGCATCGCGGGCGTCGGCGCTGCCTTTGCCAATTTCGGCTTCTCGGTGCCGATCCCGGCCGTGGGCTACGTCTTCTCCGGCTTCGAATTCCTCGGCATCATCCTGGTCACCGCCATTCCGTTCGGCATCTACGACCTCGTCGAGGCCATGGACAATGTCGAGAGTGCGGAAGCGGCCGGTGACGAATATCCGACCACGCGGGTGCTCACCGCCGACGGCGTCGTCAGCCTGATCGGCTGCCTGATGGGCAACCCCTTCATCAACGCCGTCTATATCGGTCATCCCGGCTGGAAGGCGATGGGCGGCCGCATCGGTTACTCGGCGGCGACCGGCATCATGGTGGTGGTGCTGGCCTGGTTCGGCATCATCTCGGTGCTGCTGGCGCTGGTGCCCGTCGTCGCGATCTCGCCGATCCTGCTCTATATCGGCATGCTGATCGGCGCGCAGGCATTCCAGACCACGCCGGTCAAGCACGCGCCCGCGATCGTGCTGGCGCTGACGCCGCATCTTGCCGCCTGGGCCAAGCTCCAGATCGACACCATGCTCGGCTCGACCATGATGGCGGCGACCTCTGTCGGCGGTCTTGCCGCCGACAAGGCCGACGCGGTCAAGGCCGCCGCGATCGCCGCGCTGCCACAGCAGGGCGTGTTCTATCATGGCTTGGAGGTGATGGGCGGCGGCTCCATCCTCGGCGGCCTCATCCTCGGCGCGATCGGCGTCTTCATCATCGAGCGCGACTTCGAGAAGGCCTCGGCCTTCGCGCTGGTTGGTGCCGTGCTCACTTACTTCGGCTTCATGCATGGCGAAGCCGTCGGCATCGGCGGCGGCTTCGGCGTCACGCCCGCGGTGGCGTTCGCCTACGCGGTGATGGCGGCGGGACTGTTTTCCGCCAGCAAGCTCGGCGCCACCGAGCATTATGCCACCCATCCGGAGATGCACGCCGCGCCTGCGGAGTAGGCATCGGCCAGTATTGATCGCCGCCGGGTGACACCATGTCGCCCGGCGGCGTTTTTTCAGGCGACGCCCAGATCGGACAGGATATCGGCCCCGGCACGAACCTCGTGACTGGATCCCCGGAAATCCTCGCCAACGGGCTCGCAGGCGCCACCCAGATGCCGTGCAAAGAACGCCTCGGCAATTGCGAGATAGGAGAGCTGGTTCGGCGGCCTCTGGAATCCGTGCCCCTCATCGGGATAGACGATGTAGGTCACGGGAATGCCTTTCGCCTGCATAGCCGCTGCGATGGTGTCGCTTTCCGCGATCTTGCAGCGAACGTCGTTGGCGCCATGAAAGATCAGCATGGGCTTCTTGATGTTGTCGACCTTGTTGATCGGTGAACGTTCGGCGAGCAGCTTGCGGCCTTCCTCGGTGCGGGGATCGCCGTAGCTGCGATACATGAATTCCGCAAAGCCGGCCCAATAGGGTGGCATCGACTCCAGCAGGGTTTGCAGGTTGGAGATGCCGACGACCGGCACGGAACAGCAGAAGACGTCCGGCGTGAAGGTTGCGCCGACGAACGAGGCCAGGCCGCCGTAGGACAGGCCGAAAATCGCGACTTTGTCCTTTTGCGCGATGCCTTCGGCGATCGCCCAATCGACCATGTCGATGAGATCGTCGTGCATCTTTCGCGCATGCTCTTTCTCGCTCGCCGCGACAAACGCCTTGCCGAAGCCCGTCGATCCCCGATAGTTGACCGAAAGCACGGCGTAGCCGCGATCGGCCAGCCATTGGTGATCCCTGCAATAGCCGTAGATATCCCGTCCCCACGGACCGCCGTGGACGATGAGGACCATCGGCAGCGGCCGAGGCGGGCGATCGCCATCGATGTCGGCGGGCAGCGTGAGGTACGAGACGAGGGGCAGGCCGTCGCGCGATTTGCCTTGCACTTCCTGCATCGAAGCGAGGCGGTAGGGCTTCAGCTCGGGGCGCGCCGAAAACAGCTCGGTGATGGTCTGCTTGTCGCGGTCAAGGAGATGATATGTGATGGGTTGATCCGGCGCGTGGCTCGCCACGACCCATCGGCGGCCATCGTCGCTTTGGCTCTCCACATAAAACGCGTGGTCGCGTAGTCGCGCCTTGATCAGATCAAGCTCGGCCGCAATCGCAGGCGTCAAAGCCGTCCATTCCTGCCGACCGGGATCGATGCAGACCGCTTCGGGTTCGAGTGTCCGGGTGTTGAATATGGCTCCCGTCACATCGGCGCGGTCGCTTGCGAACAAGACACGTTCGTCACCCGTGGACCAGTTGATGCTTAGCAGGGCCGACTTGTCGTGCGTGACGCTCGAAGTCATATGGAGGTAGTTGCCCTCCGCGTCGAAATTCCAGGGCCGGGTGCTGATGTAGGCCTCGTATGAGGTATCGCGCCAATGCGTGACCTCGCCGTCGTCAATACGCCAGAGCCGTGTGCCTCCGTCAGGCGCGTTGCTGTGCGCGTAGCGCGGCTTCAACTGCCAGTCGAGCCCGACGTAGTGGAACTCCTGGCGATTTTCCCAAACCAGGCTGCGTTCGCCGGTTGCGAGGTCGAGCACGTAGACATCGTGCCAGCGCGGGTCGCGATCGTTGAGGCTGACTGCAATCTTGTCGGGAACCATGTGCGACCAGTGCGTCGGCATCGCTCGGACATTGGCAAAGGGCGTGAGATCCCGGAGCTCTGAACTGCGGGGATCGACGACGAACAGGCGCAGATTCTCATCGCCGTTCTCGTCGTTGAGAAACATGATGTAGCGGCCGTCCGGGCTCCAACTCTGCCAGTTGATTGGTCGGCCCGTGGTGCGTGTTACGGGCTGGCCCGCCGCAATGCTGTCGACCGGAGAAACCCAGACGTTCAGAACGTCATCGACAGGGGCGAGCCAGGACAGCCATTGCCCATCTGGTGACAACTTGGTGCCGACGTAGGTCGGATTGCCAAACAGTTTTCGGCGCGGAATCAGAGGGCGAGCTGACATGTGGCGTCTCGTACGCAGGCGCGACTTCCATCACGCATCGTAGTGCTACGACATGTAGCATATACACGCGAAAACCTTGCGTCAACTCCAAGTAGAGCGCGTGCTCGTGGCGCGGGAAGCGCGCAAGAGTGCGCTCCCCAGAGGATTGAGATTGGCGCAGCTACCCGCCCTTGACGGCGCCCGCAGTGAGCCCCGCCACGATCTGTCGCTGGGCGAACACCGTGAGCAGCAGCACCGGGAGAGTGACGATTAGCGCGGCGGCGGCCAGGGGTCCCCAGCTCAACTGGTCGAACGAGATCATGTTGTAGACGGCGACGGGCAGGGTGCGCGTCTCGCGTCCAGCCAGCACGATGCCGAACACAAAATTGTTCCAGGAGAAGATCACGGCGAGGATGAAGGCGACCGCGATCCCGGGCTTGGCGATCGGCAGGGCGACATGGCGAAAGACCTGCCAGCGCGTGGCGCCGTCAATGAGGGCGGCTTCCTCCAGCTCCAGCGGCGTGGTCTCGAAATAGCCGATCATGATCCAGATCACGATCGGCACCGTCACGACGAGATGGATGATGATCTGCGGCACCAGCGTTCCGAGCAATCCCAGCCATTGGAACAGCAGGAACAGCGGGATCAAATAGGACAAGCCGGGCGTGATGCGCGCGATCAGGATCACGATCGCGGATTTGTGCGCGGCCATGCGCGCGATGCCGTAGCCGGCGGGAACGCCGACGAGCAGGGCCAGCGTGGTCGCGCCGCCGGTGACGATCAGGCTGTTGACGAAATAGGTCAGGAAGCGGTTGGAAGCGAGCACGTCGGCATAGTTCTTCCAGGCGATGCGATCGGGGATAAACACCGGCGGGTAGGCGGCATTGTCGACCTCGAACTTGAGCGACAGAGACGCCATCCAGAGGAAGAACAGGATCGCCGGCGACACGATGACGAACACCGACAGCCACAGACCGATCCTGCCAATGACCTGACGTAGGTTGATTTGACTTGGGCTGATTTGACCTGGGTTCATGCGCCGCTCGCAATTTCGGTCCACAGCATGCGCTGGCGGGCATAGAGCATCACGGCCGCCAGGGCGACGATGAGGAGGAAGAACACCACCGCGATCGCCGAGCCGTAGCCGAGGTCGTAATAGGTGAAGGCGACGCTGTAGAGATAGATGTTGATCGTCTCCGACGCCGAGCCCGGTCCTCCCTGCGTGATCGCGAAGATGATGTCGAAACTCTTCACGGCATCGATCATGCGGATCATGCCGGCGATGAACAGGAACGGCATGATCAGCGGCAGCGTGATGAAGCGGAACACCTGCCAGAAGCTGGCGCCGTCGATCTGCGCGCTTTCATAGGGCTCGGTCGGGATGGCGGCGAGGCCGCCGAGCACGATCAGCATGACCAGCGGCGTCCATTGCCAGGTCTCGACCAGCACGAGCGAGGGGATGACGGTCGCGGGGTGGAAGACCCAGAGCTGCGCAGGTATCCCGACCAGCGACAAGAGGTAGTTCAGCACGCCGAGCTGCGGGTGGAACATCATGGTCCAGACCAGCGCGATCGCGACGGGGGTCGCCATCATCGGCATGATGAAAATACCGCGCAGAAAGCCGCGGCCGGCGAATTTCTGGTGAAACACCACGGCTGAGGCCGTGCCGAGGATCAGGGGCAGCGCCACCGACAGCACGGTGTAGACCATGGTATGGCCCACCGCCTCAATGAAGCGCGGATCGCTCGTCAGCCGCAGATAGTTGGAAAACCCGACGAAGGTGGTCGGTGAGCCGACCTTCCACTCGTTCAGGCTCATCCAGATGGTGAAGACCCACGGGAAGATGATGATCGCGAGCACGACGACCAGCGCCGGCACCACGAACGGCCAGTAGGATGGCGGCCGCAACGCCTTCTCCGGCGCGGCATCAGACTGTGCCGCGGCCGGAGTCGATTGTGTCAACGCACTCACGCTTTTTCGCTGCGCTCCAGGATCGGCCGGTACTGATCGTGAGCCTTCTTCAACTCGGTCGCGGGATCGGCGCCCGATAGTGTCGAGGTGAGGGCCGCGCCGACGAGATCGCGGAATTCGGCGACCGGGATCACGACGGGAAGGCCGAGCTTGCTGATCTTGGCGGAATCGATCACCGACTGCAGCCACTCCTTGGGCATCTTCACGCCGTTCTGGACCTCGGGATCGCCGAGGATCGAGTTGCGGAACGGCACGCCGCCGCCGGCCTGCAGCAGCCGCGCGCCCTGCTGCTTCGAGACTGCCCACTGGCAGAGCAGATAGGCGGCTTCCTTGTTCTTGCTCGCCGCGGCAATGCCGATGCCGTCGCCATAGGTGGCCGAATATTGCCCCTTCGGTCCGGCCGGGACGACGGTGTAGCCGACCTTGCCGACGACGCGCGAGGCGGCGGGGTCCTCCAGCGGCGGCGCCCAGCCGACGCCGTCGATCCACATCGCCGAACGTCCTTGCGTGAACGAGGCCATCGACTCCATCCAGTTGAAGCCGGCGACGCCTGGCGGGGCGACCTTCGTCAGCAGCGTCTGATAGAGCTTTGTCGCCGCGACCGCCTCTGGACCGTCGGTCAGGATGTTGCCCTTGGCGTCGAGGAATTCGCCGCCATAGTTGAGGAAGAAGTTGGTCCACAACGTCATGTTGGCGTTGCGCAGGCCCCGTCCGACGAAACCGTAGGTGCCTTCCTTGGTGTCGGTCAGTTTTTCGGCGGCCGCGACCATCTCGTCGAGGGTCTTGGGGACCGCGACGCCCTTCTTCTGGAACAGCTCCTTGTTGTAGTAGAGGATGAAGTAATCGACCGACCAGGGCAGCGACAGCATCTGGCCCTTGTCGTTCTTGGCGTATTGCAAGCCGGCGGCCGAGAAATCGCTCTCGACGAGATCGGGTGCCGTCAGCGTCGGATCCTTCATGAAGGGCGTCAGGTCGGCGAGCCAGCCCCCCTTTTCGAACTGCCGCTTCTGGACGTGATAGCTGAGATGGACGACGTCGAAGCTCGGCCGGCCCGAGGTCAGCTCGATCACCACTTTCTGGCGCTGCTGCTGCTCCGGGATCTGTTCGGATTCCACCTGGATGCCGGTGAGCTCGGTGAACTCCTTGATGTTTTTTTGCAGGTTGTCGCCGCGCGGACCCTTGGCGAGGATCACCTCCAGCTTGGTCCCGGCGTATTTCTTCCAGTTGACCTCGGCGCGTGCCGGTAGTCCGGTCAGGCTGAGCGCGCCAGCCGCGGCGGTCCCCGTCAACAGCGTGCGGCGCGAGATGTTATGGTTGGCCACGTCAAATCCCTCCCTCTGATTCATTTTCTTTGGGAGGGATACTAACGGCCGTGCCACGCCTGCCTAGTCCTAATCTGGGGACTCAGGGACGCACGGCAGGCGTCTCCATCGGCAGGCCGCGCGCCCGCGACATCAGGTAGAGTTCAAGCGCGAGCAGCTCGGGCGCGCCGTAATCATAGGCCTGGGCGCGTACGCCGGTCATGCAACTGCGCAACCTTCGCTCGATCGACCCCAGCGTCTGCCACTCCAGGCGGTAGAGCGGATAGCCGGTCGGCTGCGCTTGCGTGATCGGCGCGCCCGCAAGACGCTTGTCGAAATTGTCGTCGTGGCAATTGGTGCAGGCGAGGTTGAGCTGGCCCTCGCGCCGCATGAAGAGGTCGCGGCCCTGCGCCACGAAAGGTTTCAGCTCCGGATCATCGCCGGCCGTGATCGCGACGCCGCGGGACTGGTGGGCGACGAAGGCGGACAGCGCCAGGAGGTCGCGGCTCTCGTAGGGCAGCGCCGGCGCCTGCTGATGATTGGCACGGCAGAGGTTGATGCGCTGGTCGAGGGTGACGGGGCGCGCCAGCGCCTTGTCGAAGGCCGGATAGCGCGCCGCGACGCCCTTCATGCTGGTCGTTGCATCGCCGTGGCAGTCCGCACAGGCCTTGTCGGCGCTGCCGGCCTTCTTCGCCCAGAGCGCCTCGCCGTCGAGCACGAAAAGCATGCCCGGATTGGACGTGTCGTCATCCTGCATCGCGCGCGTGTCCGGCCCCATGAACGAATAGCCGGAGCGGCGCGCGTCCGGCGGAATTTCGCCGGCGAGCAGGGCAGGGGCCGCGGCCAACAATGTTGCCGCCGCTATCGCGCGCCAAAAGATCATTCGACCGTGATCGAGGCCGATGCGGTCGACGAATAGCCGTTGTCGCCGATCCATTCGAATTCGAACTTGCCGCTCTCCTTCGCGACCGTGAAAAAGGAGAGATATGGGTTGGCCGCGATCGCCGGAAACAGGTCGGCGCGGAAAACTTCGGTGCCATTGTAGCGGCACGTAAAACTCGTGATGATGTCGCGTGGCACCAGCGCGCCGTCCGCGGTGTGGCGGAAGCCCGTTTCCATGATGTGCGAGGTCAGCGTGCGGATCTCGATGACATCGCCGCGTTTGGCTTTTGCCGGGACGTTGATGAGCGCGGCCATCAGTTCATCTCCTCGGTACAGGCGGCCAGCGTCACGACGATGTCGGCGGCGACCTGCCAGAAAGTGTCATCGGACATGCGTGCGATTGCCACCACCTTCTGGGTGTCGGCGAGCCGGATCCGGGTCGAGACCTGGGCGCGGCCGGAGGAGGGGTTGAGATAGAAATTGCCGATGTTCGGCTGCGGGTTCTTCTCGTTGAAGACGTGGATGCTCTTGACGTAGTCGTTTGCGGTCATCGGGCTTGCGACACTCACCGTCATCGGCACCGTGTTGCCGTTCTCGACCAGCGGTGGAATGTCGAGCTTGACCTTGCCGGTGCGAATCTGGGCTTCGCCGACGACGTTGCGGATGGCGGTGCTGAGCATCGCGGGCGTCGCTTCCAGCGGTCGCAGCGTGACGATCGGAATCGTTCCGGCGACCGTCGCGCCGCCTGCAATACTCAGGAATTGTCGTCGCGTGGTTGGCATGAAGCTAGTTCCGAAGCGTTACAAGAAAGGCCACGATGTCTTCGATCTCCGCGGCGGATAATATCGGCTTGCCGGCAAAATTGCGCCCGACCCGGACCAGCCCGTCGTTGCGATAATAGGACGGCATGATGGTCTGCGGGTTGTAGCGCGATGCATCGACCAGCCGCAGCCGCAACTGGCCCGCCGACCACCAGTTTCCGGTGCCGGTGAGATCGGGTGCGAGGTCACCCTGGAACCGCGCCTCCGGGAACGGACCGGAATGGCAAAGGATGCAGGTCGTGGTGCGCGCAACCACCAGCGCGCGTCCACGCGCGGGATCGGCTGGTGAGCCCGTGAGCGGCTCCGGGATGGTGTCACCGATGATCTTGTAGGGCACGAGCTCGTCGGCTCTTGCGCCGCAAGCCAAGGCAACGCCGGTGGCGATCAGCGCTGCGATATGAAGGAATTCTCTAGCCAAAGGTGTCCGCCGTGATGGTTTGAAACCAGCGTTCTGCCTCCGCGGCCTCGCGGGCGCGCAGCTCGCGCGGCGCATCGACCGGGCTGGTCGCGCCGCCCTCGACCTCGGCAAAGATGTCACCCCTGGGCTGGTAATTGCCGGCGAGCGAGAAGCCGTAGCCGGGCGCGGCGGTTGTATAGCAGACGCCGGTCAGCCGCGGCGCTTCCGGCGCGCGGCCCGCGAACAGGTTGACGATGGCGGCGGCGCAGGCCTTGCCCTGTGCGCTCGCGGCCGACGCCGATTTGGGAATGCCGCCGCCGAGGCAGGCATCGCCGATGACGTGGATGTTCGGGACGAGCTTCGACTCGAAGGTCACGGGATCGATCGGGCACCAGCCGGTCGCATCCGCCGCGCCCGCGATCTCGGCGATGCGGCCGGCGCGTTGCGGCGGGATGACGTTGGCGACATCAGGCGTGTAGTTGCCGAACTCGGTGATGATGGTCCTTGTCGAAGGATCGACCGAGGTGACGCGACCGCCCTGCGACAGCGCGATGCGCTCGATCATGTCGCCATAGAGCTCCTTCCACGCCTTCTCGAACAGCCGCTGCTGCGAAAAACTGTCCTTGGCATCGAGGACCAGCACCTTCGAGCGCGGCTTCTTCGTCTTCAGGTAATGAGCGATCAGGCTGGCGCGTTCGTAGGGCGCGGGCGGGCAGCGCGAGGGATTGGCCGGGATCGCGATGGCGACCGTGCCGCCGTCCGCCATTGCCTCCAGCTGCCTGCGCAGCAGCAGCGTCTGCGCCCCGGCCTTCCAGGCGTGCGGCATTTTTTCGGATGCCGCTTCGTCATAGCCGGGCAGGGCCTCGAAATGGAAGTCGATGCCAGGGGAGAGTACGAGACGGTCATAGGGCAGCGCGACGCCGTCGGTCGTCACGACGCTGCGCCGCTGCGGCTCGATCGTGGTGACGGCCTCGCCGATCACGGTGATGCCCTCGGCGGCCAGCTTGTCATAGTCAAACTGCTGCGCGTCGATCTCACGCAGGCCCGCAATCACCTCGTTGCTGAAGGGGCAGGAGGTGAAGACCGTGTTCGGTTCGATCAGGATGATTTGCAGGTTTTCCTGCGCGCGTTTCAGCGCGCGGGCGCAGGCCGCGCCGCCGAACCCGCCGCCGACCACGACGATACGTGCTGCCGATTGCGCGCGCGGGACCGATGGCCGCGCCAGCGTTGCGGCGGCCGCGGTGATGCCGAGCACGGCATTCCGCCGTGTCACCGGGCGCGTGGTCATCAGGATCATCCAGGCAAAAATGCCGCGGCGGCCGTTGCAGCCGCCGCGGCGTTTCTCAGGCGAAGGTGATGTTCTGGTCGCGCAGCGGCACCGAGCGGATGCGCTTGCCCGTCGCCGCGAAATAGGCGTTGAGCACCGCCGGCGCCGCGACGCCGATGGTCGGCTCGCCGACGCCGCCCCAGAACCCGCCGCTCGGCACCATCACCGATTCCACCTTCGGCATCTCGTTGATGCGCATCGAGTTGTAGGTGTCGAAGTTGGTTTGCTCGATCTTGCCGTCCTTGACGGTGCAGCCGCCGTAGAACAACGCGGACAGGCCATAGACGAAGGAGCCGGCGATCTGCCGCTCCACCTGCGCCGGATTGACGACGTAGCCGGGATCGGTGGAGGCAACGATGCGATGCACCTTGATCTTGTTGCCGTCGGTCACCGAGATCTCGGCGGCGCCGGCGACATAGCTGCCATAGCCCATGACCTGCGCGATGCCGCGATAGACGCCCTGCTGCGCCGGTTTGTCCCAGCCGATCTTCTCGGCCACGGCATTGAGCACCGCCAGATGCTTGGGATGGTTGCCCATCAGCTTGCGGCGGAATTCGAGCGGGTCCTGACCTGCGGCCTGGGCCAGCTCGTCCATGAAGCATTCCATGTAGATCGCGTTATGATTGACGTTCACGCCGCGCCAGAAGCCGGGCGGAACGTGCGGGTTGCGCATCGCATGCTCGACCAGGAGGTTCGGCACCGAATAGCCGAACGCGGCTTCGCCGGACTGGGCGACGCCCTGGAATGCGGCCGGATCCATACCGTTCTGCAGCGCTTCGGGGCGCAGCGAGAACAGGATCGACTGCCCGGACAGGCGGTAGTGCAGCGCCACCAGATTGTTGTTCGCGTCGAACGCGCCGGTCATCTTGCACTGGGTGATCGGGTGATACCTGCCGTGCGCCATGTCCTCTTCGCGCGACCACAACAGCTTGATCGGCACGCCCGGCATCTGCTTGGCGATCATGACCGCCTGGCGGACATAGTCGGTCTGGCCGCGCCGGCCGAAGCCGCCGCCGGGCATCACCTTGTACATGTCGCACTTCTCTGCCGGCAGGCCGGAGGCTTCCAGCACCGCCGCGAAGACGGCCTCGCCGTTCTGCGTGCCGCACCAGACCTCGCATTTGTCGGCCGTGTAGAGCGCGGTGGCGTTCATCGGCTCCATCGTGGCGTGGTTCTGGTAGGGGTAGTTGTAGACGGCTTCGACTTTCTTCGCGGCGCCGGCAATCGCGGCTTTGACATCGCCGTTCTTGTTGCCGACATAGGCCGGCTGCGCGTCGTCGAGGCCCTCAGCCAGCCACTTCGCGATCGACTCGCTGGAGACCTTGGCATTCTCGCCCTCGTCCCAGACGATCGGCAGCGCTTCCAGCGCGGTCTTGGCGTGCCACCAGGTGTCGGCAACGACCGCAACCGCGGTATCGCCGACCTTGACGACCTTCTTGACGCCTTTCATGCCGGTGATCTTGGCTTCGTCATAGCTCTTCAGCTTGCCGCCAAACACCGGGCAGTCCTTGATTGCGGCGTTCAGCATGCCCGGCAGCTTGATGTCGATGCCGTAGACCATCGTGCCGGTGGTCTTGTCGGCGGTGTCGAGCCGCAACAGGCCCTTGCCTGCGATGGTCCAGTCCTTGGGATCCTTGAGCTTGACGTCCGCCGGCGGCGTCAGCTTGGCGGCGGCTTCGGCGACCTTGCCGTAAGTTGTCGTCTTGCCCGACGCCTTGTGGGTGATGACGCCCTTGGCGACGGTGCATTCGGAGGCCGGCACCTTCCACTCGTTCGCGGCGGCCTCGATCAGCATCACGCGCGCGGTGGCGCCGCCCTTGCGGACATAGTCTTGTGAGCTGCGGATGCCGCGGCTGCCGCCGGTCGAGAAATCACCCCAGACGCGCTTGCGGGCGACGCTCTGGCCGGGAGTCGGGTATTCGGTCGTGACCTTCGACCAGTCGCATTCGAGTTCCTCGGCGACCAGCTGGGCCAGGCCGGTGAGCGAGCCCTGGCCCATCTCCGAGCGGGCGATGCGGATCACGACGGTGTCATCGGGCCTGACTACGACCCAGGCGTTGACTTCCGGCGCGCCGTCGGCCGCGCGGACCACGGCGGGGCCACCGAAGGGGAGATCGAGCCCGATGGCGAGGCCGGCGCCGACAGCGGCGGTGCCGATGACGAAGGCGCGACGGTTCATCTTGGGAGTAACATGCTTGTTCATGGGGCGGCTCCTCAGGCGCTGGCGATCGTGTGGATCGCTTCGCGCACCTGCTGGAAGGTGCCGCAGCGGCAGATATTGGTGATGGCCTCGTCGATATCGGCGTCGGTCGGCTTCGGCTTTTCGGCGAGGAGTGCGGCCACCGCCATGATCATGCCGCTCTGGCAATAGCCACATTGCGGAAC
Organism: Bradyrhizobium barranii subsp. barranii; assembly: GCF_017565645.3. NCBI lineage: Bacteria > Pseudomonadati > Pseudomonadota > Alphaproteobacteria > Hyphomicrobiales > Nitrobacteraceae > Bradyrhizobium > Bradyrhizobium barranii. The sequence continues at coordinate 3,264,635 of NZ_CP086136.1, forward strand.
GTCCTTGGCGATCCAGGCTGCCTGCACCTTGTGCAGCGTGTCGCCGGATGCGAGCCCCTCGATTGTGGTGATCTTCTTGCCTTCGGCCTCGCTGACCGAAATCCCGCAGGAACGGGTGGCAACGCCGTCCATGTGAACGGTGCAGGCGCCGCATTGCGCAATGCCGCAGCCATATTTGGTGCCGGTCAGGCCGGCATTTTCTCGAATCGCCCAGAGCAGCGGCGTATCCGGCTCGACGTCGAGCGTGAAGGTTTTTCCGTTGATTGTTAGGTTTGCCATCGCAAGTCCCCTGATTGGCCCAATCCACCGATCGGACTCAGGGAACAATGTGTCTGGCAAATTGGAACTGTTCAAATCAATAGTCCGAGGGGTGGCCAACAGCGAGGCTGGCATGCGCGGGGAAGAATGTTGGAAGCGCGGTGTTGCGTTGTGAACGGCGGTGCAAATCCGCAGCCGTTGGTCGCATCGAATTCGTTTGACTATCTGAGGGTATTGTACAACCTTTGGTTTGATGGATCATTAGTCCATCCTAAGGGAGAATCTTCATGGGCCGCATCGTCACGATCGATCTCGAAAAAGTTCTCGCGTCAGGTAACGATCTCAAAGCCAAGTCACCGTCCGGACTCACCACCCACGCCGATCTGCTCAGCCTTGCCAGCGACGTCAGCAAGGACCCGGTCTCCTATCTGAGCAGCGTTGGCGTACAGCTCGACGACCAGACGGCGTCGATGCTGCGGAACAAGCTGGCCACGCGTAGCGGCGGCGTACAGGCCGGTACGATCCATATCGACATCCTCTGATCCCGCATCTGCAGATCACGATGGCCGGCTGACCGGTTCGCCGGGCAGCCGGGATATGAGGTCGTCGGCCATGGCGTTCGGCGCACAATTTTTATCCGATTTCCGCGCGGCCAGGGTGACGCCTACCAATCTCGTTCTGAACGTCACTCTGAAATGCCCGCTCAAATGTTCGCATTGCTGCTTTTCATCTGACATGTTTCACGGCGGGCACCTGTCCGCCGCGGACGTTCATCGTTGCATTCAGCAGGCCGCACAGATCCCGTCGATGGAGATCATCCATTTCGTCGGGGGTGATCCGATGCTGCATGCGGATATCGTTGCCGACGCCGTGGCACTGGCCGCGTCGCTGGGCTTGCGCGCGGGTATCACCACGAGCGCGTTCTGGGCCAAGTCGCCCGCGCGCGCAACGGCGGCTGTTCGGCAATTGCGCGCGGCCGGGCTCACCGAAATGACCTTGTCTTACGACGATCCCCACGCCGAGTTCGTGCCGCTGAATTTCATTGCCAACGCGGTCGCGGCTGCGCGCGAATGCGGCCTGCTGCTTCGGATCGCCGTGGTGGTCGAGGCGGGTTCGAAGATCACCGCCGCCAGCCTGCGCGCCGATCTCGATCTTCAGGACGAGCCCGGCATCAACATCTATGAGACCGTCGCCAACTCGACCGGACGCGGCGAGGGCACGGACGAGGACACGCAGGCGGGGCGCGTTCGCCACGCCTCGGCCTATCGCGGTCCCTGCGAGTCCGTTCTCCACACCGTCACGGTCGATCACGAGGGCGGCATCCGGCCCTGCTGCGGCGTGCTTCCCCATTACGACTCGCTGAAGGTCGGCCACATCGCGAAGGAAGGGATCGAGGCCGCGATGCGGGCGGCCGCGGACGATCCGCTCTACAGATGGATCAGGCTCGAGGGACCCGTCGCCATCCTCGCCGCAGTCACGGCCGCCGATCCCGTGCCGATGCGCGTTGAGGATTTCGACGGCATCTGCACCGCCTGCGACCGCATCTTCCGCTCGCCAGAGCTGCTGGCGCGCGTGCGCGAAGCCGCCGAAGCGCGCCGCGGCCAGATCGAAACCTGCGAAATCCTGCTGGACGGGCAAGCCGCATCGGCCAACCTCGTGGCCGCACAATGAGCGTCGATGTCCTCTTCTGCTCGGCGCCGGTAATGTCCGTGGTGCGGCCGTCGGCGGCGCTCGGCCTGTTGCAGGCCCTGCTGCGGCAGAAGGGCATTCGGGCCAAGACGCTCTATCTGAACCTGCTCTTCGCCGACCGCATCGGGCTCGATCCGAACGAGCAGCTTGCGGAGAAGCTGCCGAGCCACCTCCTCGCCGGCGATTGGCTGTTCGGCGATTGCCTGGGCGTGCGGCCGGACCGGCCGCAGGCGCAACGTCATCTGAGCGAGCTCAGCGCCGCCATCGAGCGCAAGGGGCTGGACCAGCTCTACGAGATCCGCCGCAGCCTGATTCCGTCCTTCGTGGCGGAAGCGGCCGACCGGCTGCTCGAACGCACCCCCAAGATCATCGGCTTCACCTCGATGTTCGAGCAGACGGCCGCTTCGCTCGCGATCGCGGCCGCGGTCAAGGCGCGCGATCCGTCCGTCGTCGTCTGTTTCGGCGGCGCCAATTGCCATGGGCCGATGGGCGCGGTGCTGCTGAAGAACTTTGCGCAGATCGACTATGTCTTCAACGGCGAGGCCGATACCGTGTTCGGGCCGGCCGTCGAGGCAATCCTGCGCGGCGAAGCGCCCCGCGGCCTCCCGGGATGCCTGTCCCGCGACCAGCCGGCTGCTGGCGCAGCAGCCGGTCCGACCGCGATGGATGCGCTGCCGATTCCCGACTACGCCGACTATTTCGCGCAACTGCCCTGGATGTCCGAAGCCGCGCGCGTGCGTCCCTCTATTCCGTTCGAGTCCTCGCGCGGCTGCTGGTGGGGACAAAAGCATCACTGCACCTTCTGCGGCCTCAACGGCGATGGCATGGCGTTCAGGGCCAAGTCGGCGCCGCGCGTGCTCAGCGAGATCGAGACCCTGCATGCGGAGTTTGGCATCGGCCGCTTTGCCGCGACCGACAACATCCTGGGCATGTCCCATATCGACGGCGTGCTGGGCAGGCTCGCCGAACGCCCGGCGCACGGCTTTCGCTTCTTCTACGAGATCAAGGCCAATATGGACGAGGCGCAGCTCGAGAAGCTGGCGCTCGCGGGAACGGTCTGGTTGCAGCCCGGCATCGAGAGCCTGTCGGATCCGGTGCTGCATCTCATGCGCAAGGGCGTGAGCGCGCTGCTCAACCTCCGCCTGCTGCGCAATTGCCGCGAGCTCGGCGTCGGGCTGGTCTGGTCGATCCTGTACGGATTTCCCGGCGAGCCCCGCGACGCCTACGACGCCGTCGCAAAAATGGTTCCGCTGCTCGAACATCTTCAGCCGCCGGTCGGCTGCGGCCGTATCCGGCTCGACCGGTTCAGCCCCAATTTCGAGCGCGCCGCCGAGATCGGATTCCGCAACGTCACGCCGATGCCGGCCTATGGCGCGATCTACGATGTCCCTGACGAGGATCTCTTCGATCTCGCTTATTTCTTCGAGGGCGACGCACCCGATGCCGCGCGCGAGCAGGATCTGGTGTCGCTCAAGGCCGCGAGCGCGGCCTGGCGTGCGCGCTGGTTCGATCAGCCCTTTGCGCCGCAATTGACGATGACGGCGGTCGGCACGGCGCATCTCGTCAGCGACACCCGGGCCTGCGCGCTCCAGCCGTTCTATTGCCCGACACCGGCCGAGATCGCCGTGCTCAATCTGCTGCGCAATCCCTGCACGCGACTGAGCGTCATTGAACAGCTTGCCGATCGTTTGGATGCGGCATCAGTCGAGGCCGCACTGGATACGATTCTGGCGCGACGGTTCGCGATCGAAATCGACGGCAGAGTGTTGTCGCTCGTCACCGAGGCCGGCAGGGAGATTTTTGACGCCGACGCCCGCGCCGAATTTCCACTCGGATTCGTCCTGCCACGCGAGCGTATCGCGCTGCCGGAAGCAGACGGGTTGCTCGCGGCCTTGACGAATGCCCGCGACGAGCCGGCTGACCTCGAACGGGTGCAGCCATGACCGTCGAAGTCCGCCCCCTCGGCGACAAGTGCAACATCAAGTGCCGCTACTGCTATCAGGAGGGCATCCGCACCGCCGGCAACGTGCCGACGCGTTACGATCTCGATGCGATCATGGCGACGCTGGACAGATTGGCGGAGCCCTTCAGCCTGTTCGGCGGCGAGATCATGCTGACGCGCCGGCCCGATCTCGAGCGCCTGATGCAGCTTGGCTTCGACCGCCATGGCGGCGTCGGCATGCAGACCAACGGCACGCTGATCGAGGAGCGCGACATCGAGCTCTTCAGGAAATACCACGTGCGCATCGGCATCTCGATCGACGGGCCGGGACCGCTCAACGATGCCCGCTGGGCCGGCAGCCTGCCGGCGACGCGGCGTGCGACGGCGCGCATCGAGGCGGCGATCGAGACGCTGTGCCGGGAGGGCATGCCGCCGAACGTGATCGTGACGCTCAACCGGATGAACGCCACGCCGGCTCGGCTCGGCGTGCTGTGCGAGTGGATCGGGTTTCTCGGCAGCCTTGGCGTGCGCAAGCTGCGCCTGCACCTGCTGGAGCAGGACGAAACGGAAAGGGGCGAGGGTCTCGCGCTCACCGCGCAGGAGAACCTTGCGGCTTTGAGGCGACTGCGCCGGCTCGAACAGGAGCTGCCGTCGGTTCAGTTCGACATCTTCGCCGAGATGGCCGCGATGCTCAGGGGCGATGACGCGCAGACCTCATGCGTCTTCCACGCCTGCGATCCCTATGCAACGCGCGCCGTGGTGGGTGTCGAGAGCGATGGCCGGCTCGGCAATTGCGGCCGCACCAACAAGGATGGTGTGACCCATCTGCGTGCCGGCCGCGAGGCCTTCGAGCGCCAGCTCTCGCTTTACAGGACGCCGCAGGCCGATGGCGGATGCGAGGGGTGCCGGTTCTTCCTCGCGTGCAAGGGCAATTGTCCGGGCACCGCGATCGACGGCGACTGGCGGATGCGCTCGATCGATTGCCCGGTGTGGTTCGGCTTGTTCGAGGACATCGAGACCGAGCTTCAGGCGAACGATGAGGTCGCGATCAGCCGGTCGGAGCGCCGGTCCGATCTCGAAGCGAAGATGATCGCCGCCTGGTCGATCGGTGACAATCCGACCCTGCATTCATTGCTCCAGCAGGCGGACGCACCATGACGTCCGCCTGGCCGACCTGCTGGCTGACCTGGCCCCGTCCTCCGCTCGCGGCCGCACCGCGGGAGCCGGCCGTCGCCAAGGCAGTGACGCAGCGCATCAGCTTCACTGGCCCGCAGGCGCGCGCGCTCTGGCAGCCGCGTCTGGATCGCCTCAGGCATGCGGCGCTAGCGATCGAATTCGAGATGGTGCGCCGGAAGCGCATCCCGGCCACGCTGGTGTGGACTGGCTATGATGGCATCGACGCCCTGACCGAGCGGGCGCGCGCGATTGGCCTCGAGGCCAAGCCGGTCAAGGCGTCGCTCGGCTATGCCGCCGACTGGCCGCTTGAGGCATCGATCGCCGAACCGAAGCGGCTGCTCGACTATGCGTTCCTGATCGGCGCCGCGCCGCTCGACACATCGATCGCTGAGCCCGCGCCGGACGGCCTGGAGCAGGCCGCGATACGGTTCGGCTATCCCGCATGCTGCGCAAGGTCCTGGGCGGACTATCTTGGGCGCGGCGGAAGCGATCCGTTGGCCGGCATCCTCGCGCGCGCGGACAAGGCGGCCGTACCTGCTCATGTCGCGCTCGCGGTTCTGGGACTGGGGCCGGTGAGACACGCGCCTTGTTCTGCCGACTGTTCCACTACGCGCGATCTTTCGCGTGAGTTCATCGATCTCGGCCGCCAGCTGGGATTGGCCGAGGAAATGAGTTGGCTGGAAGAGATGGCGGATTGGACGATGGGGGCGTCGCTGGTCAATGGCATTGCCGAAATTGCGACGGCCGCCTTCCGCTGCACATGGCTGTCCGACGAGGGCACACCGTCGCATCGGCGGCCTCGTCAGCGCGCGGCGGCGGCGCACCTGGACAAGCGAAAGGCCGCAGCGGTCGAGCCCGCGGACAGCGCCGGTATCCTCACCGAACTCGGCGGCGGATTTGAAGCGGCCGGTTTCGAGAACCCCTTCGCCATGCGCTCGCGCTTCAGCACGGTGGTCTGGGAGCAGACCGCTGCGCTACGCCGCGCGGGATCGGCCGTGCATGTCGGATGCGGCGATGGCTTGCTGCTGGAATTGATCGCGCAGACGAGGCCAAAGCTGAGATTATACGGTGCCGAGGAAGATGCCGCGCTAGCTGAAGCCGCGCGCCGGCGCCTCGGTGCGTCATTGCCGGTGCTCGGTGGGACAAGCATCGCGGCGATTGCGGCGCTGTCGCGTCTCGCGCCTGATGGCGTCGACCTCGCTTTCGTCGATCCGGAACGGCTTGGCGGCCGCGAAGCGCTTGCCGCTGTCCGCGCGATCGCGAAATCAGTGATCGTGATCGGCACCGACCGATCGCTGCACCGGCTTGGGGATATGGACACGCTTGCGGCATCGATGGGATTTGCCTTGCTGCCTGGACGCGCAGGGCGGGTCTCCGCGGCCCTCTCGGCGACGAGTGGTCGTCCGCACTGACCGGTTCGAAGGAGAGATCGCCATGGACGCGACGTCGATTGACTGGGAACGCACAGCACGACCGCAGGCCGACGGCTACGATACCGCCGTCGCCCTCGGCCTGATCGAAACCGAGCCGACGCCGTGGCGGCCGCTGCCGCCGCAGCGTCCCCCGGTGAACGGCGCACCGGCCATCGCGGAGGGTAGGGTTGCCCTGCGCACGGAGGATCCGCTGCTGCCGGCGCCGCGGTTTGTCCCCGACGCGCAAGCCGTCCCTGCGCTGGAGCAGGCGCTGCATTACGTCCGCCGCTGGCCGCTCGCTGCGAAACAATGGCCTGATATCGTGCACACCATCCAGTGCTATCACGACACCGAGCAGCCGACCGAGGGGCCCGGCCGGCTCGGCTCGGCCAGCCACTCGGTCGACGCGCGGTTCGGCGTCATCGGCCTCACGGTCAATTGCCCGCTCGCGGCCGCGCAGGCGATCGTCCATGAAATGGCCCATCACAAGCTCCGGGCATTCGGCGTCGCCAACGAGAATGCGATCCGGATCATCAGCAATCCGCAGGACGAGCTCTATCCCAGCCCGATCGTGGTCGACCGGCCGCGTCCAATGACCGCAGTGCTGCACGCGCAATATTCGTTCATCCACGTCACCCAGCTCGACGTGCACATGCTGGAGCAGGAAGACGACCCGCAAGTTCGCAGCGACATCCGCGCACTGCTCGCGCGCAATGCGTCGCGGATGGAGCAGGGGTTCGAGACCCTGCGGCAGCATGCCCGCACCGATGCGGCCGGCCGGGCGTTTCTCGGCGCGTTCTTCGCCTGGTGCAGCGACGTCCTGGCGAGCAGCCGGACGATGCTTGCCAGCGAGCGCGTCTGATTGCCCGCTCTGCCCAGGACCGGGTTCCAGCCCTAAACGCCAGCTAAGCGGTTTGAGGCGACTTTCGGCTGTGAATGCCGGTTCCACGGCCGATCGGCGCTGCATTGCGGCGACAGTTTGTCCTTTTTACCGGGGTGCAAGACGAACGCGCTCTGGTACACTGGGACGAAGCAAAAAAGGGATTCCATGAACGTACCGCAGCGCTGCAACGTATTGATGCTCTATCCGCTCTTCCTCGCGGAGTCGTTCTGGAGCTTTGGCGAATCCTGCGAGCTGATGGGTGTGAAGCGACCCGCGGCTCCCCTCGGCCTGATCACGGTGGCCGCGATGCTGCCGAAGGACTGGACGGTCCGGCTGATCGACTGCAACACCCAGCCCCTTGGTGACGAGGATCTCGCCTGGGCCGATGTCGTGTTCACCGGCGGCATGCTGCCGCAGCAGGCCGATACGCTGCGCCTGATCGAACTCTGCCGCGCCGCCGGCAAGCCGGTGGTCGTCGGCGGACCCGATCCGACGTCGAGCCCCCATGTCTACGAACGGGCCGACTTCCGGGTGCTCGGCGAGGCCGAAAGCGTCATCGACGAGTTCATCGCGGCCTGGGAAAGCGGGGCCCGCTCCGGCGTCTTCACTGCGCCGAAATTCCAGGCCGACGTAACAAAGACGCCGGTGCCACGCTTCGATCTCCTGAAGTTCGAGGACTATCTCTACCTCGGTGTGCAATATTCGCGCGGCTGTCCGTTCACCTGCGAGTTCTGCGACATCATCGAGCTCTACGGCCGTGTGCCGCGCACCAAGACGGTCGAGCAGATGTTTGTCGAGCTCGAGACGCTCTACCGGATGGGCTATCGCGGCCATCTCGACTTCGTCGACGACAATTTCATCGGCAACAAGAAGTCGCTGCGGCAGTTCCTGCCCCAGCTCGCCGAATGGCAGCGCGCGCACGGCTATCCCTTCGAATTGTCCACCGAGGCCTCGGTCAACCTGGCCGACGATCCCGAGCTATTGGAGCTGATGGGCGCGGCCAATTTCTTCGGCATCTTCGTTGGCATCGAAAGTCCGGACCCTGCAACGCTGGTCGCGATGCGGAAGAAGCAGAACACGCGGCGCAACATCGCCGAGAGCATCCACAAGATCTATGCCGCCGGCATGCTCGTCACCGCGGGCTTCATCGTCGGCTTCGACACCGAGAAGGTCTCGATGGCGGAAGCGATGATCGATTTCATCGAGGAGGCCGCGATTCCCGTCGCCATGGTCGGCCTGCTCTATGCGTTGCCGAACACGCAGCTCACGCGCCGACTCGAGCGTGAAGGCCGGCTGCATCCGGGCCACGATCTGGCGCCGACCATCGGCGCCGATCAGTGCACGGACGGCATCAACTTCGATCCGGTCCGCCCGTTGCGCGACATCCTGACGGACTACAAGCGGGTGCTGGAGCACATCTACAGCCCCGCCGCCTACGCAGGACGCGTCGACCGCCTGATGACGCTGCTCGACCGATCCAGGCAGCGCCCCGAGCTCGCCGAGGGCGACATCCGCTCGCGGGTCGGGGCGATGGAGACGGTGCACCGCGTTGTCACCGCCCTTCCCGAAGCGCGCGGGCCGCTGTGGCAGACCTTCATGAACTGCGCCAAGCGCGACACGTCATCGGCACGGATCGCGGTGCAGATGATTGCCGCCTATGCGCATCTCGGGCCGTTCTCGCGCAAGGTCATCGAAGCCATCGACGGGCGCCTCGCTGCGCTCGATGACGAGACGGTCATCCCGACCGCTGAGACGCTCGACACCACCGCAGCTCGGCACCTGGCCTGAAGGCTTACTTCACCGCCAGCCGCAAGAAGCTCATGACGCTGCCGAGCGCGGCAAAGCCGGCGCCGAGGGCCAGCGCGACGGTTGCGCCGTCGTGGCCGGCAAGCGCAAAGCAGAGGGCGGCGAGCGCCGCGCCCGTGGTCTGCCCCGTCAGGCGTGCGGTCGCGACGATGCCAGAGGCGCTGCCGCTGCGGTGCGGCGGCGCGCTCGACATCACCGCTTTCATGTTCGGCGCCTGGAAGAAGCCGAACCCCATGCCGCAGATCACCATCCGCCAGATGATGTCGGGGATAGCAGGATTGGACGGGAGCATCGCGAGCAATGCCATGCCGAGGCCGAGCAGCACGAGCCCGATGCCGCCGAGCAGGCCGACGGCATGGCGGTCGGAGAGTCGCCCCGCGATCGGCGCCATGATGCCGACGACGAGCGGCCAGGGCGTCATGAAGAAGCCGGTCTCGACCTGCGAACGCCCGAGCACGTCCTCGAAATAGAACGGCAGCGAGACGAAGGCGAGGCCCTGCACGGCGAACGAGCACACCGCCGTCGCCGCCGACAGCGCGAACATCGGCCGGCTGAACAGGTCGATCGGCAGCATCGGCGCGGGATGGTCGGCATGCCGGCGCGTCAGGATGAAGCCGAGTGCGAGGGCCGTGATCAGCTCGATTCCCACGACGACAGGCGACAGATTGTGCGCGGCGCTGCCGATGCCCGTGATGAACAGGCCGAGGCAGGCGGACGCAAGGACCGCGCCGAGAAAATCAAAGCCGTGATCGGCGCGCGGCGTCTTCGGCAGCATTGCAAAGCCGATCCCGATCGCGACGAGGCCGAAGGGAATGTTGACAGCGAACAGCCACGGCCACGGGCCGACTGCGAGGATGGCAGAGGCGATCGATGGACCGATGGTGAAGGCGGTCGCGACCACGAGCGCGTTGTGACCGAAACCGCGGCCGAGCATTCGGCCGGGATAGACGAAGCGTACCAGCGCCGTGTTGACGCTCATGATGCCGCTGGCGCCCAGGCCCTGCAGCGTGCGCGCGACCAGCAGGCTGTCCAGCGACCATGCCACCGCGCAGAACAGCGAGGCGATGGTGAACAGGATCAGGCCGCCGAGATAGATGCGCTGGTGCCCGACGATCTCGCCGAGCGCACCGAGCGGCAGCAGGGTTGCCACCAGCGCGATCTGGTAGACATTGACCACCCAGACCGATTGCTCCGGCGTGACGTGCAAATCGGCGGCAATGGCTGGCAGCGCGATATTGGCGATCGCAGTGTCGAGGGAGGCCATCGCCAGCGCGGTGAAGATGGCGGCGATCGCCCAGCGCCGCTGCGTGGCCGGAAGGCCGTCGGCAATGGGATGATCGGGCTCGCGCGCGGCGGCAGGTAACGTGATTGTCATTGCCTGGCGCGTTGCTCCGGCGGCGTGGTGAAAGTGGACTTTCGGCATGTACTACGCCGATGGCCGCTTCCACAGGCATATGCTTGCATGCTGTGTATGCGCGAAGGTCAGGCGATGCGGCCGGTGGCTAGCGTATGATCGCGCCAGCTGCTGCAATCTTGGGGGATCATCATGCAAATCGTCGTTCTACCCGGTGACGGCATCGGACCGGAGATCACGACCGCGACATCGGGCGTGCTGCGCGCGGCCTCCGAGCGCTTCCAGCTCAATCTGCGCCTGGAGGAGCACGCGGTCGGGCATGCGAGCCTGAAGCAGTTTGGCACGACGGTGCGCCCCGAGCTGCTCGACATCGTCCGCGCCGCCGACGGCCTGATCCTGGGGCCGACCGCGACCTTCGACTTCAAGGACGAGGCCCATGGCGAGATCAACCCGTCCAGGCACTTTCGCAAGAGCCTCGACCTCTACGCCAATGTCCGGCCCGCGCGCACCTATGCGGGGCGGCCCGGTCGGCTCGGCGAGTTCGACCTCGTCGTCGTGCGCGAGAACACCGAAGGGTTTTACGCCGACCGCAACATGGAGCAGGGCAATGGCGAGATGCTGGTCACGCCCGACGTCGTGATCTCGTTGCGCCGGATCACGCGCCTCTGCTGCGAGCGTATCGCGCACGCCGCCTGCCGTCTCGCAATGAAGCGACGACGACATCTCACCATCGTGCACAAGGCCAATGTGCTCAAGATCGGCGACGGCATGTTCCTCGACATCTGCCGCGCGGCGGCGAAGGGCTATCCCGGCCTCGAAGTCGACGACATCCTGGTCGACGCCATGATGGCGCATGTCGTGCGCAACCCCGATCGCTTCGACGTCATCGTCGCCACCAACATGTTCGGCGACATCCTGTCCGATCTCACGGCCGAGCTCTCCGGCAGCCTCGGCCTCGGCGGCTCGCTCAATGTCGGTGATCGCTATGCGATGGCGCAGGCGGCACACGGCTCGGCGCCTGACATCGCGGGGCAGGACGTCGCCAATCCGGTCTCGCTGATCCTGTCGACCGCGTTGCTGCTGGCCTGGCATGGCGAGAAGAGTGGCGCCGTCCGCTACGAGGAAGCCGCGCGTGCGATCGAAGCCGCGGTGGCGAAGGCGATCGGCGAAGGCAGGGCGACGCGCGACGTCGGCGGCAAGCTCGGCACGATCGCCGCAGGTGCTGCGATTGCGGAGATCTTGCAGGCGGAGTGAGCCATCGTCGCGGATGCCTGCGATTTTTTTGGGGGCCAACACAAAACTCGAAAAACAACCCCATGCACAGTAGAAGGCTCCTTGATCGATAAGGGATTTTCGGAGCGCGTCGCGACGACCTTCGTGACAGTGATCACGTTGACCCGTCGGGCAAAACACTGGCATGATGCTATCGTGCCAGCGGTCGGGGACAAGGGCGCATTCTCATCATGCGCGACGTCCGCTTCCTGACGTCCAGTGGCCCGTCTCCTCTGGCCCGCTTGAGCCAGATCAAGACTCACCCCGCGGCGCCGCCGGACCTTTCCATCAACGCATCCATGGAAAGGGCGGCCCATATGACAACCCTGCTCAGGGAAATCCGGGATACACCTCTGCTCTGGATGCTGGTCTTCGTGCCCATCGTGCTGGTGGCGGAGGCGGTCGCCCCGCATTCCCACACGCTGCTGTTCGTGCTCGCCGTGCTTGCGATCGTGCCGCTGGCGGCGCTGCTCAGTCACGCCACCGAAGCGGTCGCCGCCAGAACCGGCGATGCCGTGGGTGGGCTGCTCAACGCAACGCTCGGCAATCTGACGGAGCTGATCATCGCCATCACGGCGCTGCGGGCAGGCGAGTACATGCTGGTGAAGGCCTCGATTGCCGGCGCGATCGTCACCAACGCGACATTCATGCTCGGCGCCTGCCTGCTGCTCGGCGGCCTGCGCTACCACGTGCAGGAGTACAACCGCGCCGGCGCGCGCCTGTCGTCCGGCCTGTTGCTGATGGCGACAGTCGCCCTGCTGGCCCCCTCGGCAGTCGCCGACCTCGAGCATTTGCCGCAGGACGGAGGCGTCATTCACAAGCTTAGCGTCGGCATTTCAGTCCTGCTGATCGCGGCTTACGCGCTTGGCCTGTGGTTCTCGCTCGGGACGCACAAGGAATTGTTCGCAAGCGCCGATCACGGCGAGCAGGAGGAAGCGCACTGGCCGATCGGGCTAGCCGTTGGGACGCTGCTGGCCGTCACCGTGCTGGTGGCGCTGGTGAGCGAGATCTTCGTGGAATCGGTGCAGAAGGCGGCGGAGACCTTCGGCATGAGTCCGGCTTTCGTCGGGTTCATCATCGTTTCGCTGGTTGGCGCCGCTGCCGAATTTGCAGTTGCCCTTGCCGCTGCGCGCAAGGACCGCCTCGACATGGTCGTCAGCATTGCGCTCGGCAGCGCCTCCCAGATCGCGCTGTTCGTTGCACCCGCGCTCGTGCTGCTCAGCTATGTCGTGGGACCGACGCCAATGAACCTTCAGTTCTGGCCTGGCGCCGTTACCATGGTGATGATCGCAACAGTCACGGCGACCTTCATCACCACCAGTGGACGCTCGGCATGGTTCGTCGGCGCCCTGATGATCTTCATCTACGCGGTGTTCGCGCTGACGCTGTATGTCGTCCCGCCGGCGGGCGAGGGATGAGGTGCACTCGCCCGCCGGCACAGGGGTGAATTGGCCCATCGGAGAATGGCGGCCCGTGGCGAGCCATCCTCCTAAGCGGCGAATACGTTTCCCGCTAGTAGGCCCAGTAGCTGCCGGTGGGCGGGCAGTTGTCGCCGCCATAGCCATAGCCGTAGTTGCCGCCGCTATAACCGTAATACGATGCGGCCGGGTAGCCGTAGCCATAGGCGGGATAACCGCCAGAGTAGCCACCGTAGTACCCGCCATAGCCGCCGTAATAAGCGCTCCGCGCGATTGCGCCGCCGACGACCGCGCCGGCGGCCACACCGTAACCGAGGCCGCGATAGCCCTAGCCGCGATAACCCCAGCCGCCGCGGTAGCCCCAGCCGACGCCGCGATAGCCGTAGCCGCCGCCGCGCCAGCCGCCGACCCAGCGCACTTCGGTGGTGGTCTGATCGACCATCGATTTCATCGTCGAAAGATGCGTCGGGATCGGCCCGGCCTGAGCGATTGTGCCTGATAGCAGGGCGCCGGCTCCGGCGAGAACGAAGGTACGCAGGGAATTCGAGGATGTCATGATCGATCATCTCCTTGGCTTACGGGCGGCGCTTTCTGCGCGGCCGTACCCATTCCGGGATGGCAATGCCGCGGCGGGTTTGATCCAGATCAAGCGTCGACGGCGTATCCGGCCTGGACCTCGACGGGATCAATGTGCGATGCCGTCGGTAAGCGCGCTCAGGCTCCTTGCGGGCGGCTACTTCAAGTCGACCGTATCTTCCGCGATGATTTCTTCGTCGAATCCGGTCGTCCGCAACACGCGCACCGCGGCACGTTTGGCGCCGGCGAACTGATTGCGATCGACGTCCACCTCGGGAGTGGGACGACTCACTGCGATCGTGTCCCACGTCGACTTGTTGTCCGGCTTGACCTGGACCGAGTAGGTCACGCCGGCGACGGGCTGCAAACCGCCGAGCTGGTCGATCTTCAATGGCCGCCGGCTGGCTGCCGCAGCCCCGGCAAGCTCAAGTCCGAAGGTGGCGCCTGCGGTCGGCCCGGGAGGTGCCGCCCCGGCCTCGTACCGGCTGATCTCCTTCCCCTTGAGCTGGAGGCTTACCGACTTCATGCCGCTCACCCGCGGAAGGTCCGCCTGAATCAGACCGACTTCGTTCGGCCGGTCGGGTTCAGCAGATGACCGGCGGATCACGACTGGCTCACGGTAGACTTCCTTGCCGGTGCCGTCGTAAGCCACGAGTTCCACATCCTTGTCGGTGGCGGCGTCCGACGCGATGGTGGAGACCGACGGGTTCACATACATGACTTGCCGTCACCAGCGGTCTTGTTGATGGTGGCGACGACGTGAACGAATGATCCGGTCTTGATTTCGGTCTTCATCGGATCCTCCTAGGCGACCGGCGGACCGAGGGCGTCCTCTTCCAAAAGCCGGGTCATTATCGCCTGGTAAGTGTACGCCGATAGCCACTGGTTGTCTGCATAGGTCATCACGTCGTGATATGTGAGCCCCGGCAACGCAGCGGTCGGCAAGCCGAGTTCGTGATCCCCGGTGTCGACACCGACATATTTGTTGTCCGGCTTGCTGATACAGCCGTTCTCATAAGGGAATGTCGGATCGCTCGCGTCCTGCGCGGCGGGGGGAAATCCCGGATGAAACCGGCCGAACGTATGTCCGAGTTCGTGAGCACCGTACCAGTCGGCGTATGACGCGTCGCGATCGCCGGCAAAGCCGTTCGGCACGCCCGCGGGTCCGGAAGCGACGGTGTCCGGCTGGGGCGTGCCCGGAATGGCGAACGCCTTTCCTCGCATGAAGTTGTTGGACGCGTTATCGTCGACGAGACCGTAATAGTGCGTGCGCGGGTCGACGCCGCTGCTCACCTCGCGGCTTCGCAGCGCGGCGATCTGGGCATTGGCGAGATCGACCGTCGAGTCGTCGAACGGCGCGGCAAAATCCGCGTCCACCACCATGTGGGACCATTCGAGCGCGGCGACAGAGAGCTGGCCCCGGTTGTTTGGACAGCGCCCCGCTGGATTTAAGTGGATTCCTGCCGGGTTATGCTGAACGCGGGGCTTTACGGTTTTGTCGTTGCGTCGGGAGGGCGTAGCCCGACCAGAGCGACGACAAAACCGTCGGCGACGGTCATGCGGCCATCACCATAGCTTGCGTGCCGAAGTAAGCCTCGTCGGGCGTGCGCCCGTCAAGGCTCGAGTGAGGGCGTCCCTGATTGTAGAAGGCCAGATACTTGGCAATTGACGCTCGCGCCTCGGACACGCTGTCGTAGGCGCGGAGATATACTTCTTCGTATTTGACCGTGCGCCAGAGCCGCTCGACAAACACGTTGTCGCGCCAGGCGCCCTTGCCGTCCATGCTGATGGCGATCTTCGCGTCCAGCAGCACATCGGTGAACTCGAGGCTGGTGAACTGGCTGCCCTGATCCGTGTTGAAAATCTCGGGCCTGCCGTGCTTCGCCAACGCCTCCTGGACCGCTTCGACGCAGAAGGCCGCCTCCATTGTGATCGAGACGCGATGGGCCAGGACCCGTCGGCTGAACACATCGACGACCGCCGCGAGATAGACGAAGCCACGCCGCATCGGAATGTAGGTGATGTCCATTGCCCACGCATGGTCGGGCCGCTCGATCTTCAATCCGCGCAACAGGTACGGGTAGATCTTGTGACCCGGAGCCGGCTTGCTCGTGTTCGGGCGACGATAGACCGCCTCGATCCCCATGCGCTTCATCAGCGTCGCGATGTGGCGGCGACCGGCGTATACGCCCTCCCGCCGCAGCAACGATCGCAGCATACGCGCTCCCGCGAAGGGATAATCGAGATGCAGCTCATCGAGCCGACGCATCAAGGCAAGGTCCTCGGCCGAAACTGGCCGAGGTTCATAGTAGACCGTGCTGCGAGCCAGCTTCAGGACCTTCGCCTGGCGCACGATAGAAAGATCATGATCGCGGTCGATCATCGCTTTGCGCTCAGCAGGCCCGCCTTGGTGAGCGCGCCGGACAAAAAATCGTTTTCCAACGCCAGCTCGCCGATCTTGGCATGTAACGCCTTCAAATCGACCGGCGTCTCGGCCGATGTCTTGTCATGCCCAAACACGCCGGCGGCGCCTTCCAGGAGCTGGTTTTTCCAGATCGTGATCTGGTTCGGATGAACATCAAACAGTTGCGCCAGCTCCGCCAGTGTCTTGTCGCCTTTGACCGCAGCCAAAGCAACCTTCGCCTTGAATGCCGGAGAATGCGTCCGGCGGCTCTTCTTCGTCATCTTCGCTCCTGATTCGCAGCAAGAATCCTCGCCGCTGTCAGGCAGAAAATCCACTCAAGCTACTGTCCGAATTTGCGGGGCCAGCTCTACAGGATAGGCGCGGTTGAGAAACGACCTGAGATACGAAAAGTGGACCGCAGCGGGGGTGACGGTCGTCGTGCCCGCTTTGTATCGAAGACCGATCACCCGGATGCGCAGCGGCGGCGCCGCCGTGAATGTGACGGGCGCGATGTTGAACGCCGCCGCCGGAAGGTCGCCGCCTCCGGGCTGAAAGATGCGGCTGATGCGCAAGCTGAGTGTGCCCGCGCCGATGGCCGCGGCCGGCAGGCGGAAGTTCAGGCTCTTGTCGATGTCTTCCCGCTGTTCGCGGAGACTGAAGGGCGAGGCCGGGTCCACCCGAAGCGAGTTGAGGGCCGGGACGAACGTGTCGCCTCCGCCGCTCCGGCTCCACGCAATTTCCGCGGTGATCTGACCGGGCTGCGACACCGAAGTCGGTTCAAGATAGAGGCGAACGAGCGTCGCCTTATCGGCGACCAGCGGCACCGAATTCGTCACGTCCTGAACGCACTGGACGATCTCGACGCCGCGCACCTGCACGCCGGTCTGCGGCTGAGCAAGGCCGAGCGGGCGGCGCTTGCGA
This sequence comes from Bradyrhizobium barranii subsp. barranii, assembly GCF_017565645.3. Lineage (NCBI taxonomy): Bacteria > Pseudomonadati > Pseudomonadota > Alphaproteobacteria > Hyphomicrobiales > Nitrobacteraceae > Bradyrhizobium > Bradyrhizobium barranii. The sequence continues at coordinate 3,281,746 of NZ_CP086136.1, forward strand.
GGTTTGAGTCTGGGAACGCCCGAGCCGCGATGCACGCACATCATGCACATGGTGTTGTTCCGGCTTTGATGACCCGTAACGCGAGCTTCGCTTTGTCGCGTGGACTTTAGGTCTACATTGATAATATACTACTCGCTATAATTGAATAAAGCCAACCCTGCGGATCGGTCATTTGGACGCAGCGCGGTTGACATAGCCTGTTGTCGGAGCCAGTCGCGAAAGGCTCCCGCACAGCAAGTTCTGCGGCGAATTATTTGCGCGGAGGACGTTCGATGCTGCATCGCTTTCAGTCGCGTGGGCTCGGCGCGGCAGCTGCTCCGCAGAGCACCGCGTCGCCACGTTCGGAGTTCGAGCCGATCGAGGACGTCCGCGCCTCGTTCATCGACAAATTCCAGAGGCGGCGGATCGAGGCCGGCGAGAAGCCCGCCGCCGTGAGGCGCAGCCTGAACGGACAGCCGATGGACGAGCCTGAGCATCCGCGCTGATGGCCTCGCGGCAGCTCTCGTGCGCCGCCTCCGTTTTTGGACAATCCCTTTTGATATCGAGGCCAGACGATGATCGATCCGAACGCAATTGCAGCGCTGAAAGTCCATCCGCCGATCGGCGTTGCCCGCGTTGGCAACGCGCAAGGCGCCGGCGACTACGTCATCGGCCCCGAGACGATCGGCGGTGCGCCGAGCTTGCCCGGCACGACGCCGGAGCAGCCGGCTCGCTTTGTCGAGGACTTTCGTACCGCGAACGGAGAGATCAAGCGGCAAGCCGCGCGCTTCCGCATCTACGCCCACATGAAGGACGGCAGTGTGCAGGAGGTGACCGCTGCATCCGCGAAGATCGAGTGGCGCGTCTGCATCGCAAACCTCAAGGCCGGCTGGTACGAGTTCAACCAGGCAATGGACCTCGGCCCGCTGAGCCAGAACGCGCTGCAGCGAAATCGCGAGCTGGTTTTGCCGGACGCCAGGTGGAAGCTCGACATCACGCCAACCCCGCGAAGCATCGCAGGGCAGGGGGCTGGCCCGATCAGGCTGGACGATGGCGCGTTCTGGGGTTCGCCGGTCTATCTCGGCGAGCTTCGTACCGACGAGGAGGGGCGGCTGATCTTCCTCGGCGGCAATGGAGTTTCGCGGCCGTTCCGCAAAGGGACCCGGCCCCTGACTTTCGCCAACAATCCAGGTTGGCACGATGACGTCAGCGACGGGCCGGTGCGGGCGCAAGTGACATTTGCGGGGCATGCACCGATCGATGCGGAGCCCGGCTATGTCTGCGTCACGCCGCCGAATTACGCGCCGGGGCTGTTCGGTCTCGTCACGATGGACGACGTGGTGCGGGAGGTGTTCTACGACAAGGGCTGGATTCCACGACCGATCAAGACCTCGTTCGTCAACGACGTGCAACCGATCTTTCAGCGCCTGACCGGACTGCAATGGGTCAACCACGGGCTCTTCGTCATTCATGGCTTTGGCTCGCCGCTCGACGCGCAGAATGCGCAAGTCCGCGCCAAGCTCAACGACGCGTCTGCTGCGAATGCGGCGTGGCGCGCGGCCGTGCTGGCGTTGTTTCGCGATCCAGGCGCGGGCGGCGCACTGATCGAAGATCAGATAGCGCAGGTGTTCGGCGATGCGGTCGACCAATTCTTCGAAGGTCCGCCGAAGCCTTCGAATTTGCTGCTTGCCGTGACGAAGACCCAGTACGCGCACCTCAAGCGCTGGGCTGCTGGAACATTCGACGCCGACGGGCCGTCGCGCCAGCCGGCGCAGGCGCAGGACTTCGATGCCCTGGCTCCCGAGGACCAGGTCAAGCATCTCGAGCGCGCATCCTTGCACGATTGTCTCGGCGGCCCATTCCATCCCGCGATGGAGATGACATGGGTGATGCGGATTCCGCTGATGTGGGCATCGGCGTATCGGCTGAAGGTCCTGGCCGGTGAGCAACCAGCGCGGCAGAACTTCGGGGGTACTCTCACGCCGGCGGCCTGCACCGGCGCGAACGGCCCACACGACGGTGTTGCCGCAGGCTGCCTCACCCGTTTCCTCGGCGTGCCCTGGCAGACCGATCATACCTCGTGCAATTCGGCGGCCGACTACTTCCCGTCGACGTTCCTGTCGATGCCGACGTTCTGGGGACCGCGTGCCCCGGATCAGGTTCTGGCAGACGGAAACTATCTGCGTGCGGCCGCCATCGCGCCTCTCGGCCAGGCGACGCAACAGCAGACCTTCAAGCACCTGATGAACCGGGTCGACTGGTTGCGCGACATCCGCGGCAACGATTACTATGACCGCCTGTCGAACATGATTGCGGAATGGTCCGAGCTCGGCATGGTGTTGCCGGTGAAGAACGCGCCCGCATCTCTGCCGGTGCAGGATCTGCGGGTCGAGCAGGGACGCCGCGACAACAACGGGCCGATCGATGTCACGGCCGATCCGAAGTACCACGCGGTCGAAGACATGGAGAGCCTTTTCTTGCCGCAGACGACAGCAGGCCTGGCGCAGCGGCGCGGCGTACGCAAGACGGCTCCCCCGCCGAAGCGGACCTATCGTCCGGGCGAGATCTGATCTTGGACGTGCTGCGCACCGACTGTTTCGTGGTCGGCGCGGGGCCTGCCGGCTTGACCGCCGCACGCCTGCTGGCCCTTAGGGGTCGCACGGTTATTGTCGCAGATTCCGGCGTCACACCGACGACGCGGCTTGAGCTCCTTGCTCCGGCCTCGCTCGTCACTGTCGCGGCGGTAGGACTTGAACATCTGCTCGACGATCCGGCGATCGCCCGAGCCTGTCTCGGGATTCGGCGAACTCACCGTTCGGGCGCGTCGGACTACGAGGACTTTCTGCGTCATCCCTGCCGCGTCGGGTATGTGGTCGATCGCGCCCGTTTCGACGAGCGCCTTCGCGACGAGGCTGTCGCCGTCGGGGTTATGCTCGCTGGAGTGAGCGGGACGATTTGCGCATACCTTCCCCACTGGGCTCAGGAAACGCCGGACCGCGTCTTTCTCGCGCAACGAACCCGCGACAATGCATGGCAGTCGATCAGCTATGGCGAATTCTGGTCTCGAGTGCGCTCGGTCGGGCAGGCGCTGATTGATCGGGGTGGCGCAGCGGGCGATACGCTGGCCATCCTGTCCGGCAATTCGATCGAGAATGCGGTGATCCAGTTCGCCGCGATGTCGATCGGTCTGCAGGTTGCGCCGATCTCGCCAAGCTACAGTCTTCTGCCAGGTGGCCTCAGCCGCATCGAAGACATCGCGAAGGTCCTCACGCCGAAGTTTGTGTTTGCCCAGAAGGCGGATCCCTTCGTGCAAGCCCGTGCCATCCCCGGCTTTGCGCAGGCCGAATGGATAACGGCGGAAGAGGCGGCGGATACCACGCCGCTGTCGGAGCTATCCGCCGCGACACCGGGTCACGCGTTTGAGGCGGCGTTCGCAGCACTCGGACCGGAGACCGTCGGCAGAATCCTGTTCACGTCGGGATCGACCGGCTCTCCCAAGGGAGTGATCAATACCCATCGCATGATGTCGAGCGTGCTGCAGATGGCCGCTCAGGTCACGCCGGTCTCGCAGCCCCTGGTTCAGATCGAATGGCTGCCCTGGCATCATACCATGGGCTGCAACGTCATACTGAATGGGGTTCTGAAGAACGGCGGCTCTCTCTATATCGACGATGGCCGACCGACGCCCGAAGCGTTTCATCGAACAATCGCCAATCTGCACGACGTTTCTCCGACGGCCTCATTCAATGTCCCAACCGGTTACGCGTTGTTATGCGCCGCGCTCGGCGAGGATCCAGACCTGAGGCAGAAGTTCTTCCATCGCATCGACAGAATGATTTTCGGGGGCGCGGCGATCCCGGCGTCCGTAATGGCAACGCTTCAGGAATATGCAATCGAAGTCCGCGGCGAGCGAGTTCCGATTTTGGCCGGATACGGTGCCACGGAAGCCGGGCCGACCATCTGCGTGTCTTATCGACCGTGCGAAGCGCCGGGAGAGATCGGCTTGCCGGCACCCGGCATCGAACTCAAGCTGGTTCCGGCGATGGACGGTTACGAGGCGCGGGTCCGTGGCCCGAACGTCATGCCCGGTTATCTCGGATTACCCGAATTGTCCGCGGCAGCATTCGACGAAGAGGGCTTCTATCGGGTAGGCGACGCGGTCTCGTTCATCGATCCCGCCGATCTCTGCCGCGGCCTGAGGTTTTCCGGGCGTCTCTCGGAGAATTTCAAAATGATGACAGGCACGTGGGTGCTCGTCGGCGAGCTGCGTGCCGCCATCCTGAACCGGATGGGCGGCGTGCTGCAGGATCTGGTGATCGGAGGCGAGGGCCGCGATTCTCTCGTCGCGCTGGTATGGCTCAATCCGGACCGTGCAAGGCGACATGCTAACGGCGCAGCAGGCGCGGATTCCGGTGACACCCTTTCATTGGATTCCGGCGTTCGCGCATACGTCCATCGGGTCTTGACCGAGCATAACCTGGCGGCAGCGACCAACGCGCGGATATCGGCCGTTGCCATCCAGATCCAGCCGCTGTCGCTCGCGGCAGGCGAGACAACGGACAAGGGCTACATCAATCAGCGCGGGGTCCTGAAGAGCCGTTCCGCCATTCTCGACAGTCTCTATAGCGGAGCAGCCTCGCCGCACATCATCCGGTTTGCCTCTCATCCACGCGCGTTGTCGACGGCAGGAAATGCAGTCACGTCGACTGATGCATGACCAGAGAGCCCGGCCGCCGACCTTCCGAGCGTGTTTCTTAAAGGGACCGCCTCTGCGTCATTGACGGCGGCGACGCCAGTAGATGTGGACGAGTGTGCGGCGAACGCCGCAACCCCAACGCGCCGCCGCGGCGATGCCGCAGCCGGCCCTGCCTTTCATTCAACCCGCGAAGCCCAAATTCTCACCATTGGCCTCGGCCTGCTCATTTCGGCGGCTTGGAATATGTATAGTCATGCGGTCCATCATCGCGGCCGCAACATCACGTCAGTCAACACCGAGGTCGGCCCCGATGTGATCCTGATGGACGAGCCGTTCGGCGCTCTCGATGCCCAGACCCGTATGGTGATGCAAAGCGATCTCCAGATGTTGTCGATGGAAGCCGGCGCCACCGCTAGGTCCAAAGTCAGAGCGCAAAATAAACGGTCATCGCTGTAACGATCAGGCCCAGCACAACGGCGAGCACCAGTTCTGTCTTGATGCCGCCGGCGGAATGAGATTGTGCATCGTCAATCATTCGGCCAGTCCTGATGAAGCGAAAGAGCGAAATCACGATGATTGCGATCCCGATCGCGATCAGCGCGAGGCCGTCATAGTGACTGAACGCTCCCGTGAAGCGATCGAATTGCAGTCGAGACCCGATCTCCGTCCTGTTGGCTTCGGCGATTGTTCGGACGAAGAGGTTGAATTTCTCGACGACAAAGCCAAACGCGATGATCGCGATGCCCGTCCTGACCCAGGCGAGAAAAGTCCGCTCGTTTGCCGCGTGGTCTGAGTATCTCTCGATCATCGAGACCTCTCTGGATGTTGTCGATGGGTTTCGTTGCGCTCTACCCATCCTACGGCTGGCCCTAAAACTGATACCTCCGCAACCCTCCATCCACCGGGATCACCGTGCCCGTGATGTACCTTGCCACCGGTGAGGCCAGAAACACCGCGAGCGCCGCGAGGTCCTCCGGCTCGCCCCAATAGCCGACCGGGATTTCTTCCTCGGCAAAGCGCTCGCGATAATCCGGCGGGTAGTTGCGGCGGATCTGCTCGCTCATGATGCGGCCGGGCGGGATGCAGTTGATGGTGATGCCGTGCTCGCCGATCTCGCGCGACAGGCCCTTGGCCCAGGCGTGCACGGCGGCTTTTGCGGCGAACGCAGCGTTGAGGCCTTCCGGCTCGGACTTGCCGGTGATGTTGACGATGCGGCCCCATTTGCGTTCGATCATCTGCGGCAGCAGCGCGTGCGCGATGCGGCGGTAGCTGGTGAAGTTCAGCGCGATCGCCTCGTCCCATTTGCTGTCGGGCGCATCGACGGGAAGGGGGCGGCTGCCGCCGGCATTGTTGACGAGGATGTCGACATGGCCGATCTCTTTGAGCGCAAAGGCCGCGATGTTCTCCGCGGCGTCCTTGGCCATCACGTCCTGCTCGAACGGCGTGATCAGGCCGGAGCCGACTTCTTTCACCAGCTCGGCAAGGAGATCAGTGCGCCGCGCCACGCCGACGACGCGGACGCCTTCGGCAGCCAGGCCCTTGGCGATGGCGCGGCCGATGCCGATGCTCGCGCCTGTCACGACTGCGGTTTTCGATTTGAGCCCGAGGTCCATGGTCACACGCTCTCTTGTTTGCTTTTTGCTTCTTGTCGTTCGTTTCCTGCCCGTCCCGCCGGCTTCGCGAATTGCCTGAGCGGGACGAGCAGTGGTAACCAAGAGCCTCGACGAAGGAAACACGAAAAAGAAAAGGCGTTGAGCAATGGTCTGGGATCCGCAGCAATATCTGAAATTCTCCGGCCATCGGCTTCGGCCCGCCGTCGACCTCTTGATGCGGATTCCGGATTTCGCCCCGCGCGCGATCGCCGATCTCGGGGCAGGGGCCGGCAACGTGACAAAATTGATCAAGGAACGCTGGCCGGACGCGACCGTGACCGGTGTCGAGGGCTCGGCCGAGATGGTGGCCGCAGGCCGCAAGGCGGCGCCGGATGTGGAATGGTCGCACGAGGATCTCGGCCATTGGCGCCCCGCCAGGCAATACGATTTGATCTATTCCAATGCCGCACTGCACTGGCTGCCCGATCATGCGGTGCTGTTTCCGTCGGTCATGGAGAAGGTGACGCCCGGCGGCATGCTTGCGGTGCAGATGCCGCGCAACTTCCTCGCGCCATCGCATGTGCTGATCGGCGAGACGGCGCTGAACGGCCCGTGGCGGTCAAAGGTCGAGCATCTCGTTACCCCGCCGCCGGTCGAAGGGCCGGCCTTCTATCATGATCTACTCGCGCCGCTTTCCCAGAACGTCGACATCTGGGAGACCGAGTATCTGCAGGTGCTCGAAGGCGACAATCCCGTGAAGGAATGGACCAAGGGGACCTGGTTGACGCGCTATCTCGACATCCTGCAGGGCGATGAGAAGGCCGCGTTCGAGGCCGCCTATGGCGAGCGGGTGGCGAAGGCCTATCCGAAGAATGCCGCGGGGCAGACGCTGTTTCCGTTCCGGCGTCTGTTCATGGTCGCCCAGCGCAAGGGCTGATCGCACTGCCGCAATGCGACATAAACCGTTCGCAACCCGGGACTGGAAGCGGGTCCCGGGTTGCGCGGACAACAGCCATCAAGCTAGCTTGCCTGTGGCAAATTGGGCTTAGGTCTAGTTGTTCGGGTGGTGGATTGCTGCCACTACTGGGCTGCAAACCGGGCTGCAAAACAAAAAGAACCCGGTTTTAGAGGTTGTTGGGAGGTTACTTCATGCGCAAGCTGCTTCTTGCGGTCGCCGCCGCAGCTATTCTCGTGGCCCCAGCCGTGGCACAGGCCCAGAGCCCTGTTGTCATCAAGTTCAGCCACGTGGTCGCCAACGACACCCCGAAGGGCAAGGGCGCGCTGAAGTTCAAGGAACTCGCCGAGAAGTACACCGACGGCAAGGTCAAGATCGAAGTCTATCCGAACTCCTCGCTCTACAAGGACAAGGAGGAGATCGAGGCGCTCCAGCTCGGCTCGGTGCAGATGCTGGCGCCCTCGACCGCGAAATTCGCGCCGCTCGGCATCAAGGAATTCGAGGCGCTCGACCTGCCCTGGCTGTTCAAGGACGACGAGACCTATTCCAACGCGATGAAGGGCACGATCGGCAAGTGGCTGTTCCAGAAGCTCGAGGCCAAGGGCATCACGGGGCTCGCCTATTGGGACAACGGCTTCCACATGGTGTCGTCGAACCGCACGTTGATGAAGCCTGAGGATTTCAAGGGCCTGAAATTCCGCATCTCCGGATCGAAGATCGCCGACCAGTATTTCCGCCTGATGGGCTCGATCCCGCAGATCATGGCGTTCTCCGAAGTCTACCAGGCGCTCCAGACCGGCGTGGTCGACGGCTGCGAGAACACCGCGTCGAACTACCTGACGCAGAAGTTCTACGAGGTGCAGAAGGACATCACCGTGTCCTATCACGCGCATCTGCAATATGCGGTCATCGTCAACTCGAAATTCTGGTCCGGCCTGCCGCCTGACATCCGCGCCCAGGTCGCGAAGGCGATGGTGGATGCAACCGAGTACACCAACCAGATCGCGCACCAGGAGAACGAGGACGCGCTGGCCGAGATCAAGAAGGCGGGCAAGACCAAGCTGCATTATCTGACTGACGCCGACCGCAAGGCGTGGCAGGAAGCGATGCGGCCGACTTATACATGGGCAAAGGGCCGGGTCGGGCAGGAGGTGCTCGATCTCGTCGCCAAGGAACTCGACGTCAAGATGAACTGACGCGTTTTCCGCAAGGACAATACGAACGGTCGGGAGTGTGCGCACTTCCGGCCGTTTCGCATCGATAGGGGGACTTTGATTTGCTTCGCGTGCTCAATCAGGCGCTCAACCATCTCGAAGAATGGCTGATCGCGACGCTCATCGCGGCTGCAACCGGCTTGATCTTCATCGCCGTGGTGCACCGTTACGGCGCAGGCGAATCGATCGTCCTCTCCAGATGGGCGGCTGCGCACGGGATGAGCTGGCTCGCGACGCTGTCGATGGCGGTGTTCACCTTCCTGTCCGAGCTCGACCTGTCCTGGGCGCAGGAACTCTGCATCTACATGTTCATCTGGATGGCGAAGTTCGGCGCGGCCTATGGCGTGCGCACCGGCATCCATGTCGGTGTCGACCTGCTCGTCAACCGCCTGCCCGAACATTCGCGCAAGCACGTGATCCTGTTCTCGCTGCTGTGCGGCGCGCTGTTCACGGGCATGATCGCCGCCTTCGGCGCCTCCTTTGTCTCCGAGATGTTCAAGACCGGCCAGCAGTCGAACGATCTGGAAGCGCCGATGTGGTTCGTCTATCTGGCGATTCCGCTCGGCTCCGGCCTGATGTGCTTCCGCTTCCTCCAGGTCTCGTGGTCCTATTACTGGACCGGCCATCTGCCGCATCATGACGAGAGCCACGTCGAGGGTGTGGAGGCCGACGTCTCGCCCGCGTTGCATCCGCAGCCCGCCGGCGCGGCGACCAGGGCCGCCGCGCGAAAAGTGTCGCCGCTCGGCGTCATCCTGATCATGGCGCCGATCCTGATCTTCGCGATGTGTCTCGCCGAGAAGTTCGGCGTGGTGGTGCTGCCGCACTGGATGCGTGCCGCGACCGTGTTCGCGCTGCTGATCGCGCTGATGCTGACCGGCATCCCGGTCTCGATCGCGCTCGGCCTCACCGTGATGACGTTCCTGTTCACGCTGACCACGGTACCGATCGAAGCCGTCTCGATGAAGCTCTTCACCGGCATCGAGGGGTTCGAGATCATGGCGATCCCGTTCTTCATCCTCGCCGGCAATTTCCTCACCCATGGCGGCGTCGCGCGCCGCATGATCAATTTCGCGACCTCGCTGATCGGCCATTGGCACGGCGGTCTCGGCCTTGCCGGCATCGTCGCCTGCGCGATGTTCGCGCTGGTGTGCGGCTCGAGCGTCGCGACCGTCGCCGCGATCGGCGCGATCGTGCTGCCGGAGATGGTCCGCCACGGCTATCCCATGCATTTCGGCGCCGGCATCATCACCGTTGCCGGCTCGCTCGGCATCCTGATGCTGCCCTCGATTCCGAAGATCGTCTATGCGGTCTCCACCAATACCTCGATCGGCGCGCTGTTCGTCGCGGGCCTGCTGCCGGGCATCATGCTGACGACGATGCTCTGCATCGTCACCTGGTGGCTCGCGCGCAAGCGCGACTATCCACGCCTGCCGAAGGCGAGCTGGGGCGAGACCGTCCGCACCTTCCGCGAGAGCATCTGGGGATTGATGCTGGTCGTCATCATCATCGGCGGCATCTACAGCGGCCTGTTCACCGCCACCGAGGCGGCCGCGATGGCTGCGGTCTACTCCTTTATCATCGCGGTGTTTGTCTACAAGGCGATCAAGATCGTGGACGTGCCGCGGGTGCTGCTGCGCGCCGCCAACACCAGCGCGATGCTGCTCTACATCGTCACCAACGCGGTGCTGTTCTCCTTCGTGCTCTCCAACGAGAACCTGCCGGCGACCTTGGCCGACTGGATCGCGGCGCAGAACCTCGGCTGGGTCGGCTTCCTGCTGGTCGTCAACATCCTCCTGCTGCTCGCCGGCAATTTCATGGAGCCGAACTCGATCATCCTGATCATGGCGCCGATCCTGGCGCCGGCGGCCAAGAAGCTCGGCATCGACCTCGTGCATTTCGGCATCGTGATGGACGTCAACATGGAGGTCGGCCTCTGCCATCCGCCTGTCGGGTTAAATCTCTATGTCGCCTCGATGATAGCGCGCATGCGAATAACCGAGCTCGCGGTCGCCGTGTTGCCGTGGCTCATCACCATGCTCGGCTTCCTCGTCATCGTGACCTACTGGCCCGATCTGACGCTGTGGCTGCCGCGGGTGCTGGGGATGCATTAGCCTATGCACGACCGGGACATGGCTAACGCGCGGTAAACCCGCGCGCTCAAATGCCATCGCTGCGCTGGGACCCATTTTTACGGGTCTGCGGTAGAACCATGCCAGTGGATGGGGCTGGCATGTTCTTCAACAGAATGGAATCCGGACGAGCGTCGATTTCCGACGCCGTCTATCTGGAAGTCATCACGGGCCTGCACGGCACGACGATGCCCAACATTCTTGCGGCCGCCTGCCTCGCGATGGTCGGCGCCATCACGACCTACGAGACCGGCGATATGGTGACGGCGGCGCTGACGGTCGCCGGTGTCGTCGTCGCCATCGTCCGCCTGTTCGAAATTGTCGCATTCCGTCGCCGCCTCGCGCAGCCGACGCAGCTTGCTCGGGCCGAGGCCGTGATCTGGGAGCGGCGTTACATTGCCGGCACCGTGGTGACGGCATTGGTGCTCGGCGTGTTTGCCGCGCGCAGCATCGTGCTGGGCGATGCGCTTTGCTCCGTGATGGCGATCGGCATCGGCTTCGGCTTCGGCGCCGGCGTGGTGGCGCGGCTGGCGCTGCGTCCCGTCGCGGCGCTGCTCGATCTCGTCGCGATCGCAGCGCCCGCCGCGATTGTTACTTTTATGCAGCCAGATCTCCGCCATGTCGGGCTCGGGCTCCTCATCCTGATGTATGTGGCCGCGAGCTTCGAGATGGTGCGGCTGAGCTTCAATGCCTCGATCAACCAGATCACGCTCAAGCGGCAGTTCGAGCAGCTCTCGCGCCTGGACCCGATGACCGGCGCGTCCAATCGTTCGGTGCTGGCCACGGACCTGCCGCAGATGCTGGCGGCCGGGATGATTGCCGTCCATACGCTCGATCTCGACCGCTTCAAGGAGGCGAACGACCGGTTCGGGCATCCCGTCGGTGACGCACTGCTGAAGCAGGTCGCCGGGCGGCTCAAGGCGCTCGCCGCGCAGGATGACCTCGTGGTCCGGATGGGCGGCGACGAGTTCGTCCCGGTGCAGCGTTCGGCGGCTGATGCGGAAGCGATGGCGCAGCGCATCGTGCAGTCGATCAGCATGCCCTACGATATCGACGGACAGGTCATTGAGGTGGGCGTCAGCGTCGGCGTCGCCGTCGCGCCGGACGACGGGCGCACCGCGGAGGCGCTGCTGTCGCGCTCCGACAAGGCGCTCTATCGGGCCAAGCAGGAACGCGGCGGCTATGTGCTGGCGCGGGATTTGCGGATGGCGGATGCGACCGCATCGGGCCAGACCTTGGCGGAAGAGCTCGCTGCGTAAGCCACGCGGACGGTGCACCCTCTCCCCTTGTGGGAGAGGGTGGCTCGCCGCGCAGCGGCGAGGCGGGTGAGGGGGGGCTCTCCGCACAAACAGTCTTGCGGGCGGAGATATACCCCTCATCCGGCGCTTCGCGCCACCTTCTCCCACAAGGGGAGAAGGAAAGAGGCATCTCGCTAGATTTCGGCAGTCTCCTCCGATAGCAATCACCCGCGAGATGCGGTTAGATGCTCGCACAGGCCGGGAGGAAACAAGAATGACCAGCAGCGAGCCGAAGGACGCAACACCCTCCGTCACCGTGCAGCATGATGCGATGCTGAATGCGCTGCCGTTTTCCGACACGCGGGATTTCGACGACGCCGCGCGTGGCTTTCTTGGTACGATCGAAAATGCGGAGATCACCAACCCGCAGGGGCGGACGGTCTGGAGCCTGAAGCCCTACGGCTTCCTGTCGTCCGAGCAGGCGCCGCCGACCGTCAATCCGAGCTTGTGGCGGCAGTCGCGGCTCAACATGCAGCACGGGCTGTTCGAGGTGGTGCCCGGCGTCTACCAGGTGCGCGGGCTCGACATCGCCAACATGACGCTGATCGAGGGCGACAGCGGCGTCATCGTCGTGGACACGCTGACGTCGATCGAGGGCGCACGTGCCGCGCTCGATCTCTATTACAGGCATCGTGGCCAGAAGCCGGTGGCCGCCGTCATTTTCACCCACACCCATACCGACCATTGGGGTGGCGCGCGCGGCGTGCTGGAGGAGGACGCGCTGGCAACCGGCGCCGTGCCGATCATCGCGCCGAACCTGTTCATGGAGCATGCCGTCTCCGAGAACATCATCGCGGGGCCGGCGATGCTGCGGCGGGCACAATACCAGTTCGGGCCGTTCCTCGCCAAAGGCGTGCGGGGGCAGGTCGACAACGGGCTCGGCAAGTCGATGGCGGCGGGCGCCGTGGCACTGCTGCGTCCGACCGACCTGATCATGGCGAGCGGCGACAGGCGCGTGATCGACGGCGTCGAATTCGAATTCCAGATGGCGCCGAACAGCGAAGCGCCGGCGGAGATGCACTTCTTCATCCCGCGCTACAGACTGTTGAACCTCGCCGAGAACTGTACGCACAATTTCCACAATCTGCTGCCGTTCCGCGGCGCCGACGTGCGCGATGCGCTGGCGTGGTCGAAGTACCTTAACGAGGCCTTGCGGCTCTGGGACGGCAAGGCCGAGGCGATGTGCGGCCAGCATCACTGGCCGGTGTGGGGGCGCGAGCGGATCGGCACGATGATCCGCCAGCAGCGCGATCTCTACAAGTTCGCGCATGACCAGACCATCCGCCTGATGAACCACGGCCTCACCGCCGCCGAGATCGCCGAGACGATCCAGTTGCCGAAGAGCCTGGAGGGCGCCTGGCACGGCCGCGGCTATTACGGCCACATCCGGCACAACGTGAAGGCGATCTACCAGAAATATCTCGGCTGGTACGATGCCAACCCGGTCAATCTCGATCCGCTGCCGCCGGTGGAATCCGGCAAGAAGTATGTCGAGTACATGGGCGGCGCCGAGGCCATCCTCGCGCGCGCACGCAAGGACTTCGACAAAGGCGAGTTCCGCTTTGTCGCGCAGGCGCTCGGCCATCTCGTCTTCGCGGAGCCGGAGAATGAAGCGGCGCGTCTGTTGCTCGCGGATACGCTCGAGCAGCTCGGTTATGCCGCCGAGAGCTCGACCTGGCGCAACGCCTATCTGTTCGGCGCGCAGGAGCTGCGTCAGGGCATGCCCAAGACCCCGCCGCGTCCGCCAATGCCGCGCGAGACGCTGGCCGCGCTACGCACCGAGCAGCTCTGGGACGTGCTCGGCATTCGGCTCAACGGCCCCAAGGCCGAGGGCAAGCACATCGTGCTGAATTGGAGCTTTTCCGATACCGGCGAGATCTTCGTGCTCAACCTGGAGAATTGCGCGCTGACTTATACGGAGGGCGTGCAGGCGGAAGGCGCGGACGCCAGTTTCACGCTCGCGCGCGCAACGCTCGATGAGGTCATCGCGAAACTGACGAGCTTTCCGGAAGCGGTCGCCGCCGGCAAGATCAAGCTCGCGGGCAACCCGATGCGGCTTGCCGAGCTGATGGGCCTGATGGACGAATTCCCGCGCATGTTCGAGATCGTCGAGCCGAAGCGGGCGGTGGTGAGTTAGGGCGCCGCCGCCGCCACGTTCTTGCTGGCATCGCCCTCCGCACTCTCGCTGTCATCGCCCGGCTTGACCGGGCGATCCAGTATTCCTGAGACCGCAGTGCTTGAGCCGAGAAGTCGCGGAGTACTGGATGCCCCGGTCAAGCCGGGGCATGACAGTGTGTCGTGAAGTGAAAGCGGCCCTTACTCCGCGCTGCTCACCAGCTTGATCCGCGGCGCCTGCGCTTCCGTCAGGCTGCGATAGGCCGCGAGATAATCCAGCGCCATCCGCCGCGCCGTGAAGCGCTTCTCGAACTGCTTGCGGATGGCCGCGCGATCGAGTTGCGGCAGGCGTTTGACGACGCCGGCGGCGCTGATGATGTCCTCGACCACGAAGCCGGTGAGGCCCTCGTCGATGATCTCGGGCACCGAGCCGCGGTTGAAGGCGACGACCGGTGTGCCGCAGGCCATGGCTTCGATCATCACGAGGCCAAACGGCTCCGGCCAGTCGATCGGCAGCAGGAGGCCGAGCGCGCCGCTTAGGAAGTCGGATTTCTCGTGGTCACCGATCTCGCCGATGAAGTCGACCAGCGGATTGTTCTGGATCATCGGCTTGATCAGCTCGTCGTAATAGTCCTGGTCGGCGCGATCGACCTTGGCCGCGATCTTCAGCGGGACGCCGCAATGCATCGCGATCTTGATGGCGCGGTCGACGCCCTTCTCGGGCGCGATGCGGCCGAGCACGGCGAGATATTCCTGCTTCGCCGGCTTCGGCGTCAGCAAGGTCTCCGGCAGGCCGTGGTGGATCGTCGTCACCCAGTTCGCCTGCGGCACCGGCCTGCGCTGCGCGTTCGAGATCGAGATGACAGGCATTTTCGAGAAGGTGTTGAACACGGGCTGATGCTCCGGCAGGTCGAGCCGGCCGTGCAGCGTGGTCACGAACGGGGTCGGCTGCCGGTGGAACAGGGACCACGGATAGTAATCGAGATGGAAGTGGAGGAAGTCGAACTCCTCGTCGTCACATTTCTGCCGCACGCGCTCCAGGAGCACCATATGCAGCGCGTTGGGATCACGCACGGAACCGTCGAGGCGAAGCGCCCGCGGCCAAAGTGCGTCCAGCTTCGCCGACGTCTGCGAGTCACCGCTGGCGAACAGCGTGACATCGTGTCCAAGGGCAACCAACTCCTCCGTCAACCAGTGCACCACCCGCTCGGTGCCGCCATACAGCTTGGGTGGAACAGCCTCAGTCAACGGAGCTACCTGCGCGATGCGCATCTCGCCATCTCCTCTGTGATCATGGAAGTAAAACCCCCGCCGTGTCTCGGCACCGGCATGCCAGACGAGGGAACGTTCTCGCAATTGCGAAGTTCCTTCAACGAACGTTACTTCTTCGACACACTTCAGTCGGCCGCGATGCTGCCATCTCCTCTTCTCACATCGTCCGCATCCGCATGTCGTGATGGCCCGGCCCGGGAACCGAGGCGAAGCGGTCGATGTTCAATCGGCTAATAGAAAAATCGAAATCAATACGACGGGGTCGCAGTCACATGGATCATCTTTCTGGTTACGCGCGCAGGCCATTTGCCTTTGTTTTGCGCTATCTGCGACGACGGCCGGCATCGCATCTCGTGATCCTGACCGCTGTCGTTGCAGCCGTTGCCTGTTCCGTGGGCACGCAGTACGGCGTCAAATCCCTGGTCGACAGCCTGTCCGCGGGAACTTCGCACGGTGGCAGCGTATGGCTGGCATTCATTTTACTCATGTCGCTGATTGCGGCGGACAACTTCCTGTGGCGGATCGCGAGCTGGACCGCGAGCTTCACCTTCGTTCGTGTCACGGGCGATTTACGCCGTGACATATTTCGTCATCTGACGGGACACGCGCCGAGCTATTTCTCCGATCGCATGCCGGGCATGCTGACGAGCCGTATCACCGCGACCTCAAACGCGGTGTTCACGGTCGAGAACATGTTCGTCTGGAATGTGTTGCCGCCGTGCATTGCCACAATTGCGGCCATCGGTCTGATTGGAACCGTCAGTCCCTATATGGCACTCGGCCTGATCGTGGTCGCGGGCGGTATGGTGATAGCGATGTTCCATTTGGCCGCAGCCGGCAAGCCGCTGCATGACGACTTTGCCGACAAGGCCGCCGTCGTCGACGGCGAGATGATCGACGTCATCAGCAACATGCCGCTGGTCCGCGCCTTCTGCGGCATCGGCCATGAGCACGAGCGGTTCGACGCGACGGTGAACCGGGAACTGACCGCGCGCGGCCGTAGCCTGCGTTATCTGGAAAAGCTGCGGCTCACGCATGCCGGCGTGACGGTCGTCCTGACGGTGGCGCTGATGGCCTGGGCGATCACGCTCTGGCAGCAGGGCGAGGCGACCACCGGCGATGTCGTGCTGGTCTGTACGCTCGGCCTCTCCATTCTCAACGCGACGCGCGACCTCGCGGTGGCGCTGGTCGATGTCACCCAGCACGTCGCGCGCCTGACCGAGGCGATCGCGACCTTGCTCGTGCCGCATGAATTGCGCGATCATCCCGAGGCCGAGCCGTTGATGAAGAGCGGCGCCGCGATCGCGTACAACAACGTCACCTTCGGTTATCCCGGAGGCGAGAAGATCTTTGAACGGTTCAGCCTGCGGCTTCAGCCCGGCCAGCGCGTCGGCCTGGTCGGCCAGTCGGGCGGGGGGAAATCAACCCTGTTCACGTTGCTGCAGCGGTTCTACGATGTCGATGAAGGCAGCGTGACCGTCGACGGCCAGGATATTTCCAAGGTGACCCAGCTGAGCCTGCGTGAAGCCATCTCGGTCGTGCCGCAGGATATCTCGCTGTTCCACCGCTCCATCCGCGAGAACATCCGCTACGGCCGTCCGAACGCGACCGACGACGAGGTGCTGCGCGCGGCGATCGCTGCGCGCTGCGATTTCATCGATAGCCTGCAGGAAGGCCTCGACACCATGGTCGGCGACCGCGGCGTGAAAATGTCCGGCGGCCAGCGCCAGCGCATCGCGATCGCGCGGGCCTTCCTGAAGGACGCGCCGATCCTGCTGCTGGACGAAGCGACCGCCGCGCTCGACAGCGAATCCGAGGAGGCGATCCGCGAGGCGCTGTCGCGCCTGATGCGCGGCCGTACCGTGATCGCGATCGCGCACCGGCTGGCGACGCTGCGCAATTTCGATCGCGTCCTGGTGCTGAAGAATGGCAAGATCATCGAGGACGGCGCGCCCGACCGCTTGATGCAGGGCCACGGCCCCTACCGTGAGCTGGTGACGCAGGAGATGAGCCGGCTGGCGAAGTTCGCCGCGTAAGTCCAACAGTTGCGTTTGCGTTGGTCGCGTTCGAAAAATTGGCCGCAGGGGAGCAGCTCATGGCAGCCGAAGCCGTAACCCAGATCATCTCGGTAACGCAGACGGAGGAGGCCGTCGCGGAGCAGGCGTTCTACATTCCGATGACGGGGCCCGCCGCGCGGCCCCGTCGGTCGCTCAAGCACGACGACACCTTCATCGTGCTGGACAGCCATGGCGACATCGGCGCCTCCGCGGGCGGGCCGGACGGCCTGTTCAACTGCGACACGCGCTATCTGGCGCGGCTGGAGCTCGTGCTCGACGATCTCCAGCCGCTGCTGCTCGGCTCGAATCTGCGCGACGACAATTCGGCCCTGACCGTCGATCTCACCAATCCCGATATCTATCGGCAGGGCCGCATCGTGCTGCAGAAGGACCTGCTGCACATCGTGCGCACGATCTTCCTGTGGCGCGGCACGGCCTATCAGCGCATCGGCGTGCAGAACCATGGCGACCGTCGCGCCAGCCCGGAGCTGACGCTGCTGTTCGACAGCGACTTCGCCGATCTGTTCGAGGTGCGCGGCGAGCGGCGCCCGCACCGCGGGACCGGCACCAGCAAGTTGCTCGGGCCGACCGACGTGCTGTTCCACTATCGCGGGCTTGACGATGCCGTGCGTACCACCGGCCTGCATTTCGACCCGCGTCCGACGCGGCTGTCGGTGAATGCCGCGACCTGGCAGCTCGACCTCGACCCGCATCAGTCGAAATCCCTGTTCGTGGCGGTGTCCTGCAACCGGCCGATCGCGGAGAAGCCTGCGCGCTTTTTCAGGGGCCTGCTCGCCCATCGCCGCGAGATGCGCCAGTCGACGACGGGCATGGCCAGCATCGAGACGTCGAACAACATCTTCAACGAGGTGCTGTGCCAGGCCATGGCCGACCTCAACATGCTGATGACGGGGACGCCGCAGGGGCGTTATCCCTATGCCGGCATTCCCTGGTACTCGACGACTTTCGGCCGCGACGGCCTGATCACCGCGCTTCAGATGCTGTGGATCGATCCGCGGGTCGCGAAGGGCGTGCTGCGGCGGCTCGCGCATTTTCAGGCAGAGACGGTCGATCCGCTGAACGATGCCGCGCCCGGAAAGATTTTGCACGAGATGCGTGGCGGCGAGATGGCTGCGCTTCGCGAGGTGCCGTTCGCGCAATATTACGGCAGCGTGGATTCGACCGCCTTGTTCGTGCTGCTCGCCGGAAGCTATTTCGAGCGCACCGGCGACGAGAAGACCCTGACCGAGCTGTGGCCGGCGATCGAGGCAGGGCTGGCCTGGATCGATGGCCCCGGTGACCCCGACAGGGACGGCTTCGTCGAATACCAGCGCGCCACCGAAAAAGGCCTCGCCAACCAGGGCTGGAAGGACTCGTATGACGCGATCTTCCATGCCGATGGCCAGCTTGCGGAAGGCAATCTCGCCCTTGCCGAGGTGCAGGGTTACGTCTTTGCCGCCAAGCAGCTCGCCGCACGTTGCGCGTTGCGGCTCGGCAAGCCGGACCTCGCCAGAAAGCTCGAGACCGAGGCCAAGGCGCTGGCCGAGCGGTTCGAGAAGGCATTCTGGTGCGAGGAGCTCGGTACCTATGCGCTCGCGCTCGACGGCAGGAAACGGCCCTGCAAGGTGCGGACATCCAATGCCGGGCAGGTGCTGTTCAGCGGCATGATCCGCGAGGACCGCGCACGTCTCGTCGCCGCCGATCTGATGGCGCCGCACTTCTTCTCGGGCTGGGGTATCCGCACGGTCGCGCAAGGCGAGGTGCGCTACAACCCGATGTCCTATCATGACGGCTCGATCTGGCCGCACGACAATGCGCTGATCGCGCTCGGGCTCGCGCGCTACGGGCTCAAGCATTCGGTGGCGCATGTCTTCAAGGGCCTGTTCGACGCGGCGACCTACATGGACCTGCGGCGGCTGCCCGAATTGTTCTGCGGCTTCCGGCGCGAGAAGCGGCGCGGCCCGACGCTCTATCCGGTCGCCTGCGCGCCGCAGGCCTGGGCCAGCGCGACGCCATTCACGCTGCTGGAGGCCGCGCTCGGCATCGAGTTCGATGTCGCGCGTGGCGAGATTCGCCTGCGCAATCCGCATCTGCCGGCGTTCCTGAACGAGGTGATCCTGCGCGATCTGCGATTGGGAAATTCCAGCGTGGATCTGCGCGTCAGCCGTCACGGCGACGATGTCGCGCTAGAGGTCTTGCGCACGCGCGGCCAGATCCAGGTCTCGATCGTGCTGGCGCGCTAGCGGCGCCTGCGAGGAGGGTTTTATGCGTACCGCCGGATGGTTGGTTCTGAGCGCAGCGATCGTCGCGGGATTGACGGTCGCCGCATCGCGTGCCGCGGAGGAACCGCCCGCGGGCCCAACGACGCCCCCCAGCGAAGCGAACGCGCCGGCCGCGGTGCAGCCGCCGACCTCCACCGTGCCGGTCACGCCGAAGGACGCCGCTCCGCCGCCGTCCGTGACCATCATCGGTGCGAGCGACGCCCATGGCGTGCTCGGCCGGGACGTGCGCAGCGCAGCCGACGAGGATATGGGCCGCATTGTCGACATCATCGTCGACCGCGCCGGCCGTGTGCGCGCCGCCGTGATTGATTTCGGCGGTTTCCTCGGCGTCGGCAGCCGCAAGATCGTGGTGGACTGGAACGCGATGCGGTTCGGCAAGATTGCCAACAAGAAGGACAGCATCACGCTGGAATTGACCAAGGCGCAGGTCGCAGCCGCGCCTGAATACAAGGAAGACACGCCGATGGTGGTGCTCGGCGCGTCCGGCAGCCTGCAGCCGCTGCAAGCGATTCAGTGAGGCGCGGGGAGGGATGGCCGCCGGTGCTGTTGTCGAGGAAGCCGAACCACGCAGATCGCGATAGCCGCGTTGAACGGTACAACGTTGCCGCGCCGCCGCCTGCGGGCCTTCCGGCGCCGTCGCGCCAGAGCCTGCGCGGCCTCGACTGGTTCATCTTCTTCCTCGCCGACGTTCAGACCGGGTTCGGTCCCTTCATCGCGGTCTACCTCACGACGCAGAAATGGACCCAGGTCGAGATCGGCCTCGTGCTGTCGATCGGTGGCATCGTCGCGCTGATCGGACAGATGCCCGGTGGCGCGATCATCGATGCCGCGAAGTCCGAGCGGCTGGTCGCAGCGCTTGCGATCGCGACCATCGGCTTCTGCGCGCTCGCCTATGCGGCGATGCCGATCTTCCCCGTGGTGGTTGCTGCGGCCACGCTGCATGCGGCGGCGAGCTGCGTGCTGGGGCCGGCTATCGCGGCGATCAGCCTCGGCCTCGTCGGTCCGCTTGCGATCGGCGAGCGGCTCGGCCGCAATGCGCGCTTTGCGTCCCTCGGCAACGGCGTCGCCGCCGCCGTGATGGGCACGGCCGGCTATCTCCTGTCGAGCCGCTCGGTGTTCCTCGTCACCTTCCTGCTCGCGATTCCGACCCTGATCGCGCTGTCGCGCATCCGCGAGGAGGAAGTCGACATCGCGCGCTGTCACGGCGAGATGCCGCGCGAGGCGCCGGTTCCAGGCGACACCAATCTCTGGCACCTGATCCGGCAACGCCCGCTCATCGTCTTCGCGCTGAGCGTGCTGCTGCTGCAATTGGCGAACGCCGCGATGATGCCGCTGATGGCGAGCGCGGTGACGGCGCGGTCGAGCCAGTGGGCGACGGTGCTCGTCGCCTTCTGCATCGTCGTGCCGCAGGCGATCGTCGCGCTGCTGTCGCCGACGGTCGGGCGCAAGGCGCAGCTCTGGGGCCGGCGACCGCTGCTGCTGATCGGATTCGCTGCGCTGACGATCCGGGGCCTTCTGTTTGCGACCGTGCGCGATCCCTATCTGCTGGTCGCGGTGCAGGTGTTCGACGGCATCACGGCCGCGGTGTTCGCGGTGATGATCCCGCTGATCGTGGCCGACGTCGCCTTCGGCAGCGGTCATTTCAATCTGGCGCAAGGCATTGTCGGGACCGCGACCGGCATCGGGGCGTCGTTGAGCACGGCGCTTGGCGGCTATGTCAGCGACAAGTTCGGCAATGCCACCGCCTTCATCGGACTGTCCGGCGTCGCCGCGACCGGGCTCTTGCTGATCCTCTTTGTGATGCCGGAAACCCGGCGCACCGGCATGATCGCGCCGAAAAAATTGGCCGGCTGAACGAATTCAGCCGGCCAAAGCGGGTGGGGAGGAAGACAGAAATCAGGCGTCGAGATTGTGCAGGCGCTGACGGTTGCGCAGCACGATCTGGCGGGCGCCGGAAAATCCCAAAATGCCCTGGGCGTGAAGCTGCGACAGCGCGCGCGACACGGTCTCCAGCGTCAGGCCGAGATAGTCGCCGATGTCGCGGCGGCACATCGGCAGTGCCATCATGCCGGCTACCGCGAGGCGGCGGTCCATCTCGAGCAGGAAGGTTGCAACGCGCTCCATCGCGGTCTTGCGTCCGAGCAGCAGCATGTGGTCCTCGGCGTGACGTAGTTCGCCGGCGGTCATGGCCCAGAGCTTGCGGGCGACCTGCACGTCGGTGCCGGCGGCCTTCTCCAGGCTCGCGCGCTTCACCAGGCGTACGGTCGTGTCGATGATGGCTTCAGCGGCGAGGCGGTGGCTGGGACCGGATTCAAGGCCGAACACGTCACCGGGAAGATGGAAGGAGCCGATCTGGCGGCGGCCGTCGGAGAGCAGCTTGTAGCTGCGCACCGCGCCGGTGATGACCTGGTAGACATATTCGGCCGGCTCGTCCTCGCCGTAGATCTCCTCGTCCTTGCGGTAGGAGAACTCGGTGGCGACGAGGCCGACATGGCCGGCGATCGCGCCGAACTGGTCGGAGACGGGATGGGCAGGGGCAATCTTGGCACGAACTTGGGTGTTGATCGCCTGGGTGTTGATCGCCTGGGTGTTGAGCGTCTCGGTCAGCATCTGCGCCATCTCCGTTGTGATGACGCTTTGGTACGCGGGTTCGGGCGCTTCGAAAATTTCGCGAGATATCTTAAGGGGGGTTACCTACGTAGAACCCCGTAGGTCAGTTGCCGCGGCCGCCCTGGATGGCGTGGCGGATGCACTTGACCAGGGTTTCGTCGAGAAGCGGCTTCAAAATCACGTCCTTGACGCCTGCGGCGGCCGCCCGGGCCGAGATATTCCCATCGGGATAGCCGGTGATCAGGATCACGGGCGTGCCCTCGTCGGACTGGCGCAACCGGCCGGCCAGCTCGATGCCGTTGATGTCGGGCATCTTGTAGTCGATCACGTAGCAGTCCGCCCCCTGCGCACCACTGGCATTCAGCAGCGCCGTCGCGTTCCTGAAGGTCCGCACGGCAAAGCCGTCGGTTTCCAGCAGGAATTGCAGGGATCCCAGCACCGCGGCATCATCGTCGACAACGTAGACGGTGGGCTTTGCGGATGACGTCACTGGAAGCCGCTGTTGGTGCGAGCCGATCTCGATCATCCCCTTTGGCTAGCACGGCCCGGGAGAATGATTTTGACCTGCCTCAATCCTTCAACATCCCGGCGCGCATCGCCAGCCGGACCAGCTCCGAGAGGCTGTTGGCCTGCATCTTGGTCATGACGTTGGCCCGGTAGACCTCGATGGTGCGGGGGCTGATGTCGTATTCACGGGCGATCAGCTTGTTGGAGAGGCCCGCGATCAGCCCTTCCATGACCTGGCGCTCGCGCGGGCTGAGCGAGGCGACGCGGGCGGCGATGTCCTGCGAGATCGCCTCGTTCTTCGCCGCCGGCTCGGCCTGGCGGATCGCCGTCTCGATCATGGTGGTGAGGCGGTCGTCCTCGAACGGCTTCTCGAGAAAGTCGACCGCCCCTAACTTCATCGCCTCGACCGCGAGCGGCACGTCGCCATGACCGGTCATGATCAGGATCGGGAACGGGCTTTGCTGCGCCTTCATCCGCTTCAACAGCTCGATCCCGTCGATTCCAGGCATGCGCACGTCCGAGACGACGCAGCCGAAGGCGAGGCCGGGCAGGACATCGAGGAAGGCTTGCGCATCGTCAAACAGGGTGACGCCGAAGCCGGAGGAATCCAGCAGGAAGTTCAGCGAGTCCCGCATCGCCTCGTCGTCATCGATGACGTAGACATGTCCCTTGGTCGTCATGGATCAATTCTCATCGGCTGCCGGGAGAGTGAAGCGGAATGTCGCGCCGCCTGACGGGTTGCTCTCGGCCCACATGCGTCCGCCGTGAGCCTCGATGATCGAGCGGCTGATGGACAGTCCCACGCCCATGCCGGTTTCCTTGGTGGTGAAGAAGGTCTGGAACAGGTTGGGAATGACGTCGCCCTGGAATCCGGAGCCGGTGTCGGACACCTCGACCTCGATCATGTCGTCGCCGACGCGGGTGTTGGCGACGACGAGCTCGCGCTGCGGCGACTGCGCCATCGCTTCCAGCGCGTTGCGGAACAGATTGACCAGCACCTGCTGGATCTGAACGCGGTCGGCGAGGACGAGATCGGCGTCCGGATCGAGGCTGAAGCGGAGCCGCACGTTCTGCTCGCGCGCGCCGGCAAGCCCGAGCGCGCCGGCTTCCTCGATCAGCTTGGACAGGCTCTCGACCCGCTTCTCGGACTCGCCGCGGGAGACGAAGTCGCGCAGGCGGCGGATGATCTGGCCGGCGCGCAAGGCCTGCTCCGCGGCGCGATCCATCGCACTTTCGATCTTCGGCGTGTTGGGATCGGTGCTGCCGGCCAGCAGCCGCCGCGATCCCTTCATGTAATTGCTGATCGCCGCCAGCGGCTGGTTGATCTCGTGGGCAAGCGCCGAGGCCATCTCGCCCATCGCGGTCAGCCGCGACACGTGGACGAGCTCGGACTGCAATTCCTGGAGCCGCGCCTGGGTCTGCTGGTGCTCGGTGAGGTCGCGGACGAAGCCGGTGAAATAGGGCTCGCCGCCGGACTGCATCTCGCCGATCGACAGGTGCATCGGAAAGGTCGTGCCGTCGCGGCGCTTGCCGGTCACGATGCGGCCGATGCCGATGATGTGCGGATCGTTCGTGCTGCGATAGCGCGCGATGTAGCTGTCGTGGCGGGTGCGGTCGGGCTCCGGCATCAGGATGCTGACGTTCTGGCCGATCGCCTCCTGCTCGGACCAGCCGAACAGGCGCTCGGCGGCGGTGCTGAACAGTTGCATGACGCCGCGACCGTCGATGACGATCATGGCGTCGGGAATGGTGTGAAGGATCGAGCGGAGGTGGGTCTCACGCGTGCGCAGCGCTTCCTCGACCTGCTTTTCCTCGTCGATATCGAGGAAGATGCCGCTGAGATGGCGAGCGACGCCGGATTCGTCTCGAATCAAGCCGGCGCGGGCCCTGATCCATTTGCCGCGGCCGGAACTGGCGGAAATCCTGAAGGAGACGTCGAAGCCGCCGCCATGCTCCGAGACCTGCTTGATCGCGTTCTCGACGCGCGCGCGGTCGCCGGGCTCGAGACGCGACAGGAAGAGGTCGTAGCTTGCCGGCTGGCCCCGCTCGATACCGAGCAGCATCCTCGCGGTTTCCGACCACTCCAGCTCGCGCGTCGTGAGGTCGAGATCCCAGGTGCCGACGCCGAATCCCTCGATCCGGACCCGGAAATGCTCGCCGCGACTGTCGTCTGGCGGATGCGTTACGCGGGTCGGCGACAATCGATGACTCCCATCTTCGCGCGGCGGGCGTGGTGCCGCGAACATGACCGCAATTTCGCCCATGGACCGGCCCGAGGCAAGTTCGGATGTCTGATTCCATTGGCGGATTTCCCGCAAGGCCGCGTCCGGCGATTTGATCTACCTCATCCTGCCCCGTCACGGCGAGGCTAGATTTCGCGCCAGTTCATAGCTGTGCGGAGAATCCCAATGACTTACGCGACCGTGATGGTCAGCCTGGCGCTCGATCAGTCCAACGAGGCGCGCCTTCAGGTCGCGGGCGAGCTCGCCGAGCGATTCGAGGCGGCCATGATCGGGGTTGCCGCAGGGCAGTTCGCGCCGCCGCTCTATTTCACCGACGGCGCTGAAGCCCAGAGCCTGATCGATCAGGAGGAAGCCTCCATCAGGAAGCGCCTTGCCGATCTGGAGGCGCAATTCCGCGCCGCCACCAGGGCGCGCGGCGGCCGCGCGGAGTGGCGCGGCGCCATGGATTTTCCGACCCGTTTCGTGCTGGCGCAGGCACGATGTGCCGACATCATCGTCAGCGGCGGCCACAGCCCGGCTTTCTCCGACGCGTTCGCGCTCGCGAGCCCCAAGGACCTGGTGATGCAGGCCGGCCGCCCGCTTCTCGTCGTTCCCGACAAGGTCAACTGGCTCGATCTGCGCAGCGTGCTGGTGGCGTGGAAGGACACGCCGGAGGCGCGGCGCGCGGTAGCCGACGCGCTACCGATGCTGCGCAAGGCGAGGGACGTCACCATCGTCGAAATCCCGGAGCGCGATGACGACCGTTCGGCGGTGATGGCCGGCGTCACCGACGTTGCCGCCTGGCTCGCCCGTCACGGCGTCACCGCGAGCGCACGCGTCTCTGAGGCCGTGCGGAACGCAACCGCTGCCGCGCAGTTGGAGCAGGTCGCCGGCGACCTCGGGGCCGGCCTGATCGTGGCGGGCGCCTATGGTCATTCGCGCTTTCGCGAGCTGATCCTCGGCGGTGTCACCGAATATCTGGTCACGCAATCCGCCCGTAGCGTGCTGCTGTCGCACTGACGGCCGGTCGGCCAAAACGAAAATCGGAGGACGCGCTGTGTACAAATTTCTTGAAGAGATCGTCGACAGCTACATGACGCGCAACGTCACGACGGTGCGGCGCGACCACGACCTGCTCGCGCTCAGCGAGATGTTCGAGCGTGATGATTTCAACTCCTATCCGGTCGAGGACGACGGGCAGGTGGTCGGGATCGTCACCAAGTTCGACATCCTGAAGTGTTTCGCGTTCTCGCCGAGCCAGATGCTGCCGCACTATCGCGACCTGATGAGCCGCAGGATCGGCGACGTCATGACGCCCGAGTTCATCTATGTCAGCCCCGACACGCGGCTGACGCGCGTGCTCCAGATCATGGTCGAGCACCGCATCAGGAGCATCATCGTGCTCGACGGCGCCGAGAAGCTGGTCGGAATCATCGCCCGCGAGGACGTGATCAAGGCGCTCAAGGCGACGGCAAGGGAGTGACTTCTTCCTTCTCCCCTCATGTCCGCCGAAGCCTTGGCGAAGGCGGATGTGGGAGAAGGTGGCGCGAAGCGCCGGATGAGGGGTTCTCTCCACCGAAAGACTCTCCGTGCGGAGCCAACCCCTCACCCAAGTGAGTGCGCGGCACTGTCCTCGCTGCCCTCTCCCACAAGGGGAGAGGGCACTTCAACTGGCGGGCGCCGCATCACTCACCCGAATAGAAATCCACCTGTCTTGATTTCAATCAATTCGCCGCGAGGTCGAATGTGGTTTCTGGCGGCGTGTTCTTTCAGAGAGAATCCGCATGAGCCAGCCCTCCATCTCCAAATCCATGACCATCGGTGAAAGCGGCCTGGCTATCGTGTTCGCAGTCACCGCCTTCCTTTGCGTGATCGCCTCGGCCAAGGCGCTCGATTCGGCCTTTGCCTTCCATGCCGCGCTCAGCGCAGCGGCGAGCTTGGCTGTGGTCTTTGGCATCATCAACCGCTACTTCGATCGTCCGGCGGCGCTGCCGCCGGCGGAGATCAACGGCCGCCCCAACTACAATATGGGTCCGATCAAGTTCACCGCCGTCATGGCGATGTTCTGGGGCATTGCCGGCTTCCTCGTCGGCCTCATCATCGCCTCGCAGCTGGCGTGGCCCGCGCTGAACTTCGATCTGCCCTGGACCAGCTTCGGCCGGCTGCGTCCGCTGCACACCTCCGCGGTGATCTTCGCCTTCGGCGGCAACGTGCTGATCGGCACGTCGCTCTATGTCGTGCAGAAGTCCTGCCGCGTGCGCCTTGCGGGCGACCTCGCGCCCTGGTTCGTCGTGATCGGCTACAATTTCTTCATCCTGATCGCCGGCACCGGCTATCTGCTCGGTGTCACCCAGTCGAAGGAATATGCCGAGCCGGAATGGTATGCCGACCTCTGGCTCACCATCGTCTGGGTCGCCTATCTGCTGGTCTTCCTTGCCACGATCATCAAGCGCAAGGAGCCGCACATCTTCGTCGCGAACTGGTTCTATCTCGCCTTCATCGTGACGATCGCGGTCCTGCATCTCGGCAACAATCCGGCCCTTCCGGTGTCGGTGTTCGGCTCGAAATCCTACGTCGCCTGGGGCGGTATCCAGGACGCGATGTTCCAGTGGTGGTACGGCCATAACGCGGTCGGCTTCTTCCTGACCGCCGGCTTCCTCGCCATCATGTACTACTTCATCCCGAAGCGCGCGGAGCGGCCGATCTATTCTTACCGGCTGTCGATTATCCACTTCTGGGCGCTGATCTTCCTCTACATCTGGGCTGGCCCGCACCATCTGCACTACACGGCGCTGCCCGACTGGACGCAGACACTCGGCATGACCTTCTCGATCATGCTGTGGATGCCCTCCTGGGGCGGCATGATCAACGGCCTGATGACGCTGTCGGGCGCCTGGGACAAGCTGCGCACCGATCCCGTGCTGCGCATGCTCGTGGTCTCCGTCGCCTTCTACGGCATGTCGACCTTCGAAGGCCCGATGATGTCGATCAAGGTGGTCAACTCGCTCAGCCACTACACCGACTGGACCATCGGCCACGTGCATTCCGGCGCGCTCGGCTGGGTCGGCTTCGTCTCCTTCGGCGCGCTCTACTGCCTGGTGCCGTGGGTGTGGAATCGCAAGGGCCTCTACAGCCTGAAGCTCGTCAACTGGCACTTCTGGATCGCCACCCTCGGCATCGTCCTCTACATCTCGGCGATGTGGGTGTCCGGCATCCTGCAAGGCCTGATGTGGCGCGCCTACACCTCGCTCGGCTTCCTCGAATATTCCTTCATCGAGAGCGTCGAGGCGATGCATCCCTTCTACATCATCCGCGCCGCCGGCGGCGGGCTGTTCCTGATCGGCGCGCTGATCATGGCCTACAATCTCTGGATGACCGTTCGTGTCGGCGAAGTGGAAGTCCAGATGCCCGTCGCGCTTCAGCCGGCGGAATGAGGAGCTTTCCATGTCGTTCTGGACACGCCATCAAATCTTCGAAAAGAACTCGATCGTCCTGATCGTCGGCATTTTGCTGGTGATCGCGATCGGCGGTCTCGTCGAGATCACTCCGCTGTTCTACCTCAAGAGCACGATCGAGGCGGTCGACGGCGTCAGGCCCTACACGCCGCTGGAGCTTGCGGGCCGCAACGTTTACGTCCGCGAAGGCTGCTATCTCTGCCATTCGCAGATGATCCGGCCGCTGCGCGACGAGGTCGAGCGCTACGGCCACTTCTCGCTCGCCGCCGAGAGCATGTACGACCACCCGTTCCAGTGGGGCTCGAAGCGCACCGGTCCCGATCTCGCCCGCGTCGGCGCAAAATACTCCGACGACTGGCACGTGACCCATCTGACCAACCCGCGCGCGATCGTGCCGCAGTCGGTGATGCCGGGCTATCCGTTCCTGAGCCAGACCGAAGTCGATCCCGATACGATCGCCGACCACATGAAGACTCTCAAGGCCATCGGCACGCCCTACACCGACGACCAGATCGCGAACGCAGGCGCCGATCTGAAGGCCCAGGCCGATCCTGACAATGCCGGCTCCGACGCCTTCAGCAAGCGGTATGCCAAGGCCGTCGTGCGCAATTTCGACGGCAAGGCCGGCACGCCGACCGAGATGGACGCGCTGATCGCCTATCTGCAGATGCTCGGCACGCTGGTCGACTTCAAGCTCTACAACGAGAAAGCCAATCTTCGCTGAGAAGGCATCACCGATGAAAGCCATCCTGACACTCGACAATCTCGCGTCCGGTCTGGTGACCACGATCTGGACGCCGGCGTTCGTCGCGATCTTTCTCGCGATCATCGCCTACGCATTATGGCCCCGCAACAAGGCCGCTTTCGACCAAGCGGCGCGCCTGCCGTTGCGGGAGGAGTAAGAGATCATGACCGATCATCATGGCGACATCGATTCCGTCACCGGCAAGTCCACGACCGGACATGAGTGGGACGGCATCAAAGAGCTCAACACGCCGCTGCCGCGCTGGTGGGTGATCTCATTCTACCTCACCATCGTCTGGGCGATCGGCTACTGGATCGTCTATCCGGCCTGGCCGCTGATCTCCAGCAATACCACGGGCCTGTTCGGCTATTCCTCGCGCGCCGACGTCGCGGTAGAGCTCGCCAACCTCGAGAAGGTCCGGGGTGACAAGGTGGCGGCGCTTGGCGCGGCTTCGCTCGCTGATATCGAAAAGGACCCAGCCTTGCTGGCGCTTGCGCGGGCCAAGGGCAAGACCGTGTTCGGCGACAATTGCGCGCCGTGCCACGGCTCAGGCGGCGCCGGCGCAAAAGGCTTTCCGAATCTCAACGACGACGACTGGCTGTGGGGCGGCACGCTCGACCAGATCATGCAGACCATCCAGTTCGGCGCGCGTTCCGGCCACGCCAAGGCGCATGAGGGCCAGATGCTCGCCTTCGGCAAAGACGGCGTGCTGAAGGGCGACGAGATCGTCACAGTCGCCAATTACGTGCGGTCGCTGTCGGGCCTCTCGACCCGCAAGGGCTTTGATGCCGCGAAAGGCGAGAAGATATTTGCGGAGAATTGCATCGCCTGCCACGGTGACGGCGGCAAGGGCAACCCGGAGATGGGCGCCCCGAACCTGACCGACAAGATCTGGCTCTACGGCTCGGACGAAGCGAGCCTGATCGAGACCATCAGCCAGGGCCGCGCCGGCGTCATGCCGGCCTGGGAAGGGCGGCTCGATCCCGCCACCATCAAGGCGATGGCGGTCTACGTCCACTCGCTGGGCGGCGGAAAATAGCCTGCTCGCGACAAGCGGGGGCGAACAAAAGTGCCCCCGCTTGAGCTGGATCAACTGACGCGCTCGCGTCGGGTCTAGGTTTAATCGCACCTTTTCGAGAAGCTTCTTGGCGATGAACAAGACCGTGAACCCGAACGACCTCACATCGAACGATGACAATGGGCCGCTCTACGTAGCCCAGAAGAAGGTGTATCCCCAGAGCGTCTCCGGTACGTTCCGCCGGATCAAATGGGGCCTGATGGCGTTCTGCCTCGGTGTCTACTACTTCCTGCCGTTCGTGCGCTGGAATCGCGGCATCGGTGCTCCCAGCCAGGCCGTGCTGATCGATCTTCCTAACAGCCGCTTCTACTTCTTCTTCATCGAGCTGTGGCCGCAGGAGATCTACTACTTCACCGGCCTGCTGATCGTCGCCGCGGTGGCGCTGTTCCTGATGAACTCGGTCGGTGGCCGCATCTGGTGCGGCTATCTCTGTCCGCAGACGGTGTGGACCGATCTGTTCTACGCGGTCGAGCGGCTGGTCGAGGGCGACCGGCGCGAGCGGATGAAGAAGGACAAGTCGTCCGATCCGATGAAGCTGGAGCGCATCTCCGAGATCGTGCTCAAGCATTCGATCTGGCTCCTGATCGCCTGGTGGACCGGCGGCGCCTGGGTGCTCTATTTCAACGATGCGCCGACGCTGGTGAAGGAGCTCGTCACCTTCCAGGCGCCGATGATCGCCTATATCTGGATCGGCATCCTGACGGCGACGACCTATGTGCTCGCCGGCTTCATGCGCGAGCAGGTCTGCACCTATATGTGCCCGTGGCCGCGCATCCAGGCCGCGCTCACCGACGAATGGGCGCTCAACGTCACCTACCGCTACGACCGCGGCGAGAAGCGCACCTCGGTGAAGAAGGCGATCGAGCTGCGCGCGCTAGGCGAACACGTCGGCGACTGCGTCGACTGCTATCAATGCGTCGCGGTCTGCCCGACCGGCATCGACATCCGCAACGGGCCGCAGCTCGAATGCATCCAGTGCGGACTCTGCATCGATGCCTGCGACAACGTGATGACCAAGATCGGCCGGCCGAAGCGGCTGATCGGCTACGACAACGACATCAACATCCAGCGCCGCCAGGAAGGCAAGGCACCGGTCTACCGCATCGTCCGGGCCCGCACCGTCGCCTACAGCGCGATCATCGCGGCGGTCGGCGGCATCATGATCTACACGCTCGCGACCCGCAGCCTGCTCGACGTCAACGTGCTGCACGACCGCAATCCGGTCGCGGTCAGGCTCAGCGACGGTTCGATCCGCAACGCCTATACGGTGCGGCTCTTGAACAAGAGCGGCTATGACCGCGTCATTGCGATCGACGCCAACGGTCCGGCCAACCTGACCACGCATGTCGTCGGCATCGATTCGGTGACGCCTGATAGGCCGATGATCGTGATCCCGCGCGACTCCACCAGTGAGCTGCGCCTGCTGGTCACCGCGCCGGCGGAGAGCAATCCGGAAAAGTCGGTTCCCGTTCTCTTCCACGTCACCGACATCGGGCTCGGCGAGGTCGCCACCGCCACCGACAATTTCGTCTCGCCCTAGGATCAGGAGACTGCCATGGCCACTAAGCCGCTGACCGGAACAAAAGTGTTCCTGATGCTGGTCGCCTTCTTCGGGCTCGTGATCGGCGTCAACGTGACCATGATGAAGCTCGCGATCGCGACGCTACCCGGCACCGACGTCGACAGCCCTTATGCCGCGGGCCTCACCTATGACCGCGAGATCTCGGCAGCACAGGACCAGGCCGCGCGCAACTGGAAGGTCAACGCCCATATCGAGCGCCGCGCTGATGGCGCTGCCACGCTTCAGGTCGAGGCGCGCGATGCGAGCGGCCAGCCGATGAGCGGGTTGAAATTCGGCGGACGCCTGGAGCGGCCGACCGACAAGCGCGCCGATCTCCAGGTCGAGCTCTCGGAGGCCGGCATCGGCATCTACCGCGGCAATGCCGCGTCGGTTGCGCCGGGGCAGTGGGATCTCGTGATCGAAGGCGAGGCGCGGGGAACACGCGTGTTCATGTCGCGCAACCGCGTGATCCTGAACTGAGGGAATTCGTCATGCAGGTCACGCGGGATTTTTCGCATTACGTCCGGGCCGCGGGCGAGGGTATCAAGCACATCGATCTCGCGGTCGAGGGGGTTCACTGCGCCGGCTGCATGGCCAAGATCGAGCGCGGATTGTCAGCCATCCCCGACGTCACGCTGGCGCGCGTGAACCTCACCGACCGCCGCGTCGCGCTGGAATGGAAGCAGGGCACGCTCGACCCGGCCCGCTTCATCGATCGGCTCGAGGAACTCGGCTACAAGGCCTATCCTTACGAGACCGAGAGCGCGGAAGCGACGGAAGTGGCGGAATCGCGCTTCCTGCTGCGTTGTCTCGGCGTCGCCGCGTTCGCCACCATGAATGTGATGATGCTGTCGATCCCGGTCTGGTCGGGCAACGTCTCGGACATGCTGCCGGAGCAGCGCGACTTCTTCCACTGGCTGTCGGCGCTGATCGCATTGCCGGCGGCGGCCTATGCCGGCCAGCCGTTCTTCCGCTCGGCCTGGCGCGCGCTGTCGGCCAAGACCACCAACATGGACGTGCCGATCTCGATCGGGGTGTGCCTTGCGCTCGGCATGTCCGTGGTCGAGACCATCCATCACGCCGAGCACGCCTATTTCGACGCGGCGATCATGCTGCTGACCTTCCTGCTGGTCGGCCGCTTCCTCGACCAGAACATGCGGCGGCGGACCCGCGCGATCGCCGGCAATCTCGCCGCGCTGAAGGCGGAGACGGCGGCCAAGTTCGTCGGGCCCGACGAGATTTCGCAGGTCCCCGTCGCGGCGATCGATCCCGGCGACGTCGTGCTACTGCGGCCCGGCGAGCGTTGCGCGGTCGACGGCACGGTGATCGAGGGGCGCTCCGAGATCGACCAGAGCCTGATCACCGGTGAGACGCTCTATGTCACGGCAGAGCAGGGCACGGCGGTCTATGCGGGCTCGATGAACATCTCCGGCACGCTGCGGGTGCGGGTCTCGGCGGCGTCGGAGGCGACGCTGCTCGCCGAGATCACACGGCTGCTCGACAACGCGCTGCAGGCGCGCTCGCGCTACATGCGGCTCGCCGACCGCGCCTCGCGGCTCTACGCGCCGGTGGTGCATGCGACGGCGCTGATCACCATTTTGGGCTGGGTCATCGCGGGTGCCGGCTGGCATGATGCGATCGTCACCGGCGTGGCCGTCTTGATCATCACCTGTCCCTGCGCGCTCGGGCTTGCCATCCCGACCGTGCAGACGGTGGCCTCGGGCGCGATGTTCAAAGCGGGCGTGCTGCTCAATTCAGGTGACGCCATCGAGCGGCTGGCCGAGGCCGACCACGTCATCTTCGACAAGACCGGCACGCTGACGCTGCCCGATCTCGAAGTGATGAACGCGGCCGATATTCCCGCAGGCATCTTCGAACTCGCCGGGCGGCTCGCGCTGTCGAGCCATCATCCTGTCGCCGCTGCCGTTGCGCTCGCCGCGGGTGCAAGGTCGCCGATCGTTGGTGCGGTCGAGGAGGCCGGGCAGGGCGTGCGCGCTGTGGTGGACGGTGTCGAGCTTCGCCTTGGCCGTCCGTCCTTCTGCCGCGCCGAGGCGCTGGTCGGCAGCGCCACGCTCGATCCCGAAGCCTCCATCGTAGCTTTCAGCAAAGGGACTGAAAAATTCATCCTGTCGGTGCGTCAGGGCCTGCGCCCGGACGCGCAGGCCGTGATCGCGGCGCTGAAGGCGCGCAATATCGGCATCGAGATTCTCTCCGGCGACCGCGAGCCCGCGGTGATCGCGGCGGCCCATGCGCTGGGCATCGCCGAATGGCGCGCCGGCGTCACGCCGGCCGACAAGATCGCACGGATCGAGGAACTGAAGCGGCGCGGCGCAAAAGTATTGATGGTCGGCGACGGCATGAACGACGCGCCCTCGCTGGCGGCGGCCCATGTCTCGATGTCGCCGATCTCGGCCGCGCATCTCAGCCAGGCGACCGCCGATCTCGTCTTCCTCGGCCGGCCGCTGGCACCGGTCGTTGCTGCGATCGACGCCTGCCGCAAGGCGCTGCATCTGATGCGGCAGAACCTCTGGCTGGCGATCGGCTATAACGTCCTCGCCGTGCCGGTGGCGATCAGCGGCGTGGTGACGCCCCTGATTGCGGCGGCAGCCATGAGCGGATCCTCGATCCTGGTGATGCTGAATTCGCTGAGGGCGCGTAGTGCGTCACGGGAGATCGTGTGATGGAAATCCTGGTGATCCTGGTGCCGCTGGCGCTGATGCTCGGAGGCGCCGGCCTCGTCGCCTTCCTCTGGTCGCTTCGCAGCGGCCAATATGACGATCTCGACGGCGCAGCGTGGCGGGCCATCGCCGACGACGAGCCGCCGCAGGACGCCCCGGTCAAGCGCTAACCGTTGGTTCCGCGCTGCCCTTTTCGGACATGGTCGCTGGACGGCCGGCGGTCGCCGGGCGTAACAATGCCGGAGGATTTTGCGTAGAAGCGACGGGGCAGGCTTCCGGAGCAGGAGCGTGACGAGCATGCAGAAAAATGTCGGAGTGTGCGGCCCCAACGATCTGCCAGGACAGGTCGTGCTGGTGCTGCAAGGCGGCGGTGCGCTCGGCTCCTATCAGGCGGGCGTCTATCAGGCCCTGCACGAGGCCGGGATCGAGCCGGACTGGGTCATCGGCACCTCGATCGGCGCCATCAACGGGAGCCTGATCGCCGGTAATGCGCCGGGAAACAGGCTCGCGCGCCTGAAGGAGTTCTGGAAGCGGATGGAGCAGAATCCGGTTTGGGCTCTGGGTGGCGCCTTTCCCGACTTCAGCGAGAAGCTCGCCTATTTGTCGACTGTCACCAACGGCATTCCCGGCTTCTTCCGGCCCAACCCGCTGGCGCATGCGGGAGATTCCTTTCCACTCGGCGCCGATCACGCCGGCTTCTATTCGACCGCGCCGCTGGAGAAGACGCTGAGCGAGCTGGTCGATTTCGATCTGGCCAATCGCTGCGCGCCGCGACTGACGGTCGGTGCCGCTCATGTCGGCACCAGCGAAATGCGCTATTTCGACAGCCGCGACGGCGAACTGACGGTGAAGCATGTCATGGCTTCGGGCGCGCTGCCGCCGGCCTTCCCGGCGGTGCGCATCGATGGCGAGCTGTATTGGGACGGCGGCATCCTGTCGAACACGCCGACGGAGGCCGTATTCGACGACAATCCACGCAGGGATTCGCTGATTTTCTCCGTGCATCTGTGGAATTCCGTCGGCGCCGAGCCGACCACGATGGCGGAGGTCTTGAACCGCCATAAGGACGTGCAGTACTCCAGCCGCATCGCGAGTCAGATCGTGCGGCAGCAGCAGGCCCATCGCCTGCGCCACGTCATCAACCAGCTTGCCGCGCGGTTGCCCGAGAGCGAGCGCAACGATCCCGCGGTGAGGGAATTGATGAGCTACGGCTGTCCGACCCGCATGCACGTGGTGCGACTGCTGGCGCCGCAGCTCGATCGCGAAACCCACACCAAGGATATCGACTTCAGTCCGTCAGGCATTACGCGGCGCTGGCATGCTGGCTATGCTCACACTAAATCAGTGCTGGCGCGAAAGCCGTGGATCGGTGAATTCGATCCGCTCGCCGGCGTGGTGCTGCACGAGCATATGGACGAGATGCCGATGGCGGCGGAGTAGGGCCGCGTCCGCTTTCATCGAATTGCCACGGGCCCTGCGGATTGTCGGTCGTCGTCCGCTTTTGAGAGGCCTTGCAGTTGGTATCCGGGAACGATCTGGAATTGGCCCTCGATCAGGTCCGCGCCGACGCCGCGGGACCGGTCGCCGGCGTGTTCGGTCCTGACACGGTGACCTGGCAGATCGACCGGGAGGCCGTCATCTTTCTCGGCGCCGGCCGCGCGCTGTTGTTGCAGCTGGCGCATCCCTGGGTCGCTGCCGCCATCGCGGAGCATTCACGGACCCTTGCCGATCCAATCGGCCGCTTCCATCGCACCTTCGACATCGTCTTTGCGATGGTGTTCGGCTCGCTCGACCGGGCGCAGTTGTCGTCCCGACAATTGCATCGGCGCCACAGCATGATCGTCGGCGCGATGCCCGAGGCCGTCGGTCCGTTCGCGGCAGGCTCGCGCTACTGCGCCAACGACATTCCGTCGTTGCGCTGGGTTCATGCGACGCTGGTCGAGACCGCGGTGATGGCGCATGACCTGGTCCTTCCGCCGCTCTCGGCGGAGGAGCGCGAGCGCTACTGGAGCGAGAGCCGGATGTTCGGCGCCTTGTTCGGATTGACGGCCGACGATTTGCCCGCGGACTGGTCCGGCTTTGCGGCCTACACCGCGGCGATGGCGCAGTCGGAGACGCTGACCGTCAGCCCGGCGGCGCGCGAGATCGCCGCGCAGATCCTTGGCGGCGCCCGTCCGTGGTTGCGGCCACCGCGATGGTATCGCGCGCTCACCGCGAGTTTGTTGCCGGAGCGCCTGCGAGCGGGCTTCGGGTTTGAATTCGACGAGCGCGACAAGCGGGCAGCTGACAATGCGCTGAGATGGATCAGGCGCGTCTATCCCAAACTGCCGGACCGGCTGCGCTATGTCGGTCCCTACCAGGAAGCGCAGGCACGGCTGCGGGGCGAGCCGCAGCCCGACTGGATGACCCGGTGTCTCAATCGCGCTTGGATCGGGCGGCCGCAAATGGATGTGCGCGGGAAGGGGTGAGGTTCTCAGCTCTTGGAGTGACGGGCGATAGAGTGGCGCGCACTCTCTCCACATCGTCATTGCGAGCACAGCGAAGCAATCCAGACTATCGACGCGGAGACAGCCTGGATTGCTTCGTCGCTTTGCTCCTCGCAATGACGGAGTCCGGAGTGGCGCCTCGACCTCACACCGACGCCAGCCTCCTATACAGCGCGCTGTAGCTGCCGGCCGAGATGCTCCAGGAGAACGAACGTCCCATCGCGCTGCGACGCATGGAGTCGAGCTGGTCATGCGCCACGAAAGCTGAGAAGGCGCGGCGGACCCCGCCGAGGAAGGATTCGTGCGAGGGTTTTGAGAACAGAAAGCCGGTCTCGCCGTCGGTGATGGTCTCGGCCAGGCCGCCGGTCTGGTGACCGATCGGCAGCGAGCCGAAGCGCTGGGCGTACATCTGGCTGAGCCCGCACGGCTCGAAGCGCGACGGCATCAATGTGAAATCGCTGCCCGCGAAGATGCGCCGCGCCTGGGCGTCGTTGAAGCCGATCGTGACCCCGATCGCGTCGGGGCGGCGGCGATGGGCGTCGATCAGCGCCTGCTCGAGCGCGGGCTCGCCGGAGCCGGTGACCACGATCTGCCCGCCGGCATCGATGATCTCGTCGGCGGCCGACAGCACGAGGTCGATGCCCTTCTGGTGCACGAGGCGTGCGACGATCGCAAACATCGGGCCGCGCGACACCGCGAGCCCGAACTGCTTGCGCACGTAATCCGCATTGGCCTTCTTGCCGACCCAGTCGCCGGCGCCGAACTGCTGGGCCAGCTGGGAGCAGGAGCGAGGGTCCCAGCTCTCGTCGATGCCGTTGAGGATGCCGGTGAGCTCGGCCGCGTCGGAGCGGACACGAAGCAGGCCCTCGAGGCCGCAGCCGAATTCCTCCGTCGTGATCTCGCGTGCATAGGTGCCGCTGACGGTGGTGAGGTGCGAGGCATAGACCAGCCCGGCCTTGAGGAAGGAGAGCTGGTCGTAGAACTCGACGCCGTCGATATGGAAGGAGCTCTCGGGGACGCCGATCCGCCGCAGCGAGTCCTTCGGGAAGAGTCCCTGGTAGGCGAGGTTGTGGATGGTCAGGATCGACGGCAGCTTGGCGCCGCGCCAGGCGAGGTAGGCCGGCACGAGCGAGGCCTGCCAGTCATTGGCATGGATCAGGTCTGCTGCCCAATTCTTGTCCAGCTTGCCCATGGCCAGCTCAGCGGCTGCCGAGGCAAAGCGCGCAAAGCGGATGTCGTTGTCCGGCCAGTCGTGTCCGGACTCGTCGCCATAGGGATTGCCAGGCCGGTCGTAGAGTTGTGAGCACAACAGCACATAGACCGGCAGCCCGTCCTTGGTCGCAGCTCGCCCGAGCGAGCAGGCCGGCATCTCCGCAAACGCTGGGCAGCGGCCAACGATCTGAATATGCGTGAGTTGTTCGATGATGTCGCGATAGCCGGGCAACATGACCCGGATATCGGCGAGAGGGCGAAGCGCCCTGGGAAGTGCAGCGGAAACGGCGCCGAGTCCGCCAACGCGGACGAAATCGTCCATCTCGGTTGTGACGAACAAGACCCTCAAGAACAGCTGCCCTCTTCCGATCCCGTTTATTGCTATGCAAGAACGGGTCCAGTTGTCCTGGAATTCCCAAGCCCGCCCGTGAGACGCGTCCGTTCGGTAAAGACTTTCCTACTCACCCGCCGCCCTCTAGGGTCGGCGCATCAACAAGAGAGAACTTCGATAGTTCCTAAGAGGCCGAGGGGGCGTAAGCAGGCATGCAGTTAGCAGATAAGCATGAGGGGACGACGACCAAGGCCTTCGCCGGCCTCAGGGTCCTGGATTTTTCGACCACCATCGCCGGTCCCCATTGTGCGCGGATGCTTGCCGACATGGGCGCCGAGGTCATCAAGATCGAGACCGACGGCGGCGAGACGATGCGCACCCGGCCGCCGCTGCGCAAGGGGTGCAGCACCGTATTCGGCCAGCTCAACGTCGGCAAGAAAAGCGTTGTGCTCGATCTCAAGTCCGAGGAGGGCAAGGAGGCGGTGCGCCGGCTCGCCGCGACCGCCGATATCCTGGTCGAGAACTTTCGCCCCGGCGTGATGCACCGGCTGCGGCTTGACTACGACCGCCTGCGCCCGGTCAATCCCAAGCTGATCTATTGCTCGATCTCGGGCTACGGCCAGACCGGCCCCTCGGCCGAGCTGCCGGCCTATGCGCCGGTGATCCATGCGGCCTCCGGCTACGACATGGCGCATCTCGCCTACCAGCCCGGCCGCAGCCGTCCCGATTATTGCGGCATCTACCATGCCGACGTCGTCACCGGCACCTACGGTTTCGGCGCGATTGCGTCGGCGCTCTATCAGCGCACCGTGACCGGGCAGGGCCAGCACATCGACGTTTCGATGCTGGAGACGATGCTGAGCCTGACGGTGATCGAGCTGCAGAGCTCGCAATTCGCGGTGAAGCCGCCGCCGCGCCCGATGTTCGG
The DNA here is from genome assembly GCF_017565645.3 of Bradyrhizobium barranii subsp. barranii. Classification (NCBI taxonomy): domain Bacteria; kingdom Pseudomonadati; phylum Pseudomonadota; class Alphaproteobacteria; order Hyphomicrobiales; family Nitrobacteraceae; genus Bradyrhizobium; species Bradyrhizobium barranii. The sequence goes on from NZ_CP086136.1 coordinate 3,321,148, forward strand.
CCCGACCGAGACGGCGAGCGGCTATGTCATGATCACGGTCGCGAGCGAGAAGACGTTCCAGTGCCTGATGGGTGTGATCGGCCGCCCCGAATGGATTTCCGATCCGCGCTTCTCCACCTACGCCGCGCGGCGCGAGAACTGGGCTGACATGATGGACGGGGTCGAAGCCTGGTCGCGGCCGCTCACGACCGACGCATGTCTTGTCGCGCTTGGCGCGGCCGGTGTGCCGGCCTCGGCCTATCGCACCGTGTCCGAGGCGCTGGCCGATCCGCAACTCGCGCACCGGCAGGCGCTCTCGTCCGTGGAGGACGAGGGTGGCTCGTTCCAGGTGCTCAATCTGCCGTTCCGGATGTCGGGCGCCGACACCACGCCCGCCAAAACGATGGCCGTGCTCGGCGAGCACACGGACGCATTGCGCGAGGAGATCGGCCTCGCCGGCGATGCGCCAATTCCGTCAGGCAAAACGGCTGCGACAAACTGAGCGCATCGCAGCACCACTACAGCGTTTGATCTCTCGCGTGTTCCTCTTGCCGTGGCGAGCATTTATCGCCAAGCTCGCTTCCGAGTCATTCAACGATCCGAAACATCGGACGAGGGATCCCGGGAGGAACCATGACGAACCTTGCTGCCGCGGCGCGCAAGCGCGCGCCGATTTTCCTTGTTGCGGCATTTGCTCTCCTTCCGCCGGCTGAGCCGGCACAGGCGCAGAAGGCGGGCGGCAGCATCACCGTCGGTCAGGAGCTGGAGATTACGGGCTTCGATCCGCTCAAGGTCGGGGTCTACGACACCTCGACCTTCACCGCCGCGGCCGCGATCTTCGATACGCTGACCACGCTCGACGACAAGGGCGAGGCCGCGCCAAAGCTGGCAGTCTCCTGGACCCATTCGGACGATTACAAGAGCTGGACCTTCAAGCTGCGCCAGGGCGTGAAATTCCACGACGGCACGCCGTTCAATGCGCAAGCCTTCAAGGAGAACTTCGATCGGCAGAAGGACCCCGCCAACAAGTGCCGCTGCGCCTTCTACATCACCAACGTCAAGGAGGTGCTGGCGCCCGATGAATATACTGTCGTCTACAATCTCACCGATCCTTCCGTGAATTTGCCGGCGACGAACACCATCCAGAGCCAGAACAACGTTGTGCATTCGCCGACGGCGTGGAAGACCAAGGGCGACGACTACAATCGCAATCCCGTCGGCACCGGTCCCTACATCCTGAAATCATGGACGGCCGGCGATCGCATGGTTCTGGAGAAGAACCCGGGCTACTGGGACAAGGGCCGTCCCTATCTCGACCGCATCATCCTGAAGCCGCTGCCCGACGCGCAGTCGCGTTTCGCCTCGCTGCAATCGGGCGAGGCCGACATCATCTGGGACGACGAGAACGACGCTGACAACATCATGAAGGCGCAGAAGGACTCCAAGCTCACCGTGCACACCTACAAGGGCTCGGGCGCGCAGGTCTATGCCTTCAACACCAAGGTGGCGCCGTTCGACGACGTCCGCGTGCGGCAGGCGCTGGTGATGGCGATCGACCGTCCAAAGATGTCGCAGGCGATCAGCAACGGCCTGAGCCGGCCCGCGACCAATCCCTACGGCGACGGCTCCTGGGTCAAGTGCAAGGACGACGGCGCGCTGCCGTTCGATGTCGAGAAGGCCAAGGCACTGATCAAGGACTATGGCAAGCCGGTCGAGTTCAAGACGATGGTGACTGCGACGCCCCGCGGCCGCATGATCGGCCAGGTGCTCCAGCAATTCTGGAAGCGCGCCGGCGCCAACATGGAGATCGAGCAGGTCGACCAGGCCACCATTCCGCCACGCGCGTTCATGCGTCAGTTCCAGCTCATACCCTGGCGCATCGTCGACCTCGCCGATCCCGACCCGCAGATGTATGCGAACTTCCGCAGCGGCAGCCCGCTGGCGCTGGCCAACTTCGCCGATCCGGAGCTCGACCGGCTGCTCGACCACTCCCGCGTCACCGCCGATCCCGCCGCGCGTATCGAGGACTATTGCGCGATCAGCCGCCTGATCAACAAGGAGGCAGTCTGGTTCTGGACCTTCCAGAACACCTATTACGCGCTGTCGAGCGCCAAGCTGAAGGGCGTTCCGAAAATCTACAACGGCGTGATCGACGTCTCGACCACCTGGCTGGAATGACCGCGCGATGCTGAACTTCGTCGTGCGGCGGCTCCTTGCCATCCTGCCGGTGCTGCTCGCCGTCTCGCTGCTCACCTTCCTGATCGCCGCGTTGCTGCCGGGCGACCTTGCCTATGTCATCCTCGGCGATCAGGCGACGCCGGAGAATGTCGCGGCGTTGCGCCGTGACATGGGGCTCGACCAGCCGCTGTGGTGGCGTTATCTGAGCTGGCTCGGTCATGTCCTGCAGGGCGATCTCGGCCGCTCCTTCCGCACCGGGCAGACGGTGTTGCAGGCGGTAGCCGAGCGCATTCCGGTCTCGCTCGAGCTGATGCTGATGGCCGAATTCATCGGGCTCCTGATCGGCGTGCCGCTCGCGATCGCCTGCGCTGCGCGCGCCGGTGGCGCCTTCGACCGCTTCATGACCGGCAGCGCCTTCGCCATGCTGTCGATGCCGTCCTTCCTGATGGCGATTTTGTTGATCTATCTGTTCGCGGTCGAGTTGCGCTGGCTGCCGGCGACCGGCTATGTGCCGTTCACCGAGGAGCCGCTGTCGAACCTGCGCTTCTTCGTGCTGCCGGCGCTGACGCTGGCGCTGGCGGAATGGCCTGGCATCATGCGGGTGCTGCGCTCCGACATGATCGCGACCCTGCAGGAGGACTATATCGCGCTCGCCAAGGCCAAAGGCCTCAAGCCGGCGCGCATCCTGTTCGTGCATGCGCTGAAGCCATCGTCGCTGACGTTGGTGACGGTGACAGGCATCAATATCGGGCGCCTGCTGGGCGGCACGCTGATCGTGGAATCGATCTTCGCGCTGCCGGGCATCGGCCGCCTGCTGGTCGGCGCGATCTACACCCGCGACCTCGTCATCCTTCAGGGCGTGGTACTGCTGGTCGCCTGCGGCTTCGTCCTCGTCAATTTCATCGTCGACATGCTCTACGCCGTGCTCGATCCCAGGATCCGCCATGGCCACGCTTGAGCTCTCCATCCAGGACGGGGCGTCGGCGCCCGTCCGCCGCGGCCGCAGGCTCGGCCTGTTGTTCTGGTTGGCGAGCGCCTAGCTCGCGATTGTCCTGACGCTCGCGATCCTCGCGCCGGTGCTGCCGCTGCAGAATCCGACGGATATGGACATGCTGGAGCGCCGTGCGGCGTTCTCCGGGGAACACTGGCTCGGCACCGACGGGCTCGGCCGCGACGAATTCGCCCGCCTGATCTTTGGCGCGCGGGTGTCGCTGACGGTCGGGCTGATCGCGCCGATGATCGGGCTTGCGCTCGGCGGCGCGCTTGGTCTCCTCGCCGGCTATTTCCGCGGCCGGTTCGAAACGCTGGTGGTCGGCAGCATGGACGTGCTGCTGGCCTTTCCGCCGCTGATCTTCGCGCTCGCGGTGACCGCCTATCTCGGCCAGTCGATTCCCAATCTCACCCTGATCCTCGGCGTGCTCGGCATTCCCGCCTTCATGCGCGTGGCGCGCGCGGCCACGCTGACGCTGGCGCGGCGCGAGTTCGTGATCGCGGCCGAGGCGCTTGGCGCCAGCCATGCGCGCATCCTGTTGCGCGAGCTGCTGCCGAACGTGATCCTGCCGCTGCTGGCCTTCTTCCTGCTCGGCGTCGCCGTCACCATCGTGGTCGAGGGCGCACTGTCCTTCCTCGGGCTCGGCGTGCCGCCGCCGATGGCGAGCTGGGGCAGCATGATCGGCGAAGGGCGCGACAGCCTCGACGTCGCGCCGCGGCTGGCCTTCCTGCCGGCAACAGCGCTGTTCTTGACCGTGCTGGCCTTCAACCTGGTCGGCGACACGTTGCGGGCGCTGACCGACCCGCGTCAGGGGGCGCTGTGAGCGCGCCGCTTCTGACCATCGAGGACGTGGCGGTCGAACTGCCGACCCCGCGCGGCAATTTGCGCGCCGTGGATCGTGTCGACCTGTCGCTGGAGGCGGGCCGCACGCTCGGCATCGTCGGCGAATCCGGCTGCGGCAAGACCATGCTGTCGCGCGCGGTGCTTCAGCTGCTGCCGAAGAAGGCGAAGCTGACCGGGCGCGTGATGTTCGATGGCCAGGACCTGGTGCGGCTCGACTCCGAGCGTCTGCGGCGCCTGCGTGGGCGCGACCTCGCGGTCGTGTTCCAGGACCCGATGACCTCGCTCAACCCGGTGCTGACCATCGGCACCCAGCTGATGGAGACGATCCAGGAGCATCTCGAGCTCGATGCGCCGGCGGCGCGGAAGCGCAGCATCGAGCTGCTCGCCGCCGTCGGAATTCCGGCGCCGGAGCAGCGGCTCGCGCAATATCCACATCAATGTTCCGGCGGCATGCGCCAGCGCATCGCGATTGCGATCGCGCTGTCCTGCGAGCCGAAGCTCCTGATTGCGGACGAGCCGACCACGGCGCTCGACGTGACCATCCAGGCGCAGATCCTCGATCTGCTGGCGCGCGAGCAGCGCCGCCGCCACATGGCGATGATCATCATCACCCACGATCTCGGCGTCGTCGCCGGCCGCGCCGACGAGGTCGCGGTGATGTATGCGGGCAGGGTGGTCGAGCGCGCGCCGACGCAGGCGTTGTTCAAGCGCATGCACATGCCCTACACCGAGGCGCTGCTGGCGGCGATCCCGAAGCTGGACACCGCGCCGCATACGCCGCTGCCCGCCATCTCCGGCCGTCCGCCCGATCCGACCCGGCCGCTGAAGGGCTGCTCGTTTGCGCCACGCTGCCGCTATGCCGCGGGGCGCTGTCACGAGGCCAAGCCCGGATTGAAGGGCGCGGAGATGCCGGGGCATCTCTATGCCTGCTTCCATCCCATCCAGATGACGGAGGGGATTGGCGCATGATGCAGTTTGCCATGCCCGCTGAGCCGCTCCTGAACGTCGACAATCTCGTCGTCGAATATGGTCTCGGCAACAAGACGGTGCACGCGGTCTCCGGCGTCAGCCTCCAGGTCGCGCGCGGTGAGACGCTGGGGTTGGTCGGCGAATCCGGCTGCGGCAAGTCGACGCTGGGGCGCGCGGTGCTGCAATTGCGCCGCGCCAAATCCGGCCGCGTGCTGTTCGACGGCGAGGATCTCACCGCCATGGAAGGCGAGGCGCTGCGCAAGATGCGCCGCCGCGTGCAGCTGATCTTCCAGGACCCGATCGCCTCGCTCAATCCGCGCCGGCGCATCGGCGACATCGTTGCCGAGCCGCTGATCATCGCCGGCGTCAAGGATGCCGCCGAGCGCAAGCGGCGCGTTCACGAGGTGTTGTCCGCGGTCGGGCTCGACCCTGATATCGTGGCGGGCCGTCTGCCGCACGAATTCTCCGGCGGCCAGTGCCAGCGCATCTGCATCGCACGATCGCTGGTGCTCAACCCCGAATTCATCGTCTGCGACGAGCCGGTCTCGGCGCTCGACGTCTCCATCCGCGCGCAGATCCTCAACCTGCTCGAGGAGATGAAGGCGCGCTTCGGCCTGACGCTGCTGTTCATCGCGCATGATCTCGCGGCGGTGAAAGCGGTCAGCGACCGCGTCGCGGTGATGTATCTCGGCCGGCTCTGCGAGGTCGGGCCGTCGGAGCAATTGTTCGCAAGGCCCGCGCATCCCTACACGGACCTGCTGTTGCAGGCGATCCCGGTGCCCGATCCGGACGTGCGTCCCGTCGAGAGTGTGGCGACCGGCGAGCCGCCATCGCCGATTGCGCCGCCGTCCGGCTGCCGCTTCCGCACCCGCTGCCCGCGGGCCGACCAGCGATGCAGCGCGGAGATACCGGAGTTGCGCGAGGTCGCACCCGGCCAGTTCGCGGCTTGCCACCATCCGCTGGCCTGAACTAAGACCGCTCCCGGATTTGTTTCGTCCCGCCGGGCATGGCATGGTGGCGACGACAAGAAGTATGCCGGGAGGACGCCGATGAAGAGTTTCAAGGTTGCCGATTTCAAGGCGCCGCTGCAGGAGTTCGACGAGGCCACGCCGCAGCCGTCGGGCACGCAGGTGCTGATCAAGGTGAAGGCCGCCGGCGTCTGCCACAGCGACCTCCACATATGGGAAGGCGGCTACGATCTCGGCCACGGCCGCAAGCCGCTGTCGCTGAAGGATCGCGGCATCAATCTGCCGCTGACCATGGGCCATGAGACGGTCGGCGAAATCGCAGCCTTCGGCCCCGACGTGAAGCCGACCGACCAGGGCGATCTCAGGCTCGGCGATGTCGGCCTCGTCTATCCCTGGATCGGCTGCGGCAAGTGCGCCACGTGCCTGGCCGGTGACGAGAACATGTGCCTGACGCCGCGCTCGCTCGGCGTCTATTGCGACGGCGGCTACTCCGACCACATGCTGGTGCCGCATCCGCGTTACCTGCTTAACTTGAAGGGCCTCGATCCCGCCTCGGCGGCGCCCTACGCCTGCTCGGGCGTCACCACCTACAGCGCGCTGAAGAAGGTCGAGCAGCATTTTGACACGCCGATCGTGATGTTCGGCGCCGGCGGCCTCGGCCTGATGGCGCTGTCGCTGCTGAAGGCAATGGGCGGCAAGGGCGCGATCATGGTCGACATCGACGCCAGGAAGCGCGAGGCCGCCGAAAAGGCCGGCGCGCTCGCGACCGTCGATCCCAAGGCGCCGGACGCGCTGGAGCAGCTTGCCAAAAAGGCGGGCGGGCCGATCCGCGCCGTGATCGATCTGGTCGGTAACGCCGCGACCACGCAACTCGGCTTCGATTGCCTGACCAAGGGCGGCAAGCTCGTCATCGTCGGCCTGTTCGGCGGCGGCGCGACTTGGGCGCTGCCGCTGATCCCGATCAAGGCGGTGACGATCCAGGGCAGCTATGTCGGCAATTTGCGCGAGACGCAGGAACTGCTTGACCTCGTGCGCGCGAAGAACGTGCCGCCGATCCCGGTGACGAAGGCGCCGCTCAACAAGGCCAATGACGCGCTGGTGCAATTGCAGCAGGGCGCGGTGGTCGGTCGTACGGTGCTGACGCCGTAATAGACACTCTCTCCTTCGTCATTGCGAGCGAAACGGAGCAATCCAGGAATCCCTCTGCGGACACAGTCTGGATTGCTTCGTCGCTTCGCTCCTCGCAATGACGTCCTTGGCTCGCTCCTTCCTAAGGTCTCTCAAATGTCCGCAAACAACGCCTTTCACATTGCCGTGCTCGCCGGTGACGGCATCGGTCCCGAAGTCATGGCACCGGCCATCGAAGTCCTGCGCAAGATCGAGGCGAAGTCCGGCCTGAGCTTCCGCTTCACCGAGGCGCCCGCCGGCGCCAACAATTATCTCGCGACCGGCAAGTCGATGCCCGATTCCACCATCAAGCTCTGCGAGGAGGCCGACGCGATCCTGCTCGGCGCCTGCGGCCTGCCGTCGGTGCGCTACCCCGATAATACCGAGATCGCGCCGCAGATCGAGCTGCGGTTCATCTTCGATCTCTATGCCGGCGTGCGCCCGGCGCGGCTCATTCCGGGCGTGCCGAGCCCGATCGTCGGCGCCGACCAGCGCGGCATCGATCTCGTCGTGATCCGCGAATCCACCGAAGGCCTGTTCGCCTCGATGGGCAAGGGCGTCGTCACACATGAGGACGCGCGCGAGACCATGGTGATCACGCGCAAGACCTCCGAGCGCCTGTTCGAGTTCTCGTTTCGGCTCGCCGAGCGGCGCAAGGCGCGCGGCAAGCCGGGTATGCTTGCCTGCGTCGACAAGGCGAACGTGTTCAAGGCTTTTGCGTTCTTCCGCGGTATCTTCGACGAGATCGAGAAGAAGCATCCGAACGTGAAGACCGACCGGCTCTATGTCGATGCCTGCTCGGCGATGCTGGTGAAACGCCCCTGGGATTTCGACGTGATGGTGATGGAGAACATGTTCGGCGACATCGTCTCCGACATCACCGCGAGCCTGATCGGTGGCCTCGGCATGGCGCCGTCCGCCGACATCGGCGACAAATATGCCGTGTTCCAACCCTGCCACGGCACCGCGCCCGATATCATGGGGCAGGGCAAGGCCAATCCCACCGGCATGATCCTGTCGGCGGCGATGATGCTGGACTGGCTCGCCGACAAGCACGGCGTCGAGAGCGCGGCGGAAGCCGGCGAGCAGATCGAACGTGCAGTGGATCATATCTACGCCGGCGGCATCAAGCCGATGGAGTTCGGCGGCAGCAATGGCACGGCTGACATTACGAAAGCGGTGCTCGCTGCGCTGTAGTTACCGCAGGCGGCCGATATCGGAGGAGCCGGAAGTCAATGAGCAACCCGGTTCCCGAGCACTATCAGCACCTTCGAACCTTCGCCTTTGGCGACAATCCCGCGCTCGCGGATGAATTGGTCGAACTCGTCGTCAAGGGCGTCAAGACCGCGACTTGCAGCACGGAGGACGAACCGAACACGTCGACGCCGGGTGAGCGCTGGGTCGTACTCAACGGGCGCGGAGAACCGCGCTGCGTCATCGAATCCGTCGAGATCACCTATCGGCGCTTCAATGAAGTCGATGCCGCCTTTGCGCACGATGAGGGCGAAGGCGATCGAAGCCTCGCCTATTGGCGCAGCGCCCATCGGACCTATTTCGGTCGGCTCGGACGATTCAGCGAGGACATGATGCTGATGTGCGAGCGCTTTCGCCTGATCGAGGTGTTTGGTGATCAGAAGCTGACGCCTGCGCCTTGCTGAGCCCGGACGCCGAGGTTACTTGCCCGTAAACTGCGGCTTGCGCTTTTCCATGAAGGCCTGCCGGCCCTCGCGAAAATCCGCGCTGTCCATGCAGGCGTGACCGATCGCCTTGATCGCCTCCAGGTCGCGCTGGCTCTCGTCTTTCAACACCTGCGCGATGGTGATCTTGGCGGCCTTGATCGCGAGTGGGGCGTTCTCGGAGATGGTCTGCGCGATCGTCATCGTCTCACCCCACAACTCGTCGATCGGGAACAAGCGCTCGACGAGGCCAATGCGCAGCGCCTCGGCGGAATCGATCCGCATGCCCGTGTACATCAGAAGCCGTGCCCAGGACGGGCCGACCAGCGACACCAGATGCTTCAAGCCGTCATAGCCGTAGGCGATGCCGAGCTTTGCCGCGGGAATGCCGAACTGGCTGCCATGTGCGGCGAGGCGGATGTCGGCGAGCATCGCGACCTGCATGCCGCCGCCGAGGCAAAAGCCCTCGATGCAGGCGATGGTCGGCTTGGGATAGTCGGCGAGCAGCGCGCGCTGGGCGGCGCTGCGCTTGGCATATTCCTCGGACGCCGCCGCGTTGTGGCGGGTCTTCTCGAACTGGCTGATGTCGGCACCGGAGACGAATGCCTTGCCGCCGGCGCCGCGCAGGATCACGACGCGCACCGTCTCGTCATCGCGCAGGCTCGTCAGCGCCTCGCCAAATCCCTCCCACATCTCCAGCGACATCGCGTTGCGCTTGTCGGGATTGTTGAAGGTGATCACGCCGACGCCGTCGATGACCTGCTTGAGGATCTTGCCGTCGGCATGGGGTGTTTCGGTCGTGCTGGAAATGTCAGGCATTGCGCGCTCGCTGTCGTAGGCCGGGCGCAATGTGCGGCCGGGGCGCGGCCCGGGTCAACCGCGACGAGGGATGCCGCTCTGCATCCGCCTGTGCCGCGATTGCATGGCGCGAGAAGCGATTATTCCTTGAGCATGATCTTTTCGGAAAACCGCTGCACACTTTTCCGGATCATGCTCTACTGCGTTGCGTGCATGTGTGCGGTCAGGGGATGGCTGCCGGCATTGCTGAAGAACGCCGCCTCTTCGGCGGTGGCCTCCAGCAACTGCTCGTCCTGACTATAGACGTCGTTGCGGAACTGGACGGTCTGGTCCCTGGTCATCCATGCCGTGAGGTAAATCCAGGCCACCGGCACCTTCTTCGCCATGGCGACCTCGAGGTGCTGGCCGCTCGCAATCTCCGTATCGATCGCGGCGCGACTCCATTTCGGCTGGTCCTTCAGCAGCCAGGCGGCGAGATCGCGCACATTGTCGACGCGCGAGCAGCCATGGGAATCGAAGCGGTAGTCGTCGCTGAACAGGTTGCGCTGGTTGGTGTCGTGCATATAGACCGAATAGGAATTCGGCATGTCGATCTTCACCGCGCCGAGCGCGTTGAAGGTGCCGTTGTGCTGGCGCACGGTGAAGATCGGCGTGTGCGTGCCCGACCAGTCGACCGAATGCGGGTCGATCGGATTGTCGTGGGCGTCGAGCACCTCCATGTGCATGCGCGACAAATAGGTCGGATCCTTGCGCATATGCGCCGAGATCTCGGTCTTGGCGATCGAGGACGGCACCGTCCAGGTCGGATTGAGCACGACGCTGGTGATCTGGGCCGTCAGGGTCGGCGAGGGCTTTTCGGTCTTGCCGACGATGACGCGATAGCGCCGCACCACCACATCGTTCTCGACCGCTTCGGCAAACGCGGCGGGGATGTTGACCACGACATAGCGCTGGCCGAAGCCGAAATTCATGTTCTCGAGCCGCTGGAGCGAAGCCTCCAGCTGCCGGATGCGCTTCTGCACGGAGACGTTCATCGCCGCGACCGTGCGCGGCGTCACCGTGCCGGTCGGCGCCAGTCCATGGCGGGCCTGGAAGCGTTTTACGGCGTCGGCGAGATCTTGGTCGAAGGCGCCGGTCGCCTTGTCGGCGGCGAGATCGCCGGAGAGGATTAGTCGCTTGCGCAGCTGCTCGTCGCTGGCGCCTTGGACGCCGAGGGCGAACTTGGCATCGGCAGGGATGGTCGGCCAGCCGCCGCGTACGGCAAGATCGGAGTAGCTGAGCGCGGCATCCTTGATGCGCTGGGCCGAGCCCTCGTCATAGGTTGGCTCATGCGTCAGCGCGAGTGCCGCAGCGGAGCGGCTCTCCGCCGTCGAAGCGGGCGCGGCAGCCTTCGGCGCGGCAGCATGGGCCGGGTTCGCCGCCGCCGGTACCGTACCGGCCGTCGTGGCAGGCCTCGGGCCTGCCTGTCCCGTGGTTTCGGTTTGCGCCAGCGCGGAAGCGCTCGCGAGCACGCCGACGGCAACGATCATCGCATGGCGTTTCGACATGTGTCCCGTTTCCCCACGAGGACGAGGCCCGGACGGGCGCTCGCATTGGCAATTCCCGCTCGCCGCGCTGCGTGCGCCGATTCGCAAAAATCGGCGGGAAGCTAGCCCGTCTTATTCGTAAGAGTGCGCCTGAGGGCTGGCGAGCGTGGTGTAAAGCGCTGATGCGGCGTAGGATTCGGTTGCGAAGCCACCCCATCACCTTCAACCGCGAACGCCACGCCCGCCATGACCGATGATACGATTCTGCCCTTCTCGTTTCCAGCCGTTCACGCCAAGAAAGTCACAGCTGCCTTCGATGGCGGTCGCCTGACCTCGAACGGGGGCGTGATGCTTCTGGCGATGGCCGAGCGGCGTCTCGGCTTGGCCGACAATCTGGCCCGGGTGTTCCCGGATCGGCGCGATCCGACGCGGGTCGTGCACAGCCTTGTCGATATGTTCCGCGCGCGCATGTTCGCGATCTGCTGCGGCTACGAGGACGCCGACGACCTCGATCATCTGCGGTCCGATCCCGCATTCAAGCTGGCCTGCGGACGGCTGCCGGACACGGGCCGCGATCTGTGTTCCCAACCGACGCTGTCGCGGCTGGAGAATGCTCCGCGCCTGCGCGACGTGATCCGACTGACCTACATTTTGGTCGACGCATGGATGGATAGCTACCCGCGCGAGCCGGCATCCGTCACGCTCGACATCGATGATACCTGCGACGTCGTCCACGGCCATCAGCAGCTCTCGCTGTTCAACGCTCATTATGACGAACGCTGCTTCCTGCCGATCCACGTCTACGACACGGAGAAGAGCCGGCCCGTGGCCGTCGTGCTGCGGCCCGGCAAGACGCCGGGCGGCGTCGAGGTGCGTGCCCATCTGCGCCGCCTGGTACGGCATATCCGGACGCGATGGCACAACACGCAAATTACGTTCCGTGGCGACGGGCACTATGCCCGGCCGGAGGCCATGGCGTGGTGCGAGACCAACGGCATCGACTACATCTTCGGTCTGTCCGGCACCAAGCCTCTCGCCAGAAAAGTCGACGAGGTCGCCGACGACATCCGCACGCGACGCGCCATCGAGAACCTGCCGGTTCTGCGTGGCTATACCGAGACGCGCCACAAGGCAAAGTCCTGGGATCGCGAACGGCGCACTGTCGCCCGTATTGAGGCGACGATGCTCGGCCTCGACATCCGCTTCGTCGTCACCAGCCTCGATGTCGGCTCGGCCGAGTGGATCTACGACAGCCTGTATTGCGCGCGCGGCCAAGCCGAGAATCTGATCAAGCTGCATAAGACGCAGCTCGCCTCCGATCGCACCAGCTGCCGTTCGGCGCTCGCCAACCAGGTCCGTCTCGTGCTCCATACGGCCGCTTATTGGCTGATGCTGACCGTGCGCGACGCCATTCCCAAAGCCCGGGAATTGGCCGCTGCCGAGTTCGCGACGCTGCGTCTTCGGCTCTTGAAAATCGCCGCCCGTGTCGTCGAGACCACGAGCCGCATTCGCCTTGCGTTTGCCGCGGCATGTCCCGAAGCCGACCTGATCTGCGGCTTGCCCGGCGCGCTGCTGCCGCTCGGTCCTTGACCGGCGGGGCGTCCGCCCCCGTTCGCCCAACCCATCCCTCAAGCGCGTTGCAAAGTACCGGTCGTCAGGCGGCGAAAAGCCGAAGGCAATCCTGTGCGCCTCGTCAGACAAGATGTGCGGCCGCATCAATCGGGCCCAAATGCCGCACTCTCACGAATAGGACGGGCTAGAGCCCCGGAATTGAGGTCCCATTGAGCACGGCAGTCGAAAGCCCGCGCGTTCGAGGCGGGGCGTCTCGATTGGGTCGCAGCAGGGGTGGGATCGGTTCGCGAAATCCGCGGCGATGGTGGGCAAATTGCCGGGAAATCCGCAGCAAGAAACCCGCAAGAAAAAAGGGCGGCCTGACCGCCCCGAAAGGAGAGCCGCGCGCAAGCGCGCGGACTGGGTCTCGTTCAATCCGGCCGCGCCCCCGTGACGCGGCGGATTGAACATCGGCCGTAAAGGTCCGAGCCCGATCGGCTCAGGCCTCGTTCGCTGCGATCGATTCCATCAGCGAGACGAGCTGACGCTGCACCGTCTGGTCCTTGATCTTGCTGTAGGCGCGCAGCAGGCGGAGGCTGAAGGCGGAATCGAGGAACAGCAGGCTCTCGACTTCGCGCGCCTTGTTGTCGCCGTCATAGAAGAAGGTCACGGGCACATCGAGGGCGGTGGCGATCTGCTGAAGCCGAGCCGCGCCGACGCGATTGACGCCCTTCTCGTATTTCTGGACCTGCTGGAAGCTCACGCCGAGCTTCTCGCCGAGCTCGGCCTGCGAGATCTTCATCTCGACGCGCCGCAGACGGATCCGCTTGCCAAGCTCAATGTCCGGCTTGCCGGCGCTGCGCTGCTTCATTCTTTTCGCCGCTGCTTTCATACTCTCACCTTTGTTCTTCGGTTGAAAATCCCCCGAAGAGCTGGGTCAGGGGTTCGCCCATATACTCGTCCTTGAATTCATGCGGATGCACGAACTCTTCCTTAAACCACGGGAATCGCGCCGGATTGAAAGCTTCGATCAGCCAGTCAATCATGTGCCGAACGCGTGGAATCCGGCCGCTACCAGGGTGGTAGGACAACCAGATATCCAGCGGCCTGTTCAGCTCGACCTCCAGTGGAATCAACTTCCCGCCAAGCGCAATGGCGTAGCTCGGGAATACGCCGATGCCGGCGCCATTCGCGACCGCCCAATAATTGGCGCTTGAGACGTTGGTCTTCATGACCAGCAGGTCACGTTCCGGAACGCCTGGGAAGAAGCTCTCGAAGGTTTCCTTGGCGGCAAGCTGGTCGGCGAATTGCAGCACCAGGCGGTGCTTGATCAATTCGAGCGCCGAGCGCGGCGTGCCGTGTTTTTCAAGGTATTTTTCCGAAGCCCAGAACATCAGGTGCATGCGGCCGAGCCGCACCAGCTTGACGTCGAGCGCCGAGGGACGCGACAGATGGATGGCGACGTCGGCCTCGTGACGAGAGACGTCGGCCGAGCGCATCGCGCAATGCAAGTCGACCAGGATCTTCGGATAGGCCTGCTGGAATTCGACCAGCCGCGGGGCGAGCCAGAACGTCCCGAGACCCTCGGTGACGGCCACACGAACTTCGCCGGACAGGGCGTTGGCCGTCGAATCGCTGGTGCGCAGCACGTCGAAGGCGGCCGCCTCCATGCGCTCGACGGCGGAGACCACCAGTGCACCTTCATCGGTCAGATGCGTGCCGTGGACGTCGCGAGTGAACAGGGTGGTGCCGGTCTGGCGCTCGAAATCATCAATCCGGCGGCGGACGGCGTTGATCGACAGCGACAGGCGTTCAGACGCCGAGCGAAAACTGCCGCATCGAACGACTTCCAGGAATATGCGGGCCGCATCCCAATCGGAGAGGCCGCTGATGTTGATCTTTGGGCGTTCCTCCTGTGGAACGCCCCTTTCCGCCAAGGAGTGCATACAAGTCCCTTCGGGTTGCTAAACTGGCAGAATTGGGCGCAAACCACAACCACTGCGGGTTGGGGAACGGCGACTTTTGAACGCCATCGTTACTGCCTCGTGGGCGGTATCCGAGTGTTACCAAGGCTGAGAATCGAATCGGCCGACCAACGTTGGAATGAGGGGTGTGGCGTGAGTTCCGTTGCGAGCCCTGAAATGGCTGCAGGATTGTCGGCGCTTTCCGTCACGGAAGTCCTTGCGCGCGAGCTGTCGCCGCGCGGAATGGGTCGATCATCCGGTGCCGCGCGTTCGACTCCCGGCCACGACGATAATGGCGTCCCGCGCAGCGGGTCGATGTTCGCGGGAGCCACGGTTTCCCGGCAAAATCGTACTGAAATCATGTTCGGAGGCGTCGGCGCCTCGTGTTATTCTCGGTATCCCATGGGGGCCGAGGGGATTTCCAAAAACACGTCTCGCAGGCCGAACTAACGGAAAGAACGCCGGTGTCGCATTCAGACGAACAGTTGCAGTCGGTGCTGGAAACGCTTGAGGAGTGCCGCAAGGTTCTCAACGAGAGCAATAACCGCGAGTCGGCCGAGCTGCTGTCTATCGTCATCCTCGACGTGCGGATGAAGCTCAAAGGAATTGACAGTGCCGATCTCAAGGCGCTGTGCGACGAAATGTTGCGGAGCGCTGGAAGCGAACCGCAGCCCCCCTCCAAGCAGCAGGACCAGCCCCGGCGTCCGCTGCTCCGCGTGGTGAAGTAGCCGCGCCGCCGAGTCTCGCTTTTTGGCGAGGTTTGTGCGCGTCCCGATGCCGCATCTGTGATCGCAGACGGCATCGGGAGGAGCCTGGTTTCGTGCGCCTCTGTTGTGCGCATTCCCCGGCATCGGCTACACCAGAGCCGGTTCGGCTCCCGCCCGCGCGCATTCCCGGCGCGCGGCCAAAGAGCCTGAGATGGCTCCGACTGCATCATGCAAAATGTCTCGATCCCGGCGGCCCTGATTGCCGGCCTCGTCAGCTTCCTCTCTCCCTGCGTTCTGCCCCTGGTTCCGCCCTATCTGATCTATCTCACGGGCGCCACGATCGAGCATGTCGAGAACAAGGAGCCGGCCTCGGCGTCCAAGCGCGCCATCATGATGTCGGCGCTCCTGTTCGTGCTCGGTTTCTCCACGGTGTTCGTGGCGCTCGGCGCCAGCGCTTCGCTGATCGGCGGGCTGATTCGTGCCTGGTCGGCCGAGCTGTCGATCCTTGCCGGCATCGTCATCATCATCATGGGCCTGCACTTCCTGGGACTGACGCGGATCGGCCTGTTGATGCGCGAGGGGCGCCTGACCGCGCCCAAGCCTGTCGGCCTGTGGGGCGCCTATGTGATGGGCCTCGCCTTCGCCTTCGGCTGGACGCCGTGCATCGGCCCGATCCTTGCCGCGATCCTCTCGATCGCTGCGGCGGAGGCGACGGTGACGAAGGGGGCGGGCCTGCTCGCAGTCTATTCGGCCGGCCTCGGCATTCCCTTCCTGATCGCCGCCCTGATGATCGAGCAGTTCTCGAAGCTGTTCGCGCGCATGAAGGGCCAGCTCGTCAATGTCGAGCGCGCCATGGGCGTCCTGATGGTGATCACCGGCATCGGCTTCCTCACCGGCACGGTCTCGAATGTCAGCATCTGGCTGCTCGAGACGTTCCCGGCGCTGCAGACGATCGGTTAGCTCACGCGGTCGGCACGGTAGTCAGGTCAAGCCGGACATGCGCGACGATGCCGGTCGCGCCGCTCCGGTTCTGATGCATCAGCCTGAAGCCGTGCCGGTCGGCGGTGGATTTGGCGATCGCAAGACCAAGCCCGGTCCCCTCGACGCCCTGGGGCGCAGCCCTGAAGAAGCGGTCGTAGATGAACGGCATGGCGTCCTCGGGAATGCCTGGGCCGTCGTCGACGATCTCCAGCGCGCAAATCTTGCCGTCATTGACGACCCTGAGTTCCACGGAGCCGCCTGAACCTGAATAGCGAATAGCGTTATCCAGCAGGATGGCGATGAGCTTGGCGATCGCGTCGCGATCGCCGAGGAACCTGCACGGTGTCTCCGCCGTCATCGCGAGCTGGACGTCGCGCGCCTCAGCCAGCGGATAGAAGTCGGCCAGCAACGACGTCGCGAGCGCGGCAAGATCGATGTCGTCGCGCTTCTGGATCGAGGCGCCTTCCGTTCTGGCCATTTCGAGCAACTGGCTCGCCAGATGCGATGCGCGCCGCACGCCGTCCCGAAGTTCGTCGGCAAGCTCGCGAGTCTGTCCGGACAGGTCCGCGGCGATCAGGTTTTCCGCCTGGATCTGGAGAGCGGCCAGAGGTGTCCTCAGTTCGTGCGCCGCGTCCGCCACGAAGCGGCGCTGCGCTTCGAGTGCCGATCGGTGACGATCGACGAGCTTGTCGATGGCAACGATCAGGGGAGCCACTTCCGCCGGTACGCCCACCGGACGCAGGGGCTCCTGCGCATCGACGCTGCGCTGGCCGATTTCGGCCGACAGCCGTTGCAGACCGCCCATCGTGCGGCTGATCGACCAACCCAGAACGGCCCAGACCAGCGGGATGGCGAGCAGCAGCGGAAGCGCGGCGCCTGTCGCCGCGTGCAGCGCGATCTCGTGCCTGGCGCTCCACGCCTGCGCGATCTGGATATCGTGCTGCGCGTGGCTCCAGCGATAGACGCGCCAATCCTGCCCGTCGGCGGTCACGTCGGACAATCCCGGCACTGATTGCCAGGGAATATCGATCGGAGGACCCGCTCGATGCACCAGCGCGCCGGAGCGATCCCAGATGCGGACGACCAACTGATCCTCGTCTTCGCTTTCGAGCAGCGGACCCGCACCGTTGCGGTCGCCTGGACCGACATTGACGGCGATCTCCTGCAACTGCGCGTCGAGGAACTTGTTCATCTCATAGGCGACCAGGCCGAACGATGTTGCCGTCGCCAGGAGGCCGATGGCGGCCAGCAACAGCGTCGCACGCGTGATGATGGTCTTGCGAAGAGAGCTCATGATCCGGACTTCGTGACCATCCAACCGGCACCGCGGATGTTCCGGATGACGTCCTTGCCATACCGCTTGCGCAAGCCGTGGATGACGACGTCAACGGCGTTGCTCTGCACCTCGTCGCTCCAGCCGTAGATCCGGCTCTCGATCTGGCCTCGCGACAGAATGGTTCCGGGACGCTCCATCAGGACGTACATCACCGAGAACTCCCGCGCGGAAAGCGTCGATTGGATGCCGCGGAAGGTCGCCACATGGGTCGATGGATCGAGCGTGATCTCCTTGCTGCTCATCAGCGAATTGGAGCGGTCGTTGACCCTGCGCATGACCGCGCGGATGCGCGCGAGCAGGGCGCGCAACTCGAACGGCTTGACGATGAAGTCGTCGGCGCCGAGATCGAGTCCCGCGACCATGTCTTCGACCCGGTCGCGGGCCGTGATCACCAGGATGGGCGAAGCCTTCCTGCTGCGCGCGGCCTTGAGAATCTCGAAGCCGGTCATGCCGGGCAGTCCGATATCGAGCAGCGTGATCGCGTGCTCGGCGCGTTGCAGCGCGGCGTAGCCGTCCTGTCCGTCGCGGGTCCAGTCCACGGTCATTCCGTTTCGCTTCAATCCGCGGACGAGCGCCTTGCCGAACATCGGATCGTCTTCGATCAGCAGGAGGCGCATTGATTCAGGGAAATTCGCTGTGTTGGAGGGGCGGCGCGTCGCAGCACCAAGCGCCACATTCGACACCGTGGCCAAATGGTCAACCGCCTGCGCCTCAATTTAGAACTCTTACAAATTTGGGCGTGAGCGTAGAGAGGCTCGACCTATTCTAAATCCGATCTAATCCTCATCTAATTCTTCGCATTGCAGATGCGCCCCAGTTTGGGACCGCGAAGCCGTCTTTCAGAGCGGCACGCGAAGCTTTTGGGGCGTTGCAGATGGAATTGGGTTGTTGGGGTGGCCGTAAGGCGTTGCGTGGTTTTCTGCTGTCGACGACGGCAGCGCTGTCATTCAGTGGCGGGCTGACGATGCAGGCCGGCCCGGCCTCTGCGCAGCAGGGGCAGGCGGCGGGAGCCTTGCCGTCAGTCGTCGTTTCCGCTCCGCAGCAGCGCGCCCGCCGGGCGCAGACCGCGGCCACCTCGCGCGCAGCGCGATCGAATCGCCGGACGGCCACCGTCGCAGCGGTCGAGAAGAAGCCGCCGAGCGTCAACAATCAGGACGCGCGTACCGGCCAGAAGGGCTATGTCACGCGGAGCGTGACCAGCGCGACGAAGACCAATACGGCTCTCCTCAACGTGCCGCAGTCGGTGACGGTGCTGACGAAGGATTTCATCAGGGACCAGGCCTTCACCTCGATCGGCGAGGCGACCCGCTATGTGCCCGGCGTCATCTATCATCAGGGCGAATCGCATCGCGACGACCTCGTCATCCGCGGCCAGCGCAGCAACGCCGACTTCTACACCAACGGCATCCGCGACGACGTCCAGTATTTTCGCGACTTCTACAACATTCAGCGGCTCGAGGTCCTGAAGGGGCCGAACGCGATGATCTTCGGCCGCGGCGGCGGTGGTGGCGTCGTCAACCGCGTACTCAAGGAGGCGGACGGTACGACCATTCGCGAGGTGACGGTCGGCGGCAATTCCTATCCCGGCGCCCGCGTGACCACCGACGTCGGCCAGGCGATCAACGAGAACTGGGCCTTCCGCCTCAACGCGATGTACGAAAATACGCAGAGCTATCGTGATTTCGTCAACCTCGAACGCTGGGCGATCAATCCTACCGCGACCTTTGCGCCGAACGACACCACGACGGTCAAGCTGAGCTACGAGCATCTGCACGACCGGCGTACCGTCGATCGCGGCATCCCCTCGCAGATCCGCCCCGGAAACGCCTTCCCGCGCTATCCCTACGATACGTCGCCGTCTGCGTTCTTCGGTAACCCCAACCTCAACTATGCGCTCGCCGATGTGGATATCGGAACCGCTGTCGTCGAGCACGATTTCGAGAACGGGTGGACGATCAAGAATTCGTCGCAGATCGCCAACTACGACAAGTTCTACCAGAACATCTATCCGGGCGGAGGAGCCAATTCCGGTGCCGTCAATGCCGCCGGAACCTCGAGCAATCTGCAAGCATACAACAACGAGACCGACCGGACGAATTACTTCAACCAGACCGATCTCACCTACAAATTCGGGACGGGCCCAATTCGTCACACCGTCGTCTTCGGCGCCGAGGTGGGCCGTCAGAACGGCCTGAACTACCGGCAGAGCGGGCTCTTCAATGGCGTATCGTCGACCATCACGATCGATCCGAGGAATCCGACGTCGTACGTTCCGGTCACTTTCGCCAATAACGGGGGTACCGATGCCAACAACACCTACAAGCTCAATCTCGGCGCCGTCTACGTCCAGGACCAGGTCGAGATCACGCGCTATCTGGAGCTGATCGGCGGCCTGCGGTTCGATCACTTCGACCTGACGTCGCGAGACCGCCGCACATTCGTCGAGCTCAACCGGGTCGATGATCTGGTGTCGCCACGCGTCGGTGTCCTGTTCAAGCCGCTCGAAAACCTGTCGATCTACGGCAGCTACAGCATCTCGTATCTGCCGAGCGCCGGCGACCAGTTCAGCGCTCTGACACCGGGCCTGGCCATCGCAGCGCCCGAGAAGTTCGTGAACAAGGAAGTCGGGCTCAAATACGACATCTTCCCGTTCCTGCAGTTCGCTACGGCGATCTACGAACTGGACCGGACCAATCAGCGCTTTGCCGATCCCAACAATGCGGGATTCTTCATCCTGAGCGGAGCCACCAAGACCCGCGGCTTCGAAGCGTCTCTGACAGGCTACGTGACGGACGCCTGGCAAATCACGGGCGGCTACGCTTACACGGATGCGCGGATCACCAGCAACAACTCCGCGACCATTGTTGCCGGCAACCGCGTGGGACTTGTGCCGTACAATACCTTTTCTCTCTGGAACAAGTATCAGTTCACGGAGCAGTGGGCCGCGGGCCTCGGTGTGATCCACTACTCGAACTTCTTCGCATCGTCCGACGACACCGTGCTGATTCCGGAGTTCACGCGGGTGGACGCCGCCGTGTTCTTCAGGCTCAACGAGACCTGGCGGGCCCAGCTCAACATCGAAAATCTCCTCGACCGGAAGTACTATTCGACCGCGGACGGGAATAACAACATCACGCCGGGGTCTCCACGTGTGTTCAGATTGTCAGCCACGGCGAACTTCTGATGGTGTTGAGATGACACGCGCGAGTGGCCGAGCTGAAGGCAGGTCGACGGCACGCAAGAGCAATCGCGCCGCACAGGCGGCGCGACAGCGCTGCTTCGTGCTGGAGATCAACCAGAGACCGGTACTGGCGTTCTCGGCCAGCTCACTGCGATCCGCCCGGGCGCGCGTGCAGGAAGCGTGGTTCGTCCAGGAATTGGAGAGCATGCGTTCAGGTGGGCGTCCTCTCCTGTGCCCGGATCATGTCCGACAGGTCAGGCTCGCGCTTCCCGCCGAGATTGCCGCGGTGGAACTTGGACGCGGCCTCGATGAGGCGCGCGGCGAGGACGCCAAATATGGCTTCGCGTTTCTCGTTCCGATCGACGTGCCGCCGAATTAATGGCGTCGACCGCTTTTTCTATTGAACCGCGAAGCGCGCGAGCGCCTCGCGGTCGATATCGATACCTAGCCCCGGTCTGTCAGGCACCCGCACGAAACCCTTCTCGTGCTCGATCGGCTCCTTCAAAATCGCCTGTCGGATCGGATGCTCGGTGCGGTCGAATTCGAGCATCGGCTCGATCGGCGCAAGCGAGGTCGGCGTGTGTGACGGCAGCACGGCGAGGAGCTGCAGCGAGGCCGCGATCGCGATCCCGGTGCCCCAGACATGCGGATTGTAGCGGATGCCGAACGCCTCGCTCATGTCGGCGATCTTCTTGCATTCGGAGAGGCCACCTGCCGCGCAGGTGTCGGGCTGGGCGATGTCCAGCGCATGCGATGCGAACAGGTCGCGGAAGCCGAAGCGCGTGAATTCGCATTCGCCGCCGGCGATCGGAATCGTCAGCGCGGATCGCACCGCGCGATAGCCCGCGACGTCCTCCGGCGGCACCGGCTCCTCGAACCAGCCGATGTCATAGCGCTCGATCATGCGGCCGAGCCGGATCGCAGCAACGGCGTCATAGGCGTGGTTCGCATCGACCATCAGCGCGACATCCGGGCCGATCGCCTCGCGCACCGCGCGGGTGACCGCGGCATCCTCGGCGATGCCGAAGCCGACCTTCAGCTTCACGGCGCGGAAACCTTCCGCGGCGTAGCCGGCCGCTTCCTCCGGCAGGTATTTGAGCGGATCGCCTGATTTGCGCCGGTAGAGCCCGGTCGCATAGGCCGCTATCTCCTTGCGCGCGGCGCCGCCGAGAAGCTGATGCGCTGGCACGCCGAAATGCTTGCCCTTGATGTCCCACAACGCGATGTCGATGCCGCTCAGGCCCTGGATCACGACGCCCTTCTGGCCGTGATCGCGCAAGCGTGCGTAGACCATCTGCCACAGCACGTCGGTGCGCAGCGGATCCTCGCCGATCAGCCAGGGCGCGATGCTCTGCACCACCGCCGCCGTCATCCGCGCCGGCCCGTAGCATTCGCCCCAGCCGGTCAGGCCGTCATCCGTCTCGATCTCGACCAGCATCGCGGTGCGCGTGTCGTACCAGGCGCGCGAATAGGCGAACGGCTGCGAGAGCTTTGCTTCGAGGATGTGCGTGCGCACCTTGGTGATCTTCATCGCCGATGTTCCCTCAATCCGTTCACCGCGCCTCGTCCAGCACGCACGTCACCGTGCAGACGACGCCGCGCGGCAGGAAGTCGACGGTTGCCTCGCCGCCGAGCTGGTCGCGCGCGCTGCGCTCGATCAGGCGCGAGCCGAAACCGCGCTGCACCGGCTCCGTCACCGGCGGTCCGCCGATCTCACTCCAGATCAGCCGCAGCCGGGGCTTCGGCGTGTCGGCGATGACCTCCCAGTCCAGCGTGACCCGGCCGGTCTCGTTCGACAGCGCGCCGTATTTCGCGGCGTTGGTGGCGATCTCGTGCACGATCATCGACAGCACCACGGCGAGCCGCGGCGACAGCGGCACGGTGGGGCCGGCCATGCGGATGCGACCGGGATTGCTCAGCAGGAACGGCTGGAGCACGCGCGCGATCACATCCCTCAGCTCCGAGCCCGCCCATTTCTCCTGGCTCAGGAGATTATGCGCCTCGGCGAGCGCACCGAGCCGTCCCTCGAACTTGGTCCGCTCGTCCCGGCTTGAACTTCGGAAGGTCTGTACCGCGATCGCCTGCATCAAGGCCAGCGTGTTCTTGACGCGATGGTTGAGCTCCTCGATCAGCAGATTGTGCAGCATCTCGCCGCGCGCGATCGTGGTCGCCATCCGCACCGCGAAGGTCAGGCCGGTCAGCAGCA
Source organism: Bradyrhizobium barranii subsp. barranii (assembly GCF_017565645.3). Lineage (NCBI taxonomy): Bacteria > Pseudomonadati > Pseudomonadota > Alphaproteobacteria > Hyphomicrobiales > Nitrobacteraceae > Bradyrhizobium > Bradyrhizobium barranii. The sequence continues at coordinate 3,344,169 of NZ_CP086136.1, forward strand.
GGATGCCGCCGATCAGGCTGGTGATCGCGATGTCGCGCCAGAGCGGCGCGATCAGCGATCTCTCGGCGACACCGGCCACGACCGTCCAGCCGGTCAGCCGCGATCTCGTATAGGCGGAGGACAGCGCGACGCCGTCGAGCGAAACGGTGGATAGGGTCGCCTCCGGCGTCCGGGCCATCGCATCGTTCAGCGCGCCGGGGGCCTGCTTGCCGAACGTGTCGGCCGGGTTGGGCGCGCGCGCGAACACGCGGCCCTTGGTGTCCAGCAGCGACACCGTCCACTGATCGTTCGGCCGCTGCTGCTCGACCAGTTTCTGGAATGTCGCGATTGGCGGGCTGAAGGAGAGCGCGTAGACGACCTCATCGTTGCGCAGTACGGGAACCTCGACGGTCATGATCGGCCGGTTCTTGGTCGAGCCGGTGAACAGGTCGGAATATTGCGGTGACTTGCTCGCAAATACCCGCTCGACGATCTCGCGATTGTTGCGGGGCGGCAGGTTTGTCGTTTCACTCGTGACGGTCGAGAACAGCTGGTGCCCGCTCCCGTCCGCCACCAGCAGGACGCTGTCCTCGCCATATTGGCTGATGAACCCGGTTGCCAGCCGGCGGAAGTCGTCGAAGTCGCCGCTTTGCAGGGCGTTGCTGAGCGCCAGCACCTGCAAGCCGCCGGTCATTCGCTGCACTTCGGAATCGAGCACGAGGCGCATGCTTCGCACCGTCTCCAGCACGCGTCGTGTCGCGTCGCTGCGGTCCTGGCGGTAGTTGGAATAGGCAATCCCGACCGCAAAGACGATCAGCGGCAACATCGTTCCCGTGACCAGAAGAGCGAGCCGGACCGGCAGAGTGAGCTTTGACAAGCGCGGGCGTCCCGGTTCCAGCGCAGCGGCGCCGGATTATGATTTTGGGGAGACCATACGGGAGAGACTTGCACCGCGCCACGATTTTCGCGTCCGGCGAGCACGTCAGAGCGGGATTTTGCAGCGCGGTCGCGGGCGTCAAGTCGCGCACCGAGGCTGAAAGCGGCATGAAGACCGTCTAGGTCTGCACGTCCAACTGAGGAGAATGACGCAGTTCTGATTTTGGGGGCCGTGCCCGCCGTTCTGGTGCTCGGCGGCGGAATTTATCCGGTCGGCCATATGCACTACAACGACGGGCCCTCGCGATCGATCGCGAGGGCCCGTTCTTGTTGAGACGCAGCTCAGAGATTGCTCTCGGTGATCGCCGCATAGACCATGCTGCGCAGTTCGCGCCGGAGCGGATAGGCGCTCGACGGCAGCACCTGCGTCATGAAGATGGTGATCAGCTCCTCGGCCGGATCGATCCAGAACGAGGTCGTGGCCGCGCCGCCCCAATTATATTCGCCCGGGCTGCCGGCGATCAGCGTCTCCGCCGGGCGCATGGTCACGGCAAAGCCGAGGCCGAAGCCGATGCCGTTATAGGTGGCTTCGGAGAACAGCGAACGCGATACCTCCGGCAGCGCGCGTCCGCCCGGAATGTGGTTGCTCGTCATCAGCGCCAGCGTTTTCGGCCCGAGCAGGCGGACGCCGCTCAGCTCGCCGCCATTGAGCAGCGCACGGCAGAAGGTGAGATAGTCGGCGACCGTCGAGCATAGCCCGCCGCCGCCCGAGATGAACGAGGGCGGCGACAGGAACGAGCTCTTGGTCGGGTCGTCCTGGAGCGTCAGGCCCTCGCGGCGCTGGCCGGCATGGAAGGTCATGCCTCCACCGGGATCAGCTGAATAGCAGGCCGCGAAACGGTGCGCCTTGGCGGCCGGCACGTGAAAATCAGTGTCGGTCATGCCGAGCGGATCGAGGATGCGCGTTTTAAGGAACTGCTCGAAGGGAATCCCGGAGATCTTTCCGACGAGATAGCCAAGCACGTCGGTCGCCACCGAGTAGTTCCAGGATTCGCCCGGCGAGAACTCCAGCGGAATTTTTGCCAGCGCCTCGATCATGGTCTGGAGCGTGCCTGACTTCTCGACCTCGCCGATCTTTTCGGTGCGATAGGCGGCATCGACGTTGGAACGCTGCTGGAAGCCGTAGGTGAGACCGGCGGTGTGCCGCAGCAGGTCGACGATCAGCATCGGCCGGGACGGCGGCCGGGTCAGGAAGGCCGGCGCGGTGCCGGCGACGAACACGCCGAGATCCTTCCATTCCGGAATGTATTTGGCGACGGGCTCGTCGATCGCCACGAGGCCTTGCTCGACCAGCATCATGAAGGCGACGCTGGTGAGCGGCTTGGTCATGGAATAGATGCGGTAAATGGTGTCGTCCTTGACCGGCGCCTTGCGCTCGACGTCGGCAAAGCCCTGCACCGAGCTGTGGGCGACCTTGCCGCGGCGATAGACCAGCAGGTGCGTGCCCGGGAAGCGGCCGGCATCGATGTAACGGCTCTTCAGATGCGCATCGACGCGGTCGAGCGCGGCCTTGGACATGCCCACGGATTCGGGCGAGGCGGGGGTAGGGGCGAGCATCAGTTCCTCCGGGGCGTTTTGTCGGAAAGTTGATAGCGAAATGCCGGCCCCATTCCAAGCCGGTTGCGCTTAACGCGGCCGGGCCTGCTGGTGTAGGCTGCACTGTGGAACGCCTCCAAGGAGCCCACCCGGGCCAACGAGAAAACTCAGGGCAAACGCACCATGACCCAGTTCAACGAGACCGAACTCACCGAAGCCGTCGTCAAAAGCTTCGACAATACGCCGAACCCTCGGGCAAAATTCCTGCTCCAGGAATTGGTGAAGTCGCTGCACGATTACGTGAGCAAGACCGGTCTCACCTTCGAGGAATGGGAATACGCCATCGATTTCCTGACCCGCACCGGCCACAAATGCACCGACACAAGGCAGGAGTTCATCCTGCTCTCCGACGTGCTCGGGGTCTCCATGCTGGTCGACGCCGTCAACCACAGGGATCGCGAGGGCGCCACCCAGACCACGGTGCTCGGCCCGTTCTATGTCGGCGAGCACAAGGTCACCGCGCACGGCACCGACATCTCGCCGAACAATCAGACCGGCGAACGGATGTTCGTGCAGAGCCGCGTCACCGACCTCAAGGGCAAGCCGCTTGCGGGCGTTCCCGTCGACGTCTGGCATGCCGACGATGACGGCTTCTACGATTCACAGAAGCCGAACTACGACGAGGTCGGCGCTTCGGCGCGGGCGCGCTTCATCACCGACGCCGACGGCCGCTTCTTCTTCCGCACCATTTTGCCTTGCAGCTATCCGATCCCGACCGATGGCCCGGTCGGCGAGATGATCATGCAGACCAAGCGGCATCCGATGCGCCCCGCGCATGTGCACTTCCTGGTCAATGCCAAGGGCTACGAGCCGCTGATCACGCACGTCTTCATGGACGGCGACAAATATCTCGATTCCGACGTGGTGTTCGGGGTCAAGGACGACCTCGTCGCCAAGGTCGAGCCGCGCAACGATCCCGTGATGCCCGACGGCTCCAAGGCAAACGGGCAGTGGCACCTGATGACGTACGAATTTCACCTCAAGCCCGGCGGCGGCATGGCGCCGAAGCCGCTGGGGGTGAAGGCGGAGGAGCCGGCGTGAGGGCCCGCAGCTGGAGCGCACATTCGGCCGCTCGGTAGTCAGGGCGCGTGCGACGTCCGCTGTGCTTCTGGTAGCTGCGCAACAGCGGACCTCACTGGATGTCCGAGTTGGGCCAACAACAAACATACTGCGAACATAAGAAGACGCGAGGCGAGCCGGCCTTAACGCCCCCGGAGCGTCCCGATCAAGCAGGACGGATACCGCCTGTTCGTGCAGCGCGTGGGTTCACATGCCACTCCCTCCGCTACCGCCGCCACCACCAGCTTGTCTGGACGCTTCGAGATTTCTGTCTAAACGACTGGGTTCATTAGGGGCGTAACCGAAAGCTCCCGGATAGCCCTTCTTCGATCCCATTGTTTGCAGCTCATGCAGCGGAGCGTAGCCGGGGACGCCCGGGTGATGTCTCTTAGAGATCTTATGCTGCAGACCAACTGCTTTGCCTGGTACACCCTGCGCAAGCGCGGCTGGTGCGGCGGCGATGAGAGCGGCGGCACAAAGTGCGATGATCGTTGTCTTCACTTTTCGGTCCTCCCTCCTTGAAACAAAAGAGCCCGCGTTGCGGATTCAACGCCGTCGCGACGGCATAGTCGAGCGCAAAAACGTCTAGCCGCAGTCAACCTTTAAACCCAGCTAATCGCGCGATGTTTGGGCTATTTGGCCGATGTCGCATATGGGTCACCAGCGGCAATGCTCTGACGAACGATAATGGTTCCACTTGGCCGCTAGAAGTGGACGTCTGCGCCCTTCTGCGCCCTATCGCCCGTGCAGCAGCGCCAGCAGCACGACGACTGCGCAAGCAAGCGCTGCCGTGGTCAGCTTCCAGAACATCAGCGGGCTGCGCTCTAAGAGCGGCGTGATCCGTGTGTCGAGATAGGCCGGATTAGGCGTGCGAAGCTCGAAGACGAATTCGGACAGATCTTCGTGCCGCTTGTAGGGATCGGGATGGAGCGCGCGCCTGAGCGCGCCGTCGACCCAGGCCGGCACATTGCGGTCGTCGTCGGCCGGGCGGTACTGAAGTCTCCGCGCGTCCGCCTTGCGCCGGATCCTGGCGATCTGGGTGCCATAGGGAAGCTTTCCCGCCAGCATCTGGTAGCAGATCACGGCCAGCGAAAACATGTCGGAGCGCGGCGAGCCGCCTTGCCCAAGAAAATACTCCGGCGCCGTGTACTGGACCGTTCCCAGGATGTCGTCGGCCTCGTCTCGCGGCGCCGCCTCCGCGACGCCCGCGACCCTGACCGACCCGAAGTCGATGATCTTTGCGGTGCCCGTCTTGTCGATCAGGATGTTGTCGGGCCTGAGGTCCTGATGCAGCATTTCCATGCGGTGGAAGGCGCGCAGCCCCGCGGCGATCTGCTCGACCAGCCCACGGACGGTTTCGAGATCGGGGCGCGGATTGTCGGTCATCCACTGCTTCAGCGTCTGCCCTTCGACGAATTCGGTCGCGACGTAGAGATAACTGCGCCGTCTCGACTGTGACAGCGGCTTCAGCACGTGCGGGCTGTCGATCCTGCGCGCGATCCACTCCTCCATCAGGAAGCGCTTGAGATAGGCGGCGTTGTCGCGCAAATCGATCGACGGCAGCTTGAGCGCGACCGGCGCCTCAGTCTCCACATCGACGGCGAGATAGATATGACTGCGGCTGCTGCCGTGGATTTCCCGGATGATCCTGTAACCGTCGAAGACTGCTCGCGGCTCCGGCAGCGGCGGAAGCGGCAGCTGTGACGTCTGATTGAAGATGCCGGCCGGCTCGCGCTGCGGCACCGCGTCGATGCGCAGGATCTGGACGGTGATGTTGTCGTCGCTGCCACGCCGATAGGCTTCCTCGACGATCGCCTTTGCCGCCCCGTCGAGCTCGGCTGCGTGCTCGCCAAGTGCGCTGGTGATGAAACGCTGATCGACGAATTCGTAGGCACCGTCGGTTGCCAGGACAAAGGTATCGCCGGCCTCGATCTCGAAAGCCTGGTAGTCGATCTCGATCTGCGGATTGATGCCGAGCGCGCGGCCGAGATAGGTCTGCTCCGACGACACGATGATCCGATGATCGTCGGTCAGCTGCTCGAGCGCCTTGCCAGCGACGCGGTAGACGCGACAGTCGCCGACGTGGAAGATGTGCGCCGTAGTCGCCTTGATAACCATGGCGGTCAGGGTGCAGACATAACCCTTGTCGCGATCATAGGCATATTGGCTCTTGCGCGTCTGCGCGTGCAGCCAGGAATTGGTCGCGTCCAGCACGCGGCGGGCGGAGGTCTTCACCGTCCAGGATTCCGACGTGCAGTAATAGTCCATCAGGAAGCTCTTGACCGCCGACTCGCTGGCGATCTGGCTCACCGTGCTGCTCGAGATGCCGTCGGCGAGAACGGCCGCGATGCCCTTCAGGCTGAGCAGCGGCTCTTCCGGAATCAGGACGCCGTGAAAATCCTGATTGACGGGCTTGCGCCCCTTGTCGGAGTGCTGGCCGACGGAGATCAGGAGTCCGCGGGTCATCGTCATCACCAGGCGAAGGGAGCCTCACCCTGGTCGGGCGAGGCTCCTCTGTCGAGACGTATCAGGCCGCAACGCGGGTCGGCGCGGCCTTGCCGGCCTGGCGCTTCGGCTTGGTCATGACGTGGGTGGCGTAGAGGGTCATGCCGGTGAAGGCGAGGCCGCCGACGAGGTTGCCGAGCACGGTCGGGATCTCGTTCCAGATCAGATAATCCATGATCGAGAATTTGGCATGGAGCATCAGGCCCGACGGGAACAGGAACATGTTCACGACGGAATGCTCGAACACCATGTAGAAGAACAGCATGATGGGCATCCACATCGCGATGACCTTGCCGGGGACCGAGGTCGAGATCATGGCGCCGACGACGCCGGTCGAGACCATCCAGTTGCACAGCATGCCGCGCATGAACAGCGTCGCCATGCCGGCCGCGCCGTGCGCGGCATAGCCAAGCGTTCGGCCTTCGCCGATGTTTCCAATGGCCGCTCCGACCTTGTCGGGGTCTTGCGTGAAGCCGAACGTCGTCACGAAGGCCATCATGAAGGCGACGGTGAAGGCGCCGGCGAAGTTGCCGACGAAGACCAGGCCCCAGTTGCGCAGCACGCCGCCAAGCGTGACGCCGGGACGCTTGTCGATCAGGGCGAGCGGCGAGAGCACGAACACGCCGGTGAGCAGATCGAAGCCGAGCAGGTACAGCATGATGAAGCCGACGGGAAACAGTATCGCGCCGATCAGCGGCTGGCCGGTGTTCACGTTGATGGTGATGGCGAACCATGCGCCGAGTGCAAGGATGGCGCCGGCCATGAAGGCGCGGATGGCAGTATCCCGGGTGGACATGAAGATCTTGGACTCGCCCGCATCCACCATCTTGGTGACGAATTCCGAAGGCGCGAGATACGACATCAATGGTTCCTTTTGCTTCGTAAGTGAGATCGACACGCCCGAGAGAGCGCAGCTGAACATCATTGGCCGTGCGGACAGCTCTGCCGCGCACGAGGGCTTTGGAAGGTTTGGAAGCCTTGGGAATCGCGTCACGAGGACTGAGCCGGGAGGGCCGCGAAGCAGTTGAGCTTCCGGGATGCAACCGCCAGAGGCTGCAACAATGCGGCAAGCCGCAGTCTTCGTTGACGTCGGTGAAGAAGCAAGTTGCGTGCCGTGTTGGCGTGTTGGAAAAGGCTAGCGATATCAATCAGATGTCGCACGCGTTCAGCTGACTTTTGCGGACGCGCGGCCTTTTGCTTGGGCGGCTGCATAAGATTTGTGCGACGCACAAGGAGTGAGCAATTCGCAAGTTCCGCGTGCGCAGCAGGTCTGCGACAGTCTGGCGCGGTATCAATAACCCATTCATTTTTCGATAGTTTTCGAGGCGCCGGGCTTGGCATGAAGCTTGAATCATTCAAGCCGACGCCATTGAAGCCGTCCCGCGAGACTTCTCATCCGATTTGCCGACGCCACCAGACGGGGGTCTCCCCCGTCATGCGTTCGCATGCGCCTTTTTCTGGCGTCACGGACGGACGGGCTGCTCGCGAGCACTGACGCCATCAATTCTGCAACGATGCAAAGGACGACACTGCCTATGACCAAGCGCACCCGCCAGCCCTCGGGCCTGAGCCGCCGTCAATTGTTGAAGGCCGCCGGCTCGACCGCTGCACTTCTCGCCGCCGCAAAACTGAATTTCCCCGCCGGTGCGTTCGCACAGGACGCTGGCCCCGAGGTCAAGGGCGCCAAGCTCGGCTTCATCGCGCTGAGCGATGCCGGCCCGCTCTTCGTCGCCAAGGACAAGGGCCTGTTCGCCAAATACGGCGTGCCCGACACCGACGTGCAGAAGCAGGCCTCATGGGGCACCACGCGCGACAATCTCGTGCTCGGCTCGGAGGGGAACGGCATCGACGGCGCGCACATCCTGACCCCGATGCCGTACCTGATTTCCGCCGGCAAGGTGACGCAGAACAACCAGCCGACCCCGATGTACATCCTGGCGCGGCTCAATCTCGATGCGCAGTGCATCTCGGTCGCCAAGGAATATGCCGACCTCAAGGTCGGTGCCGACGCGTCGGTGCTGAAGGCGGCGTTCGAGAAGAAGAAGGCCGATGGCAAGTCGGCCAAGGTCGCGATGACCTTCCCGGGTGGCACACATGACCTCTGGGTCCGCTATTGGCTCGCCGCCGGCGGCATCGATCCCGACAAGGACGTCGAGACCATCACCGTGCCGCCGCCGCAGATGGTGGCGAACATGAAGGTCGGCACCATGGACGCGTTCTGCGTCGGCGAGCCCTGGCCCGGGCAGCTCGTGCATCAGGGCATCGGCTACACCGCCGTCAACACCGGTGAGATCTGGAGCAAGCATCCCGAAAAGTCGCTCGGCATGCGCGCGGCCTGGGTCGACAAGAACCCGAAGGCTGCCAAGGCGATCCTGATGGCCGTGATGGAGGCGCAGCAATGGGCCGACAAGATGGAGAACAAGGAAGAGCTCGCGACCATCATGGCGAAACGGCAGTGGATCAACTGCCCGGTCGAGGACATCGCCGATCGCGCCAAGGGCAAGTTCGACTACGGCAATGCCGGCAAGGTGGTCGAGAACTCACCGCACATCATGAAGTACTGGCGCGACTTCGCCTCCTATCCGTTCCAGAGCCATGATCTCTGGTTCATGACCGAGGACATCCGGTGGGGCAAATATGAAGCTTCCTTCGACAGCAAGGCGCTGATCGGCAAGGTCAACCGCGAGGACATGTGGCGCGATGCGGCCAAGACGCTCGGCGTCGCGGCTTCCAAGATCCCGGCCTCCACCTCGCGCGGCAAGGAGACCTTCTTCGACGGCAAGGTGTTCGACCCCGAAAATCCGGCGGCCTATCTGAAATCGCTCGCGATCAAGCGCGTCGAAGTCTGATGGAGCCAGCGGCCGCCCTTGGGCGGCCGCATCTTCCTTGAGCTGGAGAGAGATTGCGATGAACATGCCTGCCACGAAGATGGACATTGAGACTGCGACCCCTGCGGGCACCGCCGCGCCGGTCGTCGCGATGACGCCGAAGCGCCCGCCGCGCAGCGAAGCCTACGCGCGGATGGCAAGGGAGACCGCCGTGCGCGTGATCCCGCCGCTGGTCGTGATCGCGCTGCTGACGCTGGTGTGGGAGCTGATCTGCCGCCGCGCCGGCTCGACGCTGCCGCCGCCGTCGCGGGTGTTCAAGGACACCAAGGGACTGATCTTCGATCCGTTCTTCGATCATGGTGGCATCGACAAGGGCCTGTTCTGGCATCTCTCCGCCAGTCTCCAGCGCGTCGCGCTCGGCTATTCGTTGTCGGCGATCGCCGGCATCGCGCTCGGTGTGCTGGTCGGGCAGTCGGTCTGGGCGATGCGCGGGCTCGATCCGCTGTTCCAGGTGCTGCGCACCATCCCGCCGCTCGCCTGGCTGCCGCTGTCGCTCGCGGCGTTCCGCGACGGCCAGCCTTCGGCGATCTTCGTCATCTTCATCACCTCGATCTGGCCGATCATCATCAACACCGCGGTCGGCATCCGCAACATCCCGCAGGACTACCGCAATGTTGCGGCCGTCGTGCAGCTCAATCCGCTCGAGTTCTTCGCCAAGATCATGATCCCGGCGGCGGCGCCCTACATCTTTACCGGTTTGCGCATCGGCATCGGTCTGTCCTGGCTCGCCATCATCGCGGCTGAAATGCTGATCGGCGGCGTCGGCATCGGCTTCTTCATCTGGGACGCATGGAACTCATCGCATATCAGCGAGATCATCCTGGCGCTGTTCTATGTCGGCATCGTCGGCTTCGTGCTCGATCGCCTGATCGCGGGCATCGGCAAGATCGTCACCCGCGGCACGGCGCAGAACTGAGGGAGAAGGACACATGACCGCCTATCTGAAGCTCGACCATATCGACAAGGTCTTTACCCGCGGCGCCGCCAGCACGGAGGTGCTGAAGGACATCAACCTGACGATCGAGAAGGGCGAATACGTCTCGATCATCGGCCATTCCGGCTGCGGCAAGTCGACCCTGCTCAACATCATCGCAGGCCTGACCGGCGCCACCACCGGCGGCGTGTTGCTCGAGAACCGCGAGGTCAACTCGCCGGGGCCCGATCGCGCGGTAGTGTTCCAGAACCACAGCCTGCTGCCATGGCTGACCGTCTACGAGAACGTCAAGCTCGGCGTCGACAAGGTCTTTGCCAGGACCAAGTCCCGCGCCGAACGCGACGCCTGGGTCATGCACAATCTCAACCTGGTGCAGATGGCCCACGCCAGGGACAAGCGTCCCTCGGAAATCTCCGGCGGCATGAAGCAGCGCGTCGGCATCGCCCGTGCGCTGGCGATGGAGCCGAAGGTCCTGCTGCTCGACGAGCCGTTCGGCGCGCTCGACGCGCTGACCCGCGCGCATCTGCAGGACTCGGTGATGGCGCTGCATCAGAAGCTCGGCAACACCATTCTGATGATCACCCACGACGTCGACGAGGCGGTGCTGCTATCCGATCGCATCGTCATGATGACGAACGGGCCGAGCGCGCGCATCGGCGAGGTGCTGGAGGTGCCGCTCGCACGTCCCCGCAAGCGGCTCGATCTTGCGACCAACTCCACCTATTTGAAGTGCCGCCACCGCGTGCTCGAGTTCCTCTACGAGCGTCATCGCTTCGTCGAGGCCGCGTAAACGAAGGTTTAACGAGGAAGATAAGCGCGCCTAAATAATTGACACCTCGCTCAATCCTTGTGCGCCGCACAAGGATTGAGCGAACCGCTAAATTTGCGAGCGAAATACGCCTGCAAGAACTTCGGGCAATGCGAACAAGCCCCTGAATTCCCTGTATTTCCCGAACGCGCGCAATTGGCACGGAAATTGAAATACCTTTTCCGACGCCAACGACGACGTCCCTCAACATCATCAATCAGCATCGTGAACTCGCCACCGGGGCATGGCCTCGGCGCGCGCCTCCGCGTGGAGGCTGAGCCTGCAACGACGCAGCGGTGAGCCTAGAAGGGATTATCAATGACGACGAATCCGACTCGAAATCCGACGTGGATTTCTGATTGGCGCCCCGAAGACGAGGCGTTCTGGAATGCGGGCGGCAAAGTGATCGCCCGGCGTAACCTGATCTGGTCGATCGTGGCCGAGCATATCGGCTTCTCGGTGTGGCTGATCTGGAGCATCGTCACCACCAAGCTGCCGCAGGCGGGCTTCCACTACACCACCGACCAGCTGTTCCAGCTCGTCGCGGTGCCCGGGCTGATCGGCGCATTGATGCGCTTCCCCTATACGTTCGCGGTCACGACCTTCGGCGGCCGCAACTGGACCATTTTCAGCGCGGCTGTCCTGTTCATCCCGACGCTGTCGCTCGCCTACTTCGTCGGCCAGCCCGACACCCCGTTCTGGCTGATGCTGCTGATCGCATCGACCGCGGGTCTCGGTGGCGGCAATTTCGCCTCCAGCATGACCAACATCTCCTTCTTCTTCCCTGACCGGATGAAGGGATGGGCGCTGGGGCTGAACGCGGCGGGCGGCAATATCGGCGTCTCCAGCGTGCAGCTGTTGACCCCGATCCTGATGACGCTCGCGGTCATCAACCTGTTCCAGGCGTCCCCCGTCGACGGCATCTTCCTCCAGAACGCAGGCCTGATGTGGGTGCTGCCGATCGCGATCGCGGTGTTCGGCGCGGTGTTCTTCATGAACAACCTGACCACGGCCAAGTCGTCGATCAAGAACCAGCTTGCGGTGGTCAAGCGCAAGCACACCTGGATCATGGCGTATCTCTATATCGGAACATTCGGATCCTTCATCGGCTACTCGGCGGCGTTCCCGCTGCTGATCAAGACCCAGTTTCCGGCGATCTCGATCTCGATCTCGATCGCGTTCCTCGGGCCGCTGGTCGGTTCGCTGTCGCGGCCGCTCGGCGGCTTGCTCGCCGACAAGATCGGCGGCTCCATCCTCACCTTCTGGAACTTCATCGCGATGGCGGGCGCCACCGTCGGCGTGCTCTACTTCGTCGGGCACAAGGACTTCACCGGCTTCCTTGCGATGTTCCTGATCCTGTTCGTGACGACGGGCATCGGCAACGGCTCGACCTACCGCATGATCCCCTCGATCTTCCGCGAGCAGAACCTGTTCAGGGTGCGCGGCAAGGGCGATGCGGCGCGCGCGGCGGCCTTGAAGACCGCGAGCATCGAGAGCGGTGCGGCGGTCGGCTTCATCGGCGCGATCGGCGCGGTCGGCGGCTATCTGATCCCGACCGGTTTCGGCAAGTCGATCGCTATGACCGGCGGGCCGTCGCTCGCGCTCGCGATCTATCTCGCTTTCTACGCCTCCTGCCTCGGACTGACCTGGTGGTTCTACCTGCGTCGCAGCCCGCAGGGTGAGGGCGCGTCAAGCCTCGCGGAAGCGCGAGTCTGAGTTTGGCACGAATGTCGCTTCTCCCCGTACGCGGGGAGAAGACTCTCTGATGACGTTTGACCCATGAACCTTGTTCGCAACGGCGCGGACAAAGGCAGACCGAAACAGACAGGAGAACATCATGACTTCAGAACAGATCACCCTCGTCCAGCAGAGCTTTTCCAAGGTCGCGCCGATTTCAGAGGCGGCCGCGGTGCTGTTCTACGATCGCCTGTTCGAGGTGGCGCCGTCCGTGCGCGCGATGTTTCCCGAGGACATGACCGAGCAGCGCAAGAAGCTGATGGGCATGCTCGCCGCCGTCGTCGGCGGACTGTCGAAGCTCGAGACGATTCTTCCCGCGGCCTCGGCGCTCGCCAAGCGTCACGTCGCCTATGGCGCCAAGGCCGAGCACTATCCGGTGGTCGGCGCGACCTTGCTGTGGACGCTGGAAAAGGGCCTCGGCGAGGCCTGGACGCCCGAACTCGCCACGGCCTGGACCGACGCCTATGGCGTGCTGTCCGGCTACATGATTTCCGAGGCCTACGGCGCACAGGCGCAGGCCGCCGAGTAGGAGATGCCTTGTGAGTGAACCGCTGGTCATCGTCGGTAACGGTATGGCGGCCGCGCGTCTGGTCGACGAGCTCGCCAAGACCTCGCTCGGCCGCTACGCGGTCGCGGTGATCGGCGAAGAGCCGCGGCTCGCTTACAACCGCGTGCTGCTCTCCTCCGTGCTGGCCGGCGAGACCGGCTCGCACGAGATCGAGCTGAGGCCGGCGGACTGGTGGCGCCATCGCGGCGTCACCGTGCGCTACGGCTACCGCGTCACCGAGATCGACACCGGCCGCCGCGAGCTTAAGATCGAAGGTGAAGAGAGCGTCGAATATTCCAAGCTCGTGCTCGCCACCGGCTCGACGCCGCTGCGGCTCAACGTCCCCGGCGCCGATCTCACCGGGGTGCACACCTTTCGCGATACGCGCGACGTCGATCTGCTGCTGACGCTCGCTGCGGCGAAGAAGCGCGTCGTCGTGGTCGGCGGCGGCCTGCTCGGGCTCGAAGCGGCCTATGGCCTTGCGAAAGCCGGCGCGCCGGTGACGCTGCTGCACCTGATGGACCGGCTGATGGAGCGCCAGCTCGATCTGCCGGCGGCCGACCTGCTGAAGACGCTGGTCGAACGCAAGGGCATCCGCATCCTGCTCAACGCCTCCACCGCCCGCATTCACGGCGAGGGCCATGTCGAAGCCGTCGAGCTCGCCGACGGTACGCGCATCGAGGCGGATGCCGTGATCTTCGCCGCCGGCATCAGGCCGAATGTGGCGCTTGCCAAAGAGGCGGGCATCGCGGTCAACCGCGGTATCGTCGTCAACGACGAGATGCAGACGGCCTCGCCCGACATCTACGCGCTCGGCGAATGTGCCGAGCATCGCGGCACCTGCTACGGCCTGGTCGAGCCCGCTTACGAGCAGGCGCGCGTGCTGGCGCGGCATCTCGCCGGACGTCCCGCCGCCTATCAGGGCAGCGTGGTCTCGACCAATCTGAAAGTCTCGGGCGTCAGCGTCTTCTCCGCCGGCGACTTCATGGGCGGGGACGGCAGCGAGAGCCTGGTACTCACCGACCGCAGGCGCGGCACCTACAAGAAGCTCGTGATCGCCGACGGCCGGCTCACGGGTGCGGTGCTGATCGGCGATACCGTCGATGCGCTCTGGTATCTCGAGCTGATCCGCAATCGCGACAAGGTGGCGGCAATCCGCACCGACATGATGTTCGGCCGCGCTCTGGCGCGTCCTTCCAAGGCGGCTTGATAAGGCAGCTCGATATGACGGTGATCGATCCCACGCTCCGCGCCACCAAGACGACCTGTCCCTACTGCGGCGTCGGCTGCGGCGTGCTGGCGACGCCCGACGGCAACGGTGGCGCGGCGATCGCGGGCGATCCGGATCATCCCGCCAATTTCGGCCGGCTGTGCTCGAAGGGCTCGGCGCTCGGCGAGACCGTCGGGCTGGAGAGCCGGCTGCTCTATCCGATGATCCGCTGCAAGGGCGTGCTCGAACGCGTCGCCTGGAGCGATGCACTCGACCACGTCGCCCATCGCATGCAACACATCGTGGCGCGCGACGGCGCCGATGCGGTCGCGTTCTATCTCTCGGGCCAGCTCCTGACCGAGGACTATTACGTCGCCAACAAGCTGATGAAGGGCTTTGTCGGCACGGCGAATGTCGACACCAATTCGCGGCTCTGCATGTCGTCCTCGGTCGCCGGCCATCGCCGCGCCTTCGGTGCCGACACCGTGCCCGGCTGCTATGAGGATCTCGACCAGGCTGATTTGCTCGTCTTCGTCGGCTCGAATGCGGCCTGGTGCCATCCGGTGCTGTTCCAGCGCATGCTGAAGAACAGGCAGGAGCGCGGCGCGCGCATGATCGTGATCGATCCGCGCCGGACCGACACGGCCGGCGACGTCGATCTGTTCCTCGGCCTCAAGCCCGGTACCGACACCGCCTTGTTCTCCGGCCTGTTCGTCCATCTCGCCGACAGCGGCGCGCTGGACCAGGATTACATCGCGCAGAACACGTCTGGCTTCGACGACGCGCTGGCGCGCGCGCGCAACATCGCCGGCAGTGTCACCGCGACCGCGCTGGCGACGGGCCTGTCCGAACAGGACGTCGCCGCCTTCTTCAAGATGTTCCGCGACACCGAGCGCGTCGTCACGCTCTATTCGCAGGGCGTCAACCAGTCGGCGCAGGGCACCGACAAGGTCAACGCGATCCTGAACTGCCATCTTGCCACGGGGCGCATTGGCAAGCCGGGCGCCTCGCCGTTCTCGCTCACCGGCCAGCCCAACGCGATGGGCGGCCGCGAGGTCGGCGGCCTTGCCAACCAGCTCGCCGCGCATATGAACTTCACCCCGCCCGACATCGACCGTGTCAGGCGGTTCTGGAAGGCGCCGCGCATCGCCACCCATGAAGGGTTGAAGGCGGTGCAGCTGTTCGAGGCGATCAACCGCGGCGAGGTCAAGGCGCTGTGGGTGATGGGCACCAACCCGGCGGTGTCATTGCCGGACGCGGACGTCGTGCGTGAAGCGCTGAAGAAGCTCGAGCTGTTCGTGGTCTCCGAGAACGTGCTGTCTAACGACACGGTCGAGGCGGGTCCGCATGTGCTGCTGCCGGCGCTCGCCTGGGGCGAGAAGTCGGGCACGGTGACCAACTCCGAGCGCCGCATCTCGCGCCAGCGCTCGTTCCTGCCGGCGCCGGGCGAGGCGCGGCCGGACTGGTGGATTCTGAGCGAGACCGCAAAGCGGCTCGGGTTCGGCGACAGCTTTAACTATAAATCCGCCGCCGATATTTTCCGCGAGCATGCCGCGCTCTCTGCTTTCGAGAACGACGGCAGCCGCGATTTCGACATCGGCGCGCTGACCGCGCTCTCGGACGAGGCCTTCGACGCCTTGAAGCCGGTGCAGTGGCCGGCGCGCGAAGGCGAGGCGGCCGGCGAGCGCTTCTTCGCGAACGGCGGCTTCTTCACCAATGACGGCAAAGGCCGCTTCGTCGCGCCGGAGGTGCCGTCACTGCGCGGCGAGACCGGGCCGTCGCGCCCGCTGCGGCTCAACACCGGACGTATCCGCGACCAGTGGCACACCATGACGCGCACGGGCCTCAGCCAGCGTCTCGGCGCGCATCTGCCGGAGCCGTTCGTCGAGATCCACCCGGATGATGCCAGCAAACACGGCATCGCGCATGACGGCTACGCCCGCATCACCACCGATTACGGCCAGTGCATCCTGAAGGTCGTCGTCAGCGACCGTCAGCAGCGCGGCACGCTGTTCGCGCCGATCCACTGGAGCGCGATGAACGCCTCGCACGGCCGCGTCGGGGCGCTCGTGCAGTCCTTCACCGATCCGTTCTCGGGCCAGCCGGAGTCGAAAGCCACGCCGGCGGCGATCTCGCCTTATGAGTACGTCTTCCGCGGCTTTGCGCTGTCGCGCGAGCAGCTCGATCTGCCGCCGAACCTGATGTGGACCCGTGTCACGGTTACGGGCGGCTTCGGCTATCTCTTCGCCGACAATGCGGATCTGTCGCGCTGGCCGGCCTGGCTCGACGGCGTCGCCGGCGAGGACGTCGCCGACTATCGCGACTTCGGAGGCGGCGTTTATCGCGCGGCCTCGTTCGCGGGCGACCGCATCGAGACCTGCCTGTTCGTCGGCCCCGCGCATGATGCCGGCGACTGGGAGGTGGTGAAGAGCCTGTTCGTGGCCGATCACGTCACCGACGAGCAGCGCCGCATGCTGCTGTCAGGCAAATCGACGGAGGGCGCGGCCTCGACCGGCCCCATCGTCTGCGCCTGCTTCGGCGTCGGCCGCGGCACCATCTGCGACACCATCGCGAGCGGCGCGCGCACGGCGGCCGAGATCGGCGCCAAGCTCAAGGCCGGCACCAATTGCGGGTCATGTATCCCCGAGCTGAAGCGGCTGATCGCGACGACGGAAGTGGCGCCGGCGAAGCAGGTCAAGCTCGCGGGTGTGGCGGGGTAGGTCAGGCTCTCTCCTTCGTCATTGCGAGCGCAGCGAAGCAATCCAGAATCCGTCCGCGGAGACAGTCTGGATTGCTTCGCTGCGCTCGCAATGACGGTGTTGAGGCAGTTGTGCGCGACATCTCTCCTCAGGCGCCCCGAGGGAGGCCCGGCCCAATGCAGCCATGCCCTCCGCACCAATCGACGCGCCCTCGATTGTGCCCTATGTTGCCGCGTGCTCCCCCTCAACAGCCATAAAAACAACAATGATGTACCTGGAAACGCCGCCGCGCCTGATCGAAACCAAGATCTTCTCCGCTATGCCGGACCAATTCCGCCGCAAGGGCGTGCGGACCGATTGGGCCGATGCCAACCGACCGGGGGTGCCGACCGACAGCTTCATCGAAGGGCCGTCGTTCGACAAGGACGGCAATCTCTACATTGTCGACATTCCCTTCGGCCGCGTCTTCCGCATCGCGCCTGATGGCGCGTGGTCGCTCGTGATCGAATATGAGGGCTGGCCGAACGGGTTGAAGATCGCCGCCGACGGCCGCATCCTCGTGGCCGACTACATGCACGGCATCATGGAGCTCGACGCCGGGGCAGGGCGCATCAGGCCGATCCTGACCGCGCGCAATTCAGAATCGTTCCGTGGCTGCAACGATCTGCATCTCGCCTCCAATGGCGACATCTTGTTCACCGATCAGGGCCAGACCGGCCTGCACGACGCAAGCGGCCGTGTCTATCGCCTGACGCCGAGCGGCCGGCTCGATTGCCTGCTCGACACCGGCATCAGCCCGAACGGCCTAGTGCTCGACCCCAGCGAAACTGTGCTGTTCGTCGCCATGACGCGCGACAATGCGGTGTGGCGGTTGCCGTTCATGAAGGACGGCAGCGTGTCGAAGGTCGGCCGCTTCTGCTCGCTGTTCGGCACCAGCGGTCCTGACGGCATGACCATGGACGCGGCCGGTCGCCTGTTCGTCGGCCACGCCTCGCTCGGCCACGTCTTCGTGTTCGCGCCGAACGGAGAGCTGATCGCGCGGATCAAGTCGTGCGCGGGTACGAGCTGCACCAATGTCGCCATCGGTGGCGTCAGGAAAGATCGGCTCTATATCACGGAGTCAGGGACCGGCAGCGTGCTGGTTGCGGATATCAGTGGCCTGTAGAGCATCTGAAGGAACGAACATGAACACAAAACCCTTCGGCAAGACCGGCGCGAACGTCTCCGTCATCGGGCAGGGCACCTGGTATCTCGACCATGGCGACCGCAAGCGCGCAATCGCGGCGCTTCAACGCGGGCTCGATCTCGGCATGACCCACATCGACACCGCCGAGATGTACGGCGATGCCGAGCTCGTCATCGCGGATGCAATCGCAGGGCGCCGCGACGAGGTGTTCCTGGTTTCAAAGGTGCTGCCGAGCAACGCCTCGCGCGGCGGCACCATCACGGCGTGCGAACGCTCGCTGAGGCGGCTGAAGACCGATCGTCTCGACTGCTATCTGCTGCACTGGCGCGGTTCCTATCCGCTCGAGGACACGGTCGCCGCGTTCGAAGAGTTGGTGAAGGCCGGCAAGATTAAATCCTGGGGCGTCTCCAATTTCGACGCCGACGATCTCGAGGAAATTCTTGACGTCGCCGGCGAAGGCCGCATCGCGTGCAATCAGGTGCTCTATCATCTCAAGGAGCGCGCGATCGAGCATGCGGTGATCCCGTGGTGCGAGACGCATGGCGTTGCTGTCGCCGCATACTCTCCGTTCGGCCACGACGATTTTCCCGCAAGCAACAGCAAGGGAGGCGCAGTGCTGGCACGCATCGCGGAGGTGCGTCGTGTGACACCGCGTCAGGTCGCGCTGAGCTTCCTCACCCGTGCAACTACGGTGTTCGCGATCCCGAAGGCCTCGTCCGCGGAACATGCCGGCGAGAATGCGGCGGCCGGCGATCTCGTGCTGACGAAAGACGAGATTTCGGCGCTCGATGCGGCGTTTCCGCGCGGTCCGAAGCCGCGCGGTCTGCCCATGTTGTAGTGCACAAACGCCTATTATTAATGGAGTATTGACGCGCGGGGTCGTCAGCGCATATCGGCATCCTGTTTTCGGAAGTTGTGAAAGCGGCGCATTTGTCGTTTTTTACGATCGTTCCCGAATCGTAGTTTTCCCAGGTTCCAGCCGTGACACCGCCGCCCGCCGCAGCCGCAAGGCTCGACAGTATTCCCATGCCCGTGCCGGAGAAGAAGCAGGAGGCTCGCCGCGCGCCTGCGCGCGTCGATCATCCCTTCAAGGGCATCGCGCTGGTGCTGCTGTCGACGGTATTCCTCGGCTGCTCCGACGTCACCGCAAAGTATCTGTCGACGAGCCTGCCGTCGATCGAGATCACCTGGATCCGCTTCGTCACGTTCGCCCTGATGTTCACGCCGGTGATGCTGCCGGGCTCGCCGCTGCATGCGATGCGCACCGATCGCCTCGGCCTGCAATTGATGCGCGGCGTCGCGCTGCTCGGCTCCTCGCTGTTCTTCATCACCGGTCTCCGTTTCCTCCCCATCGCGGAAGCCTCGGCCACTGGCTTCGTCTCGCCGTTGTTCGTCACCGCGCTGTCGATCATCTTCCTGAGCGAGAAGGTCGGTATGCGCCGCTGGATCGCGACCGCGATCGGTCTCATCGGCGTGATGATCATCCTGCGTCCGGGCTCCAATGCGTTTCACGCCGCCGCATTCTTCCCGATCATCTCGGCATTCTGTTGGGCCGCTGCGCTGATCCTGACGCGCATGATGAGCGGGCGCGAAGCCGTCCTCACCACCATGGCCTATTCGGCGCTCACGGGCGTTGCGATCCTCAGCCTGATGGTGCCGTTCGTCTGGGTGACGCCGAGCTGGACCGCGATCGGGCTCGGCATCGTGATCGGCGTCGCGTCCACCGTGGGCCAGTGGATCATCGTGCTGGCCTATCGCTACGGCGATGCCTCGGTGCTGGCACCGTTCTCGTACACGCAGTTGCTGTGGGTCAGCATTCTGGGCTTCTTCCTGTTCGGCGAAGTGCCTGATATCTGGACCGTCACCGGTGCTGCCTTCATCGTCGCCAGCGGTCTCTACATCGCCCATCGCGAGCGCATCCGCCGCGCCCAGCTGCTGGTGCTGGAAGAGCGCTCCCCGAACCCCTGACGCAAGTTCGCGCGTCCCGCTTCGTGCTATCAACGGCTCCAACAACACGGGAGGAGCCGGATGCGCGCTGCGATTTTCAGGAACGGTGAGATTGTCGTCGACCGGATGGCGGAGCCGAAGCCGGGCCCCGGCCAGGTGCTGGTTAGGACGCTCGCCTGCGGCATCTGCGGCTCCGACCTTCACGCGCGCCAGCATGCCCCCCGCATGGTGGAGATGGCGAAGAAGACCGGCCGCAAGCCGATGGACCTCGCCCGCGACGTCGTGTTCGGCCATGAGTTCTGCTGCGAGATCGTCGATTACGGTCCCGGAACCGCGCGCAAGCTCAAGCCCGGCACCCGCGTCTGCTCGCTGCCGGCGCTCGTGACGCCGCAGGGCATCGAGGGCATCGGCTATTCCAACGACAATATCGGCGGCTATGCCGAGGCGATGCTGCTCAGCGAGCCCCTGCTGCTGGAGGTGCCCAACGGTCTCGCGCCCGAACATGCCGCGCTGACCGAGCCGCTCGCGGTCGGTGTCCACGCCGTGGCGAAAGCCAACATCCGTGGCGGCGAGGTGCCGCTCGTGATCGGTTGCGGCCCGGTCGGCCTCGCGGTGATCGCCGCGCTGAGGATCAAGGGCCTGCATCCGATCGTCGCGGCCGACTATTCGCCGGCGCGGCGTGCGCTCGCGGCAAGGCTCGGGGCCGATATCGTCGTCGATCCCAAGGTGACGCAGCCCTACGCGACCTGGGCCGAGCACGCGCAGATGTCGGAGGCCGAGAAGGCGGCGCGGCCGCCGTTGCAGGCCATGCTGCCGGCACTGAAGCCCGCAATCATCTTCGAATGCGTCGGCGTGCCCGGCCTGTTACAGCAGGTGTTCGAGGGCGCCCCGCGTGATGCGCGCATCGTGGTGGTCGGCGTCTGCATGGAGACCGACAGGAGCGAACCCATGCTCGGCATCATGAAGGAGCTCAACGTCCAATATGTGCTCGGCTACACGCCGGATGAGTTCGCAGCGTCACTGCGTTTGATCGCGGAAGGGCAGGTGGATGCGGCGGCGATGGTCACTGCCGAGGTCGGCCTCGACGGCGTCGCAAAAGCGTTCGCTGATCTCGCCAATCCTGAGGCGCACACCGAGATCATCGTGCAGCCGTGGAAATAGGGAATGGCTGAAGCACGCCGCCATCGGGTTTCGCGGCGACGTCGGCATCGCTCATCTGGGCGATCACGGCCCGGCGATCGACGATCGCCTGGTGGAATTGCGCCAGCACGAGACCGAAGGCGGTGAGGTCGCCGTCTTCGATGGCGCCGTCCTCGTGACAGGCCAGCGTCTCGCGCAGGATGTCGTCGGCTGCGCTCTGCATGGCGGCGAGATCGTCGAGCGACGTCGCCTCCCGCACGCTGGAGATCGCCGTCAGCAACCGGTCGCGATGCAGCGCGTTCTCGCTGCGCTCCTCGCGCCGTAGATAGTGCCGCAGCCACGCGGCCACCGAGCCGAAGCCCGAGAGCAGCAGCACTGCGCCCCAGATGTAGTCGCTGTACTTGTCCATGAAGCTGCGCTCGTTGCCGTCGATAAAGGCGGCAGCTCCTGGATGGGCCGGCAGCGCGGCGTCCTTGTCGGTGTCAGGCTTCTGGATGTGACTGGCGCCGGGCAAGTCCTTCACGAGCGACTGACGGACCGTAAACAGCTCGCGGGTGAAGGTCGCGACCGTGTCCTCGGACAGTGAAGCGGGCGCGACGATCAGATGATTGACGGCGATGGTGTCGATCTTGTCGTCCGGCCGCTGCGGCGTTGTGGAAAATGCGCTCGCGGGAATTTCCTCGGATTCGTAGAGCGGATGCCGCTCGGCGATGGCGTCGGAGACGTCGACGGACAGGAACTTGGGCTCGCCGCGCAGGCGTGCGGTGGTGGCGATCGTGCTTGCGATCGCCTTGTCGTCGAGTGCGCCCACCATCATGAAGGCGTCGAGCGTTGAGTCCTGGGCCATCTCGGAGATGCGGTCGATACCGAACTGTGCGATCGTGACCTTCTGCGGATTGACGCCTGACTCGGCGAGGATGACACGGAGCAGATTGAGATTGGCATCGCCAAGGCCGACGACACCGATGCGGCGCCCCGTGAGGGAGGCGATCTCCATGATCTTCGGCCTGGCGGCGCCCTTGCGCGCCACTGGCGCCCACAACACCACGAAATTTCGCCGCAGGATCGCCACCGAATTGGTGTCGGCCGGCATGGCGAAGTCGCCACGAGCCACCGCAAGCTCGGCCTTGCCGGCGCCGAGCAGGTTGAGGCTTTGCAGTGTGCCGTCGGTCTCGATCGGCACGAGCCGCACCGCGCCACCCCTGGCGTCGAACGCCTTCGCCACCGCCGCAATCAGCGCCTGGTCGTCACTGCCGGCCGGCCCGACTGCGATGCGTAGCGTCGCCGGCTGCCAGACCCAATAGGCGAGGGCAAGAGCGACCGCGAGCACCGAGAGCACGCTTGCGAGCGCGAGCCACGGGCCAAAGCGATTGCGGCGGCGAGACGACGCGTCTCTCCTCACGCTCAGATCACTCGGCACGGGCATCTCGCTTTCCTCATCGGCAAGCTCGCCCGACGGCAGGCGCGGCGGGTGCCGTCAGTATTTCGAAGGCACGTACATTTCCGGCGGAATCGGGCCGCGGTGATAGTCGGGGTTGCGGACGCGCGGCGGCAGCACCACGGGCACGCGGGCGACCTCCTGGTACGGCATCTGGCTGAGCAGATGCGCGATGCAGTTGAGGCGGGCGCGCTTCTTGCCGACGGCGTTGACGATCCACCACGGCGAATCCGGCAGATGCGTGTGCTCCAGCATCGTCTCCTTGGCCTTGGTGTACGCCTCCCAGCGGCTGCGCGCCTCGACGTCCATCGGGCTCAGCTTCCACTGCTTCAGCGGATCCCTGATGCGCATGCTGAAGCGGAACTGCTGCTCGTCGTCGGTGATCGAGAACCAGTATTTGACGAGCGTGATGCCGGAGCGGATCAGCATCCGCTCGAACTCCGGCACCGTCTTGAAGAACTCCTGGTATTGCTCGTCGGTGCAGAAGCCCATCACGCGCTCGACGCCGGCACGGTTGTACCAGCTGCGGTCGGACAGCACCATTTCGCCGCCGGCCGGCAGGTGCGCCACATAACGCTGGAAATACCATTGCGTCCGCTCGCGCTCACTCGGTGCGGGGAGCGCTGCAACGCGGCAGATGCGGGGATTGAGACGCTGGGTGATACGCTTGATGACGCCGCCCTTGCCGGCGGAATCGCGGCCCTCGAACAGCACCACGACCTTCTTCTTCTCGCTCTGCACCCAGTCCTGGAGCTTGACCAGCTCGCCCTGGAGGCGGAGCAATTCCCGGAAATAGAGCCTGCGATCCACCGTCGGGCGGAGCGCGTCCGTCTCGTCCAGCAGCTCGTCGAGCCTGCTGTCATCGAGCTCCATTTCCAGCTCTTCGTCGAGATCGTCGGTCATTTCCCGGATGATGCGCTCGCGTTTGGCCATTTCAGGGGTGCGGTCGGATGCGGTCATGGGTCCTTCTTTCGGCAGGGTGCCTGTCGCCCGTGACCATCGGCGGGGTTTATTGCGCCCATGTGACACCGGTTCCGAAATAGCCCGGCGGGGCCGTCAGACCGGCAGGGCGATCGAATATTTGACCTGGCTGAGCGCGAAGCTCGACTCGATCGAGGCAATGCCGTCGAGCCGGGTCAGCTTGGTCTTGAGAAAGGTCTCGTAGGAGGCGAGGTCGGCCGCCACCACGCGCAGGAGATAATCGCGGTTGCCGGTCATCAGATAGCACTCCAGCACCTCGTCCCATTTCGAGATCGCGCGCGCGAAGCGATTCAGATCCTCCTCCTTCTGCCGCGCCAGCTTGATCGAGATGAAGACGCTGACATGCAGCCCCAGCGCCTTCTGGTCGACGGTCGCGATGTAGCGGCTGATGACGCCGCGCTCCTCCAGCAGCTTGACCCGGCGATGGCAGGGCGACACCGAGAGCCCGACCTTGTCGGCCAGCTCCTGCATGGTCAGCCGGCTGTCGTTCTGGAGCAAAGCGAGGATTTTCCGGTCGATGGCGTCGAGGTCTGGCATTGGGATGAAACCTGTCTGAAGTGCTGATCCATTGGTAAAGTATCCCAATATTCGGGGGTATGGCGCGAGAAATTGAGAAGTTTGGCTCCGCCCGCAGGCGTATCATCGTCCGACCTGTTTCCGGGAGCCATTGTCATGCCCGTTGATACCGCCCGTCTGGACACATTGACCGCGCTGGCCCGCAAGGCGCTGTGGCTGTCGTCATGGACCATCCATCACGCCAACCACATCCGCGCCAACGCGGACGGGCTCAAGGTCGGGGGACACCAGGCCTCGTCCGCCTCGCTCGCGACCATCATGTCGGCGCTGTATTTTAGCGTGCTGCGTCCTGAGGATCGCGTCGCGGTGAAGCCGCATGCAAGCCCGGTGTTCCACGCCATCCAGTATCTGTTCGGCCGGCAGACGCGCGAGAAGCTGGAGAACTTTCGCGGGTTCAAGGGCGCGCAGTCCTATCCCTCGCGGACCAAGGACGTCGACGACGTCGATTTCTCCACCGGATCGGTCGGCCTCGGCGTCGCGCAGACGCTGTTTGCCTCGCTGGTGCAGGACTACGTCAAGGCGCATGGCTGGATGAAGGATCGCCGCGAAGGGCGGATGATTGCGCTGGTCGGCGATGCCGAGATGGACGAGGGCAACATTTTCGAGGCGCTCGCCGAAGGCTGGAAGCACGGCCTGCGCAACACCTGGTGGGTGGTCGACTATAACAGGCAGTCGCTCGACGCCGTTGTGCGCGAGGGGCTCTGGGAAAAGTTTGAGACCATGTTCCGCAATTTCGGCTGGGACGTGGTGATCGTGAAATATGGCCGCCTGATGCGCGAGGCCTTCGCCGAGCCGGGCGGCGAGGCGCTGAAGCGCTGGATCGACAATTGCCCGAACGCGCTCTACGCGGCGCTGTGCTTCCAGGGCGGTGCCGCCTTCCGCAAGCATCTGCACGATGAGATCGGCGACCAGGGCCCGATCACCAAGTTGATCGACAGGCGCAGCGACGAGGAGCTGCTGGCGCTGATGTCGAATCTCGGCGGCCACGACATGGCGAGCATGCTGGAGGCGTTCGAGTCGATCGATCACGATCGCCCGGTCTGCTTCATCGCCTACACCATCAAGGGCGTCGGCCTGCCGTTCCAGGGCCATAAGGACAACCACGCCGGCCTGATGACGGTCATGCAGATGGAGAAATATCGCGAGAGCCAGAACATTCGTGCGGGCCATGAATGGGACAAGTACGAAGGCCTCGCGCAGGACGCTGCCGAGCTCGACGCCTTCCTTGCGCGCGTGCCGTTCAACCAGGACGGCCGCCGGCTGACCGCGCCTGTTATCGAGGTTCCCCAGCAGCTCGCGTTCAAGCCGTCGACCCAGATGTCGACCCAGCAGGGCTTTGGCCTCGTGCTGAACGAGATCGCGCGCGGCGACAGCGAACTCGCACAGCGCATCGTCACGACCTCGCCCGACGTCACGGTCTCGACCAATCTCGGTCCGTGGGTGAACCGGCGCGGCCTGTTCGCGCGCGGCGAGAAGGCGGACTTATTCCGCAGCGAGAAAATTCCCTCCACGTTCAATTGGGACTTCTCGCCCAAGGGGCAGCATCTCGAGCTCGGCATCGCCGAAATGAACCTGTTCATCATGCTCTCGGCGCTCGGCCTGTCGCACCAGATCAACGGCGAGCGGCTCTTGCCGGTCGGCACGCTCTACGATCCCTTCATCGAGCGCGGCCTCGATGCGCTGAACTACGCCTGCTACCAGGATGCGCGCTTCATGGTGGCAGCGACGCCCTCGGGCATCACGCTGGCGCCGGAAGGCGGCGCGCACCAGTCGATCGCGACGCCGTTGATCGGCATGGCGCAGGACGGGCTCGCCTCGTTCGAGCCGGCGTTCGTCGACGAGCTCGCCGTGATCATGGCGTGGGGCTTCAATCACATGCAGCGCGATCCGGGCGAGGGCGGCTCGGTCTATTTGCGGCTCTCGACGCGCAGCATCGAGCAGGCGCAGCGGATCGTGACGCCGGAGCTTGAGCAGGGCATCACCGACGGCGCCTATTGGCTGCGCAAGCCGGGGCCCAATGCCGAACTCGTGATCGCCTATACCGGCGCGGTCGCGCCCGAAGCGATCGAGGCGACCGGCTTCATCGGCGAGAGCCGCCGCGACATCGGCCTGCTCGCGATCACCTCGGCGGATCGTCTGCATGCGGGTTGGACCGCTGCGCGGAAATTGCGGCGCGATCGGCGGGGTGTGCAGCATCTCAGCCACATCGAAAAGCTGCTCGCGCCGCTGCCGCGCGACTGCGGCATCGTGACCGTGATCGACGGCCATCCCTCCGCGCTCGGTTGGCTCGGCAGTGTCCGCGGTCATCGCGTCGAGGCGCTCGGCGTCGAGCAGTTCGGCCAGACCGGCACCATCGCGGACCTCTACCGCCATTACGGCATCGATGCGAACGCCATCATCGATGCGGCGGAAAGCCTCACCACCGGCGCGCCGGTGCTGCATCGGAAGATGGCGGTGTAGTTGAGGTAACTGCCCTGTCATTCCGGGGCGACGCGTAGCGTCGAGCCCGGAATCCATACTCCCGATCGTGGTTATGGATTCCGGGCCCGCGCCAAGTGCCGCGTCCCGGAATGACACCTGAGGGAGCCTTGCCTCGTTCCCGCCATCGGCTCATATATCCTCCGTCCGCCGCAACGCTGGCCCCGCATATGGCGGGTTCAATTGCCGGCGCTTTCGTGCAAGGATGCCTGCCGAAACGCCCCCTCCAAGCCCCCAAGAAGAGGTTAACGATGGTCAATCGCATGCAATTCTACATCGACGGCGCCTGGGTCGATCCCGCCGTCAAGAAGTCCACCGCCGTGGTGAATCCCGCGACGGAAGACGCGATGTACGAGGTTGCGCTGGGCTCCAAGGCTGACGTCGACAAGGCCGTCACCGCTGCCAAGCGCGCCTTTGCAACTTTCTCCCAGACCAGCCGCGAGGAGCGCGTCGCGCTGCTCACGAAAGTCATCGAGATCTACAAGGGCCGCCTCAAGGAGATCGGCGCCGCCGTCTCCGACGAGATGGGCGCGCCGCTGCCGATGGCTGAGAAGCTCCAGGCCGGCGCCGGCCTCGGCCACCTCATGACCACGCTCGACGTGCTCAAGAACTACCATTTCGAGGAACCGGTCGGCACCGCCATGGTGCTGCGCGAGCCGATCGGCGTGGTCGGCATGATCACGCCCTGGAACTGGCCGCTGAACCAGATCGCCTGCAAGGTCGCGCCCGCGCTCGCCGCCGGCTGCACCATGATCCTCAAGCCGTCGGAGTTCACCCCGACCTCGGCTTTGATCTTCGCGGAAATCCTCCACGAAGCCGGCGTGCCGAAGGGCGTGTTCAACCTCGTCAACGGCCTCGGCCCCGAGGTCGGCGCCGCCATGAGCGAGCATCCTGATATCGACATGATCTCGTTCACCGGCTCGACCCGCGCCGGCATCGACGTGGCCAAGCGCGCCGCGCCGACCGTGAAGCGCGTCAGCCAGGAGCTCGGCGGCAAGTCGCCGAACGTCATCCTCGAAGGTGCCGACCTGCAGAAGGCGGTGACTGGCGGCGTGATGCACATGTTCAACAACTCCGGCCAGTCCTGCAATGCGCCTTCGCGCATGATCGTGCCGCTGTCGAAGATGAAGGAAGTCGCCGCGATCGCGAAGGCGGTCGCCGACAAGACCAAAGCCGGTGATCCCCGCGCTGAAGGCACTACCATTGGTCCGGTCGTCAACCGCGGCCAGTGGGACAAGATCCAGGGCCTCATCAAGAAGGGCATCGACGAGGGCGCAACGCTCGTCGCCGGTGGTCCGGGCCTGCCCGAAGGCGTCAACAAGGGCTTCTACGTCCGTCCGACCATCTTCGCCGACGTCACTCCCGACATGACGATCGCCCGTGAAGAGATCTTCGGACCGGTGCTGACCATCATCGGCGCCAAGGACGAGTCTGAGGCCGTGCAGATCGCCAACGACACGCCGTACGGCCTCGCCGGCTACGTCTCGGGCGCTTCGGTTGAGGACGCCAAGCGCGTGGGTCGCCAGATCCGCGCCGGCAACGTCAATCTCCAGGGCGTGCCCAACGACCGCACCGCGCCGTTCGGCGGCTACAAGCAGTCGGGCAACGGCCGCGAATGGGGCAAGTACGGCCTCGAGGACTTCCTCGAAGTGAAGGCCGTTGCGGGCTTCAACGCGGCGTAAGGCTTATCGCCTGAACGATCATGACGCCGGAGCGGGAAACCGCTTCGGCGTTTTTTGTTTGCTCCGTCGTCATTGCGAGGAGCGCAGCGACGAAGCAATCCAGACTGTCTCCACGGAAAGACTCTGGATTGCTTCGCTTCGCTCGCAATGACGGAGGAGAGATCTCGTAGGGTGGGCAGAGGAGCGAAGCGACGTGCCCACCATCACGAGCCGGCAAGGAATGGTGGGCACGCTTTCGCTTTGCCCACCCTACGAGACCGTCTGTGCGGAACGCCTATCCCCCCACCGCGCCTTGCGTATTCACATACAGCGCGTAGATCGACTGGCTTGCCGCCATGAACAGGCGGTTGCGCTTGACGCCGCCGACGCAGAGATTGGCGCAGCGCTCGGGCAGCGAGATGCGGCCGATCATGACGCCGTCGGGCGCGAACACGACGACGCCGTCAAGCTCGGGATCGCCCATGCCCCAGCCGCACCAGAGATTGCCGTCGATGTCGCAGCGCATGCCGTCCGGAGTGCCCGGGCCGGCATCGATGTGGACGCGCTTGTTGGAGATCGTGGTGCCGTCAAGCGAGACGTCATAGGCGAGGATCTTTCGGTTCGGCACGCCGCGCGATTCCACGACATACAGAATCTTCTCGTCGGGCGAGAAGCACAGCCCGTTGGGGCCGAGCACGCCTTCGGCGACGATGGTCGCCTTGCCGGTCGAGGGATCGAGCCGATAGACGTTGGGCTCGATCTCGGGCTCCGCCTTGTAGCCCTCGTAATTGCCAAGCAGGCCGAAGGTCGGATCGGTGAACCAGATCGAGCCGTCGGACTTCACCACGACGTCGTTCGGCGAGTTCAGCGGCTTGCCGCCGAACGAATCCATCAGCACGGTGATGCTGCCGTCATATTCGGTGCGCACCACGCGGCGGCCGCCATGCTCGCAGGTGACGAGCCGGCCCTGACGATCCCTGGTGTTGCCGTTGGCGAAATTCGAGGGCTTTCGGAAGACCGAGACGGTTCCGGTCTCCTCCTCCCATTTGATGATGCGCTGGTTCGGGATGTCGCTGCACAGGAGATAGCGGCCGTCGCCGAACCACACGGGCCCCTCGGCCCAGCGCAGGCCGGTCGCCAGCCGCTCCACCGCCGACAGCTTCAGCCAGTATTTTTCGAAGCGGGGGTCCAGTGCTTTTATCGCCGGATCGGGGTAATAGGTCGCCGGCCGCCAGCCTTGAGCGTGGGACGATGCATCGTTCATGTGCAGGTCTCTTTGTTGCGTTCCCTCTGTCCAAGTCTGCTAGCATCAGTTATCTACGGCCGCAAATCGGTCACCACAGGCGAGGGAAGACATGCCGCGTATTTTGATGACAGGAGCTTCGGGCGGAATCGGCACGAGCCTGCGAAAGCTGCTGCCGCCGATCTATCCGGATCTCCTGCTCTCCGACATCAAGCCGCCCGCCGATCTCGGCGCGAACGAACAATTCAAGGCGGCGGATCTCGCCGATCTCGCGCAGTGCGAGGCGATCTGCGAGGGCGTCGACGGCATCATCCATTTCGGCGGCTATTCGGTCGAAGGCACCTGGGACCAAATCCTCCAGGCCAACATCATCGGCGGCTACAATTTGTTCGAGGCCGCCTACCGCAAGGGCGTCAAGCGCGTGGTGTTCGCCTCGTCCAACCACGCCGTCGGCTTCTATCCCCGCCACCACAAGATCGGGACCGACGTCACCCCGCGCCCCGACGGTCGTTATGGCGTCAGCAAGGTGTTCGGCGAGGCCGTCGGTGCGCTCTACGCCGACAAGCACGGCCTGAAGGTGACTTGCCTGCGCATCGGCAATTTCGGCGACATGCCGCTCGACCAGCGCCGGCTCTCGATCTGGCTGAAACCCGACGACCTCGTGCAGCTCTGCCGCATCGGGCTCGAACATCCCGACATTCATTTCGAGGTCTTCTACGGCGCCTCCCTCAACGAGCGCGCCTGGTGGGACAACCACCGCGCCTACGAATTCGGCTATCGCCCGACGGGGCGCGCCGAGGATTTCCGCGAGCACGCCATGGCCGAGCAGGCCAAGCTGAAGCCGGATCCGGTCGGCGACCACTACCAGGGCGGCGCGTTCTGCAGCAACGAGTTCGACGGCGATGCGAGCCGGATCATTGATTGGAGTAAGCGCTGAAATGCCATGCCCCCTCTCTACAGTCATGAGGTGAGGGGGCCTCTCCGCGGCACTCGCGCCGGCATGCAGCCTAGTCCATGCCTTCATCGGGAATGTTCAATACGGTGCCACAAGCTTTGCAATGCACCGCGTCGACATCGTGGCGCTGCAGGGCGCAAACCGGACAGGGGAAGCGTACCTTGGAGGGCGCGAGCAGTGCCTTGGCGAGATTCAGGAAAAGGGTCACGCCAAAGATCATGATGACGACGGTGATCAGGCGGCCGACGGTCCCGGGCAAGGTGATGTCGCCGAAGCCGGTTGTGGTCAGTGCGGTGACCGTGAAGTAGAGCGCGTCGGCATAGTTGGCGATCTGGTGATTGTGGGATTTTTGGGTCTCGTAGACGATCCCCGTCATCACGAAAATGAACACGCCGAGGTTCACGACGGCAAAAACGACTTCCTCGTTTCGCCGGAAGAAGGGGCTGTCGACCCGGAGGCGCGCCACCATCTGGTAGTCGCGCAGCAGCCTCAGTGTTCGAAATGCGCGCAGGAAGCCGCCGGCCTCTCCGGCGAGCGGCGCAAGGAACGAGATGATGACGACGATGTCGGTCCAGGTCGAAAGCCGCGCCAGGTCATGCAGCGGCCGGCGGCTGATGATCATCCGTGCGGCGAAATCCGCAAGGATCAGCACGCCGAACACCACATCGAGCGACTCGACGGCCCTGTTGCGAGGCAGGAACGAGGTCGCGATGATGAACAGAACAGTGACGACGTCCAGCGCGAGCAGGGCGTATCGGAATTTTATGCAGCCGAACGTGTCGCCTTCGTAAAGTTGCCGGATCCTGCCCTTCAGGGCCTCAAATGGGACGGCGATGGCGTCGAGCGGCCCATGTCCCTTCGTACTGTTGCGATAAAATGCCATGGTCAGCGACCGCCGCGCCTATCCCGGTAGCCTACGCTTCCGAAGGATCGAGCATTTCGCCGATCTTGTTGACGGCGACATTGATCGACATGCCCAAATAGTCGCCGGGATCGCCGAACCACGAGCCAGCCAACGGCACGGCCTGGCCCGGATGCCGCGCGATGGCCACCGGAATGAGGTCGAAGCCGGCGCTCAAACTGTTGGTTGGATCGTAATCCAGCCAGCCGGCGCCGGGCAGGAATACCTGCACCCATGCGTGGGTCGCGCCGGAGCCGGTCATGCCCACGGCGCCGCCATCGAGCGCCGCATCGTAGAGATAACCGCTGACGAAGCGTGCGGCAAAGCCGAGCCGGCGCAACGTCTCGATCATCAGCCAGGCGAAGTCCCGGCAGGTGCCCGATTTCGTGCGCAGCGTTTCGCCGGGTGACTGTGTGCCTTCGGCATCTCTGCCGCGATAGCTGAAGTCACTCCGAAACTTGCCGAGCATTCGGCGCAGCACGTCGGCGGTCTGATCCTGATCGCCGGCAACGAAGCTCTTGGTCCACGCCGCATGACTGCCGTCTGCATCGTCGGCATGCGGGCGCAGGTAACCGGCAAGGTCGGTCCATTCGTCCGGGGTGTACTGCACCGGGACCTCCTCGGCCCGGGGCTCCAGCGGAAATGTCTCCAGGCCTTTGACGCCGAAATAGACGCCACGAACCCTGAACGTGAATGTCAGCTCGCTGCCGGGTTCGCTGAAGTCCATCACCGTGACGGCATTGGAGCGGGAGTCGGTGACCCAATGCACCTTTGACGGCAGGCTGGTAGCAGCGGACCAGCGAAGCAGCCGGGTCGAGGCGCCGCGCCGCGGCAGGAACATCGCCCGGTGCGTGCCGAACCTCACCGGCTTTGCATAGCGGTAGGTCGTGGTGTGCGTGATCTCGCCTATGATCGCCATGCATCGATCCGCTTCGCATTGCGGGGCTCGTTGAGCACCTTCCGCACAAGAAAGAGCAGGGACCAGCTTTCGGCTCGGCCGCTGCTGCCCATTGATCTAGATCAACGTCGTTCCCGGGATCGTCTGGCCCATCAAGCGATCACGCATTCCTTCAGACGTTGATGTGCAAACCGACCGAATGGAGCGATGGACATGGGTATCCTTTGGACGATCATCATTGGATTTATCGTCGGCGTGGTCGCGAAATTCATCATGCCCGGCGACAAATCCGAGCCCACGGGGTTCATCCTGACGACGGTTTTGGGGATCGTCGGTGCGTTCGTCGCGACGTGGCTCGGTCAGGCCGTGGGATGGTATAAGTTCGGGGAGGGCGCCGGCTTCATCGGCAGCGTGGTCGGCGCCATCATTCTCCTCTTCCTGTACGGGCTTGTTATGGGTCGTCAGGGCCGCGCCTGATCGACCCGAATGATCTTGCTGCGCATGAAAATCAAATTGTCAGTCGTCGCGATGCTCGCGACGATCGTACCGGGAGTCATGTCAGGATCGGCGCGAGCCGCAGCCCTCAGCGATGCCGAGGCGACGTTCCTTGACCAGCTCGTCACCGCATCGGTGGTGCTGGAGCAGCGATGCGACGGTTACGAGGTCGACGGCGCCGGCGGCGTTCAACTCGGCGCCCGGCTTCTCGGCAGCCCTGAGGCGGCGATGGCCATGATCGACGCCTATGCTGCAGCCATCAAGGCCCGCGACGGCGAGACCTACGATCCCGGTAAATTCCGCCCCGAGGTGCGTGAGGCGGCCGGCAAAACGTTCAGGCGCGTCCGGACGGACTTGATCAAGAACCCGACAAGGGGCTGCGCTGACTACGGCGATGCCAGCGTGGACCGCGGTTTGCTGAGGCGGTACTGAACGCGAACAAGCTCTGATTGAGAAGGACCTGTCACTCGCGTCATGCTATCGTCTGTTCCGGGACGTGCATTGCCGTCCCAGGCAACAAGAACAGGGAGGATGGCTATGAAGACGTTAGCGATGTCAGCGTTGATCCTTGCTACCTTGTCGATCGCGCCGGTGAGCGCCGCACCGATCGGTCCCGCGGCTCACCTGAACCCAAACCAAGGTCCGGGATGCTCGCTCTCCGGCGGCGCGGTTGCGAATTGCAAGAACGTCCTCAACTTCAAGTCCTACTACGAGTGCCGCAGTAACCGCATGGAGCGAGGCTGGACGGGCGTTGAGAGCGGCTACTACTGCCGGGCTCTCGACCTCAAATAAGAGCGCGGGTCAGTTCAGAATTTTGGGAGGCCGCCTGCGTTGGCGGCCTCTTCTATCGCGATGAGTGTCAGGCACGCATCCCGATCGCCGGACGAAATGGCGGGCCGTCCCAGGGCTGCGGTGCGGCGGCATAGCGGTCGAAGCGCATTGTGTGGCTGGCGAGCCCCTGGCTCAACACGCGCAGGCTGTTCGCATAGCCGAACATCGCTATGAGCGGTACCGTCGCATCGATCGCGACCGTGTCATCGTCGACGACCCTGGAGTGGGCGGTCCCACGCCGTGATGTCAGGTCGTCAACGATCGATTGTGCGAACGGCGTCGGTGTCACCACTTCGACCTTCATGATCGGCTCAAGCAAGACCGATTCTGCCGTTTGCAGCGCCCTGCGGAACGCGGCATTAGCCGCGATCTCGAAGGCGAGCGGTGAAGAATCGACGTCGTGATACTTGCCGTCGATCAGCTGGACCCTGACGTTCACCACCGGAAAGCCCGCAATCACGCCGCAGGCCAGTACGCTTTCGAGCCCTTTCTCGATCCCGGGCATATATTTGTTCGGTAGCGCATCCACACCAGTCTTGCGTTCAAGCTGGTATCCCGTGCCAGGCTCATTCGGCTCGATGGCAAGCTTGACGGCGGCAAACTCCCCCTTGGGCCCGTAGATCTTTTTGTGAGTGTATTCCGCCTCCGCACGTTTGGTCGGATGCTCGAGAAATGCCACCTGCAGGGCACCAATATTGACGGCTATTCCAGAGGTCCGGTTGAGGGCGTCGATCGCGCTCTCGATGTGGGTTTCGCTCGTTCCCTTCAGGATGATCTGAGCAGAGTCTTGATCGACCGACACGGCGAGCGCTCCGTCCTTGGCGGTGAGCTTCAAGAGCGCAGCAACGAGCTTCTCATGATCGGCCCTGGACTTCGCTTCGATGGCGACGTCAACAAGCAGGGGTGGCGTGCTCACATCATGCGGCATTGTAAGACCTGTAGCGTTGCCTTGGTCTAGCGTCAGCTCTCCTCACCCGCAATCCTCGCCAGATAATCCGACTTGCTGAACTGCATGTGATCCACACACAGCTGCGCCAGCGCCCAGCTGTCGCGGCCCTTCAACAGCTCGATCATCAGCTCGTGCTGGCGCCGCGATTGCGCAAGTCCCTCGCGGTCGGCGAGGTTCTTGGCGCGCATCGGCAGCGTCAGGCTCATGTAGTCCTGGAGCGAGCGGACGAGATAGGGATTGCCGCAGGCCGAGAACAGCGCGAGGTGAAAGGCGTCGTTGGCCTCGTGAATGCCGCGCAAATCCTGCACGTCTGCCCTCGCGCAATATTGCCGTTGCAGCCCAGTCAGCTCGTCGATCAGGGCTTGCGGTGCAGGCAGGGGGATCATCAGCGCGGCCTGTCGCGTCAGCATCTCGCGGACCTCGTAGATCTGCCGGACTTCCTCGGCCGAGTAGAACCGCACGGTGGCGCCGACGTTCTTCTCGCGGCGGACGATGCCGCGGCGCTCCGCATCCACCAGCGCCTGGCGCACGAAGTGCCGGGAGGTGCCGTAGCGCGACATCAGCGCGTCCTCGGTGAGGCGCGCACCCGGCGGCAGGCGGCCGAAGATGATGTCCTCTTCCAGCCGCGCGACGACGTCGTCCGGATCGTCGCGCCGGACCGGCATGGCGTCTTCGGTGCGAATGTCGGACATGCCCTCAGCCTCCGGCATCTGCCGGTTCGTCTTGTGGAGCAGGGCGAGGCCGGATTGTCAATAATTTGTGTCCGCAGGCAGCGTCTGGAGCCAGAGAGCGCGGCGATCCGGCCCAATCTTATTGACAATCAGGGGGCAGGCTGTAGCACAATGGCAAGCGAGAAGGAGCGGCATGATGACGAGTGGTTTGCGCAAGGGTCTGACGAGCTATGGCGATGCCGGCTTCTCGCTGTTCCTGCGCAAGGCGTTCATCAAGGCCATGGGCTATTCCGACGACGCGCTGGAGCGCCCGATCGTCGGCATCACCAACACCTATAGCGACTACAATCCCTGCCACGGCAACGTCCCGCAGATCATCGAGGCCGCCAAGCGCGGCGTGATGCTGTCGGGCGCGATGCCGTTCGTGTTTCCGACCATCTCGATCGCCGAGAGCTTTGCGCATCCGACCTCGATGTATCTGCGCAATCTGATGGCGATGGACACCGAGGAGATGATCCGGGCCCAGCCGATGGATTCGGTGATCGTGATCGGCGGCTGCGACAAGACCCTTCCTGCGCAGGTCATGGCCGCGATCAGCGCCGATTTGCCGACCGTGGTCATTCCCGTCGGTCCGATGGTGGTCGGCCATCACAAGGGCGAGGTGCTCGGTGCCTGCACCGATTGCCGCCGTCTCTGGGGCAAGTATCGCGCCGGCGAAATGGATGATGCCGAGATCGAAGCGGTCAATGGCCGCCTCGCGCCGTCGGTCGGCACCTGCATGGTGATGGGCACGGCGTCGACCATGGCCTGCATGATCGAAGCCATGGGCCTGTCGCTGCCGATGAGCGCGACGATTCCCGCGCCGCATGCCGAACGCTTTCGTCTGGCCGAAGCGAGCGGCAGGGTTGCCGCCGAGATGGCCAAGGCCAAGGGGCCGAAGCCGAGCGAATTGCTGACGCCGGCTTCGTTCAGGAATGCGCAGGTCGTGCTCCAGGCGATCGGCGGCTCGACCAACGGCCTGATCCATCTGACGGCGATGGCGCATCGCTCGCCCCACCGCCTCGATCTCGAGGTGTTCGACCAGATTGGCCGCGAAGTGCCGGTGCTGGTCGACCTCAAGCCGTCGGGCGAGCACTACATGGAGCATTTCCACCACGCCGGTGGCGTGCCGAAATTGCTGGCGCAACTCGGCGATCTCGTCGATCTCGACGCGAAGACCATCAGCGGCCAGACGCTGCGCGATGTCGTCGCGAATGCGGAGGACGTGCCGGGGCAGGATGCGATCCGTCCGCGCGACAATCCAATCAAGAAGGAAGGCGGCCTTGCCGTCCTGCACGGCAATCTTGCCCCGCGCGGTGCCGTCATCAAGCAGTCGGCCGCGAGCCCCAAGCTGTTGCAGCACACCGGGCGCGCGGTGGTGTTCGAATCCGTCGAGGACATGACCTTGCGGGTCGACCATCCCGATCTCGACGTGAACTCCGACGACGTGCTGGTGCTGCGCAACGCCGGCCCCAAGGGCGCGCCCGGCATGCCGGAGGCGGGTTATCTGCCGATCCCGAAGAAGCTCGCGCGCGGCGGCACCAAGGATATGGTGCGCATTTCGGATGCGCGCATGAGCGGCACCGCGTTCGGCACCATCGTGCTTCACATCACGCCGGAATCCGCTGTCGGCGGACCGCTCGCGCTGGTAAAGAACGGCGACATGATCCGGCTGGATGTTGCCAAGCGCAGCATCGAGCTGCTGGTCGATGCCGCCGAGCTGGAGCGTCGGCGCGCCGCATTGAAGCCGGCCGCAGCACCCGATGAGGCGCGGCGCGGCTACGCCTGGCTGTTCAACGAGACCATCATGCAGGCCGACGAGGGCTGCGACTTCGATTTCATGCAGAGGACTGGGAAGCAGACTGAGAAGGGGTGACGAACCACCCGAACGAGCGCTCAGACCGCACAAGCGGCGGGCGATAAAACAGGGGGAAACGATGATTGCACGATCCATGCGTGGGTTGGTGGCCATGGCCGCCGTACTTTTCGTCACCGGGGCCGGGGCACAGGAGGTGAAGCATTATCGCTTTGCCTACGATCAGCCGCGCAACACCGGCTATTCCATCGCGGGCGACCTCTTTGCCGACAAGCTCAAGGAATTGAGCAAGGGCACCATGATCATCGATCAGTATCCGGGCGCGCAGCTCGGGCAGGAGCCGCAGGTGCTCCAGCACGTGAAGGCCGGCGACATCGAATTCGCCATCATCTCCTCGGCCAACACCGCGACGATCTCCCCGCAGGCCGGCGTGATGTCGCTGCACTTCCTGTTCCGCGACGAGAACCACGTGGTCAAGGGGCTGGCCGATCCCCGCGTGTTCGAAGCGCTCAAGACCATGATCGATGAGACCACGCAGGGCCTGCACGTGATTGCGACCGGTTCGCAGGGTGTGCGCCATATGTACTCCAAGAAGGAGATCCACAATGTCGGCGACATCAAGGGGCTGAAGATCCGCGTCCAGGCGACCGCGACCGAGGACATGATGTTCCCGGCCTACGGCGCTCAGACCGTGCACATGCCGTTCGGCAGCGTCTACACGAGCTTGCAAACCGGGGTCGTCGACGTCGCCGAGAACAGCATCAACGTCTACCTCGTCAACAAGCACTACGAGGTCGCCCCGGTCCTCAACATCACCGAGCACGAGGCCAACAACGCGCTGGTGTTCGTCTCCGACAAGCTCTGGCAGAGCCTGTCGGCGGAGCAGAAGGGGTGGGTGCAGGCGGCGGCCAACGAGGTCAGCACGAAAGAGCCGCAGAAGGCGTTCGACCTCGAGCGCACCGCGGCCGACAAGCTGAAGAAGATGGGCGTGAAGATCGTCGACAACGTCGACAAGAAGAGCTTCACGGTGATCGCCGATCCCTATCTCGACAAGCTCGCCAAGGAGCTCGGCCCGCATGCCGAGAAGATCAAGAATTTGATCCGGTCGGTGAACTAGTTACAGCAAAGTCGTCATGCCCGGGCAGAAGCGCGAAGCGCGCCTTCGCGCCAGATGTCCCGGGCATCTACGTTCTTCCTTCGAGCCCGCACCAAGTGCGTGGATGGCCGGGACAAGCCCGGCCATGACGGAAAGCTGCAGCCGGGAGCAACAATGCCCATCGCCGACAAACTGCTCGTTCAACGCCAGCGTCACCTCAAGTGGCGCTGGCTCGACTGGCTCGAGCTTGCGCTGATGATCCTCTGCGGCGTGCTCTGCTTCGGCTTCTCGCTGTCGGTCACCGCCGACATCGTCACTCGCACCATCGGCCACCCCTGGCTGTGGCTTCAGGAAGTCACCTCGACGCTGTTCATCTATGCGATCTTCGTCGGGACCGCGGTCGCGACCCGGCGCAACGATCACCTCTATCTCACGGCGATCTCCGAAGCAATGCACGGCACGGCGCGGCTGATCGTCGAAGTGATCATTCGTCTCGTCGTGCTCGGCGTCGCCTTCTGCCTGATCTGGTACGGCTATCAGAACTATCTCCGCGGCTTCGGCAGCTTTCGCTTGCCGTCTGGCACTCCGATCGCCTCGCTCTATGCGATCATCCCGCTGTCCGGCGTGCTGATCGGCCTGTTCACCATCGAGCAGCTCGTCAACGGCTTGCGCAACGGCTTTGACCATCACGAGCCGCCCGAAGAGGACGGAGCGCCCGTCATCACGGACGTGCAGATGAGGGCGCAGCCGTGAGCGCACCTGTTGTCCTGGCGTTGATGTCGATCTGCTTCCTGTCGTTCGGATATCTCGGCGTGCCCGTGCCGTTCTCGCTGATGGCCGGCGTGTTCATTGGTGCGCTCCTCTCCGATGTCTCGCTGGCCGCGATCATCCAGAAGATATTTGACGGCGTGGACTCCGAGGCGTTGCTGGCGATCCCGTTCTTCCTGCTGGTCGGCGAGCTCATGAGCTCGGCCAACGTGGTGGTACGAATAGCCAACCTGTCAGTATCGCTGGTCGGACACATCAGGGGCGGGCTGTCGCAGGTCGTCGTTGTCTTCAGCATGTTCTTCTCGGAAATGTCGGGCTCGACCACCGCCGACGTCGCCGTGATGAGCCGTGCGCTGGGCGGTCCGATGAAGCGCGAGGGCTACGAGCCCGCCTTCATCGCCGCGATCATCGCGTCTGCCTCGACCATCGCGGCGCTGGTGCCGCCGAGCATCACGGCGGTGGTCTATGGCGCGGTCGGCAACGTCTCGATCGCCGGCCTGTTCATGGCGGGCGTCGTGCCCGGGTTGATGATCGGCTTCGGCCTGATGATCTACTGCTACTTCTTCGGCCCGTCCGGCCTGCGCAAGCCGCGCGCGCCGCTGCGGCAGGTGGTGTTCGCCGCGGGTGACGCCGCCCTGCCGCTGATGATCCCTGTCATTTTGCTCGGCGGCATCCTCACCGGCTGGTTCACGCCGACGGAAGCCGGCGTCGTTGCGGTGGTCTGGATTGTCGTCGTCGTGATCCCCGCGCTGAACCGCGGGCATATCAAAAAGATCCCATATGATTTCTGCCTTGCAGGCCTGATCTTCTCGCTGCCGCTGATCACGATCGGCGCCGCCAATGCCTTCGGCTGGATGCTCGCTTACTTACGCGGTGCGAGTTACATCGCCGACATGATCACCTCGATTGCCGGCAACGATCCGCATCTGATCATGCTGCTGATGGTGCTGCTCTTCACAGTGGTCGGTGACTTCATCGAGCCGGTGCCGACCATCATCATCTTCATGCCGCTGGTCAACGCGCTGACTGAGGCCGGCGATATCAACGCCGTGCATATGGGCGTGGTGCTGATCGCCACGCTCGCCTTTGGCCTGATCACGCCGCCATACGGCCTGGTGCTGCTGATGGCCTCGAAATTCGTCGGCATCAGTTTTGCCAAGGCCTTACGCGCCGCATTGCCGATCTATGTGGTGTTCCTGGCCACGATCGCGTTCGCGATCTACTTCCCGAGCGTGGTGCTGTGGCTGCCGCAGAAAGTGCTGCCGGAATCGGTCGGCTGCTTCAAGTCGCCGGCGGGGACAGGCTACATCTGTCCTAAGTGACGAGCGGCGTGCCGTGGCTGTTCTTGAAATAGCTGCCGGCGAGCGATTTCGCCATTCCCTGCATCACCGCGTCGTGGCAGACGAACAGGAAGTCGTCGTCAGGATGACGGTCGAGCCATGCGGAGACGCAAGCCAGCGACCGTTCCGTCATGGCGTCCCAGTTTTCGCCGTCGGCGGGGAGGATCGAGACTAGGCCCGTCGCCGAGTTGACGCCGTGCTTGATCATGAGGTCGCGGACGGGGAGGCCCTCAAAGCTTCCGAAATCGAACTCGATGATGCCGTCATCGATCGAGAGCGGCACCGAGATGGCGTCTGCGATGATCTCGGCCGTTCGTGCCGCGCGCACCAGCGGGCTCGCGACGATTCGGCTGATGCCGATACCGCGCAACATGTCCGCGGCCTCGTGCGCCTGCGCGAGGCCATCCGCGTTCAGCGGGTTGTCGGTTCGTCCCTGAAACAGCCCCTGCCTATTCCAGTCGGTCGCGCCGTGGCGCAGGCCGCAGAACGAGCGCGCCGGTGCCGGCACGCTCACTTGCCCTTGCTCGTGAATTTCTTCACGGCGACGCGGAAATCCTCGGTGTTCATCGCCATGATGATCTTGTGCTCCTCGGCATCGAGCTGCTGCTTCACCGGCGTGGTCGCGGCCTGGTAGACCAACGACTTGGTGCCGGCGATCGCCGCCGGCGGATTCTGCGCCAGGCGCTCGGCGAGTTTTCGCGTGGCCGCCTTCAACTCCGCGGCGGGGACGACCTTCGCAAGCAGGCCCCATTCATGGGCCTGCTGCGCGGTAAAATTGTCCTCCGACAGGAATATCTGGAGCGCACGTCGCGATCCGACCGTACCGACGATTCCGACCGTCGAGCCGCCGTCCGGCGACACCCCGATCTTGGCATAGGCCGGCGTGAACTTGGCATCCTCCGCGGCGATGCAGAGATCGGTGACGAAGGCGAGGCCCATGCCGGCGCCGGCCGCCGAGCCGTGCACGCTGGACAGCGAGATCTTCGGCATGCGCCGAATGATCTCGATGAAGGCGTGATAATGCTTCAGCAACTCGCCGACCACCGGCGTGACCGTGCCGGCTTCTGCCGCAGCGCCGATCGTCTGCAGATCGCCGCCGGCCGAGAAGGCGCGGCCTTCTCCTTCGAGCACGATGACCCTGATGTCGTCGGCGCCTTCGAGATAGGCCGCGAGCTGTTCGAGCTTCTGCGCGATTGCAAGGTTGACCGAGTTGAACGCGGCGGGGCGGTTGAGCGTGATGGTTGCGATCGGGCCGTCGATCCGCAGCAGGGCGGGATCGTCGGGTTTGGAGACGGGAGCTGGCATCTGGAATATCCCCGGCATGAGGTCGTTGCTGCAACTAAATCGCAGAAGGTCGGGGGTGACAATCCCCGCATGCCGCTCTTGCGCAGGACGGAATGATGGGCTCAAATGGGCCGCCTTCGTTTAGGAACGGACACGAGCGCCGGCTCCTCCTGGGCAAGCCAAGCCAATATCAGCGAGAGAGGAGACGGCATGGGTGACGCTCGTGTCTCCGGAAATGGGCTGTTCCAATGACGGGTGGTCCGGTGATCATTGTCGGTGCCGGCCATGGCGGCTACCAGGTCGCGGCGTCCCTGCGTCAGGCGGGATTTTCCGACCGCGTCTGCCTGATCAACGACGAGGCGCATCTGCCTTATCAGCGGCCGCCGCTGTCCAAGGCCTATATCAAGGGCTCGGCCGGGCCGGAGAGCCTGATGTTCCGGCCGGAGAAATTCTACCAGGATCAGAAGATCGAGCTGATCGCGGGCCGCGCGGTGTCGATCGATCGCGCCGGCCACAAGGTGCATCTCGCATCCGGCGAGACGCTGCCTTACGGCCACCTCGTGCTGGCCACGGGCGCGCGCAACCGGCTGCTTGATTTGCCGAATGCGAATTTGCCCGACGTGAAATATCTGCGCATCCTCGACGACAGCGAGGCGCTGCGACAGATCATGCCGTCGAAGTCGCGTGTCGTGGTGATCGGCGCCGGCTTCATCGGCCTCGAATTCGCGGCCACCGCGCGGATCAAGGGCCTCGAGGTGGACGTGCTCGAACTCGCCCCGCGCGTGATGGCGCGCGCGGTGACGGCGGAGGTCTCGGAGTATTTTCAGGCGCGGCATCGCGAGGCCGGCATCCGCATTCACCTCGGTGTGCAGGCAACCTCGATCGAGGCTGAGGGCGGCAAGGTCACCGGCGTTTCCTTGAGCGACGGAAGGCATCTGCCGGCCGACCTCGTCGTGGTCGGTGTCGGCGTGCTGCCGAACATCGAGCTTGCGGCGGAGGCGGGGCTTGCCGTCGCCGCCGGCATCATCGTCGACGAATATCTCTCGACGTCCGATCCTGACATCTCCGCGATCGGCGACTGCGCGCTGTTCGCCAGTCCGCGCTTCGGCGGATCGCAGCGGCTGGAGTCGGTGCAGAACGCCACCGATCACGCCCGCTGCCTCGCGGCGCGGCTGACCGGCGACCGCAAGGCCTACGACAGCCATCCCTGGTTCTGGAGCGACCAGGGCGACGACAAGCTCCAGATGGCGGGGCTGACCACCGGCTACGACCGCGTCGTGCTGCGCGGCGATCCCGCGAAGAAAGCGTTCTCGGCGTTCTGCTACAAGGGCGACAGACTGCTCGGCATCGAGTCGGTCAACCGTGCCGGCGACCACATGTTCGGTCGCCGCCTGTTCGGACTGGAGCGCTCGATCACGCCGGAGCAGGCCGCGGATGAAGGCTTCGACCTGAAGAGTGCGCTGGCCTG
Organism: Bradyrhizobium barranii subsp. barranii; assembly: GCF_017565645.3. Classification (NCBI taxonomy): domain Bacteria; kingdom Pseudomonadati; phylum Pseudomonadota; class Alphaproteobacteria; order Hyphomicrobiales; family Nitrobacteraceae; genus Bradyrhizobium; species Bradyrhizobium barranii. The sequence goes on from NZ_CP086136.1 coordinate 3,387,228, forward strand.
ATCATCCGGCCTTGATGACGGCGGCGACTTCCGCGGCCGTCGGCATCGACGGCCCGGCGCCCATGCGCTGCACGCTGATCGAGGCGGCCGCGTTGGCGAAAGCGAGCGCGGTACGCAGGGACACGCCCTCCGCCAGCTGCGCCGCGAGCGCGCCGACGAAGCAATCGCCGGCGCCGGTGGTGTCGACCGCTTTCACCACGCGGCCGGGCACCGCGAATTCCTCGCGGCCGGCGAGCGCGAGCACGCCCCGCTTGCCGAGCGTCACGCAGATGATCTGGTCCTCGCGTGCCTGCAGTTGCCGCGCGACGTCGACGATTGTTGCGGCCTCGTCGCCGTCGGAGAGCTCCACGCCCGCGAGGAAGCCGAGCTCGGTCTCGTTCAGCACGAGGATGTCGACGAGCGCCAGCAGCTCGGCGGACATCTTTTGCGCGGGTGCTGGGTTGAGCAGCGTCGTGGCGCCGGCGCTACGGGCGCGCTGGAAGAAGGCGGCAATCGTCGGCAGCGGAATCTCGAACTGGCTGACGGCCACATCGCCCTTCGCCAGCGGAACGTTCGCGACATCGTCGGCGCCGACCAGCGCATTGCTGCCGGGGATGACGACGATGGTGTTGTCGGAGGCCGCGACGGTGATGATCGCGGTGCCGCTATGCGTGTCGGCGTCCCGAACAGAGCCGAGCTCGATGCCCTGCGCACCGAGGAACGTTCGCAACTCAGCGCCAAACGAATCCTTACCAAGCCGGCCGATCAGCGTGGTCTTCGTACCGAGCCGTGACGCCGCGACGGCCTGGTTCGCGCCCTTGCCGCCGGGAAAATACAGCACCTGCCGGCCGGCGACGGTCTCGCCGACCTTGGGATGGCGATCGGCGGTCGCCACCACATCCATGTTGATGCTGCCGGCGATAAAGACGCGCCCCATGATATGCCCTTACAAAATCCTAGACCCTGACTTCGAACTCGTGCCTGACTTTGGCAATGTCCACAAGGGTCGGCAGGCCGGCCTCGTTGCCGAGGCGCTGGATCTTGAAGGTCGAGGCGGCGCGGGCAAAATCAAAGTGCTCGCGCCAGCTTTTGCCGGGATGGGCGAGGTAGGAATAGACATAGGCGCCGTGGAAGACGTCGCCGGCGCCGTTGGTGTCGATCACGCGCTCGCGCGGGATCGGCATCGCCGGCATGACCTCGACCGCACCCGTTTCATTGTACCAGAGCAGACCCTTCTCACCCATGGTGACGCCGCCGATCTTGCAGCCGCGGCTCTTGAGGTAGTCGAGCATCTTCTCGGGCGTCAGGTCCATCTGCTCACACAGGCGTTCGGCGACGATGGCGACGTCGATGAATGCGAGCAGCTCATGCGTGTTGGTGCGCAGGCCGCCGCCGTCGAGCGAGGTCAGGATTCCGGCCTCGCGGCAGACCTTTGCATAGTGGATCGCGGCATCGGGCTGATGGCCGTCGATGTGCAGGGCGCGGCAGCCGCCGAGATTGAGCATCGGGAACGGATGGATGTGCTCGTCGTCGCGGCAACGGACGATGGCGCGCTTGCCGTCCTTGGGCATGATGAAGGACAGCGAGGACTGATTCACCTTCCGCCCGTGCAGCGAGATCGCGTATTTCGCGCACATGTCCTGGAACATGCGCCCCAGCCAGTCATTGGCCGCCGTGGCGATGAGATCGGGCACGATGCCGAGCTTGGCGCAGCAGAACGCCGCCGTCACCGCGTTGCCGCCGAAGGAGACCGCGTAGTCCGTTGCCACGTGCTTTTCGTCGCCGGTCGGCATGTGGTCGGTGATGAAGACGACGTCGATATAGGTCTGACCGATAAAGAGAGCCTGCATTGGTTGTCCGTGATGCGCTGGGTGGTCCCGGCCGGCGAGCTTACTCTAACACCGGTTCCGCTCTTGGGACGCTGAAATTATTCGCAAATCTGCCGCCCGAGCGCTTGAGGTCGGCATGGGGCCGGAATACGACCATCACCGGTCCATGCCAAGCCCGGACAAACGCCGTCCTTCGGAATGGTTCCAGGTCGATCAAGGGGGGAATGATGATCACCGGCCTCGATCACGTCGTCGCCTTGGTGAGGGATATCGGTGCGGCCAAGGCGGCGTATCAGACGCTGCTCGGGCGCGCGCCGGCCTGGCAGAATTCCGGCGAGGGCGCCGACCGCGTGCTGTTCACGCTTGCGAACATGACGATCGAGCTGATGGCGCCGAGCGGCTGTAACGTTGCGGCGGACCGGATCCGCGCGCTGCTCGACGATCGCGAGGGCGTGCTCGCCAGCCTGTGCTTTCGTGTCGCAGACATGAGCAAGATGCACCGGCGGCTGGAGCGGGTAGCCTTGAGGCCGGATCCGGTCGCCGAGGTCGAAAGCAGCGACGTCGCGAGCGGCGCAGCCCTGCACTGGAAACGCACGCGTGCCGCAACCGAATTGACGCGCGGCGTGCGCATGTTCTTCCTCGAGCTCGCCGAGGAGCGGCCGCTGTCGGCTGCGACCGACATCGCGCCGATCGATGGGCTCGACCACGTCGTGGTCACCACCGAGGATACCGACCGCGCCGCCGCGCTCTATGGCGCGCGGCTCGGCCTTGATCTCGCACTGGACCGCTCGCACCAGGATTGGGGCCAGCTGATGTTCTTCCGCTGCGGCGACCTCATCGTCGAAGTGGTGCGCCGCCCCGTGGCGGGCGGGGATTCCCTGCATGATCGTCTCTGGGGCCTGAGCTGGCGGGTCGCCGACATCGACGCCACCCGCGCCCGCCTGCTCGCCGCCGGCCTCGACGTCACCGAGGTGCGCAACGGCCGCAAGCCGGGCACGCGGATCATGACGGTGCGGAACGGCACCTGCGGGATCCAGACTGTGCTGCTGGAGCGCTCGCCGAAGCCGGCGGAGTAGGCTCCGATCTCTCCACTCGTCATTGCGAGGAGCTCTTGCGACGAAGCAATCCAGAGTCTTTCCCCAGTGACAGTCTGGATTGCTTCGCTGCGCTCGCAATGACGAAACTATGCGGCGGGCCGCGCGCGTGATAAATGCGATCTGGACAAACACCCAGCGGGCACCCGGTTTGGCGAAAGCAACGGCAAAGCGAACTCTGAAATGGCAGCGCGACCCCGAGGGGATGCGGCTGCGCATTCTCGAAGCCGCCAAGCAGGAGTTTTCGGCGCACGGGCTCGCGGGCGCGCGTGTCGACCGCATCGCGGCGAAGGCCGGCGCCAACAAGCGCATGCTCTATTATCACGTCGGCAACAAGGACGAGCTCTATCTCGCGGTGCTCGAAGGCGCCTATGACAAGATCCGCAGCGAGGAGCGGGGGCTGGATCTCGAGCATCTCGATCCGCCCGAAGCGATACGGCGGCTGATCGAGTTCACCTGGAACTACTTCCTGCGCAACCCGGAATTCCTGTCGCTGCTCCAGACCGAGAACCTCGCGCGCGCAAAGCACCTCAAGCGCTCGACCAAGGTCAAGTCGATGCACTCGCCCTTCGTCGAGATGATCCGCACTGTGGTGCTGCGCGGCGTCGACAGCGGCGATTTCCAGGTCGCGGTCGATCCGGTGCAGCTCTACATCTCGATCGCGGGGCTCTGCTTCTTCTATCTCTCCAATTCGGCCACGTTGAGCGTGATCTTCGGCCGCGATCTGCTGGCCAAGGACGCCAAGGACGAGCGGCTTTCGCACATGGTCGGCCTCGTGCTGGCCGCGCTGACGGGGCGATCGACCGCGCTGTTCGAGATCGCCAAAGCGCCGAAGTCGCGCAGCGCGGTGGCGCAGACGGTTTAGTGCTCTTTTGTCGCTGGTCGTCGATCGGCCGCTGTTTCCAAGTTCTCCGCTGTCATCGCCCGACTTGTGAGCCTGTGGGCGGTCTCGTGCCCCGGACGCAGCGCAACACCCCTTAGCGGTGCGCTGCAGAGCCGGGGCCCATATATCCGCGGAGAACGGCGCCTCTGGGTCCCGGCTTTGTGCAGCAGCGCAAGGGCGCTGCAGTGCGTCCGGGACACGAGAGGAGGCCAGGAACCGGCACAAAACGTCACAGGGAAAGCTCTGGACAGTATTTATCCAACGAGTTAATTTCTCCCCCGAACGAAGAAGAATGCCGGGAGTGAGACGTGGCTGAAGTGAAGCCGCAGAGTGCGGTGTCCAAGATGCTGAATGCGGCCTGGGTCCGGCCGTTCCTGTTCCTGGTCTTCATCGTCGTCGCCTGGGATCTTGCGATCCGCCTGTTCAAGATCCCCGCCTATCAGATCCCGGCGCCGGGCGATGTTCTCGCTGTGCTGCGCACCGAATGGCCGGAACTGCTGCGCCAGTCCTGGCCGACCACCTATGCGACCGTCTGCGGCTTCCTGCTGTCGGCGCTGTTCGGCATCCCCGTCGCCATGCTGATCGCGGGCTCGAAGACGGTGGAGAGCTATGTCTATCCGCTGCTGGTGTTCTCGCAATCCGTGCCGAAGATCGCGATCGCGCCGCTGTTCGTAGTCTGGTTTGGCTTCGGCATCATTCCCAAAGTGATTTCGGCGTTCCTGCTCGGCTTCTTCCCGGTGGTGGTCTCCGCCGTGCAAGGCTTCAAGTCGGTCGATCCTGATATGGTCGACCTCGCCCGCGCCATGCAGGGCAGCCGGTTCCGGGTTTTCCTCGCGGTGAACCTGCCGCATGCGCTGCCGGCGATCTTCTCAGGCCTCAAAGTGTCGGTGACGCTGGCCGTGGTCGGCGCCGTCGTCGGCGAGTTCGTCGGCTCCAATTCCGGCATCGGCTACGTGATGCAGCGCTCGATCGGCACGTTCGATCTGCCGACGATGTTCGCAGCGCTGGTGATCCTGGCGCTGCTCGGCGTGATCCTGTTCTGGATCGTGGACCGGATCGAGAAGCTGGTCATTCCCTGGCATGTCAGCCAGCGCGAGGACGTGATTTTCGCCTCGTAACAAAAACTAAGGCAACGAACGGCCATCAGCGGCCGACGCAACAAGGGCAAGGGAGAGAAACGATGAAGCGGTGGATAGGAGCTGTCTCGGCTGCGCTGATGGTGTTTGCGGCGATGCCCGCGCAAGCAGCCGACAAGGTCGTGCTGATGCTGAACTGGTACGTCTATGGCGAGCACGCGCCGTTCTATTACGGCAAGGCCAAGGGCATCTATGCGGCTGAGGGCATCGACCTCGAGATCCAGGAAGGCCGCGGCTCGGCTGCGACCACGCAGGCCGTCGCCGCCAAGACCGCCGACTTCGGCTATGTCGACGTTCCCACCATGATGCGCGCCGCGATCAAGGGCGCGCCCGTCGTCGCGACCGGCGTGCTGCTCCAGACCAGCCCGATGTCGGCCATGGGCTTCGTCGACAAGAACATCAGGAAGCCTGAGGACATCAAGGGCAAGACGGTGGCGATCACACCGGCCGATTCCATGACCCAGATCTGGCCGCTGTTCCTGAAGAAGACCGGCCTGAAGGAGAGCGATTTCCAGACGGTCGCCGGCGACGGCCAGACCAAGCTCAACGCCGTCATCAACGGCCAGGCTGATCTGCTGCTCGGCTACGTCATGGACCAGTCGATGAAGATCAAGGACGCTACCGGAAAGGACGTGTTCCCGATCAAGTTCGCCGACTACGGCATCAACATGGTCTCCTCCGGCATCATCGCCAACGCCGACTATGTGAAGGCCAATGCCGACCTCGTCCGCCGCTTCATGTCGGCGACGACCAAGGCGGTTGAAGCCGCCGAGAAGGAGCCGAAGGCGGCTGCGCAATCGATCCTTGATGCCAACCCCAAGGGCGGCAAGATCGACACGTTGACGCAGGGCTTTGAGCTGACCATCCCGCTCTACCGGACCGCGGAGACCAAGAGCAAGCGGCCGTTCCAGGTCACCGACCAGAACATGACGGACTCCGTCAATCTGATGGTCGAATATGGCGGATTGGATGCCAAGGCCAAGGAGAACCCGAAGGCCTTCTACACCAACGATTATCTGCCGAAGAGCGGATCGTGAAGCAAGCCGCAGCCGTGAGCGAAACCGTGCAGCAGGCCGCGCATCTGAGACTGGTGAGCGACCGGGCTGCCGGCGATGCGTCGGGCATCAAACTGTCCGGCGTGTCGAAGACCTACCGGACGCGCGACGGCGACGTGCCGTCGCTGCGTCCGCTCGATTTCCACATCAACGACGGCGAGTTCTTCGTCGTGGTCGGCCCAAGCGGCTGCGGCAAGTCCACGCTGCTCAAACTGATCTCGGGGTTGCTGCCGCCGACATCAGGTGAGGTCCTGGTCGAGGGCGAGAAGGTCACGAAGCCGCACGGCAATGTCGGCATCGTCTTCCAGAACGCGCTGCTGCTGCCCTGGCGCAACATCCTCGCGAACGTGATGCTGCCGATCGACATGAAGCGGCTGCCGCGACAACACTATCTCGATCGCGCCAAGGCGCTGTTGAAGCTGGTCGGCCTCGAAGGTTTCGAGAAGAAGCTGCCCTGGCAGCTCTCGGGCGGCATGCAGCAGCGCGCCTCGATCTGCCGTGCGCTGGTGCACGATCCCAAGATCATGCTGATGGACGAGCCGTTCGGCGCGCTCGATGCGCTGACGCGCGAGCGCATGAATGTCGAGTTGATGCGGATCCAGCGCGAGACCAGGAAGACGGTGCTCCTGATCACGCATTCGATTCCCGAGGCCGTGTTCCTCGCCGACCGCGTGCTGGTCATGACCGAGCGTCCCGGTGCGATCGCTGCGATCTACGACGTGCCGCTGCCGCGCCCGCGGTCGCTCGATGTGATGGCCGATCCTGTCTTCACCGAGCTCGTGCAACGCATCCGCAAGCATTTTTTCTCGCAAGGTTCGCTGGATTAAAGTCATGGCGCCGCGCCTGAAGCTGCGAGACATCGCGTTCTTTGAACGTCCCGTGCATTTTGCGCGGCCGTTCCGCTTTGGCGCGATCACCATCAACGCGACGCCGCAGCTGTTCGTGCGGGTCGAGATCGAGGTCGAGGGCAGGGGGACGGTGGTCGGCGCCAGCGCCGAGTTGCTGGTGCCCAAATGGTTCGACAAGCGACCGGAGCTATCGCCGGCGCAGACGGTCGACGGCCTGCGCCGCTCGCTCGAGATCGCGCGCGGCCTTTATCTGGCGCGGACTGGATTTCTGACGGCGTTCGATCTGCATGCCTCGTGCATCGGCGCGCAGGTCGCGACTTGCGCGAAAAAGAATATTCCGGCGCTTGCGGCGGCTTATGGCCCCGCGGAAATCGACAAGGCGATCCTCGACGCACTGCTGCGTGCCATGGACACCAACTTCTTCGACGGGATGGCCGGCAACGTCGCGGGCATCGATGCGCGACTTTCTCCTGACCTGAAGGAAACGGATATCGCGCAGTTTCTCGCGGGCCGAGAGCCGCTGCCGCGCGTTGCCATCAGGCACACCGTGGGCCTCGACGATACCGTCGAAGGTGAGGGCGGTGTTGCCGATGCGCGCGAGAACGCCGGTGCTAATTACTTCAGGCTGAAGCTATCAGGGGATTTCGCGGCTGATGCAGCGCGGTTGACGCGTATTGGCAAGGAGCTCGATACGCTGCGGCGTGACTACAAGGTGACGCTTGACGCCAACGAGCAGTATGCCGATCTCTCGGCACTGCATGCGCTGACCGACCGGCTCGACCATGATGCCGCGTTGCGGTCGATCGCGTCACGGCTGCTCTATGTCGAACAGCCAATGCCGCGCGATATCACGCGGCAGTCGCCGCTCGGCTTGCTCGCCGCGCACGGCTTCATCATCGACGAGGCCGACGATTCCTACGACGCCTTCCCGGCGGCGCGGGCGCTCGGTTATTGCGGCATCTCCACGAAGTCCTGCAAGGGCCTCTATAAGTCCATCGTCAACGCGACGCGCGCGGCGAAATGGAGCGCGGGCGGCGCGCGGTTCTTCGTGACCGGCGAGGACCTGACCTGCCAGGCGGGCCTTGCCGTTCAGCAGGATCTCGCGCTCGGTGCCTTCATCGGCGTGACCCATGCCGAGCGCAACGGCCATCACTATGTCGACGGCTTCGGCGAGACGCCCGCCGCTGAAGCTGCGGCCTTCGCGGACGCGCATCCCGATCTCTATGCCGACGTCGGGCAGGGCGTCCGGCTCTCCATTCACAACGGCGATCTCCTGACGGGATCGCTCGCCACAACGGGCTTTGCGACGTCGGTCCATCCGGACTGGTCGGCGCTCACCCCGCTCGAACAGCCAAAATCACCTTGGGAGTAATTGGCATGACCACCCAACGCCTCGGCCTCATCATGAACGGCGTCACCGGCCGCATGGGGCTCAACCAGCATCTCATCCGTTCGATCGTCGCGATCCGCGAGCAGGGCGGCGTTCGGCTGAAGAACGGCGACCGCGTGATGCCCGATCCGATCCTGGTTGGCCGCAGCGCCGACAAGGTCGAAGCCCTCGCCAAGCGCTACAACATCACGCGCTGGACCACCGACCTCGATGCGGCGCTCGCCGACAATAACGACACCATGTTCTTCGACGCAGCGACCACGCAGGCCCGCCCCGGCCTGCTGACCCAGGCGATCAATGCCGGCAAGCACGTCTATTGCGAGAAGCCGATTGCGACGAATTTCGAGGAGGCGCTCGAGGTCGTCAAGCTCGCCAACGCAAAGGGCGTCAAGCATGGCACGGTGCAAGACAAGCTGTTTCTGCCCGGCCTGAAGAAGATCGCCTTCCTGCGTGACTCCGGCTTCTTCGGCCGCATCCTCTCGGTGCGCGGCGAATTCGGCTATTGGGTGTTCGAAGGCGGTTGGCAGGAGGCGCAGCGACCGTCCTGGAACTACCGCGACGAGGACGGCGGCGGCATCATCCTCGACATGGTCTGCCACTGGCGCTACGTGCTCGACAACCTGTTCGGCAACGTCCAGAGCGTGGTCTGCATCGGCAACACCGACATCCCCGAGCGTTTTGACGAGCAGGGCAAGAAGTACAAGGCGACCGCGGATGATTCCGCCTACGCGACCTTCCAGCTCGAGGGCGGCGTCATCGCCCACATCAACATGTCCTGGGTGACGCGCGTCTATCGCGACGACCTCGTCACCTTCCAGGTCGACGGCACACACGGCTCGGCGGTCGCAGGACTCACCGACTGCATGATCCAGACTCGGCAGGCAACGCCCCGGCCGGTGTGGAATCCCGACGAGAAGCGGCTGCACGATTTCTACGGCGATTGGCAGAAGCTGCCTGACAACGTCACCTACGACAACGGCTTCAAGGAGCAGTGGGAGATGTTCATCCGCCACGTCTACGAGGACGCGCCCTACAAGTTCACGCTGCTCGAAGGCGTCAAGGGCGTGCAGCTCGCCGAATGCGCGCTGAAGAGCTGGAAGGAGCGTCGCTGGATCGACGTCGCCCCGATCAAGGCCTGAGGAGGGACCCATGAACAAGCCCGTCCAGCCGATGTCGTCATTGTCGCTGAAGCTGCCGAAGGCGGATCGTTCGATCGAGACCTACCGGCTCGCGGCGTCGCGAACGTTCCCCGCGAAGCTCGAAGGACCTTTGAACCGCATCGCGTTCTCGGCCGTGCATACGGTCGTCGATCCCTTCGCGGACAACGATCCCTGGCTTTCGGCTACCGTCGACTGGGACAAGACCATCGCCTTCCGCGAGCACGTCTGGGACCTCGGCCTCGGCGTGGCCGAAGCCATGGACACCGCGCAGCGCGGGATGGGGCTGGACTGGCCGACCTCGCTGGAGCTGATCACACGCTCGGTCGCCGCCGCCAAGCGGCGCAACGCGCTGGTGTTCTCCGGCGCGGGCACGGATCATCTTGCGGTCGAGGACGCCAAGAGCCTTGACGATGTGATCCGCGCCTATGAGGAGCAGCTCTCGGCCGTCGAGAAGGTCAGCGGCCGCATCATCCTGATGGCGTCGCGCGCTCTCGCAAAACTCGGCCGCAGCGCCGACGATTACGCCAAGGTCTATAACCGCGTGCTGTCGCAGGTCCGCGAGCCCGTGATCATCCACTGGCTCGGCGATATGTTCGATCCCGCTCTGGCCGGATATTGGGGCACCAAGGACCTCGACAAGGCGATGGACGTTGCGGTGGCCATCATTAACAACAACGCCGCCAAGGTCGATGGCGTCAAGGTCTCACTGCTCGACAAGCAGCGCGAGATCGACATGCGCCGCCGCCTCGACAAGCGCATCAAGATGTATACCGGCGATGACTTCAATTACGCGGAGCTGATCGCCGGCGATAGCCAAGGCTTTTCGCACGCACTGCTCGGTATCTTCGATGCCATCGCGCCTGCAGCGTCCTACGCGCTGTCGCGGCTCGCGGCAGGCGACGAGGCCGGCTTCCACGACGTGCTGGGCCCGACGGTGCCGCTGTCGCGCCACATCTTCAAGGCGCCGACGCGCTTCTACAAGACCGGCGTCGTCTTCATGGCGTATCTCAATGGCCACCAGGATCATTTCACCATGGTCGGGGGACAGGAGAGCGCGCGCTCGATGCTGCATCTGGCCGAGCTGTTCCGGTTGGCCGATCAGGCCGGCCTGCTCGCCAATCCGGAACTGGCGACACGGCGGATGAAGACCGTGCTGGCCTCGCACGGACTGGAAGACTGATGCGCGATTTCTCGTCCGACCATCGCTGGCTGTCACTCAACACGGCGACGGTCCGCAAGCAGGCTGACCTCGTCGAGATCATCGAGGCCTGTGCGAAGCATGGCATCCGCGCCATCGACCCCTGGCGCGATCAGGTCGCTGCCGTCGGTCTCGACCGCGCCGCACGCGCGGTGCGCGACGCCGGCCTCGAGCTGTCGGGCTATTGCCGCGGCGGCATGTTCACCTCGGACGCATCGCGCCGGGGGGAAGTGCGCGACGACAATCGCCGCTGCGTGGATGAGGCCAAGGCGCTGGGCGCGCCCTGCATCGTTCTCGTCGTTGGCGGTCTGCCGCAATATTCGCGGCCGGGCAGTGAGGCGTCCAAGGACATCGTCGCCGCGCGCGATCAGGTCGAGGAGGCTCTCGCCGAGATGCTCGACTATGCCAGACAGGCAAAGCTGCCGCTGGCGATCGAGCCCTTGCATCCGGCCTATGCCGCTGACCGTGCCTGCGTGAACACGACGAAACAGGCGCTCGACATCTGCGAGCGGCTCGACCCCGGCCGCAGCGGCATGCTCGGCGTCGCGCTTGACGTCTATCACATCTGGTGGGATCCGGAGCTGATGGCCCAGATCGCGCGCGCCGGCCGAGACCGCCTGCTCGCGTTCCATGTCTGCGACTGGCTGGTGCCGACCAGGGACATCCTCAACGACCGCGGCATGATGGGCGACGGCGTGATCGACATCAAATCGGCGCGCGCCGCTGTCGAAGCGCAAGGCTATGCCGGTTATTCGGAGATCGAGATCTTCTCCAACGACTGGTGGGGCAAACCGATGGACGAGGTGCTGCGCGCCTGCATCGAGCGGCACAGGACGGTGGTGTAGTTCCCACCAGCGCCGTCCTTACGGGCGCGCGACCTGTTGCAGCGTGTTGAAGCGCGTCTTCCGCTTGACGGCACCGAAGCGGCGGGCTCGAGCGCTTCAGCGAGCCGGTTGGAGTACCACCAACGAGAGGTGGACAGCCGTCAGCTTTCAGGCAGAATGATATCATCCCGATGCCGCAGCCTCGCCACGGTCTGCGCCAGATCGGATGCGGTAATGAGTGGCATCAACGATCGGCAGGCACGGCGGATGTACCCACGCCTGATGATCTTGGATGGCCCCGACGTGCAATCGTCGGGGCCATTGTTGTGATCGGCGGGGCAACGCTAGCGACTTTTGCCGGAGGCCCCGGCGTGTTCCAGCCCCAGGCCAGTTCTATTACGGCGATAAGGAAAGACCGCCCGAAGGCGGTCTTGCAGTCCAATGTGCCGGGCCAAAATAGTTTCGGGATCAAACCTTGTCCGGCCCGGTCTAATCGCCAGCTAACCACTATCCCGGGAAGGCCGCTGACAATTAAGATTTCAGTCCTGAAATGGAATGCACCCGCGACGTGGGAACCCGTCGTCCGACGCGAGCCTTGTTGCGCGCCTAGGTACAGCGCTGGCCGAAGGTGCCGCGGCGCTGAGAGCTCGACTAGCTCTCAGGGCTGGAGCTGCTTACGTCGGTGAAAAGTCAGACGATTGCGCTATCATCGATTGACCGTCAAACACCGGACTATCACTCGGCAATTCAATCTGCGAAATTGTGACAACATAAATGCGCTTGTAAACAAGCTGGCGCGAAGGGAGGTTCGCAGTGGAGGCAGTGGAGAGAGTGCAGCGCTTGCGTGCGATGGGTTCGCTGTGCCGCCAACAGGCCGCGTACAACAGCATGAACAAATGGAAGCTGCTCGCAGAAGCAGAATACTGGGACCACCTGGCCGATCTTGAGTTGTCTGCTCACTCCCAGCAATGCAGCGCCATCAGCTCGGATGAGAAAGAGCGGCCTCAAGCGATCCCAACCGCGAATGACGCTGGACCGAAGACGATTTCCGTCGCGTGAGGTCAAGACGAGGCGGTGTTTGCATTCCGTGCCACCGCACTTCTCGCACAGAGAAGCGGCCCGGACACGCATGTTCTGGTCGAACCGTGGAGCAGGGCGATGATGGCACCCCGCGTCGCTCGGCCGCTGCTCGAATTGCAACGAGAGAATGCGACGCTGCCGTCACGGGCCTGCGAGCTGTTGCAGCGTGTTGAAGCGCGCCTTCTGCTCGCTGCTCAGCGTGGCATAGAACTCGTCCAGGGCGGGCTCGACCAGCTTGGCGGCCTGAAGCATGGCTTCGAGCCGGTGCTGCATCGCCTCCAGTCGTCCAACCGGCGTCAGCGGTACATCGTTCGGACAGGCCGCCTGTAGGCCCTCAACGCCCTTCGCCGTCGCTTCGCTGAGGCGGTCGAGCGCTTCCTTCTGCTTGCCCGCGGGGTGGAGCACAGCCTCGATCCTCTGGATCGGCAACTGGGTCAGGCCGGACTTCGGATCACCGCAGCCTTCGGGACTGGCTTCCTGGGCACTGGCTTCCTGCTGCCGAGGCGAGCGGTCGCCGATGTTGGGGCCGAGCGCGTTGAAGCGGGCCTGCTGCTCGTCACTGAGCGAGTTGTAAAAAGTCTCCAGTGCCGGTCGCACGATCTTGACCGCATCCAGTGTCGCGCTGACGCGGTTCATCATCGCCCGCAAGCGGCCAAGCGGCGTCAGTGCATAAGTCTCCGCACAGGAGTCCTTGAACACACCGGCGGCGTTGGCCGCCGCGGTCTTCAACGCGTCGAGCAGCGCGCGTTGCTCCGCCGTCGGCCGCACCGCCCGCGTGATATCGTCAAGCGGCCAAGCGGTGACGCCCTTGTCCGGCGTGCCGCACAATTGCTGCAGCGTTTGCGGGCTCACGCTGGCGCGCTGGCGCGCGCGGGTGCCGCCGCCGGCTTGCGGATAGTCATTCGGGTTGGTGCTGGCATAGGCGGAATAGGGGCTGTCATCGCCCCAGAACACGGTGTCGACGAAGTCGTCATACGCGTACGCCCAATAGCCGGGCTCGTAGGCATAGGACCAGAACGTGTAGTCAAAAATGTCGGAATAGGCGTAAGGCCAGAACACGGGCCCAAGCCATGCCACGAACACCGCGGGATGGCGGTGTCGCCAGGCCTTCCGGGGAGCCCAGCCGCTGTGGCGGGTGACGAGGGCCGCCTGGGTTTGCGCAGTCGCCCGCTCGCGGAAGTGCGCGGCAAACCGCCCGCGCGCGGCGGCCGCCGCTGCGGCTGTTGCAGCGGGGGCCTGCAGCCCCAGCCTCTGCTGGCGCGCCAGATCGCTTTGCTGCGCCCGTTGCTCATGCTGCAGCAGACGGTTCTGCGCCGTCAGTGCGCGTTCTTGTGCGCGTTGCGCGCGTGCGCCGTCCGGCTTTTGCGACTGCAACGTCTGAACACGCTGCTGGAGGCGATCGATGCGGGTCTGGCGCTCCGCGGTCTGGCGCGACAGCATCTCGCGCTGTCGCTGCTCGACGTGCTGCTCACGCTGTTGTACGCGTTGCTCGCGCTCCAGCAGCCTATTTTGCGACTGCAGCAACCGCTGTTGCTCGCGTTGCGCTCTCGCGCCTTCCGGCTTTTGCGACTGCAATGTCTGCACACGCTGTTGCAAGTGGTCGATGCGGCCCTGGCGTTCCGAGGCTTGGCGCGACAGCGTCTCGCGCGGCCGTTCCGGCCGCTCGCTCACGGCCGGCGGCGCGCTGGGGTGTGAGGGGGCGGCAATATGCGGCGTCGGCGGCGGTGCCATCGCCGGACGTTGCGGAGCTGCCGGAGCGCGGTGGAATTCAGGTCGCGGTGCCGCCACGTGCGGGGCAGCTCGCGGTGGCGGTGCAGCGAAGTGCGGGGCCGGGCGCAGTGGCGGTGAGGCCATGCGAGGCGCCGGATTCGGCGCCATGGCCGGTCGCTGCGGCATGGCCGGAGGATGAAATGCCGGCGCAGCGGGACGCGCCATCGCAGGTGGTGCCGCCGGTCGGGCCATCGCAGGCGGCGCTGCCGGTCGGGCAGCCGCTCCCGGCGGCCCACCCCGGCCATGATGGTCCTGGGCGGACGCACCGACGCTCGCCGTGAGCATCGACACACCGACCAAAAACGCCGAAAGGCACACGGCACGCGGAAGCATGATCGCAACTCCACGCTCGTCCCAGTCGCCCGGAACCGTTCAACGCGCAGGTGGCGAAATCGTTCGTTGTTGACTGCCAGCGGCCTTGCGGTCTTCCGACGCAGGCAGAGTTCAGGCGAAATCCTGCGTCAGGGTGGCAGCGAACTGCTCCAGCGCCCAGTCGACCTCATCGCTGGTGATCACCAGCGGCGGGGCGATGCGGATCGTGTGCCCATGGGTGTCCTTGGCGAGGATACCCTTGCCCTGGAGCGCCTCGCAGTAGCGGCGCGCGGGGCCGGCCTCTGGATGCAGCTCGACCGCCAGCATCAGGCCGCGCCCGCGTACGTCGCGGATCGTGTTGGCGCGAATGTCCTTCAAGCCTTCCAGAAGGCGCGCGCCCAGCCTGGCCGCGTTCTCGATCATGCCTTCCTCGACCAGCACGCGCATCGCCGCGCGCGCCACCGCGCAGGCAAGCGGGTTGCCGCCGAAGGTTGAGCCATGCTGTCCGGGCCTCAATGTCCCGAGCACCTCGTTGTTCGAGAGCACGGCCGACACCGGATAGAAGCCACCGGACAAGGCTTTGCCGAGCAGGGTCACGTCCGCCTCGATTCCCTCGTGTTGTTCGGCGAGCAGCTTGCCGGTGCGGCCGAGCCCGGTCTGGATCTCGTCGAGCACCAGCATGACGTTGTTGGCCGTGCAGAGCTCCCGCACCCTGGCGAAATAGCCGACTGGTGGAATGATGACACCGGCTTCGCCCTGGATCGGCTCGACCAGAAAGGCGACGGTGTTTTGCGTGATCGCTGCTTCGAGCGCTGCGGCGTCGCCGAACGGGATGATCTTGAAGCCCGGCGCGAACGGTCCAAAGTGTGTGCGGGTCTCAGGGTCTGTTGAAAAGCCGATGACGCCCAGCGTGCGTCCGTGGAAATTATCGGCGCAGACGATGATCTCGGCCTGGCCGTCCGGCACGCCCTTCACCTCGTAGCCCCATTTGCGCACCGACTTGATCGCGCTTTCGACCGCCTCGGCGCCGCTGTTCATCGGCAGCACCTTGTGGGAGCCAGTCAGCGCCGCGATCTCTTCGTAGAACGGGGCGAGCTGGTCGTTGTGGAAGGCGCGTGAGGTCAGCGTCAGACGGTGTGCCTGTTCCACCATCGCCGCTAGGATCTTGGGGTGGCAATGGCCCTGGCTGACCGCGGAATAGGCCGAGAGGCAATCGAGATAACGGTTGCCGTCGGTATCCCAGACCCAGACACCTTCGCCGCGCGACAGGACGACCCCGATCGGTTCGTAATTACGGGCGCCAAAGCGCGCTTCTGTTGCGAGGAAATCAATGACGGACGAGCTCATCTTTCGTCACTCCATTGCTGCGTGCCGGCGTCAACCGACTGCACCGCGCTCAAATTGATCCTGGCATCGGCGAGGTGCGCGACGCCGCTGATTTGCCTCCCCTCGTCAAATGGTTATGCGGATCCACAGAGGCAATCTTCCGCCAACCTCCGCTACTGTGCATGGGGTTGTTTTCGACATTTTTGTTTTAGGCCCTCAGCCGATCGCGCAGGGCACGCTCAGGAAGCCGCGGAACCGCACCCGTCCGCCCCGCACCGGATGGCCGCTCACGGCATAGTTCGGGAAGCGCGCCAGGAAACGCGAGATCGCGATCGCGCCTTCGAGCCGCGCCAGCGCCATGCCGGCGCATTGATGCGCGCCGGTGGCGAAGGCGAGATGCCGGTTCGGCGCGCGCGCGATGTCGAAGCGTTCGGGCTCCAGAAACTGGGCGGGATCGCGGTTGGCCGCCCCGATGCACAGCGTCACCGACGTGCCGGCGTCGAGCATGACGCCGCCGAGCTCGATCTTCTCTGTCGTCATGCGGTTGCCGAGCTGGTTCGAGCTCTCGTAGCGCAGCATCTCCTCGACGGCAGTCTTGATCATGTCGGAGTTTTCGATCAGCCGCTGCTTCTGGTCCGGATTCCGGTGCAACGCGACGAGGCCGTTGCCGATCAGATTGGTGGTGGTCTCGTGCCCGGCGTTGAGCAGGAAGATGCAGTTGTGCAGCAGCTCCTTCTCGGTCAGCCGCTCGCCGTTCTCCTCGCCGCTGCCTTCTCCCTGGATCAGGCGCGTCAGCACGTCACGCTCGGGATTGCCCGGCTTTTGGCGCCTGCGCGCGACCAGGGTTTCGAGATAGGCGAGGAAGTCCTTCACCGCCTTGTTGCCGCGCGCAGCCACTTCGGGCGACACCACCGGCTCGAGTGCACCGAGGATCGCAAGCGACCAGTCGCGCAGCGGCTCGCGTTCGTCGTGGGGAACGTCGAGCAGATTGCCGATCACTTCGATGGGGATCGACGCGGCGAAGTCGTCGATCAGCTCGCAAGCCCCCTTGGCGGCGATGGCATCGAGCAGGCCGTCGACCAGCTTGACGATATCAGGCTCCATCCCTGCGATCGCTCGCGGCGACAGCGCGCCCATGATCAGGCGGCGCACGCGGGTGTGGGCGGGCGGGTCGTTGAAGACGAGGCTCGTGGTGTGGTGCTCGTAGAGCGGGGTGTCGCCGTATTTCGGCGCGAACTCCCGCTTCTTGTCCGAACTGAACGACTTTGTGTTCTTGTAGGCGGTGACGAGATCGTCATAGCGGGTCAGGAACACAGTGCCGTTGGGGAGGCGCTTGACCGGCTCGTTTTCCCGCAGTGCACGATAAGTCGGGTAGGGATCGTCGTAGAATTCGGGTGTCAGCTTCTCCAGATCGAAATTGGCCGCCAGTTCTTTCGCACTTGCGTTCATCGCCGCCATACTCGCCGGTTGAGACCGATATGCTGTTTTCGCTCTTTCGAGCGGCTCGGCTCACCGTCTACAGTCGTGTCGTGATTTGCAAGCCGACCGGACAGGAAAATGCACGCCCGCGCTGACGCTGCCGACACGGCCCCGAATTGGCCCGACGATATCTTCGCGACATTGCAACGCTTCGACGTGCGGCAGGTGCCTTACCTGCCCGACGCCGGCCATTCGAAGCTGATCCAGCGCGTGCTGGCCTCATCCACGATGCGCGGCATTCCGCTGACGACGGAGGAGGAGGGCGTCGCGCTCCTGGCCGGGGCCTGGACCGGCGGACAGCGTGGCGTGCTTCTGATGCAGTCGAGCGGCGTCGGCAATTGCATCAACATGCTGTCGATGATCCCGATCCTGCGCTTTCCGTTCCTCACGCTCGTGACCATGCGCGGCGAGTGGGGCGAGTTCAATCCATGGCAGGTGCCGATGGGATCGACCACGCAGGGCGTGTTCGAACTCTCGGGCGTCCAGGTGCTGCGCGCGTCCAATGCGGCCGAGGTGCCGGCCGTGCTGGAGGCGGCCGCAGCGCAGGCCTACAACGCGCTCACGCCCACCGCCGTCCTGCTGTCGCAGCGCCTGATCGGCGCCAAGGTTTTCACCAAATGAGCAAGGCCAATCTCCTCGACCGCCGCCAGGTGGTGTCTACCCTGCTTGCGAACCGCAAGGACGTGGTTGCGATCGGCGGCCTCGGGGCCTCCACCAACGACATGTGTGCCGCCGGCGACCACGCGCGCAACTTCTACCTCTGGGGCGGCATGGGCGGCGCGGCGATGATCGGGCTTGGTCTGGCGCTGGCGCAACCAAAACTGCCGGTGCTGGTCATCACCGGCGACGGCGAGATGCTGATGGGGATGGGGAGCCTTGCCACCATCGGCCTGCAGAAGCCGTCCAACCTCTCGATCGTGGTGCTCGACAACGAGGCCTATGGCGAGACCGGCGGCCAGACCAGCCACACCTCCGCGGCCGCCGACCTCGTCGGCGTCGCCAGGGCCTGCGGCATCGGGGACGCCCGCGCGATCTCGACCATGGCCGAGGTCGAGGCCTTCGCCAAAGTAGTCCACGACATCTCGGCGGGGCCGCGATTTGCCAATGTGAAGATCGACAGCGCCAGCCTGGAACAGATTCTCCCAGTCCGGGACGGCACTTACATCGTCAACCGGATCCGTGGCGATCTCGGCTTCCAGCCGATCTAGCCCCACTTGGCTCCGTCCTGAGCAACGTCCCGGGCCCTCCGGGCGCGGAAGTGTGGCCATTTTCCAACAAGTTTGTACCCACGTAGGTTGCGCCGCAGCATTCTGCTTGACTTTTGCGTGGGTGAGTGCTTACTCACTAACATGAGCTCACTGCGAATGACGAGCGACCTGAGGCGTCAATTGATCCTCGGTGCCGCAAAACGCTGCTTTGCCCGACACGGCTATACCGGCACCACGACCAAGAGCGTGGCGGCCGCCGCAGCCATTTCCGAGGCGCTGCTGTTCAAGCATTTTCCGTCCAAGGCGGCGCTCTACGCCGAGATCCTCAGCGACGAGTGCGAAGCCGATCCGGCACTGACGGACCTGCTCGAGCGGGAGCCTTCGACGGCCACGCTGGTCGAGTTGATCCGCGGCATGGTCCAGCATTTTCTCCACATCGCCGACGGGCCTGATCAGGAAGAGGCGCAGCGCCTGCGACTGATGGCCACCAGCCATCTGGATGACGGCGAATTCGCCCGTCTGCTATATGCCAAGATCGAGAAGCTGATCGGGGCGGTCTTCCTCGCCTCGCTCGAGCGTGCGGTTGCCAGCGGTGACGCGCGGCCGTTCAGCGGCGATCCGCTCAACCTGTTCTGGTTCGCGCATCATTCGGTGATGATGGCTGCGCTGACCAGGCTGCCGGCCACGCCCTGCCTCGTCTACGGCAAGGCGAACGATCTGGAGCGGCAGCTCTGTGAGTTTCTCCTGAGGGGTATCGGACTTAACGACGCCGCAATTGCTTCGCATTTGGGCCGCGATCAGGCCGCGGATGCGGGCAAGACGGCGATTGCAGAAAGCGCATGACATGAACATCGTAACCGAACACAAGATTTCGGGCGAACCGATCGACACCAAGGCTCCCAAGCGTCCGGTCAGGCCGGTGCTGTGGTTCATCATCGTCGGCACGCTCCTGGGCGTGCTCGTTGGCGGCCTCGTCTGGTTCAATTACTTCCGCGGCCAGATGATCAAGCAGTTCTTCGCCAACAACAAGCCGCCGCCGACCGCAGTCAGCGCGGCCGAGGCGAAGTCCGAGGTGGTGCCGAACTTGCTCACCGCAGTCGGTGGCCTTGCCGCCGTGCACCAGGTCGACGTCAGCGCCGACGTCAACGGCCGCGTCACCGAGATCAAGTTCGAGCCGGGTACGCATGTCGATGCCGGCACGCCACTGGTGCAGTTCTTCGACATGCCGGAGCAGGGCGACCTCGCCAACTACAAGGCGCAGGCAACCGTCGCACAGCTCTCGCTCGACCGCGCCAAGCAGCTGGCATCGCGCCAGTTCGGCCCGCAGGCGACCGTCGATAACGCGCAGGCCGCCTACGATCAGGCGCTGGCCGGCATCGCCAAGACCGAGGCGGTGATCTCGCAGAAGCTGGTGCGTGCGCCGTTCTCCGGCGATCTCGGCGTCCGCAAGGTCGAAGTCGGCCAGTACCTGACGGCCGGCACGGCGATCGTCTCGCTGACCGATCTGTCGGAGCTGTGGGCCAACTTCACGGTGACCGAAAAGGACTCGGGCAACCTCAAGGTCGGCCAGCCGGTCCGGCTCAAGGTCGACGCCTACCCCGGCCGCACCTTCGATGCCAAGATCACCACGATCGAGCCGCAGGTCGCGGCCGACACCCGCAACATCCGCGTGCAGGCGACGGTCGCCAATCCGGAGAAGATCCTGAAGCCGGGCATGTTCGTGACCACGACGGTGGTGCTGCCGGCGAAGCCGGCCGTGATCACCGTGCCGGAAACGGCGGTCGATTACACGCTGTACGGCGACTCCGTGTTCGTGATCACCGAGAAGAAGGAAGAGGACGGCAAGACCAGCCTCTCCGCAGTGCGCACGTTCGTGCAGACCGGCAGCCGGGTCGACGGTCGCGTCGAAATCATCAAGGGCGTGAAGGTGGGCGACAAGGTCGTCGCTGTCGGCCAGCTCAAGCTGCAATCGGGCGCCCCAGTTGCGATCTCGACCGATCCGGCGCCGCAGATCCCGGCGCAGCCGCCGCGCTACTGATCCAATACATCCAGGTGATCCGGCCTCGCCGGGTCACTTTTCTTGAGACAAAGAAATCGAGATCGCCGCGATGCGCTTTACCGATATTTTCATCAAGCGACCGGTCCTGTCGGTCGTCGTCAGTCTGCTGATCCTGCTGATCGGCCTGCGCGCGGCGATGGTGCTGCCGATCCGGCAATATCCGAAGCTGTCGAACACGGTCATCAACATCACGACCGTCTATCCCGGCGCGTCCGCAGACCTGATCCAGGGCTTCATCACGACGCCGATCGAGCAGGCGGTCGCCTCGGCCGAAGGCGTCGACTACATGACCTCGTCCTCGGTGCTCGGCACCTCGACGATCCAGGTCTACATCAAGCTGAACTTCGATCCGAACCAGGCGCTCACCGAGGTGCTCGCCAAGACCAACTCGGTCAAGTACCTGATTCCAAAGGAATCCAACGACCCGATCGTCACCAAGACCACCGGCCAGACCACGGCCGTGATGTATCTCGGCTTCTCCTCCGAGGAGCTGTCGGGCTCGGCGATATCAGACTATCTGACGCGTGTGGTGCAGCCGGTGCTGTCGACGGTCGACGGCGTGGCCTCGGCCGACATTCTGGGCGGCCAGACCTTTGCGATGCGGCTGTGGCTCGATCCCATGAAAATGGCCGGCCGCAACGTGTCGCCGGCCGATGTCGCCGCCGCGATCGCCGCCAACAACTTCCAGTCCGCAGCGGGGCAGACCAAGGGCTATCTGATCGTTTCCAACATCTCGACGAACACCAGCCTGACTGACGTCAACCAGTTCAGGAAGATG
Source organism: Bradyrhizobium barranii subsp. barranii (assembly GCF_017565645.3). Classification (NCBI taxonomy): domain Bacteria; kingdom Pseudomonadati; phylum Pseudomonadota; class Alphaproteobacteria; order Hyphomicrobiales; family Nitrobacteraceae; genus Bradyrhizobium; species Bradyrhizobium barranii. Next base: position 3,408,636 of record NZ_CP086136.1, read on the forward strand.
ATCGTCAAGGCGAAGGACGGCGGCTTTGTGCGGATGGAGGACATCGCCACAGTCGAACTCGCCGCCCAAAGCACGGATGCCAGCGTCGCCTTCAATGGCGAGCATGCGATCTTCATTGGCGTGAACGCGACGCCGCAGGGCAACCCGCTGACGCTGGTCAAGGGCGTGCGCGCGCTGTTCCCCGAACTCGAGCGCAATCTTCCGCCGTCGATGAAGATGAAGGTCGCCTACGACTCGACCAAGTTCATCCAGTCTTCGATCGACGAGGTGGAGAAGACGCTGGGTGAAGCCGTGATCATCGTGATCGTGGTCATCTTCCTGTTCCTGGCCTCGCTCCGTTCGGTCATCATTCCCGTCGTCACCATTCCGCTGTCGATGATCGGCGTCTGCACCTTGATGCTGGCGTTGGGTTTCAGCTTCAACCTTCTGACCCTGCTCGCGATGGTGCTCGCGATCGGCCTCGTGGTCGACGACGCCATTGTCGTGGTGGAGAACATCCATCGCCATCTGGAGGAGGGGAAGACGCCGGTTCAGTCGGCGCTGGAAGGCGCGCGTGAAATCGTTGGGCCGGTCATCTCCATGACCATCACGCTCGCGGCGGTGTACGCGCCGATCGGCTTCCTCGGCGGCCTGACCGGTTCGCTGTTCCGCGAATTCGCCTTCACGCTCGCGGGCTCGGTGATCGTGTCAGGTGTGATCGCGCTGACGCTGTCGCCGATGATGTGCTCTATTCTGCTCAAGAATACCGAAGAGGGCCGCTTCGCCAAGCTGGTCAACAAGGTGTTCGGCGCTTTGACGCGCTGGTATGGGCGCAGGCTCGACCGCTCGCTCGATTACAAGGCGATCACCGGTCTGTTCGCGGTGACGATCCTCGGGCTGGTCGGCTTCCTCTACATGCACACCTCGAAGGAGCTGGCGCCTGAGGAGGACCAGGGCATCGTGTTCGCGGTGACCAAGGCGCCGAAATACGCCAACATCGATTATGTCGATTTCTACGGCGAGAAGCTCGACGAGAAATTCCAGAAGTTCCCCGAAACCGATCTGCGCTTCGTGCTGAACGGCATCAACGGCCCGCAGGGCGGCATCGCCGGCATGCTGCTGAAGTCGTGGGACGAGCGCAAGCGCTCGTCGATCCAGTTGAAGCCGCTGGTGCAGGCCGAGCTTTCCAAGATCGAGGGCGTGCAGGCTTTCGCGTTCAACCTGCCGCCGTTGCCGGGTGGCCCCGGCGGTCTGCCGGTTCAGATGGTGATCAATTCCACCGCGGGCTTCCAGACGGTCTATGAGCAGATGGAGAAGCTGAAGGACGCCGCGCGCAAGAGCGGCATGTTCATCGTCTCCGACAGCGACCTCGCCTACAACCAGCCGAACGTGGAGGTCACGATCGACCGCACCAAGGCGCAGGATCTCGGCGTTAACATGCAGAACCTCGGCTCTACGCTCGCGGTGCTGCTCGGTGGCAACTACATTAACCGCTTCAATCTGGAGGGCCGGTCCTACCAGGTGATCCCACAGGTGCCGCGCAGCAGCCGGCTCTCGCCGGAATCGCTCGGCGGCTATTATGTGACGACCAACACGGGCCAGCAGCTCCCGCTGTCGACCGTGGTCTCGGTCAGGACCAAGACTGATCCGAATTCGCTGACGCATTACAATCAGCTCAATTCGGCGACGTTCTCGGCTGTGCCGATGCCCGGCGTGACGGTCGGATCGGCGGTCGACTTCCTCGAAGGCGAGGCCAAGAAGCTGCCGGCCGGCTTCAGCCACGATTATCTCGCGGACTCCAGGCAATACGTGCAGGAGGGCAACCAGCTTGCGATCACCTTCGGTTTTGCGTTGATCATCATCTTCCTGGTGCTGGCGGCGCAGTTCGAGAGCCTGCGTGACCCGTTCGTGATCATGATCTCGGTGCCGATGGCGATCGTGGGTGCGCTGATCCCGCTGTTCTTTGGCATGGCGACCATGAACATCTACACCCAGGTCGGTCTGCTGACCCTGGTCGGGCTGATCACCAAGCACGGCATCCTGATGGTGGAGTTCGCCAACGAGCTCCAGGTCAACGAGCGGCTCGACCGCCGCTCGGCCATCGAGATGTCGGCCCGCATTCGTCTGCGGCCGATCCTGATGACCACGGCTGCGATGGTGACCGGCCTGATCCCGCTCCTGACTGCGTCCGGCGCGGGCGCGGCCAGCCGCTTCTCGATCGGCCTCGTGGTGGTCGCCGGCATGTCGATCGGTACGCTGTTCACGCTGTTCGTGCTGCCCGCAGTCTACGTCGTGCTGGCAACCGACCACCGCGCGGCGGCCGATTCCGAGCGGAACAAGGAGGTCAACGATCTCGACCTCAATTCCAAGGCGCTGAGACCGACCTGAGCTGCAGGTCAGCGAACCAGAAGGGCGGCAGCGGCATCCGTTGCCGCCCTTTTCATTTGCCCCGCAGCCTGCGGACGCCGTCAGGCTTAGGGGGAGCCCTTTCCGCGTTGGCGAGAGACAAGTTCCGGCCTTCTTGCTAGATTCGCCGGGATGAGCATCTCCCTCCACCCCGACACCCCGCAAGCCAGGACGGCGCCGAGCGCGGCCGCGGCTGGCGTCGTGCCCGGCGAGGCGGCGGGGCGCGGGATCAGGACCCGGCTTTTCACCAAATATGTCGCGCTGTTCGTGGCCGTCGTCGCCATTGCGCTGCTGGCCAACGGGCTGTTCGAGGTCTTCTTCTATTATCGCGAGCACAAGGCCGCGCTGATCCGGGTCCAGCATGAGCAGGCCGAGGCAGCGGCGGCCAAGATCGGCCAGTTCGTCAAGGAGATCGAGAGCCAGCTCGGCTGGACCACGCAGCTGCCCTGGTCGGCGGGCTCGATCGAGCAGCGCCGGTTCGACGCGCAACGGCTGCTGCGCCAGGTGCCCGCGGTCACAGAGCTCGCCCAGGTGGATGCGACCGGCAGGGAGCGCTTGCGAGTCTCGCGGCTGGCCATGGACGCGATCGACAGCGGGATCGACCTGTCGGCCGACCCGAAGTTCACCGAGGCGGTCGCGCACAAGGTCTATTACGGCCCGGTCTATTTCCGCAGGGAGTCCGAGCCCTACATGACGCTCGCGCTGGCCGGCGCGCGCAAGGATGCCGGCGTCAGCATCGCGGAGGTCAATCTCAAGCTGATCTGGGACGTCGTGTCCCAGATCAAGGTCGGCGAGCACGGACACGCCTATGTGGTCGGCCCGGAGGGGCGCCTGATCGCGCATCCCGATATCAGCCTGGTCTTGCGCAACACCGACATGTCGGGCCTCGCGCAGGTGCGCGCCGCGCAGGCTGGAGGCGGCACCCTGTCCGACGCGCTCCCCGAAGCGCGCAATATCCAGGGGCAGAAGGTGCTGACCACATCGGCCCCGATCGAGCCGCTGCATTGGACCATGCTCGTCGAGCTGCCGGTCGAGGAGGCCTATGCGGCGCTCTATGCTTCGCTGCAGCGGCTGGCGATCGTGCTGCTCGCCGCGTCGATCTTCGCGGTGCTGGCCGGGATTTTCCTCGCGCGCCGCATGGTCGGCCCGATCCAGGCACTGCGCAGCGGCGCCGAGCGGATCGGCGGCGGCGATTTCTCCCAGCGCATCTCGATCAAGACCGGCGACGAACTCGAGGGGCTCGCCGACCAGTTCAACGACATGGGCGCGCGCTTACAGGAATCCTATGCGGATCTGGAAAATAGAGTCGAGCTGCGAACGGCTGAATTGTCCGAAACGCTCGAGCAACAGACGGCGACTTCTGAGGTGCTGGAGGTCATCAGTTCCTCTCCGGGCGAACTCGCTCCCGTGTTCTACAAAATGCTCGAAAATGCGACGCGGGTCTGTGGCGCAAGTTTCGGCGTCATGAATCTCTGGGACGGTGAAAGCTTCACGATTGCGGCGGATTACAATGTGCCGGCTGCGTTCGCTGCTTCGCGAAAAGATGTGGAAATCCGACCTCGTCCGAACAGCGCGCTCGCCGAGGTCGTCAGGACCCGTGAGGTCGTCCACGTTCACGATGTGCGAAACACACCTGCCTATCTTGCTGGTGGGCCTGCCGTTCGCGCGATCTCAGACGTCGCCGGCGCCCGTACGATCGTCATCGTGCCGATGCTGAAGGAGAACGAGCTGATTGGCACGATCGCGGTCTATCGCAAGGAGGTCCGTCCGTTCGCCGACAAGCAGATCGCACTGGTTGAGAATTTCACCAAACAGGCTGTGATTGCGATCGAGAACGCTCGACTACTCAAGCAGCTTCGTGAGCGTACCACGGAGCTGTCGCAGTCGCTCGACAATCTGCGTACCGCGCAGGATCGCCTGATCCAGACCGAGAAGCTCGCCTCCCTCGGCCAGCTCACGGCGGGGATCGCCCACGAGATCAAGAACCCGCTCAATTTCGTCAACAATTTCTCCTCGGTCTCGACCGAGCTGATCGATGAACTCAACCAGGCCCTGCAATCGGCTTCGCTCGACGGCAAGACGAAGGAGGAGGTCGAGGAGCTGACCGGCATGCTCAGGAGCAATCTGGAAAAGGTGGTGCAGCACGGCAAGCGCGCCGATTCCATCGTCAGGAACATGCTGCTGCATTCGCGCGCGGGTTCCGGCGAGCATCGTCCCAGCGATATCAATGCCATCGTCGAGGAAAGCCTCAATCTCGCCTATCACGGCGCGCGCGCGGAACGGCCCGCCTTCAACGTCACGCTCGAGCGCGAGTTCGATCCCGGGGCCGGGATGGTCTATGTCTATCCGCAGGAGATCGCGCGCGTCTTGCTCAATTTGATCTCGAACGGCTTCTATGCTGCGGCCAAGCGCAAGGAGAGCGCGACGGACGCCTTCGAGCCCACCTTGAACGCGGCCACCAAAAACCTCGGCGACAAGGTCGAGATCCGGATCCGCGACAACGGCACAGGGATTCCGCCCGAAGTGAAGGCGAAACTGTTCAATCCGTTCTTCACCACCAAGCCGGCCGGCGAGGGCACCGGGCTTGGCCTGTCCATGAGTCATGACATCGTCGTGAAACAGCACGGCGGCACGATCGACGTGAACACCGAGCCCGGTGTATTCACCGAATTCATCATCACGCTGCCGCGCCAGATGGCGGCGGACGATACTCCCGGAGGCAAGAATTGAACGTTTACATCCTGGTCGTCGATGACGAGCCCGACGTCGAGGCGCTGTTCCGGCAGCAGTTCCGGCGTGACCTGCGCGCCGGACGCTTCCAGATGGAATTCGCGCCGTCCGCGTCCGATGCGCTCAGGCTCGCCTCCGAGGTGCGCGACCCCTCGTTGATCCTGATCCTGTCCGACATCAACATGCCCGGCATGAGCGGGCTCGACATGCTGCCGAAGGTGCGCGCCGAGCATCCGGACGTTCCCGTCATCATGATCACGGCCTATGGCGACGCCGAGACGCGCCGAAAGGCGATCGAGCGTGGCGCCATCGGGCTCCTCACCAAGCCGATCGATTTTGCGCTGCTGCGGCAGGAGATCGACACGAGGCTCGAGCAAGCCGCATGACTTCGACCATCCTCTTCGTCGATGACGAGCCAGACCTCGAGGCGCTGATCCTGCAAAAGTTTCGCAGGCAGATCCGCGACGGGCTCGTCGACATCATGTTTGCACGCGACGGCGTCGAGGCGCCGGAATCTCTCGAGCAGAACCCGCATGTCGACATGGTGGTCTCCGACATCAACATGCCGCGCATGGATGGGCTGTCGCTGCTGGCGAAGCTCCAGGAGGCCGAGGACAAGAAGTCGACCATCATCGTCTCGGCCTATGGCGACATGAGCAACATCCGCACCGCCATGAACCGCGGCGCGTTCGACTTCCTCACCAAACCGATCGACTTCGCCGACCTGGAAGCCACGATCGAGAAGACCATTCGCCATATCGAGATGCTCCGCGAGGTGCGGCGCCGTCAGATGGAGGCGGAGCGGGCCCATGCCGCGCTGTCGCGCCATTTCTCGCCCGAGCTCGCCAAGCGTCTGGTGGCGGGCGGCGAGGGTGAGGGGATCGAGGTGCAGTGGCGCGATGTCGCCACCATCTTCACCGATATCACCGGGTTCACCTCCCTGGTCGAGAGCGCGCCGCCCGAGACGCTGGGCGCGCTCCTCAACGAATATGTCGGCGGGATGACCGAAACCATCTTCGCGCATGAGGGGACGGTCGCAAAAATCATCGGCGATGCGATCCAGGTGCTCTTCAATGCGCCCGGCGATCAGCCGGATTATGCGACGCGTGCGGTCGCCTGCGCCCATGACCTCGATGCCTGGGCGCAGGATTTCTGCGCGCGCCAGAGGGCCGTGGGCGTGAATTTCGGCACCACCCGCATCGGCATTCACGCCGGGCCGGCACTGGTCGGCAATTTCGGAGGCAACCGCTTCTTCGACTACACCGCCTATGGAGACACCATCAACATCGCGGCGCGACTGGAGGCCGCCAACAAGCATCTGGGAACACGCATCTGCGCCAGTGCCAGCGTCGCCAAGGCGGCCGAGCATTTTCAAGGCCGTCCCGTGGGTGATCTGATGCTGCGCGGACGCAGCGAACCGCTGCGTGCGTTCGAACCGTTGCCGCAGGAAAAATTCGAAGCGCCAAGGACGACGCAATATTTCGAGGCTTTTGCCAAGATGGAAGCCGGCGACGTCGCGGCCATGCCGGCCTTTGCCGCGCTGGTCGGGATGCATGCCGACGATTCCCTGGCCGGCTTTCACCTGAAGCGCCTGCTCAACGGCGCCAAGGGTGTCCGCATGAAACTGGAATAGGAGTTCGACATGATTGGTGATTTCTCCGCCGGCAACTATCGTTTCATTCCGTCCGTGTTCCAGTATTCGGCGGGTGCTGCCGCTGACGACGGATACGAGATCGAGCGGGTTCGGTTCGATCGCCTGGTGCCGCTGGCCGAGGGATTTGCGCTCGCGGCGAAGTATATCCAGGAAGCAGGGCGTCCGCTGACGGCGTTCTGTGCCTGCGAGTTGCGCTCACCGGCGGCCTTCAGCGAGGAAGGCTTTCGCGCATTCAACCTGCATTATGTGAAGACGCTGTCCGAATGGGGCATCTTCGACGGCACCACCAATCCGGTGGCGCGCAGCAATGTCTGTCCGGAGTTCGATCCGCCATCCGAACCGTCGTTCTATGCCTTCTCCTTCACGCGTCCGACAACCTCGAAGAGTCCTAGCTTCGTGATCGCCGGTGGCGCCGAGGCGCGCGAGGGCGGCGGGACCTATGTCGAGCGCACGGTGCGCTATCGCGACCTCAGTCCGGAGGGTCTTCGCGAGAAGGTGCGGTTCACCACGACGTCGCAGATGGAGAACCGGATGACGGCCTTCGGCTTCGGCTGGAAGGACACCACCGGCGTGCAGGCCTATTCCGTGCACGATTTCCACCACGCGCTGGTCGACGAGCTGGTCCGCCACGGCGCGCTGCGCTCCGGCCTGACCTGGCATTTTGCCCGGCCGCCGGTGGTCGACCTCGAGTACGAGATGGATTGCCGACGGGTGCTGCGCGAGACGGTGATCTAGCGCTGGCGCGGGTCGAGCGCGTCGCGCAGGCCGTCGCCGAGCAGGTTCAGCGACAGCACCACTAGGAAGATCGCAAGGCCTGGCCAGATCGCCATCCACGGTGCCTGGGTCAGGAAGCGTTGCGCCGCGTTGAGCATGCTGCCCCAGGACGGTGCGGGCGGCTGCTGGCCGAGGCCGAGGAAGGACAGCGCGGCTTCGGCGATGATGGCGGCGGCGATCGACAGTGTGGCCTGCACCAGCAGCGCGGGCAGGATGTTCGGCAGGATGTGTGAGAAGGCTATCCGCCACGGCGGATTGCCGAGCGCACGCGCAGCCTCGACATAGTCTTCGGCCTTGACGCTCAGCACCTGCCCGCGTGTCAGACGGATGAAGATTGGCGTGGCCGAGATACCGATCGCGATCATGGCATTGCCGAGGCTGGGACCGAGGAAGGCGGCGAGCGCAATCGCCAGGATCAGGAAAGGGCAGGCCAACATTGCATCGGTGATCCGGCTGATCAGCGCATCAACAAATCCGCCGCGATAGCCGGCGAGGAGGCCAAGAGGGACGCCGATCCCGAGCGCAATCGCGACCGAGATCAGACCCGCCATCAGGGAGGCCCGCGCGCCGTAGATGACGCGGCTGAGGATGTCGCGGCCGAGATCGTCGGTGCCGAACCAGTGGGCGGCGGTGGGCGGCTTGCGCACCAGGCTCCAACTCGTCGCAATCGGATCATAGGGCACGACCAGCGGCGCAAGGGCCGCAAGCAGAATGAAAGCCGTGATCACGACAAGTCCGAAGACCGCAGCCTTGCGCTTGAACAGGCGCCGCCGCGCACGGCGGGCTGGGCTGTCCAGCTCGTAGGCCTGGGTGGCGGGACTGGCTGGCAGTGCGGCGTCGGTCATCGTCTAACCTCGCAGCCGCGGATTGACGAGGACATAGGCGATGTCGGCAACGAGATTCAGCGTGATGTAGACCGTGGCCGTCACCAGCACAACGCCCTGCACCACCGCATAGTCACGGTTGAAGACGGCATCCACGATCAGCTTGCCGAAGCCGGGAATGGAGAAGATCTGCTCGGTCAGCACCGCGCCCGACAACAGCGTGCCGAGCTCGAGCGCACCGAGGGTGATGATCGGCGTCAGCGCGTTGCGCATAGCATGCTTGAGGATCACCGAGCGCTCGGAGAGACCTTTCGCGCGCGCGGTGCGGACATAGTCGCTCTCCAGAACCTGGAGCATTGCGCTGCGCGTGTGCCGCATCAGGACCGCCGAAATCGCGTTGCCGAGCACGAAGGCCGGCATGATGGTGGCAGCCAGACTCGCGCGCCAGTCCTCGGTGAGCGGCACATAGCCTGAGGCCGGCAGCCAGCCCAGGTGAATCGAGAACAGGAAGATCATGAGAATTCCGAGCCAGAAATTCGGCGTCGAGATGCCCCACAGCGCGAACAAATTGGCGCCATAGTCCCAAACCGTGCCCTTCTTCACCGCGGAGATGATGCCGGCGGGAATGCCGATGAGGAATGCGATCAGGATCGCCATCGAGCCGAGCTGGAGCGTCACCGGCAGTTTCTGTGCGATCAGCTCGCGCACCGGCATCTTGTTGCGCAGCGACTCGCCGAAATTGCCTGATAGAACGCCCTTGAGCCAATAGACGTACTGCACGGGGATCGGCTGATCGAGCTTGTACTGCTGGCGGATCTGTTCGATCACGGCGGGATCGCGCTCCTCGCCGGCCATCACCAGCGCGGGATCGCCCGGCAGCAATTGCTGGAGCGAGAAGATCAGCACCGACACGAAGAACAGTGTCGGCACGATCTGCGCGATTCGGTGGGCGACGAAATTCAGCATGGTCCCACGCGCGTCCCAAGCGCTGCCGTGATCACTTGAACTTCAATCCGACCACGCGCACGAGGCCATCGGGCATCTGCTTGTAGCCTTGAAGCTTGGTCGTGTGCGCGATCAGGAGCGTGCGGTGGTAGATGTAGATGATCGGCAGGTCGTCGAGCAGGATCTTGGTCAGCTTTTCGTAGATCGCCTTGCGCTCCTCGACGTTGGACGTCATGCGTCCGTCTTCCATCAGCTTGTCGGCCTCGGGGTTCGCGTACACGCCGTCGTTTTGCGGCGCCTTGCTGCGCATGAAGATGTAGGAATTGCCGTCGGGATCGATGCGGCCGCTCCAGTTGATCTGGAAGATCTGGAACTCGCCGGCCTGGGCCTGCTTGAAGGTCGTCGCGAATTCGACCGCGCGGATCTTGATGTCAAAACCCGCTTCGGCGGCCATGGACTGGACGACCTGGGCGACGGCTTCGTTCTCCGCGCCCTTGGGGATCATGTAGTCGACCGTCACCGGCGCGGTGAGGCCGGCTTCTTTCAGCAGCGCCTTGGCCTTCGCGATGTCGCGACCGCGAACCGAGAACGCTTTCTGGTAATAGGGATGCTTCGGGCTGACCCACTGATTTCCGGGCGTGAACTCGCCGTTGAAGACGACCTGGTTGAGGGCCTCGCGGTCGATCGAGAGATCGAGCGCCTGGCGGACCTTCGCCGACTGGCTCAGCGGCCCCTTGGTCTTGTCGTTTCCGATATTGACGGTCAGGCCGAGATAGCCGAGCTCCGGCGCGGTCGACAGCACGAGGCGGGAATCGGCGCGCACGTCCTTGATATCAGTGGCGAGCACGCGCTCGATCAGATCGAGCCCGCCAGACTTCAGGTTCGCGAGCCGCACAGTGGCGTCGACAATCGGCAGGAACACGACGCGGTCGATATGGATGTTGTCCTTGTTCCAATAGTCGGCAAACCTCTCGAACACCATGCGGTCCTGCTGGACGCGCTCGACGAATTTGTAGGGGCCGGCGCAGACCGGATGCAGGCCGAACTTGTCGCCCGCCTCCTTCGCTGCCTTCGGCGAGACCATCATGCCGGAGCGGTCGGTGAGCTGGGCGATCAAGGGCGAGTAGGGCGTCTTGAGCACCAGCTTGATGGTCAGGGGATCGACCACCTCGATATGGTCGACGCTGGCAAGCTCGGACTTCCGGAACGAGGTCGGCAGCGTCATGTGACGCTCGATCGAGAACTTTGCGGCTTCGGCGTCCAGCGGCTCGCCGTCATGGAATTTGACGTTAGGCCGGAGCTTGATCGTCATCTCCTTGCCGTCGGCCGAAGTCTCGTAGGACAGCGCGAGCTGCGGCACGATGTTGAGCTTCTCGTCGATGTCGAACAGCTTGTCGCAGAAGGCGGAGAAGACGATGCGGCCGACATAGGTGCGGCCGATGCTGGGATCGAGGATGTCGGGGTCTTCGGCGATGCCGATGCGAAGCGTGGTCTGAGCCTGGGCTGCGCCCGCGAGCGACGTCAGCACTGCCGACGCCAGGATTGTCAAACGCATGAAACTCATCGCTCTCAACCTCTGTTTTGCGGCTATGCCGGGTCCGTTCCCAATGAACTAACCCCGCTGCCGCGGACTGCTTCCGGGCCGCCGCTGAAGGCGGCGACCAATTTTTCAAGGACCGGCGAGAAGCCGCCGTCGGACGGGACGATCGCCGCGGAGGACGGCAGTTCCGACGTTCGGTGACAGGCCGTTGCATGTCCGATGCCATCCGGTACGAGCTGCGGCATTTCACTGCGGCAGCGGTCGACCACGTAGGGGCAGCGGGTGTGGAAGCGGCATCCCGGTGGCGGGCTGAGTGCGCTGGGGATCTCTCCCTGCAGCACAATCCGGCTGCGCTTTGCCCGCGGTTTAGGCATGGGGATCGCGGACAGCAGCGCACGGCTGTAGGGATGGCGGGGTGCCGCGAACAGGGCGTCCGCCTCGGCTGTCTCGACGATCTGGCCGAGATTCATCACGGCGACATGGTCGGCGATGTGCTTGACCACAGCCAGATCGTGCGAGACGAAGATGTAGGCCAGCCCAAGCCGGTCCTGCAGCTCGCGCAGGAGGTTGAGGATCTGCGAGCGGATCGAGACGTCCAGCGCCGAGACCGGCTCATCGCAGATGATCAGTTTTGGTTCGACCGCGAGCGCGCGGGCAATGGCGATGCGCTGGCGCTGGCCGCCGGAGAATTCGTGCGGATAACGCCGCTCGAGCCGCGGCTCGAGGCCGACCAGCCGCAGGATTTCCGCGACGCGCTCGCGCCGTTGCGCCGGCGGTACCAGATCGTGCAGCGCCAGCGGCTCGGTGAGAATCTGGCCGACCGTCATGCGCGGATTGAGCGAGGCGTAGGGGTCCTGGAAGATGATCTGCGCCTCGCGGCGGAAGGCGCGGAGCGCCCCGGCGTCCAGCGAGAGCAGGTCACGGCCGGCGAAACGCACCGTGCCTGCATCCGGCTCGATCAGCCGCAGCACCAGGCGACTCACGGTGGATTTGCCGCAACCGGATTCGCCGACCAGGGCCAGCGTCTTGCCGGCGTCGAGAGAGAAGCTGACGCCATCGACCGCTTTGACATGCCCCAGTGCCCGGCCGAACAGCGAGCGCCCGGCGACAAAATGCTTGACCAGGCCTTCGACCTCGAGAAGCGCCATCACGACACCAGACGTTCGAGCGGTGCGCGGATGCAGCGCGAGAGGTGGCCGGGGCTGACCTCGACCAGCGGTGGCGGCACCTCCGTGCAGGCGTCCAGCACGAAGGGGCAGCGCGCGGCGAAACGGCAGCCGGCGGGTGGCTGCGCCATGTTCGGCACCATGCCTTCGATCGTGGCCAGCTGCTCGGCGCGGTGGTCGAGCCGCGGGATCGAGCCCAGCAGGCCGACGGTGTAGGGATGCTGCGGCATCGCGAACAGCTCGTCGACCGGCGCGCGCTCGACGATCTCGCCGGCATACATCACCGCGACCTCGTCGCAGACTTCGGCGACAACACCGAGATCGTGGGTGATCAGGATGATGGCGGCGCCGCTCGCCGCCTTCAGTTCGCGCATCAGCTCCAAGATCTGCGCCTGCAGGGTGACGTCGAGCGCGGTAGTCGGCTCGTCTGCGATCAGCAGTCGCGGGTCGCAGGCCAGCGCCATCGCGATCATCACGCGCTGGCGCATGCCGCCGGAGAGCTTGTGCGGATATTCGTCGATCCGCCGCTCCGGCGAGGGGATGTGGACGCGGCGCAAGAGCTCGATGGCCCGCTCGCGCGCGCTGCGCCGGGAGCCGCCGCGGTGGCGCAGAATGGTCTCGATGATCTGGTCGCCGATGGTGAAGCTCGGATTGAGCGACGTCATAGGCTCCTGAAAAATCATCGCCAGCCGGTTGCCGCGGAGGTCGCGCAGCGTCTGGTCAGGAGTCTTCAGCAAGTCGAAGCCGTCGAAGCGGATTGCGCCCGAGATCTCCGCGCTTTGCTTCGGCAGCAATCCCATGATCGCCAGCGACGTCACGCTCTTGCCGCAACCGGATTCGCCGACGAGGCCGAGCGTCGCGCCATTGGCGACGCTGAGATCGACGCTGTCGACGGCGTGGGTCACGCGGCCGTCGTCGCCGTGGAATCGGATGCGCAGATCCTTGATCTCGATGAGAGGGCTTGCGCTCATGATTGCCTTGCTCGGCTTGCAGCGATGCTGGCGTCGATGACGCTGCGATCAGTGTTGCCTGCCGGATTCTGCCGCGTCGGCATGGAGGAGCGGAAATGCACCCAGAGTTCCTGACTGACGCGCTCCAGTCGTTCGAGCTCGCCCAACGGATCGAGATGATCGTCGGCGCGAATGTCCAGCGCCGGCCATTCCTCCTCGCCGTGGATCAGGAGCGCAGCCGATTGCTTGCCGCGCTTGTCGCCGCCGGCGGCCTCGCCCGCGCGCATGGCGGCAAGCAGGCGGCGCGGGAAGGGCAGGCTGTCATTGGCGATATAGGTCTTCGCGGTCTCGTCGAGCACGTCGGCGCCTGCCAACATGTTGCCGGCAATGGAGAAGCCGCTGCCGGCGATGTGTCCACACCAGTCGACGCAGTCGCGCCCGGTATGCGCGGCGATCGCGCCGCTGGCGTCCATGATGTGGATCTGGCGGCTCTCGCGGCCGTCGTCGGTCGCGAGCTGGGTGGCGAGAACGTCATGCGCGTTCAGGCCCTCGCGCAGCAGCTTGACGCCGTCGATGCCGTAATAGGGATTGACGAAGGCCTGGGTCGCGATGGCGCCGAGACCGGCCGCGACGTAGGGCACGCGCGCGCCGACGGCGAAGAAGCGGGTAGCTACAGCGATGCCGAACTGGCCGGTGGCAGGGTCTCGCGCGATGATCGACCAGGTCATGTGCTGCCTTCAGCGCCCTGCGGCGTAGCCCTGCATGCCACGCGGGTTGGCGGCGGCGCGGCGGCGCACCCCGACGCGCGAGGCCGCGGTGAGGCGACCTTCCGACCAGTCGGGGCCGACCTCGACAATGTGTCCGCGCTCGCGAAGGTTCTCGATCGTCGCCTTCGGCACGCGGTTCTCGACCACGAGCACGCCGGGGCGCGCGGTGCGCGGCCAGAACGAGATCGGGAAATGCTCGGAGTGCCAGGCCGGCGCGTCGATCGATTCCTGGAGATTGAGGTTGCAATGGACGTGCCGTAGGAAGAACTGCGTGATCCACTGATCCTGCTGGTCGCCGCCGGGCGAGCCCCAGGCGAGGTACGGCTCGCCGTCGCGTAGCGCCATGGTCGGCGACAGCGTCGTGCGCGGCCGCTTGCCCGGCGCAAGCGCTGCGGGATGGTCTTCCTCCAGCCAGAACATCTGCGCGCGGCTGCCGAGGCAGAAGCCGAGCTCCGGAATGATCGGCGAGGATTGCAGCCAGCCGCCCGATGGCGTCGAGGACACCATGTTGCCGGCCTTGTCGATGATGTCGAAATGCACGGTGTCGCCGCGCACCTCGCCGAAGCGCCCGACTGTCGGCTCGCCCGCGCCAAGCGCGCCGACCGCCTCACGCTGCCCCTCGGCGCGGCGCAGCTTGACCACGCCGCCAAAACCTTCGACCGAACCGGGGAGGAAGTCGAGCGAGGCCTTCTCTGAGATCAGTTTGCGGCGTTCGTCGTTATAGGCATCCGACAGCAGCGTCGCGATCGGGATCTCGCTGAATTTGGGATCGCCGTAGAACTTTTCGCGGTCTGCGAAGGCGAGTTTTGCGCACTCGATCTGGAGGTGAATGAATTCCGGCCCGGTCGGATCGAGCCCGTCGAGCGCAAAGCCCTTGAGCAGCGCGAGCTGCTGGAGCGTCACCGGACCCTGGCTCCAGACGCCGGCCTTGCAGACGGTGTAGCGGCCATAGTCGTAGGTGAGCGGTGCCTCGATCGTCGGCTGCCAACGCGCCATGTCGTCGGCCGAGAGCACGCCGCGATGCGGCGAGCCGCTGACATCCATCACTTCCTGGGTGCGGCAGAACTTGTCGATGGCTTCCGCAACGAAACCTTGCGACCAGGCCTTTCGCGCGCGCTCGATCTCGGCGTCGCGGTCACCGCCGCCGCTCTCGGCTTCGCTGAGAATGCGGGCGTAGGTCGCAGCCAGCGTCTTGTTGGTGAAGAGGGTGCCGGGCCTCGGCACTTCGCCATTGGGCAGATAGACCGCGGCCGAGGTCGGCCAATGCTTGCGGAACAGTTGCTCGACGGTCTGGATCGTGGCGCAGGCGCGCTCGACCAGCGGATAGCCGTCGCGCGCGTAGGAGATGGCTGGCTCCAGCACGTCGCGCACGCGCATCGTGCCGTAGTCGCGCAGCAGCATCATCCAGGATTCGAACGTGCCGGGGACGCAGGCCGCGAGCAGGCCGGTGCCCGGCACCATGTCGAGGCCTTCGCTCTTGTAATGCGCGATGGTGGCGCGCGCCGGCGCCGGGCCCTGGCCGCAGATCACCTCGGTGCGTGCGCGTTTGACGTCATGCGCGATGATGGGCACGTCTCCGCCGGGGCCGTTCAAATGCGGTTCGACGACCTGGAGCGTGAACGCCGTGGCGACGCCGGCGTCGAAGGCATTGCCGCCCTTTTCCAGGATGGCCATGCCGACCGCGGTCGCGATCCAGTGTGTGGTGGCGACGACCCCGAACGTGCCCTCGATCTCGGGGCGCGTCGTGAAGGGATCGGGATTGACGTTGCTGGCCATGGGATTTCGCTACCTTATTTGTCGCGCGCGCAATTGATCGCAGGCGATGCCGTGCCGCCAATGCGTGGACCGCATGGCACGCGCGCGTCACGCCGGGACCGGCGCGGTGTTCACCGCATGGCAGGCGACGCCGTCGATCAGTTCCGGGGCTTCCTTGCGGCAGAGATCGAATGCCAGCGGGCAGCGCGGATTGAAGGCGCAGCCGGGCGGCGGATTGATCTGACTCGGGATCTCGCCCTTCACTGGAATACGCTGGCGGCCCGACATTGCGAGATCGGGCACGGCGCCCAGCAGCATCTTGGTGTAGGGCATGCGCGGTCGGGCGAACAACTCGCGTCCCTCCGCGATCTCGACGATGCGGCCGAGATACATCACGCCGACGCGGCTCGCCATGTGGCGGACCACGGCGAGGTTGTGGCTGATGAACATGTAGGTCAGGCCGAACTTGTCCTGGAGGTCGCGCATCAGGTTCAGGATCTGCGCCTGCACGGAGACGTCGAGCGCCGAGGTCGGCTCGTCGCAGACGATGAACTCAGCGTCGGAGGCGAGCGCGCGGGCGATCGCGATGCGCTGGCGCTGGCCGCCGGAGAACTCGTGTGGAAATTTCAACCGGTCGTCGGGATGCAGCCCGACAAGGCTGAGCAATTCGCCGACGCGCGCCTGGATATCGCGCTCGCCCTGGATCAGGTCGAAAGCGCGGATCGGCTCGGAGATGATGGCATCGACCCGGAAGCGTGGGTTCAGGCTCGCATAGGGGTCTTGAAAGATCATCTGGATGCGGCGGCGCAGTTTTCGCCGCGCCTGCGCCTGCCGTGGATCGGTCATCGAGATGCCGTCGATCAGCACGTTGCCGGAACTCGGCGGCAGCAGGCCGACCACCATTCGCGCCACCGTGGTCTTGCCCGAGCCGGACTCGCCGACCAGAGCAAAGGTCTCGCCCTTCCTGATGTCGAAGCTAACGTGATCGACAGCCTTGAGATATTCGAGATGCCCGCCTTCGAGCACGCGGTTGAGCCAGGGTTTTGAGACGTCGAAGACGCGGCGCAGATTTGTGGCCTGGACGAAAGGCGTGCTCATGCCGCGCTCTCCGCAGGCACGGTGTCGTAGAGATGGCAGGCAACGGATTGTGTGCCGCGCGATAGTGGCTCCGGCCGTTCAACCCGGCAGCGATCGAAGGCGAAGGCGCAGCGCGGATTGAACGAGCAGCCACGCGGGATCGCCGATAGGCGCGGCATGGAGCCGGGGATCTGCACCAGGCGCTTGTCGTCCCCGGCAAGCGTCGGAATCGCGCCCATCAGGCCCTTGGCGTAAGGGTGCAGCGGATTCCTGACGACGTCCTGTACCGGGCCGATCTCGGCGACGCGGCCGGCATACATCACCGCGACGCGGTCGGAGGTCTCCGCGATCACGCCCATGTCGTGGGTCACCAGCATCACGGCGGTGCCGTGATCGCGCCCGAGCCGCTTGATCAGGGAGATGATCTGCGCCTGCACGGAGACATCGAGCGCGGTGGTCGGCTCGTCCGCGATGATCAACTCGGGCTCGGCGCAGATCGCCAGCGCAATCACAACGCGCTGGCGCATGCCGCCGGAGAATTCGTGGGGATAGCCGTCGATGCGCTTTTCCGGCGCGGGAATGCCGACCTCGGCGAGCAGGTCGATGGCGCGGCGGCGGGCGGCCGCCTCGGACAGGTTCAGGTGGGTTTTGATCGTCTCGATGATCTGGTCGCCGACGCGGTACAGCGGATTGAGCGAGGTGAGGGGATCCTGGAAGATCATGCCGATCCGTTTTCCCCGGATGCGGCGTATCTGCTCGGCGGGCAAATTGTCGATGCGCTGGCCGGCGAGACGAATCTCACCGCCGGCGATGCGGCCGGGCGGATCGATCAGGCCGATCACCGCCAGGCCGGTGACGGACTTGCCGGCGCCGGATTCGCCGACCACGCCGAGCACCTCGCCCTTGGCGATGTCGAACGAGACGCCGTCGATCGCGCGCAGCGTGCCGCGGCGAGAGGCGAACTCGACCTGAAGATTGCGCACGGAGAGAACGGGTTCGGTCATGGGCGAGGCGTTTTCATCGAAGCTTTGCTCATCGAAGTTTCGGGTTGAGCGCGTCGCGCAGCCAGTCGCCGAGCAGGTTGATCGACAGGATCAGCGCGGCGAGCGCAAGCCCGGGGAAGGCGACGATCCACCATTCGCCCGCGAACAGATAGTTGTTGCCGATGCGGATCAGCGTCCCGAGCGACGGCATGGTGTCGGGCAGGCCGACACCGAGGAAGGACAGGGTCGCCTCGGTGATGATGGCAAGCGCGAGGTTGATGGTGGCGATGACCAGGATCGGTCCCATCGTGTTGGGCAGTACGTGCCGCAGCATGATCTTTGGCGCGGGCAGGCCGATCAGTTGCGCTGCGGCCACGTAATCCTTGTTCTTCTCGACCATCACGGAACCGCGCACCGTCCGGGCATATCCGACCCAGAAACTCAGCCCGATCGAGATCACCAGCACCACCAGCATGCTGTTGGCATCCAGCCGGTTGCCGAGGATCGATTTCGCGATGCCGTTGACCAGCAGCGCGATCAGAATGGCGGGGAAGGTCAGCTGCACGTCGGCGATCCGCATGATCACGCCGTCGACCGCGCCCCCGAAATAGCCGGCGGTCAGGCCGAGTGCGATTCCGAGCGCGCCGGCGAAGACCACGCCGGCGACGCCGACGGCGAGCGAGATGCGCAAGCCATAGAGGATGGCGGAGAACACGTCGCGGCCCTGCTCGTCGGTGCCGAGCAGGAACGGGGTCTGGCCGTCGGCGGTCCAGAGCGGTGAGATCCGCGAGTTCATCAATTGCAGCTGCGCCGGATCGAACGGGTTCTGCACCGCGAGTGCCGATGCAAAGATCGCGAGCAGGAAGAACAGCACGGTAATGGCCGCCGCCACCATGGTCAGCTTGGAGCGGCGGAACGAATAGAAGATGTCGCTGTCGAGCGCGCGGCTGAACCAGCTGCGGGCGGCATGCGTCGGCAGCGTGCTCGGCTTGTCGGAATTTGAGGCGACTACGTCGGACATGGAGGCTGCCTCATGCGGCGCGGCCGATGGTCGAGCGCAGGCGCGGATCGACCACGGTGTAGAGGATGTCGACCACCAGATTGATGGTGACGAAAATCAGAGAGACCATCAGCAGGTAGGCGGCCATAATCGGGATATCGACGTTTTGCACGGCCTGCACGAACAGAAGTCCCATGCCGGGCCATTGGAATACGGTTTCGGTGATGATCGAAAATGCAATAACCGAGCCAAACTGCAGTCCGGCCACCGTGATGACGGGAATGAGCGTGTTCTTCAGCGCGTGGCCGAAATGGATGGCACGGGTGGTCAGCCCGCGGGCCCGAGCGAAGCGAATATAGTCGGTCCGAAGCACTTCCAGCATTTCCGCGCGCACCAGCCGCATGATCAGGGTCATCTGGAACAGGCCGAGCGTGATCGAGGGCATGATCAGCGCCTTCAGGCCCGACAGCGTGAGCAGCCCCGTCGTCCACCAGCCGAGCTTGACCACCTCGCCGCGACCGAACGAGGGCAACCAGCCCAATGTCACCGCGAACAGATAAATCAGGAGAATGCCGATCAGGAAAGTCGGCAACGAGATGCCGATCAGCGAAACCGCCTGGAATAATTTGGCGAGCACGGTGTCGCGTTTGAGCGCCGAATAGACGCCCATCAGGATGCCGAACACCATTGCGAATACGGTCGCGCAGATCGCAAGTTCCAGCGTCGCCGGCATGCGCTCCATCAACAGCGCCGAGACCGGCTGGCGGAACTGATAGGAGACGCCGAATTTGAACTGCGCGGCGTTGCCGAAATAACGGACGAACTGCACCGGCACGGGATCATCGAGGCCGAGCGATTTGCGCACAGCTTCGCGTTCGGCCGCCGACGTATCGATCGAGACGATCTGGTTGACCGGGTCGCCGGCGAAGCGGAACATCGAGAACGCGATGATGCCGACGGCGAACATGACGCCGATGGCCTGAAGGGCGCGGCGAAGAGTGAAAGCGAGCATGCCTTCCACTATCCTTGGGTGTGCGTTTGGCTGACGTCTTTGTCAGCCGGAAAAGGAAAGGTCCCGGAAGCCTGACGCTGCCGGGACCTCGTGTTCAACTGTCGCTATTCCTTCTTGGTCGCCCAGTGGAACATGACCAGATTGTCGGCGCGCTGCGGCAGGTTGACCTTCTTCGATACGCCCCAGGCCAACGCCTGCTGGTGCAGCGGGATGTAGGACCAGTCCTTGTTGCCGATCTCGTAGGCCTGCTTGATCAGCTGGTTGCGCTTGGCGGTGTCGGTTTCGACCAGCACCTTGTCGGTGATGGCGTCGAACTCCTTGTTGCAGTAACCGCCGAGATTGGCTTCGCCGCGCGAGGATTTGGCATCGTCGCGGCAGCCCATGATGTCATAGAGCACGTTGTGGGAGTCCATCGTGCTCGGCGTCCAGCCCAGCATGTAGAACGAGGTCTGGTAGCCGCCTTGCTTCAGCACCTTGGCGAAGTATTGCGCCTTCGGCTGCGCCAGCAGATTGATCTTGACGCCGATGCGGGCGAGCATGCCGACGACGGCCTGGCAGATCGCGGCGTCGTTGACGTAGCGATCGTTCGGGCAATCCATGGTGACCTCGAAGCCGTCGGCGTAACCGGCCTCGGCCAGGAGCTTCTTGGCACCGTCAGGGTCGAATTTCGGCCGGGTGAACTCCTTGGACAGCAAGAACAATTCCGGAGCGATCATCAGGGCCGACGGCGTCGACAGCCCGCGCATCACGCGCGTCTTGATCAGCTCGATGTCGATCGCCTTGTAAAAGGCCTCGCGGACGCGGATGTCCTTGAATGGGTTCTTGCCCTTGATGCTGGAGTAGAGCAACTCGTCGCGGACCTGATCGAAGCCGATGAAGATGGTGCGCAGCTCCGCCCCCTTCAGCACCTGGGCGTTCGGGCTCGAATCGACGCGGGAGATGTCCTGGATCGGCACCGGCTCGATGACGTCGACTTCGCCCGACAGCAGCGCGGCGACGCGGGTGGCGTCGGAGGCGATCGGGGTGAAGATGATCTCCTTCAGGTTACCTTCGACCTTGCCCCAGTAATTGGGGTTGGCCTTGAACACGGTCTTCACGCCGGGCTGGTGGCTTTCAATGACGAAGGGACCGGTGCCGTTCTCGTGGAGCGAGGCGTAGCTCGGCGTGGTCGCCGCCACCGGCGTCGGATCGACGACGTTGTTCTCCTCGGCCCATTTCTTGTCCATGATGTACCAGACATCCCACGCGTTATGCAGGATGGGATTGGGCGAGGGCAGGACGAAATCGACGGTGTAGTCGTCGACCTTGATCACCTTGACGTCCGGAGCAAGGCGGGTCTGCATGTTGGACCCCTTCTTGCGGACGCGATCGGCCGAGAACAGCACGTCGTCGGCGGTGAAGGGATCGCCGTTGTGGAATTTCACGCCTTTGCGCAAATGGAAGCGCCAGCGGGTCGGCTCCGGGGTTTCCCAGCTTTCCGCCAGCGCCGGAATGATCTTGAGGTCCTTGTCGCGCGCGGTGAGGCCTTGATAGACGTGACCGAGATGGGCGTGAGTGGTGCTCTCGTTGAGGGTATAGGGATCGAGCGACTTCAGGTCACCCTGGTTGGCATAACGTAGCGTCTGGCTCGACGCCGACGAGACCGTCAACGCAAGCGTACCGGCGAGCGTCGCCGCAAACAGAGTTCGACCGACTGACATTCTTGACCCTCTCCACTCTGCCGCGCCGTGATTTTTGATTGTTCGGCGGGCGTCCCAATCCATGTTGCCCAGAGTTCACGACCCGTGCAAGCGCCATTCCAGCAAGGAACGCGCCAAGTTGCGCCGCTGTGCAGCAATGCTGGCCGACAATCTGGCGGCGAGGGGTTCGCGGGCGATATTCGACTTTCGATCGGTGAAGTCCCCGGCCGCGGGGCCCTCGTGCCCCGCCGGGCGCCGAGGAAGCGGGCTCATGGCGGGCGCGATTTCATTGACCATATCCGCCGATCGCGGAAGCAAGGCCGGCCGCCAGCCTCAGGTCGCTTGCGTTGCACACCGTCTCGCGGCGATACTGCGACAGGCCGCTCGAATCTCATCTGGAGGGGACATGAAAGTTAACATCGAAATTGACTGCACCCCCCTTGAAGCCCGCCAGTTCTTCGGACTACCCGACGTGATGCCGATGCAGACCGCCGTGATGGACAAGTTGCAACAGCAGATGATGTCCAACATCGACAAGGTCTCGCCGGAATCGCTGATCCAGAGCTGGTTCACCTTCGATCCGAAGATCGCGGAGCGGTTTCAGGACATGTTCGTCACCATGGCCGGCCTCGGCAGCCCGCGCAGCGGCGACAAGAAGAAATAAATGCCGCCCGGGCCGGACGAGCCGCAGGTGTCGGGCCGGCTTCGTCCGCCGAGCCTCGGCATGCTGCTGGCCGAAGCGCGTGGACTGTTCGAATTCAACGCCAGCCTGATGCTGTCGCCGCTCCTGATGCGCGCGCCCAGGGGCGACGGCCATCCGGTGCTGGCACTGCCGGGCTTTCTTGCCAGCGATCTCTCCATGGCACCGATGCGGCGCTATCTCAGCGAGCTCGGCTATGAGGCGCATGCCTGGCGGATGGGGCGCAATCTCGGTGGGCTGGAACGGATGAGGGAAGCCCTGCGCGCGCGCCTTGCCGAAATCCACGCCACGAGCGGACGCAAGGTCAGCCTGGTCGGTTGGAGTCTCGGCGGCGTCTATGCCCGCGATCTCGCGCTCCAGGCGCCCGAGATGGTCCGCTACGTCGTCACGATCGGTAGCCCGTTTGCCAACGACGTGCGGGCGACCAACGCCACGCGGCTGTACGAAGCGCTGACCGGCGAGCGTGTCGAGGATTTCGCCGAACTGCGCGAGGCGATCGCCGGCGATCTGCCGGTGCCGGCGACGTCGATCTATTCGCGCGCCGACGGTGTCGTGAACTGGCGAACCTGCTTGTTGCGTCCCTCCGACCGCGCCGAGAACATCGAGGTGCACCTGGCGAGCCATATCGGGCTTGGCGTGAACCCCGCGGCGCTGTGGGCCGTGGCGGACCGCCTGGCGCAACCGGAGGGGGAATTCTGGCCGTTCGACCGGGCAGGGCCGTTTGCCATTGCATATGCCCCGCCGGAACGGGCAGTATCGGCCTGACGAGAAGCGCCGGCAAAGGCGCCCGTCAAAATTAGCGGAGGGAACTATGGCTGACGGTAAGAAGCTGTCGTCGCTGGACGCATCATTTCTCTATCTGGAAACGCCGGAGATGCCGATGCATGTCGGCAGCATGGCGATCTTTCGCCTGCCTGACGACTACAAGGGCGACTTCTTCGAAGACTTCAAGGCGATGATCGTCTCGCGCCTGCACATCGCGCCGATCCTGAAGGCACGGCTGGAGAAGGCGCCGCTTGATATCGATCATCCCTCCTGGGTCGAGGACGACCAATTCGACATCGACCGCCACATCTTCCGCGCCAGCCTGCCGCAGCCGCGCGACCGCGCCACGCTCGAACGGATCGTCGGCTGGATGCACGCCAAGCTCTTGAACAGCGCCCGGCCGCTCTGGGAGTTCTACGTGTTCGAGGGCATGAAGGACAACGAGGTCGGGCTCTATTCCAAGATGCACCATGCCGCCATCGACGGCGGCGCCGGGGCGGCGCTGACCAACATGATCTACGATATCTCGCCCACCCCCCGGAAGGTCGATCCGCCGACGGCGGGCAGCAAGCCCGGACAGGAGCCGCGCGACATCGCCGCCAACCTGCTCGATTCCTATCAGCAGCTCTTCACCCAGCCGCTCGATGCCTCGGCGGCAGCGAAGAACCTGCAACTGCCGCGCACGGGCAAGAGCGACATCGGCTCGATCCTGTTCGACAATGCGATGTACCAGATCGAGAGTGCGGTGCGCTTCGCCGGCAACATCCCGACCATGGTCAAGAGCGTCTCCGACGTGCTCGGCAAGATCTCCGATCCGAAATCCCGGGAAAGCCTCGCCAGCATGGTGTCGCCGCCGACCATGCTGAACAAGACGATTTCCTCGGAACGCAGCTTCGCCGGCGTCTCGATCTCGCTGTCGCGTTCAAAGGCGCTCGCCAAGCAGGCCGGCGGCAAGCTCAACGACGTGGTGCTGGCGCTCGCCTCCGGCGTGGTCCGGCGTTACCTCCAGCAATATGGCACGCTGCCGGCGAAATCGCTGACCGCCGCCGTGCCGATCTCGCTGCGCGAGGAAGGCAACACCGAGGCCAACAACCAGGTGTTCGGCATGATCTGCTCGATCGCGACCAATATCGACGATCCCAAGGCGCGGCTGGAGGCGATCATCGCGCAGTCGACCAAGTCCAAGGAGATGTCGCATCCGTTGCGGGCCTTGATGCCGCAGATTTCCAACATCTCGATGCTGGGTGCGCCGATGATGGTGCAGGTTCTGGCGCTGCTCTACAGCCGCTCGAACCTGTCGGATGTGCTGCCGCCGGCGGCCAACATCACGGTGTCCAACGTGCCGGGGCCGCGGCAGACGCTCTATGCCGCCGGCGCGGAGCTGTTGCACATCTTCCCGGTGTCGATCTCGACGCATGGACAGGCGCTCAACATCACCGTGCAGAGCTATCGCGACCAGCTCGACTTCGGCTTCATCGTCGGCGCCAACATCATTCCGCACGTGCAGGTGATGTGCGACATGCTGCCGGAGGAGTTCGCCGCGCTGGAGGCGGCCTACGCGCCGCCGGCGGCCGATGTCAAGGGCGCCGCAGAGTAGGAATATTGCGATGATTGAGATGCCACCGCTCAAGTTCGTGCAGACGAACGGAATCCGCATGGGCTACTACGAGGCGGGCCCGGTCAGCGACAAGCCGCCGATGGTGCTGTGCCACGGTTGGCCGGAACTCGCCTTCTCCTGGCGTCACCAGATCAAGGCGCTAAGCGAGGCCGGCATCCGGGTGATCGCGCCGGACCAGCGCGGCTATGGCGCGACCGACCGGCCCGAGCCGGTCGAGGCCTACGACATCGAACATCTGACCGGCGACCTCGTTGGGCTCCTCGATCATCTCCAGATCGACAAGGCCATCTTCGTCGGTCACGACTGGGGCGGCTTCATCGTCTGGCAGATGCCGCTGCGGCACATCGACCGGGTTGCGGGGGTGGTCGGCATCAACACGCCTCATACCAACCGTGCCTGGGCCGATCCGATCGAGCTGCTGCGCGCTCGCTTCGGCGACAAGATGTACATCGTGCAATTCCAGGATCCGGCGCATGAACCCGACAGGATCTTCGGCAGTCGCGTCGAGCAGACATTCGATGCGTTCATGCGCAAGCCGGCGCCGCGCCCGCCCGATGCGCCGGCAGAGGAAGTGATTGCCGGCGTGGGCGCTTCGCCGCGGGTCAATCTGGCGTTTCCGCAGATGATTGCAGCTTACGACGCGAAGCACGATCCGCGCACGCCGATCCTTTCGCCGGAAGAGAAAAAGGTGTTCGTCGACAATTTCACCAGAACGGGCTTCACCGGCGGCATCAACTGGTACCGCAACATGTCGCGCAACTGGACGCGCGCCGAAGGGCTCGATCACACGGTGCGGGTGCCGTCGCTGATGATCATGGCCGAGAACGACGCGGTGTTGCCGCCGTCTTCCGCCGATGGCATGGACAAGCTAATTCCCGATCTCGAAAAATATCTGGTCCGCGATAGCGGCCATTGGACGCAGCAGGAGAAGCCGGAAGAGGTCAGCGCCAAGTTGATCGAATGGCGTAGAAGGCGGTTTGGTTAGCGCTCGTCGTTGCGAACTCGTCATTGCGAGGCGCGAAGCGACGAAGCAATCCAGACTGCCTCCGCGGATATATTCTGGATTGCTTCGCTTCGCTCGCAATGACGAACATTGAGGCAGGGGGACTACATTTCAATGTCATCCAAGAACCGTCTGGACCCGATTCCGCAGCCGCCGACCAAGCCGGTGGTCGGCAACATGCTGTCGCTGGATTCGGCCGCGCCGGTGCAGCACCTGACCCGGCTTGCCAAGGAGCTCGGGCCGATCTTCTGGCTCGACATGATGGGCTCGCCGATCGTCGTCGTCTCCGGCCACGATCTCGTCGACGAGCTCTCCGACGAGAAGCGCTTCGACAAGACGGTGCGCGGTGCGTTGCGTCGCGTGCGCGCGGTCGGCGGCGACGGCCTTTTCACGGCCGACACCCGCGAGCCGAACTGGAGCAAGGCACACAACATCCTGCTGCAGCCGTTCGGCAACCGCGCCATGCAGTCCTATCACCCGAGCATGGTCGATATCGCCGAGCAGCTCGTCAACAAATGGGAACGGCTCAACGCCGACGACGAGATCGACGTCGTCCATGACATGACCGCGCTGACGCTGGATACGATCGGCCTGTGCGGCTTCGAGTACCGCTTCAATTCCTTCTACCGGCGCGACTACCATCCCTTCGTCGAGTCGCTGGTACGCTCGCTCGAAACCATCATGATGACGCGCGGCCTGCCGTTCGAGCAGCTGTGGATGCAGAAGCGCCGGAAGACGCTCGCCGAGGACGTCGCCTTCATGAACAAGATGGTCGACGAGATCATCGCCGAGCGCCGCAAGAGCGCGGAGGGGATCGACGACAAGAAGGACATGCTCGCCGCGATGATGACCGGCGTCGACCGCTCGACCGGCGAGCAGCTTGATGACATCAACATCCGCTACCAGATCAACACGTTCCTGATCGCGGGGCACGAGACCACCAGCGGCCTGCTGTCCTACACGCTCTACGCTCTGCTCAAGCACCCGGACATTCTCAAGAAGGCCTATGACGAGGTCGACCGCGTCTTCGGCCCCGACGTCAACGCGAAGCCGACCTACCAGCAGGTGACGCAGCTCACCTACATCACGCAGATCCTCAAGGAAGCTCTGCGGCTGTGGCCGCCGGCGCCGGCCTATGGCATCTCGCCGCTGAACGACGAGACCATCGGCGGCGGCAACTACAGGCTCAGGAAGGGCACCTTCATCACCATCCTGGTGACGGCGCTGCATCGCGATCCCTCGGTCTGGGGGCCGCATCCGGATGCGTTCGATCCCGAGAATTTCAGCCGCGAGGCGGAGGCCAAGCGGCCGATCAATGCCTGGAAGCCGTTCGGCAACGGCCAGCGCGCCTGCATCGGACGCGGCTTCGCCATGCACGAGGCCGCGCTCGCGCTCGGCATGGTCCTCCAGCGTTTCAAGCTGATCGACCACCAGCGCTATCAGATGCATCTGAAGGAAACGCTGACGATGAAGCCGGAAGGCTTCAAGATCAAGGTACGTCCGCGCGCCGATCGCGAGCGCGGCGCCTATGGCGGCCCTGTCGCGGCTGCGTCCTCGGGCCCGCGGGCGCCTCGTAAGCCGACGACGCGGCCCGGCCACAATACGCCGATGCTGGTGCTGTACGGCTCCAACCTCGGCACGGCCGAGGAGCTCGCAACGCGCATGGCCGACCTTGCCGAGATCAACGGCTTTGCCGTGCATCTCGGGCCGCTCGACGATTACGTCGGCAAGCTGCCGCAGGAGGGCGGCGTGCTGATCATCTGCGCCTCCTATAACGGCGCGCCGCCTGACAATGCGACGCAATTCGTCAAATGGCTCGGCGACGATCTGCCGAAGGATGCCTTTGCCAATGTGCGCTACGCCGTGTTCGGCTGCGGCAACAGCGATTGGGCGGCAACCTATCAATCGGTGCCGCGCTTCATCGACGAGCAATTGTCGAAGCATGGTGCGCGCGCGGTCTATCCGCGCGGCGAAGGCGATGCGCGCAGCGATCTCGACGGCCAGTTCCAGAAATGGTTTCCGGCGGCCGCGCAGGTTGCCACCAAGGAATTCGGCATCGACTGGAATTTCACCCGCACCGCGGAGGACGATCCGCTCTATGCGATCGAGCCTGTCGCAGTAACCGCCGTCAACACCATCGTCGCGCAGGGCGGTGCTGTCGCGATGAAGGTGCTGGTCAATGACGAGCTTCAGAACAAGTCCGGCGCCAATCCGTCCGAGCGTTCGACGCGCCATATCGAGGTGCAGCTGCCGTCCAACATCACCTACCGCGTCGGCGATCACTTAAGCGTCGTTCCGCGCAATGATCCGACGCTGGTGGATTCGGTTGCCCGTCGCTTCGGCTTCCTGCCGGCGGACCAGATCAGGCTTCAGGTCGCCGAAGGCCGGCGCGCGCAGCTGCCGGTCGGCAATGCCGTCTCGGTCGGACGCCTGCTCAGCGAGTTCGTCGAGTTGCAGCAGGTGGCGACACGGAAGCAGATCCAGATCATGGCCGAGCACGCCCGCTGCCCGGTCACCAAGCCGAAGCTGCTGGCCTTCGTTGGCGAGGAGGCCGAGCCGCTCGAGCGTTATCGCACCGAGATTCTGGCCAGGCGCAAATCGGTGTTCGACATGCTGCTCGAATATCCGGCCTGCGAGTTGCCGTTCCACGTTTACCTGGAAATGCTCTCGCTGCTGGCGCCGCGTTATTACTCGATCTCCTCCTCGCCGTCGGTGGATCCATCGCGTTGTAGCGTCACGGTCGGCGTGGTCGAAGGGCCGGCCGCCTCCGGGCGCGGTGTCTACAAAGGCATCTGCTCGAATTATCTCTCCAACCGACGTGCGGGCGATGCGATCTATGCCACCGTGCGCGAGACCAAGGCCGGCTTCCGGCTCCCGGATGAGTCATCGGTGCCGATCATCATGATCGGGCCGGGCACCGGGCTTGCGCCTTTCCGCGGCTTCCTCCAGGAGCGCGCTGCGCGCAAGGCGAAAGGCGCCGCGCTCGGTCCGGCCATGCTGTTCTTCGGCTGCCGCCATCCCGAGCAAGATTTTCTCTACGCGGATGAGCTGAAGGGGATGGCCGCAAGCGGCATCACCGAGCTTTTCACCGCGTTCTCGCGCGCGGATGGACCGAAGACCTATGTGCAGCACATGCTTGCGGCGCAGAAGGACAGGGTCTGGCCGCTGATCGAGCAGGGCGCAATCATCTATGTCTGCGGCGACGGCGGCGAGATGGAGCCCGATGTAAAGGCCGCGCTCGTCGCGATCCATCGCGAGAAGAGTGGCAGCGATGCCGCCACGGCTGCGCGCTGGATCGAGGAGATGGGCGCGAAGAACCGGTATGTGCTGGACGTCTGGGCGGGAGGGTGATTGTTCGCCCGATCGTGCTAAAGCTCTCGCATGATTCCCTGGGAAAAGATCGACACCGCAAAAATCCCCGGCTCCGACGAAGAGCTCCGCCTGATGCGGCGCGGCAAGGAGTTCTCCATCAAGCTCGGCACCAACGAGCTGATGAACAACCGCCTGTCGGGCTCTGAGGCCGCGCTCGCGACACTGGCGGCGAAGCAGATCGAGAAGGTCGCAAAGCCCGTTGTCCTCATCGGAGGCCTTGGTATGGGCTTTACGCTGCGCGCGGCGCTGACTGTGCTCGGGAGTAAGGCGAAGATCGTGGTCTCCGAGCTCGTGCCGGCGGTGGTCGCCTGGGCGCGCGGCCCGATGGCCGAGGTCTTCGGCGACAGTCTCGATGATGTCAGGGTGAAGATCCGGGAGACCGACGTCGGCGAGATCATCCGCGCGCAGCGGTCGGCCTTCGACGCCATTCTGCTCGACGTCGACAACGGGCCGGAGGGGCTGACCCGGAAGGGCAATAACGCACTCTACAATGCGAGCGGGTTGAAAGCGGCGAAGGTGGCGCTGCGGCCGGGCGGCGTGCTCGCCGTCTGGTCGTCGGGACCCAACCCGGCCTTCACCAAGCGCCTCGGCAGCGCCGGCTTCGATGTGAACGAAGTCAATGTTCGCGCTACCGGACGAGGCGGCGGCGCGCGCCATGTGATCTGGATTGCGCGGAAGAGCTAGGCGGCGATTTGTAGCCCGGATGGAGCGAAGCGAAATCCGGGGCGGTCGATCCGCAAAGAGTGGTCCCGGATTACGCTGCGCTCCATCCGGGCTACGGCTCTAGAACATCGTATTGTTGTTCGCCGGATTTTCCGGGATGTCCTGAACGACGTCCCAGTGTTCGACGATCTTGCCGTTCTCCAGCTTGAAGATATCCACGATCGCGCGGCCCCTGCTGCCGGGCTCGCGAACGGAGTGAACGTGCAGGATGACGAAGTCGCCGTCGACGAATGAGCGCTTGATCTCGCTGTGCGAGTTCGGGAACTTTTCGCGCAGGAAGCCGATGAACTTTCGAAAACCGTCCGGACCATCGGGCGCATTCGGATTGTGCTGGACATAACGGTTGCCGACATAGGCGAGGGCGGCGTCGGCGTCCTTCTGGTTGAGGCCCTTCTCGTAGAAGGCTAGCACGGCGGCGCGGTTGGCTTCTTCCTGCGCGCTGGCGGCCAGCGCAGCGCCGTTGCCGACAGACAGCATGAGAATGGAAGCCGCAATCATTGCGACGGGCCGGACGATGAGGTGCATGTGAACTCCGAGAGGCCGCAGCCTCTGTCTTGCGATTGAGGAAGGCCTGTATAGCTTTCGCACCGGCTCGCGTTAAGAGAGTAACCGGCGGCTCACATGGTCACCGCGAGGAGACTGCCCGCGTCGCTCTACGCCGCCTGCGCTGCCGCGCCTCGCGCGTGCTTGTCGATGGCGCCGACGATCTCGGGCCAGAAGCGCATCGGCAGTGCGTGGCCCATCCCGTCGATCATCAGCAACTTTGCACCCGGAATTGACTCCGCTGTGTCCTTGCCGCCCTCCGGACGGACTAGCGGATCGACCGTGCCATGGATCACCAGCGTCGGCGTTTTTACGCCGCGCAGCCGCTCCTTGCGGCTACCGGAGGCGAGCACGGCGCGGAGCTGCCGTCCGACGCCGGCCGGATTGAGCCCGCGCGCGAACACGCGCTCGGCACGGCCGAGGTCGAGGGCTTCCTCTTCCGGAAAAGACCCGACACGCAAGATCTTCCAGGTCTGGCCGAAGCGGACGATGAACTCTTCCTTGCTTTGCGGCGGCGGCGCCATCAGCATCGCGGCGGCCTCGCGCGTCGGCGGCGGCACGCGCGGATTGCCCGTCGTCGACATGATCGAGGTCAGCGAGCGCACGCGCTCGGGAAACGACAGCGTCACCTCCTGCGCGATCATGCCGCCCATGGAGGCGCCGACCAGATGCGCGGACTTGATGCCGAGCGCATCCATCAGGCCGACCGTGTCCTTCGCCATGTCGATCAGCTTGTAGGTTGCGGCCACGGGAATCCTGAGGAAGCGCAGCTTCAGCAGCTCAAGCGGCGTCAGGCGCTTGCCGCCCGTCAGGTGGCTCGACTTGCCGATGTCGCGATTGTCGAAGCGGATCACGCGAAAGCCGTGCACGGCGAGCTGCTCGCAGAACGCATCGTCCCAATGGATCATCTGCGCCCCGAGCCCCATGATCAGCAGCAGCGGCTCGGCATTGTCGTTGCCAAAGATCTCGTAGCAGATGTCGATGCCGTTGGCGCGGATGGTCTGAGGCGGCTGATGGGTGGTCACGGGCGCGTTCCCTCCTGCTGATCGATGCTGTATCGCACGGTTTGCCGCCGCAATGAAGCCGTGTGCGCCGCACCGCGCGACCTGCCGGTTGACCGCTCCCTCGCAACGGTGTGGTATGGCGAAAAAAGAAGGGCATCGCAGCTCTCGATTTCAGGAGGACGCCGATGACCGACAAGACCAATGACCCCGTCGCCATGTGGCAGAAGATGGTTGGTGAGATGGAGAAGGGGTTCAACTCCTTCGCCAACCAGGCCATGTCGTCGCCCGAGTTTTCACAGGCGATGAACCGCGCGGGAGGGGTTGCTGCAGGTGCTCAGAAGCAACTCGGCGAGCTCATGGAAAAATATCTGGTCTCCATGAACCTGCCCAGCCGCGATCAGGTCACTGGCCTTGCCGAAAGGTTGCAAGCCATCGAAGGCCAGATCGGTGAGATCAAGTGGATGCTGAGCCAGATGGCGGCACGTTCCGGCGTATCTCAGGGCTCCGATACGGCATTGCGACCGCCGCGCACCAGGCGCCCGCCGTCCGAGGGCGGAGAGCAGACATGAATGCAGCCACCGGACTAGATTTCGCATCGATCCCGGATCGCATCCAGTCCGAGGTGCAGCGCGCCATCCAGCGCAGCATCAAGGGCGTCGAATATTTCTCGACTTCGGGCCCTTCGCTCGGCTCGACTCCGAAGGACGTGCTGCATTCGCGCGGCACCATGAGCCTCTATCACTACCGGCCGATGTCCGACGAGATCTACCGCGTGCCGGTCTTGATCGTGATGGCGACCACCAATCGCGGCTACATCCTCGATCTCGTGCCTGGTCAGAGCTTCATCGAGTTCCTGCTCAAGCGCGGCTACGACGTCTACATGCTGGACTGGAGCGCGCCGCGGCCGGAGGAGAAGAGCCTGCGCATGGAGGACTACGTCCTCGACTTCATCCCGGATTGCGTCCGCCGCGTGCAGGCCGATTCCGGCGAGCAGGACGTCTCCGTGATCGGCTATTGCTTCGGCGGCGTGCTGTCCCTGCTCTATGGCTCGATCCACAAGGACGGGCCGATGAAGAATTTGATCTGCTTCACCACCCCGATCGATTTCCGCGAGATGAAGCTGTTCTCCAATTTCTCCGACCGCCGCTATTTCGACGTCGACCGCCTCGTCGACAGCGTCGGCAACGTGCCGCCGGAGATGATCCTGTCCTCGTTCGAGATGCTGCGTCCGGCCTCGCGCACGGTGAGCCAGATCCAGCTTTGGGAAAACATCTGGAACGATGAGTTCGTGAAATCGTACCGCATGTTCGACCGCTGGGCGACCGACACGCTGCCGCTTGCGGGCGAGTATTTCCGCACGATCACCAAGGATCTGATGTGGGACAACAAGCTGTTCAACGACACTATGTCGGTCGGCGGCCGCGCGGCGAAGCTCGAAGACATCAAGGTGCCGTTCCTGCATGCGGTTGCCGAGCACGATCACATCGTGCCGTATGACGCCGCAAAGCACCTGATCGCGAAGATCGGATCCGATGACAAGGAAGAGGTGATGCTGAAGGGCGGTCACGTCTCGCTTGTTGCCGGCGCCAACGCTGTGAAACGGCTGTGGCCGAAACTGGATTCCTGGCTGGGGAAGAGATCGACATGAGTGAGCAGCGTTCCTATCCGCGTCAGGTCAAGACCGACGCTGGCGATATCGAGATCCGCCTGATGTCGCCTGCGGACGAGGCCGCGATGCTGGCCTTCGGCAAGGGCCTGCCGACCCATGATCTGTTGTTCCTGCCGCGCAACATCAGCGAGCCGAAGGTGCTCTCGGCCTGGGTCAAGGAGATCGAGCGCGGCGCGATTACCAGCCTGCTCGCGGTCAGGGACGCCGAGGTCGTCGGCTGCGGCACGCTGGTGCGCGATCCGCATTCCTGGTCGCCCCATGTCGGCGAGATCCGGATGGTTGTTTCCCTCGACGTGCGCGGGAAGGGGGTCGGGCGGGCGCTCTCGCAGGAGACTTTTGCGCTCGCGCTCGGCGCCGGCCTGGAAAAGCTTTCGGTCCAGATGACGGTCGACCAGCAGGCGGCGATCGCCCTGTTCGAGAGCCTCGGCTTCAAGGCCGAGGCGCTGCTGCGGGACCATGTCCGGGACGTCGACGGCAAGACCCACGACATTGTCGTGCTCGGGCACAATATTGCGCAGGTGCAGGCCCAAATGGAGGCCTATGGGCTGCCGGGTGCAGTCCAGCATTAGGGGCGGCCGGCTCGTTATCCGGGAACCCGTCTGGCCAGGGAGGCGGCAAATTGCCTTCCATTGAGGTTGTTCACGATTTCGTGATATCGCAGTGCAACACGAATATTGCATCGCACCATTAATCATGTCATATAAGCGTGCCCCGGGCCAGTGAGGACGGGGTGAGCCCATAGCTCAACCCAATGAGGATGGAGAGAACCCCATGACCACCGAAACCAACACTGCCTTCGAGGGCTTCAAGGACGCTTTCAAGAACATCCTGAACCTGGAAGTTCCCGAGGCCGCTCGCGAGTTCGTCAAGAAGTCTGCCAACACCGCCAAGGACCGTGCTGCCGAGGTGTTCGCTGGCTCCGAGCGCGTGACCGCCGCCGTCGAGAACGCGGTGACCGAGTCCGTCACCGAGGCCGGCAAGATCAGCCGCAACATCCAGCAGGCGATCTATGAAGACGCCGAGGCGTTCTTCTCGGGCATCGACAAGCTCGCGTCCGCCAAGTCGGTCAGCGAAGCCGTCGAGATCCAGTCGAGCCTGCTCCGCGCCCGCGGCGAAGTCTTCGTCTCGCGCGCCAAGGCGACCGCCGACTATGTCGGCAAGCTCGCTGCCAACGGTGCGAAGTCCGCTCAGGACAACTTTGCCAAGGTCTACACCAAGACCGCTTGATACGGCGCCCTGAGTACAAACTGAAATTTGAGGCCCGCTTCGGCGGGCCTTTGTTTTTTACGCTGCCGTCATTGCGAGCGAAGCGAAGCATACAGTCCGTCGACGTGGAAAGACTCTGGATTGCTTCGCTTCGCTCGCAATGACGAGTAGGGTGATGCAGTGATGACCCCACCCGCCACCTTCTCCTTCAACAGCCCCGGTGACGCCGAACGCGCGGCGGAGCTTCGCCGCATCAAGGCACTGGCGACGCTGGTGCTGGCCTCGACGCTTGCCCTGTTCGTCGTCGCGAAATGGCTTCTGCCAGTGCATCCTGTGTTCGGCTTCATCGCGGCCTTCGCGGAAGCTGCGACCATCGGCGGGCTCGCCGACTGGTACGCGGTGGTCGCGCTGTTCAAGCGGCCGCTCGGCCTGCCGATCCCGCACACCGCGATCATCCAGAGCAACCAGGCCCGCATCGCCGACAAGCTGGGCGAGTTCATCCAGGTGCATTTCCTCGACGCAGGTCCTGTGGAGGCCAAGCTGAAGGAGATCGATTTCGGCTCCTTCGTCGCCGACTGGCTGCGCGACCGCAAGCGCAGCGATGATCTCGCGCGTTTCGCGCTGCGCCTGCTGCCGGAGGCCGTCTCCGCGACGGAAAGCTCGGGTCTGATGACCTTCATCATTCGCCGCATGTCCTCGCAGCTCCAGGCGATCGACCTTGCGCCGCTCGCGGCCGGTACGCTGCGCGGCTTCGTCGCGGAAGGGCGGCATCAGATCCTGTTCGACGATCTCCTGCGCGTGATGCACGAGACGCTGAACCAGACCGAGACGATGGCGATGATCCGCGAGAAGGTGCGCGCGGAGTTGCCGACCCTGCTCAGGCTCTATCGCGCCGACAAGTTTCTGGTGAACAAGATCGTGGCGTCCGCCACCGCTTTCTTCAACGAGGTGCGCAGCGATCCCAAACATCCGTTTCGCGGCGAATTCGATCGCATGGTGCTGGGCTTCGTCGATCGGCTCGGCACCGATCAGGCCTATATCGATCGTATCGACGGATTGAAGCGCGATCTGCTCGCCCGGCCGGAGCTTGCCGATCTCGCCCGCACCGTCTGGGCCAACACGCGCTCCTTCATCGAGCGCAGCGCGAGCGGCGAGACGCAGGTGCTGCAGCATCATCTTGCCGGCATGTTCGTCGCAGCGGGCGAGGCGCTCGCCGGCGATGCCGAGCTCCGCGGCGAGATCAACAAGGGTCTGGTGGCGGTGCTGCGCAGCTTCGTTGCGGATCAGAAGAGCGGCGTCTCGACCTTCATTTCCGACCAGGTCAAGGCGTGGGATATGGCGCAGCTGATTTCGCTGATTGAAATCAACATCGGCCGCGACCTGCAATACATCCGCTTCAACGGTTCGCTGATCGGCGGGCTCGCAGGTCTTGCGCTCTACTCCGTAGAATTCCTGCTTCGATGGTTGTGACTTTTGCGTCACGGACGCTGGCATTCACGCGCGGGCCTATTGTCGCCTTGGGCTTCACCCGCTTGAATGTCCGGAACCGGCCGCCTAGCTGATTCATGCTGCGTTGCGGAACGTTCGAGAAGCCGGACTGTTGGAATTCGTACCCATTTGCCGGCATCGCAACCGGTAGCCTTTTCAGCAATTCTGCCCAGGGGACCATTGATGACCGCTACTGCCCAGACGCTGCGTCCGCCGTCCCGCACCTTGATGTTCCTGGAAGGGCGCGCGATCCACGAGTTCGGCGCATTCCTCGGCGCACTGCCGCTGCTGAGCCTCGCGCCCCGCGGCGATGGGCATCCGGTGCTGGTGTTCCCGGGCCTCGTGGCCTCCGACGCGTCGACGCGCGCGCTACGCACGTTTCTGACCAGTAAGGGCTACGCGGCAAGCGGCTGGCGCCAGGGCCGCAACTACGGTCTGCGCGAGGGCGTGCAGCATGCGATGGTCGATCTCGTGCAGGAGCTCAGTGACAAGCATGGCCGCAAGATCAGCCTGGTCGGCTGGAGCCTCGGCGGCCTCTATGCGCGCCAGCTCGCCAAGATGATGCCCGCGCGCGTGCGCCAGGTGATCACGCTCGGCAGCCCCTTCGCGGGCGACCCCCGTTCGACCAATGCCTGGCGCGTCTATGAGTGGGCGAGCGGGCGGAAGTCCGATGAGGTCGATCCGCAGTTCGGCGGCGAGCTCGCCGTCCCGCCGCCGGTGCCGACCACCGCCATCTTCAGCCGTACCGACGGCGTCTGCGCCTGGCAGGGCTGTATGGAGAAGACGGGAGCGCAGACCGAGAGCATCGAGGTCGAGAGCAGCCATTGCGGTATGGGCCATCATCCCGCCGCCGTCTATGCGGTCGCCGACCGCCTCGCGCAGAAGGAAGGCCAGTGGCGGCCGTTCGACCGCAGCGGCTGGCGCAGCATGGTCTATCCCGATCCGCATCGGTAAGCGGGGCCTGCATGGTTCGAGACGCGCGGCTTTGCCGCGCTCCTCACCATGAGGACTGAGAGCTAGTGATGCCGCGCGAAAGTGATCAGACCTCATCCTGAGGAGGCGCAAAGCGCCGTCTCGAAGGATCGAGCCCGGTTCGCGCTTTGATTGTCGCCCCCGTCCATTGTCGCGCCCGCACCAAACGCGCTATGCCTCGGGCATGGCGCATCCGCTCTCCCGCATCATCGACCAGCTCAAGCGTGAGCCGTCACGCACGGGCTCCATCGTCATCACCGTGTTCGGCGACGCCATCGTGCCGCGCGGCGGCTCGGTGTGGCTCGGCACGCTGTTGGAGTTCTTCGAGAGTGTGGACATCGATAGCGGCGTGGTGCGCACCGCGATGTCACGCCTTGCTGCCGATGGCTGGCTGACACGCGAAAAGGTTGGCCGGAACAGTTTTTATCGCCTGGCCGATAAAGGAAGTCAGACCTTCGAGGCCGCCACGCGCCACATCTACGATCCGCCATCGTCGGACTGGACCGGGCGCTTCGAGCTGCTCCTGATCGGCAACGGCGAGGATCGCGACGTCTCGCGCGAAGCGCTGCGCAACGCGGGCTTCGGCAGTCCGCTGCCCGGCGTGTGGGTCGCGCCATCAGGTGTGCCGGTGCCGGACGAGGCTGCCGGAGCGATCCGTCTTGAAGTCTCGGCTGAGGATGACAGCGGGCGCCGTCTGCTCAGCGCGAGCTGGCCGCTGGACCGCACCGCCGACGCCTATCTGAAATTCATGAAGACGTTCGAGCCGCTCCGTGCCGCTATCGCGCGCGGTGCGGATCTGTCCGAGGCGGACGCCTTCACCGCGCGCATCCTGCTGATCCACTACTATCGCCGCGTCGTGTTGCGCGATCCGCTGCTGCCCGAGAGCCTGCTGCCGGGCGACTGGCCTGGCAGGGCAGCACGTGAACTCTGCGGCGAGGTCTATCGCGCGCTGCTTGCGCCGTCGGAACAATGGCTTGATAGCCATGGAACCAACGAGAAGGGGCCACTGCCGCCGGCTCGAAAGCTCCTGGAGCGGAGGTTCGAGGCCTGATTTATATGTTACAGAAATATCTTGCATGAAGTAGTTTCTGTTATATATTGCCTCCCAATAAACGGGAGGATGCGCATGTATACCCAGGCGCTGAATACGGCCGAGACCGACGATCGCGGTCTCGAGGATGCGGCGAAGGCTGCGCAGTTCCAGGCCCGCATCGATGCCGAGGAGCGCATCGAGCCGAACGACTGGATGCCGGCGGCCTATCGCAAGACGCTCACCCGCCAGATCTCCCAGCACGCCCATTCCGAAATCGTTGGCATGCTGCCTGAGGGCAACTGGATCACGCGCGCGCCGACCTTGCGCCGCAAGGCGGCGCTGCTGGCCAAGGTGCAGGACGAGTGCGGCCACGGGCTCTATCTCTATGCCGCCGCCGAGACGCTCGGCACCTCGCGTGAAGAGCTGGTCGATGCCATGCTCGCCGGCAAGGCCAAATATTCCTCGATCTTCAACTATCCGACGCTGACCTGGGCCGATATCGGCACCATCGGCTGGCTGGTCGACGGCGCTGCGATCATGAACCAGATCCCGTTGTGTCGCTGCTCCTATGGCCCGTACGCACGCGCGATGATCCGCGTCTGCAAGGAGGAATCTTTCCACCAGCGCCAGGGCTACGAGATCATGCTGACGCTGTGCCGCGGCTCGGATGAGCAGAAGGCGATGGCGCAGGATGCGCTGAACCGCTGGTGGTGGCCGGTGCTGATGATGTTCGGTCCGCCCGATGCGACGAGCCAACACAGCGACACATCGACCAAGTGGAAGATCAAGCGCTTCTCCAATGACGAGCTACGCCAGAAATTTGTCGATGCCACCGTGCCGCAGGCGCAATATCTCGGGCTCACCATCCCCGATCCCGGCATGACGCAGGACGCCGAAGGCCACTGGCGCTACAGCGAGATCGACTGGACCGAATTCAAACAGGTGCTCGCCGGCAACGGCCCCTGCAACCGCGATCGGCTCGCCGCGCGTCGCAAGGCGCACGATGAGGGCGCCTGGGTGCGTGAGGCGGCAGCTAGCTATGCCGCAAAGCGCGCGCAGCGTCAGACCGCACAAGCCGCGGAATAAGGAGATCATGATGGCCACGCCAAATACGCCGCTGTGGGAGGTCTTCATTCGCAGCCGCAACGGGCTCGCGCACAAGCATGTCGGCTCGCTGCATGCGAACGACGCCACCATGGCCCTGCAGGCCGCACGCGACATCTACACCCGCCGCGGCGAGGGCCTGTCGATCTGGGTCGTGCCGTCGACCGCGATCACCGCGAGCGATCCCGCCGAGAAGGGAATGATGTTCGAGCCGGCGGAATCGAAGATCTACCGGCATCCGACCTTCTATGAGGTGCCTGAGGAAGTGGGGCACATGTGATGCTTGTGGCCAACGTCCAGGTCGCGGAAACGCCGCTGGTGCTCTATGCGCTGCGCCGCGCCGACGATGCGCTGATCCTCGGTCATCGCCTGTCGGAATGGTGCGGACATGCGCCGATGCTGGAAGAGGACATGGCGCTCTCCAACATCGCGCTCGATCTCATCGGCCAGGCGCGTGAGCTCTACACCTACGCCGCCAAGGCCGAAGGCAAGGACAACAACGAGGACAAGCTCGCCTATTTGCGCGACGTCAGGCAGTACCGCAACCTTCTGCTGGTCGAGCAGCCGAATGGCGACTTTGCCCAGACCCTGGTGCGGCAGTTCTTCTATTCCGCCTTCGCGGACCTTTATTGGCGCGCAATGATGGCCTCGCGTGATCCGACGCTCGCGGCCATTGCCGCCAAGTCCGAGAAGGAGAGCGCTTATCATCTGCGCCATGCCTCGGAATGGATCATTCGGCTCGGCGACGGCACCGGTGAGAGTCACGCCAGGGCGCAGGCCGCGATCGACCACCTCTGGGCCTTCACCGGTGAGATGTTCGCCGTCGATGACGGAGAGCGCGCCCTGATCCATGCCGGTATCGCGATTGATCCCGGCAGCTTGCGCGGTCGCTGGCTGACGACACTCTCCGATGTCGTCAGCGAAGCAACACTCACACTGCCGCAAAACGACTGGATGCAGCAAGGTGGGCGTTCCGGCCGCCACAGCGAGCATCTCGGCCATCTCCTGTCCGAGCTGCAATCGATGCAACGCACCTTCCCGGGGCAGACATGGTGACGGTGCTTGAACGCGACAGCGAGCTGCGCCGGCGCGCCTGGGATGCCGCGGCGGGCGTCGTTGACCCGGAAATCCCGGTGCTGACCATCGCCGATCTCGGCGTGCTCCGTGATGTCGTGCTCGACGGCGATCATGTCGAGGTCGCGATCACCCCGACCTATTCGGGCTGCCCTGCGATGAACATGATCGCGCTCGAAATCGAGCTTGCGTTGGAACGCGCCGGTTTTCGCCAGCCGAAAGTGCGCACCGTGCTGTCGCCGGCATGGACCACCGACTGGATGAGCGAGGAGGGCCGCCGCAAGCTGCACGCCTACGGCATCGCGCCACCGCAGGCGTCAAGCTCACGCCGCGCGCTGTTCGGCGAACAGGCCATCGCGTGCCCGCAATGCGGCTCTGACAAGACCGAGCTGCTGTCCGAATTCGGCTCGACCTCCTGCAAGGCGCTGTGGCGCTGCAAGGCCTGCCGCGAACCCTTCGATTATTTCAAGTGTCATTGATCATGTCCGCAGCCGCACCGCGCTTTCATCGCCTGACCGTCCACGACCTCCGCCGCGAGGCGGCCGACGCCGTGTCGATGACCTTCGCGGTCCCCGGCGAACTCGCGGGCGATTACGCTTTCGCGCCCGGCCAGTACCTCACGCTCCGCACCATGCTCGATGGCGAGGAAGTCCGGCGCTCCTATTCGATCTGCTCGGGTCCTGACGATGGCGAGATCCGCATTGCCGTGAAGAAGGTCGACGGCGGAGCATTTTCGAACTGGGCGGCGGATGAACTCAAATGCGGCGACGAGCTCGACGTCATGACGCCGACCGGACGCTTCGGCGTGATCCCGCCGGCAGATAGCGGACGCATCCATGTCGGCTTTGCCGCAGGCTCCGGCATCACGCCGATCCTGTCGATCGTCAAGGGCGTGCTCGCGCGCGAGCCGGACAGCCGCTTCTTCCTGTTCTACGGCAACCGCGCCACCGACAACATCATGTTCCTGGAGGCACTCGAGGAGCTGAAGGACCGCTTCATCGATCGCCTCTCGATCTTCCACGTCATCTCCGGCGAGGAGCAGGACATCCCGATCCTGCATGGCCGGCTCGACGGCGACAAGGTGAGAGTGCTGCTGCGTTCCCTGGTGCCGGCCGCGAGTGTCGATCATGTTTTCATCTGTGGTCCCCTTGGCATGAGCGAGGAAATCGAGGCGACTTGCAGGGATCTCGGCATCGCGGAGGAGCGCATCCACGTGGAGCGCTTCGTCTCCGAATTCGGCGGCAAGCCGCTGCCGAAGAAGGCCGTTGCGCCCGACGCGCCGCCAAAGGCGATCGCCTCGCTGATCATCGACGGCAAGCGTCGCGACGTGCCGGTTGCCGAGGACGAGGCGATCCTCGATGCCGCGCTGCGCGCCGGCGTCGATCTGCCCTTCGCCTGCAAGGGCGGCATGTGCTCGACCTGCCGCGCCAAGCTGGTCGAG
The DNA here is from genome assembly GCF_017565645.3 of Bradyrhizobium barranii subsp. barranii. Lineage (NCBI taxonomy): Bacteria > Pseudomonadati > Pseudomonadota > Alphaproteobacteria > Hyphomicrobiales > Nitrobacteraceae > Bradyrhizobium > Bradyrhizobium barranii. Next base: position 3,449,592 of record NZ_CP086136.1, read on the forward strand.
GGCGAGGCGCCGATGGACATCAACTATTCACTGGAGCCCTGGGAATTGAAGGCCGGCTTCGTCCTGACCTGCCAGGCGAAGCCATCGTCGGAGCGGGTCGTGGTCGATTACGATCACGTTTGACAGTTATGGCCAGGCAGCAGAGCATTGTGGCCAAGCATTCAGCCGGGAGAAGCGCGTGAACGTCAAAGCCAACCTGTCGCCCGACGATATTGCCCGCGCCTGCGCCGACGCGATGTGGGCGGAGGATGATGCCTCCAAGGGTCTCGGCATGGAGGTCGTCGAGATTGGTCCGGGCTTTGCGACGCTGGCGATGAATGTGCGGCCGGACATGGTCAACGGCCAGCGCATCGCCCATGGCGGCTTCATCTTCACGCTCGCCGATTCCGCCTTCGCCTTTGCCTGCAATTCGCACAATGAACGTGTCGTGGCGGCACAGGGCCAGATCACGTTCATCAAGCCGGGCAAGCTTGGTGACCGCCTCGTTGCAAAAGCGCGCGAGGTCAGCCGTGGCGGACGCTCAGGCATCTACGATGTGCGCGTGACGGTGGGCGACACCGTCATCGCGGAATTCCGGGGGCATTCGCGTGTCATTTTTGGCACGTGGCTGCCGACGCAAGATCAATAAAAAGAACCAACCAATGTGGGGAAACGAGCATGGCTCTGACGAGGCTCAAGGAAGGTGGCAACGGCTATCGTGCCGAGATGGACGCGCATGAGCGCGCGTCGCGTGATGAGATCATGGCGCTGCAAAAGCAGCGGCTGGCCTGGTCGCTGAAGCACGCCTACGACAACGTCGCGCATTATCGCCAGGCCTTCGACAAGGCCGGCGCGCATCCGTCCGACTTTCGCGAACTCTCTGATCTCTCGAAATTCCCGTTCACGGTGAAGACGGATCTGCGCGACAATTATCCCTTCAACATGTTCGCCGTGCCCCGTGAAAAGCTGGTGCGCGTGCATGCCTCCTCCGGCACCACGGGTAAGCCGATCGTGGTGGGCTATACGCAGCGCGACATCGACACCTGGTCGGAGGTGATGGCGCGCTCGATTCGCGCCGCCGGCGGCCGCACCGGCATGATCATCCACAACGCCTATGGCTACGGCCTGTTTACCGGCGGATTGGGCGTGCACTACGGCGCCGAAAAACTCGGCTGCACCGTGGTGCCGATCTCCGGCGGCATGACCGAGCGGCAGGTGCAACTCATCAACGACTTCCGACCCGACATCATCACGGTGACGCCGAGCTACATGCTGGCGATCCTCGACGAGTTCAAACGCCAGAAGCTCGACCCGCGCCAGTGCTCGCTCAAGGTCGGCATCTTCGGCGCCGAGCCCTGGACCAATGCGATGCGCGGCGAGATCGAGGACGCCTTCGACATGGATGCGACCGACATCTATGGCCTCTCTGAAGTGATCGGCCCCGGCGTCGCGCAGGAATGCATCGAGACCAAGGACGGTCTGCACATCTGGGAGGACCATTTTTATCCCGAGGTGATCGACCCGGAGACCGGCGCGGTGCTGCCGGATGGCGCGAATGGCGAGCTGGTCTTCACCTCGCTGACCAAGGAAGCCTTCCCGGTGATCCGCTATCGCACCCGCGATCTGACGCGGCTGCTGCCGGGCACGGCGCGGCCGGGCATGCGGCGGATGGAGAAGGTGACGGGCCGCTCGGACGACATGATCATCCTGCGCGGTGTCAATCTGTTCCCGACCCAGATCGAGGAGGTGCTGCTCGCGACCGACTGGTGCGGCGGGCATTTCATTCTTGAACTCACCCGCGAAGGCCGCATGGACGAGCTGACCATCATTGCCGAGGCGCGCCCGGAGAGCTGGGACGGCCGGGGGCTCGTCGATCACGCCGACCGCATTTCGACCCACATCAAGAACACCATCGGAATCAGCTCAAACGTGCGGGTGGTCGCCCCCGCCACGCTGGAGCGCTCGCTGGGCAAGGCCAAGCGCCTCTACGACAAGCGGCCGAAGGACTAGCTGTCGCTCCTCATGGTGAGGAGGCGCGTAGCGCCGTCTCGAACCATGAAGGCCCGGATGTTGCAGCGCGGGCCTGCATCCTTCGAAACGCCGCTCGCGCGGCTCCTCAGGATGAGGGGAGGCGGTTGACTTGACCGGTCCCAAAGGCGACAAGGCCCGCGAGAAATCGTGGGTCTTTCGATGTCACCAGCCGATCGCGAAACCGTCGAAGCGCGCTGCGTCCGCCTCAATGCCAAGGCCGATAATGCTGCGGCGATCGCGCCGCTGATCGAGCATCATATGCTCGCGCGCGGTCCGAAGGATCTCCTGATCGAGATAAGGGCCGCCGCCGTCAACCCGTCCGATGTGAAGGCTGCGACCGGGCTGATGCCCTACGCGGTCTTCCCCCGCACGCCCGGCCGCGATTATGCCGGCGTGGTGATTGACGGGCCGGCCGATACGATCGGCCGCGAGGTGTTCGGCTCTTCCGGCGATCTCGGCATCCGCCGTGACGGCACCCATGCCAGCCATCTCGTCGTCGAAGCCGACGCCGTGGTGGAGAAGCCGAAGACGGTGTCCTGGGAGGAGGCAGCCGGCATCGGCGTGCCCTTCGTCACCGCAATGGAAGGCTTTCGCCGCGCCGGCATTCCGAAGCCCGGCGAAACCGTGCTGGTGTTCGGCGTCAACGGCAAGGTCGGTCAGGCCGCGGTCCAGATCGCGACCTGGCAGGGCGCGCGCGTCATCGGCGTGGTGCGTAAGGCGGAAGCCTACGAGGGCCATGCCAACGCAGCCATCGAGGTGATTGACGCCTCGGCGACCGATGTCGCCACGCGCGTGCGCGAACTGACCGGCGGCAAGGGGGTCGACATCGTCTTCAACACCGTCGGCGATCCCTATTTCCAGGCCGCGCACAAATCGCTCGGATTGCGCGGCCGCCAGATCCTGATCGCCGCGATCGACCGCATCGTGCAGTTCAACATTCTCGAATTCTACCGCGGGCAACACACCTATGTCGGCATCGACACGCTCGGGCTGTCCTCGGCCGCAACCGGCGCGGTGCTGCACGACCTCGGCCCCGGCTTTGCGAGCGGTCACCTGAAGCCGTTCCCGATCAACGCGAATGCCGTCTATCCGCTGGAGCGCGCCAAGGAGGCCTATGTCGCGGTCGCCGGTTCGTCGCGGGATCGCGTGATCCTGAAGCCTTGACCATGGACTCGTCCACTCAACTCGTCATCCTCGCCGGCCTCATCATCGGACTCATCTATGGCGCCGTGGGCCTGCTCAGCGGCTTCTGCCTGATGAGCAGCATGCGCGGCTGGCTGGCCGAAGGAGACGGGCGGCTGGTGCGGACCTTTGCGATGGCGATTGCGGTTGCGGTTGCTGCGAGCCAATTCCTTGCCGGTAGCGGCATGGTCGATCTCGGCAAGTCGATCTATCTGCAACAGTCCTTTTCAGTGCCGGTGCTGTTCCTCGGCGGCCTGTTGTTCGGCTACGGCATGGTGTTGTCGAACGGCTGCGGCTCGCGGGCGCTGGTGCTGCTCGGCCGCGGCAATCTCCGCTCCTTCGTCGTCGTGATCGTGCTCGCCATCGCCGCGCAGATGACGCTCAAGGGCCTGATCGCGCCGGCGCGCATTGCGCTGGTTCAGGCCTCGCAAACGACCGTCAACGCCAATTCGCTGCCGTCACTGCTGGCGACGCTCGGTCCCGGTGAAGGGGTCTCGCGCGCGCTGAGCGCTGCTGCAATCGCCGTTGCGCTGATCCTGTTTGCGTTCGCACACCCGGCGTTCCGGCGTTCGCCCGGCCAGATTGCAGCCGGTGTCGTCGTCGGCCTCCTGGTCGCCAGCGGCTGGTTCGTCACTGGCTATCTCGGCGCCGACGATTTCAATCCGGTCCCGGTGACGTCGCTCACCTTCGTCGCGCCGATCGCCGATAGCCTGCAATACGCCATGCTCTCGACCGGTCTGACGCTCAATTTCGGCATCGCCACCGTGGCCGGCGTTCTCGCCGGCAGTCTCGTCACCGCACTCGCCACGGGCCGCTTTCACCTCGAAGGTTATTCCTCGCCGCGCCACATGCTGCGGTCTGCCGGTGGCGCCGCGCTGATGGGGATCGGCGGCGTGATGGCGTTCGGCTGCTCGATCGGGCAGGGGCTCACCGGCGTATCGACACTCGCTCTGGGCTCGTTCGTCGCGGTCGCCGGCATCCTGCTCGGCACGACGGCCGGCCTGCGCGGTGCACTGCGGGTTCAGCCGCTCGCGGTGGCCTGACCGCGCAGCAGCCGGTCGCCCAGCGTCGCAAGACCGATGCCGGTGATGATCAGTCCGGCCGCGACAGCAAGGCTCATGTCGATCGGCTCACCCAGCAGGATCGCAGCACTGGCGATACCGACGAGCGGCGTCCCGGTGGTGCCGAGCGAGGTCGTCAGGGCCGAGATGCTCTTGTTGACCATCGACATCGCCCAATAGGCCAGCGCCGTTCCGATCAGGCCGGAATACAGGAAAAGCAGCACGAGCTTCCACGACCATTCCGCGTGCGGCGGGCCCTCCATGATAACAGCCGATCCCGTCAGTACGATCGTCGCTACGAGCACCTGCCAGAGCAGGAGCTGGAGCGGCGATGCAATCCAGCGATGCGCGCTCATATAGATGATGTTCGCGGCCCAGGACATCGCGGCCAGGACGACCATGCCGGCCCCGAGCAGGACGTTGGTATTGGTCCAATCGATCGACGTGGGGTTCAGGATCACGGCAAGGCCGATCAGTCCGAGCAAGGCGCCGGCGAGCTTGGGCGCCGTCAGCGTATCCTTCCCCAGCAAGGGCGCGGCGATCGCGACCCAGAGCGGCGTGGTGTAGCCGAGCACGATCGCTTTGCTCGCGGGCAGGAAGCGCACACCGGCCGCAACCAGAACCGAGAACACCGTCATGTGCAGCAGCGCGACGCTCAGGATCACCGGAATGTCGCGCCGCTCCGGGATCATCAGATTGTTGCTCAGCCCGAGGATCACGAACAATCCGGCCAGCGCGATCCAGCTCCGGATCGCCGAAGTCCACAGTGGCGGGAGGAACTGGACGAGTTGCTTCGTCACCGACCAGTTCACGCCCCAGGCCAGCACGACGATCAGGAACAGGCCGACGGCCGCGCGGGAGGAGAGGGAGTTCATCGCAAAATCCTTGAAGCAGTCCAGTCCGGCGCATAGCATCCGGATTGGCACCTGAAAAAGTGCCAGATCGGAAAGGAATAAGGTGCCAGTTTCGGAAGGTGTGATCTCCGCCCTGATCGAGCTGAAGCGGACCGACGACGAGGGGCTGACGGCGCAACTGACGAGCCAGCTGCGAGACCTGATCGCGACCGGTCGGCTCGGCAAAGGTCGCGCGCTGCCGTCGAGCCGCCGGCTCGCGAGCGACCTCGGCGTGTCGCGCAACACCGTTACTTATGCCTTCGAGCAGCTCGCCGCCGAGGGATATCTCGAGGCGTCGCATGGTCGTCGTCCCATGGTCACGGTCGACGGCGGCCGTAACGAAGAGGCGGGTGCCGTCGCACCGAGCGTCCGCTCTGGCAAGCCGCGGCTCTCGCCCTGGGCGTCGAAGCTCAAGCAAACCGACTGGCCGATGTCCTATCAGGCGCCGCTAAAACCCCTGCGTCCGGGGCATGGAGATGCGCGGGAGTTTCCGCACGAAGTGTGGGCCCGCTGCCTGCGCCGCAGCGCGGTGCGCGCAGCCAAGCGTGAGCTTGGACCGGTCAACCGGACGCGCCTGCGCCAGGCGCTGGCGCACTATCTGGCCGCCAGCAGGGGCGTCCGCGCCACCGCAGACCAGATCCTGATCCTGCCGAGTGCGCAGGCCGCGCTGACCCTGATTGCGGCTGCGCTCATCACGCCCGGCGACGATGTCTGGGTCGAGGACCCCGGCTATCCCGGCGCTGCGGCGGCTTTCCGCGCGTCCGGCGCGCGCGTGACGGGGATGAAGCTGGATGAGCAGGGCATGCAGCGGATGCCGGGCATCGCCGCGCCAAAGCTCATCTTCATGACGCCCTCGCATCAGCACCCGACCGGGCGGCTGATGTCGCTCGCGCGCCGCACTGAATTCCTGGGCATGAGCAGGCCAGGCGAGACCTGGATCGTCGAAGACGATTACGACGGCGAATTCCATTATGACAGCCGGCCGGTGCCGGCCTTGCAGGGGTTAGACGCCCACGGCCGCGTGTTCTATGTCGGAACGTTCTCGAAGGCGATGACGTCGGATATCCGGCTCGGCTATGTCGTCGCGCCACCGGGGCTGGTCGGCACCCTCGAGATCGCACAGCGGCACATCGGGCTGATCGCCTCCAGCCACATCCAGGAAGCGCTGGCGGAGTTCATCGCCGACGGGCATTTTCTCGCGCATCTGCGCCGGATGCGGCGGCTCTATCACGCGCGCCGCGATCACCTCGTCGAGGGACTGGAGCGCCATCTGGGCGAAGTTCTGTCCGCTGAAGTGCCGTCGGGCGGCATCCAGCTGGTCGCCCGCCTCAAGCGCGGTCGCGCCGATCAGGCGGCGGTACAACGGCTGGTCGAGGCAGGCGTCGAAACGCGGGCCCTGTCCAGCCTGGCGCTCGGCCGTCCACGCGACCATGGCCTGCTGCTCGGCTTCGCGGCCTGGCGCGAGAATGAGATCAGCGCAGCGGTGCGGACGATGGCGTCGTGCTTCTAGAGCATGATCCGGAAAAGTGTGAAGCGGTTTTCCGAAAAGATCATGCTTAAACAATAACGCGCTAGTCCACGGCCTTCGTTACGATGCGGATCTCCGAGGTCAGCGTCCGGTGCACCGGGCACTTGTCGGCGATCTCCATCAGCTTCTTGCGTTGCTCCGCATCGAGCGCGCCGTCGATCGCGATGTCGCGCTCGATCTGGTCGAGCATGCCATCGCGCGTCTCGCACTCCGCGCAGTCCTTGGCGTAGATTTTCGAATGCTTCAGCGTGACCGTGACGCGATCGAGCGGCAGCGATTTGCGATCGGCATAGAGGCGCATGGTCATGGAGGTGCAGGCACCCAGCCCGGCGAGCAGGAAGTCGTAAGGGCCGGGGCCGGCATCCTCGCCGCCAGCGGCGACCGGCTCGTCAGCCACCAGATGGTGCGGGCCGACGGTGATGAGCTGGTTGAACTTGCTCTTGCGGGTCTCCTGCACGACCACTTTGCGCGGCTCTTCCGCGAGATCCATCGCCTTCGCGGGCTTCGCGGTGTCGATGTAGCGGCTGGCCCAGGCCGCGATCACGTCGGCCGCGTAGAGGGCGTCGGCCGGCTTGGTCAGGAGATGATCGGCGTGGTCGAGCGAGACGAAGCTCTTGGGGTGCTTGGCCGCAACGAAAATCTTGGTCGCATTGTCGATGCCGACGGTGTCGTCGACAGGGGACTGCATCACGAGCAGGGCCTTGTGCAGGCCGGTGATGTCCTTCATCAGTTCTTGCTCGGCGATGTCGTCGAGGAATTCGCGCTTGATGCGGAACGGGCGCCCCGCGAGCGAGACCTCGACTTCGCCCTGCGCGCGGATGCTGTCGAGATGCTCGCTGAACAGACCGGTGACGTGAGCGGGATCGGACGGCGCCGCGATGGTCACGACAGCCTTGGCTTCCGGAATCCTTCCGGCCGCGGCGAGGATCGCGGCACCGCCGAGGCTGTGGCCGATCAGGATCGATGGCGCCGTGCGGAGCTGGCGCAGATGATCGGCGGCGCGCACGAGGTCGGCGACGTTGGAGGTGAACGTCGAATTGGCAAAATCGCCTTCGCTGGAGCCGAGCCCGGTGAAGTCGAAGCGCAGCACCGCAATGCCCGTGGCGGCGAGCGCGACCGAGATGCGTTTTGCTGCCAGCGTGTCCTTGCCGCAGGTGAAGCAGTGCGCGAACAGCGCGTAGGCCGCGGGCTCGCCATCGGGCAGTTCCAGCGCGGCGGCTAGTTGATGGCCACCTTCGCCGGTGAATTGAAAGCGTTCGGTCGGCATGGGCTTCCCCCGTCCTTGCTTGAACCTAATCGGCTGAATAACGCTGCTCGGCCCAAGGATCGCCGCGGTTATGATAGCCGCGGACTTCCCAGAAGCCCGGCGCGTCCTCGGTCAGGAACTCGATGGCCTGAAGCCATTTGGCGCTCTTCCAGAAATACAGATGCGGCACGACGAGCCGTACCGGGCCGCCGTGCTCTTCGGTCAGCGGCTGACCCGACCAGCTGTGGGCGAGCAGCGCGTCCTCGGCGGCAAAGTCTTCCAGCGTGAGGTTGGTGGTGTAGCCGTCATGGGAATGCAGGACCACGAAGCGAGCGTCCTCGCGCGGCTGGCAAGCCGCAAGCAGCTCGCGCGTGGCGAGGCCCTCCCACTCATTGTCGTAGCGCGACCAGGTCGTCACGCAGTGAATGTCGGAGGTGATCTGCGCCTGCTTCTGCGCGGCGAATTCGGCAAAGGTCCAGAACACGGGGGTCTCGATCGCGCCGTAGACGTCGAGCCGCCAGCGTTCGCGCGAAACCGGCGGCACGACTCCGAGATCGAGCACCGGCCAGTCCTTGGTGAGATGCTGGCCCGGCGGCAGTCGCTTATCCTCCGGTCGCGTAACGCGGCCCGTGAGGAAGCGGCCTTCGCGCGCCCATTTCTCCTTGGTGCGCGTCAGCTTGCTGTCGGGCGGCTCGTTGTCGTCGGCCATGAGCTACTCGTGGCGATGCATCGCAGAGGCGTGCTTGGTGTCACGCATGGTGGAATAGATGATCAGCGACAGGCAGATGACGCCGGCGAGATAGTAATAGAACCACTCCTCATGCCCGATGCTCTTGAAATAGAGCGCGATCGCCGGTGCCGTGCCGCCGAAGATCGAGACCGTGATGGCGTAGGGCAGGCCGACGCCGAGGGCGCGGACATTGGTCGGGAACAGCTCGGCCTTCACCACGGCGTTGATCGAGGTGTAACCGGCGACGAACAGCCAAGCGCAGCAGATCAGGATGAAGGCCATGAACGGCGACTTGGTCTCCTTCAGCGTCATCAGCAGCGGCACGGTCGCGAGCGTACCCGCGACGCCGAAAAAGATCAGCAGCGGTTTGCGGCCGATCTTGTCGGAGATCGCGCCGTAGATCGGCTGCAGGATGGTCGCGAAGATCAGCGTGCCGAAGATCACGAAAGTGGTCTGGTCCTCGGTCAGGCCGACCGAGAGCTTGACGAACGTCTGCATGTAGGTGGTGAAGGTGTAGAACGCCGCGGTGCCGCCGGCCGTGAGGCCCACTACCAGCAGCAACTCGCGCGGGTAGCGTAGCAGATTGGCCAGCGAGCCGGTCGGCTTCACCACCTTCTTGGCTTCCTCGAAGGCCTCAGTCTCGTGCAGATTGCGTCTCATCACTGCGGCAAAGATCGCCAGCGCCGCGCCGATCGCAAACGGGATGCGCCAGCCCCAGGCTCTGAGCTCCTCCGGCGTGAGGAAGACCTTTTGCAGGAGCAGCAGCACAATGATCGCGGTGAGCTGGCCGCCGATCAACGTGACGTATTGAAAGCTCGAATAGAAGCCGCGATGCTTGGGATCGGCAACCTCGCTGAGATAGGTCGCGCTGGCACCATATTCGCCGCCGAGGCTCAGGCCTTCGATGACGCGGGCGAGCGCCAGGATCACCGGCGCGGCGAAACCGATGGTCGCATAGGTCGGCGTCAGCGCGATGATCAGCGAGCCGAAGCACATGAAGACAACGGATAATGTCAGCGAGATACGACGGCCGAAATGATCTGCGATGTAGCCGAACAGCCAGCCGCCCAGGGGGCGCATCAGGAAGGTCGCCGCGAACACCACGGCGACGTTCAATTGCTGGACGACGGGGTCGTTGCCGGGGAAGAAGGCCGGAGCGAAATAGAGCGCGAACGCCGTATAGGCGTAAAAATCGTACCACTCGACGAGGTTGCCGATCGAGCCGATGAAGATCGCCTTGATCCGCCGTTTGGCGTCGGCGATGTCGATGTCGATGTCGATGTGATCAGAGGCCGGTAGGGTTGCTTGCTCTGTCACGTCCGGCCTCTCTCCGTTGGTCTTGGAAAGGTCTACATCGCCTTTCCGAACAGAAATGGCAACTGGCGGGGGCCTCTCACGGTGCCCTGTGACCAGGTCACCGTGCCTGCCGGATCGAGGGCGAAGTCCGGGATCCGCTTCAGCCATTCCTCCAGCGCAACCTGCATCTCCATGCGTGCAAGGTTGGAACCGACGCAGCGGTGGATGCCGAGGCCGAAGGCGGCGTGGCGGTTCTCGCGGCGGTCGATCACGACTTTGTCAGCGTCCGGAAACATCTTGGGATCACGGTTCGCGGCCGGGAACGACAGCAGCACCATGTTGCCCGCCTTGACCGGGCAGCCCGAGATCGTGGTCTCCTTGACCACCTCACGGGCCATGGTCACCGGCGAATAGGCCCGCAGCAGCTCCTCCACGGCGATCGGGATCAGCCCGGGCTCGGCGATCAGCCGTTCGCGGTCGGCCGGCGTCCGGGCGAGATGCCAGAGCGAGGAGCCGATCGCACTCCAGGTGGTGTCGATGCCCGCGATCAGGAGCAGCCGCAGCGAACCCAGCACATGGGACTCTTCCAGCGGCTGGCCTTCCTTGTCCTTGGCATTCATCAGATAGGAAATCAGATCGTCAGTCGGCTTCGATCTGCGCTCCTCGATATGCGTCCTGAAATAGGCGCTCATCTCCTGCACGGCCTGGAGCAGCTTGCTCTCGTCCTTGATGCCGAGCTCGAGGATCATGTGGATCCAGTCGATGAACAGATCGCTGTCGCTCTCGGGAATGCCGAGCATGTGGGCGATGGCCTGAACCGGAATATATTTGCTGTAGCGCGCTGCGGCATCGACCTTGCCATCGGCAATGAACCCGTCGATCAGCTCGTTGCAGATCGCGCGCATCCGCGGTTCCAGCTTCTTCATCGCGTCCGGCGTGAAAGGCGGCAACAGCAATTGCTTGGCTGGCTTGTGCACGGGCGGGTCGGAGGTGATCGGCGGAGCGGCGTTCCTGGCGACTTCGGGCCGAACGTCACGGACGATGATGCGGCGCGAGGAGAAATGCTCGGTGTCGTTGGCGATCTCGCGCACCGCCTCATAAGTCGTCGGCATGTAGCAGCCGAGGAAGCGCTTTGTATGCACCACCGGGCTCGCGGAGCGAAGCTCCTCCCAGATCGAGAACGGATCCTCCGTCCATTGCGGATCGGTGTGGTCGAAATCGTTGACCCAGTCGGTGACGGGCGGGTGGGCGACAGGCTGGCTGACGTCGGACATGGCAGGAAATCCCTCGGGGCTCGTGTTCGCTAAAAGCACGCAAGCGGGCAGGGGCCGCGCTACTCCTCGATCACATCGATCGCAATCTCCGGGCAGTTGGATTTGGCAAGCCAGGCCTTGTCTTCGAGTCCGGGCGGCACGGTGCCGTCCCCGGCCTCATGGGCGTTGCCGTATTCGTCCAGCTCGAACAGCTCCGGTGCGAGCGCCTTGCAGCGTGCGTGGCCCTGGCATTTGTCGGGATCGACGTGAACCCTCAGTCGCTCTGTCATGGCGGCTTCCTCGGTCGTGTGCGCGGAGCCCGAAGGCTGGCGCGTTCCTCATGTCAATGTTGTCGGCGGCATTTGCCGCCTATTCTAAGTTATATGCTATTACATTCGCGACAGGCTTCCCCTGTCAAGCGCAAACTTATAGGCTTCGCCGTAACATGCGTTCACAACTCGTCCGTAAGCCGGAGAATACCTACCACCATGGCGATCTCCGTGACGCCCTGATCAAGGCCGCGCTGCGCGAGGCGGAGCAGGGCGGCGCCGAGGCGATCAGCATCAAGGCGCTTGCCAAACAGCTCGGCGTCTCGCAGCCGGCGCCGTATCGGCATTTTGCCGACCGTGATGCGCTGCTAACGGCGGTGACGGCGGAGGCGTTCCGGCAGCTGAGTGCACTTCTGCGCGAGGCGATGGCGAAGCCGTCGAAGCAATCGAAATTGTCGCGGCTGGCGCAGGCGACGCTCGATTTCGGTCTGCGCCGCAACGGCATCTATCGCCTGATGTTCGCTTCCCGCACCGTGTCATGCGCGGCAAAGGGCAGCGAGCTGCACGACGCCACGCGCGAGACTTTCGCGCTGGTGATCGAGGCCCTCGAGGCGCCGGCGGTCGGCTTCTTGCGCGAGCGGCAAGCGCTCAAGATCTGGGCGGCGTTGCATGGCGTGGTGATGCTGGCCGAGCAGGGCCTGTTCACCGGCGAGGCCGCGCATGCCACGCGCGAGGAACTGGTCGAGGACTTTGTGAACGAAACGAAGGCCGCGCTCGTTGCTGCGATCAAGGATGCACGACGTCGGAAAAAGTCCGGCGCCTAGGCCTTCGCTTTCAGCAGCCTCATCAGCTTGTCGACCGCGCTGTCCGGAGTCGTCACGACCGGGCGTCCGGTGGCTTCGGCGACCAGCGGCGCGGTCGCCGCGATGCTGAATTGCGCAAGCGCAATGACGTCGCAATCGCGCAAGTCCTTTGAAGCCTCGACAATCAGCCTGTCGTGCGTGGCGCGGTCGCCGCGATCGAGCGCGGCCAGCGCGCCCTCGGCGAGTTTCGGCACGACCTGGGCGGAGGCCGGAAACTCCGGTGGCATCGAGGCCAGTGTCGGCGGGAAAGTCGAGAGCAGGCCGATGCGCTTGCCCATGGTCACGGCCTGCTCGATCATCGCCTCGTTCGGCTTCAGCACGGGCATCGGCATATGCGCGTGTGCGACGGCCTCGATGCAGGGGCCGAAGGCCGAGCAGGTGAACAGGATTCCGTTCGCTCCCGTAGCTGCCGCATAGTCGCCGAGCGCGAGGAAGCGCTCGGTCATGGCATCGTTGAGCACGCCGTCGCAGGCCAGATCCGCCGACAGGCTGTCGTCGAGCAGGTTCATCAGCCGCGCCTCTGGCCACGCCTTCGCGAACGCAGCCTCGATCGGCGCGATGGAATGCTTGAGGGCGTGGATGAGGGCGATGCGTGGGGGCGTCGTCATTGGAGGTGATTACCTGACAGGTCTCGCGCCCCGGACGCAGCGCAATGCGAAGTACTGCGCTGCAGAGCCGGAGCCCATTGTGGCCGCTGGGTCCCGGCTCTGCGCAGCGGCGTACCGGACGATGCTTCGCATCGCCGGGAACGCTGCAGCGCGTCCGGGACAGGGGAGACACTTACTTGAACGGCACCGCGTACATCAAGCCGCCCTTGCTCCAGAGGCCGTTGAGGCCGCGGTCGAGCTTGAGCGGGCTCGCCTTGCCGACATTGCGCTCGTAGATCTCGCCGTAATTGCCGGTGGCCTTGATCACCGTCACCAGCCATTTGTTGTCGAGACCGAGCCGCGAGCCGAGGTCGCCGGAGGCACCCAGCAGGCGCTGGACCGCCGGCGTCTGTGACTTCGCCATCTCGTCGACATTGCCTTGCGTGACACCGAGTTCCTCGGCCTCGATCAGGCCGTAATGCAACCAGGTGATGATGTCGCTCCAGACTTCGTCACCGTTGCGGGTGAACGGCCCGAGCGGCTCCTTGCTGATGGTCTGCGGCAGCACGACGTAGTCGGCCGGATTCGGCGCCGCGGTCGTGACCGCGCCGGCGAGCGCGGAGGCGTCCTGGGTCATGGCATCGCAGCGGCCGCCGAAGAAGGTCTGGTACATGGTGTCGACGCGGTCGAACACCAGCGGCTTCCAGTCGATGCCGTTGGCGCGGCCGTAATCGCCGAGCGTGACTTCATGCGTGGTGCCCTGCGCGACGCAGACAGTCGCACCCTTCAAATCCTTGATCTCCTTCACGCCGAGATCCTTCTTCACGACAAAGCCCTGGCCGTCATAGAAGTTGACCGGCCCCTGGCGGAGGCCCAGCGTCACGCCGCGCAGATAGGTCTGCGTCGAGTTGCGGTAGAGTACGTCGATCTCGCCCGATTGCAGCGCGGTGAAGCGATTCTGCGCGGTCAGCGAGACGTAGCGCACCTTGCTGGCGTCGCCGAGCACGCCGGCCGCGAGCGCGCGGCAATAATCGACGTCGAGACCCTTGTAATTGCCCTGCGAGTCCGGCGCGGAGAAACCGGCAAAGCCGGCGCTGACGCCGCAGATCAGCGTGCCGCGGCTCTTCACCGTGTCGAGCGTCGCCGCCGACGCGGCAACCGTCGATGCCGCAAGCATGCCGGCTACGATAACCACTTTCCTCATCATATGAATCTCCCCTCAGTGATTGACACTACGCAACACGTTGTCGATGGCGGTGCCGAGCTTGTCGACGATCAGATCGATCTCGGCAGCCGAAGCGATATAGGGCGGCGCCAGCAGCACATGGTCGCCACGGACGCCGTCCACGGTACCGCCGCCGGGATAGCAGCCGAGCCCGTTGGCGAAGGCTTCCGCCTTGATCTTCTGGTTCAGCTTGAGCGCGGGATCGAACGAGGTGCGGCCGGCGCGATCGGCGACGAGCTCGATCGCCCAGAACAGGCCACGGCCCCTGATATCGCCGACATGGCGGTGATTGCCGAAGCGTTCGGTCAGCCGCTGCTCGAGTTGCTTGCCGCGCTCCTTGACGCGGTCGAGCAGGCGGTCCTCGCGGATCACGTCCTGCACCGCGAGCGCGGCCGCGCAGGCGAGCGGATGCGCCAGATAGGTGTGGCCATGCTGGAACGCGCCGGAGCCCGCGCGGATGGTGTCGATGATCTTGCCGCTCGCGAGCATCGCGCCGATCGGCTGGTAGCCGCCGCCGAGGCCCTTTGCGATCGCCTGGATATCAGGAGCAACGCCCTCCTGCTCCCAGGCGTGCGTCGTGCCGGTGCGGCCCATGCCGCTCATGACTTCGTCGAGGATGAGGAGGGCGCCATGCCGGTCGCAGATCTCGCGCACCGCCTTGAAGTAGCCGTCCGGTGCCGTCACCGCACCGGCGGTGGCACCGACGACGGGCTCGGCGAGGAACGCGGCGACGGTGTCGGGGCCCAGCCGCTGAAATTCGCCTTCGAGCTCCGCGGCCAGTCGCGCCACGAACTGCGCATCGGATTCGCCCTCGTGCTTCTCGTGATAGGCAAAGGCCGGCGTCACATGGCTGAAGGCACCGGACAGCAGGGGCGCATAGGGCGCGCGCCGCCAGGCATTGCCACCGGCGGCGAGCGCGCCGAGCGTGTTGCCGTGATAGCTCTGCCGCCGCGCAATGAAGTGCTGCCGCTGCGGCTCGCCGTGCTCGATGAAATATTGCCGCGCCAGCTTGATGCTGGCTTCGATCGCCTCCGATCCGCCACTGACGAAATAGGCGTAGGCGAGACCGCCGGGTTCGTGCCCGACCAGCGTCTCGGCCAGCGCCTCGGCCGGCTCGGAGGAGAAGAAGGCGGTGTGCGCATAGGCCAGCGTCGAGGCTTGTTTTGCCATCGCCGCGATCACGCGCGGATGCTGATGGCCGAGGCAGGAGACGGCTGCGCCGCCGGAGGCGTCGATCACGCGCCGCCCGTCCTCGGCGAAGAGATAGACGCCTTCGCCGCCGATCGCCTTGGGCGGCGTTTCGCGCAACGAACGGTGCAGCACGCGGCTGGTGCGAGCGGCCATGGGTCAACCTTTCTCTGAAACGTATGTGGAGGCCGCGGCGAGCCGCGCCTCGGTGGTTTCCAGGCGCTTCTTGGCGGCCGTGCCGCCGAGCGAGAATGTGACCGCCGCGAGCGATTGCGCAATCGCGATGGCACCCGTGAGACTCGGGAAGAAGCCGGGGGACGAGGCCGCCTCGAACAGCAGCACGTGGTCGGCGCCTTCGGCCATCGGCGCCGAGAGGCTGTCCGCGATCGCGATCAGCGCTGCGCCGGCACGATGGGCGGCCTGCGCAACACGGACGCTCGCATGCGTGTAGGGCAGGAAGCCGATGACGATGACGGCTTCGCCGGGACGAAAGGCGCCGAGATCGAGATCGTCGGGGCCGGATGCGCCGACGAGTTGCACCTGTTCGGGACGGAACAGCCGGAGCTCGTAGTTCACGAGCTCCGCGACGCTCCGGCAGCTTCGGTAACCGGCAATCCAGATCCGCTTGGCGTCGTGCAGCGCGCGGGCGGCATCCGCAATCGGCTGGGCCGGAATGCGCAGAAGGCCGGCGCCCTCGGCCTCGAGCTTGTCGGTGACGAGCGCGACATCGGCGTGCGGGCCGTGACGGCGGCTCTTGGCGCGGCCGGAGAAAGGTGAGATCTGCGACGGCCGCCGCGCTTCGGTGAGTGCCGCGCGCAATTGGTCCCAGCCGGAATAGCCGATGGCCTTGGCAAGCCGCGTGAACGCGGCCGGGTCGGCGCCGGCCTCGGCGGCGAGATCGCGCATCGAACGGGTGGTGGCGTCGTAGTCATTGGCGGCAACGAAGCGGCCGACCTCCTGCAGGCGCAGGGGGAGCGATGGCAACGCAATGCGCAGTTCGCTCAAGGGCGAGGATTTCGCGGGCTCGGCCATGAAACATTTGTTGCACGCTTTTCAGATTGGTGCAACAGTTGACGTGCGCCGCCGGAAATCGTTGCTCGCCAGAAGGATTTTTGTGCTGTGACTTCAGACAGTCCAAGACCGCCGCCCCGCCGTCGCTTCTTCGGCGGATTTGGCCGCCGAGAGCTGCAAGGCCTGTTCTGGCAGGTGCTCGTCGTCGGGATCGTGCTTGGGGTTGTCGCCTTCCTCTGGTCCAACACCGTCACCAATCTCTCGGCCCGCCGCATCACCACCGGCTTCGCTTTCCTCGGCCGCGAAGCCGGCATGCCGATCGCCGACAGCCTGCTCGCCTATAATCCGAGAGACACGTACCTGTGGGCCTTCGTCGTCGGCATCGCCAACACCTTGCGTGTCGCCGTGATCGGCATCGTGCTCGCGACGATCCTGGGCACGCTGATCGGCATTTCGCGTCTCTCCGCCAACTGGCTGTTGTCGCGGCTCGCCGCCGTCTATGTCGAAACGCTCCGCGACATCCCGCTGCTGCTTCAGCTCCTGTTCTGGTACGTCTTGATGCAGGCACTGCCGGCCGCGCGCGCGGCCTGGCGGCCGGTCGAGGGCGTATTTCTGTCCAATCGCGGCCTGATCCTGCCGGCAATCCAGCTGGGCTCGCCGCAGCTCTGGGTGCTCGGTACAGCCGTGCTCGGGCTTGCCGTGTTTTATCTCATCAGGCGATGGCTGATCGCGCAGCAGATGTGCGCGGCAAGCCGCGGCCGGCGTGGCCCTTTGCGGTTGGCTTCATCGTCGCGCTGCCGGCGGCAATGTCCGTGGCGCTTGGTGTGTCCTGGAAGATCGAATGGCCGGAGCTGCGCGGCTTCAACTTCGTCGGCGGGCTGACGCTCGCGCCGGAGTATTTCGCGCTGCTGATCGCGCTCGTGACCTACACCTCGGCCTTCATCGCCGAGATCGTGCGCAGCGGCATCCAGTCCGTGCCGCGCGGACAGTGGGATGCTGCCAATGCGCTCGGCTTGCGCCGCAGCTTCATGCTGCGGCAGATCATCCTGCCGCAGGCGCTGCGCGTCATCGTGCCGCCGATGACAAGCCAGTATCTCAACCTGACAAAGAACTCCTCGCTCGCGGTCGCGATCGGTTACCAGGACGTAGTGTCCGTCGCCAATACCACGCTGAACCAGACCGGGCAGGCGATCGAGGCGATCGCGCTGATCATGGCGGTGTTCCTGACCATCAGCCTCGGCATCAGCTTCTTCATGAACTGGTACAATTCGCGCATCGCGCTGGTGGAGCGCTGATCATGACGGCGATCGCCGATATTCCGGACGCCCCGCGCGCTGCCCGCCGCCCGCAGATGGGCAACCCGGTGCTGCGCTGGCTCCGCACCAATTTGTTCTCGTCGATCCCGAACGCTATTCTTTCGGTCGTGTTATTGGCGATCCTCGCCAAGGGCATCTTCAGCTTCGTGCAGTGGGGCATCGCGAACGCGGTCTGGCTCACGCCGGCAAACGACTCCAGTGCCTGCCGCGCCGCGCGCGGCCTCGGTGCCTGCTGGGCGATCATCCCCGAAAAATATCGCTTCATCCTGTTCGGCACCTATCCGTTCGACGAGCAGTGGCGGCCGGCGCTGTCGGTCGTTCTGTTCATCGCGCTGTTTTATCTCTCCACCCGCCGCGCCCTGTGGCGGCGCGAGCTGGCCTAGTCTGGATCGGCGCGCTGGCGTTGATCAGCGTGCTGATGTGGGGCGGCGTGTTCGGGCTCTCCTTCGTCTCGCAGGACCGTTGGGGCGGACTGCCGGTGACGCTGATCCTGGCGACGTTTGGTCTCGCGTTCGGCTTCCCGCTCGGCATCCTGGTCGCACTCGGCCGGCGTTCAAAGCTGCCGGTGATCCGTTCGCTCTCGGTGCTCTATGTCGAGCTGATCCGCGGCGTGCCGCTGGTGAGTCTGTTGTTCATGGCGAGCGTGATGTTTCCGCTGTTCATGCCGAGCGGATTCAACATCGACAAGCTGTTGCGCGCGCAGATCGCCATCATCCTGTTCGCGGGCGCGTATCTTGCCGAAGTCATCCGCGGCGGCCTCCAGGCCGTACCGCGCGGGCAATATGAGGCCGCCGATGCGCTGGGGCTGTCCTACTGGCGCAAGCATCGCCTGATCGTGCTGCCGCAGGCGATCCGCCATGTCATCCCGCCGCTGGTCAACACCTTCATCGCGTTCTTCAAGGACACCAGCCTGGTCCTGATCATCGGCATCTTCGACCTGCTGACGACGGCCAAGACCGCGATCATCGATCCGGCCTGGCAGCAATTCTCGGTTGAGGTCTACATCTTCGTCGCCGCGATCTACTTTGTCTTTTGCTTTGCGATGTCGCGGTACAGTCGCGGCCTGGAGGCGAATACCGCCTCGAGGTGAGCGGATTTCCCCGCCGCGGGAGCGAGCCAGAAGCGCTGGAAGCCTATACTGGAGCGCGAAATGCTTATGCCGTGCCTATATCGCGTGCCTGGATTCAAACTGGCAATCCTACGCGGCGAGATCCATCTGCAATTTGCTGGTGGCACTCACAAGAGGCACGTCACATCATGATGAAATCAGTTCTCGCAGCGTCGGCCATGCTGGTCGCGCTTTGCTCCGCCGCCTCTGCTCACGAGGCAATGAATCACTCGCACATGGCTTCGGCGGCCACCGCCCAGATGTCGGAAACGCATCCGAACTCCTTCGCCTTCGCCGCTCCAACGGATGAGGCCGGATACGATGCGCATCGGTATCACGGCGGGCCGAAAGCGAACGACTAGGGTCTGACCGGCGCACGGCGGGGACGGCCAAGTCCCCGCCGGTGCGGCTCGCGTTATGCCTTCACCTTGGGATCAATCGGCGTGGAGCCGCGCAGACCCAGAATATCCTCCAACACCTTCGCGCCGGCGATCACCTGCGCATCCGCGCGCGGGGCGCCGACGACCTGCACACCGATCGGGAGGCCAGACGCCGTGAAGCCGCAGGGCAGCGACAGCGACGGGCAGCAGGCGAGCGTGATGGCGTAGACGATGCCGAGCCATTCGACATAGTTCTCGAACTTCTTGCCGGCGCATTCGGCGACATAGCGGTGCTCGATCGGGAAGGGCGGCACGATCGTGGTCGGCGTCAACAGCAGGTCGTAGCTTTTGAAGAACTCGATCGCGCGCGCGGTCATGCCGACGCGCTGCGCCTCGGCGCGCGCGAGCTGCTCGACGGTGAGCTTGATGCCTTCCTCGATGTTCCAGATCACCTCGGGCTTCAGAAGGTCGCGCTTGGTCCGCAGCAGATTGGCCTTGGTGATCGCGAAATCGAAGGCGCGCAGGACGTGGAAGCATTCATGCGCCTCGCGCCAGTCCGGATGCGCTTCTTCCACGATCGCGCCTGCCTCCGCAAAGCGTTCCGCGGCCTTGCGCGTGATCGCCTTGACCTCTGGATCGACCGGCGTGATGCCGAGATCGGGCGAATAGGCGATGCGCTTCGGCTTCTTGCCTGACTGCGCGGCCGACAGGAACGAGGTCGCAGGTGCGGGCAGCGAGAGCGGGTCGTCTGCATAGTCGCCGCTCATGGCATCCAACAGCAGCGCAAGATCCTCGACATTGCGCGCCATCGGCCCCACCACGCCGAGATTGCGGTCGATCGCCGATTTGGGCGTGTGTGCGACGCGGCCGATGCTGGGCCGCATGCCGACCACGCCGCAGAACGCCGCGGGGCTGCGCAAGCTGCCGCCCATGTCAGAGCCCTGGGCGAGCCAGGCCATGCCGGTGGCAAGCGCCACCGCAGCGCCGCCGGAGGAGCCGGCCGCAGACTTCGTCGTATCCCAGGGATTGAGCGTCGCGCCGAACACTTCGTTGAAGGTGTTGGCGCCGGCGCCGAATTCCGGTGTGTTCGACTTGGCGTAGACGACCGCGCCATTGCCTTCGAGGTTCTCGACCATGAGATCGGACTGCTTAGGCACATTGTCCCTGAAGATCGGCGAACCCTGTGTGTTCAGCACGCCCGCGACATCGGTCAGGTCCTTGATCGGTACCGGCAGGCCCGCGAGCAGCCCGCGGGCTCCGGCCGGCTTCTGCATCAGCGCCTTGGCGTTGTCCCGCGCGCGATCGAAGCATAGCGTCGGCAGCGCGTTGACCTTGCCGTCGACCTCACCGATGCGCTTCTCCAGCACATCCAGAAGCTCGAGCGGCGAGACGTCGCCGGATCGCAGCTTGTCGACGACGGCGCGTGCGGTTTCGCGGATCAGGTCTTGAGACAACTATTTTACTCCTGTGCTTATTGTGTCGTCATTGCGAGCGCAGCGAAGCAATTCGAACTGCCACAGCGGATGCATTCCTGGATTGCTTCGCTGCGCTCGCAATGACGGGAAAAACTAACCCCAGCCCGCGCTGATGCCGCCATCCACGGTATAGATGACCCCCGACGTATATCCGGCGCGATCGGACGCCAGGAACGCCATGAGATCGCCGATCTCGCGCGCATGCGCGGGCCGGCCGAGCGGCAGGCTCTTCTGGAATTCCTTGTAACGGCTCTCATCGCCGAACTGGTGCTTTGCCCGCGTCTTGAGCAGGGTGACGTGGCGATCAGTGCCGACCGGGCCGGGATTGATGCCGACCACGCGGATGTTGTCGGCGAGGCTCTTGCCGCCGAGCGCACGGGTGAAGGCCATCAATGCGGCGTTGCCGGCGCTGCCGCAGATGTAGTTGGCATCGAATTTTTCGCCGGCCGCGCCGATGTCATTGACGATGACGCCGCGACCCTTCGCCTTCATCTGCGCGTAGATCTGCCGCGTCAGGTTGATATAGCCGAATACTTTCAATTCCCAGGCGTGCCGCCAGGTCGCCTCGTCGATCTTGTCGATGGAGCCACCGGGGATGTCGCCGGCATTGTTGACGAGCACGTCGATATCGGCGGCTTCCCTCGCGAGCCGTGCCACGTCCTCGGCCTTGCGCAGGTCCACGATGCTCGTCGCGGCATCGATCTGGTGTGCGGAGCGCAGGCGGTCCGCTAGCGCCTTGAGCTGGTCGCCGCTGCGGGCGGCGAGCAGGAGGTTTGCGCCTTCCTCGGCAAACGCCTCGGCGGCGGCTGCGCCAATGCCTTTGGACGCGCCCGTGATCAGGACGCGCTTGCCACGCAGATGCAGATCCATGAAGGGTACTCACTCGGTGGGAACATCAGGATCAAACCAGTAGGCGCTCGGCCGCGCCACGGTCAACATTGCAGTGCAGCGTTGCACTGCTGCCGAGTTTGGTCCATTGCAGTGCGGTCAAAAAGGCGGCGGCTGCCGGACCAACCAAGGACGTTCTCGATGAGCAAGAAACAATACCGGATTGCAGTCATTCCCGGCGACGGCATCGGCAAGGAAGTGATGCCAGAGGGCCTGCGCGTTCTGGAGGCAGCGGCGAAGAAGCACGGGGTGTCCCTGCATTTCGACCATTTCGACTTCTCGTCCTGGGACTATTACGAGAAGCACGGCCAGATGATGCCGGACGACTGGAAAGAAAAGATCGGCAAGCATGACGCGATCTATTTCGGCGCCGTCGGCTGGCCGGCCAAGATTCCGGATCACGTCTCGCTGTGGGGGTCGCTGATCAAGTTTCGCCGCGAGTTCGACCAGTATGTGAATTTGCGCCCGGTGCGGCTGATGCCCGGCGTGCCGTCGCCGCTGGCGAACCGCAAGCCTGGCGACATCGATTTCTGGGTGGTGCGAGAGAACACCGAAGGTGAATATTCCTCCGTCGGCGGCCGCATGTTCCCGGACACCGACCGCGAGTTCGTGACGCAGCAGACGGTGTTGACCCGCATCGGCGTCGACCGCATCCTGAAATTCGCTTTCGAGCTCGCGCAGTCGCGGCCGAAGAAGCACCTGACCTCGGCGACCAAGTCGAACGGCATCTCCATCACCATGCCCTATTGGGACGAGCGCGTGGAGGCGATGGCGAAGAAGTTTCCGGGCGTGAAGTGGGACAAGTACCACATCGACATTCTGACCGCGAACTTCGTGCTGCATCCGGACTGGTTCGACGTCGTGGTTGGCTCGAATCTGTTCGGCGACATCCTCTCCGATCTCGGCCCGGCCTGCACCGGCACCATCGGCATCGCGCCATCGGGCAACATCAATCCCGAGGGCGATTTCCCCTCGGTGTTCGAGCCGGTGCACGGCTCGGCGCCCGACATTGCGGGGCAGGGCATCGCCAACCCGATCGGCGCGATCTGGTCCGGCGCGATGATGCTCGAGCACCTCGGCGAGAAGGAAGCCGGCAAGTCGATCGTCGATGCGATCGAACGCACGCTTGCCGAACGCACGCTGCGCACCAAGGACCTCGGCGGCAACGCCGACACCACCGCCTGCGGCAAGGCGGTCGCGGATATGGTGGATTAAGGCGGCAGATCTTCCCCTCTCCCCTTGTGGGAGAGGGTGGCTCGCCGCGTAGCGGCGAGACGGGTGAGGGGTCTGTCTCCGCAGAGACGGGCCTCCCGTCCGAGAAGTTTTTCTTCGCGGAGAGAACCCCTCATCCGGCGCTTCGCGCCACCATCTCCCACAAGGGGAGAAGGGAAGGGGCAGCGGTGGTTTTGGGCGCGCTCTACACGTAAGATTTCCGCGTCGGATCGAAGATCGGCGGATAATTGTTCTCGTCGAGCAGATCGAGAAACGGGTCGAGTCCCCTGGACTTGATGAGGCCGAGCTCCTGATGCGAGATCAGGTTCACGGTCAGGATCTCCACGGGATCGCTCGCGATCTCGAGCGCCTCGGCGATCTGCTTATCGGGGCCGATGACCGGTGTGAGAAACAGGAATGTCTGGAAGTCCGTTCCTGCAACCGGCGGACACGGCAGCGCGACGCGATGACCAAAACCGAACCAGGTCGTGTCGATGGACGGCAGATTGGCGAGCCAGCGCAGATTGGCGCAAACCTCCTCTGTCGGCTCCCGGACATACCACATCAGCTCGGCACGTGGCTTTGCGTCGCCATGCACCCCCGGCATTCGCTGTTCGCTCATGCCGTTGGTCAGAAGCACATAACCTTCGTCAGATCCCTCCTGGCACACCGGCACGAAATCGCGGCCAAAGGCGTGGATGTCGATGCGGCGCTCCGCGCTGTCGGTGAAGCTGTGCTCGGGCTCGCCAAGCTCGCTTTCATAGATCGCGAGCCGATGCCGGTAGAAGTCGGTTTCGGGTAACGGCTCGCTCGAGTCGGACATGAGCGTTGCAAGACGGGAGAACATGTGAACCTCGGGGGCGGATGTGGACCGGGATATTCGCGTTGTCGTGAGACGACGCGGGCCGGTTCAAATCCGCTCCACGAGTGCGGTGATGCTTCGCTTTAGTCCAGATCTCGTTGCGCGATAGTGCACTTGGCCGGGCTATTCTCAGCGATGCGCTTCGTTCCCGACTAGCCCGCGATCTTCTCGATCGCGGCCTGGTCCAGTCCGAACTTCGTCCCGGCCTCCAGGATTTCCTGCCAGGTGGTCGGGTCGACCGGAATGCCTTCGGCCAGACGCTTCTTCCTGGTCTCGCGCTCGGGATCGCCGGCGATCTTCACCTTGTCGACGCCGGGAGCGGGCGGCGAGCCGGTGTGCCAGGCAACAAAACTCTCGACCTCGCTCGCAAGGTTGTCGCCGGTGCCGAGCTTGTTCGGGTCGATGACGATCGAGAGCATGCCGTTGAGGACGTTGTACTTGCCGTCGGACGGGCCCTTGACCACCTGCCCGCCGGAGAGCGCGCCGCCGAGGATTTCGCACACCAGTGCGAGGCCGGAGCCCTTGTGCTCGCCGAACGGCAGGATGGCGCCGTGCGGCGGGATCACGGTGTAGCGCGGGTTGGTGGTCGGCTTGCCTTCGTTGTCGATGATGGTGCCGGGCTCCAGTTCGACGCCCTTGTTGTGGGCGACCCGGGTCTTGCCTTGCGCGATCCTGCTGGTGGCGAAGTCGAGCACGATCGGGTCCTTGCCCCTGCGCGGGATGCCGACGCAGAACGGGTTGGTGCCGTGGCGCGCATCGCTGCCGCCCCACGGCGCCACGATCGGGCGCGAGATCACGTTGACGAAGTGGATCGAGACCAGCCCGTGGTCGATGCACTGCTCGGCCCAATGGCCGATGCGGCCAATGTGGTGCGAGTTGGAGAGGCCGACGAGACACACGCCGTTGCGCTTGGCGCGCTCTGCCGCCAGCTCCATCGCCTCGTGCCCGATCACCTGGCCATAGCCGGTGAGGCCGTCGAGCGTGAGGAGCGGACCGGTGTCGAGCACGATCTTGACGTGCGCGTTCACGGCGAGGCCGCCCGTGGTGACGCTCTGGACATAGCGCGGGATCATGCCGACGCCGTGCGAGTCATGTCCTCTAAGATTGGCCTCGACGAGGTTGGTGGACACGAGCTCGGCTTCGCGGTCCGTAGACCCGCCCGCCTTGACGATGGCACGGACGACGTTGGTGAGCGGCTGTGCCTTGATGGTGCGATAGTCGGCCATTGTTGTTGCTTTTATCCCTTCACGATCCGGCGGCAATGGACCCATGCCGCTTCAATCAGGTTCTCGCTCGCTTCCGGCGTGCGGAAGGCCGAATGCGCCGACAGCGTCACGTTCGGCAGTCTTGTCAGCGGATGGTCGCCGGGCAGGGGCTCGATGTTGAAGACGTCGAGGCCGGCATGGCGGATATGCCCCGACTTCAGCGCGTCGATCATCGCCTGCTCGTCGACGACCGCGGCACGCGCGGTGTTGATCAGGATGACACCGGGCTTCATCGCAGAAATCTTCTCGCGCGTGATCATGCCGCGCGTCTCGTCGTTGAGCAGCAGATGCAGCGACACGACGTCGCTTCTGGCCAGCAGCGTGTCGAGATCAGTGAACTCGACGCCCGGATGGCTCTTCGGCGAGCGGTTCCAGGCGATCACCTTCATGCCCGAGCCGGCCGCAATACGTGCGACTTCCGCGGCGATGCCGCCGAAGCCGATCAGGCCGAGCGTCTTGCCGGAGAGCTGCATGCCATCCTCGCGCAGCCAGTTGCCGCCGCGCATCTCGCGATCCATCATCGCGATGACGCGGGCGGAGGCCCACATCAGCGCAATCGCGGATTCGGCGACGGCGGTGTCGCCATAGCCCTTGATCAGGTGCACGGAGATGCCGAGCTCGGCGAGTTCTTCCGGATTCATGTAGCTGCGCGCGCCGGTGCCGAGGAACACGACGTGCTTCAGCCCCGCGCATTTCTTCGCGACCTCGGTCGGCAGCGCTGTGTGGTCGACGATGGCGATCTCCGCACCATCGAGGACTTCAGGATATTGCTCGGGCTTGATGTCGGGATCCCTGTGGATCCGCACCTCGGGGTCGCCGGGCTTCCCCAGCCGCTCCATGATCACGGCGAGGGCTTCGTTGGCGTCGACGAAAACTCCGCGCATGGCTCTCTCCGATCAGGACGCGACGCCGGCGATCGCCAGCACGGTATGCATCAGCACGTTGGTGCCTGCGGCGCAGTCGGGCTGCGTGGCGTCTTCCAGCTCGTTGTGGCTGATACCGTCCTTGCAGGGCACGAACACCATCGCCGCCGGCATGACGGTGTTTAGGTTGCAGGCATCGTGGCCGGCGCCGGAGGTGATGCGACGGGAGGAATAGCCGAGCGTCTTCGCCGCGTTCTCGACCGCCGCGATCAGCTTGGGATCGAAATGCGTCGGCGGCTTGCGCCAGACCTGGTCGATCTTGACCTCGACCTTGCGGCGCGCGGCGATCTCGGCAATGGCGGCGCGCAAATCGCGATCGAGCGCATCCATGATGGCGCCATCCGCGCTGCGACAATCCATGGTGAAGGCGATCTCGCCGGGAATGACGTTGCGCGAGGGATTTGCGATCACGGCCTCGCCGATGGTGCCCACTGCTTTCGGCCCGTGCTTCTTCGCGATGGCCTCCATCGCCAGCACGATTTCGGAGAGCGTCGCGAGCGCATCGCGCCGCAGCGGCATCGGCGTCGATCCGGCATGGCTCTCGAAGCCGGAAATCTTGCCGTCGTACCAGAGCACGCCCTGGCCGGAATCGACCACGCCGATGGTCTTGCCTTCGGCCTCGAGGATCGGACCCTGCTCGATGTGCAGCTCGACGAAGCAGCCGAGCTTCTGGAAGCCGACCGGCTTGTCGCCGCGATAGCCGATGCTGTCGAGCGCCTGGCTGACGGAAGTGCCGTCGATATCCTTGCGCGACAGGATGTCATCGGTGGTGAAATCGCCGACGTAAGCGGCGGAGGCCATCATCGCCGGTGCGAAGCGCGAGCCTTCCTCGTTGGTCCAGTTGACGACGCAGATCGGCGCTTCGGTTTCGATGCCTGCGTCGTTCAGCGTGCGGATCACTTCCAGCGCGCCGAGCGTCCCCAGAATGCCGTCATACTTGCCGCCGGTCGGCTGGGTGTCGAGATGCGAGCCGATCCCGACGGGCAGCTTCGACATGTCGCGGCCCTTGCGCAGGCCGAACTGTGAGCCGAGCGCATCGGTGTGCACCTCGAGGCCGGCGTCCTCGCAGGCCTTGCGGAACCAGTCGCGCACCTGCTTGTCTTCGCTGCTCAGCGTCAGCCGCCGCACACCGCCCTTGGCCGTCCCGCCAAACTGGGCGGTCTCGTGGATGGAGCCCCAGAGGCGGGCGGAATCGATTTGCAGATTGGTGGCGGCTCGGCTCATGCGGTCGGTCTCTCTTTTGTCCGGCGCCTTTTTCAATGACGCGCCGGCGCAGACTCGTCAACCGCGAGGCTGCTCTGCGCAATCTGCCGTGCGAGCTCGGCGACGCGCTCCACCGCGACGACGTCAGGCGAGGCGAGCCAGCTCGCCGTGAATGTCAGCGGCGCTATGGCGAGATCGGTTTTGAGCAGTTGCAACCGCCCGTCGGCGAGCTCGTTCTCGACGATGGCGTCGGGGATCACGGCGATGCCGAGCCCTTCGACCGCCATGTGGATGACCGTCGCCAGCGATGCGGACGCATGCAGCCGGATCGGCGGCAGCTCCGGCCGGTCGAAGACTTCGCGCACGACCTCGTAAGGCCTGGTCTTGCGCGGGAAGGTGATGATCGGAAACCGCGCGAGGTCGGCGCGCGTCACCGGGCCGTCGCCGAGCCCGAGCGAGGGGCTTGCGAGAAAGCCGATCGGATAATCCGCGAGCACGCGATTGTGGACGCCCGAGGCCGACAGCGGCCCCACCACGAAGGCAAGCTCGATCTCCTGCGCGAGCAGGCGCGCAGTGAGGTTCGGCGTGATGTCGACCTCGATCTCCAGCGACAGGTTCGGATAGACTTCGTTCATGCTCTTGACGAGCCGCGGCAGCCAGGTGTGCACGATGGTCTCGGCGACGCCGAGGCGCATCACGCCGCGCATCGCCGAGCGATCGCCGATCTCGGCGATCATCGCCGCCCTCAGGCCGATCAACTTCTCCGCATAGACCATCATCTGCCGGCCGCTCGGCGTCGGCGAAGCAACGCGATGGTCGCGGTTGAGGAGCTTTACGCCCATCTCGCGCTCGAGCTGGGCGATGCGCTGGGAGATCGCCGGCTGGGTCGTATTGAGCCGTGCTGCGGCGCCGCGAAAGCTGCCGAGCTTCACAACCCAAAGGAAGGTTTCGATCGACCTGAAGTCCAGCATGAGAAGGATTTTCCCGATCGATAAATCTAATTTATCAAGATCGATTAGAAAGGAAGATTAGACTTTATAGCATGCTTGGTGTTGGCTGTCTTTGTCGAGTTTATAGGCAGGTCGATCAAATGACTGTTTTGGTGGCAGCGCAGCAAACTGAAACGCCCGACACGCTCCCGAGCCGCCAGGCGCGGCTCGCCTATCGCGGCGGCCAGGTCGGATCTACCGCCGGCGTCGCCCCCGGCTTCGTCCAGGGCAATCTGGCGATCCTGCCAGCCGAATATGCCAGCGCCTTTCACCGCTTCTGCCAGCTCAATCCGAAACCGTGCCCGATCATCGGCATGTCCGACGTCGGCAGCCCGCACATCCCCGCGCTCGGCGCCGATCTCGACATCCGCACCGACGTGCCGCGCTATCGCATCTGGCGCGACGGCGAGGTGGTCGACGAGCCGACCGACGTGACCAAGCATTGGCGCGACGATCTCGTGACCTTCGTGCTCGGCTGCTCGTTCTCGTTCGAAGAGGCGTTGCTCGACGAGGGCATGCCGATCCGCCACATCGAGCAGAACGTGCGCGTGCCGATGTACCGCACCAACATCGCCTGCGGCGAGGCCGGTCCGTTCGCCGGTCCCATGGTGGTGTCGATGCGTCCGTTCAAGCCGGCCGATGCGATCCGCGCGGTGCAGATCACCTCGCGTTATCCCGCCGTGCACGGTGCACCCGTGCATCTCGGCCATCCGCACCTGATCGGCATCAAGGATCTCGCCAAGCCGGATTACGGCGATCCCGTGCCCGTCGCCGACGACGAGATCCCGGTGTTCTGGGCCTGCGGCGTGACGCCGCAATCGGTGATCAACGCCGCCAGGCTGCCGTTCGCGATCACGCATTCGCCCGGCCTGATGCTGGTGACGGATCTGAAGAACTGGAACATGGCCGTGATTTAGTAGGCAGCGTTTGCTGCTTCTTCGGGCTTTACCGCATCCATCAATCGCTCCATTCGATCAGTCGAAATTTAGTAACAGGGGACTTTGCCATGACGATCTCTCGCCGTGACGTGCTGCTTGGTGCCACAGCCACTGCCGCGCTGGTGCCGCTCGCTGCACGCGCCCAGACCTCCGAGGTCGTGATCGGCGTGATCTATCCGTTCTCCGGCGGCAGCGCGCAGCAGGGCGTCGACGCGCAGAAGGCCTATGAGACCGCGCTCGAGGTCATCAACAAGGACACCGATTTCGATCTGCCGCTGGCCAAGGGCGAGGGTCTGCCGGGCCTCGGCGGCGCAAAAGTCCGCCTCGTGTTCGCCGACCACCAGGCCGATCCGCAAAAGGGCCGCGCCGAGGCCGAGCGCCTGATCACGCAGGAGAAGGTCTCCGCGATCATCGGCACCTATCAAAGCGCGGTCGCCGTCACCGTCAGCCAGATCTGCGAGCGCTACCAGATCCCGTTCGTCTCCGCCGACAACTCCTCGCCGAGCCTGCATCGCCGCGGCCTCAAATATTACTTCCGCGCCGCCCCGCATGACGAGATGTACTCGGCTGCTATGTTCGACTTCTTCGATGCCTTGAAGAAGAAGGGCACCAAGATCGAGACGCTGTCGCTGTTCCACGAGGACACCATCTTCGGCACCGACTCCGGCAACGCCCAGGCCAAGATCGCCGGAGAGCGCGGTTACAAGATCGTCTCCGACATCAAGTATCGCGCCAATTCGCCGTCGCTGTCGGCCGAAGTGCAGCAGCTCAAGAGCGCCAATGCCGACGTGCTGATGCCCTCGAGCTACACCACCGACGGCATCCTGCTGGTCAAGACCATGGGCGAGCTCGGCTACAAGCCGAACGCGATCGTGGCGCAGGACGCCGGCTTCTCGGAGAAGGCGCTCTATGATGCCGTCGGCGACAAGCTCGAAGGCGTGATCTCGCGCGGCACCTTCTCGCTCGATCTCGCGCAGAAGCGTCCCATGGTCGGCAAGATCAACGAGATGTTCAAGGCGCGCTCGGGCAAGGACTTCAACGACCTGACCTCACGCCAGTTCATGGGCCTGATCATCCTGGCCGACGCCATCAACCGCGCCAAATCGGCCGACGGCGAGAAGATCCGCGATGCACTGGCCGCGACCGACATCCCGGGCGAGCAGACCATCATGCCCTGGAAGCGCGTCAAGTTCGACGAGGCCGGCCAGAACAACGACGCCGACCCGGTGCTGCTGCAATATGTCGGCGGCAAGTTCGTCACCATCTTCCCGCCGCAGGCCGCGATCGCGGAAGCGATCTGGCCGATGAAGTAAGATTGGGAAGCGGGAGCTCGGACGTAGCTCCCGCCCTCATCCTGAGGAGCGGGCGTAGCCCGCGTCTCGAAGGACGAGGGCTGGGCCATCCTTCGAGACGCACGCTGGTGCGCGCTCCTCAGGATGAGGATCTATTTCGGGGGACGACTTTTGACAGCTCAAGCCATTATCCAGAGTCTCGCGAGCGGCCTTCTGATGGGCCTGCTCTACGGACTGATCGCGGTCGGCCTCGCGCTGATTTTCGGCCTGATGGACGTCACGAACTTCGCCCATGGCGAATTCCTGATGCTCGCGATGTACCTGTCCTTCTTTCTGTTCGCGTTCTTCGCGATCGATCCCCTGCTGTCGGCCCCATTGGTCGCAGCGGCGATGTTCGTGTTCGGAGCAGTGGTCTATCTACTCCTTGTACGCTTCGCCATGCGGGCCAAGGCCAATGCCGGCATGGTGCAGATCTTCACGACTTTCGGCCTTGCGATCGTGATGCGCGGCCTCGCGCAGTACTTCTTCACGCCGGACTATCGCAGCATTCCACAGTCCTGGCTCGGCGGTAAAACCATCTCGGTCGCCGGCATCTTCCTGCCCGAGCCGCAGCTCATCGGTGCGCTGGTCTCGATCGCGGCCTTCGCCGGGCTCTACCTCTTCATCCACCGCACCGACTTCGGCCGCGCGCTGGAAGCCACCCGCGAGGATCCCGGCGCGGTCGCGCTCGTCGGCATCGACAAGAACCGCGTGTTCGCGTTCGGCTGGGGCCTCGGCGCCGCGCTGGTCGGTCTCGCCGGTGCGATCATGGCAGTGTTCTTCTACATCTATCCCGATGTCGGCGCGTCGTTCGCGCTGATCGCCTACGTCACCGTGGCGCTCGGCGGCTTCGGCAGCGTGTTTGGCGCCTTCGCCGGCGGCATCATTGTCGGCCTGGTCGAAGCGGTGACCGCGCTGGTGTTGCCGCCATCGCTGAAGTCCGTCGGCATCTATGCCGTCTATCTCCTCGTCGTCTTCATCCGGCCGCGCGGCCTGTTCGGGTCGATGTGATGGACAAGGCTTTTGCAGCGCGGCGCCGCCGCGACCTCATCATCGCCGCAGTGCTGGCCGGGCTCGCAGCGCTGGCTCCGCTGTTGATCAAGGATGTTTACGTCCAGAACATCCTGATCCTGATCCTGACCCTGATGTATGCGGCGCTGTCGCAGAGCTGGAACATCCTGTCCGGCTATTGCGGACAGATCTCGCTGGGGCACGCGCTCTATTTCGGCATCGGCGCCTACACCACCGAGCTGCTGTTCACGAAGTTCGGCGTGCTGCCCTGGTTCGGCATGCTCGCCGGCGGCGTGATTGCGGCGATCATCGCAATGGGGCTCGGCTATCCCTTCTTCCGCCTGCGCGGCCATTACTTCGTGATCGCGACCATCGTCATCGCCGAAATCGGACTGCTCTTGTTCCAGAACTGGGAATGGGCGGGGGCTGCGATGGGAATCACCGTTCCCGTGCGCGGCGACAGCTGGCTGAAATTCCAGTTTATGCGCAGCAAGCTGCCGTACTTCTATTTTGCGCTGGTGCTGTGCAGCCTCGCCTGGTTCGTCACCTGGTGGCTGGAGGACTCCAAATGGGGCTTTTGGTGGCGCGCGGTGAAGGACAATCCGGAAGCGGCCGAGAGCCTCGGCGTCGTCGTGTTCAACTCCAAGATGGGCGCGGCGGCGGTCTCCGCCTTCCTCGTCGCCATCGGCGGTGCCTTCTATGCGCAGTTTCTCGCCTATATCGACCCTGAAAGTGTGATGGGCTTCCAGTTCTCGCTGCTGATGGCGTTGCCGGCCGTGCTCGGCGGCATCGGCACCCTCTGGGGGCCTGTGCTTGGGGCTGCCATCCTGATCCCGATGACGGAGCTGACGCGCTCTTATATCGGCGGCTCAGGCCGTGGCGTTGACCTGATCGTCTACGGCGCCCTGATCGTCGCGATCTCGCTGGCCCTGCCGCGCGGCTTGGTGAGCCTGTTCTCCCGTTCGAAGGCAAGAGGAGCCACGCGATGACTGCGCTCCTTGAAACCCGCGGCGTCTGGCAGCGGTTTGGTGGCCTCGTCGCCAACAGCGATGTCTCGATCTCGGTCGGCCGCGGCGAGATCGTCGGCCTGATCGGGCCGAACGGTGCCGGCAAGTCGACGCTGTTCAATCTCATCGCCGGCGTCCTGCCGCCGACGCAAGGGTCGATCTGGTTCGACGGCGAGGATGTCACCAACATGCCGGCGGCCGAGCGCTGCCAGCGCGGCGTCGGGCGCACCTTCCAGGTGGTCAAGAGCTTCGAGACCATGACTGTCATCGACAACGTCATCGTCGGTGCTCTCGTCCGCAACACCGTGATGCGCGAGGCACGCCGCAAGGCGCATGAGGTGCTCGAATTCACCGGCCTTGCCGCGCGCGCCGACGTGCTCGCGAGCGACCTCGTGCCGGCCGAGAAACGCCGCCTCGAAGTCGCCCGTGCGCTGGCGACCGAACCAAAGCTGCTGCTGCTGGACGAAGTCCTCACCGGCCTGACGCCGACCGAGGCGCAGACCGGCGTCGCGCTGGTGCGCAAGGTGCGCGATGCCGGCATCACCGTTTTGATGGTCGAGCATGTCATGGAGATCGTGATGCCGCTGGTCGACCGCGCCATCGTGCTCGACCTCGGCAAGGTGCTGGTCGAGGGTAAACCTTCCGACGTCGTCCGCGATCCCAAGGTGATCAGCGCATATCTGGGAGATCGTCATGCTGTCGGTGCATGAAGTCACGACCGCCTATCAGGGCCTGGTCGCGATCTCGGCGGTCTCGAT
Organism: Bradyrhizobium barranii subsp. barranii; assembly: GCF_017565645.3. Classification (NCBI taxonomy): domain Bacteria; kingdom Pseudomonadati; phylum Pseudomonadota; class Alphaproteobacteria; order Hyphomicrobiales; family Nitrobacteraceae; genus Bradyrhizobium; species Bradyrhizobium barranii. The sequence continues at coordinate 3,482,600 of NZ_CP086136.1, forward strand.
CGAGGTCCAGAAGGGCGAGATCGTCTGCGTGGCCGGCGCCAATGGCGCGGGCAAGTCGACGCTGCTCAAATCCATCGCCGGCGCCGAGCGCCCGCGCTCGGGCACGGTGACGGTCGACGGCAAGCGGCTCGACGGCATGGCGCAGCATCACGTCACCGCCACCGGCATCGCCTATGTGCCGGAGAACCGCCGCCTGTTCCCGCGCCTGTCGGTGCGCGACAATCTCCGCCTCGGCAGTTATCTCTATCGCGGTGAGGCGGATCGTGAAGGGCCGCTCGACCTCGTCTTCACGCTGTTCCCGCGTCTCCAGGAACGTTTGGAGCAGCGCGCCGAGACGCTGTCCGGCGGCGAGCAGCAGATGCTTGCGATCGGCCGGGCGCTGATGACGCGCCCGCGGCTGTTGATGCTGGACGAGCCCTCGCAGGGCATCATGCCGAAGCTGGTCGACGAAATCTTCCAGGCGGTACTGCGCATCCGCGACGCCGGCATGACCGTGCTGATCGTCGAGCAGCGCATGGCCGAGTGCCTCGAAATCGCCGACCGCGCCTACATCCTGCAAACCGGCCGCGTGCTGATGCAGGGCCCGGCAGCCGAAATCAGGGGCAACCCGGACGTGCGGAAGGCGTATCTGGGGCTGTAGTTACTACACGATCGGTGTCATCGCCCGCGAAGGCGGGCGATCCAGTATTCCAGAGACATTAATTGGCTACGGAGAAGCCGCAGCGTACTGGATTCCCCGCCTTCGCGGGGAATGACAGCGGTGAGTGAGGCCGCGCCATCGCGCTCGTCACGAGACGGTGGCGCTAATGCTCGTGCCCATGCTCCGGCAGCGTCACCCCGAACACCTTCACCAGATCCTTCACCTGCTCCGGCGACAGATACCGCGGGTTCATCCCGCGCAGCAGCAGGTACAGCTTCGCCGTCTCCTCCAGCTCCTCCGTCGCGAACACCGCGGCTTCCAGCGTATCGCCGGCGACCACCGGGCCGTGATTGGCGAGCAGCACCGATGAATATTTGCCCGCCAGTCCCTTGATCGCATCCGCAACCGCGGGATCGCCGGGGCGGTAATAGGGCACAAGCGCAGTGGCGCCGCATTTCATCAGATAATAAGCCGTCATCGGCGGCAGCGCGGCGCGCGGGTCGATCTCGGGCAGCATCGAGAGCGCGACCGAATGGGTGGAGTGCAGATGCACGATCGCCCGCGCGTTTTCGCGCGTGTCGTAGAGCGCGGTGTGCAGCGGAACTTCCTTGGTCGGCGCATCGCCCGAGAGGAGGCGCCCCCGTGCGTCCAGCCGCGACAGTCGCGCCGGGTCGAGGAAACCGAGCGAGGCGTTGGTGGGGGTGACGAGCCAACCCCCATCGTGCATCTTGACGCTGATATTGCCGGAAGAGCCCGGTGTCAGGCCGCGCTCGAACAAGGACCGTCCGAAGCGGCAGATATCCTCACGCAGCCGGGTCTCGTTGCTCATAGCCGTCATGCCCGCTTGTCTCACGCTTTGGCAGCGCGGCCAAGCCGTGTTATTCGGATCAGTGAGCCGCCGCAAAGGGCGGCCGTCCAGGAAACGTTCGCAAGGGTCAGTTGCATGTCCGCCTCCACGTCACAAAATCAGCGTATCGCGGTCATCGGGCTCGGCTCGATGGGGTTCGGCATGGCGACCTCGCTGAAGCGCGCCGGTCATGCGGTGACCGGCTGCGACGTCTCGGCTGACGCCGTGGCGCGCTTCGTGAAGGACGGCGGCACAGGCGCCAGCACGCCGGCGGAAGCGGCCAAGGGCGCCGACATCGTCGTCAGCGTCGTCGTCAATGCCGCGCAGACCGAGACCATCCTGTTCGGCAAGGATGGCGCCGCCGAGACCCTGCCGAAGGACAGCGTCTTCCTTTCCTCCGCAACCATGGACCCGGATGTGGCCCGTCGCCTCGCAAAGCAGCTGGAGGCGTCCGGCCGTCACTATCTGGATGCGCCGATCTCCGGCGGCGCGCAGCGCGCGGCCCAAGGCGAGCTGACGATCCTTGCCTCCGGCAGTCCCGCTGCCTTTGCAAAGGCACGGCCGGCGCTCGATGCCATGGCGGCAAAACTGTACGAGCTCGGCGATGCCGCAGGGCAGGGCGCCGCCTTCAAGATGATCAACCAGTTGCTCGCCGGCGTGCATATCGCCGCCGCCAGCGAAGCGATGGCGTTCGCCGCCAGGCAGGGCCTCGACATCCGCAAGGTCTATGAGGTGATCACGGCCTCCGCGGGCAATTCTTGGATGTTCGAGAATCGCATGCCGCACGTGCTCGACGGCGATTACACGCCGCGCAGCGCGGTCGAGATCTTCGTCAAGGACCTCGGCATCATCCAGGACATGGCGCGCAGCGCCCGCTTCCCGGTTCCGGTCTCGGCCGCCGCTCTCCAGATGTTCCTGATGACATCCGCTGCCGGCATGGGCCGCGATGACGACGCCTCGGTGGCGCGCATGTACGCGCAGGTCACCGGCGTAAAACTTCCCGGCGAAAAGTAAGCCAAGAGGATTCCGATGCTCCGTTTCGCCGCCAATCTCTCGATGATGTTCACCGAGGTGCCGTTTCTCGACCGTTTCGATGCCGCCGCGCAAGCAGGCTTCACCGCTGTCGAATTCCTCTTTCCCTACGAGCATCCGGCCGAGGTGGTTGGCGAGCGGCTCAAGCGCAACGGTTTGACGCAGGCGCTGTTCAACCTGCCGCCGGGCGACTGGAACGCCGGTGAGAAGGGCTTTGCGGCGCTGCCGGCGCGGTTCTCCGATCTCAAGGCGAGCCTGGAGACAGCGTTGCCTTACGCCAAGGCGACCGGTGTCAAGCGGCTGCACTTGATGGCCGGCATTGCCAACCGCGGCGAGCGGGTCGCGATCGAGGCGTTCTACAAGTCGGTGGCGTGGGCTGCGGAGTTCTTCGCTCCGCACGGCATCGACATCGTGCTCGAGCCGATCAATGCGCGCAATGTGCCCGGCTACTTCCTCAATGATTTCGGCTTCGCGCGCGACCTGATCCAGGAGCTGAGACTGGCGAACCTGAAGCTCCAGTTCGACATCTATCACTGCCAGATCATCCACGGCGACGTCACCATGCGCCTGCGTGAGATGATGCCGATCATCGGGCACATCCAGATCGCCAGCGTTCCCTCGCGCAACGAGCCCGACGGCGAGGAGCTGAACTATCCGTTCCTGTTCACTGAACTCGACCGGCTCGGCTATACCGGCTTCGTCGGCTGCGAATACAATCCGCGCGGTAAGACCACCGATGGCCTCGCCTGGTTCAAGCCTTATGCGGGAGTGAAGCCGTGACGCTCGCACTGGGTTGCATCGCCGACGACTACACCGGCGCCTCCGATCTCGCCAATACGCTGACGCGCGCGGGCCTGCGTACCGTGCAGACCATCGGCGTGCCCGCGGACGATCTCGCGCTGCCCGAGGTCGACGCCGTCGTGGTGTCGCTGAAGAGCCGCTCGATCGAGGCAGGCCTTGCCGTGTCGCGTTCGCGCGCGGCGGAGAAATGGCTGCGTGGTCGCGGGGCGCGCCATGTGCTGTTCAAGATCTGCTCGACCTTCGATTCCACCGATGCGGGCAATATCGGCCCGGTGATGGACGCGCTGCGCGCCGATAGCGGCGAGGCCGTCGTGCTGGTGACGCCGGCCTTCCCGGAGACCGGTCGCACGGTCTACCAGGGCAATCTGTTCGTCGGCGCCGTGCCGCTGAACGAGAGCCCGCTCAAGGACCATCCGCTCAACCCGATGCGCGATTCCAACCTGGTGCGCGTGCTGGCACGCCAGAGCAAGACGCAGGTCGGCCTGGTCGACCTCGCGACCGTCACCCGCGGCGCGGAGGCCGTGCGGGCTCGGCTTACCGAATTGTCAGGCAAGGGCACCGGTGCTGCGATCATCGATGCCGTGTTCGACCGCGACCTCGAGACCATCGGCCTCGTCGCTGCCCAGCATCGGCTGTCGGTCGGCGCCTCCGGCATCGGCCTCGGACTGGCGCGGGCTCTGGTCTCGACGGGCAAGGTCAAGTCGGCCGCTGGCAGCGGCGGGGCGGACGCCGCCGTCGGCGGACCGGCGGCCTGCCTCGCCGGAAGCTGCTCGCAGGCGACGCTTCAGCAGATCGCCAACGCCGAACGCGTCATGGCCGTGCTCCATCTCGATCAGGACCGTATTCTTACGGGAGCGGACGAAGTGCAACGCGCGATCGCCTGGGCCAAGCCGCGTTTAGCCGACGGTCCGGTCCTGATCGCGTCGAGCGCGACACCGGATCAGGTCGCCGCCTTGCAGGCGCGCCACGGCCGCGATGCAGCCGGTCACGCCATCGAGCAGGCGATGGCCGACATTGCGGAAAACCTAGTCAAATCAGGCGTCAGGCGGCTGGTCGTGGCTGGCGGCGAGACCTCCGGCGCCGTCGTCGATCGCCTCGGGATTCCCGGCTTCCTTGTCGGCGCGGAGATCGCTGCGGGCGTCCCGGTGCTGCGCGCCGTCGGCGCTGAAGCAGGCGATATGCTGCTCGCGCTGAAGTCCGGAAATTTCGGCGGGCCGGAATTCTTCGCGGACGCGCTTGGGCTCATGCGCTGAGCGCAGGGCGTTCTTAGCTGCCTGTTCATTTCTTTCAGGCTCCGTACTCGAACGGAGTCGTAGTTAACATCTGCTCAGTCGCTCTGTTGTCTGATGTCGGCGTCGCTCCTTTTGGTTGATTGTTAAGACCTCCCGGACGCGCGCCCGCGCCAGCACAACGAGACCCGATTATGTTCGCCACCATTTCCATTCGCGCCAAGATCATCAGTGTCGTGGCGTTCCTGCTGGTCGCTATGACCGGCATGGGCCTGCTCGCCGTCACGAAGATGCGGTCAATGAACGCCAACACCACCGACATCACCACGAGCTGGCTGCCCAGCGTCCGGGTGCTCGGCGAACTCCGCGCCAGCGTCATCACCTACCGCAACGTGGTCCGCCAGCACATGCTGTCCGAGACCCTCGAGGAGAAGCTCGCCAACGAAAAGACGGCCGGCACCGTCATCGAGGCGCTCGCCAAGTCCCGCAAGGCCTACGAGCCGATGATCACTTCGCCCGAGGAACGCCGGCTGTACAACGAATGGGCCAAGCTCTGGGACGATTACAAGAAGGGCACCGAAGACGTCATGGCGCTGTCGCGCAAGGAGGCCGGCAAGGTCCCGCATGACGCCCAGGAGCTGAACACCAAGACGGTCAACAAGATCGGCCTTGCGTCGGATGAGGTCCTGATGAAGGACATCGATCTCAACACCAAGGGCGGCGACCAGGCTGCCCAGGATGCCGCCGACAGCTATTTCTATGCCTTCATGCTGGTCTCGATCATCCTCGGCGCCGCCGTGATCATCGGCATCGGCGTCAGCTTCTACGTGGTCCAGGACGTCTCCGCCGGCATCAACTCGATCATCCAGCCGATGCAGGCGCTCGGCAAGGGCGACCTCTCCGCCGAAGTCCCGCATCGCGGCGAGAAGACCGAGATCGGCGCCATGGCCGATGTGCTCCAGATCTTCAAGGAAGCCTTGATCGCCAAGAAAGCCGCCGATGAGGCCGCCGCCGCCGATGCCGAAGCCAAGATCGAGCGCGGCCGCCGCGTCGACGGCATCACCCGCGATTTCGAAACGATGATCGGCGAGATTGTCCAGACCGTGTCGTCGGCCTCGACCCAGCTCGAAGCCTCCGCCTCGACGCTGACTTCGACCGCCGACCGCTCGCAGCGGATGGCGACCACGGTCGCCGCGGCCTCAGAGGAAGCCTCGACCAACGTGCAGTCGGTGGCCTCGGCCACCGAGGAGATGGCCTCGTCGGTCGGCGAGATCAGCCGTCAGGTGCAGGAATCAGCGCGGATGGCGGGCGATGCCGTCGGCCAGGCCCGTGCCACCACCGAGCGCGTCAGCGAGCTGTCCAAGGCGGCTTCCCGCATCGGCGACGTCGTCGAGCTGATCAACACCATCGCCGGCCAGACCAACCTCTTGGCGCTGAACGCCACCATCGAGGCGGCGCGTGCCGGTGAAGCCGGCCGCGGCTTCGCGGTGGTCGCCTCCGAGGTGAAGGCGCTTGCCGAGCAGACCGCCAAGGCGACCGGCGAAATCGGCCAGCAGATCTCCGGCATCCAGGCGGCGACCAACGACTCGGTCGGCGCCATCAAGGAGATCTCCTCGACCATCGAGCGTCTCTCCGAAATCTCCTCGGCGATTGCCGCTGCGGTGGAAGAGCAGGGCGCAGCGACCCAGGAGATCGCCCGCAACGTGCAGCAGGCGGCGCAGGGCACACAGCAGGTCTCCTCCAACATCACCGACGTGCAGCGCGGTGCGACCGAGACCGGCACGGCCTCCTCGCAGGTGCTGTCGGCAGCGCAGATGCTGTCCAACGACTCGAGCCGCCTCAAGACCGAGGTCAGCAAGTTCCTGACCAACGTCCGCGCGGCCTGAGCCGGGAAACCATCGCAGTTCTGAAGGCGGCGCCTGCGGGCGCCGCTTTTTTACGTGGGGGTAAGCCGCTTCCGTAATATTCCGGCCGCAGGCTGCATATCTGGAATGCGATTTCGCAGTGCGATGGCAGGGAAGTGACCGCACGGGGCGGCGCCGTCGTTGGCCATTTCCACGGTGTTCGGGTAAATCAGCCTCAGGAACCCGTGGGGCGTGTTCCCTGTCCCCTATTTGGAATTGCCTGACCGATGATTGCTCTGGTCCGTATTGCCCTGAGCCGACCCTACACGTTTGTCGTGCTCGCGCTTCTGCTCCTGATCATCGGGCCGCTCGCGGCCCTGCGGACGCCGACCGACATCTTCCCGGACATCCGCATCCCCGTGATCGGCGTGGTCTGGCAGTACACCGGCCTGCCGCCGGACCAGATGTCCGGCCGCATCACCACGCCGTTCCAGCGCGCGCTGACGACGACCGTCAACGACATCGAGCACATTACCGCCAACTCCTATAACGGCTTTGGCATCATCAAGATCTTCTTCCAGCCGAACGTCGACATCCGCACCGCTAACGCGCAGGTCACCGCGATCTCGCAGACGCTGCTGAAGCAGATGCCGCCGGGCGCAACGCCGCCCCTGATCCTGAACTACTCCGCCTCGACCGTGCCGATCATCCAGGTGGCTTTGTCGGGCGATGGCCTGACCGAGCAGAACCTCGCCGATATCGGCATCAATAATCTGCGCACCCCGCTGGTCACCGTGCCCGGCGCGGCGATCCCGTATCCGTTCGGCGGCAAGCAGCGCCAAATCCAGATCGACCTCGATCCGACCGCGCTCCAGGCCCGTGGCCTGTCGGGCCAGGACGTCGCCAACGCGCTCGCAGCCCAAAACCTGATCACGCCGGTCGGCACCCAGAAGATCGGCCAGTTCGAATACAACATCCAGCTCAACAACTCGCCGCTGAAGATCGACGAGCTCGGCAATCTGCCGATCAGGACCGTCAACGGCGCGATGGTCTATGTGCGCGACGTCGCGACCGTGCGTGACGGCAATCCGCCGCAGACCAACATCGTCCATGTCGACGGCAACCGCTCGGTGCTGATGATGGTGCTGAAGGCGGGCGCGACCTCGACGCTCGATATCATCGCCGGCATCAAGCAGAAGGTGATCGACGTCAAGGACCAGCTGCCGGACGCGCTGAAGATCGGCTTCATCGGCGACCAGTCGGTGTTCGTCCGCGGCGCGATTCAAGGCGTCGCGATCGAAGGCGTGATCGCGGCGCTGCTGACCAGCGTCATGATCCTGCTGTTCCTCGGTAGCTGGCGCTCCACGGTCATCATCGCGGTCTCGATCCCGCTCTCGGTGCTCGGCGCCATCATCATGCTGTCGGCGATCGGTGAGACGCTGAACATCATGACGCTCGGCGGCCTTGCGCTCGCGGTCGGCATCCTCGTCGACGACGCCACCGTCACCATCGAGAACATCAACTACCATCTGGAGCAGGGCAAGCCGGTCGAGCAGTCGATCCTCGACGGCGCCAACCAGATCGTGACGCCGGCTTTCGTCTCGTTGCTGTGCATCTGCATCGTGTTCGTGCCGATGTTCTTCCTCGCCGGCGTCGCGCGCTTCCTGTTCGTGCCGATGGCCGAAGCCGTGATGTTCGCGATGATCTGGTCGTTCATCCTGTCGCGCACGCTGGTGCCGACCATGGCGAACTATCTGCTGCAGGCACACGTCCATCACGAGGGCGGCCCGCCGAAGTCGCGCAATCCGCTGGTCTGGTTCCAGCGCGGTTTCGAGGCCCGGTTCGAGCGCATTCGCAGCGGCTACCATGACTTCCTCGGGCTCGCGCTGGCGCACCGCGCGGTGTTCGTGATCGGCTTCCTCTGCGTGGTCGGCGCGTCCTTCGCGCTGGTGCCGTTTCTGGGACGCAACTTCTTCCCCGCGGTCGATGCCGGCAATATCCTGATGCATGTCCGCACCCAGGTCGGCACCCGCGTGGAGGAGACGGCGAACCAGCTCGCCGACGTCCAGAAGGCGATCCGCAAGCTGATCCCCGGTGAAATCGAGACGCTGACCGACAACATCGGCATGCCGATCTCCGGCATCAACATGACCTACAACAACACGGGCGTGATCGGCCCGCAGGACGGCGACATCCAGATCAAGCTGAAAGAGGGCCACAAGCCGACGGAAGAGCACGTGCGCGTGCTGCGCGAGCAGCTGCCGCGCCTGTTCCCCGGCGTCAGCTTCGCATTCCTGCCGGCCGACATCGTCAGCCAGATCCTGAACTTCGGCGCGCCGGCGCCGATCGACCTGCAAATCCGTGGTGCCAATATCGGCGCCAACTTTGCCTACGCCAACAATTTGCTGGCGAGGGTTCGCAAGATCCCGGGCGTTGCCGATGCGCGCATCCAGCAGTCGCCGAATAACCCCACCTTCAACATCGACGTCGACCGTACCCGCGCGCAATATGTCGGCCTGACCGAGCGCGACGTCACCAACAGTCTCGTCGTCAACCTCGCCGGCTCCTCGCAGGTCGCGCCGACCTACTATCTCAATCCGGAGAACGGCGTTTCCTACTCCATCGTGATGCAGACGCCGCAATACCAGATCGACTCGCTCAGCGCGCTGCAGACGCTGCCGATCACGGCAACGGGCGCCTCGCAGTCGCCGATCCTCGGCGGCATCGCCGACATCAAGCGCGCGACCTCGAGTGCGGTAGTGTCGCAATACGACATCCAGAACCTCGTCCAGATCTTTGCCACGACCTCGGGCCGCGATCTCGGTGCGGTCGCCGCCGACATCCGTCAGGTGATCGCCGACACCGCCAAGGACGTGCCGAAGGGCTCCTCCGTGGTGCTGCTCGGCCAGGTGCAGACGATGAACAGCGCCTTCACCGGCCTTCTGTTCGGCCTGCTCGGTGCCGTCGTGCTGATCTACTTCCTGATCGTCGTGAACTTCCAGTCCTGGTCCGACCCGTTCGTGATCATCACCGCGCTGCCGGCCGCGCTTGCCGGTATCGTCTGGATGCTGTTCGCGACCGAGACGACGCTGTCGGTGCCCGCCCTGACCGGCGCGATCATGTGCATGGGCGTTGCCACCGCCAACAGCGTGCTGGTGATCTCCTTCGCCCGCGAGCGCTACGAGGAGCTCGGTGACCCCGTCGCCGCTGCACTCGAGGCCGGGTTCGTCCGGTTCCGCCCGGTCCTGATGACCGCGCTCGCCATGATCATCGGCATGGCGCCGATGGCCTTGGGGCTCGGGGAGGGCGGCGAGCAGAATGCGCCGCTTGGCCGCGCCGTGATCGGCGGCCTGATCTTTGCAACTTTCGCCACGCTGATGTTTGTTCCCGTGGTGTTCAGTATGGTACACAAGAAACAAGGCGCCAAAGCCGCCGCCCCATTGGAGACTCCGCATGTCGCCCACTGAACCCCGCTCCCCGGTGTCGCACCGGAAACTGGGCATCTTCGGCGTGGTGGCGCTGATTGCGGCAGGTCTCGTCGTCGGCACCGGCATTCGTGCCCGCGAGGAGCACGGCTCCAAGCTGAAGGAATGGACCGACGATCAGGCCGTTCCCAGCGTTGCGGTGACGCTGCCGAACGCAAAATCCCTCAACGGTACCATCGACCTGCCGGGTCGGCTCGAGGCCTATTACCGCGCGCCGATCTTCGCGCGCGTCTCCGGCTATCTGAAGAGCTGGAGCGTCGACATGGGCGCGCGCGTCAAGGCGGGGCAGGTGATCGCCGAGATCGAGGCGCCCGACCTCGACCAGCAACTGCTTCAGGCCCGCGCCGACCTCGCCAGCCAGCAGGCCAGTGCCAGGCTCTCGGAAGCAACGCTCAACCGGCGCAAGACGCTGGTCGCCTCCAACTTCGTCTCCGCCCAGGAGATCGACGAGCGCACCGCCGATCTCTCCAACAAGAACGCGGCCGTCCACTCAGGCCAGGCAAATGTCGAGCGGCTTGAAGCGCTGGCCGGCTACAAGAAGATCACGGTGCCGTTCGATGGCGTGGTCACGGCGCGCGATACCGACGTCGGCGCGTTGATCAATGCCGGCGGCGGCTCCGGCCCGGCGATGTTCGTGGTCTCCGACATCACCAAGCTGCGCGTTTACGTCAACGTTCCCCAGAACTACGTGCCTGCGATCAAGATCGGCGCCAAGGCCACCATGGTCATGCCGGAATACCCGAACCGGACATTCCAGGCGACGGTCGAGGCGTCTTCGCAGGCCGTCGACGTCGCCTCAGGAACCACCCGCATGCAGCTTCGGCTCGACAATTCCAACGGCGAGTTGATGCCCGGCGGCTATGCCAGCGTGAAGCTCAACCTTCAGCGCGACACCGCGCCGCTGAGCATTCCCGCCAGCGCCCTGATCTTCAACGGCAGCGGTCTGCGTGTTGCGACCGTCGGTCCCGACGACAAGGTGCAGTTCAAGACCGTGACCATCGCGCGCGATCTCGGCAAGGAGATTGAACTCGCCTCGGGCATCGCACCCGACGACCGCGTCATCGCCGCCCCGCCGGATGGCATTTCCGACGGCGACCAGGTTCGCGTCGTTGGCGGCGCCGGTGCCAAGGGCAAGCCGGCGACGGCGTCGGAGAAGCAGGCGCCGAAGGGCTAGGTTGATCTCGTAGGGTGGGCAAAGCGAAGCGTGCCCACCATCTTCATGTGATTGGAAGAAGAATGGTGGGTACGGCGCAAGAGCGCCTTTGCCCACCCTACGAAAGCTACGCCACCCGCCACTCCGGCACGCCATCCGCCGCCATCGTGATCTCGCCGAGCGAACCCAGCGGCGTGCGATCCATGTTGAGCAGATGCGCCAGCGTCGCCGCGTCGCTCGCCGGAATCCGCGCCAGGGTGCGTCGATCATCTTCCGTCCGCAGCATCACCACGCCGTGCTCGACATCGCCGCCGCGGCCATAGAGCACCGTGAAACTCTCGACCTTGCCCTTGCCTGAGACCTCCGTGACGAACTCGGGCACCGCGCGCTTGTTGCGGTCGGCCTCGCCTTGCACGCTCGTCTCCTGCGCCAGCGCCTCACGTGGCGTCTTCGACACCACCAATGCGTGGTGCTTGGTGACGAAGCCGCCCTGGCCGTAGAGCAGCCCGAGCTTGGCGCCATCACGCACACGCCGCACCATCGCGCAGGCCGCATGCGTCATGTAGGTGTTGAGCGGCGCACCGAAAAAGGTGAGGCCACCGGTCACGGTCGGCTGCACGTCGGCCCCGAGGCCCAGCGTCCGCCGCGCCATCTTGGGCACGCACGGGAAGCAGCTATAGAGCTCGATCGCGTCGAACTTTTTACCGTCGCCGCCGGCGAGGTCCATCGCCGCCTTCAGCACCGCATTCTGCGGATGGCTTTCATGGAACTGATCGCGCAGGAGGTAATCGCGCGGCTCTTCGGCCGAGGCGCCGCCGAGCGGATAGACCAGCTTGTCCTCCGCGATGCCGGCCGCGCGCGCCCTGGCGAGGCTGGTGAGCAGCAGCGCGCCGCCCATGTTGACGCTGGGGTTGGCGACCATGAGCTTGTTGTAGGGCCAGGCGATCAGCCGGTTGTCCGCCGTCGGCGTCGTGATCTCGTCCGGCGCATGGCGCCGCTTCAGCCAGGCGTTGGGATTTTCGGCGGCGGCCTCGGAGTAGCGCGACCACAGCGTGCCGGACTCTGCCATGGCTTCGCGCGGCGTCTGGCCCCAATGGGCGGAGGAGGCGGACTCATAGAATGGATAGACGGTGACGGGACGGAACACGCCGAGCTTCACCGCTAGCGGCTTCTGGAATGCCGCCCCACGCTTGGGCTCCTCGACGTCATGGGCGAACGGCGTCCAGGGCAGCTTGACCCCGGCGCGCTCCGCCTTGGTCGCGGTCGACTGCGCCTCCGCGCCGCAGACTGCCGCCACAGTGCATTCGCCACGCGCGATGCGTTTTGCCGCCTCGTGGATGTAGCGGATCGGGCTCTCACCGCCGACCGGGCCGTAATAGCAATGCGCCGGCGCAATGCCGAGCCGCTGCGCCAAAGCTTTTCCGGATCGCGATAGCGCCAGCTCAGGAAGTTGACGACGTCGAGCGACTGCACCTCGCCAAGCAGCTTTGCGCCGGCGTCCTGCTCGGCCCGCCGCAGCGCTTGCTCCAGAAGATCGAGAGGCTCGAGGCCCTCGGTGATCTCCTTGGGTCGGTCGATGATCTCGCCGATGCCGACGACGACGGGGATGCGGTCTTCCGGGATGTTGTCAGTCATAATCTCGATTCACGATGTTAGTTGTCTCGTCATTGAGAGGAGCGAAGGCACGAAGCAATCCCGAAATGTATCCGCGGAAGAAGTCTGGATTGCTTCGCTTCGCTCGCAATGACGATGTGGATGCTACTCCGCCACCAGCGCATTCATGTGCTCGACGGCCTCGGCAAATTCTTCCTTGAACTCCTGCACCACGGCGCCCGCCGACTTCACGCTGTCGATCAGGCCGACGCCCTGGCCGACGAAATAGCTGACGAGGTCGCGCGCCTTGGCGTTGCCGCTCGCCGCCGCGCGATCGATCGCGTTGAAGGCGTCGCGGCTGATGACGCTTTGCAGCGGCATCGGCAGCGCGCCGGGGCTTTCCGGCGCGCGGTCCCAGGCATCGGTCCAGACCGAGCGGAGCTGGCGTGCCGGCTTGCCGGTGCGCCCCTTTGAACGGATCGCATCGCGCGAGGACGCCGCGATCATCTTCTCGCGGAAGATCTCCGTGGTCTCGGCCTCGACGGTGGCGAGCCACACCGAGCCGGTCCAGGCGCCGGCCGCGCCCATCGCCATGCAGGCGGCCATCTGCCGTCCCGTCATGATGCCGCCGGCCGCGAGCACCGGCACGTCGCGGATCTTCTTGATCGCCTTGATCACCTCCGGCACCAGCACCAGGGTGGAGACCTCGCCGCAATGGCCGCCGGCCTCGGTGCCCTGCACCACGAGAATGTCGACGCCGGCCGCGACCTGGCGCAACGCATGCTCCTTGGCGCCGACGAGGGCGGCAACCGGCACGCCGTGCTTCCTGCCCATCTCGATCATCGCCTTCGGCGGCACGCCCAGCGCGTTGGCGATCAAACGGATCGGATGGTTGAAGGAGACCTCGAGCAGCTGAAGTGCGGTCTTCGCGTCGAACGGTTGCGGCTGGTTGTCGGCCACATCACTTGTCGTCAACTCGATATCGTATTTCTTCAGGAGGTCGCGCGTGTAGGCGCGGTGCTCCTGCGGCACGCGCGCCTCCAGGCTCTTCCAGGTGACGTCCTTCTCGCCTGCGGTCGAGATGTTCTCGGGGATCAGCACGTCGATGCCGTAGGGCTTGCCGTCGACATGCTCGTCAATCCATTTCAGCTCGCGCTCGAGCGTGTCGGGCGTGTGCACGGTGGCACCCAACACGCCAAAGCCGCCGGCACGGCTGACGGCGGCAACGACGTCGCGGCAATGGCTGAAGGCGAGCAGCGGGAACTCGATGCCCAGCATGTCGCAGATCGGCGATTTCATGGCTCTCTCCCGGCAGCCGTCGCGTTGCTGTTGTTGCTTTGCTTGAGCGAAGGCGCTTCGACGCTAGCTCATCGTCACCCGCGATGCCAAGCCGGATTTGGCCGCGCATCTTGCGTGCAGACGCCACGCGGCGGATGAGCCATTCCGCTGCACAAAATAAACAGACCAGAGCTCGCCGATTTGCCTCTTGCGCTTTTGTGGGCCTTTGAGAATGCTGGCGCAAACAAAGAGAAAACAGCGAGGGAGCGCCTACCGATGTCGCCAGCGCAAGTCGTCGGCGCGGGCTTTGCCGGCATGTACATGTTGCACCGCCTGCGCGGTCTTGGCTTCTCGGCGCGCGTCTATGAGCAGGGTGGTGGCGTCGGAGGCACCTGGTACTGGAATCGCTATCCCGGCGCGCGCTGCGATGTCGAGAGCATGCAGTACTCCTACTCGTTTTCGGAAGAGCTGCAGCAGGAGTGGGACTGGAGCGAGCGCTACGCGCCGCAGCCGGAGATCCTGAACTACGCCAACCACGTTGCCGACCGTTTTGATCTTCGCCGCGACATCCAGTTCGACACCCGCGTCGAGCGCGCGGCGTTCGACGCGCGGGCGAAGTGCTGGTCGGTGACGACGTCCGACGGCAAGACGGTTGAGGCGCAGTTCATCGTGCTTGCGACCGGCTGCCTCTCGAACGCGCGCAAGCCTGACATCAAGGGCCTCGAGAGCTTCAAGGGACCTGTCTACCACACCGGCAACTGGCCGCATGAAGACGTCGACTTCACGGGCTTGCGCGTCGGCCTGATCGGGACGGGATCGTCTGGCATCCAATCGACGCCCGTCATCGCCGAACAAGCAAAACATCTCACCGTATTTCAGCGCACGGCGAATTTTTCGATTCCCGCGCGCAACGCCGCGCTGACCGACGAAGAACGCAGCAACGTCCGCAAGACCTATCCGGAGATCCGCCGCTTCGCCCGCGAAGTCGCACGCAACGGCATTTTCGCCGAGCAACCCGATCGCGGCGCGCTCGACGACAGCGACGAGACCAGGAATGGCAAATATTCGGCGCGCTGGGAGCGCGGCGGGCTCACCTTCATGTATGTCTACAACAATCTCGGCCTGGAGCGATCCGCGAACGACACCGCGGCGAACTTCGTGCGCGGCAAGATCGCCGAGATCGTGCAGGACCCCGAAACCGCGAAGCTGCTCCAGCCCAACAGCCATCCGATCGGCACCAAGCGCATCTGCATCGATACGGATTATTTCGCGACCTTCAACCGGCCGAACGTCTCGCTGGTCGACATCAAGACCAATCCGATCGAGGAGATCACCGCGAATGCCGTGCGTGTCGCAGGCAAGGACCACGAGGTCGACGCGCTGGTGATGGCGACGGGCTTCGATGCCATGACCGGCTCGGTCGCGAAGATCGACATCAGTGGCCCGGGCGGACGGACGCTGAACGAAAAGTGGGCGGAAGGCCCGAAGACCTATCTCGGTCTGATGAGCGCGGGCTTTCCGAACCTCTTCATCATCACCGGCCCCGGCAGCCCGTCGGTGCTCTCGAACATGATCGTCTCGATCGAGCAGCATGTCGACTGGATCGCCGATTGCCTCGTCCACATGCGCAGGCAGGGTGTTGCCACCATGGAGGCAAGCGGGGAGGCCGAGGACAAGTGGGTCGCCCATGTCAACGAGGTCGCCCGCGGCACGCTCTATCCGCAGGCCAATTCCTGGTACATGGGCGCCAACATTCCAGGCAAGCCGCGCATCTTCATGCCCTATATCGGCGGCGTCGGTGTCTACCGCCGGATCTGCGACGAGGTCGCGGCGAAGGGATATGAGGGGTTTTTGCTGGGGCAGGCCGAGCAGGGGCTGACGGCGGCCGCGTCCTGAACCTGGCTCTTTCCGATCGTCATTCCCGGGCGCGCGGCGGGCCCGGAACGACGGCGGGAAGCGGCCTGCCATGACGAAACGTAGAGTTGCCCCGCCCGGCAATGCATTTCTGCGCCCTTGCCATCGGCCATTCGCGAGCTAATTAATGCAAGCGCATCTTTTCGCCGGAGCCCCCGCATGACCGACGCCCCCGCCTACGTGCCGCCCAAAGTCTGGACCTGGAACAAGGAGAACGGCGGGCAGTTCGCCAGCATCAACCGCCCCATTGCCGGCGCGACCCACGACAAGGAGCTGCCGGTCGGCAAGCATCCCTTCCAGCTCTATTCGCTGGCGACGCCGAACGGCGTGAAGGTCACGGTGATGCTGGAGGAACTGCTGGCGCTCGGCCACAAGGGCGCCGAATACGATGCCTGGCTGATCAGGATCGGCAATGGCGACCAGTTCGGCAGCGGCTTTGTCGACATCAACCCGAACTCGAAAATTCCCGCGCTGGTGGACCGGTCCGGTCCCGAGCCGATCCGGGTGTTCGAATCCGGCTCGATCCTGGTCTACCTCGCCGAGAAGTTCGGCGCCTTCCTGCCGAAGGACATCAAGAGCCGCACCGAAGCGATGTCCTGGCTGTTCTGGCAGATGGGCAGCGCGCCCTATCTCGGCGGCGGCTTTGGTCACTTCTACGCCTATGCGCCGACCAAGATCGAATACGCCATCGACCGCTTTGCGATGGAGGTCAAGCGCCAGCTCGACGTGCTCGACCGGCGCCTCGCCGACAACGAGTACCTCGCGGGCAATGAGTACACCATCGCCGACATCGCGGTGTGGCCCTGGTACGGCGCGCTCGCCAAGGGGCTGGTCTATGGCGCCGGCGAATTCCTGTCGGTGCAGGACTACAAGTACGTGCAGCGCTGGACCGACCAGATCGCCAAGCGCCCGGCCGTCAAGCGCGGCCGCATGGTCAACCGCGTTTCCGGCGATCCCGCCAGCCAGCTCCACGAGCGGCACGACGCCGGCGATTTCGACACCAAGACCCAGGACAAGATCGGCGAGCCGGCCGCGACGTAAACGGTGCTCGCTTCACCTCGCCCCGCTTGCGGGGAGAGGTCGAATTCGATCGAAGATCGAATTCGGGTGAGAGGGACTCTCCGCGAGCCCAACTCACACTGTTTTCTCGGAAGCAGCCCCTCACCCCAGCCCTCTCCCCGTAAGAACGGGGCGAGGGAGCGCGATGGCGCGGCCTACTTCCCCTTCGCCCCCTCCGCCGCCGGAAACACCACGCGATCATCCGTGCGGCAGTAGCGGTCGGCGAACATCCGGCCGATCGGGTGATAGCGGTCCATGTGCACCCGCATCGCCTTGTCGTCCCACAGCTCGTCGCGGATATGGAAGTGGATGCCTTCGCCCATGATCAGCCGGCGATCGTCGTTGACGTCGATCATCTTCCAGAGCTTGCACTCCATCGCCCAGGGCGTGTCGGCGAGCCGCGGCACGGCGATCTTCGCCGACGGTGCGAGCTTCAGCCCGAGATAGTCAGGCTCGCCCACTTCAGGGGGAAAGTCGCCGCTGCTCTCGTGCATGGCCTTCGCCAGCGGCTCGTCGGCGAGGTTGACCACGAACTCGCCGGTGCGCTGGATGTTGAGAAACGTGTCCTTGTCCTGGCCGTTGGGCTTGCGGTTCGCCGCGAACATGCACAGCGGCGGATCTTCGCAGAAGGCGTTGAAGAAGCTGAACGGCGCGGCGTTGACGACGCCGGTCGGCCCGACCGAGGTCACCCACGCGATCGGCCGTGGCAGGATGAAGGACGTCAGCACCTTGTAGCGCTCGCGTGGCGTCAGGTCGCTGGCGGCGTATTCCATGGTGGCTCCGTGGGGGTGAAACTCTCGTAGGGTGGGCAAAGCGAAGCGTGCCCACCACTTTCTTGCGAAGCCGCGATGGTGGGCACGGCGCGCGAAGAGCGCGCCTTTGCCCACCCTACCGCTCTTCCCGAGCGGGGAGAGGCCAGAGACTTTTACGCCATGCTCAGCTCGTGGCGTCCCACCACCATCCAGTGCACCTCGTCCGGACCGTCGGCGAAGCGCAGATGGCGGACGTCCTGGTACATCTCGGCGAGCGGGGTCCAGTGCGAGATACCGGTGGCGCCGTGCATCTGGATCGACTGGTCGATGATCTTGCAGGCGCGCTCCGGCACCATGGCCTTGACCATGGAGACCCAGACGCGGGCCTCCTTGTTGCCGAGCACGTCCATGGCCTTGGCGGCCTTCAGCACCATCAGCCGCATCGCCTCGATCTCGCAGCGGGCCTGCGCGATGATCTGCATGTTGCCGCCGAGATGGGCGATCTTCTTGCCGAAGGCCTCACGGGTGAGGCCACGCTGCACCATCAGATCCAGCGCCTTCTCGGCCTTGCCGATGGTGCGCATGCAGTGATGGATGCGGCCCGGGCCGAGGCGGAGCTGCGAGATCTCGAAGCCGCGGCCTTCGCCGAGCAGCATGTTCTCCTTGGGCACACGGACGTTGTTGAAGCGCATGTGCATGTGGCCGCGCGGGGCGTGGTCCTGGCCGAACACGTACATGGGCCCGAGCACCTCGACGCCGGGCGTGTCGCGCGGCACCAGGATCTGCGACTGCTGCTTGCTCGGCGCCGCATCCGGATTGGTCTTCACCATCACGATGAGGATTTTGCAGCGGGGATCGCCGACGCCGGAGATGTAATATTTCTCGCCGTTGATGACCCATTCGTCGCCGACGAGCTTTGCGGTCGTCGAAATGTTCTTGGCGTCGGAGGAGGCGACGTTCGGCTCGGTCATGACATAGGCCGAACGGATCTCGCCGTTCATCAGCGGCTTCAGCCACTTCTCCTTCTGCTCCTTGGTGCCGACGCGCTCCAGCACTTCCATGTTGCCGGTGTCCGGCGCCGAGCAGTTCATCGTCTCGGAGGCCAGCGGGCTCTTGCCGAGCTCGGAGGCGATATAGGCGTAGTCGAGATTCTTCAGGCCCTGACCGGTCTCGTCGTCGGGCAGGAAGAAATTCCAGAGGCCTTCCTTCTTGGCCTTGTTCTTGGCGACCTCGAGCACCTCGAGCTGTTTCGGCGTAAAGCTCCAGCGATCCTGCTTGCCTTCGCCGGCCTTGGCGAATTCGATCGACATCGGCTCGACGGTGTCGCGGATGAATTTCCTGACGTGATCGTAGAGCGGCCGGACCTGGTCCGACATGCGGAGATCGTTGAGCTCATCGCCGGGATTGAGAGTGTAGTTGGTGGTGCGGGGTATGTAGGCGTGCTTTGTCATTGTTCCTCCCGGGGTCACTGAGATCGCGTTGGGCCGCAGAATAGTCGCAGCGCGGCCAAAGCGCGAGCGCGCATTTTTCAGGCGACCCATGCCATGCGATGGAATATCGCGAGAGCGTTTGAAATGCTGTTTGAACGGGGTGAGGAGGCAGGTGCGGGCCGCACTCACTGTTGTCATCGCCCGGCTTGACCGGACGATCCAGTACTCCGTGACGTCAGCGATTTACGGAGAAGCCGCGGCGTACTGGATTCCCCGCTCCAGTGCGCAATTGCGCACAAGGCGGGGAATGACACCGTCCTGGAGCAATCAGTTCGGCAGCCGATGCATCGCGCAGATCTTGTTGCCGTCGAGATCGCGCAAATAAGCGATGTAGAGCTTGTTCCCTGCGCCCTCGCGGATGCCGGGCGGATTCTCGATCGGCGTTCCGCCGGCGGCGACACCGGCTGCGTGCCACTTGTCGACCTGCTCAGGCGAGTTGGCGGCAAAGCCGATAGTGCCGCCATTCGCACACGTGGCGGCCTCGCCGTTGATCGGCTTCGTCACCGAGAACACGCCGGTCTTGGTGATGTAGAAGATGCGATGGCCGTCGACCCTGGCCGGGCGCACCTCGAGCGTGCCGAGCAGGTTGTCGTAAAAAGCCTTGGCCTTGTCGAGATCGTTAGTGCCGATCATGATGTGTGAGAACATTTGCCCATTCCCCTCAGAGTTTATAGCCCGGATGGAGCGCAGCGAAATCCGGGTCTTGCTTGCTTCTAGAAATCCCGGATTACGCTTCGCTCCATCCGGGCTACGAGATTCAAAACGCCGTATAGCCGCCGTCGATCACGAACGTATCCGCGGTGTGATACGACGACGCCTTGCTCATCAGATACACCGCGATGCCGCCGAAATCGCTGGCCTCGCCGAAGCGCCGCACCGGAATGCGCGGCATCACATTGGCCACGAACTTCTCGTTGGCCATGATGCCCGCGGTCATGTCGCTCTTGATCCAGCCGGGCAGGATCGCATTCGCGGTGACGCCGTGACGCGCCAGCTCGACGCCGAGCGCGCGCACCAGCGCTTGATCGCGGCCTTGGTCGCGGCATAGTGCTCGTTGCGCGCAGTGCCGAAGATCGAGGCGAGGCTCGATGTCGCGACCAGCCGGCCGAAGGGATCACCGGCATTGGCGCGCTCGGTCATGTGTTTTGCGGCGGCCTGGAACGCGTGGAACACGCCGTCCAGATTGGTCGCAAACATCGTGCGCCACTCTTCCTCGGTGCGCTCGATGAAGGAGCGCCGGCCGCCGCCGCCGATGCCGGCATTGGCAAAGCAGCCGTCGACCCGGCCGAAAATGTCGAGTGTCGCCTTCATCGCGGCATTGACCGAAGCCGGATCGGTGACGTCGCAGACGCGGGTGTCGACCTTGCCGGTAAGGCCCGTCATGCTCGCGGCAGCAGCCTTGTTCTTGTCAGGATTGCGGCCCCAGATCGAGACGTTGCAGCCCTGGCCGGCCAGTGCCTGCGCGATGCCGAGCCCGATACCGCCATTGCCGCCGGTGATCACGGCGACGCGGCCGGTAAGGTCGAAAAGGTTCATGGCGCGTTTCCTGTTTTTGGCACGGGCGCGCGCCAGCCTGTGCGCGCAAGATTGTGCGATACGACGACAAGGTATGTTCGGACCACCATGGACAAGGCCGCGACAAAAATCAAATATGCGCCCCGGCAAAACTAATTCCGGTCTGCGAAACATCGCTAGTACCAACTGACGAGGAAACCATGCAGTTCAAACACGTCACGCTCGATTTCGATGGCTCGGTCGCGATCCTCCGGCTCGACCATCAGGAGGTGATGAACGCGGTCTCCATGGACATGCTGGGCGGCCTCTCCGATGCCCTCGACGCGATCGAGGAGAAGAAGGGCGAGGTCCGCTGCGTGGTGCTGACCGGCGCGGGGCGGGCGTTCTGCACCGGCGCGAATCTGCAAGGGCGCAACAATCAGTCGAAGAAGACCAAGGCCGGCCTGACGCTCGAGACCGGCTTTCATCCCTTCTTGCGGCGCATCCGCAATCTGCATTGCCCGATCGTGACCGCGGTCAACGGCCCGGCGGCCGGCGCCGGCATGAGCTTCGCGCTGCTCGGCGACATGATTTTGTGCGCGCGGTCCTCTTACTTTCTTCAAGCCTTCCGCCGCATCGGCCTCGTGCCGGATTGCGGCTCGACCTGGCTACTGCCGCGCCTGATCGGCCGGGCGCGCTCGGTCGAATTGTCGCTGATGGGTGAGCGGCTACCGGCCGAGAAGGCGCTGGAATGGGGCCTCGTCAACCGCGTCTACGACGACGGCGTGCTGATGGAGGAGGCGATGAAGCTCGCGCGTGATCTCGCCAGCGGCCCGACGGTCGCGCTGTCGCTGATCCGCAAGCTTTACTGGGACAGCCCCGAAAATTCGTTCGAGGATCAGCTCAATCTCGAATTCCAGTGCCAGCTGCGCGCCGGCGACACGGACGATTTCCGTGAAGGCGTTGGCGCGTTTTTGGAGAAGCGCCCGGCGCAGTTCAAAGGCAAATGATCGAGGCCGAGCTCTCCCGCAGCGTCGCGCGCTGGTGCGAAGGGGCGACCGGCGTCACCGGCGCGGCAAAACTGTCCGGCGGCGCCAGCCAGGAAACCTGGCGTTTCGACATCGCGCATCCCGATGGGCCGATCGGCGCGATCCTGCGCCGCTCGCCGAAGGGCTATGGCGCCGCGCCGACGCGCGCGGCGGGCCTCGCGGCCGAAGCGCAGCTGATGCAACTCGCTTTCGAGGCCGGAGTGCCGTCGCCGCGCGTGATGCATGTGTTGACGCCGGACGAAAATCTCGGCACCGGCTTCATCATGCAGCGGGTCGAGGGCGAGACCATCGCCCGCAAGATTCTTCGCGATGATGAGTACGCGGCGGCGCGGCCGCGTCTCGCGCGGCAGATCGGCGGCGTGCTCGCCGGCCTGCACAAACTGCCGCAGGACAAGCTGCCCGAGCTGCGCAGCCGGTCCGCGACCCAGGAGATCTCCGAGTTCGAGCGCGACTATCGTAGCCTGAACTGGCCAAAGCCCGTGTTCGAGCTGGCGCTGCGCTGGCTGCGCGACCATGATCCCGGCCCCTCGGCCGAGACGACGCTGGTGCACGGCGATTTCCGCAACGGCAATCTCATCATCGGCGCCGACGGCGTCCGCGCCGTGCTCGACTGGGAGCTCGCCCATCTCGGCGATCCCATGGAGGATCTCGGCTGGGTCTGCGTTAACTCCTGGCGTTTTGGTGAGATCGACAAGCCGGTGGGCGGTTTTGGCACACGCGAGGAGTTGTTCGCCGGCTATGAGGCCGCGGGCCGCAAAGTCGTCCCGTCGCGTGTAAAATTCTGGGAAGTGATGGGCACACTGCGCTGGGGCATCATGTGCGGCGGCATGATGCAGCGGTTTCGCGAGGGGCCGGATCATTCGATGGAACGCGCCATGATCGGCCGCCGCGCTTCGGAAACCGAAATTGATCTCTTGCGGCTGCTCGCGCCGCGGGGAGGGTGAGACATGCAGGACGAACCGACCCCGATCGAGCTGACCAAGGCGGTCGCCGATTTCCTCCGCAACGACATCACGCCGCTGGTCTCCGGCCATCAGGCCTTCAAGCTGCGCGTCGCCATCAACATTCTCGACCTCGTCACGCGGCAGCTGACGCAGGAGGAGGAAAGCGATGCGAAGGAGGTCGAGCGGCTGCGCGCGCTGCTGGGCATTGACGGCTCGGTCGCCGATCTCAACCGCGCGCTCGCTGAGCGCATCGCCAAGGGTGAGGTTGATCTGGCAACGCCGGGGCTCGCCGAGCATCTCTGGCAGACCACGATGGATAAGCTAGCGGTCGACCAGCCGAACTATGCCTCATACAAGCGGGAGCTGGGGCGAGACGGGTAGACGGTGCCATATTCTCCGCTGTCATCGCCCGCCTAGTGCGCAATTGCGCACAGGGGCGGGCGATCCAGTATTCCAGAGACGGCAGTGAGATGCGTTGAAGCCGCGGCGTACTGGATGCCCCGGTCAAGCCGGGGCATGACACCTGTGGTGTTGGGGCATCCGTCGTCGTGACGAGGAGAACGGCGCTCTACTTCCCCACCCATTTCGGCGGCCGCTTCTCCGAGAACGCCTTCGGGCCCTCGATGTAATCCTGCGAGGCCACCATCGCCTTCACCGCCGGATATTCGCGCTGCTCCTCGATCGCCTGCTCCAGCGACACGGCGAGCCCCTTCTGGATGGTCTGCTTCGACGCCCGGATCGACATCGGTGAGTTCTTGGTGATCATCTCCGCCCAGCGCAGTGCGCCCGACAGCGCCTCGCCCTGCGGCACCACCTCGTTGACGAAGCCGAGCTCATGGCCCTCCTTGGCGCTGACATGGCGCGGTGAGGATCATGCCCATGGCGCGCTTCAGGCCGATCTGGCGCGGCAGGCGATGCAGGCCGCCGGCGAGTGCGGCGAGGCCAACGCGTGGCTCGGGCAGGGCGAAGGTCGCGTTCTCCGACGCGATGATCAGGTCGCAGGCGAGCGCGATCTCGAAGCCGCCGCCCATGGCGACGCCGTTGACCGCGGCGATGATCGGCTTGTCGCAATCGAATCGCGAGGTGAGGCCGGCAAAGCCGCCCTTGTCCCAGCCGCGCTTGCCGCCTGCCGCCTGCCACTTCAGATCGTTGCCGGCGCAGAACGCCTTGTCGCCGGCGCCGGTGACAACCGCGACCCACTGCTCGGGGTCGGCGGAGAAATCGTCGAACACCTTGTTGAGTTCGAAATGCGCATCGATGTGCAGGGCGTTGTAGACCTCGGGCCGCGACAGCGTGATGATCGTGATCGGCCCCTTGCGTTCCACCTTTGAGAATTTCAGATCCATCGCGCGCTCCCGCATTTACTCGTGAAGGAATATTGCGGACATACTAGCGCGCGTCAGCGCCGCGACACCATCGGATTGCGCGGGCGCGCCTTGCGCCTGTCACACGCCTCGCCTTGCTTGACTTGCGCGCGCACTTCTCACCTTAATCGCGCGAAGCAAAAGCGCGGTTAGCGCCTTAACGCAAAACGACAAAACTACTCCGGGAGAGAGCCGTGGATTTCTCATTGCCTGCCGATCTCGTCGCCTATCTCGGAGAGCTCGACCGATTCATCGAACGCGAGATCAAGCCGCTCGAACAGGCCGACGACAACATCCGCTTCTTCGACCATCGCCGCGAATGGGCGCGCACCGATTTCGACAATGGCGGCCTGCCGCGCCATGAATGGGAAGCGCTGCTGCGCAAGGCCAAGGATCTCGCGGACGCCGCCGGCCATCTGCGCTTTCCGGTGCCGAAGCAATATGGCGGCAAGGACGGCTCCAACCTCTGGATGGCTGTGATCCGCGAGCATTTTGCCGCCAAGGGTCTCGGCCTGCACAACGATCTCCAGAACGAGCACTCCGTCGTCGGCAATTTCCCCGTTGTCACCATGCTCGATCGCTATGGCCGCGACGACCAGAAGGCGATGATCGACGGTTCGATCAAGGGCAAGTACCGCATCACCTTTGGCTTGACGGAGCCGCATCACGGCTCGGACGCCACCCACATGGAGACGCGTGCGGTGCCCGCGACCCGCGACAACGTCAAGGGCTGGATCATCAACGGCGAGAAGATGTGGACGACCGGCATGCATGTCGCCACGCATTGCGCGCTGTTCGCGCGCACGAGCGGCAATGACGGCGATGCCCGCGGCATCACCTGCTTCCTGGTGCCGGCCAAGAGCCATGGCGTGAAGGTCGAGGAGTACATGTGGACCTTCAACATGCCCACCGACCATCCCCGCGTCAGCTTTACGGACGTGTTCGTGCCTGAGGATGCGCTGTTCGGCGAAGTCGGGCGCGGCCTGTCGCTGGCGCAGTGCTTTGTCCATCAGAACCGCATCCGCCAGGCGGCAAGCTCGCTCGGCGCTGCCGTCTACTGCATCAACGAGAGTGTCAAATACGCGCGCGAGCGAAAGCCGTTCGGCAAGGCGCTCGCCGAGAATCAGGCGATCCAGTTCCCGCTGGTCGAGCTCGCGACCCAAGCCGAGATGCTGCGCCTGTTGATCCGCAAGACCGCATGGGAGATGGACCAGCTCAACGAGGAGCAGATCGAGCGCACGCTCTCCGACCGCGTCTCCATGTGCAACTACTGGGCAAACCGCCTCTGCTGCGAATCCGCCGACCGCGCCATGCAGGTCCACGGCGGCATGGGCTATTCACGCCACAAGCCGTTCGAGCACATCTACCGCCACCACCGCCGCTATCGCATCACGGAGGGCAGCGAGGAGATCCAGATGCGCAAGGTGGCGGGGTTCCTGTTCGGGTATATGGGGCCGGGGAAGCATTGAGCGGTTGCTGCGAAGCATCGCTGCCGTAGGGTGGGCAAAGCGGAGCGTGCCCACCGTTCTTGTTGCAAACGAAGAATGGTGGGCACGGCGCTTTGCGCCTTTGCCCACCCTACGGCACCGTGGGATCAATTCACCCGCCGATCCTTCCCCGCCCAATACGGCTCGCGCAACTGCCGCCGCAAGATCTTGCCTGACGGATTCCGCGGCAGCGCCGGCAAGAACTCCACGCTCTTCGGCGTCTTGAACCCGGCAATGCGTTCGCGGGTGAAGTTGATGATGTCGGTGGCGGTCGCCTGCTTGCCGGGCTTCATCACCACCACCGCCCTCACCGCCTCGCCCCATTTGTCGTCGGGCACGCCGATCACGGCGGCTTCCGCGACATCAGGATGATCGCACAGCGCGCTCTCGACCTCGGCCGGGTAGATGTTCTCGCCGCCGGAGATGATCATGTCCTTGATGCGGTCGTGGATGTAGAGGTAGCCGTCCTCGTCCATGTAGCCGGCGTCACCCGTGCGCAGCCAGCCATCGCCGCGCAGGGTCGAGGCGGTCGCTTCGGGCAGGTTCCAGTAGCCGGCCATGTTCGAGCCCGAGCGCGTCGCGATCTCGCCGACCTCGCGCGGCGGCAGTGGTTTGCCGTCCGCATCCAGGATCGCGATCTCGACGCCCGGCAGCGCCTTGCCGGCCGAGCGCATCCGCTCGAGGCCCTCGACGTGGTCCTCAGGCGGTAGCGCGACGATGGTGCCTGTCGTCTCGGTCATGCCGTACATCTGCACGAAGCCGCATTTGAAGACCTCGATGCATTCCTTCAGCAGCGCCGCCGGAATCGGCGAGGCGCCATACAGCATGTATTTCAGCCGCGAGAAATCGACCGTCTTCGCGCGCGGCTGCCGTACCACGAACTGCATCGCCGCCGGCACCATGAAGAGTTTTGTGATGCCCGACTGCTCGAAGAAATCCAAAACCTTGGTCGGATCGAACTCGCGCGCGATCACGCCGCGGGCGCCGTGATAGAGTCCCATCACGCCCCAGCCGGAGCCGCCGATGTGGAAGATCGGCATCGCCACCAGCGACACGTCGTCGGTCGACCACCGGTTCCACTCCGGCTTGTCCTCGGCATTGCCGGTTTGTACCAGGTTGAGGAAGTTCGCATGCGACAGCATCGCGCCCTTGGGCTTGCCTGTGGTGCCCGACGTATAAAGCTGGATTGCGATGTCCCGGGTGTCGATCGGCACCCTGGGATCATCGCCGCTCTGCGCATCGCGCCAGGCCGTAAAATCCTGCCATTCCGGCGCGCCGCCTTCGGTGGTGATGACAGTGCGCACGCCAGGCAGCTGGCCCTTGATCTGGCGGACCTGCGCGATGAACTCCGGCCCCACGAACAGCACCGGCGCCCTGCAATCCGCAACGATGAAAGCGACCTCGGGCCCTGCAAGCCGCCAGTTCACCGGCGCCATCACCACACCGGCCTTCATCGCGCCCATCAGCAGCTCGAAGTAGAGGTCGCTGTTCTTGCCGAGATAGGCGATGCGGTCGCCCTTCTCCACGCCCATCGCGATCAACGCGTTGGCGACCTTGTTGGTCTTGACGTCGAACTCGGCAAAGCTGGTGATGTGGCCCTCGAACTCGTAGGCGGTCGCGTTGCCGCGGCTGGTCGCGCGCTCGCGCACCATGTCGGCGAGATTCGCCAATGGCTGTGTGGTGGACATGTCTCTCCCGTGGCGTCTTGTTTTTATGCCTGGGAGTGTGGCGTCATCCGCGGGTGAAGACAAGATGGGAGAGGCCCCGCTGTCGTCCCGGACAAGCGCAGCGGAGCGGAGCGCAGATCCGGGACCTATAGCCACAGGGAGGAGTTGTGGCGCGAGATCGGGGTTATGAGTCTTCGCCAAACCTCATCCTGGGGTTATGGGTCCCGGGCTCGCGCTATGCGCGCCCCGGGACGACAGCGGTGAGAGCATCACCCCCGCTTCGCCCGGTCCTTCTCGTTCTGCGCCATGATGCTCTCGCGCGCGGTTTTCCAGTCGTCGTCGCTCCAGTCGCGGAGCTGGTAGAAATTGCCGCCCATCGCCAGCGCCTGCGCGCCGTCCATCGCGATGGTCTCGCCGCTGATCCAGTCGCAGCCGCCGGAGATCACGAACACCGCGAGGTTCTGCAATTCCTCCATGGTGCCGACGCGGCCCATCGGGTTCATCGCCTTGGTGCGCGCGCCGGCTTCGTCGCCGGGCTTGATGCGCTTGCTCATGCCCTCGGTCGGGATCTCGCCCGGCGCGATCGTGTTGAGGCGGATGCCGTAGCGGCCCCATTCGGTCGCGAGCGACATCGTCATGGCGTGGATCGCCGACTTGCTCATCGCGGACGGTACCACGTAAGGTGAGCCGTTGCGCACCCAGGTCGTGGTGATGGAAACGACATTGCCGGGCTGCTTCAAGGCGATCCAGCGTTTGCCGACCGCATGGGTGACATAGAACGTGCCGTGCATCACGATGTTGGCGACGGCATCGAAGCCGCGCGGCGACAGCTCCTCGCTGCGCGAGATGAAATTGCCGGCCGCGTTGTTGATGAGATCGGTGAGGGGAGCGTCACGAAAGATCGTCTCGATCATCTCTTCGACCGCGAGCGCGTTGCGGATGTCGACGCCGTGGCTGGTGACGCGGCCACCATGCAGGTCCATCAGCTCGGTCGCGGTCTCGTCGCACACGATCTTGCGCCGGCCGCAGATGTGCACCTCTGCTCCAAGCTGGAGGAAGCGCGCCGCCATCGACTTGCCGAGTCCGGTGCCACCACCGGTGACAAGGATGTTCCTGCCGGCCAGAAGATTTTCCTTGAACATGGCTGTTTCTCCCGTACGGATTGTCAGTTAATTGGTCGATTGACTAAATCCGGCCGCTGGCTTCCTGTAAAGCGGCACTGAACAAGAACAGGGGAGAATTCATCCATGGAAGAGCGCGTCTCGATCTCGATCTCGGAAGGCGTCGCCGACGTGCGGCTGGTGCGCGCCGACAAGATGAATGCGCTCGATCAGGCGATGTTCGAGGCCCTTGTTGCCGCAACTGACCGGCTTTCGAAGGAAAAGGGCGTGCGTGTCGTCGTGCTCTCGGGCGAAGGCCGCGCCTTCTGCGCCGGTCTCGACATGGGGCGTTTTGCCGCCATGAAGGAGAAGGGCGGCAACGGAATTCCGGGTGGCGAAAATCGCGACCTCACGGCGCGTACGCACGGCCAGGCGAATTTTCCGCAACAGGCGGTGTGGGGCTGGCGCCAGTTGCCGGTTCCGGTGATCGCGGCCGTGCACGGCGTCGCTTTCGGTGGTGGGTTCCAGCTCTCGCTCGGTGCCGACATGCGCTTTCTCTCGGCCGATGCGCGGATGTCGGTGATGGAGATCAAATGGGGCCTCGTGCCCGACATGGCCGGCACGCCGATCCTGGCCTCGCTCGTGCGCGACGACATTTTGCGCGATCTCACCTACACCGGCCGCATCTTCTCCGCACAGGAGGCGATGAGCTACGGCCTCGCGACGCGCATCTGCGACGACCCCCGCGCCACGGCTCTCGAAGTCGCGCGCGAAATCGCCGGCAAGAGCCCCGATGCGATCCGCGCCGCAAAGCGCCTGCTCAACAATCTCTCGGTCGATCCGGGCCCGGCGCTGCTCGCCGAGTCGGTCGAGCAGCAGAAGCTGATCGGCAGTGCGAACCAGACCGAAGCGGTGCGCTCCAATCTGGAGAAGCGCGAGGCGAGGTATGTAGACTGACAGGCTCTCCGTCATGGCCGGGCAGAAGCGCGAAGCGCGTCTTCGCGCTAGATGTCCCGGCCATCCACGTTCTTGGTCAGAAGCGGCAAGCAAGAACGTGGATCACCGGGACAAGCCCGGTGATGACGACTAACTGGCAACGTCGCTAAACAACAAAGAAAAACAAAAATGAGCGAAACGTCCCCATTCCTCGGCATCGTCTCCGGCGCCCGCCGCCGTACCCACGCCGAAGTCGCCAACCGCGCCGATTGCATCGCGAGCGGCCTCGCCAAAATCGGCGTCAAGCAAGGCGATTGCGTCTGCATGCTGATGCGCAACGATATCGCCTTCCTCGAAGCGGCCTACGCCGCGATGCGGTTAGGTGCGTATGGTGTGCCGATCAACTGGCACTTCAAGCCGGAGGAGATCAACTACATCCTCGGGGATACCGGCACGTCCGTGCTGATCGGACATGCCGACATGCTACATGCCCTGCGCGATGCGATTCCGAAAGGCGTCACCGTGCTCAGCGTGCCGACCCCGCCGGAGATCCTGTCCAACTACAAGATCAATCCAGATCATCTGGTGACGCCGGACTTCGCGGTCGATTTCGAATCCTGGCTGGCGCAACACCAGCCCTATGACGGCCCGGTCGTGCCGCAGCCCATGAACATGATCTACACGTCAGGGACAACGGGCCATCCCAAGGGCGTGCGGCGCAACGCACCGACGCCGGAACAGGCCGCGGCCGGCGAGCGCATGCGTGCGATGATCTATGGGCTCAAGCCCGGCGCCCGCGCGATCCTGCCGGGCCCGCTCTATCACTCCGCGCCGAACTCGTTCGGCATCCGCGCCGGCAAGCTCGACGGCGCGCTGGTGCTGATGCCGCGCTTCGAGGCCGAGGAGTTCCTGGACCTGATCGAACGATACAAGATCGACACCATCTTCATGGTCCCGACCATGTTCATTCGCCTGATGAAGCTGCCGGAGGTGGTCCGCAAGAAATACGATGTCTCGTCGCTGCGCCACATCATCCATGCCGCCGCGCCATGTCCGGCCGACGTCAAGCGCGCGATGATCGAATGGTGGGGGCCGGTGATCTACGAATTCTACGGCTCGACCGAATCCAGCGCCGTCACCTTCGCGACCTCCGAGGATGCACTCAAAAAGCCCGGCACCGTCGGCAGGATTTCGCCCGGCGCCGAGCTGCGCTTCATCGGCGATGACGGCCGCGTGCTGGGCGTGGGCGAGATCGGCGAGATCTATTCCCGCATGGCCCAAATGGCTGACTTCACTTACCACAACAAGCCGGAGAAGCGCGCCGAGATCGACCGCGACGGCTTCATCACCTCCGGCGACGTCGGCTATATCGACGAGGACGGCTACGTCTTCATCTGCGACCGCAAGCGCGACATGGTGATCTCAGGCGGCGTCAACATCTATCCGGCCGAGATCGAATCCGTGCTCCACGCCGTGCCCGGCGTGCATGATTGCGCCGTGTTCGGCATCCCCGATGCCGAGTTCGGCGAGGCGCTGATGGCGGTGGTCGAGCCGCAACCAGGTGTCACGCTCGATGCCGGCGATATCCGCACCCGGCTCAAGGGCTCGCTCGCCGACTACAAGGTGCCCAAGCACATCGAGATCCGCACGAGCCTGCCGCGCGAAGACTCCGGAAAAATATTCAAGCGCCGCCTGCGTGATCCCTATTGGGAGCAGGCGGGGCGGAAGATTTGAGAAAGAACCCGTAGGGTGGGCAAAGCGACTTGTCCGCCGTAGCTCAACGAGCGAAGGCGGAAGCGTGCCCACCATGGCGATCGCAGGTACCGAAGGTGGGCACGGCGCAAACGCGCCTTTGCCCACCCGACGAGGGACACGCAGGGAAACATTCATTATGAGCGACGCTGCCAAGGAAGTGCTGTACGAAGTCGCCGACCACATCGCGGTGATCACGCTGAATGCGCCGGAGCGCATGAACACGATCTCCGGCCCGATGCTGAACGATCTGGCGCGGCTGCTGACCGAGGCCAATGAGGACCGCAACGTCCGGGTCGTGATCCTCACCGGCAAGGGGCGAGCATTCTGCGCCGGCCTCGATTTGCGCAAGGAGCGCGACGGCAATGGCCTCAGTGCCGCGTCCTCGCCGACCACGATCAATCTGCGCAACACGCCGCCGACCGTGCTTCAGGCTATGGACAAGCCGACCATCTGCGCCGTCAACGGCGGCGCCGCCGGTTACGGCATGGACACCGCGCTCGGCTGCGACATCCGCATCATGGCGGAGTCCTCGAAACTCGCCGCCGCCTTCGTCAAGCGCGGCGTCGTGCCGGAATCCGGCGGCACCTGGCTGCTGCCGCGGATGCTCGGCTGGGCCAAGGCTTCCGAGCTGATCTTCACCGGTCGGACGCTCAGCGCCCGCGAGTGTCTGGACTGGGGCCTCGCCAACGAGGTCGTGCCGGATGCCGACCTGATGGGCCGCACCCGCGCCATCGCCCGCGAAATCGCAGCCAACGCGCCGCTCGCGGTGCAGGCCTCCAAGCGCATGATGCGGATGGGCCTCAACGAGAACTTCTCCGATCACGTTCACCACGTCTACCTCCAGCTTCTGCCGCTGTTCAAGACACAGGACATGGCCGAGGGCATGAAGGCGTTCATGGAGAAGCGCGAGCCGAAATTCGAGGGACGGTAGGCGCCGCCTGATCGCGCACGCTGGAGTAGCAATCAGTAATCGGCTCGGCTAGGTTGACGTTCCCACGCCAACCGCTTGCGATCGCCGATGCCCTTATACCGCGCCAGCTTCTTCGAAGTTCCTCATGCGGCCCTTTACGCGCTGATGACGGTGACCGTCCTGGCGTCGGGATTCTGCTTCATCCAGGCAGGCAGTCCGGCGGCGCCGGCAGAGTTGCTGTATCGCTATGGCGGCATGTATTCGGGCGCAATCGCGCGGCATGAGTACTGGCGCCTGCTCGCCTATGGCTTCCTGCATGTCAACTTCGTCCACCTCACCATGAACATGTTGTGCCTCGTGCTGTGGGGCGGACATCTCGAGCGGCGAGTGGGACCGGCCTATTTCCTCATCATCTATCTCTGCGCGATGGTGTTCGGCGCCGTCATCGGCAATGGCATCCATTCCACGCCCTATTTGACTGTCGGCGCGTCCGGCGCCACGTCGGGCATTTTGGGTGCGCTGCTCTGCCTGTGGATCCTCGGCAAGCTCGACGTCAGGTTCGACTTCTTCGCCATCAACATCGGATTGAACATCGCGTTTGCGCTCGGCAATTCGCGGATCGACTGGGGCGTCCATCTCGGCGGCTTTGCGGCCGGATTGATCGCCTGCGCATTGCTGGACCTCATCGAGAAGGCGAATCCTTACGCGCTTCGTTGCAAATTTCCCGAAGCCGTGAAGGTCAATCTCACTCTGTTGGCCTGTGTTGCTGCTGCGTGGGCTTGGAGCGGTCAGGCCATCGCCGCCGGGATTTCCGGATGGGGCCTGGCCATCGTTGTCGTGGTCGCATGCTGTGCGGTCGTGAAGGTGGTTGATCTCGTCCTCTCCATGAAGAAGGGTCTTGCGATCGTCGTGGTCGCCCTGGCTGGAGCGAATGCTGTCACCATCCTGCTGTGCGGTTTGGCTCTGGCATCTTCTTGCAGTCCGCGCTGGCCAACCGGGTCCGTTCCACTCGATAATCTTCTCGTCATATTCTGTCCCAATCCTGTTCTGATCTCGGGGCTGGCCGCGATCGGTGCCGCCGCGCTGACGCTGTGGCTCTGTGCAAGGGAAATTTCGCGCGGGATCGAGGATGTCGGATTTGTCGGCACATCGCTGCGTGCCGAACGCAGCCGGCGTCATGGACTATGACCGCGGAGGTCGTGCTATAAGAGGGCTCATTGACCCCGGATCATCCCAAGGTTCCTAAATCTAATGGCCCCCGTTTCCATTCTGCTCAACGTGATCTGGATTCTCATCGGCGGTGCCTGGATGGCATTCGGCTGGCTGGTGGCTTCCGTCATCATGGCCATTACCATCATCGGCCTTCCCTGGGCGCGGGCGGCGTTCAACATCGCGGTCTACGCCCTGCTGCCGTTCGGCTCGCGCGCGGTCAACCGCGACGAGGTCACCGGTATGGGCGATATCGGCACCGGCCCGCTCGGGGTGATCGGGAACATTATCTGGTTCGTGCTGGCCGGCTGGTGGCTGGCACTCGGCCACGTGCTGACAGCCGTGATCTTCGCCGTCACCATCATCGGCATTCCCTTTGCCTGGGCCCATCTGAAGCTCGCGGGGATCGCGCTCTGGCCGATCGGCAAGGTGATCGTGCCGGCCTAGCCGCAAGGAGTGATCGTCCCTTTCAGTGTGCGCCGCCCCCAACTTCATCTTGCGCTGCGGCAAAAAACTTGCACACTCGGCGGAGCCGGGCAGCGAAGCGAGCTCGAACAAGGAAGCGAGCCATGTCCCTCCAGACCGTGCCACCCGACGCCATTGACAACCGCGCGAACCGCGCTGAGGACGCCCAGGCGCTGGAGGCGGATGCGCGGCTGCGTGACGACATCCGCCTGCTTGGACGCATCCTGGGCGACACCGTGCGCGACCAGGAAGGTGCCGAGTTGTTCGACCTGGTCGAGCGCATCCGGCAGACCTCGATCCGGTTCCACCGCGACGAGGACCGGCTCGCCCGCCGCGAGCTCGAGCAGATCCTCGACACCATGTCGACCTCCGAGACGGTGCGGATCGTCCGCGCCTTCAGCTATTTCTCCCACCTCGCCAACATCGCCGAGGACCAGAACAACATTCGCCAGATGCGCGCCCGCAGTGCCGCCCAGAGCACCGGTTCCGGCGTGCTGGCGGAGACGCTGGCCCACGCCAGGGACGCCGGGATCAGCTCCGACGTGCTGCGCAATTTCTTCAAGACCGCGCTGGTCAGCCCGGTCCTGACCGCGCACCCGACCGAGGTCCGCCGCAAGAGCACCATGGACCGCGAGATGGAGGTCGCTAGCCTGCTGGACCGCCGCGAGCGCGTTGCGCTGACTGCGGACGAGGCCGCCGCCAGCGACGAACAGCTTCGCCGCGAGGTGCTGACGCTGTGGCAGACCAATCTCTTGCGCCGGACCAAGCTCACCGTGCTCGACGAGGTCGCCAACGGTCTGTCGTTCTACGACTACACCTTCCTGCGCGAGGTGCCGCGGCTGGTCAATGTGCTCGAAGACCGGCTGGAGGAGGCTGGCGAGGCGGCTGCCAGCGAGCTCGCCTCGTTCCTGCGCATGGGCAGCTGGATCGGCGGCGACCGCGACGGCAATCCCTTCGTCACCGCCGACGTGATGCGCGGGACCCTGCGGCTCCAGTCGAGCCGGGTGATGCAATTCTATCTCAACGAGCTGCATGTGCTCGGCTCGGAGCTGTCGATCGCGGCGCACCTCGCCGACGTCTCCGAGGAGCTGCGGACGCTGGCGGAACGCTCGCCCGACACCTCGCCGCACCGGAGCGGCGAGCCTTATCGTCTCGCGGTCTCCGGCATCTATGCGCGCCTGACGGCGACGGCCGAAAAGCTCGAGGTCGAGATCACGCGCCGGCCGGTCGGCAAGGGCAGGCCTTACGAGACCGTCAAGGAGTTGCAGGCCGATCTCGACGTGCTGCACCGTTCGCTGATCTCCAACAATGCCCGCGTCATCGCCCGCGGCCGGCTGCGGCTGCTGCGGCGTGCGGTGGATTGCTTCGGCTTCCATCTGGCCCGGCTCGACATCCGCCAGAACTCGGCTGTGCACGAACGTACCATCGCCGAGCTGATGGATGCCGCGAACCCCGGCATGTCCTATCTCGCGCTGGGCGAGGACGCGCGCATCTCGCTGCTCACCAATGAATTACGCAGCACGCGCTCGCTGGTCTCGCCATTCGTCAAATACAGTGACGAGACCATGGGCGAGCTCAACGTCTTCCATTCCGCCGCAGAGGCGCATGCGAAGTTCGGCTCGGACGCCATCCCCCAATGCATCATCTCGATGTGCAAGGGCATGTCCGACATGCTCGAAGTGGCCGTGCTGCTCAAGGAAGTCGGCCTCGTCCATCCCTCCGGGCGCAGCGCCATCAACATCGTGCCGCTGTTCGAGACCATTGAGGATTTGCAGGCCTCCAGCGCCATCATGGATCGCATGCTGTCGCTGCACGATTACCGCCGCCTCGTCGACAGCCGCGGCAGCGTACAGGAGGTCATGCTCGGCTATTCCGACTCGAACAAGGATGGCGGCTTCGTCACCTCGGGCTGGGAGCTTTACAAGGCTGAAATCGGCCTCGTCGACGTGTTCGAGCGCCACGGCGTGCGACTGCGCCTGTTCCACGGCCGCGGCGGCTCGGTCGGCCGCGGCGGCGGCCCGAGCTATGATGCCATCATCGCCCAGCCCGGCGGCGCGGTGAACGGGCAGATCCGCATCACCGAGCAGGGCGAGATCATCTCGTCGAAATATTCCAACGCCGAAGTCGGCCGCAACAATCTGGAGATCCTCGCGGCCGCGACGCTGGAGGCGAGCCTGCTGCATCCGCGCCAGAGCGCGCCGCGCCGCGAATATCTCACCGCGATGGACGAGCTTTCAAATCTCGCTTTCAAGGCCTATCGCGGCCTCGTCTACGAGACCGACGGTTTCGTCGATTATTTCTGGGCCTCCACCGTCATCAACGAGATCGCGACGCTGAACATCGGCAGCCGTCCGGCCTCGCGCAAGAAGACCCGCGCGATCGAGGATCTGCGCGCCATCCCCTGGGTGTTCTCCTGGGCGCAGTGCCGCCTGATGCTGCCGGGCTGGTATGGCTTTGGCAGTGCGGTCGAGCAGTGGATCGCGGAGCATCCCGACAAGGGCATGCCGTTCCTGAAGGAGCTCTACAGGGAATGGCCGTTCTTCCGCATGCTGCTCTCGAACATGGACATGGTGCTGGCGAAAAGCTCGATCGCGATCGCCTCGCGCTATGCCGAGCTCGTGCCCGACGAGGCGCTCCGCGAAAAGATCTTCGGCCGCATCCGCCGCGAATGGCATTCCTGCATCGAGACGCTGCTCGACATCATGGGGCAGGATCGGCTCCTCCAGGGCAACCCGCTGCTGGAGCGCTCGGTGCGCCACCGCTTCCCCTATCTGGATCCGCTCAACCACGTGCAGGTCGAATTGCTGAAAGAGCATCGCGCGCAGAACCCGGACGAGCAGGTGCTGCGCGGGATTCAGCTGACGATCAACGGCATTTCGGCCGGATTGCGGAATACGGGGTAGTAGGGCGAGTAGCGAACAGAAGGCGTGCGCTGCCGACTATTCGCTACTCACCATTCGCTATTCGTTGATGTTCACGGCTTTAGTGCGCCCTGCACACCGGTGTACACAGCATAGAGCGATGTCGAGCCACAGATATAGAGTCTGTTTCGCTGCTGCCCGCCGAAGCTCAGGTTGGCGACGGTTTCCGGGATGTGAATTTTGCCAAGCAGTTGGCCGTTGGCCGTATAGCAGCGCACGCCGTCTTCGTTCGGATCGCCCCAGCCCACCGAACACCAGACCCGTCCTTCGGTGTCACAGCGGACGCCGTCGGTGATGCTTGGCTTTGGCATCTCGGCGAAGACCTTGCTGTTCGACACCTTCCCCGCCGCCACGTCGAGGTCGAACACGCGGATATGCGATGGGTTGTCCGGTCCGTCCGTGAATCCGGTCTCGCAGATGTAGAGCTTCTTCTCGTCGGGCGAGATGGTGATCCCGTTGGGCTCCACAAAATCGTCGATGACGACCTTGACGTCGCCGGTTTTCGGGTCGACGCGGTAGACGTTCTTCTTCTCCTGCTCGGGGTCGGCCTTGACGCCCTCGTAGAAGCCGCCGATGCCGTAGGCCGGATCGGTGAACCAGATCGCGCCATCGGCGGTGACGACCGCATCGTTCGGCGAGTTCAGTCGTTTGCCATTGAATTTGTCAGCAATGATGGTGATCGAGCCGTCGAGTTCGGTCCGTGTCACGCGCCGACCGCTATGCTCGCATGTGATCAGGCGTCCTTCGCGATCGATGGTGTTGCCGTTCGAATTCATCGAGGGCTGACGGTAGACGCTGACGTGACCGTCATCCTCCGAGAAGCGCATGATGCGGTTATTGGGAATGTCGCTGAACAGCAGGTATCGTCCGGCCGCGAAATACACGGGACCCTCGGCCCATCGGAAGCCGGTTGCAACACGCTCGACCGCCATGGTGCCGGCGAAGGCCGGGAAGTCGGCAGGCCCGAACGTTGGCGGCCCCTTCTTCGCGGATTCCAGACGGGAGTCCGGGTAGCGGCTGCCGGGCAGAGGTCCCAAGGGCAATGGCGCCGTCGACCTCGTCGGAGTAGCGGTCTGGCCGAACGGCGTAACGGAGGCGGCCAGGGCTGCGTTCATGGTGACGCCCGTCGCGGCTACCGCCGCTGCCGCGCCCTTCAAGAGGGTGCGGCGTCCAAGGCAAGGCTCGTCAGTTTCGGCAGAATTGGTCAGTGATTTTGTCATAGTCGCCTCCCGTTTTTTGTTGGAAGGAAACCATTCGCCCGCAATCGGGCGTAATGCGGGCGATCTCCGGTCGGACAACCGGAGATCGCAACGCAACAATTGCTGGGAAAACGGCTAGACGGGATCCCAGGGGAAGATGTCGGCGGAACGGTCGAGCTTGTAGAACGAGCCCTTCAGTGCCGGCATGCCGTGTTCCGCGTTCGTTTGCGGCGTCCAGCCCTCGCTGCGATGAACCGAGCGCAGCGGGCGGTTCTGGCTGAACAGGAACAGCTCGTTCATGCGTGCGCCGAAGATCTGCCCGGAGACGTCCTTGGCGGCATCGGAGAGCAGATAGGCGCAGATCGGCGCGATCTTCTCCGGTCCCATCTGCTTGATCTTCTCGACGCGCGCCTTCTCGGCTTCAGTCTCGGTCGGGATGGTGCCGATCATGCGGGTCCAGGCGAACGGCGAGACGCAGTTGGAGCGGACGTTGAAGCGGCCCATGTCGAGCGCGATCGACTTCGACAGCCCGATGATGCCGAGCTTGGCCGCGGCGTAGTTGGCCTGGCCAAAATTGCCGATCAGGCCGGAGGTCGAGGTGAAGTGCACGAAGGAGCCGCTCTCCTGCTCGCGAAAGATCCGCGCCGCGGCGTGGCTGACGTAGAACGAGCCCATCAGGTGAACCTTGATGACGGCCTCGAACGCTTCCACGCTCATCTTGTGGAAGATCATGTCGCGCAAAATGCCGGCATTGTTGACGACGCCGTCGAGCCGGCCGAAATGATCGGTCGCGGTCTTCACGATCTTGCTGGCGGGGACAGCTTCCGCCACCGACTCGAAATTGGGCACCGCGATGCCGCCGCGCTTCTTGATCTCGTCGACCACCTCCTCGGCAGGCGAAGCGCTGGAACCGGCGCCGTCGGCGGCAACACCGGGGTCGTTGACGACGACCTTGGCGCCCTCCGCCGCGCAGAGCAGCGCGATCTCGCGCCCGATGCCGCGGCCCGCGCCGGTGACGATGATGACCTTGTCTTGCAGTGATTTTGTCATGTGGGTTCTCCGCTAGCCGTTCCAAATTCCACCGTCATTCCGGGATGCGCCGCAAGGCGCAGGCCCGGAATCCACACTCCCGATCGTGGTTATGGATTCCGGGCTCGTCGCTGACGCGACGCCCCGGAATGACAGTCGTTACCTCTCGTTCGTAAACACGATCGTGCCACTTGCCGCGAACATGCCGCCGACGCCGTGGCACACCGAAATCTTCGCATTCGGCACCTGTGCCGGCGCAATCCCGCGCATCTGGCGTACGCTCTCCTGGAGTGCGTACATGCCGTACATGCCCGAATGCATGTAGCTCAATCCGCCGCCATTGGTGTTAAGCGGCAGTTTCCCGCCGGGCCGCGTGTTGCCGTCGGCGATGAATTTGCCCGTCTCCTCATGCGGCATGAAGCCGAGATCGCCGAGGCCGAACAGCGGCAGATGCGCGAAGGCATCGTAGATCATGAGATGGTCGACGTCCTTGTGCGCGATGCCAGCCTCCTTGAAGGCGAGGGGGCCTGCGGTTTTAAACGCGCGCGAGGAATTGAACGTTTCCATCTGGCTGACCATCGGCGTTTCCACGCTCTCGCCAGTGCCCATGATGTAGATGGGCTTGCTCGGAAAATCCTTGGCGCGGTCGGCCGAGGTCAGGATCAACGCACCGCCGCCGTCGGTGACGAGGCAGCACTGCAAGAGCCGGAACGGATAGGCGATCATACGCGAGTTGAGCACGTCGGCGACCGTGATCGGGTCCTTCATCATCGCGCGCGGATTTTTGGCCGCCCATTCCCGCTGCACCACCGCCACCGAGGCGAGCTGCTCATGCGTGATGCCGTAGGTCTTCATGAAGCGCAGCACGAGGATCGGGAACATGCTGGGCGGGCCGTAGACGCCGAAGGGCGCCTCGAACTGCCCTTGCAGGCTGTCGGCGGGGATCGAGCGCGGCGCCTTGCCGATCATCGACTTGCCGCTCTCGGCATGCGTGATCAGCACGGTCTTGCAGAGACCTGCCTCGATCGCCGCCGCCGCATGGCGAACGTGCAGCATGAACGAGCAGCCGCCGACCGAGGTGCCGTCCACCCAGGTAGGCCTAATGCCGAGATAATGGCAGACCTGCTGCGGCGTTTCGACCGCGGTGGCAAAGCCGTCGATGTCGGAGAGTTTCAGCCCGGCATCCGCGATGGCGTTGAGCGCCGCATCCGCGTGGAGCTGGAGCTGCGACATATTGGGGATGACACCGAGTTCGGTGGTCTCGGCCGCGCCGACGACGGCAACCTGGTTGCTGCGCATGGCCTATCCCTTCGCCGGACGGAACACGGGGAGGGTGATCTTGTCGTCGAGCGCCTGGAAGGCGACCTCGAGCTTCATGTCGAGCTCAAGCGCCTCCGGCGTCTGCGGACAATCGATGATGTTGCTCATCATCCGCGGTCCTTCGGCGAGCTCGACCACCGCGATCGCATAAGGCGGCGTGAAGCCGGGAGCGGCGGGACGGTGATTGATCACGTAGCTGTAGAGGAAACCCTTGCCACTCGCCTTGAAGATGCTGACCTTGCGCGAGGCGCAGGACGGGCAGAACGGGCGCGGTGGGAAATAGACATGCGCGCAGGCGTCGCAGCGCTGCAAACGCAATTCGCCCGCTTTCGTGCCGTCCCAGAAATGCTGGGTCTCCGGCGTCGGTTTCGGGCGCGCGCGCTGCGGTTCGGCCATGTCGGAAAACCCTCCCAAAGGCAATTCTTGATAAGGCCTGGGCTTCACGCCTGGCTGTTTCGATCTTGATGCGACAATCGACCATCGCGCGTCAACGGTCCAGCAATGCGCATGCATGCCATCATGCGCACAATGCTTGTGTCGAACCGAGGCGGCGCTATAGATTGCGCGCGCAATATTCCGTGAGACAGACATGCCCGATTTTCCGACACTGGCGAAACTCGCCGACGACCTCGAAAGCGGCCGCACGACCTCCCGCACGCTGGTCGAGGCATGCCTCGCCAGGATCGCCGACCCGGCCGGCGAGGGCCAACGCACATTCATCCACGTCGACAAGGACGCCGCGCTCGCAACCGCGGATGCGATGGACGGCTTGCGCAAGGTCAAGGCGGCGCCGTCGCGCTATGCCGGTATCCCGGTCTCGATCAAGGATCTCTTCGACATCAAGGGCCAGGTCACGCGCGCCGGCTCCCGCGCGCTCGACGATTCTGCGCCGGCCGATCAGGACGCCGCGACGGTGGCGCGGCTGCGCAAGGCCGGCTTCGTCGTGATCGGGCGGACCAACATGACTGAGTTCGCCTATTCCGGCATCGGCATCAATCCGCATTACGGTACGCCGAAGGGCGCCTGGAACCGGGCCGAGGGACACGTGCCCGGCGGCTCGTCCTCGGGCGCCGCGGTGTCCGTGCTCGACGGCATGGCGCATGGCGCGCTCGGCACCGACACCGGCGGCTCCTGCCGGATTCCGGCCGCCTTCAACGGCATCGTCGGCTACAAGCCGACGCAGCGCCGCGTGCCGCTGGACGGCTCCGTGCCGCTGTCCTTCTCGCTCGACAGCATCGGGCCGCTGGCGCGGTCGGTCAGCTGCTGTGCCATTCTCGATGCCGTGCTCGCGAACGAGCCGATCGTCCCGCTGAAGCCGCGACCGGTAAAGGGCATGCGGCTCGCAGTGCCGACCACGATTGCGCTCGACGATCTCGATGCGGACGTGGCCTCGACGTTCGAGCGCGCGCTCAAGAGCCTTGCCGATCACGGTGCGATCATCGAGCGCATCGAGATGGCCGAATTTCACGACATCGGCCCGATGAACGCCAAGGGCGGCTTTGCGGCGTCCGAAAGCTATGCCTGGCATCGCTACCTCATTACGGCCAAGGGCGACGTCTACGACCCCAGGGTCTCCGTGCGCATCATGCGCGGCGAGGCGCAGAGCGCTGCCGATTACATCGATCTCCTCAACGAGCGCCGCTCGCTGATCGCGCGCGTCAATGCGCGCGTCGCGCCCTATGACGCGCTGGTGCTGCCTACCACCGCCAACACCCCGCCGAAGATTTCCGATCTCGCCGATGACAAGGCGTTCACCAGGGAAAACCTGCGGGCGCTGCGCAATTGCACCCTCATCAACATGATCGACGGCTGCGCCATCTCGCTGCCCGCGCATCGCGAGGGTGACGTTCCCGTCGGCCTGATGCTGGCGGGCGCGGGCGGATCTGACCGTCGTATTTTCGAGCTTGCTGCCGGCATGGAGGCCGTAATTCGTGTTTGACCTGACTTTCACCGTTGACGCCCAGGACACCACCACGCCGCTGACATTGGCGATCGACCAGATGGTTATCGCGGGCTGGACCGGCCGCGATCCCGTCGCGCGCGACAAGCACATCGCCGAGCTGCAAGAGATGGGCATCGCCCCGCCGGCCTCGACGCCGATCTACTACCGCGCCTCGGCGCGCCGGCTGACCCAGGAAGACGGCATCGAATGCTGTGGCGGCGATTCCTCCGGCGAGGTCGAATTCGTGCTGATCGGCTGGCAGGGCCGCATCTTCGTCGGCTGCGGCTCCGACCATACCGACCGCAAGGTCGAGGCCTACAACGTCACGGTCTCCAAGCAGATGTGCGACAAGCCGGTCGCATCCACGCTCTGGGAGCTCGAGGACGTCATCGGTCATTGGGACAGGATGATCCTGCGCTCCTACGCCACCATCAAGGGCGAGCGCGTGCTCTACCAGGAGGGTACGCTCGACGCGATGCTGCCGGTCGCCGAGCTGATCGCGCGAGGCTTTGAGAGTGGCAAGTTCCCCGACGGCTGCGCCATGTTCGGCGGCACCTTTGCGGCCAAGGGAGGCATCCGCCCCGCCGATCGCTTCGAGTTCGAGCTTGAGGATCCGGTGCTGAAGCGCACGATCAAGCACGGCTACGACGTGGCGACGCTGCCGGTGCGAGGCTGATACCCCTCCGCCGTCATTGCGAGGAGCCCTTGCGACGAAGCAATCCAGGATCCCTCTGCGGAAAGACTCTGGATTGCTTCGCTGCGCTCGCAATGACGAGGAGATAGTCGGGAATCGGGTGGCAAAGGGCGGGCCGGTCTTGCGAAGGTGGCAGTCATGACAGCAACGGCACGCAAATCACCCCCTAAGCCCTCAGTCGACCTCGCCACCCACGTCGACGCCCTCGACTGGCCTCAAATCACCGCCGAGCTCGACGCCCAGGGCAGCGCCGTCCTGAAGAATCTGCTGACGCCGGACCAATGCCGCGCCATCGCCGCGCTCTATCCTGATGATGCAGGCTTCCGCAGTCGCATCGTCATGGGCCGCCACGGTTTTGGCCGTGGCGAGTACAAATACTTCTCCTACCCGTTGCCCGATCTGATCGCGCAGCTCCGCCCGGCGCTCTATGCGCATCTTCAGGGCGTCGCCAATCGCTGGAACGAGGCGATGGGGATCGACATCCGTTACCCGGCCGCGCATGCCGCGTTCCTCAAGCGCTGCCACGAGGCAGGCCAGGCGCGACCGACGCCGCTGCTGCTGCAATATGAGGCGGGCGACTTCAATTGCCTGCACCAGGACCTCTATGGCGAGCACGTGTTTCCGCTCCAGGTCGCTATCCTCTTGTCCGAGCCGGGACGCGATTTTACCGGCGGTGAGTTCGTGCTGACTGAGCAGCGCCCGCGCATGCAGTCGCGCGCCGAGGTCGTGCCGCTGATGCAGGGCGATGCTGTGGCTTTTGCCGTGCATCATCGCCCGGTGCAGGGGACGCGCGGCACCTACCGGGTTAACCTGCGCCATGGCGTCAGCCGGATTCGCTCCGGTCAGCGTCACACGCTGGGTGTGATCTTCCATGATGCCAAGTGAGCGCTGCGATTGACGGGTGATCTGTTTGACACCGCCGCCGAGGCACAGCCGTCGCGCGAGGAGATCGCCGACGGCGCCGTGCTGCTGCGCGGGTTCGTCAGGCCGATCGAGAGCGAGCTGATCGCCGCCGTACGCGCGATCGTGGCGCAGTCGCCGTTCCGCCGCATGACCACGCCCGGCGGCCACCTGATGTCGGTGGCGATGACCAATTGCGGCGAGCGCGGCTGGATCACCGATCACACCGGCTATCGCTATGATCCCATCGATCCGCGAACCGGCGCGCCATGGCCCGAGATGCCGACGGTGCTTCGCGACCTGGCTCGAGGCGCGGCGGAGCAGGGCGGGTTCACCGGCTTTGCGCCCGACGCGTGCCTCGTCAATCGCTACGAGCCCGGCACGCGGCTGTCGCTGCATCAGGACAAGGACGAGCTGGACTATTCGGCGCCAATCGTCTCGGTCTCGCTCGGCCTGCCCGCGACCTTCCTGTTCGGCGGCCTGGCGCGCAGCGACAAGCCGCGCCGCTTCCGGCTCGTCCATGGCGACTTGGTCGTCTGGGGCGGGGCCAGCAGGCTCGCCTATCACGGCGTT
This sequence comes from Bradyrhizobium barranii subsp. barranii, assembly GCF_017565645.3. Classification (NCBI taxonomy): domain Bacteria; kingdom Pseudomonadati; phylum Pseudomonadota; class Alphaproteobacteria; order Hyphomicrobiales; family Nitrobacteraceae; genus Bradyrhizobium; species Bradyrhizobium barranii. The sequence goes on from NZ_CP086136.1 coordinate 3,526,675, forward strand.
GCGCCGCTCGCCGATGGCGAGCACGCGCTGCTGGGAAGGAAGCGGATCAATTTGACGTTTCGCAGGACGCGCTGACCTTCCTTCTCCCCTTGTGGGAGAAGGTGGATCGCTGACGCGAAGCGGCAGCGAGACGGATGAGGGGTCTGTCTCCGCGAATAGAGACCCCTCATCCGCCTTCCCTTCGGGAAGGCACCTTCTCCCACAAGGGGAGAAGGGAAGAGTCTCGGTGCGACGATGCTTCGTTTACGGCTTTGGCGGATGAATGAACGCCCAGGGGCTGACTTCCGAATCCCGCGTCACTTCCACCGAAATCAGATATGGCCCGCCATGGGCCAGCGCCTTTTCCATCGCCGCCTTGAACTGGTCCGGCGCGGTGACGCGCGCAGCAGCCACACCAAAGGACTCCGCGAGCTTGACGAAATCCGGATTGACCAGATCGGACGCCACCACGCGGCCGTTAAAGCGCTCGCGCTGGTCGCGGCGGACATTGCCATAGGCGTTGTTGTTGAACACCAGCGTCACCACGCCGATGTTGAACTGCACGGCGGTGGCAAGCTCCTGCACCCCGAACATGAAGCCGCCGTCGCCGGTGATCGCGACCACGGGCTTGTCGGGGTTGGCGACCTTGGCGCCGAGCGCTGTGGGGAAGCCCGAGCCGAGCGTGCCCTGATACCCTGACGTGATGAAGGTGCGCGGCTCGTAGATCGGAAAGCCGTACCAGGACGCGAAGCCGAATTGCGACAATTCATCGGTGACGATCGCGTTGGCCGGCAGCACCTCGCGCAGGATGTTGAGATACGCCATCTGCGGCTGGATGCTCTGGATCTCTGCCAGCGCGGTCGCGGTGGCCTCGCGGATCGCGGCGCGGCGGCCGGCGGTCTTGCTGTAGCCGGCCTTGCTGACCGCTTGGATCAGATCGGCGGTCGCGGTCTTGGCGTCGGCGACGATGGCGGTGTCGGAGATGAAGCGCCGCATCTCGACGGGATCGATGTCGATGCGGATGCTCTTCAACCCGTCGGGCCGATACGGCCAGCGCGACATGGTCGGCAGCTCCAGTCGCGAGCCGATGCCGATCATGAGATCGGTCTTCGGCCACAGCTTGTAGGCGGCAGCCATCGTGAGCCCCAGCTCATGCGCGTTGGAGACGATTCCGCGCCCGCTACGGAAGGCGACGACGGGTGCATCGATCATCTCGGCGAGCTCGAGGATTTCGTCGCGCGCCTCGATCGCGCCGCTGCCAACAAAGATCATCGGCGTCTTGCTGCTCCTGATCACCGCGGCCGCCTGCGTGATCAGATCAGGATCGGGCAATGGTGCGGGCAGCGGCTCCAGCACCTTTGCGGCACAGGTGTCCGCGCGCTGGGTGAAGATATCCCAGGGCATCTCGACCGAGGCGGGGCCGCGACGGCCGGACGTCATTTCCTGGAAGGCGCGCGATACGGTCGTCGGCGCGTTGCCGGGCGTTTCGATGCGGTCGGCCCATTTGACATAGGTACGCAAGGTGGCGAGCTGGTCCGGCATCTCGTGCAGATGGCCGCGGCCCTTGCCAAGAAACTGCGTCGGCACCTGGCCGGTGACGCACAGCACCGGCTCGTTGCAGCCGTAGGCGGTCAGCAGCGCCGCGCTTGCGTTGAGCACGCCGGGGCCGGGCACTACGCTGAACACGCCGGGCCTGCCGCTGGAGCGTGCATAGCCGAACGCCATATAGCCGCAGGCCTGCTCGTGCCGTGCGCCGATCACCTTGAGCTGGGCCTGGTGGAAGGCGTCGAACAGGCCGTAGACCTGTGCGCCGGGCAGGCCGAACACAGTGTCGACGCCATGGGCGACAAGCCCGCTTACGATCGCTTCGCCGCCGGTGAGGGTCGTCATTGCATCATTCCACTTCAATTGTTCGTCAGGCTTCGTCGATGACGCCGTTGCGCAAGGCTCCGATGCCTTCGGCCGCGACCTCGATGACGTCGCCGGGCTTGAGGTAGCGCGGCGGATCGAACCGCGCGCCGGCACCGGTCGGCGTGCCCGTCACGATGATGTCACCGGGGACGAGCGTGGCGAAAGTCGAGATATAGCTGATGAGATAGCGGAACGGAAACATCAGCCGGCTGGTGCGGTCGTCCTGCCGCAACTCGCCATTGACATGCGTTGTCAGGCGAATGTCCGCGATCTGTGCTTCCTTGGTGTAAGGCACGAGCCAGGGCCCGAGGCTGCCGCTGGAATCAAAGTTCTTGCCTTGCGTGACATTGAACTTGGCATGGCGCAGCCAGTCGCGCACCGAGCCTTCGTTGCAGAGCGTGAGCGCCGCGACGTGGTCGAGCGCGGCACTTTCCGCGATGTGCCGGCCGGGCTTGCCGATCACCAGCACGATCTCGCCTTCGTAGTCGAGCTGCGCTGACGCGCGCGGACGCACCAGCGGCGTGTCGTGGCCGACGAAGGAGCGGGGCGAGCGCATGAACATGCTCGGATATTTCGGCGCCTCCTGGCCGTCCTTGTACTCGGCATTGCGGTCGGGATAGTTGACGCCGATGCAGATGATCTTTTCCGGCGCGGGCACCGGCGGCAGCCAGGTGATGTCGCCGAGCGCGTGATCCGGCGCGCGGCTGGCGGCCTCCTCGGCAAGGCTCACGAGCTTTTCGGCGGCGATCACTTCGCGCAGCGTCGGATAGTCTTTTGCGTGGCGTGCGGAGAGATCGACGATGCCGCCCTCAAGGACGGCGCCGTACTTGGTTTCACCCTTGACGGAATAGGTGGCGAGGCGAGGGAGCTTCATAGGCAATCTATCTCTCTTGTCGTCCCTGCGAAAGCAGGGACCCATACCGCGTGATCTATCGATAGCGTGCGATGACAATCCCGAACGACCAACCTTCGCCAAACTCCTCCCTGTGGTTATGGGTCCCTGCTTTCGCAGGGACGACAGGGAGAGTTATTTTGCTTGTCACCGGCATCAATCCGCCACCAGCACGTCGGCGACGAACTTCGGCTCACGCACGGCTTGCCCGCTAAACGGCGAGCCCTGCTCGAACCAGGACCGCGGCGCCGGCGCGCCCCACAGCGTCTGGCGGCGCGGATCGCGCAGCGACCAGCGCAGCGGCTCGTGGTCGTGATCGCCGGTGAAGTAGTCGCTGGTGTAGAGTTCGAGACGGTGCCCGTCGGGGTCGCGCACGTAGAGGAAGAACGCATTCGAGATGCCGTGGCGTCCCGGTCCGCGCTCGATGTTCTTGACGAAGCCTTGTGAGGCCATGACGTCGCAGAGATGGATGATGTTCATCGCCGTCGGCGTCCAATAGGCGAAGTGGTGCAGGCGCGGACCCTTGCCGTTGGTGATCGCGAAATCGTGGACATTGCCCTTGCGATGCATCCAGGCAGCCGCAATGCGCCCGTTCGGTCCGTCCTCCTCGGCGTATTCGGTCAGACGGAAGCCGAGCCGGGCATAGAAGTCGACGGTGTCCTGCACCTCGGCGGCGAAGACGTTGAAATGATCGAGCCGCTGCGGATGGCATCCCCTGTAGAGATCGTAGCGGCGAAGCAGATGCGGGCGGCGGTCCATCGACGCGTAGAGCTCGATCTGGAAGCCGAAGGGGTCGGTGAATTGCAGCGTGCGGCCCTGGAAGGGCTGGTCGACGAAGGCGTAAGAGAGACCGTTCTCCGAGAGGAAGGAGGCGGCCTTGTCGAGGTCTTTGTCGTTGCCGACCTTGAAGCCGAGCCGGGCGCAGGCGGGCACCGCCGCCTTGCGCAACACCAGCGAGTGATGCTGGTGCTCCTCGGCTGCGCGCAAGTAGACGACCTTGTCGTCGGCATCCTCGACATGCAGCCCGACGGTGGTCTCGTAGAACGCGCGGCTGAGATTCAGGTCGGTCACGTCGAGCACGACGTGACTGGAGCGGATGATGTTGAACGGCGGTTCGAAGATGTGTTGCGGTACGGGCATCGGCGTTTCCCCTCGGCTCGACGAGCGTCAGATTCCCAATTTCTGAATCTTGTGCGTGCCCCGCGCCAGCGAGACGTGCTTGGTTTCCATGTAGAAGTCGAACGAGTAGTCGCCGCCATCGCGGCCGATACCTGAGGCCTTCATGCCGCCGAACGGCGTCGGCAGATGGCGGACGTTTTCCGAGTTCAGCCAGATCATGCCGGCCTCCAGCGCGTCGGCAACGCGCAGTGCGCGGCCAACGTCGTTGGTCCAGACATAGCCGGTCAGGCCGTAGCGGGTGTCGTTAGCGATCTCGATGGCGTCGGCCTCGTCCTTGAAGGGCAGCACGGTGAGGAAGGGGCCGAACACTTCCTCCTGCGCCACGCGCATCTTGCCGGTTGCGCCGGTCACCAGTGTCGGCTCGACGTAATGTCCGCCGCCGGGGCCGTCATAGGTCTTGCCGCCGACGGCGATCACAGCACCATCCTGCCGAGCGATGTCGAAATAGGAGCAGACTTTTGCGAGGTGCCGCTCGTGGATCAGCGGCCCGATCTCGGTGGCGGGATCGAGGGGATGGCCGACCCTCAGCGCTTTGACGCGCGCGGTCAGCTTCTCGATGAATGTCTGGGCAATGCTTTGCTGGATCAGCAGGCGGCTCGACGATGTGCAGCGTTCGCCGTTGAGGGAGTAGATCATGAACACGACGGCATCGAGCGCGCGGTCGAGATCGGCGTCGTCGAACACGATCACCGGGTTCTTGCCGCCGAGCTCGAAATGCACGCGCTTCAAGGTCGGCGCGCCCTGAACCATGATCGCCGATCCCGTCGCGCTCTCGCCGACGAAGCCGATCGCCTTGATCGCGGGATGCTCGGTCAGGGCCTTGCCGGCCTCCTCGCCAAAACCGTGCACGGTGTTGAGCACGCCGTCGGGAACGCCGGCTTCCTTGACGAGCCTTGCGAGAATGGCGGCCGTCACTGGCGACCATTCGGCCGGCTTGTGCACGACGGTGCAGCCCGCGGCCAGCGCCGGGGCGATCTTCCAGGTCGAGAGCATGAACGGCGTGTTCCACGGCGTGATCACGCCGACCGGACCGATCGGCACGCGGGTCGAGACGTTCCAGTGCTCGTCGCTCGGCGTGTTCTGGCCATCGCGCGCCTCGGCGCATTTGTCCGCGAAGAAGCGAAAATTCTCGGCGGCGCGGATCGCGGCTTTGGCCATGAAGCGATAGGCCTGGCCGGTGTCGATGCATTCGAGCACGGCGATGTCGTCGGCATTGTCCTCGATCGCGTCGGCGACGCGGTGCAGCAGCTTCTTCCGCATCGCCGGTCCCATGTCGCGCCAGGACTTGAAGGCCAGCGCAGCGGCGGTGGCTGCGGCGTCGATGTCCTCGGCGTTGCCGCGCGCGACGCTCGCAAGCGTAGCGCCGTCAACCGGCGACTTCGTCTCGAATGTCTCACCGGAGATCGAGGCGACGATCTTGCCGTCGATCATGTGGCCGATGCCGTCGGCCCGCAGTTTCTTCAGCAGCGGCGCCGCGCGGTCGCGGTTGGCCTGGAACACATCGGCTTTCGGCGTGGGCTTATCCATGGGCAGCCTCCACTTTCAGGGCGTCGTGGATGTTGTTGCGCTTCCAGCTGGTGTCCTTGTCGTTGATCTGCATGTCGAACGACAGGGCGAACTTGCTGGCGGCGAAGACGGGATCGAGATGTTTTGAAAGCGCCTGGAAGACGTGCTCGCCGGCTTTCTGGCGCGTGGGAAGGTCGCGGCCTTCGCCGATGCGCAGCACCATGTCGAGAAAGCCGTAGTCCTGTCGCGCGTCGGCGATCGCATAGTGCTCGCATCTAATGGCGCGGACGCGGATGCCGCCGAGCGGGAAGATGCCGGTCTCGACCGCCGCCTTCCGCACCACCTCGCAGACGGCGCCGATGTCGAGGCGGCCATCGAGATTGGCCGAATATTCGATGGTGAAATGCGGCATCGCGGTTTCACTCCCTGTTTTTTTGTTCGTCTAAGCGAAGTAGCAGCTCACCGAGCCGTAGGCGCCATAATCGGCCTGAATTGTGTCGCCCTTGCGGGTCTCGATCGGACGGATGAAGGAGCCGGCGAGCACGATCTGCCCGGGCTCCAGCGCAAGGCCGAGCGGCGCGATCTTGTTGGCGAGCCAGGCCACGGAAGTGGCGGGATGATTGAGCACGCCGGCGGCAAGGCCCGTCTCTTCGAGCTGGCCGTTTTTGAAGCAGAGCGCGCCGATCCAGCGCAGGTCGGCGTCCAGCGGGCGGATCGGCCGTCCACCGAGCACGATGCCGGCATTCGCCGCGTTGTCGGCGATGGTGTCGTAGATTTTTCGCGTCGCTTTGGTGCTGGGGTCGACACGTTCGATGCGCGTGTCCAAGATCTCCAGCGCCGGCACCACGAAATCGGTGGCGTTGAGCACGTCGAACATCGTGCAGTCCGGCCCCGCGAGGCGCTTGCTCATGACGAAGGCAAGCTCGGCCTCGACACGCGTGGCGATGAAGCGCTCGGTCGGGACAAGGCCGCCATCGGCAAAGAACATTTCGTCGAGCAGCACGCCGGAATCCGGCTCGTCGATATTGAGCGCGCTCTGCATCGCCTTCGAAGTCAAGCCGATCTTGTGGCCTTTGACGGTGCGGCCCTCCGCGAGCTTGAGGTCGACCCAGGCCTTCTGAATCGCGTAGGCGTCAGCGATGGTAATGCCCGGAAAATCCTGCGAGAGCTGCCGGATCTGGGTGCGGGTCTTCTCCGCCTGGTGCAGACGGTTCGCGCAAGCTTGGATATCGTCGTTGGAAAGCGCCATCTGTGATCTTACAAATCGTGGTGCCCGGAGATACTTAACATGTTAAGTGAATGCGTCAAACACAATTTGGGTTTGCTGCACTGCAAACATTTTGCGGCTTGAAAGGGCGTCATGACGAAGAGACCGGCTGATCCCGCGAACGGAAGTGAGCCCGCCGCACGGCAGGTGCCGATGCGCGACTTTTCGCGTTCGCTGCCGATGTCGCTGCTCAGGGCACGTGAAGCGGTGATGCGGCAATTTCGTCCCAAGCTGCGCGAGCACGGCCTGACCGAGCAGCAATGGCGCATCCTCCGCGCATTGGCAGCCATCGAGGCCGCGGAGGTGACTGAGCTTGCGCGCACGGCATTTCTCCTCGGCCCGAGCCTGTCGCGCATCCTGCGCGATCTCGAGGCGCGCAATCTGATCGAGCGCAAGACCGCGAAGGCGGACCAGCGCCGCAGCATGGTCTCGATCTCGAAAGAGGGCGTGAAGCTGATGGCCGCGGTCGCCCCATCCTCGGAAGCGATCTACGCCGAGATCACGCAACGCTTCGGCGCGCGCAAGCTCGCCGAACTGCAGGAGATGCTCGGTCAGTTGGAATCGTGTCTCGCTTCCACGGGCGCGAGTGACGTCACGGATGAAACGTAACGGCAAATTTGCATGATCACTTTCCAACTACGCATGACTGTCATCATTGCATAATGCGTGGGCAGTGCGATCGCCGCGAAATGCGTGAAAATGCCGTGAGAAATCGCTGAGAATAGACAGCCGTCGCGGGTGTTGATCACTATTGGGTGCGCGCTGTGCGCAGTTAGTCGATGTTGGCGCAATATCAATTTACTCGTATCGGCAGAATTCGTAAGTAGCATCCGGTTCTGTATTCAGCGATAGAGCCAAGACCAAGAAGGGCCGACAAGGATGCCAGGCCCCCAGGGAGGAATGAATGAGACTGACGAGACGCGACTTCGCGGCCGGAATTGCTGCCGGCATTGCCGCGCCATACCTCATCAAGAGCGCGCATGCGCAAGGCGCCACCATCAAGATCGGCATGTGCGCGCCCGTCACCGGTCCCGCCGCTGAATCCGGCGGTTACGCCATCAAGGGCGCCAAGCTCGCGCTCGAAGCTGTGAACAAAGCCGGCGGTATCCTGGGAAAACAAGGCGAGTTGATCGTCGAGGACGACCAGACCACCAATCCCGGCATCGTGCTCGCTTTCTCCAAGCTCGCCGCGCAGTCCGACATCGTCGGGTTCCTCGGCTCGATCCGTTCGACCCAGGTGCACGCGATGGCGCCCGACGTGATCAAGCTTGGCAAGCCCGTGATGATCGGCGGCACCGATCCGAACCTCACCCACATGGGCAATCAGTGGCTGTTCCGCTGCCGCCCCAATGACAGCTATTCCGGTCGCGTCATCGCCGAATACGGCGTCAATACGCTCGGCAAGAAAAAGTGGGCCGTGCTGCACTCGACCGACGCTTTTGGCACCGCCGGCGGCAAGGCGTTGACCGCCGCGCTCGAAAAGCTCGGTGCCCCCTCGGTGCTCGACCAAGGCTACGCCAACCAGAGCCAGGACTTCACCCCGGTCGTGCTCGCGATCAAGCAGTCGGGTGCCGACATTCTCGGCTCATACTTCACCTTCGAGAACGATCTCGGCATCTTCGCCCGGCAGCTCCGTCAGCTCGGCGTGAACATTCCCTGGGTCGGCTCGCCCTCGATCGTCAACATCACCGCGCTGAAACTCGCGGGTCCCGCGCTGTACAATACATATGGCGTTGCCGATTATGCCGAGAATTCCAGCGAAGGCTCGAAGGCGTTCGGCAAGATCTACCGTGATGCGGTCAAGGTCGCGCCCGACAACCAGAGCTCCTGGACCTTCGACGCCATCAGCGTCTTGTCGGCGGCCATCAACAAGGCCGGCACGACCGATTCGGCCAAGGTCCGCGAAGCCATCCTCGCGATCAAGAAGTTCCCGGGTGCCGAGGGCGAATACAATTTCGACCAGAACGGCGATGGTCTCCACGGCTACAACATCGTGAAGAACGAGAAGGGCAACATCGTCTTCGACAAGCACATCGAGTTCAACGACTGACGTTGAAGCGGCCTCCCCGATTTCGATCGGGGAGGTCGAACCGTCTTTCGGCGAACGCATCCGACCTCCAACAGAAGCTTGTCATGGATCTCGCCCTACAACTCCTTTTTACCGGCATCGGTATCGGCGCCGTCTACGCGCTCGTCGCGCTCGGCTTCGTGCTGATCTTCCGTGCCACCAATGTGGTGAATTTTGCCCAGGGCGAATTCTCCATGGTCGCGGCCTATCTGATGGTCGTCGCGGTCGAAGCCGGTCTGCCCTATTGGGCGGCCTTCATCGTCGCGCTGCTCGGCATGGCGCTGCTCGGTGTCATCTTCAATCTCGGCGTCTATTATCCGCTGCGCCACCGCACCTATCTGCCTGTGATCATCGCCACCATCGGCGCCTCGATCCTGCTCGCCAATTCCGTGCTCGCGATCTACGGCCCGCAGCCGCAGGTGCTGGAAGGCTGGTTTGAGACGCCGGGCATTCAGGTCGGCCCGGTCTATCTCGACAGCCAGTATCTGCTGATCATCGGCGTCACCATCTGTCTCGTGATCTTCAATTTCTGGTTCTTCGAGAAGACGCTGCTCGGCAAGAAGCTGCAGGCGACCTCGCAGGACAAGGAAATGGCCTCGCTGCTCGGCATTTCCGTCTCCACCATGATCATGATCACTTTCATCTATTCGGCGGTGCTTGGCGGACTTGCCGGCATCCTCGTCGCGCCCGTGCTGTTCGTCTCGATCCAGATGGGCTCGACGATCGCGCTGAAGGCGTTCGCGGCCACCATCATCGGCGGCTTCGGCGACGTTGCCGGCGCCATCATCGGCGGTCTCGCGCTCGGCGTGATCGAGACCTTTGGTGCGGCCTATATCTCGGTGCCCTACAAGGACGGCTTCGCCTTCCTGGTGCTGGTCGCCTTCCTGATCTTCCGGCCGCAAGGCATCTTCGGCGAACGCGTGGCGGAAAAGGCATGAGCGCACCCAGCGACAACATGCCGATCCCGGCGCCCGCCATCCGTTCGAAACCGCTCGTGATCCGGCACCTGCCGTACTTCATCGGCGCGGCGATCCTGGTCGCGCTCGCGGCCAACATGCGCTTCGACGGATACGTCCATAACATCCTGCTGCAGGCCACCACGTTCTCGATCGCGGTGTTCGGCCTCTCGGTCGTGCTCGGCCTGTGCGGCCAGATCAATCTGGCGCAGGCGGCGTTCTTCGGGCTCGGCGCCTATGCGGTCGGCATGGGCACGACGGATCTGCAGCTCAGCTTCTGGCTGTGTCTCGTCGGCGGCTGCGTGATCTCGCTGCTCGCGGGCGCGTTCCTCGGCAGTCCACGCTGCGGCTCGGCGGCCATTATCTTGCGATGGTGACGATCTCGTTCCAGCAGATCGTCACGCTGGTGATGATCAACGCGATCTGGCTCACGCGCGGTCCCGACGGCGTCCCCAACATTAAGCGTCCCGACCTGTTCCAGTCGTCGCAGAGCTATCTCGCCTTCTGCGTGGCGATGCTCGCGATCGTCGGCTACCTGGTCTGGCATCTCTCCGACACCGAGCTCGGCCGCGCCATGCGCGCCGTGCGCGACAACGAGCTCGCGGCCGGCGTCAACGGCATCGACGTCTTCCGCACCAAGATCTACGCCTTCGCGCTCTGTGCGCTGCTCGGCGGACTCGCGGGCGGATTGTTCGCCGGCGGCTTCGCCTATGTCAGCCCCGATCAGTTCTCCTTTGCGGAATCGATCGTGTTCCTGACCATGTCGCTGCTCGGCGGCGTGGCCTCGCCGATCGGTTCTGCCATCGGCACGGGTCTCTTGATCCTGATCCCGGAATGGCTGCGCTTCCTCAAGAGCGTACCGGGCCTGTATCTCGCAATCTACGGCCTGTTCGTGATCCTGATCATCCGCTTCATGCCCGACGGCATCTGGGGCTTTGTTGCGGACGCCTTCACGCGCTGGCGCGCCAAGATCAAGGCGCCGCCGGCAGCGGCTGCCCTGCAATTGAAGCCGGCGACGATCGGCGGCGACACGGTGCTGGAAGTCACCGGCCTGTCGAAGCATTTCGGCGGTCTCAAGGCCGTCGACGGCGTCGACATCGCCGTGAAGCGCGGCGGCGTGCATGCGCTGATCGGTCCGAACGGCTCGGGCAAGACCACGACGCTCAACGTGCTCTCGGGTCTCTATGAAGCGACAGCCGGCAGGATCGTGCTCGACGGCACCGACATCACCCACATGCCGCCGCATCAGCGCACGGCTTCTGGTCTCGGCCGCACGTTCCAGAACATTCGCCTGTTCCGTTCGATGACGGCGCTGGAGAATGTCGAGATCGGCGCCGAGCGGCCCGGCAACACCATGGTCGGGAAGGGCGACGACGCCCTGACTGAGCGGGCGATGGAGGCGCTGACCTTCGTCGGCCTCGGCAGCCGCGCCAACGAGCTGATCTCGAGCTTCTCCTACGGCCATCAGCGGCTGATCGAGATCGCCCGTGCGCTCGCGTCGAACCCGACGCTGCTGCTGCTCGACGAGCCGGCGGCCGGCCTCAACTCGACCGAGAAGCTGGAGCTGCACGAGCTGCTCAAGCGCATCGCGGCGCAGGGCCTGACCATCCTGATCATCGATCACGACATGACGCTGGTCTCGGAAGCGGCCCAGCACATCACCGTGCTCAACTTCGGACGCCGTATCGCGGACGGCGAATCCCTGGCCGTGCTGCGTCATCCCGACGTCGTCTCCGCCTATCTCGGGAGCGAATGATGCCGTTGCTCGAAATCCGCAATCTGGTGGTGCGCTACGGCGAGATCGAAGCGCTGCGCGGGGTGACCTGCGCGGTGGAGCAGGGGCAGGTGGTGACGCTGCTCGGGGCCAACGGCGCCGGCAAGTCCACGACCTTGCGCGCCATCTCCGGCCTCGCCAAGCCGACCTCCGGCGACATCCTGTTCGACGGCAAGTCGATCGCAGGTCTTGGTCCGGAAGCGATCGTCCGCATGGGCATCTCGCACGTACCGGAAGGCCGCAGGGTATTCCCGGGTCTCACCGTGAAAGAGAACATCATGCTCGGCGCGTCCAATCGCCGGGCGCCGACCTCGGAGATCTCGCGGGAGGCGGACGCGATGTTCGACCTGTTCCCTGACATCCGGAAGTTCACCAACGCGCTCGGCTGGACGCTGTCCGGCGGCCAGTTGCAGATGGTCGCGGTTGCGCGCGGCTTGATGGCCAAGCCGCGGCTGTTGTTGCTCGACGAGCCCTCGCTTGGTCTTGCGCCCGTCATCGTGCAGGCCGTGTTCAAGATCATCTCGGAGATCCGGCGCAACACGACGGTGCTGCTCGTCGAGCAGAATGCGCGCATGGGCCTGTCGGTGGCCGATTACGGCTATGTGCTCGAAACCGGCCGCATCGTGCTGGGTGGCAAGCCCGACGCGCTCTGGGGCAACGAAGCGATCCGCGCCGCCTATCTCGGCGGCCATGCCAAGGTGAGTGCCTAAACGGGAGATATTTCGCGATGGTCACGATCCAGGTCCAGAACCTCATCGACTTCGTCGGCGAGGTGTTCGGCCACGCGGACTCCTCGCCGGAGGAAGCGAAGCGGATCGCGACCTATCTCACCACGGCCAATCTCACCGGCCATGACAGCCACGGCGTGATCCGCGTGCCCGTCTACATCCGCTGGCTGAAGACCGGCTTCGTGGTCCCGAACCAGACGGCGGAGGTCGTGGTCGACACGCCCTCGCTCGCGGTGGTCGACGGCAAGTTCGGCTACGGCCAGACCGTGACGCCGCAAGCGGTCCGGATCGGCATCGAGAAATGCAAGAAGGCGGGCCTAGCCGCTGTTGCGCTGCGCAATGCCGGCCATATCGGCCGCGTCGGCGATTGGGCCGAGATGGCCGCCGCCGAAGGGTTGGTCTCCGTGCATTTCGTCAATGCCGCCGGCTCGCTGCTGGTGGCGCCGTTCGGCGGCGTCGAGAAGCGGCTCTCCACCGCGCCTTACTGCGTCGGCATCCCGCGCGAGGGGCAGGATCCGATCGTGCTGGATTTTGCCACCTCGGTCGTCGCCGAAGGCAAGGTGCTGGTCGCAAGCCGCGGCGGCAAGAAGCTGCCGAAGGGCGCGCTGGTCGATGCCGACGGGACCCTGAGCGAGGACCCGACCGTGCTCTACGGGCCCTTCACGCCGGAAGGGCCGCGCGATCACACCAAGGGCACCGGCGCGATCCGCGCCTTCGGCGACCACAAAGGCTCGGGCCTCGCCTTCATGTGCGAGCTGCTCGGCGGCGCGCTGACCGGAACCGGGGCCACCTCGGGCGGCCGCCGCTTCGCCAACGGCATGCTGGCGTTCTATGTCGATCCGAAGGTGATCGATACCTCCCATGTGTTCGACGCAGAGGTATCGCGCTATACCGACTTCATCCGCGCCACCAAGCCGATGGCGGGAGTCGATCAGGTGCTGATTCCCGGCGATCCCGAGCGGAAAACCCGGGCCGAGCGCACCAAGAACGGCATCCCCTTGCCGGATGACACCTGGGCGGCAATAGTGAACACCGCCCGCGAGGTCGGCGTCAGCGAAGTCAGCATCCAGCGGGCGACCGCATAGGTCTTGCGTCATTGCGAGCGTAGCGCGGAGCCTCGGTTCGCGGTAACAGCAGAGCCGTGCTGTCGCGGCGCTCGTCATGGTGACGAAGGTCCAAACAACGGTCCAAGCAACAAAAGAAGGAAGGCAACGTGGCGAACAAGGTCAAGGAAATCTGGAAGTCGGGCAAGGCCGTGGTCAACGCGTGGCTCGCGATTCCCTCCGGCTTCTCGGCCGAGATGATCGCGCAATGCGGCTTCGACAGCGTCACCGTCGACATGCAGCACGGCGTGCAGGACTATCTCTCGATGGTGCAGTGCTTCCAGGCGATGGATAAGCATCCCGTGACCCCGATGGTCCGCGTGCCCTGGAACGAGCCCGGCATCATCGGCAAGGTGCTCGACGGCGGCGCCTATGGCGTGATCTGCCCGATGGTCAACACGGCGCAGGAGGCCAAGAACCTCGTGTCGTATTCCAAGTATCCGCCGCAGGGCGTCCGCTCCAACGGCCCGATCCGCGCCGGCATGTACGGCACCGCGGGCTCCTACCAGAAGACCGCGAATGCCGACACCATCCTGCTGCCGATGATGGAGACCAGGACGGCGGTCGAGAACATGGAAGCGATCCTCGACGTCGAGGGCATCGACGGCGTCTATATCGGCCCGTCCGACCTCGGCTTCTCCTACGGCCTCGAGCCCAAGCTCGACCGCAGCGAGCCCGAGATCCTCGCGATCTACGACAAGATCATCAAGGAATGCGCCAAGCGCGGTCTCAACCCGGGCATCCATTGCCGCGGCGCGGAAGGTGCGGCGCGTGCGATCAACATGGGCTTCAAGCTGGTGACGTTGTCCAACGAAGTCGGCCTGATGACGACCTACGCCAAGATGCAGGTCAACGCGACCCGCAAGGATTCGGCCGGGAAGGCCTGATCTCGTGTCCCGGACGCGATGCGGCGCATAGCGCCGCTTCGCAGAGCCGGGACCCAGTTGCTTGCGAAAGAAACGACACATGGGGCCCCGGCTCAGCAGCGCACCGTTTCACGCTGCGCTGCGTCCGGGGCACGATAGTTTTGATACAGGAGACCTGCCATGACCATCAGCCCCGTCATTCGCCTCCATCCCGATGATGGCGTGCTGATCGCGCGCGCGAGCCTGCCGCCGGGAACATTGGTTGCCGACGGCGTGACCACGGTCGAACGTATTCCCTCCGGCCACAAGGTCGCGATCAAGCCGATCGCAGTGGGCGAGCCGGTCAGGCGCTACGGCCAGATCATCGGCTTTGCGACGGTGCCGATCGCGCCGGGCCAGCACGTGCATACGCAGAACTGCGGCATGGGCGATTTTTCCAAGGACTATGCCTATTGCGCCGACGTCAAGCCGACGCCGAACTTCGACCTGCCGGCGACCTTCGAGGGCATCCGTCGCCCGGACGGCCGCGTCGCCACGCGCAACTATATCGGCATCCTCACCTCGGTGAATTGCAGCGCGCATGTCGCAAGCCTCGTCGCCGACGTCTTCAAGAAGAATCCGTTCACCGGCGATAATCCTCTCGCCGACTTTCCCAATGTCGACGGCGTGGTCGCGCTGACCCACAAGACCGGCTGCGGCATGACGCAGAACGAGCCGCTGGCGCTGCTCCGCCGCACGCTCGGCGGCTATGCGCGACATGTCAACTTCTCCCACGTCATCGTGCTTGGGCTGGGCTGCGAGGTGAACCAGATCGGCGGCCTGATGGAGGAGCAGAAGCTCGCCGGCCGCCTGCGCGCGATGGACATCCAGGAGGTCGGCGGCACCCGCAAGACGGTGGAAGCGGGTATTGCCTTCGTGCGTGAAGCTCTCGCAGACTCCAACAAGGTCAAGCGCGAATCCGTGCCCGTGAGCGAACTCACCGTGGCCCTGCAATGCGGCGGCTCGGACGGCTATTCCGGCGTATCCGCGAATCCGGCGCTTGGGGCCGCCAGCGATCTCATCGTCCGTCACGGCGGCACCGTGATCCTGTCCGAGACGCCGGAGACCTACGGCGCCGAGCATCTGCTCACGCGCCGCGCCGTCAGCCGCGAGGTCGGCGAGAAGCTGGTCGATCTCATGCGCTGGTGGGACGCGTATACCGAGCGCGAGGGCGCCGAGATGAACGCCAATCCGAGCCCCGGCAACAAGGCCGGCGGCCTCACCACCATTTTGGAGAAATCGCTCGGCGCGATGGCCAAGGCCGGCACCACCAATCTCGTCGACGTGCTGCGCTATGCCGAGCCCATCACCAAGAAGGGTTTCATCTTCATGGACACGCCCGGCTACGATCCGGTCGCGGCGACCGGCCAGGTCGCCGGCGGTGCCAATCTGGTCTGCTTCACCACCGGCCGCGGCAGCGTGTTCGGCTGCAAGCCGGCGCCCTCGATCAAGCTCGCCACCAACACGCCCATGTACAAGCGCATGGAAGAGGACATGGACGTCAATTGCGGCACCATCCTCGAAGGCGAGGAGAGCGTCGAGCAATGCGGCCAGCGCATCTTCGAGCTCATCCTGAAGACGGCGTCCGGACAGCCGACCAAGAGCGAGAGCTTCGATTTCGGCGGTGCCGAATTCGCGCCCTGGGTGCTCGGGGCGACGATGTGAGGCTACGCGGCAGTTACGGAATGGTGACCGACAACGCCCGGAAGTAGCTTGCCGGAACATGGTCGCGCACGAAGCCGGGCAGTACGTCGGATTGGTCGAGCGTCCGCGGGTCGATGTCGCTGAGTTCCTCGATGCTTGGGATCTTCAGGTGGAAATTGCCTCCGGTAAGAAGGGTACCAAGCCCGACTAGGTTGAAGCTGGGGTCGTTTCCCTCTTTCGACGCCGGCACCTGACCTGCGAAGGTCGAGCCAGACGCGCAACGCAGCATTCGGCCGACGTGGCGGAAGTTGCCTCGCAGGCTGGGTGGAACGGCCGGGACGATGTCGTTACCGTTGACGAGCCGGAACGTGCTTTCGCTGAGAGGCTCGTACGCTTCAAAGAAAGCCTGACCGCCGGTTCGCGGCCCGCCAAACGTGTAAATGGCGGTTGCCTGCAGGCCAACATCCAACGCCCGCAGTGCTGAGATATTTGCCAAGGCGCCGCCCATGCTGTGTCCAGTAAAGAAGAGCGGCTGTCCGGCGCCGCCACTCCTGATCGCGACTTCGATGTCTGATCGGACTGCATCGACGGCTTCGGCAAATCCCTTGTGAAGAACATTTTGACTTGGTGCGAGGGTGAAGTCGGTGATCCAATCCTTGATACTGAGCGGATCGGTGCCGGAGAGTGTGACGAAAGTCGCGCCGCGTCCGACGGCGACAATGAAGCGGGCTTTTGGCGGTACCAAACCTGTGGCGGGCGTGTCGGCACCGAAGCCGCGCATCTCTAGCCCGAGTGCCTTCAGGATATTGTCTACCTTGTCGCGGTCGTCGGTCTCGTAGACGAGCTGCGACAACCACATCATGGCTTGCGCGTTTCCCGGTGTGAAATCTGGAGTGACCGTGAAACCATCGAGCGCGTCGGCGCGATAGGAAGCCCGCGGGAATCTGACCAGAAAGCTCATCGGAAACATCTCCTCTTTCAGGCCGCGCCACGCGTCGATACGTTGCGCGGCAACCATTACGAACGGGAGAGTCCATCATGCGCAAAGCGGCGCGTCGGGCGTGGCTTGTGAAGGCAATGGTTCATTCGATCATAGGTAGATCACTTCGGCAAGTGTAACTCGCAGATCAGCCCGCGGCGTAGGCAACCCGTGCCCGTTGTTAGTGCTTGATCCCACCCGGAACCGGTGTTCTGCTCAAAAAAGCTGCTGGAGCACCGCACCCCGTGTCGATCTACGTCGCATTACACCACGTCACGCACTACAAATACGACCGCCCGATCGATCTTGGCCCGCAGACGATCCGGCTGCGGCCGGCGCCGCATACGCGCACGCCGGTCCTGAGCTATTCGCTCAAGGTCACTCCGGCCAATCATTTCGTGAACTGGCAGCAGGATCCGCAGGGCAATTGGCTGGCGCGCTACGTCTTTCCGGAGAAGACGACCGAGCTGAAATTCGAGGTCGACTTCACGGCGCAGATGACCGTGGTCAACCCGTTCGACTTCTTCGTCGAGCCTTATGCCGACAGCTTTCCGTTCGAATATTCGAAGGATCTGAAGACCGAGCTCGCGCCGTATCTCGAGACCATCAAGCCCGATCGCCTGTTCGCAAAATTTCTCGACGCGATCCCGCCTGAAGCCCCGAACACCGTCAACTTCCTGGTCGATCTCAATCGCGAGCTTCAAAAGCACGTCCGTTACATCATCCGCATGGAGCCCGGCGTGCAGACTCCGGAGGAGACGCTCTCCTCCGGTGCCGGATCGTGCCGCGACTCCGCCTGGCTCCTGATCCAGACCTTCCGTCATCTCGGTCTCGCGGCCCGTTTCGTCTCCGGTTATCTCATTCAGATACGCCCCGACATCGATCCGATCGAGGGACCGCCAGAGGTCGAGAACGATTTTACCGACCTGCATGCCTGGGCCGAAGTCTATTTGCCCGGCGCGGGCTGGATCGGCTTCGACGCGACCTCGGGTATGCTCGCGGGCGAGGGGCACATCCCGGTTGCGGCCACGCCGCATTATCGTTCGGCGGCGCCGATCTCCGGCGGCGCCGGCTTTGCCGAGGTCGAGTTCGAGTTCGACATGAGCGTGAAGCGCATCCGCGAGGCGCCGCGCATTACAAAGCCGTTCTCCGACGAATCCTGGACGCGGCTCAATGACCTCGGCGAGCAGGTCGACGGCGATCTCGCCGCGCAGGATGTCCGGCTGACCATGGGCGGCGAGCCGACCTTCGTCTCCGTCGACGATCTGGAAGCGGCGGAATGGAACACCGAGGCCGTCGGCCCGACCAAGCGCGCGCTCGCCGACGATCTGATCCGCCGCTTGCACACGCGCTTCGGGCCGGGTGGCCTGCTGCACTTCGGCGAGGGCAAATGGTATCCCGGTCAAAGCCTGCCGCGCTGGGCCTTTGGCCTGTACTGGCGCAAGGACGGCGTACCGATCTGGAAGAATGCCGATCTGATCGCCAGGATCGAGAATCCGCGGCGCGCCGAGGTCAAGGACGCCCAGGAATTCGTGGAGGGCGCGGCGGCGCGGCTCGGACTTGATCCCGGCTACATCATCCCAGCCTATGAGGACACCGCGTACTGGCTCCAGAAGGAAGCCGAGCTTCCCCTCAACGTCGATCCGTCCGACTCCAAATTATCCGATCCCGAAGCCCGCGCGCGGATGGCGCGCGTGTTCGACGAGGGCCTCAACACGCCGCGTGGCTTCGTGCTGCCGGTGCAACGCTGGAACGCGCCGCCGCGCTGGCGCAGCGAGCGCTGGCAACTCCGGCGCAATCATCTGTTCCTGATGCCGGGCGACTCCCCTCTCGGTCTGCGCCTGCCGATCGGCTCGCTCGGCTACGTTCCACCCGATCAATATCCCTACATCGTCGAACGCGACCCGATGGAGGCGCGCGGCAAGCTGCCGGTGTTCAGTCTTCCGGCGCGTCCGGAGGCGCCGCCGCGGGACGCGCCCGAGAAACTCAACACGTCGGTCCCGGTCCGCACCGCGATGTCGGTCGAAGTTCGCGACGGCGTGCTCTGCGCCTTCATGCCGCCGGTCGAGCGCATCGAGGATTATCTCGAGCTGGTCGCGGCGCTCGAAGCCACCGCCGAGGAGATGCAGCTCCAGGTCCATGTCGAGGGCTACCCGCCGCCGTTCGATCCGCGCGTCGAGGTCATCAAGGTGACGCCGGATCCCGGCGTCATCGAGATCAACATCCAGCCGGCCAGGAGCTGGCGCGATGCGGTCGACATCACCGTCGGGCTCTATGAGGACGCCGGCAAGACACGCCTCGGCGCCAACCGCTTCCTGGTCGACGGCCGTCACACCGGCACCGGTGGCGGCAACCACGTCGTGGTCGGCGGCTCCAGCCCGCAGGACTCGCCGTTCCTGCGCCGGCCTGATCTCTTGAAGAGCCTCGTGCTGTACTGGCAGCGGCATCCGTCACTGTCCTATTTCTTCTCCGGCCTGTTCATCGGCCCGACCAGCCAGGCTCCGCGTATCGACGAAGCCCGGCACGACAGCATCTACGAGCTCGAGATCGCGCTCTCGCATGTGCCTCCGCCGGGCTACCAGACGCCGCTGTGGCTGGTGGACCGGCTGTTCCGTCATCTGCTCGTCGACATCACCGGCAACACCCATCGCGCCGAAATCTGCATCGACAAGCTCTATTCGCCGGATGGCTCCACGGGCCGGCTCGGCCTCGTCGAATTCCGCGCGCTCGAAATGCCGCCCGATCCGCGCATGTCGCTGGCGCAGCAGTTGCTGATCCGCGCGCTGATCGCAAAATTCTGGCGCGAGCCGCAACAAGGCAAGTTCGTGCGCTGGGGCACTGCGCTGCATGATCGCTTCATGCTGCCTCACTTCATCTGGGAAGACTTTCTTGACGTGCTTTCTGAGTTGAAGCAGTCCGGCTATCCCTTTGAGCCAGAATGGTATCTGGCCCAGCTCGAATTCCGTTTCCCCGCCTTCGGCCGCGTCCATCATGGCGGCGTGACGCTGGAATTGCGTCAGGCGCTGGAGCCCTGGCACGTGCTGGGCGAGGAGGGCTCGGCCGGCGGCACGGTGCGCTACGTCGACAGTTCGGTCGAACGACTTCAAGTGAAAGCTGAGGGGTTTGTCGAGGGCCGCCACATCGTGACCTGCAACGGCCGCCGCCTGCCGATGACCTCGACCGGACGCTTCGGGGAGGCGGTCGCCGGCGTCCGCTTCAAGGCCTGGCAGCCGGCCTCCGGCCTGCACCCGACCATCCCGGTTCACGCGCCCCTGACCTTCGACCTGATCGACACCTGGAACGGGCGCTCGCTGGGCGGCTGCGTCTATCACGTCGCCCATCCCGGCGGCCGCAGCTACGACACCAAGCCGGTCAACACCTACGAGGCCGAGGCGCGGCGGCTGGCGCGCTTCCAGGACCACGGCCATACGCCGGGTCCGATGCAGCCCCCGCCCGAGGAACGCACAAATGAGTTTCCGCTGACCCTCGACTTGCGGACCCCGCTCCTGCAATGAGAATGATGGTGGGGCAGGGAGAGGCGCATGGGCGAGGGCGCAGCCGAACAGGACGACAAGACGGGTAAGGCGCGAGGTCAGCGCGAAGGCCAGCGCCGCCTCGCGCAATGGGTCCGCGACTATAGCCGCCTGCCCGGCATCCCCGACGAGTTCCTGGGGCCCGACGGCGCCCCCCGCGCGGTCTGGAGCCGCTTCTTCGACGCCTTCGGCGCGCTCGCGCCGGACGAGATCGAACGGCGGTTCGGCATGGCCGACCGCCATTTGCGCGAGGCCGGCGTCACCTACCGTGCGCCCGGCGACAGTGCCGACCGGCCATGGTCGATCAGCCATCTGCCGCTGCTGATCGACGAGGCCGACTGGAAGCAGCTGTCCGCCGGCATCACCCAGCGCGCCGAACTGCTCGAGCTCCTGCTGCGCGACATCTATGGCGAGGGGCGGCTGGTCGCGGAAGGCGCGCTGCCGGCCGCCGCGATCGCCGGCAGCCCCGAATATCTCCGCCCCGTCTGCGGCGTGCCGCCGCCGGGCGGGCGCTATCTCTCGCTCTATGCGGCCGATGTCGGCCGCGGGCCCGACGGGCGCTGGTGGGTGCTGGGCGACCGCACGCAGGCGCCCTCAGGCGCGGGCTATGCGCTAGAGAACCGCCTGGTGCTCTCGCGTGCCTTCTCCGACCTCTACAAGTCGATGAACGTGCCGCGCGTCGCGCCGTTCTTCGAGGCGTTTCGCGACAGCCTGCGCGCGCGCGCCGATCGCGACGAGCCGCGCATCGGCGTGCTCACGCCGGGCAGCTTCAGCGAGACCTATTTCGAGCACGCAACCCTGGCGCGCTATCTCGGCTTCCTGCTGGTCGAGGGCGACGATCTCGCCGTCAGCGACAACCGTATCCACATCCGCACAGTCGCCGGCCTGAAGCGGCTCGACGTGCTGCTGCGCCGGGTCGATTCCAACTCGCTCGATCCGCTCGAGCTCGATGCGTCCTCGCATCTCGGCGTGGCCGGCCTGATCGACGTGCTGCGCAAGGACGGCGTCGTCGTCGCCAACATGCCGGGCTCGGGCGTGCTGGAGGCGCGCGCGCTGCTCGGCTTCCTGCCGGCCCTGAGCCGCCGCCTGCTCGGGCAAGAACTCAAGATGCCGCATATCGCGACCTGGTGGTGCGGCCAGCGCAACGCGCGCGACGAGGTGTTGTCACGGCTCGACGAGGTTGCGATCGAGGGCGCCTATCGCCGCGGCGTTCCCGGCTTTGACAGCAACGGCCCGGTGCTCGCGAGCGAGCTCGACGCCGCCGGGCGCCAGCGTCTCGTCGACGCCATCAGCGCGCGCGGCATGGACTATGTCGGCCAGGAGATGGTGCGGCTTTCGACCATGCCGGTGTGGGAGCAGGGCCAGCTCACGCCGCGTCCCTTCGTGCTGCGCGTGTTCGCGGCCGCGACGGCCGACGGCTGGGCCATCATGCCCGGCGGCTTCTGCCGGATCGCCGAGCAGGCGGACGCGCGCGCGGTGTCGATGGGCGACGGCGCGCGCGCCGCCGACGTCTGGGTGGTCTCGGACAAGAAGGTCTCGATCGCGACGCTGCTGCCCGCGACCGACAAGGTGCGGATCCGCCGCATCGCCGGCGTGCTGCCGAGCCGTGCCGCGGACAATCTGTTCTGGCTCGGCCGCTATCTCGAACGCGCCGAGGCGACGTTGCGGCTGGTGCGCGCGCTGGGTTCGCCGAGCGGGCCCAACAAGGGCACCGCGGCCTCGCTGCAATCGGCCGACCGCATCCAGCGCCTGCTGGTGGCGTGGGGCGCGATCTCGCAGGCCTCGCGCACTGCGCCGGGGCGCATCGTCGCCGAAGCGCTGCAGAGCCCGGAGCGTTTCGGCTCGGCGCTGTCGCTGGTGCGCGCGGCGCAGCGCACGGCGACATCCCTGCGCGAGCGGCTGTCGCCCGACGCCTGGCAGGTCATCACCGAGATGGCCGATCGGCTGGCCTACGAGGTCGAGGACGACGACGATGTGCTGAGCGCGGCCGAGCTGACCTTGCAGGAGCTTGCGAGCCTTGCGGGACTGGCGCAGGAGAACATGAACCGCGCCGCCGGCTGGCGCTTCCTCGATATCGGCCGCCGCACCGAGCGCGCCATCAACACCACGCGCTTCGCGCGCCAGTTCGCCTATGACGAGGCCTGCGACGAGGATCTCGATATCCTGCTGACGCTGGTGGACTCCCAGATCACCTACCGCTCGCGCTATCTGCTGGCACCGATCCTGGCGCCGGTGCGTGATCTCGCCGTGCTCGACAGCTACAATCCGCGTTCGGTCGCATTCCAGGTGACGACGCTGAACGAGCACATCGCTTCGCTCCCGAGCCTGAAGGAGCACGGCCTGATCGAGCAGCCGCAGCGGCTCGCGGTGGCGGTGCAGTCCATGCTGGCCACCGCGGAAGCCGAGAAGCTCGAGGTCAAGACCCTGTTCTCGCTGGAACAGGACCTGCTCAGTCTCGCCGACGCGATCGGGCTGCACTACTTCCCGCACGGCCCCAATGCGAGCCGGCCGGAAAAGCTGACGGGGCTGGCGTGATCTACGACATCCGTCACGTCACGACTTACGAATACGAGAGTCCAGTCAGCTTTGCCCGCTGCACGCTGCGGCTCGAGCCGAAGAGCGGCGACGGTCAGGAGCTGATCTCGCACAGGGTCGAGATCCGGCCGCGCCCGTCCGAGCGCCACGTCCGCCGCGACTTCTTCGGCACGCTCACCGAGAGCGTGGTGATCGAAGCCGCGCACCGAAACTTGCGCATCGACTCGCGCTCGCGCGTGTCCGTCTCGCGCAAACCGCCGGCGCGCGATGCCGTCAGCCCGCCCTGGGAGAGCATCCGCGACATCGCGTTTGAAGCAACGAGCCTCGGGCCGTCCTCGCCGGTCGGCTACGTCTTTGCGAGCCCGCTGGTGCCGGTGCTGCACCCCGTCAGCGCCTATGCGGCCACGAGCTTTGCGCCCGGCGCAGGGATCCTCGCCGGCGCGACCGATCTCATGCATCGCATCCGTACCGAATTCCGCTACGATCCGAAGGCGACGGTGATCTCGACACCGCTTGGCGAGGTCTTCGACAAGCGCCACGGCGTTTGTCAGGACTTTGCCCATGTGATGATCGCAGGGCTGCGCGGGCTCGGCCTTCCGGCAGCCTATGTCAGCGGCTATCTCCGTACCATTCCGCCGCCGGGCCAGCCGCGCTTGCAGGGCGCCGATGCCACCCATGCCTGGGTGTCGCTGTGGTGCGGCGCGGAGCTTGGCTGGGTCGATTTCGATCCGACCAATGATTTGCTGGTCGCCAACGATCACATCGTGCTCGCGGTCGGGCGCGACTTTTCCGACGTCTCGCCGGTCGACGGCATCATTGTCGGCTCGCCGAAGCAGAAGCTCGGCGTCGCCGTGGACGTGCTGCTGGTGGAATAAAAGCGGTCTCGCCGGCTCGGCCAGGCTGTGTCGCGGCCCGACCGCAACCGTGATGTCGCAGGGCACAACAGCAACATATTTCCGTAAATTCGTCCCGGCGTTTGGTCACTTGGCCCAAGATGGGCTATGCTGGCCGTTGCGTTGAGGACACGAATGAGACGTCGGGAGCTGGCGTGGGACACCACCGACAAGCGGGGCTGCATCCATGATGACGTTACCGAGACTGGCGGCTGAATCCCTGGAGAAGTTGCTGGGCTCGTTCATGCGTCGCAGGTACGACGATTCCTATGCCAGGGTGGTGGAGGCCTCGACGCGCACTGCGATGGAATGCATCGGCAACAGCGACGCGCTCTATCACAATATCGAGCATACGATGCTGGTGACGCTGGCGGCCCAGGCGATCATGCTTGGCCGCAATCTGCACACGCACCTCGATGCCGAGGACTATATCCATATCCTGATCGCCTGCCTTGCGCACGACATCGGCTATGTTCGCGGGCTGTTTCCGGAGGACGACGAAGACGGTTTCGTGGTTGACGAGGCCGGCACCAAGGTGTCGCTGCCGCGCGGCGCGTCGGATGCCAGTCTGATGATGTATCACGTTGATCGTTCGATGCTTTTCGTGCGACGACGGCTGCCACCGATCCGCGGTATCGACAGTGAGCGCGTCGCCCGCGCCATCGAGGGCACCCGCTTCCCGGCCCGCGAAGGCCAGGAGTACGACGACGAAGCCTCGATCCTGCGCGCCGCCGACTTCATCGGCCAGCTCGGCGATCCCAACTATCTGCGCAAGGCCAACGCGCTCTATTACGAGTTCGAAGAGGTCGGCATCAACCGCCAGCTCGGCTACGACTCGCCCGCCGACATCGTGAACCGCTATCCACAATTCTACTGGAACAGCGTCGCACCGCACATCCAGACCGAGATCAGCTACCTCAACAAGACCGAGATCGGCCGGCAGTGGATCGCCAATCTCTACAGCAATGTGTTCCGCGCCGAACGCGAGATCTCGCTGTCAGGCCCGCAGAAATAGCCCCCGTAGCCCGCATGGAGCGAAGCGGAATGCGGGGACGCCTGCATCCGCGATCCCGGATTGCGCTGCGCTCCATCCAGGCTACCGCCTCTCAACTCCGTGAGTAAATCATGCAACAAAAAACCATCACCACGGAAATCCTCGACATCGCCTATCTCGAATACGGCGCACCGGATGGCTGGCCCTGCATCATGGGCCACGGCTTTCCCTATGATGTGAACGCCTATGCCGAGGCCGCGCCGCTGATCGCGGAAGCGGGCGCGCGGGTGCTTGTGCCCTGGCTGCGCGGCTACGGGCCGACGCGGTTCCGGTCCGCCGCGACGCTGCGCTCCGGCGAGCAGGCGGCGCTCGGCGCCGATCTGCTGGCCTTCATGGATGCGCTTCGCATCGAACGCGCGGTCCTCGGCGGTTACGATTGGGGCGGGCGCGCGGCCTGCGTGGTCTCGGTGCTGCATCCCGAGCGCGTGATCGCCCTCGTCTCCGGCAATTCCTACAACATCCAGAACATCGCGCGCGCGATGGAGCCGGCTTCGCCACCGGAGGAGGCGGCGCTCTGGTATCAATATCTGTTCCACAACGAGCGCGGCCGCCGCGCGCTGGAGCGCAACCGGCGCGGCTTTGCGCGCCAGCTCTGGGCGATGTGGTCGCCGAAATGGGGCTTCGACGACGCCACGTTCGAGACAAGTGCGGTGTCGTTCGACAATCCTGATTTCGTCGATGTCGTGATCCATTCCTACCGTCACCGCTATGGGCTGGTCCAAGGCGATCCCGCCTATGCCGCGATCGAGGCCAAGCTCGCCGCGCAGCCGCCGATCCGCGTCCCGACGATCGCGATCGACGGCGACAGCGACGGCGTCAATCCCGGCACCGCCCATCACGCGCCCAGGTTCGAAGGCGTGTTCGAACGGCGTATCTTCGCCGGAGCCGGCCACAACCTGCCGCAGGAGTGGCCTGCCGAATGGGCGCGCGCCGTGCTCGACGTGCGGAAAGCAGCCTCGTAAAGCCCGGCTTTCCCGCCCTGCCGCCCGGTCGCCCGATTTTTCGCGACTTCGGGAACCTTTTCCGATTGCAGCCGTCCAAGCTGAGGGGCCGCCAGATGTGCGCGGCTCATTGCAGGGAGGCTATTGATGAATTCACATGCGCGCAGGTTGGAGGGCGTCGCGGTGGCGCAGCTGCCGGGCGAACGGCCTGGCAGGGCCGAGGTCGAGCAGGCGGTCCGGACCATGATCCGCTGGGCGGGCGACGATCCCGCGCGCGACGGCTTGCACGACACGCCGGACCGGGTTGCGCGCGCCTTCGCAGAGTATTTTTCCGGCTATGCGCAGGATCCGACCGAAATCCTGCAAAAGACCTTTGAGGAGATCGAAGGCTATGACGAGATGATCGTCCTGCGCGGCGTTCGCTTCGAAAGCCATTGCGAGCACCACATGGCGCCGATCGTCGGCCGCGCCTGGGTGGCCTATATCCCGCAGGGTCGCGTCGTCGGCATCAGCAAGCTTGCGCGGGTGGTGGACATCTACGCAAAACGCCTCCAGATCCAGGAGAAGATGACCGCGCAGATCGCCAATACGATCAACGATGTGTTGAAGCCCGAAGGCGTCGGCGTCATCATCAAGGCGACGCATCACTGCATGACCACGCGTGGCGCGCACAAGCCCGGGACGGATCTCGTCACCAGCCGCATGCTGGGCGTGTTCCGTGACAACGCGCTGACGCGCCAGGAGCTGTTGGGGTTGGCCAATTCGACCGCGTGACCCGCGCGGGCCGAGCTGAAGGAGACGACACCATGACCGAGCACAAGACGCCGAGCGGGCCGGACCTCACCAGGGGCGTGTTGCTGACCGCGTTCGAGGACGGCAAGCTGCTCGGCCATGTCGGCGAGGAAGACGTCTTGCTGGTGCAAGCCGGCAGCGAAATCTTCGCGATCGAACCGTCTTGCAGCCACTACCACGGCCCGCTCGCCGAAGGGCTGGTCGTCGGCGACACGATCCGCTGCCCCTGGCATCACGCCTGCTTCTCCTTGCGCACCGGCGAGGCCACCCGCCCGCCGGCGCTGAACGCGCTGGCGGTCTGGGAGGTCGCGCGCGACCAGGACAGGATCTCGGTTCAGCGCAAGCGCGAGATGCCGCAGCCTGCAGCGTCACATCGCAGCGCGCCGACGCCGGAAAAATTCGTCATCGTCGGCGGCGGTGCGGCCGGCTTTGCGGCCGCCGAGACGCTTCGGCGCGAGGGCTTTGCCGGCGCCATCACCATGCTGAGCGATGACGGCGCGATGCCGGTCGACCGGCCGAACCTCTCCAAGGATTACCTCGCCGGCAGTGCACCCGAGGATTGGCTGCCGCTGCGGGGCGAGGACTATTATCAGGACGCGGGCATCGATCTCAGGCTCAACACGAACGTCGCAGCGATCGATCCGAAGGCGCGCATCATCACGCTCGGCAATGGCGACAAGCTGCCGTTCGACCGGCTGCTGCTTGCGACCGGCGCCGAGCCGGTCAAATTGCAGATTCCGGGCGCGGACCAGCCACAGGTGCACACCTTGCGGACCGTTGCCGACAGCCGTGCCATCATCAAGGCGGCGGGCAGCGCGAAGCGCGCGCTGGTGATCGGCGCCAGCTTCATTGGCCTCGAAGTCGCGGCCTCCTTGCGGGCGCGCAAGCTGGAGGTGCATGTGGTTGCGCCCGAGGAGCGGCCGATGCAGCGTGTGCTCAGCCCCGAGATGGGCGATTTCGTCCGCGCGCTGCATGAAGAGAGCGGCGTCCACTTTCACCTCGAGGACACCGTCGAAAAGCTCGACGGCAAACGCGCCACGCTGAAGGGCGGCAGCGTGATCGAGGCAGATCTGGTCGTGGTCGGGATCGGCGTCAGGCCGCGCCTTGCGCTCGCCGAGCAGGCGGGGCTCGCCATCGATCGTGGCGTCAGCGTGAACGAGTATCTCGAGACCAGCGCATCAGGCATCTTCGCGGCCGGCGACATCGCGCGCTGGCCCGATCCGCATTCGGGCCAGAACATCCGCGTCGAGCACTGGGTGGTGGCGGAGCGGCAGGGCCAGGCCGCGGCGCGCAACATGCTCGGCAGGCGCGAACGCTTCGACGCCGTGCCGTTCTTCTGGTCGCAGCACTACGACGTTCCGATCAACTATGTCGGCCATGCCGAGAGCTTCGACGACATCGCGATCGACGGCAGCATCGACGGCAGGGACTGCCTGCTGAAGTACCGCAAGGACGGCCGCGTGCTCGCGGTCGCTTCGATCTATCGCGATCTCGATAGTCTCAAGGCCGAGCTCGACATGGAGCGCTCGCGCGCGTGAGGCGCCCCGTCCGCTCTTGACTTAAGTCAATGGGGGCTCCCGGGGGGCTGCTCTACTGGCTGTTGTCCCGGCGCGGCTCGTGCTATCCTGAGATGTGCCTTGGGACTTCGCATGCAGGAGTAGCCGTCATGACAAGTGCTTCGGATACGTCTCCAAACTTGGGTCTTGGGTCCAGCATTGCTGCGCTGCACGCCAAGTGGGGCTGGATCGTCGCCCTCGGCGTCGTCTATCTCATCACCGGCTTCATCGCGCTCGGCAGCATGATGATGGTGACGGTGGCGAGCGTGCTCGTGGTTGGTGTGATGATGATCATCGCCGGGGTCACCGAGGTGATCGGCGCGTTCCAGATGAAGAGCTGGGGCAAGTTCCTGATCTGGGCCTTGCTCGGCGTGCTCTATATCGTCGCGGGCTTCCTGACCTTCGAGAACCCGTTGTTCGCCGCGGTGCTGCTCACCTTGTTCCTCGGCGCGTCGCTGCTGGCCTCGGGCGCCGTCAGGCTGTTTCTCGCCTTCAGCATGAAAAGGGAAAGCCCGTGGGTG
Source organism: Bradyrhizobium barranii subsp. barranii (assembly GCF_017565645.3). Taxonomy (NCBI): domain Bacteria; kingdom Pseudomonadati; phylum Pseudomonadota; class Alphaproteobacteria; order Hyphomicrobiales; family Nitrobacteraceae; genus Bradyrhizobium; species Bradyrhizobium barranii. The sequence goes on from NZ_CP086136.1 coordinate 3,555,391, forward strand.
TGGGTGGCGCTGTCTGCGGTCATCACCCTGCTGCTCGGGCTCTTGATCCTGGCGCGCTGGCCGGTGAACAGCGTCTACATTCTCGGCCTGTTCCTCGGCATCGACTTGATCATGGCAGGCGCCGGCTGGGTCAGTCTGGGCTTTAGCCTGCGGCGGCGCCATTAAGGCTTGATCCGGAGAAGGACCGCGGTCGCCCAAGAGCGCGATGACGGTTCATCCAGATTTCATCGCGCGTCGGGCGACGCTGAGGGATTGTCATGCGCTGGTTTCATCTCGCCGTGATCGTGTTTTTCGCCGCAGCGACCATCGTCTTCGCCGTGCAGAATCTCGACACGGTCACGATCTCCTTCTTCAAGATGAATCTCAGTCTGCCGCTCGCGCTCCAAACCCTCGTTGTCTATCTCGTTGGAGCCGCGACCGGCGGCAGCCTGTTCGCCCTGCTGCGGCGTTCATACGCAGGTTCCAAACGAGACGTCGAATGAACCAGCAACTCGACGCAAGACCATCTTGCGGAACTCCGCTGATCTGACGTGCTGGCAAAAAGCAGCACGCCGCGCGGTCGCCTCGCGTGGACGATCATCACCGGGGAGAAACCATGAGAGCCGCTTTGGTCCTGGCCGCAGCGCTGGCTGCCGCCTGCCTGTCCACGCCCGTCTCCGCGCAAAAGTCCTACGGTCCCGGCGTCAGTGACACCGAGATCAAGATCGGCAACACCATGCCCTATAGCGGTCCCGCATCGCCGCTGGGCATCACTGGCAGGGTGATCTCCGCCTATTTCGATGAGGTGAACGAGAAGGGCGGCGTCAACGGCCGCAAGCTCAATCTGTTGTCGCTCGACGACGCCTTCTCGCCGCCGAAGACCATGGAAGCCGCGCGACGTTTGGTCGAGGGCGACGGCGTCGCGTTCATCTTCGCGACCATGGGCACGGCGCCGAGCTCGGCGATCGCAAAATATCTCAACAGCAACAAGGTGCCGCAGCTGTTCCTGATCAGCTCGGCCTCGAAGTGGAACGATCCCGCCAACATGCCGTGGTCGATGGCGCTGCCCTGGGCGCCGAACTACACCAGCGAGGCCGCGATCGACGTCGCCTACGCCCGCGCCAAGAACCCGAACGCGCGTTTCGCGGTGCTCTATCAGAACGACGACGCCGGCAAGGAATATTTTCGCGGTGTCAAGGAGGCGCTTGGTGCCGACGCCGACAAGGCACTCGCGATGGCCTCGAGCTTCGAGGTCACCGATCCCACCGTCGATTCCCAGGTGTTGACGCTGGCCAACACCAAGGCCGATGTCTTCATGATCTATTCGGTGACGCCGCGCGCCTGCGCGCAGGCGATCCGCAAGGCCTATGAGGTCGGCTGGCAACCGACGCGCTTCCTCGCGAGCGGCTGCGCCAACAAGGCGACCGTCATGGTCCCTGCGGGCCTCGATGCCGGCAAGGGCGTGCTGTCGCTCGGCTCGCTCAAGCCGTTTGTCGAGCAGCCGAAGGACGACCCGTCGATGACGGCCTATATCGACTTCATGAAGAAGCGCCTGCCCAATGCCGACATCAACAACGTCGCCGGCCTCTACGGCTACACCGTCGCCGAGGCGTTGGTCGTCCTGCTCAAGCAGTGCAAGGACAATCTGACGCGAGAGAACATCATGGCGCAGGCGGCGAACCTCAAGAACGTGCCGCTGTCCCTTCTGTTGCCCGGCATCACGCTCAACACCACACCGCAGGATTTCCGCCCCATCAAGGACGGCTACATGCTCCAGTTCGACGGCAACGACTGGATCGTGGCGAGCGAGCTCTTGCGCGGGACGTGAGGGGACTGCGCGAGCGGCCGCAGAAACAGTGCACCCTTTCCCCTTGTGGGAGAGGGTGGATCGCCGCGAAGCGGCGAGCCGGGTGAGGGGTATCTCTCCGCGAGTCGTCTCTACATTTGAACTTGCGGATACAACCCCTCATCCGGCGCTTCGCGCCACCTTCTCCCACAAGGGGAGAAGGGAAGAGGAGACCACCATGGACTTTCAACACTCCGCCCGTTCGCTGGAGCTGCAGGAGCGCGTTCGCCAGTTCATGCTTGCGCATGTCGAGCCGGTCGAGGAGCTCTACTACGAGCAGGTCAAGCCGGAGGCCACACGCTACAAGACGCCGCAGGTCCTCCAGGATCTGAAGCGGCTGGCGCGGGAGCAGGGGCTCTGGAACCTGTTCCTGTCAGGCGAGCACGGCCAAGACCCTGACAACACTGGCCTGACCAATCTCGAATATGCGCCGGTGAAGGAGATCATGGGCCGCATCCTCTGGGCGCCCGAAATCTTCAACTGCTCCGCGCCCGATGTCGGCAACATGGAGGTGCTGGCCAATTACGGCACGCCGGCGCAGCAGGAGCGCTGGCTGAAGCCGCTGCTGGAGGGGCGCATCCGCTCCGGCTTCTCGATGACGGAGCCGCAGGTCGCCTCCAGCGATGCCACCAACATCCAGTGCGAGATCAAACGCGACGGCGGCGACTACGTTATCAACGGTCGCAAATGGTTCACGTCAGGCGCGATGAACGAGGATTGTGAGATCCTGATCGTGATGGGCAAGACCGCGCCCGACGATCCCGATCGCCATCGCCAGCAATCCATGATCCTGGTGCCGAAGGCGACGCCCGGCGTGCGCATCGTCCGCGACATGCTGACCTACGGCTACGACGACGCGCCGGTCGGCCATCCCGAAATCGTCTACGAGAATGTCCGTGTACCGGCCGAGAACATCCTGCTCGGCGAGGGCCGCGGCTTCGAGATCGCGCAGGGCCGGCTCGGCCCCGGCCGCATCCATCACTGCATGCGCTTGATCGGCTGCGCCCAGCGTGCGCTGGAATTGATGTGCCAGCGCTCGGTGTCGCGCACAGCCTTCGGCAAGCCGCTCGCAGACCAGGGTTCGGTGCGCGAGGACATCGCGCACTCCTTCTGCGAGATCGCGCAGGCGCGGCTGCTCACCTTGCAAGCTGCCGACAAGATGGACCGCGAAGGCAACAAGGCCGCGCGCGACCTGATCGCCGCCGCCAAGATCGTGGTGCCCAGCATGGCCGCCCGCGTCATCGACCGCGCCATCCAGATCCACGGCGCCGCCGGCGTCTCGCAGGACACCTTCCTCGCCCGCGCCTATGTCTATGCCCGCTTCATCCGCATCGGCGACGGCCCCGACCAGGTGCACCTTGCCGCGGTCGGCAAGGAGCTGATCAAGCGCGGCGGAGTGATGGGGTAGGGCCTGACCCTCTCCAGGGGCGCGTGCACCTTGATGCGGGATGAACGCTCATGACGGCGCGCAGGATGCCGCGCGCAACCCCCGGCGTCTCGCCATTCGACCTGACATTTAACCATGAAACGGCACTGTTTCAGGTCGTTGCGGCATTGTTTCAGATCATTGTAGCACAATAGTAACGACTCTCGATTGAAAGTGGCGCTGAGTACGCGCTGCGGCAGGTTCGCGCACGGGTGAGAGAGAACAGACCGCTTCCGTTCGAGGAGAGGGCCTTTGCCGGCGTCAAAAGAGGCGGTCACGCCCCTGGCCATGTCAGGAAGCACGTTTAGCATGAGCTACCGCGGGATCATCGTGTCGGCGATCCTGCTGATGGCCTTGCTCGTTCAAATGCCTGTCGTTCTCAACGCGGATTTGAGCTGCCTGCTGACCGAAGGCGAGAAAGTTCTCGATGGCGGAAAGCTCGGCGTCGACGTCTTCGAACTGAATCCGCCGCTGTCGGTCTATTTGTACATGCCGGCGTTGCAGCTTGCGCGCATCACCGGCATTGCCCCCGAGATCATCGTGATCATCCTGGTGATGATCGAGATCGTTGCCGCACTCGTCATCATCGATCGCGCCGCTGCGGCGGCAAAGCTGGAAGCCGACGAGAGGAGCATTACGGCGTGCGTGCTCGCATTCCTGTTCGCAATTTTTCCCAGCGCCGTATTCGGACAGCGTGAACAGATCGCCGTCATTGCGATGACGCCTTTCGTCGCCATCGCTGCGATCCGCTGGCGCGGGCTTGCGCCCGGACCGGTTGCGATCCTGGCGGGACTGGGTGCCGGGTTGGGCATGAGCCTCAAGCCCTACCTTACCCTCGTGGTCGGCCTGCCGATCATCCTCTGCGTCCTCCGTCAACGCTCCATCAGACCCTTGTTCACCCCCGAAGCGTGTGCGGCCGCTGCTGTCGTCATCGGCTACGCAGCGTTGCTCGCCATCTTCTTTCCGGCTTATCTGTTGACCTTCGCCCCGATGGTCACTGCCGCTTATGTGCCATTGAGGATGGATTTCGGCGATCTGCTTTTTTTCCCGGCCGTTATGCTGGTCGCTTCCGTCGGCCTCGTGCGCCTGTTGGCTCCGCAGGACTTCAAATGGGAAGGCGGCGCAACGCCGTGGCTGGCCGCGGCGGTTGGCGGAGCGGCGAGTTTCATCATCCAGGGCAAGGGCTGGACCTACACGGCATTTGCGCTTTGCATGTTTGCGAGTGCCGCGCCATTGCTGCAGGCTCGCACGAAGACGTTGCGCCTGCCTGTCATGATCTGCGCCCTTGCTGCGATTGTGTGCATCGGCTCCCGTCTGTCCCTTCAGGTACGGCCGTTCCCGCCGCTGGAGGAGCGCATCCTGGCCCTTGCAAAGCATCCGCGCCTGATCACGATCGGCGATCACGTCGCTCTCGGGCATCCGCTCGTCCGTCAGATCAATGCGACCTGGGCGGGCAACACGTGTGGGCAGGCGTTGGCGGCTGGCTCGATGCTCCAACAGAAGAGCTCGCAACTGCCTGAGGGTGAGCGAGCGAAACTGGACGGCATCATCAATTTCGAGCGTCGGCTGCTGTTGGCGGACCTGCGAGCCGGTCGTCCGAATGTGATTCTCGTGGATACCTACCTGCTGAGCTCAATGCCGTTCGATTGGCTGGCCTGGGCCAATTCGGATCCCGACCTCAAGGCGGAGTTGAGCCGTTATCGTGAAGTCGCGGTTGCCGACGGCCGCGTTCGCATATTGGTCGATCCATCCGGCTCGGAATGATAGTCCCGTCTCGCTCGATGTGAGCTGTCGATGGCAGCGCTTGCCGGGGCTGCAGTGGCTAATAGCTGCTTTCGTTTGCTTTGCCGCTTATTCGTGGTGGCCGACGTCAGGTCCCTAAGGGGCCGGTCCAACGCAATTCGGGTGTGCAATGGCGAGACTCATCACGCTTGCTGGTTTGCCGGGGGTCGGCAAGTCGAGCATTGCCCGGGTTCTGGCGAGCTATGGCTGATTTTGGGTGACGCGGCCTGATCAGGCGGCGTGGCTTTCAGTGTTCGGAATGACTTCGATTCCGTCGATGAACTTTACACCGGCGATGACTTTCGGCAACTGGTTCGTGCTCTTCAATCGCCGCCAGGTCTTCGATGCGGCGTCGATGAGCTTGAACACCATCAGCTTCGCAGTTTGTTGCGACAGCGATCCCTTGGTCCGCACCGTTCGGTGGCGCACCGTGGCGAAGACGCTCTCGATCGGGTTCGAGCTGCGTAGGTGGATCCAGTGCTCAGCAGGGAAGTCGAAGAAGGCGAGCAGCGCATGGCGATCCTTGATCAGGCACTCCACCGCACGTCCGTATTTGACGTGGTATTTCTCGACGAAGACGTCGATCGCGGTTTCAGCTTCGGCCCGGTGTGGGGCCAGATAGATGTTCCGCAGGTCGTTCTTCATGGGGCCCTGCACGGATTTGGCGACCTTGTCGAGTACGTTGCTCACTTTATGGCACCAGCATCGTTGGTGCCGCGTGCCGGGAAAGGCCTCGTCCAGTGCCTTCCAGAAGCCGAGGGCGCCGTCGCCGATGGCGAGTTGCGGGGCAATCCGTAACCCGCGTTGCCGCAGGTCGATCAGGAGTTCGCGCCAGCTCTGCGCGCTCTCGCGCACGCCGACCTGGAAGCCGATCAGCTCCTTCTTGCCTTCCGGCGTGGTGCCAATCAGCACCAGCATGCATTCGCTGTGATCTTCCATGCGGGCCTGCAGGTACACGCCATCGGCCCAGATGTAGACATAGCGACGCGCCGACAGATCGCGTCTCTGCCAGCGTTCGTACTCGACCTGCCAATCGGCCTTCAGGCCGGCGATCACCGAAGGCGACAGGTTCGGCGCATCCTTGCCGAGCAGCGCCGAGAGCGCCTCCTGGAAGTCGCCGGTCGAGATGCCGCGCAAATAGAGGACCGGGATCAAGGCATCCAGGCTCTTCGTCCGCCGCGCCCATAGCGGCAGGATTGCCGAACTGAAGCGGAGGCGGTCGCCTGGCCCGCTCGCTCCGCGGTCGCGGACCTTGGGACGAGCGACCTCCACCGGACCGATGCCGGTCGCAATCTCGCGCACCGGACCGTGCCCATGTCGGACCAGGCGCGCTCGACCGTCGGGCAGCGTCAGATTGGCCGTGCTGGCCAGAAACGCGCCAACCTCGATCTCGATCGCCCTGGCAAGCAGGTCCCGCGCGCCGGCACGAACGATATCGGTCAGTGGATCATCAACCGCGGACGGCTGACGGAAAGCAAGAACATTGGTAGTCTCGGTCATGGCGTATCGCTCTCCTCGAGAGGTTCTGGCAGGCTCGTCACCCGCCTCGATACGCCGCCTTCCTCACACCGTCATCACCCAGATTCCGCCATAGCTCGGTTCTGGCGCGGCGTACCGGAGCCGTCTGGCTGCGGATCGATTCGATGGATCAAGCGATCTGGGCATCCGGTACTGCACCGGCTGATCTGCTGGACTGGACCTATCGCGCCGCTCAGGCCGTCGCGACAGACAACCTCGCCCTCGGCCTGGACGTGATTGCCGACTGCGTCAATGATTGCGAGGAGGCGCGGGAAGGCTGGCAAATCGCCGCGCGAAAGGCTGGCGCCGAGATCGTCTGGATCGAGGTGGCGTGCAGCGATGCCGACGAGCACCGACGCAGGATTGAGACGAGATCGACCGACATTGCCGGGCTGTCGTTGCCCGGCTGGAATGCGGTCGTCGGCCGAGCCTACGCTCCGTGGGAGCGCGATCATTTTACGGTCGACACAGCACGGCGCAGTCTCGAGGAGTGCGTGGAAGAAGCGCTCGGCCTGCTTTACCGTCGGGAGCCGCTTCTGGCGCCTCCTTCCGCAAACACAAGTCTACTGAAGCTGACCCAGCTCATCCATGGCGATGATGAAGCCAACGAATGCAAGCAATCCTAGAAACAACACAATGGAATAGAGAAACTCTCGCGTGAGCGTCGCGCGAAACATCGTCTCCAGGGAGAAAATTGACGCTCCGGGCCTGAGAGCCTTTCGGTACATTTGCTCCTGCAAGAAGGAGCCGTAAGCCACTGCCGCAAATACGATTGCGGTCACAACAGCGATGATCCTGGCTCGTCCCTCTCCTGTGATCCCGATGTAGGCAAAACACGAGAACAGGATGATCAGAACGACAATTTGGGCCTTCCGCATGTTGGGTTTCGCCGGCTCCGGGCCATCCAAATTGACGATCGACTTTAGCGTGCGCAATTGAAGCCGCGCAGGTAACCCAGACGTCCGGCTTCCATGACGCCTGACGCCGCCACGATGACATCATGCCAGTGTTTTGCCCGACGAGTCAAAGCGATTTCGTAAAATCAGCAATCGCCCGAGCGTGAAGCCAAGCCATTGATATCGCTGGCCCCGGTTACTGTGCATGGGGTTGTTTTTCAGTTTTTGGTTCTGGCAGGCCTGCCGCCGGCCTCATGGCGCCGGGGTGCGCCCGATCATTTCACCTTCATCATCCCGCTTTGGCGATACGGCTGTCCGCCGCTCCCGAACGCAGGTTCTGGAAGAACTTTTCCACCTCGCGCGACAGCTTGTCCGCCGTCTCCGTCAGGCTGCTCGCCGCCGTCAGCACGGAGGCTGCCGCCGTGTCGGTCTCGCCGATGGCGTCGCGCAGCGAGGTGATGTTGGCGACCAGGGTCTCGTTGCCCTGCGCGGCCGATTGGGCGTTGGACGAGATCTCGAGCGTGGCGGCATCCTGCTGGCCGATGGCGCCGGCAATCGCCGAGGTGACGTCGTTGATCTCGCGCACGGCGCCGCCGATCTCGCGCACGGCATCGACCGCGTTGCGGGTGGACGCCTGGATCATCGAGACGTTCTCGCCGATCTCGGCGGTCGCCTTGGCGGTCTGACCCGCCAGCGCCTTCACTTCGTGCGCGACGACGGCAAAGCCGCGGCCGGCGTCACCGGCGCGCGCGGCTTCGATGGTGGCGTTGAGCGCGAGCAGATTGGTCTGCTCGGCGATCGCCTGGATGAGATTGAGCACGCCGTCGATGCGCTGGGTGGCGGCTGCGAGGCTTTCGATCTCGGAGATCGACTTCTCGGTGCGTTGGCCGGTCTGCTCGACTGCGCCTGCGGATTGCCGGACCTGGCGGCCGATCTCCACCACCGACGCGGACAGCTCCTCGGCTGCGCCTGCCACCGCCGTGACGTTGTGCGAGGCCTGCTCGGTGGCGTTCGCCGCGGTGCCGGCGCGGCTGCTGGCATCCGCCGTGACGCGGGTGATGGTCTGTGCCGTCTCGCGCATGACGGAGGCGTTGTCGCTGAGGCCGCGCATGATCGCGCCGATCGCCTCGCGAAACGCGTCGACGGATTGCTCGATGTGGCGGGCGCGCTGCTCGCGCGCGGCGGAGTCCTGCGAGACCTGCGAGGCGAGATTGCGGTTGCGGCCCATCGCGTCCTGGAAGATCTGGATGGCGCGTGCCAGCGCGCCGATCTCGTCGGCGCGGTCAGAGTGCGGCACCACGACATTCTCGGCGCCGTCCGCGACCTGCTCGATGGTCGCGGTGATGGCGGAGAGGGGGCGGGCGATCGAGCGGGCGATGATGACGATGCCGATCACGACGAGGGCCAGCGCCACGCCGCCGAGGCAAGTCAGCACGAAGGAGAGGGTGCGATTGGTCTCGGTCTCGAGCGCGATCTGCCTGGCGCGCTCGGCATAGACCTTGGACAGCGCCTCGAGATCCTTGTTCAGCGCCGAGCGCACGGCGCGATTGGCGTCGTTGTCGCCCCATTCGCGGCCCGCGGCTGCATTAATCTCGATGCCGCGGCGCACCAGCTCCTTGCGGAATTCGACGAACTGCTCGATGCGCTTCTTGAAAGTGGCGAACTGTTCGGCATCGTCGGCTTTGACGATGGTCTCCCAGCGCTTCACGACATCGAGGATCTGCGCGTTGAACTTGAGCAGGCCTTCGCCGTATTTCTTCACGACGGCCGGTTCGGTCGACATGTAGACGCCGCGCGATTCCATCACGACCGCGTAGACCAGCGAGTTGACCCGCTCGACATTGAGCGCTGCGGCGTTCGCCGTCTCGATCGCGCTCGTCAACTCGGCGCTGCGGCGGCTGTTGTAGTCGGACAGCATCGCGATCGCCGCCGTGAGCAGCGCGAACAGCGCGAAGATCGCGTAGAGCTTGGTCGCAAGCGTGAAACGGCCTGCCACCCCCGTGGCATTCCCAGATCGGTCGGTTGTCATGCTTTTCAGAGGCCCCAATGGCCGGGAGTGGCCGGAGAGCGCGGTCGTATAAAATTGATGCAAAACTATGCAGAATGAAGATGGACGCCGTCTTAACGCCGTGGCCCGGCCCCTTCGTTCTTAGTCGAAAGAAAGGTAAGATATTTCAGTGTCTTGACCTGGGTATAGTTTGGGATCGCGCTGATGTCGGCCACTGGCCGATGAACCCCGGAGGGGCCTTTGGTCTACCGCCACACCATCGACGCCACGACCTACACATTCCCGGACCTGCGCGACCTGCTCGCCAAGGCGACGCCGCCGCGCTCCGGCGACCGGCTGGCCGGGATTGCCGCGGCAAGCGCCGAGCAGATGATCGCGGCCCGGATGGCGCTCGCCGACGTCCCGCTCGGGCAGTTCTTGCAGGAAGCTGTCATCCCGTACGAAGCCGACGAGGTCACCCGCCTCGTCATCGACAGCCACGATGCCAGGGCATTCGCGCCGGTGGCTTCGCTGACGGTCGGCGCCTTTCGCGACTGGCTGCTGTCGGACGCGGCGACATCCGAGGTTTTGCGCAGGCTGGCAGGCGGCATCACCCCGGAAATGGCGGCCGCGGTCTCAAAGCTGATGCGCAACCAGGACCTGATCCTGGCGGCGCGGAAATGCGAGGTCACCACCGCCTTTCGCAACACCATTGGCCTGAAGGGGCGGATGAGCACGCGGCTCCAGCCCAACCATCCCTTCGACGACGCCAGGGGCATCACCGCCTCGATCCTCGACGGCATCCTGCTAGGGGCCGGCGATGCCTGCATCGGCATCAATCCGGCCAGCGACGATCCCGCTGTCATCGCGCAATTGCTGCGGCTGCTCGACGAGATCATCGCGCGGCTGAAGATCCCGACGCAAGCTTGCGTGCTGACCCATGTCACGACGACGCTGTCGCTGATCGGGCAGGGCGTGCCGGTCGACCTCGTCTTCCAGTCGGTCGCCGGCACCGAGGCCGCCAACCGCAGCTTTGGCGTCGATCTGGCGCTTCTGAAGGAGGCGCAGCAGGCCGGCCTCTCGCAGAAGCGTGGCACGGTCGGCGAGAACGTGATGTATTTCGAGACCGGCCAGGGCTCGGCGCTGTCGGCGGGCGCCCATCACGGCGTCGACCAGCAGACCTGCGAGGCGCGGGCCTATGCGGTCGCCCGCGCCTTTGCGCCATTGCTGGTCAACAGCGTGGTCGGCTTCATCGGCCCGGAATATCTCTACGACGGCAAGGAAATCATCCGCGCCGGGCTGGAGGATCATTTTTGCGGCAAGCTGCTCGGCCTGCCGCTCGGGATCGACATCTGCTACACCAACCATGCCGAGGCGGACCAGGACGACATGGACAATCTGCTGACGCTGCTGGCGGCCGCCGGTGTCACCTTCATTATGGGTGTCCCCGGGGCCGACGACGTCATGCTGAACTACCAGTCGACGTCTTTTCACGACGCGCTCTATGTCCGCGACGTCTTCGGGCTGCGCCGCGCGCCGGAATTCGACGACTGGCTGGTGCAGTCGGGGATCGCGGGCGCCGATTTCCGTCTTGCCGGCGACGCAGGCCTGCTGCCCGATTTTGCCTCACGGCTGATCGCGTGACGCGGCGGGAGCGCCCGGCGGCTTGAGGAAACCATTGGTCCCTCTCGGAATTATGGTCCTGCCACAATATTGAGAAATTCCGGCGACAGCATTACGCTATGTGTCTGGCTGGCAATTTCCGCAGCTATGTCGACCGTGGCGGGGGAGCTTTGATGCGAGCTGAAAGTAACGGTACGGCCCGGCGGATTCTGTGCGTGTTTCCCCGGTACACCTCGTCGTTCGGGACGTTCGAGCATTCCTATCCATTGACCGACGGCGTCTGCGCCTTCATGCCCCCGCAGGGGCTTTTGCTGCTCGCGGCCTATCTGCCCGAGGAGTGGGAGGTCAAATTCGTCGACGAGAACCTCCGTCGCGCGACCAACGAAGAGTTCGCCTGGGCGGAGGCGGTCTTCGTTAGTGGCATGCACATCCAGCGCCAGCAGATGAACGACATCTGCCGCCGCGCCCATGAACTCGATCTCCCGGTCGCGCTCGGCGGTCCCTCCGTCAGCGCCTGCCCGGACTATTATCCGTCCTTCGACTATCTCCATGTCGGCGAACTCGGCGACGCCACCAATCGGCTGATCGAGATTTTGGCGCGCGACACGTCGCGTCCCGGGGAGCAGGTGGTGCTCACCACCAAGGACCGCGTGCCGATGACGGAGTTTCCGATCCCGGCCTACGAACTCGCCGACGTGAAAAAATACTTCCTCGGCAGCATCCAGTATTCCAGCGGCTGCCCCTACCAGTGCGAGTTCTGCGACATCCCGGGCCTCTACGGCCGCAATCCGCGCATCAAGTCGCCGGAGCAGATCATCGCCGAGCTCGACCGCCTGCGCGAATGCGGCATGACCGACACGGTCTATTTCGTCGACGACAATTTCATCGGCAACCGCAAGGCGGCGATGGACCTGCTGCCGCATCTGATCGAATGGCAGAAGCGTACCGGCTATGTGGTGCGGCTCGCCTGCGAGGCGACGCTCAATATCGCCAAGCGGCCCGAGATCCTCGAGAAGATGCGCGAGGCCTATTTCATCACCATCTTCTGCGGCATCGAGACGCCCGATCCCGAAGCGCTGAAGGCGATGCACAAGGACCACAACATGATGGTCCCGATCCTCGAGGGCGTGCAAACGATCAACTCCTACGGCATGGAGGTCGTGTCCGGCATCATCATGGGGCTCGACACCGACAAGCCGAACACCTCGGAGGCGCTGCTGGCCTTCGTCGAGGAGTCCCGGATTCCGCTGCTCACCATCAACCTGCTCCAGGCGCTGCCGAAGACGCCGCTGTGGGACCGTCTGGAGCGCGAGGGACGCCTGATCGAGGATGACGGCCGCGATTCCAACGTCGACTTCCTGTTGCCCTATGACGAGGTCGTCGCATCCTGGAAGCACGCCATGGGCGTCGCCTACGAGCCCGAGAAGGTCTACGCGCGCTTCCAGTATCAATGCGACAACGTCTATGTGCACCGCCTGAAGATGCCGACGCCGGACGAGATGAAGACCTGGCCCAACATCCGGCGCGGTCTCGTCATGCTGCGCAACATCTTCTGGAAGGTGGGCGTGCTCGGCGACTACAGGCGGGTGTTCTGGAAGTTTGCGCTCGGGCGCATCAAGCGCGGCGACCTCGAAGGGCTGATCGGCTGCACCTTGATCGCGCACCATCTGATTACGTTTGCGCGCGCGGCGTCCAGCGGCAGGCAAAACGCCTCGAACTATTCGATCCGCCTGCGCGAGGCCTCCGTTCCCGCCGAATGACGCGACATGTCTGATCCGGCCGTCCCGCGCCGCCCGACCCTCGATCTGCGGTCGCTGACGCCCGCGCGCGTCGCGCTCGGGCGTAGCGGTGCGAGCGTGCCGACGAGGGCCTTGCTGGATTTCACGCTGGACCATGCCCGCGCCCGCGATGCCGTGCATGCAGTGTTCGACGCGCCGCGTCTGGTCGCAGATCTCCGCGCGCTTGGCCTTATCGTCACCGAGGCGCGGAGCCAGGCGGTCGACCGCAGGGATTATTTGCGGCGGCCGGATCTGGGACGACAGCTTGACGCCGGTTCAGCGGAGCTTTTGGCGCGAAGTGCCTCGGAGCCGTGCCAGCTCGCCATCGTGATCGGCGACGGCCTGTCGGCGGCGGCGGTCCACGCCCATGCGGTGGCGCTGGTGTCTCAGCTGCTGCCGCTGCTCGCGGAAGGGGACGACGTCGCGATTGGACATGTCGTTGTCGCCTCAGGCGCGCGCGTCGCGCTCGGCGACGAGATCGGCGCCATTCTCGGTGCGCGCATGGTGGTGACGCTGATCGGCGAGCGGCCGGGCCTGTCCGCGCCCGACAGCCTCGGCGCCTATCTGACCTTCGCACCGAAGCCGGGCCGCACCGATGCCGAGCGCAATTGCGTCTCGAACGTCCACAAGGCCGGGTTGAGCCATGACGAGGCCGCCTTCAAAATCGCCTGGCTTGTTCGCGAGGGGCTGGCGCGGGAGGCCACCGGCGTGGCGCTGAAAGACGAGAGCGGCGATCCTCCCGCTCGAATCGGGACGATCCGGCCGGAATGACCGGTATCAAGGGTCGAAATCGCCGCATGTTGATCCAATTTGTGCGCTTGCGCGCGCTTGCGAGAGGGCGTTTGGACCTGCTAAACCCCTCGCGGCGATTTTCCGCGCATTTTCAAAGGGCAAGCCTCCCATTTGTATGGCATTTTCAAGCCGTTCGCGGGACGCAATAAGCTCACAGACCCGAGCCGATTAGGAACTGGACAAGGCATGCTCGAAAAGCACCGCGAGAATGAGGTTCATGTCGACAAGGTCGAGCAGGGACCGACGTCCTCGATCGCCTTCGGGCTCGAGCGCATCGGGCTGATCGCCGTCCGGGCGCCGATCGTCTCCTGCATCGTTTTGCTCGCCCTGATCGTCGGTGCCGTGTTCGGCATTCACCGGATCAAGATCGACGATTCGCTGTCGCAGCTGTTCCGGTCCAACACGCCGGAATTCCGCCAGTATGAAGCGGTGACAAAGAAGTTCCCGGCTGAGGAATTCGACGTCCTCGTCGTGGTCGAAGGCAAGCCCCTCCTGGCGCGGAATAACCTCGAGAAGCTGCGCGACTTCGTCACCGACATGCAGTTGGTCGAAGGCACGCGCGGCCTGGTCTCGCTGTTCTCGGCGCGGCAGGCGCCGGCGCCGGGCAGGCTGCCGGCGGCGCTGTTCCCGCCCGAACTGCCCGAGGGCGCGGCCTATGACAAGTTCGTCGAGACCGTCAAGAACAACGAGATCATCCGCGGCAAGCTGTTGTCGGACGACGGCACGCTGGCGCTGATCGTGCTGTCGCTCGATCCGGAGGTGGTCGCCTCCAACAAGCTGACCAAGACCGTCGGCGACATCCGTGCGCTGATGAAGGAAGACCTCGGCAATACCGGCCTCAACGTGCAGCTCTCCGGCGTGCCGGTGATGCAGCTCGAGATCCGCAACGCGGTCGAGCGTGACGGGCTGACCTACAACATCCTCGGCATCCTCGCCGGCTGCGTTATCGCCATCATCTTCTTCCGCAAGATCTCGTTCATGGTCGCGGCGGCGTTCCCGCCGATGATTGCGATCCTGCTGGCGCTCGGTGCGCTCGGCTGGGCCAATTTCAATCTCAACATGTTCCTGAACGTGATGACGCCGCTCATCATGGTGATCAGCTTCTCGGACTCGATGCAGTTGACGTTCGCTGCGCGCGACCGGCTGATCGCGGGCCAGGACAAGTTCACCGCGTTCAAGAACGCCGTGCTGGTGGTGGGCCCGGCCTGCGTGCTGACGCACGGCACCGCCGGCATTTCCTTCATCGCGCTCCAGTTCTCCGACTCCGACCTGATCCGCAAGTTCGGCGAGGCGGGCCTCGCCGCCACCATCATCGCGCTGGTCGCGGTGCTGTCGCTGGTGCCGGTGTTCGGCGTGCTGCTGGTGCGCAATGAGAAAGTCTTTGGTTCCAAGTTCCAGAGCGCGGATGCCGGCGTGCAGGCGCTGCGCAATTTCTGCTACTGGATCGCGGTCCGCATGGTGGGCCGTCCCGGCCTGTTCAGCCTGATTGCAGTGTTGTTCGTCGCGGGCCTCGGCGTCATCTACGCCAATCTGGAACCGCGCTACCGGCTCGCGGATCAGGTGCCGGACAAGCGCCAGGCCGTCGCCGCCAGCGACCGGCTCGATGCCAAGCTCACCGGTGCCAATCCGGTCAACGTGCTGGTCCAGTTCCCCAAGGGTGAGACGCTCTACTCGCCGGAGACGCTCCAGACCATCGCGGACGTGCATGCGACCGTCGAGAAGGCGGCCGGTGTCGGCAACGTCTGGTCGCTCGAGACCCTGCGCCGCTGGCTCGCAGACAAGGCCGGCAGCGCCGACGTCGCGACGCTGAAGGAATATGTCAACGTCATCCCCGAGCATCTGGTCCGGCGCTTCATCGACGCCGAGCAGGACGCCGTCGTGGTCGCAGGCCGCGTGCCGGACAAGGATTCCAGTCAGCTGCTACCGATCGTCGACAAGCTCGATTCCGAACTTGACGCCGTCCGCAAGAAGCATCCCGGCTACGAGATCGCGGTAACGGGTCTTGCCGCGATTGCCGCGCGCAACTCGGCCGGCATGATCGAGAAGCTCAACCGCGGGCTCACTGTCGAATTCGCGCTCGTCGCGATCTTCATCGGCCTTGCCTTCCGCTCCTGGGTCGTGATGTTCGCCTGTATCCTGCCGGGCATCTTCCCGGTGGTGATGTCGGGAACGGTGCTGTGGGCGATGGGCGAGGGGCTGCAATTTGCCAGTGTCGTGGCGCTGACCGTTTCGTTCGGCCTGGGCTTAAGCGCGACGATCCACTTCCTCAATCGCCTCAGGCTGGAGAGCAAGCCGGGCGTCGGTTCGGCGCTCGCGGTGGAGCGCGCGACAGTGCTGATCGGCCCGGCATTGATCCTGACCACGCTGGTGCTGGCCTGCGGTCTCGTCGTCACCGTGTTCTCCGACCTGCCGTCGCTGCGGCTGTTCGGCTGGCTCAGCGCCTTCTCGATGGTGATGGCGCTCGTCGCCGACCTCTTCATCCTGCGGCCGACGGCGATGTGGCTGATCAACCTGCACGCCAAGCTTCAGGGCCCCGACAAGCCCGCGATCTGAGCGGGCGGCGGCATACGCCGCCGCTTGCTCACGCCTCGACGCGGACGATCCCGTACGGATTGAACTTGAAATCGTCCTCGGCGTAGTCCTGCTCCCGCGAGAGCATAAGCTTGCGGTCGCGTAGTGTCGCTTCGATGCCACTCTCGGCCATGGCGTTGGCAAGCTCCTTCATGAGCATCACCGCCGACCATTCGTTGCCGCGCGATTTCGCGACATAGATCTCCGGCAAGCCGACGAGGTGATAGCCGACGGTCTCGTAATAGCGATCGCCGCAGAGCGGACGCTTGGCGAAAGCAAGACGACACGCCTTGGCGACGGCGAGAGTCATGCCAAGGCCCTGACCGGTCTTTGCGCCCTTGCGGGCCTGATCGCCGAGACTGCGCCACCGCTCGAGGCCGTGGGCAATGCCGGCGCTTTCGCCCTTCACGGCGGTGGCACCGGCCTCGATCATCTCCTCGACGATGCGCAGGGCGGCTGCCGAAAAGGCGACTGCCTTCTGCTGCTCCAGCGGCGGGCTCAGCAGATAGAGCACCGCTTTGTGGTTGACCACGGCCGCTTCGTCCGCGGCAGACCAGGCTGTCGGGAAGACGCGGTCCCAGCATACGCCGAACGACCGCTCCATGTGCGGATCGGGCTTGGCTTGCGAATAGGTGCGGTCGATCTCGAAGTTGAAATCCGCGATTGTCTTGGCCACCGCCTTCGACGGATGCAGCAGGCTCTCGTCCTTGCCGAGGAAGCAGAGCACGTGACGTGGTTTCACCGACGAAGGCTGCATGCTCGTACCCTGCTGGTCATTGGCGAAGGCGCGACTGGCTACGAAGAGCCCGGCGGCCTTGAGCAGATGTCTGCGAATTGGGTCCATGTCCGTGTCAGCAAAAAGCCCCCGGCTCGTAAGAACCGGGGGCGTGTTCCTCTCGATGCGGGAAGGGCGTCAGCCCTTCGTCATCGTGATGTTGACGCCGCGGATCTCGCCCTTCGAGCTGATCTGCACCGTCTGCTTGGTGCCGTTGGTGCGCAGCGACAGGTTGGCGGCGAAGCCGTTGGCCTCGACGAACACCTCGATCTGGCCGCCGCCGGCGGTCCCCTGGAGATTGCCGAAGATGTTGCGGTTGGTCTCGCTCCAGTTGCCGGAGATTCGCTCGCCCTGGCTCGTCACGTCGCTGGTGAGGTCGAACTTGTAGCTGTCGGACGCGCAGTGCAGGGCCTGCTTGAGGCTGAGACCGGTGCCGGCGACCTTGTAGTCGGCCTTGCAGCGGATGCGCTCGGTGCTGCCATCGGACAGCGACACCGTGCCGGTGCCGCTCCACGCACCGTCGAAACCTGCAAACGGTCCGGACGACTGAGCATGGCTTGCCGAGACTGAGAAGAGCAGCGCAGCCCCGATGCCGGCCGCCTTGATTGCCTGTCCAGATCGCCCAAAGAATTGCATTTTGAATATCCCGTTTTCGAACGACGTTCGCTTATGATGAACGTCTCGCCACATCGAAAGTTTAGTGTTCCGAGCCTGTGTCTGGTTCAAAGCCTGGCAGCCGGGGATGGCGGTTCACGACGCCGTCGCGCCAGGTCAGGCTGCGCGATTCTCTCTGTTTCGCTGTGTTTCTGGCGGGAAAAGCAGGGCGGAGAGATGCAGCTCTGCAACAGGTGCGCATCAAAACGCGGTGTGCCAGAATTATGACGTAGTATCAATCTGTTACATCTGCCAATGAAGAGCGAGGGAAGACCCGATTTGGTGGCTGTGGCGCCAATTTGGCCGCATTTGCCAGTGCTTGTGCCTTCTCCGAGGCCGCACGTTCCGCGGCGACTTGCCATCAGAACAATCCGTTCCGGTCGTTCGCCCTGTCCGGGATCGGTGCGGTTCTGCCGTCAGAATGAAGGAATACAATGCGTAAGCTTCTCGTCGCTCTCACCCTACTGTCGGCATCCCTTTCGACGGCGGCATTCGCCCAGGCAGGACGTGGCACAGACGCGGAACAGAAGGCCTGCACGCGCGATGTGCAGAAGTTCTGCCGTCCGGTCATCGACCAGGGCGATTTCACCATCCTGGCCTGCCTCAAGGAGAACCGGGCCAAGATCTCGCAGGCCTGCGACCAGGTCCTGAAGACCCACAACCAGTAAGCTCGGCCACTGGCCTACCAAGGGCGGCCCCGGGGCCGCCTTTTCGGGCCGGATCCGGAAGGGCAGCCATCGAGAGACAGGATTGGTTTTGCGGCCGGATTCCCCTATATGGGGGCCGCGGCGGCATCGCCGGCATGAGCCCGCGCGAGCGAAAAAGCCCTTCCTGTCCAAACGATTGTAAACCAGCCCTCGATGACCTCTGCGAGCGAATTGCGATCCGGCAAGGGTGACCGCGACGAGAATTTTCCCGTCGCGTCCTGGATCATTCATCCGCGCCATCGCGCGCTGATCCTGGCGTACTACAATTTCGTCCGCACCGCCGACGACATCGCGGATCACGCGACGCTGCCTCCCGACCAGAAACTCGCTTATCTCGACCTGCTCGAGGCGGAACTGCTCGGCGAGGGCGACACCCAGGCCGAAGCTGTCATTCTGCGGCGGGCGCTGGCCGAGCGAGGCATGGCGCCGCGCCACGCGCTCGACGTGCTCATCGCGTTCCGCATGGACGTCACCAAGCTGCGCTACGAGAACTGGGACGAGGTCATCCACTATTGCCGCTACTCGGCGATGCCGGTCGGCCGTTTCATGCTCGACGTCCACGGCGAGAGCACGTCGACATGGGCGGCCTCGGACGCGCTCTGCGCAGGCCTTCAGATCAACAACCACCTCCAGGATTGCGGCAAGGATTTTCGCGAGCTCAATCGCGTCTATCTGCCGCGCGACGCGCTGGCCGCGAGTGGCGCCTCGGTCGAGCAGCTCGGGCTGACGCACTCGCCGCCGGCGATGCTGGCCTGCCTTCAGGCGCTCGCCGTGCGCAACGCAGCCCTGCTCGACGAGGGCAGGTCGCTGAGCGCGGAGATCCGCGATTTCCGCCTCGGCGTCGACGTCGCGGTGATCCAGGCCTATGCCGATCGTATCGTGCGCCTGTTGAAGGTGCGCGATCCCCTGCGCGAGCGCGTGCATCTGAACAAGTTCGAGCTTCTCACTTTCAGCGTCGCCGGCATGATCGGCGAAGTCGGCCGCCGCGCGATCGGACGCAAGGCCATTTCGGGGACTGCACATGACGCTTGAGGCGACCTCGCCCAGCGCCAATTACGGCTCGACCGCATCGAACAGCTCCTTCTACGCTGCGATGCGCATCCTGCCGCATGACCAGCGCGAAGCGATGTTCCAGATCTACAGCTTCTGCCGCCAGGTCGACGACATCGCCGATTCCGACGGCCCGCGCGACGAGCGGCTCGCCGCGCTTCAGGAGTGGCGCAACGACATCGACGCGCTCTATCAGGGCCATCCGCCGCCGCGGCTGAAGGACTACGTCGCCTCGGTGAAGACCTTCGGCCTCAAGCGCGAGGATTTCCTTGCGATCGTCGACGGCATGGAGATGGACGTGCCGCAGGACATCCGCGCGCCCGACATGACGACGCTCGATCTCTACTGCGATCGCGTCGCCAGCGCCGTGGGGCGGCTGTCGGTGCGGGTGTTCGGCCTGCCCGAGGAAGACGGCATCCAGCTCGCCTACCATCTCGGCCGCGCGCTCCAGCTCACCAACATCCTGCGCGACATCGACGAGGACGCTGGCCTCGGCCGGCTCTATCTGCCGCGCGAGGCGCTGCTGCATGCCGGCATCACCTCCAACGACCCGAACCGCGTGATCACCGAGCGCGCGCTGCCGAAGGTCTGCCAGCCGCTGACGCAGCGTGCGAAGGCGCATTTCGAGAAGTCGGACGAGATCATGAACCGCAACAAGCGCCGCGCCGTGCGCGCGCCGCGGATCATGTCGAAATACTACCATTCCATCCTGGACCTCCTGATCGCGCGCGGCTTCAACGCGCCGCGCGAGCCGGTGCGTGTGTCGAAGGTCACGCGCATCCTGATCCTGCTCCGTTACGCTTTCATCTGATGCAAAAGACAGCTCACATCATCGGTGCTGGAATTTCCGGCCTCTCCGCCGCCGTGCGGCTCGCCAATGCGGGCTTCAAGGTCGCCGTCCACGAGGCGACGCACCAGGCCGGCGGCCGCTGCCGTTCCTATTTCGACGGCGCCACCAATCTCACCATCGACAACGGCAATCATCTGCTGCTGTCGGGCAACAGTCATGCGCGCGCCTATGCCCGCTCGATCGGCACCGAGGCGGGCCTCGTCGGCCCCGAACGCGCGCAGTTTCCGTTCGTCGACATCAAGACCGGGCAGCGCTGGCAGATCGATCTCGGCGATGGCCGGCTGCCGACCTGGGTGCTCGACGAGAGCCGCCGCGTTCCCGACACCGGGCTCAGCGATTATCTCAAGCTGGCGCCGCTGATCTGGGCGTCGGAGGAGACGCTGGTCGGCAAGTCCATTCCCTGCGAAGGCATCCTGTATCAGCGGCTGGTGCAGCCGCTGCTGCTTGCGGCGCTCAACGTCGATCCGCCCGAGGGCTCGGCCGGGCTTGCCGGCGCGATCGTGCGCGAGACGCTGCTTGCTGGCGGACAGGCGTGCCGGCCGCTGATTGCGCGCGACGGCTTGAGCGCCGTGCTGATCGAGCCTGCCGTGAAGTTCTTGCAGGAGCGTGGCCACACCGTTCAGCTCGGCCATGAGCTGCGTTCGTTTACGACCGGTGACGGCAAGGCCAGCGCGCTGAATTTCGGCGGCGAGGATGTGATCCAGCTCGGTGAGGGCGATGTCGTCGTGATGGCGGTGCCGCCGCGCGCCGCCGCGAGCCTGCTGCCGGGGCTGAAGACGCCGACCGAATTCCGCGCCATCGTGAACGCGCATTTCCGGTTCGAGCCGCCGCCGGGCTCGGCGCCGATCCTGGGCGTGATCGGCGGCGTCGTGGAATGGCTGTTCGCGTTCCCGAACCGGCTCTCCGTGACCATCAGCAATGGCGACCGCCTGGTCGACATGCCGCGCGAGGAACTCGCGCAGGCGATCTGGAACGACGTCTGCGAGGCGGGCGGGGTGTCCGGCGAGCTGCCCCCCTGGCAGATCGTTCGCGAGCGCCGTGCCACATTTGCGGCCACACCGGCCCAGAATGCCCTGCGTCCGGGGCCGGCGACTGCGCTGAAAAACCTGTTTCTTGCCGGCGACTGGACTGCTACGGGATTGCCTGCAACCATCGAGGGATCGGTACGGTCTGGTGATCGCGCCGCCGATCTGGTTTTGGCCGCAAAGCGGCCCTGACGGGCATTGTCCCGGTCAAATTTCAATCGACTATCGGAGCAATCGAGCGACATGGATGCCGTGAACGCGACCAGCCGCGAAGCCTTGGAATCGGGCGTCCTGGAATCGAGCATTGCGTCGGCGACGCAAGGCGTTCTCGGCTTCCAGCAATCCGACGGCCATTGGGTGTTCGAGCTCGAGGCCGACTGCACCATTCCGGCCGAATACATCCTGCTGCGCCATTATCTCGCAGAACCCGTGGACGCCGTGCTCGAGGCCAAGATCGGCAATTATCTCCGCCGCGTGCAGGGCGCCCATGGCGGCTGGCCGCTAGTGCATGACGGCGAGTTCGACATGAGCGCGAGCGTGAAGTCCTACTTCGCGCTCAAGATGATCGGCGATTCCGTCGACGCCCCGCACATGGTGCGTGCGCGCGAGGCGATCCATGCCCGCGGCGGCGCGATCAACAGCAACGTCTTCACGCGCTTCCTGCTTGCGATGTTCGGCGTGGTGACCTGGCGCGCGGTGCCGGTGCTGCCGATCGAGATCGTGCTGCTGCCGTTCTGGTCGCCGTTCCACATCAACAAGATTTCCTACTGGGCGCGCACCACCATGGTGCCGCTGATGGTTCTCGCCGCGCTGAAGCCGCTGGCGAAGAATCCGAAGGGCGTCGGGATCGACGAGCTGTTTCTCCAGGATCCGCGCTCGATCGGCATGACCGCGAAGGCGCCGCACCAGAGCATGGCCTGGTTCGTGCTGTTCCGCGCGCTCGACGGCATTTTGCGCGTGATCGAGCCGATGTTTCCGAAGAGCCTGCGCCAGCGCGCGATCGATACGGCGCTCGCCTTCACCGAGGAGCGGCTCAACGGGGAGGACGGCATGGGCGCGATCTATCCGCCCATGGCCAACATCGTCATGATGTATGACGCGCTCGGCAAGGACGAGAATTATCCGCCGCGCGCGGTTACGCGCCGGGGCATCGACAAGCTGCTCGTGTTCAACGGCGACGAGGCCTATTGCCAGCCCTGCGTCTCCCCGGTGTGGGACACGACGCTGACCGCCCACGCGCTGCTGGAAGCCGGCGGTGACATAGCCGTGCCTGCGGCCAAGCAGGGCCTCGACTGGCTGATCCCGAAGCAGGAGCTCGAGGTGAAGGGCGACTGGGCGGTGAAGCGGCCCGACGTGCGCCCGGGCGGCTGGGCCTTCCAGTACAACAATGCCTATTATCCCGATCTCGACGACACCGCGGTGGTGGTGATGTCGATGGACCGCATGCGGCGCGAGCACGGTGCGACCGGCTATGACACCGCGATCGACCGCGGCCGGGAGTGGATCGAGGGCATGCAGAGCGACGACGGCGGCTGGGCCGCCTTCGACGTCAACAACCTCGAATACTATCTGAACAACATCCCGTTCTCGGATCATGGCGCGCTGCTCGATCCGCCGACCGAGGACGTCACCGCGCGCTGCATCTCCATGCTGGCCCAGCTCGGCGAGACCGAGAAGACCAGCAAGCATGTGGCCGACGGGGTCGCCTACCTCAGGAAGACCCAGCACCCGGAGGGGTCCTGGTACGGCCGCTGGGGCATGAACTTCATCTACGGAACCTGGTCGGTGCTCTGTGCCCTCAACGTGGCCGGCGTCCGCCACGACGACCCGATGAAACGGAAGGCCGCCGACTGGCTGGCCTCGATCCAGAACACGGATGGCGGCTGGGGCGAGGACGCCGTCAGCTACCGTCTCGACTACAAGGGCTGGGAGGCCGCTCCCTCGACCGCCTCGCAAACAGCATGGGCCTTGCTTGCCCTGATGGCTGCTGGCGAGGTTGATCACCCGGCCGTCGCCCGCGGGGTGGAGTACCTGATTGCAACACAGAACAAAAAAGGACTGTGGGACGAGCAGCGGTACACCGCCACAGGCTTTCCTCGTGTATTCTATCTGCGTTATCACGGTTACCCGAAGTTCTTCCCGCTGTGGGCGTTGGCGCGGTATCGGAACTTGCGGAACACCAACAGCAGGGTGGTAGGGGTCGGGATGTGACTTTGGGGACGGGGGACTATCTGACCGTGGGTAATGCCATCGACCCGCGGCCGATATTGATCGTGACTGGACTGGTTCAGGAGGCCCGTATCGCGGCTGGGCCCGGAATGGCGGTCATTTGCTCGTCGAGCAGCCCGACCCAGTTGCGGGCGCTTCT
Source organism: Bradyrhizobium barranii subsp. barranii (assembly GCF_017565645.3). NCBI lineage: Bacteria > Pseudomonadati > Pseudomonadota > Alphaproteobacteria > Hyphomicrobiales > Nitrobacteraceae > Bradyrhizobium > Bradyrhizobium barranii. Next base: position 3,579,018 of record NZ_CP086136.1, read on the forward strand.
GACGGTGGTGGATCCCGAGACGATTCGCGGCGTGATCTCGTTCGGCGTGGCCGGCGGGCTCGACCCGACGCTGCGCTCCGGCGACGTCGTGCTGGCGACCGAGGTGCTCTCCGGCGATACCCGCTGGGCCGCGGGCCTGTCGCTCGGCGACGACCTGATCGACCGCCTGACGTCGGGCCGCCGCCGCGTGGTGCGCGGCAGCCTTGCCGGCGCCGAGGAGGTGGTCACGAAGCGGTCCTGCAAGGCGGCGCTGCATTCGGAAACCGGCGCCTCCGCCGTCGACATGGAAAGCCACATCGCGGCCGCCTACGCCGCCGAGGCGGGGCTGCCCTTTGCCGCGGTCCGCGTCATCAGCGATCCCGCCCATCGCGCGCTGCCGGCGCTCGCCCGCGCCGCCATCAAGCCGAACGGCCAGATCGATCTCGCCGCCGTGTTCCGTGGCATCGTGCGCAATCCGACCACGCTGCATGCGCTGGTCTCGACCGGCATCGACTTCAACCGCGCGCTGCGTAGCTTGCGCGGCTGCCGCGACTATTTGATCGGCACCGAGCTCGTCGACAGCGAGGCCTTGGTCTCAAAGGCGGCCTGACCTCTTGATGCGATAAAGCAAAGGGCCCGGTCGCCGTTGGCGACCGGGCCCTTTGCGTTTTGGTGCCTGCTCACTCGGTCGCTTCCATGCGGTTTCGGTCCACGACCCACAGCGTCCGTCGCATCATGCCTTCGACAATTGCCGCCGACTCGCTTGGACGCAGATAGATCGCCGTGGACTTGAGCAGCCATGGCAACACCGGTTGCTCGAGTCGCTCCTCATAGGCGCGGCGCATCATGTCGAATGCCTGCAGGCCGGGTCCCGCCAGGATCACATGGTGTGGGCGCAGCACGGATATCGTTGCCTCGGGGCGTTCGTGCCGAAGATGAAAAGGCCCGGTCGCGGTGGCGACCGGGCCTTTTTCGTTCGTACCGAGTAGCGTGCTTACGCGGCGGTCGACGCCTTCCGCGCCGCCTTCTCCTGCGCCGCGGCCGCCTCGTCCTTGCGGATCTCCGACAGGCGCTTCTGCACTTCCGCCGAGAAGATGTACTGCGCCGGACGCTGCTTGGTCATGTCGATCTCGGGCGCCATCGGGCCCGTGGTCCTGATGCCGCGCAGCGACACCCACATCGCCTTCAGCGGGTGGCTGATGGCAGCGGTCGCAGCCGTCGGCTCGTAGCCGCAATGGGCCATACAGTCGGCGCACTTCTCGTACTTGCCGGTGCCGTAGGTTTCCCAATCGGTGGTGTCCATCAGCTCCTTGAAGGTCTTGGCATAGCCTTCACCGAGCAGATAGCAGGGCTTCTGCCAGCCGAAGATGTTGCGCGCGGGCATGCCCCACGGCGTGCACTCGTATTCCTGGTTGCCGGCGAGGAAGTCCAGGAACAGGCCGGAATGCATGAAGTTCCACTTCTTGCCCTTGCCCATCGCGAAGACGTCGCGGAACAGCTTCTTGGTCTTGGTGCGGTTGAGGAAGTGCTCCTGGTCCGGCGCACGCTCATAGGCATAGCCCGGCGACATCGAGACGCCGACACCGAGCTCGACGGTGAGGTCGAGGAATTTTGCGATCTCCTCGGCCGGATGGCCGTCGAAGATGGTGGCGTTGACGTTGACCGTGAAGCCGCGCGCCTTGGCCGCCTTGATCGCGGAGACGGCGCGGTCGAACACGCCCTTCTGCGACACGGCCTTGTCGTGATGGTCCTTCAGGCCGTCGAGATGCACGGAGAAGAACAGGTACGGGGAGGGCGTGAACAGGTCGAGCTTCTTCTCGAGCAGCAGCGCGTTGGTGCAGAGCGAGACGAACTTCTTGCGCTCGACGAGGCCGCGCACGATCTCGCCGATCTCCTTGTGGATCAGCGGCTCGCCGCCGGGGATGGCGACCATCGGCGCGCCGCACTCGTCGGCCGCGTCCCAGCACTCCTGGGCGGTCATGCGGCGGTTGAGGATCGCATCCGGATAATCGATCTTGCCGCAGCCGACGCAGGCGAGGTTGCAGCGGAACAGCGGCTCCAGCATCAGCACGAGCGGATAGCGCTTGCGGCCAAGCAGTTTCTGCTTGAGCAAATAGCCGCCGATACGCATTTCCTTGAAGAAGGGGATAGCCATTACAAGTTTCTTTCTGGGCTAGGAATTCGGGTGGGTCAGCTCGCAGCCAGTTCGGCCGGAAGCCGGAATTCGATGTTTTCCTCGCGGCCCGGCAGCACCGAGACCTTGACTGGTCCGATCCGCCGCATCGCTTCGATCACGTCATCCACGAGTACCTCAGGCGCCGAAGCGCCGGCCGTGACGCCGACGCTCTTGGCATCTTTCAACCACTCCGGATTGAGCGCGCTGCCGTCGGCAATCAAATAACTCGCGACGCCGGCCTCAGTGCCGATTTCGCGGAGCCGGTTCGAGTTCGAGCTATTGGCAGCGCCCACCACCAAGATCACGTCGACCAGCTTGCTCAAGTCCCTTACCGCAGATTGGCGGTTCTGTGTCGCATAGCAGATATCCCGGATATCCGGGCCTTGAATATCTGTAAAGCGGGCCTGGAGGGCCGCAATAATGTCCTTGGTGTCGTCGACCGACAGGGTGGTCTGGGTGATGTAGGCCACTGGCGTATCTGCCTGCAGCGTCAAGGCCTTAACCTCTTCAACGCTTTGGACGAGCAGCACCGGGGCGGGAACCTGGCCATCGTGCCCTCGACCTCGGGGTGGCCGGCATGGCCGATCAGGATCAGGGTGCGGCCCCTGGAGATGTAGCGTTTCCCCTGATTGTGAACTTTCGTGACCAGGGGGCAGGTGGCATTGAGCACCGGAAGGTCGCGCGCGGCAGCCTCTTCCTCGACGCTGCGGGCGACGCCATGGGCACTGAAAACGGTCACGGCTTTCGGCGGAACCTCGGACAATTCCTCGACGAAGATCGCGCCCTTGTTCTTCAGGCTCTCGACCACGTACTTGTTGTGCACGATCTCGTGGCGCACGTAGACGGGCGGGCCGTACTTCTCCAGCGCCCGTTCCACGATCTCGATCGCACGTACCACGCCGGCGCAAAAGCCGCGCGGCTGCGCTAGATAAACTTCCATAGGACGCCCATCACGCAATTTGCACCAATCCGCTTCTCAAGTCCCCGGCGGCACTTCGATACTGCCCAATGAGTTGCAATAACCGCACCATTGGTTTCGCGCACGCGGTAACCGCCCACCCTACTTGGGCCCCGGCGCATGGAGGCACAGCACTTTGTGTCAAAAAATCGGCACAAAGGAAAGACCAGAATGAAACCCTGGTTCCGTTACCGTGCGCATCCGCGGTATTATAATAGGGCATGCGCTCTGAGCAAAATGGCGACATTTGCGCTCACCGCTTCGCCACTTTCCCGCCTCAAGTCACCGGCTATACCGACCGCCCCGCATGATTTTGCCACGGTCTGTCGCCGTTTACCTCGAACCTTCGTGCGGCGAGAACCACTCAAAACAGCAATAGGTTTCGCCGGGGAACTCCGATAAACAGCGGGCGTTTCCGGCAAGCTGTTAACCGCAGAAAGAAAAGATGCTGCAAAGCGTAGTCGTTGCCATCGTCAGGGCCTGCACCCGGTTTGCCTCCCTCGTCGTCGTTCTCGGGCTCCTGCTTTCGGTCGGGGCGGGCTATTACACGTCTAAGCATTTCGCCATCAACACCGACATCAATTCGCTGATTGCCCAGAATTTGGACTGGCGCCAGCGCGACCAGCAATTCGACCGTGCCTTCGACCGCGACGCGACAATTCTCGCGGTCGTCGAGGCCAGGACGCCGGAGATGGCGACCGCGGCAGCGGATGCGCTCTTCGCCAAGCTGAAGGACAACAAGACCGACTTCCAGTCGATGCAGCAGCTCGGCACCGGCGAGTTCTTTGAGAAGAACGGCTTGCTGTTCCTGCCGACCGAAGAGGTCGGCAAGATCACCAGCCAGTTCGAATCCGCAGCGCCCCTGGTCGAGATCATGGCCGGTGATCCCTCGATCCGCGGCCTGACCGGCGCGCTGGAGACGGGACTTGCCGGCGTCAAGCGCGGCCAGGTCAAGCTCGACAATACCGCGCGGCCCTTCAATCAGATCGCGCAAACGGTCGAGACCGTGCTCAACAAGGGCAAAGCGAGCTTCTCCTGGCGTGAGCTCGTCAGCGACGAGCCGCTGACGGATTCCGATAAGCGCGCCTTCATCGAGTTCAAGCCGATCCTGGACTACAACGCGCTGGAGCCCGGCAAGGGCGCCACCGACGCGATCCGCAAGGCGGCAGTTGATCTGGATTTTGCGAACAAGTACCAGGCACGAGTGCGACTGACCGGTCCGGTCCCGATCGCCAACGAGGAATACGCCACCGTCCAGGAAGGCGCCGTCGTCAACGGCGTCGGCACTGTGCTGGTCGTGCTGCTCATCCTGTGGATGGCGCTGCACTCGTCGAAGATCATTTTCGCGGTGTTCGTCAATCTCTTCGTCGGCCTTGCGCTGACGACCGCTGCCGGCCTGATGATGGTCGGCTCGTTCAATTTGCTGTCGATCGCGTTCGCCGTGCTGTTCGTGGGACTGGGCGTCGATTTTGGTATCCAGTACAGCGTCCGCTACCGCTCGGAGCGCTACAAGCACAACGATCTCTCCGGCGCGCTGGTGCTTGCCGCCAAGCGCTCCGCGGTGCCGCTGTCGCTGGCGGCAATGGCGACCGCCGCCGGCTTCCTCTGTTTCCTGCCCACCGATTACAAGGGCATCTCCGAGCTCGGCCAGATCGCCGGCGTCGGCATGCTGGTGGCGTTCCTCTCCAGCATCACCGTACTGCCCGCAATGCTGAAGCTGTTGAACCCGCCCGGTGAGCAGGAGCCCGTCGGTTATGCCTTCCTGGCGCCGCTCGATTACTTTCTGGAGAAGCACCGTGTGCTGGTCGTGGGCGGCACGTTGCTGCTGGCGCTCGCCGGCCTGCCGCTGCTCTACTTCCTGAAGTTCGACTTCAACCCGATGAACCTGCGCAACCCGAAGGCCGAGTCGATCGCGACCTTCCTCGATTTGCGCAAGGATCCGAACACCGGCGCCAACGCCATCAACGTGATGACCACGTCCGAGGAGCAGGCGAGGCAGGTCGAGGCGAAGCTGGAGAAGGTGCCGGAGGTGCTGCGCGTGATGTCGCTCGACAGCTTCGTGCCGACCGACCAGGCGCCAAAGCTGAAGCTGCTCGCGCAGGGCGCCAAGGTGCTCAACCCCGCGCTCAATCCTGACCAGGTCGACGCTGCGCCAACGGACAAGGAAAACGTCGAGGCGTTGAAATCCTCGGTCGACAATCTGCGCCGGACCGCCGGTGACACGAAGGGCCCGGGCGCCGTCGCCTCGCGCCGGCTGGCGGACGCGCTCGAAAAGCTCGCCAATGGCGACGAGGCCACGCGGAACAAGGCGCAGGACGTGTTCGTCACGCCGCTGAAGATCGCGTTCGGCCAGCTCAGGAACGCGATGCAGGCCGGGCCGGTCACCCTGGCCTCACTGCCCCCCGAGCTCGTCAGCGCCTGGAAGAGCAAGGACGGGATCATCCGCGTCGAGGCGCAGCCGAAGGGCGATCCCAACGACAACGACACGCTGCGCAAGTTTGCAGCCGCCGTGCTCGCTGCCGAGCCGACCGCGATCGGCGGGCCGGTCTCGATCCTGAAATCCGGTGACACCGTGGTGAAGGCGTTCATCCACGCCGGCATCTACGCGCTGCTGGTGATCGGCCTGTTGCTTTGGATCACGCTGCGGCGGTTCGTCGACGTGCTGATGACGCTCGTGCCGCTGCTGGTCGCCGGCGCGGTCACGCTCGAAATCTGCGTGTTGATCGGCCTGCCGCTCAACTTCGCCAACATCGTCGCGTTCCCACTGCTGCTCGGCGTCGGCGTCGCCTTCAAGATCTATTATGTCGTGGCTTGGCGCTCGGGCAGGACAAACCTGCTCCAGACCAGCCTGACGCGCGCGATCTTTTTCAGTGCGCTGACGACGGCGACCGCGTTCGGCAGCCTGTGGCTGTCGAGCCACCCCGGAACGTCCAGCATGGGCAAGCTGCTCGCACTCTCGCTGGTGACGACGCTTGCCGCAGTGCTGCTGTTCCAGCCAGCCCTAATGGGCAAACCCCGCAATCTCAGGGAGTAGGCAGATGTCGCCGACCGGGTCGGCGGCGTTCTTCTGACCGGGCTTGGCGGTGGTGGTGGCGGTCTTCGGGGCCGCGGGGGCAGGGGCCGGCGCAGTGGCGACGGTCGTGCCGCCTGTTGTGGTGCCGCCCGTGGTGCCGCCTGTGGTGCCTTGGGCTTTCGGCGCCGCGCCGGTGGGCTTCGGCGCACCCTTGGCCATGGCATTGGCGGTGCTCAAAGGAATCGGCGGGGCGACGCGGGTCCAGGTCTCGCCGCCGCAGAGGAAGCCCATCACGCAGCCCTTGATTTCGAGCTGGTCGGTGCCGACGGGCGTGATGGTTGCGCTGTAGAGCTGGCCGTCCTTGGCGTTGTAGACCTGCCCTTCCCACTGATCGACGCCGGGCTTCTTCTTCATGTCGATCAGGGTCGCCATGCCCAGCGTCGGCCTGGTCTTTTTCGATGCATCCGGATTGTATTCATCGCGGCCGCCGGGCTGTTTTTCCCAGGAAACCGCGCCCCACATGCTGCCATTGCATTGGGCGACACGAATGTTGGCGACGGCGTCGGCGACCCGCCAGTCGCCGGTGGGATCGGCGGCGAGCGCGGGTGTCAGGCAGGTGTAACCACCAGCCAGTATTAGTCCGGTGTAAAGGGCTAAACGCATGATAGTTCCTTGGCAGTGCAACATGGTTTAAAGCTGTGCTTGCGAAGATGGTCCGAAAAAGGGCAAAAGGCCGCACAGACCGTTTTCGGTAACGGTCCCTTTTCAGTTGACGAGCCGGCCCTCAAGCGAAGTATGTAGCGGATGCACAGCCCAAATCCAGACATGTCTCAGCTATTCGCGGACCGTCAGGCCCAGCGCAGCACCCTGCATAATCGGTATCTGAACGAACAGTTCGTTCGGGTTCTCAAGACCATCGGCTACGATGTCGGCTTCCAGAGGGGGCAGGGGCAGTATCTCTACGATCGCGAGGGGGCGCGCTATCTCGACCTGTTGTCCGGCTTTGGCGTGTTCGCGATCGGGCGCAATCACCCTGTCATGCGCGAGGCGCTCAAGAGCGTGCTCGATGCCGACCTGCCCAATCTGGTCCAGTTCGACGTCTCAGTGCTCGCCGGCGTGCTCGCCGAGCGGCTGCTAAAATACGTCCCCTATCTCGACAAGGCGTTCTTCGCCAATTCCGGCGCCGAATGCGTCGAAGCGGCGATCAAGTTCGCCCGCGGCGCCACAGGCCGTCCCGGCATCGTCTATTGCGCCCACGGCTATCATGGCCTGACCTACGGCGCGCTGTCGCTGACGGGTGATTCGAACTTCCGTACCGGCTTCGAGCCGCTGCTGCCCGGCTGCACCTCGATTCCGTTCAACGACCTCGCCGCGCTCGAAAAGGCGCTGGCCTCGCGCGAGGTCGCGGCCTTCGTCGTCGAGCCGATCCAGGGCAAGGGCGTCAACATGCCCACCGACGAGTTCCTGCCGGGTGCTGCCGCGCTCTGCAAGAAATACGGCACGCTGTTCGTCGCCGACGAGATCCAGACCGGTATGGGCCGCACCGGCCGCTTCCTGGCGGTCGAGCACTGGAACGTCGAGCCCGACATGGTGCTGCTGTCGAAGTCGCTGTCCGGCGGCCATGTGCCGGTCGGCGCCGTGCTGACGCGCAAGAGCATCTTCGACAAGATCTTCAACCAGATGGACCGCGCGGTGGTGCACGGCTCCACCTTCTCCAAGAACGATCTGGCGATGGCCGCGGGCATCGCGACGCTCGACGTCATGGAGTCCGAGAAGCTGATCGAGTCCGCCGCCAAGCGCGGCGCCGAGCTGCGCCTCGCGCTGACCCGCATGGTGCCCGGCTACGAGTTGATGAAGGAAGTGCGCGGCAAGGGCCTGATGATCGGCGTCGAGTTCGGCCCGCCGAAGTCGCTGCGGCTCCGGGCGTCCTGGAACGTGCTGGAAGCTGCCAACAAGGGCCTGTTCTGCCAGCTCATCACCGTGCCGCTGTTCAAGGACCACAAGATCCTCACGCAAGTCGCCGGTCACGGCAGCCACACCATCAAGCTGCTGCCGCCGCTCACCATTACCGAGGAAGATTGCGGCTGGATCGAGCGCGCCTTCGACGACGTCATCGCCGGCAGCCACAAGGTCCCCGGCGCGATCTGGTCGCTCGGCAAGACGCTGGTGGACAACGCGGTGCGGCGGTCGGCGTAAATTCGCCGATCTATCTCAGCGGTCGTCATTGCGAGCGAAGCGAAGCAATCCAGTATCCCTCTGCGGATGCGGGCTGGATTGCTTCGCTCCGCCAGCTACCCCTCTACATTCGCCTTCATCGCCGCCTCGAACTTGTCGACGAATTCGGCGAGCTCGTCGGCGCCGATATCGCTGACGGCCCAGAAGTTCAGGCCGCGATTGCCCCAGCGGCGGCAGTTGAAGCCCTGCATGGTCTCGGTCTTCGGCGCGCGATATTCCGCGTTCGATGTCTGCGACACGAACAAATTGATCACGTGCTGCCGGCGCTTGTAGACGACGGCGCCAATGGCGCGGGCGTCGATATAGTCGAGCCGGCCGCCGACCAGCGTGAAGCCTTGCGCGGTGAGATCGATCACGGGCGGGGCGACGTCGAGCTTGCCGTTGAACCACGGCTTCACGGTGTGCTGGTCTGTGGAGACCACGTCGATGAGATGGCCGGCCTGAAGCGAGCGCAGATGCGCGGAGACGACCTCCGACAGGATGCGCTGCTGGTCGTCCTGGCGCAGCACCACGGCGACGACGCCGGAGGCGGCGAGCGCGGAGACGGCAGAGCCCATCGCAAAGCCGCGCAGCACGGAGCGGCGGGTCGGTTGCCGGCGCTGCGGCTGTGGCAGCGAGGCTTCGATCCGGGCGCGCAGGCTAGCCGGCGCGGCATAGCGCAAATCGGTGTCGGCCAGCACGCGCTGCATCTCGCGTTGTGCGGCAAACTCCGCGGCGCAGTCCGGGCAACTGGCAATGTGGGCTTCGACCTCGCGCGCGTGGCCGGCATCGAGCTCGTTGTCGAGCAGCGCGTGAAGCAGGATTTTTGCTTCGTCGCAGGTCATCTCGAGTGCTCCTCTTCCGCCGTCCAGGCCGCGCGCAGCATGGCGCGGGCGCGGGCGAGGCGGGACATCACGGTGCCGACGGGGGCGCCGACGGCCTCGGCGATTTCACGATAGGACAGGTTGTTGATCTCCCGCAGCACGAATGTTTCCTTGAACGGTTCGGCGAGCGCGTCGATCAGCTTGCGGATGGCGCCGGCATCGCGGCTGCGCAGCACCTCGGTCTCGGGGCTCGCCTCGGTCTCCTGCCAGATCGGCGTCTGCTCGGCGGCACCGGGCGTATCCTCGATCGCGCTGTGCTGCCGGTGCGCGCGCCGCGCATATTCGGCGTTGCAGACGTTGCGCAGGATCGCGAACAGCCAGGGCTTCATCGCCGGCCCGCGATAGCTGTCAAAGTGCTTCAGCGCGCGCAGATAGCACTCCTGCACCGCGTCCTCGGCGTCGGAGGCATCGCGCAGCAGATAGCGCGCGAGCGTGTAGACGTCGTCGAGATAGGGCAGCGCGGCTTCGCGGAAGCGCTGCGCCTTCTGCAAATCGTCGTTGGCGGGCATCGCTCCTCGCTTTGCCTCTTGTTCTGCGCGTCGCGTTGTTTCGTCCCTGTTTGTTTCGTCCCCGTGTGTGACGGAAGGCACACGAGCCCGGCCGGCGTGGGACCACCGGCCGGGCAAGACGTTGATGCCTTGGTTTGAGACGTTACTCAACCTTGATCATCCCCGTCATGTGCGGGTGCAACGAACAAAAATATTTGTAGTCGCCCGCATTGGTGAAGGTGAACGAGAACTTGTCGTCGGTGTCCAGGGCCTTGGACCTGAACTTGCCGGCCGACACCACGGTGTGGGGGATGTCGTCCCGGTTGGTCCAGGTCACGGTGGTGCCGAGCTTGATCTTCAACTCGGCCGGCTGGAAAACGAAATTGTCGATATGCACTTCCATGTCGTCGGCACGGGCCGTCGTTGCGGGCAACAGGATGGCCGCGACCACGGCGACACCGAAGTCGCGGCGATTGAGTGTTTTCATTGTCAGCTTCCGTTCAGCCCTGGATCAACCCTGCAGTGGCGTGTCGATGATCGCGAGCCGCTGCTCGTTCTGCTTGAAGTTGATGCTGGCGACGCCGAGCATGCCGCGCAGCTTTGCGTCCTCGACCTTCATCGGTCCGGGCGAGGGCGCGGACCCCGGCGCCGGTTGCGGGAACGCAGTCGAGCGCGCGGTGTGGAAGGTGACGTTGCCCTCGACCTTCTGCATCACCTGATGGATATGGCCGTTCAGCACGGTGACGGAGCCGAAGCCTTTCACGTGTTCCAGCGCGCGGCCGCCGTCCTCGGTGCCCCAGCCCCATTCGGGATAGACCGTCCAGAGCGGGATGTGCGCGAACAGCACGATCGGTGTCGATTTCGACTTGCCGCGCAGGTCGTCCTCGAGCCAGGCGAGTTGCTCGGCGCCGAGATTACCGAGGCCGCCGGCCTTGAGGTCGACGACGTTGACGAGGCCGATGAAGTGCACGCCGCCGGCGTCGAACGAATACCAGCCCGCACCCTTGGTGCCGCGGCCGTAACGCTCGCGATAGAACTTCACCTCCTCGTCGAGGAAGTCATGCTCGCCCGGCACGTAGTGCACGTCGAGCTTGCTTTGCGAGATGATGCGGTCGGCATTGTCGAACTCGGCGGCCTTCGACAGATGCGTGATGTCGCCGGTGTGGATCATGAAGGAGGGTTTGGTCGGCATCGCGTTGATCTTGTTGACGGCTTCCTCCAGCGTGCCGAGCGCGTTGGGGTTCGCCGGCTTGTCGAAGCCGACATGGCTGTCGCTGATCTGGAGGAAGGTCATGCCGGGTGCGGCCGCGGTGGCGGCCTGCGCGGAATCGATGATGCCGAGCGAGCGCGGCACGCCGCCCGTGATGGTCCAGAGCACCCCGGTGCCGGCCCAGGTCATGCATTCCAGCACCTTGCGGCGGCTGACGCCGTCCCCGTGATCGTGTCCGCTCATCGCACGTCTCCACTTCGCCCGGAATTGGGCTTCGGGGAGTTGATTGGGGGAGGGGTGGACTTATTCCCGGATGCGATGACGTTTTCGTGAGGTGGGGGTCTCGTGTCCCGGACGCGATGCAACGCCAAAAGCGCGTTCACGCGCGTCTTCGACGCGCTATGGCGGTGCGCCGCAGAGCCGGGACCCACGCGGCTCGGGTTGTCTGGGCCCCGGCTCTGCGCAGCAGCGTTGCACGCTGCTGCGCGTCCGGGGCGCGAGACTTATTTCGCGAATTCCCGCACGGCGGCTACCACGCGTTCCGGCACTTCCTGCGCCACGCAGTGCCCGGCACCCTCGAAGACCATCGTGCTGACACGCGGAATCAGCGACACGGCGCGTCGCGCCATCTCCTTGTAGATCGGTCCCGACTTCTCGGCAGTGGTGACGCGCACCGGGCAGTCGATCTCGGTGAGCGAGACAAACGGATTGCCGCGGGCATCGCCGACATAGACCTGCTCCATCGCCTCGTAGATCGGACGCAGGATTGCGAATTCGATCTCGGGCGTGCAGCTAAGCCGAACCCGGCCATTCTCCAGCGGCACGAAGCCGTGGCGCACATAGGCCCGGAGCGACGTCTCGGTCCAATCGGCAAACGCCGGCGCTGTGCGGTAGCGCTCGAACACGGTGTCGGCACTGTCGAATTCGGCCCGCCGGCGCAGCGTGCCCTGGACGCGGGTGAGCGAGTCTTCGCTCAAGCCTCCGGGCCGCGCTGCGCGCGGGTCCATCACGGTCGGCTCCATCACGAACAGGCGCGTGAAGCGTCCTGGCCGAAGTTTCGTCGCGAGCAGGAGATCGGTCGCGCCGGCGCTGTGGCCGATGCCGTAGACGTTGCGCAGATCGAGTGCATCGATCACCCGGCAGACGTCCTCGGCATAGTCAAGGAAATGATAGGCATCGGGCTTGTGGCTCGCGCCGTGGCCGCGGCGGTCGAGCGCATAGACAGTGTAGGTCGATGCAAGCTCGCGCGCGACCTCGTCCCAGACGTCGGCGACGAAACCGGTGCCGTGCACGAGCAGGGCGGGCGGCTTCCCGCTCTCGCCCCATTGCAGCATGGCGATCTGCGCATCAGTGGGGCCGATGGAGAAGCGATGTGGATTGATCATGGGGACAGGATGCTACTTCGCATCCTCCAAAATCATCGTCGCGCCCTTCTCGGCGATCATCGCGGTCGGCGTGTTGGTATTGCCTGACGTTATCGTCGGCATGATCGACGCGTCGATAATGCGCAGACCGCTCAGGCCGTAGAAACGCAGCCGCTCGTCCACCACCGCCATCGGATCATTCGCCGCGCCCATCTTCGCGGTGCCGACGGGATGGAAGATGGTGGTGCCGATGTCGCCGGCGGCCTTGGCGAGCGAGGCATCGTCGTCGCCGACGGTGGGGCCGGGCAGATATTCGCTCGGGCGATATTTGGCGAGCGCCTTCTGCTGCATCAGTCGCCGCGTGGTGCGGATGGCGTCGGCGCCGACCTGGCGGTCGTCGTCGGTCGACAGATAGTTCGGCGCGATGATCGGCTTCTCGTCCGGGCTCGCCGAGCGCAGCCGCACCGTGCCGCGCGAGGTCGGCTGCAGATTGCAGGCGCTCACCGTGATCGCGGGGAAGCGGTGCAGGGGATCGCCGAACTTGTCGAGCGACAGCGGCTGCACGTGGAACTGGATGTTGGCGCGGGCGCGCGTCGCATCGGAGCGCGTGAAGATGCCGAGCTGCGACGGCGCCATGGTCAGCGGGCCGCGGCGGCGGAAGGCGTAGTCGAGCCCCATCAGGCCACGGCGGAACAAATTGTAGTAGGTCTCGTTCAGCGTGCGCACACCCTCGACCTTGTAGATCGCGCGCTGCTGGAGATGGTCTTGAAGGTTGCGGCCGACGCCGGGCTTGTCCATCACGATGTCGATGCCGAGCGGCGACAGCCAGTCGGCAGGCCCGATGCCGGAGCGATGCAGCACCTGCACCGAGCCGATCGAGCCCGCCGAAAGGATCACTTCGCGCTTGGCGCGCGCCTCGATAACCTCGCCATTCTGGATGAAGCGCACGCCGACGGCGCGGCCCTGCTCGATGATGAGACGGTCGACCAGCACGTTCTTCTCGAGCCGCAGATTTTGGCGGTTCAGCGCCGGCTTGAGGAAGCCGCGCGCCGACGACCAGCGCCGGCCGCGCTTCTGGTTGACGTGGAAATAGCTGGTGCCTTCGTTGTCGCCGGTGTTGAAATCCGGAATGCGCTTGATGCCCATCTCCTCGGCGGCGTCACCGACGGCGTCGAGAACGGCCCATGACAGCCGCGGCGCCTCGATGCGCCAGCCGCCGCCGGCGCCGTGATGCTCGCTCGCGCCGAGGAAGTGATCTTCGAGTTTCTTGAACAGCGGCAGCACGTCGTCATAGCCCCAGCCGGTCATGCCGAGCTGGCGCCAGTGGTCGTAATCGGCGGCCTGTCCGCGCATCGAGATCATGGCGTTGATCGCCGAAGAGCCGCCGATCACCTTGCCGCGGGGATAGGCCAGCGAGCGGCCGTTCAGGCCCGGCTCCGCCTCGGTCTTGAACATCCAGTCCGAGCGCGGATTGCCGATCGCGAAGAGATAGCCGACCGGAATGTGGAACCAGATCCAGTTGTCGTCGCCGCCGGCTTCGAGAATGAGGACGCGATTCCCCGATGCGGCCGAGAGGCGGTTGGCGATGATACAGCCGGCGGTGCCGGCTCCGACGACAATGTAGTCAAACTCACCTTCGAGGCGCCTCGGCATTCTGCTTCCACCCAAACAGGCGTCATGCCCGGGCTCGTCCCGGGCATCCACGCGCTTTCCGTCCTAATAGTCAGACGTGGATGGCCAAGACAAGCTGGTGACAAGCCCGGCCATGACGAGAGCACAGGGGGCCCTCGATCCACGGGAGTTAGGTGGACTGGTGCTTGCATGGTAGACAGTCCTGTATTCCCAACAAGGCTTGAGACCCTCCATGCCCATCGTGAACCGCGTCGCCGACCTCCAACCCGATATTCAGGCCTGGCGCCGGGACATCCACCAGCATCCGGAGCTGCTGTACGACGTCCACCGCACCGCAGCATTCGTTGCGGACCGGCTGCGCGAGTTCGGCTGCGACGAGGTTGTGACCGGCCTCGGGCAGACCGGCGTGGTCGGCGTGATCAAGGGCAGCAAGCCGGCCGGCGACGGGCTCAAGGTGATCGGCATGCGCGCCGACATGGACGCGCTGCCCGTCGACGAGCAGACCAACCTGCCTTACGCCTCCAAGACTCCGGGCAAGATGCACGCCTGTGGCCATGACGGCCACACCGCGATGCTGCTCGGTGCGGCCCGCTACCTCGCCGAGACCCGCAACTTCGCCGGTGATGCTGTCGTGATCTTCCAGCCGGCCGAGGAGGGCGGCGCCGGCGGCGCGGCCATGGTCAAGGACGGCCTGATGGAGCGCTTCGGCATCGAGCAGGTCTACGGCATGCACAACGGCCCGGGCATTCCGATCGGCTCGTTCGCGATCCGGCCGGGTCCGATCATGGCGGCGACCGACGAAGTCGACATCATGATCGAGGGGCTCGGCGGCCATGCCGCGCGTCCGCACAAATGCGTCGATTCCGTGCTGGTCGGCGCGCAGGTGATCACCGCGCTGCAGTCGATCGTCGCCCGCAGCGTCGATCCCCTGGAATCGGCCGTGATCTCGATCTGCGAATTCCACGCCGGCAATGCCCGCAACGTCATTCCGCAGACTGCGACGTTGAGGGGCACCATCCGCACGTTGTCGCCGGAGGTGCGCAAGCTGGTCGAGAAGCGCGTGCACGAAGTGGTGGCGGGCGTGGCGCAGATCACCGGTGCCAAGATCGACCTGCACTACAAGCGCAACTACCCTGTCGTGAACAACCACGCCGCGGAGACCGAGGTGGCGCGGCGCATCGCCAGGAACGTTGCCGGCGAGGCCAATGTGCACGAGATGCCGCCGCTGATGGGCGGCGAGGATTTCGCCTACATGCTGGAAGCGCGGCCCGGCGCCTTCATCTTCTGCGGCAACGGCGACAGCGCCGGCCTGCATCACCCCGCCTACAATTTCAACGACGAGGCGATCGTGTTCGGCACGTCCTATTGGGTCAAGCTGGTCGAGGAGTCGCTCGCGGCGTCTTAACGCCGAACCGAAGCACAAACGAAAAGGGCCCGTGCATCGCACGGGCCCTTTGTCTTTGCGGAATGATCGGCTCAGAAGATCCGCGAGAAGATCACATACAGTGTGGCCGACAGCGCGATCGCGCAGGGCAGCGTCAGCACCCAGGCCATCAGCAGGTTGCGGATGGTCGCCATCTGCAGGCCCGAGCCGTTCGCGGCCATGGTGCCGGCGACACCCGACGACAGCACGTGGGTGGTCGAGACCGGCAGGCCGAACACGTCGGCGGCGCCGATCGTGGCGGCGGCGACCAGCTCGGCGGAGGCGCCCTGTGCGTAGGTGAGATGGGTCTTGCCGATCTTCTCACCGACGGTGACGACGATGCGCTTCCAGCCGACCATGGTGCCGAGGCCGAGCGCGATGGCGACGGCGACCTTCACCCAGGTCGGGATGAACTTGGTGGCGCTATCGAGGCCGCCCTTGTAGGCGTTCAAGGTCGCGACCTCTTCCTTGTTGAGGTCGTTTTCCTTGTCCTTCATCAGGAAGCGGATCGCTTCCGAGGTCAGGTACATGTCGTTACGGGTGTTGCCGACCACTTCCGCCGGTACCTTGTTGAGCGAGCCGTACTTCGCGACTTGGTCGCCGACATCCTTCACCAGCACCGACAGCGAGGGGTAGGTGCCTTCGCTGATGTGGTGCGAGGTGATGTACTGCGTCACCGCAGGACGGGGATCGCCGATGATCGAGTGACCGGCGCCCTTGGCCGCGATCACCTTGGAGGCTGCGTCCGAGACCTTCTGGAACTGGGCGACCTGGCTCTCCGGCAGCGCGCGGTTGAGCGCGTAAGCGGTCGGCACGGTGCCGATCAGGATCAGCATGATCAGGCCCATGCCCTTCTGGCCGTCGTTCGAGCCGTGGGCGAAGCTGACGCCGGTGCAGGTTGCGATCAGCAGGCCGCGGATCCAGAGCGGCGGCGCCTTGTTGCCTTCGGGCGCGGCATAGAGCGCAGGGTTGCGCACGATGAACTTGAGCAGCAGCAGCAGCACGGCGGCGCAGATGAAACCGAACAGCGGCGACAGCAGCAGCGCGTAGCCGATCTCGGTGGCCTTGCTCCAGTCGACGCCCGAGGTGCCGTCGCGGCCGCGCATGACGGCATTGGCGATGCCGACGCCGATGATCGAGCCGATCAGCGTGTGCGAGGAGGAGGCGGGCAGGCCGAAATACCAGGTACCGAGGTTCCAGATGATCGCGGCGATCAAGAGTGCGAACACCATGGCGAAGCCGGCGCTGGAGCCGACCTGGAGGATCAGCTCGACCGGCAGCAGCGAGACGATGCCGAACGCGACCGCGCCGGAGGACAGCAGCACGCCGAGGAAGTTGAAGAAGCCCGACCACATCACCGCGAATTCAGCCGGCAGCGAATGGGTGTAGATCACGGTCGCCACCGCGTTGGCGGTGTCGTGGAAGCCGTTGACGAATTCGAAGCCGAGCGCGATCAGCAGCGCGACGAACAAGAGGATGTAGGGCAGGAAGGTCGTCACCTTCGTGCCGGTCGCGTTGACGTCGACATAGATGCTGTAGGCAACGAACAGCAGGCCTGCGGCAAGGATGCCGAAGAACAGGATCATCGTGAGCGGGTTAAAACCCTTGTCGAGATTGGGCCTGGATGCCGGCTGGACAGGCGTCGGATCGCCTACCGCACGGTCGAATGCAACATCTGTCATTTTTGGACGCCCCTTAACTGATTAGAAGGGCTATTGTCCGCGATGGATTTGAAAGCTGGATGACAGCTGCGTCCAAAAGTCGCTTTCCCACCTGTATTTAGGCGGCGCGCGGGGCTTTCTTCTGCAAACCGGCGGCAATCTTCAGGTCTTCGACAAAGCGCTGATATTCCAGCACTTTGGCTTCCGGATCGGGCAGTCGCAGCAGATAGGACGGGTGCACTGTCACCAGCGCCTTGCGCCCGTCGGGCAGGTCTATGAGCCGGCCACGGGTCTTGCCGATCGGGGTGATCTTGCCGAACACGCTCTGCGCGGCGGTGGCGCCCATTGCCACGATGAGCTCGGGCTGGATTACCGAAACTTCCCGCTCGTACCATTGCCGGCACGCCCGGATCTCCGGCGTCGCCGGCTTCTGGTGCAGACGGATCTTTCCGCGCGGCACGAATTTGAAGTGCTTGACCGCGTTGGTGACGTAGACCTTGTTGCGGTCGACGCCGGCTTCCTGAAGCGCACGGTCGAGCATCTGGCCGGCCGGGCCGACGAAGGGGTGGCCGGCGAGGTCTTCCTTGTCGCCGGGCTGCTCGCCGACCAGCATGATGGTCGCGTCTTTCGGGCCCTCGCCGAACACGGTCTGCGTCGCGTCCTTGTAGAGCGGGCAGGCGCGGCAATGCGCGGCCTCCTCGCGGAGCGCTTCGAGATCGTCGGCAGCCAGCTTGCGTGGCATCGGAGCCTCCGGCCGCTTCTGGGGCTTGTGCGGATCGGTTGCGGCATTGGCGATCATGGCGCCGGTCATGCGCTCGGCGTCCTCGATCAAGGGCTTAATGATCGACGCCTCGGGCAGGTTCCTCCAGTATTTCTTCGGCATCTCCGTCTGCATTGCCTTCACCTTCAGCCGCGCCGGATTGAAGATGCTGGCGTAGTAGCGCCGCCAGGTTTCCTCCAACCGGTCTTCGCCGGGTGCTTCGTTCTTGCTCACGCCCGACGTGAACGAGAGCGCGTGGCCGTCCCAATGCGCACACAGATCGGGTGTCAGGATCGACCAGGGCATGTCGGCGAAGCGCTTGGCAAAGAACGGCGCGGCAAGCTCGACGATGTGATGCTCCGGCTCGAACCAGGCGACGTAATGCGCCGCGCGCTCGCGTCCGATCTCGCGGAAGCGCACGAAGGCATGCATCTTGTGCTCGTCGCGATGGACTGCTCTTGCCATGGCGGTGACTTGCGCGACATCGGGATCGGTCGCGACCTCGATGAGATCGTGATTGTCTTTCAAGCGCCAGAGCAGGCGATAGAGGATCGCAAAGCGCTCGCCGTCGCGATGCAGGATCGCGGCCTTGGCGAGCTCGACGAATTTTGCCGAGACGTTGAAGGTGCCGTCGTTCACCTCAAATATCGGAGACGGCGCGGGCGGTGCGAACAGCTCGGCTTCGCCGCCTTGTACGGTCCAGGTGGCATCGGTTGGCGGCACATGATGCAGCACGAGCGACCGCGCGGCTTTGCGCCAGCCGTCGAAATCGGTTTCGGTGTCGAGGGTGATGTACTGCATCAGAAGCCAAACCCCAATTGTGTTGCCTTCGGCTTGAACCGTTCGATCAGCCGCGCCTCGTCGAGGCGGTGCGGCGCGGGGCGGTGATCGCTGAGGACGATGAAAGGCAGCGCCTTGTTGCGAGGCACGTGCAGCCGCGCGAGATCGGAGAGGCGGATCGTGGTGGTGCGCCGCGTCGCGATGATGCGTTCGACCGCCTTGGTGCCGAAGCCGGGCACGCGCAACAGCTCCTCGCGGCTGGCGCGGTTGACGTCGAGCGGGAAGCGGTCGCGATGGCGCAGCGCCCAGGCGAGCTTCGGATCGATGTCGAGCGGCAGCATCGCGCTGTCGTCAACGATCTCCGCAACGTCGAAACCGTAGAACCGCATCAGCCAGTCGGCCTGGTAGAGCCGGTGCTCGCGCAGCAGCGGCGGCTGTACCAGAGGCAAAGCGCGGCTGGCATCGGGGATCGGGCTGAAGGCGGAGTAATAGACGCGCCGCAGCCTGTAGGAGCCATAGAGATTGGCACTGGTGTGCAGGATGGTGTGATCAGAGGCCGTGTCGGCGCCGACGATCATCTGTGTGCTCTGTCCGGCGGGCGCGAAGCGCTGCGGCCTCGCCTTCGTCTTTGTGCTGCGGTTTTCCTCGGCCTCGTCGAGCTTCAGCCGCAGCCGGCCCATGGTGCGGCGGATCGCGCGCACATCCTTTTCCGGTGCGTATTGCTGCAGGCTCGTCTCCTCAGGCATCTCGATGTTGATGGAGAGACGGTCGGCATATTTGCCGGCTTCCGCGATCAGCGCATCGTCGGCCTCGGGAATGGTCTTGAGATGGATGTAGCCGCGGAAGTGATGCTCCTCGCGCAGTTTGCGCGCGACGCTGACCACCTGCTCCATGGTGTAGTCGGGGCTGCGGATGATGCCGGAGGAGAGAAACAGGCCCTCGATGTAATTGCGCCGGTAGAAGTCGAGCGTGAGCTTGACCACCTCGTCGATGGTGAAGCGGGCACGCGGCACGTTGGAGGAGGCGCGGTTGACGCAATAAAGGCAGTCGTAGTTGCAGGCGTTGGTCAGGAGCACTTTGAGCAGCGAGATGCAGCGTCCGTCCGGCGCGTAGGAATGGCAGATGCCCATGCCCGGCGCGGTCGAGCCCATGCCCTTGCCATCGCTGGAATCCCGCTTCTCGGTGCCGCTGGAGGCGCACGACGCGTCGTATTTGGCGGCATCAGCCAGAATCTCCAGCTTGCGTTGTACGTCCATCGTGGAATCCCTTTGATTCAGCTTACGAATCCGGATGAGCACCAATTCGATTGACTCCCCGGCCGCTGTTAGCTTTATATTAGAACATATCATGAACAAATGAGCCAGCCGCAGGTTCTTATTTTTGAGAACCTCGGCAATCACCTCTGAAGGAGCGGCGTATATGAGCGGCGCACGGATGAACGCGCTTGCGACCTTGCGCGGCCAGATCGAGCGCATCGAGACGGCGGAGGTCGTGCATCAGCACGATCGCGTCGCGCTCGGCCACGGCGAGGTCGACAGCGCGCTGAAGGGCGGGCTCGCGCGCGCGGTGATCCACGAGGTGTTTTGCGAGGGTCGGCAGGGAACCGCCGCGACGGGTTTTGTCATGGGGCTTGCGGGGCGTGTCTCGCGGCGCCGGCCGCTGCTGTGGGTGCGGCAGGATTTTTCGGAACTCGAGACCGGCGCGCTGTCGATGAGCGGGCTTGCCGAGATCGGTCTCGATCCGCGCCGCGTGGTGATGGTGCGCGCCGCCGATGTCGAGAGCGCGTTGCGGACCTCGGCCGATGCGCTCGCCTGCGACGCACTCGGCGCCGTCGTGCTCGAGCTCTGGGGTGAGACGCGGCAGTTCGATCTCGTGGCGAGCCGCAAGCTGACGCTGGCCGCGCAATCGTCCGGCGTCACCGGCCTGATGTTGCGGATGGCCGCGCAGCCGCTGCCCTCGACCGCGGAGACGCGATGGATGCTGCGCGCGGCGCATTCGCCGCCGGGCCCGGCATGGAGTGCCTGGGGCGCGCCGCGCTTCGATGCGGAGCTCTTGCGCAATCGTCATGGCCCGTGCGGCCGGTGGATCATGGAATGGAAATGTGATGAGTGCCAGTTCTCTGAACCGTCGACGTATCCTCAGCCTGTGGCTGCCGCGCCTGCCCATCGATCGGATTCAGCGGTTCTTCGGCGCGCTGGGTAAGACCAATGATCCGAGCATCGTTGTCATCAAGGACAACAATGCGCTGGTGATCCATGCGCTGGACGAAGCCGCCGAGCGCCTCGGCTTGTATATCGGCCAGCCCCTGGCCAATGCGCGGGCGATGTGTCCGGACTTGAAAGTGTTCGACGCCGATGTCGTGGCCGATGCGAAGACGCTCAGCGACGTCGCCGACTGGTGCGACCGCTTCACGCCGCTGGTGGCGCTCGATCCGCCGCACGGGCTGTTTCTGGACATCACCGGCTGCGCGCATCTGTTCGGCGGCGAGGCTGCGTTGTTGCAGACCTTCGTCCGCGCGCTCGCCCGTCAGGGTTTTGCCGTCAGCGCGGCGATCGCCGGCACCTCGGTCTGCGCGCGCACGCTGACGCGGCAGGCCTCCGGCACCATCGTCGCCGATGGCGGGGAGGCGGCGGCGATCAGCCGGCTGCCGGTATCCGCGCTCGGTGCGGGCGAGGCCATCACCACTGGTCTGCGCCGCGCCGGCTTGAAAACCATCGGCGATGTCGCCTCGCGCGAGCCGCATGAGATCACGGCGCGGTTCGGCGCGCGGTTCTCCACGCTGCTCGCGCATGCGCAGGGGCATGGCGATGCCCCGATCAATCCGCGCAAACCGCTGCCGGATTACATCGTGGAGAAGCGCTTCGCCGAACCGATCGCCACCGACACCATGATCGCGATGACGCTGTCGCGGCTCGCCGATACGCTGATCGCGTCCATGGAGAAGCAGGGCAAGGGCGCGCGGCGGCTGGAAGCCGCCTTCTTTCGTACCGACGGCGTGGTGCGCGCGATCATGGTCGAGACCGGGCGGCCTGTGACGCAAAGCAAAGTCATCGACCGGCTGTTCCGCGAGCGCCTCGATGCGCTCGCCGATCCGCTGGATCCCGGCTTCGGCTTTGACATGGTGCGGCTGTCGGCGAGCCGCACCGAGATCGTGGTGCAGGAGCAGCGCGATCTCGACGCCCATGTCCACGACAATGACGAGCTCGCCGCGCTGATCGACCGCATCGCCGCGCGCATCGGCGGAAAGCGCGTCGTCGTGCATTTGCCTGAGGATACCCATATCCCGGAATGTGCGGTGCTGGCCGCGCCTGCCCAGCACCATCTCGCCGTGGCCATGCAGGCCGAATGGCCGGCGCGCGCCGAGAGTGAGCCGCCGCTGCGCCCCCTGCGGCTGTTCGACAGACCGGAGCCGATCAAGGTGCCGTTCGCGACCGTGCCGGACGGCCCGCCGCATCAGTTCACCTGGCGGCGCGCGCTGCATGCGGTCGTGCGGGTGGAAGGGCCCGAGCGTATCGCGATGGAATGGTGGCGGCAGGACGGCAAGCAATTGACGCGGGATTATTTCCGTATCGAAGATGCCGAAGGCCTGCGCTTCTGGATCTTTCGCGACGGTCTTTACGAAGGAGAGGTGTTCGACGACGAAGGCAAACCCATTCCTCCCAACTGGTATGTGCACGGTCTCTTCGCATGACCACGCCCGCTTATGCCGAGATCGGCATCACCACCAATTTCTCCTTCCTGCGCGGCGGCTCGGATCCGCGCGCCTATGTGCATCAGGCGAGCATCCTCGGCATTCCCGTGATCGGCATTGCCGACCACAACACGCTCGCCGGCGTCGTGCGCGCCTACAAGGAGCTCGACAATGACAAGGTGCTGCACAAGCCGAAATTGCTGATCGGCGCGCGCATCGTCTTCATCGACGGCACGCCCGACATTTTTGTCTATCCGCGCGACCGCGCCGCCTATGGCCGGCTGTGCCAGCTCCTCACCAGGGGCAAGCGCGGCGACGACATCACGCGGATCGAGAAGGGCGAATGCCATCTCACTTTTGCCGACCTTCTCGAGTTTTCCGAGGGCCAGCTCCTGGTCCTGACGCTGCCGCATCGCTTCGAGCCCGCGCAGGCGCTGGATGTTCTCGCCAAGCTCAGGGCGAGCCGCGCCGAGGGCGTGTGGCTGGCGGCGAGCCTGGTCTATCGCGGCGACGACCGCCGCCGCCTGGCGCGGCTCGATGATCTCGCCGCCAAGGCAAACGTGCCGCTGCTCGCGACCAACGAGGTGCTCTATCACGATCCCGGCCGCCGTCCGCTTCAGGACGTGCTCACCTGCATCCGGGAAAAGACCACGATCGAGGCGGTCGGACGGAAGCTCGAAGCCAATGCCGAGCGCTTCCTGAAGACGCCACGCGAAATGTCGCGGCTGTTCCGAGATTTTCCCGAGGCGATCGCGGAGACCATGCGCTTTGCGGGCAAGATCGATTTCACGCTCGACCAGCTCAAATACCAGTATCCGGACGAACCGGTGCCGCGGGGCAAGACCGCGCAAGGACATCTGGAAGACCTGACCTGGGCGGGCGTCGACACATATTTCGGCGGCAACATCGACGACAAGCTGCGCGCGACCCTGATGAAAGAGCTCGCGCTAATCGCCGAGCTGAAATACGCGCACTACTTCCTCACCGTGCACGACATCGTACATTATGCGCGCAGCCAGAACATCCTGTGCCAGGGGCGGGGATCGGCGGCGAACTCAGCGGTCTGCTACGTGCTCGGCATCACCTCCGTTAATCCGACCAGCGTCGATCTCCTGTTCGAGCGCTTCATCTCCAAGGAGCGGCTGGAGCCGCCTGACATCGACGTCGATTTCGAGCATTCGCGGCGCGAGGAGGTGATGCAATATGTCTATCGCCGCTACGGCCGCCACCGCGCCGCGATCATCGCCACGATCATCCATTACCGCCCGCGCAGCGCCATCCGTGACGTCGGCAAGGCGCTGGGCCTGACCGAGGACGTCACCGCGGCGCTTGCCGACACCGTCTGGGGAAGCTGGGGCAAGGGCCTCAACGACATGCAGGTCAGGCAGGCCGGGCTCGATCCCAACAATCCCATGATCAACCTCGCGGTCGAGCTCGCGACCGAGCTGATCGAATTCCCGCGCCATCTCTCCCAGCATGTCGGGGGCTATGTGCTGACGCAGGACCGGCTCGACACCTATGTGCCGATCGGCAACGCCGCGATGGACGACCGCACCTTCATCGAGTGGGACAAGGACGACGTCGACGCGCTCAACATGATGAAGGTCGACGTGCTCGCGCTGGGCATGCTGACCTGCATCAGGAAGTGTTTTGATTTGATCGACCACCACAAGGGCAAGCGCTGGGTGCTGGCGAGTGTCCCTCAGGACGATCCCAAGGTTTACGACATGCTGTGTGCTGGGGAATCCCTCGGCGTGTTCCAGGTCGAGAGCCGCGCCCAGATGAACATGTTGCCGCGGTTGAAGCCGCGGACCTTCTACGACCTTGTCATCGAAGTCGCGATCGTGCGGCCCGGACCGATCCAGGGCGACATGGTGCATCCGTATCTGCGACGGCGGAACGGCCAGGAAAAGGTGAGTTATCCCTCGCCATCACCCGAACACGGTCCCGCGGACGAACTCTACAAGGTGCTGCACAAGACGAAAGGCGTGCCCTTGTTCCAGGAGCAAGCCATGCGCATCGCGATCGAGGCGGCAAAATTCACCTCCGAGGAGGCTAACGGCCTGCGTCGCTCGATGGCGACCTTCCGCAATGTCGGCACCATCGGCCAGTACGAGGAGAAGCTGATCGGCAACATGGTCGCGCGCGGCTACGATCCCAACTTCGCCAGAAGCTGCTTTGACCAGATCAAGGGCTTTGGCTCCTACGGTTTTCCAGAGAGCCATGCCGCGAGCTTTGCTCAGCTCGTCTACATCTCGTCATGGCTGAAATATCATCACCCCGATGCGTTCTGTTGCGGCCTGTTGAACTCGCAGCCCATGGGCTTTTACGCGCCGGCGCAGATCGTCGGCGACGCCCGCAAGAACGGCGTCGAGGTGCGCGACATCGACGTATCCCACAGCTTTGCGCAAAACACGCTGGAGAACACCGACGGCAAATACTGCGCCGTGCGCCTGGGCTTCCGTCAGATCGACGGCTTTCACTGGCTCGATCCCGATGAGGAGTTGCTCAAAGAGGCGCAGGCGAAACGGCAAGGCAAGGTATATGTCACTCAGAAAGACTGGGCCGACCTGATCATCGACGCCCGCAATAGCGGTCCCTTCACCTCGCTCGAAGACTTCGCCCGCGACACCGGTCTGCCCAAGCGTGCGCTGATCCTGCTCGCGGATGCCGACGCCTTCCGCTCGCTCGGCCTCGACCGCCGCGAGGCGCTGTGGCAGGTGCGGCGGCTGCCCGACGACGTGCCGCTGCCGCTGTTCGAGGCCGCGACCGCGCGCGAGCAGCCGGACGAGCACGCAAAACCATTGCCGGAGATGCCGCGGGCCGAGCAGGTGGTCGCGGACTACCAGACCATCCGGCTATCGCTGAAGGGCCATCCGATGGAATTTTTGCGCGAGATGTTCTCGCGCGAGCGTGTGGTGGCCTGCAGGGACATCAGCCATGAGAACGAGCGGCGCCGCGTCCGCTGCGCCGGCGTGGTGCTGGTGAGGCAGCGGCCGGGCAGCGCCAGCGGCGTCGTGTTCATGACGCTGGAGGACGAGACCGGCATCGCCAATGTCGTGGTGTGGCCCAAGATCATGGAGCAGTACCGCAAGGAGGTGATGGGCGCGCGCCTCATCCTGGTCGAGGGCTATATCCAGAGCAGCCCCGAAAAGGTGACGCATCTCATCGCCCAGCGCATGGTCGACCGCTCGCACGATCTGGTCGGCCTCGCCAACGACGCGCTGAGCCGCAAGCATCCGGTGCCGGCAGGCGCCGACCTGATCGAGCCCCTCAACGACGATCCCCGCGCCCACGCGGATATGCCGGCGCAAAAAATCCGCCACCCCCGCAACGTCCGCATCCTGCCGCCATCGCGGGATTTTCATTGAAGATGTGACGCAGAATGCCGCCACACCGTCATTGCGAGCGCAGCGAAGCAATCCAGACTGCCGCCCGTGGAAAGACTCTGGATTGCTTCGCTGCGCTCGCAATGACGAACTTGTTGAGCCGGGCCGTGTCACACTCTCGGTGTCATATCCCGCGACCCGGCTACGCCAAGGCTTCGCCGGGGCTGAGGTCCAGGGCCGCCGAAGCTTTAGCGTAGGCGGCAAGCGGGGTATCCAGTACGCTGCGGCTTCTCGGTTCTAGCCGCGCTGTCTCTGGAATACTGGATCGCCCGGTCAAGTCGGGCGATGACAGAGTGCCCGCTCTAAAAATTCACCCGGTTCGAGATCGCGCCGTCCACGACGAGATTGGAGCCCGTGGTGAACCCCGACACCGGGCTTGCCAGAAACACCGCCGCGCTTGCAATCTCCTGCGGCGTTGCCATGCGGCCCGTCGGGTTGCGCTTCATCGCGTCATTGTAGCGCTCCGGCATCTTCTGCTCGATCATGTTCCAGACGCCGCCCTTGAAATAGACCGTGCCGGGCGACACCACGTTGACGCGGATCTTCTTCTTTGCGTATTGCCGCGCCAATCCCTTGGCCATGTGGATCAGCGCCGCCTTGATCGGGCCGTAGGAGCTGGCGAGATCGGCCTGCGCCGCCGAGATCGAGGAGATGATGACGAAGGCGGCATCGCCGCTCTTTTCGCCGCTGGCCTCGAGGAACGGCCGCGCGGCGTCGAACGCATGCACGGCGCCGAGCACGTCGAGCCGGAAGTTCTGCTCCCAGGATGCTGCATCATGGCCCTGCGCCATCGCGCCGGCATTGGCGAACAGCAAGTCGACGCCGCCAAGCTCCTTTGCAGCGGTCTCGATCCAGGATTTCAGCGCCGCGCCGTCAGTGACGTCGACCGGTCCGCCGCTGGCGCGGATACCGCTTGCCCTGAGTTCAGTGACGGTCGCCGCAACCTGATCGGCGTTGCGCGCGCACACCGCGACATTGGCGCCTTCACCGGCCAGCGTCGCCGCGATCGCCCGCCCGATGCCGCGCGTGCCGCCGAGGACGATGGCGTTCTTGCCTTTGAGACCGAGATCCATTGTTTGGTTTTCCTTTTTGTTGATCGCAGGGAGTGTAACCGTTTCAGGAGATACGCAGAAGCCTCAACATCGTCATTGCGAGCGTAGCGAAGCAATCCAGAAATGAATCCGCGGAAACAGTCTGGATTGCTTCGTCGCAAAGGCTCCTCGCAATGACGAGGTCGTAGGATGGGCAAAGGCGCATAAGCGCCGTGCCCACCATTCCTCAACTTGTACAAAGGTGGTGGGCACGCTTCGCTTTGCCCACCCTACGAATTCTGCTTCACTCCGGTGCCGCCCCCACCGGCGGGCCGCCGGGCGGGCGGTGCAGGAAGGTCAGCGAGACGTAGGCGCCGGACCAGGAGCCGATCGCCGCGAAAGCGACATAGAACGGGTTTCGGTGTAGCTGATCACGGCGTAGGAGGAGAGCAGGTACCAGACCGCGCTCCAGTTCGCCGCCGGCACGCGCTTGCGCGCGATCACGGCCGAGGTGAACATGACATAGACTGCGTCGGTGGCCGCCGTTGCGATGAACACGGCGCCTGCGGTGAGGGGATCTACGGCGGCCATTGCATTCCTTTCTGCGATCATGACATGGTCGCGAAAACTACAGCATGATCCGGAAAATGCGCAGCGGATTTCCGAAAGATCATGCTCAAATCTGAAAGGGAGAGAAGCGGTCATGCAAAGCCCCGCCGATATTCTCAAGGATCTCTGGACCTCCATCGGCGGCGACAAGGCCGCGCTCGAACGCGTGCGGCTGACCGGCGAGGAGCCGCAGATTCCGTCCTCGTTTCGCGTCGCCGTCGCCGGACAGACGACGATCGCCGCCGCCGGTCTTGCCGCCGCCGAAATCTGGAGACTGCGCAGCGGGGAGACGCAGGACGTCTCCGTCGACATGCGCCACGCCGTCGCCGAATGCCGTTCGGAGCGCTATTTGCGCCTCGACGATAAGCCGCCGCCGCCAGCCTGGGACGCCATCGCCGGCGTCTACAAAACTGGAGATAACCGCTTCGTCCGCTGCCACACCAATTTCCCGCATCATCGCGACGCCGTCTGCAACGTGCTCGGCTGCGAGCCCGAGCGCGACAAGGTTCAGGCCGCGTTGATGCAATGGAAGGGCGAGGATTTTGAAACTGCGGCCTATGCCGCGGGCGGCGTCGTCGCCCTGATGCGTTCCTACGACGAATGGTCCGCGCTGCCGCAGGCGCGCGCGCTCGCCGAGCTGCCGTTGGTCTCGATCGAGAAGATCGGCGAGGCCCCACCCAAGCCATGGCCGCAGGGATTGTCGAACGGCGATCGTCCGCTTTCCGGCCTGCGCGTGCTCGATCTCTCGCGCGTCATCGCGGGCCCCGTTGCCGGCCGCACGCTCGCCGCGCACGGCGCGGATGTGCTGCTCGTCTCGGGGCCGGAGCTGCCGGCCATTCCCTGGCTCACCATCGACACCGGCCGCGGCAAGCTCACCACGTTGGTCGAGCTGAAGAGCGAGGCGGGCAGGGCGCAGCTGTGCGAGCTGTTGAAGGGCGCCGACATCTTCTCGCAAGGCTATCGCCCGCGCGCGCTTGCAGCCCTCGGGTTCGCGCCGGAGGATGCAGCGAACATCAATCCCGGCCTCGTCTATGTCACGCTGTCGGCCTATGGTCATGCCGGCCCCTGGGCGGAGCGGCGCGGTTTCGATTCACTGGTGCAGACCACGACGGGCTTCAACCACGCCGAGGGGCAGGCCGCGGGCATCGACGGTCCCAAGGAATTGCCGGCGCAGATGCTCGACCATGCCACCGGCTATCTGATGGCGTTCGGCGCGATGATGGCCAAGGCGCGCCAGGCCCGCGAAGGCGGGAGCTGGCACGTGCGCGTGTCGCTGGCGCAGACCGGACGCTGGCTGTGGAATCTCGGCCGGCTCGATGGCGGCCTGGACACCCCGGATCTTACGGGCGAGGCCGTACATGCTGCATTCATCGAGCCCATGCCATCTGGCTTCGGCACGTTGAAGGCGGTGCGCCATTCTGCGCTGCTGTCGACCACGCCGGCGCGATGGAGCCGCCCGGCGATGCCGCTCGGCAGTCATCCGCCACAATGGCCGGCGCGAAACTGACGTGAAGCTGACGCGATGCAATATTTTAACGCAAATGGAAAGGTGGCTGGCGTTTTTTAGGTTGTTTGAAATCCCAATTCAGCACTATTAGCGCGACCGATAAGGCAGGCGTCTGCCGAGATCGTCGCAGACTTGACCGGGCCCCATGGTAGTTGAAAATACCAAGCGATTGCAGGTGTTTACAAAACAACGGGTGATCACATCCGTAGTTTTACTGGCACTCGCCTGCGCCGGTGCCTATGGCTTCCTGCGTGCGGGGGCCAAGGAAAAGAGCCACTCCGAGGTCTCCAGCCAGTCGCGCAGGAATGCGCAGAATTTCACGCCAACGCCGTCCGAGTGGGCGACGCTGACGATCGAGCCGGTCAAGGCCAAGACCTTCCGGGCCGAATATGTCACCGAGGGTAAGGTCGCGGTCGACGAGGATCGCTCGACGCCGGTGTTCTCGCCCTATGCGGGCCGCGTGACCAAGCTGCTCGCGAAGCCGGGCGAGATGTTGAAGCAAGGTCAACCGCTGTTCACGATCGAGGCCGCCGACACCGTGCAGGCCCAGAACGATTTCATCGCGGCGATGACCTCGCAGAACAAGGCGAAGTCTGCGATCGATCTTGCCGACATCCAGTTCAGGCGCGCCAAGGACCTCTATGAGGGCCGCGCCATTCCGCTGAAGGACTATCAGCAGGCCGAAACGACCCAGGTCCAGGCGCAGAACGACGTGCGCTCCTCGGGGACGGCGCTGGAAGCCGCGCGCAACAAGCTGCGCATCCTCGGCTTCACCGACGAGACCATCAAGGCATTCCAGGACAAGGGCGTCATCGATCGGGAGATCACGATTTACTCGCCGATCTCCGGCACCGTCGTGCAGCGCAAGATCGGCCCGGGCCAGTACGTCAATTCCGGCGCCAGCGATCCGGTGTTCGTGATCGGCGACCTCTCCACGGTCTGGCTCACCGCCTTCGTGCGCGAGAGCGATGCGGCCGCGGTGTGCATCGGACAGGACATCAGCGTCAACGTGATGGCGCTGCCGGGCCACCCCTTGACCGCCAAGATCAACTACGTCGCCGCCGCCATCGATCCCACCACCCGCCGCCTCCTGGTCCGCGCGACCATCGACAACAAGGACGGCCTGCTCAAGCCGGAGATGTTTGCCAACGTCACGATCTATTCGGCCGGCGACCGTGCCGCGCCGGCGGTGCCGAAGCAGGCGCTGATCTACGAGGCCGACAAGGTCCGCATCTGGGTCGCGCGCGAGGACAAGTCGGTCGAGCTGCGCCAGATCAAGACCGGCCTCATCAATGGCAATTTCGTCGAGGTCACCAGCAATCTGAAGCCAGGCGAGCAGGTTGTCACCAAGGGCAGCCTGTTCATCGACCGCGCGGCGTCCGGTAGCTGATCGACGACCCAAGAAAATTGAAGACCTGAATGGATCGTCTCGTCGCCCTTGCCGTCAACCGGCGCTTCCTGATGGTCGGGATGTTCGTCGCCGTGCTGATCGGCGGCGTGATCGCGTTCAACCAGCTCAACATCGAGGCCTATCCCGACCCGACGCCGCCGATGGTCGACATCGTGACGCAGAGTCCGGGCCTGTCGGCGGAGGAGATCGAGCGCTACATCACGATTCCGATCGAGACCCAGGTCGCGGGTCTGAAGAACCTCACGACGATCCGTACCATCTCGCTCTACGGCCTCTCCGACATCAAACTGCAGTTCTCCTTCGCCTATACGTATGACGAGGCGCAGCAGCAGGTCTTGAACCGCCTGGCGCAGCTCGCGCCGCTGCCGGGCAATGTGCAGCCGCAGATCTCGCCGCTCAGCCCGATCGGCGAAATCTTCCGTTACCGCCTCGTCGGCCCGCCGAACTACAGCGTGCTCGACCTCAAGACCATCCAGGACTGATCCTCCAGCGCCGCTTCCGCGCTGTACCCGGGGTCATCGACGTCACCGGCTGGGGCGGCAAGAGCAAGACCTACGAGCTCCAGGTCGATTTCAACAAGCTCGTCGCCAACGGCCTGACGCTGCCGCAATTGCTCCAGGCGGTCAGCAATTCCAACGTCAATGTCGGCGGCAACACCGTCAATATCGGCCAGCAATCGGCCGTGGTACGCGGCGTCGGCCTGATCCGTTCCATCGACGACCTCGCCAACACCATGGTCTCGCAGACCAACGGCAATCCGGTGCTGGTCAAGGACGTCGCCACCGTCACTGTCGGTCAAAAACCCCGTCTCGGCATTGCCGGCCTCGACGATTCCGACGACATCGTGCAGGGGATCGTCCTGATGCGCCGCGGTGAGCAGAGCTCGCCAACCATCAAGCGCGTCCACCAGCTCGTTCAAACCATCAACGACTCCAGCATCCTGCCGCCCGGCGTGCGCATCGAGCGCATCTACGATCGCGGGGACCTGATCGACCTCACCACCCACACCGTGTTGCACAACATGGTGGTCGGCATCCTGCTCATCGTGCTGTTGCAGTGGATCTTCCTCGGCGATCTCCGCAGTGCGCTGATCGTCGGCGCCACGATTCCGTTCGCACTGTTCTTCGCCGTGATCATCCTGGTGCTACGCGGGGAATCCGCGAATTTGCTGTCGGTCGGCGCGATCGATTTCGGCCTCATCGTCGACGCCACCGTCATCATGGTGGAAGCGATCTTCCGCCGCCTGACGCAGACCACGCCGGTGTCGGAATCCGAGCAGATGTCGCCCGAGACGCTGTTCGGCATGAAGAGCCACGCCATCCTCAGCGCCGCCGCCGACGTGTCGCGCTCGATCTTCTTTGCCGCCGCCATCATCATCGCGGCGTTCCTGCCGTTGTTCACGCTGTCCGGCGTCGAGGGCAACATCTTCGGGCCGATGGCGCGCACCTATGCCTATGCGCTCGCCGGCGGGCTGCTCGCGACCTTCACGGTTACCCCGGCGCTGTCCGCGATCATTCTGCCTGCGCATCTCGAGGAGACCGAGACGAGGGTCATGCGGATCCTGCACCGGATCTACATGCCGGTGCTGAATTGGGCCGTCGCCAACCGCGGCATCATGCTTGGTGGCGCCGTCGGTCTCGTGCTGATGACGGTAGCCCTCAGCCGGCTGCTCGGCCTGGAATTCCTGCCCAAGCTGGAAGAGGGCAATCTCTGGATCCGCGCCACGCTGCCGCCGACCATCTCGCTCCAGGAAGGCAACACCTACGTCAACGAGATGCGCAAGCTGATCCGTGCCCGGCCCGAGGTGGAATCCGTGGTGTCGCAGCATGGCCGCCCCGATGACGGCACCGACGCGGCCGGCTTCTTCAACGCCGAGTTCTTCGCCCCCCTCAAGCCCGCGAGCCAATGGCCGGGGACGCACGACAAGGAAGAGTTGACCGCGCAGCTATTGAAGCAGCTCGACGATCGCTTCCCAGGTGTCGAATTCAACTTCTCGCAATATCTCCAGGACAACGTCTCCGAAGCCGTCTCGGGCGTGAAAGGCGAGAACTCCATCAAGCTGTTCGGCAGCGATCTCCAGGCGCTCACCGACACCGCCAACAAGATCAAGTCGGTGCTGGCGACCGTGCAAGGCGTCACCGACCTCGCGGTGTTCACCTCGCTCGGGCAGCCGACCATTCAGATTGACATCGACCGTGCCAAGGCCGCGCGCTATGGGCTCGCGCCGGGCGACATCAACGCCACCATCAAGGTCGCGATCGGCGGCGATACCGCGGGCGATCTCTACGAGCCGGGCTCCGATCGTCACTTCCCGATCATCGTCCGCCTCGCGCCGGAATATCGCAGGAGCGCCGAGGCGATCCAGAATTTGCGCATCGGCGCGCCAGGGCCGAACGGCACCGTCACGCAGATTCCCCTGAGCGAGGTCGCCACCATCAGCCTCGTCTCCGGTGCCGCCTACATCTATCGCGAGCAGCAGGAACGCTATCTGCCGATCAAGTTCTCGGTGCGCGAGCGCGACCTCGGCAGCGCGATCCGCGAGGCGCAACAGAAGGTCGCCGAGCAGGTGCAGCTGCCGCCCGGCGCGCACATGGACTGGGTCGGCGAGTTCGGCAATCTCCAGGACGCCATCCGCCGGCTGTCGATCGTGGTGCCGATCTCGCTGGCGTTGATCGGCGTGCTGCTCTGGTTCAATTTCGGCTCGATGACCGACACGCTGCTCGCCATGAGCGTGATCCCGATGGCGATCTTCGGCGGCGTGCTCGGTCTCTTGATCACCGGCACCGCCTTCAGCGTCTCCGCCGCGATCGGATTCATCGCGCTGTTCGGCATTGCGGTCATGGACGGCATCATCATCCTGTCGCAGTTCAACCAGCTCATCGAAGAAGGCATGGACCGCGTGAGCGCGGTGATACGCACCGGCGAGTTGCAGCTCCGGCCGGTGCTGATGACCTGCGTCGTTGCCGGCGTCGGCCTGCTGCCGGCGGCGCTGTCGGAAGGCATCGGCTCGCAGGTGCAGAAGCCGCTCGCCGTCGTCGTCGTCACCGGCATGATGCTCGCGCCGGTCGTGATCCTGGTGACCTTGCCGGTCCTGATTTCCTTCTTCTCCCGCCGCGCGCGCTGATCGCAGGCGGCCGCCGCGGCTCAGAATCCGTAGAGTCGCGCCGGATTGTCGACCAGGATCTTCTTGCGCACCTCCGCATCCGGCGCCCACACAGGAAGCTGGTTGAGGAGCCGGCCGTCTTCGATCTGATAGAAGGGCGCGATGTCGGTGGGCTTGCGTCCCTCGACGGGGCTGGAATCCGGATGCGGCCAGTCGGTGCCCCAGACGATGCGGTCCGGGTTCGCCGCGATCAGCGCGCGGGCGTAGGGCACCATGTCCTGATAGTCGGGCGCGAGGTTCGACGAGCGATAGGCCCCTGAGATCTTCACATAGGCCTTGCCGGATTTGACGAGCGCGATCAGGTCGGAAAATCCCGGCTGTTCCAGTCCGAGCGGCGCCTCGAGGCCGCCGAAATGGTCGAACACAGCCGGCACAGGCGAAGCCAGCACGAGCTCCTTGATCGCCGAGATCATCGGCAGCGTGGTGTAGAGCTGCACGTGCCAGCCGCGTGCCTTCATGCGCTCGACGGCGGCGGTGAAGCGCGCGCGGCCGACATTCGGATCGCTGACGCCGCCGGTGGCGAGATTGATGCGACTGCCGCGAAAACCGTCCGCCTGCATCGCGTCGAGCTGGGCTTCCGTGGTCTTGTCGTCGATCACGGCCACTCCGCGTGCGGTCGCGCCGCGCGCCTTCATGCCGAACAAGGTGGAGGAATTGTCGGTGCCATAGACGCTCGGCGTCACGATCACGACGCGCTCGATATGCAGCGCCTTGTGCAGCGCCGCCATTTCCTCGGGGCTTGCCGGTTCCGGCGTATAGACGCGCCCCGCGAAGAACGGAAACTTTTCGACGTCACCATGGATGTGCGTGTGGCAATCGCAGGCAAGGGCCGGAACGTCGAAATCGACCGGCGTCGCGGGCTGCGCCGCACGGGCGTGAGCTTTGTTGGTCATGACTACTCCGGCGGCAAGGGAGGCAAGCAGGACGCTGCGTCGGTTGAGCATGGTTCTCTCCCTGCTTCGTTATTTTTAAGGTGGGACCGGAACAATATCACATCAGCCCGGTAACCCGCTCCGCTTCGCTGCATAGCTGCTCGACAAGATCCGCAAGCGGGCGTGAGCCGTCGATGCGCACGACCGGGCAGGGCAGGCCCGCGAGCCAGGCTTCATCTTTTGTGAGACTGCGGCCCTCGCGATCGCCGGCTTCGTAGCGCGAGGCCCATTCGACGAACGACTCCGTCTCCTCGTGACGCCAGCCACCCTGTGCGACGGCATCAGCTCCGAAATGCGTAGCCTCGCGGCCACGCAGGCGCTGCAAGCGAAGCTCGCGCGGCGTCGTCACAAAGACGACAAGATCGAAGAACGGGACGAGCTCGTCGCCCCAGCCGGTGACGGTTCCGCTCAGCACCCAGTCGCGGCGCGGCAGAAACATCTCGCGCATCAGGCGCAGGCGCTCCGCGGCAGGGCGCGTCGTCTGGTAGGGCGGCACGGTCGGCAGCCAGAAATAATCGTCGCTGTCGTGATGCGGCAGCGCAAGCCGGCCGGCGAGCGCGCGACCGAGCGTCGTCACGCCGGAGCCCGAAGCTCCCATCAGATGGATGCGGCGGCTCTTCATCGGCATCAGGCCAGACGATTTGAAACTACTGCCCCGACGGCGTGCGCAGGCCGTGCCAGGCGTCGCGGACCTGCTGGTAATGCACCTCGGGCAGATAGTCCGGCGTGTTGAGGCTAAGCGTCTTGACGTCGAGATGGCCGACGGCGCTGAGCAGCGTGTAGGAGGCGATGACGCGGTCGCGCAGTGCGCCGATCAGGCGGGCCTTGGCCTGGATCAAATCGGCCTGCGAGTTCAGCACGTCCACCGTTGTGCGCTGCCCGCCGGCGGCCTCGCGCTGCACGCCCTGGAGCGCGACGGTCGCCGCCTTCACCTCTGATTCGGAAGCGGAGACCGTGATCTTGGCGCCCTCATTGGCGACCCAGGCGCTGGTCGCCGCCGTGCGCGCCTGGTTGCGGACCTGGTCGAGCACGAGCCGGCTCTGCGCCGTGATCTCCTTGGCCTGTCGGGTCTGTGCGGCGGCCTGGCCGCCGTCGTAGATCGGCGCGGTGACGTTGGCGACGATCGAGGCCTGGTCTTCGGCGATGGTGCTCAGCGTCGGGTCGTTGCTGCGGCTGCGGCTGGCGCTGCCCTGAAGACTGGCGCTCGGCAGCAGCGCGCCCTCGGCGACGCGGATGTTGGTCGAGGCGACATCGACGTCGAAGCCCGCCGCCATCACCGCCGGGTGCTGGCGGATCGCCGTCGTCAGCGCATCCTCGCGGCTCTTCGGCAGATAGCGGTCGACGACTTCGGCGGGCCGAAGCTGCGATGGCGCATTGCCGATTACCTGCGCGTAGACCGCCTGGCTCACCGCCAGCGCGACTTCCGCGGCGTTGAGATCGGCGAGCCCCCGGCTGAGCCGCGCCTCGGCCTGGGCGCTGTCGGTCGGCGTGACGTCGCCGGCGTTGAGGCGGCGCTGAGTGACGGCGAGCGTCTCGCGCAGGAACGCGACGT
Source organism: Bradyrhizobium barranii subsp. barranii (assembly GCF_017565645.3). Taxonomy (NCBI): domain Bacteria; kingdom Pseudomonadati; phylum Pseudomonadota; class Alphaproteobacteria; order Hyphomicrobiales; family Nitrobacteraceae; genus Bradyrhizobium; species Bradyrhizobium barranii. Next base: position 3,614,845 of record NZ_CP086136.1, read on the forward strand.
TGGAGCGTTGCGCCTCGACCAGTGACTGGTTGGCCAGCACGTTGGTGTAGGCGGTGACCGCGTCGAGCAGCACGCCTTGGCCGACATTGCGCAGAGCCTCGCGGCCGGACTGCACCTGAAGTTCCGCAGCGCGGACGCTGTTGGCGGTGCGGAACCCGTTGAACAGGGTCTGCGTCACGGTGACGCCGATGATCCACGGCTTCAGATTGGCGGTCTGGATCGTGTTGTCGGGCAGCAAATTGCGCACCGATTGCAGGCCGGCGCTGAGGCTTGCCACGATCTGCGGCCGGTAGCCGGCGAGCGCCTGCGGCACGTTTTCATCTGTGGCGCGTTGCCGCGCGCGCTCGGCATTGAGCTGCGGGTTGGTCTGGTAGGCCTTGGCGAGCGCCTCAGGCAGGGCTTCCGCCCATGCGGCGGAGGGCAGGGCGCAACAGAGCGCCAGCGTGGTCCATGTCGCAAGCACAGGACCCACGCCCGATCGATGCCGCGTCATCACGCGACCAACTCTGGCGGCACGCCCAATCATGTAATCCTGCTAAACCCCGGCTGTCCGCCCCCGCCGACGGTGGCCTCTTAACTGTTTAACCAGCCGGGGTCCCGCAGGCAAACTGCCGCGGGGAAAACCCCCATCTATTCCGTGCTTGTTGCAGGTGCGTCACAGGGCTTCTGCACCAGGGCGGCGAAGCCTTACACCAGCCTGACCGCTCGCGGGCATTACCGGTTCTTGTTGACAGGCTTGCGCTTCTCGATGAACGCCGCCATGCCCTCGGAGCGGTCCTCCAGCGCGAAGGTCGCGTGAAACAGGTTGCGCTCGACGCTCATGCCTTCGGCGAGCGTGGTCTCGAAGGCGCGGTTGACCGCTTCCTTGGCCATGGCGACGGCGGGCCGCGACATCGATGCGATCTTCTCGGCGGCTTCCATGACCTCGTCCATGAGCTTGTCAGCGGGCACGATGCGGCTGACGAGGCCTGAGCGCTCCGCTTCCGCCGCATCCATCATGCGGCCGGTGAGGCAGAGGTCCATCGCCTTCGACTTGCCGATCGCGCGGGTCAGGCGCTGGGTGCCGCCGATGCCGGGAATGGTGCCGAGCGTGATTTCGGGTTGGCCGAACCTGGCGGTGTCGGCGGCGATGATGAAGTCGCACATCATGGCGAGCTCGCAGCCGCCGCCGAGCGCATAGCCCGCGACCGCGGCGATGGTCGGCTTGCGGCAGCGCGCGACGCGGTCGCCGCCGATCGCGGCGAAATCCTCGGAGAACATGTCGATGAAGCCTTTCGGCTGCATCTCCTTGATGTCGGCGCCGGCGGCAAAGGCCTTCTCGCTGCCGGTCACGACGATGCAGCCGATGGCGTCATCGGCCTCGAGATCGTCGACGGCCGCGGCGATCTCGCGGAACACGCCGAAGGAGAGCGCATTGAGCATCTTCGGCCGGTTCAGCTTGATGATGCCGACCGCGCCTTTGCTCTCGACGATGATGTGTTCGAACGTGCTCATGCTCCACCCACGCGTTTGATTGGGCGGGCAATGTGCCCGCTGGCGCGGTGGGCTTCAAGGGCCGAAAAGCTGTCGGAACGAGGCCGTCCGGAACGCGCGGCGAGACACGCGTTCCGGACGAGGTCCCTCACCCCAAAATCAGGCCAAAAATCAGGCCAAGCATCAAGCGAAGAACATGCGTGCGGCAGACGCCAGCGTCAGCAGCGTGCCGACGCCGATGAAGATCTTGCCGATCAGCGAGCTCTGGTCCCAGGCCGAGCTGTGGCTGCTCGCCATCACCGGCGCCGGCCGCGCGTCGGTTGCGGCGATCACCGCCTTCTGTGCCGGCGGGTCCTGTTGGAGGGCGCGGTCGATGTCGTTGAGCTGATCGGGCGCCACCACCTGAGCCTCGTCATTCGGCGCGGTGGTATTATCGGCTGCAGCCTGAACGTTGTCGTTGGCGCGGCCGGTCAACGCGGAGGCCGCGGCAGCCGTCGGCGTATCGGCTGCGGCGATCTGCGCGTTGGCGTTGGCGACTGCCGGCGGCATCTGGCTCAAGGCCGGCACGTCGTTTTCGGCCTTCGCCGCGCCGTCCTTCTTGTCGGCCTTGTCGTCGGATTTCTGCGCCGTCTTGCCGCTGTCGCGGTGGCGCGATGCATGGCGCCGCTGCGTGCTCGGCTTGACTGCGTCGGCCTGGTTGCCCGCGCTGTCCGATTTGCTGCTTGCGGCTGAACTCGGTGCCGCCTGTGCAGCGGCTCCGACCAGCACGAAAAGGCCGGCAAGAAGAATCAGTGCGGCGCGCCCGCTGGCTTTCATCATGTTGACGATCTCCCCAATTCCGCCTGTCCCGGGGACGAACAGAGACCCTGGGGCGTGACCACAGCGGGGCAAAAAATGGGAATCTTCGGGCTATCCCGGGCAAAAGCGGGGCAAGCCGCCGCCTCGCAACCGGTCGCCGGATGCGGACGGGACCGATCGGTGTTATGAGCCGTCGCGGGTTTCGACGGCCGCATCGCGTGGCGAGGCATGGCACAGATCACGAAGTCGTGATTGTTCTGGTGCCGGCGTAACAAACTGAAAGAGCTGCCGAATTGCATGGTGAGGGCGCGTGCGCGGACGTGAGGACGAGTGGACCGGCCTGATGCGGTCGGCCATGGCAGGCGATGATGCGGCGTATCATCGCCTTTTGAAGGCGGTCACGCCTGTGCTGCGCGCTGCCGCGAGGCGGGGTCTGGCGCGCGCCGGGCAGCCTCCCGACCAGGCCGAGGATATCGTGCAGGAGATTTTGTTGGCGGTGCATCTGAAGCGGCACACCTGGGACAGCGAAGCCCCCTTCGCCCCGTGGCTGTTTGCGATCGGGCGCAACAAGCTGATCGATGCGCTCCGGCGGCGGGGCCGGCGGGTCTTCGTCAACATCGACGATTTCGCCGAGACGCTGCCGGGCGAGGCACCGCAGGAGACGGCCTCGGCGGCCGAGGTCGCGACGCAGCTCGACACGCTGCCGCAGCGCCAGCGCGACGTGCTGCAGTCGATTGCCGTCGACAGCGCTTCGATCAAGGACACGGCGTCAAAGTTTTCGATGAGCGAAGGTGCGGTGCGGGTCGCGCTGCATCGCGGACTTGCGGCGCTGACTGCCAAACTGCGGGACCACTAGTCATGGATACCGATCAACTCATTCGCTCGCTCGCGGCCGACAACGCCCATCGCGCGCCGCGCGTCGGCGCCGTGCTGACGATGGCGCTGCTGGTGGCGGCACCGTTCTCGATCCTGATCTTCGCCAGCTTCCTTGGCGTGCGGCCCGACGTGATGACCGCGATGCATAATCCGTTCTTCGATACGAAGTTCGCGGTCACGCTGTCGCTTGCGATCCCCGCGATCATCGTCAGCCTGCATCTGTCGCGGCCCGAAGCCTTGATGCGCGGCTGGGGCTGGCTGCTGCTGCTTCCCGTCGGCCTGCTTGCGGTTGCGATCGGCAGCGAGACCATGATGGCCCCGGCGATGCCGATGACGATGCGGCTGGTGGGCAAGAACTCCCGGGTGTGCATGCTCGCGATCCCCGCGATGTCGCTGCCGCTGCTTGCGGGCGCGCTGTTCGGCCTGCGCCACGGCGCGCCGTCGCATCCTGCACTCGCCGGCGCGCTCGCCGGCCTGCTGTCGGCCGGCCTTGCCGCAACGCTCTACGCCTCGCACTGCACCGACGACTCGCCGCTGTTCGTTGCGACCTGGTACACGATCGCGACGGCACTCGTGACCGCGATCGGCGCCTACGCGGGTTCGAAGGTTTTGCGCTACTAGCGGTGGCGGCCTCACGCCACCGGCGTCGTGCCCTGCTGCATGCGGTGGAAGCGCAGCACCTGCTGCGCGGTCGATGAGCGCAGGGCCTCGTAGGCATCGCGCAGCGTCAGCATGTCGGTCTTCGAGCCGCCCGAGAGCTTTTCGCGCATGGCGATGATCGCGCGGACGCTTGACCATTGCATGCCTGCGACCTTGGCGAGGACCATCACGCCCTCGTTGCGGCTCTCGATCATCATGTTCTCGGCGGTCTCGACCGCGACGCCCGCGAGCGCCGCGAGCCCCGCATTGGTCTCGTCGAACTTGCCCTGCTCGGCGAAGCTGGTGACCTGGAACTCGTTGAGACGACCATCCTCGTGCAGCGATCTCACCAGCGCGCGCGCCATTTCGGTCTGCCTGGTCATGGCGGCGGCGCGGACCCGCTGGGTCGCTTCCTGGACCACGCTGGACACTTCGTCCGCGAGCTCCGGATGCGCGGTCTCGAGCTTCCTGCGCACGCTCAGGGACGCCTTGGCGATCAGCTTCAGGTAGTGATGGCGCGGCAGGTCGGGCCGCAGGCCGATGCAGGTGGCGAGGTCATCGTCGCGTTCGGCGCGCGTGACGAGGTCGGTGAAACTTCCCTCGGAGAGCTGCGCGCCCGGATTGCTGACGGTCGATTGCACGACGTCTTCGTTGCCGCGCGCCACCAGCACGTCGGTCAGTGCTTCCGACAGCACCCGCCGCAGCGAGATCGCCTTGAGATGCGCCTGGCTCCTGGTGCGCGCGATCTCGATCAGGGTCGCCTCGTCCAGCCGTTCCGATTTCGAGAGCACGGGTCCGGAGACCTCGATCACCTCGTCGAGCGCGAGGGTGCGGATGATCTTGGGCGGCGCAGCCGCGATCGGCGCGAGACGGTTGGCGAGCAGCGTTCTCGCCGAGGCCTCGATCTGCTCGATCAGGCACTGGAACACGTCGTCGAACACCCTGATGTGCTCGTCGGAATAATCCACCGCATTGTTAATGAAGAGATCAGTGACGCGGCGCAGGGCCTCGACCCGGCGCGCGACGGTGCCGTGCGAGAGCGCGGTCTGCAATTCCTCAAGCAGGTTCTCGGATGGTTTTTCGGATTTCGATCTCATGGCCCTGTCCTGGAACGTTCGGTCCGGCTGCGGCTTCTGTGCAGCCAGGAAAAAAATGGATTAGTCAGCTCGTTGCAATACGGTTGCGCCCTTGCGCCTTGGCGGAATAAAGCGCGCTGTCGGCGCGTGCGAGAAACGTGTCGGCAGTATCGTTGTCGCGCAGCGTCACGACGCCCGCGGAAATCGTCACCCGCATGCCGGGGGAAAATGCGCTCCAGTCGAGATCGGCGACGATGCCGCGCAGCCGCTCGAGCATGCGCCCCGCCGCGCCGCCGTCGGTGCCCGGCAGCAGCAGCAGAAATTCCTCGCCGCCATAGCGGCCGAAAAAGTCGGCCGGGCGGATATTTGCAAAAATGGTGATGGCGAAGGTGCGCAGCACCTCGTCGCCGACGGGGTGGCCGTGGGCGTCGTTGATGCGCTTGAACCAGTCGAGGTCGATCAGCGCGATGGCGCAAGGTGCGGACGCCTGCTGCGACTTTTCGACCTCTGCATCGAGCAGCCGCATGATGCAGCGGCGGTTGTAGGAGCCGGTGAGCTCGTCGAGCTCGGCGAGCTCCTCGATGCGCTGATAGGCGGCCTTCAGCTCGATGCTGCGCCGGTACAGGACCTTTCGCAGTGTGGCGCCGAACAGGCCGAGGAAGGCGCACTGGCCGATCACCAGGACGAAGCACAGCATCGAGGCGGCCCGCTGGAGCTTCGTGGCGACTGGCATGCCGATCGGCAGGTCGGAGGCGAGGAAGACGGCCGCGAGGCAGGTCGTCGCGATCGCCCAGGTGAACATCGCCTGCGCCGAGGTCATGCGCAGCGTGCCGAAGGCGAAGATCAGGAACAGCACGCTGATGAAGGCGATGCCGAGGGTCGGCACCGACACCAGGAAGATGAACTGCAGCGCCATGTGCGCCGAGATCTGGAAGACGGTGAGATAATGGTCGCTGTGTCTGTCGCCGACGCCGGCTTCCGACATCACGACGAAGATGCCGATGATCATCAGGCCGCCGACCCAGAACAGCGACGGAACGTTCATCGGGACGACGCCGTCATGGGCATAGATCAGCAGCACGAAGGCGCCGAGCGAGTAGCTTGCGACCTGGCCGACATACATCTGCCGGCGTTGCCGGACCCGGCGTGGTCGTACCTCGGGCGCAGCCGCGTCGGGCATGAGAACGAGATCCGCGACCTCAGCGGCATTCCTCTCCGATAAGGTCGTCGCGGCCGTGCTCATTGTCCCGCCAAGGGTGAATGTCGCCCAAAAATCTACGCGGCAAGCCTTTAGGTTTGGTATCCTTCGAAATCGAATCCAAACGGTGCAGCGCGCAACAGGGTGACAGCGGCCGGCGGGGAAATTTGCCGGCGATTAGGCAGTTGGCGACGGGGTCGAGCCAAAGCAGGGCTTGGTGAGACATACGTCGTGCAGGGCTGCTATGGTTCCATCATGTCGGGCCGTCCGCGCCGGACGGCATTGCGCAGGGAATGCTTCATTACTATGTTACCGTTATCGAGCGAGCCGGCCAACCGCCGCGGGTGGCAAAAGGAAAATGCGCGTATGTGGGGTAGATCACACAGACCCCCGTGTGACTGCGGTAGGCTGAAGAATTTCGTCCCGCCCGTCGAACCGTCCGCCGCGCCGACCCGACCAACTTTGCGAGACGGGCATTGAGCGTGACACAGGCGGCTTCGGACGAGGTCCTCATCGCCAGGATCGCTCAAGGTGACCGGCTCGCCATGCAGGTGCTGTACGGGCGGCACCATGTCAGGGTCTACAGGTTCGGGCTAAGGCTCGTGCGGGACGAGCAGGCGGCGGAAGACCTCATCAGCGAGGTGTTTCTCGACGTCTGGCGTCAAGCCGGCAAGTTCGAGGGTCGATCCGCCGTTTCCACCTGGCTGCTGGCATCACCCGATTCAAGGCCCTGTCTGCGCTCCGGCGCAGGAAGGACGTTGGGTTGGACGACGAAGCTGCCAACGCGATCGAGGATTCGTCTGACGATCCGGAAATCGCGGTGCAGAAAAAGGATACCAGTGAAGCGTTGCGGGAGTGTCTGACGGGCCTCTCGCCGGACCACCGGGAAATCGTCGATCTCGTCTACTACCACGAGAAATCCGTGGAAGAAGTGGCCGAAATCGTCGGTATTCCGGAGAACACTGTGAAGACGCGCTTGTTCTATGCGCGCAAGAAACTGGCCGAACTGCTGAAGGCAGCCGGCGTTGAGCGAGGCTGGCCATGATGGCATTGAGCAAAAAGATGCTGGAGCAAGAGCCCAGTGAAATTGAACTGCTACTGCCCTGGCACGCCGCCGGTACGCTGAACGCGCGTGACGCTCGCCGCGTCGAGGAAGCGCTGGCGCGTGATCCGGCGCTTGCAAAGCAATATGCCGCGATCCGCGGCGAGTACGAAGAGACCATCCATCTGAACGAGAGCTTAGGGGCTCCGTCGGCGCGGGCGATGCAGAAGCTGTTCGCCGCGATCGATGCCGAGCCGGCGCGGCCGGTCGGTTCGCTGCCGCTCTCGGCGCGCATCGCGACCTTCTCCTCGAGCCTGTCGCCGCGTACGCTGGCCTGGTCGGCGAGCCTGGGTGCCATCGCGCTGCTGCTCCAGGCCGGCATCATCGGCGCCGTGCTGATGAAGACCCAGCCCGCGACCTTCGAGACCGCTTCGCTGTCGGTCGGCGCGCCGATCACGCGTGAGCTTGGAGCTCCACCTGCGCGCGCGCTGGTGCGCTTCACGCCCGAGGCGCGCGTCGCCGACATCACCGCGCTGCTCGACAGCTACCAGGCTTCGATCATCGGCGATGCCAAGGGCGGCATGTTCCGTCTCCAGTTCGATAAGGCGATGGGCCGGGACGAGCTCGCCTCGCTGCTCGGCAGGATGTCGCGCGAGAAGTTCGTCAACCTCGCCGTTGCGGCGCCGTAAGGCGCCGCTGCACCGATGACGCGCAAGTCCGAGAGTAAGTCGCGAGCCGGGGCCTACGCTTCATCGGTCGGAGCTGCACTCCTGCTCGCCGGTCTCGGCGTCGAGGTTGCGCAGGCGCAGGCGATCATGCGCACGCCGACGATCAGCGTCCCCACGCGCACCCCGACCATCTCTCCCAGCATCGCCGCGCGCGTCAGCCCCGGTGTCGGTGCGCGGGCTGTCGGCGTCGGCCCCGGCCCGCGTTCTATCCCTGCTATCCCGCGTACCACCACCACGGCGCGGATGAGACCGGTGCTGCCCTATGCGCGCTATTCGCCGAACCTGTACCCCGCCTGCACCGCCCCCTATCGCGACGCCGACGGCGAATGCCTGGCGCAGCCGGGCGCAGGCGGCGATGGCACGGGCAAATCGGGCAAGAAGAGCGCCGGCAAGGGGCGGGGCAACAGCACGCCGGCCGCCGTCGACTTGCGCACCTTCGCCAACGAATTCGTGGCCGAGATCGACGGCGCGCTGTCGGCGACCGAAGCCGACGAGCTTGCGCGTCGCCACGGCCTGACGCGTGTCTCATCCGAGAATTTCCCGCTGATCGGGGCGACGTTCGGCCTGTTCCGCATCACGGACGGCCGGCCTTCCGAGACGGTGCGGCGTGAGTTCGCCGCCGACGGCAGCGTGCGCTCGGTCCAGCCGAACTTCCGCTACGTGCTCCAGGATCAGAAATCGTCGGTGCCGACCGAGGGCGATCCCGCGCAATACGCGCTGGCCAGGCTTCGCCTGCCGCAAGCGCATACGCTGGCGCACGGCGCCAACGTGACGGTTGCCGTGATCGACTCCGGCATCGACGCCCAACATCCCGAGCTCGCCCATTCCATCGCCGACAACTTTGATGCGCTCGGCAGCGCCGAGGGCCCGCATGTCCATGGCACCGGCATTGCCGGTGCCATCGTGGCGCATGCCAAGCTGATGGGCAGCGCGCCCGAAGCGCGCATCATCGCCATCCGCGCCTTTGGCGGCTCGACGGGTGGAGCCCAGAGCTCGTCCTACATCGTCCTGCGCTCGCTGAATTACGCCGCCGAGCACGGCGCGCAGATCGTCAATATGAGCTTTGCCGGTCCGAAGGACGCCGTGATCGAGCGCGCCATCGCGGCGGCCGCCGCCCGCGGGCTGGTGCTGATCGCGGCCGCCGGCAATGCCGGCGCGAAATCGCCGCCGCTCTATCCGGCCGCCAATCCCAACGTGATCGCGGTCAGCGCGACCGACCAGCAGGACAAGCTGTTCTCGGCGTCCAACCGCGGCAATTACATCGCGCTGGCGGCGCCTGGCGTCGACATCTTCCTTCCTGCGCCGGACGGCAAGTACCAGATGACCTCGGGGACCTCGTTCTCGGCCGCCTATGTCTCGGGCGTCGCCGCGCTGCTGCTCGAGCGCAATTACACGCTCAAGCCGGAGGCGCTGCGCATGACGCTGGCGAAGACAGCGCGCGACCTCGGTTCACCCGGCCGTGATGATCTCTTCGGCGACGGTGAGGCCGACGCGTTTGCCGCGGTGATGGCCGTTCCCGTCGACAACGCGACGCCTGTTGCGGCTGCGTCGGGTACAACAAAACGTGAAGATGCCGAGAAGCGTCGCGACGAGCCTGGCGTCCGCGCGATCGAACAACCCTCGCTGTCGAGCGCAGGCGATAAATCCACGATTTCTCAGGCGGATAGGCCGGCGACGCGATAGCGGCTGCGACAACTTTGCGCGCGGTGCGAGGGCCAAGAAATCGAACGCCGCATTGAACGTTCAGCCGGCTGCCACGACCAAATTATGTGGGAGCGGTCATCCCTCCCCATAAGTCATATCAGGCGCGAGCGCCCATCCACCCCAAGCGCCCATATGGCTCGACCCGTCCGGTTGTCCCCCCGGACGGGTCTTTTCTTTTCAGGCGTCTGATTTCTTGAACCGCTCGGCGCGATCAGCTTCCGGTTGAACGAACGTGGCGGCGCCCCTTGTCGGCGTCCGCGAGTCGCCCCGCAGGCCGGTTATGCTTGTGCGAAGCTTGACTCGAAAACACAGCAATTGTCCGCACGACTACGGTGATTGACGACGACCGGCGTGTCGTTGCTGGACAAGTCGAAACTTTTCCACAAAATATTCATGTCGCGTCTAAATTGATTCGTGTGCGTTGCGTCGCGTCCGTATTTTTCTCCCAACGGGCTGGTTTATGACACATCGCCAAGAGGCTGTTCGCGACGTGGCGCGTGGCCGCGACATTGCGGCACGCTGGTGCGCTCTCGCCGAGCAGCGGCTGGAACATCTCTCCGAAATGTTCGAGACCGGACGCTGGCGCCGCTATCACTCCGAGATCGCATTCCTCGAAAACATCCAGGAAGCCAAGCGCGCCGTCCAGACCTGGCGCGCGCTCGCGACCGGTGCTGACGTGGCCGCGGCGGCCGCGAGTGTCTCGCCCGTATTCGGCTGGTCGCCGGCGACCATGCCCCGCGTGTTTCCGCGCGACCAACAGGCGCAGACCGTGCAGCCGAAGGCCGTCTACATCGCGGCGAAGACCGCCGTCCCGGTCAAGCTCGTGCCCAAGCCGGAGGTCCTTGCCGAAATCACCGAAGCCCCGCTCGCGCCGCGAGCAACGCCTGCTGCGGTGGCATTGTTCACTGCGCCTGCCGCGGTCGCTCCGCTCAAGGCTCCCGCTGCGCGGGCGCCGCTCACCGCACCCCCTGTGAGGTCGCCGGTCGCCGCGCCTGCCGCAATGGCGGCGTTCACCACGCCTGCCGTGAAGGCGGCGTTCGCCGCACCTGCCGTGAAGGCGCCCCCCGCCACGCCTGCTGCAATGGCAACGCTTCTGCCGCAGTTCGCCCCGCCCGCCGCCGAAATCGTCGCCGCACCCGAGCGCGTCGTCGAATTCACCTTCAGCCTTGACGGCCTGCAAGCGAAGTACCCGCTGCTGAGGAACGCGTTCTAGCGTTTGGGCGCCGGGATGAGGGCGGCAGCTACCGCCGCACCGCATTGCCGCCGACCATCAGCTGCGCGAAGCGCTGTGCGCCGTCGGCCGACAGATCCGACGTCACTGCACGGGCGTGATCGAGCCCAACCACGGCGCCGCGCGGGGTTTCCGAGATCATGTTGTTGTTGACGAGCGCGGTGCCTGCGCCGGACACCACCGAGACGCCGACGCCGGCCAGCGCCTTGCGGATCACATTGCCCGTGATCGCGACGTCGCGCAGATATTTGCCCCAGCCGGCGACGATGCCATAGGACGGCGCGTTCTCGATCACATTGCCGGTCACAGAGCTGTCAGCCTCGATGTAGATGCCGACACCGGCATCGTCGTCCGGGGCGGTGCCGATCGGCCGCTTCGGGATCAGATTGCGGATGATGTTGCCCTGGACCACCGCGATGCGGCCGCCTTCGTTGAAATTGCAGACGGAGACGCCGACGGCGGCACCACCGACCGTGTTGTTGGCGATAATCGCGGCCTCGAACGAAAACTCCGAATAGAGCGCGACCTCGCGCACGTCGCTGACGCTGTTGCCTGATATGTGGATGTTCGAGGCCGAATTGCCGCGCACCGCCGAGTAGTCGCAGTTCCTGATGCGATTGCCGCGCACGATCACGTTGCCGGCGCGAAACGCGTTGATGGCGTTGCCGTACTGGCCCGAGCCGCCGGGGCCCGCCTTGATGTCCTCGATGCGGTTGTCAGTGACCAGCGTGCCGTCGTCGCCGATTGCGGTGCGCAGGATCTCGATGCCGTTGTCGTTGGTGCCGATGATGGTGTTGCGCGAGACGCTGAGGCCTCTCGCGTCGAACGAAACCACTGCCGTCACCGCGATGTTGGTGAAGATGTTGCCCGAGATGTCGCCGGACACCTGCTCGAGCCAGATGCCGCTGCCGCCGGAGCCGGTGATCTCGCAATCGGTGATGCGGACGTCACGCCCGCCGAGGACGTGGATCAGTCCGCGCCGCGTCGGAAGCGGAATGCCGCCGCCGTCGAAGGTGATGCCGGTGAGGCCGATCGAGTCCGAGCCGTCGCTCTGGATCGCGGAAGCGCCGCCGGTGAAGACGAGCTTGGTCGCGCCGCGCACGCCGATCAGCTGGGCGCCATTCGGCAACCGCAGCAATCCGCTGCGATAGATGCCGGGTGGCAGTGCCAGCGGCGCCTGTGCCCGCGCAGCTTCGTCGATGGCGCGCTGGAGCACGCGGGTCTGGTCCTCGCTGCTGCCGGGCCGCACGCCGTATTGCGTGGCATCGCGGCCGAGCAGGGATGTCAGCGGCGCTGCGCGCGCGGCGTCGGCCGGCATGGCGAGGGCGCCCGCGATGCCTGCGGTCGAAGCTCCGATGAGATGACGGCGATTGAGGTCCATGACGCATCCTTCGGCGGACGCGGGAGGTCCGCGACCGACTAGGTAGCGCAGGGTGGCTGGGGCGGTGAGGATTGTTCGCGGTAGGGTTAAATGTTTACCCAGAGCAAAGTGCCGTAGGGTGGGCTAGCCTTGCGGCTGCGCAAAGCGCAGTCCGCTAGGCGTAACCCACCATGTCTCCGCGAGCACGGAACGGGTTGACGCAGAAGAGGTGGATTACGCTTACGCTAATCCACCCTACGAAGCCGGCATGTTCCGCGCTTTCCGCGCCAGCCCCACCAGCTCCATCAGCATCGCTTCCCCCGCGTCCACCAGCTCCTCCAGCGTAATCCGGGCTGCGCCCTTGCGCCGCACCGCGCCGCTGCGGGCGAGCAGGGGAATGTGGATGAACGCCGCAAGCTGCGGTCCGCCCGCCCTCACATTCTCGATCGCGCGCCAGCTGAGATAATTGCAGAGATAGGCGCCGGCATCGCGCGAGGCGCGCGCGTCGATGCCGGTGAGGCGCGCGGCGCGCAGCAGTCTTGCCGTGTGCGGACCGAACGTCATCGCGTCCGCATGGCCGGCGATGCCGCGCTTGCTGGAACGGGTGTTGGCGGCATCGGGCCAGAGCATGGTGACGGCATTGCGTGCGCGGGTCTCGATGCGGAGGTAAGGCGTACGCGAGGCGAGGCCGAACATCAGCAGCGCGTCGGGCTGTTCTTTCGCGAGCACATCAGGCAATTGCCGGTCGACCGCGGCATAGGTGACCGGGAAGATGTGGCTCGCGAGCGCGACATCGTCGAGCGCCGGACGGCGCAATTGCGCCAGCCGCGCCACCAGCGGCTGGGTCGGGTTATAGGGCGCGCCGGGAAACGGTCCGAAGCCGGTGAGGAGAATGCGGAGCTTTTCGCTCATTGCAGCAACTCCAGAATCTGCTCGGCGGCGAGTGCCGGCGTGAGATGGCCTTCGGCCACCTCAGCCTCGATTTTCCTGACCTTGGTTCGCACCGACGCCTCGCTGCGCAGCCGCGCCAGCATGCGCTGCTCCAGCATCGACCACATCCACTTCACCTGCTGCTCGCGCCGCCGTGCAGCGAAGTCGCCGGACGCGTTCATCGCCTTGCGGTGATCCAGAACCTTCTGCCAGAGTTTTGCGATCCCGTCGCCGGTCAGCGCCGAATAGGTCTCGACCGGCGGGTGCCAATGCTCGGACCGCGGCGCCAAAATATGCAGCGCGCCGCGATAGTCGGCGGCAGTGATGTTGGCGCGCTTGAGGTTGTCGCCGTCGGCCTTGTTGATCGCGATCATGTCGGCGAGCTCGACCAGGCCCTTCTTGATGCCTTGCAGCTCGTCGCCGCCGCCCGGCAGCATCAGCGCGAGGAAGAAGTCGGTCATGTCACAAACTGCGGTCTCGGACTGGCCGATGCCGACGGTCTCGACCAGCACTACGTCGAAGCCGGCGGCCTCGCACAACAGCATGGCCTCACGCGTCTTGGCGGCGACGCCGCCGAGCGTGCCTGACGATGGCGAGGGACGGATGAAGGCGTCATTGGAGGCCGACAGCCGCGCCATCCGCGTCTTGTCGCCAAGGATCGATCCGCCGCTGCGCGCCGAGGACGGATCGACCGCGAGCACCGCGACCTTGTTTCCCTGCTCGATGAGATACGTCCCGAGCACATCGATGGTGGTGGACTTGCCGACGCCGGGCGAGCCGGTGATGCCGACCCGAACCGCCTTGCCGGTGTCGGGCAGCAACTTCTGCACCAGTTCGCGCGCCAGCGCCTGATGGTCGCTGCGCCGGCTTTCCACCAGCGTGATGGCGCGGGCGAGGGCTGCGCGACTGCCGGAGCGCAAGTCGCGGGCGAGGGTTTTGATGTCCAGCGAGGCCTTCTTCTCAGTCATGCCCTGCTTTACAACGCTCCGGCGGGGCAGGCGAGGGCCGCTTGCCCGATATCACCGAGTCGTTGCCGCTGCCGTCTGCACCGGCTTCACCTTGCGCCAGATCCACACCAGCACCGGCCAGAGCAGCGCGCCGATCGCCATGGCGGCGAGGATCGCCGCGACGGGTCGCTCGAAGAACGGCAGGATACTGCCGTCGGACTTGATCAGCGAGGTCACGAAGGCCTGCTCGACCATGGTGCCCATGACGATGCCGAGCACCATCGCGGCCACCGGATAGCCGTTCGCCTCCATGACATAGCCGATGATGCCGAAGGCGGCGACGGTGACGACGCCGAACATGTTGTTGCCGATCGCGAACGAGCCGACCGCGCAGCACAGCATGATGATCGGCATGATGGCGGAGCGCGGCGCCAGCAGGATGTAGGCGGCGATCCGGATCATGGCGATGCCGAGCGGGATCATCAAAATGTTCGCGATGATGAACATCAGGTAGATCGCGTACATGCTCGACGCCTTCTCGGTGAACAGCGTCGGGCCGGGATTGAGGCCCTTCATGTAGAGCACGCCGATCGCGATCGCGGCGATGGTGTCACCGGGAATGCCGAACAGCAGCGAGGGCACCCAGCCCGAGGCGATGCTGGCGTTGTTGCTGGCGCCGGCCTCGACCAGGCCCTCGACGTGGCCGGTGCCGAATTTCTCCGGCTCCTTGGAGAAGCGTTTCGACATCGCATAGGAGACCCAGGCGGCCATGTCGGCGCCCGCGCCGGGCAGCACGCCGATGATGATGCCGATGATGTTTCCGCGCGTCATCTGCCAGTGATATTTCTTGGTCAGCTTCCACTGGCCGGCCATGATGCTTCCGAATTTTCGCCGCGGCAGCGGCGGCGGCTCGGGCGTCAGCATCGCGCGCATCACCTGCGCCACCGCGAACACGCCGACCAGCGCCGGGATCGGCTCGATGCCACCGAACAAATCGGTGATGCCGAAGGTGAAGCGCGGCACGCCGCCGGGATTCTCGATGCCGATGCAGGACACCAGCAGGCCGAGGAACATGCCCGCGATCGCCTTCACCGGCGAGGAGCGCGCGACCAACGTGGCGCACATCAGGCCGAGCAGCGCCAGCCAGAAATATTCGAAGGTCGAGAATGACAGCGCGATCTCGGCGAGCGGCGGCGCCAAGATCATAAGCGACAGCACGCCGGCGATGCCGCCGACGGCGGAGAACCAGACGCCGGCCCCCAGCGCCAGCTCGGCCTGGCCCTTGCGCGTCATGGCGTAGGCCTCGTCGGCATAGGCGGCCGAGGCGGGGGTGCCGGGAATGCGCAGCAGTGCGCCGGGGATGTCGCCCGAGAAGATCGCCATCGAGGAGGCCGCGACGATGGTCGCGATTGCCGCGATCGGCGAGAGGTAGAAGGTGACGGGGACGAGCAGGGCGGTCGCCATCGTCGCGGACAGGCCCGGCAGCGAGCCGATCACGAGGCCGTACACGGAGGCTGCGAACATCGCGATGATGACCTCCCAGGTGGAGATCAGGGCGAATGCTTCAATCAGGGTCTTGAGCATGGGATCACCAGGGCGTCGGCAGCAGGCCGGCGGGGAGCGGCACGCGCAGCAGCTTGCCGAAGATGAGGTGGATGGCGAACGGCGACAGCGCCGCGAGCGGCAGCGCCAGCTTCCACTTCGCCCCGAGCGCGGTCGAGGTGACGTAGACCATGATCGCCGCGGTGATGATGAAGCCGAGCCGGTCGGCGGCGGCGACGTAGAACAGCAGCAGCGCCGGCGGCAGCAGGGCGCGCAGGCCGTAGAGCTTCCCCTGCGGCGGCGGCGCAGCCGCCACCTGGCCGTACTCGAGCGGGACCAGCTCTTCCTCCTCCTCGAAGGAATGGCCTATGCCGAACACAATCGCGAGCCCGCACAGCGCGAGCCCGATGCCGATCACGAGCGGAAATACGTTGGGGCCGACCGGCTGCCCCGGCACCGGCGGCAGGATCCAGCCGCCATAGGCAGCCGCCGCGCCGAGCACGACGAGAAACGATCCCGTGACGGAGTCGGGAAGACGCATGTGAGAGGTCCTGTCAGAGGTACACTCCCTCTCCCCGGCTGCGGGGAGAGGGTTGGGGTGAGGGGGGCTCTCCTCTCCCCGCAAGCGGGGAGAGGCGATCAGAGCATCGCAGGTGCGGATCACGCCTTGCTCAGGCCGGCGGCCTTCATCGCCTCGCCCATCTGGGCGTCGCCCTTGTCCATGAAGCTTGCGAACTGACCGGCATCGCCCCACACCGTGCCGAAGCCGCGGTTGCTCATGAAGTCCTTGAACTCGGCGGAGTCGTAGACCTTCTTCAGCGCCGCGGTGAGCTTCGTTGCGATCTCAGGCGGCAGGTTCTTCGGCGCGCCGATGCCGCGCCAGGCGCCGGTCGCGTAGTCGATGCCCATCGCCTCCTTCAGCGTCGGCACGTCCTTGAAGATCGGGTTGCGCGCCGGGGCCATGATGGCAAGGCTCCTTGCCTTGCCCGCCTCGATGATGGCGCGCGCCTCCGGCACCGAGCACGTCGTGAGGTCGAGGCCGCCGGCGGCAAGATCCTGCATCGCGGGCGCAGCGCCATTCGACGGCACCCAGGCGACCTGGTTGGCAGGCAGGCCCATCGCCTGCATCCAGCCGACCAGCGCGAGATGCCAGATGCCGCCCTGGCCGGTGCCCGACGCCTTGAACTTGCCGGGAGGCGCCGCCTTGATGGCTTCGGCGAGCTCCTTGACGGTCTTGTAGGGCGAGGAGGAGGAGACCTGGATGCCGGGCGGGTCCTCGTTCATCAGCGCCAGCGGCGTGTAGCTCTTCGGCGTCAGCTCGGTGAGACCCTGCCAGTGCATCATCGAGATTTCGACGGTGAGCATGCCGATCGTGTAGCCGTCCGGCTGCGCGGTCGCGATCGCGCTATGGCCGACCACGCCTGAACCGCCGGTGCGGTTGACGACGTTGAAGGGCTGGCCGAGATCCTTTTCCAGCAGGGCTGCGACAATGCGCGCAGTCGCGTCGGTGCCGCCACCGGCGCCCCAGGGCACGATCACGGTGACCGGCCGCGCCGGATACGCCTGTGCGCGTGCGGGTGTGAGACCGAATGCGGCGGATGCGGCAATCGCGGCGGAAGAGGCCGCAAAAGTGCGGCGCGAAATCTTGGACATCAATGCCTCCCAGCGGCGCCCGTGACACCGGGCGCTCTTGTCAATGAAGGCATTCTAGTCGGCTTTGCGGCGCCGCTGCAAGGTAGCGCTACCACAGCGCTGTGAGCAATGTGTCGCTGCTCAAAACATCATCACTGCGGCTCCTCGGCGTCGCCCTTCGGCCGCGCGCCGCCGAAGATGCGCATGCCTTCCGCCGTGAGATAGGTCTTCAGCGTTTCCCACGGCACGAAGGCGACATATTCGCCCTCGGCGTAGGGGCCGACCGCGTAAGGCGGATAGTGGAAGGTGAGCCCGGAACTCTTGCCCGCTTCGGTTGACGGCGCGAGCGTCACCGCGCCGATCTTGAGCAGGCTCGGCTCGACGCTCTTGAACCACTCGTCGGTCGCGGTCTCGCTGGTGTCGCGCTTCTTCTTCTCGGCTCTCAGCGAAGCGATCACGGCCTTCACCATCGCCTTCATGGTCGCCCCGTTGTCGGCGGTCTCGGTGAAGAACGGGCGGATCGAGATGCGCTTGTGCTCGCTCTTGTCCCACAGGATCGTGTTCACGTCCGAGTTGGGATGCGCGCCATGAGTGTCCATGTAATCGTTGCGCAGGACGCTGACATAGCGATCGCCGACAACGGAGCGGATCGCATATTTGCGTTCGAAATCCCAGCCGCCGTCCTTGAAGAACTGCGGATCTTCCTTGCGCGCGGCGGCGGCCTCGGCCGCGTTCTTGTCTAGCCACTTCCTGCCCTCAGTGAGGCAATCCGCAGCGAGCGCCGCATCCGCCTTGATCCTGTCGTCGAGGAAGACGCGGGCGTCGATGCTCTTGGTCTTGACGACGGCGTCGGGCTTGGGGTCCGCCGCGAGGGCGGAGATCACGCACGTTGCGCTAAGCGCCATGGCGACGCTCAAACCGATCATGAACTTCAAGGGGAGTGCTCCTACGTGAGCGTCAGAATATTTCGTGGATGTCGTCTGCGATCTGCTGCGCAGAGTGGGGGGAGGCGGAGCGCCGGACAGTCGCCTGCGCCTGCAGGCCGGTTGCGTCCTCGATGATCTGCTCGACGTCGATCAGGTTGAGCAGCGAGAAAGAGGCCTCCGGTTCGACCTCGACCAGGACATCGATGTCGCTGTGCGGGTGATAATCGTCGCCGTCCCGCGTGCCGAGGATGGCGAGCTTCGAGACGCCCTTGGCTTTGATGGCATCAGCGTTCCTGCGTATCGCAGCGATGACCTCATCACGTGTCATGGAGACAATCCGGCCGGTGATGCGGCCAGCGTACCATCTACTCCGCCGCCTCGCTATGCCCGAGCCGGGCATTCAGCTTGCGGATCAGCTCCTCGGCGGCTTCCGCGATCACCGTGCCCGGCGGGAAGATGGCTTCGGCGCCGGCCGCATAGAGCGCGTCGTAATCCTGCGGCGGCACCACGCCGCCGATGATGATCATGATGTCGTCGCGGCCCTGTTTCTTCAGCGCGGCCTTGAGTTCAGGCACTGCGGTGAGATGGGCGGCGGCGAGCGAGGAGACGCCGAGGATGTGCACGTCGTTCTCGACCGCCTGCCGCGCAGCTTCATCGGCAGTTGCAAACAGCGGCCCGATGTCGACGTCGAAGCCGATGTCGGCGAAGGCCGAGGCAATCACCTTCTGGCCGCGGTCGTGGCCGTCCTGGCCGATCTTGGCGACCAGGATGCGCGGCCGGCGGCCTTCCGCCTCCTCGAAGGCGTCGATCAGCGCCTGAACCTTCTCGACCTGGTTACCCATGCTGGACGCCTCCCGCTTGTAGACGCCGGTGATGGACTTGATCTCGGCGCGGTGCCGGCCGAACACCTTTTCCATCGCGTCCGAGATTTCGCCGACGGTCGCCTTCGCCCGTGCCGCGTCGATCGCGAGTGCGAGCAGATTGCCGTTGCCTTCGCCGGCCGAGCGCGTCAGCGCGGCAAGCGCCGCGTCGACGTCGGTCTGGTTGCGCTCGGATTTGAGCCGCGTCAGCTTGTCGATCTGGAGGCGGCGGACATTGGTGTTGTCGACCTTGAGGATGTCGATGGGAGCCTCATCCGTCGGCTTGTACTTGTTGACGCCGATCACCGCCTGCTTGCCGGCATCGATCCGGGCCTGCGTCTTGGCCGAGGCCTCCTCGATGCGCAGCTTGGGCACGCCGGCCTCGATGGCCTTGGCCATGCCGCCAAGCTCCTCGACCTCCTGGATGTGGCCCCAGGCCTTCGCCGCGAGATCGCGCGTCAGCCGCTCGACATAATACGAGCCGCCCCAGGGATCGATGATGCGGGTGGTGCCGCTCTCCTGCTGCAGGAACAGCTGCGTGTTGCGGGCGATGCGCGCCGAGAAGTCGGTCGGCAGCGCCAAGGCCTCGTCGAGCGCGTTGGTGTGCAGCGACTGGGTGTGGCCCTGGGTGGCCGCCATCGCCTCCACCGTCGTGCGCATCACATTGTTGAACACGTCCTGTGCGGTCAGGGACCAGCCCGAGGTCTGGCAATGCGTGCGCAGCGACAGCGAACGCGGGTCCTTCGGATTGAACGGCTTCAGCAGCTTCGCCCAGAGCAGGCGCGCGGCGCGCATCTTGGCGACTTCCATGAAGAAGTTCATGCCGATCGCCCAGAAAAACGACAGGCGCGGCGCAAAGCGGTCGACATCCAGGCCGGCGGCAAGTCCTGCACGCAGATATTCGACGCCGTCGGCCAGCGTATAGGCGAGCTCGAGATCCTGCGTCGCGCCGGCCTCCTGCATGTGATAGCCGGAGATCGAGATCGAATTGTACTTTGGCATCTTCGAGGAGGTGTAGGCGAAGATGTCCGAGATGATCCGCATCGAGGGCGCGGGCGGGTAGATGTAGGTGTTGCGCACCATGAACTCTTTCAGAATGTCGTTCTGAATCGTCCCTGAGAGCTTTTCTGGCGCCACGCCCTGTTCGCCTGCGGCCGCGACATAGAGCGCGAGGATCGGCAGCACCGCGCCGTTCATGGTCATGGACACGCTCATCTGGTCGAGCGGAATGCCTGCAAACAGCGTGCGCATGTCGTAGATGGAATCGATGGCAACGCCGGCCATGCCGACGTCGCCGCCGACGCGCGGATGGTCGCTGTCGTAGCCGCGATGGGTGGCGAGGTCGAAAGCGACCGAGAGGCCCTTCTGTCCTGCCGCGAGGTTGCGGCGATAGAACGCGTTGGAATCCTCCGCCGTGGAGAAGCCGGCATATTGCCTGACGGTCCAGGGCTGGTTGACATACATTGTCGGATAGGGGCCGCGCAGGTAGGGCGCAATGCCCGGATAGGTATCGAGGAAATCGAGCCCGGCAAGATCGGCCTCGCCGTAAGCGGGCTTCACCAGAATGCCCTCGGGCGTCAGCCACGGCTCGGCATTGCCGGTCGGCGCGGCGGTAGCGATGCGCTCGAAGGCGACGTCGGCGAAATCAGGAATGCGGCTCATGGTTTCAACCATATCATTAGGCGCTCAATCATGATCCGGATGTTGATGGCTGACGATGGTCGCCATCTTCTCCGGCCCGTAATTCTGTTGCGTGGTCTGGCTCGGCAAATTGGAGATTCCGACCACCCAGCCGAGGCGGGATTCAGTTCCGTATTGGCGCGTCGGCACCAGCTGGTCGGGCCGGTCGAAGGCGCCGGTCATGATTTCGATCCGGTCGCCGTCGATGCGGCCAAAGCTCAGCGGCGTGCCGCAGGCGGCGCAATAGCCGCGATCGGCGATCGAGGAGGAGCGGAAGAACGCCGGCTGCCCCTTGCTCCAGGCGAAGTCCGTCCGGTTGATGTCGGCGAAGGACGCGAACGGCGCGCCGCTCGCCTTCTGGCACATCCGGCAATGGCAGATCGAAACCCTGTTGGGGGTTGCCGAAATCGCAAAGCGCACCGCGCCGCATTGGCAACCGCCGGTGAAAACTGGTTTGCCCGCCTCGCTCATGCCTGCTCCATCCGTCGGTAGGCGTCTTGCAGTGTCGCAAGCGCATCGCCTCCGGCGAAGACAAAACCCGTGACGCCGGCCGCACGGAGCGCCGCCTCGGCATCGGTCGGACGGCCTGCCAGATAGATATGTCGCGCGCCCGCCGTTTGCAGGGCCTTCGCCGCGGCGTCGGCGTGTTCCGGATAGACCTTGTCGCTGGAACAAAGACAGGCAAGCTCGGCGCCGGAGGCCTTGAATGCGGCGGCCAATTTGGCCGGATCGGCAAAGCCCTCGCTGTCGACAGCCTGGATGCCGCCGGCCTCGAACAAGCTCTTGGCAAAGGTCGCCCGCGCCGTGAAATCGGCGGGGGTGCCGAGATTGGCCAGAAACACCCTTGGCCGCGCGCCGCGCGCCTTCAGCGCCGCATCGGATTTGTCGCGCAGCGCCTCGAACGGTTCCGCAAGCCGGATCGGTGGCAACGCATCGAACTTGTATTTCTGTTCGCCATAGGGTGCGAGCGCGACCGGCGTCGCCTTCAGCACCGCCGTTTCGCTCTCATGCAGGTTGGGAAACTCGCTGGCGCCTGTCAGCACGTCGCGGCGTTTAGCGATATTGGCGTCGCGCGCTTTTCGCGCGGCTGCGACCTTGCTCTGGAACAGGCCTTGCTGAAGCGCGGCGAAGGCGCCGCCGGCTTTCTCGCTCACCTGGAACAGCGCCCAGGCGGCCTCGCAAAGCTGCGCGGTCAGCGTCTCGATGCCGCCTGCGCCAGCGGCGGGATCGCTGACCTTAGCGAGGTTGCTTTCCTCCAGCAGCAGGGCTTGCGTATTGCGCGCCACGCGCCGCGCGAACGTATCAGGCAGCCCGAGCGCCAGCGTATGCGGCAGCACGGTGATTGCATTGGCGCCGGCGAGCCCGGCCGCGAATGTCGCGATGGTCGCGCGCAGCATGTTCACGTAAGGGTCACGCTGGGTCAGCATGCGCCAGGCGGTATCGGCGGCAATGAACAGCGGCTTCGGCGTCAGCCCGCACGCCGTCTCGATGCGCGCCCACAGCAGCCGCAGCGCGCGGAATTTTGCCATGGTCAAAAACTGGTCTGCATCCGCAGAGAGCCGCGCATAGATCATGTCCTGCGCCTGCTCCAGCGGAACGCCGGCGCCTTCGATCGCGCGCAGATAGGCTACGCCGCAGGCGAGTACGAACGCGAGCTCCTGCACCTCGGAGCCGCCGGCATCGTGGATCAAGCGCCCGTCGGCGGACGCGAACGGTCCCTTGAAGCCGAGCGCTGCGAGCCCCTTGATTGCGCCGGTGACGGCCGGAACGATCTCGTCCCATGTGTAGGGGCTGTGACCCCACACCGCGCCAGCCGCGAGCGGATCGAGCCCGAAGCGGATGTTGCAGGCGGCGGGATCGAGGCCGTTGCTCTTCACATATTCCGCGACGTGGATCGCCGCCATCCGCGATTGCGGACCGATCTGGAGCTCGATGCCGATGCCGGCATCGAGATGAATATCCTTGAAGACCTTGGCGACCGCATCGGCCGAAGGTTCCAGCCCGAACCCGTGAGCGCCACTGCCGCCGGCGAACACCAGCGCGAGCCCCGTCGCGCCATTTTCGAGATCGGTCAGCGCCTGCGCATTCGCGAGCGCCGCATCGGGATGGTCGATCCGCTGCATGATCTGCCACGGCGCAGCGGCAGGCCGTCCCACCACGGGCGCAACGCCCCTGGCGCGGGGATAGAGCGGGTCGATCTTGAGGCCGTCATAAGTCTTGCCGACCAGCTTCTCGAACGGCGCGCCCTTCAGCACGCCGTCGACCAGCTTGCGCCAGTCGTCGACGGTCGCCTTGGGAAAATCGGCCGCGAGCGGCAGGTCGTCAGTCACGGAGGTCATACGGCCAAGGGCTCCCAAAAATCTTGTTGTTCGCAGGCGAAATTGCCACGGCCGGCCGTCGCTGCAAACGGTTGTTTTTGGTTAACCGGTATCCGGAAGCCGCTCAATGCCTTGCGTCGAGACGCTGGCAAGTCCGTCACGCACACGTATGCCCGAGATCACGCGGTCGGGCGCGATTTCAGCCAGCGGCACCAGCACGAAGGCGCGCTCGAACAGGCGCGGATGCGGCAAGGTCAGGTCGGGCTTCTGCAAGCTGACATCGTCATAGGCGATCATGTCGAGATCGAGCGTGCGCGGGCCCCATTGCCGCTCCTTGTTCCGTGTGCGGCCGAATTTCTGCTCGACCTTCTGCATCACGAACAGGAGCGCATGCGGATCGAGGCTGGTCTCGATCTCGACGCAGGCATTGATGAAGGGGTCCTGGTCCTCGTCGCCCCAGGGCGGCGTCGCGTAGTCCGAGGAGCGTGCGATCATTGCGGCTTGCGCCATGCCGCAGATATGGGCGATCGCCTTGCGGAATGTCGTGCGAACGTCGCCGACATTGCCACCGAGTGCGATCAGCACGCTCGCCATATCAAGGATGCCGCGAACGCGTCAGCATGATGCCGACGTCGTCGAAGATCGCGGCGATCGGCGCATGCGGCTTGTGCACGGTGATCTTCACGGCGCGGATGCGCGGGAAGTGTGACAGGATGGCATCGGCGACCGCGCCGGCCGCCCGCTCCAGCAGCTTGTAGTTGGTGTTCTTGAACGCCGCCGTCGTGGTCGCCACGACTTCGGCGTAGGACACCGTATCGGCGAGCCGGTCGCTACGCGACGGCTCCGACAAATCGGTATAGAGCTCGAGGTCGATGACAAAGCGCTGGCCGACTTCGGTCTCGTGATCCATCACGCCGTGGCGGGCGTGGATCGACAGGCCGGTGACGAAGATCGTATCGGTCATTGCTTGCTCTCGATTGCGTTCGCGACCCGCAGGGCCTGCAAGGTCTCGGCGACGTCATGGGTCCGGATGATCTTGGCGCCGCGCTGTGCGGCGATCAGATGCGCGGCGATCGAGCCGGCGAGCCGTTCTTTCGGCTCCGAGGGCGATACCGAGGCGATGAAGCGCTTGCGCGAAGCGCCGACCAGGACCGGCAGGCCGAACATGTCGAATTCGCGCAGCCGCGCCAGCGCGGTCATGCTCTGCTCGGCCGTCTTGCCGAAGCCGATGCCGGGATCGAGCACGATTTTTTCGCGCGCAATGCCGGCCTTGGCGGCGATATCGAGCGAGCGCAGGAAGAACGCCTTCATGTCTGCGACGATGTCGATGGCGGAATCGACGGTTTCGCGGTTGTGCATGACGATGACGGGGACGCCGCGCGCGGCGATGAGCTGTGCCATGCCGGTGTCGCGCTGCAGGCCCCAGACGTCGTTGGCGATCGCAGCGCCCTGGTCGAGCGCAAAGGCCACGACTTCAGCCTTCATGCTGTCGATCGACACGGGCACGCCCAGCGCCACCACGCCTGACAACACCGGCTTCAGCCGCGCCAGCTCGTCCGCCGCCGTCACCGGCCGGGCGCCTGTGTAGGGCCGGGTGGACTCGGCACCGATGTCGATGATGTCGACGCCGGCCTCGATCATCGCCCGCGCCCGCGCAAGCGCCAGCTCGGGCGCGATAAACTCGC
Organism: Bradyrhizobium barranii subsp. barranii; assembly: GCF_017565645.3. Taxonomy (NCBI): domain Bacteria; kingdom Pseudomonadati; phylum Pseudomonadota; class Alphaproteobacteria; order Hyphomicrobiales; family Nitrobacteraceae; genus Bradyrhizobium; species Bradyrhizobium barranii. The sequence continues at coordinate 3,639,490 of NZ_CP086136.1, forward strand.
CGCCGTCGGAGAAGGAATCCGGGGTGACGTTGAGCACGCCCATCACTGCCGGAATCGGCCGCTCCAGCAGCGTCCGCAGCACGTCGGGCCCGGCCGAGCCGGCCGGCGGGACGGATGGGGAGGGCGAGGCATTCATGCGGCCCGCTTTAGCGGTCGGGGAGGGGGGATTCAAGGTGGGAGGTGGCGAATGTCGATGTGTTCGCGGAGCATCGATCGCCTCCACTGTCATTGCCCGCGAAAGCGGGCAATCCAGTATTCCGAGGCCGTGCGGTGATACGGAGGAGCCGCAGCGTACTGGATACCCCGCCTTCGCGGGGTATGACACCGAGAGCTAACGCGGCAGGTCGTATGCCGAGGGAGATGCCCTAATACGTAATCTTCGGCGGCAGCTTCTTCGCCTTGGCGATGATGTCGCCGACCGATTTTTCCGAGGGCAGGATGCGGACGAGCTTCTTCTTCACGTTGGCTTCCCGCATGCTCTGGGCGAGCCGTGCCGGATTCCGATAAGCGAGCTCGCGCACGGTGGTGACGCCGGCGGCGCGGACGAGGCCGACCTTGGCCCGGCCCATCCCGGGAATGCGCATGTAGTCGGAGACGTTGGCCCATTCCAGCAACTGCTGCTCGCTGATGCCGGTCTTGGCGGCGAGCGCCTTGCGACCCTTCACGGTCGAGGCCGCCTCGAGCAGCGCGTCGGTCGTGCGGATTCCTTGCGCCTTCAATTTGTTGGCGGCAAAGGCTGGCAGGCCCTCAATCTCGGAGATCGGATATGTCATGATGCTCGATATGAAAAGCGTCGCTCAGGCGAACTGGCTGAGGCCCGGCGTCCCCGCGATGATCTTGCCCATCTGATCCGCTCCGATTTTGTCTCGGCCGTAGCGGAAAAGTTCACGGGCAACGTTCTGAATCTCGGACATGCCAAGTCCCAGGCCCATCAGGCGCGTGCCGACGGCCATCAGGCCGCCGCCCATCAGCCGCGACAGTCCGCCGCCGCTCCTGGACGCTTCTATCGCCGCTTCTGCACCGGGAATCTGATCGATCAGCGCTTCGACGTTCTCGGAAGGACCTTCGCTGCGGAGGAAGCCCAGGATAATGCCGACGGTCTTTTCAGCCACAGCACCATCTATGCTGGCGTTCGACGCCAGCCGCCCGATCAGCTCGTCCATAAGGCCCGCCCCTCAGCCGGTTTGCATGCCCGAGTATTGCTTCCGAAATGATCTTGATCCGGAGCGATGTGAAATACAAGCGATGAACGTACGCAAGGTTCCGATTCACTCTCGAAGGCGCGAAAAGTGTTGCAACGATGCAAGAGCGGAGATGGATTCAGCGAAAAATTGCCGCGGTGCGAACGCGTCATTCCTACTTTCGGCTGATGTCGGCGGTATGTTTCCGACAATGTCGCATGCTCGGGGCGCGTTGAACGGTTTTAATCCGCACGCGACATGCGTTAAACTACGGAGCAGGTGCATTCGAGTTTCAATAGGCGAAACACGGCAGAGAGATCAGAGAGAAGCATGACCGCACAGGACAGCAAGCTCGGCGACACCGACGACAAGATCTTCGTCGGCAAGGGAGACGAGCAGGCATGGCTGACGCTGGCGCTTGCCAATCGCCACGGCCTCGTCACGGGTGCAACCGGGACCGGTAAGACGGTATCGCTGCAAGTCATGGCGGAAGGATTTGCGCGCGCCGGCGTTCCGGTCTTCGCATCCGACATCAAGGGCGACCTCTCCGGCATCTCCGAGGTCGGCGAGGCCAAGGATTTCATTGTCAAGCGTGCCACCGAGATGGGGCTGACGTTCCAGCCCGACCAGTTCTCGACGGTGTTCTGGGACGTGTTCGGCGAACAGGGCCATCCGGTGCGGGCGACCGTCACGGAGATGGGGCCGCTTCTGCTCGCGCGCATGCTCGACCTGAACGACGTGCAGGAAGGCGTGCTCAATGTCGCCTTCCGCGTCGCCGACGACAACGGGCTGACCCTCATCGACATGAAGGATCTGCGCGCGCTGCTCGATGCAATCGTGCCGGATGCCGGCAAGAAGGGGGCGGACGCCGAGGAAAGCCCGCTTGCCGACCTCAAGAAGGAGGCCCAGGGTTTTGGCAACGTCACCAAGGCCACCGTCGGCACCATCCAGCGCCAGCTTCTGGTGCTGGAAAACCAGGGCGGCACCAAATTCTTCGGCGAGCCGGCGCTGACGCTGAAGGACTTCATGAAGACCGACCGCGACGGCCGTGGCATGGTCAACATCCTTGTCGCCGACAAGCTGCTGCAGAGTCCACGGCTTTACGCGACATTCCTGCTGTGGATGCTGTCAGAATTGTTCGAGGAGTTGCCCGAGGCCGGCGATCTGCCGAAGCCGAAGCTGGTGTTCTTCTTCGACGAGGCCCATCTGTTGTTCAACGACGCGCCGAAGGCGTTGATGGACAAGATCGAGCAGGTGGTGCGTTTGATCCGGTCCAAGGGCGTCGGCGTCTATTTCGTGACGCAAAACCCCGTCGACGTGCCCGACCGCGTGCTCGGGCAATTGGGCAACCGTGTCCAGCATGCGCTGCGTGCCTTCACCCCGCGCGACCAGAAGGCGGTCGCCGCCGCGGCCCAGACCTTCCGGCCCAACCCGAAGCTCGACACCGCCAAGGTGATCATGGAGCTCGGCAAGGGCGAGGCGCTGGTGTCCTTCCTCGAAGGCAACGGCACGCCGACGATGGTCGAGCGTGTCATGATCCGGCCGCCATCGGCCCGCATCGGATCGATCACGCCGGAAGAGCGCAAGGCGATCATGGATGCGAGCCCGGTGAAGGGCAAATACGACACCGCTGTCGATGCCGAATCGGCCTATGAGATGATCCAGAAGCGGATTGCCGGCACGGCTGCGACTGCCGATGCCGGTGCGGCCGATGGCGGTGGCGGCGGCATCCTCGGCCAGATCGGCTCGATGGTCGGCACCATCTTCGGCACCAATGTCAAACGCGGCCGTCTGTCGACGGGCCAGGTCATTGCGCGCGACATGACGCGATCGGTCACCAACCAGGTGATCGGGGGGATGGCGGCAAATCTCGGCAAATCGGTCGCCGGCCAGCTCGGTGGCTCGATCGGCCGCACCCTGGTGCGAGGCGCGCTCGGCGGGTTGCTGCGAAGGTAGGCAGAGAAGCCGGATTTGAGGCACTAAAGCCTCCACTGCGTCATGGCCGGGCCTTGTCCCGGCCACCACGCCTTAGTTGCAGCTCGAAGAACGTGGATGCCCGTGCCTTCGCCTCGCCGAAGCGGCTTCGGCCGCGCAGGCGGGACAAGCCCGGGCATGACGAAATCTCGCGAGTATTTGGATGCGATTGCCCCGCACGCCGGGCGAGGCCGAACACCATAAATTCAGGTGAGGGGGGTTCTCCAAGCGTCCGTCGGTCTGCTACGTGCTATTTGTTGCCGACGGGACATAATGTGACATCACCGAATCTATCAGACAAACTTGGCCCGCACAGAGCCTTGTCGCTACGTGCGCCGCTCGATCTGCTCTTCCTGATCTGCTGCGTCCTCCTGACCGCCGACGTGCTCGTTCCCGAGATATTCGGCCACGGCAAGACCAAGGATTATGGGCTGTGGTACTGGGCCGGACAGCAGGTCCTCCACGGCGGGTCGCTCTATCCCGACGAGATCGGCGCGTATTTCGAATTCATCTATCCACCGCTGCCGGCGATCCTGCTGGCGATCCCGAGTTGGTTCGGCAAGATCCCGCTCTATGTCGTGCTGTCGATCCTGAACGTGGCGGCATGGTGGTACACGGGCATATTCTCCAATGCCATGACGGGATCGGGCCGCAGGCCCGGCCCGTGGCTCGAAGCGCTGCCGGCCATGGTCACCGTGACCTTCGTGTTCGACATGTTCGACCTCGGCCAGCCGAACCTCGTGCTGCTGGCGATGATGCTGTGGGGCTTCTGGTCGTTGCAGCGTCAGCGGTCCTGGCTCGCGGGCTTCCTGTTCGCGCTCGCTACCGCCATCAAGGTGTTTCCGATCGCGGTGCTGCCCTATCTGATCTGGCGCAGGAAGTGGGCGGCCACCGTCGCGACGGTCGCTTTCACCGGCATCCTTCTCTATGTCGTGCCTGCACCGATCCGCGGCTTCGAGCGCAACGCGGCCGAGCTCAAGACCTGGTACCAGGGCATGGTCGGCACGAGCTCGGAAAAGGGCTTTGGCCAGCGCGACGAGCAGAACTGGTCGTGGGTCAACCAGTCGCTGATTGCCGTCACGCATCGCCTGGTCCGCCCGATCAACTACAATCAGGAAGATCCCAACAAGCCGCCGCGCACGATGAATGTCATCGATGTCGACTACAAGACGGCGAACTTGATCGTGCTGGCGTTGTCGGCGTTGCTCGGGCTCGGCTTCCTCGCGGTGATGCCGTCGCAAGCGCGGCGAACGGCGCGCTCGGATGCGGAGGAGCTCGGCATCCTGTTCTGCCTGATGACGGTGGCATCGCCGCTGGCGCGGCAATACTACTTCATGTGGCTGTTCTTCCCGATGACGGTGCTAATGCATCGTGCCGCCTTCGACGCGCGACCGAACGTGCGGTTGGGAACCTGGCTCGCGCTGGGCGCCGCCGGCATCCTCATGCTGCTGTCGCTGCCGTGGTTTTCCAACGTCATCCAGGCCTGGGGCAATAACCTTGTCGCGACCGCCATTCTTGCAGGTAGCCTCGCATGGCACATCCGGCATCCGCCGGTTGCGGCTGGCTCCGAGGCGGCGGCGGCGCTAAAACCCGGTACCTCTTGAAACTCACAAGTCAGGAATACGACCATGGCCAATGCGCAGCTTCAATCGGTGCTCGATCACATTGACAAGGATTTCGACAACAGCCTGGAGCGTCTGTTCTCGCTGTTGCGGATCAAGTCGATCTCTGCGGATCCGGCCTTTGCCGCCGACTGCAAGGCTGCGGCCGAGCATCTCGCCAAGGACATCGCGAGCCTCGGTGTCGCCACTGAAGTCCGCCCGACCGCCGGCCATCCCGCCATCGTCGGCAAGACCGGGGCGGGCGGACGGCCGCATGTGATTTTCTACGGCCATTACGACGTGCAACCGGTCGATCCGCTCGATCTCTGGCACCGTCCGCCGTTCGAGCCTGTCGTCACCGACCACGCCGACGGCCGCAAGATCATCGTCGCGCGCGGCGCCGAGGACGACAAGGGCCAGGTCATGACCTTCGTCGAGGCCTGTCGCGCCTGGAAGAAAGTGACCGGCTCGCTGCCGATCGACATCACCTTCCTGATCGAAGGCGAGGAGGAGGTCGGCTCCAAGAATTTCGTGCCGTTCATCGAGGCCAACAAGGACGAGTTCAAGGCGGACTACGTGCTGGTCTGCGACACCGGCATGTGGGATCGCAACACGCCCGCGATCACGACGTCGCTGCGCGGTCTGCTCTATGAAGAGCTGAAGATCACCGCCGCCAATCGCGATTTGCATTCCGGCGTGTTCGGCGGCAGCGCGATGAATCCGATCCGGGTGCTGACGAAAATTTTGGGCGGCCTGTTCGACGACGACAACCGCATCACCATCCCCGGATTCTATGACGGCGTGAAGGATCTGCCGCCTGATATCCTGGAGCAGTGGAAGAAGCTCAATCTCACGCCGGAGATGTTCCTCAAGCCGATCGGCCTGTCGATCCCCGCCGGCGAGAAGGGTCGGCTGCTGATCGAGCAGGCCTCCTCGCGTCCGACCTGCGACGTCAACGGCATCTGGGGCGGCTATATCGGCGAAGGCTCCAAGACGGTGATCCCGTCGCACGCCTCGGCCAAGGTCTCGTTCCGCCTGGTCGAGGGGCAGGACCCCCAGAAGATCCGCAAGGCTTTTCGCGACTACGTGACGGCGCGGCTTCCGGGCGACTGCAAGGTCGAGTTCGGCGATCATTCCGCCGCGCCGGCGGTGGCGCTCGACTGGAACATGAAACCGCTCGCCGCCGCCAGCAAGGCGCTGACCGAGGAGTGGGGCAAGGAGACCGTGCTGATGGGTTCGGGCGCCTCGATCCCGATCGTCGCCGACTTCAAGCGGACGCTTGGGCTCGACTCGCTGCTGGTCGGCTTCGGATTGGACGACGACAACATCCATTCGCCGAACGAGAAATACGACCTCCGCAGTTTCCAGAAGGGTATCCGCTCCTGGGCGCGGATCCTCGCGGCGCTCGCGGACGTGAAATAGGCGCGGTGCCGTAGGGTGGGCAAAGGCGCAAAGCGCCGCGCCCACCATTCGTCCGCGATCGCGATAGAAGAGGTGGGCACGCTTCCGCCTTCGCTCTTCGAGCTACGGCGGACAAGTCGCTTTGCCGACCCTACGAAGACCCTCTCCTCGTCATTGCGAGCGTAGCGAAGCAATCCAGAATCCCTCCACGGGCACAGTCTGGATTGCTTCGTCGCTTCGCTCCTCGCAATGACGGCGCAAATAAAAACGCCGCCCGGAATTGGGCGGCGTTTCATTCCGAAACGTGCAGAGGTAGTTCGAGAACTATCCTACACGAAACCTCGAAAATCTCAAGACCGGTAGCCCGGCAGCTCGCGGTCGAGCTTGCGCAGCAGCGGCGGCCAGACCAGGTTGGTGGCGCGCAGCTCGGCGCGGTCGCGGTTGGCGAGCAGCTCGGTGTTTTTCTCGATCGCAATCTCCTCGACCGGATAGACCGGCGTGCCCAGCGCGCGCGTGCGCACCTGCATCGAGCAGGCGCGCTCGAGATGGTACATGCGCTCGAACGCTGAGGCGACCGACCGGCCGACCGTCAGCGTGCCGTGGTTACGCAGCAGCATGTGGTTATGGTCGCCGAGGTCCTTCTGCAGCCGCGGCCGCTCGTCGTGGTCGAGCGCGATGCCCTCATAGTCGTGATAGGCGAGGTCGTGGGTGACGAGCTGGGCAGTCTGGTTCAGCGGCAGCAGCCCTTCCGCGCTGCTCGACACCGCGGTGCCGTCGAGCGTGTGGAGATGCAGCACACAGATTGCGTCCTCGCGCACCTCGTGGATCGCCGAATGGATGGTGAAGCCGGCCGGGTTGATGCTGTACTCGCTCTCGGAGAGCTGGTTGCCGTGCAGGTCGACCTTGACGAGGCTCGATGCCGTGATCTCGTCGAACATCAGTCCGTAGGGGTTGATGAGGAAGTGATGGTCGGGGCCGGGCACGCGCGCCGAAATGTGGGTGTCGACCAGATCGTCCCAGCCATACAGCGAGACGAGGCGGTAGCAGGCGGCGAGATTGACCCGTTGCTGCCACTCCGCCTCCGTCATGTTCGACGGCACTTCCTTCAGGCGCGCTTCCGCTGGCGACATGGCTTATCTCTCCGAACATCGTTGTTGCGGGGAGGGAGCGTAGTCGCGGGTGAGGCTGGCGGCAAGGCGGTCAAATCGCAGCAGCCACGCGTAGCCCGCATGGAGCCAACGGGTCGGCGCGAAGCGCCGCCCGATGACAGGCTCCGCGAAATGCGGGAGGCCTCACGATAGGGTCCCGGATTACGCTTCGCTCCATCCGGGCTACGGTCCGGAGAAAACTATTACGGCGCCGGGATCGACAGCAGGCTGGAAATGCTGCGGCCGCGGATGTCGTAGACGCGGGCGAACACCACGTCGTCGCGCTTGATCTCGACCATCACGGGCGCGGTGAGGCCCTTGCAGTAGAACTCGCCGAGCGTCATCGCGAAATCGGCCGCGTTGGAATCCCAGCCGATGGTGAAGTCGGGCCCGAGCGCGACCTGGGCCGGGCGCTGCGGACCGCACACCGCGACCTTCCATTTACGGTTGCCCGGCGCCACTTCCTGCCGCTCGACGATCTGCTCGCGCAGTTCGTCCGAGGCCTGCTTCAGCGCAAGGCCCCAATAGTCCAGCATGAAGCGGTCGTCGGCGCCGCGCACGGTGCCGGCGATGTGGTTGAAGTGCGTGTATTGATAGGGATGCAGCCGGATCATCTCGGCCAGCGACAGCGCGAGGCCGAAGCAGAAGGTCGCGAGCACGACGGGCTGCCAGGTGCGGTGGTTGGTGCGCAGGCGCTCCATGGCCCAGGCAAAGGCGACGCCGCCAAGCACCGCCATCGGCGGGATCACGAAGACGAAATGGCGGATGCCGTTGTACAGCGCCGGCCGCTTCACCATCGCGATCGCGAGCGGCAGGGTCGCCGCCAGCGTCAGCATCAAGAGGATGGTCTTGCGGCGCGCCGGAACCTCGCGGCGCGGCAGCATCGCGAAGGTGCTGACCACGGCGCCGCCCATCAGCACCAGCATCACCTCGGGCAGCTGCAGCGCGAACAGCGTCGGCAGATAGGACCAGGGCATATCGGGCACGGAAACAATCGCGCCGTCGAACATCTCCTTCCAGGGCTTCTCGAAGAAATGCGAGAAATAGGTCAGGGCCTCGAAGGGATTGCCGGGCTCCATGATCGACCACGGCCAGATCAGGCCCATCACGAGATAGCCGAACACGAGGCCCGGCAGCAGCAGGTAGACGACATGGGCGAAGCGGCGGGCTGCTTCGCGGGCGCCTTCGGTGCGCAGCTCCTCCAGGAACAGCGGCATGAAGCCGATCATGGCGTAGACCAGCGCGAGGCCGCCGAGGACGCGGCAGCCGAGCGAGAGGCCGGCACCCAGGCCGACGATCAGGATCGTGCGCGGCGACGGCTGCGGATATTCCTCGGCGAGGCGTACGAGGCCGAGCATCAGGATGATCATGGCCACCGCGAAGGGCGCGTCCTTCGGGTTCATGAACATGTGGCCGTAGAAGATCGGGCAGAGCGCGAGCAGCAGGAGCGCGGCAAGGCCGGCAAGGGGCCCGCCGATGCGGCGGCCGAGCCGCCACGTCACCGCAAGCCCGATCACGCCGACCATGGCGCCGAGCAGGCGTCGCGTCTCGAACAGCTCGAGCGGAATGACCTTGTGCAGGAGAGCCGCGACCATGTCGAAGCCGCCGCCATACATGTAGAGATTCGCGAAGGAGAGCGCCGCGGTGTCCCTGAAGCCGGAACCGAACATGCGCAGCAGCAGGTCGGCATATTCAGCGTGGGTGTAATCGTCCCAGCCGAGCCCGTAATCGCGGAAGGTCAAGCCTGCAGTGACGGCGACCGCAGCCAGCACCAGCATGGCGAGATCGTCGCAAGTCCGTTCAACCGAGCGCCGCAGCGGCGTGTCGATCGCCGAAGTCGTGATGGATGTCATGGCTATTGGTGACCCGGAATCCCCTCTTGGCCCTGCTGGTGCCCGCGGGCCACTTCCCCGGAATCCCTATAGCGCAGTTCCATTACCAAGTAATTGGGCATTATGGCTAAAATCCTGATGCGACGCAGCAAATCCAGACAGTTGAGAGCAGCTTAGAAGTAGCGGGCCGTAGCTGAAGGGAATGTGAATAAGTCCCTGATATCCTTCCCTTTAGGAACGCAGGCTCTAATTCGCCGTTGGCGTGGAACACCGTATGACGGTATCGTGGCGTAACGGGTGTCGCGCACGGCTGCGCGACCAGGGGTGAGTTCGATGAGCTTGGCATTGTTGATTGTGGGGATTTTCGCCATCCTGGCGGGCCTCCTTACGATCCTGTTCGGCTTCACCGTTAGGGAGGCCAGCCTCGGCAGCACCCTCATAATCTCCGGCACCATTGGCGTCTGCTCCGGAATGTTACTGGCCGGCCTCTACGTCGTGGTCGTGGAACTGAAGGGCATCGCCCGCCGGTTGGCCGGATCGGCCGTGCCGGGCGAGGTTCGGGTCAGGCCCGTGCTGCCGGGCCTCGCGGTGCCTGGCGCGCCAGTGTCCGAGCCGTTCCCGGCATCGGCGACGAAAACCGAGCCACCACCGGCCGCGGGTCTGCCGCCGTGGCAGAGCGAGGCCGCCGCGCGCGAGCGTCCGCGCGCCGAACCGCCGCCGGAGCCGGAAGCTCCGACACCGCCTGCGGCTCCGGAAGCGCCGCGCCGCCGCAACCTGTTGTTCGCCTCGTCCTCCCGCAAGGAGCGCGAGCGCGCGGAGGCGAAGGCGACAGAGAGCTTGCCGCCGCAGCCTCATGACGAGCCCACGGAACCGGCCGCCCCGGAGAGTCAGCCGGCGAGCTTCGACGATGCCTGGCCGAGGCCGGACCGTATGCGGCCACCGGAACCGCCGGCCGCCGGGCGTCGCCCGCCGCCGCGCTCGCCGTCGATCTTTACCGAGCCCGGCCCGCCGCCGCCTCCCCCCGAACCGACGCCGGTCGAGCAGGCGCCCGTGACCGTGCTCAAATCGGGTATCGTCGACGGCATGGCCTATTCGCTCTATTCCGACGGCTCGATCGAAGCGCAGATGCCGGAAGGCATGATGCGCTTCGCCTCGATCGACGAACTGCGCGCCCATCTCGACCAGCGGTCGTGAGACCGCCGCGTCCAAGTAGAGCGCCATCTTTCTTGTCACTTCGTCAGTAATCAGCTCATATTCGTCAGTCGTCTTATTTCGGCCGAATGTATTGTTGACACGGAATACTTAGGCGTCGTCTCCCGGCGAGACGCAAGGTCAGGGAAAGGTCGGGCCCATGTCGGATAACGGGGCTAAGAATTTCATCGAGCTGACGGCGAGCATCGTGTCCGCCTATGTCGGCAACAACCCGACGCCGGCGGCCGATATCCCGAACCTGATCAGCCAGGTGCATGGCGCCTTGGTGCGCGTGTCGTCAGGCCGCACCGAGACCGCGCCGCTCGAGCCGGCCAAACCGGCGGTGTCGCTGAAGAAGTCGATCGCGCCGGACTATCTGGTCTGTCTGGAAGACGGCAAGCGCTTCAAGTCGCTGAAGCGCCATCTGCGCACCCAGTACAACATGACGCCGGAGCAATATCGCGAGAAATGGGGCCTGCCGGCCGACTATCCCATGGTCGCGCCGAACTACGCGGTGGCGCGCTCGCAACTGGCAAAGCAGATGGGACTGGGGCAGCAGCAGCGGAAGCGGAAGTAGAGCTACGCGCTAGATCCGGTAGGGTGGGCAAAGGCGCGAAGCGCCGTGCCCACCATCTTTCTTCAATCGCGCTGGAAATGGTGGGCACGCTTCCGCCTTCGCTCTCCGAGCTACGGCGGACAAGTCGCTTTGCCCACCCTACGAAGCTTCTTACGATGCTTCCGCGAGCGCCTCTTTCGCGTCGGTCTTGATGCGCTCGACCATCGAGCGCAGGCCGTTGGAACGCTGCGGCGTCAGATGATCGCGAAAGCCGAATTCGTTGAACACCGCGATCGCGTCGGTCGCAAGGATCTGCTGCGGCGTGCGGCCGGAGTAAAGCGAGAGCACGATCGCGACCAGCCCGCGCACGATGTGGGCGTCACTGTCGCCGCGATATTTCAGGATCGGGGCGCCGCCATCGCGATCGACCAGCTTCTGGAGCCAGACCTGGCTGACGCAGCCATTCACCTTGTTCTCGGCCGAATGCTCGGATTCGGGCATCGGTTCCAGGGTGCGGCCGAGCTCGATGACGTACCGGTAGCGGTCGTCCCACTCGTCCAGGAGCTCGAAATTGTCCCTGATTTCGTCGATCGTCGTCATGCTGGCCCAATGTTCCCGTTCAGGCCAATATAAGGATGCGAGGAGGCGAAATCGATAGGGTTTGGGCGCTAATTCGCCGGCGCCGCCGCAGGGCCGCGCCATTCCAGCGCGAGGTCGTCCTGGCTCAGGGTGTCGCGCGGCGCCTCGCCCGAGGCGGCATCGCCTTCGCCGGCCAGCGCAATCGAGCCGGTATGATCGGGCGCCTTCTTGTCGGTCTTCTCGAGCTGCTCTTTCTTGTCGTTGATGATCTGGTAGATCTTCTTCGCGCCGTCCTGTGCGCGCTGGCCGATGATGGTCGCGGCCTGTCCGCCGACCTCGCAGGCCGCCGGCTGGCGCTTGCAGAACTGGGTCACGTCGGAGACGGCCGCGGTCGCAGCCTGCACCGCATCGGCGGCGCCGATCTGCGGCAGCTTGTCCGATTCGGGCGTCTTGTCCCGCGGCAGGAGCACCAGCACCAGCCCGAGCCAGAATGTGATGCGGAGCAGAAAGCGCATCTTATCGACCTGTATGTTAGATCCCGCCGCGGCGATGCCCGCGAGGCGCCGGACCTAGCAACTCTCGATAAATCGCAAGTGATTGCCTTCCGCTTAATTCGCGGAAAATCTACGCAAGAATCTTCCCGAACCGCCACGTCGTAAATTTTCGATTGACGCCGGAGCCCCGTGATTTCGGTGGCGCCGCTTGTCCACCAATTCGAAACCATGCGGGGACTGGTGAAACCCTGTGTTCACCATCCCCGATGATGACGTGGTCAAATCGCCTAAAAATCTCAGCGATGACACAGTGTCCGGCGGCGGGCCGCATCGCCTTAGCACTCGTTTAAGGTCGCTCTGACACGGTGGCTCAACGATAAGGAGGCGTTCCGGCACGTCTTCTCGACGAGTGGGCCGAAGCGCGAGACCCGTGACAGTTTTGAGTATCATCCGCGATTGTCTCGATGCACTGCTGCATCCCTCCGCGCGTTACGACGCGCTGACGCGAGCGCGCCATCGTGCCTTCATGGCGCCGCGGCTGCTCGGCAGCCTGGCCGCGTTTGCCGCATTCCCGGTCTATCTCGCCACGCGCGGCGTGCCGAGCGCGATCGAGGTCGCCGCCTTCGCGTGGCTGATCGCCCCCATTCTCCTGTCATGGTTCCTGTCGCGCACCGGCCGCTATGAAGGCGCCCATGTGCTGTCGTCGCTGGCGCTCGCCGGCCTGATCATGGCGGTTGCCGGCACCACCGGCGGCATCGAATCATTCGCCGCGATCTGGCTGGTCGTGGTTCCCCTGGAAGCCGCGTTGTCGGCCTCGCGCCGCGTCGCGGCCTTTGCCTCCCTGCTTGCGCTGTCCTGCGCCGGCGTCCTGATCCTTGCCGGCCAGCTCGGCTGGCTTCCGGCCGGAGACGCCAGCGCCGCACAACGCGGCGTGCTGATGGCGTTCGGCGTCGCCTCGGCGACGCTCTATGCCGCGGGCCTCGCCTTCGGCGCGGAATCGCTCGCGCGCACCAGCGTTGCGCTGCTGTTGCGCGAGGAAGAGCGCTATCGCCTGCTGGCGCGCAACATGAGCGACGTCATCTCGCGGCATCGGCGCAACGGCGCGGTGCAGTTCATCTCGCCGGCGGTGGAAGCCATGCTCGGCATGCCTGTCGCGCAGCTGCTCGGCCACGGCCTGTTCGACCGCGTCCATGTCGCCGATCGTCCGGCCTATCTCACGGTGCTCTCCGATGCCGCGCGCGGCGACGTGCGCAGCGTCGAGTTCCGACTGCGGCGGGAGCCGGCCGGATCGGAGCGTGGCCAGGTCGATTTCATCTGGGTCGAGATGCGCTGCCGGCCACTCGACCAGGATATCGGCCGCCAGGATATTGACGGTGACGCCACGCGCGAGGCGGAAGTCGTCGGCGTGATGCGCGACGTCACCGATCGCAAGCTCGCGGAGCAGGCGCTCGATCAGGCGCGCAGCGCCGCGGAAGCGGCCGATGCCGCCAAGACGCGCTTCCTCGCCACCATGAGCCACGAGCTGCGCACGCCGCTCAACGCCATCATCGGCTTCTCCGAGATGATCGCGCAGGAGCAGACCCTGATGCTGGGTGCGGCCCAGCGCAAGGAATACGCCCAGCTCATCAACGATTCCGGCCAGCATCTGCTGTCGGTCGTCAACGGCATCCTCGACATGTCGAAGATGGAATCGGGCAATTTCGAGATTGCGTCGGAACCGTTCGCGCCGCGCGCATCTCTGATGCATTGCTGCAATCTGCTGGCGCTGAAGGCGCGGGAGAACGGCATCGACCTCATCACCGATGCGCCGCAGGACCTGCCCGTCATGACCGGCGATCCGCGCGCCTTCAAGCAGATCGTGCTCAATCTCGTCGCCAACGCCATCAAGTTCACCGAGCGCGGCGGTCAGGTCACCGTATCGGCCGCGGTGTCCGGCTCGCAGCTCGCGCTGCGCATCAGCGACACCGGTGTCGGCATTGCGGCGGATGATCTCAAGCGCATCGGCGCGCCGTTCTTCCAGGCCGGAAAGACCTATCAGCGCCGTCACGAAGGCACGGGTCTCGGGCTTTCGATCGTGAAGAGTCTGGTGGCGTTGCATCTCGGCGAATTGACTGTACAAAGCAGGCTCGGCGAGGGCACCTCCGTCACCGTCAGATTGCCGCTCGTCTACACGCCGCCGCAGGCCAAGACGCCCGATAGAATGGCGGCCGAGAGCAAGATCGCGACGCTGACACCGGTGCCGCGCGAGGAGCTTCAGGACCAATCTCACGACCAACCCGCTCTGGTGAAGAAAAGTGCCTAAGAAGTCTGCCAAGGACGAAGCCGCTCCGCGCCGCCGTGGCGCCAAGGCCGCAGTCATTGATGTCGAGACCGAGCGCAATCTTGCGATGCGCATCCTGCTGCACAGTCCCAAGGACACGCTGGCCGGTCTCGTCGCCGTCGCCGCAGTCAGCGCGATCGTTGCCAACGCGCTGTTCCTTCAGACTGGCCGGCATCCGGCGCCGATGTTCGGCACCGTGATCAATCTTCCCGCGCCGTCGTCCGTGCCGCTGTCGAACCCCTTGCCGCGTCCGCGTCCGGTCGGCGCGGATACCTCGCCGCTGGAGCCGAGAGCGACGGAATTCCGCGCCGAGCCCAAGCCTGTCGAGCGCGCCGCCGAGAAGGCCCCCGAGAAGCCGGTCGAGGCGACGGCATCGTCGCCGCGCGCGAGCGATCCGATGACCAATCTGGTCAAGCAAACGACGTCGGCGCCGCCTTCCGTCGCCATCGCGCGTCCGCCGGCGCCGATTCCCGTGCAGCAGAGTCCGGCCGCGCGGCGTATCGCCGGCGTGCAGCGCGCGCTGTCAGAATACGGCTATGGCAATTTGAAGATCACGGGCACGATGGGCGCAGAGACGCAGTCGGCGATCCAGAAATTCGAGCGCGAGCACAAGATGCAGGTGACGGGTCAGGTCTCCGACCGCCTGCTGCGCGAGCTCGGAGCCGCGATCGGCCACCCCGTCGAATAAGCGTCATTGTTGTGCGAAGGCTGGTGCTGATTGCAGCACTGGCCTATCGTGCTCTTCATGCGTTTGAAATCAAACATTTGGGTTTCCGCCTACCTGCGCCGGTGCCAGACCGAAGGCGTGTTCGGGGCGGTGCGCCGTCGCGGTGCCGAGGAGGCGGGTGCGGTATTCGTGAAGGTGTCGCTGCTCGACGGCAACGCGATGCTGTACGTACCGGCGCCGCAGACCGTCTATGACGACGGCCGGCCGGTCGATCGCTTCTTCGTGCCACTTGCCGCGCAGCCGATGCCTGAGCCAGCGGTCGAGGAGCGCCTCACCAAGGAAATCCGCTTCGATCCGGACGCCTGGATCGTCGAGACCGAGGACCGCAAGGGCCGTCACTTCCTCGAATTGGCGAAGACCTAGCGGTCCGATCCGTCGGTGCCCGTCCGCACCGCAGGCGCCGAGCCCGGCTGCACGCCCGGCCGGGTCTGGCTGGCGCCCGCACGCGCGCGCTGGCGTTCGCTCTCGTGCAGCGACGACTGGTATTTTGCGCGCGTGACCGCGAGCGTCGAGCCGCGCCAGGCCGCCAGCATCACCAGCGCGGAGCGGTCGCTGAGCCGGTCGTAGAGCCGCGACAACCGGTACACCGCATCGACCGACGTGCCGATCTCCGGCTTGAAGAACAGGAGGATGCGCTGGAAGTTCGGGCTCGGCATGTCGAGCGCGCGCGCGGCGATTGCGAGCGCTTCGCCACCGGCATCGTCGACGATCTGGGCTGCGACGCGCGAGGGCAGGATCAGGCTGTCGCCGAGCTCGTAGGTGAAATTCTCGACATCGTTGGCGATTGCCGCCATCTCCAGGATCTGGATCGCGCGCTTGGCGCGCACGGTCGGAATCCGCGGCGCGGCCTTCAGCGGGGTTTGCGCCAGATTGTGCAGGACCAGCGCACGCTGGGTCGCATCGGCGCGGAAGAACATGTCGTGGATCTCGGCCGCTTCCTTCGGCTGCATCGCCATGTTGGCGGCCATGCGCAACTCGGCGTCGGTCGGCGTGCGAGCTGGCGAAGCCGCCTGCGGGGAGCTGCGAATTTCGCGCGCGAGCGGAACCCTGCGGCCTTCCTGGGTCGCAACCAGCCCGAGTTTCTGCAGGACCGGGACGGGCGTCTGCGGATAGATCGCAAGCTTCGCCTTGACGGCCGCGCGCGTCGCATCGTCGACCTGGTCGATCAGCCGCGTCGCAAGCTCGATGAACTGGCGCTGCTCGTCGTCGCTGTGGGTGGGCGCCTGGACATAGAGGTCCGTCAGCACGCGCAGCAGCGTCGGGCGAACATCAACGCCTTCGCGACGGGAGAGGCTCATCAGCCCGTCGAATCCGGGAAACAGCGACTTGGTCATGGAGAGATACGCGACCTGGAAAAGATACTCGTCCGCGAGCCTAACGCAGGTTCCTTTAAAGGCTCGTTAAGGAAAACGAGGCGTGAAGTCGACCCCATCATTTCAGGTGTTGTCGTCCCGCAACGGGACGCGGGAGGCCGCCCGTGAAGTTACGGTCCGGAAGGCGCGTTTACACCCCGTTAACCATGAACTGATCTTAATGAACGCACGTTGCACCAGCGCGCTCGGTCGCGCGGCAATTGATAGAGAGCTGATATGGGGACCATTATCGAATTTCCGGCCGGTCGCCGGGCAGGCTCGTCGGGGGATGCCACGCCGCGTACGGAAACGGGAACGATTCTGATCCTCCCCGTGATCCGCATCGAGCGCCAGACGGAAGAAACCAGCGGCGATCGCGGGCCGGAGCAGGGCACAGCGCCGGGGCGCCGTCGTCGTCGCCGCTAGCATCCGGCTTTTGCAATGCCGGATGCCATCCGCCAGATTCGGCCTGTCGTAACGGCCGTCCTGCTCGCACTCGTCGGTGCGACGCTCGGCGCGTGCAGCGGCGGCGATTTCGGCCGCACCCGCGCTGACATGCGCAGCGACGACATGCATCGCTGGCTCGGGGCCGAGGCCACCGGCAGCGTCGGCCTGAAGTCGTCACAATTCCAGCTCACCGACGCGGAGCGCCAGCTACGCGATCTCGCCTATCCCATGATCGAGCCGCC
Organism: Bradyrhizobium barranii subsp. barranii; assembly: GCF_017565645.3. Classification (NCBI taxonomy): domain Bacteria; kingdom Pseudomonadati; phylum Pseudomonadota; class Alphaproteobacteria; order Hyphomicrobiales; family Nitrobacteraceae; genus Bradyrhizobium; species Bradyrhizobium barranii. Next base: position 3,656,535 of record NZ_CP086136.1, read on the forward strand.
GCTGTCGCGGCCCGCCTGGAAGAGCGTATTCGGCGACTACAAGGCGCTGCCGTCGCCCTGGCAGCAGAAGGTCGTGTTCGACCGCACTATGTATGGGCGCACGCTGATCGACGAGCCGCATCGCTCGCATTCCTCGCGCTATGCGCAGCTGATCGAGGACGTGCGCAACGACATCACCCGTTTCGAGCCGTTCTTCGGCTCCGCGATCCGCGTCATCGATCTCGACAGGAAGCGCGATGCGACCATGGCGCGCGTCTCCGAGCTCTCGCCAAGGGAGAGGGACGATGCGGTCGCGCGCATGCAGGAGAACTCGCTGATCATCCAGTGGGTGCAGCTGTGCCTCGAGCAGCGCGTCTCGTCCTATCGCTGGGCGCTGGAGCGTCTGGTGATCCAGGCGCCCGACGGCATGGCCGCCGATGCCGACCGCCTGATCGGCGAACTCGCAGCCCAGACCGCCAATCCGCCGGTCGCGGCGCAGCCGCCTTACGGGCGCGCCGTGGTCACGAAGGGCTAGGACTTCCTGCGCTTGTTACGCCGTGGGCCGGTCCGATCCGGCTTTCGCCGCTGCCTCTGGAGCTTCCCGACAAACTCCTTCAGCGCATCCGCCAGCGGCTCTGACGCGCGGTAGGCGAGGCCGACCTCGCGTTTGACCCTGACCTCGATCTCGCGCACCGCGACATCAGGGTTGCCGCGCGCCACGCCTTCCGGGACGATGGCAATGCCGACGCCGGCCGCGACCAGCGCCATCGCCCAATCCTCCGATTGCGCGATCGCCGCGGTCTGCCTTCGTTGTGAGCTCCGACCGAAGAATTCGCTTTGCTCGCAATGGCAGCGGTCGATCAGAGGGACGCCGGCGAGATCGGCGGTCCGCAGCTTCTCCTTCAGCGTCAGCGGATGCGAGGGCGGAAGTGCGGCGACATAGCGCTCGCTCCACAGCGCGACGAAATGCTCGTCGGCGCGGAGCATGCTCTTCGAGATGATGCGCGCATCGGCGCGCTCGTCGCTGCCGACGAGGCGGAGCGCGATGTCGGTGCGCGCCGTCAGCGGCTTCAGCAGCGCGATCGTTCGGGGTATGTCGAGCGTGCGCATCAGTCCCAGCGTGACGGTGGTCTTCGTATTCGGCTTCCTGAACAGGCTGCGTGCGGCGTCCGCCTCGTCGATGATGCGGCGGGCCAGCGCATGAAACTGCTCGGCTGAGGCGGTCGGCGCGACGCCCTTCTTGTGCCGGATGAACAGGGTGGTGCCGAGCTCGGCCTCCAGATGGGTGATCGCGGTCGAGATCGACGGCTGCGACACGAAGCAAGCGCGCGCCGCCGCGGTCAGATTGCGCTCGCGGTACACGGCTGCGAAGTAGCGAAGCTCGCGGATGTCCATAGGATATGCCTAGAGATAGTATCAATATTCAATATTTTACCTATAGATCGCCCGGTGGCAAGAACGCCCTGCTCACAACAGCAGGAACGCGCCATGAAGATCCACCACCTCAACACCGGCACGATGTGCCCCATGGGCCGCCGCCTTGTGAACGGCACGGGCGGCCTGTTCCAGCGCGCCCGCCTGGTCTGCCATTGCCTGCTGGTCGAGACGAGGGACGGACTCGCTCTGGTCGACACCGGCATCGGTCTCGGCGATATCGCAACGCCCGATCGGCTCGGGGGCCGATGGCTGCGCCAGACCGCGCCGAGGCTGGATCCGGCGGAGACGGCGGTCGAGCAGGTGAAGGCGCTCGGCTACTCGCCCAGCGATGTGCGCCACGTGCTGCTGACGCATCTCGACCGCGACCACGCCGGCGGCGTGCCGGACTTTCCCCATGCCGCGATCCACGTCCACCGCGCCGAATACGACATGGCGGTGCTGCGCAAGCCCGCGCCGCCCGAAGGGCGTTATGTCACGGGGCAGTGGAGCCATGGGCCGGGCTGGACATTCTATGGCGAGGCCGGCGAGGACTGGTTCGGCTTCAAGGGCGTGCGCGCGCTCGGCGACAAGGAAGCCGACATCCTGATGATCCCGCTCGCCGGCCACACACTCGGCCATTGCGGCATCGCGGTGCGATCAGGCGAGAAATGGCTGCTGCATGCCGGCGACAGCTATTTCCACCACGGCCAGCTCGACGCGTCGCCGCACGTGCCGCTCATGCTCGGCTATTTCCAGCGCCGCGGCGACATGGACCGCAAGATGCGGATCGCCAACCAGGCGCGGCTGCGCGCGCTGAAGCTGAACCACGGCGACCGCGTGAGCATCGTCAACAGCCACGATCCCGTCGCCTATGAAAGCTGCCGCTGCGCTGCGCATTAGGGTGTCGAAGCCGGGCCGCCGGTTATGCGCCCGAACGCACTGCTTGAGTCCGGAGCAAGCGGTGCTTCACCGTTCGGGCGATTGCCGCTGGCGCGTCGTCGGGAATCGCAAAGCATGAGCTCGCGTTGATCTCGCACAGGACGTAGGTGTCGGTACCGGCGGCGTCGCGGGGCCCGTACAGGAAGTCGGCGTCCCAGATCACCGGCAGCGACGGTTCGTCGATGCCGAGCGTGTCCATCAGCTGCGGCGTCCATTCGTCCTCCATCGATCTTCGGAGCGTCTGGAATTGCGAAGCATCGGGTCCATGCATGATCCGTGGGCCCGGCTGCGCCTCGGGTGCGTCGGGGCCTTCCGGCGGCGGCGGGATCAGGGCCTTGATCAATTGATGCCCGAAGCCCGCGACCTTGGCGCCGCTCATGTAGCAGCGGATCATGCCGTCGGGCAGGCGGGGTTGGAACGCCTGGTCGATGACGCAGCCGCCCCATCCGAAATACGGTTCGCAGCGCGCGAGGAAGGCATCGAGCGGCATGTCCTCGGGCAGACTGCCGCGTTGGGCATGCAGCACGCGAACCATGGCGTCCGCGTTGGGCAGGGCCTCCACCTTCCACACCCCCTGGCCGCCATTGCCGCGATTTTGCTTGAGCACGCGCGGACCGTTCGCCTGAAGACGCGCGGGAAATTCGGCGCGGAAGCTTGCGGCGGTGTCATAGCGATGCGTGTCGGCTCCCCAGCCGAGATGACGCGTTCGGTAGAGCACCTCCTTGACGCCCATCTTCAGGATCACGTCGGGATGGGCGCTCACCCATGGCCCTTGCGCCGCAACGTCGCGAAGCAGCGGGTCGAGGGCCTCGCGCGTCTTGCCCTGATGGATCGGATCGACCCAGACGAGCACGCCATCGACGGCGAGCAGTTGATCGCGGACGGCGTCGGCGAAGATCTCGTCGTAGATCACCGGTCGGGCTTCGATGCCGACCGCGGCGAGTGCTTCGAAAACGCAGACGAAGCGGCTGTTTTGCGCCGTCGCGTCCCGGCGCGCGGCGGCGTCGCCGCGGGAGAGGATGGCAACGGTATGGCGGACAGGAGGATGGCGTTCGGTATCCATGCGCAAGCTCCACGAATGGCGTGCTGCGCAGAGCTTGGACCGAGGTCTCACGGGGAGTCTGCTTCGTCCCCACGCCGATCAATCTACGTGAGATCGTCCGGCCGTTGCAAGATGGTGTTTGTGCGGTTCCATCGAGACGGCGAACGCTTCGCGCGCGCCGCTACGGTGGCGGAGGATAGCGGTCGAATGTCGGCAGTTCGTGCGCGCGCTCCATCCATCGAAGGCGCTCTGCGACCTGGATGTGCATCGTCGCCGGTACGGCGTCGGGATCGTCGTAGGTCGCGCTCTGGACGTCGATGACCCCGGGCAACATGTCGGCATTGACATAAAACAGGCCGGTTCCGCAGTCGCCGCAAAAGTGCCGCCGCGCATGTTCCGAGGAGCTGTAGACCTTGGGCTCGCCCTTGGTCACCTTGACGGCATCGTCCGCGTACATCGTCCAGCCGACGACGGGAGCGCCCGCGTGAAGTCTGCAATCGCGGCAGTGACACAGCGCGTGCACGATCGCTTCGCCCTCGACCTGATAGCGGATCGCGCCGCAGTGACAGCCGCCGGTGATGGTGCTCATGCGTTCCTCCCGATGGAAGCGAGGTTTCGTTGATCGATAGCTCTCGAGACCTGCGGCTTCAACGGCGCAATCGATTTGCGATTGCGTCCTACTGTCGCGTGACACCTCCCGCCACGGCGCGGACGAGGTGATCCGCGACTACCACTTGAACGAAGCCGCGACCTCGTAGCTGCGCGGCGCGCCCAGGATGATCTGGTCGGTGTAACCCGGATCGCCCCACGCCGCGTAGAGCTTGTTGGTCAGGTTCCTCACGCGAAAGCTGATCCGGGTCTGGTCGACGCCCGGGAAATAGGCTTTTGGAATATCGACGAACGCGTATGCGTCGAAGATCGTGTAGGCGTCCATCGTGACCAGATTGTCCTGGAAGTTGAAGCGGTCGCCGACGTGACGGACGAGGCCGCCGATCTCCACCGGCAGCTTCGTGTCGAAGCGATAGGAGGCGCCGGCGTTGGCGATGAAGTTGGGAACGTTGGGCGGCGTCTTGCCCGAATAGGACTGGAAGTCGCCATTGCCGTCGACATAGGTGAAGTCGATGAAGCGCGACTGCACGAAGGCGACGTTACCCCACAGTTTCAGGCCCGCGACCGGATTGACCGCGGCGGCAATCTCGACGCCTTGGAGGCCATCTTGCCGGCGACGTTGAAGAGGATGCCGCTTTCGGGGACGTAGACGTTCTTGCGCTCGATGTCGAAGGCCGAGAACGTGGCCTCCGCGCGCTTGTCGGCCGACAGCAGCTTCACGCCGGTCTCGTAGGTCCGCGACGTCGTGAGCAGCAGCGGCGTCGTGGGCCTGAGGATGAAGATGTTCGCCACCGTCGGGTCGGCTGCCGTCGCGTACTGGCTGTAAAGCATCACGCCGGGCGCGATGTCCCAGGTGTAGCCGATGCGTCCGGTGACCGGATTGAACGTCTTCGAGAAAGGATAGTTGGCTTTCAGGAGGCCATTCTCGTCGAAGCGGGTCCGCGACAGCTCGATATTCTCAAAACGGATGCCGCCGATCAGCGCGAAGGTCGAGGTCAGCTTGAGCCGGTCCTCGAACGACAGCGAGGCGGTGTCGAGATGGGTGTAGATCTTCTCGTCGCTGCGCGGGCCGTAGAGGCCGCGGTCCGGATTGAGGAGGTCGACGTAGTCATTGAAGAACAGCGTGTCCTGCGAGACGTTGAACTGGTTGCTGCTCGCCGCCACGGTGGCGACGAAGCGATTGTCCATTCCGCCGAGATTGGAATTGACGGTGAGGTCGGTGATGTTGCCGTAGAGTCGCTGTGCGTGATCGAGCGCCAGGCGCTCGCGGTAGATGCTCTGCGCGCCTGCGAAATTGCCTACGGTCTGGTCAAACGACGAGATCTCGTTGTTGAACCAGTGCCGGTGGGCGTCATAGCCATAGACCTGGCTCTTCAGCGAGATGTTGTTGGTGATGTCCCATTGAAAGCCGCTGCGCAGCCAGAGCTCGCCGGCGCCGCTGTGATTGTCGAGCACGTTGTAGTTCGTGGTCAGCGTGCGCGCGTCGATGGTGACCGGGACCGGCGTGCCGCCGCCGAGGTAATAGTTGCTCCAGAGGCCGGAGACGACGCCATACGTCGGCACGATGCCCGGCGCGTTCGCCGGCACCAGCGGCGTCCCCCAGTAGAAGCGGTCGTTGTCCTGCCTGTATTCGGTCGCGCCCCAGATCCTCAGGTTCTCGTTGACGCGATAGTTCAGCTGGCCCGAGACGTTGCTGAGCTTCGAATAGGTGTCGTCGATAAAGCCCTTGTTGTTGAAATGGCTGATGTCGAAGCGGTAGTCGAGGCCGTTGATCAGCGTGCTGCCGCCCGATCCGTAACCGGCGCGATAGCCGTTGAAGGAATCGTAGGAGGTGAAGGCGTCGTTGACGATTGGTCCGGTGTGCGGCGCCTTGTTCACGTAGTTGATGGCGCCGCCGGTCGCACCGAGGCCCGCCACCAGCGAGTCCGGTCCCTTGATGATCTCGACCTGCTGGAGGCCAGCCACGTCCATGGGACGGCCGGTCATGGTCGACGGCCCGATCGGGATGCCGTTGTAGAGCGTGGAGATCTGGTCGCCGGAAAAGCCACGCATCGAGAAGATGGCGGGCGCGCCGGGCGCATCGCCGCCGGTGACGCCGACTGCAGCCTTGGCGACGTCGGTCGTGGTCCGGATGCCCAGGTCCTGCATCGTCCGCTGACTGATGACCTCGACGGTCGCCGGCATCTCGCGCGCCGTGATGCCGAGCCGGGAGCCGACGTCGGTGACGGCTGCCGTGTTGAGCGGCGTCTGCACCGGGCCGCTCGGAGCTTGCGTGGCCGGAACGGCGACAGCAGGGGCGCCACGATTGCGTCCCGCGGCGCGCCGGGCCGCGCGCTGCTTCTGAGTGCCCGGGCTGACGGCAGGAGCCTGTCGCGGCGCAGGCGGCGACACGATCACCGGACCGACCTCCCGGGAGCGGTTGTCCTGCGTCGCGCTTTGCGCGAGCGCCGCGGACGACAAGGACACCGACGAGAGCAGAGTAATCAGGAAAGCACGCGATAACGCTGGCCTTGCGCCAGCACGGAAATGAAGATTTTGCACGACAACGCTCTGCGGCGACGCAAACAAACCGTCACCGCGGTTGCCTTAGTCATCCACCTTCGCCCCAGGCGGCGGATGCACCGGCTACTTGTCCGACATCAGGGCACCCCGCCCAATGCGTTCGCGCGTGACCATGGCTGGTAGCAGGTTTCCTGGCTCGCGGGTCATCGCCTTCGACCACCTTCCCAGAGGCCCAAGCGGGGCTCCAGTGGTTCGTTTGGTCGTCGGCTATCCGCCTACAGTTGCGGGGGCAGCCCGCGGAATTGCCCACTGAGGTGGACGCACCGCATTCCCTTGAAGAGTCCTTGCGGACACTACCGATCACGAAACTGGCATCAGGGGATGAGCGCGTCAACATCCGCGCGGGCTGCTGGACGGGCCGGTCGGTCGATGGTGGCCTTGTGTTGCTGTTTTGCACGATAGTCCGAAGGACCGCGTCGAAACGTCCAACCCGGCCTCCGGACGAGCCTGGGTAACGAACGCTTGACCACGATCAATGACTGCCTTTGGTGTCCGAATATGCTACTGAGGCCGAGTTCCGGCCCGACAAGGTAAGTCGATATTGATGCAGTTCGTCCGTACCATCCTGGCAGTCGCCATCGCCATATCCTTGGCGATGCTGCCGGTTGGCGCGTCCGCGGCGAACCTCGCAATGTCGTCGGATGGCATGCAGACGGCCATGCACATGAGCGGCGACGCCGACATGTCGATGGACGATTGTTGTCCCGACATGAAGGGAACAGGCTCCCATAGCGGCGGCTACAAGTGCGGGATGGGTTTCTGCTGCGTCGGTGGGATCATCGCGCTCGGTGATGTCAGGCCCATGGCGTTCGAACGTCTCGCCGTCATGGCCAGCACGATGGCTATTCCCCCGGATCAGGTCGTTTCCTTCCGCGGCGGCAGTCCTCCTTTCCGACCTCCTCGAATCTGATCTCGCAAAGCCCGAGACGCGAGCGGCGTGCCTGCTCGCGACGACGACTGACGTGCGCGCTTCACGCGCCACGGCGAAAGATCAATTCATGAGGACAGGACAATGCTTTCCAAGATCAGCACCGCGGCTCTCGCCGCCACCCTTTCGCTTGCCGCTTCCGCCGCGATGGCGGGCGCGGGCGACTACGCCTTCGAGCCCGTCACTCCGCAGATGAAGAAGGGCGAAGATGTCACGCTCGCCGTTCGCCTGACGAACAAGCAGACCGGCAAGCCGATACCGGATGCGGTCATCTTCAAGACCCGCCTCGACATGGCCCCGGACGGGATGGCCGAGATGGAATCGGCGGTCGCGCCGCTGCCGTCCAGGGAGCCGGGCGTGTACGCCTTCAAGACGGACCTGCCGATGGCTGGCCGCTACCAGATGACGCTGTCCGTGAAGGTGCAGGGCGAACCGGAGACCGTCACCGGCAAGGTGATCGTCACGGCGATCAAGTGAGCGTTCGGGCGCTGCCCGGCAGCGCCCGACATTCCCCTTTTTCCTTCACACGGACGCGCGCTCTCGGGCGCGCGGATACACGACATGAAAACGCTGCGTCTCCTGACGGCTCTTGCGCTTGGCGGCGGCCTGGTCCTGGCCGGCTACTACTCGCATTCGAACGGTGCGGGCTGGCTCGCTGAGGCCGACATAACATCGGCTGCGGCTGCCGCGGAGCGAACGCCGCTCTACTACCGCGATCCGAGCGGTGCGCCGCTCTGGTCTGCTGGTCCGAAGAAGGACGACCGCGGGCGGGACTATCTGCCGGTCTACGACGACGATGGAGCGGCCGTCGCGCCGGCGCTGCCGAAGGCGCAGGCGGCTTCGCCGCGAAAAATCCTCTACTACCGCAATCCCATGGGACTGCCCGATACGTCGCCCGTCCCAAAGAAGGATCCGATGGGGATGGACTATGTCGCCGTTTACGAAGGCGACGATGCCGACGACGGCACGGTGAAGCTGTCGCCCGGCAAGATCCAGCGCGCGGGCGTGAAGTCCGAGCCCGTCGCGCGGCGCTCGATCCGGGTCTCGGTGAAGGCGCCCGGCACGATCCAGCTCGATGAACGCCGCGTGTCGGTGATCGCGATGCGCGCCGAAAGCTTCGTGCAGAAGGTCGCCGACGTGACCACTGGCACGCGCGTGAAGGCCGGCCAGCCGCTGATGGAAATCTACAGTTCGGCGGTGGCGTCCGCGGCGGCGGAATATCTCGCGACGATCACCTCCAAGACGGTCGGCGGTGTCGAGATGTACGGCCGCGGCTCGCGACAGCGGCTGGTCAATCTCGACGTTCCCGAGTCCGTCATTGCGGAGATGGACAAGACGCACACCGCGCCCGTCGCCATACGCTGGTCTGCACCGCGCGACGGGGTCGTGCTCGAACGCAATGCGATCGAAGGGATGCGGGCCAATCCCGGCGACGTTCTGTTCCGGATCGCGGACACCTCGGTGGTCTGGGCGCTGGTCGACGTGGCCGAGCGCGATCTCGGCAACATCGCGGTGGGGCAGTCAGTCGCGGTGCGCGCGCGCAGTTTCGCCGGCCGGACCTTCACCGGGACAATCGCCGTCGTCTATCCGCAGGTGAACCGCGACACGCGCACCGTTCGCATCAGGATCGAGCTCGCCAATCCGGACGCGGTGCTGCTGCCCGACATGTACGTCGATGCCGACATCGACACGGCCGATGCCGCGCCCGTCCTGGCGATACAGGACAGCGCGGTGCTCGACACCGGCAGCCGGCAGGCCGTGCTCGTCGACAAGGGGGAAGGGCGTTTCGAGCCGCGGGAAGTCAAGCTCGGCCGTCGCGGCGGCGGCTATGTCGAGGTGCGCCAGGGTCTCGCGGACGGCGAGGCGGTGGTGACCTCCGCCAACTTCCTTATCGATGCGGAAAGCAACCTGAAGGCGGCGCTGAAGGGGTTTGGCGAGGCGGCATCCCAGGCCACCGACGCCGGCCCTGGCAATGCAACGGGAGATCACAAATGATCGCCCGCATCATCGCCTGGTCGGCGCGCAATCTGCTGCTCGTGCTGTTCGGGACCGGCTTCGCGGCTGCCGCCGGCCTCTATGCCCTGGTTCACCTTCCGCTGGATGCGATCCCGGACCTCTCGGATACGCAGGTCATCGTCTACACCGAGTATCCCGGCCAGGCGCCGCAGGTGATCGAGGATCAGGTCACCTATCCGCTGACGACGGCGATGCTCACCGTGCCGAAATCGAAGGTCGTACGCGGCTTCTCGTTCTTTGGCGTCTCCTTCGTCTATGTGATCTTCGAGGACGGCACCGACATCTATTGGGCGCGGTCGCGCGTCATGGAATTCCTGAACGGCGCGGCGTCCAGGCTTCCCGCCGGCGTGACCCCGACCATCGGGCCCGACGCCACCGGTGTCGGCTGGGTCTACCAATACGCCGTCGTATCGAAGGAATTGAACCTTGCGGACACGCGCACGATCCAGGACTGGAATCTGAAGTTCGCGCTGGCCAAGGCCGAAGGCGTCGCCGAGGTCGCCAGCGTCGGCGGCTTCGTCAAGCAGTACAACGTGGTCCTCGACCCGCAGCGGATGCGCGACCGCGGCATCAGCATGCAAAAAATACGCGAGGCGATCCGCGCCAGCAACGCCGACGTCGGCGGCCGCACCGTCGAGCTCTCCGAGTTCGAATACGTCATCCGCGGCAAGGGCTATATCAAGAGCATCAACGATCTCGGCAACATCGTGCTGAAGACGAGCAACGGCACGCCGGTGCTGTTGCGGGACGTCGCCAACGTCGAGCTCGGGCCCGACGAGCGGCGCGGCATCGCCGAATTGAATGGCGAGGGCGAGGTTGCGAGCGGCATCGTGCTGCAGCGGTTCGGCGTCAACGCCCTAGACGTCATCGAAAACGTCAAGAAGCGCTTCAGGGAGATCGCGAGCAGCCTCCCGAAATCGGTCGAGATCGTACCGGTCTACGACCGCTCGAACCTGATCTATGCGGCCATCGATACCCTCAAGCATACCCTGTTCGAGGAGAGCATCGTCGTCGGGCTCGTCTGCATCGTGTTCCTGCTGCATGTCCGCAGCGCACTCGTCGCGATCCTGATGTTGCCGGTCGGCGTGTTGATGGCGTTTGGCGCCATGAAGCTGCTCGGGCTAGGATCGAACATCATGAGCCTCGGCGGCATCGCGATTGCGATCGGCGCCATGGTGGACGCCGCCATCGTCATGATCGAGAACGCACACAAGCACCTCGAACGGGCGAGGCCCGAACAGTCGCGCGTGCAGGTTCTGATCGACGCGGCATCCGAGGTCGGCCCCGCGCTCTTCTTCAGCCTGTTGATCATCACCGTGTCGTTCATGCCGATCTTCACGCTGGAATCGCAGGAGGGCCGATTGTTCAGCCCGCTGGCGTTCACGAAGACCTTCTCGATGGCCGCCGCGGCGTTGCTGTCCGTCACCCTGGTGCCGGCGCTGATGGTGATCTTCGTCCGCGGCCGGATCGTCCCGGAGAGCAGGAACGTCATCAATCGCGTCCTGATCTGGGTCTACCGTCCCGTGATCAAGGGGGTTCTGCGCGCCAAGACGCTGGTCATCCTGGCTTCGCTCGTCGTGCTTGCGGTGACGATCTGGCCGGCGCGCCAGCTCGGCACCGAGTTCATGCCGGCGCTGAACGAGGGAACGCTGCTCTACATGCCAACGACGCTACCCGGCATTTCGGTCACCAAGGCGGCCGAGCTGATGCAGATGCAGGACCGCATCATCAAGTCGTTCCCGGAGGTCGCTTCGGTCTACGGCAAGGCGGGGCGAGCAGCCACTGCGACCGATCCCGCCCCGACCGAGATGTTTGAGACGATCGTCAACCTGAAGCCGAAGGAGCAGTGGCGTTCCGGCGTTACCGTCGACAGTCTCATCGCCGAGATGGACAAGGCGTTGCAGTTTCCGGGCGTCTCCAACGCCTGGACCATGCCGATCAAGGCGCGCATCGACATGCTCTCGACCGGAATCCGCACGCCGGTTGGCGTCAAGGTCATGGGCACGGACCTCGCCGAGATCGACCGGCTCGCGAAGCAGATCGAACGCGTCATCAAGACCGTGCCCGGCACGTCGTCGGCCTACGCCGAGCGCGGTATCGGCGGCTATTATCTCGAGATCGTTCCCGACCGTGAGGCGCTCGCCCGTTACGGCATCCTGATCCAGGACGTCCAGGACACCATCGCGGCCGCGCTCGGCGGTCAGACGGTCACGACGACCGTGGAGGGACGGCAGCGGTTCACCGTGAACATGCGCTATCCGCGCGACCTTCGTGACAACCCCAAGGCCATCGCCAGCGACATCCTGGTGCCGATGCCGTCGGGGGGCGCCGTGCCGCTCGGCGAGGTGGCGAAGGTCGAACCCGCGCGCGGGCCGACGTCGATCCGGACGGAGAACGGCCAGCTTGCGACCTACATCTATGTCGACATCCGGGATCGCGACATCGGAAGCTACGTCGCCGACGCGCAACGCGCCGTGACGGAGAGCATCCGGTTTCCCGCCGGCACCTACGTCGTGTGGAGCGGCCAGTACGAATATCTGCAGCGCGCCGCGGCCCGTCTGAAGATCGTCGTGCCCGTGACGCTCACGATCATCTTCCTGCTGCTGTACCTGAACTTCCGGGCGATGACCGAGACCCTGATCGTGATGCTGTCGCTGCCGTTTGCGCTGGTCGGCGGCATCTGGATGATGTGGTGGCTCGGCTTCAACCTGTCCGTTGCCGTCGCGGTCGGCTTCATCGCGCTCGCAGGCGTCGCCGCCGAGACGGGTGTCGTCATGCTGATCTACCTTGACCACGCACTGGCCGAGGTCAAGGCTAGGTGCAGCGCCGAGGGAAGGCCACTGACGCGCCGGGATCTCCACGACGCCATCATGGTGGGCGCGGTCGAGCGCGTGCGGCCCAAGATGATGACGGTGGTTGCCATCATGGCCGGTCTGCTGCCGATCATGTGGAGCACCGGGGCCGGATCGGAGATCATGCAGCGCATTGCGGTGCCGATGATCGGCGGCATGACGTCATCGACACTGCTGACGCTCGTCGTGATCCCCGCAATTTTCGGCTTGGTGAAGGGGCGGGGGCTTCCGCCGGGCGAACGATCGGCTCCTGCCGAAGAATGGACCGAGCGCACGTCGCAAGCCGCCGAATAGGCTGGGCAGCGGAGGTCTTCACGGCGACCTCCGCTCCGACCTGAAAAAAACCGCCGCGGATTCCGACCGAGGAGCGTTAGGGGCGGTGAGTTGCCTGGCGCGCTTCGACCACCTCGCCATCTTCCTTCGTGAACCGGCCGACCGGATTGTCGAGGAGATCGACGACGGCTTCGGAAGGGCGGCACAAGCGCGTGCCCTTCGAGGTCACGACGATCGGGCGGTTGATGAGAATGGGATGCGCGAGCATCTGATCGATCAACTGGTCGTCGGTCCATTTGGGGTCGGCGAGGCCGAGCTCCTTGTACGGCGTGCCCTTCTCGCGCAGCAATTCGCGAACCGGAATGCCAATCGCTGCAATCAGCTGCTTGAGCGTCTCGCGCGACGGCGGGGTCTTGAGATATTCGATGACAGTGGGCTCCGCGCCGCTCTGCCGGATCATCGCCAGCGTGTTCCGCGAGGTGCCGCAATCGGGGTTGTGGTAGATCGTCACGCTCATCGGGTCGTCTCCGCAATTTGTACGGGGCCGCGGGCCCCGGAGTGCCCGAGCAGCCAGTTCATCAACAGCATGCCGGCGAATGCTCCGCAGAGCTCCGCAAGAATGAATCCGGGCAGGTCGGTCGGACGAATGCCCGAGAACGTGTTTGTCAGCGACCGCGCGATGGCCACCGCCGGATTTGCAAACGACGTGGAGGCCGTGAACCAATAGGCTGCCGTGATGTAAAGGCCCACCAGCCAGGGAACCGCCGTCCGCTGAAATCGGATGCCGGCGAGGATCGTCGCGACCAGACCGAAGGCGGCGACCGCTTCGGCGAACCATTGCGGCCCTCCCGTTCGAACCTTCGTCGAGAAATCGAGCAGGGGAAGTCCGAACATCAGATGCGCGGCCATCGTTCCCGCGATGCCGCCGGCGATCTGCGCGATCACGTAGAGCACGGCTTCGTTGACCGGAAGCTCGCGCTTGCCGGTGAAGACGAGGGTCACCGCGGGATTGAAATGCGCGCCGGAGATCGGACCGAGCACGGTGATCAGGACAACCAGAATGGCTCCGGTCGGCAGGGTATTGCACAGAAGCGCAAGCGCCACGTCCTTGGTCAGCGTCTCGGCCATGATGCCGGAGCCGACGACGGTGGCGACGAGAAGCCCGGTGCCGAGCGCCTCGGCCGCGAGGCGCCGTGGAAGATCGAAATTGTCCATCAGCCGGCCTTCGGCGTTGAATGTGTTGCGCCCTCGGAGCGTCCGATCTCGGACTGAAAGCGGCCGGCTCCGTCCTTGCGAAGGATCGACTCGGCGAGGACCGAGCGCGCCGAATTGCCGGTGCACAGGAACAAAACATTGTACATCTGGTCAGGCACGGCTTCGCTCCTTTCGCTTTGGCGAGCAGCAGGCTTGGAGACTTTCGACGACCGGCTCGCAAACCTCCGGCCGGCCGCCGCAGCAATCCCGAAGCAGGAAAACCGCAACGTCCCTGAACTCCGCAAGGTTGGCGCGATAGACGATCGAACGGCTGTGTCGCTCGGAGGTGACGAGGCGGGCACGCGTCAGGATCGAGAGATGAGCCGAAAGGGTATTCGGGGGGACTTCCAGCAGACGTGCGAGGTCGCCGGCCGCAAGGCCATCGGGCTCGTGTCGGACCAGCGTCCGGAAGGCCTCCAGACGGGTCGATTGTGACAGGGCGGCGAGCGCGAGGACGGCTTCTTCAGTTTCCATATATCCAGATTTATGGAATTATAAGATGTTCGTCAATCCGAAATCCGGCGAGCCCGTCTCGCGTCGGAAGGAGTTATTCGGCAACATTGGCTTGAGGACATCAATTGGCGCGCATCGCAAGTTACCGCATCGAGTGAAAATTATGGCGGGCTGGCGCCAACGGCGGCCACAGAAGCGCGCGAACGATGAGCGGAATACCAACCGCAAAAGGTATCAGCCAGTACATGAAATGAGGCAGGTCCTTCCAAAGCGGAAGCTGCTTTCCATTGTCCACGTAGAAAGCAACCAGCATCAGTATGTACGACAGGCCCATCCCCGCGATATGGAGCCTGACCCAATACCACCAGCGGCGCCGGAGCGCGGTGCGCCCGATCCAGGCGCAAGTGAATGACAACGCACCGAGAACGAACAAGTGATAGTTTTCGGCCCAGCGCATGAGCGACAGTAGCGTCGCGGACGCGAAGAGCGCCAGCAGGACCAGAAATAGGTCGTTCCAAGCCTCGAATGACGCCCGCGACGCTTCTGACTCAACATCGCGATTGCGCCGATCGCAACGCACGCAAGGCCCAGGGGGATATGCACCCCCAGGACTACCGCCAGAAAGAAGGGGGCGGTCGAAGGAATTTCGATACCCGCCACGATCGTCGTTTCTCCGACCGTCATGGCGCTACTCCTAGCTTTTCATTCATCATCGACTCGGCCGACGAGGACGGTCGTCTGACGGCGAATGCTCCGGCGCCACAGACAATGCAGAGCATGCAGCAACCGATCAGGACGGCGGCATAGCTTCCCGTCCAATCGACACTTGCCGCGAAAGGCAGAGGACCGAACGCCGCGCCGGCAATGCCGAACACGAACGACGCGCCCCTGATTGCGCCGAGATGGTCGCGGCCGAAATACTGCGCATAGCCAGCGGCGTTGATAGCTTGCTGCGAACCGTACGCCCCTCCCAGGCTCAACGCATACAGCACACTGATGGCGACGCCGTTGCCAAACGCCGGAAGAGCCGTCGCCAGCGCAAGCATGAACATCGCAAGCGGAACCAGGTGCCGGGGTTCATAGCGATCCACCAGAAATCCGGTGCCGAGTGTCGCAACAGCCTGAACGCCGGCAAGAAGCGACAACAGTAGCAGTGCGTCGCTGTGTGCGATCCCGGCCGTCTGCATGATGGAGAAATGATTGAGCAAGAGCGCGGTGCCGATGGCATTGGTCAGAAAGCCTGCCGCACACAGCAGCCAAAATACGCCGGTACGGAGCGCCTGTTCGCGCGTGAACGAGGGCTCCTTCCGAGGATATTCTGCGGCCGTTAGCAGCCCGGCGTCCGTGCTGAGGCCGAATTTTTCCGGCCGATCGCGAAACAGCGCGGCAGCAACCGGCAGAATGGTGAGGGCGACAAGTCCGGCAAGCGCGAGATAGGCGCCTCGCCAACCGTAGAGCGAGATGAGAGCATCGATGAGTTTCGGAAAGATCATGGAACCAGTCGCGAGCCCGAGGCTGGCCGCCGCAGCGGCAATCCCGCGCCGACGCACAAACCACAGATTGACGACCTGCTGACTGACGAGGCTAAGGCCGCCGATCGCCGCGCCACGCAACAGTGCGAATCCGACGAGCAGCATTATTGCGGATTGAACTGTCGCCATGAGGGCGCAGGCCAAGGCGAGGCCACCGGCGATGATGGTCGCCGTCAGGCGGGGTCCACGCCGGTCGATCCAGCGACCGATCACAGGTGCGGGCAGAATTCCCGCAAGCGTTCCCACTGCATAAGCGATCGAGGCCGATGTCCGCGAGATGCCAAGATCGGCAGTGATGGGATCGAAGAAAACTGAAACGCCTGCCGTTTGGCCGGGCAGGGTCATGAACGAGCCGAAGGTGCCCGCGCCCAGGACGATCCAGCCATAATGGAGAGCCGACGTTCGGGGGCTCACCATCCGCACGGGATCAACTCGCCCGGCGCGTCACCGCCGCCGGCACATCACTCGCAAATCCCTCGCAGCAATGCTCGCGCAAGAACGCGATGACTCCATCCATGCGATCATATTGAGCGCGGCAGATCACCGTGCGTCCATTTTTTTCCTGGGCGACGAGGCCTGCGGTGACCAACCCGCGCAGATGAAAGGCGAGCGTTGAGGCCGGTACATCGAGACGGGTCTGGATATCGGTGATGTTAAGGCCGGGCGGCCCGGCCCGAACCAGCAGCCGATAAATGTCCAGGCGCGTCAGATTGCCTAATTCGGCCAGGCAACGTGCAGCGATTTTGCGGTTCATGGGTTCCCGCATACCGCAAACTCCAGAGAATTACAACTATAATACTAGTTTTATAGTTTTAATCGCAATCCAATTTCCGAACTGGCCGCGGTTACGCTGAACGACTAGAATGGGCTTTGTCTCGCGATCGAGGAAAGCCGGCAATGCAAACCCAATCGGTCATTACGTGTCCGGTCTGTCATCACGCGTCAGCCGAAACCATGCCGACTGACGCCTGTCAGTTCTTCTACGATTGCAAGGGATGCGGGACCCGGCTCAAGCCGACGAGCGGCGATTGCTGCGTCTTCTGTTCGTACGGATCGGTCCCTTGTCCGCCGATCCAGCAGAACGGAAAGTGCTGCTGAGGCCGCCCCGCCGGCGGGCGGTCGCCCCTATATTTCCAATATTCTAGAAATACGGTTGACGGCGAGGGTGGATCGGCGCATCTTATGGTCATGAAGATCGACGACGCAGCAGCACGCTTGGAAGCCCTGGGCAACCGGACCCGGCTTCAGATCTATCGGGCCTTGGTCCGGGCTGGACAGCCGGGCATGCCCGTCGGTCGCTTGCAGGACAAATTGAAGATCCCGGCATCGACGCTATCTCATCACATCAAGTCTCTGGTTGCGGTCGGGCTCATTAGTCAGGTCCGCGAATCCACGACCCTGGTCTGCCACGCGAACTACGACGGGATGCGGGGCCTGGTGGATTTCCTGGTGTCGGAGTGCTGTGCCGATGAAACCGAATGCAAGGATACCAAAACGGCGGCCTGATTTTTTTGGCCGATTTATTCGATGATTCTAGAATAATGGGAGTAGCGAAATGAGCGGCGGAAAGACAGTTGCCATTATCGGGGCGGGGCCGGTCGGCCTGGCTGCGGCCGCGCACGTGCTCGAACGCGGCATGTCCCCCATTGTGCTCGAGGCCGGACCCGAAACCGGACACGCCGTCCGCCAGTGGCAGCAGGTCCAGCTGTTCTCGCCGTGGGAGTACAATGTCGACAAGGCCGCCGCGCGCCTGCTTGCACCGACGGGATGGAATTCGCCGGACCCGCAATCCTATCCGACCGGCGGCGAACTGCTTGATCGATACCTGGCGCCGCTCGCGACGCGAACGTCGCTACGCGATGTGATCCGGACCTCCAGCCGCGTCTCGGCCATCAGCCGCGTCGGCTTCGACAAGGCGAAGACCAAGGGGCGTGAGCAGGCGCCTTTCGAAATCCGCTATCAGAACGGCAAGGGGCCCGAGGTTCTGCGTGCAGATGCCGTGATCGATACCTCAGGCACTTGGTTCTCCCCCAATCCGGCCGGCCGCAACGGTTTGCCGGCGATCGGTGAGTCCGAATGCGGCGACCGTATTGCTTACGGCATGCCGGATGTCGGGGGTGTCGCTCGTTCCAGATATGCTGGCAAGACCGTTGCTGTCTTGGGCGCGGGCCATTCAGCGGTGGGCACGCTGATCGATCTCGTACATCTCGCCGACGAAGTGCCGGGCACTCAGCCCGTCTGGCTGTTGCGTGGCGCCGATCCCGCGAAGGCTTTTGGCGGCGGCCGTAACGATAAACTCGCGGCGCGCGGCGAACTCGGCAGTGCCTTCGCCGCGCTTGTTGCCTCCGGGAAGATCAAGGTCGAAACTGAATTCGGCGTCACGCACCTCTCGGACCCCGAAGGTCGCCTCAAGATCGCGGCGGGGTCCTGTTGCGGTGGGCGAAGCGTGGTCGTGGACGAACTGATTGTGTCGACGGGTTTCCGTCCTGACTTCTCGTTCCTGTCTGAACTGCGTTTGCGGCTCGATCCCGCCATCGAGGCACCAGTCGCTCTCGCACCGCTGATCGATCCCAACGAGCATAGCTGCGGGACGGTGCGTCCCCACAGCGCGCGCGAGCTCGCGCATGATGAAGCGGGTTTCTACATGGCGGGCATGAAGTCGTACGGCCGCGCTCCGACCTTCCTGATGATGACGGGTTATGAGCAGGTTCGCTCGATTGCGGCCGATCTCGCTGGCGACAAGGAGGCGGCGGCGAGGGTGGAGCTTGTGCTGCCGGAGACCGGCGTCTGCACACGTGGCGGTGTCGAGGCCGCCGGGACCGCATCAGGATGTTGCGGCGGGCCGGCGAAGGAAGAGTCGTCCGCCTGCTGCGCTGCCGACGAAACAGCCAAGAAGGCCGGCGCTTCGGGGTGTGGTTGTTCATGACGCAAGTTCTCGCGGGCCAAGCCCGAGGCCCGCTCGGCGTCGTCGCCGCGCTCGGCACCGCGCAAACGGTTGCATGGGCGTCGAGCTATTATCTTCCGGCCATCCTGGCTGCGCCGATTGCGCGCGATCTCGGTCTCGCGCCGACTTACGTGTTCGGCGCGCTGTCGGGAGCGCTCGTCATCTCTGGTCTGCTCGGCCCGCGCGTGGGGCATGCCATCGATACGTTTGGCGGGCGCAGCCTGCTTGCCATTTCGAACCTCGTGTTTGTGGCAGGCCTGCTCCTGCTGTCCGTGGCCCATGGCGTAGCGGTGCTGATTACGGCCTGGGCGTTGCTGGGGATCGGCATGGGCATGGGCCTCTATGAGGCGGCCTTTGCGACGCTTGCGCGCATCTACGGTACCAATGCACGACGAACCATCACCGGCATCACGCTGATCGCCGGTTTCGCCAGCACGCTCGGCTGGCCCCTCACGACCTGGCTCGCGTCGGAGTACGGCTGGCGCGTCGCCTGTCAGATATGGGCGGCGATCCATATCGCTGTTGCGTTGCCGCTCAATCTCTCGCTGCCGCGCGCCGTCCCATTGGACCAGCAGGCTCGACCGGGGCCGGGTGCAATCCAGCAATCCGGACGCCAGAGCGAGACCTTCGCGATGGTGCTGCTGGCTTACATGTTCGCGGCAGCTAGCTTCGTCAGTTCGGGCATCTCGGCCATTCTGCCGACCATGCTGGTTGCGTTCGGCGCGACACCGGCTCAGGCCCTGCTCGCGGGCGCGCTGGTCGGGCCTGCACAAGTCGGCGCGCGTCTGTTGGAAGCAGGATGGCTCGCCCGGTTTCACCCGCTGCTGTCGGCGAGGCTGGCCATGCTGATGAATCCGATCGGCGTCGTTGCGCTGGTGATGGGCGGACCCTTGCTCGCGTCGACGTTCACGGTGCTGTACGGAGCGGGCAACGGCATCATCACCATTGCCCGTGGTACGCTTCCATTGGCGCTGTTTGGGCCGGCCGGATTCGGCAAGCGGGTCGGCATGATCTCGCTGCCTTCTAGACTGACGGGCGCCGCCGCGCCGCTCACACTGGGGCTGATGGTCGAGCACATCGGCAGCAGTGCGCTGTGGATCAGCGCGCTCGTCTCGGTCTCGGCCTTCTTCGCGCTCTTGCTGCTTCGTACGGAGCGGGCAACATCAAAGCCGCTTCAGGTGGGAGAACAAAATTCATAAGCTCGGCGGCCGGTCTCTAATTGCGGTGATGTGCATAGGGCAGGTCGGCAACCTGCTGCCGCATGTGACGTTGCCCGCAAATCTGGCGCAGCATTTGATGCCGGAGTGGGGCCTCTCCGCCGCCGAAGGCGGCTTGATGGCGAGCGGTTATGCGTTCGGTTACATGCTCGCGGTGCCCGTGCTGACGACGTTGACCGACCGGATCGACGCGCGGATTGTCCTGCTCTGGGGCTCGATCGTCAGCGGGCTCGCGACCGCAGCGTTCGGAATCTTCGCAGAAGGGTTCTGGTCGGCGACTGCGATCTGGTCCCTTGCAGGACTTGGATTTGCGGGCGCCTATATGCCGGGCCTGAAGGCGCTGACGGACCGGCTTCCCGCCGGCGACACCTCGCGCGCCGTCACGTTGTACACTTCGAGCTTCTCGGTCGGCGTCGGCCTCTCGTTCCTGGTCGCGCAACTGATCGCCGACCGCTGGGGGTGGCGCACCGCCTTCCTCGTCACCGGCCTCGGTCCCGTCGCCATGGTCGTCGCGTGCCTTCTGATGCGGGAGCAGCGGCCCGCGCCGAAGGCGGGGCGTCTGCTCAACTTCGCACCCGTCTTCGCCAACCGCGAGGCGCTCGGTTACATCCTCGGCTACGGCGCGCACTGCTTCGAGCTTTACGGCATCCGTACCTGGCTGGTCGGGTTCTGGACGTTCGTGGTCGCTCATCAAGGCGCGCCGTCTTGGTTGAGCCCCGTCGTGCTGAGCTTCTGCTTCGCGGTGATCTCGATGCCCGCAAGCATCCTCGGCAACGAGGCCGCGCTGAAATTCGGCCGCCATCGGGCGATCACGATCGTCATGATCGCATCGGCCTGCGTCGCACTTATCATCGGGCTCAACGCGACGGCGCCGGCATGGGTGCTCGCGCTGCTGCTGCTCGCCTATGGCCTGACCGTGCCCGCCGATTCAGGTGCGTTGACTGCCGGCATGTCTGCCGCGGCGACTTCCGAACATCGCGGCGCAACCCTGGCCTTGCATTCGACGGTCGGCTTCGGTCTGTCGGCGGTTGGAGCCTGGGGAACCGGCGCCGCGCTCGACGCGGCCGGCGGTCCGCAGAGCGCGACCGGCTGGCTGCTGGCGTTCATCGTTCTTGCGGCCGGAATTGCGTTGGGTCCGTTCGCGCTGCTCTGGGCGCGGATTAGTCGAACACATCACGTCTGAGCGCTCTACTCGTGCCGCCATATCTCCACGGCTGAGATGACCAGGATCACAGCCAATCCCGGCAGAAGAATCGAATTCGGGACAATACCGAGAAGCAAGCCGCCGATGAATGTGCCGACGATCGATCCGATCGCCATTGCAAGCATGAACTGCCAGTTGGCGCGGAGCACTGAAAAACTCTGATCGCGACTATAACGCGCGAATCCCACGAGCATCGTCGGAAGGCTCACCGCAAGTGAGAGGCTGCCTGCCAGCTTGACGTCCGCGCCGAACAACAGGATCAGGGTGGGGATCAGGAATTCTCCACCGGCAATGCCGAGCAACGACGCCACGATGCCTATCAGGAAGCCTGCCGCTACACCCGCGACAATCAGGTACATGCCAGTCAGCGCCGGGGCGGGTGCTGCCGCAGTGCTGTGTGCGAACAGAAGCACACCTGCGATCAGCAGCAACAAGACCGCTATGACCTTGTAGAGCGTTTCGGACTTGAGGCGCGTCGCCCAGGATGCCCCGGCATAGGCGCCAACAAGGCTGCCCGCCAGCAGGTTCAGGATGACCGGCCAATGCGCATATATTTCGGCAAAGGGAACGGCGCGGGCACGAAATGGCAGTGCGCTGGCCACCACGATCAGGCTCGTCGCCTTGTTGAGGACCACGGCTTCAAGACCGCGAAACCTGAACAAGCTGATGAGGAGCGGCAGACGAAATTCGGCGCCCCCGAGGCCGATGAGGCCGCCCAAGGTACCGATGATTGCGCCCGAGCCGAACGCGGCGGAATTGTTTCGCATGGTCACGACGGAAAAAATGCGCTGGTGCGCAAAACTGGACTTGCCCGTAATCCGTCGTGGCGGGGAGCTTCACACCTGCTTACGGCAGGGCGTGGGGCTGAGGAACAGGCTAGTCTAGAATCTCGGGCGTTGCAAACTTACGTCCACTCGGCTTCGAGCGGCAGGAGACGATGACGATCCTTCGATCATGGCTCGCTTTGCTCAGACATGAAAGAAACGCGACGGATTGCTCCGCACGGGTGTTACGAACTTTAGATGCTGCCGGTATGCCGGTCTTTTGCTCGACGTGCCAAAGGTTCCAAACCGTCGGCGCTATCCTCGCGACGTGCCTCCGATGACTTCTGCATTCCCCGACTTAAGCAGGTTGACAGTTCGGCCATCCGGGTTTTAATTCGCCGCTACGGGGATGTGCGATCTCCCCGTGAGGCGACATGCCCAAGTATCGCGTCCTTAATCACCAAGGGCGCAGCATGTCAGCATCATACATCCCCCTTTCTTCCGGCAGACTAGCTAGACTGATCGGCACGGCGAATGCGCCGGCGCTTATCGATGCGCGCATTGACGGGGACGTCTCAGCCGACCCGCGCCTGATTCCCGAGCGCCGTGCGGCGCTCGCGCGACGTCCAGGATTGGGCCTCCCGCTTGATGGGCCGATGCGATCGATCTCGGGGCGTGCTTAGCCGCAGCTGCTTCAAGACTTAGGAGCACATCAATGAGAAACACACTCTTCGCGTTCATCGGTCTCGGCGCCTGCCTCCTTGGCTCGGTCTCGACGGCTCAAGCGCAGGACATCGACTGGCAGAAGGTTGACGAGACGCTGGGCCGCAAGCCCGCCGTCTCGGACGACGTCCACCGCTACGGCTTTCCCCGCAGCGATCTCTCCGTGACGTTGGACGGGGTGACGATCAAGCCGGCGCTGGCGCTCGGCGGCTGGGTCGCGTTCAAGCCTGGGCACGGCGGCGCCATGGTCATGGGCGACCTCGTGCTGCTCGAAACCGAGATCAATCCCGTGATGGCGAAGATGATCGCGAACGGCCTTGAGATCACCGCCATCCACAATCATCTGCTGCGCGCGAGTCCGGCGACGTTCTACATGCATGTTGCCGGGCACGGGGACCCGGTCAAGCTCGCCGCTGCGATCCACGATGCACTTGCCGAAAGCAAGACTCCATTGACCGTCGCAGCGCCGGCGAGCCCGCCGCCGGCCGTGGACCTCGACACCGCGAAGCTCGACCAGATTATCGGCAGCAAGGGACAGGCCAACGGAGGCGTCTACCAATTCAACGTGAAGCGACGTGATCCGATCACGCAAGACGGCATGCCATTGACCCCCGTCGCTCCAATGGGCGTTGCGATCGGTATCAACTTCCAGCCGACCGGGGGCGGGAAGGCGGCCATCACGGGCGACTTCGTGCTGACGGGCAACGAGGTCAACCCTGTCATTTTGGCGCTGCGCACGCACGGCATCGAGGTGACCGCGCTGCATAGCCACATGCTGGATGAGCAGCCGCGACTTTTCTTCATGCACTTCTGGGCGAACGACGACGCCGTCAAGCTCGCCGAAGGCTTGCGCGCGGCCTTGGACAAGACTGCCAGCACGAAGAGTTGAGCCAAAGATCGAGAGAAGGAGACGCCCGATGCGTTACGAAGCCAAGCCGATGCCGTTCGATCCGAAATCGATCAGCGGCATCTCCGAAAAGGTTCTTATCAGCCACTACGAGAACAACTACGGCGGAGCCGTGAAGCGGCTCAACGCGATTGGCGCGCAGCTCGCAGAGCTCGATTTCGCCAAGGCGCCGAACTTTCTCATCAACGGCCTGAAGCGCGAGGAGTTGATCGCAACGAACTCGATGATCCTGCACGAGATCTACTTCGACGGTCTTGGTGGATCTGAGCGGCCGAGCGGCGCTCTCGCCGATGCGATTGCGCGCGACTTTGGCAGCATCGAGCGCTGGCGTACGGAATTCGCAGCCATGGGCAAGGCCGAAGGCGGCGGCTCGGGGTGGGTGATCCTTGCCTATTCACCCCGTGACGGGCGGCTCATCAATCAATGGGCCGCAGATCATACCACAACGCTCGCCGGCGGTCGGCCGGTGCTGGTGCTCGACATGTATGAGCACGCCTATCACATGGATTTCGGCGCTGCCGCCGCCCGCTATGTCGACGTCTACATGGAGGCCATTCGCTGGGAGAACGCCGCCAAATTGTACGATCGATACGCCGGGGAATCCTGAAAGAGGCGGGAGGGGGGTAGGACGCCGAGGTATTGCCAAACGAGTGATCGACTGCGGACCCGCGACCTCCCCATCAGATGGATATGCATCCAAGTGCTCGCCTGCATTGTTCTTGGGGAGACGACCCATGGATGGACCTGTCTTCGCTCTCTTCGCATTTGCCGCGCTCGCGGGCGGCTTCGTCAGCGGCTTTTCCGGATTCGCCATGGGCCTCGTGGTGTCGGGCGTATGGCTGCACATCATCACGCCGATGCAGACCGCTACCTTGATCGCAGGCTACGGCTTGCTCACGCAGGGTTACGGCATCTTCAAGCTGCGACATGTCCTCGACCTTCGGCAGGCTTGGCCGCTCGCGCTCGGAACTGTCATCGGCATCCCGATCGGCGTCAGCATTCTCGCTTACCTGAACCCCAGCTACCTCCGATTTGGTGTGGGGCTCCTGCTGGTGCTCTACGCAATCTATGGCCTGACGAAGCCCGTATTCGCTCCGGTAAAGATCGGAGTCGGAGCCGATATCGCCATTGGCGTCTCCAACGGCTTGCTTGGCGGCCTGACTGGGCTCGGCGGCGTGATCTCGACGATTTCCTGCCAATGGCGCGGCTGGCCCAAGGACGTGCAGCGCGCGGTGTTTCAGCCAGTGCTGTTCGTGGCGTTCGTTGCACGCTGATGCTATACGCATTGGGCGTTCCCTTCATGGTCGCGGGCCTTTGGTCCGGCTTCAAATTGTTCGGCAAGATCAACGATGAGACCTTTCGCAGGACCGTGCTGGCGCTTCTGCTGCTCGCGGGATTGTCGCTGATCGCATCGGTGCTGTCGTTCGGACTGCGTTGATATCAGCCGAATCCCCGGCGGCTTACCACCTCGGACTATTCTCCGCGGACGAGAAAATCGCCGGAAAGAGGCCTATCGCCGCCTTGCTGCTTTTGGTGTCCCGGTGACGGATTTAAGCAGGCGCAGGTCGCTCGACGCCTCCGCGAGCAGCCAGTCACGAAATGTCGCAATCTTCGGAAGTGACGCGGTCGCCTTGGGGCAGACGATCCAATAGCTCTTCGACAATGGCACCGACTCCGGGAAGGGCAGCGCCAGCCGTCCATTGATCAGGTCCCAGGCGCCTAATGTCGTGCGGGCCAGGGCGATGCCCTGGCCGTTGATTGCGGCATCGATGACCATGCTGGCACGATTGAGCACCGGACCATGCGTGACATCAGCGTCGTCAATGCCGACGCCACGTAGCCAATTTGCCCAGTCGGATCTGCTGTCGAGGTGGATCAGGGGAAATCTCAGGATATCCGCGACCCCGCCGATGCGGCGGCGTCCCGACAGCAGCTTGGGACTGCACACGGCGAAGAGCCGTTCCGTGCAGAGCCTTGTGGCATCGAGGCCCGGCCAGTTTCCATCGCCATGGCGGACCGCAAGATCGACCTCCTCACGCGCAAAATCGACGTGATGCATCGTTGCCGAGACGCGGAGATCGATTCCCGAATGCGCTTCCGCGAAATGGCCCAGTCGGTGCACCAGCCATTTGGCGGCAAAATCCGGGGAGGTGCTGACCGTGAGCACGCCTGCGTTCTGTCGCTGCAACAGCCGCTCCGTACCCGCGGCAATTCGGTCCAGCGCATCGCGTATCACCGCGAGATAGTCGCGGCCCGCTTCCGTGATGATCAGGCGCTGGCGCTCGCGGCTGAACAGCTTGATGGCGAGCTCCGTTTCCAACGCCTTGACCTGATGGCTCACCGCACCTTGCGTGACGCACAGCTCTTCGGCGGCCCGCGTGAAGCTCTCGTGGCGGGCTGCGGCTTCGAAGGCCTTTAGTGCGTTCAGCGGTGGCAAACGCGGGCGCATGACGCACCCTCCTGAGGGACTTCATGAGAAAAATTGGGGCTGGCCCGAGAAACGATGCTTTGCGGACTTTGCCCTGCCGGCCCTATGCAGGCGGCCACGACACGAAATCATGGGAGCTGGAGGCAATAAATGTCAATACCTATTGCCGATCGTGGTTTTCCGTCGCGAGTTCGACGCAGCGTGACGGCTGCGGATCATAAACAAAATTCATGGCAGGCGTTGATCGGCAGATGGCTTGCCCGCATCGAGCGGATAAATCAGCGCGACGATCTTCGCGCGATTGCCGACAATCCCCATCTCCTTGCCGATCTCGGGCTCACTCGGGAAGAGGCCTTGGAGCAAGCGAACAAGCCGTTCTGGCGCTGATCGAGCCCGATCGACAGCAAGCGAACCGGGAGGAGAAAAGATGTCCGAGACCATCGTTTACGGCTTTCCCCGCAGCACGTTCGTCAACATCGTGCGGCTCGTCCTCACCCACAAGGACGTGGCCTACCGCTTCGAGGACCTCGAGCCCGTGATGGGCAGGAGCGAGCATCTCGCGCTCCATCCGTTCAACCGCGTTCCGATCTTCCGGCACGGCGACTTCACCGTCTACGAGACGCGCGCCATCGTCGGCTACATCGACGAGGTGTTCGCGGGAGCACGGCTGACGCCGCAGAACCCGCACGCGCGGGCTCGCATGAATCAATGGATCGGTGTCGTCGATTCCTACGTCTATCCCTACATGATCTACCATGTGACCCACGAGCGGTTGGTGTTTCCCGAGCTCGGGATTGCATCCGACGAGAAGGTGGTGGCGCACGCACTGCCCAAGGTCGAGAACGCACTCGTGGCCATCGAGCGCGAGCTCGCAGATGGTCGGGACTACCTCCTCGGTCCAGAACTCTCGATCGCGGATTTCTACCTTTTGCCAAGCACCTTTGCGTTCAGCCTGACGGAGGAAGGCAAGGCCATGTACCCGAAATATCCGGCCTTCTGTCGATGGCGGGAGCGCATGGAGAGCCTGCCGACGACGCAGAAGCTGCGCGCGATCCTGCCGCCGCGCGCGCGCATTGCGCATGCCCGCGAGTGGGCGCACTCGCACCGCCCGAGATATTGAGCTAGGCTTGGACTGACACTGGGGCAGGGACTTTCCGCCAGGTACCCGACGCAGTGGATTGCGTTTTCGAGCGGCGGGGGACGACGGTGATCCTTAGATCACGGCAACCTGTGCTACGACATGAAAAAAAACGCGGCGGATTGCTCCGCCGCGGGTGTTACGAACTTTCGATGTTGCCATGATGCCAGTGTTTTGCCCGACGTGTCAAAGGCGGCCAAAATGGTCTCGCCGCTGAGGTCGCGCTGCTGCTGATCGGTCGTGCAGATTAGCTAACAGTTTCAATGCCCCCGCTACTGTGCATGGGGTTGTTTTTTCAGTTCTTGTTTTGAGGGCGCCGAAATGGCCGCGTTTCAGCGCCGCCCGCGCGGCGCTTCGGCCTTGGCCGGCGCTTCTGTCTGCGGCGCGCAGGTCGCAGCCTGAAGCGAGTTTTGCGCCTGCTGCATCAGGCCAGGCTCGGCGGCGAGCGCCTTCATCACGATCAGGCCGGTGGTAGCAGGGGAATCGATGATCAGGCGGTCGGCCGCGGTGATCTCTTCGTCCTCGGGCAGCTCGTTGTGCTGCGGCTCGGTCATGAGGTCGAGCTCGATCACCTTCTTGCCGGCGGAACGGTCGTTGATTGCGTAATAGGCGATCTCGTTGCGGGTGTAGAACGACACCGAGGTGTAGGCCTGGCTCACCGGCACCGTAAGCTTGAGCGGCCCGCCCGTGAGGTCGTAGCGGCAGATCGCGATCGCGAAGGCCGGGTCCATGAACGGCATCGGCGAATTGTTGGGATCGGCGAGGGGAAGCTGCGTCACGGCGTTGAGCTTCGTCATCGGCGTCAGCCGCGAATAGGCGTCCTGTGTCGCGATCCGCGGCAGCGCCAGCACGCTGACGAGATGGACCACGAGGCCCAGCACCACGCCCGCGACGATGGTGAACATCAGGCGGATCATGAGCAGCCCACCGTCTTGATCGTGGGCATCGGCGCGTCGCGCTGGGTGCGCGTCGCAACGCCGACAGGGGTGTCGTAGAGGCGCAGCATCAGCGCGTAGCGCTCGATGCCGCCGGTCGGCAGCCAGTTGCCGGCGCGCGAGCGCGAGGCGATGCGGATCTGGAACGTTCCGTCGGACTGCCGCACGATCTCCTGGCTGGTGAAGCCGTAGCGCTGCAGCGAATTGGCGACGAGGTGGCCCTTGCGGTCGTACAGCGTCAGCGTCCAGAACCGCGCCGGCGGCGTCACGCCGGAGACGACGACGTCGCAGCCGCCGTCGAGCGCCTTCTTCTTCTCGTCGGCGGTCGCAGTGAAGGCGACGCCGTCACCGGTGCCGATCGGCAGCTCGCCGTTGCGCACGATGGTGGCGCGCGAATAGGGATCGACGTCGGCGGTGCCGGTGCGCGGCCGCGCGGTCCAGGGGCCGATGGTCAGCGCGCCGATCTCGGTGCCACGCGTCGTCGTCATCCAGGTCGCGCCGACGCCGACCACGCTCGCGAGCAGAAGGGCCGTCAATGTGATCAGGATCAGCCGCACGGGTTTCGATCAGTTCTTGCGCGGGACGGATGCATTCGCATTCTCTTCCGCATAGTTCTGCGGGAAGGCGAGCGCGCTCGTCGACGACGCCGGCTTGGCCAGCTTGTCGTCGTCGGCAGCCGCCTTGGTCGCGGTCCTGGCGGCGTCATCGAGCAGCTTCTCGACGCGCACCAGGACGTCGGCGCCGCGCTTGGTCAGCACGGGCGGCGGGCCGGGCTTGGTCTCCAGCACCTTCGGTGCCGCATTGGCCTGCGCTGCCATCGGCTGCGGCGGCAGCTTCTGGCCCATGCCGATGCCGGGGATTTCCCGGACCTCGACGCCCTGATGCGCGGTGACCATGATGTCGTGCCAGGTCTGCGCCGGCAGCGAGCCGCCGGTCATGCGGTTGGTCGGCGAATAGTCGTCATTGCCGTACCACACTGCGCAGGTGAAATTGCCGGTGTAGCCGACGAACCAGGCGTCGCGATACGCATTGGTCGTGCCGGTCTTGCCGGCGGTCGGAATGCCGTCGAGCGCGGCGCGGCGCGCGGTGCCTTCGCTGACGACGTGGCTCATCATGCCGGCCATGTCGGCGGCAACGGAGGCCGGGATCGCCTGTCGCGGCTTCGGACCGTCGCGGTCCCAGCGCCAGACCGGATCACCGGCGCCGGTGCGCACTTCCAGCACCGAATGCGGCGTCACCGCCTTGCCGCGGTTGGGGAAGGTGGCGTAGGCGACGGCGTGCTCGATCACGGTGACTTCGTCCGAGCCGATCGGCAGCGACGGCGTATCGGGCAGCGGCGCCTTGAGGCCGAAGCGGCGGGCGACCTCGACGATCTTGGCGCGGCCGAGCTTGGCCGGGTTCGGCGCCTTCGGCTGTTCCTTCTGGCCGATCGCGATCGACAGCTTGACGGGCACGACGTTGATCGAGCGCGTGATCGCCTGCGTCAGCGTCACCGAGCCGGAATAGGAATGACCATAGTTCTGCGGACACCAATTGCCGATGCAGACCGGACCGTCGACCACGATCGAGTTCGGCGTGAAGCCGTTCAGCAGCGCGGTGGTGTAGACGTAAGGCTTGAACGACGAGCCGGGCTGGCGGTAGGCGTCGGTGGCGCGGTTGAACTGGCTCGCACCATAGTCGCGGCCGCCGACCATGGCGCGGATGCCGCCGTCGAGATCGGAGACGACGGTCGCGGCCTGGGTCGCGTGATAATCGCGGCCGAACTGGCGCAGCTGGTTCTCGATGGCGTCTTCCGCGGCCTTCTGCACGTTGGTGTCGATCGCGAGGCGCACCACGAAGACGCGCTCGGTGTACGACTTCGGGAAGGTGTCGACCAGCTTGCGCATCTCGTCGAAGGCGTAGTCGAGATAGTAGTTCGGCGAGGCCTCGTCGCGGCGATCGACCGCGAAGGCCGGGTTGCGGCGGGCGCCGAACACCTGGCCCTCGGTCATGAAGCCGGCGTCGACGAGATTGTCGAGCACGACGTTGGCGCGGGCACGCGCCGCGGGCAGGTTGATGTGGGGTGCGTATTTGGTCGGCGCCTTGAACAGGCCGGCGAGCATCGCGGCTTCCGCAAGCGTCACGTCACGCGCGGATTTGTTGAAGTAGAAATGGGCCGCGCCGTCGACGCCGAAGGTGCCTCCGCCCATATAGGCGCGGTCGAGGTACAGCTTGAGAATCTCGTTCTTGGTCAGGCGCCATTCCAGCCAGACCGCGAGGAAGGCTTCGTTGACCTTGCGCTCGATGGTGCGCTCGTTGCTCAAGAACAGGTTCTTCGCAAGCTGCTGGGTGATCGAGGAGCCGCCCTGGCGGACGCCGCCGGCCTGGGCGTTGGTGACGAGCGCGCGCGCGGTGCCGGCGATGTCGATGCCGAAATGCTCGTAGAAGCGGCGGTCTTCGGTGGCGAGCGTCGCCTTGATCAGCACGTCCGGAAAGTCTTCCAGCGGGATCGAGTCGTTGTGCTTGATGCCGCGGCTGCCGATCGGGTTGCCGTAGCGGTCGAGGAACGACACCGCCAGGTCGGACTTCTTCAGCCAGTCCTCGTCCGCGGTCTCGCGGAAGGCGGGGATGGCGAGGGTGAGCATCACGACCAGGCCGCCAAGGCCCAGCGTCGCGGCCTCCGACAGCGGCTCGATGAACACCCAGCGCTTCCACCGCCCGACATAGAAGCGGTCCATGAAGGTCGAGTAGCGCTCGTAGAGCTCGCGGATGCCCTTGGCGGAGGAGAACAGCGAGGAATCGATGCGCGCGTCGAGGTCCAGAAAGAAATTCCGGATGCGGCTCTTCCAGTTGGATGGTGTGTTCTGGACCACCTAGAACCCTTGAGGCTCGGTTCGACAGCGTTCAGGCACCCGGCCGGGCGGCACCGAGACGTCTTGAGGGAATGTTACGGCAAACCCAAGGCGCCGGTTTCGCGTCCGAGGGGACTTGCTGTTCCTTCTAGCCGAGCAGGGCCCATAAACCAATGGTCAGGCTCGCGATTTTGAACAACAGGCCTAATTGACCCCGGTTCATTACGGGCCTCAATTGGGCGTTGCTTGCAGCGTCCCGGCCGCACGCCGTAGATGAACGAGCCGTAGCTCTTTCGAACCCTTGTTGAGGCGCATGACCGCAGCTCCCAAACGACCTTCAGGCCAGGAAGGATTCTTCTGGAAAACCAAGACGTTGGAAGAGCTGTCGACGGCCGAATGGGAGAGCCTATGCGACGGCTGCGGCCGCTGCTGCCTGAACAAGCTCGAGGACGAGGATACCGGCGACATCTATTTCACCCATGTCGGCTGCAAGCTGCTCGATGCCGGGACCTGCGGCTGCAAGGACTATCCGAATCGCTCCGCCAAGGTTCCCGATTGCGTCCGGCTGACCCCGGCCAATGTCCGCACCCTGAACTGGCTGCCGCCGAGCTGCGGCTACAAGCTGGTCGCCGAAGGGCGCGACCTCTATTGGTGGCATCCGCTGGTCTCGGGCGATCCCAACACCGTTCATGAAGCCGGCGTCTCCGTCCGCGGCCGGGTCGAGGGCAGCGAGGAGGAGATCCCGGACGAGGAGCTCGAGGACCACATCGTGCAATGGCCGGCGCAGCTGCCGAAACGGGCACGCCTGAAGCGACGTCCGAAGGACTGACCCGCCTGCGACGTCGAATCACGTCATCGCGATGACCCCGCGGCGGGATGCACCCATGCGCCGCGGTGCCTGCCTGAGAAGAACTTTCCTCTCTACATTGCCTGCATAGAACGAATCCTTCGCGGTGTTGCGCCGCTTCACGGCTTCCGATCGAGATGAACAAGTTCGACCGGCAGAGCAGTTCTGCCGACATTCAGGCGTTGCCTGACGACATTGCCGAAGAGCTGTCCCGCCTTCCCAGCGAGGTCTTGAGCGTCGACGACGCGCCTTCGCTCGCGCCGCCGGCACCATTATCGCAGGACGAGGTCCGGACCATCGTGATCAGCCTGATGCTGACGATGTTTCTGGCTGCGCTCGACCAGACCATCGTCGCGACCGCGCTGCCGACCATCGGGCGCCAGTTTCACGACGTCTCCAATCTCTCCTGGGTCATCACAGCCTATCTGCTCGCCTCGACCGCGGTCGCGCCGGTGTTCGGGACGCTGAGCGATATCTATGGCCGCCGCGTGATGATCATCATTTCGCTCAGCCTGTTCGTCGCCGGCTCCGTGCTGTGCGCGATCGCGCCGAGCATGCCGATGCTGATTCTGGCGCGCGGCCTTCAGGGCCTCGGCGGCGGCGGCATCATGCCTGTCGTGCAGACCGTGATCTCCGACATCGTCTCCCCGCGCGAGCGCGGCCAGTACCAGGCCTATTTCTCCAGCGTCTGGATGGTCGGCGGCATTTTGGGCCCCGTCATCGGCGGCGTGTTCGCCGAGCATCTGCACTGGTCGATGATCTTCTGGATCAATCTGCCGCTCGCAGCCGCCGCCATCGCGATGCTGCTGCCGAAGATGAAGAAGATCCCGGTGTTCCACCGCAAGCGCAAGGTCGACTGGCTCGGCGGCGTGCTGCTGATGGCCTCTGCGGTCGTCTTCATGCTGGTGCTGACCTGGGGCGGCAGGCGTTATCCGTGGCTCTCGCCGACGGTGCTTGCGATGGTGGGCGGCGCTGTCGCGCTCGCGGTCACCTTCGTGTGGCACGCGCGGCGGGCCGACGAGCCGTTCCTGCCGTTGAAGCTATTGACGGGTTCGGTGGCGCCTTTCGCCATGACAGCCGGGGGCTGCGGGCTCGGTGCGATCACGGGCCTCACCGTGCAGCTGCCGCTCTACTACGAGTCGGTCTACCATCTCAGCGCCAGCGAGGCGGGGCTTGCGCTGATTCCGCTCGCGGCAGTCTCGACCTGCGGTGCGGCGATTGCCGGCCGTACCATGGCGCGCGCAAAACACTACAAGCGCGTTGCCATCATCGGCACGTCCTGGGCCGCGCTGTGCGGCCTCGCCCTCACGGTCACCACCTTGCCGCTGTGGGGCTTGCTGATGCTGATGGCCGCCTTTGCGCTCGGCCTCGGCACGACCTTTCCGGTCTGCGTGGTCTCGCTGCAGAATTCGGTCGCGCGCCCGCAAGTCGGCACCATCACCGGCGCGATGAACTTCTTCCGCTCGCTGATGTCCTCGTTCACGGTCGCGGCGTTCGCGGCGATCCTGCTGATCGCGCTCGGCGCCGACGTTCCGCTGGCCGGCGAGCATCACGCCGCAGGCAGCATCCCCGCGATCCCTGCCGAAGACATGCGGCACGCGTTCCGTTACGTCTTCGGCGCCGCCACCGCGCTGATGACCACGGCTTCGCTCTGCCTGATCATGATGGAGGAGCGGCCGCTCGCCGGCCCCTCCGTCACGCAGCAGGTGGAGATGGCGGAGTAGGGGTTAGCCGCCGCGATCGGGATCGTCGTCGGCATCACCTGCGCTCGTCTTTCGCGCCTTCGCCGCAAGCTGTTCCTTGAGCCGCGCGAGTGCTTCGGCGGACCAATCATTGACATCTGTCACCGCGACCCAGCCATCGACATAATGCTCGGGCGCGTAGACATGGCCAAAGCCCATCGGCGTCGCGGTCGCGACCGCCATGTCGAGGGCGAGCTGCAGCATCGTCACGACAGGATACCATCGCAGCTGCGGCGACACGTCCGGCCCGCGCGGCGCATTCATCCAGTCCGGCGCCTGATAGGCGTCGCGGTAGGCGAAGAACGTGATCGCGTCACTGGCATATTGCAGATAGACGACGCGCATCGGCCCCCAGCGCGTATCCGGCGGCACCGTCGGTCCATTCTGGTTCATGAAGCGGACGAGGCGGCCGTCGCGGAATTCCGGGAGCCAGGCCGGCGATCCCGGATTGCGGTTCGCGGTGACCGAGCGCCAGATGCGGCTCTCAAATGGCGCCCCGCTCCATAGCGCGCCGCCAATGGGATCCCCGATCGTCTCGAACAGCTCCGCGGATTTCTCCGAGTTCATGGCGCCGAGGCTCAGTCCGTGCAAATACAGCATCGGCCGCTTGTCCTTCGGCAGGGTCGTCCAATAGCCGTAGATTTCTGCGAACAGCGCGCGCGACGCTTCGGCACCGTATTCGGGCTGAAACAGCAGCGACAGCGGGCTGTTGAGATAGGAATACTGCATCGCGACGCTCGCGACATCGCCATGGTGGAGATATTCGACCGTATCCATCGCGGCCGGATCGATCCAGCCCGTGCCGGTCGGCGTGATGACGATCAGGATTTTGCGGTCGAAGCCGTGCTGGCGCTTGAGCTCCTCGAGCGCGAGCCTGGCGCGCGCTTGCGCGGTGTTGCGGCTGCCGAGCCCCACATAGACGCGCACGGGATTCTGCGCGGGCCTTTCCGTAGCGGCGCTGATCTCGGCTGCGGCCGGGCCTGAGGCAATGAACCGGCGCCCCATGCGCCCGAGCTCGGTCCACTTCACCAGTGATGCCGGGCTTCCCGTCCGACCGGGATCGGTCGGCTGCGGCCGCTCGGGCTCGAACAGAACATCGAGTTCGCGGAAGGAGGAGTCGAGTGCGTTGAACGCCGTGCGGATCAGGACATTGCTGGCGATCGACCAGAACAGCAGGGCTGCGACGAGCAGGCCGACCACGTTCGCGACCTTCCGCGGAACGAGGCGTCGTATGCGCGCGGCGAGAAAGCGGGCGACAAGCGCGAACAGCCGCCCCAGCGCCAACAGCACGACGAACGTGATCAGGGCGATGGCGCAGACCTTGAGCGGATGGGCGGTCTCCACCGGCGCCATCTTCATCACGGTGCGGATCGAGTTCTGCCATTCGGCGGTGCGCGCGAGGGCGAGGATGACGACGAGCAGGCAGCCGACTGCGACAAGCGCATTCGCAACTGATCTTGCGCGCGCCGAAGGCTCGGGCAGTTCGAGATAGTGCCACAGCCGGCGCCACAGGATTCCGGTGAAATAGCCGATCGCAAAGCAGCCGCCGGCGAGGGCACCTTGCGTGAGATAGCTGCGCGGGATCAGCGTCGGCGTCAGCGCGGCAGCGAAGAACAGCGCACCCAGCATGAGGCCGACGCCGGACAGCGACAGCAATTGTCGCCGAATGAACCGAGCTGGATTCATGAAAGCACCTCCCGAGCCACGCTATCCTCCGGTCGTGTCCGGAAAGCTGCTCTTTCGCGGCAACAGGATCGTGAACTCCGTGAACGCGCCGGGCTCTGTCGTGACGTCGATCGTGCCGCCGTGCTGCTTCACGATGATGTCGTGGCTCATCGACAGCCCGAGACCGGTACCTTCGCCGGCCGGCTTGGTGGTGAAGAACGGATTGAACATCTTCGCCTTCACGTCTTCCGGAATGCCGGTGCCGTTGTCGCGGATGCGGATCTCGATGCTGTCGCCGCGGTCGCGGGTCGCGGCGATCACCACCGGCACGTAACCGGCGCCGCTGCCCATCTGGCGCCGGGTCACCGCATAGAAGCCGTTCGAGATCAGGTTCAAGAGCACCCGGGAAATCTCCTGCGGAAACACCTCGGCCGAACCCGCCGCCGGGTCGAGCTCGCTCTTCAGCGTCACGTCGAAGAGCGGCTTCTCGGCACGCGCGCCGTGATAGGCGAGGTTGAGACTCTCCTCGACCAGCGCGTTGATGTCGCTGAGCCGATGCTCGCCGCCGCCCTCGCGCGAATGCAGCAGCATGTTCTTGACGATGGAATCGGCGCGCCTTCCGTGCTGCACGACCTTTCCAAGATTGTCCCTCAGCAGCCCCGTCAGCTCGTCGACCTCCGCGCGCAGATCGTCGGCGAGCGGGACGGGCGCAAGCACCTCGTTCAGCTCGTCGGTCAGCTCGGCCGAGAGCGAGGCGAAATTGTTGACGAAGTTGAGCGGGTTCTTGATCTCGTGCGCGATGCCGGCGGTGAGCTGGCCGAGCGAGGCCAGCTTTTCGGTCTGGACCAGACGGTCTTGCGCGGCGCGCAAATCGTCGAGCGATCTGGCGAGCTCCCGCGTGCGGTCCTGCACCTCGTTGAACAGGCGGGTGTTCTCGACCGCGATCACGGCCTGGTCGGCAAAGGTCTTGAGCAGGCTGATCGCCTTGTCCGGGAAAGGGCCGGCCTCGCGGCGCGTCACGCCGATGGTTCCGATGGCAATGCCGTCGCGCAGCATCGGAATCACGAGGATGCTGCGATAGCCGCGCGTCCGCGCCAGCTCCCGCATGGC
This sequence comes from Bradyrhizobium barranii subsp. barranii, assembly GCF_017565645.3. Taxonomy (NCBI): domain Bacteria; kingdom Pseudomonadati; phylum Pseudomonadota; class Alphaproteobacteria; order Hyphomicrobiales; family Nitrobacteraceae; genus Bradyrhizobium; species Bradyrhizobium barranii. Next base: position 3,692,845 of record NZ_CP086136.1, read on the forward strand.
CTCCGTGAGGTCGGGCTCGTTCTGCATGTCGCTGCGGAATGCGTATTCACCACCTGTCGCCACCCGGCTGTGAATGCCCGATGCCGCAAGCGGCGCCGGGAACGAGCTGCGCAGCTCCGCGTTGCCGGCCTCGTTGTCGGTGGTGAAGGCAGCCAGATGCAGCATGCCGTTGATGACGCGGGTGACGGTGGAGGAATGTCCGCCGACCAGCGCCTTGGCACTGTCGGAGATGGCCTGGAACACCGGCGTGACGTCGGCCGGCGAGGCCGCGATCACCTTGAGGATGTCGGCGGTCGCGGTCTGCCGTTCCAGCGCTTCCCTGGTGGCGTTGAACAGGCTGACATTCTTGACCGCGATCACCGCCTGGTCGGCGAAGGTCTGCAGCAGCCGCACATGATGCTCGGCGAACGCGCCGGTGGTTCGCCGCGTGGCGATGATGACGCCTTTGGCCTCGCCCTCGCTCATCAGCGGCGTGAACAGCATGCTGCGAAAGCCGCGGGCGCGCGCGATGTCGCGTGCGGCCGGCTCAAGCTCGGTATCCGGCAGCTGCGCCGATTCACCATGGGCCGTGAGCTGGTACGCCGGGAACTGCGCGAACGGCACCGGGAACGAGGCCTGGAGCACGCGGTCGCCGGCTGGATCGCCCGGCGTGAATGCCACGAGGTGCGCGGCGCCGTCGACATAGCGCAGCACCGCGGTGGAGAAGCCGCCGATCAGCCGGTTGGCGTTGGCGGCGACGGCGTCGAACACCGGCTGCACGTCGGAGGGCGAACTCGCCAGCACTTTCAGAATGTCGGCGGTCGCGGTCTGCCGTTCCAGTGATTCCCGCGTCTCGTTGAACAGGCGCGCGTTCTCGATCGCGATCGCGGCCTGGTCGGCAAAGCTCTGTTGCAGCGCCATCTCATCATCGGTGAAGGGCGCGAGGCGGTCGCGGTAGACGATTAGCGCGCCGATCGCCTTGCCTTCAAGCCGCAGCGGCGAGCCGGACATCGAACGCGTGCCGGCGGCGCGAGCGTGAGGCATGCCGGGCCAGTCGGCGATGGCCGGATCGACATTGTCGAGATCGGGAACATGAACCTGCCGGTTCTCGGCCACGATGGTGCCGGGCATGTTGCGGCCGCCGATCTTGAGCTGGGCGAGCGGCACGCCGGCGCCGACGCGCATGGAGCTGTCGCCGACCCGGATCACCCTGGACCACCCGTCGCCTTCGGCAATGTGAATGGTGGCGCTCGGCGCGCCGAACAGATGCATGGTCGCTTCCGCGATCTGCTGCAGCGAGCCCTCCGCATCGCCCGAGGAGTTGGCGATGGTGCGCAGGATCTCCATGCTGGCGTTCTGGCGGTCGCGCGCAATGGCAAGCTCGGCTTGCAGGCGGGCATTCTCGGCCGCTTGGGATCGCAATTGCCGTTCGAGCTCGGCGGCCTTGTCCTGGGGAGGCGCGGTCATTGATAATCCGGCTAAGCGCCGCGACGTACGCGGTACCAAGCCCGATTATCACATCTCCTGCGGCCGGAGCCAGCGTCTGCAGCCTTGTGGCCGCCTCAAGTCGCCGGCCGCGACACCTCGGTCTCCTTGCTGGTGATGAACTCCAGCAGCACCGGGGTGCCTTCCTTCGTCTTCTGGATGCCGCGCTTGATCGCGGGGATGATGTCCTCCGGCCGCGTCACCCGCTCGCCATGGCCGCCGAAGGCGCGCGCCATCGCGGCATAGTCGCCGGAGATGTCGGTCGAGCGGTATTTCTCGGTCGAGATCGGCATCACCTTCAACTCGATCGCCATCGAGAAATTGTTCAGCAGGATCGACATGATCGGGATGCGCTCGCGCACCGCGGTCTCGAAATCCATACCGGTGAACCCGATGGCGGCGTCGCCCCAGACATTGATGCAGAGCTTGTCGGGCTTTGCGAGTTTTGCGCCCATCGCCAGCCCAAGGCCGTAGCCGAGCTGCGTCGTCTTGCCCCAGCCGAGATAGGTGAGGGGCTCGACCGCCTTCCAGAACGGCGAGAGCTGGTCGCGCGGGCTGCCGGCATCATGGGTGATGATGGTGTTGCTGACGTCGACGGTGTGCTGCAGGTCCCAGAGCACGCGATAGGGGCTGAGCGGCGCGTCATCGCTGGTGAGTTTCGGCATCCATTTCGCCAGCCACTCCTTGTGCGAAGCGGCGATCTCGGCCGCGACCGCTGATGCGTCGCGATCCGCCGTGACGGTCTTGCCGATCTCCTCCAGCAGCGCATCGAGCACGAGGCCGGCATCGCCGACGAGGCCGACCTTGGCTTCCACATCCTTGTTGAGATGGTTCGGATCGAGCGTGGAGTGGATGATGGTCTTTCCCTTCGGCATCGCGATGCCAAAGCTGGTCTCGGTGAAGGAACAGCCGATGCCGAAGATGACGTCGGCCTCAGCGAGGAATTTTGGAACAGCGCGCGGCACCGCGAGGCCGCCCGAGCCGAGCGACAGCGGATGCGTTTCCGGGAACGATGATTTGCCCCCCAAGCTGGTGGTGACGGGAATGGCGAGCCGTTCGGCGAGCCGCTTCAGTTGCGGCCAGGCCTGCGCGTAGTGCACGCCCTGGCCGGCATAGATCACGGGGCGCTTCGCGTTGACGAGCAGGGCTGCCGCCTCCTTCACATGAACGGGATCGGCGCCGTAGCGCGTGCGCAGCACCGGCGTGTAGTTCAGCGGCTCCGGCACCTCCTCGTTCCACATGTCGGCGGGGATCTCGACGATGACGGGCCCGCCGCGGCCGTTCTTGAGCTTGGTGAAGGCACGGCGAAAAATGTTGGTGACCTCGGCCGCGAGAATGATCGGCTCGGACGATTTCGAAAACGCCTTCATCGCCTCGCTGGAATTGAAGTTCGGCTCGATATGCGCAAGCCTGCGCTGATAGCCCATCGGCAGCACCAGCACGGGCACGGATTCGCCGTAGCATTGCGCAACGCCACCCATCGCGTTCTCGGCGCCGGGCCCATGCTGCATGCAGAACGCGCCGATCGAACGCCCCGACGTCACCCGCGAGATCGCGTCCGCCATATGCACCCCGACGCGTTCCTGCCGCACCATCACGGGCCGGATCTCGGCCTTGGCCGCGTGCTCGATCAGATGGTTGACCGGATAGCCGCAGAGGATCTCGATCCCCTCGCGCTTCATGATTTCCGCAATGGCGGTGCCGAGCTTCATGGCGTCTCTCTCCTCAGGCTTGGCCGGTTGCTCCGGCCGATTGGGGAGAGAGGATCAGGAATTTGCAGGAGGGTAAAGCACGGGTGGGCGACGGGCGCGGTAGGTCAGCTATGCAGCGAGCTGCCGTAGCCCGGATAGAGCGACTTGTCCGCCGTAGCTCGAAGAGCGAAGGCGGAAGCGCAATCCGGGCTACAAACGTCCTACTTGCAGTTTTTGCAGATCGTCAGCTTTCGTTTCAACGCCTCATCTTCCTGATCGACCGACGACTGCCCGCCGAGGCCATTTGTATCGGGATTGGACGTGGAATTGGACTTGGCGCCCTTTGCTGCGCGTGACCTCGCAGGCGGCGTCACCTGGCTTGAGGCGTCGTTGTCGTCGACGGTGCCTACGCTGAAGCCATCGTAGTCGGCGGCAGGATTAGGCATCGGCGGAGGCCCGCCGATCACAGGCGGCGAAGCCTCCCTGCCGGATGTCGCCGGCGGAATTCTGGAAGTTTTGGCGCTCGCGCGCGGCGGCGATACATTGGGCGGAGCAAGCGAAACCGGAGGCGCGACCGAAGTCTGTCCTCTCGCGCTGTCGTGCGACCAGGCGCCGACAAACATGAGGCTGAGAGCCAAGACCGTCACGCTTCTCATCCGCATCCTTCAAATCGCTCTGGTCCAATGATTGAGCATGGCCCGTCGAACCACGCCGGGCCGAAGACTATCAGGACTCAAAAGGCCGTCAAAGCGCGGGAGCGCGGGGGTGTGGTTGCTTGAAGTACGTTGCGTAGCGTCCGGGACACGATTTTGAGTGCGTTACGGGCCACGCACCGCTATTGCGATCGCAGCGAGGTAATCCAGAATTCCTCCGCGGGAGGACTCTGGATTGCTTCGCTGCGATCGCAATGACGAGATCGGGGAGGGAGCATGCGCCGACGGCCGCGCCGGGGTCGGCGCGTGCAGGGATGCCGCCTCAGGCCAGGGCGGCCGTTACGAGGCGGCCTTTACTTCAGCGACGAACTGATCGAGTTGAACTTGTTGTTGAGGAGCTGGCTGCCCGTGTTGTTCACGACGGTCACGATCGCCAGCGCAATGCCGGCGGCAATCAGGCCGTATTCGATGGCGGTTGCGCCAGTCTCATCGGCAAGGAAAGACCTAAGCAAAGTCATGCCAACTCCTCTTCATCCGATCCAATGTGTGGCAGCGTCGTTTTCGGACTGGTAAATAGATCGAATAGATTTTTCTGCGCGACGGAAGAATGAAGCCCGGGCGGCCGCGCCTCCGTCACATACGATGGCATCCATTAAATTAAGGTTCCATCGATCCATCCAAATGGATTCAAATCGACCGCCCCGGCAAGGACACGCGGACGCCGCGGCGCCTGTCAGGGCGTGATGGTCGGGCCCGGTGCGGCGGGGAGGCGGCGCTTCAGCACGGTCGCGAGACGGCCGACAAAGTCCTTCATCGTGCCCGGCTGCGGCCGCGGCGCCGTGCTCGCCGCCTGCTCGTGATCAGGCGCGTCGTTCACGATGCTGATGTAGTTCTTTCTGACGTCCTGCTGCACGGGGCACGCGAACCTTGGCTCGATCGGAGCCGGAACCATGCTGCGCATAAGGGGAACCAACGGTTAATTTTGTCGCCCGTAGGAATACCCTGTCGTGCTGGACACGAGGGCGCCGATTAACGGTTTGTTGAGCCTGTTCGTCACGACCGGCACGGATGCCTGCCAGGGATGACAACCAAGGATGACAACCAAGGCTCTCATCCGCCGCGGCCGTCCGCATTCAGCATCGCGATGCGGGCGAACATTACCCAGCCGCCGCCTGTCTCGGCTGCGTTGATCAAGGTCTCGATGGCGGTCTGCCAGTGCACCTCGTGCTGTGCGTCCTCAGGCAGCTGCATGATGTAGTCCGCCGCGTCTTGCAGCGTCAGCAGCTTGCGCTTGTGGCTTACGCGAACGGGATCGTCGAACGCCGTCGACCAGGGCATGTCAGGCCGGTCGATCGGCGAGGGGAGACATCACGGCGCGATTGCAGACGCGGATTGCGTCTAACCGGCCTTCTTCGCCCGCGCCGGCGCGCGGACCGGCTTGTCGGCCTTCTTGGGGGGCGCTTCCTTGGCGGCTGCTGTCTTGCCGCCCTTGCCGGCGATCGGCAGCAGCATCTCGCGCTGGCCCTCGACGCGCTTCTTCGGCTTCTTGCCCCTGACGGTCTCCTTGACGGCCTCCTTGGCGACCTTGGCCGCGGGCGCCATGTCCTTCTCGCTGGCGATGCTCTTCTTCAGTGCGTCCATCAGGTTGATGACGTTGCCGCCGGTCTTCGGCGCGGCCTTCGCCGCGATCGGTGCACCGCTGCGCTTCTTGTTGATGAGGTCGATCAGCGCCGTCTCGTAATGGTCTTCGAACAGCTCGGGCTCGAACGCGCCGGATTTCTTCTCGACGATGTGCTTGGCAAGGTCGAGCATGTCCCTGGTCAGCTTCACGTCCTGGATGTCGTCGAAATATTCCTTCTCGCTGCGGACCTCGTAGGGATAGCGCAGCAGCGTGCCCATCAGGCCGCTCTCGAGCGGCTCCAGCGCGATGATGTGCTCGCGGTTGGTCAGCACGACGCGGCCGATCGCGACCTTGTCCATGCTGCGGATGGTCTCGCGAATCACCGCGAAGGCGTCGTGGCCGACCTTGCCGTCAGGCACGAGATAATAGGGACGGATCAAATAGCGGCTGTCGATATCGGTCTTCGGCACGAACTCGTCGATCTCGATCGTGTGCGTTGAGTCCAGCGCGATGTCGTCGAGCTCGTCCTTGGTGACCTCGATATAGGTGTCGGTGTCGACCTTGTAGCCCTTGACGATGTCCTCGGAGGTCACCTCGTCGCCGGTCTCGGCGTCGACCTTGAGGTACTTGATCCGGTGGCCGGTCTTGCGGTTGATCTGGTTGAACGAGACCTTCTCGGTATCCGAAGTGGCCGGATACAGCGCGACCGGGCAGGTCACGAGCGACAGACGCAGAAAACCCTTCCAATTGGCGCGGGGGGCCATGGGCTACTCCAAACGCAACGGGGACAGAGGACGAGGATACCATCGGGGAACAACGAATCATAGCAAGGCGGATTGCGGAATCTTGCAACTGCGTTAACCGGCCGCCCGGCGCGCGGTTGCAGCCCGATGCAGCGGCAAAAACCGGAACATCATATCCAATCACGCGTTGGCTCAAGACATCAGGCCGCGAAGGGGGGGCGACCACCGCAGCCGACATCCAGAGATTGAGGGCGTTATGGCAACCACGCGAGAGCACGATCAGATCGTCGAAACCGCCACCGAGGCGCGTCAGGGCGAACCGGGGCCGTCAGTGGCGGCCCTGCTTGTCATCTCGACGGGGCTCGCGGTCCTGATCCTTGCCGTCATCTGGTTCGTGTTCTTCCGGACCTGACGGCCGATCGAGGGGACGGTTCGGACCTTCCGACTCGCCGCGTAACGCGGCACATTGCGCCCGCCACGCCCGCCGGCTCGTCCGGTGGCTGCCTGGCGGGCGCCGTCGCGTCGGCGCTTGAGAAGCTCTATATGACCAAAAAGTAACGCGGCCGGTTCCCCGTGTTCATATTCAGTTCACGCCGGAATTGCTCATCTCTGGCGATCGATTGTGCAGTCTATTTCTGGAGAGAAGCGTGCGCCTGCTTGTTGTTGAGGACGACCCTGATCTCAATCGGCAGCTCACCAAGGCGCTGACCGACGCCGGCTACGTCGTCGACCGTGCCTTCGACGGCGAGGAGGGGCATTATCTCGGCGATAATGAGCCCTACGATGCCGTTGTGCTCGACATCGGCCTGCCGAAGAAGGACGGCATCTCGGTGCTGGAAGCTTGGCGCCGCAACGGCCGCACCATGCCGGTCCTGATCCTCACCGCGCGCGACCGCTGGAGCGACAAGGTCCAGGGGTTCGATGCAGGCGCCGACGATTACGTGCCAAAGCCGTTCCATCTGGAGGAGGTGCTGGCGCGCATCCGCGCGCTGCTGCGCCGCTCCACCGGCCATGCCCAGAGCGTATTGAGTTGCGGCCCCGTCACGCTCGACACCAGGACCGGGCGGGTCAGCGTCTCCGGCAATCCGGTCAAGATGACCTCGCACGAATATCGGCTTCTGGCCTACCTGATGCACCATTCGGGACGCGTCGTATCCCGCACCGAGCTGGTCGAGCACCTCTACGACCAGGACTTTGACCGCGACTCCAACACCATCGAGGTCTTCGTCGGCCGCATCCGCAAGAAGCTCGACGTCGACATCATCCAGACCGTCCGCGGCCTCGGCTATCTCCTGACCCCGCCGCCTGCTCCCGGCGCTTGAGGCGTCAGGACTTGACGGCCGGCCGAACAGGGGCCTTGGTCCGGGTCATGACGTCCGACGCCCCGCCCCCCTGCGCCTGCCGGGATCCTTCCGATGGCCGCTAGCTCGCTTGCCAATCGCCTGTTCCTGTCGGCGACGGCGTGGCTCGTGGTGATCCTGGCCATCACCGGGGTGGTGCTGTCGTCGGTCTACAAGAGCGCCACCGAGCGCGCCTTCGACCGCCGGCTCAATCTCTATCTGCGCACCCTCATCGCCGAGGTCGCAACCCCCGACGAGCCGCCGGACCGTCAGTTCCAGTCGCTCGGCGAGCCCCTGTTCGAGCTGCCGTTGTCGGGCTGGTACTGGCAGATCACGCGGACCGATACCGAGAAGCCGGAGGTGCGCTCCTCGCGCTCGCTCTGGGACAAGAAGCTGCCGAAGCTGGAGGAGCAGGGCACCGAGTTCACCGCTGCCGGCATTCGCCTCGCCTATGTCGACGGGCCCGAGGGACAGAATCTGCGCATGGTGGAGCGGCCGGTCGATCTCGGCGCGGACGGCAAATATCTGGTCAGCGTGGCCGGCGACGACACCGAGATATTCGACGAGACGCGGAGCTTCGACTACTACCTCGGCGGCACCTTCACCGCGCTCGGCATCGTGCTGCTGTTGACCACGGTGTTTCAGGTGAGGTTCGGTCTCGCGCCCCTCAAGCGCATCTCGGAATCTATCGCCGACATCCGCTCGGGGCGGGCGGAGCGGCTCGAAGGTGAATTCCCGGTCGAGATCGCGCCATTGGCGCGCGAGACCAACGCGCTGATCGATGCCAATCGCGAGATCGTCGAGCGCGCGCGCACCCATGTCGGCAATCTCGCCCATGCGATCAAGACGCCGCTCTCGGTGATCGTGAATGAGGCCGGCACGCACGCCACCGAGCCGTTCGCAGCCAAGGTGATGGAGCAGGCGGACGTGATGCGCGACCAGCTCGCCCATCATCTGGAGCGCGCGCGCATCGCGGCGCGCGTCTCGGTGGTGGCGACCGTGACGGAGGTCGCGCCCGTCATCGAGGCGCTGCGGCGGACCATGGAGAAGATCCATCGCGATCGCGACATCGTGGTCGAGGCCAAGGCCGATCCGTCCGCAAAATTTCGCGGCGAGCGGCAAGACCTGGAGGAGATGGTCGGCAATCTCGTCGACAATGCCTGCAAATGGGCGGCCTCGCAGGTCTTCATTGAGGTTCTGGTGGAAGCGCCGCACCAGGCGGGCGCCGGCCCGCGCCTGCGGATCATCGTCGACGACGATGGCCGCGGCCTGTCGGAGGCAGAACGCGCCCAGGTCTCCCGGCGCGGCCAGCGGCTCGACGAGTCCAAGCCCGGCTCGGGGCTCGGCCTGTCCATCGTGACCGACCTCGCCGCGCTCTATGGCGGCAGCCTCTCGCTCGCGGGCGCCCCGACCGGTGGCCTGCGGGCGGAGTTGGTCCTCCCCGGAATATAATCCTTTGTTCCGGCACGACTATTTGACTGGTCCGGCACCGATCCGGACCAAACCGGAGCTATTTCGGAGCGACTTCCTAAACGGCTTCTTAAGTGGGCCCCATCTATGATCGCGCAGGACGCATCCCACGTCTGCCATTTTATCGTGCATCACCCGGGCGCATGAGCCAGACATCGATCGAGCGGCTGAGGGAATATCTCGCGCAGCTCCCGCCGCAGTCGCAGGCGCTGCTGATGCGGGAGTTCGAGCGCGCGCTCGAGCGCGGCCAGGACACGGCGGTGGCGACGCTCGTGCTCGAGCAGCTGCGCAAGATCGTCCGCAAGACCGAAGTCGACGAGGCTGCGCCGCCGCGCACGGACGATCTGTCGCGGCTGTTGTTCCAGGTGCTGGAACCGTTCCTGGTCGAGACGGGCGCTCCTGTCAGGGTCGGCCAGATCCGCCGCTCCTCGCTGCATCCGATCTGGCAATGGCTCGGCCGCGATGGCGCCCCCGACAAGGTCAACGAATTCGAGGCGGCGCTGGCGCGCATGCCGGCTTCAGACAGTGCAGGGCAGGTCGAAGCCCTCGCCGCGAAGCTCCAGGCGGTGGCCGCGGATGCCATCTTCGGGCTGACGGGTCCCGGCGGCGGCGACAAGTCGCGCGCGCTCGCCCGCGTCGGCCCGCCCAACGTGATCGAGGACCTCTATTCGATTGGAGCGGTGCTTCAGGTCCGGGAGGCCATCGCTACGCTGAACGAGAAGCTGCCGCGCTTCTTGCGTGCCTTCGGCGAAGCCCAAATCGCGTCAGTGACGTCCACGCTCAACATCCCCGCGCTCCAGACGCCGCAGATGCTGCCCTTCGCGCTGTCGATGGTCGTGCAGCGGATGACCGCGCCGTGGCAGATCATCCGCCTCGCCATCAAGATTGCCGCGTCCGACGACGAGATCCGCGTCGCGGCGACGCCCTACGGCGTGGCCGTCACGATCGCTTTGCATGATTTGTCCTGCGTTGCCGCGATCCTGCGCATGGACATCAAGCGCGGCCATTTCGAGAACGTCGCCGACAATCTCAAGGCGCTGCATGACGGCGTGCGCGGTCTTCGCACGGAACTCGATCTGCGCAACGATTCCGTCTGGGGCAAGCAGCTGACCTCGATCCGGGCCGACATCTCCAATGCGCTGCAATCGGAGATCGACAGCGTTCCCGGCCGGGTTCGCCGCATCCTGCGCCAGCGCGCCGAGAAGGACATTCCGCCGGGGGCGCGGATCGACAGCACCGAGGTTGAGGAAACCGCGGCGTTGATCGATTTCGTCGCGACCTGCCGCAACTATGCGAGCGAGCTTGCGATCAACGAGGTGACGCTGCGCACCTATTCCGATCTCCAGCAATATGTCGAACGCTCGACCGAGCAGTTGGTGCAGTCGCTGCGTGCGGCCGATCACAAGGTCCGCACCTATCGGCAGCAGCAGGTGCAGGCCGCGATCCGGTTCTGCCAGGTGCTGTTCGGCGATGATTACGCGTCGCTGATGAGCCGCGCCGCGGAGAACGCGGCCACGGGCGAGCGCAAATCGTCGCGGGCAAGCTGATCAAGCGCATTTTTTTGTGATCACAATTTGTGGTTGACGGTGCCGGTGGCGGGCCCTACGGTCGCCGTGCAAGATTTTGGAATTTCTATCTGTGGGCGCATGAAACCCCTTATCAGCTCCATCGAAATTGAAAACCGCGTCATTGTCGCCAAATACCAAAGGCTGATGGTTGGCGCGAAGGTGGTGCTGATCGAGAAGGCAAGCGGCCGCCAACTGCCTGAGACCGTCACCAGGGTTGCATCGCCCGTTCCCGTCGGGGCGTTGCGCATCAAATTGCCTGAAGCAATCGAGCCGGGAACATACTTCCTGAGGGCCTTCAACGGGCACGGCGAGGACGCGGCTCAAAGCGCGGACTTCGAGATCCGTTAAGCCGTTGGATTTTCACAGTTTCGGGACTGTGTGCGGTCGCGCCGAATTGACAATTGTCAATTGCCGCATCGTCCGGCCGTGGTGTAAAGCCACCTATGGGCGCGGTTCGCGCGCCGCCGGAAGCTTGCCTGATGACGCTATGGTTCGTGTTCGCGCTGATGACGGTCGCGGCGATTTTCGCCGTGCTTCTGCCGCTCGGCCGCAGCGGACGCGCGCAAAATCAGGGGAGCGAGGTGGCGGTCTACAAGGACCAGCTGGCCGAGATCGAGCGTGATCTCGCCGCAGGGCTGATCGCCGCACCGGAAGCCGAGGCCGCACGTGTCGAGATCAGCCGCAGGCTGCTTGCCGCGGCCGGGAGCGAGCCTGCATCGGAACCGACATCGAGCCTCAAATGGCGCCGCGCGGCGGCTGTGCTGGCGCTTGCCGGCCTGCCGCTCATTGCGATCGGCGTCTACATGCCGCTCGGCTCGCCCAGGCTTCAGGACTTTCCCCTGGCGCAGCGGGAGCGCGGGGCTGGGTCCGGCATGGCGCTCGAGAATCTCGTCGTGCAGGTCGAGCAGCATCTGGAAAAGAATCCGACCGACGGGCGCGGCTGGAACGTGCTCGCGCCGGTGCTGGTGCGGCTCGGCCGCTTCGACGATGCGGTGCGCGCCTATCGCAACTCGCTCACCTACAATGGTGAGAGTTCGGAGCGCCGGGCCGATCTCGGCGAGGCGATCGCGGCTGCTGCCGGCGGCGTGGTGACCGCCGAGGCCAAGACCGAATTCGAGCGCGCGCATGGCCTGAACGCGGACGATCCCAAGGCGAACTATTTCCTCGGGCTTGCCGCCGAGCAGGATGGCCGCAAGGACGATGCCGCCAACATCTGGCGCGCACTGCTGGCGAAAGCGCCGGCGGATGCGCCGTGGCGTCCTCTGGTGCAGACCTCGTTGGCGCGGGTCGGCGGCGGTGGCGCTACGATGCCGGCGCTGTCTGACGAGACGATCGCAGCCTCCAAGGACATGAACGAGGGCGATCGCAACGCGATGGTGCGCGGCATGGTCGAACGCCTGGCCACCCGGCTGAAGCAGAACGGCGATGATGTCGAGGGTTGGCTGCGCCTGGTGCGCGCCTATCTCGTGATGGGCGATCGTGACAGGGCAATGGGCGCTTCGACCGACGCCCGACAGGCTGTCGCCAACGACGCCGCGCGGCTGCGCCAGCTCAACGAAGGCCTCAAGACTCTCGGGCTCGACGGATGACGATGTCGGGACGAGGCGAGCGGAGAACGGATACGCGATGACGCGCAAGCAGCGACGCATGACCATCATCGGCGGCTCCCTCGCGGTGCTCGCGCTCGCGGCCGCGCTCGTGCTCAACGCTCTGCGCGACTCCATCGTGTTCTTCTCGACGCCAACGATGGTCGCCGAAAAGCACGTCGAGCCCGGCAAGCGGTTTCGTCTCGGCGGCCTGGTGCAGCCCGGCTCGCTCCAGCGCGGCGATAATCTCGCCGTGACCTTCGAGGTTGCCGATGGCGGCGCCAAGCTGCCGGTCGCCTACAAGGGCATCCTGCCCGACCTGTTCCGTGAAGGGCAGGGCGTGGTGGCCGAAGGCGCGCTCGACGCCAATGGCGTGTTCAAGGCCGACACCGTGCTTGCCAAGCACGACGAGACCTACATGCCCAAGGAAGTCGCCGATGCCCTGAAGAAGCAGGGGCATTGGAAGGACGATTACGGCGCCAAGGCTTCTGATAGCGTCAAACCCGCGGCGACGACCGCGCAGGGCAACCCGCAGGGAGCAGTGCGTTGATCGCGGAATCCGGACACTACGCGCTGGTGCTGGCCCTTGGCCTGGCGCTGATCCAGTCCATCGTGCCGCTGATCGGTGCGCGCTTGCGCGATGCCGCGCTGATGAACGTGGCGCGCTCCGCCGCGCTGGCGCAACTCCTGTTCGTCGGTGCGTCGTTCATCGCGCTCGTGATGCTACACGTGAACTCGGATTTCTCCGTCGCCAACGTCTACGAGAACTCCCATTCGATGAAGCCGCTGATCTACAAGATCACCGGCGTGTGGGGGAACCATGAAGGCTCGATGCTGCTGTGGGTGTCGATCCTGGCGCTGTTCGGCGGAATGGTCGCCGCCTTCGGTAACAATCTGCCGCTGTCGCTGCGCGCGCATGTGCTGGCCGTGCAGGCCTGGATCGCCAGCGCCTTCTATCTCTTCATCCTGGTGACATCGAATCCGTTCCTGCGCATCGCCAATCCGCCGATCGAGGGACGCGATCTCAATCCGGTGCTCCAGGACATCGGCCTCGCCGTGCATCCGCCGATGCTCTATCTCGGCTATGTCGGCTTCTCGATCTCGTTCTCCTTCGCCATCGCGGCGCTGATGGAGGGGCGGATCGACGCGGCCTGGGCGCGCTGGGTGCGGCCGTGGACGCTGGTGGCCTGGATTTTCCTGACCCTCGGCATCGCGATGGGGTCGTACTGGGCCTATTACGAGCTCGGCTGGGGCGGCTGGTGGTTCTGGGATCCGGTCGAGAACGCCTCGCTGATGCCGTGGCTCGCCGGCACGGCGCTGCTGCACTCGGCGCTGGTGATGGAGAAGCGCAACGCGCTGAAGGTCTGGACCATCCTGCTGTCGATCCTGACCTTCTCGCTGTCGCTGCTCGGCACCTTCCTGGTGCGTTCGGGCGTCATCACCTCCGTGCACGCTTTCGCCACCGATCCGACGCGCGGCGTGTTCATCCTGCTGATCCTCTGCCTGTTCATCGGCGGCAGCCTGTCGCTGTTCGCAGGGCGCGCGACCTCGTTGAAGCAGGGCGGCCTGTTCGCGCCGATCTCGCGCGAGGGCGCGCTGGTGTTGAACAATCTGCTGCTCAGCGTAGCTTGCGCGGTCGTGCTGTTCGGCACGCTCTATCCTCTGGCGATGGAAGCGCTCGACTTCAAGATGTCGGTCGGCGCCCCCTTCTACAATCTCACCTTCGTCCCGCTGTTCGCGCTGCTGCTGCTCGTGGTGCCGTTTGGGCCGATGCTGGCGTGGAAGCGCGGCGATCTGCTCGGCGTCACCCAGCGGCTGCTTGCGGCGGGCATTGCCGCGCTCGTTGTGATCGCCATCGTCTGGGCCTGGACCCGTGGTGGCAGTGCGCTGGCACCATTGGCAATTGGGCTTGGAGTCTTCGTCATCGCCGGTGCCGTGACCGATCTGTCCGAACGGACCGGTTTGTTCCGCCTGCCGTTCGCAACGACGCTGCACCGGGCCCGCGGCCTGCCGCGTTCGGCCTGGGGTTCTGTGTTTGCCCATGCGGGCCTCGGCGTCGCGCTGATCGGGATCGTCTGCGAGACCACCTGGAACAGCGAGTATATCGCGACCATGAAGCAGAACGACGTTGCACACGTCGCCGGCTATGATCTCAAGCTCGACGGCCTGTCCCAGCGTCAGGGGCCGAACTTCCGCGAGATGATCGCCGAGTTCAACGTCAGCGGCGACGGTGAGAAGATCAGCGTCATGACGCCGTCCAAGCGCAACTTCACGACGCGTGGGTCCTCGACCACCGAGGCCGCATTGCTGACGCGCGGCGCGAGCCAGCTCTACGTTTCTCTCGGCGACGCGACTCCCGATGGCGCCATTGCGGTGCGCATCTATCACAAGCCGCTGGTGCTGCTGATCTGGTGGGGACCGGTGCTCATGGCCTTCGGCGGCATGCTGTCGCTGTCCGACCGGCGCCTGCGGGTCGGCGCACCGAAGCCGGCGCGGGCCAAGCAGCGCCTTCAGCCGGCGGAGTGATCCGATGCGGCGGATGATGGTCACGATCGTTGCGCTCATGCTGCTGGCTTTGCCCGCCGCCCACGCCGTGCAGCCCGACGAGATCATGTCGGATCCCGTGAAGGAGGCACGCGCGCGCGACCTGTCGTGCGAGCTGCGCTGCATGGTCTGCCAGAACCAGTCGATCGACGATTCCGACGCACCGCTGGCGCGCGATTTGCGGCTGCTGGTGCGCGAGCGGATCGCTGCCGGCGACAGCAATTCGCAGGTGCTCGACTTCCTGGTCGCGCGCTATGGCGAGTTCGTGCTGCTCAAGCCGCGCTTCGAGCGGCAGACCATGCTGTTGTGGCTGCTCGCGCCGCTGCTGCTGATCAGCGGCGGCCTGGCGCTCTGGCTGCAAATCCGCCGGCGCGCGCGAAGCGGTGCAGACCTACCAGCTCCGCCGCTCACGCCCGAGGAAGAGGCGCGGCTCGCAGCCTTGATGTCGGACGAGACGAAGTCGTCCTAGCGACTTCAAGTCGTCCCGGCCTAAGTAATGATACGTAGGCCGTCTGCCGCAGCCTGTTTCATGCTCTGTTGACCTTTGTCTGGAAGCTTGTCGCGAAATTCAATTCCAGACGTTTGAGTCCTCAGCCGATGTTCACGAACAGCAATCTGACGATCCGCTTCCTGGTCGGCGCCGTCGTCGCTGCATTATTGTTCCTGCTGGGCATCGGCGGCGGCACCGGCTTCGTCGCGGTGCTCTACCTCAACAACGAGATCACCAGCCTGTCGTCGGATTTCGCCGCGCTGATCGGCCCCGCGCGCGAGCATGCAATGCTGATCTACCAGCAGGCGCAGGCGGCATTCTCCTATTTCCTGATCGCCTGCGGCGTGATCGCGGTGGTCGCTGTCGCGATCTGCCTCACCACCTGGTTCGCTGTGCGCAACGGCATCCTCAATCCACTGGCGGCGATTGTGCACGCCATGCGTGAGGTCGCCGATCAGAAATTCGAGACGCCTGTTCCGGGCCTCGGCGGTACCAACGAGATCGGCCTGCTCGCCGGCGCACTGGAAGTGTTCAAGACCAACGGCCTGGAGCGGCGGCGCCTCACCGAGCAGCAATTGCACGAAGCGCAGCATCAGGCCGAGCGGTCGATATTCCTGGACGCCCGGATCAAGCGCTTCAACGATCTCGTTGCCAGCGTGGTCGACAGCGTGGCGTCCTCGGCCGCGCACCTGAAGAGCAATGCCGAAACGCTGTCACGGACGGCCAACGACACCAGCTCCAAGGCCAATGCGGTCGCGAGCGCGGCGAACCAGGCCAGCGCCAGCGTGCAGATCGTCGCGGGCTCGGCCGAGGAGATGACGAACTCGATCGGCACGATCAGCCGCCGCGTCACCGACGCGACGCAGCGTGCCGAAGGCGCGGCGACGCAGGCCGAGAAGAGCCGCGACACCATCCACACCCTGTCGGATGCCGCCGACAAGATCGGCGAGGTCGTGCAGCTCGTGCAGGCGATCGCCTCGCAGACCAACCTGCTGGCGCTCAACGCCACCATCGAGGCGGCGCGGGCAGGGGACGCCGGCAAGGGTTTTGCCGTGGTTGCCTCCGAAGTGAAGAGCCTCGCGCACCAGACCAGCAAGGCGACGGAGGAGATCACCTCGCACGTCGCCAGCATCCAGGGCATCACCGCGGAGACGCGCGGCGCGATCGACGGCATCTCGAAGACGCTGTCGGAGATCTCGTCGATCATGTCGGGCATCGAGGTCGACACCGCCCAGCAGCGCAACGCCACGCAGGACATCACCCGCAGCGCGCAGGATGCCGCCCATGGAACGCTGGACGTCTCCAACCACATCGTCCAGATCACCTCGACGTCGGCGGAGACCGGCCGCATGGCGGCCGAAGCGCGCGATTCCGCCGTCGATCTGTCGCAGCAGGCCGAAACCCTGAAGCGTGAAGTCGACGAATTCATCGTCAGCGTGAGGGCGAGCTGATCTCGCCAAAGGCGTGTTCGACGCTCGTCAGGGGAACTCGATTAAGTTCCTGTAAGGCCACGACTTTCGGCGTGCGATAAACTGCCGCAATGGCGCGACCCTTCATTACAAAAGTTTAACCCCGCCGCCAGCGCACGGTAAGGCGGGAGCCCCCATCTTCATGTCCGTAACGTGCTGCCATCCGGCACCGAAAGAATTCAAGGCCTTGGAGATTCCTGCATGACCGACCGTCCCGACCTCACGAACCTTCCGTCCTACCGGCCGCCCCGCCGGTCGGTTTTCTCCGCGCGCAGGATCGCGCTGATGGCTTCGGTCGTCGCTGGCCTCGGGATTGCCGTCCACGGCTTTAGCCCGTCGACCTCGCCGAGCGAGCTGTTCTCCAGCCCGGCGCATGCGCAGGTCAACAACGAGGTCCGGAAGGTTGAGCGTCCGGTCGGGTTCGCCGACATCGTCGAGCGCGTGAAACCGTCGGTGATCTCGGTGAAGGTCAACATCAAGGAGAAGACCGCAAGCAACGACGATGGCGACGATTCCTCCTCGCCGTTCCAGCCGGGCTCGCCGATGGAGCGCTTCTTCCGCCGCTTCGGCGGTCCGGATGGTTTCCCGGGCCAGAAGGGTGGCCGCGGCCGCGTCGTGCAGGGCCAGGGCTCCGGCTTCTTCATCTCCGCCGACGGTTTTGCCGTGACCAACAACCACGTGGTCGACGGCGCCGACAAGGTCGAGGTCACGACCGACGACGGCAAGACCTATACCGCCAAGGTGATCGGCACCGACCAGCGCACTGACCTCGCCCTCATCAAGGTCGAGGGCAGCTCGAACTTCCCGTTCGCCAAGCTCGCCGACAGCAAGCCGCGGATCGGCGACTGGGTGCTCGCGGTCGGCAATCCCTTCGGCCTCGGCGGCACCGTGACTGCGGGCATCGTCTCGGCCAGCGGCCGCGACATCGGCAACGGTCCCTATGACGATTTCATCCAGATCGATGCGCCCGTGAACAAGGGCAATTCCGGTGGTCCCGCTTTCGACACCAACGGCGAGGTGATGGGCGTCAATACCGCGATCTACTCGCCCTCCGGCGGCAGCGTCGGTATCGCGTTCTCGATTCCCGCGAGCACCGTGAAGAGCGTGGTGGCGCAGCTCAAGGACAAGGGCTCGGTCAGCCGCGGCTGGATCGGCGTCCAGATCCAGCCGGTGACGTCCGATATCGCCGACAGCCTCGGCATGAAGAAGGCCGAAGGTGCGCTGGTGGCGGAGCCGCAGGCGAACGGTCCGGCGGCGAAGGCCGGCATCGAGTCCGGCGACGTGATCACCTCGGTCAACGGTGAATCCGTCAAGGATGCCCGCGAGCTTGCCCGCACCATCGGCGGCATGGCGCCCGGCGCGACCGTGAAGCTCAACGTGTTGCACAAGGGCCAGGACAAGGTCGTGAACCTCACCCTCGGCCAGCTGCCGAACACGATCGAGGCCAAGGCCGACACCGACAAGGATAGCGGCAAGGGTGCGAGCCGTGGCACCGACGTGCCCAAGCTCGGCATGACCGTCGCGCCCGCCGACTCCGTGGCTGGCGCCGGCAAGGAAGGTGTCGTGGTCACCGAAGTCGATCCGAAGAGCGCCGCGGCCGAACGCGGCTTCAAGGAAGGCGACGTTATTCTCGAAGTCGGCGGCAAGAGCGTGAGCACCGCCGGCGAAGTCCGCGACGCCATCAACACGGCGCGGACCGACAACAAGAACAGCGTCCTGATGCGCGTGAAGAGCGGCGGCCAGTCGCGCTTCGTCGCCGTGCCCATCGCCAAGGGCTAAGCCGTCAGGAGGTCTACGAGATGAGGGGTGTCGCCGGCATCAGTCGCCCCCGCCGCCGACGCCCTTCGGGGGAGCAGCATAAGGCCCGCTCCCCCAGCCTACCTTCCGGTGGAATTACGCCCCCCTCCGTCGGAAGGCCTAGGGCGGTGAGGTCCCCCCAGCTTCACCGCCCGCCTTTTTGCCTACCCAAGTCCCGTTTGCTTGGCTTGCATGCGATTGCCGCTCGCGCCATGTTCAGGAAAGGTTGACCCCCTTGACCGCCGCCGAACGCACGATGCGCCTCCTCATCATCGAAGACGACCGCGAATCCGCCGACTATCTCGTGAAGGCGTTTCGTGAAGTCGGACACATTGCCGACCACGCCGCCGACGGCGAGGAAGGCCTCGCCATGGCCGAGAGCGGCGATTACGACGTGCTGGTGGTCGACCGCATGCTGCCCAAGCGTGACGGCCTGTCGCTGATCGGCGCGTTGCGCGACAAGGGCGACTCGTCGCCGGTGCTGATTCTCTCAGCGCTCGGGCAGGTCGACGACCGCATTAAGGGTCTGCGCGCCGGCGGCGACGACTATCTGCCGAAGCCTTATTCCTTTGCCGAGTTGCTGGCCCGGGTCGAAGTGCTGTCACGGCGCCGCGGCGGTCCGGCCGAGGACACGCTCTACCGCGTCGGCGATCTCGAGCTCGACCGGCTGTCCCATCGCGTCGCCCGCGGCAAGGACGAGCTGACGCTCCAGCCGCGCGAATTCCGCCTGCTCGAATACCTCATGAAGCATGCCGGCCAGGTGGTGACGCGCACCATGCTGCTGGAGAACGTCTGGGACTACCATTTCGATCCGCAGACCAACGTGATCGACGTGCACATTTCGCGGCTGCGCTCCAAGATCGACAAAGGTTTCGAGCGGCCGCTGCTGCATACGATCCGCGGCGCCGGATACATGATCCGGGATGGGATACGTTAAAGCTTTGGATGCTCTTCAATACGCAAGCCACTGAGCCTGAAGAATTTTGAAGCTTCCCCAGAAACGGCGGGGTCGATGAGAAATTCAGCGGTCGCGGCTTTGCGAGCCGCCGCGCATCAAGAGCGTGGTCAGGATGAGATGAAGGACGACTGCCGGCCACAGAAGGACGCCGCTCAATCCACCTGCGAAACCGAGGTAGGCCAAATATAGGGTGATGGCTCCGTTGTAGATCAACATGCCCGGCAGTGGCGGCCGCCCTGGCCAACAGGCGATCCCCAAGGCAATCAGCGCAATGCCGGCGACACGCGCGACCGGCGTTGCGACACCGGAAAGCTGCTCGCCCAGCAACAACTGGCCAACCAGCGACGGCGCGATCAACAGCGCCAATCCCGTTGCAGCTTCGCTGATGGCGGCGAACGCCAATGCGCCTTTCATTTCTTCCCAACGTTCGCGGGTGGCTTTTGAGACTTCGACTCTTCAATGGGATCCGGCTCCGGCGCCGGCATAGGTCCAAGTTCTGCCTTGGCTTGCGCCGGGTCCTTCAACTCAGGTCCGAGCTTGAACGTCAGCTTGTTGATCTTGCCCGTGAACTTGAACGGAGGATCGTAGCGATACTCGAGCATCGCGACCCCGGTGCGGGTGTCCTGGCCGACGTCGAAGGTCTCGTCCTCCGGGAACGTGATGGGCGTACCGTGTTCTATGGATTTCCGGTCTACTTCCTTGGCATCCACTGAAAGTACGCCTGTACCGCCCTTGCCCAATCCGGGCCCATCCGACTTGAAGTCGAAGACGATGGTGTGCTTGCCCGCGCTCAACTCCGGTCCCGACCAGATCGTGCGCTTGAGGTTGAGCAGGTTGTAGAGGAACACGGGCTTACCCCGCCGAAGGCCCGCCACACCCTTGCTTAGAAGTAGCCCGTAGCCGCCGAAACGTCCGCCTTCGGTGACGATCATCCCTTCAGCGCCGCCGTTGGGAATCTCAACCTCGGCGGTGATGGTATAGGACTTGTTGAGGATGCTCGGCGCGGCGCTAGCCGGCACACCGGTCAGTTCGCCCGAATAGGTGAATACCGTCTGCCCGGCCGTCAGGCTTGGGCGCGGCGTATTCCAACGCGCGAGCGTCGTGTTATCGAGCGGCAGCACGTTGTACTTCTTCGCCTCGACATCAAAGACGGCTTGCAGCTCCTTGACCTTCTCCGGCATTTTGGCGGCCAGATCATTGAACTGGGTGGGGTCTTCCTGGACGTTGTAGAGCTCCCACTTGTATCCCGTGATCACATCTGGCGGGGGCGCGTTGCTTAGCTCCCATGGAAGCGTGATCGGCGTCGTGGCCGCAACCCAGCCATCGCGATAGATGGCGCGATTACCGAGCATCTCGAAATATTGGGTCGTGTGCGTCGTCCTGGCATTGGCGTTCGCCTTGTCCCAGGTGTACGCCATACTCACCCCTTCCATGGGGCTCTGTTTGATACCGTCGATCGTGTCAGGTTGCGAAATGCCGGTTGCTTCGAGGATGGTCGGAGCAATATCGATGACGTGATGGAATTGGCGACGGATGCCTCCCACATCGTTGATATGGCCGGGCCAGGACATGGCGACGCCTTGGGCGGTCCCGCCGAAATGCGACGGCACCTGCTTGACCCACTTGAATGGAGTGTCCATCGCCCACGCCCAGGGCGCGGCATAATGCGGGAAAGTCTTGTCCGAGCCCCAGAACGGATACCAGAGGTACTGAGCCTTCACCGGCACCGGGACACCATTGAAGGTCGTGAACTCGTTGGGCGTACCGTTGATCATGCCTTCGGCGCTCGCGCCGTTGTCGCCACCGATGTAGATAATCAACGTGTTGTTGAGCTCTCCCAGGTCTTCGACGGCTTGAATGACGCGGCCGATCTCATGGTCGGTGTAGGCAAGGTAGGCGCCATAGACATCTGCCTGCTTGATGAAGAGCTTCTTCTCCAACTCGCCGATAGAATCCCATTGCGGCAATTCCTTCGGCCATGGCGTCAGCTTGGCGTGGTCGGGCATGATGCCCAACCGCTTCTGGTTGGCGAAGATCGTCTCCCGCAGCTTGTTCCAGCCTTGGTCGAACGGGTGCATGTCGCTGATCTTCTTGATCCAATCCGGCGTCGGATGATGCGGCGCGTGCGTGCCGCCGGGCACGTAATAAACGAAGAACGGCTTGTCGGGCGCGATCTCCTTGAGCTGTTTCACGTGCTGGATGGCTTCGTCGGCCATCGCGGTCGTCAGGTTCCAGCGCGGATTGTCCTGGAATGGATAAATCGCTGTGGTGTTGCGGAACAGATTCGGCTGCCACTGACTGGCATCGCCGCCGACAAAACCATAGAAATACTCGAAGCCCATGCCATTGGGCCATTGATTGAATGGCCCCGCCTGGCTCGATTGATATGAGGGCGTGTTATGGTTCTTGCCGAACCACGAGGTGGCGTACCCGTTCGCCTTCAGGGTGGTGCCGATGGTGCCCTTCTCGATCGGAATGATCGAGTCGTAACCTGGGAATCCCGTCGATATTTCGCCGACGACTCCGAAGCCGACCGAATGATGATTGCGGCCGGTGATGAGCGCCGCCCGCGTCGGTGAGCACAGCGAGGTGGAATGAAAATTGGTGTAGCGCAGGCCCTGCGCAGCGATACGATCCATCGCGGGCGTGGGGACAACGCCGCCGAAGGTGCTCGGCGCTCCGAAACCTTGGTCGTCGGTCATGATGAGCAACACATTGGGCGCGCCCTTCGGCGGTACGACACGCGGTGCCCACCACGCCTTCGACTCCGAGGCTCTCTCGTTGATGACCCCTCCGAATTCTGGAGGCGGCGGCGGAAGCAGCTTGCCGTCAATTGTAGTCGTGGCTGCGGGCGAGCCTGGGGTTCCCGTGACCTGCTGAGCCGACGCGGAGATGCAACCGAGGGCAAGAACACTTGTGGTCGCAAGGGTGCGGCAACGGATTTTCATATTCCGACCTCCCGCAGTCCATTTGGCGGGTTGAGGCTGTCACCGCTAACCGATACCTGCTTGATTTAGGTCAAATGTGCCGGTTGGGCTGGGCCAGAGATCCCGATACCATTCCGCCGGATTCGCCGCCGTCTCACCGCTCCCGCAAACTCTCCTGCCCATACCGGATCAGCGGTGACACCACATAGCTGATGATCTTCCTTATATGATGATTGGTCAAGCCATCGGCTCTCCATTGTTTTGCTCCATTAGTTTGGCCTCCAGTATCCAGGTGAACCCAGGTCTTTCCTCGACCGGTAAACAGCCGGGACAACCTTATATCCGGTCGCTGCGCCAAGCAGCGGCACCACATTCCCGCATTCGATGGGCTGGGCTCAGGAAGGCGCTACCATCCTCATACTCGGCTGTTTAAGCCAAAGAAGACTTCCGGTTCGCCCGCCTGGATCTGCTGAAGCTGATCAGGCTTCAGTAGATGACGATGTGGAGCAGTTTCTACGCATTCTTCAGCTTCGCCCCGTCAATCACGACGCCAACCGTCACATATTTCCACAAAGCAACGAGTAGTTTGCGGGCGAGTGCGACAACGATTTTCTTGCGCTGGGCAGAACCACTCGATGCTGCTCGCTGCCGGAACCAGCGGGTTAGCGCAGAATCAGGCTGATGGCGCAGCCAGAGCCAGGCCAGCTGTATCATCGTGGTGCGTAACCGCGGGTTGCCAGCTTTCGACACTCCTTGATCACGATCAACGGATCCGCTCTGCCACGGTGTTGGTGCTAATCCCGCGTAAGCCGCGATTTGTCGGCGATTGTCAAAGTGCCTGTAAAAGCCTTCCGTCCAGAGCAGAGATGCGAACTCAGGTCCGATACAACGCACGTTCTCGAGCATGGAAATGGCGCTATTTGCCTCTTTCCGTTCGGACGCCAGAAGCTTATCGCGCTCCGCCTCGATCACTTTGATCTGCTCGATCACCAATTCAAGACGGTCAAGTTCTCGCGATATCTGGGCTTTCAAGAAAGGTGCGAGCGGCCGACCATCGCCAGTGCGAAGCTCTTCGAGGCGAGATCGTCGATCGCGATTCAGTGGTCGGTAGCCCGAAATACCTTGTGCGAACAGAAGTCCCTCAATCCGGTTGACGTGCGTCAGTCGCTCGACAACCAGGGCTTTCCTTTCCCGGACGAGCCGACGCCGGTCTTCCTCGTCATGGGATGGAATCCGAACCATCGCACATGTTCGTGGCTCACCCCGTTTGAACGACATAAGTGCGCGGACGAGTGTTTCTCCGTCGATACGATCGGTTTTAGCTCGGCGTGCTTTTCTGGGCACCGCTATCGATGTCGCATCCACCACATGGCTCTCAACACCTTCGTCGGCCAAGACGCGATGGACCCAGAACCCATCAAGGCCTGCCTCCTGGATAACGATCACGGGGAGCCAAGAATCGGTCTTACGGTGCGCCCTGGCGCGGAGCTCGTTGAGCAAGCTGAGCAGCCGTCCGATCTGGCCGGCTGGGAGACCCTTCCGCGCCATCTTGGTATCGATGGCCGGCACGAATGAAGTCACCAGCCAAGTTGACTGGCTCAACTCCACCGAGACGTAAATTGCCTTGGCTACATCCATCCGGGTTTCCGCTGCTTGCTGAGACATCACTTTCATCTGTACTCGCTCCCCATGATTACGACTTGCCCAGCCTTTCGCCGGCCGGCGCCGACGTCAATCATGGGACTCGTACCGGTCTTGATCTCGACGGTTACGGCCATGCCAGGGGCGAGGTTGACGGTGCGGCCGTCGATGTCCATTTGCGAGCGGTCGAGCGAGACGCGGGCAGAGTAAACCAGCTCCTGGCCCTTGGGTTCGCTGGATGATGTGTCGGTGCCGGCCGGCGTGTCGCCGGGCTTTTCCGGCGGTTTCTGGCGGACGATGGCGTCCTGGGAGACGCTGAGCACCTTGCCCTGACGCAGGCCGTAGCGGGTGAAGCTGAAGGTGTCGACCTTGATCGCGGCTTCCTCGCCGGGCTGGACGAAGCCGATGTCCTTGTTCGAGATCATCGCTTCGATCTCGAGGCCGCCGCTGGTGGGCACCACGACCATCAGCGTCTGCGCGGGGGTCACCACGCCGCCGACCGAATGCACCGCGAGCTGCTGGACGATGCCGTCCTCCTGCGCGGCGAGGCGGAGCAGGCTGGTGCGCTGCTCGGCCTTGACGATATCCTGGCGCAGCCCGCCGGCCTTCTGCTCGGCTTTCGCGAGCTCGTCGAACAGGCCGCGCTGATATTCGGCCTCGGTACGCCGCAGCGTCTCCTCGATGCCGCCGACGGCGGCATCGGCCTCGGTATAATGGCTCTTCTGGACCAGCAGCTCCTGCTGTTGCGCCACCAGGTCCTGTGTTTCCGTAAGGTATTGCAGTTTCGAGCCGAACTCGCGGTCGACGAGATATTTTCGCACGTCGACGCGCTGCTGCATGATGGGAATGAGCGCGCTGATCTTGCCGATCGTGGCCTCGGTGGTCGAGCGCTCCGCTTTCTTCTGCGTGCCCTGCCATTCGAGCGAGGTGATCTTGGACGCCTGCTCGGCGGCCTGCGAGGCCAGGAAACGCTTTGCGGTGCGGATCTGATCGGAGGTCGCGCGCGCGGGCGCGATGAATTTGGCGGGATCACCGCCGGCAAGTGCGGCGTGCAGACGTGCGATGTCGAGCTCGCTCGCCAGCAGATCGCTCTGGAGATGGCCGAGCTCGGCCTGACTCATGGTGGGATCGAGCTCGATCAGGAGGTCGCCGGCCTTGACGCGCTGACCGTCCTGCACGTGGATGGCGCGCACGACAGCGGTCTCGAACGGCTGGATCACCTTGGTGCGGCCGTCGGGGACGATCTTGCCGGTCGCGGTCGCGATGATGTCGACCGTGCCGATGCTGGCCCACACCAGCGCGATCAGAAACACCGCCGAGATCGACGCGGAGATGGCGCGGCCGATCGGTGAGGGCGGGGTCTCGACGATCTCGAGCGCCGCGGGGAGGAACGCCAGCTCGTCGCGCGTCCGCGTCGGGCTGCGCAGCGAGGCCATCATCGCCTTAGCCGACTTCATGGATGCCTGCCTGGACACGATGCAGCGTGGCGTAGCGGCCGCCGCTGCGGATCAGCTGGTCGTGCGAACCGTCCTCGACGATACGGCCACGCTCCACGGTGATGATGCGGTCCGCGGTGCGCACGGTCGACAGACGGTGGGCGATGATCAGAACGGTACGGCCCGCCGTGATCTCGCGCATGTTGTGCTGGATGATGCGCTCGCTTTCATAGTCGAGCGCGCTCGTTGCTTCGTCGAAGATGAGAACGCGAGGATTGGTCGTCAGCGCGCGTGCGATCGCGATACGCTGGCGCTGGCCGCCGGACAGCGTGCTGCCGCGCTCGCCGATGACGGTGTCGTAGCCATCCTGGAGTTCGAGGATGAAATCGTGTGCGCCGGCGAGCTTTGCCGCGGCCACGACGCGCTCCATCGGCAACGCGGGGTCGGCCAGCGCAATGTTGTCGCGCACCGAGCGGTTGAACAGCATGTTCTCCTGGAGCACGACCCCGACCTGCCGGCGCAGCCAGGTCGGGTCGACCGCCGCAAGGTCATTGCCGTCGACCAGCACGCGGCCGCTCTCGGGGAGATAAAGCCGCTGGATCAGTTTTCCGAGCGTGCTCTTGCCGGAGCCGGAGGTGCCGACGATGCCGACGATCTGGCCGGCCGGAATCTTCAGGGTGATGTCGTTCAGGATCTGCGGTCCGTCGACGCGGTAGCGGAAGCCGACATGCTCGAAGGTGATGTCGCCACGGATGGCAGGCAACGCCGCGCGACCCGGGCGATGGGTCGGCTCGGGCACGGTGTTGAGGATGTCGCCGAGCCGCTCGACCGACAGCCGCGCCTGGTGGAAATCCTGCCAGAGCTGGGCGAGCCGCAGCACCGGTGCGGTGACCCGTCCCGACAGCATGTTGAAGGCGACGAGCTCGCCGACCGTGAGGTTACCGTCGATGACCAGCTTGGCGCCGAAATAGAGCAGGATCGCCATGTTGATCTTGCTGACGAACTGAACGGCCTGGCTTGCAACATTGCCGAGATTGACCACGCGAAAGCTCGAGGCGACGTAGCCGGCAAGCTGCTCTTCCCAGCGCTTCTGCATCTGCGGCTCGACCGCCATCGCCTTCAAGGTCTCGACGCCGGTGACGCTCTCGACAAGGAACGACTGGTTCTCCGCGCCGCGCTTGAACTTCTCGTCGAGACGGTAGCGGAACAGCGGCGTGGCGCCGGCCGAGATGACGATGTAGAGCGGGAACGACGCCAGCACGATCGCGGTCAGCAGCGGCGAGTAGAACGCCATCAGGCCGAGGAAGACGAAGGTGAAGAAAAGGTCGATCACCAGCGTCAGCGCCGAGCCGGTGATGAAGTTGCGCAGGTTCTCCAGCTCGCGCACCCGCGCGACCGTGTCGCCGACCCGCCGCGCCTGGAAATAGGACAGCGGCAGCGCCAGCAGATGGTGGAACAGCCGCGCGCCGAGCTCGACGTCGATGCGGTTTGTCGTGTGCGAGAACAGATAGGTGCGGAGCGCGCCGAGCACGACCTCGAAGATCGAGATCGCGACGATGCCGGCGACCAGCACATCCAGCGTGCCGAGGCTGCGATGCACCAGCACCTTGTCGATCACCACCTGGAAGAACAGCGGCGACACCAGCGCAAAGATCTGGAGGAAGAACGAGGCGAGCAGCACTTCGCCGAGCAGGCCGCGATAGCGGTTGACCGCGCCCATGAACCAGGTGATGTCGAAGCGCCGCGACAGATCGGCGAGGCCGGCGCGCTTGGTCATCAGCACGATGCGGCCGTCCCAGAGCACCTCGAACTGCGCCTTGGTCAGCATCTGCGGTCGCGGCGAGCCCGGATATTGCACGATGGCCTTGCCGTCGCCGGCCTTGCCCAGGATCAGGAAGCCGCCGTCGCGCAAGGGGACGATGGCGGGCAGCGGCGTCTTGTCGAGCCGGTCCCAGCTCGTCTTCACCACGCGCGCCTTGATGTTGAACTGCCTGGTACAGCGCAGCATCTCGGTGGTGCCGATCACGGTGACGCCGAGCTGATGGCGGAGCTGCTCCGGCTCGGCGGGAGCGGTTCCACAGCTAACGGATTGGAAATACGAGTAAATCTAATAAGTGACGGCGGTCGATGATAGCAAGGCGCAGCGCTCAGGGTTTACATGATCCGTGACGGGATCAGATAAGAAGCAGTAATTGTTGAGTTTTTTTGGCGAGCTGTTTTTAG
The DNA here is from genome assembly GCF_017565645.3 of Bradyrhizobium barranii subsp. barranii. Classification (NCBI taxonomy): domain Bacteria; kingdom Pseudomonadati; phylum Pseudomonadota; class Alphaproteobacteria; order Hyphomicrobiales; family Nitrobacteraceae; genus Bradyrhizobium; species Bradyrhizobium barranii. Next base: position 3,720,466 of record NZ_CP086136.1, read on the forward strand.
ATGGCCAGTTATTTACCTCATCTCCCGGCCATCATGGTGTAGTACAGGACTCTAGTATTATGTACTTGGCTTGCAATTTATCTCCGCTGCCAAAGATGTGATTTGCCGTCACAATCTTCACATGGACCAAAGAGGAAAGGGATCATCGCGATCGCGCCAACTTTCCGGATCGAACCCTTTTTCGCTCGGATCCAGACATGCATCGAGGGAGGTGCGGATTCGGGCTTCATCCATGCCTGAGCCGATGAACACCAACTCTTGAAGGCGATCGCCCCAGGCTTCGTCCCATCGATTCCGGATATGGTCCTGAAGCTCCGGCTCCGCAGGCCATTGCGATCGGGGGATGCTGGCCCACCACAATCCGGCCGGCCCGCATCTGCGCTGAACCCCGGCGACGGAAAGAAGGCCTACCCAGTCGGGACGAGTGGAAAGCCAAAAGCGTCCTTTTGCACGAATGACACCTGCCCAGGGCTGGTCGAGAAACGAGCGAAATCGGACAGGATCGAAGGGGCGCTTCTCGCGGTACACGAAGCTCGATATTCCATAGGAATCCGTCTCAGGTACATGCGCCTGCGGGTTAAGTAGTTCCTTGTGCCATAGGGGATGGCTTGCAGCTTTCGTTGCATCGAAAAGGCCGGTGCCGAGGAGTTTGCTCGGGAAGATTTTGCCGAAATCCGCTTCGATCTGACGAGAGTCAGGATTGATAGCCGCGATGACACCCCGGAGCTTTGCGCGAGCCGGTTCGGCCAGGTCCGAGATCTTGTTGATTACCACGACGTCTGCAAATTCAATCTGCTCGACAATGAGATCGATGAGTGTCCGTTGCCGGTTCGTGCCACGCATTTCGTCGCAATCGTGCGGCAAGCTGCGACTGCCGAGATCGGCGAGTAGTCTGGTCGCATCGACGACGGTGACCATCGTATCCAGTGTCGCGACGTCGGACAGTGAAACGCCGGCCTCGTCGCGAAAGTGAAAGGTCGCTGCGATTGGAAGTGGCTCGGCGATTCCGGTGGCTTCTATAAGTAAATAGTCGAAGCGCTTCTCGGCGGCCAAACGTCTGACTTCCTGGAGAAGATCGTTGCGGAGCGTGCAGCATATGCAACCATTGCTGAGCTCGACGAGCTCCTCGGTCACATGTGAGAGGTTGGCCCCTCCATTGCGGATGAGGCTAGCGTCTATGTTGACCTGACTCATGTCGTTCACGAGGACCGCAATCCGCAAGCCGTCCCGGTTCATTAACAGGTGGTTGAGCACGGTCGTTTTCCCGGCACCGAGAAATCCGCTCAGCACCGTCGCCCGCAGCTTATTTCCGCTCGCCGTCGATCCTGCTGCAGGTTTGCCCGCAAGTTGAGGGTGGAACATGACATCGGCCCAATTATTTGCTGGGTTGAAGGTGTTGGTTGCAATCAATCCACTGCTATCGGTCCCGCAGTCGGTATAGTCCGCGTTGCCGGCCAAGCACGCGCACGCTCAACGGTCCAGTGGTTGTCACGGGAGCGGCGAAGAAGCCGTCGCTTGCCACGCAGGCTGCGCCGGTCCGATAGGACGCAACGTATTTGCATTGGCCCGGCGGCGTTCGTTGACGGTATATGTGAACGTGCGTGAGGTATTGAGAACGAAGCCGCGATAGGCTCCCGCGAGCCCCATTCCGATTGGATCTGTCGCCGCGTCGGAGACTAACGGATGTTGTCGACTTGACTACGCTTTGAGAGATGTCCTGCCGAATCTGTCGTTCGAGAGTGACATCATGCCAGTCGGAAATCGCCTTTAATGAACTCATGATGCTTTGCTCCATGGGAAAGCAAAAATGAATGTAACGAGGAAAATCGGCGAGCCGATGCGAACACCGGCGCTCAGTGGAAATCCCGCTCTCATTTTCCTGACGTCAGCGGCGCGAACGCTGCATCCGTATCTGATCGCAAGGTTGCGTTTCATGGGCGTGTTGAATGGTTGATTTAATATTATTATACCGCGGTGGTCGAGAAGGGATTGCGGCCAAAATAAAAATGCTATTAAATTCGAGCGCGGCTTGATCGACGGCGCATTCGCCGTTCGTACTGCCCGATATTGGTAGCTGGAAGCCAGGCCACGAGCGCGTTTTGACGCAGTGCCGGCTTGGGCCCAGCGATGGAAACTGGATTGAGTTTGCGCTCGAATTATTTGCATTGGTGGCAGGCTTTTCGTTTTTTGTTGTCGAGTTTCGGAAACGGAGCGTCGTTGATGGATACTCACGCCGAATTTGCGTTAATTTGCCCAACCTGCAGTTCCCCGAGTGTCAGTTTCGATTCCACCGAAGGCGCTCCTTCCTCGACGCCCGTTAGATGCGGTCGCTGCAATGCATTCCGCGGAACGCTGGGTCGCCTGCGAATTATTGCCAATACCGGCGATCGAGGCGTGTTTGGATTCCACCGCAATATGGGAGAAGGGGAGCTCATCGGGCGAGGGTGATATCGTCGCCTCGCCAGGCTTTGGCTGTCGCTTGAGAAATTCATCACCCCGGAAGCGTTAGTTTTGTAAAAGTGGGCAGGAGGAAGTAATGACAGGTTCTTGCGAGTCTGGTGGCTCTTCCCTTCGGAGTTCCCTCCACGCAATAAAGCAGGCTCAGGCCCAGCTCTATCTCTTGACCGGCGAAGGGGCGACGCCGACCGTCATCTCTAGCCGCATTCAGCTGTGCGACGTTCTGCTGGGAGAGATAACGGACATTAGCGCCAACCTCGCCAGACACATTGCCCATACGCGTGGAGGCGTAGGATCAGGTTTGCGGCTGCATAATTGACTTCGGCAACGAAGCGGCTAGGCCGATCCCTCGGCTTCCTTGTCGCCGGCACCGATCTGGAACTCCTCGATCTTGTGCCCGGATTGCAGTGCGGCAACCAACCATCGCGGCTGCCTGCCTCTGCCGGACCAGGTTTCGCTTGGTTCCACCGGGTTGAAATATTTCGGCGGCGCCTTCCGATAAGGTCGGCGAGCTCGTGATTCGCTCCGACCGGCAGGGGCAAGCTGGGCCAGTCGCTTCTCCAGTTCCAGCTTCTCAGTCGTGATTTTCTCCGACAGGATCCTGGTAACCTCCTCATGGAGGAGCCAGAGATCGTCGAAGGCCATGGCATCCAAATCGGGCTTGCGCATCGTACTTCTCGTCGTGATTGGTACTTTGGTTGAATGCACTGCAAATATTCTTTGACAAACGACCATTATGTGCAGAATCGGACATTGGCGCCCGTTAAATATATTAAATATTAGATGAGAAATTTTGTCTTGATAAGTGATTATTTCTGGATGAGCTTCGGAAAATTAGCCCGTCCTATTCGTGAGAGTGCGGCTTTTTGGCCCGATTGATGCGGCCGCACATCTTGTCTGACGAGGCGCACAGGATTGCCTTCGGCTTTTCGCCGCCTGACGACCGGTACTTTGCAACGCGCTTGAGGGATGGGTTGGGCGAACGGGGGCGGACGCCCCGCCGGTCAAGGACCGAGCGGCAGCAGCGCGCCGGGCAAGCCGCAGATCAGGTCGGCTTCGGGACATGCCGCGGCAAACGCAAGGCGAATGCGGCTCGTGGTCTCGACGACACGGGCGGCGATTTTCAAGAGCCGAAGACGCAGCGTCGCGAACTCGGCAGCGGCCAATTCCCGGGCTTTGGGAATGGCGTCGCGCACGGTCAGCATCAGCCAATAAGCGGCCGTATGGAGCACGAGACGGACCTGGTTGGCGAGCGCCGAACGGCAGCTGGTGCGATCGGAGGCGAGCTGCGTCTTATGCAGCTTGATCAGATTCTCGGCTTGGCCGCGCGCGCAATACAGGCTGTCGTAGATCCACTCGGCCGAGCCGACATCGAGGCTGGTGACGACGAAGCGGATGTCGAGGCCGAGCATCGTCGCCTCAATACGGGCGACAGTGCGCCGTTCGCGATCCCAGGACTTTGCCTTGTGGCGCGTCTCGGTATAGCCACGCAGAACCGGCAGGTTCTCGATGGCGCGTCGCGTGCGGATGTCGTCGGCGACCTCGTCGACTTTTCTGGCGAGAGGCTTGGTGCCGGACAGACCGAAGATGTAGTCGATGCCGTTGGTCTCGCACCACGCCATGGCCTCCGGCCGGGCATAGTGCCCGTCGCCACGGAACGTAATTTGCGTGTTGTGCCATCGCGTCCGGATATGCCGTACCAGGCGGCGCAGATGGGCACGCACCTCGACGCCGCCCGGCGTCTTGCCGGGCCGCAGCACGACCGCCACGGGCCGGCTCTTCTCCGTGTCGTAGACGTGGATCGGCAGGAAGCAGCGTTCGTCATAATGAGCGTTGAACAGCGAGAGCTGCTGATGGCCGTGGACGACGTCGCAGGTATCATCGATGTCGAGCGTGACGGATGCCGGCTCGCGCGGGTAGCTATCCATCCATGCGTCGACCAAAATGTAGGTCAGCCGGATCACGTCGCGCAGGCGCGGAGCATTCTCCAGCCGCGACAGCGTCGGCTGGGAACACAAATCCCGGCCCGTGTCCGGCAGCCGTCCGCAGGCCAGTTTGAATGCCGGATCGGACCTCAGATGATCGAGGTCGTCGGCGTCCTCGTAGCCGCAGCAGATCGCGAACATGCGAGCGCGGAGCATATCGACCAGGCTGTGCACGACCCGCGTCGGATCGCGCCGATCCGGGAACACCCGGGCCAGATTGTTGGCCAAACCGAGACGCCGCTCGGCCATCGCCAGAAGCATCACGCCCCCGTTCGAGGTTAGGCGCCCACCATCGAAGGCAGCTGTGACTTTCTTGGCGTGAACGGCTGGAAACGAGAAGGGCGGAATCGTATCGTCGGTCATGGCGGGCGTGGCGTTCGCGGTTGGAGGTGATGGGGTTGGCTTCGCAACCGAATCCTACGCCGCATCAGCGCTTTACCCCTCAGGCGCACTCTTACGAATAAGACGGGTTAAGTTGAAGAAAGATTGAGTGACTCCCGATCATTTCTGTGCCGAAACGTGGAGTCGCGGTCGTGCCGCGTCCAAAGAAACCGGCGCGAGCGGCCTATTAGACGCGGTAGGTGATCAGCCTCCGAAACGAGACTATCAAGCATGAAGAGATCGAGCGCGAGGCAGAGGTTTTATTTGTGTTGAATTCTTGCTTCTCGATAGTGGTCTGAAATCGTATCATCGGTCATGGCGGGCGTGGCGTTCGCGGTTGAAGGTGATGGGGTGGCTTCGCAACCGAATCCTACGCCGCATCAGCGCTTTACACCACGCTCGCCAGCCTCTCAGGCGCCCTCTCGCGAATAAGACGGGTTAGATTCCTGCGCATATTGAGAGATGAACAAAAAATTTGAGCTTGGAGGGAGTTTGAGATGGACCCAATTGAGGCTCCTCTGCGTAACCTTGATGCAGCCATTAGATGTTTTTTTGTTCCGACACCGGCATTGAGTGATATTCCAACGCTGAAGGCCCAAATCGAGCTGCGGCGGCTCGCTCTGCGCGATCTCGAGTTGATCCGCTCGCGTTTGCGGCCATTGGTGCGAAGGCGCATCGAGCGCTTTGTTCCAGGGACCTGTGGCGCGGTTCGAAGGCGATCGGCATCCCGAAGCAGTAGCCTGCCGTGCGGTTTGCGCAGTGCGGGCGAGGCTCTCGCATTGAAGTCCGGGAGAAAAATCGAAGAATTCCGGATCGGCGATTCCGGCAGCAAGAGTCGTCGAAGAGCCTGAGTCCGGACGGGGCAGCGCCGATATCTACAAGATCGCATGTTGTTGGCAATTTCGCTTAGACTAGGCTGCCGGGGCGCGTCGGCCGAGAAGCAGGCCCACCCCATGCCCATGTCATGTTTCCGAGAATAGCGCCGTTTCCTCAAAGATCATGGCGCAGCATGATCCGAGCACATGTTTTAAAGCCCGGTGACGATTCATCCTGATATCGCCGTGCTTGAAAAGGCATTGTGCGGTCTCAATACCTCCATTGGAGTTCGCAGAAGGATCACCAGATCCAGCCGAAGGCTCCAATTGTCGATGTACCAGAGATCGTATGTGACACGCTCCTCGATCAGCTCCCTCGTCGGCGTCGTTCACGGCTGCCATGATCTGGGCCCAGCTGGTCAAATCCAGGCTCTTGACCCGGCACCATAGGCATATTGTTGCACGGCGAGGCTGGAACTCGGTGTCGTGGGCGTGTGGCTGTGGTCCGACGAGCAGCATGAAGCTGCGGTCATTGAAGCCGCAGCGTTGCTGTGACGTGATCACCAAGTCGCTTGCGGTTGTTTAACCGAGGTCACAAGCGCTCGTTCAGGCGGCCATCGGCAACAATGCTCGAGCCGCGATCCGGGTATAGGCGATTTGGATGGGATCGCGCATGTCGCCAAAACGAGAAGCCGCCAACCGGAGCAAGGCGCTCACCTCTGCCCGGCCGCCCTTGTAGCGGCAATGCGGTGCAAACGGCGGCATCACCTTATGTTCGCGGCCGTAAAGGTCTTCGTACTCGTCACGATTGTCCCAGGCGATCTGATCACCGGCGTACCGAAACGTCTCGGCCGCCGCGCCTTCGGCGAAGATCACTTGATGAGTGTCGAGTTCGATTGAGAAGTATTCGATGGTTTCCGACTTCTCCACACCGCGATCGATGGCGATCGAGCGTTCATTGACAAGATGTTTCACCGGGATCAGAAACCCATCGATCAGGAGCGAGTGTCCCTCAGATAGATACAAATCCTTGCGCGGCGTTTGATCATCCAAGGCAAAGCGTGCCACTCGGATCGGCATAACGCTCGGATGCCAGCGGGCTGACGCGTTCCTTCTGATCGTTCTTCGACCTATCCATTTGATCGGTATTGCACCGTTGGCCGTTATAACCAATTCGCCGATCGTCAAGTGTTCAATAGGCATTTCGCCGTGTACCGTTTGAATGAGCGTTCCTCGTCCAAAACAATGATGATCGCGGCCGCGATTCGGGTCGCCCCTAGGCAATATACCCAAGGCATCGGCGCTTTTGCTTGCAAGTAAAACAGATGGAATTACGATGCTCGACAGTCTTGCAGTGCCAGCAGCAGCGATCCCCATAAAGTGACGACGTGCAAGGCTTGCGGGTGGCGGAAGGCTCTCGCCGGATCTGCGTGCCATGGATGGTATTCCTAACTCTGATGGAAAAATTCCATCTCCGTCTTCTAATTAAATGTATTAAATCCTAAAAATAATAAATGTCAAATTTAAATCCGTGAAATCAAAGTGAGCTGCGCTGGCGCAAGCCATCGGCGAGCCCTCAAAGTGAAGAGCTCAGAGTGAGCAAATCCAGCCCGCTCTGCCCAGTGGATTGCAATGAGGGAGCGTCGCAATTTCGCTGAGGAGCCGGACGCAGGAGCCCGTTATTTTTAAACCGATAGAACACGCCACTCACATGATCTCGCACAGCGGCGCTGCGTGCCTGGTCCTGGATTGAAGCGGAGAACTTGTGTCAGCGTGTTGATCGCTTGCCGCAAAATTTGTACGGCGCAAGCGCGACACCGTTCTCAGTTCCCATTCGCGCAGTAGCGGATAATGTCTGCAGTGAATAGCGGAGTTAGTATTATTTTAAGACAATGGTGAGCGGGGCTTGCAGCAAGCCAAAAATGATATTAAATTACGCGGTGAGGGGTTCAGGTTACAGATATTGGAATAGGTTCGTTTGAGAAAATTAGTGCAGTGAGGTTCCCCCGGTTGATTAGCCGGCGTAGCTCATTTCAATGAAAATTCGGGATAAGGAGCGCCAGTGATGGATTCCCGCGCCGAATTTACGTTAGTTTGTAAAGCCTGCAGTTCCCTGAGTATTCGTTTCGATATTGCCGAAGGAGCTTCCCCCTCGACGCCCGTGCGATGTGGCCGATGCAATGCATTCCGCGGTACTTTGGGTCACCTGCGGATCCTTGCTAATGCTGGCAAGCGCGATGTATTTGGACTCCATCAGAATGCGAGGAGCGAGGCGCCGATCGCGAGAGGATGAAACAGGCTCCGGACGAGTGTCGGTTATTTTTTTGCTCTATTACTTACCTGAGATTTTAATTTTTTTTAGTATGGTATGAGGAATCGAGGCGATGACCGGCGTTCACGACTCTGGTAATATTTCCCTTTGGAGCTCCCTCCAAACGATCAGGCTGGCTCAGGCTCAGCTCTATCAATTGAATGGTGAGGGGGCGACTCCCACCATCATTTCTAGCCGCATTCACCTGTGTGACGTCCTTCTCGGCGAGATATCGGGCATTCGTGCCCGGCTCGCCAGACACATGGCTCACGCGCGCGAAGAAGAGGTGGGGGCCGGTCCGCAACTACACAGTTGATTGATCTCGGCAACGCACGCCTAGGCCGGCTTCTCGGCTCCTTTGTCGCTTGCTTGGATCGCTAGCTCCTGAAGCTTGTGCCCGGATTGCAGGGCGGCGGTCAACCACTGGGGCTGATTGCCTCGGCCGGACCAGATTTCGCTTGGTTGCATTGGGTTGAGGTACTTTGGAGGCGCCTTGCGAGACGGGCGACGCGCCCGATCGGTTCCGATTGTTAATTGACCGCTTTGTGAGACCGAGTTGGAGGGGGTGAGCTGAGCCAAACGCTTCTCCCAACTCTGGTTTCCCTGCCAGGATACTTTCCGACAGAATTTTGATGCGATTTAAGTTTGTAGTGTAGGGAGTTGGTAATGGACCAAGTTGAAGTCGCTCTTTCCGACCTTGGTGCAGTCATTGATAGTTTTATTACTCCAACACGCGAATTGCGCGATATCGCAACGCTGAAGGCCCAGATTGAGCTCCGGCGGTTGGCTTTGAGAGATATCCAGTTGATTCGCGCACGTTTACGCCCGTTGGTAGGACGGCGCATCAAGAGCTCGATTCGCAGGCCATCTGTCACGATTCGGAGGCGGCAGCGGCTGGCGTTTGCATCACGGAAGAGGGACCTTCTGCGCGGCGCTCTTAGTTGCGAGGGCTAGATACCGAACCGGATAGCCCAAAATCTAGGGCTCCGGGGCAGTTATTAGCATATTTAAATTACCGGCGCCTTTTCAGGCGCATAAACTACTTGAAAAAGAAGATTTGAGGTCATAAGTGACACAGTCACGAATTAAGTGACACAGTCACGAATGACGCACGGAACGAGCATGACGTTAACCAAGACCGAACTTGAGGCGATGTCGCTCGATGATCTCTGGTCCCTGCACGAGAGGATCAGCGCGATTTTGGCGACGCGTATCGAGGCGGAAAAGCGAGAACTGGAAAAGCGCCTGGCAGTCTTAAGTCGGGGCGTGTCGAGTTCTCCCGATGCGATGAGGGCCCTGCAGACGGAGAAGCCGCGCCGGAAATATCCGAGAGTGCTTCCGAAGTATCGCAATCCAAAGACATCTGAAACCTGGTCGGGGCGAGGAAAACTTCCTCGATGGCTTGTGGCAGCCATGAAATCCGGGAAGAAGATCGAGGAGTTTCGTATCGGTGACACTGGCGCCAAAGCCCGCCGAAGAGCCTGACTTCCGACATACGTAGACGGGCAAGCTTCCTCGACAAGTTTGCCGGAATTGCCAGTGATTGATCCCAGCGTCAGAGACGGTCGCTGGAGCTGCGCGCTGTCACCGCCCCGTTGCTCAGTGATCTTCGTTCAATGATCTTCGGTACGTCCGAAGGAGCGTCGAAAAAGAATCCAAAGCACGACGTAATTGCCAATCTCATTGCGCTTCAGAAGGCATTACGCGACCGCAGTACCTCCATTGGAGTCCGGAGTAGGATTGCCAAATCCAGTTGAAGGCTCCAGTTGTCGATGTACCAGAGATCATATGTGACCCGCTGTTCGATTAGCGCCCTCGTTGGCGTCGGCCCGCGGCTACCATGTATCTGAGCCCAGCCAGTCAGTCCGGGCTTCACCCGTCGCCGATAGGCGTACTGCTGCACGGCTAGGTCGAACTCGGTATCGTGCGCTATCGCGTGTGGTCGCGGTCCGACCAGCGACATGCTCCCCTCCAGCACGTTCAGCAGTTGCGGCAGTTCGTCAACGCTTGTCCTGCGAAGCCACCTTCCGACCTTGGTCACGCGGCAGTCATTGGCGACCGCCTGGGTAATTGAGCAGCCATCCTCCATCACCCGCATGGTGCGAAACTTGTAGATCGTAAAACCGCGGCCATTGAAGCCGCAGCGCTGCTGCCTGAAGAGGACAGGTCCGGCGGAGTCCAATCTGATGGCGGCTGCGATCAGCAACAGAGGAGGCGTCAGCAGGATCAGGCAAATTCCTGCTCCAATTACGTCGATGCACCGCTTTGCAGCGCGTTCGCCGTGTGTGAGGGGCCTACGCTGCACCTCGACACCGATGGCATTTCTGAAATCGCGCGTAGGGCGACCGAACATTTCCGCCCCGGCTCCGACTGGGACGAAGACGACAGGAATCGGCAAAACCCTAAGGTCTGCAATGAATTCGCGCAGTTCGTGCCATCGGTTCGGATCCGCCTCAACGATGACTTCTTCGATGTCGGTGCCTCGGGCATGCCTGATGACGAGATCAATCAGCCGCTTGCGATGATTTGAGCTCGCACCTGTTCGAGGCAGGCAAAACGATCCACCTACGCGAAAACCGAGTGCTGTGAGCGTCCGTGCCAGTCCGGTTTCGCCAGATCGCGCCTGATCGGTGAGCAGTATGACATTTCCGCCAGAGAATTTGCCCTCGCTGAGACCCTTCAACACCAGCGCCCTCACGAAAACGCGCTGTCCGATCAACATCACCAGTCCGAGGACAGGAAAAATAGCTCCGGCGCTGCGGAAGAGTTCTGATCCCAAGTTAAAGGCGCTGACGGCTGCGCCCAGTAGAAGGAATACGACTGCCCAGCACAGGCACACCGCATGGACTTGGTGTCCCAAATCAAGCAACGCGGACGGAGTATGCATGCTCCGCGTCTTCAAGAGCGAGACGCAAAGTGCCGAGACGACAATGGCCGAACCAGTCGCCCTGCCGATGTCGGTCGCGGTCGAGACATCATGGTTGGGGAAAAGCAGGGTAGAAACGATGCTGGCAATCAAGATCGCAAACAGGTCGCCACAAATCACAATTGCCTCGATTGATCTGTAGCTGATCGGCCATTTACGATTGGCCCTCATCATTGAGCTGAGGGACGATCTCGTCATCTCGCCGCGAGTGTCGATTGGGATAAAGCGACTCTTTGAAATCATTGGCGAATCTATTCGTTGCTACTATTATTTAATACAACATTAAATACGCCAAAATCGCCGGGAGCGCCAGCATAAAATAATTAAATACATTTAAATGCCCGGCCGCTTGGATCAGGATATCTGGGGCACTCCTGCGCAGGTGAGATTGGACCGCTCAGGTCGACAGCCCCTGAAGCGCCCACTTCCAGAAACCACGGCCCCCAAATGCATCAACCGACTTCCGTGGATCGAGCGCTGGGCGCCGCGTCGATCATCCAGGAGCGGGTCTCCGGGAGCGCGCTGCGTCGGAACCGCCAGCCGCTCGAGATCGAGACGTGCGCCTGGTCGGCCGGCGGCAACTAATCGCTCGGAAGACGAGAGCACGATCCTGCCCTTCTGGATGTCGATCGATCGGTGGATGAACTCTTGCTTGAGGTGGCGCCGTAGAAGCACGCGAAGGCCGAGCGGGAAGAAGGCACCCGCCTGGGCGCATGCCGGCGTGCGTCCACGTCGGACTTCGGTGCAGCGGCCAGGTCAGGATAGCGGTCAGCCGGGACGTTCGATGGGAAACTCCAGGGGCTCAGTGCCTCGGCTACCTACCGCAGAAGAGCGACTTTCGGCCGGATTGAACGCAGGGATAATTCGCCGGCGCGCCGCGCGCATCGGCAACTCCGAAATCTTGTCGATCGCCACGACTTCGAAAAAGTCGATCCACTCAACCAGGCCATCGAGGAACGGCCTCTTGCCGCATTGAGAAATCGGCTCTGCACGGTCGCGGCGGAGATCTTTGGTCTCCCACTTTCTCCAGCCTAGCCGACTACTTGTGGTTGGAACACAACATCGGCCCAGTAATTGGCGGAGTTGAACGTGTTGCTCGGAAACAGTCCGGTCGAGCTTGTGCCGCCATAGGCATAGACGCCGTTGCCGCCCGCGCTCGCGCTTGAGGGCGCCGACAAGGGCCCGTTGGTAACGGCGGAGCTGAAGAAGCCGCCGCTCGCCACATATGCACCCATGGTGTGATAGGAGGCGACGTAGGTCGTGTTGGCGTTTATGGCGATGGGCGTCGCGAGTTGAACCGTTTGCCAGCCACTCGCCGATGTACTGGTAAAGGTGGCGTTCGCGAGATTGGTACCGGTGGCGCTCCACAGATTGAGTATGTCGGTACCGGTGTCGCTCGCACTGCGGTAGAATTTCAGCCCGGTGATCGTGCCCGCGACGGAGGAGGTGAACTTCACGCCAAGCTCAAGCGGAGAGCCGTCATTGTAGCTGCCCGCAGGCGTATTGGAGGCGCTGAATAGGCTGACCGGCGCAGGCGGGGGCGTGGTGGACACGGCAATATTGAAGGACTCGCTGGTGGCTGCGCCCGCAAGGTCCGTTGCCGCGACCTTTATGCCGGCGGTACCGACATTGGCAGCCGTCGGTGTGCCGCTGAATGTGCGTGTGGAAGCGTTGAACGCGAGCCAGGTGGGCAGGGCAGTGCCGTCGGCGGACGTTGCCGTATAGGCCAGGGTGTCGCTGACATCGACGTCGGTGAAGGTGTTGGTGGGCAGCACCAGCGAGAAGGACGACCCGACCGTCGCGTTCTGGTTGGCGGTCTGACTCGCGAGCACCGGGGTATCGTCAGCGCCATGGATGGTGACGGTGAGCGTGGTGGTCGAAGTGAGGCCTCCGGTGTCGCGCATGGTATAGTTGAACGTGTCCGTCAACGTGTTCGTTGGCAGCCGCAATGCCTGCACGGCGGAATCATTCTCGTTGATGGTGTAGGTGAACGTACCGTTGGCGCTGAGCACGATGCTGCCGTGGGCACCGGCGAGCGCTGTGCCGAGCGTACCCGCCGTCGTCCCGAAGCTGACGGCGGTGACGGTCTTGGTGTCGCCGGTGTCGGGATCTGTGTCGTTGGTGAGGACGTTGCCGGTGGCGGGCGAGCCGCCTGAACCATTGGCAATGCCGCCCTTCTCGGTGGCGTCGGCGACGTCGGCGACCGCCGTCGGCGCAGCGTTCGACGAGCCGACGGCGATATTGAAGGTCTCGCTGATGGGAGCGCCCGCAAGGTCGGTGGCCGTGATCTTGATGCTGGCAGTGCCGATATTGGCAGCCGTCGGCGTGCCACTGAATGTGCGTGTGGATGCGTTGAACGCGAGCCAGGTGGGCAGGGCAGTGCCGTCGGCGGACGTTGCCGTATAGGCCAGGGTGTCGCCGGCATCGACGTCGGTGAAGGTGTTGGTGGGCAGCACCAGCGAGAAGGACGACCCGACCCTCGCGTTCTGGTTGGCGGTCTGACTCGCGAGCACCGGGGTATCGTCAGCGCCATGGATGGTGACGGTGAGCGTGGTGGTCGAAGTGAGGCCTCCGGTGTCGCGCATGGTATAGTTGAACGTGTCCGTCAACGTGTTCGTTGGCAGCCGCAATGCCTGCACGGCGGAATCATTCTCGTTGATGGTGTAGGTGAACGTACCGTTGGCGCTGAGCACGATGCTGCCGTGGGCACCGGCGAGCGCTGTGCCGAGCGTACCCGCCGTCGTCCCGAAGCTGACGGCGGTGACGGTCTTGGTGTCGCCGGTGTCGGGATCTGTGTCGTTGGTGAGGACGTTGCCGGTGGCGGGCGAGCCGCCTGAACCATTGGCAATGCCGCCCTTCTCGGTGGCGTCGGCGACGTCGGCGACCGCCGTCGGCGCAGTGTTCGACGGGGCGCCCGACGCGGACGGGATGAACACGACGTCGGCCCAGTAGTTGGCGGCGCTCCATGTGCTGGTCGGGAAGACGCCGGCGGCGTTGGTGCCGCCGTATGCGTAGACGCCGTTTCCGGTGGCGCTCGCCGTCAGCGGCCCGTTGGTGACGGCGCTTGTAAAGAAGTTGTTGGTTGCAACATAGGCCCCCGTGGTGTGGTAGGAGGCGACGTATGTCGTGTTGGCGGTGAGGGTGATGGCCGTCGGCAGGGCCACCGTTTGCCAGCCGCTGGCGGTCGTATTGCTGAAGACAACGCTCGCCAAATTTGTGCCGGTTGAGCTCCAGAGATCGAGAATGTCGGTACCGGTGTCGCCCGCACTGCGGTAGAATTTGAGCGCAGTGATCTGACCAGCTACGGAGGTGGTGAACTTGACTCCAACTTCGAGCGGGGTGCCGTCCTGGAAGGAGCCAGCGGGCGCGCTGGATGCAGTGAACAGGCTCACCGGCGTTTGTCCTGGCGCCACCACGGTAAGGCTGACATTGGCGGTAGCCGTGCCGCCGTGCCCGTCCGAAACCGTATAGGTGAAGCTCGCGTTGCCGGTATAAGTGGCGTCTGGCGTGAAGGTGATGGTGTTGTTCTGCGGATTGCTCTGCACGTTGAGCGTGACGGTCCCATGGGTGGCGCCGCTCACCGCGGTGACGGTCAGGGCGTCACCATTGGGATCGCTGTCATTGCTGATGAGGGATGCGGCGGTGATCGTGACCGGCGCGCCCTGAGTTGCCGTCGGGCCGACGTCGTTCGCTGCCACCGGCGGCTGGTTAGTCGTACCGCTGGCGGGGTTGAACATGACGTCAACCCAGAAGTTCGACGCCTGGTACGTGTTCGTCGGGAACACGCTGCTGCTGCCGTAGGCAAAGACGCCGTTGCCGCTTGCGGGCGCTGTCAGTGGACCGCTGGTTACGGCAGAGGTGAAGAAGTTGGACGTGTTGGAATAGTGGCCGACCTCGGTGTGATAGGAGACGGTATAGATCTGTCCGGGTGTCAACGTGATCGGAGTAGAGAAAGTCGCGCTCTGCCAGCCGCTGGCCGTCTCGCCGGTGAAGGTGACGGTTGCAAGCTTTTGGCCGGTGCTCGACCAGAGCTCGCCGGTGTGGGTGCCCGTGTCCTGGCTGCCCTTGTAGAACCGTACGCCGGTTGCGGTGCCTGCGGCCGCGGTCTGGAATTTTACCCCGAGTTCGACCGCGCTCGCGTCCGTGGTGTTGACGACGGCAGGGGTTGCGCTCGGCGAGAACAGTGAGACGTAAGTCGGTGCCGTGACGGTCACGGTGATGCCGGCTGTCGGCGTTTGAAGATTAACGCTGTCGTCCACGGCGCGCGTGCGGATGGTGTAGGTGCCGCCGACCTGTGGCGACCAGGAATAGGTCCAGTTCGTGTCGCCGACGGCCGTGTACCAACTTACGCCGTTGTCAGTCGAAACTTCGACGCCGGCGACCACGCCGCCGACGTCCGCGGCGGTACCAGATATCGTGACGATGGTTCCTGCCGTAACGGTTCCGAGCGGATTGATGGTGGAAGTCGGCGGAGTGTGGTCCGTCGAGGCGGTGGCTGCGACGAGTCCTGATTGAAGCGTGCCCGGCTGAATGCCCATGTCGGCGAGCAGGTTGATCATTGCCTGTTGCACACGCGGGTCGGTCGGCGTTTGCTCCAAATCGTGATTGTCGCTCAGCGCCCAGGGCCAAAAGACGGTCCCCGCACCAAAGACCAATGCACCGCTTGGTGCGCGATAGAGGGTCAGGCTGTGGGTCGAGACGCCGGCGCCGGTGGTGTTGCCGTAGTCGAGCAGATAGGTATTCACCGGCAAGGTCGTCGAGGAGAGCCGCACCAGGCCCGCAGGATCAAACCCATTGTCGACCGCGTCGTCCCACTCATAGCCAAGATAGTTCTGGACCAGCGACGCAGTCTGTCCGGGCTGCAGGTTTGCAATGCTGGTGTTGCGCCAGAAGCGTAGATCGGAATCGCTATAGGGGATTTGGATCGACTGGAGGTTGGTGCCGACGTCGTCGACGTCGAAAAGCTGTCCGGTGAGCGAGTTCTCCGGATTGCCGCCGCCGGTTGCCGGCGGGCTGAAACGCGGGTCGCGGAACGTGCCCGTCCATTGGTCGCTCGGGTCGATCGAGGAGTTTGCCCACGTCTCCTTGTACGAAATCAATGTGCGATAAGCGGTCGCATCGCTGCTGATGCTATTGCCCCAGCGGGTACGCCAATAAACCTCGTTGCCGCTCCAGAACATCAGGTTGACGCCGGCATCGCGCGCGGCCTCGACATTGGTGCGCTGCTGACCCGACCAGTATTCGTCGTGGCCGGCATCGACATAGGTCTTGTGATTGAGCAGCAGGCTGCCGAAGCGGTCGACGTCAACTCCCGCCATATAGGAGACGTCGTAACCGTTCTGCTCGAGCCAGGAGATGCCCGCGTATTCGGCGCCGAACAGATAATCCTGCGGCCCGGCATACGTGCCCACACCGCCCCGCGTGGCGATCGGACGATTATAGCTGACCGCGTAGGCGCGGCCGGCGCCTTGGCCGGTCGCGGGTCCGTTACCGCCGTAGAAATTGGCTCCGCCCCATCCATTGTAGGCCTGCCAGGTCTCATCAGAAGTTTGGAATACGACGTCGCTGTGACTGCTGTCGTCCCGCACGATGAAGGGGATTTCATTCTCACCCGCCGTTCCATCCAGACGCGTGAGCTTTGCGATGTAGACGCCTGACACGGCATCCGCCGGAACGTCCCAACTTGCCGAAACCGCCCAGTTGCCGGCGTCGACCAGTCCTGTCGTGCTGTCTCGCAAGGGCGCCGGCTGATTCTGCAGCCCGGTATGATCGATCGTCGCGACCTTCCGGGCGCCCATGCCGCCATAATATCCGAGGCGGTAGATATCGATCCTGTAGTGCGTCGAATCCGTGTCGATCTTGAAGTTGATCGTCGAGCCGTGATTGACGCTGATGTCCGTCGCGAAACCTTCGATGTTCGAGTCGCCCGCGCCGTCGATACCCCACTCGCTTTCAGGATTCCCCTGCTTCTGGTTCTCGAGGACGATCGGGTTGAGGGCTGTTGCTGCGGCCGTCGCGGTCGTTGTCGCATCAGCCGCGGTGAACGCTGACGTAGCCGCCGATCGGAGGCCGGATGATGCCGAAGGAGCTACCGCAGTCGTAACGGAGCCGGACAGAATCCCGATCTGGCCAGTCAGTGTGGTGCCAGTCTCCCCGCCGCCGCCGCCAGGCAGCTGCGTGTTCCAGTTCGCCAACGGTGCCACAAATTGCGTTGACATGGCGTCGCTGATGGAGCTGCCCATGAGGCCGACCTTGCTGGTCGGCACGAAATCAGCTCCGGATCCGCTGCTATGCACGATTTGGCCAGCCAACTGGGTTGAGTTGGTGTGGCCCTGGCTCATCACCTGGGTTGGGCAATTGATGTAGCCGCACGAACCGCAACAAAGTGGTGCGCTGGCCGGTGTGGCCACGGCAGAAGCCTTGGCGAACAAAGACCCGGTGAGGCCGCCAGCCATGGCCGGCGAGGGAGAGCCGTCGAGGATCACGACGGGATTCGACGTCGCGGAGATCGGGGCGGGGCCCCCTGCCGCCGGCCCAGCAAGTCCGACTTTCGCCTCTGCGAAGGACAGCGGCCCTATGAGCGCGGAGGCGTTCGCCGACTCTTCCTGCGACCGCGACAGGCCCCCAGACAAGAACCAATTCCAGTCTTCTGCAATAGACGCGTCCTCTGATTTCTTCCGCTGGGGAATCCGTTGCCAATTCTGAAACCCGGGCGCCATACGGCTCCAATCAGAAGCTTCCTGAAATAACTTCGTCATATCTATGTTCTCGCGAGAGAAGGGGGATAAGCCTGGACAAACGGAACGCGGCGACAGAGGTCGGGTCGGGCAGGTCCTGCAATGGCGGCTTCGATGTCAGGATACCGAGCGGCATCGGGCGATTGCATGCCCGCGCCAGGGGATCGTGAGTTCGCGACCAAGCGTGTGCCGGTTCGCGAACTCGTGCATCTCGATGCGCCATCCCGCCGCGATTGCAGGCTCGCCCTCGCAATGGTTACCCCGATCATGGCACCTTCCCGCAGGCCGCAATGCGACAGGCCGGTCACAGATTAATTATTGTTTAATATCATTCCATCTGTTAGTCGAGAATTAAATATGCGGCCATGTAATTAAATGCGGCTCATGTATTTGGGCGAAAGGGCGATGACGACCTAATGTTTAATGAGGTTGTTCTCGCGCCGATTTTCATGGGATTCGCGGCACTGCCGGACGTCCGGGCCTCAAGGCTCAAATCGAGGTCGACGTCTCGTCTTGAGAGATGCTGAAGTTCTTCGCTGCCGGTTGCGGCCGCTCATTTGCCTGGGAGGCGAGCGCTTCGGGGGAAAGGCGTGAGAGAGATTGCGCCAGTGGTCCGCATTCCCTGCCAACAGCCTGCGCGAGGCCGCGCCATCTACCTGCTTTTGAATCGCGCAATATATTCGATTGCGAGTTGTCCTCGCTTGGTACGTCTTCTGGAGTAGCTTGTCCCCACAAAATTGTGCAAATGACCGATTTTCCCAAAGTTTGCCTTAGTAAATTCTTGGTTTTTCCTTTATTGCAAATTAAACACGGAAATATGACGGCTCATTATATGGGCGGCGCCGGGGACAAGCGCATGTGGGGGAAAGAACTCGAACTCAAGTTCATGTCTATTGGTGATCTCTGGTCACTTCATGAGAAGATCAGCGCGATATTGTCGGCCCGGATGGAGGCCGAGAAGCGCGAACTTGAGAAGAGGCTGGCAGTTCTCAGTCGGGGCGTGGCCGACATGCCGGATTCGGGTGGTGCTCGTACGCTCCGAGGCGAAAAGCCGCGACGAAAGTATCCGAGAGTGCTCCCAAAGTACCGCAATCCGAAGACCTCCGAGACCTGGTCGGGACGCGGCAAGCAACCCCGGTGGCTTGTCGCGGCGATGAAATCAGGAAAGAAGATCGAAGAGTTTCGGATCAGCGAGAGTGGCTCCAAGGGCCGGCAACGCGCCTGATCCTGGAGGGCGACAAATCCTCGACATCAGGTCAGCACGTACAGCAGCTACGGAGTCGGATCAGCATCGTCAGGCCGACGGTTGCTGGGTCTATGTCCTTACCGGCATCGGATGCGGTTCAACCGGTAGGCAATCGGTAAAGAATGCTGGCCGATCGAGATAAGTCGCGACCTGACTGCGCCGCCCCGAAGCAGATGGGATTGTGATCATGTCGGCTCGGCGTCGCCGCCGCACACTATTGACTGGTAGTGGTAATCGGCTGGGGAGTCGTGATGACCGTGGTTGATCCGGTGCCGGCGGCAGCGGCTTTCAGCGCGTAGGCGTTGGTGGCGTAGATGATCGGGTCGTTTACGGTGGCCATGATCGTTCGCAGGAAGGTCAGGAATTTGGTGGTCTCGACTGACGCCGAGTTGGACGTGTAGACGACATCCTTATTCCGCATCTCAAAGGTTTGAGCGAGGAAATAGCCTGACGGATCGCGGAAATTGATCAGATAAATGACGGGAATGATCGGGCCCTTAAAGGGCCCGCAATCGACGCCCATTGCCTTGGCCACTTCCCGCGTTTCGCCCCGGTACAGGAAGACCGAGGATGGATCAGCCAATCCATCGTTCATGCCACCCTGCTTGCCGACCGCCTCGGCTAGCGAAACACGCCACGCGTCGAACTTGAATTGCCCCTGAAGGCCGGACGCGCCGAACGCGACAAAGGTTTGCGGTTGGCTGTAGAGATAGATGATGTCGTTCGGCAGCACAAAAATATTGTTGGAAGGCTCGTACATCAGTGCGCCGAACGGAACGCTTGCCCGGTGTCCCGTGCGCTCGAGCGACACCCACATGTCATAACCTTGCGTTATGGGGCCGCCGGCGCGCGCGACGGCATCGACAACGCGCTCACCGGACGGGCTGGCGCGGAAGCGGCCTCCGGCCCGCACGTCGCCAAGGACGCTGATCAACGACGTGTTCTGCTCGGCCAAAGCCACGATAACTTGTGGTTCGAGGGCTCGGCCCTTGAGTTTGTCCGTGATTTCGTCGCGAATCTCCGAAGGGGTGCGGCCCAGTGCCCGGATGGTGCCTGCGTAGGGAACAGCAATATAACCCTTCTCGTCCACGGCCTGGTTTGGAACCGTGACGAAGTTGCCGGCGCGGACGCCGGCGTCGGAGGTAAAGAGGCCGCCAGCTCCGGATTCGAATATGGTGATGCTGACCGTGTCGCCCACGCCGAAGCGGAATGCCTTGGGAGGCGTCTTGGCGGCAAAGGCCGTGGACAGCCTTGGTGTATAGCGGCCGAGAACTTCGACAACCTCGGGTGTCAGCTTGACCAGGGCGTAGGGGAGGGCGGCGGCCTCAAGTCCTTCCGAGGCCGATCGGACGTCCATCGACAATGGCCCGGATCCAGGCGTGATGATGCACCCGGCGCTAGATAGCGCCAGGAGAACAGCAACAATCCTCCCGCATCCTGGCAGCGCGATAATGGCTAATACTCCCCAAGTGTCGTCCGAGTATGAATTCCAAGTATGTACAAAGTACATTTATACGTGATTCAGACCAGAGAATCATCGCGGTTACCTGAAGGGCAATCGGTGATTGTTGCTAATCTGCAACATGATGGAACAGGGCGCTGCGCCCATGATCCTTGGCGGGGTATGAATTGGTCAGTTTGAGCCGGTCAGCCCGTAGCGGATATAGTGCTCGTCCCGATAGTAGTCCCTGCATTGCGTGTCATAGCGCGACATTGCCTTGATGTCGGTCTTGTTGAGAACCGCCCCAATAAGGCACTCGTAAACATTCGGGGCCGTGTGCAGTGCATGCTTGACGACCTCCACCTTCGTCTGCCCCCATTCCACCACCAGGACGTAACAGTCGATGAAGGTTGTCGTCGAACGAACGTCGACCAGCGGGGTCAGGGGCGGAAGGTCCACGATGACGTAATCATACGTCGAGCGTAGCTGATCGAATAGTTTGCGCATCGAGTCCGCGGCCAACACTTCGCTGGTGTGGAGCACCGGCATTGGGCTGACCGCCGGGAGAATCGCGAGGTTTGTCTTTTGATCCCGCCAGATCGTCTCCTCGAGCGATCTGTTATGGCTGATGACGTCGACGATACCCGTGGTCGCGTTCGCGGCAAGACTGGCCGAAAGTGACGGATTCCTGAGATCTCCATCGACGACGATGCAGCTCTTGCCGCTATGGGCGATGAGCTGGGCGAGCGAGGCAGCAATCGTCGTCTTCCCCTCGTTCGGCAGGGTGGAGGTGATACCGATCACCTTATTGGAGGCTTTGCTGGGATTGAGATCTATGGCGAGTTTGATGGCGCGGATCGACTCGGCATACCGAGATAATGGCTTGCCGACCACCGTTCCGTGGAACGTTGAACTGCTGGAAACTCTCCGCCGCCGCATGTCGTGGTCGAGGCTCCAAGCCCACGTCCTTTTAGCTCGCAACGCCGGCACCAGTGACAGGCAAGGCAGTCCCAGCGTCGATTCGATCTGCGCGGACGTGCGGAAGACCCGATCCATCATCTCCCTGAACAGGCCCAGTCCCAGGCCCAAGCCGAGGCCGCCGACCAGGCCCAGCGCCATGACCATTGCGCCCTTCGGCTTGCTCTTGCTCTGCGGCGGCACCGCGAGATTCATCACCCGGGCCTCCGCGATCGGAAAGCTCTCTTGCTGCGCTGCCCCCACGTAGCGCTGCAGGAATGTATCGTGCAGGCTGCGCAAGCTTTTTGCCTTGCTTTCCAATTCGCGGATCGTGATCTCAGCCAGATTTGTCGAGCGGGACTGCTCCACGGCCCCCGACATTTGCTTCTCAATCTCCTGCTGTCGCTGCTTGGCGACCTCGAATTCGCTCCGGCTCGTCTCCGCATATCTCTTGACCTCGTCAAGGATAGAGCCGCGGAGCTCGCGCATCCGGTTTCGCAAGTTGACGACCGCGGCGTGGTCGCGGCCAAATCGTGGTACCCACTCGGCTACGCGTCGCTCGAGTTCGAGATATTGCTGGCGAAGGCTGGTGATGATGGGGCTACTTAGTGCGTCGCTGCCCGCTGCATCCAAATTGCCGATCGACGGCGAGTTTGCCGGATTGGCCTCCAAAATTGCCTCGTAACGGTTCAGCTTGGCTGCAGCATCGGACGTCTGCGCACGAGCGGCGACCAATCGGCTGCTGAGATCGGTGATCTGCTGATCGTCGATCGGCTTTCCCCCAGTGGAAATCAAGTTGTTCTTGGACTTGTAGGCGCTGACAGCGCGTTCAGCCTCGAGCGCCTGCTCTCCGAGCTCCTGCAGTCGTTCCTGCATCCAAGTCCTTGCCCGGCGATTTGTCTCCAGCTTCGCTTTCTCCTGATCGGCGAGATAGACTTTCGCGATTGCGTTGGCGATCTGGGCAGCTCGTATTGGATTGCTCGAACTGAAGTTGATCTCGATGAGGTTGCTGAAACCGATCCGGTCCACCACCGTGCGCTTTTGAAACGTAGTGACGATCCCTTCCAGTGGCTCGCCGGTCGGAGCGGGCTGCAGATCGTCCGGCGGCGACGGCAACAAGGCCGCGCGAAGCCGCTGCCAGTGGGAGGGCGAGGACGGGGGCGGTTGCTTGAAATCTGGGTCGTCGGCGAGTTTGAGCTGATTGATGACCTTGATCGCCATTGCTTTCGATTTGAGGACCTGGACCTGCGTTTCGAACAAGGTGAGGTCGAAGGCCGGCTCTGCCAGAATGGATTGTTGCTGGATGAACTGTGTCTTCGCGTTCTCAAGCATGACCTGGACCTGGGCGGTATAGGTCGGCGGCGTGATCAGCAGATAGATCAGGCTAGCGGTCAATCCGAGTACGGCTGCAAGAATGAGCACCAGGTACTGCCGCCAGAGAAATCCAAGGGCGGCGCTGATGATTTCGCCGATGCCGCCGCCTTCGGCTTCATCATTGAAGGCAGGTGCGCGGAGCCTGTCAGTTTGCAGCATATTGGTCTGGAGCATTCCGTTCGCCTCTGCCGCTTGTTAATCTCGCCGGGCCAGCCGCCAGCGTAGTTTGGTATGGCCGCCGAATGCCATGCTGCCCTGTATTTAAAATATACTGAAAAATCACCCTCGTTCAAATGAATTAAATGCGCTCTAGTTAATTTCGGTGGTGCCGGGGAGCCCGCCGGCAGGCGAGGCGGGGCATAATCGTTCTCAAAACGGGAATCTGTTCATGCTTGACGTGGGCGAGACGGATATTTGCTTAGTCATTCGCGGAAAGCAGGATTGCCGATCGAATTGAAGGAACTTCAGCTTGCGGGAGGACCTAGATTAATCGTAATAATTACACGGATGCCGAATTGAGAGATAATCAATTGACAATTAATTCGCCGCGATATTTATTTATTTGCAGAAATATTGGTGGTGATTTCAGGTGTCGGAGATGCTGACACAAGAGCCGGGTTGTCTGTTTTGACCGCTCCGATGCACGGTTTTACGGCGCCCTGCAATTTTTCCGTGAGTGTCGGACGGATATCGAAGCAACAACAGGCCGGCTTTGAAGCGAGCGGCCGCCCTGGATCCGTGACTATCGTCGGCGTCGAACCCTTGGCTGCAGGCCGACGCGCGATTCGAGATCGAGTTCGCAGCATTGGAGGCTTCGATGCATGCCGAACTTTATACTGACGGAGTGGAGGAGATCACCGTTGGCGGATCGATCGTCCGGGTTGACCTGGTCAGTCTTTCGCCGACCGAACGCGATGCCAACAATGCGCCGAAGAGGGTGTTCCAGCAGAGGCTGATCTTTTCAGTGGAGTCGTTTGCGAACTCGGTCGAGGTCATGCAGAAGGCGCTGCAGGGGTTGATCGACGCCGGCGCGGTGCGGCGCAACCAGCCGAGCCCTCCTGGCCAGTCTCACACTATTACGGCAGAACGCGATCCGTCTGGCAGCCCTCGGTCCCCAAATGTCTCAAGCAATTTCCGTTGAAGCCGAAGTCACGGGCTCGGGAGCTCCGCCTGTGAGCGCTGATGAGGCCCTGCGTCCGGCATTGCGGACAGAACTGGAATGCCTTGCAAAGGCCGCCGCCTATCACGGCGTTGACCTGCCGGTCGAACGCCTCAAGCACACCTATGTCATCGACGGGACCCCGGTCTCGACGACCCGGTTGCTGCGCATAGCGAAGGAGGCTGGCCTGCGCGCAACGCCTACGAATCTCGATTGGGGGGCGCTGTTTCGGTTGGGAGAGGCTTATCCGGCGCTGCTCCGACTTTCAAACGGCAACTGGATCGTGGTTCTCGGGGCAGGTCATGGGGCCGATGGCGCCGAAGCGGTCAGTGTGTTCGATCCGCTCGCCGAACGCCGGGATGAGCCTCTGATCGTCGCTAGGGATAAGTTCTGTACCAGTTGGGGCGGCGACGCCGTCCTGATCAAGCGCGAGCGGCTTGCATCGGATCATCGTCCGACGTTCGGGCTACGCTGGTTCATTCCCGAATTGGCGCGTCAATGGCGCTTGTTCGTCGACGTCGCGATCGCTGCCATTATGCTCTATGCACTGGGTCTTGCGATCCCGATATTCTTCCAGCTCGTCATCGACAAGGTGCTCGTGCATGAGAGCTTTACCACGCTCTATGTGCTGGCGGGCGGCGCGACTGCCGCGCTGGCGTTCGACGCAATCTTCGGATTTCTGCGACGCTATATTCTGCTTTATGCGACCAACAAGGTCGATATTCGTGTCGCAACCAAGACGTTCGGTCATCTCCTCGGTCTGCCCGTGACCTTCTTTGAGCACATTTCGGCCGGCATCCTGGTCAAGCATATGCAACAGGCAGCGCGAATTCGCGAGTTCCTGACCGGTCGTCTGTTCCTGACGACACTCGACGCGCTGTCCCTGTTCGTTTTCCTTCCGGTGCTGGCGCTCTATAGTCTCAAATTGACATGCATGGTGCTTGCCTTCACTGCGGCCAGCGGCATGGTCGTCGTGCTCCTGATGGGACCGTTCCGTCGGCGTCTTTATAACCTCTACCAGGCGGAAGGTGCGCGGCAGGCTCTGCTGGTCGAGACCGTGCACGGCATGCGTACGGTGAAGTCGCTGGCGATGGAACCGCTGCAGGGCAGGGTCTGGGACGATCGCTGCGCGCAGTCAGTGACAATGCGGTTCGGCGTTGAGAAGATTTCTGCCGTGGCCCAGTCTACCACCGGTTTTCTCGAGAAGATGATGACGCTCGGCATCATTTCGCTTGGAGCGCTGGACGTCTTCAGCGGCGAGATGACCATCGGCGCGCTGGTCGCCTTCAACATGTTGGCAGGACGCGTGTCGGGACCACTGGTCCAAATGGTGACAATGGTTCACGAGTATCAAGAAGTTGCCCTGGCGGTGAAGATGCTGGGCGAGGTAATGAACCAGAAGCCCGAACGCGACGGCAATCGCGAGGGGCTGCGGCCCGAGTTCGCCGGCAAGATCGATTTCGAGAATGTCTCGTTCCGCTACGGATCGGAGGGCGCGCCGGCGCTGGATGACGTCTCCTTCTCCATCACGCCGGGGTCGATATTCGGGATCGTCGGCCGAAGCGGCTCCGGCAAGACCACGCTGACGCGGCTCATTTCCGGGATGTATCCGGTGCAGCAGGGCTTGCTGCGGGTCGACGGATACGATTCGAGGGAGCTCGATCTCACTCATCTGCGCCAGAATCTCGGACTGGTACTACAGGACAACTTCCTGTTTCGCGGCACTGTTCGCGACAATATTGCCTGCGTGAAGCGCGACGCGACCTTTGCCGAGGTCGTCCGCGCAGCGCAGCTTGCGGGCGCCGATGAATTCATCGAGCGGCTTCCACGCGGCTTCGACACCATGCTCGAGGAGGATGCCTCAAATCTGTCCGGCGGACAGAAGCAGCGCCTTGCGATTGCCCGGGCGCTTATCGTTAACCCCCGCATCCTGATCCTAGACGAGGCGACGAGCGCGCTCGATTCCGAAAGCGAGTTGATTATCCGGCGCAATCTCCGCCGCATCGCCGAGGGACGGACCGTCATCATCGTCTCGCATCGGCTGTCGATGCTCTCAGACGCAAACCAGATCCTGGTGATCGATCGTGGCAGGATCGTCGACGTCGATCATCACGATCGGTTGCTGTCGAAGTGCATGATTTACCGGCATCTATGGAACCAGCAGACGAAGCAGGTCGCATGACCAAGCCTGAGAAATCCCGCGGCGATGCAAGCACTCAAGCGCCGATGACCGAACGGCGGCGACGCGCGCTGTTCAGACCCGCCAGACACCGGCCTCCGGTGGTGACGGAATTCCAATCCGACGCGATTGAGGTCGAGAATCGGGCTCCACCGCGCATCGCCCGCATGACGCTCTATTGTGTCCTGGCGTTGATACTCGCCGCGATCGGCTGGGCATCGGGATCGCAGGTCGACATGATTGTGACGGCCCAGGGCAAGCTGGTCACCACGCGCCCCAATCTCGTCGTTCAGCCGCTCGAAACCTCCGTTGTCCGCGAGATACATGTCAGGCCAGGCGACCGGGTCAATCGCGGAGACCTGCTGGCAACGCTCGATCCGACATTCTCGCAAGCGGATCTGGACCAGTTGCGCGGCAAGGTTGGGGTGTTCAATGCCGGGATCGACCGTCTCAAGGCCGAAGTGAATAGTGAGGACTATGTCATCGGGCAGTCCATCAACGCCGATCAGGTCCTGCAGCGCAAGATATTCCTGCAGCGCAAAGCGACTTACGATGCTCAGATGGAAAACTACGGCGCGCAGATCGCCTCTGCTCGCGCGAACCTGAAGACTGCACAGAACGAAGAGGCGGTGCTCGTTCAGCGGCTCGAGACGATGAGGTCGATCGAGGTCATGCGTGCGACGCTGATGGATAAGGAAGTTGGCTCGAAGCTGAATTTGCTGCTCTCGCGTGACGCTCGTCTTGATGTTGAGAGCAATCTGGCGCGTACTCGCGGCAATATGGCCGATTATGAGCATCGGCTCGATAAGGCCCAGGCAGACCAGAAGGTCTACGGCGAGGAGTTTCGCAAGACGGCTTATCAGGACCTCGTGGAGATGCTCGCGAAGCGGGACAGCGCCTCCGAAGACCTCAAGAAGGCCGAGCTTCGCCGGCAATTAATCGTGCTGAAGGCGCCGGCCGATGCGATCGTGCTGGATATTGCAAGCCGGACAGTCGGTTCGGTCGCCCGTGAGGCCGAGCCGATGTTTGTGCTTGTCCCCCGCGATGAGCCGCTCCGGGCTGAGGTCAATGTCGAGGGCAAGGACATCGGTCGGGTTTCGGTAGGCCAGCCCGTGCGGATCAAGTTTGATGCCTTCCCGTTCCAGAAATACGGGACGGCCAAGGGCGAGGTGCACGTCATCAGTCAGGACGCGTTCCCGCCGGATCCGAAAGCCGAAGGTGCGCGCCACGCGACCGCACCCTATTACCGCGTATTGGTCGACCTGTCCGACACTCACCTTCGGCTGCCGGAAGAGCGCGCTCAATTTATTCCGGGCATGGCGGTGACCGCCGAAATGAAGGTCGGACGGCGCAGCGTGATATCCTATTTCCTCTATCCGTTGCTTCGTGGATTGGATGAGTCCATTCGCGAACCCTAGAGATTCCCGGAGTTTTGGCTTGACGCATTTTGTTGACGCGAACCGACCTCTACTTCGCTCGAAGACGTCATAAGTGCACGCCTGCCGCAGCAGAAACCGTCAACATGGCATTGACAGTTTCTTGCGGGGGAAGACTTCGAGCGGATGCCTGTAGTTGGTTGGCGCTTGACCGTCGCGATCAGGGCAGGTGAGAGACGATCGGCCGCTTGGTTTAGTGGACCGGCAGGGGCGTCCTCATCCTGACGAACTCCGCAAGGGAGCCCACGGTCTCAAAAATCTCACCGCTGAACTCGCTGCCATCGACTTCGAAGCAGAACTGCTCCTCGAGCGAAGTCAGCAGTACGACCACGGCAAAGGAATCAAGCTCGGGCATGCTGCCGAACAGGGGCGTCGACGCGTCGAGCGTGCTGGCCCGGTCCTCGATGCCGAGCGTCTTCACGATAACGGCTTTGACGGCTTCAAACGTGCGATCATCAATATTCATTTTGTTCTCCAATTGCTCAAGCCTATACAAGCACTTCAACCGGCGGCGGGTGTCCAAGGAAAGCAGTGGGGCTGGCTGTTAACCCGTAGGCGCCGGCCTGAAACAGAACGATCAAATCGCCAATTTCGGCTCGCGGCAAGCTGACGTTGTCCCCGAGCAAATCCAGCGGGGTGCACAGACAGCCGACGACGTTCACAACTTCCTCGGCTTCATTGCCAAGCCGGTTACCGACCGCGATCGGATAATTTCGCCGGATCACCTGTCCAAAATTGCCGGACGCGGCGAGTTGATGGTGCAGTCCGCCGTCGACCACCAGGTATTGGCGTCCCCGCGACTCCTTGCGATCGACGACGCGGGTGACGTAGACGCCGCACTCGCCGACAATGTAGCGGCCGAGCTCGATGACCACTCGTGCCTCGGGCAACTGTGGCTCGATGGCAGTCTCGAGTAGCTCCGCGAGGTTGCCGGCGATGGCCGACAGCTCCAACGGGTGATCCTTGTCAAAATAGGGAATGCCGAGTCCGCCGCCGAGGTTAACGTAGCGGATCGGCGGCGACTTCCGGGCCAACTCCAGAATGAGATCAACTGTGCGGCGTTGCGCCGAGCAAATGAGATCTGCGCTCAAGTTCTGGGACCCGGCGAAGACATGGAATCCCAGAAACTCGACGTCCGCGGCCGCGATGTCGGCGAGCAGAGATGGCACCTTTTCGGCATCGATGCCGAACTGCTGCGGACCCCCGCCCATGCGCATACCTGAACCCTTCACCTCGAAGTCCGGGTTCACGCGGACTGCGATCCGCGGGCGCACCCCTAGCCGCTCGCCGGCCTTGATGACTCGCGCAACCTCGGTGGCCGATTCGATTTCGATGATGACACCCGAGGCAACGGCCTGCGCTATGCTTGCCTCGTTCTTGCCGGGGCCGGCAAAACTGACATTGGCCGGGCGCATCGGCGTGTCGAGCGCCGTTCGCATCTCGGATGCCGACGCGACGTCGAAGGCGTCCACCAGCGTCGCGAGATGCTGCGCCACCGCAGGCATTGGATTGGCCTTGATTGCGTAGCTCAACTTGATGCGCCGCGGGAGCGTTGACCTGAGCAGTTTGACCCGATCGGTGAGCAACGCGCGATCATACGCGAAGAACGGCGTGGAGCCGACCCGCTCGGCCAGCCGAGTGAGTGGGACGCCACCGACGGCGAGTTGACCCTCGATCTGGCCAAACGCGGCTATGGTTGGTCGCAGGGCCAAGAGGCAAACTCCTTTCTCAGCATGGCGCGGTCGAACTTGCCATTTGGCGATCGCGGGATTTCATCCCGGATGATGACGGCCGAGGGCACCATGTAGAGCGGCAATCTGCGCTTCATTGCGGCGATGATGGCGGTATGATCGGTGCCATTCGCTCCAGTAGGGCTCGCGACAAGCAGGATGCGCTGGCCAAGATTGCCATCCTCCACGCCGAGCGCTACCGCATCGCGAACGAGCCCGGTCGCGTAGGCCTCATCCTCGATTTCGGTCGGGCTTATTCGGTAGCCGGAGGTCTTGATCATCTCGTCCTTGCGTCCGACGAAGTAAAGGAAGCCCTCGTCGTCGGTCACCACGGCGTCGCCGGACCAGACTGCGATCTCGGGCGTTCGCCATGAGGCATCCCGTCCCGGCGCCGGCCGGAATCGTGCGGCCGTGCGCTCCGGGTCGTTCCAGTAACCCATCGCAACTAGGGCGCCGCGGTGAACCAGCTCACCTTCTTCACCCGGATCGCACCTGGTGCCGTCGGGCCGAACCACGAGGATCTCGGCATTCGGAATCGCTTTGCCGATGGAGCCGGGCCGGCGATCGATCTCCGCTGGCTCGAGGTAGGTGGAGCGGAATGCTTCGGTCAGGCCGTACATCAGATACGGCTTGGCTTGCGGGAAGTGGGCCCGCAGCTTGTCAAGGACAGGCTTGGGCATCTTCCCGCCGGTGTTTGCGAAGTATCGCATGGTTCGCGTGGCCTCGGGGGACCAGTCCTGCTCGGCGATCTGGATCCACAGCGGCGGCACACAGGTCAGGCCTGTGACGCCATGCCGGGCGCAGAGCCGCGCGACGTCGCCGGGCAGGAGGTAGTTCATGAGCACCACGTGCGCACCGACGCTGAAGGCGGTGGTGAGTTGGCTAAATCCGGCATCGAAGCTTAATGGCAGAGCGGCCAGGATGACGTCGTTGGCATTGTTCCCAAGATATTGGCTCACGCTCTCGGCGCCAACGATCAGGTTTCGGTGACTGAGCACGACGCCTTTGGGTTTGCCCGTGCTGCCCGACGTGTAGAGGATCGCAGCCATATCGAGATCAATGGCGGCGTTTCCTGTCGGGCCCTGATCTTCAGAAGCAGACGACTGCGGCCAGCGGTGGATCGCCGCTCCTATGTTACGCGAGATATTGTGCGGTCCGGCGTCAACGAGCAGGATGTGCTCGACACTAGGGCTCGTGCTAAGCGCATCGCCAAGGAACTCCAGCCGTTCGGAGGAGGTAACCAGCACGCGCGCGCCACTGTCGGCGAGGATGTGTGCGATCTGGTGAGCACGCAGAAGGGGATTGATTGGCACGAAGGTCCCGCCGGCTGCGGAAATGCCGAATATTGCCGCGACCGTCTCGATACGCTTCTCCAGAAACACCGCCACGCGCTGCTCCCGCTCGAGGCCGTGGCTGGCGAGCTTTGCGGCCACCGAGCAAACCTGCTGCCACAACTCCGCGTAGCTCAAGGTCGTGCTTCTATATGTCAGCGCCGGCGCCTCTGGATGTGAGGCGGCGCGATGTTGGAGCAGGTGATGCAAACTCGTCCGTATCATCGTTTGACCCATGTCCGACCCGCCTGTTCCGTTCACCACGTTACGCAGGTGAGTTCACTATAGAGGTCGTCGATCTGCTCCGGGCGCAAGGTCGCGCTCCGAAACATTTTTGGTCTCGGCGACTTCAGCATGATCGATCGCCTCGGGCGATCGCCTACGACGCGCAGCTCCGTCAGCGTCGCCAGGATCCCGTGGCGAAGCAGCAGATGGCGCGCGACGTACATTGCGACCTTGTGAAACAGCTTTCGATTG
Source organism: Bradyrhizobium barranii subsp. barranii (assembly GCF_017565645.3). Classification (NCBI taxonomy): domain Bacteria; kingdom Pseudomonadati; phylum Pseudomonadota; class Alphaproteobacteria; order Hyphomicrobiales; family Nitrobacteraceae; genus Bradyrhizobium; species Bradyrhizobium barranii. The sequence goes on from NZ_CP086136.1 coordinate 3,751,408, forward strand.
CCGACGTACAAGATCGCAGCAAACACTGGAAGGTTCTTGCGCCGGACCCTGCGGAACATGACGTAGCAGGTCGAATTGCCTTCAACGACCACGATATGATGTGCCGCAGCCGCGCGCGCGTGGTCGCGATAGATCTCCAGGTCGCGATCATGCAGAGTACGCTCGATTTCCTGCGGCTCGGAGATGACGCGCACCCGCTGTGATACGAGCGGAAATGGCAGATTCGGGACAAGGGCGGTCGTCGCATCCAGGTGGGAGAACTTCAGCCGGAGATTGAGCGGTATCACGTTTCCGCTCGGCGAGAGATCAGTGAAATGGTAGCCCTTCTGCGCGAGCAGTGCGTTGAGCAACAACACGCTGCGCGTTCGGTATTCGTCAAGCACGCACCAGGCGGCAAGATTGCAGAACCGCTCGGTTTGGCCATCTATTCTCCGCTCGGAATAGAACGCCAGATAAGCGCCGACGATCCGTTCGCCTGCACGCAGCAGGAAGCCATGGTTTGGCGGGCTGCACCTCCATGGCGGGGTGATTGCGGCCTCCCACTCGGCGCTTGTGATGCGCGTATTCAGCTCGGCATGCAGAAACTTCGCCACCGCTGGTACATCCGCGAAGGTGATAGGATGGATCACTGCCGCGGCCGCCGATTTGTTCGACATCGAACTGTTTAGCGGATGCATCACTTCGGACTGCTGCAGCTGCGTGGGAATATCTCGAAAACTGTGGAGCTTGCTGGTCGTCGATGAACGGGGCGGCTGGTTCATGACTGCTTGGGTCGCCTGTAGGTTACGAACGGTCTGAGAGCAGATTTCTGATCCGCCGAAAATGATCTGTGGTTCTTCAGCCTCCTCTTCAATGCGGAAAGGTATGGCGCCCAGGCATAGGCGCCGTTGTACTTCAGAAAAAACTCCAGACGCCCGTCGAACGGATCAACCTTCACGCGCCCTCTGACCAAGTCAGAACCAGTCGTATCCACGGGGGCGGGGGTGGTGGTGAAGACGGCTTCATAGCCAGCCGTTCTGCACAGATCGATCGTTGAGGAATCATGATCGCCGTAAGGAAGGGCGAATAGACGAACATCTTGTGTCGTCAGGTCTTCAAGCTCGTGACGCGAGCCCTCGATCTCTTCCCGGGCATCTCCAGGAGCCAAACGCGAGAGGCGAGGGTGGGTGCGGGAGTGAGCCCCAACGGTGACAAGCGCCGATGGCAGCGTTGCGATCTGTTCGGCCGACATCACAGTCTCGATGGAGTCGGGGCTGCCATCTTCCATCGACCAAGGTGGAGGCCCGCCCAACGTGCCGGTTGGAACAAAAATTGTCGAATGAAACCCGCGTGCGGTAAGCGCCGGCAAAGCATTCTTGGCGACGCTGACATACGCGTCGTCAAATGTAATCGCGACGTTGGCTTTACCCGAAGGCAAGCTCCCACGGTGCGATGCCGGTGAGACCTGAGCCTTGCGTCGGATCGACTCCAATTGGCGTACGAAATTCGATCGATAGGCGTCGGGTATGCCGTGATAGTAGAGGATGACCAGCTTGGGGGCCGGCGAACGTCCTGCTAGTCCCAGCACAAATCGTGACAGTCCTCGCGCCAGATAATAGAGCAGGCTGATTGTCAGCTTCGTCGTGCGCTTGGCGCTTGGACCGACTGAGATGTCACGCCTGACCAGCGGCGGCTTCCGGGCGGGCCCAGCGGGCGGGGCTTCAGCGCGAGCCGGCTGTACACTTCCGCCTAGACCGGTATTTGAGCTGGGCACTGCGGTCAGGCCGATCCAGCTACCTGGTAGAGAGTTCGTCCACACTCCGGCCATCCACTATATGCTCGTTTGACAATTGAAATTATATCAAAATAAATAAATACACGCGAGTTAAATTTTAATATAAGCGTATTTACCATAATAATCGAATTCTTGGTTTTCGTAACTCCAAGCGTTTGGCTGTGCAAGGGATTTTTCGAGTAAAGTGGCTTGACTGCAGCGAGGTTGATCGCCGGCGTGTCAGTTAAGCGCGAATTACGTTGCGCGATATCGGTGATGTCCTAATCTATTTCAGATTGTGCAATATTATGATTTGATCCGTGGCCTTGCAAAGTACGGCGCGCGCCACGCGGTAATAAAAGCGGCATGAAGGCTATGGCAAGGTCACCTCTAAGTTCCGCTCGAATCCAGCTAGCTCGTCGCGGGCGGCAGCTGACGAATATCTTGTTGGCAGAAGGCCACCAGGGACTCGCTAAACGGGTCAGAACCGCAGCCGCAACGTGGATGCGCCCCAAGCGAATTGCCTGGCCTGTGCTGCCCGAAGACATCTTGGCCGCCGACCTCAGTCGACCCCTCCCAAGATCGATACCCAGAATGAGATCGGGTGAACCGATTTCAATTAACTGGGTGACGACGCCGACGGGACCCGGATCCGGAGGCCATACAACCTGTTTTAGGATCATCAAGTATCTTGACAAAGCCGGGTACGACAATCGGATCTTTTTCTATCACATTCATGGCGCCGACCAGAAGTATTTCGAGGGCGTCGCGCGCGAACACTACGGGCTGACGTGTCCGATAAGTGATATTCGCAATGGAATGCCGGACGCTGACGCGGTGGTCGCGACAAGTTGGCCAACTGCCTATGTCGCGTTCAATGCGGCCTGTGCCGGGAAGCGTTTCTATTTTGTCCAGGACTTCGAACCATATTTCGAGCCTGTCGGCGCGTACAGCGTGATCGCAGAGAATACTTACCGAATGGGATTCCATGGCATCACAGCGGGAGCGTGGCTGGCGCAAAAGCTCTCGCGTGAGTACGGCATGGATGCGGACCATTTTCCGTTCGGCTGTGATACGTCACGCTACCATCGTGACCCGGTGTCCCGACGTTCAGGAGTCGCATTTTATGTGAGAACCGGAACGCCCCGGCGCGGGACCGAGCTCGGGCTGTTAGCTCTCGAGCTATTCGCCAAACGGCAACCCCATGCCCAGATACATTTGTTTGGTGAGAAGCTGGAGGGCCTGACCTTCAACTGCATCAACCATGGCTTGGTGAGCCCAGCCAAGCTCAACGAGATATATAATCAGTGTTTCGCGGGAATCTGCTTGTCTTTTACCAATGTGTCCCTGGTTCCGCATGAAATGCTCGCCGCAGGTTGCGTTCCGGTCGTCAATGATGCCGAGCACAATCGCATCGTGCTCGACAATCCGTACGTCCGCTACACATCTCCAACTCCTCACGCCTTGGCTTCGGCTTTGGAAGACCTCATGCAGATGGCCGATTTCAATGCTCTGTCACAGATCGCTGCGGAGAGCGTCAAATCAACGACGTGGGACGATGCAGCAGCGGCAGTCGACGCGGCTTTCAGGCGAGCCTTGAACGCGTCACGGCAAACGCAAGTCCTGGAAAGCTGTCTCGCGACGGTCGATTAGCACCGCCGCCTTGTGCCCGGCGGGCCGAACCTCTCAGCTCCCCCCGTCAGTGTTGCAGGGTTGCGTGCGTACGATCGTTGCCTGTTGGTTCGACGCGTCGATAGTCACTATCTGCGCATCCCATCCGTTGACTGCCGAGCACCTCACGTCGATCGGGCGATATCCCCACGAGCCTTGGACGATGCGCAGACCAAGCACTGAGCCCGGCGTTCCTAGTCGAAAAGGTGCGCCGCCTCCTTGAACAAGCAGCCCGTCAATTTCGACGGATTCATTACCCTGGCTGTGTGGATAGAAGAAGGGGGCGGTGCCACCGCATGTACCAACTTCGACCATATGCAGCGTCACATTGCGGACTGTCAGCGCCGCTCCGTCATAGCCCTGGATCCCGTCGCCGTGCCAGTCGCGACACATCTCAGGAGAGGTGACCTTGACGTAGCTGTCCTCGATCCTGACGGCCGCGCAGCCACGGGACCGCCCGCCAACGCGGAAGCCTTCCGGCAGCCCATCGATCTTCACGCGACGTGCTATGTATCCACCGGTCGCTACCGCGGGCGCGTCGGCGTCAGTCGTCGTCTGGCCTGGCGCACGCACGAGAGAGACATCCTCAAGGAGGAGCCCGTTGTTGCACTTGCCGTTTGTCTCGTTGAGGATATGACCGCCCTGGATTTCGACCCGCCGCACTGTAACATCGTCGGCAGCGATGATGAGGTCGGCGTTCACTAGCCGCACATCCTCCAACACGGCGCCGCGCTTCGAGATCCGTACTGTCCTGGTGTAGGTTGTGGCCGGCTTCCAATCGAGGGGCACGCCGGTCGTCGACGGACCTGGAAATGAAGTTCTGGCCTGCGGCCGAGCAGGCACTTCTTCACCGATTGCTGCGGAGGTGAGCATTAAGATCGTTGCCGCGATGCCCGCGCCTATCGTCCGTGCAGTGCGGCCGTGGAGACGGTCTGCCGTGCGGGCTGCAATGGCAAACATCCTGTTCCTCCTCTTGAACTGACCAGACCGCCGGGAGCGTGGAATCGGATTAGGACCCGTCGGCGCCGTCCCTCGGCGTCTGTGCGTGTCGACCCCCGCTCTGGGCCCGTTGCGATCAGCCATGCGAGCATCTGCATTTGTCGGCTGCGTCACAATCTTGTGTCAGTATCCGTGCCGGAACACCAACCGCGATCGCCCCGGATGGAATGTCGGTCAGGACGACGGCGTTGGCGCCCACCGTCGCGCTTGAGCCGATCTCGATGGGTCCCAGCACGCGACATCCGGCCCCGAAGAACACGTTGTCCCCTACGGTCGGCCAGCGCAACGGCTTAAGGCGGCCCAACGTCACACTACCCATCATTGAAACATTCGTGCCCATGGATTCCACGACGATCACGCAACCGACCGGATGGGCGATGTACAGTCCTCCCCCGATCCTCGCGCCCGGCACCAACTCAAGTCCGTAAAGTCTCAGCAGGCGACGCTTCAGAATGCCAGGCAGCAACTTCACCTTCCGGCGATGCATTAGTGTGGCAAGCCGGAACCACGCCATCGCTCGCAGAGGGGGATGCCGAAAGAGCAGCTTGAGGAGCAACAGGGGTGTGAGCTCGCTCCTATTGGCAACATCCTCGGGACGGATCCAACGACACGCGTCCATCTGAAGTAAATCGAAGGCACCGCGCAGCGCTCCGTCGTCGTAAGCATGAAGCGCAGCCTCCGCAACGTCTTGCGTCGTCACCGGTCGAACCCCCTCGGATGCCGTTACAGATTGTTTACGGACGTAAGTCGGGGCGTTGATGATGCGCTTCGCCATCTACCGATCAATTCCACCTCTGGGGCTGCTGGCCGGTCTTCCTGCGCGACAGCAGATTGCCATCAGTCGTCATTGCCGATCGAGGTTCTTTGGTGTCCATCAACCATGCACCACTTCCCAGGACGAACATGAACCACGCATAAATTCCGTGCGAAAAGTGAATAGTGATGCCCACGAACAAGAATGTGATGAGGGAAATCAAGTATGCCACACGGCAAATCTCGACCGTTCTGTCTGCGCTCTTAGCGTTAGTGACCGCAACCATCGTGTAAATACAGGATCCCAGCAGCAGGACGAGGGCGGGAATCCCGTGCCTCATGGCGGTCAATAGCCAGAAGTTGTCCACACTGTCAGATGCCATCCACCTAGGCCGCTCCCAATCTGCCAGACCTATTCCAAGCAATGGATGATTAAGCACCGAGGCACTTCCGTAATCCCAGATCGCGACACGGTACCACCCGGTCTGAGGATCGAACGTGAAGTGCGAGATGAAGAACTTGGCCGCTCCTTGATTGGAGCCAAACTGGGCAGCCAAGACGCCTACGGCGACGATACTCCAGAGTATCATCCACTTGCTGCTATTGCGCCGAAGAAGCCCGGCATATGCCATCAGCACGACTTGGAATACGAGACATGAGATCGGCGCCGACGACATCGACAAGAAGGCGGTGGCCGCCACCATCACGGTCAGGAGCCATCGTGAAGCAAAGTTGCTGCCATGCCCCCAAGCGAGGTGGGTCAAGGCTACGGTGCTGGTGCAAAAAAGGCCAAATTCGATCGAATGACTAAACGGTCCCTGAACCCGCCAAAAGCCCCACCGGGGAACCATCATCGTAACTTCGACGGTCGGAAAAACGACGCTCAACGTCGATAAGAGCGGCTTGTTTCCTGTGATCCATTCGTAGACAGCAAACGGTGACAGGGCCAAAACAACGATCGCTATTGTTAAGACCATTCCTCTGAAGTCAGCGGCATCGCGAACATAGCGGCGGGCGAGGAGGTAGGCTCCCATCGTTTCTATAAAAAAGATGCCAGACGTTTGAGTGGCAGAAGAGCCATCATGTGCAGCAAACAGGGAAGCTGCAGTCCAAACAGAGTAAAAAAGAAGCGCAAGATCCGGAAGTCTGAAGCCTAGCGCGCCGCGTACCCAACTCAAGAGACAGGGCAGCAGGGTTGCCAGGAGAACGAGTCGATAAGCTGACAAGTTCATCGGTCCCAGAGGAATGATCCATGGGACGGCCAATCCGACCAGGAAAGCGACCACAGCCCAAGGTGGTCGGATCCAGGCTGGTCGGCTTGTCTGCAAAGGGAAGTTGCGTGGTGCAAGGGCGCCCCCTGCTCCTGACAGTACTGAGCGTTGATGTCTTACTGCAAATCCTGCTGTGCCTGCCATCTGGAGACCAATGACCAAACCCTAGCGCGAAGTTTCCGAGACCATATCCAGCCCAATGTACGCTGAATGCACAAGTTGCTATTCGGTTGATTGCTCTTGGATCCCAGGCCTCTCAAGCTGGCGCCAGAGAATGGTCCTTGCGAGTTCGCAATGTTCGACGCGGGTCTCGCATAGGGGAGCTTGACGTCCGGTGCAGTCGTGACTGCCAATTTTGCCCGAATGGATCGCTTGTGAGACGTTGGTTTCCTGGTTTTGACGCATTGCGGCAAAATTCCTCTATTTCAAAATTCGTGATTTCTAAATAGCTCGTCAAAATCGTTTGGCGCGGTGATGTAAGGCTATGCACATGGAAAATATTGATAAAATTCAGTATGCCGCTCAAATGTCTCGCTGTCGAGGCTGATTAATGATTTATGGAATAATAATAGAAATTAAACCTTGATAATTGATAATAACGGAGTTTAATTGAAGCTGTTAAGATCAGTTGTCGGAGAAGGTCATGGTCAGTCTTGCCCAGCGCGTGGTGTCCGTCGACACGGAGCCTCTCGGTGTCAAATCGCTTCTTCCCATGAAGAAGATGGCGGAGCACAGCGAGCAGTGGGCCCAGCAATATCGCGACAATCAACCTTTCCCACATATTGGGATCGATGGTTTTTTTGACGAGAATATTATCAGAACTGTGGTTGCGAACTATCCCGGCGAATTTGATGCATCTTGGGATCGGAAGTTCCTCGATGCTGGAGCTTACGAAGAGCAAAAGCTTGGTCTGAATCGGTTGGAGGACTTTCCCCCTTACATTCAGCAATTCGTCAATGCGTTGAATTCGCGCGTCTTCGTTGGGTTTCTGGAGAAGCTTACGGGTATCCAGGGCCTGATACCCGATCCATATCTGTCGGGAGGTGGCCTGCACATGATCCCGCGAGGAGGGCGTCTCGGCATCCATGCGGATTTCAATACGCATCGAGAGCTCAGACTCGATCGCCGGCTCAATCTGTTAGTGTACCTTAATTACGACTGGCAAGAGGAGTGGGGCGGGGCCCTCGAGCTTTGGGACAAGGACGTTAAGTCAAAGGAGAAGGCGTATTTCCCCATCGCCAACCGCATCGTCGTCTTTACAACGACCGACACGGCTTATCACGGCCATCCTGATCCGCTGACAAGTCCAAAGGGAAAGTATCGCCGGTCGATTGCGTTGTATTACTATACGAATGGCCGTCCCGAGGAGGAGAAGTCGGACGAGCATACGACGATATTCAAAATGCGTCCCAACGAAGTCCGTCGACGTAGTGTGCTTGATGTGATGAAGCCCTTCGTTCCACCAATTGTCTGGCAGGTTCCCCGGTTGTTCAGGAAGAAGTAGGGTGATCTGCCTGCCGGCCGATCATGCGTCGGGGGCCGGCCGCGGCTCCCGACATCGCGTAGCGCCAGCACATGGCGCGAATGGCAGGTGATGGCGAACGACGGCGTTACGCGCGCTTCTGATCGATCATGTCAGGATAGCGGACCTGGTCAGCTGGGCGCCGTTGTCCTTGATCCTCATTTTCGATCTTGCCGGACTCCATCACGCGCGGAGCCCGGTTCTCGCCTCATCCGAGTGTTGATGCAAGTCGATATCAGACCTGAAGTGGACGACGACCTCTATACGCCGCGCAGGCGATGACGTCGCCAGAGCATCTTGTGTTTCACCCAATGAATATAGCCGCTTGGCATGATTGGTTGCAGAATCGGCGGCCACCGCGTCCCCAGACGCCGGCGCCATTGTAAGCCCCAATATTCACCGAGAGCATGGGCACTCGGATAAGTCTCCTCGGCGAAGGCCTGCAGATCATCGACGCAAATATGATGAACGCGACGACGATCGTAGGACCAGCAGGCGAGCCAGAGGGCTTCCTTGGCCAGAGCCCGCAGCGCCATCTGCCGCAGTTCTTCCATGTCGCTGATCTTATGTCCGTGCACTTGAAAGACGGCTTCGAATGCGGCTCGCCTCTGCCTGAGATCTGCGATCTTGGAGTTGAACTGGGTTGACTGCATGCTGGCAACGTGCCTGCGATAGTATGCTTGGTCCACTTCGGCCAAATAGGCGATCGATGAGTGCGCTGCAAATCGCAGCCACATCTCCAGGTCGCCGGCATGAGGAAGATCCTCGCGATAGCCCCCGAGCTGCCGCTGGAGCGACGTGCGGACGATGACCTCGGGGGACGAGATGCACGACGTCGCGGACTTGCAGCGCTGAGCAATCCAGTCCCGGCCATCCCAGATATCGACCCGCGGCTTGCCGGTACGGGCCTGCGGCAGCTTGTCGTTCGATTGGAAGTATGGCGCATGTCCATAGACCATGCCGACTTCCGGGTGGTCATCAAGAACTGCTTGGGCCCGCTTTAGTGCGCCAGGCGTGAGGAGATCGTCGGCCGATATCAGAGCGGTGTAGTCACCGGTCGCGAGGGCCAGTCCCTCGTTGTAGGTCTTGATGTGGCCCTGATTGATCCCGTGGCGAATGAATGTCACCCTGGCATCGTTCGCCAGCGAGGTGCCCACCGCGGGAGTTTCATCGGTCGAGCAATCATCGATGATGATCACCTGTACCTTGACGCCTTGGGAAAGAACGCTCTCAACGCACCCCTTGAGATAATGCGCATAATTATAGCAGGGGATGACAACGCTGAAGGACGTCTCCTTTGTCATTGGCTGACCTCGGCGCGGAGCGTGCTGGCCACCAGCTCGAGGTCTTCGTCCTTCATTTGTGCGTAGATCGGTAACAGGATTGCGCGATCTTGCGCGAGTTCGGACTGATGCAGCTCATGGCGTTGCTTGGCGTTCGAGTAGGGCGGCTCCCGGTGCGAACACATAATGCCACGGCGGGTGGCGATGCCTCGATCGAGCAATTTCTGCATCACCGTCCGTTGGTCCACGTTGCTCGGCAGGCGTACACAATAGCTTTGCCAGTTGGAGCGGGCCCATTCCGGCTCGAACGGCAGGCTCAGGCCCTCGACGTTGCCGAGCAATTCCGAATAGCGCGCGGCGAGGGTCCGCCGGCGGGCTACGATGTCTGGCAGCCTGGTGAGCTGCTTGCGTCCGACCGCGGCCTGGATGTCGGTCATCCGGTAGTTGAAGCCAACGGCAAGATAATCTTCGAAGATGACCTGGGGGGACCCGTGCCGCACCGTGTCCGGGACGCTCATGCCGTGCTGGCGCAGGAGCCTGAATTTGCGGTCGAGCTCGGGATCCGAGGTGGTGAGCATCCCGCCTTCGCCGGTCGTGATCACCTTGCGGGGGTGGAAGGAGAAGCATGCAATCCGGCCATAGGGCTTACCAATTCGATCCCAGCTGCCGTTTACCTGGATCTGACTGCCGGCTGCGCAGGCGGCGTCTTCGATCAAGGCAAGGCCGTGGCGATCGGCGATCGCAACGAGCGCTGCGAGGTCGCAGGGCATCCCCATTTGGTGCACGGCGATGATCGCGCGGGTGCTGGTCGTGATCGCCTCGGCCACGCGCTCTGGATCGATGTTGTAGGTGTCCGGGTCGATGTCGACGAAGACAGGGGTGGCTCCGCAATATCTGACGCAATTGGCGGTCGCGATAAAGGAATGGCTGACCGTGATGACCTCGTCGCCGGGTCCTATATCGAGTGCGACCAGAGCAAGGTGCAAGGCGGTCGTGCAGTTGGAAACGGCGCACGCATGGGGCGCGCCGACCAGCGTCGCAAAGTCGCGTTCGAAAGCTGCGACTTGGGGGCCTTGCGAAACCCAACCGGAAAGCACGGCCTCCCGGGCAGCTTCGGCCTCTTCGTCGGCGAGGAGTGGCAGCGCAATCGGGATCACGAGACGACCGCATCTTGCTGGCGGGCGGCAGAGGTCGACGCGTATTCGGCGCGCCACCATTTCACGAGATCGGCGAGGCCCTGTTCGAGCGGAACGGAGGCTCGGAAACCGAGCTTTTGCTCGGCCTTTTCCGTCGATGCCAGCCGGCGCGGCACGGGATTAATCGAGCGCTCCGGCGCGAACTCAGGCGTCAGGTTGCGATGGCCCATCACCGAAGCAAGCGCATTCGCGAGCTGCACCAGGCTGGTTTCGGTTCCACTGGCGATATTGAAGACGTCATCTGTGACCCGAGACCGGGCTCCGAGAATATTGGCGCGCGCGACGTCGCGAACGTGGACGAAATCCATGGTCTGCTGGCCGTCACCGAATATGATCGGCGGCAGCCCCGCTTCGAGCCGCTCCATCCAGCGGATCAACACTTCGGTGTAGCGGCCGTGGATATCCATCCGCTCGCCGTAGACGTTGAAGTATCGGAACGCGACATAGTCGAGCCCATGCATGTCGTTGAAGGAGCGGAGCAGCCCTTCATTGAAGGCCTTGGCGGCTCCATAAAGGGTGCGGTTGTCGTAGGGGTTTTGCCGCTCGGTGGTCGGAAACGCCTCCGCCATGCCGTAGACGGATGCCGAGGAGGCGGCGATGACCTTCTCGATGTTGTGTTTGACGCACAATTCGACCAGGTCGAAGGTGGCGTCGACCATAACTTCCTTGGCAAGGCGCGGCTCGGCGGCGCAATGGGTGATGCGCAAGGCCGCCTGGTGGAAGACGATATCGGCCGCCTGTACGAGCGATGCCATCAGCTTGCGGTCCCGTATATCGCCCTGGACCATGCGGACCGGTCCGCGGCTCATCGCCCGCTGGAGATTCTCCGGTCGCCCTCTGATCATGTTGTCGAACGCGACGATCTCGATGCAATTCTCGTCGCATAGGAGGTCAACGATATGTGAGCCGATGAATCCGGCGCCGCCAGTGACCAGAATTCGTTTCCCCTTCAGATCAGCCAAGCCGCTCTCCCTTTGTTGAGTTATTGAGCCAAGCCGAAAACGGCCCTAATGAAGCCGGTCATTCGCCGAGCCTAGGCGGCATCGACGAATGCGGATTTCTCCAACGCTGCTGCCACTTCGTTCACTTGTTCCAAGTGCAGCTCCGGAAAGATCGGAAGCGAGAGGAAACGATTGGCCAAACTTTCGGTGACCGGAAAATCGCCGGTGCGATAGTCGAGATTGGCGTACGCCTTCTGCAGATGGACTGGCACGGGATAATGAATGCCCACGCCGATGCCGGCTTCCTGGAGCGCGCTCAGCACCTCGTCGCGACGGGGCAGGCCAACCGCATAGACGTGGTAGACATGTCGGCTGTGCTCGGGCGGCCGCGGCCTCGCAATAGGAAGCTTCGCCGTGAGACGATCATACTGTACGGCCAGCGATCGGCGCGATTCGGTCCAGGATTCGATGTAGTTCATCTTCACGTTCAGCACCGCGCCCTGGATGCCGTCCATGCGATAATTGTAGCCCGCGACGACGTGATTGTACTTGGCTTCCTGTCCCCAATCGCGCAACAGCGAAACCTTCCGCGCGAGCTCCGGCTGACTCGTCACAATCGCGCCGCCTTCGCCATAAGCTCCGAGATTCTTGCCTGGATAAAAGCTGAAGCAGCCGAAATCACCGATCGACCCTGCGCGCCGTCCCTTGTATTCGGCGCCATGAGCCTGAGCTGCGTCCTCGATCACGATCAGCCCGCGACGCCGCGCGATCTCCATGATCGGATCCATGTCGGCCATCAAGCCGTGCAGATGAACCGGCAGGATCGCCTTGGTCCGTGGCGTGATCGCGGCCTCGATCAGGGCTGGATCCATTGTCCAGGTAACTGGGTCGACGTCGACGAAGACCGGCTTAGCGCCGCTGTACAGCACCGCCGCGGTCGTCGCGACGAAGGTCATCGACACGGTAATGACCTCGTCGCCGGGGCCAACACCGGCCGCGAGCAGGGCCAGATGCAGTGCCGAGGTGCCGCTACTGACCGCGCTGCAATGACTGGTGCTGCAATAGTCGGCAAAACGCTTTTCGAAGGCCGTCACTTCCGGGCCCAACACGAATTGCGTGCTCTCGATCGCACGCGCGACCGCGGCATCGACTTCCGGCTTGATTTGGCGATACTGAGCTTTCAAATCCAAAAACGGTATCAATGTCTTGATCCCTAACTGTCAGGCGTCCGATCTGGCCCCGTCTATTATAAATTTAAATGGATGAATATAATTAAATCAACCGAGAAACAAATAAAATATATCGTTGTTCGCGGGAGAACGATTTATTGGTAACCGGCACCGGCGAGGCGCGCCGCCTCGATCAGAGGGCCTTCCTTGGAGCTGGGGACGATGCGAGCGGGCACGCCCGCCACGGTCGCGCCGGCCGGAACATCCTTTGTCACCACTGCACCGGCACCGACAATGGCGCCGGCTCCAATGGTTATGCCGCACAGGATTGTCGCATTGGAGCCGATCGACGCTCCCTTGCCGACACGGGTCGGTTCGACGGTCCAATCGGCCGCGCCCTGTGGCCGGCCATCTGCCGTTGTCGCCCTCGGATACTTGTCGTTGGTGAACATGACGCCGTGCCCGATGAACACCTCGTCCGCGATGCTCACGCCTGAGCAGATGAAACTGTGCGATGAGATCTTGCACCGGGCACCGATTTTCGCTTCGGCCTGCACCTCGACAAACGTGCCGAGCCTGGTCTCGTCCCCGATCGAGCAGCCGTAGAGGTTAACAAGATCCGGATGGAATATCCGTACGTCACGACCGAGTTGTACATCTTTTGCAATAGGCATCGCAGCTTCTCCAAACGCTACACGAAAGTCTTAGCATACATCGCGGTCTCCCTGGGCCACCGGGACCGGGACCCGGCCAGTGGAGCGCCAGGCGGTGGACACCAAGCGGGAAACGGGTGCCTTCAGCTCCGGCAGCAGCGGATGCTGTACCGCGAACAGGGCGGCGAGCCACATCGCTGCGACTGCCCCGCAGGCTACGAAAATGCCCGCCACCGGTCCAATCAGGCCGTGCTCGACCAGCGCTGCGCAGATCGCGACCGTTGCGCAGCAGCAGAGGGCGACCATGCCGCTCTTGCGCAGCGCATGAACGAAATCGGTGAACCGCAGATCGAGATGTCGACTGACAAAGGAGATTGCCACGGCGGCCTGGAATGGCAATGTCAGCATTGCCGATCCCGCCACGGCTTCGACGCCAAAGAACGATGCGATAAAGATGACCAGGAGCGACGGCGGCAGCGAGATCAGCGACGACAGCAGCGTGTCGCGGACGCTGCCCGCGGCAACCAGGACGGGGTATGTGAGGCAGGCAGCGAATAGCGAAAGCTGAGCGATGCAGAGCAGGCGGACCAGCGGAACCACCTCCAACCAGGATGGGCCGAGCCAGACGAGAATGATTGGTTTCGCCATCACAGCCATGAAGATCAGAAACGGCCAATACAGGACAGTCAGAAGCGAGGTCGCGTGGAGATAGAGGCGTTTGAGGTCTGCGCCGGCTTTGGTCTGGGCAAAGATGGCCGGCATGATCACAGGGCTGATAACCTGGATCACGAGCTTGTCGAACACCTGGGTCAGGGTGCAGGCGCGGCTGTAAAGGCCGACAGTCGTGAAATCCAGCATCCGGGCAAGGAACAACTGCGGTGCTGAACTATAGAACACGTTGATGAGGACTACGCCGCTTGAATAGAGGCCGAACCTGACTACCTCGGGGTAGCCCTGCAACGACGGCCGGAAAATGCGTAGATCTCGTCGGTTGCCCATCAGATAGACCGTCTGGACCACACTTCCGGCGATCATTCCCCAGATCGGCGCAAGATAGCTATAGCCCATCTTCGCGAGCGCGATTGATACGCAGACCATCGTGAAATTGCAGGCAAGATTGCTGGCCGCGACGACGCCGAACTGCATGTCCCGACGATACAGCGCGATGATCGTCGTCGAGAACGGGGTAACGATGAAATTGAGGACGGCAACGGCGATACCAGTCGCGGGTCCCTGAGCGCCGAGCGTCGATCCGACAACGCCACCCAGCAGATAGAGAAGAAGCCCGATCGCGACGGACAAGCCAAATGTGATGGTAAAGGCGGTCCTGACGTTAACTTCCGACAGGGATGCTTTCTGAATGAGATAGTTGGCGCCGCCGAATTCCTGGGAAGAGGTCGAGAACACCGACGTGATTGCGAGGACGACTGCATAAATGCCGAACTCCTTGGGAGTCAGCAGTCTCGACAAAATGCCAATCGAGACAAGGAACAGCAGCAGGCTCGCGTAACGCTCGAGCGCCGAAAAGAAAATCGAACGTTGCACAGCGTTCATCGCGAGCCTTCGCAGCTATAGGCCGGCACCTGCCTCAGGCAATCGCCCTGACGTGCTCCGGAATCCTCCGCGGCTGCTTCAGCCGGACCGGCCGGCCGTGATCGGCGATCGAACGCGATGCCGCCTCCAGCACCTCAATGACCCGCAGGCCCGACAAGCCATTGGAAACCGGCGAGGCGCCGGTGGTCACGCATTCGACGAAGTGCTGGACCTCCGTTAGCAGCGCCTCCTTCGTGGAGATATTGGGCGCCCACATGTCGCCGGCCCGATATCCGATCCGGAATTGATGCGTATTCTCGGCTTGCGGGTTCAGCGTGATGCCCTTGTCGTAGACCTTGATCTTCTCGGTGGGCTCGAGGTCGTTATAGGCGATCATCTTCTTGCTGCCGCCGATGAAGGTCTGACGCACCTTGACTGGGGAAAGCCAGTTGACGCTGACATGCGCAACGCACTTGCTCTCGAAGAACAACGTGATGTGCGCCATGTTCTCGGGCGAGCCGGCCACATGGCACGACCCCGTCGCCGAAACCGCAACCGGATCCTCTTCGAGGAGATATTGGATGATTGAGAGGTCGTGAACCGCCAGGTCCCAGATCACGTTCACGTCGCTCTGGAACAGGCCGAGGCTCGATCGCGTGCTGTCGTAATAGAAAATCTCTCCGAGCTGGTCTTGCTGCAGGAGCTCGCGGATCTTCTGCACCGCCGGGGTATAGAGGAAGGTGTGGTCCACCATCAGAGTCAGGCCACGCCGATCGGCCTCGTCGACGAGGTGACGCACCTGGTCGGACGTCGGGGCAAGCGGTTTCTCGACCAGCACATGCTTTCCTGCTTTCAACGCTGCCAGGGCCAGCTCATAGTGAGTATGAACGGGCGTTGCGACCGCTATGGCGTCGATCTCCGGATTACGCAGAAGCTCGCTGAAATCCGACGTCGTGGTGACTTCGGGGTGGCGGCGCGCGCAGGTAGCCAGCTTTTCTGCGTCAAGATCGCTGACGCTGACAACGCACGACGACTCGTTGCTCGCGAAATTGCGGACGAGATTCGGTCCCCAGTATCCATATCCGACAATGCCGATTCCAATCATTTGCAGGCCCCTTAATATTCAATGTGTGAAAAGATCCAAGAGTGCGGAGTTTTCGCTCGTACTGTTCGACTGAGGTAGAAAACGCGATCGAGCTCGCTTCCCGCCACGACAAGCCTCGGTAAAAAAGAAGCTTGGGCAATCATTTTGGCTCGCTCCCGGTGAAGTGGAATACGAGCGCTGCTTTCGCTGCCGCCGATTTGTGCCAGCTACCATTATCGCGCTTGACGACGGACAAGACGAACCACGCAATCATGCGAACGAAGTTCGATGCGATGTAGATCAGTTTGAGCAGCCACCACGACGCCAATCCGAGGTTCTTGCGATGATAGATCATCGCGCTCTTCTGTAGCTGGACGAACATCTTTTTGCTGGCTTGCTTGGTGCTCTTGGCACCTCCGTCAAGATGAACAATGCGGGCGCTAGGCGTGAATACGCGCCGCCAGCCGGCCTGCGCAAACCGATAGCACCAGTCCGCTTCCTCCGAATAAACAAAGTAGGCCTCGTCCATCAGTCCGACCTGCGCGATCGCTTCGCGACGCACCAGCATGAACATGCCCGTGACGACATCGACGTCTCGCTCGCTCCGGCGGTCCCACCAGCTAAACTCTGGCCGGCCGAACAGACGCGAGCGCGGGAAGGCCCGCGACAACCCCGAGAGCGCAAGGAAAAGGTTGAAGGGACTTGGGAATGAAAAGCCCGTCGGCGTGATTCGATCTTCGGCCTCGAGCACCTGACATCCGACAACACCTACATCGAGATGGAGATCGGCGTAACGAACGCTGTGGGAGATGGCGTCGTCGAGTACGACCGTATCCGGATTTAGCAGGAGGGTATATCGTGCCGAAGCAAGCTGCATGCCCTGGTTGCAGGCTGCAGCAAAGCCACGATTTTCTGCGTTTGCGATCAAGGTCACGTCCGGAAATTCGGCGCGGACCATGTCGGCAGAGCCGTCTTGGCTGTTGTTGTCTATGACGAACACTTGAAAGGAAACACGCTGCGTCTGCTCAAAGACGGAGCGTAGGCAGCCTCTTAGGATGTCGCGAGTATTCCAGCTCACGATGACAACTGCGACGTCTGTCTCACTGACGCGAGGTGCCGAGACCGTCCGTAATTGAAGCAAATCGCCGCAACTATCGCTGCGCAGCTGGCGGCTCGGCACAACCGATTGGGCTTGAGACTCCATATCATTCACCTGCGCTAAAGCGCATCCCCGTCGAGACGAACATGCCCCGTCTCGATGAATGTCCGGATTGCCCCGATCAGGTGCGACGACGCCTGTGGATCGAGCCGATCTTGGTCGCAAGAGACTTCCAGTTGATCCAGCTTGAGTGACAGCTCCTGTTCGTCGAACGCGACTTCGATTCGGCCTTGTTCGGAAAATCGCGTTGCGGTTGCGACCTGATGATCGTTCCGGTGCTCGCCCAGGCTTGCCCGTCGCGGCATGACCAGGATTCGCTTTCCCAGCTCGAGGGCGGTGATGATGGAGCCCATGCCGGCGTGCGCGATGACCAGGCTTGCCGACTCAACACGCCTCCGAAACTCGCCGGGATCGATGAAGCGTTCAGCGCTGATATTCTCGTAGCGATAATCTGACGGCCCGATTTGAGCGAATACGTCGGGCTTTCCGCGCATACCGGCCCATTCGTCGACGGTCCGTACCAGCCGGTCAAAATGTCCCTGCGTACCGACTGTCACAAAAATCATAGCACCGATCCTGCGTAGTGGGGGCCTTCGGGGCGTGCCAGATGCGGCCACTGCGTCAGCCAGAGGTCTGCTGAGTGACCGACCCATGCTCCGGACATTGAAAGCTGTTCGACATTGGCAATGCTGTCGAGCCAAACGGTGCGTGCGCCCAACAGCCGTCCGAGCCGAAGTGCCAGATATCCGGGAGCAGCGCCCGTAGAGACCACGATATCGGGGCGCTCCCTCCAAACGACTGAGCTGAGCCGTGCCGCTGTCTTCATCAGCGCAATCTTGCTCCAGCGGTTGGCATCGTTGACCACATAAAAATTGTGACCTGGCACTTGTGCGCGATACGAGTCGTGAACGGTGACGTAGCTGACCTCGCATCCCTCAAACGCGTGTCTGATGCGCATCAACTGAACCCAGTGGCCGCCGCCCGAAGCAACCGCCAGCACCTTCGGACGGGCGCTGTGCGTTGCAAGTGCGCGTATTTGATCGTTCTGTAGCCCGTTGCTTTGGAGCATTATTTCCCCTCGAACCCTAAAGCCGAAGTAGGTGCTGCCGCGCCAGATAATTCTTATAACGCATATTTAAAATATTAAATACCGAAAAGGAAGCGATTTATTCGGAATTAATAACAGGGTTAAATGAGGCGATCGGGCGCCGGCGACCAGTGTGACGGCCGCCGCCAGGGCGTGGGCGTCGGGTGGGGCCGCGCGTCCATTTCGCCTCGGCCAGCTATCGCGAGCGAGATTTCAGGGGGAGGGCGGTCGCCGCTCAAGCTTACGGTTGGCTGGCATGGAAAGAGGTGGGCGCTGGAGGCAACCCATTTGGCCGCTCGTCGTGGATGCGATTTGGACGGGGCGACCGCGCTCCCTCCGTTCAATCGCGGACATGCCCGCCAGACTGCCGTTACGCTCGAGCGACTTCCCAAGTCGACGCGATTGCGAGCGCAATTGACACCGCGTCATTTTTTGGACGCATCTGCTGACAACGCAGCGCGAGAACTCTCATCGCGTTGCCAGACGGCGGTTCTCGCGCGGGAGCGCGCCTTTGCCCTGTAACGGGCGACAATGTTTACATAGCAGAAGACCGATAGCCCGGGCCAGAGAAGGGGGTTTGCGAACAATCCTAGCAGCGTTCGGCTGTTAGTCTCGCCCCTGTTGCCGGTAAGCTCCGGAAAGCGACGGATAACCTCGGCTGTGCCGGCGTGAGCGCGCGTCCTTACGGCGATCAGCTGGCCGATGGTGCGGGCCGGGAATACCTTGGATTTAATCGTCGTAAGCGTCTCACGCTCGTCCGGCCTAAACTGGAGGCGAACGAAGGTGTCGTCGGCAATAACATCCGGGAATTGAGAGAACCGTCTGCGCCCGGCTTCGGACAGCGCGTAGACGCCAGATCCGCCAAAGCCTTCGCGCGCCGAGGGCAGGCGGTCTCGAATGGAAAAATACAGACGGACCAGCCGGGAGCAGCCGGTCAGGTCGATATCGGGCGTCGGTGCTACGGCCAGCACGTCGCCCCGCCTGAGCCGGTCCGCCAGCGCCCGAACAGCATCGATAGTAATGACGATATCGGCGTCGACGTAAATCCGCGGGAAGATGTTGGAAATTTGGTCGCCAAGGTTCAGTGCGTGGATCTTGCTTGCAATCTCGGTTTCGACCACGCGAACGGTTGGACCGATACGGCGAGCGATGCTCGCCGTATCGTCTGTGCACCCATTGCAGACAACAACTGCGCTGATGTCCTCAGAACCCGAGCCGGTGACCCACGGTTTCAAGGTTCGTGCAATCACCGTGCTTTCGTTATGCGCTGGGACGACTATCGAAATCATGACCGCTCGGCCAGAATGAATCGCCGTGCCTGAACTTGAATAAATGAGACCCGGGCCATTGCAAATCGCATACTTCACCGCGCCAGGGTTTCGCCCCAATAGGCCGCAGACGATGATCGAGCCGACACAATATAATTGATTAATTTGAAATTTAAATCAGATTCTGTTATCAAGTGCTGAATATATTCAGCCATTCAGCTATTCCGCCATTCGGCGAGCGTTCGAAAGAAAGAGACAATGCTCCAATACGTATTGGCTGCGCAGGCACTGAAGGTATTCTCGCTCAATGGGGCGACTAAGCGCCTTTATCGCACCCTGGGGAATAACCTGGGTGGTCGCGCGCGTGAACGGGGCTTGCCGGCACACTACCTTTCCCGCGCGGACCAAAATCTCGCTCAGCTGGAGCGCTTTGGTGCGATCCGCGATGGCTTGCGTCTGATGGAAATTGGGACGGGCTGGGTCCATTGGGAAGCTCTCTTCCTGCGATGCTTCTATGACGTCGAGATCGTCTTGATGGATGTTTGGGACAATCGCCAATTAGGCGGGTTCAGGGCCTATGCTGCCGAGCTTGGCCGGCGGCTTAACGAGACTCAGCGCAGTGAGGACCAAAAGCGACGCGCCAGGGACGTGCTCGGGAGCGTCGCTGAGTGCAAATCGTTTGACGAAGTTTATGATCTGCTCGGCTTTCGCTACGTCATCGGCGTCGAGAATGCGTACGCCGCTATTGGCGATGGCGAGTTGGATGCGATTTTCAGCAGCGATGTCTTGGAGCACATTCCGGCACCCGCGATCCCGCAGATGTGTCGGGAGCATTTCAGGATGCTTAAGCCGGGCGGTGTCAGCGCGCATCAGGTCGTTCCGTCGGACCACCTGACCATCTATGACAAGCACGTAAACAGTAAGAATTATCTACGATACGATGATACCGTCTGGAGCCTGTTCTTCGCAAATGACGTGCAATATGTGAACCGAATCCAGATGAGCGAGTGGGCCCACCTGTTAGAGGAGGCCGGTTTCGAGGTCGAGTGTCAGCCAATCGCGCGCGTCGACGTTTCTTCCCTAAAGATAGCGAACCGTTTCAAACGGTTGCCGCCATCTGATCTTGGCGTAACTGTCTTTCACTTGATGGGTCGCAAGCCAACATAGATCGGTCTTGCCATCCAGCGAATTAAGAGCAAGCACGCCCCGTGACTAGATCCATGCCGTCGGCTCCGACGATATCGTTATCAACATAGATCCGCGGAAAGCTGCTGGAGAGCTCATCTCCAATGTTCAAAGCATGAGTCTTACTCGCGAGTTCGGCCTCGATAGGCGAACTGTTGGGCCGATGCGGCGAGCGACAGTTGCAGTTCATTAGAACGCTCATTGCAAACAACGACCGTGCCCCGGCGCGGTCGAACGATGATTGCCGTATCATCGGTGCAGCCGTTGCATGGATAGCGGTACGACGACCCCACCTCGTTTAGGTGGACGGGATGAGCGAGACTCGCGCGTGGATTTGACAACGCGAGGGACGCTCGTTCCATGCATCAAGACAGACATCAAGACGGGCATGATGCCGCCTCCTATCAGCGGATCGAGGTGATCACAGGGGAGAGGCGACGGCGCAGTTGGAGCGATGCGGAGAAGGCGCGGATCGTGGCCGAGAGTGCCGATCCGGAGACGAGCATTTCCGAGGTGGCTCGACGCAACGGGGTGAACCGGGGACTGCTCAGTGTGTGGCGGCGCCAGGCGCGGCTCGCGTCGAGCGAAGCGCCGCAGTTCGTGCAAGTCAGGCTCGAGGCCGCCGTCGAGGCGCAGCCGAACGCGATCGATAAGGCGCATGTTCTGACGGATCCGGCCGAGCGGATCGAGGTGATGATCGCGGGCGCGACGGTGCGCGTGCCCGTCGGCGTCGACGCCGCGACGCTGGAGCGCGTGCTGGCGGCGGTGAGATCGACGCGATGATCTCTTTCGGTCCAATGGTCCGTGTGTTCGTCGCGACGCAGCCGATTGACTTTCGTAAAGGCGTTCATGGCCTTGTCGCGCTGGTAGCGGAGGGATTAGGCGGCAAGCCCTACAGCGGTGACGTTTATGTCTTCCGATCGAAGCGATCGGATCGTTTGAAGCTACTGGTTTTTGACGGCTCGGGAATGGTTCTAGCGACGAAGTGGCTGGAGAATGGGGGCTTTGCCTGGCCACCTGTTCGCGAGGGTACGATGCCGGTGACGGGGGCGCAACTGGCGATGCTGATTGAAGGTCTTGCGGAGTGGTCGCGTGTGGTCCCGAAGGTGACGAAGCGGCCGACGAAGGTTGCCTGAAGCGTCTTGTTTTGCTGGCGATTGCGAGTGCGTTCGTGTAGCTCTGCGATATGGCGCTTCGCCCCGAAGATCTCCCCTCTGACCCTGCGGCTCTTGCCGAGATGGTGCTGGCTTTCGAAGGCGAGAACGATGATCTGCGCGCAGAGATCGCCACGTTGAAGAGCCTGATCTTCGGCGCACGATCGGAGCGCGCGGCGATCGTCTGCGCCGAACAGATCGCGTTTGATCTGGAACGGACCGCCGGCTCACAGCTCCCGGCCAATGACGACAAACCGGACGCGCCGCGGCCGGAGCGGCGCAAAGCGAAGCGCAACATCGGCGCGCTGCCGGCGCATCTGCCTCGGGTCGAGCGGGTGATCGAGCCGGCGTCCACGCTGTGCCCGTGCTGCACGGGTCAGATGCATCGGATCGGCGAGGAGAGCAGCGAAGCGCTCGATCGGGTTCCCGCGTGGCTGCGTGTGCTCCGCACGATCCGTCCAAAATACGCCTGCCGCTCCTGTGAGGGCCCGATTGTCCAGGCCCCGGCACCGGCGCGGCTCGTCGAGGGCGGCATGGCAACGACGGCGCTGATCGCGCATATCGCCGCGGCCAAATATGCCTGGCAATCGACGCTCTATCGCCAGACGCAGATCCTGGCGGGTCAGGGTGTCGTCGTCGACCGTCAGACGCTGGCGCGCTGGATGGGGAGCGCGGCGTGGCTGGTCAGGGGCCTCTACGATCTGCAACTGAAGACTATGCACGGCTTCGAGCGGCTGTTCTGCGACGAGACGCCGATGCCAGTGCTCGATCCGGGACGCGGCCGCACGAGGATCTGCCAGTTCTGGGCGCACGCGACGGACGATCGGGCGTGGAAGGGGCCGGCGCCGCCGGCGGTCGCCTACGTGTTCGCAGGTGGTCGCGGCAAAAAGGAGATCGTGGCGCAGTTAGCCGGCTTCGAAGGCGTGCTGCAAGTCGACGGCTATGCCGCCTACGCCTCGCTGGCGGGCGATGCGATGATGTCGGGCCAGATCCAGCTGGCGTATTGTCTCGTTCACGCGCGCCGCAACTTCGTGAGGGTGCACAAGACGACGAACTCACCCTTCGCCGCGGAGGTCATCGAGCGCATTGCGGCCGTCTACGCGATCGAGGAGAGGATCCGCGGTCTCGATGCTGGGGAACGCCGCGCGACGCGACAGGCCGAGACGAAGCCGCTGATGGAGGCGTTGAGGGCCCGTCTGATCGCGGTGAAGGACGGGATCTCCCGCCGCTCGACGCTCATCAAGGCGATCGACTACATGCTCGAACGCTGGCAGGGCCTGACGACGTTCCTGGATGACGGGCGGCTCGAGCCGGACACCAACACGGTCGAACGATCGATCAGGCCAATTGCGATCGGAAAAAAGAACTCGTTGTTCAGTGGTGACGAAGGCGGGGGCGAGACCTGGGCGATACTCGCTTCGCTTCTTAACACAGCGAAATTGAATGGCCTCGACCCCGAGGCGTATCTCGTCGACGTTCTCGATCGCATGGTGAGCGGCGCCACGAAGACCAACCAGCTTCACGAACTTCTGGCCTGGAACTGGAAGGCCGCACGCGAAGCCGAAAAGCGGGCCGTGGCATGACGAAGCCGAAGCAAGGGCGGGGAACGCGAAAAGCACGCAAGACGACGATGGCGGACTATGCCATGTCGTTCGAACGGCTCGGGCAATGGATCAGCAAGCGCGCCAGGTCGCCGACGCTTCGGCATCCGCGGGCGACGTCGCTCTCCATGCTCGATGGCGCGGTGGCCGCGGTCGTCGCCGGGCCGGTCTCGATGGCGTCCGAGGAATGGGTGTGCCCGCTCCTCGGCGTAGATCCCGACGCCTTCAATCACGACACCGAGGAGTTCTCGGCAATCGCCGCCACGCTGATGCGCCACAACGCTATCAGCGAGACGCTGTCGACGAGACCGGAGAGCTTCGAGCCGCTGTTCGTGCGATCACCGGACGGCGAAGTCGACCCGCAGCCCTGGTGCATGGGCTTCTACGCCGTCATGAAGCTTCGGCTTCTCGTCTGGTCGCGGCTTCTCCCCCCGAATGGAACCGAACACCTTATGCTGCGGCCGATCTTGGTCCATTGCATCGACGACGCCGGTCGACCCTTGCTACCCCCGGCCCGGCGCACGCTGGGAACGCAGCCCATCATCCAAAACGCCTGGCGCAACATTCCAGCAACCGTCGAGGCCCTCCGGCAGTTCTGGATGCCTATACGCTTCAAGCGCGGTGCGTAGGCCGTCCGCACCAAGTCCGTGGCTCCGTGGGCCTCTCGTACCGTTTACGTTGCATGCGACCACCACCTCCATCTCATCGGGGGCGCCGCTGCCGAGCCATGTATTCAACTTCCGCGCAATCACCCGCATTATGTGCTGGCATGATGATCAGATTCATGATGTCGGCCCGGATATATGTTCTCTATCGCTTATAATAATCAAAACTTGATTCATAATATAATATGCGTCGGGCAAGAATAGATGGGCTTGGCCCTCTCTTGCGGTGGCCCGGGTGTCGTTTGGTCGCGGCTCAAATAATAAGATGCGCAAGATCATATATTCGATGGTTAGATTGCGCCTTCCTGCCCCGAATCTTTGGGCTGCGGCATCTCTGGCAATAGGCCGCAAGTGTCGGGGCGACCCGTTTGTCCTGTGCACTTGCCGGACGGGCACCCGTCGCGCTGCGTAATTTCCGCAATCGGTCCTGTTTCAATCCATCTGTGGTTTGTCGCGCATATTAAATCGTGGATCCAAGTTACGCGCTGTTCACCAAGTCCATCTTGGTCCCGCCCAATCCGTCGATGAAATAAAATGTAAACGGTACGAGAGGCCCACGGAGCCACGGACTTGGTGCGGACGGCCTACGCACCGCGCTTGAAGCGTATAGGCATCCAGAACTGCCGGAGGGCCTCGACGGTTGCTGGAATGTTGCGCCAGGCGTTTTGGATGATGGGCTGCGTTCCCAGCGTGCGCCGGGCCGGGGGTAGCAAGGGTCGACCGGCGTCGTCGATGCAATGGACCAAGATCGGCCGCAGCATAAGGTGTTCGGTTCCATTCGGGGGGAGAAGCCGCGACCAGACGAGAAGCCGAAGCTTCATGACGGCGTAGAAGCCCATGCACCAGGGCTGCGGGTCGACTTCGCCGTCCGGTGATCGCACGAACAGCGGCTCGAAGCTCTCCGGTCTCGTCGACAGCGTCTCGCTGATAGCGTTGTGGCGCATCAGCGTGGCGGCGATTGCCGAGAACTCCTCGGTGTCGTGATTGAAGGCGTCGGGATCTACGCCGAGGAGCGGGCACACCCATTCCTCGGACGCCATCGAGACCGGCCCGGCGACGACCGCGGCCACCGCGCCATCGAGCATGGAGAGCGACGTCGCCCGCGGATGCCGAAGCGTCGGCGACCTGGCGCGCTTGCTGATCCATTGCCCGAGCCGTTCGAACGACATGGCATAGTCCGCCATCGTCGTCTTGCGTGCTTTTCGCGTTCCCCGCCCTTGCTTCGGCTTCGTCATGCCACGGCCCGCTTTTCGGCTTCGCGTGCGGCCTTCCAGTTCCAGGCCAGAAGTTCGTGAAGCTGGTTGGTCTTCGTGGCGCCGCTCACCATGCGATCGAGAACGTCGACGAGATACGCCTCGGGGTCGAGGCCATTCAATTTCGCTGTGTTAAGAAGCGAAGCGAGTATCGCCCAGGTCTCGCCCCCGCCTTCGTCACCACTGAACAACGAGTTCTTTTTTCCGATCGCAATTGGCCTGATCGATCGTTCGACCGTGTTGGTGTCCGGCTCGAGCCGCCCGTCATCCAGGAACGTCGTCAGGCCCTGCCAGCGTTCGAGCATGTAGTCGATCGCCTTGATGAGCGTCGAGCGGCGGGAGATCCCGTCCTTCACCGCGATCAGACGGGCCCTCAACGCCTCCATCAGCGGCTTCGTCTCGGCCTGTCGCGTCGCGCGGCGTTCCCCAGCATCGAGACCGCGGATCCTCTCCTCGATCGCGTAGACGGCCGCAATGCGCTCGATGACCTCCGCGGCGAAGGGTGAGTTCGTCGTCTTGTGCACCCTCACGAAGTTGCGGCGCGCGTGAACGAGACAATACGCCAGCTGGATCTGGCCCGACATCATCGCATCGCCCGCCAGCGAGGCGTAGGCGGCATAGCCGTCGACTTGCAGCACGCCTTCGAAGCCGGCTAACTGCGCCACGATCTCCTTTTTGCCGCGACCACCTGCGAACACGTAGGCGACCGCCGGCGGCGCCGGCCCCTTCCACGCCCGATCGTCCGTCGCGTGCGCCCAGAACTGGCAGATCCTCGTGCGGCCGCGTCCCGGATCGAGCACTGGCATCGGCGTCTCGTCGCAGAACAGCCGCTCGAAGCCGTGCATAGTCTTCAGTTGCAGATCGTAGAGGCCCCTGACCAGCCACGCCGCGCTCCCCATCCAGCGCGCCAGCGTCTGACGGTCGACGACGACACCCTGACCCGCCAGGATCTGCGTCTGGCGATAGAGCGTCGATTGCCAGGCATATTTGGCCGCGGCGATATGCGCGATCAGCGCCGTCGTTGCCATGCCGCCCTCGACGAGCCGCGCCGGTGCCGGGGCCTGGACAATCGGGCCCTCACAGGAGCGGCAGGCGTATTTTGGACGGATCGTGCGGAGCACACGCAGCCACGCGGGAACCCGATCGAGCGCTTCGCTGCTCTCCTCGCCGATCCGATGCATCTGACCCGTGCAGCACGGGCACAGCGTGGACGCCGGCTCGATCACCCGCTCGACCCGAGGCAGATGCGCCGGCAGCGCGCCGATGTTGCGCTTCGCTTTGCGCCGCTCCGGCCGCGGCGCGTCCGGTTTGTCGTCATTGGCCGGGAGCTGTGAGCCGGCGGTCCGTTCCAGATCAAACGCGATCTGTTCGGCGCAGACGATCGCCGCGCGCTCCGATCGTGCGCCGAAGATCAGGCTCTTCAACGTGGCGATCTCTGCGCGCAGATCATCGTTCTCGCCTTCGAAAGCCAGCACCATCTCGGCAAGAGCCGCAGGGTCAGAGGGGAGATCTTCGGGGCGAAGCGCCATATCGCAGAGCTACACGAACGCACTCGCAATCGCCAGCAAAACAAGACGCTTCAGGCAACCTTCGTCGGCCGCTTCGTCACCTTCGGGACCACACGCGACCACTCCGCAAGACCTTCAATCAGCATCGCCAGTTGCGCCCCCGTCACCGGCATCGTACCCTCGCGAACAGGTGGCCAGGCAAAGCCCCCATTCTCCAGCCACTTCGTCGCTAGAACCATTCCCGAGCCGTCAAAAACCAGTAGCTTCAAACGATCCGATCGCTTCGATCGGAAGACATAAACGTCACCGCTGTAGGGCTTGCCGCCTAATCCCTCCGCTACCAGCGCGACAAGGCCATGAACGCCTTTACGAAAGTCAATCGGCTGCGTCGCGACGAACACACGGACCATTGGACCGAAAGAGATCATCGCGTCGATCTCACCGCCGCCAGCACGCGCTCCAGCGTCGCGGCGTCGACGCCGACGGGCACGCGCACCGTCGCGCCCGCGATCATCACCTCGATCCGCTCGGCCGGATCCGTCAGAACATGCGCCTTATCGATCGCGTTCGGCTGCGCCTCGACGGCGGCCTCGAGCCTGACTTGCACGAACTGCGGCGCTTCGCTCGACGCGAGCCGCGCCTGGCGCCGCCACACACTGAGCAGTCCCCGGTTCACCCCGTTGCGTCGAGCCACCTCGGAAATGCTCGTCTCCGGATCGGCACTCTCGGCCACGATCCGCGCCTTCTCCGCATCGCTCCAACTGCGCCGTCGCCTCTCCCCTGTGATCACCTCGATCCGCTGATAGGAGGCGGCATCATGCCCGTCTTGATGTCTGTCTTGATGCATGGAACGAGCGTCCCTCGCGTTGTCAAATCCACGCGCGAGTCTCGCTCATCCCGTCCACCTAAACGAGGTGGGGTCGTCGTACCGCTATCAATAAAATGATAAATATCCCGCAAGGCGATTATTAAAGCGCGTCTCTTATGGTGCGTCGCATCGGATCGGCGGATGTCGCACGCATCAAACAAGTCAGCTTTACTCAGTCGCGAGAATCTTGATATTCTAATGTCGCAGCCAAGAGTCTTGTCTTTCGAATGTAGCGTCGCAGTCACGGTGGCTGTTCGTGCGTGACTGGCTCTCCACAATTCCCGTAGTTCACGCAAACCCAGGTATTTCTGGGGTTTAGCTGTGCGAGATAACGCGTTTTCGAGGCCGCGACGGCAGGCAAAGGGATCGAAGCGAACGGAAATGACCGCAGCTAGGCCCACGTCTGGTCCCAAAAAAGCCGTCCGCGTTCGACCATTACGTCGACGTCACGGTTGTCCAGAACCGGTCGGCATGAGTGCGGGGACAAGTTGCGCTCATGCCGAATAGACGCAAGCAGCTAAATTAAGGAGAGGCGCTTTGGCTTACACGTTCAACGGAGTTGTTTATCCCGACGCCACCACTACCGGTGTGCCGCCAGGGGTAACCCTCAATCCCTATAATGGGGACATTACCATCAACACACCGGGAACGGTCATCTCAGGCCTCAAGATCACCGGCACGGTTTATATCAACGCCGACAATGTCACGATCAAGGACTGCAGCATCGCGTCCACCGGCTACAACGTGGTCAATATCAAGAGCGGAGTGTCGGGTGCGGTAGTTGAAAACTGCGAAATCAATGGCACCGGCAACGGACCGCAAGGCCAGACAGGCATTGGTGGCCAGGGAACGTTCGCCAATAACAACATCTACAACGTTGAAAATGGCATCAACGTTGAGGGCAGCAATGTCGTCATCAAGGGCAACTACATCCACGACCTGAATGCGTCTGGCGGAAGCGCGGGTCACTATGACGGCATCCAGGCCCAGGGCGGATTCAACAACGTTCTTATAAGCGGGAATACGGTGCTCGGACGTGATACGTCGTGCATCATCATTCAAAATGCCTTCGGGCCGATAGACAACATCAAGGTCGATGGCAACTTGCTTCTCGGGCAGAACAACGCGGCTGCCACCATCTACGTTGAAGAAAAAGCCGGCTTCTCCGGTCAAATTACCAACGCTCAAGTCACGAACAATGTACTTGGCAAAGGCTTTTGGTATTGGAGCAGCATCGTAGATACTAATCCGGTGTGGACGAACAACGTTGATTACGCCACCGGCAAGCTCGTAACGACGAACAACACACTCTCAGGGACGCCCACGACCCCGCCAACCCCGCCTGCGACTCCAGACGCGCCGGCGATCGCTTCGTTTTCGAACGACACGGGAAAAGTCGGCGACGGCATCACCAGCGACACAACGCTCCAGCTGAAGGGTACGGCTGCGGCAAACAGCGCGATCAAGATCTACGACGGCTCGACCCAGATCGGCACGGCGACTGCTAATGCGAGCGGGAGCTGGGAGTATATTACGGCGGTACTGACCAACGCCCAGCACGTGCTGAAAGCGACGGCCACCAGTGCCAGCGGTCAGACCAGCGCCGCATCCGCTGCGCTCACGGTAACGGTCGATAATGTTGCGCCGACTGCCCCGGTGCTGAAAAGCAACACGGTTGTCGAGACGAACAAGGTACAGTTGTCCGGCACCGCCGAGGCGGGCAGCGCCATCAACGTCTATGATGGGGCGAACCTGGTCGGTACGGCCACGACGGGAGCGAATGGTAGCTGGAGCATCACCACCAGTGCCCTGTCGACCGGATCTCACACCCTGACGGCGAAGGCCACGGACGCCGCCGGCAACGTCAGTGCTGCATCGCAGTCGGCAAATCCGGTGATCGGCGGGGCGACGACGCCACCGCCGGCTACGCCGACGATCGTCTCCTTCTCGAATGACAGCGGCAAGGCCGGGGACAACGTCACCAACGACAACACGCTGACACTGAAGGGCACAGGCGCGGCCAACGCCACCATCACGGTGTTCGACGGCAACACTCAGGTCGGGAGCGTCAAAGCCGACGCCAGTGGCAATTGGAGCCTGACCACCGCGGCGCTGAAGGACGGAGCCCACAGTTTCACGGCCACGGCTTCGACCAGCAGCACTGCTGCTGCTGCAGCAGCGGCAACCGCAAGTCCAACGTCTGCGGTGCTTGCCGTCACGATCGATACCACGGCGCCGACCGCGCCGGTGTTGAAGGCGAACTCCGTTGTCGATACCAACCACGTGCTGTTGTCCGGCACCGCCGAGGCGGGCAGCTCCATCACGGTGTATGATGGATCGACTCTGGTCGGGACCGGTACGGCGGGGACAAATGGAAGCTGGAGCATCACCACCAACAGCCTGTCGAACGGTACCCATACACTTACTGCAACAGCGACGGATGTTGCAGGCAATGCAAGTGCCGCCTCGCAATCAGTTAAGCCGGTGATCAGCACCCCGACACCGCCGTCTCCCACGGCGCCTAAGATTGCCTCCTTCTCGAACGACAGCGGGACGGTCGGCGACAACATCACCAACGACAACACGCTGACACTGAAAGGCACGGCTGTGGCCAATGCCACTGTCAAGGTGTTCGACGGCACGACCCAGGTCGGAAGCATCAAGGCTGACGGCAATGGCAACTGGAGCGTGACCACGGCGGCGCTAAACGATGGCGATCACCACTTCACCGCCACCGGCACCGACGCGTCGGGGAAAGCCAGCGCGGCGTCTGCTGCCCTCGACGTCAAGATCGACACCCATGCGCCGGTCGCGCCGAGCGTAGGGCTCTACACGCAGGGCGGTTCGGCCGTCAGCGGCACGACCGCGCTCGACGACCTGATCGTCAAGGGGACCGCGGAGGCAAACAGCAAGGTCGCCATTTTCGATGGCGCCAAGCAGATCGGAACGGCAACCGCCGGCAACAGTGGCAGCTGGAGCTATGACACCGGCCACCTTGACGATGGCAGCCATAGCTTCACGGCCAAGGCTATTGACGTCGCCGGCAATACCAGCGGCTCTTCTACGGCTAAGGGCGTCACGGTGAGTGGGCACTCGTCGCCGATCGACATCACCGGATTCGGCTACTACAGCACGAATGCGTTCATCAAGGGTACGGCGGACGCTTACAGTCAGGTCAAGATTCTTGACGGCAACAAAATCATCGGTACCGTCAAGGCCGATGGTGACGGCGACTGGACTTACAAGGCGACCGGCTTGTCGGACCAGGTGCATACGTTCAAGGCTCAGGAGGTCAACAGCAGTGGTCAAGTGACCGGAACGAGCTCGGCGAGTGCAATCCTCGGCTCAAGCAAGGGCAACACGCTGACTGGTACAACCGGTGACGACATCTTCGTCGGCAACGGTCATCCGGATACCTTCGTATTCGATGCGAATTTCGGTAAGGATGTCATCAAGGACTTCAATTCTTACGGGCGTTCGCACGACACGGTTCAGTTCAGCAAGAGTGCGTTCAGCGACTTTGCGAGCGTTCTTAACCACGCCTCGCAGGTTGGGCAGGACGTTGTCATTGCGAATGGAGATGACTCGCTCACGCTGAAGAACGTCAAGCTCGGTTCACTGCAAAGCCACGACTTCCATTTCGCGTAAGCGAAGGGGCGCCATAAGGCGAAGTACATTCAATACCGCGGAGCCCTCGGCTCCGCGGTGCATGTCAGGGGACGTGTTCCATGAGCGATCTTGCACGGCGGGGGGATGCGCCCCCGCCGCTGAATATTGATGAGATACAGGTATCGAGATGGGCGATATTTATCGCCGCCCTCGGGCTTTTGGCAGAGCGGGCGCGATCATCGTCGCGCGCGTTGGGGCAGGGCTCGGTTGAGTTTGTACGAGCGCGGCTCTTTGCCCGCTCCCCCGGCTCTGCGGATCTCGACGATGAGCCGCAATCCGAGATTTCGGCATTCTTGACTTCGTGCCGTCGGATATTCTGGAGCCTTGCCGTCTTCAGCGGCCTGAGCAATCTCTTGATGCTCACCGGCTCGTTCTTCATGCTTCAGGTCTATGACCGGGTGCTGCCCGGTCGCAGCATTCCGACGCTCGTCGCGTTGTTGGTGCTGGCGATGATGCTTTATCTCTTCCAGAGCGGTCTCGATCTTGTCAGAAGCCGGATCAGTGTTCGGATCGGGCGTTACTTCGATGAGAGGCTCGGGCTTCGTGTGTTCGACGCAGTCGTGCGCCTGCCGCTCAAGACGCGCGGCGATGGTGACGGCCAGCAGCCATTGCGGGATCTTGACCAGGTTCGCAGCTTCTTGTCCGGGGGCGGGCCGACTGCGCTGTTCGATTTGCCCTGGATGCCGATCTATCTTGGTATTTGCTTCCTGTTCCATTTTTGGATCGGCGTGACTGCGCTAGTCGGCGCGCTGGTGCTGGTCGGTATGACAATCCTGACTGAAACGCGAACGCGCGGCCCGGCAAAGGCCGTCTCGCGTCTCGGCGTGACGCGTAGCGCACTCGCGGCGGAAGGGCGACGAAACGCCGAAGTGCTGCATGCGATGGGAATGAGGCGGCAGGCGGCGTTGCGTTGGCGGGATGTCAACGGAAAGTATCTCTCGGCGCATGAGCAGGCGAGCGATGTTGCAAGCGGGCTGGGTGGGCTTTCGAAGTTCTTTCGCTCGTTTCTGCAGTCACTTGTGCTTGCGGTCGGAGCGGTCCTCGTCATCAATCAGGAAGCGACCGCCGGCATCATCATTGCGGGCTCGATCCTGTCGGCAAGGGCGCTCGCCCCAGTGGAGGTGGCCATTGCGAACTGGAAGGGCTTCATTGGAGCCCGACAGTCGGCACATCGGCTCGATCGGTTGCTGAAGCTCCTGCCCGAAGAGGTTGAGCACCTCGGACTCCCCGCGCCCAAAGAGGCGCTCGTGGTGGAGCAGCTCTATGTCGCGGCCCCCGACTCGGAGAAGGTGATCCTCTCGGACATCTCGTTTCAATTGAAGGGCGGCGAGGCCGTCGGGATTATCGGGCCCAGCGGATCAGGCAAGTCGACGCTGGTTCGTGCGTTGGTCGGCGTCTGGCCGCGGCTGCGTGGCAAGGTCAAGCTCGACAACGCGACGCTGGAACAGTGGTCGAGCGATGCGCTGGGCAAGC
The DNA here is from genome assembly GCF_017565645.3 of Bradyrhizobium barranii subsp. barranii. Classification (NCBI taxonomy): domain Bacteria; kingdom Pseudomonadati; phylum Pseudomonadota; class Alphaproteobacteria; order Hyphomicrobiales; family Nitrobacteraceae; genus Bradyrhizobium; species Bradyrhizobium barranii. Next base: position 3,784,126 of record NZ_CP086136.1, read on the forward strand.
ACATCGGCTATTTGCCGCAGGACGTCGAACTGTTCGACGGCAGCATTGCCGTCAATATCGCGCGCTTCGATGTCCACGCAACATCCCAGGCGGTGCTGGAAGCTGCATTTGCGGCCGGCGCGCATGATCTCATACTCGCGCTCCCGGACGGCTATGCCACCAGGATCGGCGAGGGCGGAATGGCCCTGTCAGCCGGCCAGCGGCAACGCATCGGGCTCGCCCGGGCGCTCTACGGCAATCCTTTCCTGGTCGTGCTCGATGAGCCAACATCGAACGTCGACTCCGAAGGTGAAGAGGCGCTCACGGCAGCGATCACGAGCGTTCGCAGTCGTGGCGGCATCGTTGCCGTAATTGCGCACCGGCCAAAGGCCCTCGAAGGGGTGGACCATGTCCTGGTGATCGGAGAGGGAAGAGTTCAGTCCTTTGGGCCGAAAGAGGAGGTCCTCAAAAAGGTGCTGCGACCGGCAGCTCCGCTCAGGGTGGTGGCAGACGGACAGGGAGGCGGACGATGGATCGCGAAGTAGCAACGCCGGCGCTTCGGTCTATCCAGCGCTACATCATCGTCGGCATGGTCATGGTCGGCTTCGTTACTTTTGGTATCGGCGGCTGGGCCGCGACGTCCCAATTGTCGGGCGCCGTGATCGGACAAGGCGTCGTCGTGGTGGACTCGAGCGTGAAGAAGGTTCAGCACGCCACCGGTGGCATTGTCGGCGAACTGCGTGTCCGCGACGGTGACCGGGTGAAGGCAGGCGACATCTTGATCCGGTTGGACGAGACGCAAACGCTTGCGAACGCAACGATCGTCACCAAGAGTTTCGACGAATTGCTCGCGCGTCAGGCGCGCCTCGAAACCGAGCGCGACGGCGCCGAACAGATTCTGTTTCCAGCGACCCTGCTCGAACGAGCGAGAGACACCAATCTGGAGGCGGGGCGTGCGATCGCGGCGGAGCGCACATTGTTCGATCTGCGCCGGCAATCCCGGAACGGCCAGAAGTCGCAGCTCAAGGAGCGTAAGGCCCAGCTTCAGGATGAAATCAAGGGTTATGTCGGGCAAGCGGAGGCCAAGCAGAAAGAGGTCGAGTTCATCCGCCAGGAGCTCGAGGGCGTCCGGACGCTCTTCCAAAAGAACCTCGTGCCGATTACACGCTTGACCGCGCTCGAGCGCGACACCGCTCGGCTGGAAGGTGAGCGGAGCCAGTTGAGCGGCATGATGGCCCAGTCAAAGGGAAAGATAGCTGAGATCGAGCTTCAGATCATCCAGATCGATCAGGACCTGCGCACCGAGGTCGGCAAGGATCTCATCGAAACGCGCTCCAAGCTTTCCGAGCTCACCGAGCGCAAGACCGCGGCGGTGGATCAGCTCAATCGAATCGATATCCGCGCGCCGCAGTCCGGCCGCGTTCATCAGCTTTCCGTCCACACCGTGGGAGGAGTGATTGCTCCTGGCGAGCAGATCATGCTCATCGTGCCGGATTCGGATGCCCTCGCGGTTGAAGTCAAGATCGCGCCCCGAGACATCGATCATGTCTATGTCGGCCAAAGCGCGTCGATGCAATTCGCGGCGTTCAACCAGAAGACGACGCCTGGGGTCGACGGAGAGGTGAGCATGGTGTCGGCGGACCTGACGCAGGAACAGCGCACCGGAGCGAGCTATTACACGGTGCGGATTCTGCTCAAGGCGGAGGAGCTGGCGAGGCTCGGATCTGCCAAGCTGGTGCCGGGCATGCCGGTCGATGTCTTCATCAAGACGCCGTCGCGAACTGCGTTGTCCTACCTGATCAAGCCATTACGTGATCAGGCCGGGCGCGCGTTCAAGGAGCAGTGAGATTGACGAACGTGAGTGTCTTGACCGGCCTCCAAACCGACGCAGGTGAGCTGCGCCTGTTGCAAAATACCCGATGACGGGCCAAGCGAGTGCCGAGATCCCCGTCCAGAACCGGCGCTCGGGACCCCTATTCGCAACAGCGGGGGCGCTTGGTCTATGCCATGCGCGTCGTGGCGGGGCGGCGTGCGTAACCGCCCGCTTCAGTTGATGAATCGAACAGCGAGCATCAACCTATCGCCTTGGGTGGGCGGTGATGCGCGGTGATAGCATGAGGTATCCTGAACGAAGCCGAGGCCTGCTTGGCCTTCAATGACAACTTCGTTCTCAATTCCATACTGCCGCCTTACGTCTGCCTCGCTCGCTTTGACCGAGCCGAGCAGCATGCGAAGCGGCTTGTGCTTGTGCGACCGCTTCATCATGACATGCGCGCCGGAATTGCGGTCGGTGTCAGTGATGTAGAAGCTGGCGTACACGAAATTGAATCCCATGACGTCATAATGATAGTCGATGACGCCGTGTTTCATCCGTCGGCGCGCCTCGCCGGTAAAGTCCGACGCGAAGCTCCAATCGAGGATGGTCATCACTCGACGTGGCTCGTGCCCCAGATAGCCACGCACAACAGCGCGTAGCACCGGATCATTGATGACAGCCTGCACGGCAGGACATCGCGAGGGCTCGCGGATGCCTCCGACCGGGATGTCCCTTCCGTCGATACATTTGCCTCGAACCACGTCGGCGTATTTGAATTCAGGTCCTGTCGGATCGAAGATGGCGTGAAGCGGTTCAGATCGGGCAAACGCCTCGATCTCGGCGACGGTGTCTGCCGGGAGTTGCAAGCCGATAAAGACGGCTTCCTCACGAATGGTTTGCACGACGCGAGGGATGTCGGTGCCAGGGAAGAGCGTCGCATGTTTCTCGGCATCAGGGACAGTCGGGCTTCCAAGACTCGCAGCCAGATGGCGCACGGAGCTGTAGGCGGATCGGACTGTCCTAAACCTTCCAAGCGCGTATGCGACGTCTCCTCGGGCAATCTTGGTTGCAATGGACTGGATGTTCATTTCGAGCTCCACGAAACACTGTGTTATTTAGATTGGATGTCCTTTTGGGATCTCTTTGTTGGATCTCTTTCTTCTCGCTTTCACTTCGACCGGCGCGAATAAATCAACACGATAGGTGCCGCGCCGCGTAGCATCCCACGGTCTGATTTCTCGAGATTCAGCTTCCGATCATTCAGAGGAGCAGTCCCAGACGCGGTTTATGCAATCAATTTTCACGACCTCGCAATTATTGATCGAAACAACTGGGCCGCGCATCGCTACGAAGTCAAACACTATTTCGTGATTTAAATTTTGTAAATCCATTTAATATTTAGTCCTATAGAATAGTATTAATTGACCGCGGGCTGCTCCATTGCCTTCTGTGTCGGGCGCGACACCTCCGGCAATTCCAGCGTGGCCTCCCCTGAGAGGAATTCTGGTGCATGTCGGGGAGGTTGCGCGAGCTTGGTCTTGGCCGCGCTCTTCAGGCAAGCCTTGGGGGCGGCGCGGTATCGAGTAAAATGTTTGATTTAATTCGTGACGACCGTAAAATCTTATGGAGCTACACCGTGAGCTGACAGCCCGCGGATGGTTCGGCGCGGCCAGAAAAAGACGTTTTAATGCGTCGCTTCGTGAGATGCGCGTGAGAATGGCCCAAGAGAGTACCTTTGGATGACGCAAAAGTCGCAGTCGGGAATGCCCGATGAGATGGTTGACAAGTGGCTGGGGCTCATAAGGCCATTTATGCAGGCTCTCGCGATCCGTAAAAAGGCGCAGTTTGGCCGGAGGGTCTCGATCGGAGACCTCCTGACCGAGCGCGGCGACAATGCGGCTGCCTACGGCTTCGGCGAGGGCACCACCATGTATGATGGCGTGCTGGTGCTGGGAGATGTCCGGGTCGGCCGCAACACGTGGATAGGACCAGGCTGTATTCTGGATGGCTCCGGCGGCCTCGACATCGGCGACTGGTGCTCACTATCCGCCGGCGCCCAGATCTACTCGCACCACACGGTCGGCCGCTCCACCTCGCTTGGCGAAAAGCCCATTGACTACGCTCCGACCAGGATCGGAAATGGCGTCTACATCGGACCCAATGCGGTCCTTCAGATGGGCATCACGATTGGCGACAAAGCCGTGATAGGCGCTAATTCATTCGTCAACCGCGACGTTCCGGCTGGTGCGAAAGTATTCGGATGTCCGGCGCGTATTCGAGCGGATTTCAGGTGAGGAACTCTGGGGCAGCGTTTCGCAACGGTTTTTCGCCGAGTATTGCTGCTGGCTGCGAAGCGTTTTCCCCAAACTGAGTATCGCGTGGCCCGCTCCCAGACCTAGACAGCCGCCCGCCATCTTCTCCACCGCGTCGGCCAATCGCGCATGGCGATCGGGCGTGGCAAGCTGCATGAGCTCGAGTAGTGCAGCGCTTCCGATCACGAGACAAAGCACGAGCGTGGTATGGCGCGGATAGGCGAAGCAGAACAAGAGCCCAATCGGAATAAACGCGGCGACATGCTCGAGGCTGGTTGGATAGCGAAGAGTTGGACGTGCGCCGAGCGGCGAAATGGTGGCATAGACGAGGAAGCACAAGAATGTCCAAGCGGCCACAGCGGCAATTCTCTGAGCCATAGCGGCTGGTCCTGACATATGCGGGAGCTCGGCGATTGCGTTCGGTGAAAGGCGGGCGATCCAGTGCTTCGCGCCTTTGCTTTATTGAACGGGGCTTGGCCGGGTAAGCCCGCTGCTCAGCCCAACCCTTGTGGCCTCATAGCCCTTTTCTAGTATCGCTCGCCACCATCGTTTTTCGTCCACATACCATCGTACGGTCTTTTCGATCCCGCTTTCAAAGGTCTCTTGCGGGCGCCAACCGAGCTCGAGTTCAAGCTTCGAAGCATCAATTGCGTAGCGATGGTCGTGGCCGGGGCGGTCTTCCACGAAGGAGATCAAGCGCCGGTACGGATGTTCTTTGGGGACCAGCTGGTCTAACAGGTCGCAGATGGACTCGACGACACGAAGGTTGGTTCGCTCATTCCGGCCACCTATATTGTAGGTGCCGCCGACCTTGCCGCGTTCCAGCACCAGCGAGAGAGCCCTTGCGTGGTCTTCCACGTAGAGCCAATCTCGAATGTTGCTGCCGTCGCCATAGATCGGCAAAGGCTCTCCCGCGAGACCTTTGATAATGATGTGGGGGATCAGCTTTTCCGGGAAATGATAAGGGCCGTAATTGTTCGAACAGTTCGTTACGACCGTAGGCAGATCGTACGTTTCGTGCCATGCCCGGACGAGATGGTCGGATGAAGCCTTGGTCGCCGAATAGGGTGAACTCGGTGCATAGGCGGTGGTCTCGGTGAAAAGGCCCTCGTCACCCAGCGAGCCAAATACTTCATCGGTGGAGATGTGTAGGAAGCGAAAATTTTCGCGCTTCCGGGGCGCGATCGCTCGCCAGTAACGCAGCGTCTCCTGCAGCAGCGTGAAGGTACCGACGACGTTGGTCTGGACAAATTCGTTGGGGCCGTCGATCGAGCGGTCGACATGGCTTTCGGCGGCCAGGTTCATCACCGCGTCGGGCTGATACTTGTCGAACAACGTCCGCAAGCCAGCGCCATCGCAGATACATTGCTGTACGAAGGCGTAGCGAGGGTGGCCGCAAGCCGGGGTCAGCGAGTCGAGATTGGCGGCGTAAGTAAGCTTGTCGATATTGACGACGCGAGCCTGCGTATCGCGCAGGAGATGTCGTATGACAGCGGACCCGATGAAGCCAGCTCCGCCAGTGACAAAAATCGTGGGATTATTCAGCCGCATGCATCGTCTCGACAATGGAGCTGCGTGCGTAGTCCCTCGCGACCGATTTCAGATATTCTCCGTAGCTGCTCTTGTTGCTCTTCTCGGCGGCCCTTTCGAATTGCTGCAACGAAATGTAACCTTGGCGAAGCGCGATCTCTTCGGGGCAGGCGATGTGAAGGCCTTGGCGCTGCTCCAGGATCTGAACGAAATGGCTGGCCTCGACCAGCGAAGCGTGAGTGCCGGTATCGAGCCATGCGAAGCCACGGCCGAGGACCTCGACGAAAAGGTCGCCCCGCTCGAGGTAGGCTCTGTTGACATCGGTAATCTCGATCTCGCCGCGCGCCGAAGGTTTAACATTCGCAGCGATATCAAGCACATCGTTGTCGTAGAAATAAAGACCGGTTACCGCAACGTTGGACTTCGGATGTTTCGGCTTCTCTTCGATCGACAAGGCATGGCCCGACCGGTCGAGCTCCACCACGCCATAAGCCTGCGGCTCATTGACTACATAGCCGAATATCGTCGCGCCCTTCGCACGAACGGAAGCAGTGGAAAGTGCGTTAGGGAGGCCGTGTCCGTAGAAGATGTTGTCACCCAAGATCAAGGCAACCGAATCCGAGCCTACGAAGTCGCGTCCGACGATGAAAGCATCTGCGAGCCCGCGCGGTGTCTCTTGTGTGGCGTATTCGAAGCGGAGGCCGATCTCCGAGCCGGTGCCTAGCAAGCGCTGAAACAGGGGACTGTCTTGCGGTGTCGAGATGATGAGGATGTCTCTAATGCCCGCTAGCATCAGGGTTGACAGCGGATAGTAGATCATTGGCTTGTCGAAAACGGGCAGGAGCTGCTTCGATACGACCGTGGTAACTGGATAAAGGCGTGAACCGGTACCGCCCGCGAGAATAATGCCTTTCATCGCCCCTCGCAAAATACTTGGTTTTGTGGAAATATAAGTTTGATCCTCAATAGGATTCCGATTATCTATTTAATATGGCTGTATGTCCATAGTTAATTTAATATAATAAATTCAATCGCCTAGTCGGCGCGGGTATAAAGATGAAAATTATCGCCTCGGACATTCCGGACGTATTAATTTTTGAGCCGGATGTGTATGGGGACGCGCGTGGATTTTTTTTAGAGACTTATCAGTTTCAACGCTATGCGGCAGCCGGCCTGAATCGCCCCTTCGTGCAGGACAATTTGTCTCGGTCAACCCGTGGCGTGCTGCGCGGGTTGCACCTGCAATATCCCAATTCGCAAGGCAAGTTGGTTACTGCATTGCGGGGAAGGGTGCTCGACGTGGCTGTGGACGTGCGGGTCGGCAGCCCTCATTTCGGGCGACATGTCGCCGTTGAACTGACCGAGGAAAACCGTCGCCAGCTTTGGATTCCCCGCGGCTTCGCTCATGGTTTCATCGTTCTCTCCGAGGTGGCGGAGTTCTTCTACAAATGCGATGAGTATTACAGCCCGAGAGACGAGCGCTCTATTCGGTGGGACGATCGTGCGATCGCGATTCGATGGGGCCTGGAGAATCCGAGGCTCTCGGCCAAGGATGCGGAGGCGCCAATGCTGTCGGAGATCGTGGATCTGCCGATCTTTGGCGAGGTATGATGCGGATCTTGCTGACAGGCAGTACAGGGCAGGTCGGGGGCGCGCTTCTGCCGCTGCTCGGAGAGCTCGGAACCGTCGTTGCGCCACCACGCGCCCTATTTGATCTTGCCAGGCCGACCACGCTTGAGCGTGGGCTTGATGAGATTTCGCCCGATCTGATCGTCAATCCCGCTGCATATACCGCGGTCGACCGTGCGGAAGATGAGCGCGAGCTTGCCGGTCTCGTCAACGCCAGAAGCCCCGAGGCGATCGCAAACTGGGCATTAGCGCACGGCGTTCCGATCGTACATTTCTCGACCGATTATGTGTTCAACGGTAGCGGCAGCCACGCGCGCGCCGAGCAGGATCCGACCGGTCCCCTTTCAGTCTATGGTGAGAGCAAGCTCGCTGGCGACGTCGCGGTCCAGGCATCCGGCGCGCGTCATCTGATCTTCCGCACCTCCTGGGTCTATGCGGCACATGGCACCAATTTCCTGAGAACGATTTCAAGGCTTGCGAGTGAGCGCAAGGAGCTGAGGATCGTCGCAGATCAGGTGGGCGCGCCGACCAGCGCGAGATCCATCGCTGCTGCCGTGATGACGATCTTACGAGAGCACCCCGGCAATCTCGAGCGGCTGTTTGCCGAAAAGCGGGGCGTCGTGAACGTGGCTTGCAGCGGTCAGGCAAGCTGGCATGAATTCGCCGTTGCGATCGTCGAAGGGTTGAGAGCGCGCGGGGTGGTGCTCCCAGTCGAAGCGATCATTCCGATCGCAACCTCGGACTTTCGGACGCGTGCAGTTCGCCCCGCCAACTCGCGTCTCGATCTCAGCCGCTTGCGTCACGACTTCCGGATCGCAATGCCCCGCTGGGAGGACGCCTTGGCCGTTGAGCTCGACGAATTCGCGGGCTTTGAGGCAGCTATCGCCACCTCGGCGGAGATTCCTGCAGCGATCAGGTGGCGCTCCCGCGGATTTACCGCCACGACGTTGCCGCTTAACGGGGCCCGATGCACGCGGGAATAAGTGCGCCCCCTCCCGCCCCAGCCAGATGCTCTGCTTGCCCTGAAATTCCTCACGAAACCGGCCTGGCTGGGGAGGTGCTGCACAGCTCTGCGACACATCACTGCCGCACAGGTGTCGTGATCCCATGGCTGCGCATATTTTCCGGAGGAATGCTGTGTATTACTGGCGCCGCCGTCCACCGCGGCCGCTTGCCAGTTTCTTTTCTTGTCCGCATCATTTTCTGAGTTTGAAGACGACCAGCCGCGGCGTGAGGATTACGATCAGATGGCCGCAGACGGGTTCAGCGCCTCTGATATCAACGATGTATGGCAGCACCTCTGTTTGCTGCGGACTAACAAGCTGGTCCCGACTAAGCCGCATGTGCTGCGTCGACTGGTCGAAGACGTTGAGGCGGTACCGACGGCCATGAACCTCGGCATTGCCCAGGGCATCTACTACCGCGGTTTGAAGCTCGCTCTCGCCAGCATCGACCGCCGCTATGGCGGCAATCGGGTCGAGGATGCCTGCCTCGACCGGATGATCCTTGCGCAAAACGATCCACCGTCGCCGCGCCCGGCTATGGGAGTGATGCACGACAACGGTCCGCCCCGCGATCCACCGAAAAAGGAGACCTTGCTAGCGAGCGCATCGGCCGCACGCCAGAGCGTCAGCACGTCCGCCCGCCAATCGTTGGGGTTAGCGTACTGCAAGCCGGCGAAGATCGGCGCCAACGCTAACCGCAACGGGGCATATCTCACATCCAAGTAGGGCAGTCGGATTTCATATACGCTTCCATCGCAGGCGCGCGCTCTGGCTCTCGAATTGCCATCAAACGCTCGGGGAATCGGCGCCGATAAGTCATTCCGACGCACGCGAGAGCTATGGCGGAATCTGGGTGATGACGGTGTGAGGAAGGCGGCGTATCGAGGCGGGTGACGAGCCTGCCAGAACCTCTCGAGGAGAGCGATACGCCATGACCGAGACTACCAATGTTCTTGCTTTCCGTCAGCCGTCCGCGGTTGATGATCCACTGACCGATATCGTTCGTGCCGGCGCGCGGGACCTGCTTGCCAGGGCGATCGAGATCGAGGTTGGCGCGTTTCTGGCCAGCACGGCCAATCTGACGCTGCCCGACGGTCGAGCGCGCCTGGTCCGACATGGGCACGGTCCGGTGCGCGAGATTGCGACCGGCATCGGTCCGGTGGAGGTCGCTCGTCCCAAGGTCCGCGACCGCGGAGCGAGCGGGCCAGGCGACCGCCTCCGCTTCAGTTCGGCAATCCTGCCGCTATGGGCGCGGCGGACGAAGAGCCTGGATGCCTTGATCCCGGTCCTCTATTTGCGCGGCATCTCGACCGGCGACTTCCAGGAGGCGCTCTCGGCGCTGCTCGGCAAGGATGCGCCGAACCTGTCGCCTTCGGTGATCGCCGGCCTGAAGGCCGATTGGCAGGTCGAGTACGAACGCTGGCAGAGACGCGATCTGTCGGCGCGTCGCTATGTCTACATCTGGGCCGATGGCGTGTACCTGCAGGCCCGCATGGAAGATCACAGCGAATGCATGCTGGTGCTGATTGGCACCACGCCGGAAGGCAAGAAGGAGCTGATCGGCTTCCAGGTCGGCGTGCGCGAGAGCGCGCAGAGCTGGCGCGAACTCCTGATCGACCTGCGGCAACGCGGGTTACGGATTGCCCCGCAACTCGCCATCGGCGACGGCGCCCTCGGCTTCTGGAAGGCACTGGACGAGGCCTTTCCCGGCACGCGGCACCAACGATGCTGGTGCCATAAAGTGAGCAACGTACTCGACAAGGTCGCCAAATCCGTGCAGGGCCCCATGAAGAACGACCTGCGGAACATCTATCTGGCCCCACACCGGGCCGAAGCTGAAACCGCGATCGACGTCTTCGTCGAGAAATACCACGTCAAATACGGACGTGCGGTGGAGTGCCTGATCAAGGATCGCCATGCGCTGCTCGCCTTCTTCGACTTCCCTGCTGAGCACTGGATCCACCTACGCAGCTCGAACCCGATCGAGAGCGTCTTCGCCACGGTGCGCCACCGAACGGTGCGGACCAAGGGATCGCTGTCGCAACAAACTGCGAAGCTGATGGTGTTCAAGCTCATCGACGCCGCATCGAAGACCTGGCGGCGATTGAAGAGCACGAACCAGTTGCCGAAAGTCATCGCCGGTGTAAAGTTCATCGACGGAATCGAAGTCATTCCGAACACTGAAAGCCACGCCGCCTGATCAGGCCGCGTCACCCAAAATCAGCCATAGCTCCGCACGCGATCCTCCTTTGCGCTCATCATCAGCGGGGGTTCCGCCGCTCGATCTTGACCGGCCTGAGATCATCCATGGTTTCGTCGTTACAGACTTGTTGCCATAGTTGGACTCACCGCGATCAAAGCAGCAAGCACTTCCAAGGATAGTTGAATGCTTGGCCGAGCGATTGAGCTGCCCAAATCCGGTTTCGCGTTGGAGATCGGCAACCTGATAAGACCGAACTCTGCACGAAGGAAAGTGCTGAGCCGGGGCATTAGAGCTGAAACGCCGCTTAGGCTCTACGAGTTCGAATCTACGACGCTGTTGCGTAGTCCAACTTGGAGTAGCCGACCAAGGGTCGGGACCGACCAGCGAGACCGTCGCATCGTCGTCCAGGGTCTCTTCTGCTGGACATCGCTGGTTCAATACTTGCCATTGCGTCCGTGGTGTCCTGGCCGTCACAGTTTGCAGGCGCACACGGTTGGGCGTGCGATTAAGTCAAATGCTACCTCAATTGGCGACTTCTGCTTCTTGAGTGTCTTGCCGGCTGCCACTATTAGCGCGTCGTGTTGCCCGGTATCGGCCGCGTGATAAGTCGTGCTGTCGATAGAATAGCTTCGAGAAGGCCGCAGACGTCTCGTAACCGACCCGGCTTGCAATCCGCGCGATGGGCTCGTCATTCGTCTCCAGCAGAAATGCGGCTTCCGCCATCCGGCGTTCGATGACGTACTGGTGCACGGATTGGCCGACGAGCCTAGTAAAGCGTTCCGAAAATGCCGAGCGGCCAAGCCCCGCGCGGCGGCCGAGGTCGTTCAAGGTCCAAGGCCCCTCCGGGCTCTCATGGTGAGTTTGAGTACCGGCCCGATGTGCGGGTCGGATATGGCCCCGATCCAGCCGCCTTGCCCGGGACTGAGAGATGCGATCCAGTGTCGGAGTACTTCGACAAAGAGCACTTCCGTTAGTCGCGAAAGCGCAACGCGTTGGCCAGGCCGCTCAAGCGCGGACTCGCTGACCATGCGGCGCAGGACTGCTTCGAGCCAGCCACTGTCCGCCCTCGGCTTCAGCAAGAGCACGCGCGGAAGCAGCTCCAGCACACTCCCGATATTGGCCGCGACACGGTGAAACTGCCGCAGATCATGGTCGAGGACGGCTTCGCACGACTGCCCTGACGAATGACACCGAATCGCGATGAAGCTCGATCAATATCAATAATCCGCAAAGGCTTGGCCCGGCGATCTGAATAGAACACATGGGGCTCTTCACGTGTGATGACGACAAAATCGCCCTCGGTCATCTTGATCTCTCGGCCTTTGCCGAGCGCTAGGGTTGCTGAGCCCCGACTGAGATAGTGAAATAGGGCATAGGGGCCCGCAGGCAACTCAAGATGCCAGGGATGGCCAAGCTCGAAATGAAATAGCAGTGTCCCGCCGAGGCGAACGCGATCAAGTACTTGGGCGAGGATGTCCATGCGCGGAGGTACACACGCGGATGATCGCATACAATGCTTGGAAGGCATCGCGGGGCATCGGACTGGCCACGACCGGGATTTTGATCCGACATCAAGAAGAGTGCCTGCAGGAGAGAGCGCAACGGTGGGCTTCACCGCTTTGTTGCAGACCACGATGAATTGGGGACAGATTGTCAACGTTCATTCCCGTTGTCTCGGGGGCGACCGTCTTTTCTTGTCATGCCTCGATCTCGACAACCAAGGTGCAATCGAAAGCCGGGTTCTCTTTGCCGTAGCCATGCGGATTGGCGATGATGCGTGTCTGTCCGACTCGATAATCGAACGAGTTGTGGACATGGCCGTGAACCCAGAGGGCCGGCTGATAGGCTTCGATCAGCTCCGACAAATCGGAGACAAAGGCGGCCGTCACCCAGTCATCGCGATAAATCGGAACCACTGAATTTCGATGCACCGCGTGGTGCGTTACCACGACGGTCGGCCCCGGGAACAGCGAGCCCAGGGCCTCTTCAATAAAGGAGCGCGAGCGTTGATGCAGCAGCTCGGCCTCCTGCGGCCGGAAACGCAGCCACGGTTTTTTCAGCCAACCGATGCGACGGTGATCGTTCATGGCGGCTGCGCAAGTCTGCATGACCGGGATCTGCCTGTTGTCACCAAAAAGGCGATAATCCGTCCACAAGGTTGCGCCCACGAATCGGGCGCCCCCCAGTGCAACTTCGGCATCCTCAAGGAGATGAACGTTAAACGAAGGCGCCAGTGCACGCGCTTCCTCCAGCTCGGGCGGAAGGAAGCGGCGATAATGTTCGTGATTTCCCATCACCATAACAATCGGGATGGCCAATGGCACGATCTGGCGCAGCCGTTCGAAGGCGCGTCGTGCGCCTTCGCAGGTGTCGCCGGCGACCACGACGACATCGATGCCCTCCGCAAGAACAATGGGCTTGATAGGGAGGACATCGGCATGCAGATCGGAGAAAATCTGGATCCGCATGATTACTCCTCCCCGGGACAGAATGCAGCGGCAAGAGCCGCTTCGCTTGCGGCAAACTGTTCGCGGTTCATTGGGAAGGCTTTGTGGCGGTCGAGCCAGGCAAGGCCCAGTTCCTCGGCGCAAGGATCACCCCACTGGCAGCGGCCAAGAACGTGCGACAGAACCGGCACCGAGGCAGGATCGCCTGCAAGCGCGCAAGACAGAAGAGCCGACATGACGATGTCGATCTGCAGCGTCACCACGCGCAGCGGTATCAACGAAAGCGCCATACCGATGGCGGCAGCGGCATCGCCCGCCAACGCAGCGGCGCCTTCCATGCCGCCTCCCATGACGGCAAGCCCTTCGAGCGCGGCGGTAACTTGGAGATGCTCTGCGCCGCCCAGTAGATGCGGGGGCAATAGCCGCCACCACACCAGCGGGTGCGCGTCTTCAGGGCTGTAAGACTCAGGCGCTTCAGTGGGGCGTCCGGCCTCACCACCTTGTGCACTGAGCGGCTGTTCGAATTCCTGCGAGTACTTAGAGGACATATGCCTTACCCTCCTAAGCGTCGATCAGGATGGTGTGGGGGTGGCGTACCGGCTGCCACACGCGGACGCCGATGTGCGCGCCGGTCACCACCTTGGCGGCAATGGCTGCCGACGGGAACCAGACGTTTGCGATCAGGCGAGATCGATCGCCAACACCATCGATATCGACCAGCACCTTCTTGTTTCGCAATTCCTTACGACGATCGGTAATGATCTTGTGCGCGCTCGGATTGACGACGTTGCGAACTTCGGACCCTGCGGTCACGATGAAACCGCGCTCAGGATGCGGATAACCGCGGGCATAGATCCCTGTATAGAGCAGTTCACGCTCGCTACTGTTTGCGGGATCGACGCGGACATCGATCTGCATGGGGTCGCCATCCTCGGGGCCGATCGGATCAACCTCGACCTCGGGAGCAAGCATCGCCGAGTGCTGGTTGTCGAAGTTCGAATCGAGCGCACGGCAGCCGGCGTCGAACAGGAAGACGCGGGCGTCCGTGACAATGCGCTCCAACTCGGCGCGCTTTTCCTCCGGCACCGCCGGGATCTGCGGGTCGCGCAAATTGGTGACGACCACATAGTTCATCGACTGCGCGATTTCCCAGAGGCGATACTGAAGGTAAAGGACCGGCAGCTTGTCCAGCCACGGATCGGGGTAGCCGACGATCACGTAGACCTCGCGAGCAAAGTTCTTGGTCGGATCGTCGAGGTGGTCGATAACTCGCGAGAACCCGTTCTTGGTCTCACCCACGTAAACCGTGTTGTGGTTGGCCAGAAGATATCCGGCGGCGCCAACGGCACGGTCGAGCGCGATGCGGGAAACCTGCGGCATCGGGCAAGCCCACACCGCGACGCGGCTGGCATCATTGTAAATGCGGCGCAAGCCGCTGGTATCGCCCTCGGGGCGATAGATCTTGGATGTGCAAGCCGCAAGCGCCGGCAATTGGAAAATGGACGACATATTGGATCCCTCTATGTGTTTGAGAGATCGCGAGGCCAATGATCGCGTCGTTCGCCGAGCTGCCGGTTCCGGAAAGCCCAACCGTGACAGGTCAGGACCGGTCTCATCCGTCGCGAAGGCGGATCAGATCGGAGAGCAAGGCGTCGTCGCGATCGTGTATTGCGCCGCAACAACGGCGCAATGCAGCGAACCTCGCGATCGAGGCCTAGGCGTTGTGCGGTCGGCCGAACACAGCCACTGCGACGGCAGCGAAGCAAAGCTCCACAGCAAGCGAGTGGATCGCCTCGGTCACGGGCGCGCTAGCGTTGAGCAACAGGAGGGGCGGGGGCAGCGAATCGGAGTTATAAGCAGACTTAGCCATGATCGACTTCCTTATCAGTCGGTGGTGGTCAGGCCGTCGCTTCGTATTTCGACTACTTGGCGGCGGCCGCTTTCTCTCGCAGCTTTGCGAGGCAACCGAGGTATGGTCCGATCCGCATCGTGTCTACGGTTGGCCGAATATTTCTCCAGTCAGGATGGTTAACGAGCTATTGTACGGACATCTCGATTGAGCCGGCCGGCGATTTCGACCTGATCTGCGGAAGGAGTTCAGCGCGAAGCGGTAGCCCGCGGGGTGTATCGGCTGCGGACAACATCTTCGATCCGCCGGGCCCACGGTACCCCGCCAGCGTCTGCGGCCGGCGGGATACTTAGGTTTGGCCGAGCCTTTCCCGTTTCGCGAATGTTGCGTGGAATTGGCTGACTGGGCTCACTGCCAGATCGATAGACATCTTGAACCGCTGGCGAGAGATCTGGCCCGTTGCAATCTCTTAACCCTGCATGAGGGCTAAGCTTTCGGGAGTCATTCGTCGTGCAACGAGTTTTTGACGTTTTGCAACGTGTCCTTGGGGAAATCCGGTGGCCGGCCCATCGCATGACGCGTCCCAAGAACACGTTGCAAAACGTCTAAGACACGTTTTTTAACGTGCCATGTAATGGGGGGCCGAGTTCAAAAGTGCGCCGCCTCACCTCCCGCCGACGTCCACCAAAAGGGATGTGCCGAAGGGGGAAATTTCAAGCACGAGAAGCGGGCCTCTGCGCTCCACTTGTAACTGGATCTCGGGTGCTGGGGCGCCCTCACTTTGCTTTACTAAATTATCGGGGCGCCCGTCGAATTGCTTTCAGCAATTCGCCCGTCCGGCGCACCGCGCTGCCTGTCGCCATTCGCACTGGAACAGCCTTTTTAGGGAGACGGGCCCGGCTGGGAGGCGCTTTGATGTACTGCCGGGGCCGCTCCGCCAGCCGAGAGACAAGCTCAGCATCATTTAAGTGACGCTTGGCGTCCCAAGTTCCTGCCAGTCAGTCTGCGGAGTTCAGGGTGGTAAATGACGACGGCGGTAAGTCCGCAATAAGAGAGGGCCGCCTTGCGGGGCCAGTCTAATGTCATCAACGCCGATCAGCGGTCCGTACAAATACCGATAGACAGCGACGCCCCACTCTCATTAAGAGGAGCTATGGCGGAATCTGGGTGATGACGGTGTGAGGAAGGCGGCGTATCGAGGCGGGTGACGAGCCTGCCAGAACCTCTCGAGGAGAGCGATACGCCATGACCGAGACTACCAATGTTCTTGCTTTCCGTCAGCCGTCCGCGGTTGATGATCCACTGACCGATATCGTTCGTGCCGGCGCGCGGGACCTGCTTGCCAGGGCGATCGAGATCGAGGTTGGCGCGTTTCTGGCCAGCACGGCCAATCTGACGCTGCCCGACGGTCGAGCGCGCCTGGTCCGACATGGGCACGGTCCGGTGCGCGAGATTGCGACCGGCATCGGTCCGGTGGAGGTCGCTCGTCCCAAGGTCCGCGACCGCGGAGCGAGCGGGCCAGGCGACCGCCTCCGCTTCAGTTCGGCAATCCTGCCGCTATGGGCGCGGCGGACGAAGAGCCTGGATGCCTTGATCCCGGTCCTCTATTTGCGCGGCATCTCGACCGGCGACTTCCAGGAGGCGCTCTCGGCGCTGCTCGGCAAGGATGCGCCGAACCTGTCGCCTTCGGTGATCGCCGGCCTGAAGGCCGATTGGCAGGTCGAGTACGAACGCTGGCAGAGACGCGATCTGTCGGCGCGTCGCTATGTCTACATCTGGGCCGATGGCGTGTACCTGCAGGCCCGCATGGAAGATCACAGCGAATGCATGCTGGTGCTGATTGGCACCACGCCGGAAGGCAAGAAGGAGCTGATCGGCTTCCAGGTCGGCGTGCGCGAGAGCGCGCAGAGCTGGCGCGAACTCCTGATCGACCTGCGGCAACGCGGGTTACGGATTGCCCCGCAACTCGCCATCGGCGACGGCGCCCTCGGCTTCTGGAAGGCACTGGACGAGGCCTTTCCCGGCACGCGGCACCAACGATGCTGGTGCCATAAAGTGAGCAACGTACTCGACAAGGTCGCCAAATCCGTGCAGGGCCCCATGAAGAACGACCTGCGGAACATCTATCTGGCCCCACACCGGGCCGAAGCTGAAACCGCGATCGACGTCTTCGTCGAGAAATACCACGTCAAATACGGACGTGCGGTGGAGTGCCTGATCAAGGATCGCCATGCGCTGCTCGCCTTCTTCGACTTCCCTGCTGAGCACTGGATCCACCTACGCAGCTCGAACCCGATCGAGAGCGTCTTCGCCACGGTGCGCCACCGAACGGTGCGGACCAAGGGATCGCTGTCGCAACAAACTGCGAAGCTGATGGTGTTCAAGCTCATCGACGCCGCATCGAAGACCTGGCGGCGATTGAAGAGCACGAACCAGTTGCCGAAAGTCATCGCCGGTGTAAAGTTCATCGACGGAATCGAAGTCATTCCGAACACTGAAAGCCACGCCGCCTGATCAGGCCGCGTCACCCAAAATCAGCCATAGCTCCATTAAGAGTTTGGCGGGGCCTTTGGTTGACTTGGCAGGGCTAGGTTAGGCTGCGATTGCAGCGAGCCCATCGATGCCTGCCTGTACATCGATACTATTTACGTGATGATCGCGTCGCTTTGATCGCGTTCAGATTGTTCAACACCGCCTTGCGGTGTTTCGGACTGCGTCGGCTTACCGCGACGGCAACACCCCCTTGGTGGGGACCATAGTCAGTGGACTATGGTGAAGGCATCGCTCGTTCATTCTGAACTGACGCCCGGAACATTTGGCCCGCCAGCTCACGCTGGCGGCCGAGGCAAAAATATCAAAATGGCCTGGGCGAGTGTAACTCCGATGATGCTACCCACCACCTTCTGAGAGAGGTCGAAAAACGCTGGCTCGTGGTTAGGTGTCAACGCTTGCAGGAGCTCAAGCAAGACAGACACGCTTGTTGCCAGAGCGCAAGAGAGCGTGAACCGACCGGGTAGCAGAAAGGAAAGCAGAAATCCTAGCAGGCCATATGCGCTGAACCGCTCGACGACGACGACCCAATACGTTTCGGCGTGGCCCAGCAATGCTGGTCGACCCGCCAGTCTAGCCAACGTGGCGTAGACAATTAGAGCGAGGCAAATTCCCATCGCAGCGATAAGGCGATTCGGGTTCATGCCCTGACAGGGTAGATCATTGGTTGGCAGAAGCGCAGAAAAGCTGAGAGCATCGTTAAGAGGGAACTAGGCTTGGTCCAGGGGATTAGGCCGGTTCGGGCGGCGCATTGCCGTAATGGCAGGTGCAACCGTTCAGCCCTTTCGACGGCAAGCTTCTGATAGCCAGCGCCTGCGCTTCGAATTCAGCTTTCAGCCTGGGATTTATCTCTGTCTCAGCAGGCGCGCCGGTTCATGCTGGTGGTCCGCAAGCTACATAGACCACAAGCGGCGGTGCCCGCCGGTCTATAATCTAATCGCCCCCCGTTCGCTGAAAGGTCGGCGGGAATCTCTTTGGGACGAGTGGATCATCTTTCTGCGCCAGCTCTTCGATGAGCAGGAGAACCGCTAGTCGCGTCCCCGGGCTCTTGATCTCCTTGAAGGCGTTGGTCAGGCAAAGCACTTCGCGAGCGCCTTTGGAAATACACATGGGCACCCATTCAACGTAGGACGCGACAGGGGATCTGCTACGGCTTGCGCATTTCCGAGCAAAAGCCGGGCGAAAGGATCTAAGTGAAATATGCAAACAGCCCCAGTGAGAAAATTTAGCGGAATAATTTGTTAAATTTCAAACGTATTCTACGGTTCCCCGAAGGAACCGCCGAATTGCTTAATCTGTCTTCGAAACGATGGGGGCCTGCCGGTTCGGAATGTCGCTTCTCTTCGAGAGCAGGAGTGGCCCCAGCTCTTCCAAGGAAGCTCCAATGAGGACGGGTAAGAGAGACCAGGGCCGCTCCGGCCGGCGCGGATAGCAACAAGCCGGCCACGGTCAATCGGTCGGCTGCTGTGTCGTTCGTAAGCTTTGTCGCTAGCGGGTCGATGCTATCCGATCGACGTCAAGCATTACGCCACCGACCACCACCAGAACGCTCAACGGTCCAGGGGGTCTTTTACCCTCTGCAGTTAAATCGCACCCAGCGTATCCCTGATCAGGAACGGGGCTTTTCGGCCTCGCAATTATTGTTTGCTACCAAACGTTCCGCCACCGGTGATGAGAGCGAGTAAGGTATCGCCCGCTTGCCTTCGAGGTCAGTGAAGCGGACACCCGATCACCGCTCCCGCGCACCGCCAAGTAGAGTCCCCCAGTGTCCGCATGAACGCCAGCTTGCAGGGATTTAACTTGGTTCGAATTGAGTGTCACTTTAACGTTCCCCCTCCGCATACCACCTACCGTCACGGATGCTTTGCTGGTCATGGTCAGTCGTTCCACAATCGACTTGTCGGGATGTGTGACCATCACGGATACGATAAAGGGACGGATGCGTCAGCTTACCACTTTTTTGCCAGAACCGGCTGGCGTTCGGCGAATTTGTGCGAAGTCAGACGATGGTTCCTGAAGCTATGCTACTGTAAACAAATCAGAATACGAGATGTGACGATGCTCGGTGATGGCAGGCGCGGTACTAAAAATGGATACATGATCCGTGACGGCATTCGGTAAACTCGTCCGCACCACGGCATTCCGGCTGACGCTGGTCTACCTGCTGCTGTTCGCGATGTTCGCAGCCTCGCTGCTCGGCTATTTCGCCTGGAACACGCGGCGGTTGATCACCGAAGAGATCACGCAGACGGTGAATGCCGAGACCTCGGAGATCAACGAGATCTACGGCCGCCGCGGCCTGGTCGGCCTCGTACGCGCGATCGAATATCGGGCACTGCGACCGGGCGCCAATCTCTACCTTGTGACCACGCCCACGGGCCAGGCGATCGCCGGCAATGTCGGCTCGCTGGCGCCGGGCGTGATGGCGACGTTTGGCTGGACGGAGACCGCCTATCGCCGGATCGAGGACGCGGATGACCGCGACCATCGCGCGCTCGTGCGCGTCACCGAATTGGAAAACGGCTTCCGGCTCCTGATCGGCCGCGACCTCGCCGAGCGGCGGCGCCTCTTCGGCATCGTCGCCAAGGCCGCGCAATGGTCGGTCCTGATCGTCGTAGTGCTTGGCCTCGGCGGCGGCATCTTCGTCGCGCGCAGGGTGTTGAGGCGCATCGACGCGATGACCGGCACCGCGCAACGCATCATGACGGGCGATCTCAGTGGGCGCCTGCCGGTGGGGCGCAGCGGCGACGAACTCGATCGTCTTGCGGAAAACCTCAATGCCATGTTGGAGCGGATCGAGGCGCTGATGGCGGGGCTGAAGGAGGTCTCCGACAACATTGCGCACGATCTCAAGACGCCGCTGACGCGCCTGCGTAACCGCGCCGAGGAGGCGCTGGCGAAATCGGGCAGCGAAGCCGATTACCGTGTCGCGCTGGAGCGGACCATCGAGGAATCCGACGGCCTGATCCGCACCTTCAATGCGCTCCTAATGATCGCGCGCGCCGAGTCCGGACAGGCGCGCGGCAACATGGACGATTTCGACGCGGCCGACGTGGCGGGCGGCATCCACGAGCTCTACGAGCCGCTGGCCGAGGAGGACGGCATGACCTTGAAGGTCAAGACCAATCCCTCGCCGGTTCACGCCAACCGCGAATTGATCAGCCAGGCGCTCGCCAACCTGGTCGAGAACGCGATCAAATACGGCAAGCCGGTCGCGCAGACCGGTGGAACCGTGGTCAGCATGGACAGCAGGCAGATCATCATCGAGGCGAAGCACGAGGGCGACCAGGTGCTGCTCAGCGTCACCGATCGCGGCCCTGGTATCCCCGAAGCCGACCGCAAGCATGTCGTCGAGCGATTCGTGCGGCTTGAAGCCAGCCGCACGCTGCCGGGCTCCGGCCTCGGTCTCAGCCTTGCCGCCGCGGTTGCGACATTACATGGCGGAGAATTGCGGCTGGGTGATGCCCAGCCCGGCCTCGTCGCCACGCTGGTGCTCCCGGCGCGTGTCGGCGACAGGGTTGCTCCGCCAATGCAGGATGTGCCACAGAAGGTGGCATGAACCACTCCGCGCCGGGAAACGCGGACAAGCATGGTGAGGGCCTGGCCGCGCGCTTCGCGGAGGCTCCCCATATTGCCGCTTCCACAACTGAAGAACGACGTCTTGAAAACTGGCTGGCTGAGCTCGAGCCGGTTCAATCAGCCCGTCTCGAGGCCCTGCTGGTCCATCCCTTCGCGCGGGATATTTTGGCCGGCATCGCCGAATTCTCACCCTATCTGTTTGATCTCGCGCGCGCCGAGGCGCCGCGCCTGATCCGGCTGCTCGAATGCGATCCGGACGCGCATCTGGCCGCGCTCATCGCGGAGGCGAGGGATGCGGTCCTTGTGGCGACCGATGAAGCCGAGGTGATGCGGCGGCTTCGCAGGATGAAGGCGGAAGCGGCGCTTCTCACCGCGCTGTGCGATATCGGCGGCGTCTGGCCGGTGATGCGGGTGACGGCGGCGCTGACCGATGTCGCGGTATCCTCGGTGCAGGCGGCGCTCCAATATCAGCTGCGTCAGGAAGCCGCACGTGGAAAAATCCTGCCGCCCAATCCCGAAGCTCCGGAAGAGGGCTGCGGCCTGATCGTGCTCGCGATGGGCAAGATGGGGGCGGGCGAGCTGAACTATTCCAGCGACATCGACCTCATCGTGTTCTTCGATCCCGATGCCACGACGCTCGCGCCCGACATCGAGCCGCAGCCGTTCTTCGTGCGGGTGACGCAGGGCGTGGCGCGCATTCTCCAGCAGCGTACCTATGACGGCTACGTCTTCCGCGTCGACCTGCGCCTGCGTCCCGATCCGTCCTCGACGCAAGTGGCGATTTCGCGAGACGCCGCGCTGAACTATTACGAGCGGGAAGGGCGCACCTGGGAGCGCGCCGCGATGATCAAGGCGCGTGCCTGTGCCGGCGATGCCAAAGCGGGCGAGGCGCTGCTCGCCGAAATCGCGCCCTTCGTCTGGCGCAAGCATCTCGACTTCGCCGCGCTTGCCGACGTCCACGACATGAAGCGGCAGATGCAGACCTATCGCGGCCAGAGCGAGATCGCGGTCGAGGGGCACAACGTCAAGGTCGGGCGTGGCGGTATTCGCGAGATCGAATTTTTCGCGCAGACGCAGCAGCTGATCGCCGGCGGTC
Organism: Bradyrhizobium barranii subsp. barranii; assembly: GCF_017565645.3. NCBI lineage: Bacteria > Pseudomonadati > Pseudomonadota > Alphaproteobacteria > Hyphomicrobiales > Nitrobacteraceae > Bradyrhizobium > Bradyrhizobium barranii. The sequence continues at coordinate 3,806,120 of NZ_CP086136.1, forward strand.
GCCATCCGGAGTTGCGGGTGCGGCCGACGCTCGCCGCGCTCGATATTCTCGCCACCAGCAACTGGATCACCTTTGCCGCGCGTGACGAGCTGACCATTGCCTATGAATTCCTGCGCCGTGTCGAGCACCGCCTCCAGATGATCGCCGACGAGCAGACCCATGCGTTGCCCGACGACAAGGAGGCGGTCGAGCGCTTTGCGCGCTTCCTCGGCTATCCGGATCGCGAAGCCTTCGCGCGCGACCTGTTGCGGCAGCTCCAGATCGTGCAGGGACACTACGAAAAGCTGTTCGAGGGCGATGACCCGACCGGCACGGCAAAGCTGCCGGCGCTCGACTACAGTGCAGGTCCTGACGATCCGCGCCTACTGCAATATTTGACGACGCTCGGCTTCAAGAAGCCGGCCGCACTCGCGCAGACCATACGTGACTGGATCACAGGCGACTACCGCGTGTTCCGCAACGACCAGACGCGAAGCGCTTTCGTCGAGTTCGTGCCGGCCCTGATCGACGGCCTCGCGCGGGCCGAGGAGCCGGATCGCGCCGTCGTGGCGTTCGATCAGTTCCTCCAGGCACTCCAGCTTGGCGGGCGGCTGATCACGCTGCTCGGCCAGAACCGCGATCTCGTCGCGCTCGTGGCGCTGGTGCTGGGCGCGGCGCCGCGGCTCGGCGAGATGCTGGCGCGGAAGCCGCAGCTCATGGACGGCCTGATCGATCCCAGATTCTTCGGCGCGATGCCGGACAAGCGGGAATTGTCGGCGCGATTGGCCGCGACGGTGCGCGACGCCGACTCCTATGAGGAATTTCTCGACCGTCTCCGCCTGTTCGGGCAGGAGAGCCTGTTCCTGATCGGCACGCGCATTCTCTCCGGTACGGTCTCGGCGCAGCAGGCCAGCACGGCTTTCGCCGATGTCGCCGAAGGCATCGTCCACACCGTGCACGATCTTGTCGCCGAACGCTTCGCCGCCCAACACGGACGTATCAAGGATCAGGAGACCGCGATCATCGCGATGGGCCGGCTCGGCAGCCGCGAGATGACGGCATCGTCCGATCTCGACCTGATCCTGCTGTACGATTTCGACAGCGACAATCCGGACTCCGACGGGGCCAAATCGCTTCAGGGCGCCCACTACTTCGCGCGCTTCACCCAGCGCCTGATCAGTGCCTTCACCACACGCACCAATTACGGCGTGCTGTACGAGATCGACATGCGGCTGCGCCCGTCGGGACGCGCCGGTCCGGTGGCGTCGAGCCTCGTCTCATTCGCGGACTACCAGGCCAACGAGGCCTGGACCTGGGAGCACATGGCCCTGACCCGCGCCCGCGTGGTATCGGCCTCGGGTGAATTCCGTGAGCGGATCGAGCGTATCATCCGCGATGTCCTGACCCGCCGCCGCGATCGGGCGACCATTGCCAACGACGTCGCCGACATGCGGCGCGCCATCGCGCAGGAGAAGGGCGAGAGCGACCATTGGGATCTCAAATACGCTGCAGGCGGCATGGTCGATATCGACTTCATCGCGCAATATCTCCAGCTCGTGCACGCCCATGACAAGCCTGAAATTCTCGACGTCAGCACCCTTCAGGTTCTGGACAACGCCGCCAAGCTCAACGTGCTCCCGCAATCGGAGGCGGAGATCCTGCGCGCGGCGGCGCGGCTCTATCACGACCTGACGCAGATCCTGCGGCTCTGCGTCAGCGACGGCTTCAAGCCCGAGACTGCCGGCACCGACCTTCAGCGCGTGATGGCGCGCGCCGGCGATGCGCCCGACTTCTCGTCACTGGAGGCGCGCGTGAAGGAAACGCAGAGCGAGGTGAGGCGCGTATTTACGGCGCTGCTGGAAGGGACGTCGTCTGCTTCAGCGAGGTAAGAGCCTCGCGCACGTTCGGCTCCAAGCCTGCGCCGCCCGCGTCGAGATGGGCGAAGATCGCGCGCTTCATCCGGGGATCCCAGAACTTCTTGATGTGGTCGGCGATTCCCGGCACGGCCTTGTCGTGACCTTGGCTCTTGAAGAAGGTACCGATCTGGTTGGCCATGTAGACGAGGCGGTCAGGCGACGACATCGATAATCTCCCGAGCACGATGAGCCGTAACGCGACTCTGGTGCGTGAATACTTCAAACCCATCGCTGCGGGCAATCGCGATCAACGTGATGCCGGCGGCCTCCGCGGTGCGAACCGCGAGCGCGGTGGGCGCCGAAACGGCGACCAGCACCGGGGCGCCGATTGCGGCCGTCTTCTGCACCATCTCGACCGAGACACGGCTCGTCAGCAGCACCATGCCCACGCTAGCGTCCGTCCGGCTGCGCGCCAGCGAACCTGCGAGCTTGTCTAGCGCGTTATGGCGGCCGACGTCCTCGCGCAGGGCCACAATGCCATTCGATGGCGACCAGAAGGCTGCAGCGTGGACCGCGCGCGTCTGCATGTTGATCGATTGCAGGGGCGCGATCGCCTGCATCGCCGTCATGATCTGTTGCGGCGTGAAGCTGGACCCTGGTGGGACGACGGCCGCGGGCCGCACGGCCTCGGCGATTGAATCGATGCCGCAAATGCCGCAGCCGGTCGGGCCGGCAATGTGCCGCCGCCGCTCGCTGATGCGCGCGGCATCTTCCGAAGCCAGCCACATGCGCAGCTCGATGCCGTCGTCGAGGCGGACCACTTCGAGCGACTTGATGTCGTCGACCGACCTGATGATGCCTTCGTCCAGGCTGAAGCCGACCGCAAAATCCTCGAGGTTCTGTGGAGTCCCCATCATGACGGCATAGCTGCCGCCGTTATAGGTCAGCGCCAGCGGCGTCTCCTCCGGGATCAGGCGCGCGCCTTCGGACGCGACTCCGTCGCGCCAGATCTCGCGGTCGATGGCCTGGACCGGCACGTGCATGCCGTTACTCCGCTGCCTCGGCCGGCGCGATGCGGCGGGAGTGCTGCGCCTGCGCGTCATAGGCCTTCTGCCAGTCGGACGGGCCGTTCGACGGCGAGATCTGCACCGCCGTGACCTTGTATTCGGGGCAGTTGGTGGCCCAATCCGAATAGTCGGTGGTGATGACGTTGGCCTGCGTGTCCGGGTGATGGAAGGTGGTGTAGACGACGCCCGGTGAGACGCGGTCGGTGATCTCCGCGCGCAGCGTGGTTTCGCCCGCACGGCTCGCGAGCCGCACCCAGTCGCCGTCGCGCACACCGCGCTGCTCGGCGTCGTGCGGATGAATCTCGAGCCGGTCCTCGGCATGCCAGACCACGTTCTCGGTGCGCCTTGTCTGCGCGCCGACATTGTACTGGCTGAGGATGCGGCCCGTGGTGAGCAGCAGCGGGAAGCGGGGACCGGTGCGCTCGTCGGTCGCGACATATTCCGTGACGATGAACTTGCCCTTGCCGCGAACGAAGCCGCCGATATGCATCACCGGGGTGCCCTCCGGCGCCTTCTCGTTGCAGGGCCACTGCACCGAGCCGAGTTCGTCGAGCTTGGCGTAGGAGACGCCGGTAAACGTCGGCGTCAGTGCCGCGATCTCGTCCATGATCTCGGACGGATGGCTGTAGTTCATCTCGAAGCCCATGGCCTTGGCGAGGGCGATGGTGACCTCCCAGTCGGCCATGCCGTTCTTCGGCGTCATCACCTTGCGGACGCGCTGGATGCGGCGCTCGGCATTGGTGAAGGTGCCGTCCTTCTCGAGGAAGCTCGAGCCGGGCAGGAAGACATGGGCGTAGTTCGCGGTCTCGTTCAGGAAGAGGTCGTGAACGATGACGCATTCCATCGACGACAGCGCCGCCACCACGTGCTTGGTGTTGGGATCGGACTGGAGGATGTCCTCGCCCTGCACGTAGATGCCCATGAACGTGCCTTCGATCGCGGCATCGAACATGTTGGGAATGCGCAGGCCCGGCTCCGGGTTGAGCTTGACGTTCCAGAGCGCCTCAAACTGGTCGCGCACAGCGTCGCCCGAGATGTGGCGATAGCCCGGCAGCTCGTGCGGGAACGAGCCCATGTCGCAGGAACCCTGCACGTTGTTCTGGCCGCGCAACGGGTTCACGCCGACGCCGGGGCGGCCGATATTGCCGGTCGCCATCGCGAGGTTGGCGATCGCGATCACCGTGGTCGAGCCCTGGCTGTGCTCGGTGACGCCGAGGCCGTAATAGATCGCGCCATTGCCGCCGGTGGCGTAGATGCGCGCGGCTTCACGCAACACCTGCGGATCGACGCCGGTCAGGATCGCGGTGGCTTCGGGGCTGTGTTTCGGCTGGGCGACGAAGGCGGCCCATTCCTCGAACTCGGCCCAGTCGCAGCGCTCGCGCACGAAGGCTTCGTTGGCGAGGCCCTCGGTGACGATGACATGAGCCAGCGCGGTCACGACCGCAACGTTGGTGCCGGGCATCAGCGGCAGGTGCAGCGCCTTCACGTGCGGCGATTCCACCATTTCGGTGCGGCGCGGATCGATCACGATCAGCTTGGCGCCCTGGCGCAGCCGCTTCTTCAGGCGCGACGCGAACACCGGGTGGGCGGAGGCGGGATTTGCACCAATGATGACCGCGACGTCGGTATCTTCCACCGAGTCGAAGTCCTGCGTGCCGGCCGACGTGCCGAAGGTCTGCGACAGGCCGTAGCCGGTCGGCGAATGGCAGACGCGGGCGCAAGTGTCGACATTGTTGTTGCCGAAGCCGCCGCGGATCAGCTTCTGCACCAGATAGGTTTCTTCATTGGTGCAGCGGGACGAAGTGATGCCGCCGATGGCGTCACGGCCGTATTTCTTCTGGATGCCGCGCATCTTGGCAGCGGCAAACGAGAACGCCTCATCCCAGGACACTTCGCGCCAGGGATCCTCGATCCGCTCGCGGATCATCGGGTTGAGGATACGCTCCTTGTGGTTGGTGTAGCCCCAGGCGAAGCGGCCCTTGACGCAGGAATGGCCGCGATTGGCCTTGCCGTCCTTGTACGGCACCATGCGCACGACTTCCTCGCCGCGCATCTCGGCCTTGAAGGCGCAGCCGACGCCGCAATAAGCGCAGGTGGTGACGACGGAGTGCTCGGGCTGGCCGATCTCGATCACCGACTTTTCCGTCAGCGTCGCGGTCGGGCAAGCCTGCACGCAGGCGCCGCAGGAGACGCATTCGGAGCCGAGGAAGCTCTCGCTCATGCCGGGCGAAACACGGCTGTCGAAGCCGCGGCCCGAGATGGTCAGTGCGAAGGTGCCTTGCACTTCCTCGCAGGCGCGGACGCAGCGCGAGCAGACGATGCACTTCGACGGATCGTAGGTGAAATAGGGGTTGGATTCGTCCTTGGGCATCCAGGCGGCGTTGACCTCGCCGTTGGATTTGGCGAAGACGTGGTTCTCGCCCTCATAGCCGTAGCGCACGTCGCGGAGGCCCACGGCGCCGGCCATGTCCTGCAATTCGCAATCGCCATTGGCGCCGCAGGTGAGACAGTCGAGCGGATGGTCGGAGATGTAGAGCTCCATCACGCCCTTGCGCAGCTTCTTCAGCCGTTCGCTCTGGGTGTGCACGACGAGGCCGCTCATGACCGGCGTGGTGCAGGAAGCGGGCGTGCCGGCGCGGCCCTCGATCTCGACGACGCAGAGACGGCAGGAGCCGAACGCGTCGACCATGTCGGTCGCGCAGAGCTTTGGGATCTGGTGGCCTGCATCCATCGCGGCCCGCATGATCGAGGTGCCCTCGGGCACCGTGACCTGGTTGCCGTCGATGGTCAGCGTCACCATCGTCGTCGATTTGGAGCGCGGTGTGCCGTAGTCGATTTCTTCGATCAGAGACATCGTCGTTCTCCTATTCCGCGGCCTGAAGCGTGGTCGGGGCCGGGATGAAATCTTCCCGGAAATGCTTCAATGCGCTGAGCACGGGGTAGGGCGTGAAGCCCCCGAGTGCGCAGAGCGAGCCGAATTTCATGGTGTTGCAGAGGTCCTCGACGAGCGCGAGATTTTCGCTCACGCGCTCGCCGCGGATGATCTTCTCGATGGTCTCGACGCCACGGGTCGAGCCGATCCGGCAGGGCGTGCACTTGCCGCAGGATTCGATGGCGCAGAATTCCATGGCGAAGCGCGCTTGGTTGCGCATGTCGACGCTGTCGTCGAACACGACGATGCCGCCATGGCCGATCAAGCCGTCGCGTGCGGCGAAGGCTTCGTAGTCGAACGGGGTGTCGAACAGCGCGCGCGGGAAATAGGCGCCGAGCGGGCCGCCGACCTGCACCGCGCGGACCGGGCGGCCCGTGAGCGTGCCACCGCCGATGTCGTCAACGAGCTCGCCAAGCGTCACGCCGAACGCGGTCTCGAACAGCCCGCCATGGCGTATGTTGCCGGCGAGCTGGATCGGCATCGTGCCGCGCGAGCGGCCCATGCCGAAATCAGCATAGGCCTTGGCACCTTCGGCGAGGATGAAGGGGATCGCCGCGAATGACAGCACGTTGTTGATGACGGTCGGCTTGCCGAACAGGCCGTGATGCGCCGGCAGCGGCGGCTTGGCGCGGACCAGGCCGCGGCGTCCTTCGAGACTCTCCAGCAGCGAGGTCTCTTCGCCGCAAACGTAAGCGCCGGCGCCGACCCGCACTTCGAGATCGAAGCTGTAGGTGGAGCCGCCGATCTTGTCGCCGAGATAGCCGCCGCGCTTTGCTGCCTTGATGGCCGCGTTCATCGCTTCGACGGCGTGGGGGTATTCGCTGCGGATGTAGATGTAGCCCTTGGTCGCGCCGACGGTGATGCCGGCGGTGGTCATGCCCTCGATCACCAGGAAGGGGTCGCCTTCCATGATCATGCGGTCGGCGAAGGTGCCGCTGTCGCCTTCGTCGGCGTTGCAGACGATGAACTTGCGGTCGGCCTTCGCTTGCGCGACGGTCTTCCACTTGATGCCGGTCGGGAAGCCCGCACCGCCGCGGCCACGCAGGCCGGATGCGGTGACCTCGGCGAGGATCGCATCCGAGCCGAGCGACAGCGCGCGCTCGAGGCCCTTATAGCCGCCATGGGCGCGGTAGTCGTCAAGCGAGCGCGGATCGATCACGCCGCAGCGGGCGAAGGTGAGGCGGGTCTGGCGCTTCAGCCAGGGGATCTCGTCGGTCGCTCCGAGCCGCAGCAGATGCGGCGTGTTGCTGGCGAGGGCGTCGAGCAGGGAGGGCACATCGGCCTCGGTCACCGGGCCGAAGGCGATCCGGCCCTGCGGCGTCGCAACCTCGACCAGCGGCTCCAGCCAGTACATGCCGCGCGAGCCAGTCCTGACGATCTCGACTGCAACGCCGCGCTTGGCCGCATCCTGCTCCAGCGCCAGCGCAACCTCGTCGGCGCCAACCGCAATCGCACCCGCATCGCGTGAGACGAATAGACGCATGCTCATCGCTGTGCCTCCGCGACCAGTGCATCGAGGCGCTTCTCATCGAGCCGGCCAATGAGGCGGCCGTCGAGCATGGCGGACGGTGCGGTCGCGCACAGCCCGAGGCAGTAGATCGGCTCCAGCGTGACGCGATCATCGGCGGTCGTGTTACCGAGGGGCACGCCAAGCTTCGCCTCGGCGCGCGCAGCGAGAGCATCGCCCCCCGCAGCCTGACACGCTTCCGCGCGACAAAGCTTCAGGACATGACGCCCGGCCGGCTTGTGCCTGAAATCATGGTAGAAGGTGAACACGCCATGCACCTCGGCGCGCGACAGATTCAGCGCCTGCGCCACCATGGGGATCGCCGCCTCCGGCACGTAGCCGAACGCCTCCTGAAGGGCGTGCAGGATGACCAGCGTCGCGCCCTCTTGCTTCGCATGTTCGGCGATGATCTCGGCGCCGCGCGTCTCGTCCCAAGGCTCGTAAACCGCTGTCATTCTTTGTTCTCAGATTGAGCGTCCCTTGATCGCAAACTATTTGGAATCGTTCGAAGATCAATAAAGCTGTCTCATGCTGCGATTGCGAATTGCGATCGATTTGGAAGTGCAATCAGACGATACGGAAATGCAATTAATCGCGTTCCGCTTGCCGGTTTTTCCGTGTTGGTAATGACCTGCCGTGCTAGCTTGCGTGCCACGATGGCATCCGAGGGGACGACCGGTTGATCGACAAGCTTGAACTGCTGCTGGCGCTGGCGAAGGAGCGGCATTTCGGACGCGCGGCAGAAGTCTGCGGCGTGACGCAACCGACGATGTCGACCGGGCTCAAGCAGCTCGAGGAGATCCTCGGCGTGATGCTGGTCCAGCGCGGCTCCCGCTTCCAGGGTTTTACCCCCGAGGGCGAGCGGGCGCTGGATTGGGCGCGGCGGATCGTGGGCGATGCCCGCGCCATGCGTGACGAGATCAACGGGCTGAAGCACAAGCTCTCCGGCGAAATCCGCATCGCGGCGATCCCGACCGTGCTCGGCATGGTCGCCCAGCTGACGACGCCGTTCCGCGCCAAGCATCCCGAGGTGCGCTTCCGCATCCAGTCCACCACCTCATCAGAGGTGCTCGGGCTGCTCGAAAATCTCGAGGTCGATGCGGGCCTGACCTATATCGAGAACGAGCCGATCGGCAAGGTGCGCACCATTCCGCTCTACAACGAGAGCTATCGCCTGCTGACCGCGCCGGACGGAATGTTCGGCGATCGCGAGACGGTGACGTGGAAGGAGGTCGGGCAGGTGCCGCTGTGCCTGCTGACGCCCGACATGCAGAACCGCCGCATCATCGACCGCGCGCTCCGCTCGGTCGGCGCGGAGGCGACGCCAACCCTGACCTCGAACTCGCTGCTCGTGCTGTTCACGCATGTGAAGACGGGGCGCTGGGCGAGCGTGATGCCGGCCAAGCTTGCCGAGACGCTCGGCCTGTCCGATACGGTGCGCTCGATCCCGATCACCGATCCTGATGTCAATTACAGCATCGGCATGGTGATTCCGCAGCGCGATCCGATGACGCCGCTGATTGCGGCGCTGGTCAACGTCGCGCGCGAAGTCGCGCCGTCGCTGCAATTGTAGGGTCTACAGCGTTTTCGAGCGAAGTGGATACCGGTTCGCGTTAAGAAAACGCGTCAAAACAAGAATCCAGAGCTTCGGTTCTGATCCAATCAGAACCGATAATGCACTAGGCCGCAGCCGACATCCCGGACGCCGCCTTGATCGCATCGCGCGGCAGGGTCACGCGGACGACGGTGCCCACCTCGATCTTCGAGCGCAGCCGCATCGAGCCGCCGTGGAGCTGCGCCAGCGAGCGCGCGATCGCAAGTCCAAGTCCGGAGCCGTGATAGGTCTTGGTGAGCTGGCTCTCGACCTGCTCGAACGGGCGGCCGAGCCGTGCCAGCGAATGCGGCGCGATCCCGATGCCGGTGTCGGCGATCAACAGCACGATCTTGTCGTCGAGCTGCCGACTGCGCACCACGATGCGTCCGCCGTCGGGCGTGAACTTCACCGCATTGGAGAGCAGGTTGACGATGATCTGCTTGGTCGCGCGGCGGTCGGCAACGACCGAGATCGATTTCTCGATCCCGGCGTCGAGCGTCAGATGCTTGTCTTGTGCGCGGCCGGAGACGACACGGAGGGACTCCGCGAGCGTCTGTCCGAGGTCGAGCTCTTCCATGTCGAGCTTCATGCGGCCGGCTTCGATCTTGGACATGTCGAGGATGTCGTTGATGACTTCGAGCAGGTAATGGCCGCTGGTCAGGATGTCCTGGCAGTATTCCTGGTACTTCTCCGAGCCGAGCTCGCCGAACATGCCCGAGCCCATGATCTCGGAGAAGCCGATGATGGCGTTCAGCGGCGTGCGCAGCTCGTGGCTCATATTGGCGAGGAATTTCGACTTGGTCTGGTTGGCTTCCTCGGCGCGGGTCTTCTCGCGCTGATACTTCTCGGCGAGGTCGGCGAGCTCGTTGGTCTGGCGCTCCAGCGCGGCCTGGGAGCGCTTCAGGTCGATGACGGTGGCGCGCAGGCGCAGATCGTTGTCGACCAGCTTCTGCTCGTGCTCCTTGATGCGGGTGATGTCGGTGCCGACCGAGACGTAGCCACCGTCCTTGGTGCGGCGCTCGCTGATGTGCAGCCAGCTGCCGTCGTCGAGCTGCGCCTCGAAGGTGCGTGCGCCCGGACCCTGGCTGGCCGTCTCGTTGTGGCGGGTGCGCACCTCCGGCATCCGGCCGACCTCGAGCACGGTCTCGTAGGAGGTGCCGGGGATGACGGCGGTGTCGGGCAGCTTGTGCAGGCGCTGGAAGTGCGAGTTGCAGAGCACGAGGCGGTCGCTCGCGTCCCACAGCACGAAGGCCTCCGGAATGGTCTCGATGGCGTCGCGCAGGCGGAGGTCGGCTTCGACGGTGCGTTCAGCAAGGCTCTTCTGCTCGGTGATGTCGACGGCGATGCCGATCAGGTGCACGCTGGAATCGGTCGCCCCGTGCGTCTTCTCGCAGCGGACGCGGAGCCAGATCCAGTGACCGTCGACGTGCTGCATGCGGAAGGTCTGGTCGATATGGTCGATCTTCCCGGAGATGAGCTGGTCGGCGATCTCGAACAGGTCGATGTCGTCGGACTTCACCAGCGCATTGACCTCGCCGAAGGTGAGGAGCTCGTTACGGCCGTCGAGGCCGAGCATCGAAAACATCGACTGCGACCAGAAGATCCGGCCGCGCGACAGATCCCAGTCCCACAGGCCGCAGCGGCCGCGGTTGAGCGCGGTGTCGATGCGGCCGCGCACGGCGTCGTTGATGAGGTCGCCCTCGCGGGCGCGGGTGGACTGCCAGTGGAAGGCGAAGCCGAGGATCAGAACGACGAAGCCGGTGGTCGCCGACAGCGTCACCGAGAGCGCGGCGTCCGAGCCCCAGATCGGCTCGTTGCGCTCCTGGATCACGGTGACGAGGCCCGGCAGCGACTTGATCTGCCGCGAGGTCACCATTGCGGCGTTGCCGTTCGGCAGCGTCATGTCGGAGACGTTGCTGTCGCGCGGCGGCGCCGCGAGCAGTTGCGCCGTGGTGATGGCATCGAGCAGGCGGTCGTTGCCTGAGGGGTCGCGGTCGATCGGAATGCGGGCGAGGATGCGGCGGTCGACGCCGGCCGAGGTGACGACGACGTGGCGGCCGGAGGCCGTGCCCCAGGACGGGATCAGATCGGGCAGCAGCGTCGGCAGGTTCTCGATGTTCTTGAGCCGCTCCTGCCGCGACGAGGTCAGGCGATCGATCCGCTCTGCGAGCAGGTCGGCCAGCGCCGAGATGTCGTGGCGGAGCACCTGCCGCTTCTGGCGCGTCTGATCGACGACCTGCACGAACGCGCCGAGACAGATCGTGACCAGGAACGCGATGATCAACGTCGGCACGGCGCGGCGCAGCGCCGGCTCCGCGATCAGGAGCCGATGATAGGCAGGTTTCGCGATCGATTGCGCCAATCCCTTGATCGAATCGGATTGGACGCGCACGTTCGCGGCGTCTGCACGCGACATGCCTTCTGCCCCCTGGAAAACCTGCTTGCAACTTGAGTTCGGAAGCAGCCCCACATCGCTTCCGAATCAAGCCTGATTTGAATCCAGTTTTCGCAGGCTGTCGAGAGTCAACGAATCGTTAACGCGAATTTATTCTTATCCAACGCGCAGTTTGCGCATTTTGCGTCCGCAAACTTACGTGCATGGTGAGTCCGAAACGAGAACGTGTGACTCCCCGCACATTTCGCGTCACGCCCGCGGCGGCTCGGCGTGGCTGATCACGCGCTTCACGCTCGGGAACGCGCGGCGGAGCGCGCGCTCGATCGCGTCGACATGCTCGTGCACCTTGATCACGCTCATCGAGGGCGTGGCGCGGCAGTGGAAATTGACGATCTCGCCGGCGTCGGTGTTGCGGACACGCACATTGTGGATGTCGTAGATCTCGCCGCCGGCGGCATATTCGGTCAGGGCGGAGGCGATGGCCCGCACCCGTTCCGGCACGGCATCGACCCCGAACGGCAGTTCCGGTTCCAATGGCTCGATATGGACGTCGACCTCGACGTCCGCGCCGAACTCCTCCTGGATGCTGCGCTCCAGCGTGTTGGCGATGTCATGGGCGGCGTCGAGCTGCATCCCGGCGTCGACCTCGAGGTCGATGCCGACGATCAGCTTGGCGCCGAGGTCGTGCACTGTGACGTGGTGGATGGCGAGGCCTGAATTGTGGGCGATGACCATGATCCGGTCGCGCACGGTCTCGTTGTCGCGCGCGACGGGGACGGCGGTGAAGGTAAGGTCGGCGTCGCCGAATGCCTTGTCGACCGCCGCCTGCGCCTTGCGCTTGATCTCCTCGACGCGGTCGATCGGATAGGTTCGCGGCACCTTCGCGATGGTGTCGATGAACATGGTCGCGCCCACCATGCGCAGCCGCAGCCGCTCGACGTCGATCACGCCGGGCACGCCAAGGATCGCGGCCGTGGCCTTCTCCTGCGCGCCCTCGGGGGCGCGATCGACCAGCGTCTGCACGGTCGAGCCGGCCATACGCAGGCCGAGCAGGGCGATCATCACGGCGACGGCGGCGGCCGCCGCGGCGTCGCCCCACCAGAAGCCGAGGGCGGCCAGGATCAGGCCGATGATCACGGCGAACGAGCCGAGTACGTCGGAGGCGAAATGCAGCGCGTCCGCCGCGAGCGCCTGGCTGCGCGTTTCCCGTGCAGCGCGGTGCAGGGCGCGGGCACGCCACAGGTTCACGACGATGTCGATCACCAGCACCACGAACGGTACGGCCGAGATGGTCGGCGGCGGGGTTCCCTCGCGCAGGCGGCTGTATGATTCGACCAGGATGCCCCCGGCCAGCACGTAGAGCAGGGCGGTGACACCGAGCGCGGAGATGCTCTCCAGCTTGCCGTGGCCGTAATGGTGCTCTTCGTCGGCCGGCTTGTCGGACACCCGCACCACCGCCCAGGTGATGATGGTCGCGACCAGGTCGATCGAGGAATGCAGGGCCTCCGAAATCAGCGCCAGCGAGCCGATCGCGATCCCGACCGCAAACTTGGCCGCTGCCATGCCGCCGCTGGCGAAGATCGAGATTGCGGCGACCGAGGTCTTGTTGTGCTGTGCGCTCATGGCCGGGGATTTAGCAGCCTAGGGCTGAACATCAAGCGACGATCCACAGCTGTAGTCGCGAGTGAGTTGCAGGAGCGAAACTATTGCGAATGCTTCCGAATTGAATGCTCGCTTATGCCACCGGCTCAGTCTCGTAGGGTGGGCAAAGGCGCGTAGCGCCGTGCCCACCAACAAGTGTCTCCTGATCAACCGCTGTGGTGGGCACGCTTCGCTTTGCCCACCCTACGAGACCGCGCGCTCGTCGCCCGGCCAGGGATCACAGCGTCACGACGATCTTCCCCAGATGCTTGTTCGCCTCCATGTGCTCGAACGCCTTGTCGATGTCGGCGAAGGCATAGACCTTGTCGATCGGCAGCTGCAGCTTGCGTGACTCGACCGCGCCCCAGATGTCCTTGCGGACCTCGTCGAAGATCTCGCGGACCTCCTCGATGGTGCGGGTGCGGAAGGTGACGCCGACATAGTCGATCCGGCGTGCCGCATGCAGGTCGAAGTTGAAGTCGGCATGGGTGCCGCCGAGCCGGCCGACATTGACGATGCGGCCCTTGACCTTGGTGGCGGCGAGGTTCTGGCTCGCGACCTTGCCCGAGACCTGGTCGACGATGAGGTCGACGCCTTCGCCGTTCGTCGCCTTCAGCACCTCGTCCACCCATTTGGGGTCGGAAGAGTCGACGGCGAGGTCGGCGCCATACTCCTTGAGACGGCCGCGGCGATAGGGATCGGTCGACGAGCCGATCACGAGCTTGGCACCCTTGAGCCGCGCGATCTGCATTGCCATCAGGCCGACGCCGGAGCTCGCCCCCTGGATCAGCACGGCTTGCCCGGGCTGAACGCCGCCAACGGTGACGACCGCATTGTGCATGGTCGCGAGCGCGACGGGCAGGGTGGCGGCTTCCTCGAAGTTCATGTTCGAGGGCGCGCGGAACAGCCGGCCGTGATCGGCCAGAGTGTATTCGGCGAACGCCGCGCCGCCCGAGCCCATGATGCGGTCGCCGACCTTCACGCCCTTGGCATCCGGTCCGAGCTCGGCGACCTCGCCGGCCCATTCCATGCCGAGCACGGTGCCGGCACCGCCGGCGGCGCCATGGGCGTGGCCCTTGCGCATGCCGGTGTCGGCGCGGTTCAGCCCGCAGGCGCGGACGCGAACTAGCACCTGCGTGCCTTTAGGTGTAGGTTGAGCGACGTCGGAAATCTTAGCTCCATCAGGGCCGTAGACGTAAGCCTTCATGAATTACTTTCTTGCGTTTGATGTATCTGTTTAAGCGACGGCGAGTATCACCTCGCCTCTCGGGCGATAGTTGTCCTTCTTACTCCGCTGCTTCGCGTTGTGGATGAACGATCATGCCTTCCAGCCTGTTCCTGATGATGGCTTCGGCCTCGCGCACGATGCGGGAGATCAGCTCGGCGCAGCTCGGGATGTCCTGGATCAGGCCCTGCACCTGGCCCGCCGACCAGATGCCTTCGTCCGAATTGCCGGTCGCATAGACCATCTTACCACGGGCGCCCGCAACCAGCTCGCGGATGTCCTCGAACTTCGCACCTTCCTTCTCCATGGCGACGACCTTGGTCGAGATGTCGTTTTTGGCAACGCGCGAGGTGTTGCGCATGGTGCGGAAGATCAGCTCGGTCTCGCGCTCGTCATTGGCGACGATCTTCTCCTTGATGAGCTGGTGGATCGGGCTTTCCTTGGTGGCCATGAAGCGGGTGCCCATGTTGATGCCCTCGGCGCCGAGCGCCAGGGCGGCGACGAGGCCGCGGGCATCGGCAAAGCCGCCCGAGGCGATCATCGGGATCTTGATCTTGTTGGCGGCGGCCGGGATCAGGATCAGGCCGGGGGTGTCGTCCTCGCCGGGGTGGCCGGCGCATTCGAACCCGTCGATCGAGATGGCGTCGACGCCCATGCGCTCGGCCGAGAGCGCGTGGCGGACGCTGGTGCATTTGTGCACGATCTTGACGCCATGCCTCCTGAACTCGTCGACATGCTCCTGCGGCTTGTTGCCGGCGGTCTCGACCACGGTGATGCCGGCCTCGATGATGGCGGCGCGGTATTCGGCGTAGGGCGGCGGCTTGATCGCGGGCAGGATGGTGAGGTTGACGCCAAAGGGCTTGTCGGTGAGGTCGCGGCAGCGCGCGATCTCCTTGGTCAGGTCTTCCGGGGTCGGCTGGGTCAGCGCCGTGATGAAGCCGAGCGCGCCAGCGTTCGCGACCGCGGCGACCAGCTCGGCGCGTCCGACCCATTGCATGCCGCCCTGGACGATCGGGTGCTCGACGCCGACGAGCTTTGTGAACCGTGTCTGCAGCATGATCTGTTCCCCCGCCTCGCGTGGCGCTCTGTTATCGGTTGATGGCGGCAGGATGCCGCCGGGGTCGGGAAATGTCTATTGCGCCGCCGTGCGGTGGGGGCGGGGCGATCATGCGAGGCGTGAGGGGATTCCGTGGGGCGGATAATTTTGGTGCGGGGCGCTTGGCGTATTCTCCTGCCGTCGTCCTGGGGCGACGGCGGAGAGGTAGCAAAGGTGCTGCTCCAAGGGTGCCCGGAAGGCCGAGCGCCAACTGGATCCCGCGTCAACCTTGGCCACGAAGCCGCAGGAGTCGCGATGGAATATACTCGACGTCGATGCTGATGCCGTCTCCGCTCAGAGGGTTCGCGGTGTAGACGACGGAGACAGACAGTTCGAATTGGCTGACAATCGTCAAGATAGCGATGGTGAGCGCGGTGTCTCCACTCGGGGCTGCGCCCAGCAGCATCTCTGCAATACGGCAGCAATCATCCATCGTCGCCCCCAACGGAGGAAGCTTGATGACCTCTACCTGACGTGCAGCGAACGTGGTCGGGTCGGCGACGTCGGGTTCACGCGCAACAACGGCGCCCGAGTTGATCAAGGGCACGACGAACTTCAGAACCGGCGCCGTCACCAGGTTGAGATTTTGAATGTTGACCTCGGTCGCATACACGCCCGGCCGGGCGCCCGCGACACAACAGCAGCTTGCCTCGGATTGCTTGCCGCATACGATCTTCGCGCTGTATGCGAAGAGGCCCTCGGCTGCGGCCGGTATCGCGCCGAGCTTTTCGAGAAACGGATGCTTCAACCGGTCAGCACTTCAGCCCGTCTGATTGTTAGCCATCTCGACCTCCGTGAAGGTTTGTGGAACGGATGAGCGGCACCTGGGCGCGTTGCTTATAGTCCTCGGTCTTGCCTCGATTGAGTTTTGATTACACTACGCCAGACGCTTTCCCGCAGCGCCTGCTCACCACCTACAATAGCACTGTCGAGGAATGCTCGCCAATCATGTCAAAGGCGAATAACGGCTACTCCGCCGACAGCCGCACCATCTGGCGGCCGCCGTTCATTTCCTTGAGGCTGTTGACGAATTTTTCCGGGCGCTGCCAGCGGTAGGGGACCTGCAGGCCCATGAACTCGGCGATGTCGCCGATGAAGCCGGTGCAGTTGGTGGTCTCAGCGTTCCAGACCGACGAGCTCGCCTGCAATTTCTTGATATAGGCGAAGACGCGCTTGGCGTCGGCTTCGTTCAGATAGACGCGATAGTTCGCGGTCAGATAGTCCGGATCGAGATCGCCGTAGCTCGCGCCGGTTTCGGCTGGCACCCAGGTGAGGTGACCGAGCACATAAGCCCAGGTGTCGCCGGCGGGCGTGAGGCCCGCGACTTCGACGGCGCGCTCGCTGGTCTTGCCGTACCAGACAAACGCATGGCCCCAGCTCGCCGCTGTCCGCGCGCGGAAGTCGACGTAGTAGGGACCTTTCTCTGCGCGTGCGACGGGGCGCCGCGTCGATTGCGGCGCCGGTCGTGATGCGGTGTCGGTCGTAGCAAGCGCATTGGCGTCGGCAACGCGCTTGTTCGCTTCGTGGGCCGAGGCCGAGGGGGTGGTGCAGGCGAGCATCGCCGCGAGGGCGAATCCCGCGAGGATGCAGGATCCCGATCGATCAGATGTGTTCGTCACGCTGTGCCCCTCGACTACCGGCCGCTTACGCAGATTTCTTGCGCGTATTTCCGTTGCGCGTCAGTAGCGCGCGGCGACCGGGCCGGGCGCCTTGCCGATCGGGGCCTTTCCAATCGGGCTCTTGCCAATCGGCATCTTGCCGATCGGCGCCTGCTCCGCAGGATAGGGAACGGGCTGGCGACGCGGCAGATCCGCAGCGTTCGCAGCCGTCACCAGAGCAAGCGTCGCACCCAGAGCAATTACAATCTTCTTCACAGTGATACCCCTAGAAGGTTTAGTCCAAACACGGCACGGCCGTGCCCCCAGACACGGCTCATAGAAGGCGGCCGAATGCGTCCAAGTTGCGGCACCCGCGGGACATGTTGGCGGCATTGATCGGGTGTACAGGGATGTGATGTGTCTGGATGTTTCGGGGTGGTGCGGCCTGGTCGGTAGGATGGGTAGAGCGCAGCGAAACCCATCGGCCATTTGCGCGGGGAGCGATGATGGGTTTCGCTGCGCTCTACCCATCCTACGCTGCTGCTACGCGTCTCTCACCCGATCCTGTTCAAGCTGTTCCGGATCGTCGAGAAGATACCGCCGATGTCCTTGCGCAAGGCATCGAGCGCGTTGAAATTGTCGAAGATGCGGGCGAGGCGGTCCTCGACCTCGCGCTTGCTCCTGGCGAGGGCATCGACGCGCGAGGCGAGGGTGACGTCGCCGTTCGCCTCGATCTCGCCGACGGTGTTCGCAAGAAGATCGCGGGTGGCGCCGACCTCGGCGATCATGGCCTCGATGCCGAACACCGGCGCCTTCAGCGGAACGAGGTCGGCCTGCGACTTCGACAGCTCCGTCTTGAACGCGTTCAGCGTCGCCAGCGTCTCCTGCAACACGCCGAGGCGCTGGCGCGACTGGAGGACGAAATCGTTCAGCGCGTTCTGGCGGTCGACGAGGGTCTTGCCGTCGGGGGCGGTTTCGACGTCGGCGAGCGAGCGTTCGAGCAGGGCCTGGCGCTGGCCGAGCTCCTCGAAATCGAGCCGGATCGCTTTCAGGATGTTGAAGCTGTCGTCGATGCGGGCGAGGCGCTGCGCGATCTCGATCTTGTTCTTCGAGAGCGTCTCGACGCGAGTGTCGAGCGGCGCCTCGCCGCCGGTCTCGAGCTCGTCGATGCTCTTGGCCAGCCGGTCATGGCTGAGGCCGAGCTCGCCGATCAGGGCATTGATGCCGGCGTCCGGCGATCGCAGCGGGACCAGCTCGGCATGGGATTTCGCCAGATCTTCCTTGTACTGGTTGAGGGTCACGAACGTGTCCTGGACCGCGTTCACCCGTGACAGCAGCGCCGATACGTCGCGCGCAACATCTTTCAGGCGGTCGGCGAGGTTGTTCTTGCGGTCGTCGGTCTCGAGGTCGAGCAGGGAGCGTTCGAGCTGGTTCTGGCGGTCGCGGATCTCGGTGAAAACAGGCTCGACCGCGCGCCGCTGATCGGCGACCTTGCCCACCATCTCTCGCACTCCCTGCTGGCGCCGGCGGATCTCGGCGAGCTGGTCGTGCATGTCGGTGGATTCGTTGCGGCCCTGCTGGAGCAGGGCGCGCTGCTCAGTCTCGCCCAGCTTGTCGTGGAGGGCGGAGACGGCCTCCCGGGGATCGCTTTCGATCAGGTGCTGCACGGTGGCGTCGAGGTGGTTTTGCAGGGCGTGGGCGACGACGACATCCTCGCGGGTCTTCTTGAGGCGGTCGCGCAGGGTATTGAGGCGCCGGTCCTGACGCGAGAGCCGCCAGGAGGGGGCGCCGATCAGCGCCAGCCCGAGCGTCACGATCGCGCCGGTTGCGATGCGCTGCGGCATCGGCAGGTCCGCAAACAGGGCGGGCAAGTGCGCGACGTCATAACCAAACGCCTGCTGGGCGAGGATCGCGATGGCAGCTAGCAGGACAAACCAGGCAACCACGAAAAACAGCCACATCGTGACTTCCCCACCCGGGACACATTCTCGCCATAGTTGCTATTGGAGAGCGGAACCGAGATCAAGGGGCGGGCGGGGTTGCCAGATGTTTCCGGTCGCGCGATCCACTGCTGGTTGCGTCAGTCGATTGGCGGAGAGCAGGGTGCCAGTTTTTCCCGGGGAGCGGGGCAAGGCCTGTAAGCCCGGATGGAGCAAAGCGCAATCCGGGGTCTGCGCGCGCAGAAACGCCCGTCCCGGATTAGGCTTCGCTCCATCCGGGCTACGGCACTGCGTGGGCCCCTTTCGGGGAGGCTAGCAGCAGGCGTCGGCGCGAGCCGGCGAGCCTCGGGCTATCATTTCCCGAGGAAGTTCGTGCGCATCTTGTCGGCGAACCAGACCACGAAGATCGCAGCGAACGAGAGAGCGAAGTACAGAGCCGCCCAGAGAAGTGCATTACTGGCGTTCGACATGACATCCTCCCTTGCATCAGAAATCGATCTGTTGCCGGGAAGGATAGCGGCAGCCGCGACCGCCGATTTGCGCAGGATCAATTTTTGCCGGGCTGCGGCGCAAATGGCCGGCGAGCCTTCATTCCGGGCCCACGATGGATTTGCGGCCTAGGAATGACGCAGCGAGTTACAGCCGAAACTCGTTCGTGAGCTCGCCGATGCCGTCGATCGCGACGGTCACTGTATTCACCGGCTCCTTCATCACGCCGACGCCGACCGAGGTGCCGACGGCGATGAGGTCGCCGGGAAGCAGGGTCATGTCGTGGGAGATTTTGCTGACCAGCTCCTGCGCGGTGAAGATCATGTCCGAGATCGGATAGTTCTGCCGCTCCGCCCCGTTGAGGATGGTGCGCACGGTGAGCTTGGCGGGATCGAGGCCGGTTGCGATGACGGGGCCGAACGGGCCGTAATCATCGATGCCCTTGGCGCGGGCCCATTGCGGGAAGGTGGGATCGCTGGTCAGGATGTCGTTGGCGGTGATGTCGTTGACGCAGGTGTAGCCGAAGATGAAGCTGTCCGCTTCCGCCGGCGAGACGCGGGCACAGGTCCTGCCGATGACGATGCCGAGCTCGCCCTCATAGGTGGTCTTGCCGTCGTAGTAAGAGGGGCGGCGGATCACGGCGCCCGGCGTCGTGATGCTGGTGGTGGCCTTCAGCAGATAGAGCGGCTCCGGCGGCTCGGGCTGGTTCAGCTTGGCGGCGAGCGCGTGGAAATTATTCCAGAGCGCGACGATCTTGCTGGGCGCGCAGGGCGCGAGCAACTCGACCTCCGACAGCGCCAGCGTCTTGCCGGTGGCTGCATGGCGGCCGAACATCTCGCCATCATGCACGCTGATGCCTGATGGCGTCAGGGTGCCGAAGCCGGTCGCACCGGCATGGCGGAAGCGCAGCCATTGTTTCATCTCGCCCGCCATCACGCCACCGCCAGTGCACGGGGATCGGCAGGCGCTGAGACGCCGTCATAGAGGCCGGCGATGCGGGCGCGCTGGGTCACCATCGCCAGCACCGAGTCGAGCGCGGGCGTGGCGATGCCGGTGAGGCGGCCCATCTCCTGCACCACGGTGACGAGCGGGTCGATCTCCATCGGACGGCCGCGCTCGAGATCCTGGAGCATCGAGGTCTTGTGCGCGCCGACCTTGCGGGCGCCCTCGATGCGGCGCTCGACGTCGACGCGGAATTTGACGCCAAACGTCTCGGCGATGCCTTGCGTCTCCACCATGATCGCGCGCGACAGCGCACGCGTGGAGGGATCGGTGCAGATCACGTCGAGCGTTGCATGGGTCAGCGCGCTGATCGGGTTGAAGCAGACATTGCCCCAGAGTTTCAGCCAGATCTCGTCGCGGATGCGGTCGAGCACCGGCGCTTTCAGCCCGGCGGCGACGAAGAGATCGGCGAGGCGCTGCACGTCCGAGGTGATTTCGCCGGAGGGCTCGCCGAGCGGGAAATTGTTGCCGTAGACGTGGCGGATCACGCCGGGCGCTTCGATCTCGGTGGCGGGATAGACGATGCAGCCAATGGCGCGCTCGGCGCCGATCTCACGCCACTGCCGTCCGCCGGGGTCGATGCTCTCCAGCGTCGAATTCTCGTATTGGCCGCCGTGCTTGTAGAAATACCAATAGGGGATGCCGTTGACGGCGGTGACGATGCGGGTGTGCGGCCCGAGCAGCGGCTGCATCTTCTCGATCACGCCGGTGATCGAATGCGCCTTCAGCGTGATGATGATGTAGTCCTGCACGCCGAGTTCGGCGGGATCGTCGGTGCAGCGCGGATGCACGGTGTGCTTCTCCTCGCCCGCGAGCAGGGTCAGCCCGCGCTCACGCATCGCGGCAAGGTGGGCGCCGCGCGCGACCAGGCTGACGTCGGCGCCAGCGCGTGCGAGCTGAACCCCGAGATATCCGCCGATCGCGCCGGCGCCGTAGATGCAGATCTTCATGAAATCCTCGCGGGTGTCCGGAATTTTGGGACGAAAGATCCGGTCCGGCTCGGAGAGGTCCGAGCCGGGGCCGGTAGTCGCAGGGGAAGTGTGACGCTTTAAGCTGCTGCTTGCGGCGAGCCGTTGATCGCTTCGTCAACGGCAGCAGCAATGTCGCGCATGCTGATGACGGAGACGAGGCTGTAATCGTCGATGACCGGCAGGTGACGGATGTGATTGCGGTTCATCAGATGCCGGACGTGCTCGATCGTGTCCGAGGAGCTGCAGGACACCAGCTGCTGCACCGACACGAGCTGCGAGACCTTGACGTTGATGGCGTTGGCACCATGCTCGGCGACCGCGCGCACCACGTCGCGCTCGGTGAACATGCCGACCGCGGTGTTGCCTTCGGAGCGGACCACGTCCTTGACCACCAGCGCGCTGATATTGTTGGCGCGCATCAGCTTGGCGGCGATACCCACCGTTTCGTTCATTCGCACCGTGACAACGCGCGGTGTCTTCTTGCGCAGAATGTCTCCGACCAGCATTGCAACCTCCCTAGGTGAATGACAGGGGAAGTGTGGTATACATAATGCCAATCGTCAAGCATTCGATTTGGCTGATCCGAAAATTCTTGCGGCAGCAATACTGACGTTTGTCGTCGTGCCAAAAAGAAAAGGGGCGCATCGCTGCGCCCCTTTCGACCGATTGAAAGGCGTGTGGTCGCTACGCTGTCTCGGTCTTGGCGTTGCCGGTCTTGGCGGTGCCGGTCGCGGCGCTGGCGCTCTCGGCTTCCTTGCCGAGGATGAAGGAGCGGCGCAGCGGCTTGATCACGAACAGCGCCGTCAGCGCCGCCGTCGCGTTCAGCGCCACTGCGACCACGAACACGGCCTTCCAGCCGTACGTTGCCGAGATCACGCTGGCGAGCGGGACGAGCAGGGATGCCGTGCCTTTCGCGGTGTAGAGCATGCCGTTGTTGGTGGTTGCGTATTTCGAGCCGAAGGTGTCGCCGCAGGTGGCGGGGAACAGCGAGTAGATCTCGCCGAACACGCCGAAGGACACCGCGGTCGCGAGCACGAACACGATCGGTATGTTTCCATAGGCCGACAGCGTCAGCAGCATTACCGCCGCGGTGCCGAACGCGATGAACATGGTGTGCTCGCGGCCGATCGTGTCGGAGACCCAGCCGAAGAAGGGACGTCCGAAACCATCGAAGATGCGGTCGAGCGAGATCGCGAACGTCAATGCCGCCATCTGGAAGCCCGCGAGCGTCACCGGCGTGTCGGCGATCTTGAAGTCGTGCGCGATCGGGCCGATCTGCGCCGCGGTCATCAGGCCGCCGGAGGCGACCATGACGAAAACGAGATACATCACCCAGAAAATAGGGGTGCGCAGCACCTGCGGCGGGGTGAAGTCGATCTTGGTCTGCGGCAGATTGAGCTGCTTCTTCTTCGGCGGGATCGAGATCCGCGGCGGCTGGATGAAGAAGGCGAGCACGAACACGATCAGGCCCTGGCCGATGCCGAAGGTGAGGAACGCGTGCTGGTAGCCGCTCGTTACGATCATGGTCGCGATCGGCACAATGGTGAGCGCGGCGCCCGCGCCGAAGCCGGCAGCGGTCGCACCGGCGGCGAGACCGCGGCGATCGGGGAACCATTTCAGCGCGTTGCCGACGCAGGTGCCGTACACCGCGCCGGCGCCCATGCCGCCGACGACCGCGGCGGCATAGAGCAGGGTGAGCGAGTCAGCGTAGGAGTTGAGCACCCAGGACAGCGCGATCATGACGCCGCCGAACATGACGACGATGCGCGGACCGTATTTGTCGACGAACCAGGCCTCGATCGGCACCAGCCAGGTCTCGGTGACGACGAAGATGGTGAAAGCGAGCTGGATCGCCGCGCGGCCCCAATGATACTTGGCGTCAATCGGATCGACGAACAACGTCCAGCCGTATTGCAGATTGGCGATCATCGCCATGCAGACGATGCCCATGGCGAGCTGGAACCAACGGAAACCGGTGCGAAGAGGCGCAGCTGTGACGGCGCCGTCCGTGCTGGAAATCATCAATAACCTCCCAACGCGCCTGATTGAATGCGACCTGGGATTGCAAGATGACCCAGTGTCGCAAATATTGTGGCTTATCGTCGCAAGCGCGGCGGGGACATTGGTATACCATATTCCAGAAGGCAAGCCCAATCTTGTGACGCAGCGCAAGAAAAGCGCGCGGTTCCCTTCACGTCAGCGGTAGCCAAGGCGGGTTCTGCAAAAACGAAAACGCCCGGCCGTGAGGCCGGGCGTCGTGCTTGAAGCAGTTGTGGTGAAGCGCGTCAGGCGGCGGCGGTCGATTTCGCGACCACTACCTTGCGCCAGGGCTTGAGCACCATGATCGCCAGCAGCGAAGCCAGGATGTTGGCGCCGGCCGCGATGATGAACACGCTGTCCCAGGTGCCCGACGATTGCTGCATGTAGTTGGCGATCGGGACAAGCAGCGCGGCGGTGCCCTTTGCGGTGTAGAGCAGGCCCGCATTGGTGGTCGCGAACTTGGCGCCGAACGTGTCGGTGCAGGTCGAGGGGAACAGCGAGTAGATCTCACCCCAGGCGAAGAACACGAAGCCCGACAGCAACACGAACCAGAGCGGGTCGTGTCCCCAGAGGTAGAGCATCCAGATGCCGAACCCTTCCATGCCGAAGGCGATGAACATCGTGTTCTCGCGGCCGATCATGTCGGAGATCCAGCCGAAGAACGGACGCGTCAGGCCGTTGAGCACGCGGTCAATCGTGGCTGCGAACGTCACCGCGG
This sequence comes from Bradyrhizobium barranii subsp. barranii, assembly GCF_017565645.3. NCBI lineage: Bacteria > Pseudomonadati > Pseudomonadota > Alphaproteobacteria > Hyphomicrobiales > Nitrobacteraceae > Bradyrhizobium > Bradyrhizobium barranii. Next base: position 3,830,170 of record NZ_CP086136.1, read on the forward strand.
TCATCGTCACCGCCATCAGCGTCACCGGAACGCTGTCGACCTTCCAGTCGACTGCGATCGGCTTCAGGTTCGCCGTCACCATCAGGCCGCCGGCGCCGACGATCACGAACATGAAGTACATCAGCCAGAAGATCGGCTGACGCAGCACTTCGGTCGGCTGATAGTTGCGGCGGGTCTGTTGCAACGCAGCGTTCTGCACAACGGGAGGCACCTGTCCGGCCTTCGGCGCGTAGAGGAAGAAGGCGAGGATGCAGATGATGATGCCCTGGCCGAGCCCGAAATACAGGAAGGTGGTCTGGAATCCGCTGTCCTTGATCATGGCCTGAATCGGCGCAACCGTGAGCGCTGAGCCCGCGCCGAAACCGGCCGCCGTGATGCCGGCAGCAAGACCGCGCTTGTCGGGAAACCATTTCAGCGCATTGCCGACGCAGGTGCCGTAGACGCCGCCGGCGCCGATGCCCGCGATGATCATGCCGAGATAGAAGCCGTTGAGCGTGGTGGCTTGCGCATTGATCGCCCAACCGATGGCGCAGAGCACGCCGCCGACGAGCACGACGATGCGCGGGCCGTATTTGTCGACGAACCATCCTTCGACCGGCACCAGCCATGTCTCGAACAGTACGAAGAGCGTAAAGGCCCATTGGATCGAGGCGCGATCCCAGCCGAACTTTTTCTGGATGTCGGGGACGAAGAACGTCCAGCCGTATTGATAATTGGCGATCATCACCATCGCCGCTACACCGACCGCCAATTGCGCCCAGCGATACGTGTCGCTAACCCGCGCGGCGGTTGGAACCGTTGCCTGCACCATGTCCGTCATAAAGCCTCCCGTGGCGCCTCTAATTTTTCTGCGAGCGCTGGAGAGGCATTCTTGTATTCATTATGCCAAGGTTCAAGCGCTGGTCCGGTCACCGTGCGCAAATGCCGCAGGACCTTCATCGGTTGCGGCTGTGACTCGGGACAACGCAAATAGAAATGGCCCCGTGCTGCGGGGCCATTCATCAAAAGTAGTATGTGGACGGTTCTGAAACCGGCGCGTCGCGCTTGCAGCGCGGGAGGCGCTGCTTATAGGCCGAAGCGGGGCAGGTCGCCGTTGTGATTCGAAATCTCGGCGCTCGCCATCAGGAAGCGATCGACCGCAGCCAGGAATCGGGTGAACAGCGAGGCGGAGGGGGCGAGCGCGACGGAAGCGGTCTTGGACATCTGAATTCCCTTTCTCGAGACGGTCAGTGATGCTGTCTCATTTCGAAGGGCAATCTACGTATACCAGATGCCAGTGTCCATGCATGCCATTGCATAGCAGCATGCATGCTCCCGCATTGCGGCATAATGATCCGTTAAAGGGACCGAACCGAGCTCAAAATTGCCAGCCGGGCGGCTGGAATTGCGAGATCGGCCCCAAAAGGCCCCCATTACGGAGGCAAATGAGCGCGGACAGAGCGGCGCGCGGGTTCCAAATCCAACCGCACCGCAACATTCAAGGTCTTGGCAGGCCCAGCCAAAGCCGTTAGTGGTCTGCCCCCTTTTCCAATCAACTGTCAGAGTGGTTCATGTCGAGCGCCTCGCCCGCCGTCTCGATCGGCATCGATTTTGGGACCAGCAACACGGTCGTCGCGATCGCGGCGGACGATCGCCGGGTCGAGGCCATCCGCTTCGATCACGGCGGCCAGCGCCACAGCGTCTACGTCTCGGCGCTGTGCTTCTGGGAGGATCGGCCGGGCGCCGGCGCCCAGGCCGAAGGCGGTCCATGGGCCATCGAGACGTTCCTCGAAGGCCGCCACGTCTACCGCTTCCTGCAGTCGTTCAAGACGTTTGCGGCGAGCTCCAGCTTCAACACCACGACGCCACCGTCCTGGTTGCGGATTTCGGCGGCGGCACCAGCGATTTCTCGGTGATGCGTTTCTCGCGCGTGGGCGGTGCCTTGCGTGCCGAGCCGCTTGGACACGCCGGCATCGGGATCGCGGGCGACACGTTCGATTACCGCATCGTCGACCACGTCGTCTCGCCGCGGCTGGGCAAGGGCTCCAGCTTCCGCTCGTTCGACAAGGTGCTGCCGATCCCCAGCGGCCACTACAGCAACCTCGCGCGCTGGCATCAGCTCGCGATGATGAAGAGCAATGGCGATCTGCGCGAGCTCCGGGAGCTTGCGCGCACCGCGCTGAAGCCGAAGCTGCTCGAGGATTTCATCACCATCGTCGATCTCGACCTCGGCTTCTCGCTGTACCGCGCAGTGTCCGACGCCAAGGTCGCGCTGTCGGGCCACGACGAGGTGGACTTCCGCTTCAAGGGCGGTGGCGTCGATATCGGTTCGACCATCACGCGAAAGAATTTTGAATCCTGGATTGCCGACGACATCGCCAGGCTGGGCGCCACCGTCGACAAGGTGCTGGGCGAAGCCGGCATCACCGCGCGCGAGGTGGAGAAGGTGTTTTTGACCGGCGGCACCTCGTTCGTGCCGGCGGTGCGAAAGCTGTTCGCCGACCGGTTCGGCAACGAGCGGCTGATGTCAGGCGATCAGTTCGAGTCGATCGCCTACGGCCTCGCGCTGATCGGACACAGCCCCGACCCCGATCGATGGACCGCAAGCGGTGGGATTACGCCGAAGGCGGGCTCGTAGCCCGGCAACAGCCGCCATTGCTTGGCTGCTCGCAATGACGACGGAGAGAGCTGTCATCAGTGCCGTAGGGTGGGCAAAGGCGCGGAGCGCCGTGCCCACCATCTTTCCGAGGTTGAGAGAGCATCGGTGGGCACGCTGCGCTTTGCCCACCCTACGATACTGATGTCGCCGCTACTGATTGATCTCCGGCTCCACGAGCCTTGCGAGGTTTCGCAGCGATTCCTGCCAGCCGAGATAGCAGGCCTCCGGCGGGATGACGTCAGGGATACCGGCCTGGGTGATGTCGACCTCGGTGCCGACCGAGACCCTCTTCAGCGTCACGGTTACCTGGATTTCGCCGGGCAGATTGGGGTCGTCGAACTTGTCGGTGTAGCGGAGACGTTCGCCGGGGACGAGCTCGAGATATTCGCCGCCGAAGGCGTGGCTGTTGCCCGTCGTGAAATTCCGGAACGACATCTTGAACGTGCCCCCGACCTTGGGCTCGAGGTGATGGACGGTGCAGGTAAAGCCGTTCGGCGGAAGCCATTTCGCCAGCGCATCCGCCTCGAGGAAGGCGCGATAGACTTTCTCCGGACTGGTCGAGAGAACGCGGTGCAGACGTACAGTGCTGGGCATGTTCCTTCATCCTCTTGCATTGATGGGCCCGACCTTGGCGTCTACGGCCCATTCATGTCTCAAGGACGACCGGGATGCCGCCGATCCGACATGGCATCGCAGATAAACGGGGGCCGCCGAAACCGGCGGCCTTTGATGTTGCCTTTGAAGTTGTTGGAAGTTGTTTTGGATCGGGTTGCCGCTCACCGCGTCCAGTCTTCACCTGCGCACAACGTTCCCATGCAGCCCCGGACGTTGAGACTGCCGGATGGCAGCAAGGTGACGGTGCTCGCATAGGTCTTTCCGTCGTCGGCGTTGTAGATCCTGCCCGACCATTGATTGGCGCCGGCCGCCTGCATGTCGATGAACAGGGAGATGCCGACGATCTTCCGGGCGCGCAATGCAGGATCGGCGTTATGGTCGTCGAGCTGCGCCTTGCCCGTCTTCTTGTCGATCGGCTCCTTCAGCCAGACGACCCGGCCGCATAGCGCATTGCCGCAACGGCTCACCTTGATCCTCGCGTCGCCCGACTGTGTCAGCCAGACGCCGGCGGGACCGCTGGCCGTTGCGGCTTCGGCGTTTCCAAGCGGGGAGATGGACAACAGCGCTGCGAGCTGGTGCCGGACGAGGGTGGAACGCATGGGGGCTCCATATTGGATCAATTGTCATGAAATATTTCATGATAAACGATCAATATATCGCGCTTAAGGTTGAGTCAATCGCGCGGAACATGCATATTGGGGGAGGATGGTTGCCTGGAAATTGCGGAGTGCTTGGAGATGGGTGTGGTGGAGATATCGGTACGCGAGGCCCGGCAGAGCTGGTTCCGGCGTCTCGATCTTGCGTTCTGGGCGATCTGGGCGGCACTGCCGGTGGTGGTGTGGCTCGCCTATCTCCGGAGCACGACCGCCTCCGCCTCGATCGCGGCGAGCCTTGGTCCCGACCAGGTGAAATGCGCAGGCCTTGTCGCCAATCCGCTCGCGATGTCGCGCCCGGGGCAGCTGTTGTTCTGGACGCTATTTGCGCTTCAGCTCTCGTTCTTCGCCGTGTTGATCGGCATCCTGCACCGTATGGTGCACCGATTCGCACGCGGCCGGATCTTCGCGTCCGAGACGCTTCAGGGCGTGTGGTGGATGGGGATCATTCTGGTGATCTGGCCGTTCATCGACCTGATCACCAGCAACGCGGTGGCTTATGCCTTGCACGAGATCGGCGACGTCAAGTTCTTCCTGCCGTCCTACAACGTCGACATCGGCACGATCGCGGGCGGGATGTTCCTGATGGCGCTGAAATTCGTCATCGAGCACGCCATCCTGCTGCAGTCCGAAAACGAGCTGACGATCTGAGGTGAATGCTTGTGCCGATCGTCGTGAACCTCGATGTCATGCTTGCGAAGCGGAAGCGCCGCCTCGGGGACCTCGCCGACGCAATCGGCATTTCCATCCAGAACCTGTCGGTCCTGAAAACGGGCAAGGCGAGGGCGATGCGCTTCTCGACCCTGGCCGCGATCTGCCGCGAGCTCGATTGTCAGCCCGGAGACATCCTCGAATATGTCGCAGGCGAGGAGGGCAGCGATGAGGATGCAGGCGAGGGGAGCTGAGCTCACACTTGGCAAGCCTTGTCCGCCTTCGTGCTGCACGCGAGAACCTGAAACACATCCCCCATGTGCAACGGTTGGCCGTTTGCGCGCTCAATTGAATCGAGCTCGCCTGGTGCGAGATCTACCTCGCGGCCGGCCGGACGACCGATCCGTCAGATCGTTGCCACATCCTGCGGCGTCATCGTGAAGGCGAGCCGGTAGCGGCCGATCGTCGGATTGTCCTGCGCGCCCAGAGTGCCAAGCGCCGCCGGCGAAAGTCGGTCGGCGGCCACTTGCTCGATCGCCTCGGCATCGTAACCTGACAGCAGCATGATCCAGTCGGCGGCGCCGTCCTTGCCGCGGATCTGCTGCTCGGTGGTGGGCGAGCTGGTGCGGGGCGTGTCGGTCAGGAGGAGGTGGGCGCCGGTCAGTCCCGGCATCTGCGCCAATGCGCCGAGCGTCTCCGAGAGATGTGTCTGCAACTCCGCCTCGCGCCCGGCCTCCGGCGAAAGCCGGATGGTGGCGAGCGAGGTCGCGACGCCGCCGCCAAAGCTGGCGGCGACGCGGCACTGGCTGCGGACCATGCCGAGATGGTGCGGCATCATCTTGGTCGACCACGGCGTCGGCGCGTTGAGCCGGTCGAGATATCCCTTCGACGTGAGCACCTCGTACCGCTCCAGCTCGTACAGCACGAAGAAGCCGTCGGTGTCCGTCGTGCTGGTCCAGCGCGATCCGCGCCGGAAGCCGGGAATGCTCATCCGCTCGGGAAAATGTTCGTGGGAATGCCAGTCGCCGAACTCCGCGCGCTGCTCGTGGCGGACGCTCCACCACATCGCGACGGCGGCCTTGCCAAGCAGTGACATGCTGACCTCCCTGTTTTCCAGCACTTTGCCTTGACGCCAACGGAGGAAGCAAGTCGTCCACGCTTAGCGAGTTCAAGCCACAATTCCGCTACCGTTCTCCGGTCAGTTTTGCGGCCGGGATCAGGGGGACTTCCGTTGCGCAGCACGCTTTGGGCTTTCGCTGTCACGCTCTGTTGCCTTGGCTCGCCTGCGAAGGCTGCAGGCATTCAGCTTCTCCAATCCGACCCCGCACTGTCAGGCGCGATCTGGTATCCCTGCGCGGCGGAGCCGGCACGTGTTGGCAGCCTTTCGGTGCCCACAGTCGATTGGCTGGAGGGAGCGAAGGACTGTCCCGTCACGGGCACGAGGCTGCCATTGGTGATCGTCTCCCATGGAAATAGCGGCTACTTCGCACTTCACCTCGACATCATAGAAGCGCTGGCGAACGCCGGTTTTATCGTCGCTGCGATCAACCATCCCGGCAACAATACCAACGACATGTCGGAGCGCGGGATGTCTGTCTGGACGTCGCGTCCGGCACATATGGTCCGCCTCCTCGATTTCATGCTGCACGAGTGGAAGGACAAGGCCGCAATCGATCCTGCCAGGGTAGGCCTCTTTGGCTTTTCCCTCGGCGCCTTCACTGGACTCGTTCTGGTCGGCGGTCAGCCCGATTTTCGTAGGCTTGTCTGTAAGCAAGAGAACAAGTCAGCGGTCTGCGAGGAGCTGCGCGCTGGCGAGTTTCCTCCCGATCCGCCACACGATGCCCGGATCAAGGCTGCGGTGATCGCCGATCCTGCCGTGAGTTTTTCATTCACGCCCGAGAATCTGGCGGGCATCGGAGCCCCGCTACAGGTTTGGCGATCCGAGCTGGGCGGCGGAGGCGTAGACGCGGCAGGCGTCGCGCGCGTGACGGGCAGTCTGCCGGGTAAGCCCGACATTCACGTCGTGCGGGCCGGTCATTATGCATTTCTGCCACCCTGTACGGCAGAACTCGCAGCATTGAGGCCCCAGGTTTGCTCTGATCCCGAGGGCTTTGACCGGGCCGCCTTTCACCGCGAGTTCGACGTTGCCGTGGTGCGGTTCTTCCGAGAGCAGCTTGCTGGTGGCGTACGGTGAGCGCTCGATAGCGCGGCATCCTGTCGACGCTCTCGGGTCAACACAGTTGGCCGGCACCAAATCGCGGCTGCGAACGCGGAATTCACCTTGCCTCAGGCGCCTTTCAGGCCTGAATCCGCAAAGTCCGAATTGTTCCGCCGAAGCCCACGAGGCATTAAATCCCGCCAAGCCTTGCAACTGGCGCCGATGAGGTATACGTTGGTGCTGTTCGTTCAGCCGCTGTGCCTTGTTGAATGCGCCCGCGGGCTCCTTTTCCAGAGACATCGACGAATTGAATCTGGTTCTGCGTGAGTGTCACGCGGAATGTGCGCGTATGCGCTTTGGAGAAGAATAATGACGACAGGTACCGTGAAGTGGTTCAACGGCCAAAAGGGCTTTGGATTCATTCAGCCCGACGACGGCGGCAACGATGTGTTCGTTCACATCAGCGCAGTCGAGCGGGCTGGTCTCTCAGGTCTCGCCGAGGGCCAGAAGGTCAACTTCGAGGCCAAGACCGACAAGATGCGAGGCAAGGTCAGCGCAGAGAATCTCTCGCTGGCCTAAGATCCTGCGCCGTTTCACGGATGTACTGAAACGGCCACGCTGCCCGCTCGATCCCAGGGATTGAGCGGGTTTTGTCCGTTGCGGGAGTGGGTGAAGCATGAGCGGCAAGAAGTCGGCTGAACCGTCACCCCAAAGCATTGCGCGTACCAACCGTCAGCGTTTGGCTGCCGAGGAGGGAACGCGGGCAATGGCGGACGTCGAGAGACAGGCCGTCGATGTTCGCAAGAACATGGCGCGGCTTCGCGAACTGCGCGAAGCCAAGGAAGCGGCCGACGCAACTCTTCAAGCATCGCTGCCGGCACCAACCCTGACGAAGCGCAAGAGAAAGCTGACGCGATAGTCGAATTCAACTGCGTCGACGAAAATCTGGAGAGGGCCGGTCACATGCCACAGAGTGCGGATCGTGCCTAGGATCAAGTCGGACAGCGGCGGCACAATCACCTTCTTTCTCGCGCTTGGCGCAGGCCGGCAGATGTGCCGCCTTGCGACCACGTTCCAGACGCAGAAGCAGGCCTTCAGCTATCTTCAGAAATACCGGACGGAGTTCGAGCGCATCGCGCGGAGCCGACTGGCCTCCGGGGAGCTTGAAGACGGGATCGTCGTGCTCTCGATGCTCTAAAGCATGATCCGGACCCGAAGGGCCGCGTTAGCGCAAAGTGCGAAGCGGTTTTCCGAAAAGATCATGCTCAAACAATAACCTAAAGCGCGATGACGATTCATTCCGATCTCATCGCGCTTTCGGTCAGGCGTCGATTTCGACGCGACGCGCTCAGCGCCAGCCTTCATCGCGCGGATGCAACATCGTGACGCGTCCTATTTAGAGCGGTCCTTCGGCTCGGCCTCGCGGGCCAGTCGCTCCGCTTTCAGCCGCTCGCGATTCTCGTTGAAGGAGTGCTGGTCCTTCGCATAGTCATTGATCGGCTTCTGCGTTTTGACAGGCTTGAACGCCTTGTTGGCTTCACGCTTGGCCCGATCCGAGGATTGATCTCTCAACATTTCGACCTCGTTTTGATCAACAAGCTGTGACAGGACAGGTGCTGGCCGACGCCTCCCACCCGCAAACGCTGTGCGTGGGCTTGCTACCTTTCGGGGCGAGAAGAAGGCCAATTCTGCAGCGTTGCGCAGATGCTTTTGCGATGTGTTTCAGTCCCTCGCCTTGGCGGCTGCGTTGCTCGTACGTCGGGATAGCACGCCGGCTTAGACAACAATGGCACGCCGTCGCTTTTGTTCCAAGGACCCCTGCGGACTGGCGCCAGGTTTGCGATAGTGCGATTGTCCCGCCGCAATGTCAGGAGATCTGTAATGCTCGGTGTGAACGACGGGGAGACAATCCCCGCGAAGGAAAGACCGCAAAGGTCTCAAAGATGGACTGGTGAAGATGCATGGGCGGCTTACCAGCTTCCCTTCAACGATCTGCTCTTCCGTTCACAATCCGTACATCGGGAGCATTTTGACCCAAATCGCGTGCAGTTGAGCCGGCTACTGAACATCAAGACAGGTGGTTGTCCGGAAGACTGCGGTTACTGCAGCCAGTCGTCGCATCATGCGACAGCTCTTGCAGCCTCCAAGTTGATGGAGGTCGGGAAGATCGTTGCCGAGGCACGCAAGGCAAAAGACAGCGGCGCGACGCGTTATTGCATGGGGGCGGCCTGGCGCAATCCGAAGCCGCGCGACATGGATGCCATTGTCGAGGTCGTCGGAGCCGTGAAGGAGCTTGGGCTCGAGACCTGCATGACGCTCGGCATGCTCGACCGGGATCAGGCCGACCGGCTGAGTGCTGCCGGGCTTGATTACTACAATCATAATATCGATACCTCGGAGCGCTTCTATCCGAGCGTTACCTCCACCCGCACATTCGCCGATCGTCTCGATACGCTGGAGCATGTCCGCGAGGCCGGCATGAAAGTGTGCTGCGGCGGAATTCTCGGCATGGGTGAGAGCGAACAGGACCGCGTCGACATGCTGGTTACGCTCGCCAACCTCCCGGAAGCGCCGGAGAGCGTGCCGATCAACATGCTGATCCCGATTCCGGGAACGCCGATGTCGAAGGCGACGCCGATAGGTCCGATCGAGTTCGTGCGCATTGTCGCGCTGGCGCGTATCATGATGCCGGCCTCTTTCGTGCGACTCTCGGCGGGGCGGTCGGCGATGACCGACGAGATGCAGGCGCTGTGCTTCTTTGCCGGTGCAAACTCGATCTTTGTCGGCGACACGCTGCTGACGGCGGGCAATCCGCAGGACGAAGCCGATCGAAAGTTGTTCCGCCGGCTCGGACTGGAGGCGCTCTGAAGCGTGATCCCTCTGGAAAGCCACTGTGCGCTTTCCGGATTAGAGCGTTTTCGAGCGAAGTGGATGCCGGTTCGCGTCAAGAAAACGCGTCAAAACAAGAATCTAGAGCCCCGTTCCGATTCCATCGGAACGGGAAAGACTCTAGCCAACGCCAGACAAAGAAAGGCCGCCGAAATCGGCGGCCCTTCGTCTTCTCTGATGGTCCCGCTTACTCAGCAGCCTGCTTCTGCGGCGGGGCGAGAGAGGTCCGTTATGCGGGAGCCGGAACCGCCGGATCCTTCACCAGCGCAAAGGCTGCAGCGGCCAAAAGGCAGAGGACCCCGGCGAGAAGAAACGCCGGCACATAAGTCCCTAGCGTATCTCTGCTGACGCCCGCGGCAAATGCCATCAGGCCAACGCCGAGCTGGTGGGCGGCAAAAATCCAGCCGAAGACCACCGGCCCCATCTCCCGCCCAAACGTACCGACCGTCAACTTCACCGTAGGCGGAACAGTCGCGATGAAATCCAGGCCGTAGAGTATCGCGAACGCGCTCATCGCTCCCAACGTTGCGTTGGACTCCACGAGCCAGATCAACGCAAGTCCGCGAAAGCCGTAATAGATCGCCAGCAGCCATCGGTTGTCGTAGCGGTCGGACAGCAATCCCGATCCGATCGTACCGATCAGATCGAACACCCCGATCATGGCGAGCAAACCTGCTGATGTCACGACCGGCAAGCCGAGATCGCCGCAGAATGGCACGAAGTGTGTCGATGTCAGCCCGTAGCTGGATACACCGCAGATGAGGAACGTCAGCGCCAGCACCCAGAACACCAGACGGGTTGATGCCAGGCGCAGGCCCCGGAAACTGATTGCCGCAAAGTTCTGCGCGGGAATTGCGGGCACCGGCGGCATCGCCGTCTCTCCGAGTGGCGCCAGCCCCAATTCCTGGGGGCGGTCCTTCCCGAGCAGCAGAAAGAGGACGAGCGAGACGAGAAGACCGAATCCGGACGGAACAAGCGCGACGCGCCAGCCCCAATTCTCAGCGATCCACGCGCCCAGCGGCATGAAGATCAAAGTGCCGGTTGCGATTGATCCGTTCAGGAGGCCGACCACCAATCCCCGATGGGTCGTGAACCAGCGTACCGAGATGACCGCGGCAAGTTGCAGGGCCGTGAGCCCCGGCGCGATGCCGAGAATAAGCCCGAGGCCGAGCCACATTTCGAACCGGTTCGTCATGACGATCGTCAGCAGCAGTCCGGCCAGCGCCAGCGTTCCGGCGATCGACAGCATCATCCGCGGACCGTAGCGGAGCATCAAGCCGCCGGCGAACGGCGCCGCCAGTCCGAACAGCGCGAAGCGAAGTCCTTGCGATGCAGACAACTCGCTCATGCTGACGCCGATGTCAGAAGCGATCTCCCGCATCAGGACGCTGGGCACGCCGAGCGCCGAGCTTGCAAATAGCGAATAGAGAAATCCCAGTGCAGCCATCACCCAGCCGTAATGGATGTTTCGCGCTGCCGCATGCCGTGCGATGAATTCAGCAAGCATGGCCAAATCCCTTCGATGAAATGAATTTTCTGAAAAAGCCGAAGGCTATGCCGGAGCTCGCCGACGAAACCGGCGGCCTTTTGTCTCGAGATAATCACCTCGATCGTGCTGCGAAGTGCTCGTCGCCGCGCAAAACATTCACTTTTCGGATGATGGCATAATACCCCTGTTTTGCCCGACGTGTCAAAAGAGGTTTCGTGAAATGCGAAATCGTTTAAAGCCAACAGGTTAGCTACTGTGCATGGGGTTGTTTTTCCATTTTTTAGTCACAGCCGCGACCGCACGGTCTTCTGAAGCAAAAAGGGCCGCCCCTTCGGGCGGCCCTTTCGTCTCGTTCAACGTGGTGCGGCTTACTCAGCGGCCTGCTTCTGCGGCGGCTCGAGCGCGCCGGACTTGTGGATGTCGGCGACCTGGTGATCGCTGAAGCCGAGCACGCTGCGCAGGATCTCGTCGGTGTGCTCGCCGAGCAGGGGGGAGCGCTCCACCTCGCTCGGGCTATCCGACAGCTTGATCGGGTTGCCGACCGAGATGTACTTGCCGCGGGTCGGGTGATCGACCTCGACCACGGTGCCGGTGGCGCGCAGCGACTGGTCCTCGGCGATCTCCTTCATCGACAGGATCGGGCCGCAGGGGATGTCGTCCTTGTTGAGGATCTCCATCGCCTCGAACTTGGTCTTGGTCATCGTCCACTGTTCGATGCGGGCGAAGATCTCGTTGAGGCGCGGCAGGCGGACGGCCGGCTTGGCGTAGTTCGGATCGGTCTTCCAGGTGGGCTCGCCGATCACGTCGCAGATCTTCTCCCAGACCGGGGCCTGGGTGATGAAGTAGATGTAGGCGTTGGGATCGGTCTCCCAGCCCTTGCACTTCAGGATGCGGCCGGGCTGACCACCGCCGGAATCGTTGCCGGCGCGCGGCACGGCGTCGCCGAACGGAATGCCTTCGCCGAACTGGCTGTATTCCTTGAGCGGACCATGCGCGAGGCGCTGCTGGTCGCGCAGCTTGACGCGGGCGAGGTTGAGCACGCCGTCCTGCATCGCGGCGGTGACCTTCTGGCCCTTGCCCGAATGCGTGCGCTGATAGAGCGCGGTGACGATGCCGAGCGCCAGGTGCAGGCCGGTGCCGCTGTCGCCGATCTGCGCGCCGGTGACGAGCGGCAGGCCGTCGCGGAAGCCGGTGGTCGAGGCGGCGCCGCCGGTGCACTGCGCGACGTTCTCATAGACCTTGCAGTCTTCGTAGGGGCCAGGGCCAAAGCCCTTGATCGAGGCGACGATCATCTTCGGGTTGATCGCCTGGATCTTCTCCCAGGGGAAGCCCATGCGGTCGAGCACGCCGGGGCCGAAGTTTTCGACCAGCACGTCGCACTTCTTGATCAGCTCGGTGAGGACTTCCTTGCCCTTGGGGTTCTTGGTGTCGAGCGTGATCGAGCGCTTGTTGTGGTTGAGCATGGTGAAATACAGGCTGTCCACGTTCGGGATGTCCTGCAGCTGGCCGCGGGTAATGTCGCCCACGCCCGGACGTTCCACCTTGATCACGTCGGCGCCGAACCATGCCAGCAGCTGCGTGCAGGTCGGTCCGGACTGGACGTGGGTGAAGTCGAGAATGCGAACGCCCTTGAGCGCTTTGGTCATCGTGTTGCTCCGTATACTCTGTCTGCCCCCGCAAACCGCAGGGAATTAAGGGTTGAAGGGGAGGACTTACTTTTTCTTCTGCAGAACGCTCTGCGGATTGAGGTTGCCGATGCGGCCGCTCTCCGAGCCCGCGGCCGGATCGATCACCGCGTTGATGAGCGTCGGCTTGCCCGAGGCCATCGCCTCGTTGACGGCGCGCTTGAGCTCGTCGGGCGAGGTGGCATTCACGCCGACGCCGCCGAAGGCTTCCATCATCTTGTCGTAACGCGCGCCCTTGACGAACACGGTCGTCGCCGGATCGGCGTTGACGCTGTTGACGTCTGTGCCGCGATAGATGCCGTCATTGTTGAAGATGACGATGCAGATCGGCAGGTTGTAGCGGCAGATGGTCTCGACCTCCATGCCGGAGAAGCCGAAGGCCGAGTCGCCTTCCACCGCCAGCACGGGATGGCCGGTCTCGAGCGCAGCCGCGATCGCCTGGCCCATGCCGATGCCCATCACGCCCCAGGTGCCGACGTCGAGGCGCTTGCGCGGCCTGTACATGTCGATGACGCCGCGGGCGAGGTCGAGCGTGTTGGCGCCCTCGTTGACGAGGATCGCCTCCGGGTGATCCTTGATCACGTTCTTCAGCACGCCGAGCGCGCCGTGATAATCCATCGGCGACTTGTTGTTCATGAGCTTCGGCGCCATCTTGGCGACGTTCTCGTCACGCTTGGACACGATGGCCTTGGTCCATTCGGCCGGCGGCGCGGTCCAACCCGTGCTGATCGCCTGATTGAAGGCCGATACGACCGAGCCGATGTCGCCGACCACGGGCGCGACGATCTCGACGTTGGAGTCCATCTCGCGCGGCTCGATGTCGACCTGGATGAACTTCTTCGGGGTCTCGCCCCAGCTCTTGCCCTTGCCGTGCGAGAGCAGCCAGTTCAGCCGGGCGCCGATCAGCAGCACGACGTCGGATTCTTTCAGCACCGTGGAGCGCGCGGCTCCAGCGCATTGCGGATGCGTGTCGGGGAGGAGGCCCTTGGCCATGCTCATCGGCAGGAACGGCACGCCGCTCTTCTCGACGAACGACTTGATCTCCTCGTCGGCCTGCGCGTAGGCCGCGCCCTTGCCGAGGATGATGAGCGGACGCTTCGCCGCCTTGAGCACGTCGAGCGCGCGCTTGATCGAAGCGGGCGAGGGGATTTGCGCGGGCGCGGCGTCGATCACCTTGACCAGTGACTTCTGGCCGGCATCGGCGTTCATCACCTGGCCGAACAGTTTTGCCGGCAGGTCGAGATAGACGCCGCCGGGACGGCCGGAGACGGCGGCACGGATCGCGCGGGCGAGACCGATGCCGATGTCCTGGGCGTGCAGCACGCGATAGGCCGCCTTGCACAGCGGCTTGGCGATCGCGAGCTGGTCCATCTCTTCGTAGTCGCCCTGCTGGAGGTCGACGATCTCGCGCTCGGAGGAGCCCGAGATCAGGATCATCGGGTAGCAGTTGGTGGTGGCGTGCGCGAGCGCGGTGAGACCGTTGAGGAAGCCGGGCGCGGACACCGTGAGGCAGATGCCCGGCTTCTTGGTGAGGTAACCGGCGATGCCTGCGGCGTAACCGGCGTTCTGCTCGTGGCGGAAGGAGATCATACGAATGCCTTCGGCCTGCGCCATGCGGCCCAAATCCGTGATCGGGATGCCCGGCACATTATAGATGGTGTTGATGCCGTTCAGCTTGAGCGCGTCGATGACGAGATGAAAACCATCCGTCAATTCCTGCTCGGTGCCCGGTGCTTCGGACTTGGTCGCGGTATTCAGCATGGGCCTTGTCTCCCTGGTCTCATATGCCGTTTTAGGCTTTGTGGGCGAATGGCTCGCCCTTCTGGTGAACGTTGCTAGGTGAACAGTTCTTGACCGTGCGCTTCGACGTAAGCGGCAAGGCCAAGGGTGTGGTCGCGGGCGCGCTTCTCGGCGAGCTCGGTGTCGCGCGCTTCCAGTGCTTCGATCATGCTGAGATGCTCGGGCAGCGAAGTGGCGGTGCGATCCTTGCGTCCGATGGTGAGCTGGCGGTAGCCGCGCACGTGCAGCAGCAGGTCGTTGGTGAGATCGACCAGCACCGGCGATTCCGACAGCGAGATCAGCGCCTGGTGGAAGGCGATGTTGGCGCGCGAATATTCTTCGACGTGATCCTCGGGCAGGCGGTCCTTGCCGAAATCCTTGAAGTAGTCGCGCAGCGCCGTGATGTCTTTCTTGCGTGCGGTGGTGGTGATCAGGCGGGCCGCCATGCTCTCCAGCGCCGCCCAGGCGCGGATCATGTCGACGATCTCGCTCTTGGTCCTGCGCACCACCATGATGCCGCGGCGCGGAACGGTCTTCACGAAGCCGTCCTGCTCGAGCATCGCGATGGCTTCGCGGATCGGGGTGCGGCTCACACCCAGGCGTTCGGACAGCGCGCGCTCGTCGAGCATCACCGGCTCGGGCGTCGAGTAGATGTCCATCTTGAGGATGGCTTCCTTCAAGGCGTCATACGCCTTGTTCTTGAAGCTGCTCTCCGGGGCAATACGAACGATTGCGATATCTGCCTCGGTCATGTTCGGCAACGCCTTGGTTGGTTTCCGCAGTGACACGACGAATCTCCTCCAGTGGGAGTCGTCTTTTACAGGATTATTAACGGGAAAGTTTTTGGCATACCACATGCCAGAATGTCAAGCTGGCTATTTTTTGCGGCGTTCCAAGTCATGCAGCAGCTTGACAAGTTGGCTTCTGGCATACCAAATGCCATCGCCAGCCATTTTTGATCCAAAGCGACGGAGTAATGTGGGCTTTATGCCACTCCGTTCCGCGACATGGAACAGAGCGCGGCGAATGGCAAGCATCACGGGCAGCCGCTACACGCGCGCGCTTTGAAAGAACGAACTGAGGTCAAGGGAGAAGCCATATGTCCAATTCCAAAGATGCCGTCCGCAAAGTGCTCGACCAGGTCAAGGCGGACAACCGCACCAGCCTGACCGCGCCGGAAGGCAAGCTGGTCTGCGACGCCTACGGCATTCCGGTGCCGAAGGAGGGCGTGGCGAGGTCGGCGGGTGAGGCCGGCAAAATGGCCTCCTCGATGGGCTTCCCGGTGGTGATGAAGATCGTCTCGCCGGACATTCTCCACAAGACCGAAGCCGGCGGCGTCATCGTTGGCCTCAAGACGGCCGAGGATGCCGAGAAGGCCTACGAGACCATTCTCTCCAACGCCAAGAAGTACAAGTCCGATGCCAAGATCGAGGGCGTCCAGGTGCAGCAGATGCTGGCCGGCGGCACCGAAGTCATCGTCGGCTCGATCACCGACGGCTCGTTCGGCAAGCTGGTCGCCTTCGGCCTCGGCGGCGTGCTGGTCGAAGTCTTGAAGGACATCACCTTCCGCCTCGCGCCCGCGACCAAGGAAGACGCGCTCTCGATGCTCGACGGTATCCAGGCGCATGAGATTTTGAAGGGCGTTCGCGGCGGAGAGCCGGTGAACCGTACGGCGCTCGCCGACGTCATCGTCAAGGTTTCGCAGCTCGTCACCGATTTCCCTGAAATCGTCGAGCTCGATCTCAACCCGGTGTTCGCGACGGCCAAGGACGCGATCGCCGCCGACGTGCGTATCGTCGTCGACTTCGCCTATGTGCCCAAGCCGAAGCCGCGCCCGACCGAAGAGATCGTCGCGGCCATGAGCCGCATCATGCAGCCGAAGGCGGTCGCCGTGGTCGGCGCCTCCGCCGAGGACGGCAAGATCGGCAACTCCGTGATGAAGAACCTCATCAACGGCGGCTACAAGGGCGACATCTATCCGATCCACCCCAAGGCCGCCGAGATCCTCGGCTACAAGGCCTACAAGAGCGTCAAGGACGTTCCGGGTGTGATCGACACGGCCGTGTTCGCGATCCCCGCGAAGTTCGTGGCGGCGGCGCTCACCGAATGCGGCGAGAAGAAAATCCCGGGTGCGGTGCTGATTCCGTCGGGCTTCGCTGAAGCCGGCGCGCCGGAGCTTCAGGCCGAGATCGTCGAGGTCGGCAAAAAGTACGACATCCGCCTGATGGGGCCGAACATCTACGGCTTCTACTACACGCCGGCCAATCTCTGCGCGACCTTCTGTACGGCCTATGACGTCAAGGGTCACGCCGCGCTGTCGTCGCAGTCGGGCGGCATCGGCATGGCCATCATCGGCTTCTCGCGCTCGGCCAAGATGGGCGTCTCGGCGATCGTCGGCCTCGGCAACAAGTCGGACATCGACGAGGACGATCTGCTCGCCTTCTTCGAGCAGGATCCGAACACGAACCTGATCGCGCAGCACTGCGAAGACCTCAAGGACGGCCGCGCCTTCGCGGAAGCCGCCAAGCGCGTCTCCAAGAAGAAGCCGGTCATCGTGCTCAAGGCCGGCCGCACCTCGGCCGGCGCAAAGGCGGCCTCGTCGCATACCGGCGCGCTCGCCGGTAACGACAAGATCTACGAGGACGTCCTGGCGCAGTCCGGCGTGATCCGGGCCCGCTCGTTGCGGCAGCTGCTCGAATTCGCCCGTGGCGTGCCGGTGCTGCCGACGCCGAAGGGCGAGAACGTGCTGATCATCACCGGTGCGGGCGGCTCGGGCGTGCTGCTGTCGGACTCCTGCGTCGACAACGGCCTGTCGCTGATGTCGATGCCGCCGGATCTGGATGCGGCCTTCCGCAAGTTCATCCCGCCGTTCGGTGCGGCCGGAAATCCTGTGGATATCACCGGCGGCGAGCCGCCGATCACCTACGTCAACACGGTGAAGCTCGGCCTGTCGGACGAGCGGATCCATTCGCTGATCCTCGGCTACTGGCACACCATCGTCACGCCCCCGATGGTGTTCGCCCGCAACATGGTCGAGGTGAAGAAGGAGATGGAGGCCAAGGGCTTCGTGAAGCCGATCGTCGCCTCGCTCGCCGGCGACGTCGAGGTCGAGGAAGCCGCCGAATATCTCTACCAGAACGGCATCCCGGCCTACGCGTACTCCACCGAGCTGCCGGTCGAGGTGCTCGGCGCCAAGTACAAGTGGGCGCGCGGCGCGGGGCTGCTCTGAGACGACGAAGACGCTTCGGTATGATCCGGAGCGGGTGGTTATTCACCTCTCCCCGCGCGCGGGGAGAGGTCGAATTGCGAAGCAATTCGGGTGAGGGGGACTCTCCACGAGTCTAACTGTCACCGTCCTTGCGGAGACTCCCCCTCACCCTGGCCTTCTCCCCGCAAGCGGGGAGAGGGAAATAAGAACAGGGCGAGGGAGAACGGTCAGGTCGCGATGAGCAAGAACGTGATCCGGCGCAAATCGCTCGAGCCTCGATCGCCATCGGAGGCCGACCACGACGCGCGCGATGGCGGCGTGCAGTCGGTCGACCGCGCGCTGTCGATCCTGGAAACACTGGCCGAAGACGACGAAGGCTATCGCCTCAGCGACCTCGCCGTCCGCACGGGCCTGTCGGCCTCGACCGTGCACCGCCTGCTGGCGACGCTGGAGAGCCGCCGCTTCGTGCAGTTCGACCGCGCCGAATCCAAATGGCATGTCGGCGTGCGCAGCTTCACGGTGGGTGCAAGTTTCGCCCGGCGGCGCAATTTCTCCACGCAGGCGATTCCTTACTTGCGCAAGCTGCGCGATCTCACCCGCGAGACCGCCAACCTCGCCGTCGTCGACGACGAGTTCATCATCGTGCTGACCCGCATGGAGAGCCGCGAGATCATGCGCTCGCTGACCCAGGTCGGCGGTCGCGTCGCCATGGTGACGTCAGGCGTCGGCAAGGCAGTGCTCGCGACTTATTCGGACGAGGACGTCGGCGCGGTCATCCGCCATCACGGCATGCCCCGCCTGACCGAGAAGTCGATCGTGCGGCCGGGCGATCTGTTCAAGGAGCTCGAGAAGATCCGCAAGCAGGGTTTTGCGCTCGACGATGAAGAAGCCTGTATGGGCCTGCGCTGTATTGCCGCAGTGGTCTACAACGACTGCGCCGAGCCGCTCGCGGCGATTTCCGTCTCGGGCATGACCAGCCGCCTGACCGACGACAGATTGCCGGAAATCGGCCAAATCGTGCGCGAAGTCGCCGGCGAATTGACCGTCGCGCTCGGCGGGGTGATGCCGAAGTCTGGCTAACAAGGAACCGGGCCTGTCGCTGCCCGTTTTGGCTGATATGCGACTAAATGACACAATGCGGCAACCGATCAACGACGTCCGCACGAGCCCGGAGAATACCCTCATGTTTCAATTTCCCGCGCGCCTTGTCGGCGCAGCCGTCGCGTTGACCCTTGCGGCAGCCACGCCGGCCTTCGCCCAGCCGCTGGAGCTCAAGCTGATGGCGCCGGCGGCCCCGGGCGGGGGCTGGGACCAGACCGCGCGCTCGATGCAGCAGGCGCTGGTTGCCGCGGGCGTCGCGCGCAGCGTGCAGGTCACCAACGTTCCCGGCGCCGGCGGCAGCATCGGCATCGCGCAGTTCGTCAACGGCGCCAAGGGCGATGGCAACCAGCTGATGGTCAACGGCTTCGTCATGGTGGGCGCGCTCGCCATGAACAAATCGCCGGTCACGCTCGAGCAGGTGACGCCGATCGCGCGCCTCACCGAGGAAATCCAGGTGATCGTTGTGCCGGCGAATTCGCCTATCAAGACCGCGCAGGATCTCGCCGCCGCGGTGAAAGCCGACATCGCCAAGGTGACCTTCGCCGGCGGCTCGGCCGGCGGCGTCGACCATGTCATGGCGGCGCTGTTCGCGGGCGCCGTCGGCGCCGATGCGAAGAAGATCAACTACATCCCGTTCTCCGGCGGTGGCGAATCGCTGGCGGCAATCCTCGGCGGCAAGGTCACCGCGGGCATTTCGGGGCTGAGCGAATATGAAGGGCAGATCAAATCCGGCAAGCTGCGCGCGATCGGCGTGACCTCGGAGAAGCGCATCGCCGGGAGCGACATCCCGACCTTTAGGGAGCAAGGCATCGACCTCGTGATCGCCAATTGGCGTTCGGTGGTCGCGCCTCCCGGCATCACGCCGGAGCAGCGCAAGACGCTGAGCGATGCGGTCGAGAAGATGGTGAAGTCGGACGCCTGGAAGGAGATCCTCAAGCAGAAGGGCTGGGAGGATGCCTATCTCGGGGGCGACGCCTTCGCCGACTTCCTGAAGAAGGAAACCGTGCGCGTCACCGACGTGCTGAAATCGGTCGGCCTGGTCAAGTCATGACCTCAGGCGATCCCGCCCAGCCGCGGCGCGTCGATCGCGCCGGCATCGTCATCGCTGTATTGCTCGCAGGCCTCGCCGCGGTGCTGGTCTGGGACGCGCGCGGGCTGCAATCCACTGCGATGTACGGGATGGGACCGGAGGCAATGCCGGTCGTGGTCGCCACCGGCCTTGCGCTGCTCGCGATCGGCAATTTCATCGACGCGCTGCGCGGCAATCTGCCGGCGCGCGAGAGCGCCGATCCCGTGCCTGTGATTCTGATCCTGGTTGGCCTCGCGCTCCTCATTGCCATCATCGGCTTCGGCGGCGGCTTCATCCTGGCGACGTCGGCGCTGTTCGTGACGACGTCGGCGGCGTTTGGGCGGCGTGCCATCGTCGTCGACAGCATCATCGCCCTCGTGATGTCCACCCTCATCTATCTCGCGTTCGACCGGCTGTTGACGCTGAGCCTTCCGACCGGTCCGCTGGAGCGACTGCTGTGATGGACACCTTTGCCGCGCTGGCCCACGGCATGGCGGTCGCCGTCCAGCCGATGAACCTGCTTTACGCGCTGATCGGCGTGTTCCTTGGCACGGCCGTGGGCGTGCTGCCGGGCATCGGCCCGGCGCTGACGGTCGCGCTGCTGCTGCCGGTGACCTACAAGCTCGACCCCGGCGGCTCGCTGATCATGTTCGCCGGCATCTACTATGGCGGCATGTATGGCGGATCGACCACCGCGATCCTGATCAACACGCCCGGCGAGAGTGCCTCGATGGCAACCGCGCTCGAAGGCAACAAGATGGCCAAGGCCGGCCGCGGCGGGCCGGCGCTTGCGACATCCGCGATCGGCTCCTTCGTCGCCGGCACCATCGCCACCATCGGGCTCGCGTTCCTCGCGCCGTGGCTGGTCGATTTCGCGGTGCGCTTTGGCCCCGAGGATTACTTCGCGCTGATGTGCGTCGCCTTCGTCACGGTGTCGGCAACCTTCGGCGATTCCCCGGTCCGCGGCCTGACCAGCCTCTTCATCGGCCTGACGCAGGGCCTCGTCGGCATCGACAAGCTGACGGGTCAGGCGCGGCTTGCGTTCGGCGTCCCCGAGCTGCTCGACGGCGTCGAGGTGACGACGCTCGCGGTCGGCCTGTTCGCGGTCGGCGAGGCGCTCTACGTCGCATCGCGCCGCCACCACACCGAGGAAAAGCTCGAGCCGGTGCGCGGCTCGCTGTGGATGACCAAGGAAGACTGGAAGCGCTCGTGGAAGCCGTGGCTGCGCGGCACCATGTTCGGCTTCCCGATCGGCGCGCTGCCCGCGGGCGGCGCGGAGATTCCGACCTTTCTGTCCTATTCCACCGAGAAGCGGCTCACAAAACATCCGGAAGAATTTGGCAAGGGCGCGATCGAAGGCGTCGCGGGACCGGAGGCCGCCAACAACGCCTCCGCCGCCGGCACGCTGGTGCCGCTGCTGACGCTGGGATTGCCGACCTCGGCGACGGCCGCGATGATGCTGGCGGGGTTCCAGCAGTACGGCCTCAACCCGGGGCCGCTCCTGTTTGCCGAGCGGCCTGACCTCGTGTGGGGCCTGATCGCCAGTCTCTTCATCGCCAATTGCATGTTGCTGGTGCTCAATCTGCCGCTGGTCGGCCTGTGGGTGCGGTTGCTCGCGATCTTGCAGCCCTGGCTCTATGCCGGCATTCTCGTGTTCGCGACCATGGGCACCATCGCCGCAAAGCCGTCGGTCGTCGAATTGTCGATGCTGGCCGGCTTCGGTGTGCTCGGTTTCCTGATGCGCCGGTTCGACTTTCCGATCGCGCCCGTCGTCGTCGGCCTGATCCTCGGTCCGATCGCCGAGAGCCAGCTGCGCCGCGCGCTTGCGATCAGCCTCGGCGATCCCATGACGCTGCTCCAGAGCCCGATCTCGGCGACGCTGCTCGGCATTGCGCTGGTTGCGCTGCTGGCCCCGTTCGTGCTGAAGGGGATGGGGCGCTTCAAGGCGAACGAGGACTAGCCGTCCCGGCGCGCGCGTCCTCTAATGCTGCGTCCAGCTCGTTGAGGAAACGCCATGCCGTCGGAACTTCGCTCGCCCCGTCTCGCCGTCCTGATCGATGCCGACAACGCCTCAGCGAAGATCGCAGATGGGCTGTTCGAGGAGATTGCCAAGATCGGCGAGGCCAGCGTCCGCCGCATCTATGGCGACTTCTCCAATGCACGGTCCAGGGGCTGGGCCGACATCCTGTCCAAACACGCCATCATCCCACAGCAGCAATTCGCCTATACGACGGGAAAGAATGCCTCCGACATAACCCTGGTCATCGACGCGATGGACCTGCTTCACAGCGGCCGGTTCGACGGCTTCTGCCTGGTCTCGTCCGACAGCGACTTTACCCGTCTGGCCGCCCGCATCCGTGAGCAGGGCGTCGACGTGTTCGGGTTCGGCGAGCAGAAGACGCCGGAAAGCTTCAGGCAGGCCTGCCGAAGGTTCGTCTACACCGAGAACCTGCTCTCCGTCCCGGCGACCACCCAGGATGCCGCCTCAAGATCGACGTCGCTTCAGCCGCCCGATGCAGCCACGCCCATCATCAAGAAGGTCATCACCCAGATGGAGAGCGAAGACGGCTGGGTCGCGCTCGGCGAAGTCGGCCGGCAGCTCGCCAATCTGGCCTCCGATTTCGATCCGAGAACGTTCGGGTTCCGCAAGCTGAGTGACCTCGTGCGCAAGACGAATTCGTTCGAGATTGATGAGCCAAAGGGCCGGTCGATGCGAATTCGGGTCAAGCCCGCTGCTGCAGCACCGCCGAGAAGGCGGAACCCGCGCAGGCCTGCAAGGGCGGGGGCGACGGGCAGTTCGGCGCCTAAGGCGTAAGCAGGGCCTGCCGTTATATTTGCGCTTGCCCGGTTTGGCGCGGGGCGTAACCATCGCGCGGCCGTAACGCCACGCGAGGGTCCCGATGACTAGACTTACCCGCTTCGCCGTCGCACCGCTGCATTCGATGACCCGGCGTCTGGCCGATGTCGCCTCCGCGCGCGTCGCACCGGATCTCGTGGTCACGGGGGCCCGGGTGCTTTCGACCTATTCGGAGCGCATCCATCCCGGTCGGGAGGTCTGGATCACCGGTGGCCGCGTCGCAGCGGTGAAACCGGCTGGGACGGCGAAGAAGGTCTGGGGCGGGGTGCCGCTTTACGACGCCGCCGGCGGCATCATCGCGCCGGGGCTGGTCGATCCGCACATCCACATCGAATCCTCCATGGTGACGGCCTGCGCCTATGCCGAGGCTGCGCTCCTCAACGGCACCACCACGATCTTCTGCGACAGCCACGAGATCGGCAACGTCATGGATGTCGCAGGTGTCGAGGCGATGCTGGAGGACGCGCGCGAAGCGCCGCTCTCGATCTTTTTGACGGTGCCGAGCACGGTGCCGGCCACGTCGGCGGAACTGGAGACCGCGGGCGGCGACCTCACGCCGGACAAGATCGCCGGCCTGTTCGACCGCTGGCCCGAAGCGGTCGCGCTCGGCGAGAAGATGGATTTCGTGCCTGTCACGATGGGCGACGAGCGCAGCCATGCCATCCTTGCCGCTGCCTTGAAGCGGGGACGGCCGGTGTCCGGACATGTTTACGGCCGTGAATTCGTCGCGGCCTATGCGGCGTCCGGAGTCACCGACACCCATGAGGCGATCGATCGCGATATCGCCGACGATCTGCTCGACGCCGGCGTCTGGGTGTTCCTGCGCGGCGGTCCGCCGACCACGCCCTGGCATTCGCTGCCGCAGGCGATCCGCACCATCACCGAGCTCGGGGCGTCGCACAAACGTACGGCGGTGTGCACCGACGACCGTGATGCCGACGATCTTCTGCTGTTCGGTCTTGACTGGGTGGTGCGCGAGGCCGTGAAGGCCGGCATGTCGCCCGAGCAGGCCTGGTCGATGGGCTCACTGCATGGCGCGACGCGCTTCGGCATGGAAGGCGACATCGGCGGGCTCGGCGGCGGCCGCCGCGCCGATCTCGTGCTGATGGACGATCAGCTCAGACCGCAATGCACCTGGTATGGCGGCGAGCTGGTGGTCGAGCACGGCAAGATCACAGAGCTGCTCGATCAGGCGCTGTCGCAACGCTATCAATATCCGAAGGCGGCCTATGCGACGGTGAAGCTTCCGGAGAAGGTCAAGCTGACGCCGGAATTGCCGGCGAAGGCGTGTACCGTCAATGCCATCAAGACCGCGCTGCCGGGCATTACGCTGATCCATGAGAAGGTCGCGATCGAGCCGGCCAAGGATTGGCCGTCGCTGTTTGAGCGCTACGGCCTGTGCTTCGTCACGGTGGTCGAGCGCCACGGCAAGTCGGCCGGCAATGTGGCTTACGGCCTGCTGAAGGATTTCGGCCTGAAGCGCGGGGCGGTCGCCTCCAGCGTCGGGCACGACAGCCATAACATCATCGTCGCAGGCACCAACGAGGGCGACATGCAGGCGGCGATATCGGCCATCAAGGCGGAGCAGGGCGGCGTTTGCGTCGTCGCCGACGGCAAGGTGAGGGCGCTGGTCCCGCTGCCGATCGCCGGCCTTCTCTCCGACAAACGGGTTACCGAGGTCGCCGAAGCGGTCAAGGTGCTGAAGAAGGAATGGGCCGAAGCCGGCTGCACCATCCCCTACATGGGCTTCAATTTGATTCCACTATCGGTCATTCCGGAAATTCGCATCACCGACAAGGGCCTCGTGCTGGTGCCGCAGATGGAGCTCGCGCCACTGTTCGAGTGAGCGGCTTTCACGCCGATGTCAATCTAACCGCTTGAGACCGCCGCGTTTTTTCCGCGGCTGCCGCATCGTGGAAAATAAAATCGATCTCGTTGAGATCGCATCTTGCACGCCTGATGATCGCGCTCGCTGACGCAACCAAGCGAGGTCCGATATGGCGAAGATGCGAGCCGTCGATGCTGCCGTGCGAATTCTGGAGAAGGAAGGCATCTCGACTGCCTTCGGCGTTCCCGGGGCCGCGATCAATCCGCTGTACTCGGCGCTGAAGAAGCGCGGGTCGATCCGCCACATTCTCGCGCGCCATGTCGAGGGCGCCTCGCATATGGCCGAGGGCTATACGCGGGCGAAGGCCGGCAATATCGGCGTCTGCATCGGCACGTCGGGTCCGGCCGGCACCGACATGATCACCGGGCTCTATTCGGCGATCGCCGATTCCATTCCGATCCTCTGCATCACCGGGCAGGCGCCGCGCGCACGGCTCTACAAGGAGGACTTCCAGGCCGTCGACATCGAGTCGATCGCAAAGCCCGTGACCAAATGGGCTGTGACCGTGCGCGAGCCGGCGCTGGTGCCGCGTGTGTTCAGCCAGGCCTTTCACATCATGCGCTCGGGCCGGCCGGGTCCGGTGCTGATCGACATGCCGCTCGACGTGCAGCTCGCCGAGATCGAGTTCGACGACGAGACCTATGAGCCGCTGTCAGTCTACAAGCCCACCGCGACGCGCAAGCAGGTCGAGAAGGCGCTGGAGATGCTCAACGCCGCCGAGCGGCCGCTGATCGTCGCCGGTGGCGGTATCATCAACGCCGACGCCTCGGACCTGCTGGTGGAATTCGCCGAGATCGCCAACGTGCCGGTCGTGCCGACGCTGATGGCGTGGGGTGCGATCCCCGACGACCACGTGCTGATGGCCGGCATGGTCGGCCTGCAGACCAGCCACCGCTATGGCAATGCGACCATGCTGGAATCCGACTTCGTGCTCGGCATCGGCAACCGCTGGGCCAATCGCCACACCGGCTCGGTCGAGACCTACACCAAGGGCCGCACCTTCGTGCATGTCGACATCGAGCCGACCCAGATCGGGCGCGTGTTCAATCCGGATCTCGGCATCGTCTCGGACGCCAAGGCCGCGCTCGAGCTCTTCGTCACCGTCGCCAGGGAGTGGCGCCGGTCAGGCAGGCTCCGCGAGCGCCAGGCGTGGCCCGCGGCCTGCCGCGATCGCAAGAAGACGATGCTGCGCAAGAGCCATTTCGACAACGTCCCGATCAAGCCGCAGCGCGTCTATGAGGAGATGAACAAGGCCTTCGGCCGCGACACCACCTATGTCACCGTGATCGGCTTGTCGCAGATCGCCGGCGCGCAGTTCTTGGGCGTCTACAAGCCGCGCAACTGGATCAATGCCGGGCAAGCCGGCCCGCTCGGCTGGACGCTGCCTGCCGCGCTCGGGGTGCGTGCGGCATGCCCGGATCGCGAGATCGTCGCGCTATCAGGCGATTACGACTTCCAGTTCCTGATCGAGGAGCTCGCGGTCGGCGCGCAGTTCAATCTGCCCTACATCCACGTCGTCGTGAACAATTCCTATCTCGGCCTGATCCGCCAGGCCCAGCGCGGCTTCGACATGGATTACCACGTCCAGCTCTCCTTCGAGAACGTCAACGCACCGGAGCTCGGTGGCTACGGCGTCGACCACGTCGCGGTCGCCGAAGGCCTGGGCTGCAAGGCAATCCGCGTCACTGATCCCAAGGATACGCAGGCGGCGTTCGCGACCGCGCGTGAATTGATGGCGAAGCACCGCGTGCCTGTCGTGGTCGAGTTCATTCTCGAACGCGTCACCAACATCGCGATGGGCACGGAGATCGACAACATCGTCGAGTTCGAGGAGGTGCTGGATCTGCCGCTCGACGAGGTCGGGACCAAGCGGCCCGGCGTGCTGCAGCCGGCGGAATAGGGGAGAGCATCATGCCGAAATTTGCCGCCAACCTCACCATGCTCTTCAACGAGATGCCGTTTCCCGATCGCTTCGCTGCGGCGAAAGCGGCGGGCTTCTCCGGGGTCGAGTATCTCTTCCCGTATGATTTCGACAAGGCGTTGCTGCGCGAGCAGCTCGAGGCTCACGGGCTGACGCAGGTGCTGCACAACCTTCCAGCGGGAAACTGGGCAGCGGGCGAGCGCGGCATCGCGATCCTGCCCGATCGCGTCAGTGAATTTCGCGACGGCGTGTTCCGGGCCATCGACTATGCCAAGGCGCTCGATTGCGAGCAGCTCAATTGCCTCGTCGGCATCGCGCCCGCCGACGCCGACCCGCGCGAGCTCAACGAAACGCTGGTCGGCAACCTTCGCTTTGCCGCCTCGACGCTGGCGCGCGAGAACATCAAGCTCCTGGTCGAGCCGATCAACACGCTCGACATTCCCGGCTTCTACCTCAACGGCACCGAGCAGGCGGTGCAGCTGATCTCCGAGGTGCGGTCGAACAATCTGTTCATCCAGTACGACATCTACCACATGCAGATCATGGAGGGCGATCTCGCCCGGACCATGCAGGAATATCTCCCCCAAATCGCCCATATCCAGCTCGCCGACAATCCCGGTCGGCACGAGCCCGGTACCGGCGAGATCAACTACCCCTTCTTGTTCCGCCACCTCGACGCGATCGGCTATCGCGGCTGGATCGGCTGCGAATACAAGCCGCGCACCACGACGCTGGAAGGCCTGTCCTGGCATGCCGCGCAGACATTTGAGACCTGAGGAAACGTAGACATGATCGACATCGGCTTCATCGGACTTGGCACCATGGGACGGCCGATGGCCGGCCACCTTCTGGCCGCGGGCCATCGCGTGCTGCTCCACGACGTTGCGCCCGTGTCGCCCGAGCTGATCGCGGCGGGCGGCATCGCCTGCAAGTCAGCCAAGGAAGTCGCGGAGGAGGCGGATGCGGTCATCATCATGGTGCCTGACACCCCGCATGTGGAGGCGGTGCTGTTCGGCAAGGACGGCGTCGCGAGCGGCATCTCCAAGGGCAAGATCGTCGTCGACATGAGCTCGATCTCGCCGCTGGCGACCAAGGAATTCGCCAAGAAGATCGAGGCGCTGGGCGCGGACTATCTCGACGCGCCGGTGTCGGGCGGCGAGGTCGGGGCCAAGGCCGCGACCCTCACCATCATGGTCGGCGGCCCGGAGCGGGCCTTTGGCACCATGAAGCCGATCTTCGACAAGATGGGCAAGAACGTCACGCATGTCGGCGCCAATGGCGATGGCCAGACGACGAAGGTTGCCAACCAGATCATCGTCGCGCTGACGATCGAGGCGGTGAGCGAAGCGCTGCTGTTCGCATCCAAAGCCGGTGCAAACCCCGCGCTGGTACGCAAGGCGCTGATGGGCGGGTTTGCATCGTCGCGGATTCTCGAAGTGCATGGCGAGCGCATGGTGAAGCGCAATTTCGAGCCGGGTTTCCGCATCGAGCTGCAACAGAAGGACCTCAACCTCGCGCTCGAAGGTGCGCGCGCGCTCGGCCTGTCGCTGCCGAGCACCGCATTGGCGCAGCAATTGTTCTCGTCCTGCGCCGCGCATGGCGGCAAGGCCTGGGATCATTCCGCGATGGTGCGGGCACTGGAACTGATGGCGGGACACGAGATCGCCGCGGCATAAGTGTTACGCAGTAACATTCTCCAGATTTGGCCTGTCTTTCGTCGTGCGGGAACCGGAACAATGGTCCGACCCCGCGGTTGAAGGCGCAGAACAATCACTGGAGAGTGTGGACATGAAGACCCGTCTTGCGATTTCGCTGGCTGCCGTGTCGCTGCTGGCGTCGAGTGCAGCCTTTGCCCAGTCGACGACCGAACAGGGCGCCAGGGACGGCGCGCGTGCGGGTGGCGACATCGGTGGACCGATCGGCGCGATGGTCGGCGGCACCGTCGGTGCGGCCGTCGGCGCCGGCCTCGAAATTCCGAATGCCGTGCTCGGCGGAATCCCGCGCGACGATTCCGTCGTGATCCACGAGCGCGTCGTCGTCGGCGAGCCGCTGCCCCCGACCGTGGTGCTGCGCCCCGTGCCGAACTACACCGAGTATCGCTACGCGGTCGTGAACGATCGCCGCGTCATCGTCGAACCGCGCACGCGCCGCGTCGTCAAGATCATCGACTGATCGGTCAGAGCGTGAAGGCTTTGAACAGCCGGGCCCTGCGGAGCGTCACTCCGCGGGGCCTTAGTTCGTCAGGGCCGAACTGGCGCGGAGGCGTGCCATGATCCAATCGGCGACGGCGGCAAGCGCAAAGCCGATGCAGGCGGTGCCGGCATCGACCAAGAAATCGTCCAGCCGTGCATGCCGTCCCGGTGCCCAGAACTGCATCAGCTCGAGCACGCCGATCAGGACCACCGCGAAGGCCGCGACGGCCCAGCGGCGATTCCGGTAGGCGAGGCCGAAGGCCAGTCCCACCAGGATGAAGGCGAGGGCGTGCTCGCCGTCCTGGCCGAGATCGGAATGGGGCCGCAGGCCGGGCGGGCCGAGGGTTGCGAAAGTGACGGCGGCCGCGAGCAGCCAGGCAAAAAAGCGAATAAAAATGGGCATCCGGTGCCGATAGCACGGATTTGCAACGGCCTGTCACGTGGCAGGGATCAGATCGCCGTGTAGTTAATGACGAAACGTTAAAGTGGCTCGCGCACGCCGAGGCCGTGCATGAAGCGTTCCCGGATCTGAACGGGATCCCTGCGGGTGGTGCCGACGCCCGGCTTGTCGTCGATGCGGACCGCGATCAGGCTCGGCTCGGAGGCGGACAGGGCCTCGTCGACCAGCCGCTCGAAATCCTCCTCGTCCGCGGCCCAGACGCTGTTGGCAAGTCCCGAGCCTGTGGCTATGGCGACGATGTCGGCGACGCCAGCGGCCGGTGTCGGCTGCGCACCGGTGATCTGGTAGATGCCATTGTCCATCACGATCATGATGAGGTTCTTCGGCTTCAACGCCGCAATCGTCGCGAGCGCGCCGAGCTGCATCAGCAGCGAGCCGTCGCCTTCGAGCGCGAAGACGCGGCGATCGGGCTGGGCCAGCGCGACGCCCAACGCAATCGGGAAAGCCAGCCCCATGCTGCCGAGCATGTAGAAGTTCTGCGGGCGATGGCCGGCGGCCCAGAGATCGAAATTGGTGTTGCCGATGCCGCCGATCACCGCTTCCTCGTGCTTGAGCTTGGCGATCAGGCGCGAGGTGACATCGAAGCGGTTCATGACCTTGGTGTTGCGGTTGTCCAAATCTGTGCTCATTCTGGCCGGCCTCACTTGTCGAAAACCTTGCCGCCGGTGAGCAGCGGGTTGAGGATCAGCGCCACCGGCGCCTGCGTGGTAACGGCCTGCTTGATCGAGCGGTCGGCGATGAATTCGAGTTCGTCGAGCCGGGTGATGGTGTGGTGCTCCAGCGCGAGCGAATCCAGCACCGGGCGCATGGTCCGGCAGACCAGCGATTGCCCGTAATTGAACTCGCCAAGCGTGCCGCGCTCGGAGACGAACATGATCAGCGGGATCTGGTAGGGCACCGCGAGCGAGGCCAGCACGTTGGCGAGCGTGGCGAAGCCGGAGGTCTGCATCAGCACCGCGCCGCGACGTCCGCCCATCCAGGCGCCGGAGACGATACCGACGGCCTCCTCCTCGCGGGCGGTGGCAAAGGTGGTGAAGAAGGGGTCGGCGTGCAGGTTCTTGATCAGCGGCGTCAGCACGCGGTCGGGCACGTAAGGGATCAGGCTGATCTCGTTCCGCTTCAGGGTCTGCAGGACGATGCCGTGCCAGCTCCTGTCGCTGGCGCCTTGTGCCGCCTGGGGCGAGGTCTGCTGTTCCGCAAGCGCCATTACGTTCTCCCTTGAGCCGCGCATGCTTCTTGGTTCTGGCCGTCGCGGCGGTCTGCCGAACTTGACGCGGCGGGCGGGATTGTCAACATGTCCGGGCCAGCACCGTGATCTGCGCCAGACGGCCTGCCGTGGCCGGCACCGCCATGTCATAAGCGGCGATAATGCAAAAACGGGAGGAACGCATGGACGGGGCGCGGGGTGCGCTGGCCTTGCGGGTCTCCTTGAGAGAGCCGGAAGGGTCCTGATGTCCGTCAATAGCAAGCGCGTCTTCTACGTCAAATACCTGGCCAATCCGATTTATATCGACATCCTGAAGGCGCGGTCCGACGTCCGGCTCGATCGCATCGAGAACGAGAGCCCCGAAGATTTCTACGCCCCGATCCTGAACGCGGCGCATGTTTACCAGATCGGCGCCGCCCGCGACGAACTTGCCCCGCATTTCCATGTCGATGCCGCCTTCCTGAAGCGCACGCCAAACCTGTTGCTGGTCTCCAGCAATGGCGCGGGCTTCGACCCTGTCGACGTCGAGGCCTGCACCGATGCGGGCGTGCTGGTCGTCAACCAGTCCGGTGGCAACGCCCATTCCGTCGCCGAGCATGCGCTGGCGATGATGCTGACGCTGTCCAAGCGCATCATCCAGTCCGACCGCCGCCTGCGCCGCGAGCGCGACGTCAACCGCAACGAGCTCGTCGGCAACGAGGTCGAGCACAAGACCGTCGGCATCATTGGCCTCGGCAATGTCGGCCGCCGCATTGCCGCGCTGTGCAAGGGCCTGCTCGGCATGAAGGTGCTGGCCTATGACCCGTATTTGTCGGCCGAGGTGATGGCCGAGCGGGGCGGGGCGAAGGTCGAGCTCGACGAGCTGCTGCGCCGCGCCGATTTCGTCTCGATCTCCTGTCCGCTCGACAAGAAAAGCCGCAACATGATCAGCACGCGCGAATTCGCGCTGATGCAGCCGCACGCCTATTTCATCACCACGGCGCGCGGCTTTATCCACGACGAGGACGCGCTGCTCCAGGCGTTGCGCGACAAGCGCATCGCCGGCGCCGGCCTCGACGTCTGGTCGAAGGAGCCGCCACCGCCGGAGCATCCGCTGCTCCAGCTCGACAATGTGCTGGCGAGCCCTCACACCGCAGGCGTCACGATCGAGGCGCGCCAGAACATGGGCCGCATCGCCGCCGAGCAGGTGCTGGAGACGCTCGACGGCAAACGCCCGCCGCGGATCATCAATCCCGAGGTCTGGCCGCGCTACGCCGAGCGCTTCAAGCAGGCGTTCGGCGTGACGCCGGGGTAGGGGCGTGCGAAGCCTGATCGCGCTCCGATCGTTGGTTACGCGGATGAAAATAGAACGCGGCGGATTTTACTGATGGCGTGAATGAACGCGTATCACTTGTCCTGTAGTTGAAAGTCCATGAGCATATTTTCGATTGCGACATCAGGACTTTCCGCGGCGAGTTTGCGTGTGAACGTGGCCGCGAGCAACATCGCCAATGTCCGCACGACCGGCCCGCTACCCGCCTCAAGCGGATCGAGCACATCGGCCGGTGCGGGCAGCTCGAGCATTGGCCCGACATTTCCAGCGGCCTATGTGCCGTTGCGTGTCGATCAGGTCTCCCAATCGAGCGGCTCGACGCCAGGTGATACTGTCGCAACCGTGTCGACGGTTTCGCCGAGCTATACCGCACAATCCGACCCCGGCGCTCCCTTCGCAAACGAGGACGGCCTGGTCGTCGCGCCGAACGTCGATCTCGGCAGCGAGTTCGTTCAAATGGCAGCCGCCAAGTACAGCTTCATTGCCAATGCGAAGGTCATTCAAGCCTACGCCGAGACAGAACAGACCCTCCTCGATATCAAGACGTGATCGCTGACGGATTGTATCGACGCCTGCATTGGCGGCGGGAACCGTCACCGATCTTGATCCGCGTCAAAATCTCCTTTCCCGGTTCAGGCTAAATGGGATTAAAGTGCCGCCGGGGCACGCTGGCGCAGGCAGGAGGTCCCATGTCAACTTATGTCGTCAGGTTCATGAAGGACGTGCTCGGCCAGTACGGCCGGCAGATCGAGGTTTGCCAGGGCACGCTCGAAATCGACGCCACCGACGAGGACGAAGCCAGGGAGCGGGCGAAGGCGAGGTTTTGCAAGGACCAGGCGTTGCATCACTGGTCGCTGCATGCCGACCGGATCCAGGTCAAGCCGGCTGACTTTCCCTCGTAAGATTTAACGGCCCGGTGCCGGTAGCGTCGGCGGAGCGGTGACGCCCGCGCCGAGCGATCGCTGCACCATGACCGTGTCCGACCAGCGGCCGTGGCGATAGGCGACACCGCAGAGCAGGCCGGCGCGCGCGAAGCCGAACTTTTCGTGCAGCGCCAGCGAGGGCGCGTTGTCGGCGTCGATATAGCCGATCATCTGGCGGAAGCCGGCCGCCGCACACGCATCGATCATTCCCTGGAGCAGCAGCCGGCCGACGCCGCGGCCGAGATGTTCGTAGTGGACGTAGATCGAATGCTTGGCCGTGTAGCGATAGGCCGGGCGCTTGCGGAACAGCACGGCATAGGCATAGCCGACCACCTCGCCGCGATAGGTCGCGACCAGATGCGGCAGGCGGGTCTGCTTCAGGTTCTTGCGGCGGTCGCGCAGATCGTCCGGTTCGGGCGCGCCGGTTCCCTCGACATCGCGCGGCACGCCATTGCGGACGTGATGGCGGTAGATCGCCAGCATCGCCTCGACATCGCTCTCCCGTGAGGGGCGGACCTGAACCGGCTCGTCATCTGTACGCGCAATCGCTGTTTCGTTCATCGGCACCTACTCGGCAACGACGTAAGTATAGAGGCCGATGCGGCCCTGTGCATCGATCTCCTTGTAGACGCCCTGGATTTCCACATCGAACCCCGGGAACGTGTTGAAACAGGTTTCGAACATTTTGAGATAATCCACCATGGGCTTGGCCCGCTCCGTCAGCCGTTCGCCGGGCACGATGGTGGCGATGCCGGGCGGGTAGACCACGAACGGCGTGGTGGCGATGCGGCCCGCGATCGCCTCGATCGGCAAATAGTCGACGTCGTTCTTGAACAGATAGCGCGCGGCATCGCGGGGCGACATCGCGATCTCGGGCATGTGCTCGGGCATGAACTGCCGGGCCTGGAGGGCGCTGACGTCGGCGGCGCGGAAGAAGCGGTGCATGTCGCCGCAGAGATCGCGCAGCCGCACGCCGGCATAGCGCGCCTGCCGCCGCTGGTAGAATTCAGGGATGACGTCGGCCAGCAACGCGTTGTCGTCATGCAACCTTTTGAATGCGACAAGCCCGGAGATCAGCGTGCCGGCCTTGCTCGCCTCGACGCCGGGGGTCAGCAGGAAGAGCAGGGAGTTGAGGTCGTTCTTCTCAGGGACGATGCGGTTTTCGCGCAAATACTGCGCGACCACAGGCGCGGGAATGCCGTGCTCGGCATAGGCGCCGGTGGTGCGATCGAAGCCGGGCGTCAGCAGCGTCAGCTTGTTCGGGTCGGTCATGGCAAAGCCCTCCGCGAGATCGGGAAAGCCGTGCCAGTTGGTATCTGGCGAGAGCTGCCACAGCGCCGGATTGGTGGCGAGCTCGTCGGTGGAGAGGGTCTCCCAGGCGACGTTGTGCGCGGCGCCGGGGCGGCTGACGTCGGGAATGGCGACGCGATCGGGAACGAAGGGCTCGAAGAACCAGCGGCGATCCGGATTTTGCTCCTTCTCCTCGAACTCCCGGCGCATCGCGCGGATCTTCTTGCGCAGCTCGATGCCGAGCCGGATCGTGTCGTCCCAGAGGACCTCGCCCGAGCGGCCCTTCATCATCTGCGCGCCGACGTCGAGGGAGGCGAACAGCGGGTAGAACGGCGAGGTCGAGGCGTGCTGCATGAAGCTCTCGTTGAAGCGGCGGTGTTCGACGCGCCGCTTCTGGCCGCGGATATGGCGGTCCTTGATGTGGATCTGGGAGGCCTGCGAGAAGCTCGCGAGCTGCTTGTGGGTGGATTGCGTGGCGATGATGCCGGGCGCTTCGGGAGGAAGGTTCGCCAGCCCCATGGCGAAGCGGCCGGCATAGAGCGGGTGGAACTTCATGAAGCCGGCCCAGGCCTCGTCGAACAGGATATATTCGCAGAGATGGCCGATGCGCTTCAGGATCATCTCGGCGCTGTGGATCGAGCCGTCATAGGTGCACTGCTCGACCACGGCGACGCGGAACGGCCGCTCCTTGCGCCAGGCGTCCTTGTCCGTCACCAGCGGATGGTTCCGGATCGCCTCGCGCAGGGCCTTCTCGTCGAGCATGTCCCAGCGCATCGGGCCGATCAGGCCCCAGGCATTGCGGATGGTCGGCACGTAGATCGGGATGCCGCCATTGATCATCAGCGCGCCGTGATGGGCGGCCTTGTGGTTGTTGCGGTCGAACAGCACAAGGTCGCCGTCGGTGACGAGAGCGCCGAGCGCGACCTTGTTCGAGGTCGAGGTGCCGTTGAGCACGAAATAGGTCTTCTCCGCGCCGAAAATCTGGGCGGCTTCCTTCTGCGCCCTCAGCGCGGGACCCTCATGGGTGAGGAGGTCGCCGAGGTCGAGCACGGAATTGTCGAGGTCGTCGCGAAACACGGATTCGCCGAGATGCTCGACGAAGACCCGGCCGATCGGACTGCGGTTGTAGAACACGCCGCCATTGTGACCCGGACAGGTCCAGAGCTGGTTGCCTTCTTCGGCGTAGTCGACCAGCGCGCCGAAGAACGGCGTCTTCAGCGTCTCGGCATATTGCTTGAGCCGGCTGATCAAATTCTTGGCGATGAAGGTCGGCGTCTCCTCGGAGAGGAAGACATAGCCGTCGATGAAGTCGAGCACCTCGACCGGCAAATCCTCGAAGCGCTTGCGCCGGATCAGGAGGATGATCGGGAAGTCGAGGCCGCGGCGACGCATCAGGTTGATCAGCGCCGAGGTCTTCCCCTCGAGGCCCTTCTTGCCCCAGTCCACCACCATGCAGCCGATCGCGGCGTCGGTCTGCACCGCGATCTCGGCGTCCTCCAACCTGCGGGCCCTCACGACCTCGAAGCCGGAGCGCTGGATCTCCTCGATAATCTGGTTGAAGCGGATGCCTTCCAGATCGTCGGCGTCGAACACGGGCGCGGCGAACAGGAAGTTGAAGCGCTTGAAATAATCCATGGCGTGTCCCGAATCTACAGAAACTGGCAGGTCTCTGCACTTTCGATGACAGTTCTATGACAATCGCCCGATCCAGCGGGGATCGTGTGACGGGCGATCAATCCAGCAACTTGTCCAGCGTGATCGGGAAGCGCCGGATGCGCTTACCGGTAGCGTGATAGACTGCGTTCGCGATCGCCGCAGGTACGCCGACGATGCCGATTTCGCCAATGCCCTTGACGCCCAGCTTGTTGATCCGGTCGTCGGGTTCGTCGACGAAGATGACGTCGATGTCGTGAACGTCGGCATTCACGGGAATGTGGTACTCGGCGATGTTCGCGTTCATGATCCGGCCGAAGCGGTGATCCATCACCGTCTCCTCGTGTAGTGCCATTCCGATGCCCCAGACCACGCCGCCCATGATCTGGCTGCGGCCGGTCTTGGTATTGAGGATCCGTCCGGCTGCGACCGCGCTCACGACGCGCGTGACGCGGATGACGCCTAGTTCTTCGTCAACCTTGACCTCGGCGAAGACCGCCGAATGGGTGTTGCGCGCGTGCGACTTGTCCTCCGCGAAATGATTGAGCTTCTGCTTCTCGATCCGCTCGAGCTTGCCGTGGCGCATCGCATCGGCGATCGAGACGGCACAAGCCTTGTCGCCGGCTTTGGCGATCGTGCCGTCGACAAGGATCACGTCGGGCGCATCGACGCCGCCGAGGGGCGAGGAGGGCATCGCCTTGGCGAGCCGTGCGAGCTCCTGGCGAATGTCTTCGGCCGCGCCCAGCACGGCGTGCGCGGCCGACGCCGCCATCCAGGAACCGCCTTCGACAGGGGCCTGCGGCAAGGTCGAGTCGGCAAGCTTCACGTCGATATTCTCGATCGGCAGCCCGAGGGCGTCGGCGGCCACCTGTGCCACGATGGTGTAGGTGCCGGTGCCGATATCGGAGGCGGCGCAGGATACTTCGGCATGGCCGTTCGACGTCAGCACGATGCGGACGGCGGCCGGCATCTGAAGCGCCTCCCACACCCCCGTCGCCATGCCCCAGCCGACCAGCTCCTTGCCGTCGCGCGTGGAGCGCGGCGCAGGATTGCGCCGGCCCCAGCCGAACGCTTCCGCGCCGCGGGCGTAGCATTCGCGCAGCTGCTTGCTGGTGTAGGGCAGGTCTTCGCTCTGGTCGCGGTCCGAATAGCACTTCAATCGCAGCTCGATCGGATCGAGCTTGAGCGCGACGGCCAATTCGTCCATGGCGCATTCGAGCGCGCAGACGCCGGAGGCGGCGCCGGGTGCGCGCATGTCGCAGGGTGTGGAGAGGTCGAGATCGACGAGCTTGTGGGAGAAGAGGCTGTTCGGGCTCTTGTACAGCTGTTCCGCCCAGCCGGTGTCATTGCGCGAAAAATCCTCGTAGCGCGAAGTCACGGCAGTGGCCTCGTGCGTGACGGCATCGAGCGTGCCGTCGGGCCTTGCGCCGAGCGCGACACGCTCAATGGT
This sequence comes from Bradyrhizobium barranii subsp. barranii, assembly GCF_017565645.3. Lineage (NCBI taxonomy): Bacteria > Pseudomonadati > Pseudomonadota > Alphaproteobacteria > Hyphomicrobiales > Nitrobacteraceae > Bradyrhizobium > Bradyrhizobium barranii. Next base: position 3,867,258 of record NZ_CP086136.1, read on the forward strand.
CATCGGCCGGTAGCCGAGCCCGTACATCTGCTGCCGTGTCAGCACGACACGGACGGATCGCTTGAGTTCGAGCGCGGCAAGCGTCGCCAGCACCACCTGGCATTGCGGCCGCAATCCGGAGCCGAAGGCACCGCCGACATAGGGCGAGACCACGCGGAGATCATCGGGCTTCTTGTTGAACACACTGCATAGATATTTGTGGACGTTCTGGACACCTTGCGTCTTGTCATAGACGGTAAGCCTGCCGTTGCCGTCGCGGACCACCGTGGTCGCATAGAGCTCCATCGGGTTGTGGTGCTCGGTCGGCAGGACATAATCCGCCTGGTGCCGCACAGCGGCCCCAGCCAGCGCCGCGGCGGCGTCGCCGCGCGGCTTGTGCGGCCGATCCACTTTGCCGGCTTTGCCATGTTCGGATTCGAGATCGGTTGCAAATGCCTCCCGGTCGTATTCAACGCGCACGCGGGTCGCGGCGAATTTAGCGGTTTCCCAGTCATCCGCCACGACGAGCGCGATGGGCTGGCCGTTGAACCAGATCCTGTCGTCATAGAGCGGGCGGAAGGGCGAGCCCTTCTCCGGCGCCACCTCGTCCTTCCAGGCATCGTCATTGTCGGCGAGGGGCGGACGATGCGCATGCGTGAGCACGTCGACCACGCCCTTCACTTGCAGCGCGTCGCTGGCGTTGAGGCGAGCGATACGTCCGCGCGGAATCGTGGCCTCGACAACGAAGCCATGGAGGAGGCCGTCTGCCGGGAATTCGCCGGCATATTTGGCGGCTCCGGTGACCTTGGCGCGGCCATCGACGCGGGACGTTGGCGTTCCGACATAGGCGTTCATCGGTCCCTCACGCGATTTTCTTGTGAGCCTGTGATTGTGGCGTGGCGCTCGCGGCCTGTATCAGCGTACGCACGATGGCGCGGCGTGCGAGCTCGATCTTGAAGCGGTTATGTGCGCGGGCCGTTGCCCCGTGCAGCAGCAGATCGGCCGCGCGCGAGAAGTGGTCCGGCGTCGCTGCCTGGCCGCGCAACGCCGCTTCGGCCTCAAGGCTGCGCCAGGGCTTGTGAGCCACGCCGCCGAGCGCCAGGCGGGCTTCGCTGATCGCGTTGCCATCCAGTTCGAGCGCGGCCGCGACCGAGACCAAAGCAAAAGCATAGGACAGCCGGTCGCGGATTTTCAGATAGCTGTAGTTACGGGCAAAGCCACGCTTGGGAAGTTCGACGGCCGCGATGATCTCGCCGGTGCCGAGATTTGTGTCGACATGGGGCTTGTCCTCCGGGAGCCGATGGAAATCGGTCAATGCGATCGTGCGCTGCCCGGAGGGACCTGCGATGTGCACGAGCGCACCGAGCGCAGCAAGTGCGACGCTCATGTCGGACGGGTTGGTCGCGATGCAGGACGCGCTCGTACCGTGGATTGCGTGGTTGCGGTTGAGGCCGTCGATTGCCGAGCAGCCGCTGCCGGGATCTCGCTTGTTGCAGGGCGTCGCCGTGTCATAAAAGTAGGCGCAGCGCGTGCGCTGCATCAGGTTGCCGCCAACGGAGGCCATATTGCGCAATTGCGCGGAAGCGCCGGCGAGGATGGCGCCGGCGAGCAGGGGGTAGCGCTGCTCGACAAGCGGATGGTAAGCGAGGTCCGAATTCGGCACCAAGGCGCCGATGCGCAGGCCTCCGTCGGCCGTCTCCTCGATGTCGCGGAGCGGCAGGCGGGAGATGTCGATCAGCCGGGAGGGCCGCTCGACATTTTCCTTCATCAGGTCGATCAGATTGGTGCCGCCGGCAATCAGCTTGGCGCCGGGATCGGCGGCCAGCAAGCGGATCGCATCGGCGATGTCGGTGGCGCGGGAATATTGGAAGTTGTTCATGGCCGGCCCATTGCCTGCTGGATCGCAGCGACGATGTTCGGATAGGCGCCGCAACGGCAGAGATTTCCGCTCATCAGCTCTCTGATCTCGTCGGCATCCCGGGCGCGGCCTTCGGCCAGAAGGCCCGCGGCCGAGCAAATCTGTCCCGGCGTGCAATAGCCGCACTGAAAGGCGTCGTGGTCGATGAACGCCTGCTGCACAGGATGAAGCGTTCCGTCCTTGGCAAGGCCTTCGATCGTCGTGATCTCGGCGCCGTCCTTCATGACGGCGAGCGTCAGGCAGGAATTGACGCGCCGACCGTCAACCAGCACGGTGCAGGCGCCGCATTGGCCGTGATCGCAGCCTTTCTTGGTGCCGGTCAGCGCAAGATGGTCACGCAGGGCATCCAGAAGCGTGGTCCAGGGCACGAGATCGAGCGTGTGGCCGACGCCATTGACGACGATATGAACTGGAATGCGTTCGGGAATCTCGTGCGTGACATCGCTCATGTCCTGCTCCCTGCGACGGCGACTGAGCCGAGACGTCAGCCGAGCTGACGCGGAGGCACCGTTGCCTCCGCTTGCCAATGGCCTCCAACTTACAACCGGCCGCTTGGTTCCCTGCCGGGAATTATGGCGCCCGCGACACAGTGTCAGCGCTTGGCTTCGCCGAAAACCACCGTCGGCACCGCGCGGTTGACGATCTCGCGCAGCGCGAAGCTCGATTGGACGCGCGCCACGCGCGGCAGGCGCGACAGTTCGGTGCGATGGATGCGCTCGAAATCCTGGATGTCGCGGGCGAGCACGATCAGGATGTAGTCGTCGGTGCCCGACATCAGGAAGCAGCGCACGACGGACGGGCATTTCACCACCTCCGCCTCGAACGCCTTCAGCGCCTCGTCGCTCTGGCTCTCCAGCGCAATGCGGACCAGCACCGTCGTGGTGAGGCCGAACTGCGCGAGATCGAGCGCGGCCTGGTAGGCCTGGATGTAGCCGTCGTCCTCCAGCGTCTTCTGCCGCCGCGCCAGCGCCGTGCTTGATAGCCCGACCTTCGTGGCGAGCTCGGTGTGGCTGGCCCGCGCATTGGTGGTGAGTTCCGCGAGGATGGCGAGATCTTTCCGGTCGAGGGCCAAGGTTTCGTTTCCAGCGTGAAAGGGCGTTTGCACGCCGGAAACCGGCGCGGGGAGGTCGAAGCTAGCGGATATTTGCACGAAACCAAACTGGCCCGATCGCTACGATGACGGGGTGAATCAGGACGTTGGAAGGAGCCCAAAATGCGCGTCGGTGTGCCCAAGGAGATCAAGGTGCAGGAATATCGCGTCGGGCTCACCCCGGGCGCCGTCCGCGAATATGTCGCGGCCGCGCACCAGGTGACGGTCGAGACCGGCGCCGGCAGCGGCATCGGCGCTTCCGACGAGGTGTACCAGCGGGCAGGGGCCGCGATTGCCGAGAGCGCCCGCGACATCTTCGCGAACTCCGACATGATCGTGAAGGTGAAGGAGCCGCAGAAAAGCGAATGGGCCCAGCTTCGCGAGAGCCAGATCCTTTTTACCTACCTCCATCTCGCGCCGGATCCCGAACAGGCCAAGGGTCTGCTCGCTTCCGGTTGCACTGCGGTCGCCTATGAGACCGTCACCGACGCGGCCGGTCACCTCCCCCTTCTTGCGCCGATGAGCGAAGTCGCCGGCCGCCTCGCCGTCGAAGCCGCCGGCGCCGCGCTCAAGCGATCGGCCGGCGGCCGCGGGGTTCTGCTCGGCGGTGTGCCCGGCGTGCAGCCGGCGCGCGTCGTCGTGCTCGGCGGCGGCGTGGTGGGAACGCAGGCCGCGCGCATGGCGGCGGGCCTCGGTGCGGAAGTCACTGTGATCGACCGCTCGATTCCCCGTCTGCGCGAGCTGGACGATGTGTTTCTCGGGCGGGTGCGCACCCGCTTCTCGACCATCGAAGCGGTCGAGGACGAGGTGTTCGCCGCCGACGTCGTGATCGGGGCGGTGCTGGTGCCGGGCGCCAGCGCTCCAAAGCTCGTCACGCGCGCGATGCTCAAGTCGATGCGGCCGGGCGCCGTGCTGGTCGACGTCGCGATCGACCAGGGCGGCTGCTTCGAGACCTCGCATCCGACCACGCACGCCGATCCGACCTATCAGGTCGACGGCGTCGTGCATTATTGCGTCGCCAACATGCCGGGCGCGGTGCCGGTGACGTCGAGCCAGGCGCTGAACAACGCAACGCTGCCGTTCGGCCTGATGCTCGCGAACAAGGGCTTTGCCGCGGTTCTGGAAAATCCGCATTTGCGCAACGGACTGAACGTGCATCGTGGCCGCATAACCAACAAGGCGGTTGCCGAGAGCCTCGGGCTGGAATTTGCTTCGGTCGAGAGCGGCCTCGCCGCTTGACGGCTACACTGATTTGCGGTGGCGGCTGCCGAGCGCGGCTTCGATCGTTTCCGGACGCTCGATCCGCTCGATCAGCATGTCGATGCATCACCGCCCCAGAACAGCTCGCCGTTGAACACCATAGTCGGCACGCCGAACACGCCGAGTGCTTCGGCCTCGTCGATGATGCGGTCGTGCTCGGCGCGGGCAGGGCCGTTGACGAAGGCTTCGAACTCGCTCGCCGAGCCGCCGCACGCGGTGATGACGTCCGTGATTGCGGCGAGATCGTCGATCTCGAGCTCATGGCTCCAGAATTTGCGGAACACCGTGTCGTGATAAGGGCGGAAGAAGCCGTGCCGCTGTGCGAACAGCATTCCAACGCTGGAATAGAAGGCGTCATAGATCCGGCGCGGCCCCTTCATGACGAGCCCTTGCGCATTGGCATAGCGCCGCGCGTCCATATAGGCGTAACGCACCTTGCGCCAGAAATGCGGCGTGCGCTCCTCGACCGTCCCCATGAATTCGGCGACGCGCAGCGTATAGGGCAGCCATTCGAGCTCGACGCCGTGCGTCTCCTCGAGCGAAAATAGCCGCTTGTTGGCGACGAACGCGTAAGGGCTCTTGTAGTCGGTGTAGACGCGGACAAGCGGCTTGGGCATTGGCGGCTTCCTCGGCGTACGGCGCTCCCGGTTGTGCGGGAGATTAACCCGCGAATTCCGTCATTGCGAGCGCAGCGAAGCAATCCAGAGTATCTCCGCGGAAAGATTCTGGATTGCTTCGCTGCGCTCGCAATGACGACGAGGTGAGGTTTACGCCTTCGTCAACCTGTACTGCCCCAGATCCGGATCATGCGTCATGCGCCAGTAGTCCACGAACCGCCAGGGCATCGCCGAAAACACGCGGCCGCTCGAATTGCGATAATAGGTGCTCATGCCGGGATGGGTCCAGATCATCGCCTCGTGCTCGGCATCGACCTTGCGGACGTAGTCGTCGAGCACGTCCTGACGGACGTCGATGGCGGCGACGTCGTGCTCGATCATATCGGCGAGGCAGGCGGAGATATAGCGGCTCTGGCATTCCGACTGGAAGATGACGCTGCCGCCATGGGCGGGGCCGGAGTTCGGGCCGAGCATGCAGAAGAAGTTCGGAAAGTCTGGGACGGTGAGGCCGAGGAACGCGGTCGGATTGTCGTTGGCCCAGGCCTCGCGCAGATCCTTGCCGCCGCGGCCGCTGATGTTGAGGCGTGCCGCCATCTCCGTCACCTTGAAGCCGGTGGCGACGACGATGATGTCGGCGGGGCGGTGCTCGCCGTCAGCGGTGACGATGCCGTCGCGATCGAAATGATCGATCGTGTCGGTGACGAGCTCGACATTGTTCCGCGTGAGCGTCCTGAACCAGTTGTTTTCGAGCAGGATGCGCTTGCCATAGGGCGGATAGGTCGGCACGCACCTTGCGATCAGGTCGGGCCGATCCTTCAGCTCGGTGAGGATGAAATCGGTCAGCTCCTGGCGATGCCGGTCGTTGCCCTTGTTGACGGCGCGCTCGGGATGCGGCCAGGCCGGGTCCTTGCGCAGGAACGGCAACAGGCCGTCGCCATAGCGCCAGAACATGTTGAAGCGATACCACTGCACATAGAACGGCAGATGCGCGAGCAGCCAGCGCGCGCGGTCGCTGATCGGATCGGAATAGCCCTTAACGGGCCGCGCCCATTGCGCGCTGCGCTGATAGACCGTGACGGAGGCGACGCGGCCGGCGATCGACGGCACCAGTTGCATCGATGTTGCGCCGGTGCCGATCACGGCGACATGCTTGCCGTCGAGGTCGATATCGCCTGACCACAGCGCCGAATGCAGGATCGTGCCTTTGAAGCTGTCCTCGCCCTTGAAATGCGCGCGCGAAGGATCGTTGAGCTGGCCGATGGCCGAGACCAGAGCGGTGGATTCAAAGGTCTCTTCGCCGTTCTGGGTCTTCAGCGTCGAGATCCAGCGTCGCTTGCCTTCGTCCCAGCGCGACGACGTCAGCTCGGTATTGACGCGCAGATGCTTGCGGATGCCGTATTCCTCGGCGACCTTCTGGAGATAGCCGAGTAGCTCCTCTCGTTGGCAGAAATAGCGCGTCCATGCATTGCCCGAGCCGAACGAATAGGAATAGGAGTGGTTCGGCGTATCGACGCCGCAGCCGGGATAGCGGTTGATCCACCAGGTGCCGCCGAGCTCGGCGTTTTTCTCGACGATGGTGTAGGGGATGCCGAGATGGCCGAGCGCGACGCCGAGCGCGATGGCGCAGACGCCGGCGCCGACGATCAGCACATGCTGGCCGGCAAGCTTCTCGTCGGAAGGACGCTTCGTCCATTGCGGCTCGCGCGCTACAAACCCCATCTCCTCGCGCATCAGCGGTGCATATTCCGGCGCGACGTTCTCGCCGAGGCAGGCGCGCATCATCTTCAAGAGCAGCGCTTCGCCGGGATCGGTAATGACAGGTTTTGGCGTGCCGTCGGCAAACAGCCTGACCACTGCGGCGCGGATCTCGTCCTGGACCTCTCGGGGCACGCCGGCCTCCGGATCGGGAATGAGGCGGATGTCGCGCTTGGGCAAGTACGGCGGCTCGAGCCAGCGCTCATCGCCGGTCATGTGCACCAGCACCATCAGCAGGCAGCGGATATCGCCTTCGGCGATCGCGGAGACGAGATCGAGCGGCTTTTGTGGAGATGCGATGTTCATGGCGTGTCCTGATCTCCGGATGCACTGAAGAGGCCGCGCGTCATCAGCTTGCGATAGGCGGAGATGACGTGGTCGGGGACGGCGGTGACGCCGCCTGCCGAATAGGAGTAGCGGCGGCTGAGATAGCCGCGCGCGCCCATCAGCATGTGGACGATCGCCTCGAATTCCTCGTCGCTGTAATCCTCGATCGCGCCTGCCGTTCGCGCGCGGCGCAAGATGCGAACATAGGCGACGGAGATGTTGTCGAGATGTTTCTGGTAGCCGATGGGCGCGAAGAATTCGGCCTCGTTGAGGATGCGCAGGAACTCCGGCACCTCGCGGATAAAGTCGAAGAAGGCGGAGAAGCGGGCGATCTCCTGCCGCGCGGCATCGGCGGTGCCGGTGCGGGCGCGAATGAATTCCACCATGTCGAGGCCGATCTTCGGCAGGAGCTGGTCGAGCAGCTCCTGCCGGTTCTCGAAATGATTGTAGAAGGTGCCTTGCGCGACGCCGGCTTTTTCCGTGATGCGGGCGACGGAGGCTTCGGCATAGCCATGCTTGCCGACGACCTTGGTCGCGGCGTCAAAGATCTTCTGCTTGGTCCAGGCGTTGCGCTCGACGCGGTTGAGCTTTGTGACCTTGGCATTCGCTTGCGTCATTCAGACGTCTCCAGCTCGGCGCGCAGCACGCGCTTGAGGATCTTTCCGCTCGGATTCCGCGGCAGGCTGTCGCGGATGACGAGCTCCTTCGGCACCTTGAAGCTCGCCAGGCGCGTACGGCAGTGCTCGGTGAGGGCAGGGAGTTCGAGGCTCGCGCCTTTGGCCAGCACCACGATCGCGACCGGCCGCTCGCCCCAGCGCGCATCGCGCAGGCCGATCACCGCGACTTCGCGCACCTCGGGCAAATCGTAGATGACGCGCTCGACCTCGGAGGAAGCGATGTTCTCGCCGCCCGAGATGATCATGTCCTTCTTGCGGTCGGTCAGGTACAGGAAGCCTTCCTCGTCGAGATAGCCGACATCGCCGCTGCGGAACCAGTCGCCGAAGAAGGCCGCCGCCGTCTTCTCCGGATCCTTCCAATAGCCGCGCGTGATTTTCGGTCCGCGCAGGCAGATCTCGCCATTGACGTTCGGCGGCAGCGTCTTGCCGTCCTCGTCACGGATCTCGATCTCGACGTGGGCGATGGCGCGCCCGGTTGAGCCGATCTTCTCGATCTCGCGGCCGGCTTCCATGAAGGTGTCGCCGCCGACGGTCTCGGTGAGGCCATAGGCATCGATGTAGCGCGCATTGCGGAAGAACTCCGAGAACGCGCGGATGCGCACCTCCGGCGTCTTCTCGCCTCCGCCGATCGCCCATCGCAGGCTGGAGACGTCGTAACGATCGCGGGTGGGGCAGGTGAGCATCGCTGTGGTCATCACAGGCGCGAACCATGCCGCGTTGAGCTTGTCCTCCGCGATCGCCGCAAGCGCGGTCTCCGGCTCGAAATTGCGTTCGATGCGGATGAAACCGCCATGCCAGAGCACGGCGATGCCGGGCAGGTCGAGCGCGCCAACGTGATAGAGCGGGCCGACGACGAGCAGTCGGGTCTCGGCGCTGATGCCGAGCGCAATCGTCTGGTCGGCGGACTTCCAGTAGAAATTATCGTAGGTGAGCATCACGCCTTTGGGGCGGTCGGTGGTGCCCGAGGTGTACATCAACCGCATCAGGTCGGATGGATGGCGCACGTGCATTGACGCGGGCGACGCATCGCTCGCGAGCCGTGTGACGCTCTGCTGCGCGGCCTCGTTCAGCACGACAATCTTCGCGCCCGCTGCATTGGCGGTGAGTTCTTCATCGACGATCAACAGCCGCGCGCCGGCATTGCCGGCGATGTAGCCGACCTCGTCGCGCGAGAGACGGAAGTTGATCGGCAAGAACACCGCGCCGAGATGGCTGGTGGCGAAGACGAGCTCCAGGAACGCCGCGCTGTTCTTCATCAGCACGGCCACGACGTCGCCCGCGCCGATGCCCTGCGCGGCGAGCCAGCCGGCCGCTTGCCGGATGCGCGCATCGAAATCGGCGTAGGAGATCTCCTCGCCGCGATATTTCAGCGCGGGCCGGTCCGGCGTGCGCCGGGCATGAAAGGTGATGAAGCTCGAAAGATTGATCATTTTGCGGGTTTTGGGCCGATTACCGGCCTCGTTTCCTCCTTGGGTGAATTATGACTCGTAATTCATCTTTGGCTTGACGTCACCCCCCTGCCTCTGAAATTGTTGGGAACACGGAGACGAGATGATCTCCGGCAAGGGACCAGGAAACGCCGACCCGAAAGAGGGAGGGGAAAATGACGAGAACCCGCATGCCGGGCATCAGCCGCCGTTCAACGCTGGCGCTGATGGGCGCCGGTGCGATGAGTGTTGCCGCACCGTGGGTGGCGCGCGCGCAAGCCAAGACCATCAAGATCGGCATGCCGACGATTCTGTCGGGCCGCGTCGCGCAGCTCGGCACGTCGTCGCGCAATGCGGTGATGCTCGAGGTCGACAAGGTCAACGCCGCCGGCGGACTTGCCGGCCGGCAGATCGAGATGGTGATCCGCGACTCCAAGGGCCAGCCGCAGGAAGCCGCCCGCGTCGCGCGCGAGCTCGTCAACACCGACGGTTGCGAGTGGCTGATCGACGGCGAGGCGTCGTCCGGATCGTTTGCGGTTCACGAAGTTGCGCGCGATCTCGGTGTGCTCTGCGTCCACACCTGCTCGGAAGCGTCCTCGCTCACCGCCGATCCAAAGCAGCACATCCCGAACGCGTTCCGTTGCGTCCGCCAGGGCATCCACGATTCCATCGTCGGCGGCAGCTATGCGGCCTCGATCGCGAAAGCCAAGGGCCTGAAGAAATGGGCGACCTGCTCGCCGGACTATGCCTATGGCCGCGACACCACCGGCGAGTTCACGCTGTACCTGAAGCGCTTCGCGCCTGACGTCGAAATCATCAGCGAGTCCTGGCCAAAGCTGTTCCAGCCCGACTACACCGAAGTCGTGACCAAGATCCTCCAGGCCAAGCCGCAGGCGCTGTACTCCTGCCTGTGGGGCGGCGATCTCACCTCCTATATCGACCAGGCCAACATCTACGCGATGTTCGGCCAGATGGAGGTGTTCGCGGTCAACATGGCCGACTACACCGCGCTTACCGTGGTGAAGAACCTGCCCAAAGGTATCCACTCCGGCAACCGCTACATCAAGACCTTCCCGACCACGCCGGAGAACGCGGCCTGGGGCGATGCCTACAAGGCGAAGTACAACGAATATCCGACCAACTGGTCGTGGCAGAACGCGACGGCCGTGATGTTCCTCGCTGAGGCCGCGAAGAAGGCCAACTCCACCGACGGCAAGAAGATCGCGGAGGTGCTGAAGGGCCTCACCATCAAGTGCCCGTTCGGCGCCGACGGCACCGTGACGATGCGCGGCGACGATCACACGCTGGTCGGCTACGCCATCGGCTGGGGCACTACGATCCCGCAGGAGCCCTACGTGCCCGAGGTCAAGGCCGGCGACTGGAAGACCATCTTCGAGCTCGAGGCCGAGTGGAAGAAGAGCAAGGGCTACACCTGATCCGATGCGCGGCGGGGACGGGCGACCGTCTCCGCCGTTTCTATCTGGTTCTCCGCGCCAAGTCCGGCGCGTCGCAATGAAAGTGCTCCCGTGGATCTCGACGCGCTCGCCGGCTGCCTCTCCAGTTCCGCCTGCCTGGTGACGCAAACCACCAGCGGCCTCATCATCGGCATGCTCCTGTTCCTGGTTGCAGTCGGGCTGACGCTGATCTTCGGCGTGCTCAAGGTCGTCAACTTCAGCCACGGCGCCTTCTACATGTTCGGCGCCTATTTCGCGATGACGGCCTATCAGCTCACCGGGAGCTTCGCGCTGGCGATGTTCGCGGGCGCGGCCGGGACCGCGGTTCTCGGCCTGATCTTCGAGCGCGTCTTCATGAGCCGCGTCTATGGCGCCGACGTGCTGATGCAGCTGCTCGTCTGCTACGCCTTCGTGCTGATCTTCGACGATGTCGTGCGCATCATCTGGGGGCCGGAATTCAAGTCGATGGGCATGCCCGCGGCGTTCCAGGTGATGCCGCTGTTCATCGCCGGCGGCGTGGTGCCGCCTTACTACCTGCTGCTGATCGGCGTCGCGCTCGTTGTGGCGATCGTGCTCGGCATCGGATTGTCGCGCAGCCGTATCGGCAAGGTGATCCGGGCGGCGGCACATAATCCTGGTATGGTCTCAGCGCTCGGCATCAACACCGGCCTGATCTATGGCGGCGTGTTCGCGCTCGGCGGCATGCTGGCTGGCCTTGCCGGCGCGCTCGCGGCGCCCGTGCGTTCGCTGACCCCCGGCATGGGATTTTCGGTGCTGATCGAATCCTTCATCGTCACCGTGATCGGCGGCATGGGCTCGATCCTGGGCGCTCTGATCGGCGCGCTGCTGCTCGGCCTTATCAGGTCCTTCGGCTCGCTCGGCTTTCCCCTGTTCACGGAAGGCCTGATGTACCTGTTCATGGTGATCGTGCTGGTCTCCAAGCCCACCGGCCTGTTCGGCAAGGAGGCGGCATGACCGAGCTCGAGGCCGGCCGCGCCGAGACGCTGGCGCCGGTGCGCAGCGGTGCGGCGCTGCAACGCTATCGCGACGTCCTGATTGCGCTCGTCGCCTTTGCCGTGCTGGCGAGCCTGCCGCTGTTCACCGGCAGCAAGGCGTTGCTCGATTTCGTCATCCGCTGCTCGGCTTACGGCCTGTTCGCGACCTCGCTGAACCTGCTGGTCGGCTACACCGGCCTGACTTCGTTCGGCCACGGCATGTTCTTCGGCCTTGGCGCCTACAGTTTTGGCCTGATCATGCAGAAGCTGGGCGTGCCGATTCCCGTGGCCTTCGTCGCGACGCTGGCGATCACGGCGGCAATCGCCGCCGTCATCGGCGCTATCTGCGTGCGGCTGAAGGATATCTATTTCGCCTTCGTCACGCTCGCGTTTCAGATGCTGATCCACTCGACCATCCTGTCCTGGGCCTCCTTCACCGGCGGCGACCAGGGCCTGCGTGGCGGCATTCCGCGCCCCACATTCCTCGGCATCAATCTTGCGAACCACATCCATCTCTATGTCGCGAGCTGCGCGCTTCTCATCCTCGGCCTGCTCGCGATGCGCCAGATCGCGCAATCGCCGTTCGGTTACACGTTGCGCATGATCCGCGACAATGCCGCGCGCGCAAGCTTCCTCGGCATCGACGTCTGGCGGGCCAAGCTGACTGTCTTCGTGCTGGCGGCGCTGTTTGCCGCGATGGGCGGCATGGTGATGGCGCTGTTCGTCTCTGGCGCCTATCCGGAATTCGCCTATTGGACGATCTCGGGCGAGGGCATCTTCATCAACATGCTCGGCGGCGTCTCGACCTTCCTGGGGCCGATGGTCGGCACCGTGCTACTGCTTCTGCTCAACGACACCGTCACGCGCTTCACCGAATACCACGGCATCGTGCTCGGCGTGGTCATCCTGTTCTTCGCGCTGGGCCTGCGCAAAGGCCTGCTGGATTTCGTTGCCGACTGGTTCGCGCACCGGCGTGACGCAGGCGAGGGGCGCTAGCGATGCTCGAGATCCGCAACCTCGCAAAATCCATCGGTGGCGTGAAGGCGACCAACGACGTCACGCTCGACTTTCCCGACGGTTCGCTCACGGCGGTGATCGGACCGAACGGCGCGGGCAAGAGCACGTTCTTCAACCTGATTACGGGCGCCTTGAGGCCGGATTCCGGCCAGGTGCTGCTCGACGGCGTCGATCTCGCCGGCCGTTCGCCGCCGGAGATCGTGCGCCACGGCATCGGCCGCGCCTTCCAGGTTGCGAGCATCTTCAAATCGCTGACGGTGCGGGAGACCATGCTTGCCGCTGTCAGCGCCGACCAGCGCTCCTCCGCGGTGCTGCACAAGCGCTTTCCCTTGCCCGAGACGCGCGACCGCGCCGAGCACGTGATGGAGTTGCTGGGCCTCGCGGGAAAACGCAATCGCACGGCCGCGACACTGTCGCATGGCGACCAGAAGCTACTCGACATTGCGCTCGCTCTGGTGCTCGAACCAAAGGTTCTGCTGCTGGACGAGCCGACTGCCGGCATGGGCCCGGAAGAGCGCTGGCGCATGATCGACAAGGTGCGCGAGCTCTGGGAGACGCAGAAAATCACCGTCGTCTTCATCGAGCACGACATGGACATCGTGTTCAAGATCGCCCCAAAGATCGTCGTGCTCTGCTACGGCCGCATCCTGGCAACCGGAACGCCTGACGAAATCCGAAGCAACAGCGCCGTGATCGAGGCCTATCTCGGCACCGAACATGCGGGGGCCGCCGCATGAGCGCGACCATTATCGAGGTCGCCGATCTCGACGTCTACTACGGCACCAGCCAGATCCTGTTCGGCGTCGGCCTCTCGGTGCGGCAGGGCGAGACCATGGCGCTGCTCGGCCGCAATGGCGCGGGCAAATCGACGACCATGAAGGCGATCATGGGGCTGGCGCCGCCGCGGCGGGGCAGGATCAGCCTGCGCGGCGCGGTGATCTCGGGCCAGAGGCCGCACCATATCGCGCGCGCCGGTCTCGGCTTCGTGCCGGAGGATCGCCAGATCTTTCCGGAGCACACGGTCGAGGACAATCTCGTCATCGGTCGCAAGAAGGGGCCGGAAGGCCAGGACGAGTGGCCGATCAAGCGGATCTACGACGTCTTCCCGCTGCTGGAGCCGCTGCGCCATCGCATCGCCGGACGTCTCTCGGGCGGGGAGCAACAGATGCTCGCCATCGCGCGCACGCTGATGGGCAACCCGGCGCTGTTGCTGCTCGATGAGCCGAGCGAGGGCCTCGCGCCGATCATCGTGCAGCGGATCGGCGAGCTGTTGCGGCAGCTCCGCCAGCTCGGATCGACCGTGCTGATCGCCGAGCAGAACATGCATTTCTGCCTGGGGCTGGCGAGCCACGCCACGGTCATCGACAAGGGCCAGATCGTCTATGCCGCCGGGATCGACGAGCTGAAGGCCAACGACGCGATCCGTCGCCGCTATCTGGCGCTTTAACCGGGTTCCGGACCGCCAAACCGGCCTAAAGAAGAAAACTGTTGTCTCGGGTTCGTCAGATGGAAGGAGTTTCCCCGTCGAGGGCCAAAAACGCCAATCGCTTCCATTGCCGTTTGGGGCCGAAACGACGACATTCCATTCAGAATTTGATGGATTGACGGTCATGGAACGCACCGGATTTGAGCCCTTCGGCGAGCAGCTGGTGTCCGCAACGGACACCCAGCCGAGATCGCGCGCGTCAAAGCTCCTGCTCCGGGCCGGCACCACGGTGTTTTGGTCGCTGGTCGCGGGGATCGTGCTCGCGCGTGCGGCCTTCTTCGAGCCGGGCGTCTATGACAGCTTCAGCCGCGTCGCCTCGCTCGCCAAAAGCCTGATCTTCTGAGCCGATTATTCCGGGCTGAGCATAGAACTTCCCTCGGCCCTGATATGCCGAAAACTTATTCCCCAATCGGACGGCACTGCGTATAAATATTTCTCCTCTGGGAGAGATTTGTGTCGCAGAATCAAGCATCCAACCCGGCCGACGCCAAGCCAACCACTGTCGTGAGCCGTATCGCGGCGCTGATTCCGGGAATCCTCCTGTGCATCGCCGTGGCCGGTATCTCGGCTTTGCTCGAACGGGCCGAGCTGGGTGTCTTCGAGCACCCCTATGTCGAAGCGCTGGTGATGGCGATCCTGCTCGGGATGGCGCTGCGCAGCTTCTGGAAACCGGCGCCGCGCTGGCAGGCCGGTGTCGCCTTCAGCGCCAAACAGCTGCTCGAAGTCGCGGTCATGCTGCTGGGGGCCTCGATCAGCTTCGCCGCTATCGCGGCTTCCGGCGTGGCGCTGCTGGCATCGATCGCCGCGGTCGTCGTGATCGCGCTCTGCGTCTCCTTCGGCCTCAGTCGCATGCTGGGCCTGTCGACGCGGCTCTCGATCCTGATCGCCTGCGGCAATTCCATCTGCGGCAATTCCGCGATCGCCGCCGTGGCGCCGATCATCGGCGCCAACAACGACGAGATCGCGTCCTCGATTTCCTTTACGGCGATCCTCGGCGTGATGATGGTGCTGGGCCTGCCGCTGCTGATTCCGCTGCTGCAATTGTCGGCCACGCAATATGGCATCCTCGCAGGCCTGACCGTCTATGCGGTGCCGCAGGTGCTTGCGGCAACGGTCCCGGCCGGGCTCGTCTCGACGCAGATCGGCACGCTGGTGAAGCTGATGCGCGTGTTGATGCTCGGGCCCGTCGTCGTCGGTCTCTCCCTGGTCGCCTCGCGCTGGCAGACCGGCGCCAAGAAATCCAATGTCGGCTTCTTCCGCCTGGTCCCCTGGTTCATCCTCGGCTTCCTTGCGCTGGCGACTCTGCGCTCCCTGGAGATCGTGCCGGGCACGGTGGTCGGGCCGGTGACGAAGATCACGAGCTTCCTGACGGTGGTTTCGATGGCCGCGCTCGGCCTTGGCGTCGACGTGAAGGTGCTGGCGAATGTCGGGGGCCGCGTAACCGCGGCGGTGACACTGTCGCTGATGCTGCTGCTAGGGATCAGCATCGCGCTGGTGCACTGGTTCAAGTGAGGGGGAGCACAGCGGCTGCGAACTCCTCTTGCTTCTCCCCTTGTGGGAGAAGGTGGCGCGAAGCGCCGGATGAGGGGTTCTATCCGCGAGTCCGAACTGAGAGGGGAGTTTGCCGAAGCAGCCCCCTCATCCGCCTTGCCTTCGGCAAGGCACCTTCTCCCACAAGGGGAGAAGGGAAGTAAGAGCGCAATCGTAGATGGGGCGCTAAATCACATCCGCCAGCGAATGCCCATGCAGCTCGATGTTGAGCCCTTGCATGCCCATGTCGCTGATCTCGCCGCCCATCGCCTTCAGGCTCTCCTCGCGGATTAGTGACATCAGCCCGCGACGGAGCGCCAAAAACTCCGACGACATCATCATCGATTGCTGCCGCGGCCGCTCCAGCGGGATCGGGATTTCCGCCTTGATCGAGCCGGGGCGGGCCGTCATGCAGTAGACGCGGTCGGAGAGGAAGATGGCTTCATCGATGTCGTGGGTGACGAACAGCACCGAGATCTTCAGCCGTTGCCACATGTTGGTAAGGATCTGCTGCATGATGACGCGCGTCTGCGCGTCGAGCGCGCCGAAGGGCTCGTCGAGCAGCAGCACCTTTGGTCCCGTGGCGAGCGCGCGGACGATGCCGACGCGCTGCTTCATGCCGCCGGAGAGCTTTTCCGGATAATGCTTTTCGAAGGCCTCGAGCCCCGCGAGCCCGAGCAGCGTGCGCGCCGCGCGCTCGCGCTGGGAGCGCCCCATGCCGCGCATCTTCAGGCCGAACTCGACGTTCTCCCGCACCGTCTTCCACGGAAACAGCGAATATTGCTGAAATACCATGCCGCGCTCGGCGCTGGGGCCGTTGACCCGCTCGCCGTCGACCGTGACTACACCGGTGGTCGGCTTGAGGAATCCCGCAACAGCATTGAGCAGCGTCGACTTTCCGCAACCGGAGGGGCCGACGATCGAGACGAACTCGCCGGGCTTCACATGAATCTGCGTATCGGTGACGGCCTGTACCGGTCCCTCGATGCTCTCATAGCTGAGGGAGAAATTCCTGACCTCGATATGGCCCTGCGGTGCTTTGGTCAGGATTTCGTTCATTTTAGCCTCCACGGCATCACCAACTGCCCGGCGCCCCTGATAAGCAGGCTCGATCCAAGGCCAAGCACGCCGATCGCGATCATGCCGAGCGCGATGTCGGCATACTGGACAAGGGAATAGGCCTCCCAGGTGAAGTAGCCGATGCCGTACTGGCCCGAGATCATCTCGGCGGCGATCAGCGACACCCAGGCCACGCCCATACCGACGGTGAGGCCGGTGAAGATGTGCGGCATCGAAGCTGGAAAATACACCTCGCGGAAGATCGAGCGCTCGCGCGCGCCGAGACATTGCGCGGCGCGCACCAGCACGGGATCGACCAGCGACATGCCATGCAGCGTGTTGACCAGGATCGGGAAGAACGCACCGAGGAAGGTGATGAAGACGATGCTCTGCTCGTTGGTCGGCCAAAGCATGATCGCCATCGGCACCCAGGCGATTGCCGGGATCGGCCGCAGCACCTCGGCCACTGGGAAGATGATCTCGTGCACCAGCTTGAAGCGACCCATGATCAGGCCGAGCGGCACGCCGACCACCGCCGCGAGCGTGAAGCCGAACAAGATGCGCCGGCAGCTCAGGAGGATGTGCAGCAGGAATTTGGGATCGTGGATCGCCTTGGTGAAGCTGGCATAGACCGCGAGCGGCGAGGGCACGTTGGTGAAGCGCACGAAGAACACGACGCGATAGGTCGTGAGCAGGTGCCAGACCAGCAGGAAGGCGAGCAGCGATATGATGCCGATCGCCGTCGCGCGTAGCCCCGCCCGATTGAGCCGGTACCAGCGCAGCGCGAGCGTGCCGAAGGAAGGCGGTGTCGCGGGCGGGGAAGGGGCGGGCACGGGGTCCGCCTCGGCGATTGCGGTTGCTGCCGGCATGCTGTCCTCGGGATGTCTGACGAGGGCGGGACTGCTCACGTCTTGCCTCCGCCGACCGCCGCCTTCACCGCATCGTCGAAGCCGAGCACCTTGCCATTGATCTTGGCGGCATAGGCTTCGGCGTCCTTCTTGAGCAGGAACGGCGCGACCTCGCCGTTGCCGACCGCGAAGAAGGCCTGGTCGGCGAACAGCTTGATTCCACGGGTGGTGTCGAAGACGTAGGCGACGTTGATCTTCTTGCTCTTGGCCTTGTAGTCGGAATAGGCCCCTAACGTGCACGCTGCGGAAGCAAACGGCAGGATACCGGCATCGTCGACCCAGACCTCGCCGGCCTTGCGCGGGTCGGTGATCGGCTTCTTGC
Organism: Bradyrhizobium barranii subsp. barranii; assembly: GCF_017565645.3. Lineage (NCBI taxonomy): Bacteria > Pseudomonadati > Pseudomonadota > Alphaproteobacteria > Hyphomicrobiales > Nitrobacteraceae > Bradyrhizobium > Bradyrhizobium barranii. The sequence continues at coordinate 3,885,079 of NZ_CP086136.1, forward strand.
AGAACGAGTCTTCGCCCGTGATCTCGTAATTCCTGGTGCTCGCAAGCTGGGTGTCATAGTCGAGCTTCATCTCGGCGTAGGCCTTGCGGATGTAGGAATCATCCACCCACTTCTTCGGATCGAACTCCTTCATGCGGCCGAGATTCTGCAAAACCTTGACGTCGGTCGCGGCCGCGTCGATGAGCGCCGGTTTTACCGTGGGATCCGTGGTCATGTTGCCGCTGGGACCGAGGAAGATGTAGACGACTTCCTTGTTGATGCCAGTCCACTCCTGGATCTTTTCGGCCGCGAGCTTGGGATCGTCGCGCAGCCACTGGTTGGCGGCAATCAGCGCCTTGAAGTAGGCAACGACGACCTCCGGATATTTCTCGGCGAAATCGGTGCGGACCACGATGCCGTGGAAGGTCGGCAGATTGGTCTCAACGCCGTCAAAAATCTTGCGTGCGAAGCCGCGGAACGGCAGCAGCTCGGCGAAGGGGACGAAGTCGGCGTGCGCGTCGATCTTCTTCTCCTGCAGATTGGTCGAGCCGACCTCCGGGCTCTGGCTGACGAGCTGGAAGAAGTCGGAGGCGTAACCGCGGTCCTGCATCGCCTTCAGCACCATGCCGTGCGCGGCCGAGCCGAACGGCACGCTGACGAGCTTGCCCTTGAGATCGGCGAGATCGAAATAGGGCGAGTCCTTGTGGACCACGAGCCCGTTGCCGGAGCCGGACAGGCTGTAGGCGGCCACGCCGATCAGGCGGCTCTTGCTCTCCGGATTGCTCTCGAAGGTGAAGCCGTTCACGATCAGCGGATAGTCGCCCATCATGCCGATCTGGAGCTTGTTCGCCATCATCGCATTGGTGACGGGCGGGCCGGAGGTGAAGTTCTGCCACTCCAGCTCGAACTTGATATTGGCGTATTTGCCGTCCTTCGGCAGATATTTCTCGAGGAGATGCAACTGCCGGATGACGACGCCGGCGGTCACCGTGTTGGTCGTGGTGTCCTGCGTTCCAATGCCAAGGGTGACGGTTTCCGCCAAGGCCGGCTGCGCGATCAGAAGCGCCAGCGAGGTCACCGACATCGCGATCGAGAGCGTGGGAAGATGGCGGACCATTCTCATCCTCATTCGGTTGGATGTGCTGTGGTTGCCATGATTGGGTGAGGCCGCGGGTAGGGCAAATCCGGAGTGACCGTCGCAGTCGATTAGTTGCCGGGAAAAGCTGATTGCATACTCCTTGGGCAGTCCTGCACTATAAAGCCACTTGCCTGTGCATCGACCCTAGTCGCCGCTCTGGCCGCGCATCTCCTCGAGAGCATCGGCCCGGCACACCACGATCTGCGAGCGCTTGGTGACGACGATTCCCTTCTCCTGCATCCGTTTCAGGCTGATCGTGACCCATTGCCTGGTCGCGCCGACCATGTGAGCGATGTCGGCATGGGTGAAGGCCGCCGCGATCACCCGGCCGTCGGCATCCTCGACGCCGTAGAGCTCGACCAGATGCAGCAGAAGATGCGCGAGGCGCTGCGTGATCGAGCGCGTTCCCAGCATCTGTGCCAGCGCCGAATAGCATTTGCCCTTGAAGGTGAGGCCTTCAATGAGGCCGATGGCGAGGTTCGGGATCTCCACGGCAAGGGACCGCAGCTCCTTTCCGGGGAGGTGCACGACGCTGCAATTGCTGGATGCGACGCCGGACCATTGATGCACCGTGCCCTCGAACACTTCGGGCCCGCCGACGAAATTGCCGACATGCCAATAGGCCAGCGTGATCTCGCGTCCGAGCGGCGAATTGTAGAACACGCGGATGCGGCCGCTCTCGATCAGCCAGATGCCGTCATGCTTGCCGCCCTGGCTGAACAGCGTCTGGCCGCGGTTGAGCACCTTTCGCCGGCCCTGCTTCAGCACCAGCTCCCGCTCGCGCTGGCTGAGCTTGTCCATCAGCGGCGGCGGTCCGCCGATCCATTGCTGGTTCTCGGTCAGCAGCAGCGAGGAGCCTCCGGCAGGCCGGACCGTTGCGGGAACCGTCCCGCGAACCACATTGGCCGCCTGCAACATCGTTTGCCTCCGGAACGTTCAAATCGTTCTAAAGAGGAGCAATGTCCGTGCCAGCTTTACTCCGCTGTCGTCGCCCGGCTTGACCGCGCGACCCAGTATTCCAGAGGCAGCAATGGGTTACGGATAGGCCGCGGCGTACTGGATTCCCCGCTTTCGCGGGGAATGACAACGGAGCAAGGGGAACGGTCGAACCCCTACCGCCCCGCCAAACTCAGCAGATACGGCTTGGGATAAATCCCCCTGTTATGCCCATCCGAAAACGAGATGTTCAGCCCGTAGCCGAGATCGCCGATCTCGGTGATGGCGATGCCGGGAAAGCGTTCGGGGAAGCGATCGTCGAAGCGGGCGCGAGTGCAGTGGGCGCATTTGCAGGAGAGACGGAGCCGCTCGGCAGCGATCCCGACCACATCGTCCTGCGTGATGCGGACGACGAGCGTCGCGAGATCGGCGCTGGCTTCGTAGTCGGCCACAGTCGGCGCCACCAAGGTCATGGTCATGACAAACCTCCAGCTTCTTTCTATGTCGGCGCGGGCGCGCACGAATAGCAACTAATTGCCGGCGCGGACGCGTGGCCGTCTGCCTCCTCTTCGGTCATCGCCACCAAATTTGAAACTAATCGACCGGGAATTTCACTTCCGAATTGCCGGACTCTGCTCTCTCCGAAACCTTGTGCGCCAACGATGGCTGAGGAGAGACCATGAGCGCATTTCAGAAGGAAACGGTTTTATCGGTCCGGCACTGGACCGACTCCCTGTTCAGCTTCATCGCGACGCGCGATCCCGGCTTTCGCTTCCAGAACGGCCAGTTCGCGATGATCGGGCTGGAAGTCGAGGGCAAGCCGTTGATGCGGGCCTACAGCATGGCCAGCGCCAATCACGAGGAGGCGCTCGAATTTTTTTCGATCAAGGTGCAGGACGGTCCGCTGACCTCGCGTCTCCAGAAGATCCGGGAGGGCGACATCATCCTGGTCGGCCGCAAGGCGACGGGCACGCTGATCACCGGCAACCTCATTCCGGGCAAACGCCTGCTGCTGCTCTCGACCGGGACCGGGCTCGCGCCCTTCGCCAGCCTGATCAAGGACCCCGACGTCTATGAGAATTACGAGACCATCGTGCTCGCCCATGGCTGCCGCCAGGTTTCGGAACTCGCCTATGGCGAGCACCTCGTCGATGGCCTGCGCAATCACGAATTCTTCGGTCCGCTGATCCGCGACAAGCTCGTCTACTACCCGACCGTGACCCGCGAGCCGTTCAAGAACCGTGGCCGCATCACCGACCTGATCGCCTCCAACCAGCTGTTCGACGACATCGGGCAATCAGGCCTCGATATCGAGACCGATCGCATCATGCTGTGCGGCAGCCCGGCGATGCTCGAGGAACTCCCCGCGATGTTCGCCGCGCGCGGCTTCGTCGAGGGCAATCACAGCCAGCCCGGCCATTTCGTCGTTGAAAAGGCCTTCGTCGAGCGCTGAGGCGCAAATCGCGTCCCGGCGACAACTAATTGCTATCGCCGGAACGCCCCCTGAACAAATCTGATGCAAAGGCGCCGGACCGGCGAACCAGGAGCAAGTGATGGCACTAGATGAGATCGTCGACGGACTTTCGGAGGTTTCCTGCGACGTGCTCGTCATCGGCGGCGGCACGGCCGGCCCGATGGCAGCGCTGAAAGCAAAGCTGAAGAACCCGAAGGCCAATGTCGTCCTGCTCGAGAAGGCCAACGTCAAGCGCTCCGGCGCGATCTCGATGGGCATGGACGGGCTCAACAACGCTGTCATCCCCGGCTACGCGACGCCGGAGCAGTACACCAAGGAAATCACCATCGCCAACGACGGCATCGTCGATCAGAAGGCGGTCTATAAATACGCGCAGAATTGCTACAAGATTATCGAAGAGCTCGACAGTTTCGGCATCCGCTTCCTGAAGAACGAGAACGGCGATTACGCCGTCAAGAAGGTGCACCACATCGGCACCTACGTGCTGCCGATGCCGAACGGCGAGACGGTCAAGAAAGCGCTCTATCGCCAGCTCCGCCGCGCCCGCATCCTGATCTCCAACCGCTACATGGCGACGCGGCTGCTGAAATCCGCCGACGGCCGCATCGCCGGTGCGATCAGCGTCAACACCCGCACCGCTGAGATGCTGGTGATCAAGGCCAAGGCCGTGATCCTCTGCATGGGCGCCGCCGGCCGTCTCGGTCTGCCGACCTCCGGCTACATGTTCGGCACCTACGAGAACGCCGCCAATTCCGGCGATGGCTATGCGATGGCCTATCACGCCGGCGCCGCGCTCGCGAACCTCGAATGCTACCAGATCAATCCGCTGATCAAGGATTATAACGGCCCGGCCTGCGCCTATGTCGCCGGTCCCTTCGGCGCCTTCACCGCCAACAACGAGGGATCACGCTTCATCGAGTGCGACTACTGGTCCGGCCAGATGATGCTGGAGTTTTACAACGAACTGCTGTCAGGCAAGGGCCCGGTGTTCCTCCAGCTCAAGCATCTCCATCCCGACACCATCTCGGAGATCGAATCCACGCTGCACAAGGTCGAGCGTCCCACGCGCGGCCTGTTCCAGCAGGGGCGCGGGGTCGACTACCGCAGCGAGTCGATCGAGATGCACATCTCCGAGATCGGCTTCTGCTCCGGCCACAGCGCCTCCGGCGTGTTCGTGGACGACAACGCCCGCACGACGGTGCCCGGCCTTTACGCCGCCGGCGACATGGCGAGCGTGCCGCATAATTACATGCTGGGCGCCTTCACCAACGGATCGGTCGCCGGCATCGACGCGATGGAGTTCGCCGACAGCCACGACTTCGCGGAATTCGACGCCGCCGATGTCGCCAGGGAGCGCGACCGCGTGCTGGCGCCAACGAAGCGCGAGGATGGCATTCCGCCGAACCAGGTCGAGTACAAGACCCGCCGCCTCGTCAACGATTATCTCCAGCCGCCGAAGGTCACCCGCAAATACGAGCTCGGCATGCGCCGCCTGGCCGAGACGCGGCAGGACATGCAGGAGCATATGATCGCCCGTAACGCGCACGAGCTGCTTCGTGCGCTCGAAGTGCAGTCGATCATGGATTGCGCCGACATGGCGGTGCACGCCTCGTTGTACCGCGAGGAAAGCCGCTGGGGCCTCTATCACTGGCGCACGGATTTCCCGGAGAAGGACAACGAGAACTGGTTCTGCCACACGCTGCTCTCCAAGCAGAACGGCAAGATGACCAGCGAGAAGCGCGCCGTGGAGCCCTATGTCGTGCCGATCGCCGAGGACGAGAAGGACCTCTACGACAAGCAGCGCATCCGCGCCTCCGCCTGATCCACCGCACCATCGCAACAGGAGACAAAAATGCCTCTCGCATCCTATCAGACGTCGGTTCCGGTGGTCGTCGACGACGCCAAATGCATCGCCGACAAGGGCTGCACCGTGTGCGTCGACGTCTGCCCGCTCGACGTGCTCCGCATCAGCGACATGACCGGCAAGGCCTACATGGCCTATGACGAGTGCTGGTACTGCATGCCCTGCGAGGCGGATTGCCCGACCGGCGCCGTCACCGTCAACATTCCCTATCTGTTGAGGTGATCATGTCGAGCCCGTTCGAATCCTATGACGACCTCGAGGACGCCGACGAGCGGCTTCAGGCCGCCGATCCCGCCGAGCGCCGTGTCGCCATCATCGCGCTCGGTCACTCCGGTGATCCCGCAGCTGTCGCGCATCTCGCCAACATGGTGTCCGATCCCGATGCGGGCGTGCGCCAGCAGGTCGCGATGGCGCTCGGCGAGTTCGACGGGCCGGAGGCCGCGAATGGGCTGGTCAAGCTGCTGGTCGATCCCGAAAGAATCGTGGCGGCGGCCGCGGCCGACAGCATGGCCGAGTTCAAGGATCCGGCCTGCGCGGAGATCATCCTGCCGCTGGTCAAGCACGCCCATGCCTTCGTCCGCATGGGCGCGCTGCGTGCGCTGAAGGAATTGCGCTGCAAGGATACGCTGAAGCCGGCGCTGGAAGCGCTCCTGGATCAAGATGCGGCCGTTCGCGTGCAGGCGATCGGCGTGATCGGCTTCCTCAAGCTGGAGGAATCCATCCCGGCGCTGACCGCGCTGATCAACGATCCCGACGCCCATGTCCGCCGCGCTGCGGTGAGCGCGCTGGCCTTCTCGCAGCTGAAGCCCGCGGCCGAGACGATCACACGCGGGCTGAAGGACTCGGACTGGATGGTGCGCGAGATGGCCGCGGAAACGCTCGGCCTCAACGTCAACGGTTCGCTCGCGGCCGATCAGCTTGTCGGCTCGCTCGCCGATGAATTCTGGCAGGTGCGGCTGAAGGCGATCCGCAGCCTCGGCAAGATGAAGATCGAGCGCGCGGTACGCCCGATCGGCAATTGCATCAACCACGACCAGGCCAATTTGCGGAAGGAGGCGGCCGCCGCGCTCGGCGAGATCGCCCATCCCGACGGTGAGGCGTTCCTGGCGGTCATCGCCGACGATGCCGACCCCGACGTTCGCAAGAACGCGCGCTGGGCGCTCCAGCAGATCGCGGCGCGCAAAGCGCGAGCAGGCGCATAAAGGCCCGGGCAGGGGCATAGCGGCTCTTCGCTGCCGGTCTGGACTTCCCCTGCCAGACGTTTATTGGTCTTCGCCAATGGGATCGGCTGCTATTTCAGCGCGGCCGATCCGAGAAAGAGCGAGGACGCGGCCATGACGACACTGTCTGTTAGAGATCTTCTCCCCGAGGATGGAACGAAGGGGACGCTGGTCGGCCGCGTCTGGCTGCCGCAGGCGAACGGCCCGGCCGTTGTCGCCGTCCGTGGAGACGGCGTCTTCGACGTCACCGCCCGGTTTCCGACCGTCAGCGCGCTCTGCGAGGAAGACAATCCGGCCAAGGCGCTCGCCGCGGTCAAGGGCGAGCGCATCGGCGATCTCGAAGCGATCGTGGCCAACACGGCGCCAGATGGGCGCGATCCGAAAAAGCCGTGGCTGCTTGCGCCCCTCGATCTCCAGACCCTGAAGGCCGCCGGCGTCACCTTCGCCATCTCGATGCTGGAGCGCGTCATCGAAGAGCGGGCCAAGGGCAATCCGGCATCGGCCGAAGCGATCCGGAAAGAAGTGACGCGGCTGATCGGCGACGATCTGTCGAAGCTCAAGCCGGGCTCCAACCAGGCGATGCATTTGAAGCAGGTGCTGATCGATCAGAACGCCTGGAGCCAATATCTCGAAGTCGGCATCGGTCCGGATGCCGAGGTCTTCACGAAGGCTCCGACCTTGTCCTCGGTCGGCACCGGCATGGATGCCGGGCTGCATCCGAAATCGACCTGGAACAATCCCGAGCCCGAGCTGGTGCTGTTCGTCTCGAGCCGCGGCAAGATCGTCGGCGGCGCACTCGGCAACGACGTCAATCTGCGCGACTTCGAGGGGCGTTCGGCGCTGCTGTTGTCGAAGGCCAAGGACAACAACGCCTCCTGCGCGATCGGCCCATTGCTGCGTCTGTTCGACGACAGCTTCACACTCGACGACGCCCGCAAGCTCGACGTCAGCTTGAACGTGAAGGGCGCGGACGGTTTCGTTCTCGACGGCCATTCCTCGATCAGCATGATCAGTCGCGATCCGACGGACCTCGTCGAGCAGACGATCGGCAAGGTCCATCAATACCCTGATGGCTTCGTGCTGTTCCTCGGCACGATGTTCGCGCCGGTCAAGGATCGTGATGCGCCGGGGCAGGGGTTCACCCACAAGCGCGACGACATCGTCACGATCGCAGCACCCCAGCTCGGCAAGCTCATCAACCGCATGCGCACCAGCGACGAGTGCGAGCCCTGGACGTTTGGAATCGGCGCGCTGATGAAGAACCTCGCGCAACGGAAGCTGATCTAGCTCCGCTACCCATCGCCTCTCCCCGCACGCGGGGAGAGGCCGGATTGCATCGAAGATGCAGTCCGGGTGATGCGGACTCTCCGCGGGTCGATCTGGTCGACCTACGCCGAACTCTATCCACACCGTCATTGCGAGCGCAGCGAAGCAATCCAGAGTCCCTCCGTGGACAGATGCTGGATTGCTTCGCTGCGCTCGCAATGACGCGGAGGAGAGGTTGCGAGCCGCACATCTCCTTCATCTCCCCGTTGCATCCACGGAATAAAATCGCGCTGGGCGTGTCATTGAACCGTCCATCACGCCAAATCGAAGTTTCGCGCGAATAGTCAAATAATATGACTAGTCGGAACTCATCTTCCGTGAAATAGTCCCTCCCGCCGCCTCAAAGGCCGGCCTGCGGGTGCCATGCTACCGATCGGCGCCCGAGATAACACAAGATGACTTCTTGGGAGACACGCCTGATGACCCTCAAAGCCCTCTTTGCGGCCAGCGCCACGGCCGCGTTGCTGCTCGCGCTGCCGGCCAACGCCGCCGAGCTCACCATCGGCTTCTCGCAGATCGGATCGGAATCCGGCTGGCGCGCGGCCGAGACGTCGGTCTCCAAGCAGGAGGCTGCCAAGCGAAAGGTCAATCTCAAGATCGCCGACGCGCAGCAGAAGCAGGAGAACCAGATCAAGGCGATCCGATCCTTCATCGCGCAGAACGTCGATGCGATCTTCCTTGCACCTGTGGTCTCGACCGGTTGGGACTCGGTGCTGAAGGAAGCCAAGGAGGCCAAGATCCCGGTCGTGCTGCTCGACCGCGACATCGATCCCTCCGGCAAGGAGCTCTATCTCACCGCCGTGACCTCCGACAGCGTGCATGAAGGCGAGGTTGCCGGCGACTGGCTGGCCAAGACCGTCGGCGGCAAGGCCTGCAACGTCGTCGAATTGCAGGGTACGGTCGGCGCCAGCGTCGCCGCCAACCGCAAGAAGGGCTTTGACACCACCATCGCAAAGCATGCGAACCTCAAGGTGGTGCGCAGCCAGACCGGCGACTTCACCCGCGCCAAGGGCAAGGAAGTCATGGAAAGCTTCATCAAGGCCGAAGGCGGCGGCAAGTCGATCTGCGCCGTCTACGCGCACAATGACGACATGATGGTCGGCGCGATCCAGGCGATGAAGGAAGCCGGCCTCAAGCCGGGCAAGGAGATCCTCACCGTCTCGATCGACGCGGTCCCCGACATCTTCAAGGCCATGGCCGCCGGCGAAGCCAACGCCACCGTCGAGCTGACGCCGAACATGGCCGGCCCCGCGCTCGATGCCATCGCGGCCTTCAAGGAAAAGGGCACCGTTCCGCCCAAGTGGATCCAGACCGACTCCAAGCTCTATACAGCGGCCGACGATCCGCAGAAGATCTACGACAGCAAGAAGGGCCTCGGTTACTGAGGCGGGGTGCCGCGCCGGACCGCTCCCCCGTGGTCCGGCGCTCCCCCCTTCGAAACCGTTGCGCGAACGAATAGGCTGGGTGTCCGCGGCATAAGCGGACACCGGTGGGAGTGACGTCGTTATGGAGAACAGCCCCGATCCTGCTCCTTCCCTGCTGGAGGTGCGTGGGATCAGCAAAAGCTTCGGTGCTGTGCGTGCGTTGCAGGAGGTCGACTTCACGCTTCGTGCCGGCGAGATTCATGCGCTGCTCGGTGAGAACGGTGCCGGCAAATCCACGATGATCAAGGTGATCACCGGCGTATTCCCGCGCGATGCCGGCATCGTCCGGCTCGGCGGCGAGGAGGTCGCGCCGCGCTCGGCCAAGGCCGCGCTTCAGGCCGGTATCGCCACCGTCTACCAAGAGGTCAATCTGCTGCCGAATCTCTCGGTCGCGCAGAACCTGTTCCTCGACCGACAGCCGATGCGCTTCGGCATCGTGCGTGAAGGCGAGATGCGGCGTCGCGCCAAGGCGCTTCTCACGGACTTCGGCCTCGATATCGACGTCGCCGCGCCGCTCGGCAGCTATTCCGTCGCCATCCAGCACGTCACCGCGATTGCGCGGGCCGTCGATCTTTCCGCGCGCGTGCTGATCCTGGACGAGCCGACCGCGAGCCTCGACCGCCACGAGGTCGAGATCCTGTTCGGCATCATGCGCCAGCTTGCCAAGCGCGGCATCGGCATCGTATTCGTCAGTCACTTCCTCGATCAGGTCTACGAGATCTCCGACCGCATCACGGTGTTGCGCAACGGCCGCTTGGTCGGCGAGCGCGAGACCGCCTCGCTGCCGCGGCTCGAGCTGATCCGGATGATGCTCGGCCGCGAGCTGGCCGAGACCACCAGCGCCCGCGCGTCGGCGGGAGAGCATCGGGCGCGCGAGGTCTGCGCGAGTTTCGAGAACTACGGCAAGGCCGGCTATGTCGCGCCGTTCAATCTCGAGTTGCGCCATGGCGAGGTCGTGGGTCTCGCCGGCCTGCTCGGCTCGGGCCGGACCGAAACGGCGCGGCTGGTGTTCGGTGCCGAGCGCGCCGATGGCGGGCAGGCGAGGGTGGAGGGGGCGCCCGTGCGGCTGCAGTCGCCGCGCGACGGCGTGCGCCACGGCTTTGGCTATTGCCCGGAGGAACGCAAGACCGACGGCATCGTCACCGAGCTCACCGTGCGCGAGAACATCGTGCTCGCTCTCCAGGCCAAGCGCGGCCTGCACCGGCCACTGTCGCGCCGCGAGCAGGACGAGATCGCGGGCCGCTACGTCAAGATGCTCGACATCCGCCCGCCCGATCCGGAGCGCGCCGTGGGGCTGCTGTCCGGCGGCAATCAGCAGAAGGTGCTGCTGGGGCGCTGGCTCGCGACCTCGCCGCGCCTCCTGGTGCTGGACGAGCCGACTCGCGGCATCGACGTCGGCGCGCATGCCGAGATCATCCGCCTGATCCGCGAGCTCTGCGACGACGGGTTGGCGCTGCTCGTGATCTCCTCCGAGCTGGATGAGATCGTGACCTATTCCGACCGCGTGGTCGTGTTGCGCGACCGCGCCCATGTCGAGGAGCTCGCGGGCGAGGCGATCGACGTCGGCAACATCCTCGCGGCCATCGCCGCCGATGGCGCCGCTGTCGCGCATGAGGACCGGGCATGACAGCGCTGTTGCCGCGCCGCGGCCTTGCCCAGATCCTCGCGTTGATCGTCATCCTGGCGGTCGATCGCATCGTGTCGCCGCAATTCTTCGATCTGCGCCTTCAGGACGGCCGGCTGTTCGGCAGCCTGATCGACGTGCTCAACCGCGGCACGCCGGTGGCGCTGCTCTCGCTCGGCATGGTGCTGGTGATTGCGACGCGCGGCATCGATCTGTCGGTCGGTGCGGTCATGGCCATCTCGGGCGCGATCGCGGCGAGCCTTGCCGACACGCACAGTCTGGCCGTGGTCCTCGCGGCCGCGCTCGGCGCGGGCCTGATCTGCGGATTGTGGAACGGATTTCTCGTCGCGGTGCTCGGCATGCAGCCGATCGTGGCGACGCTGATCCTGATGGTGGCGGGACGCGGCATCGCGCAGCTCATTACCGAGGGGCGTATCGTGACCTTCTCCTCGCCGGATCTGGTCTGGCTTGGCAATGGCGCGGTGCTCGGCGTGCCGATGCCAGTCGTGATCGCCCTGGGCATGCTGATTCTCACCGGCGCGGTGGTGCGCGGCTCGGCGCTCGGACTGCTGATCGAGGCGACCGGCGGCAACGCGCGGGCGAGCGAGCTTGCCGGCGTCGGCACGCGTGCGATGATCCTGGCTGTCTACGTCTGGTGCGGCATCTGCGCCGCGCTCGCCGGCGTGATCGCGGCGGCCGACATCATGGGCGCGGATGCCAACAATGCCGGCCTCTGGCTCGAGCTCGACGCCATCCTCGCGGTGGTGATCGGCGGCACCTCCCTGTTCGGCGGCCGCTTCAGCCTCGTGCTGGCCGTGCTCGGTGCGTTGATCATCCAGACCATGAACACCGGCATTCTGCTGTCGGGCTACCCACCGGAGTTCAATTTGCTGGTCAAAGCTGTGGTGGTGATGACGGTACTGTTGCTGCAATCGCCGAAATTTTCGGGGATTGCCGGCATCGCCGCGCGGCTGCGGAGGTCCAAAGCATGAAAGGCCTGCCGCCCGTCCTCATCACCGCCATCGTGCTCGTTGCCGGCTTTGCGCTCTGCGCCGTGCAATTCCCCAACATCGCCTCGACCCGCGTGGTCGGCAACCTCCTCACCGACAACGCCTTTCTCGGCATCGTCGCGACCGGCATGACCTTCGTCATCATCTCCGGCGGCATCGACCTCTCGGTCGGCTCGGTGATCGGTTTCACCACGGTGTTCGTGGCGCTTGCGATCGAGCGCTGGGGCGTGCCGCCGCTGCTTGCCTTCGTCGCGATCCTCGCGCTCTCGGCGGCCTTCGGAGCGGCGATGGGCGCGGTGATCCATATCTTCGACCTGCCGCCGTTCATCGTGACGCTGGCGGGGATGTTCCTGGCCCGCGGCGCGAGCTTCCTGCTCTCGACGGAATCGGTGCCGATCACCGCGCCGGTCTATTCCACCGTGTCGGACTTCGCGCTGCGGATGCCCGGCGGAGGGCGATTGACGGCGATTGCGATCATCATGCTCGTGATCGTGATCGGCGGCGCCTTGCTGCTGCATCTCACCCGGTTCGGCGCCAATGTCTACGCGCTCGGCGGCAGCCGGGCGACCGCGAGCCTGATGGGCGTTGCCGTCGGCAAGATGACGGTGAGGATCTACATGCTGTCGAGCCTGCTCGCGGGCATCGCCGGCATCGTGTTCTCCTTCTACACCAGCGCCGGCTACTCGCTCTCCGCGGTCGGCGTCGAGCTCGACACCATCGCGGCCGTCGTGATCGGCGGCACGCTGCTCACGGGCGGGCAGGGCTCGGTGATCGGCACCTTCCTCGGCGTGCTGATCCAGGGCCTGATTCAGACCTACATCAATTTCGACGGAACGCTGTCGAGCTGGTGGACCAAGATCGCAACCGGCGTGCTACTGTTCGCCTTCATCGCCTTGCAGCAGGGGCTGGTCGCGCTCGCGCGGCGGCCGGCGGCGAAGCGCGCAGGAGCAGCCACATGACGTCGCGCATCGTCGTCATCCCGACGCGCCGGGCTCACTCCAACCATGCGGAAGTGGCCCGCTCGATCGGCGTCGACATCATCGCCGGCCGCTACGCCGAGGGAACGCGCCTGCCTGGTGATGCCGAGATGATTGCGATGTTCGGCGTGTCGCGCCCGGTGCTGCGCGAGAGCGTGAAGACCCTGGTCGCCAAGGGCCTGCTCACCACCAAGGCCCGCGTCGGCACCGTCGTACGCGAGCGCGCCGCCTGGAACATGTTCGACGCCGACGTGCTGGCCTGGCATCTGGACGCCGGCATCGACAAGCGCTTCCTCAACGACCTCGCCGAGATTCGCCTCGCGGTCGAGCCGCGCGCGGCCATGCTGGCTGCGGCGCAGCGGTCCGAGGACGACCTCGCCGAGCTCCGTCGTTGCATGGACCGCATGCGGTTTGAGGCTTCCGATTCCGTCGGCTTTGCCGACGCCGACCTCGCGCTCCATGTTGCGGTGGCGCGCGCGTCGGGCAATCTGTTCATGCGCTCGATCGGACACGTCATCGAGGCCGCCCTGCGCGCCTCCTTCCTGCTCAGCGCACCGGTCGAGCCGGAGGACCGCGACACCGTGCTGCTCTGGCACCAGAAGATCGTCGATGGCATCGCCGCCGGCGAAGCCCAGACCGCCTCGGAAGCGATGGTTTATGTCATTCACAACGGTATGCGCCGCCACGAGGCCGAGGTGCTGCCGTCCGCGGATACTGGAGAAAAAGCGTGACCGAACTTCGTATTGCCATCGTCGGCTTCGGCAAGATCGCGCGCGACCAGCATGTCGGTGCGATTGCTGCGACGGCGGGCGCGACGCTCGCGGCCGTCGCGAGCCGCAACGCATCGCTGCCGGGCGTGCCGCATTTTGCGACCATCGAGGAACTGCTGGAAAAGGGACCGCCGATCGATGCCGTCTCGCTCTGCACGCCGCCGCAGGTACGGCGCGCCCAGGCCGCCGCGGCGCTCGCTGCCGGCAAGCACGTGATGCTGGAGAAGCCGCCCGGCACCGGCGTCGCCGAGCTCGACCCGCTGATCGCAATGGCGGAGGAAGCCAAGCGAACGCTGTTTGCGACCTGGCATTCGCGCTATGCGCCCGCGGTCGAGCCGGCGCGCGAGTGGCTTCTCACGCGGCGGATCAAGTCTGTGCACATCAACTGGAAGGAAGACGTTCGCGTCTGGCATCCCGGGCAGGGCTGGATCTGGGAGCCGGGCGGGCTCGGCGTGTTCGATCCCGGCATCAACGCGCTCTCGATCCTGACCCGTATTCTGCCCCGTCCGGTGTTCGTCACCGCGGCCGAGCTGGCCTTTCCAGCCAATTGCCAGGCCCCGATCGCCGCGAACCTGACGCTGGCCGACATTGGCGGCCTGCCTGTGACCGCCGAGTTCGATTTCCGCCAGACCGGGCCGCAGAGTTGGGATATCCTCGTCGAAACGGACCAGGGCCGAATGACGTTGTCGGGCGGCGGTCGGCGCATGGCGATCGACGGCGAGACCGTTGCCGAGGCGTCCGATCAGGAATATCGCGAGCTGTACGGGCGCTTCGTCAAGCTCACCGCGACCGGCGCACGCGACGTCGACCTGGCGCCGCTGCGTCTCGTTGCCGATGCCTTCCTGCTCGGCAGGCGCAACATCGTCGAACCGTTTGTGGACTGAACATGGCTGGATCAAAAATAACAAAAGACATCTTCGGAACGCTGCCGGACGGCCGCAACGTCGAGCGCATCGTGCTGCGCGGGGAGGGCGGGTTCGAAGCCCGCATCATCACCCATGGCGCGGTGATCCAGGCGCTCATCGTGCCGGACGCCAAAGGCGGTTACGACGACGTCGTGCTCGGCCATGACGCGTTCGCCGGTTATCTCGCCGAACGAAAGTTCTTCGGTGCCACCGTCGGCCGCTACGCCAACCGCATTGCCAACGGGCGATTTTCGCTGGACGGCGAAACGGTGCAGCTTCCGGTCAACAACGGTCCGAATGCGCTGCATGGCGGCCTCGACGGGTTCGATCGCAAGCTCTGGGAGATTGCCGCCATCGACGACGGCGCGGAGCCGGGCGTCACGCTCACCTATTCGAGTCCGCATGGCGAAGAAAATTATCCCGGCCGGCTCGACGTGCGCCTGACCTATCGCGTTACCGGCCCGGCCGAGCTGTCGTTGACGATGGAGGCGCGAGCCGACCGGCCGACCATTGTCAACCTGACCAATCACAGCTTCTTCAATCTGGAAGGCGCGACCTCAGGCACGCCCATTCTCGACCACAAGCTGACGGTCGCCGCCGAGCATTTCCTCGCCATCGATCCCACCGCCATTCCGTTGGCTGAGCCGCCGCGCGCGGTGGCCGGAACGCCGTTCGACTTCCGCGACGGCGTGGCCGTCGGCGCGCGCATCCGCGAGAGCGATCAGCAATTGCGGAACGGCAAGGGCTACGACCATACCTACTGTCTCGGGCGTGACGGCAAGCTTGCTTTCGCGGCCCGGCTGGAGGCGCCGCGTTCGGGGCGCATCATGGAGCTCCTGACCAATCAGCCCGGCCTTCAGGTCTATTCCGGCAACTATCTCGACGGCACGATTTCGAGCAAGGGCGGCAAGCTCATCCGGCAGTCGGATGCCATGTGTCTCGAGCCGCACATCTGGCCGGATGCGCCGAACCGGCCGGATTTTCCGAGCCCGCGCCTCAATCCCGGCGAGGTCTACCGCCATCACACGGTCTATCGCTTTGGAGTGAGGACGCCATGATGGAAGAGGTGCCGACCTCGGTTCTCTCGGACGATCCGTGCCATCTCGGCGAGGGGCCGACCTATGATTTGAGCACCGACACGGCCTGGTGGTTCGATATCCGCGAGGGGCGGCTGTTCGAGGCGCATCTCGGCAGCGGCAGCATTCGTGTCCACGCGCTCGGCCGGATGGCGAGCGGTCTCGGGCGCATCGACGCCGAGCGCCAGTTGATCGTCGCCGAAGACGGCCTCTACATCCGCAAGCTCGCCGACGGCGCGTTGACGCTGGTCTGTCCGCTTGAAGCCGACAATCCCGCGACGCGCTCCAACGATGCCCGTGTGCATCAGTCCGGCACGTTCTGGATCGGCACCATGGGCCGCAATGCGGAGGCAGGAGCAGGCGCGATCTACGCATTCCATCGCGGCAAGATTTCGATGCTGTTCCCCCGCATCACCATTCCCAATTCGATCTGCTTTTCACCTGATGGTGCGACCGGCTACTTCGCCGACACCGCGCGCGCCGTGCTCTACGCCGTTCCGCTTGATCCGGCCACCGGCTTGCCGCGAGGCGAGCCGGACGTTCTGCTGCGCCACACCGGCATCGGGGGCCTCGACGGCTCGGTGTGCGACGCCGACGGGCAGATCTGGAACGCCTGCTGGGGTGCGGGCCGGATCGATGTCTACTCTCCGCAAGGCGAGCGCCTGCGCTCGCTGCGCGTGCCGGCAAGGCAGTCGAGCTGCCCGGCCTTCGTCGGCCCTGATCTGTCGCGCCTCCTCGTCACGTCGGCCTGGCAGGATATGGACGCCGCGGCGCGCGCCGCCGATCCGCAAGCCGGCTGCACTTTCCTGTTGCAGGCATCCGCGCGTGGCCGCGCGGAGCCTGACGTCACGCTCGCATAGGAGGCTCGAAGCCGCACACGACCAACGTTCTCGACGAAACGAAGAAACAGTCTGACACCCAAGGGAGTAAAACATGCTGAAACTGAAGACGACATTCCTCGCGCTGGCGCTGGCCGGCGCAGCGACGATGGCCTCAGGCGTCACCGCCTCCGCCCAGGATAAGGCGACGGTCGGCATAGCCATGCCGACGAAATCGTCGGCGCGCTGGATCGACGACGGCAACAACATGGTCAAGGTGCTGAAGGAGCGCGGCTACAACACCGACCTGCAATATGCCGAGGACGACATCCCGAACCAGCTCTCGCAGGTCGAGAACATGGTAACCAAGGGTGCGAAAGCGCTGGTGATCGCCGCGATCGACGGCACCACGCTGTCCGACGTGCTCAAGCAGGCGAAAGCAAAAGGCATCACCGTGATCGCCTATGACCGCCTGATCCGCGGCACGCCGAACGTCGACTATTACGCGACCTTTGACAATTTCCAGGTCGGCGTGCTGCAGGCAGAATCGCTCGTGCAGGGGCTCGGCCTCAAGGACGGCAAGGGCCCATTCAACATCGAGCTGTTCGGCGGCTCGCCCGACGACAACAACGCCTACTTCTTCTACAACGGCGCGATGAGCGTGCTGAAGCCGTACATCGACAGCGGCAAGCTCGTCGTCGTCTCCGGCCAGATGGGCATGGACAAGGTCGCGACGCTCCGCTGGGACGGCGCCACCGCGCAGGCCCGCATGGACAATCTGCTCAGCGCCTACTACGGCAACAAGAAGGTCAACGCTGTGCTGTCGCCCTATGACGGCCTCTCGATCGGCATCATCTCATCGCTGAAGGGCGTCGGCTATGGCAGCGCCGGTCAGCCGATGCCTGTTATCTCGGGTCAGGATGCCGAGGTGCCCTCGATCAAGGCGATGCTGCGCGGCGATCAGTACTCGACCATCTTCAAGGACACCCGCGACCTCGCCAAGGTGACCGCCGACATGGTCGACGCCGCACTCGCCGGGAAGCAGGTCACCGTCAACGACACCAAGACCTACGAGAACGGCGCCAAGACGGTGCCGTCCTATCTCTTGAAGCCGGTCGTGGTCTACAAGGACAATTGGGAGAAGACTCTGGTCGACAGCGGCTACTACAAGAAGTCGCAGTTCCAGTAAGCTTCTTTCTTTCCCCTCTCCCCGCTTGCGGGGAGAGCCTCTTCTCCCTCTCCCCGCAAGCGGGGAGAGGTGAACTAGCAGCGATCGAGGGATGTGAAATCATGACCGCCATGCTGGAGATGCGCAACGTCAGCAAGAGCTTTTCAGGCGTGCAGGCTCTGCGTGACGTGAACTTCTCGGTCGAGGCCGGGCAGATCCACGCGCTTGTCGGCGAGAACGGTGCCGGCAAATCCACACTGATGAAAGTGCTCAGCGGCGTCTACCCGGCCGGCAGCTACGAGGGCACCATCGTCTTCGAGGGCGAGGAGCGCCGCTTCCGCGACATCAACGATTCCGAGGCGCTCGGCATCATCATCATCCACCAGGAGCTGGCGCTGATCCCGCTGATGTCGATCGCGGAGAACATCTTCCTGTCGCATCCGCCGTCAAAATTCGGCGTCATCGATCGCGACGAGGTCTACCGGCGCACGCGCGAGCTGCTCGCGCAGGTCGGCCTGAAGGAATCGCCGGATACGCTGATCACCGACCTCGGCGTCGGCAAGCAGCAGCTGGTAGAGATCGCGAAGGCGCTGTCCAAGCGGGTGCGGATGCTGATCCTGGACGAGCCGACCGCGAGCCTCAACGAGGCCGACAGCGCCGCGCTGCTCGAACGCCTGATGGCCTTCCGCGAGCAGGGCATCGGCTCGATCCTGATCTCGCACAAGCTCAACGAGGTGGCCAAGGTCGCCGACCACATCACCGTGCTGCGCGACGGCCGCACCGTCGACAGCATCGACTGCCGCAGCGAGCCGATCCAGGAAGACCGCATCATCCGCAGCATGGTCAACCGCGATCTCGCCCATCGCTTTCCCGAGCGCAGCGCGAAGATCGGCGCGCCTGTCCTGACCGTCGAGAACTGGTCGGTCTATCACCCCATTCATCCCGAGCGGCAGGTGATCAAGAACGTCAATTTCGGCGTGAAGCGCGGCGAGGTCGTCGGCATTGCCGGGCTGATGGGCGCCGGCCGCACCGAGTTTGCCATGAGCCTGTTCGGCCGCTCCTGGGGCACCACTATCAGCGGCCGGATCCGGCTCGAGGGCAGGGAGATCGTGCTGCCGAGCGTCGCGGCTGCGATCGACGCCGGCCTTGCCTATGTCACCGAGGACCGCAAGCAGCTGGGCTTGATCCTGGCCGATGACGTCCGCAAGAACATCACGCTCGCCAGCCTCGACCAGGTCGCACCCGGCCGGGTGATCGACGACATCGCCGAGCTGAAGGTTGCCAGCGACTACCGGAGCCGCATGCGCATCCGCTGCTCCGACGTGTACCAGGAGACCGGCCAGCTCTCCGGCGGCAACCAGCAGAAAGTGGTGCTGTCGAAATGGCTGATGACCGATCCCAAGGTCCTGATCCTGGACGAGCCGACCCGGGGCATCGATGTCGGTGCCAAATACGAGATTTACTGTATCATCAACGAGCTTGCGGAGGCCGGGCGCGGCGTTGTGGTGATCTCCTCGGAGATGCCCGAGCTGCTCGGTATCTGCGATCGCATCTGCGTCATGAACGACGGCGCCTTCGTCGGGGAGTTCAAGGGCGCAGAGGCGACGCAGGAGAAGATCATGCGCGCCATCATGCGCAACGAACGAAGCAACGGAAGCGGCGTGCCTGAGGCCGCGGAGATGGGAGGATTGCAGCCATGACCGACAAGACGGTGTCGCTGCCCGAGGAGCGCCGGACCGGCAGCTTCATCAAGAATAATTTGCGCAATTACGGCATGCTGATGTCGCTGATCGCGATCATGCTGTTCTTCCAGGTCATGACCGGCGGCACGCTGCTCCAGCCGCTCAACCTGACCAATCTGGTGCTCCAGAACAGCTACATCGTCATCATGGCGCTCGGCATGCTGCTTGTGATCGTCACCGGCCATATCGACCTCTCGGTGGGGTCGGTCGCGGGCTTCGTCGGTGCGGTCGCCGCTCTGCTGATGGTGACGTACAAGGTCGACTATACGCTCGCCTTCATCGCCTGCCTCGTGGTCGGCGCTGCAATCGGCGCGGCGCAGGGCTATTGGGTCGCCTATTTCAAGATACCGTCTTTCATCGTGACCCTGGCCGGCATGCTCGTGTTCAAGGGACTTGCGCTCGCGGTGTTGCAGGGGCAGTCGCTCGGGCCGTTTCCGCCGACCTTCCAGAAATTGTCGTCGGGCTTCATTCCGGAGTTCCTGCCCGAAGCGGGCACGCTGCATCCGACCTCGATGCTGATCGGCGCGGTGCTGGCGCTGGGGCTGGTCTATGCCAGCGCCAAGAGCCGCGCGCGGGAGCAGTCGCACGGGATCGAGGTCGAGCCTTACGCGTTCTTCCTTGGCAAGAGCGTGGTGCTGGCCTGCGCCGTGCTCTACTTCACCTACCTGATCGCGACCTATCGCGGCTTGCCGAACGTGCTGGTGATCATGAGCGCCTTGATCGCGCTCTACGGCTTCGTCACCCGCCGCACCGTGATCGGCCGGCAGATCTATGCCGTCGGCGGCAACGCCAAGGCGGCAAGCCTGTCGGGCATCAAGACCGAGCGGCTGACCTTCCTCACCTTCGTCAACATGGGCGTGCTCGCAGCCCTTGCCGGCCTCGTCTTTGCCGCGCGCCTCAATACCGCAACGCCCAAGGCCGGTCTCGGCTTCGAGCTTGACGTCATCGCCGCCTGCTTCATCGGCGGCGCCTCGGCCTATGGCGGGGTGGGGCGCGTCGGCGGCGCCGTGGTCGGCGCCATGATCATGGGCGTGATGAACAACGGCATGTCCATCCTCGGCATCGGCATCGACTATCAGCAGGTGATCAAGGGCCTGGTGCTGCTCGGCGCGGTGTGCATCGACGTGTATAACCAGCGGCGGTAGGCGCAAAATCACGTCGCGGGGAGGCTCTGGCGCCGCCCCGCCAGGCGACTACCATTTTCGTCAATTTCGATCACGGCATCGCGACCGGAACCGATGCCTCGCGATGACCATGATTTGGGGACTAGATCCGGGGGGGGCCGAGCAGGGCACGGGCAGGGCAGCACCAGTGGCGGCTCATATCCACGAGATGACAGACGATGAATTTGAGGGCCGGCTTCGCATCCTCTTGCGCATCGTTTCCGTCTGCACCCTCGGGCTAGGCTCCTTTGCTGCAGGTTTATTGATCGGGGCCTTTGTTCTGTTTTGAACGAGGCGATTCACGCCAGAGCCTCGGAACGAGAGGCGCCGGCGCGTCTTCTTGATCTAGATCAACCGATCGCCAATTCCGTGCTAATCTCATGTGGTCGACGCAAGGGACCACGGGGAACCTGAGTGACGAGTACAGTGAGGTCATCGCCGGCTTCGGAGGTGATGCTGGTCTCGACTTTGCCGGCGTTGCAGCTGATCTACGACACCGCCCCGATCGGGTTGGCCTGTCTGTCGCCGGACTGCCGCTATTTGCTGATCAACCAGCGTCTGACCGAGATCTGCGGCATATCCATCGAAGGCCATCTTGGACATACGGTCAGGGACTGCGTGCCGGCCCTGGCGGATTCCGTCGAGCAGATTGTGCGCTCGATCGTCGCGACGGGCGAGCCCGTGATCGGTATCGAGGTGGCGGGGCAGCGGGCCGATCAGGTCGAGGAGCGTTCTTGGGTCACTTATTGGCACCCGCTGCGAATGCCAGATGGCGAGATTGTCGCGGTCAACGTGGCGGCGGAGGAGATCACCGAACGCAAGCGCGCCGAGCGGGAGATTCGCAGCGCCAGGGACGCCGCTGAGACCGCGCTTCGCCATCTGCGCGATATCCAGGACACCTTGATCGAGGCGGAAAAGCTTGCGGCGCTCGGGCGCATGGTTGCCGGTGTCGCGCACGAGATCAACACGCCGCTCGGCAGCAGTCTGACGGTGGCATCGACGCTCCAGCGCAAGGCGGAGCAGTTCGCGGCGGAGGTCGCGCGGGGTAATCTCAAGCGCTCGACACTGACAGGGTTTCTGGAACTGGTCAGCGATGCGTCGGCGCAGCTGGTCACGAATCTCGGTCGCGCCGCCGAGCGGGTGCAATCCTTCAAGCAGGTGGCGGCCGACCAGACCGAGTCATTTCGGCGCAGCTTCGACGCAGGCGAGCTGACCGGCCAGGTTCTGTCGCAGTTCGAGCGGCAGTTGCGGGCGCGCGACATCGCGTTCAGCCTCCACTGCGAAACGAATCTCGCCATGGACAGCTATCCCGGGCCTTTCGGCCAAGTGCTCACCAACCTTGCGGTCAATGCGATGACGCACGCGTTCTCCGACGGTGAGACCGGAACGATCAACGTCTCGCTCCGTGCGGTCAATGATGACCACGTTGAGCTGCTGTTTGCCGATGACGGCTGCGGCATGGCTCCCGATGTGGAACGGCGGGCCTTCGACCCGTTCTTCACCACGCGCCGGCACGACGGCGCCAGCGGCCTCGGTTTGCATATCGTGCACAGCATCGTCGTCGACCGGCTGGGTGGGCAGCTCCGGCTCGAGAGCCTGCCCGGCGCGGGGACGCGGTTTCTGCTCATCCTGCCGAGAATGGCGCCCGACCGGCGATAGCGGATCGTTTCCTCATCGGTAGTGCCCGGCTACTGCGTCGTGAACAGCACCGTCGCGATCGCGACGGAGAGGCTCACCGCCGATACCGTCGCCACCATCGACAGCACGCCCATGCGCCGGAGCGCGATGGCGAAGGCGATGATGATGGGTGTCGCGGTCATTAGCCCGATCTGTGCATCGCTCATGTCATTGCTCACCGCTCTTTTCGAACCCTGAGTCTGTTCGTACCGCGCTCCGGCGAGCGGGACGTTGCGTCGGCGCAAACATCTCCGCCGGTGGCCCCCCAGTTTGTCCTGCGACAAATTCCGAACTGGACGGTTGAGCTAAGTCTGGCCGGTGTCCTGATCCGGAAAGACGATGTCTGCGGCCGATTGCGAACAACAGGGAACCGGCTGGGGAATCTTGGAAGATCTCCCCGGCGATCCCATGATCTGGGTGCTGATCTTCAGCGAGCTCGTCGCCTTCGGCCTGTTCCTCGGCGCCTTCGTCGTTGCCCGGGCGATCCATCCCGTTGTGTTCGCGGCGGGGCAGGCGGCGCTCAACGCGAATCTCGCCGGCCTCAACACAATCGTGCTGGTGACCAGCGGCTGGGCCGCGGCGAGGGCGACCAGATCTGCGCGCGCCAGTGAAAAGCGGGCATCGCGCCGCTGGCTACTGATTGCCATGGCGCTCGGCGGCTTCTTCATCGCCATCAAGCTCGCCGAATATGCCGAGGAGATCGGTCGCGGCGTTGGCCTCGAGACCAGCCCGTTCTTCACGCTCTACTTCCTCCTGACCGGCTTCCATCTCCTGCATGTCGGCCTCGGCATCATCCTCCTTGCCGTGGTCTGCCGCCGCGCCGAGATCTCGGGCGTCGAGACCGGCGCCGCCTTCTGGCACATGGTCGATCTGGTCTGGATCGTCATGTTCCCGATCCTCTATCTGGTGCGCTGATCATGCCCGGCCGTCTCGATATCACCTGGCTCGTGCTGATCGGCCTCGCGCTCGCGACGATCCTGCTTCCGCCGCTGATGCCGCGTCCGCTGCTCGCCAACGCACTTCTCCTGGTCCTTGCCGCCATCAAGGGCCGCCGCATTGCGCTTGATTTCATGGATCTCCGCGCGGCGCCGGCGCTCTGGCGCGGTCTGGTGAGCGCATGGATCGTCATCGTGGTGCTGGTTGCCTGGCTCGCCTCCGCCGTCATCGCATTGATCTGACGCCGCCAACGCAGCGCTCATTGCGCCCGGACAAAGACCCGACGGCACCAATCGGCAAGATACAGCATCACTGCTTCCTCACGACTGGACTCACAACGGAAAGGACTGGCAATGGCTGAACGCCTGACCAAGTCGGCGGCTCGAAACGTCTTCTACGGCGGCTCGGCCTTCTTCTTCGCCATCTTCATCGGGCTGACGGCGCACAGCCACTATTACATGGCCACGACCTCGACAGACGCGACGACGCTGACATCGTCGGTCGCGCGCGGCAAGCATGTCTGGGAGAGGAACTCCTGCATCAACTGCCACACCTTGCTGGGCGAGGGCGCCTATTTCGCCCCCGAAGTCGGCAATGTCTGGGATCGCTGGGGCGGCAATGAGGATCCGGCCGTTGCGCGCGAGACGTTGAAGGCCTGGATGCAATCGCAGCCCTCGGGCGCGGAGGGCCGGCGCCAGATGCCGCAGTTCAACCTCACCGACCAGGAGCTGAACGATCTCGCCGACTTCCTGCAATGGACCAGCAAGATCAAGCGCCAGGAGTGGCCGCCGAACAAGGCCGGCTGACGCCTTCCTCTTTCAGGGCCTTGCCTCTTTCAAGACCTTGCCTCTTTCAAGACAGAGAGAACCCGAAATGAAATATCAGACCCAGAAAGTCGCGATGCTGTATTTCTACGGCGCGCTGACGCTGTTCCTGGCGCAGGTCCTGTTTGGCCTGCTTGCTGGAACCATCTACGTCCTGCCCAACACGCTGTCGGTGCTGCTGCCGTTCAACATCGTCAGGATGATTCATACCAACGCGCTGATCGTGTGGTCGCTGATCGGCTTCATGGGCGCGACCTACTTCCTGCTGCCTGAGGAAACCGAGACCGAGCTTTACAGCCCGCTGCTCGCAAAGATCCAGTTCTGGATGTTCTTCGGCGCAGCCGGCGTGGCCGTGGTCGGCTATCTCTTCCACTACCACGAAGGCCGCGAATTCCTCGAGCAGCCCTTCATCATCAAGGTCGGCATCGTGGTCGTCTGCCTGATGTTCCTGTTCAACGTGACGATGACGGCGCTTAGGGGTCGCAAGACGACGGTCACCAACATTCTGTTGTTCGGCCTGTGGGGTGTTGCGATCTTCTTCCTGTTCGCCTTCTACAATCCGGCCAATCTCGCGGTCGACAAGATGTACTGGTGGTACGTCGTTCATCTCTGGGTCGAGGGCGTCTGGGAGCTGATTATGGCGTCCGTGCTCGCCTATCTGATGATCAAGCTCAACGGCATCGACCGCGAGGTGGTTGAGAAGTGGCTCTACGTCATCATCGGTCTTGCGCTGTTCTCAGGGATTCTCGGCACCGGCCACCACTTCTACTGGATCGGCGCGCCAGGCTACTGGCAGTGGATCGGCTCGCTGTTCTCCACGCTGGAGGTCGCGCCCTTCTTCACCATGGTGATCTTCACGGTGCAGATGACCTGGAAGGCCGGCCGCAAGCATCCGAACCGCGCCGCGCTGCTGTGGTCGGTTGGCTGCTCGGTGATGGCGTTCCTCGGCGCCGGTGTCTGGGGCTTCCTGCACACGCTGTCCTCAGTGAACTACTACACCCACGGCACGCAGGTCACCGCCGCACATGGCCATCTCGCCTTCTTCGGCGCCTATGTGATGCTGAACCTGTCGGTGATGGCTTATGCGATCCCGCAGATCAAGGGACGTGCGCCCTATAACCAGTGGCTCAGCATGACCAGCTTCTGGATCATGTGCACGGCGATGATGACCATGACTTTCGCGTTGACCTTTGCCGGCGTGATTCAGGTCCATCTCCAGCGCGTACTTGGCCAGAGTTACATGGACGTGCAGGACCAGCTTGCCTTCTTCTACTGGGTGCGGCTCGGCTCCGGCGTGTTCGTCGCGATCTCGGCATTGATGTTCGTCTGGGCGGTACTGGTGCCCGGTCGCGAGAAGCAGGCGACTATCCCAGGCGTGCTGCAACCGGCCGAATGAACGCGAAGGCGGCCGCGGAACGTCGTGGCCGCCTTCCCCAGATCTTTGGAGAAAGATTATGAAAGCAGCACTTCACACCCTGGCGCTGCCCGCGCCTGCAGCCGAGCTACCGGCCTATTTCGCAAGCGGCAACGAATGCGCGCTGTTCGAGCACGCCTGGCGGCATCAGCTCCCGGTCCTGCTGAAGGGACCGACCGGCTGCGGCAAAACGCGCTTCGTCGCCCACATGGCGGCACGGCTGGGATTGCCGCTTCACACCGTCGCCTGCCACGACGATCTCACCGCAGCCGATCTCACCGGCCGCTATCTGCTGAGGGGCGGCGACACCGTGTGGACCGACGGTCCGCTGACGCGCGCGGTGCGCGAGGGCGGCATCTGCTATCTCGACGAAGTCGTGGAGGCGCGCAAGGACGTCACGGTGGTGCTGCATCCGCTCACCGACGACCGCCGCATCCTGCCGCTGGAGCGCACCGGCGAGGAGCTGGTCGCGCCGAAGAGCTTCATGCTCGTGGTCTCCTACAATCCCGGTTACCAGACGCTGCTGAAGGCATTGAAGCCGTCGACGCGCCAACGATTCGTCGCCATCGAGTTCGGCTTCCTGCCGCCGGAGCAGGAGATCGCGGTGGTGGCGGCCGAGAGCGGGCTCGCGCCCGACTATGTGCGGCCGCTGGTCCTGCTGGCCGGCCGACTGCGCGCGCTGAAGGGACACGACCTGGAGGAGGGCGTTTCGACCCGTCTCGTCGTCTATTGCGCCACCCTGATTGCGGCCGGAGCCTCAATTACGGATGCGGTGCTGGCCGGCATGATCGAACCGCTCACCGATGACGCAGACGTCAAGGCGGCTCTGCTCGACGTCGCACGCGCCGTGATCTCCTGAGGGTGATGCGATGCTCGATTTCCTCGAGCTTGAAGAAACCGTCGGCCGCGCCTGGCATCGTCTGGTCGGCGGCACCGCGAGCTATCCGGCCCATGCCGAACACGCGGTGTCGCTCGCGGAGGTGCGCAGCCGGATCGCGATCATGTTCTGCGCGCTTGGCGGGGAGACGGGCGTGCAGATCGCGAGCGCGAGTGCCCGCCGGACTGGGCATCGGCTCGGATGGCGGCAGCGCATCGGGCTCGGCGACGAGCGGCTCGCGCAACCAGGGCGTGACGCCGCGACGATCTTCCTGCCTGACAACATCGCGATCTTCGCCGATCGCGGGCTGAATGCTGCGTTGTACCGGTGGCTGGCCGCGTGGTTTGCCTTTGCACCGGTCGAAGTGATCGCGGAGGCCGATCCGCTGCGGCGCGATCTGCTGACGCTGCGTCGGACCAGCGAAGTCGCGGTGCTTGTGCTGACGGAATGTCCCGGCCTTGCCGAGGACTACGCCCGGCTGGCCGCGGCCACGGCCATGGCGCGGCCGCACCGGCCTTTGCCGCGCGTCGAGCAGGACGTGGAGCAGATCGTGCTCGCTCTGCTCGGCGCCGATACGCCGCCGGTGGGAAAACTGTGGCCGGCGATGATGGGGACGGGGCCGCTGCCGGACAGGGCGCCGCCCGGCTATCGTTCGATCCTGCCATGCCCGCTCTGGGGCGATTGCTGGACACGCGAGCTGTCGCCCGCACCTGCGGGCGACGGCGCGTGCGTGCCGACCGCCGCGCCAGCGCCATCGGACGATCGCAAGCGTTTTGCCGTCCGCGAGCGCGAAGACGGTACCAATCGCCGCGATCCCTTCGTGCTCAATCGCTTTGAAAAGATCCTCGCGATGGCCGAGATGATCAATGTCGACCGCCCGGCTGACGACAGTGAGGACGAGGATGCGCAGAAGGCAGCCAACGACCTCGAGGAGATCACGCTCAGCCGCCGCAGCGGCAAGCCGGCGAGCCGGCTCAAATTCGATCTCGACCTGCCGCCGGAAGCCCTCGATGTATCGCCATTGAACGCGGACCTGAGCTATCCCGAATGGGATTATCGCAGCGGCTCCTATCTGCCCGATCATTGCCGCGTGCTCGCGGGTGCAGCCTCTGAGCTGGGTGAGGGCTGGACGCCTGATGACGCCATGCGTCGGCACATCCGCCAAGTGCGCCGCCGCTTCGAGGCGTTGCGGCCGCGTCATGAATTGATGCGCGCCCAAGCCGATGGCCACGACCTCGACCTCGACGCGCTCGTGCGCGCGCGGTGCGATCTCCGCGCCGGAAGTGGCGGGGGCGGTCTCGATCGGGTCCATGTGGCGATGCGACCGGGAGGGGACGATCTTGCCGTCACGCTGCTGGTGGACGTCTCGCTCTCGACGGATGCGTGGGTCGACGGTTATCGGGTGCTCGACGTCGAGAAGGAGGCGTTGCTGGTGCTTGCGCACGGCCTGTCGGCCTGCGGCGATCACCACAGCATCCTCACCTTCACCTCGCGCCGGCGTTCCTGGGTGCGGCTCGAAGCGGTCAAGGCCTTCGGCGAGCCGATGAGTGGCGCGATCGAGCGCCGGATCGGCGCGCTGAAGCCTGGCTATTACACACGGATCGGTGCGGCGGTACGTCACGCCTCGGCCGAGCTGGCGCGCCAGCCGCAGCGCAAAAAGTTGCTGCTCGTCCTCACCGACGGCAAGCCGAACGACGTCGATCATTACGAGGGGCGCTTTGCGGTCGAGGACACCCGCAAATCCGTGCAGGAGGCGCGGCGGCTCGGCATCGCGGTCTTCGGCGTGACGGTCGATGCGACGGCGCAATCCTACGTCCCGACGCTGTTCGGCCGCAGCGGCTACGCCATCGTCGGCAACATCCGCCGCTTGCCTGAGGCATTGCCGGCGATCTATCGACAGGTCGCCCATTGACCCCGGCGAACCCGCATATGTCCTCCACCGGGTGAACTATTGCTCAAAGCATGAGTATATGATCGAATGGCCGGATGTACCGAAGCCGGCACAGGCCCGATCTCGTCATCTTCGACTGCGACGGCGTGCTCGTCGACAGCGAACTCTTGAGCTGCCAGTGCTTGGTAGACGAGCTGTCCGGATTTGGGATTTCGCTGACACTCGCGCAGGCGCTCGAGCTGTTTCTCGGACGAAGCACGAGCGCGGTCACGCAGCACTATCGCGAACTCGGCCAGGCGGTGCCGGCCGATTTTCCCGTCCGGCTGAAGACGCGCGTACTGACCGCCTTCGAGAAGGCGCTCCATCCGATTCCCGATGCGGATACCGTCCTGTCCGGACTCCGCGTGCCGAGTTGCGTGGCCTCGTCGAGTGATCTCGACCGCGTCGCGCTGTCGCTGAGGGTGACCGGTCTCGCGCCCCATTTCGGCGACCGGATCTACACGGCGCAGATGGTCACGCACGGCAAGCCCGCGCCGGATCTCTTTCTCCACGCGGCGGAGAAAATGGGCGCGCTGCCTGCGCGCACACTGGTGATCGAGGACAGCGTCAGTGGCGTGCTGGCCGCGAAGGCTGCCGGCATGACCGTCTGGGGATTTGTCGGCGGCAGCCATTATCGCGGGCGCGACGGGCAGGCTATATTGTGCCGTGCCGGGGCCGATCGGGTCTTCGCGCGCATGAGCGATTTCTGGGAGGCATAGGCCGCCATGGCCGTCGAGAACGAAAAGTCCAGACTCGACGATGCCGCGCGTGCCGGCTGGCTCTATTTCATTGCCGGTCACACCCAGGACGAGATCGCAAAGATGCTTCAGGTCTCGCGGGCCTCCGCGCAGCGGCTGGTCTCGCTGTGCCTGGCCGAGCGTCTCATCACCTTCCGTCTCGAACATCCCATCGCCGCCTGCATGGAACTGGCGGCACGCCTGAAGGCGCGCTTCGACCTCAGCCATTGCGAGGTGGTGCCGGCCGATCCTGCCGCGCCGCAGGCCACGGCGGGCATCGCCGAGCGCTGCGCCAATCTGCTGGATTCGACGTTGCGGTCGGAAACGCCCGTCATCGTCGCGCTCGGCACGGGGCGGGCGGTGCGCGCCGCGGTCGAGCGCGTGACGCCGATCGACCGGCCCAACCATCAGATCGTCTCGCTGGTCGGCAACATCTCCGCTGACGGTTCGGCGAGCTTCTACGACACTGTCGGCCGGCTCGCCGACCGCACCGGTGCGCGGCACTACCCGATGCCGCTGCCGTTCCTGATGTCGTCGGAGGACGAGCGCAACAAGATGGTGCGGATCGAGCCGATCGCCAAGGTCAAGGCGGTCGCGGCCAAGGCGGACTTGCGCCTCGTCGGCATCGGTCAGATGGACCAGAAGGCGCAAATCCACATCGACGGCTTCGTCACCCGCGACGAATTGTTCGAGATGATGCGGCAGGGGGCGATCGGCGAAATCACCGGCTGGGCCTATGATTCCAAGGGCCGCTTGCTCAAGGCCGGCACCAACAAGCGCCTCACCAGCATTCCGCCGGAGGTGCCGGCGAAGACCACAACGATCGGCGCCGCGGTCGGTGCGGCCAAGGTGCCGGCGATCGCAGCCGCGCTGAACGGGCACCTGATCAACGGCCTGATCACGGACGAGGCGACGGCAAGGGCGATTTTGGAGCGGTAGGGCGGGCGCTACAGCCACTTGCGCCAATGTCATCATCCGCGAAAGCGGATGATCCAGTACGCCGCGGCCTATCCGGAGCAAAACCAACCCACGATACGGAGTACTGGATGCCCCGCTTTCGCGGGGCATGACAGCCGTGGGCGAGGCAACATCTTCATCCCCTCCCGCACCGCAGCACTCATAAGTTGCGGGAACGTCCGCGCGCCTGCTTGACAAGCGCTGCACCTCGTCCGAACATACGCCCAACGCGTGGGCATATGCTCAGAAGCGCGATCTTAGGGAGGTCACCGTGAAACACGTCCTCGGCGCCGTCTGCGGCGCGTCTTGCCTGTTGCTGGCCGTCCCTGTGATGGCCGAAACGACCCTGACCATCGCCACCGTCAACAATGGCGACATGATCCGCATGCAGGGGCTGACCAGCGAATTCACCAAGAAAAATCCAGACATCACCGTCAAATGGGTGACGCTGGAGGAGAACGTGCTGCGCCAGCGCGTCACCACCGACATCGCCACCAAGGGCGGCCAGTTCGACGTCCTCACCATCGGCACTTACGAGGTGCCGATCTGGGCCAAGAAGGGCTGGCTGGTGCCGCTTGCCAATCTCGGCGCCGATTACGACGTCGCCGACCTGCTGCCGAAGATCAGGGACGCGGTCTCCGTCGACGGCAAGCTCTACGCCGCGCCGTTTTATGGCGAGAGCTCGATGGTGATGTATCGCACCGACCTGTTCGAGAAGGCCGGCCTGAAGATGCCGGAAAAGCCGACCTGGGATTTCGTCATCGACGCCGCCAAGAAGCTCACTGACAAGAGCGCCGGCACCTACGGCATCTGTCTCCGCGGCAAGGCCGGCTGGGGCGAGAACATGGCGTTCCTGTCGGCGATGGCCAATTCCTACGGCGCGCGCTGGTTCGACGAGAAGTGGGAGCCGCAGTTCAACACGCCGGAATGGAAGACGACGCTCACGACCTACGTCAATCTGATGAAGGAGGCCGGCCCTCCCGGCGCGAGCTCGAACGGCTTCAACGAGAATCTGGCGCTGTTCAACGCCGGCAAGTGCGGTATGTGGATCGACGCGACAGTGGCGGCGTCCTTCGTCACCAATCCGAAGGAGTCCAAGGTCGCCGACAAGGTCGGCTTTGCGCTGGCGCCGAACACTGGGCTCGGCAAGAACGCCAACTGGCTGTGGGCCTGGAGCCTCGCGATCCCCGCCGGCTCCAAGAAGACGGAAGCCGCCGAAAAGTTCATCGCCTGGGCCACCAGCAAGGACTACACCAAGCTCGTGGCGTCGAAGGAGGGCTGGGCCAACGTGCCGCCGGGCACACGGACCTCGCTCTACCAGAACGAGGACTATCTGAAAGTCGCGCCGTTCGCGAAGCTGACGCTGGCCTCGATTGATGCGGCCGACCCGAACAAGGCCACCGTGAAGCCGGTGCCTTACGTCGGCGTGCAATACGCGGCGATCCCCGAATTCCAGGGCATCGGCACGCAGGTGGGCCAGCAATTCTCCGCCGCGCTCGCGGGATCGATGACGGTCGATGCCGCGCTTACCGCGGCGCAGTCCGCCACCGAGCGCGAGATGAAGCGCGCCGGCTACATCAAGTAGACCCGAGCTCTCCCTGAGCTCACACTTGCGGCCATCCACCAGCCAGCCCCGGACGGATGGCCGCCTTCTTTCTCCAGCGGAGAGGCCAAGAATGGCAACCCGGCAGACGCAGTTCCTTGCGCGGTCGCTTCTGACCCCGGCCGTCGGGCTCCTGTTCATCTGGATGATCGTCCCGCTGGCGCTGACGATCTATTTCTCGACCCTGCATTACAGCCTGCTCGATCCCGGCTCCGAGGCGTTCGTCGGCCTGGAGAATTTCCGCTACTTCCTCACCGATCCCGCCTTCCTCGCTTCGCTCCGGAACACGCTGGTGCTGGTCGGCTCGGTGCTGGCGCTGACGATCCTGCTCGGCATCCCCCTCGCGGTGCTGCTCGATCAACCCGTGATCGGCCTCAACATCGTGCGGCTGATGGTGATCGCACCGTTCTTCGTGATGCCGACGGTGAGCGCGCTGGTCTGGAAGAACCTCTTGATGCATCCGGTGTCCGGCCTGTTCGCCTGGC
Organism: Bradyrhizobium barranii subsp. barranii; assembly: GCF_017565645.3. Classification (NCBI taxonomy): domain Bacteria; kingdom Pseudomonadati; phylum Pseudomonadota; class Alphaproteobacteria; order Hyphomicrobiales; family Nitrobacteraceae; genus Bradyrhizobium; species Bradyrhizobium barranii. Next base: position 3,917,133 of record NZ_CP086136.1, read on the forward strand.
TCGCCAAGGTATTCGGGCTGACGCCGATCGACTGGTTCACTGACGCGCCGCTGCTCGCGGTGATCCTGATCGTCGCCTGGCAATGGCTGCCGTTCGCGACGCTGATCCTGCTCACCGCGCTGCAATCGCTCGACGAGGAGCAGAAGGAGGCGGCCGAGATGGACGGCGCCAGCGCGCTCTCGGCCTTCATCTACATCACGCTGCCGCATCTGGCGCGTCCCATCACAGTGGTGATCTTGATCGAGACCATCTTCCTGCTCACGGTGTTCGCCGAGATCTACGTTACCACCGGCGGTGGTCCCGGACTGTCGACCACCAACATCGCCTTCCTGATCTATTCGCAGGCGCTGATCCAGTTCGATGTCGGCAGTGCCTCCGCCGGCGGCCTCGTTGCTGTTGTGATCGCCAACATCGTCGCCTTCTTCCTCGTCCGCATCGTCGGCCGCAACCTGGAGGCATGAGAGCATGGCGCGGATGGCGACGACGCAGCGGGTGGTGGTATCGACGATCGGGGCGTGGTTCTTCGGCTTCCTGATCTTCTTCCCGATCCTCTGGATGGTGCTGGCGAGCTTCAAGACTGAGCTCGAGGCTTTCGCGATTCCGCCGTCCTTCCTGTTCTTCCACTGGACCACGGAAAACTACGCCACCGTACAGGAGCGCAGCGACTATCTGCATCACGCGCTGAACTCGATCATCATCGCCGGCGGCTCGACGCTCATTGCGCTGTTGATCGCGATCCCCGCGGCCTGGTCGATGGCGTTCTCCCCGACCAAACGCACCAAGGACATCCTGCTCTGGATGCTCTCGACCAAGATGATGCCGCCGGTAGGCGTGCTGGTGCCGATCTATCTGATCTTCAAGACCTTCGGCCTGCTCGATTCCCGCGCTGGACTGATCTTCATCCTCTGCCTCGGTAACTTACCGATCGTGATCTGGATGCTCTTTACCTACTTCAAGGAGATCCCGCGCGACATCCTCGAAGCCGCGCGCATGGACGGCGCCACCATCGGCCGCGAGCTCATCTACGTCCTGACGCCGATGGCGATCCCGGGCCTCGCCTCGACCATGTTGCTCAATCTGATCCTGGCCTGGAACGAGGCGTTCTGGACGCTCAACCTGACGACCTCGAACGCCGCGCCGCTCACCACGTTCATCGCCTCCTATTCGAGCCCGGAAGGGCTGTTCTGGGCAAAACTGTCGGCGGCCTCGACGCTGGCGATCGCGCCCATTCTCGTCCTCGGTTGGTTCAGCCAGAAGCAGCTCGTACGCGGGCTCACCTTCGGCGCGGTGAAGTAAAGGGGCCGGCGGATCATGGGTCAGATCACACTTCAAGACGTGCAGAAATCCTTCGGTCCCGTGCACATCATCAAGGGCGCCGATCTCGACATCGCCGACGGCTCCTTCGTGGTGTTCGTCGGTCCCTCGGGCTGCGGCAAGACCACGCTGCTGCGGCTGATCGCCGGGCTCGAGGACGTCTCAGGCGGCAAGATCCTGATCGACGGCAAGAACGTCGTCGACACGCCGCCGGCCAAGCGCGGGCTGTCGATGGTGTTTCAGTCCTATGCGCTCTATCCGCACATGAGCGTGCGCGGCAACATCGGCTTCGGCCTCAAGATGGCCGGTCTCTCCAAGGACGAGACCAACCGCAAGGTCGAGGCGGCGGCGGCGACGCTGAACCTGACGCCCTATCTCGACCGCAAGCCGCGCGAGCTCTCCGGCGGCCAGCGCCAGCGCGTCGCGATCGGCCGCGCCATCGTCCGCGAGCCCAAGGCGTTCCTGTTCGACGAGCCGCTGTCCAACCTGGATGCGGCCTTGCGCGTGCAGATGCGGATAGAAGTCACGCGGCTCCAGAAGCAGCTCGGTACCACCGCGATCTACGTCACCCACGATCAGGTCGAGGCCATGACCATGGCGGACAAGATCGTCGTGCTCAACGGCGGCAAGATCGAGCAATACGGCTCGCCGCTGGAGCTCTATGAGCGGCCCGCCAATCTCTTCGTCGCCGGCTTCATCGGCTCGCCGAAGATGAACTTCGTCACTGGCGAGCACGCCTTGCAGAAGGGTGCGGCGACGATCGGCGTGCGGCCGGAGCATCTCAAGATCGAGCGCGACGGCGCCGGCGGCTGGCAGGGAACGATCGCGGTCGCCGAGCATCTGGGCAGCGACACCTTCCTTTATGTCGATGCCGGACCGCTCGGCATGCTGACGGCGCGCTACATCGGCGAATTGAGCCTGCATGCCGGCGACCACGTGTCGCTGGTGCCGGATCCCGCGCGCATCCATCGCTTCGACGAGAGCGGCAACGCGCTTCGGGGCTGACAAGAAACGGCAAGAGACGGCAAGAAACGGAAAGACCACCATGTACCTCGAAAAATTCAAGCTGAGCGGCAAGACCGCGTTCATCACCGGCGGCGGGCAAGGCATTGGCCTCGCCTGCGCGGAAGCGCTGGCCGAAGCCGGCGCGAGGGTCATCATCGGCGACCGCGACAGCAAGGTCGCCGACAGCGCGAAGGCCAGCCTGAAGGCGAAGGGTTTTGACATCGAGACGGCCATCATGGACGTCACCGACACGAAGCGCGTGGCGGAGGTCGCGGCCGACCTCGTCGCCCGCCACGGCAAGGTCGACATCCTCGTCAACAATGCCGGCATCGCCCGCAGCGAGACGCCGGCCGAGACCGTCACCGACGAGCACTGGCTCAACGTCATCGACGTCAATCTCAACGGCACCTTCTGGTGCTGCCGCGAATTCGGCAAGCACATGCTGAAGGCCAAGAGCGGTGCCATCGTCAATGTCGGCTCGATGTCGGGCTTCATCGTCAACAAGCCGCAGGAGCAGTGCTTCTACAACGCCTCCAAGGCCGGCGTGCACCATTTGACCAAGTCGCTGGCCGCCGAATGGGGCGCGCGCGGCGTCCGCGTCAACGCGGTGGCGCCGACCTATATCGACACGCCGCTCAACGCTTTCGTGAAAAGCACCCCGAAAATGTATGACGCCTGGATCGGCGGAACCCCGATGGCGCGGATGGGGCAGGTCGAGGAGATCGCCTCCGTCGTGCTGTTCCTGGCCTCGGAGGCCGCGAGCCTGATGACCGGCAGCATCGTGCTGGTAGATGGCGGCTACACTTGCTGGTAGGCTTACGTCAAAACTGACGAGAGCGACCGGGAGCGACAATGCCGCGAGCGTATATCGGCGTCGACGTGGGGACCACGAGCACGCGGGCAGGGGTGTTTGACGAGGCCGGCACCCTCCTTGCCACCGCCAAGCATCCGATCCGGATCTGGCACGAGGCCGGCGACATCGTCGAGCAATCGTCGTCCGACATCTGGGACGCCTGCGTAAAGTCGGTGCGGACAGCGATGGCGGAGGCTGCCATCGCGCCCGACAGCATCGGCGGCATCGGTTTCGACGCCACCTGTTCGCTGGTCGTCCTCGATCGGCAAGGCGAGCCGGTCACCGTCAGTGCCTCCGGCGACCGCCAGCGCAATGTCATCGTCTGGATGGACCATCGCGCCACGGCCGAGGCACGGCTGATCAACGAGACCGGGGACGCGGTGCTGCGTTATGTCGGCGGCTCGATCTCGCCCGAGATGGAGATGCCGAAGCTGCTTTGGCTGAAGCGGCACATGCGCGCGAGCTTCGATGCCGCCGGTCATTTCTTCGATCTGGCAGATTATCTGACCTGGCGCGCGACCGGCTCGCTGCAGCGCTCGACCTGCACGGTCACCTGCAAGTGGAACTACCTCGCACACGACGGCGGCGGCTGGAGCGCCCCGTTCTTCAAACGCATCGGCCTCTCCGACTTCGTCAGCGAGAAGTATGCCCGCATCGGCACCGAGATCGTCGCGCCCGGCACGCGGCTCGGCGAAGGCCTCACCCGAGCTGCAGCTGCGGAGCTCGGCCTGTCGCCGGGCACGCCGGTCGGCGCCTCGCTGATCGATGCGCACGCCGGCGGCATCGGCGCGATCGGCGGACGCGACGGATCGGCCGGAACGAGCGATGTCAGCGACCGCCTCGCCTACATCATGGGAACGTCGGCCTGCATCATGGCGACGACGAAGGAGCCGTGCTTCGTGCCCGGCGTATGGGGCCCTTATTATTCCGGCATGGTGCCGGACTTCTGGCTCAACGAAGGCGGCCAGTCGGCTGCGGGCGCGGCGATCGACCATCTCCTCAAGTCGCATCCCGGCCATGTCGAGGCGAGCGCGGCGGCGCGGAGCGAGGGCGTCGACCTCATCGAGTACCTCGAGCGGCGCATCATCGCGCGCGCCGGTGACGCCAGCCGCGCCGCGCTGCTCGCGCGCGACGTCCATGTGCTTCCCGAATTCATCGGCAACCGCTCGCCCTACGCCGACCCCGACACCCGCGCGGTGATCGCGGGCCTCGATCTCGACAGCGACGTTGGTGCGATGGAGCGGCTGTTCGTCGCCGGCCTCTGCGGTCTGGCTTATGGACTCGCCGAGGTGATCGAGGCTTTTGCCGCGCATGGCGTCCATTCCAGCATCATGATCATGGGCGGCGGCGCGAGCCGCAGCCCGCTGGTGCGGCAGATCATGGCGGATACCACCGGTCTCACCGTCGCGCTGCCGCAAACGAAAGAACCCGTTCTGCTGGGCGCCGCGATGCTCGGCGCGGTGGCCGGTGGCGCCTATGCCTCGATCGGCGAGACCATGGCGAAGATGTCGGCGCTGGGACGGAAGAGCGCGCCGACCGCGCCCGGCATGGCCGCGTTTCATGCTCGCAAGCGCGAGGTCTACAAGCTGCTGCGCGAGGTCGATCGCGGCAGCCGTGCCGCAATGCGCGACATCGCCAGAGGTTGAAACGGATGCTGATTTCCTGCGGCGATGCGCTGATCGATTTCGTGCCGACGCGAAACATCGAGGGACGCGAGGCAGTGATGCCGGCGGTCGGCGGCTCCTGCCTCAATGTCGCGATCGGCATGGCGCGGCTGGGCGCGCCCACCGGTTTTATCGGCGGCGTCTCGAACGACATGTTCGGGCGCATGATCGCCGACCACGCCACAGCCTCTCACGTCGAGTTGGGTCTCGCCACCCGCAGCGATCACCAAACCACGCTCGCCTTCGTGCGCATCGTCGCGGGCGAGTCTCACTATGCGTTCTATGACGCGGAGACCGCGACACGAAACTGGACCTACCGGCGCGGCACAATTCCGTTCGCGACGGTCGAGGCCGTCCATGTCGGGTCGACCACGCTGGTCAACGACCAGGGTGCGGCCGAGACGAAAGCCCTGATCGCGGACGCGCGCGCGTCATCGACGATCTCCTTCGATCCGAACTGTCGGCCCAATCTGGTCAAGAACAAGCCGGCCTATCTCGCGCGCATGGCCGAATTCGCAGGCCAAGCCGATCTCATCAAGATGTCGGATGTCGATTTCGCTTATCTCTTCGGCGAGGAGCCATATCAGCAACGCGCGAACGCGTTGCTGGGGCAGGGCACGAGCCTCGTCGTCATCACCCGCGGCAACAACGGGGCCATTGCCTGGCACGCGAGCGCAGGGCAGATCGAAGTTCAGGCGCCGAAGGTCGAGACCGCCGACACCATCGGCGCCGGCGACAGTTTTCAGGCTGCGCTCCTGTTCGCCCTGCACAAGCAGGGCCGCATCAGCCGGCAGCAGCTGAAAGACATCGGCGCGGACGAGCTTCGCCGCGCGCTATCCTTTGCCGCCAATTGCGCCGGCCTGACCTGTACCCGCCCGGGCGCCGATCCGCCGTGGAGCCATGAAGTCACGTGGAGCGTCTAGCCCGGGTCCGCATCACAGCCGTGCCACGACCTTCTCGGCGCATTTGAGGAAGGTGCGGATCAGCGGGCTCTGCGAATCCCGCCGCCAGCACACGGCGATATCGATGGAGTCGGCGGCATCCCGCAACGGCCTGAACACGATGCCCTGCGGCGCGCCGAGCTTCGCGCAGGCCGGCAGGATCGCAAGCCCCTCGCCGGCGAGAACGAGGCTCATCGCCGAATGCACCGTCTCCACCCGGCTCGCGATCGGCATCACGATCTGATGCCGCCGCAGCAAGGCCGCGACCGCGGAGGAGGCGGGATCCTGCTCCGGCGGCGGCAGCGCGATCAGCGGACGGCCCTGGAGTCGCGCCATCGGCACCGCGCTCAGGCGCGCAAGCGGCGAGCGCTTCGGCATTGCCAGCATGAACGGCTGCGCGCCGATCCGCGCCACCTGGATCTCGGGATGGTGGATCGCCGGCATGCACAGCGCGACGGTGACGCTGCGGTCGAGCAGCCGCGCCTCGCGCGTCGAGGCGCTGAGCTCGGCGAAGTCGAGGTCGACGCCGGGAATGGATCGCCGCAGGTCGGGGATCAGGCGCGGCAGCATGGCGTTCGCGAGCACGAACATGTATCCGACCGAAATCCGCCCGCGGCTGCCGGCTGCGACCGCGCGCGCGGCTTCGACCCCGTCGGCCGCGAGCGCCAGCGCCTCGCCGGCGCGCACCAGCAGGGCCTGGCCCGCTTCGGTCAGGTCCATGCCGCGCGTGCCGCGGCGGAACAGCGGCGCGCCAACCTCGGCCTCTAACTTGCGGATCTGGACCGACAGCGGCGGCTGCGCCATCCGCAGCCGTTCGGCGGCCTTGCCGACGCTGCGTGCCTCGGCCACGGCGACGAAATAGCGAAGCCGGTGAAGATCCATTGGCATACCGAAAACGTATGGGTTGACCATCAAAATGGTATTGGACGCTGAGTTAACAGAAGTGTCATTCTCGCTGTCAATGCCTTGTCAATGCTTGGGCCAACGAGGGCCGGCTTCGGAGCGATGATTTGACGATGAACGGCGATCCCTGCCTGCTGTCCGCAACCGAGCTGCGCGGCCTTATTGCCACGAAGAAGATTTCGCCTGTCGAGGTCACCCGCGCCGTGCTTGGGCGGGCCGAGGCGCTTCAGCCCGAGCTGAACTGTTTCATTACGCTCTGCGGCGACGAGGCGATGGCGCAGGCGCTTGCGGCCGAGCGCAAGGTGATGGCGGGCGAGCCGCTTGGCCTGCTGCATGGCCTTCCCGTCACCGTCAAGGACATCGTCAACACTGGCGGCGTGAAGACCACGTTCGGCGCCGTTCCCTACAAGGACAACGTGCCGGCCGAGGATGCCGTTGCGGTGGCAAAGCTCCGCGCGGAAGGTGCGATCCTGATCGGCAAGACCACGACGCCCGAGTTCGGCAGCAAATGTCTGACCGACTCGCCCTTGTTCGGTCGCACCCGCAACGCCTGGAGTGCAGAGCGGTCCTCCGGCGGCTCCAGCGGCGGCGCGGCCGTGGCGGTGGCGAGCGGCATCGCGCCCCTTGCGATTGCGACCGATGGCGGTGGCTCGACGCGAATTCCTGCCGCCTGCAACGGCGTGGTCGGGCTGAAGCAGAGCAACGGCGTGATCGCGCACAGCCAGGCGCTCGACGCCTTCGGCAACCAGACCTATGTCACGCCGACCACGCGTACCGTCGCCGATACCGCGCTGATGATGCAGGCGATGGCCGGTGAGGACTCCTGCGATCCCTGGTCGATCGGCGTGCCCGTGCCCGATTTCATCGGCACCGCCGCGCCGCGCGGCGATCTGCGCGGGCAAAGGATCCTGTTCTGTGCGTCGCCTCCCGGCCGCCCAGTGTCGTCAGATGTCGCGGCCAGCTTCAAGGCGAGCCTCGACCGGCTGGCCGGTCTCGGTGCCGAGCTCGAGGAGTTCTCCGGCGAGGGGTTTGACATCGAGCCGATCTGGCGCGCCATCAACCACACCGTCTGGCGTACGCGTTTCGCCAAGCTGGTGGCCGAGCATGGCGACGTCCTCAGCGAAGCCTTCGTCAAGCAGGTCGCGCTCGCGACCAATGTCAGCGGCGTCGCCTATCAGGAGGCGATGTTCGCGCGCACCGCGCTGTTCCGCCGCGTGCAATCCCTGCTTGCGCGCGGGCATCTTTTGGCGATGCCGACCCTTACCCGCACCGCGCTGCCGATCGACCAGGACCTGTTCGGCACCATCGAGATCGACGGCAAGCACTTCGACAGCGTCCGGCCGCACTGGTTCCCCTGGACCATGCCGTTCAACATGACCGGACACCCCGCGATCAGTCTTCCCAGCGGCTTCGGCGGCGACGGCCTGCCGATCGGGCTTCAACTCGTCGGGCGCTTCCGTGCAGATGCCGAGTTGCTGCGGGTGAGCGCGCTGTTCGAGGCCTCGCACGATCTTCTGTCCCGCCGGCCCGGCTGAGGTGAGGCACATGCCGCAAAGGACTTGCCTCCGGCGCCCGGACATGTTGATCGTGCGGCGGATGAGCCCTGAAGCCGAGCGCGCATGAGCGTATTCTTTCTTCGACGTCTGTTGACCTTGCTGGCGACGCTGGTCGGCGCATCCGTGATCATTTTCCTGGTGCTGGATGCGCTGCCGGGCAACGCGGCGCAGATGCTGATGGGCGCCGATGCCTCGGCCGACGCGGTGCGCGCGCTCACCGTCAAGCTCGGGCTCGACCAGCCGCTGGCGGTTCGCTATCTGCAATGGATCAAGGGCCTCCTCGTCGGCGATCTCGGCAACAGCTATGTCTATGGTACGCCGGTCGCAAGCCTGATCGCGGAGCGGCTGGTGCTGACCGTTCCGCTCGCGATCATGTCGATGCTGATCACGGTGACGCTGGCGCTCTCGGCCGGCATCTACACCGCGGCCAACCACAACAAGCTCGGCGACGTCGGCGTGATGTCGTTGACGCAAGTGGGCATCGCGCTGCCGAACTTCTGGTTCGCGATCCTGCTGGTCCTGCTGTTCTCGGTGCGGCTGCAATGGCTCTCGGCGGGCGGCTTTCCCGGCTGGGAGGATGGCATCTGGCTCGGCATCAAGTCGCTGCTGCTGCCGGCGATCTCGCTCGCCATGGTGCAGGCCGCGATCCTCGCGCGCGTCACGCGCTCGGCCGTGCTCGAAGTGCTGCGCGAAGACTTCGTCCGCACGGCGCGCGCGAAGGGTCTCGGCAAGCGTGAGGTGCTGTGGAGCCACGTGCTGCGCAACGCCATGATCCCCGTGATGACGGTGATGGGGCTGCAATTCGCCAATCTGCTCGCCGGCACCATCGTGATCGAGAACGTGTTCTACCTGCCGGGCCTCGGCCGCCTGATCTTCCAGTCGATCGCCAACCGCGACCTGATCGTGGTGCGCAATTGCGTGATGCTGCTTGCGGCCATGGTCGTCATCGTGAATTTCGTGGTCGATGTGCTCTACGCCTTCATCGATCCCCGCATCAAGGTCCACGATTTGTGAGCGCGCCCCTGGCCACTTCGGTCGACGCCCCGATCGCAACGCGTCCGCTGCCGGCCCGCACCTTCTGGGCCCGCGCGCTGCGTCACCGCAGCTTTGTGCTGGGCGGCGCGCTGAGCCTGCTGGTGCTCGCCTCGGCGCTGCTGTCGCTGGTGTGGACGCCGTGGTCGCCCTATGAGATCGACATCGCCTCGAAGCTCCGGCCGCCGTCGGCTGCGCACTGGCTCGGCACCGATTCCTTCGGCCGCGACATCGTCTCGCTGCTGCTCGCGGGCGCGCGCTCGACCATTCTGGTCGGCATCATCGCCGTGAGCATCGGTCTCACCTTCGGCGTCTGCCTCGGCCTGGTCGCGTCGGCCAAGCGCGGCTGGACCGAAGAGATCATCATGCGCTTCTCCGATTTCACCTTCGCCTTTCCGGCGGTGCTCTCCGCAATCATGCTAGCCGCGGTCGTCGGGCCGGGCATGGTGACCTCGATCATCGCGATCGGAATCTTCCAGATACCGACGCTGACCCGGCTGACGCGCGGCTCCGCCAACGCGATCTGGGCGCGCGAATTCGTGCTGGCCGCGCGCGCCTCGGGGAAGGGCAAATTCCGCATCACCATCGAGCATGTGCTGCCCAACATCCTGTCGATCCTGATCGTGCAGGTCACCATCCAGTTCGCGCTCGCGATCCTGGCCGAAGCCGCGCTGTCCTATCTCGGCCTCGGCACGCAGCCGCCGCAACCGTCCTGGGGCCGCATGCTGAACGATGCGCAGACGCTGCTGTTCCAGTCGCCGATGCTCGCGGTCTATCCGGGCGCGGCGATCGCCACCGCGGTGCTCGGGCTCAATCTGCTCGGCGACGGACTGCGCGATCTGCTCGATCCGCGACTGGCGCGGGAGCGATGAAGATGGGGGAGCGCTCAACCCTGCCGCTGATCGAGGCCGCGAATCTCGGCGTGCGCCTCAACACCAGCCGCGGACCGGCACAGGCCGTGCGCGGCGTGAGCTTCACCCTCAAGCGCGGCGAGACGCTGGGTCTCGTCGGCGAATCCGGCTGCGGCAAGTCGGTGACGGCGCTGTCGCTGATGGGATTGCTGCCGGACAGTGCCGTCGTGACCGGCAGCATCAAGCTTGATGGCAGCGAGCTCGCCGGTCTGTCGGATGCGGATTATTGCAAGCTGCGCGGCAACCGCATCAGCATGATCTTCCAGGAGCCGATGACAGCGCTCAACCCGATGCACACGATCGGCCATCAGGTTGCCGAGCCGCTGCGGCGTCACAAGAAGTATTCGGCGGCGCAGGCGCGGCGTGAAGCGATCGCCTTGCTCGACCGCGTCGGATTGCCCGATCCCGCAAGGCGGATCGAGGCCTATCCGCATCAGTTCTCCGGCGGTCAGCGCCAGCGCGTCACGATCGCCATGGCGCTGGCCTGCGAGCCCGACCTCCTGATCGCGGACGAGCCGACCACGGCGCTCGACGTCACCATCCAGGGCCAGATCCTCGACCTCATCGCCGATCTCGTCGAGGAGCGCGGCATGTCGATGATCCTGATCTCGCACGATCTCGGCGTCATCGCCGAGAACGTGCAGCGCATGATGGTGATGTATGGCGGCACGGTCGTCGAGAGCGGGCCGACCGACGAGGTGTTCCGCCGCATGGGCCATCCCTATACGCAGGGCCTGTTCCGCGCCCGGCCGAAGCTCGGCGCGCGCAAGGGGACGCGGTTGACGACGATCTCGGGCACGGTGCCCGAACTTGCGGATTTGCCCGCCGGCTGCACGTTCGGCGACCGCTGTCCGCTGGTCGAGGATAAGTGCCGCGTGGCGCTGCCGCCGATGATCGAAGTCGGTCCCGGTCACGGCGTGCGCTGTGTGCGCACCGATGTCTCCATGGCCGCGAATGTCGGAGCGCTGCCCGCATGACCGCAGCGCCGCTTCTCGACGTCAAGAATCTCGAGCAGCGCTACACGCTGCCGCGCGAAAGCCTGTTCCGTCCGCCGGGCCAGGTGCGCGCGCTCAACGGCGTCAGCGTGCGGGTCGATGCCGGCAAGAGCCTCGGCGTCGTCGGCGAGTCCGGTTCGGGCAAGTCGACCTTCGCGCGGGTGGTTATGGCGCTGGAGCGACCGACGTCGGGGCAGGTTGCGCTGCTCGGGCGCGATCTCAACCGCATCTCGCCCGACGAGCTGCGCCGCGCGCGCCGCGATTTCCAGATGGTGTTCCAGGATCCTTACGGGTCGCTCGATCCGCGCCAGACCATCGCGCGCATCGTCGCCGAGCCGCTCACCGTGCTGGAAGATGCCGACCGCACCACGTTTCGCGCCCGCGTCTCCGCGGTGCTGCGGCAGGTCGGCCTGCGCGACGCCGACATGGATAAATATCCGCACGAATTTTCCGGCGGCCAACGCCAGCGCATCGCGATCGCGCGCGCGCTGATCACCCAGCCGAAGCTGATCGTCGCCGACGAGCCGGTTTCCGCGCTCGACGTCTCCGTGCAGGCGCAGGTGCTCAATTTGATGCAGGACCTCCAGGAGCAGTTCGGCCTGAGCTACATCCTGATCAGCCACGACCTCGCCGTGGTCGACTATCTCTGCGACGAGGTCGCGGTGATGTATCTCGGCCGGATCGTCGAGCAGGGCAGGCCGGAGGACCTGTCCGAGCGCTGTGCCCATCCCTATACGCGGGCGCTATTGGATGCCGTGCCGCGGGCGCGCGCCGGCGGGGGCCGGCGACGGCGCGGGGCCCAGGCGATCGCCTCGCAATCGGTGACTGCTGCCGGATGCCCCTATGTCGCGCGCTGTCCGCTGGCCGACCAGCATTGCCGCGAGGTTCCGCCCTTGCTACGCAAGGTCGGAGAAGCCCATCTCGCCGCCTGCCACAAGGCGGAGGCGGTGATGGCATTGCCGCACGCGGCCATGGAAGGTTAGTGTCTCCCATGGAATTGGCGTAGGCTGAGACAAGAGAAGGCCGGGGAGTTACGCATGTTCAGGAAATTGTCGATCGTCGCATTTGCCGCCGCGCTTGTCGCAGCACCGCTGCCGGTGCTGGCGCAGAGCAAGAAGGACAGCGTCGTCATGGCGATGGCGCTGGAGCCGCCGGGGCTCGATCCCACCATCGCCGCCGCGGCGGCGATCGCCGAAGTGACGCTCTACAACATCTATGAGACGCTGACCAAGATCAACGAGGACGGCTCCGTCTCGCCCTTGCTGGCGGAGAGCTGGACCGCCTCGCCCGACCTGAAGACCTACACGTTCAAGCTGCGCAAGGGCGTCAAATTCCAGAACGGCGAGCCGTTCGATTCCGCGGCGGTGAAGTTCTCGTTCGAGCGCAACGCGATCGCGACCAGCACCAACAAGGACAAGAGCCTGTTCCAGGCTTTCGAGAAGGTCGACGCGCCCGACGCCGACACGGTCGTGATCACGGTGAAATATTCCGAGCCGAACCTGCCGTTCCTGCTCGGGCAGGCGAGCGGCTCGATCGTCGAGCCGAAGAGCGCAGCCACCAACGGCACACAGCCGGTCGGGACCGGGCCCTATCAGCTCGGGGCCTGGGCCAAGGGTTCCTCACTCACGCTGAACAAATGGGCCGACTATCGCAACGCCGCCGCGATCAAGCTGTCGAAGGTGACGATCCGCTTCATCTCCGATCCGGCCGCGCAGACCGCGGCGCTGCTCTCGGGTGACGTCGACGCATTCCCACGCGTTGCGGCCGCGCGTGCCATTGGCCAGTTCAAGGCCGATCCGCGCTTCAACGTCATGGTCGGCGGCTCCCGTGCCAAGACCATCGTCGGCATCAACGAGCGCAAGAAGCCGCTCGACGACGTCCGCGTGCGCCGTGCCGTCCTCGCCGCGATCGACCGCAAGGCGATGGTCGACGGCGCGGCGGATGGTTTCGGCACGCCGATCGGCAGCTTCTACGTGCCCGGCGCGCTCGGCTTCGTCGACACCACCGGCATCAACCCCTACGATCCCGAGAAGGCGAAGAAGCTGCTGGCGGAAGCCGGGGTCACCACGCCGCTCGAACTGTCGCTGAAGCTGCCGCCGCCGTCCTATGCGCGGCAGGGCGGCGAGATCCTCGCGGCGCAACTCGCCAAGGTCGGCATCATCGCCAAGATCGAGAACGTCGAATGGGCGCAGTGGCTGTCGCAGGTGTTCGCCGGCAATGGTCCGCATAATTTCGACCTCACCATCGTCAGCCATGTCGAGCCGTTCGACCTCGTCAAGATCACCGAGCCGGACTACTACCTCGGCTACAACAACGAGGCCTTCAACGCGCTCTACAAGCAGATTGTGTCGACGCCTGACGAGGCTGGGCGCGCAAAGCTGCTCGGCGATGCCCAGCGCATGCTGGCCACCGACGCGGTCGCCGGCTTCCTGTACCAGCCGCAGCTCATCACCATCACCAACAAGAAGCTGAAGGGCGTCTGGAAGGACGTCCCGCAATACGAGAACGATTTCTCGACCTGGTCCTGGGAGTAGGGGCCGTTCGATCAAGTCGAACCTGCTGCAACGTTGACCTCTCCCCATCGGAGGAGAGGTCAATCTTTTTGGGCCACCCAAAACAAAATCCTGAAAAACAACCCCATGCACAGTAGCCGGGGTTAGATATTTCAATGGCTTGCACGGTCCGCTCGATGGCTTGCTGAGCCACGCGATGCGGTTGACCCGTCGGGCAAAACACCGGCAATATACGACCATCGCGGCGTCATGGTTCGGGACGCGCCGTCAGGCGAGGCACGCCATGAAGAAGCCATCCCGCCGCGATGCCGGCATCGCCGCGGCTGCCGTCAGCGCTGAAGCACCGATCACTCTGAAGCTCGACAATGCGCCGATGAGCGATATCGCTCATGCGCTGGCCAGCGGGCGGGGCACTGCCACGGCGCTGACCAAAGCTTACCTCGCGCGCATCGAAGCCTATGACCGCAACGGGCCCGCGCTTAATTCCGTGCGCGCGCTCAATCCCGACGCGCTTGGGATCGCGGGCAAGCTCGACGACACAAAACCGTCGGCCAAGCGGCCGCTGGCGGGCATCCCGATCCTGGTGAAGGACAACATCGCGACCGGCGACAAGCAGCCGACGACGGCGGGCTCGCTGGCGCTGGAGGGCGCGCGCGCCAGGAGAGACGCGACCGTCGTCAAGCTGCTGCGAAAGGCCGGTGCGGTGATCCTGGGCAAGGCGAACCTGACGGAGTTCGCCAACATTCTCGCGGCCGACATGCCCGCGGGCTATTCGTCGCTAGGCGGTCAGGTGAAGAACCCTTACGCGCCGGCGCTGATGGGCGATCACGGCATTCCGGTCGTGCAGCCGGGCGGATCGAGCGCGGGCTCGGCCGTCGCCGTAGCGGCCGGCCTGTGCGCAGCCTCGATCGGCACCGAGACGTCGGGCTCGCTGCTGTATCCCGCGAGCCAAAACGGCCTCGTCACCGTGAAGCCGACCGTTGGGCTGGTCAGTCGGGCCGGGATCGTGCCGATCGCGCACAGCCAGGACACTGCAGGGCCGATGACGCGCACGGTGCGCGACGCGGCGATGCTATTGAACGTGCTGGCAGCCGAAGACCCACTCGACCCCGCGACCGAGCGGCAGCGGCGGCCGGTCGACTACACAGCCGACCTCGCGACCGACGCGATGAAGGGCGCGCGCATCGGCGTGCCGAGCGACCCGGCCGACCCGCTGAACGATCGCTACTACGGCAAGTTGCCGCCCAGATCGGCCAAGGTGATGGTCGACGCGATCAAGGTGCTGGAGGATCTGGGCGCGATCGTCGTGCGCGTCAACATGCCAACATCTGGCTGGATCGGCGGCCCTGGTACGAGCATGAACGTGCTCAACCGCAATCCCCTGAGTCGCAATAGGGGTAATCCGGCGACGCCGCCGATCGTCTTCCTCTACGAGCTGAAGCACGATCTCAATCTCTACCTCAGCGATTGGGCGACGAACACAGAGATGAAGACCATGGCCGACATCGTGGCCTTCAACGAGGCGAACGCTGAGACGGCGCTGCGGTTCGGCCAGGACCTGTTCCTCGCCGCCAACATGACCAGAGGCGATCTCAGCGAGCGCGAGTACAAATCGGCGCGGGCCATGGACCTGCTCTCCGCCAAGACGCGCGGCATGGACGCCTACATGAACCAGCACAAGCTCGACGCGGTGCTGTTTCCCGGCGCCGCGGGCTGCGTGATAACAGCGAAGGCGGGCTATCCCAGCGTCATGGTGCCGGGCGGTTTCATTTCGGGAGCAGACGACAAGGACACGCCCGACTATCCGCTCGGCGTTACCTTCGCAGGCCGTGCCTGGAGCGAGCACAAGCTGCTGCGTCTGGCCTACGCCTATGAGCAGGCCTCCAACATGCGCAAGCCGCCGCCCGGCTTACCCGCGCTTTAGATGTCACTGGCCGAGAGGATCAGGCGGAAATCCCTGCTCGCGCGTCGGACCCGTTTCTGGCCAGTTCCTAAAGTTCAGAGTGACAAATTGCGCGACACGCCCAAGGCGTCGACAAGAAAATCGATGAACAGGCGGGCACGCAGGGGAAGTTGTCGTCCGAATGCGTGCAGGACGTAGACCGGTGTAGTGAACATCGGTATGCCCGGCAGCACGACATTCAATCGCCCGGCGGCGAGCTCGTCCTCGATTGCTATGCGCATGAACTGCGTGATGCCAACGCCTTTTATGACCGCTTCAATCAACGACTGAGCATCGTCGCTGTCGAAGGGGCCATTGGGGATGACCCGTGTGCCGTCCGCAAAAGTAAATGCTTGCGGCCGGCCGCCAAGCAGATGGCGAAGGCAGGCATGCTGCGTGAGATCGTCGATCGACTGCGGGATTCCTCGTCGCTGAAGGTATTCCGGCGATGCGCCCAGAACATATTGCAGGACACCTAACGAGCGGCCGATCAGGTTTGTGTCTTCCAATTCGCCAATTCTGACAGCGAGGTCGAAGCCCTCGCGGATGAGATCGACACGGCGGTCCGTGACGCTGAGATCAAGCTTGATGTCCGGATAGCGCTCCAGGAACGAGCCCGCCCATGCGGAAATCAACGGGCGTCCAAATGTACTCGGCACAGTGACCCGAAGCACGCCGCGGACGTTTCCTGGAACCTGCACGACGTCGTCGGCTTCCTCTATCGCGCGCAGATGGGGAGCGACGTGCTCGTAGTAAGCGGCGCCTTCGGACGTTGGGCTGAGTGTGCGCGTTGAGCGCTGCAGCAAGCGCACGCCGAGGCGTTGTTCGAGGCGCGAAACGCTTTTCGATACCGCCGAGGGGCTGGCGCCGATCGATCGCGCGGCGCCGGCGAAAGAACCCGCGTCAACTGTCCGCACGAAGGCCAGCAGACCGGCCGTTCTTTCTAGAATCGTTGTCATTCAGGACTTTTGATCGCGAAAGAACCGAACGAAAGACGGCTAATCGGCCATTTATGAACGAATAGTCTGACTTTCGCAATGGGGGCCCCGGCAACCGAGTTGGTCTTCCAATGCCCTTCATCGCTGAAGTTCGTGCAAAAAAGGAAAAGCAGTATGTCTGCGCAAACCAAGCCAACGATCGTTTTCTGTCACGGCATTTGGGCCGATGGCTCCTGTTTCAGCAAAGTCATTCCAGCATTGCAGGCCGACGGGTACGAAGTGATCGCCGTTCAATATGGCCTGGACTCCTTCGAGGAGGATCTGGCGACGGTGAAGCGCACACTCAATCGCGTTGGCAGCCCGGTCCTTCTCGTCGGCCATTCGTATGGCGGCGCCACCATCACAGGCGCGGGCACCGATGAACGCGTGGTCGGTCTCGTCTACATTGCAGCGGTCGCGCCCGATGCCGGCGAGACCGTGCAGGACCAGCTCGACAAGTATCCGTCGGATATTTTCTCTCGCGTCGAGGTCGCCGATGGGCGTGCCTGGATGCTTCCGAGTGGCACCGAGTTCTTCGCAGGAGACCTCTCCGCGGAAGACCAGAAGCTGGTTTGGGCCACCCATTATGCGCCCGTCTACAATCTGTTCCAGCAACAGAAGCTCAGCGCCGGCAAGATCGCGTGGAGGTCGAAGCCGAGCTGGTACATTCTGGCCACGCAAGACCATACTGTGCATCCGGATCTGCAACGCTGGGTGTCGAAGCGCATGGGAGCGACGATCACCGAAGTGGCGAGCAGCCACGTGCCGATGCTCTCCCAGCCAAATGTGGTGATCGACGTGATACGCAAAGCCGCGGCCGCCGTTAAAAAAAGCTGATCGCAACAAGCATACATTGCCGGACACGAAGGAGAGGTCGTTCGCGAGGCGACCTCTCTTGTTCATGGGCTGGTGTGCAACGGCCGCTCTTGGCCCTTCGCAGGCGCGGCGTTGCTCGATGCTGATTTCGGCTTGTGACCCCAAGCTGGCGTGTTGGGGCATTGGCGCGGTGTCGGCCTTTGACCCACAGCGGACGTCGGTCAAACTTCTCTCGCTCAAGCCGCCACTGCTTCGAGGATGCTTGCAGCTGAATTGGTGGGTACGACCCGCGCAAGGCGAAAACGGGCTTTGCCAAGAAGTGACGCGTACTCGGACTCCGTTCTTTCCTGCCCGCCCAATAGCACTAGCATCGCCATATCGAGCATCTTTCCCTGATGTGCTGCATCGCCGGACGGAAGAACCATTTCGACGACAAGCAGCCGTCCGGCGGGGTTCATTGCCTTGCGGACGTGGCCAAGGATCGTGAGACACTGGTCCTCGTCCCAGTCGTGAATGACGTGCGAAAGAATGTAAGCGTCCGCCCCAGCAGGGACGCTCTGGAAGAAATCACCAGGCACTATTGTCACCCGGTCGCTTACACCCTTGGCAGTTAGCAATGCCGGCGCGTCAGTCACGACATGCGGACGATCGAACAGAATGCCGCGCGGTCCCTCATGACGGGAAAGCACAGTGGCCAACATGTTGCCGGTCGCTCCGCCAACGTCAACGATGGTCTTGAAAACCGCAAATCCATATGCAGCTGCGACGGCAGGAGGTTCCTGATTGTGGAGGCCGATCATTGTCTCGCTAAACAGCGATGCTTGTTCTGGATGATGTGCGAGATATTCGAAGAATGGCACACCATGCGCTTTGTCAAAACCTGGTTTGCCCGTTTGAACAGAGTATTCCATATAATCCCAAGCACCGCGCTGCCAGGCACTCCCGAAAACAAGCAGGGACGATCTTGCCGAGCCCGGCGCACTGGTCTTCAGAGCCTCGCCTAAGCTAGTCAACGCAAATCGCTGCGCCGATTGCTCTGTCAAGATGCCCAGGCTCGCCAGAGTGCGCATCAATCGATGCAGTTATGATGCATGCACCTGCATCGGACCAGCTAGTTCCAAAGCGCTCTTCGGCCCAAATGCGAGCTGATCGGCTAGTCCCAACTTTGCAGCGACGCAAACGGTTCTTGAGGTAATCGCCGCTCCCATTTGGATCAATTGGATGTGCGGCGGCAGCTGTTCAGGAGTATTGGCGGTCATGGCAATTCTCCAAAGCGAAAAACAACCAGCATACACGGCTGTTGGGTAGCTGACTACTTCCGCTTGTGGCCCTTCGCAGACGTGGCGTTGCTCGATGCTGATTTCGGCTTGCGACCCCAAGCTGGCGTGTTGGCGCGGTGTCGGCCTTTGACTAAGCGCAAGCCGGTATCCGGGCCGCCAAGCGGCTCGCGTCGACCAATTTCCGACGGACCGTCCAGCGCTGCCGGAGGTGGACATCATCCGACCGATCGTATGCCTCGCGGGTCAGTATTTCGGTTCGAGGCCACGTACTCGATCTCGCCATACGTAATCCCGATATCCTTCAGTTCCTGATCACTTAGGCTGCAAAGATCGCGCCGCAGGCGCTCCCATTTCCGCCACTCTTGAAAAGCGTTCCAGCAATTCCTGAAAACGCTGACATTGCGTCGCTGGGAGTCTGCCGTCTGGACCAAGCCCGTTGTCTGATAAATCATGCTCATCGCAGCATCCTCGGGCACCTTGTTTCCACGCTGGCATGCTGCCAAAATCCGGCCCAGCGCGCTTGATCTGCTGCTTACATTTTCCTTACGGACAGCTTATTCTTTATTTTCCAAGTGGTTGCCGGGCCTGACCGGAGACCGTCCAAGGGATTTCGCGTCTTGCGCTATCTCTTCGAAGACTACGAACTGGATTCCGGCCGCCGCGAGCTGTACCGCGACGCAAACGTCGTCGCCCTGGCGCCACAGACCTTTGACTTTCTGGACTACCTCATCCGCAACCGCGAGCGCGTAGTTTGCAAGGATGAGCTCATCACAGCCATTTGGAAGGGGCGGTGCGTGTCGGATGCCGCGCTGACGACCCGCCTGAATGCCGCTCGGTCCGCAATCGGCGATTCCGGGGAGAAACAGCGGCTGATCAAGACGCTGCCAAGGAAGGGCTATCGCTTTATCGGTATGGTGCAGGAGGCTGACGGCGCCCCCACTGTGGCGGTAATAGAAATCCAGAGGGAGACGGCTAAACCCGCCCTCACACTTCCCGACAAACCGTCGCTGGCCGTTCTGCCATTCACCAACCTGAGCTCCGATCCAGAGCAGGAGTATTTCGCCGACGGCATGGTCGAGGACATCATCACCGGCCTTTCGCGGTCCAAATCGCTGTTCGTCATCGCGCGGCAGTCCACTTTTACCTACAAAGGCAAGGCTATCGACATCAGACAGGTCGGGCGCGAGCTGGGCGTTCGGTATGTGCTCGAAGGCAGTGTGCGCAAATCCGGCGATCGGGTTCGCATTGCCGGGCAGTTGATCGAGGCCACGACGGGTGCTCATCTTTGGGCGGACCGGTTCGACAGCCAACTCGAAGATATCTTCGATCTGCAGGACCAAGTGACGAGTAGCGTGATTAGCGCGCTCTTTCCTCAATTGGAGCGCGCCGAGATAGAGCGCGCAAAACGCAAGCCAACCGAAAATCTTCAGGCCTACGACTACTATCTGCGTGCACTCTCGAGCTTCTATGAATTCACCCGCGAACAGAACATTGAAGCCCTCAGGCTGATCCGTCTTGCTGTCGAGATCGATCCCGGATTGGCCTCAGCGTACGCGCTTGGTGCTTACTGCTATCTGCAACGAAAGATCTTCGGCTGGACGATCGACGCGGATCAGGAACTGAACGACACCCGACGGTTGGCAAGACGTGCGATCGAGCTCGATAAGGATGATCCAACCGTACTTGTGAGAGCCGGGCAGGCAATTGGCGCCGTATTATATGAGATCGACGAAGGCGTGGCCCTCGTCTCCCGAGCGCATGAGCTTAACCCGAACCTGGCTGTCGCACGGTATACGATCGGCTGGGAACACATACGGCGCGGCGACATAGAGGGGGCGCTTAAGCAGTTCCACGCCGGGGGGCGTCTAAGCCCGATGGATCCGTTTCTTTTTCTGACGCAGACCGGCATAGCGTTTGCGCATTTCCTGACGGATCGATACGAGGACGGGGCGTCATGGGCCAAGTCGGCTGTGCTGCACCGGCCCAACTATCTCAACGCACAATTTATTCTGGCGGCATGCCACGCAATGTCTGGAAGGGTCGAGGAAGCCCGGATGATCGGTGCACGCCTGATGGAAGCGAGGCCGGCTCTCCGCGTCTCCACACTCGTTCCAAAGCTCGCTCGATTTTACGGGCCGGAATACCTCGAAAGGGTCATGCGAGCTTGCTCCATCATGGGTCTGCCCCCATGAGTGCATGCGGTTGTCGGGAAAGACCGGTCTCATTCCAATTCCCATCAACGGCGCAGTATGCAATGTCCGCTTGTGGCCGATATTGTTGCAAAAGTCGATTTTCGCCGATGACCAAAATTCTGCGGGCCGTGGGCGCGACTTTCGCGTACAAGATGCGAGGGACCTCACGGCCTCACGCAAAATTCACAGGCGACTTCGGTAGCGCGATTGAGGTCATACGAATCAGCGATCGCTCGCTGCTTAGTGTTTTCGCGAAAAATCTTGAGCCTGCAACTTTCGACTTTTGCAACACAATCGGCCCTTCGCGGACGTGGCGTTGCTCGATGCAGATTTCGGCTTGGACCCATACCAGACATCATCCCTCCGGTACCTCGGCCAAACGCATACCTTCATAGACGCGTTCGCGTCCGGCGAGATGGGTGGGGTTATCACTCGCTGCGCCGAGGCGGAACCGGCGGATGGTAAAGCTTGGATCAAGCGCAAGTCCTGCCTTCGCAGCGGCTCGCGCCTCATCCAGCGAGCCGAGCAGCGCCAGGACGGCGGCGAGTCCAAAATGCGTAATCGGATAATTTCGCTTGGCCTCGAGACTTCGACGGAACCAAGCTACCGCTTCGGCGTCGGCATTGAGCTGCACTTTGGCGAAGCCGACCATCTGCAGCCACCGGAAGGCGGAGATGTCGCGAGGAGAGAGGCGGAGCGCTTCGTTGACATGGGCCTCAGTCTCTGCGCCGCGACCGAGAGAATTCATGGCGAAACCGATGGCCGCGTGCGCGTTAGCCAGATTTCGATCCAACGCCAACGCTCGCTCGCATTCGGCGATGCCTTGAATCGCACGATTCGTAAAAATCTGGACTACCCCTAATATCATGTGGGCCAAGGCGTGGTTCGGCGCGAGAGACAGCGCCTTTGTCAACGTCGTCTCGGCTGCCGCGAGATGCGCGGCCCGGTCGTCGGCCAGGAAGATCGCTCCGATGGACGCATCCACCAACCCCACACCGACCATTGCTCCGATATTTCCAGCATCGAGCGCCAAGGCTCGTTCAAAAAAGCTGCGGGCTTGTGCCATCGATTCGGACGTGATCCCCTTGTTCCACCAGGCCACGCCTCGGAAATAGAAGTCCATTGCATCGGGATGCCGCGAACGTTCCGCTCGGCGCGCCTCAACCGCGATAAGCTGGGCGTCCAGCGCATTGGCGAGCCTTGCTACGATTTCGTCCTGCGTATCGAAAAGGTCGGTGACAGGCTTGTCGAAGCGTTCGGCCCATAGATGCGACCCGGTTTCGGCGTCAATCAGCTGCACATTTACTCGAAGCCGATTGCCGCCACGCTGCACGGAGCCCTCGAGCAGGTAGCGAACATTCAACTCGCGACCGATCTGTTTGAGATCAATCACTTTGTTCTTATAGGTGAATGCGGTGTGTCGGCCGATTACGAATGTGCCACTGATGCGCGACAGGTCCGTCGTGAGGTTCTCAGTCACGCCATCGACAAAATAATCCTGCTCGGTATCGCCCCCAAGGTTCATGAAAGGCAGGACGACGATCGAAAGTCGTGGCGCTGGAAGCACGGCCGGCCTCGCGCGGTCGGCTTGTACCGGCGGGTTAGGTCCTTCCTGGAGCACAGCGTAGGCTCGCACTGGGCGGTCGATGTTTTTGAGGTTCTGCTCGCCAAGATCGGCAAACTCAACCTCGATCTTGTCTCGGATTTGATCGTAGGCGGCGGACGAGATGCAGATACCGCCGGGCTCAGCGATGCTCTCAAGCCGCGCAGCGATGTTAACGCCGTCTCCAAAGATGTCATGAGGCTCAACGATGACGTCACCGATGTTGACACCCACACGGAAAGCAATGCGCCTGTCTTCCGCGTCGTCGATTGTAAGTTCCCCGATGCGGGTCTGAAACTGCACCGCAGTTCGGACGGCTTCGACAGCGCTCGGAGACTCCGCCAAGAAGCCATCGCCGATGTTCTTCACGATGCGGCCGCCGTGTTCGGCGACTGCCGGTGCGACAGCGTCCGCGAGGAGCGCCGTCACCTTGGCGTAGGTCGCCTCTTCATTCTCGTGCATCAGCCGCGAATAGCCAGCCACGTCAGCTGCCACTATCGCCGCCAACCTGCGCTCAACCCGGACTGGCGCCAACATCGCTTTGACTGAATGCCCGCTCAAGCTGGTGACCGTTCCTGGGTTCTTCTTAGACATGCCGACCGTCAGTTGAAATCTCTGCGTTCGAGGGCTAGCCCGGAAAACACTTGCTCGCACCGAGGTCTTCTCAATTTGAACCAGCTCGGACATGCGCTTCCGAGGCTACACTTGGGCTGCACCCAAATCGAAGGCGGAACATTCGAGAGAAATGCGCGTAGTCGCGAAACCCGCAGGAGTAGGCGATCTCGCTAAGCATCTGGTGCGATTTGGTTGGTTGTCGTCTGGTCAGAAGATGTGCCGCGTGATCCAAACGAAGCGACTGAATGAACCGGCTGTACGTTAATCCGCGTGCCGTGAACAGCTTCTGGAGATAGCGCAATGAAATTCCTGCTTCGCTGGCCACATCGCGAAGGGAAAGGTCAGGATCTGAGAAGTGGTTCCTGGCGATGCTGCAGACGCGCGTGAACAGCTTGTCAGTGTGAGAGGAATTAGGCGGCAAATCGGACTCGGCGAATAAGGCGCCGAGCAGATCGTAGATCGCGAACTGGATGTAGGGTTCGGCCGCAGTGGATGAACTATCGGCTTCGCCAGGGGCGGCCGAAACGAGACGGAATAGGAGGCGACACGCGGGTGTCGCACCATGCCAGCATAATCCGCCGCGTGGTTCCAAGCCCAAATGGGAAATCAGCCGCCGTCGTGGGATAGACAGAGAAAGCCATCGGCAGGATGTGCTCCCAGAGATCAAACTTACCGGCCGGGCCACATCGACAAGTCCAATGTCACCCACAGCAAGCTCGGCCTTATGATCGTCCTGTATCAGTGTCGACCGACCGGAGATCTGAAACACCACGTTGTAATAATCGCTGCTATTGAGGCGAGGGTCCCGGCGCATCCGATCGAACCGGCTGATGTTGGGGCTCGCAAATGCAGTATCGAGCGCAGTCATTCCCCACATGCATGAGCCACGGACCGAACCTCTAAAAATTCTGGAATCGACGCCTTGAGAACCGAAAACACCGATTGAGCGGATGCCGGTTAGCCACGTCTCGTAATCCGATGTTGGCCCGATGAGAAATTCACTGCGGCTGGGCATCTCGCTTTCCCTTTCGCAACCAAGGAATGAGGCGACCTCTTTACCGCAAGTGCGCACAAGTCTGAATGCCGCAACAGCGGCACACAAAAATGTGTTCCCAGCCGTTGCTGGGACACAGCAATCCTTGTGCCGATCTGACGGCGCTCTGGTGGCGATGGTGTCAAACTGCTGCGGTCAACAAGCCGAGCGTCATCTGCAAGTGTCTTGCCTGCAGCATCATGTAAGAGGTCTCTGGCGATGCCTGACAATCTCAATCCGAATGATCGTCGCTCGACGAGCGCAATCAATGCTCAAGAAGTGTTTTCCCCGCAGCAACACTTGCGTCCGATGAACGAGTATCTCACTGAGGTTTCCGATAATGCAGGAGACTACTGTCTCATCCGATGTACCCTGCCCGCGGGCGCGGTGGTGCCGATGCATAGTCACGCCGATCGAGAGACGTTTTACGTGGTGTCCGGGAGCATAAATGCTCTTCACGGAGACCGCTGGGAGGAGCTTGGACCGGGCGATGTCTTCGATGTGCGAGACGGTGCCAAGCACGCTTGGAGAAACTCGTCGCAACTGGCTGCTTCGATCATATGCGTGACAACAACAAAGATGGCCCGGTTTCTGCAAGAGATATCGAGTTCAGCTGCCGGCTCTTTGCCGGAAGAGCAAGCGCGACGCTTCCTCAAGCTCGTCCAGGCAAACGGGTATTGGCTCGCGAGCCCGGAGGAGAACTCAGCGGTCGGATTGACTGTCAATTGGAGCGGGGGCGGCGACTGACTGCGGTTCTCGTGTTGGATGCCCTGAATTATTGCACTGAAGAAGGGGCGGGCAACCGAAACGAGTGGCTAAGCACTATCGCAAGCGCACGTCGGCCCACTTCCGGTCCTGGCCGATATTGTTGCAAAAGTCGATTTTCGCCGATGACCAAAATTCTGCGGGCCGTGGACGCGACTTTCGCGTACAAGATGCGAGGGACCTCACGGCCTCACGCAAAATTCACAGGCGACTTCGGTAGCGCGATTGAGGTCATACGAATCAGCGATCGCTCGCTGCTTAGTGTTTTCGCGAAAAATCTTGAGCCCTGCAACTTTCGACTTTTGCAACACAATCGGCCCTTAGCGGACAAATTCGCGTTCTGAACTGATGGACTGCTTTTGCCCCCACCCGATGCGCCCTTTAGCGGCCATCCTCATTCTTACAGGTGTAACCATCTCACTCTGAGGAGACATCGTTCGGTAGCGCGCGCCCGCCATTCTTGGCGTGGCCCGCGCGGACACAGGCGCGGCCAAGCATCCGTCCGGAAGCCTGCGCCCACGATGGATTGCACCAGCGAATTCATCCCTGTGGCGAAAGAGGTTCTCCGATGTCCTATCATTTTCTGCTGGCGTCGTGGGGGACCCTCGGGAATTTGAGCCCGCTGCTGACTGCGGCGCGGAGGTTGCACCGGAATGGACATCATATCCGGGTGATGGCGGATCCGGCGATGCGCGCTGAAGTCGAGGCCTCCGGCTTTGCATTTGTAGCATGGCGCCGCGCCCCGACCGGAAAGGCTGCGGATCCGGTGGACGTCTCGGATGTGAAAGACTTTCTACGCCAAGCCGTCTTTGATCCTGCTGCGCTCTATGCGGCCGATGTCCGGGATGAGATCGGCCGTATGCCGACGGATGCCGTTCTCGTGCTTGACGTGCTGTTTGGTGCTGCGCTCGGGGCGGAGGCGTCAGGTGTGCCTTTCGCGCTTCTGTCCCCTCATGTCAGCATTCGGCCCCTGCCGGGAATGCCGCCGGCTGTCAGCGGGTTGAGCCAACCGAAAACGCCGGAAGAGCGCGCCGAGGTCGACGCCGCCAATGCCAAGCTTACCGAAACACTCAATGTGTTTCTGCCTGGTCTCAACCGCGCGCGTGCCGATCTGGGTCTTCCGCCTCTGGCAGATGTCTTCGATCTGTTCGATCGGGCCAACCGGCTTTTGCTCGCGACCAGTCGAGCGTTCGACTTTCAAGCTGACTCGCTGCCCGAGAATTTCCGCTACGTCGGACCGCTGCTCGATGTGCCGAACTGGTCCAAATCTCGGCAGACGGAGGCGTGGCGAGCGCCATGGTCGGCTCAGTCGGGGCGTCCTCGCGGGCTGATCGCATGCAGCACGGGCGCGCAATGTCAGCGCGAGCTGTTTCAGCGCATTATCACAGCGATGGAAGCGGTCGAGATCGATGCCCTTGCAACAGCCGGTCCCAATGTCGACGTCGCCGATCTCCGGGCTCCGAAGAACGTGCATTTGGTCCGGGGCGCTCCCCATGACCTCGTCATGAAGGATGTTTCCGTGGTGATCTCGCAAGGCGGCCACGGAACGACCACGCGTTCACTCATCAACGGACTGCCGCAGCTCATCCTGCCAATGGGGCGGGACCAGGCTGCCAACGCCGCGCGCGTCGAAGCGAAGGGGGCAGGGCTTCAATTGCCTCCAACCGCCTCCGAAGCGGAAATTGCCGCGGCGGTGAACCGATTGATTGCAGAGCCGCAATTCAGGAAGGCGGCCCGTCTGCTCGGCGAGGCCATGAAAGTCGATATCGATCGGTCCGGCCTCGTCGACGAGATGGAGGCGATCGCCGCCATTGGCCGCGCGGCGAGACCGCAACCGAAGAAACAACCGCTTCGAAAATCTGCCTGACGGATCGCAAGGCGAATGAGCGGCGCGCCGTTCGTGAACGATGCGCCGCTCGTTGATTCATGCCGCTTTGGCGTCGACGCTGCCGATCCAGTTGCGGGCCAGCGTGACGTCGGCCTGCGACAATTGATGGCCCGCCGGCAGGACCTTGTGGTCGACACGCGCTCCGGCTTCCGACAATAGCGCCGCAAGCTTTGCCGAATTGCTCGCCGGCACGATCGGATCGGACTGCCCGGACAGCAGCAGAATCGGCTTGCCACCAAGCTCCGCCTTCGGCGGATCCGACAGCGGCACCATGGCACGCAGCAGGATCGCGCCTGCCAGGACGTCCGGCTTCAGCAGTAACAGCGCGGCTGCGATGTTGGCGCCGTTGGAGAAGCCGACCGCAACCGGCGCGGCGATGCCGTATTGCTTCCGCGCATCCGCGACGAAGTCGCCGAGGTCCAGCGCGCGCCGGCGCACGTCGTCCTCGTCGAACACGCCCTCGGCGAGACGGCGGAAGAAGCGCGGCATGCCGTGCTCGAGCACGCGGCCACGCGGCGAGAGCAGCGCGGAGCCGGGCGAGATCATCTTGCCGAGCCCGAGCAGGTCGTTCTCGTCACCGCCGGTGCCGTGCAGCAGCAGCAGCGGAGGGGAGCCCGCGCTGGTCGCGGGCTCGAAACGATGGATGAATGTGCTCTCGGTCATGACGCGCTTTCTTTTAGGCTCGGCAGAACATTTTCGATCTGCTTGCGCTGCGCTTCGAGGAAACTCGGCAGCTTCAGGTCGCGTCCCAGCGTCGCGACCGGTTCGTCGACGGCGAAGCCGGGGATGTCGGTCGCGATCTCGAACAGCACGCCGCCGGGCTCGCGGAAGTAGATCGAGCGGAAGTAGTTGCGGTCCCTCTGCTCGGTCGGATGCAGGCCGTGATTGCTCACGAGCTTTTGCGCCATCCGGCCCTGCTCGGCGTCATCGGCCGCGCGGAAGGCGATGTGATGGACGGAGCCGCCGCCCTGATGTCCGCGCAAAAAGCCCTTGGCCTCGTAGATGTCGACGACGCTGCCTTCGGCATCGCCCGGCGCCTTGAAGCGGATCACCGAGCCCTCGCGTCCGGTCTCCTTGAAGCCGAACACGTCGGTGAGCACGGAAGCCGTCTTCGCCGCGCTGTCGAGCAGCAAGGTCACGCCATGGAAGCCGCGGATCGCGTGCTCGGCCGGGACGTCGCCATTGCTCCAGCCGGGCTCGTTCTCGGCACCGGGGACACCCACAAGCGCGAGCGCCATGCCGTCAGGGTCGGTGAACGGCAGGACGGACTCGCCAAAACGCTTCTCCAGCGCCTCGTAGGCGATGCCCTTCTCGGTGAAGCGCTGCGTCCAGTAGCCGAGCGAGCGCTGCGGCACGCGGAAGGCGGTCTGATGGGTCTCGCCGACGCCGCGGCGGCCGGCCGGCACGCCGGCCCAGGGGAAGAAGGTGAGGATCGTGCCGGGGCGGCCGGTCTCGTCACCGTAATAGAAGTGGTAAGTGCCGGGATCGTCGAAATTGACCGTCTTCTTGACGAAGCGCAGGCCGAGATCCCGGGTGTAGAAGCCGAAATTGCGGATGGGATCGCCGGCGATCGCGGTGACATGGTGCAGTCCAGACATTGTCGTCCTCCAGAATTCGGGGAGCGGTCTTGCTCTGAGTGGAAATATCGTTCCGCTTTGGATTGGAGACAATCCATGCAAATATGACGGCTATGTCTACGATTTGGAAACAATCGCCGGGATCGGCCCTTGGATAAGGTCGCCAGCCTCCGGGCCTTCGTGAAGGTGGTCGAAAGCGGCAGTTTTGCCGAGGCCGGCCGCCAGCTGCGGCTGTCGCGCTCGGCGATCAGCAAATACATCGCCGACCTCGAGGAGAGCCTCGGCGTCCAGCTCCTGAACCGGACCACCCGCCACGCCAGCCCGACCGAGAACGGCCAGCGCTATTTCGAGCGCGCGGTCGT
This sequence comes from Bradyrhizobium barranii subsp. barranii, assembly GCF_017565645.3. Taxonomy (NCBI): domain Bacteria; kingdom Pseudomonadati; phylum Pseudomonadota; class Alphaproteobacteria; order Hyphomicrobiales; family Nitrobacteraceae; genus Bradyrhizobium; species Bradyrhizobium barranii. The sequence goes on from NZ_CP086136.1 coordinate 3,945,870, forward strand.
GATCCTTTCGGAGATCGAGGCCGCCGATCAGGCAGTGACGCAGGCACAGTCGGCGCCGCGGGGATTGTTGCGGGTCAACGCGCCGATGTCGTTCGGCACGATGCGGCTTGGGCCGGTGCTGGCCGATTTCATGGCGCGCTATGGCGAGCTCCAGCTCCAGATCGTGCTCAGCGACGATCTGCTCGATCCCGTCCAGGACGGCTTTGACGTGACGTTGCGGATCGCGGAATTGGAATCGTCGAGTTTGATCGCACGAAAAATCATGCCGGTGGCGCGCATGATCTGCGCTTCGCCCGATTATCTCGCGCGTCACGGCACGCCAAAGCATCCGCAGGATTTGCGCGAGCATGCCTCGCTCACCTACGGCTTCCTGCTGACAGGCAATCAGTGGAAGCTCACAGGCAGCGACGGTGATCACTGGATCCAGCCGGCCTGGTCGCTCTGCGTCAACAATGCCGAAGTGCTGCGCGACGTCGCGATCAAGGGCAGGGGGCTCGCGCTACTTCCGGAGTTCATCGCGGCCGATGCGTTGCGGAAGGGCGAGCTGCGGACGGTGCTGGACAATTATTCCGCGCCGCCGCTTGCGCTCTACGCGGTCTATCCGCCGACCCGGCACCTGTCGGTGAAGGTGCGGCTGTTCATTGATTTTCTGGTGGAACGGTTTAGCGGCGATGAGGCGCGTTGAGGCCAAGCGGCCGATGTCTGCCGGGCCCGGGAAGCGGGGCGTGAGGCGATATCCCCTTTGGGCCGCAAGCTATCCGGCAAGCTTTTCAAGAAGTGCGTGGACGGCGAACGCGACGACTGGAAGCACGACGATCATCGTGAAGAATCGTTGCTTCAGATATTGCCTTTGCTGATCATCCCTGGGGAGAACCTCCCAGATCAAGTGTTCCCACAAGCTCGTTCGAGGTGATGGCCTAATTCCTCGGACCCAAGCGAGCCGTGAACGATCGTTAGGCTGATGATCAGCGTCAACGCCAAAAACAGAAAACCCCTGGTCTGCAGCAATCTCGCCCCTCTCAGTCCCGCACCGGGTGGCTGCGCTAATGTGTGCGCGGCCTGTTTGAGCACCTCCGCCAAGCTTGAGGCAAGCCGGTTCGATGCGAGGTGTCAATGGCTGGAAATCTCAGTCTTGGGCCCCGCGCGCTGCTCGGCGGACCGGAGCAGATCGTCGAGCGCGCTCATCGACGCTTCACGAAGCGCAGCGAGTTCGCGGGCGGCACTCTCGCATTCGGGTGGGGACATCGAGGGCGCCGCCAGTTCGATCTCACGGCAGCGCTCGAACAGGCGGACGAGGCCGAGTGCGCCGGCGGCACTGCCGAGCTGGTGCGTGAGCCGCGCAAGCTGCTTGTGATCGCCAATCGCTGCCGCCTTGGCGATGTCTGCGATCAGCTTGCCGCTGGTCTCCCCCAACAAATGATGGAGCTTTTCGATTTGCGCGGGACCTAGCAGCTCGCGCTGGTCGTCGAGGAAATGCAGGTCGATCAATGCGCCCGCGGCGAGTTGTGGTGCGGCCGGCTCATCCGGGGCGTCCTCGATCGCCTCGCGCAGCGCGTTGATCAGGATCGGCTTGCTGACGACCTTGGCGATGCCGGCGCCGGCGAGCCGCTCGCGGGCGCTGGTGGAGACGTCGGCGGTCACGGCGATGATCCGCGGCATCCGCGGCAGATTGAGCTTGCCGATCCGCGACGCCGCCTCGACGCCGTCCATGTCGGGCATGTGCAGGTCCATCAGGATGATGTCGAACGCCTGATCGCGGGCGAGCGCAATGGCCGAAGCGCCGTCTCTCGCGATCGTCGCGCGATGGCCGAGACGGTTCAGGATCGCTTCGCCGACCTCGCAATTGACGGGATCGTCGTCGACCAGCAGCACGCGGAGCTGCCGCGATGGCGGCGGGACCGCGCCTTGCGCCACGCCGCTTGCGGCGCGGCCGAGCGGCACCTGAAGCGTGAACGTGCTGCCCGCGCCCGGCGTGCTCTCCACCGTCAGCTCGCCGCGCATCAGGCGCGTGAGCCGGCGCGCGATCGCGAGTCCGAGGCCGGTGCCGCCGAACCGCCGCGCGATGCTGTCGTCGGCCTGGACGAAATCGTCGAAGATGCGCTCGTGCATGTCGGGCGCAATGCCGATGCCGGTATCGCGAACGGTGATGCGCAGCAGGACATGATCGTCGCGTTGCTCGGCGGCCGCCGCGAGCGCAATTCCGCCGTGCGGGGTGAACTTGATGGCATTGCCGATCAGATTGAGCAGGATGCGGTTGAGCCTGACCGGATCGCCGTGCACGGATGTGTCGACCGTCGCATCGCAGGCAAGGTCGAAGGTCAGGCCCTTGCCGAAGGCTTGCGGACACATCAGCTCCGCGGCGGTCTCGATCAGCTGGTGGAGGCGGAAGTCGCGCGTCTCCAGCGTTTCGGTGCTGGCCTCCAGGCGGGCATATTCCAGGATGGCATCGACCAGCGCGATCAGCGTTTCGCCCGATGCCTCCGCGGTCGCGAGGTGGCGGCGCTGGGCCTCGCCGAGGCTGCCGTCGTCGAGCAGCTGCAGCACGCCCATGACGCCATTCAGCGGCGTGCGGAGCTCGTGGCTGACGACGGCGAGGAAGCGCGACTTGGTCTCGTTGGCCAGCACGGCGGCCCTGCGCGCGCGCTCGGCCGCGTCATGCTCGGCCAGGGCGTGGTCGCGGGTCTTTTCGAGCTCCGAGGTGCGCTCGATCACCTTGCGCTCGAGCGTCGCGTAGGATTCGCGCAAGTGAGCGGCCATCCGGTTGAATTGGTCGCCGAGCGCTTCCAGCTCGTCGCCGGTCTTGATCGCGAGCCGCAGGCCGAGATCGCCGCTGCCGATCCGCCGCGCGCCCTGCGTCAGGATCTGGATCGGCACGGTCATGCGCCGGCTGAGCCAGAGGGACACCAGGACCGCGCAGGCGAGCAGGACGACCAGGAGAAACGTCGCGCGTCCGATCGATGCATAGATCGGGGCGTAGGCTTCGCTGAGCGGAAGCTCGACGAACACCAGCCAGCCGAACGAGGGGACCGTCGCATAGGTCGAGAGCACGCGCTGGCCTGACAGATCCCCCTTGACCAGGCCGCCCGAAGGCGGCCCCACGCCGTCGAGTGCGGCGCGCACGTCGGCATGCCCGGAGAGATCGCTCCGTTGCAGCGCCGGCCACAGATCGGGATGCGAGATCAGGACTCCCATGCGGTCGACCACATAGGCCTTGCCGGTGTTGCCGACCCTGATCCCGGCAACGAGGTCCCAGATGAAGCGCAGATTGACGTCGGCCACGATCACATTGGGATTCCGCCCGGTCCCGCGCGTGGCGAGCGTCATGAACGGCTCGGTGTCGCCGAGGAAGTACACCGGCCCGTAATAGGCCCGGCTTTCATTGGCACCGCGGAAGGCCGGCGAGGCCGAGAGGTCGGCCTTGCTGCCGACCCTGTCCGCGACGCGGCGCGACAGGCGCACCTGCTCGCGGCCCTGCGAATCGAGCTCGGCAATTTCCGCGATCGCGGGCGAGAGGCGCAGGAGCCGGATGGCGTTCAGGCGGTCGTCTTCGTTGCTCGACAGTTCCGGAGGCAGCCGCGAGAGCCATCTGATCTGGCTTTCGATCTGCCCGATGAACTGGCCGATCTGGATAGCCGCGCTTGCTGCCTGCTCGCGCTGGGTCGCCGCGAGAAGCTGCTTCTGCTCGCGATAGGAGAACCAGACGTCGAAGCCGGTGTTGATGGCGAGTGCGGCAAAGGCGAGGGCGACGATCGAGTAGAGATATTTTCGGAACAACCGGCCCGGGGGCGTCCGCAAATGTCCCTGGTCGATCGCCTCGTTCACTCGCGGATCTCGTCGGCGCGCGCCAGCAGCGTGAAGGGAATGTTCAATCCGAGCGAGCGGGCGACTGTGCGGTTGATCAGGAGTTCGTATTTCCGCGGCGATTGCACCGGAAGATCCCCGGCCTTGGTGCCGCGCAGGATGAGATCGACGTAATCGGCCGAGCGCACCTCCAGCGTCGGCCCGTAGCTCATCAGTCCGCCCGCATCCATGAAATAATGGAACGGATAGATCGTCGGGACGCGATGCTTGGCCGCCGCCGCCACGACCGCCTGACGGTGGACTACGAGGAAGCTGTCGACCAGCGCAACCAGCGCCGCCTTGGGCGGTTCGGAAAAGCGCCTGATGGTTTCGTCGATGTCCGTTGGCGCGTTGACGGGCGCGGGGGCCACGGACACCCCTGACGTCGCAGCCTCCTGCTCGATCGATTCGAGGAAGAAGCGCCCGGCGCGGGGCGTGGTCGCCGGGTTGAAAAGGACGCCGACGCGCGCGAGACCCGGCACCGCCTCCCTGATGAGCTGAAGCCATTTGCCGCCCATTTCGGCGGTGCTGTTGGTGAAGCCGGTGACGTTGCCGCCGGGATGCGCGAGGCTTTCGACGAAGCCGTTGCCGACCGGATCGTTGGCGGTCGCGAAAACGATCGGGATGGTTTTGGTGGCGGCAAAGACTGCGGCGGTTTCGATGGTCGAGCCGGTCAGGATCACGTCCGGCTTGAGCTCGAGCAGCTCCTGGACCGCGGTCTTGAGCTTGTCCGGTCCGCCGAAGGTCGAACGGAGTTCGAGGCGGAAGTTGACGCCCTCGACCCAGCCTCGCTGCCTCAAGCCGACGATGAGACCACCCAGGCGGGAGGTCGGGCTGTCGGTCACGCTCCGTCTGGTCAGTTCGTCGTCGAGCGGCAATCCCGTCAGCGAGGCAACGATCCGCATGCGATCTGACGTTGCGCCGAGCGTAATCCAGCCGGCAGCGGTTGTGCCCGCAAGGCGAATGAAGCCGCGGCGATCGAGCGCGAACGCGGAAGGCCGTTCGGTCATGGAATTCTTTGCACGATGGTCTGTCCCAAGCCGGATGCTTAACGCGAAAGGGCGGTGTCCACAATTGATGAAAAAATGCGCTTATGAATGTTCATTCGCAGCATTCGGCAGTTCGATACCGTATTCCTACCCGGCCAAAGAGTCGCTGTTTCGAGCTTTGTCTGCTCCGTGACGATCTGCAACGCATTGTGGCGTTGCAACATTTTCCGTCTCGTTGAGACGACGGTGCGGAGAAGTCGATTTCTAAGCGGCTGATGTTTTGAAGCGTTGTTTCAGGTTTGTTTCGAAGGTTGTCGATGCGCAAAATCTATCTTCTTCCGGCCCTCGTGGGCCTGCTGACCTCTGTTGCAGCCGGGCCGCTCGCGGCTCAGGGAGTGGTGCCGAAGCAGAAGGCTGCGCCGGCACCCAGAGCCGCCGCTGCCGGTGCGGCACCAGCCGCCGCCGGTGCGCCGGTCGCTGCTGCGACCGAGACGCCGACCGCCGGTGCGGACGACAAGACGACCAAGGCGATCGACGGCTTCCGCTCCGCCAAATTCGGCATGAACGAAGCTGACGTGCGCGCGGCGATGACCAAGGACTTCAGCGCCAAGCCCGACGCGATCAGGGCGCAGGACAACGCGTCCGAGCTGACGCACAGTCTGCTGCTCTCCGTTCCCGAGCTGCTGCCGAACGGCGGGACTGCCGAGCTCTCTTATGTGTTCGGCTACAAGTCCAAGTCGCTGATCCAGATCGGCGCGGTCTGGTCGAAGGGGACCGACACGGCGATAACGCCGGAGAAGCTGTTCTCCAACGCCAACATCCTGCGCGCCCATTTCATGGGCGAAGGCTTCAAGCCCGACTCCATCGCGATGAACATGCCGGTTGCCGGCGGCATCGTGATGTTCCGCGGCAGCGATGCCAAGGATCGCTCGGTGATCCTGCTTTTGCAGGGCACGTTCGAGAACAAGGAGAACAACCAGCGTGTGCTGACCCCGACCAGCCTGTTGCTGTTCTACGTGGCCGACGCCAAGAGCCCCGACATCTTCAAGCTGCCGCCCGGCCAGTTCTGATGCCGGACGACCTCACGACATTCTCCCACCCGGTTGTGGATCGGCGCGAATGCCGATGAAGAGGATATGAAATGCGCAGACCATCTGCGACGCGACACAATGACGAGCTGACGACGCTGCGGAGGCTGGCACGCTTCCGCTCGATGTCGCTGCTCTGCGCGATGCAGATGGTCTTCCTGCCGGTGTTCAGCGTCCGCCTGCAGGCGCAGACGGTGAACGTGATCACCCCGGACGGCCGCACCGGGACGAGCCTTCAGACATCAGGCAGCGTCACCAACGTCACGACGTCGACGATTTCGGGCAACAACGCCTTCAACTCGTTCTCGCAGTTCAGCGTCGGGCGGGGCAACACCGTCAATCTGCAACTGCCGACCGGCACGCAGAACCTGGTCAACATCGTTCGCGACGCCCCGGTCTACGTCAACGGCACGCTGAACTCCTACATGAACGGCGCGATCGGCGGTAACGTCTATTTCGCCGATCCCAAGGGGTTCGTGGTCGGCCGCAGCGGCACGGTCAATGTCGGCAGCCTCAACGTCTCGACGCCGACACGCGAGTTCACCGACAGCCTGATCGGCGCAGGCGGGCAGATCAACCAGTCGGCGGTCGGCAATCTGATGGCGGGCTCCTTCCCGGTCTCGCCCGACGGCAACATCCGCATCTACGGCCGCGTCAACGCCCAGGACGGCGTGCGCCTGACCGGGCAGAACGTCTTTGTCGGCGGCGCCAGCCAGCGCGACATCGCCAATCTCGATCACGCCGCGAAATTCGCAGCCTCCGTCAACTCCAAGGGCCTGCGCAGCGCCAGCGCGATCACCGTCAGCAACGGCTCGATCCATATCGGCGCCGTCAACAACGCAAGGGTCAACGGACGTCTCACTGCGCAGAGCAAGAGCGCGACGCCGAGCAACATCACGGTTCAGGCCGGCAACAACATCGATGTCGGCAAGAAGGCCAATCTCAACATCGCAAGCGCAAACGGCAATGCCGGAGAGATCCGCCTGAAGGCGGCGCAGAACCTGACCGTCGCGGGCGGCGCCAGGTTCGATGCCAGCGCGAAGACGGGCAATGCCGGTCTCGTCGACTTCAGCGCGAACGGGATCATCGACATTGGGAAAGGCATCAAGGTCGATCTCAGTGCGGACAACGGCAAGGCCGGCACGCTGCTGATCGACCCGACCGACGTGGTCGTGGGTGATGCCGCTCAGGGCGACACCGGCGTGACGCTGTCGAACAGCTCCATCGTGAATGCGCTCGCCGGGCTCAGCGCCGGTGCCGGCTACCTCATCCAGGCCGATCATTCCATCACGCTCGCCGCGCATGCGATGATCGATGCCCGCCGTCTCGATGGCTCCGGCCATTCGACCGGCAACGCCAACAACGTCATCATCGACGCGCCGAACATCGAGATCATGAATGGCGCGCAGATCCTGGCCCAGTCGGTCAACTTCGGCGGGACCACCTACGCCGACGGCAACGTGACGCTGAGGGCAACGGCGAGCGACATCAAGCTGTCCGGCCAGGCCACCGCCACGACGGCGATCACGGTCGACGGCAAGATTACCGGCGGCATCGTCTCGATCACCGCAACCTCGACGGCCGTGTCGAGCTTCCTGAACGGTTCGGTGGCCGGTGATTTAGCGCTTGTCGGCTCGACGCTTGCCGCCTCGCTGCTCGGGCTCAATGGCGGCTATGTCGCGGCAAGCGCGACTGCGACCATCAACATCAACAGCCATGCCGACATCAACGGCCGTGGCGACGTCACCATTTCCGCGCATGCCACGGAGACCGCGTCGGATCCGGCGGTCGCCTCCACCTTGCTCGGCAGCCTCACGCCGGTCGCGGCCGGCGTGGTCGTCGGCAAGATCGACGGCACTGCCACGACCAACGTGGCCTCGGGCGCGACGGTCAACGCCGGCGGCAACCTCGAGATCAAGGCGCTCAACGATGCGACCATCGCCATCTCGGCCCTCGCGGCGTCGACGAGCGCGCAGATTGTCCCGACGGTGGCCTATTCCACGGGATCGGTGACAACGACCGCCAACGTCGCGACCGGCGCGCATATTGCTGCCGGCACGGTGAACACGAGCGGCAGCACCCTGAAGGTGCGCGCGATCAACAACAACTCGTTCTCGACCAGCGCAACGTCGGTTGCGGCGAGCGGGCCGAATGCGAGCGGCGCTGTCGGCGCCGCGGTCGCCATCAGCGACGTCACGACGTCTGCGACCGGACGCTCGGCGCATCGCTCGGAACCAGTGCCGGCGACCGGATGAACGGTTCCGTTCTGGTCGAGGCGACGTCCGACACCACGAGCAATTCCACGATGGCCTCGGCCATCGCCGGCCTGCCGGCGCTGGTCGCGGCCATCCAGGAATTCGCGGTCTCGAACGTCGCTTCGCCGACGCACTTCGTCATGGACCACATGACCTCGCTGGTGCCGCTGAGCTTCGATTTCAAGGTCGCAGGCGCACTCTCGCTTGCCAACAGCACGCAGAGCGCGACCGCTGCGATCGCGCAGAATCCGAGCGGCGGCGCGCCGAGCATCTATGCCAGCGGCAACGTCGCTGTCGCCAGCAACGTCATCGATCGCGGCGTTCGCAGCAATGCGATGTCCAGCGCGATCACGAAGGACGTGTCGACAGGCGAGGGGACGGCGATCAGCGCAGCCGTTGCCTGGGGCAATTTCACCCACAATTCGAACGCCTATGTCGGCAACGGCACGCTGATCAACGCGGCCAATATCGCCGTCGATGCCACCACCGAATTGCCGATCACCAACACCTGGCTGAAGTGGGACGGGCTGGGTGCGGTCCTGAGCCATCTCAACGGCAATGTCGGCGTCGGCGGCAACATCCTGACCAGCTACGCCAACGCAACGGCCGATGCCGGAGACACGATCGGCATCGCAGGTTCGCTGAACCATTTCGTGGTGAACAACAACACGACGGCGTGGGTGGCCGGTTCCGCCAGCCTGACTGCGACCTGCACGACCGCGACCTGCGGCAGCAGCTGGTCGGCCGGCATGGACAATGGCGACGTCCACACCTACAACGCCAGCATTCAGATCGCGGCGACCACGACCACGGCGTCGATCGATGCCGCCGGCAACGTCGGCACGCTCGGCTTCCTGTTCGGCAACACCTCGGGCGGCTCCTCCGTCGGCGGCGCGCTCAATCTCGTCCAGTTCAACACCAATACCATCGCCGGCGTTTCGGACCGTGCGACGCTGCGTGCGGCGGACGACATCGCCGTCAACGCGATCACTTCCGACCGGTTCGTCGCTGTCGCACCGTCGTCCGGCAAGGCTGCCGGCACGCTGGCGCTGAACGGCATCACTTCGCTCGGTTTCCTGAACAACACGACGCACGCGTCGATCTCGAGCCAGGCCACCGTCTATGCCCCGACCGTCGGCATCCTGGCGCAGCAGGATCTGTCGGTCGTGACGCTGTCCGGCGCGATGAGCTATAACGGGAGCGGCGGTTCGGCGGTCGGCTTGTCGGTCGCCTATCTCGGCGCAAATACCGACACCTCCGCCTATATCGGCGACAACCATTCCGACATCCGGCCCGGCGTGTTCAGCGCCAACGATCCGTTCGCCGGCACCAGCGGCGGAAGCGGGGCGGTCAATGTCGACAATCTGACACTCAGCGCGACCACTTCGGGACGCATCACGGCGGCCGCCGTCGCGGCAGCCGTCTCCGATCCGGCGTCGTCGAGTTTCTCCGACAAGGCAGGCGCTGCCGGCGCCGCCTCGACCGGAGGCACCGCCGGCGTGACGACGGCGGCGGGCAAGATTGGTTCGACCTCGGGATCGAGCACGAGCGGCTTCAGCCTCGATCTCGCCGGCAGCTCGTCGGTGAGCGACGTCTCGCTCGGCACCAGCGCCTATATCAGGAACACGACGGTCAACAAGTACACCACGACCGGCGCCGTGCTGACCAACACGATCGTTCAGGCGCTGAACGACACTATGCTCAACAATGGTTCCGGCTCCGCGGCGCTCAATCTGGCCGGAGGGTCTGCCACGGGGGCTGCGATCGGCGGCGCGATCGCGGCGGCGATGTCGAACAATGCGACGCTCGCCTATATCTACGGCACCACCATGAACAACCAGAGTTCGGTGACGGTGCTGGCGCTCAATGGCGGCTCGGAGACCGTCGTTGCCATCGGCGTGGCGGGATCGAAATCCAATTCAGCGTCGCTGTCGGCCTCCGTCGGCATCATCACTGACAGCGCCAACGCCTATATCGAGAGCTCGACGATCACGGGGCAGGCGTCCGGCGTCAACCGGGCGCTCGAGGTCGATGCCTACCAGACCACGAACATCGCGATCGGCGGCGGCTCTCTCTATATATCGGGCGGCCAGGCCGGAGTCGGCATCGGGCTGACCTATGCCTCGATCGCCGATCCCACCGGCGGAAACGCGACCGACGCGCATATCCGCAGCACGGCGATCTCGAATTACGACACCCTGTTGGTGATGGCCGACAGCGCCAGCGTGATTGCGGCCGGTGCGGCCTCAGGCGGGGGCGGGGCCAGCGCCAACGGACTTGCCGGCGCGATCGTCGTCAGCGAGATCACGCCGACCACGACAGCCTATATCAACAGCGGCTCGACGGTGAGCATCAATGTCGGCCGCGTGACGGTGCTGGCGGACAGCGGCGCGGTGTCGGCGCTCGACACTGCGCTCGGCAACCTCGTCAAGAAGTCGAACAACAATCTTCTCGCGTCGGATACCTGCACGGTCGCCGGTGGCACGGGCGGGCAGAACTGCATCGACTTCAGCGCGGCCGCGCTCAACGACGGCACGGGGAATGGTCCGGGCGCCAGCATCGTTTCCGTCGCGGGCCTCATCCAGGCCGGCAAGAACAATGTCGGCGCCTCGATCGTCTACAACACCATCGCGACGACGCACTCGGCCTACATCGCCAACGTCCTGATGACGGCCGGCAGCAACGGCAATGTCATCGTGAGCGCGGTGGATTCCTCCAAGATCCAGGCGGTCACGATCGGCTTCGGCCTTGCGACCGGCCAGTTCGCCGGCGTCGGCGGCACCACGATCAGCTCGATCGCCAACACCGTTTCGGCGGCGATCGGCAACGGCCAGTCCAGCACGACGCAATCGAGCGTCACGGCCAAGAACATTTCCGTCTCCGCGACCGACAATTCGAGCATCACCGGAACTGCCGCCGTGGCGGGTGCCTCGACGCAAGGCAGCGCCGCAGGCCTTGCGCTCGTCTACAGCAGCATCGCCAACAATGTCAGCGCCGGCGTCACCGGCTCCAAGCTGACCGCTTCGGGCAACGTCGCGGTTGGTGCCAACTCGAACGCCAGCATCTCGACCGTCGCCGTCGGTATCGCGATGTCCTCGCAGGTCGGGCTTGCAGGTTCGGTCGCCACCAATCTGATGGGGACCAACGTCACCGCGAGCATCACCGCCGCCGGCACCAACGGGATCAACGGCGCCGACGTCACCGCCACCAACAATGTCGGGGTGACCGCCGGCAACAACGACAAGGCGGCCGTGTTTGCGGGTGCCGTGTCGATCAGCAAGGGCGCCGCCGGCGGCGCGGGCTCGCTGGTCACCAACCAGATCACGGGAACCACCGCGGCCTATATCAGCGGTGCCAACACCAAGGTCGACGCGCTCGGGACCAGCAGCACCAATACGCTGTCGGTCAACAGCGGCACGCTCGCGCACGCCTTCGATCTCGGCACCGCCCACGCGCCGACCGACACCACGCCCGACCTCACCGAGAACCAGGACACCGTGCGCGGCCTTGCCGTGGTCGCGAGCTCGCACCAGGCGGTCGTGACCAACGTCGCCTCGGTCGCCGCGAGCAGCGGCATCTCCATCATGATCAACCCGATCACCAACGTGATGAGCGGGCAGACCCGGGCCTATATCGACAACGCTTCCATCGACACGCGCCTGACCTCGTCGACGCTGGCGCCGCAGATCGAGGTTGCTGCGTCGAGCTTCTCCTATTCCGGCGCGTTCGGTGCCGGCATCGTGGCTCCGACCGGCAACGGCGGCGGCGGTGCGACCATCGTCAGCACCACGATGCAGCGCGGTACGTTTGCCTACATCACCAATTCGACTGTCGGCGGCGCGCAGTCGTCGAGCCCGACGGTCGGCGCCGTCACCGTGAAGGCCAATGCCGAGCAGGATGCATCCTCGATCGCGATCGGCTTCAACACCGGCTCGGTCGGGTTGAACGTCTTCCAGGCGACGACTGAAGCCTATGTCGACGGTGGCGCGCTGACGGCCGCATCGCTGACGGTGAACGCCACCAACAGCACCGGCATCTTCTCCGCGAACGGCTCCGGCGCCTATGGCAGCCAGGCCGCGATCGGCGCGGCGTTCCTGGTCCAGGTCTCCTCGAACCGGACCGAGGCCTATGTCGGCGACGAATTCCACTATCAGGGTAATGGCGCTGCACACACGACCGCGCTCAATCTGAGCGGCGCGCTCGACGTCGAGGCCACCACCAAGAACCGCTTCGAGGCCTATGCGATCGGCGGTGCGCTCTCGACCGGCACGGCGGCGATCGCCGGCATGGCGAACATCGAGATCGCCAACAACACCACCATCGCCGGCGTCTACGACACCACATTGCAATCGGTGACGGGTGGTGCGGCCGGCGCGGTCACCATCAACGCGACCGAGGACGTGGCGATCAAGGAGATCGCGGGGGCGCTCGCGGTTGGCGCCAGCGGGGCAGGGGTCGGCATCGGCGCCGCCGCCAACGTCATCAGCTTCAAGAGCCAGACCATTGCGGAAAGCCGCAACAGCAATCTGAACTCGGCCGGCGCGATCAACGTCAATGCGCTCAGCACCAAGGAGGTGCTGTCCTACGCGGTCACCGCGGGCATCGGCGGCAGCGTCGGTATCGGCGCGACGGTCGGCGTCATCATCATCGGCACCAACACCGCCGATGCCGATACCCAGGGCCAGCAGACCGGCCAGCTCAATCAGGGCAACAACGGCACCATCGCGTCCGTGAACAGCGGCACCAACCACACGCAAGGCAGCAACGCGGTCGCGAGCGGCACGGCCGGCAATCCGAACAGCGCCAACGTCAGCTCGACCTACGACGTCAGCAGCGTGCTGAGCGGCGGCAACGACGCCGTCGTCGCGCAGATCGCTGGCGGCAACGTCACGGGCACGCAGGTCAATGTCACTGCCACCAGCGCCAATGCGGCCAAGATGTATCTGCTCGGCGCAGGCTTTGCGAAAAATGTCGGCATCGGGGCCGGCATTGGCTACACCAGCGTCAACAGCACCGTGTTCGCCAATCTGAGTGACTACGGACGCAACGGCTCCGGCGTGCTGGTGGCCGCAGATACGCCTTTGGCCGTCTCGGCACCGATTGTCACCGTTGCGGCGGTGGTCAAGGACGCGACGACCGGACCTTATGCCGGCAAGACCATCGACACCGAGGCGATCGCCGGCGGTGCGGCGCTTTACTTCGGCGCCGATGCGGCTGTCGCGGTCGGCAATGTCAGCAACTCCGTGGTGGCGATGCTTGGCGGCCAGATCACCGGCACGGGCGGCACCGGCACTGGCGCCGCGGTCATGGCGCAGGATTCGACGACCCAGGTGGTCTTCACCGGCGGCGTCACCGGCGGCGCCGTGGCCGTCGGCGCTTCGGTCGCGTCGGCAAGCCGAACGAGCTCGGTCGCTGCGAGGGTTCTGAACGGCTCCACCGTCAACGTCACGACTCTGGCAGTTGGAGCAAGCGGCGCCGGCACCTTGACCACGACGTCCACAGCACTTGGTGGCGGCATCGTCGCGGGCGTCGGTGCGGATGCGGAGGCCCACGAGAACTCGTCCGTGTTGGCGGAGATCGGCAGCAGTGCCTCGATCACGACGTCGGCGGCCGGCGTCGGCACGCTGGTGTCGGCGTCGATCACGCCCAATCTGTCGAGCGAGGCGATCGGCGTTTCGGTCGGCGGCGGTGCCGTGGGCGTTGCCATCGCCAAGTCCACGGTCGGCGCCACGGTGACGGCCGATGTCGGCGACAACGTCAGCTTCTCGGGCGGTGCGCTCGCGGTAACCGCCATGGCGCTGGTCCCGACCAGCGGCACCACGACCTGGGCCAAGGCGCTCGCCGGCGGCGGCGGCTCGCTGATCGGCGCGCAGGGCAGCCTGGCCGTGGCTTCGGAGAATGCGACGGTGAACGCCTATGGCGGAACGGGCATCGTGCTGCCCAACGCCAACGTGACCATCGCGGCCGAGAACGACAGCGCCCAATATGCCGAGGGGACGGGCCTTTCGACCGGATTCCTGGCGCTCGGCGCCACCGTCGCGCAGACGTCGTCGAGCGCGCACACCTATGCCTATCTGGGTGCGCCGGCGGACATGGATAATCTCAATCACGAAAATTACACCGGCATCCTCCGGATCACGGCCACCGGCACGGATACCAACGTCTCCAACGCGACGGTCGGCGCGGGTGGCACCTATGCCGGCGCCGCGGCGGTCGCGACGACCAGCTCGACCGCCGTGACCAACGCACGGTTCGACGGCGGCACGGCGGATGACACGCTCTATTTCGGCGGCCTCCGCATCAATGCCAAGCACACCACGAATTATGCCGCGAGCGGCGATGCCTACCACGCGTCCACGGCCGGTGTTTCGGCCGGCAAGGCGCAGAACGACGTCGACTCCACCACCACTGCCGAGATCGGAACGCACCTGATCATCAATTCGGCGGGCGGCAACATGGTCGTCATCGCCAACGACATCGTCAACCAGGGCGGCGGCGGCGCGCGGTCGGGCTCCGGCGGCTCGTTCTCGGGTGCAGCCGCACTCAGCACCTCGACCGTCACCCAGCACGTCAACACCAATATCGGCGCCGGCACGGTCCTGAGCCTCAACGGCGATCCGCGGACGTCGGCGGCGTTCATCAATATCGAGGCCTACAACACGCTGAACACCAACGACACGGCGAGCCTCGCCACGGCCAGCTTCTTCGCCGGCGGCGGCGCCGAATCCAACATGACGGCGAACGCCACGCTCGCGGTCAACATCAATGCCCGCGAGCTGTTCAGCGTGGGCAAGATCTATATCGGCACGGCCGCGAAGATGGCGGCGGCGAACAACGCCAATGCCAGCCTCTACGGCGCGATCGCCGGCGTCGGTGCCAGCACCAACAGCTGGGTCCACGCCAACCAGTCCGTCAATGTCGGCGACAACGCGAAGATCGCGGCCTGGCGCGACATCACCATCTATGCGGGCCTCGCCGGTGACGGCAGCGTCTTCAGCAGCGTGCAGGCGACGGCAACGACGGTCGTCTACAACAACACCGCTATTCCGATCTCCGCGCTCTATCGCGGCACGGCCAACGCCGACGACACCACGAGCCTGACGCTTGCGCCCACCTCGAGCGTGCTCGGTGTGCGCGACATCTACCTGGGCGCAACCCAGGGGCAAGTCACGGCGGCCGGCAACGGCAGCAACTACAATCCGTATCTGGACATCTTCAGCGCCAAGAACAGCGACAATCACAGCCACACCAGCGGAACCGGCGATGTCGCGCTCAATGGCACGGTGGTGGCCGGCGTCAACAACGATGTGACGATCACGATCGAGCTCGGTGCGGCCGCGCCGACACTGAGCACGACCAGTCCGTATACCCTGCTGACAAACGGCTCTTCGTCGGTCCTCGAGCTCGTCCCCGACGTCAATCATTTCAGCCCGGTGATGAGCTGGAACCACCAGACGGTCCAGTATGCCGTCGTCGGCAACTTCAATCCCTACCAGCTGGTGGTCAACCAGCTGGCGACGCTGACCGGCCTGACCGCGGCGCAGGTCCGCTCGCAGCTCGCGGCGGCGACGCCCACGTCGCCCGCGAGCATGTCGCCGTCCGGCACCGATCCGACCGGCGACATCCAGCGCCAGATCGACACGCTGATCAAGCAGGCGCCGTTCACCTCCGACGCGCCCGGCAACGCCTTCGCGTTCGGCGACATCCTGGTGTCCGCCGGCAACGTCTCGATCCTGGCGCAGAAGCTCACCGGCAACAGCGGCACGAATCCTGCCGCGCCCGCGGTCATCGCGCGCAGCTCGCCCTTGATCAAGATCGAGAACAAGGGTCTCGACTTCATGAGCCTGGGCAATCTCACGGTCGCCGATGTGACCGGAGGAAACATCACTTACCGCCAGATCGACCATGTCGACCCGGATTCGCACTCCAACGTGACTTTCACCGCGATGCCGAGCGCCTCGCCGGTCATCGACGTCTCCGCCACCTACAACCGCCTGGATCCGGACTCCGGCCAGGGTATCGACCAGAACGGCAACGTGCTGACCCGCACGCCCGACATCTATTTCAACGGCGCCGTCAACAACGCGAACGGCCTGCTCAAGATCATCAACAATCTCGGCAGCGTCGTCGCATCGCAGTCGCTCAGTGCCGCGACCGTCCAGATCGTGGTGCCCAAAGGCACCTTCACCTTCCTCGGCGGTATCGGGAGCTTCTACGACAGCGGCAGCGCGGTCACCTCGCAATGGGCCACCACTGAAAACAGGCCGGAAGACACGCTGACCGCGGTGATGACGGCGGCGACTTATCTCGGCGCCTACGGCGACTACTATACCGCTCCGCATATCGCTTCGGGAACCGATCACCCCTATTTCTATTACTGCTGCACCGACGGCAGCCACGGCGTGTATCAACCCGTCGGCAACGCCGACGCCAGCACGATCTTCACCGCGCGCATGCTGATGACGTATTACGACGGCACCTCGCTCTATTCATCGATCTTCCTGCCGGTGGGCAGGGGTACGCCTGGGAACACCAGCACTCCCGATGCCGGCAGCGTGCCTGACATCGCGACCCTCAAGATCATCGAGGGGCAGTCGCAGGACTCGTCCAATGTCGTGCTCGCGCAGTGGAAGAAAACGACTTATGACGGCCGCAACGTCTACACCGATAGCGGTCCGTACAAGACGCCGTTCAACTGTGCGTCAGCCTGCGACAGCTCGGGCTTCTTCCAGGTGATCAACATCCAGCCGGATGCGATCACGCCGAAGACCGCGGACGCGCCGGCCACCGCGACTGCCACCCGGACCATCAGCGGCCAGGCGGTCATCATCTCGGCGTCGGTGATCAACATCAACGGCACCATCCAGGCCGGCTCGAGCAGCAATTACTCGGTCGACATCGGCGCCGCGGCGTACGATGCCATCTACGGCAGCAACGGCCTCAAGAACCGCAACGGCGGCGCGGATTTTGCCGCGGCCCAGGCCAATGCGCGGAACGGCGTCTATTACGACATCTCGGGCTCCGTGACGGCGTCGGCCAGCGGCGACGCCAAGATCGGGGTCAGGTACAACGCTCTCACCGACCAGCTCATCCTGAATGGCGTGGCGCAGGGCGCCGGCGGCTACGTCTACCTCAACGGCAAGATCATCTCGACCTCGACCGACAGCACCCAGACCCAGGGTAACATCGAGATCAAAGGCGGCGCCGGCACGGTCACCGTCAACAACACCAGCGGGCTCCAGCTGGTCACCAACACCATCAATACCAGCGTCACTGCCCAGAGCGTGGTCGAGATCGTCGACCAGCTCAAGGGGAAGACGACGTGGTGGGTTTACGATCCCAAGGCTGCAAGCAGTCAGCAGGTGTCGCGGTACGAGACCAACAGTGTCACTGCGGCCGCGATCGATCCGTCGATGCTTACGGCCAGGACCGGTACGGCGGGCGTCCAGTACCGGACGCAGGAGAACATGCTCTATCAATGGGTCGACACCGCGACGCTGGATCGTCTACCCACCAGCACGCAGTTCGACTACGGCTGGAGCTTCACGCCCAATCAGGTCACCGGCGAGAACTGGACCCGCTCGACCAACCTGGTTTCAGGCACGCAGAGCAGCAACTATCAGAAAGTCACCACCGCCACAGGCAGCTATCACTGGGCGGGAGGCGTGAACCCGGATGGGAGCCCCGTTGGACTCAACACCCATTCCAACGCGTGCTGCGGCGCGGACGCCCAGTACAACTGGTACCAGGCGATCTATGATCACCTGACGCTCACGCTGACCAACACGGTCAAGGCGTCGAACCCGATCAACATCAAGTTCATCGGCGGCAGTAGCAGCGACGTCGTGGTCAATTCGACCTCGGGCATCGTCATCAACGGGTCGATCAACAACCAGCAGGGCACGACGACGCTTGCCGCCACCGGCGCCAACTCGTCCATCACGGTCGCCGCCAATGCCAACAACCCGGTCATCTCGGGGACGAGCGTGACGCTTCGGGGTGACGGCGGTATCGGCACGCTCGGCACCACCAAGGCGCCCGTCCAGGTGCAGCTCTATGGCGGCAGCCTGACCGCGAGCTCGATCGACCGCGACATCGCGATCTCGGCCATCGGCGCGCTGTCGATCAACCAGGTGAAGGTGAACTCGGCAGGCGCGACGCCGCAGGGCAGCGTCTTCCTTCGGCGACCGGCGACATCAACTCGGCGTCCGCCTACAACGTCGCCAATCCCGTCGTGATCGGCAAGAACATCGAGATCAACTCCACCTCCGGCGCGATCGGCGCGACCAGCGCCGTCGTCAACGGTGCGTCCACCCTGACCAACATCAATCCGCTGGTGATCCAGGCGACCGGCACGGTCCAGGCCAACAGCACTGTCGATGGCGGCGTTCTCGACAGCGCCTCGGCCACCGGCACCTACATCATCCAGTCCAAGGGCGATCTGCGCCTCGGCACGGTCCAGTCGACCGGCGGTCCGGTGTTCCTCGAGGCGGCAGGCTCCGACGGCAACCAAGCCAACATCCTGAACGGACGCGCGGCGGTTGGTCTGACCCAGGCGCAGAGCCAGCATCTGCAGGACGTCTGGGCGAGCCTCGACCTGCTGAGCGGCAACGCCGCCACCAATGCCGTCAACAGCTACCAGTCGATGGTGACGTCGGCCTACAACGACTACTTCCAGCTCAAGAACATCGCCTTCCAGGACGGCAGCACCTACAATCCGACCTCGGTGGGGCTGACGGTGCTGCGGGCGCAGGTGGCTGCCAAGCTCGGCATCATCGATCCCGCCAATGTCACGACCACGCAGATGCAGGTCGAGGCCACGACGCGGTTCCTGCGGGACCAGTTCCTGCTCGGCAAGATCACCACCGACCAGCTCAAGAGCTCGCTGACGACATTGCTCGGCACCGCGCCGGCGGATCCGCTGGGGACGGTGTTCGGCACTTCGCTTTCGACGACGCTGTTCACGAAACTGTTCGACGGCGTGGCAACCGCCAATCAGCGAATGCCCAGCAACACGGCGCTGCAAACGGCGCTCAATACCTACAATGCGAGCTACAGCTATACGCTGGCGTCGACCGAGCGGGTCTATAGCATCATCACCGCGGGCTCGCAGTGGACGCAGAGCCAGCTCGCCTACACGGTGTCGTCGTCGGCCGTCGGCGCGGCGCCGCCGCCGATCGACGAGAACGTCGTGGCCAATGTCAACGCCAACCAGATCATGCTGTACGCGCCGCGCGGCTCGGTCGGCAATTCGGCCGCGCCCCAGACGTTCACCTTCACCAGCGTCGATTCCTCGTCGCTGACGCCGGAGCAGAGGGGATTGCTCGCCACGGCCGGTCCCGGCCAGCTCACCGTCGGCGCGGTCACGGACCCGACGACCCATGTCACGACCTATACGGTCAGCCTGTCGCAGCAGAACCTCGTCGTTGTCGACAACCCGATCGCGATCTCGGCCAAGGCGCTGTCGAATATCTATCTCGGCAGCAAGAACAGCCTCGCGCTCGGCGGCGTCACTGCGAACTACGGCCCGATCGCGGCCGCGCAGGCCAACGGCATCGAGGTGACCGGCCGCGGCGACGTCAAGCTCGATGCCGTCAACAGCATCTCCGCCAACGCAAGCGGGGCCGTGATATCAGGTGATATCGGCAACCTGACCCTGATCGCCGAGCACGGCAATGTCGGTGCCCCCTCGGGAACCGCCGGAAGCAACCCCGCGAACAATACGAACGCGCTCCAGATCGCGTTCGCGGATCCGTCCAACGACCAGCTCGACCAGGTTTCGTCGGCGCAGGGCATCTACCTGAAGCAGACCACCGGCGATCTCATTCTCGGCAACATTGCCGCCGGCAATGCGATCCAGCTCGCTGCGACCGGCAGCATCTATGCCGAAGCCGGCTTCACCGACCGTTCGGCGATCCATATCCTCGGCGCCGACCTCGATCTGCGCGCCGGCGGCAACATCGGCTTCAACGGCTCGACCTTCCAGCCGCTGCAGGTGAATATCTCCGGCGCGGTGACCGGCTCGGCGGTCGGCGACCTCAGCATCCTCGCCGTCACCGGCGATCTCATAGTCGGCACGAGCGGCACCTATGGGACGCTGACGGCCGGCGGTGCGCTGACGCTGAACGCTGCGCGCGGCGGGCTCACCGTCAATGCCGACATCACCAGCGGCGGCCTGATGCAGCTGCTTGCCAACCGCGGCATGAATTTCGCTGCCGGCACCAGCGCTGCGCCGGTGGTTGCGACCAGCAGTTCGGACGGCGTCACCCTGGTTGCCGCGACGCTGACGATGGGCGCCTATTCGGCCATCAACGCGGGCGGCCTGATCTCGGTGACCACCACGGGCGATGCGACGATCGGCCAGCTGAATTCATCGCTGTCCTATGCGGCGGCCTCGAACGCGCCCTCGATCATTGTCACCGCCGGTGGCGTCGCCTCGCTTGGCGCGATCCTCGACAATGGCGACGGCCAGACCAGGTTCGTCGCGTCCGGCGCGGGCGCCGAGCTGTCGCTGAGTGCATCGAACGGTATCGGAAGTGCCACGAGCCGGCTCGCCTTCAACGCCGTACAATTGTCGGCGAGCGCGAGCGCCGGGGGCATCTACCTGAAGGCGCTGACCGACACCGAGGCGAGCCTGCTCTCCGCGGTGAAGGGCAACGTGGACATCATCGGCACGGGCGCGCTGACGCTCGACCAGGTGCTGGCGGGCACGGCGACTGGCGCGAGCGGCAGCTTCAGTGCCGTCGCGAACAACGGCAGCATCGTCATCGGGACCGCCGACAGCAGCGGCTCGCAGACGGTCCACGCCAGCCAGAACGTGACGTTCAAGTCGCTGACGACGACCGGAAATGCCGGCGACGCCGGCAACATTGACGTCACCGCCGACAACGGCTTCATCCTGGCGCAGACGGTGACGTCGGGCGGCGTGACGACGCTGGGCTCGGTCTCGGCCCATGGCTCGGCGACGCTGCTGGCGGCCACGACCATCACCGGCCATACGCTCGCCACCACGACCGGCTCGGCCGTGCTGACCGCGACCGGCCCGATCGACTGGAACACACTCAACGTCGGGACGACGCTGGGCGCGACGGCAAGCCAAGGCAGCATCACCTTCCAGACCGCGCAGAGCGGCGGCACGCAGACCAGCCGCGCCCATGACAATGTGACGTTCAATGCGCTGACGACGACCGGCATCACCGGCGATGCCGGCAGCATCAACGTCACCGCCGACAACGGCTTCATCCTGGCGCAGACGGTGACGTCTGGCGGCGTGACGAGCCAGGGCTCGGTCTCGGCCAACGGCTCGGCGACGCTGCTTGCCGCCACGACCATCACCGGCAACACGCTCGCCGCCACGACCGGCTCGGGCCTGCTGACCGCGAGCGGTCCGGTCAACTGGAATGTCCTCAATGTCGGCACGACGTTGGGCGTGACTTCAAGCCAGGGCAGCATCACGTTCCAGACGGCGCAGAGCGGCGGCACGCAGACCATCCACGCCCATGACAACGTGACGTTCAACGCGCTGACGACGACGGGCATCAACGGCGACGCCGGCAGCATCAACGTCAATGCGGATAGCGGTTTCATCCTGGCGCAAACGGTGATGTCGGGCGGCGTGCCAACGCTGGGCTCGGTCTCCGCCAATGGCTCGGCGAGGCTGATCGCCGCGGGGACCAACACCGGTCACAAACTCACGGCCTCGACCGGCAACGCAGTCCTGAGCGGCACGGTCGTTCATTGGGATAATCTCAACGCGGGCGGCACGCTCGACGTCACCGCGACGGCCGGAGGGATCACCGTTGGCACCGCCATCAGCGGCGGCACGCAGACCCTGCATGCCGTCAACGATATCGTCTTCAGCCAGCTCGCCACGACCGGTATCCCGGGCGATGCCGGCGACCTCAACGTCAAATCCGACACGGGCTCGCTCCGCGGCGGTTCGATCACCGCCAACGGCGAGACGCATTTCGATGTGGCCGGATCGGTCTCGTTCGACCGGATCACCGGCGACGTCGTCAAGATGACCTCGTCGGGTGACCTGACGATCAACTGGGTCAGCGTCGTCCGGGAGCTCGACCTGGCGGCAGACACGATCAACGTCAGGGGCGAGCAGATCCGTTCGAATCCGGCGATTCCGCTGATCATGAACATCACCGGCTATAACGGCGGCGTCGCGAAGTCCGCCAACATCTCGATCGATCCGGACAGCATCATCGTCAACCAGTTCAGGGTGGTGGACGCAAACTTCTGGACCGACGCGCATGCGGTCACGATCCTGAGCGGCTATGTCCCGGGCCAGCTCATGCTCACCACCGCCACCCAGCAGGTGTTCCTGAACAACCGGACGCTGGCGCCGACCAACGGGCCGACGCTCCAGCTTTACCAGCCGGGCGGCGTGTTCACGATGAGCCAGATCGGCAACGCCAATGTCAGCAACGCCTATGTGGTGTTCTACACCGGCGACGTCTCGGCGAGCGTCACCAATTACGGGCCGACCCACACCTGCTGCTACGACTTCACCGGTGCCAGCATGGTGCGCAACATCCCGGTCGACGGCGAGGGCAAGGAGAGCATCGAGACCTGGCTCGCGAAGAAGGATGGCGGGACGTTCTATTTGCTCGGTCTCTCCGGCCAGGCGCGGCTCGACGCGCTGCTGACGCCGCGTCCGGTCGAGACCATCGGCTCCGGTCCCGCCGTCAACATCGAGGGACTGAGCGACCTGCGCAAGCTGCGCCGTCAGGGACAGCGCGTGGGTCGTCCGGGCTGGAAGGATGCGGCGGTCGAGACGGCGAAGCCGTCCGTTGGCCGTCTCGCACAGGCATGGTAACGAGATTCGGGATGCGGATTTGGGGGGCAGCGTTGGGGGTGGGGCTTGCAGCTTGCTGCGTCGCCCCTTCGCGCGCGCAAGTGCCCTCGATCAATCCCGGCGTGATCCAGAACGACGTCGACCGGCAGCGCCGCCAGCTCGAACAGCAGAGCGCGCCGCCAAAGCTGAGCGGTCCCGCGGTGATCGGCGGTGAGCGGGAAAAGTCCCAGCTGCTGAAGCCGGGGGGGCCGAAATTCCGCCTGCGCAAGGTCGAGTTCGACTCCTCCAAGTTCATCACGCCGGCAGAGCTGGACGAGATCGCGAAGAAATATGTCGGCAAGAACGTCGACATCGCCGCGCTATTGCAGCTCGTTGCCGACATCAACGCCATCTACACCGAGCGCGGCATCGTCACGGGCATCGCGACGCTCCCGGACCAGGACGCCAAGGGCGGCATCGTCCGCGTCAAGCTGACCGAAGGCCGGCTGCAGCAGACGACCATCGAGGGCAACAAGCAGACCCGCACGGATTACATCCTTCAACGCGTCAAGGAGCCCGAAGGCGAGGTCCTCGACGTTCCAAAGCTCAATCGCGACGTGATCTGGTTCAACCGCACCAACGACGTGCAGATCAAGGCGCTGCTCCAGCCTGGCACGAGTTTTGGCTTGACCGATCTCCAGTTCGCCGTGATCGAGCCGCCGGTCGACACCTTGCAACTCTTCACCGACAACCAGGGCGCGGAGAACACCGGGCGCTGGGAGGGCGGAGCCTTCTACAAGCGCCACGGCCTGTTCGGCGTCGACGACCGCCTGACCTTCTACGGCGTCCGCGCCGACGGCAATCTCAACGGCAACGCCGCCTACAGCATTCCGGTCAATCCCTGGGGTGGCCGCGTCGGCGTCAGCTATACCGAAGGCAAGATCAAGATCATCCAGGGACCGTTCGTCGCGCTCGACGTCACCGGACGCTCGAGCCAGGCCGCGGTCAATTTCAGCCAGCCGATCTGGGTGACGCAGAACTGGCTGATATTGCTCAACGCCGCCGAGACCGAGGGCAAGACGGTCAGCCGCTTCGCCACGGTCTCCGTGACCGACGACCATTACGACAAGGCCACCGCCGGGCTCTCGGTGACCAATTCCGGCAACACCTATTCGATCACGGTCTCGCCGGCGGTGAACTACATCACCTGGCATGATTATGTGCTCGGCAACAACCGCGCGTTCAACACCTATACCGGCTCGCTGATCGCGACCAGCGCGGCGGGGCCGCAGAATTTCAGCGCCAACGTGCTGGCGAGCTGGCAGTACACGCAGGAAAAGCTGCTGCCGGGCGACCAGATCTTCTCGATCGGCGGTCCCACCACCGTGCGCGGCTATCCCTCCAACTCCGCATCCGGCGACAGCGGCTATTATTTCAACGCCGAGCTGCACTACAATTGGTCGTCGTGGCTCAAGGGGTTCGACACCTACATCTTCACCGACTGGGGTGCGGTCTATTCGACATTCCCGGGGATCACCGAGCTCGCTTCGGTCGGCGTCGGCTTCTCATGGACCTATGCGTCGTTCATGACGTTCGAGGCAAATTACGCGACGCCGCTGAAGATGGCCGTCTCGACCCAGAACCATTACGAGGCCTATGGCCGCGTCATCTTCCGACCGTTGTTGATGTTCCAGAAGCAGGAGAGCCCCGCGCCGGTGGCGGCTGCCGCCGGCAAGAGCAGGTCGTAGCGACAAGCCGTCGCTCTCTCCGTCGTCATTGCGAGGAGCCCACGACAAAATTGCAAAGCAATTTTGCGCTGGTGCGACGAAGCAATCCAGAATCCCTCCGCGGAGACAGCCTGGATTGCTTCGCTACGCTCGCAATGACGGAGGATGGAGCGGGGGCGTCTCAACGCCGCAGCGTGAATTCCTCCGCGCCGCGACGGTGCTCCCACTTCGCCTGCTCGAGCTCCGGCTGGTCGCATTCGACTTCCGGATAGCCGATGCAGAGATAGGCGATGAATTTCCAGGTCTCAGGCACGTCGAGAGTGGTGTGAACGCGCTGCGGATTGAGGATCGACACCCAGCCGATGCCGATGCCGTCGGCGCGCGCGGCGAGCCACATCGCGGTGATCGCGGCGACCACGGAATATTCCGTCGTCTCCGGCATGGTCGCGCGGCCGAGGCCGTGGCCGATGTCGCTCGCCTTGTCCGCGAACACGGCGAGGTGACCGGGCGCCTGTTCGAGACCGGACAGTTTCAGCGTGGCATAGCGCGCGGCGCGTTCGCCGGAGTAACAGTTCAGCGCATCGGCGTTGCATGCCCTGAAGTCGTCGATCACGGCGCGGCGTCGTGCGGCATCTTCAACGACAACGAAGCGCCAGGGCTGGCTCAGGCCGACCGAGGGCGAGAGGCAGGCGGTCTCGATCAGGCGGTCGATGGCGCCGGCCGGCAGCGGATCGGCGCGGAAGCGGCGCACGTCGCGGCGCCACACGAACAGCTCGCGCAAATGTTGGCGGAAGGTGTCGTCGAACTCGACCATGAGATCAGCCTCCCATCCGGAAGGATGCCGCCACCAGCAGAATGAGGATCTCGCCGGTCTGCTCGAATGCGCCGAGGATGTCGCCGGTCTGCCCGCCGATCTGGCGGATGGCAAGCCGCGCCAGCATCAAGCCGGCGATGGACAGCAGGATCAGGCTGACCAGCGCCTTGCCAGGCCCGAGCGCGAGCGCGAG
Source organism: Bradyrhizobium barranii subsp. barranii (assembly GCF_017565645.3). Classification (NCBI taxonomy): domain Bacteria; kingdom Pseudomonadati; phylum Pseudomonadota; class Alphaproteobacteria; order Hyphomicrobiales; family Nitrobacteraceae; genus Bradyrhizobium; species Bradyrhizobium barranii. The sequence continues at coordinate 3,971,561 of NZ_CP086136.1, forward strand.
GGAGAGCGTTCCAACAGCGAAGGCGATGGCGACGCTGCGGCCCGGCGGCGATCCCGCGCTTGCCGACAGTCCATCAGGCCGCGCCGGCGGGACCAGCGACATGAAAGCCGGCACGCCCGCGCGGGCAGCAGTGTGCGCGGCGCACAGCGCGAGCGCGACGGCCCAGGGATTGGCGATCGCCGCGAGCGCGCTCCAGCGCAGGCCGAACGACAGGATCAGCGCGCAGACGCCATAGGTGCCGATCCGGCTGTCGCGCATGATCTCGAGCTTGCGTTCGCGCGTCCGGCCGCCGCCGAGCCCGTCGGCAGTATCGGCAAGGCCGTCCTCATGCAGCGCGCCGGTGATGAGCGCGGTCGTGGCCAGCGTGAGCAGGGCGGCGAGGTTCGGTGTCAGTCCGAACCGGCTGGAAATCTTGTAGACCAAGGCACCCGCCAGGCCGACCATCAGTCCCGCGACGGGGATTGCCCAGGTCGCGCGCGCGATGGCGCCGTCAGCCGCGGACTTCGACGATGCGACGGGGAGGATCATCACGAACGATGCCGCCATCCTGAGATCGGCAACGACGTCTCGCAAAAGTTCGGCGCGCGGCATCATTTCAGTTTCATCGGCAGGCCGGCCACGACGAACTCGACTTCGTCGGAAACCGCCGCGATGACCTGGTTCATGATTCCGGCGGCGTCGCGATAGCTGCGCGCCAGCGCGTTGTCGGGCACGATACCGAGCCCGACCTCGTTGGTGACGAAAATGACGGGGCTCTTCTGGCCGCCCATGAAAGCGGCGAGCTTCATGAGTTCGTGTTCCCAGTCACGCCCCGCATGCATGATGTTGGAGAGCCACAAGGTCAGGCAATCCACCAGCCTTGGGCCGGCGCCATCGGTCTCGATCAGAGCTTGCAGGAGATCGAGTGGTACCTCTCGCTCGATCCAGTCGACGGCCGCGCGCTTGGCTCGATGCTTGGCGATGCGCACCTCCATTTCGGCATCGAGCGCCTCGGCCGTCGCGATGTAGATGGGCTGGCCCGGAAAGCTGCGCGCGCGCTTTTCCGCGTGGGCGCTCTTGCCCGATCGTGCTCCGCCGGTGATCAAGATGACGGCCATAAAGGTCTCCTGTGGGCCTGACTAATCACCAATCGCGGCCAAAGACAAAGCCGAAATCAGGCGGCCGGGGGCTTGCGCTCCGCCTTCGCTTTGCGCAACAGGGGCGTGACAGGAGGTGGACGTGGGTTTTGCGGGGGCGATGGCGATGGCGGTGGCGATGGCGGTGGATGCCCTGCTGGGCTGGCCGTCGTGGCTGTTCGCGCGGATCGGCCATCCCGTGACCTGGCTGGGCCGGCTGATCTCTGCCATCGACGCCGCCTGGAATCGCGATTCCGATCCGCCGGCATTTCGCCGTGCTGCGGGCGTGGCTGGAGCACTTCTGGTGATTGCGATCTCGGTCGCAATCGGCTGGGTACTTCAGTCCTTGCTCCCCTGGGGATGGATAGAGATCATACTCGCGGGTGTGCTGGCCTGGCCGCTGGTTGCGTTGCGCTCGCTCCATGATCATGTCGCTGCCGTCGCGAAGCCGTTGCAGGCCGGCGACATCGCTGCTGCGCGTGAAGCGGTGTCGCGCATCGTCGGACGCGATCCCGCGACCCTCGACGAAGCCGGCATCGCGCGCGCGGCGATCGAGAGCCTCGCCGAGAACGCCTCCGACGGCATCGTGGCGCCGGTGTTCTGGGGCGCGCTGTTCGGACTGCCGGGCATTTTGGGCTACAAGGCGATCAACACGCTGGACTCCATGATCGGTCATCGCAGCGAACGCCACGAAGCTTTTGGCTGGGCCGCGGCACGCATCGACGATGTCGCAAACTTCATTCCGGCGCGCCTGACCGGCTTTCTGTTCGTGCTGCTGGCAGCGCGGCGATCGGAGGCGCTGTCGTGCATGGTGCGCGATGCCCGCCGTCACCGCTCGCCCAATGCCGGCTGGCCGGAGGCGGCGATGGCGAGTGCGCTTGGCGTGCGGCTGAGCGGCCCCCGCATCTATCACGGCAGCGCGACCGATGAGCCCTGGCTCAACGAAGGCGCGCGCGATCCGCTTGCCGCGGACATCAGCCGGGGATTGACGATCTACCGCCGCGCCATGCTGCTGCTCGCCGGCCTCCTTGCGGTCCTGGCCTTCGCGTGAAAGAACGGGATATGCGCGAGCACGGTGGAAATCTCGATCTGGCCCAGCAGCGTTTTGGCGGGCGCGCGGAAGACTGGATCGACCTGTCGACCGGGATCAACCGCCTGCCTTATCCCGTGGGTGAGGTGAGCCCGCGCGCATGGAACGCGCTGCCGTCGCGCGCCGAGATCGAGAGCCTGCATCAGGCGGCGCAGCACGCTTACGGCACAAGCGCGCCGATCGTCGCGATGGGCGGTGCCCAGGCCGCCATTCAATTGCTGCCGCAACTCGCGCCAGCCGGCCGCGCGCGCATCCTTGCGCCGACCTACAATGAATATGCCGGGGTCTTGTCGATTGCGGGTTGGGATGTCCAGGAGGTCGGCGAGGTCGGCACGCTGGCGGGCGCGGATCTCGCCGTCGTCGTCAATCCCAACAATCCCGATGGCCGGCGTTTTGCGCCAAAGGATTTGCTGGCGCTGCTGCCGCGCGTCGGCCGTCTCGTCATCGACGAGAGTTTTGCCGATGCTGCCCCGCAGCTGTCGCTCGCATCCGAGGCGGATCGGCCTGGACTGCTGGTCCTGCGCTCCTTCGGCAAGTTCTATGGTCTTGCCGGCCTGAGGCTTGGGTTTGCGCTCGGCCATGCGGTCGACATCGCGAAGCTCGCGGCGATGTCGGGTCCATGGCCGGTCTCGGGAGCGGCGATCGCGATCGGCTGCCGCGCATTGCGTGACGACGCCTGGGCCGAGGCCACATCAGCGCGTCTTGCCCGGGACTGTGTTCGCCTCGACGGGATGGCGCAAGCACAGGGCTGGCGGCTCGTCGGCGGTGCATCTTTGTTTCGCCTCTATGAGACACCCGATGCACTCGCCGCCCAGGAGAGGCTGGCACACGGCCAAATCTGGTCGCGCGTATTCGCGAAACAGCCGGCATGGCTGCGCCTCGGGCTTCCGGGCCGCGAAGCCGAATGGACGCGCCTTGCTGAGGCGCTAGCGCGCTAGCGCGAGCAGGCCGCCGACGTCGAGGTGCTGTTCGATGTGATCGGCGAGGGCATCGAGCGCGCTCTCAACCCTCGCATGATAAGGCTCGTCGCCTGCCGGAATGTCGAGCTTTGCGAGATACGCCTTGCGGAAATCATCCGACGTGAACAGGCCGTGCAGATAGCTGCCTTGCACGCGGCCATCGCGCGAGATCGCGCCTTCGGGCTCGCCGTTCAGTTTCGCAAACGGGCGCGCGCGATCCGGTCCGTCGGTGTGGCCGATGTGGATTTCGTAGGCGTCGATAGGCTGGTCCGTGGCGGCATGGACAGCCGCGACGCGCGTCAGCGTCTTCTGCGGGCTCATCATTGTCGCGACGTCCAGAAGTCCGAGGCCCGGCGTGTCGCCGGCGGGACCTTCGATGCCGTCAGGGTCGGCGACGCTGCGTCCGAGCATCTGATAACCGCCGCAGAGGCCAAGCACATGGCCGCCGCGGCGACGATGCGCCAGGAGATCGATGTCCCAGCCCTGCGCGCGCAGAAAGGCGAGATCGCCGCGGGTGGATTTCGAGCCGGGGATGATGACGAGCCTGATATCGCCGGGGATAGCTTCGCCCGGCCGCACCATGACGAGATCGACGCCAGGCTCGAGCTTCAACGGATCGAGATCATCGAAATTGGCGATCCGCGACAGCGCGAGGCAGGCGATCTTGCATTGGCCCGGCTTGCGCGCATCACTCAGGCCCAGCGCGTCCTCGGCCGGCAGCTCGCCGGCGCGCGCGAACCAGGGCAGCACGCCAAGGCCGCGCCACGCGGTCTTCTGCTCGATCAGCTTGTAGCCGTCGTCGAACAGCGAGGGGTCGCCGCGGAACTTGTTGATGACGAAACCCTGGATCATCGCGGCATCGTCGGGGTCGATCACCGTCTTGATGCCGACGAGCTGGGCGATGACGCCGCCGCGGTCGATGTCGCCGACTAGCACGACGGGCACGTCGGCTTTGCGTGCAAAGCCCATATTGGCGATGTCGGCCTTGCGCAGGTTGACCTCGGCCGGGCTGCCGGCGCCTTCGACCAGCACCAGATCGGCGCGCGCCTTCAGCCGCTCGAAACTCTCCAGCACCGCGCCCATCAACGACGGCTTCATCGCCGCATATTCACGCGCCCGCGCGGTCGCGATGCGCTTTCCCTGCACGATCACCTGCGCGCCGACGTCGGTCTCGGGCTTCAGCAGCACCGGGTTCATGTCGGTGTGCGGCTCGACGCCGGCGGCCAGCGCCTGCAGCGCCTGGGCGCGACCGATCTCGCCGCCGTCGACGGTCACGGCCGCGTTGTTCGACATGTTCTGCGGCTTGAAGGGCAGCACGCGCACGCCGCGCCGCGTGAAGGCGCGGGCGAGGCCGGCGACGACGAGCGACTTGCCTACGTCCGAGCCGGCTCCCTGAATCATTAAAGCCCGCGCCATGGCGTCGTCAGAACTCGACGCCGGCTTGCGCCTTGATGCCGGAGCGGAAGGGGTGCTTGACCAGCGTCATCTCGGTGACGAGGTCGGCGATCTCGATCAGCTCGTCCTTGGCGTTGCGCCCGGTGAGCACGACATGCGTCATCGGCGGCTTGTGCGTTTTCAGGAAGTCGACGACCTCGGCGATGTCGAGATAGTCGTAGCGCAGCGCGATGTTGATCTCGTCGAGCACGACCATGCGCAGACTGGAGTCTGATATCAGCTCCTTGGCCTTCGCCCAGCCGGCCTGTGCTGCGGCGATGTCGCGGGCGCGGTCCTGCGTCTCCCAGGTGAAACCTTCGCCCATCGCATGGAACTGGCAGAGCTCGCCGAAATGGCCGGTGAGCAGGCGCCGCTCGCCGGTGTCCCAGGCGCCCTTGATGAACTGCACGACCGCGCAAGGGAAGCCATGGGCGACACAGCGGACGATCATGCCGAAAGCGGAGGAGGACTTGCCCTTGCCGGCGCCGGTGTGGACGATGATGAGGCCCTTCTCGCCGCTCTTGGTCGCCATGATCTTGTCGCGGGCGACCTTGATTTTCGCCATTTTCGCGGCGTGGCGGGCGTCGGTTTCCTCGGCCGTTTGGGTATCCGGTTCAGGCGTCATCTGACAGGGTCCTTCGGCTTGACAAGAGGCGGCCGGGGGCAAATGGTGGCCCGGCGTTGGTTCCTGTCCTATGACAGGCGAAGAGGGAATGCGATAGGGTCCGAATCGACAAGATTCGGCTCCAAACTGCAGCCGCCCCCGCGACCGTGACCGGAGAGATGCCCGAAGCCACTGATCCCCCGGGGGATCGGGAAGGCGGGGATCGAAGGGCCAAAAGCCCTGCTCCGCAAGCCGGGAGACCTGCCAGCGCGGACGAGTTTTGGACCGGCGGACGGGGTGTTCCGCGACGGGGAAACGGACCTTCGGGGGAATGGTCCGTGTGCCTCTTCGCCTCCCGCTGTTTATCCTGGAAGAGGCGATGACCGTCACACTTCACGTCTGTATTACCTGCCGTGCCGGCCAGACGCTCGACGAGGGTGAGACGACGCCCGGCAAGCGCCTGCATGGTGCGATCCTCGACGCCGGCGTGCCCGAGGGCGTCAATGTGGTTCCCGTTGAATGCCTGTCGGCATGCAGCCAGGGTTGCTCGGTTGCGCTCAGCGCGCCCGGCCGCTGGTCCTATGTCTATGGCCGTCTGTCAGAGGCCCATGCGAGGGACGTGGTCGCGGGTGCTGCGGCCTATGCCGCCGCGCCCGATGGCCTCGTGCCCTGGCGCAGCCGTCCCGAAATCTTCCGCAAGCAGTCGCTTGCCCGCATTCCCCCCATTGCCGTGTTGCCGGAGGCCGCCGAATGAACTCGCTCGCAAAAGTCCCTGTGACGGTGGTCACGGGTTTTCTCGGCTCCGGCAAGACGACGCTGATCCAGTATCTCCTCGCAAACCCTGACGGCAAGAAGCTCGCCGTGCTGGTCAACGAGTTCGGCAGCGAGGGTGTCGACGGCGAGATCCTGAAATCCTGTGCCGATGCGAATTGCCCGGAGGAGAACATTGTCGAACTCGCCAATGGCTGCATCTGCTGCACCGTTGCGGACGATTTCATTCCGACCATGGAAAAGCTTTTGGCGCGGCCGGTGCGGCCCGATCACATCCTGATCGAGACTTCTGGCCTGTCGCTGCCGAAGCCGCTGTTGAAGGCGTTCGACTGGCCGGAGATCCGTTCGCGCATCACGGTCGATGGCGTGATTGCGCTGGCCGATGCCGAGGCTGTCGCCGCGGGCCGTTTTGCGCCGGACCCGGCTGCGGTGGAAGCGCAGCGCGCGGCGGATGGAAATCTCGATCACGAGACGCCGCTGTCGGAAGTGTTCGAGGACCAGATCGCCTGCGCCGACATCGTGTTGCTGACCAAGGCCGATCTTGCGGGGGCCGCAGGGATCGAAGCCGCCAAGGCCGCCATCACCGCCGAGATGTCGCGCCGCGTGCCGATGCTATCCGTCACCGATGGCGCGATCGATGCGCGCGTCATCCTCGGCCTAGGCGCCGCCGCAGAGAACGATCTCGCCGCGCGCCCCTCGCATCACGACGGCGAGGAGGATCACGAGCACGACGATTTCGCCTCCGTCGTGATCGATCTTCCTGAAATCAGCGACATCGACGCACTGGTCGCGTCGGTGCAGCGTCTTTCGCGCGAGCAGAACGTGCTGCGCGTCAAAGGCTATATCGCGGTCGCGGGCAAGCCGATGCGCCTTCTGCTGCAAGCGGTCGGCGAGCGCGTGCGCCACCAGTTCGACAAGCCCTGGGGCGCAGCTCTCAGGCAGTCGAAGCTCGTTGTGATCGGCGAGCACGGCGATATCGACGAGGCCGCGATCAAGGTCGGACTTGGGCTTTCAGGATCTGGTATCTGATGCACGTCGTCTTCCGCGAGAGCCGCGGTCTCGAGGAGACCGCGACGCCAAGGGACATCGGCCAGGACCCGGCCGATCTCGTGGTGCTCTCGTACTCGGATTCCGACCTTGCCGCGTTCGCGGCCGGCTGGCGGCGCGGCCGCAACAGCCTGCCGTCGCTGCGGCTCGCCAATCTCGCGGAGCTGCGGCATCCGTTGTCGGTCGACACCTATATCGAGCGCACGCTGTCGCAGGCGCGCGGCATCCTGGTGCGCCTGATCGGCGGTGAATCCTATTGGCCGTACGGGCTCGCGGCCCTGCAGCAGCTGGCGAAGGACCGCAATATCGTGCTGGCCGTGCTGCCGGCCGACGGCCGCGACGACACGCGGCTCGATGCCTACTCGACCCTGCCGGTTTCGACGCTGCGCCGGCTCAAGGTGCTCTGTGACACCGGCGGTCCTGTTGCAGCCCAGGCCGCGATCGCGCAGCTCGCGTTGGCCTCGGGCCTTTACGCAGGCCCGGTCGTCGGCGAGATGAACCTGCCTGAGATGGGCTTTTACGATCCCGCGCGTGGTGTCATTGCTGCGCCGATGGCAGGCGAGGGAAAGCCGCTCGCGCTCGTGACCTTCTATCGTTCCTATCTCACCGCCGCGGATACCGGGCCGGTCGACGCCCTGATCGCGGCGCTGCGCGAGCGCGGCTTTGACGCGTATGGCGTGTTCGTCACCTCGCTGAAGGCTCCGGGCGTTGCGGATTGGCTGCGGACGTATTTCGCGACGAATCCTCCCGCCGCGATCGTCAACGCGACGGCGTTCTCGGCGATGGGCGACGACGGCACGACACCGTTCGATGCTGCATCGTGTCCCGTCTTCCAGGTCGCGCTCTCATCGGCACGGCGCGAGGACTGGGCGGAGTCGCTGCGCGGCCTGTCGCCCGGCGATCTCGCGATGCATGTGGTGCTGCCGGAGGTCGACGGCCGCCTGTTCGCGGGCGTGGTGAGTTTCAAATCGGCCGCGGAGCGTGATCCCGATCTGCAATTTTCGCATCTGGCGCACCGGCCCGATGAGGAGCGCGTCAAGGCCGTCGCCGCGCGCGTTGCGGCCTGGCGGCGCCTCGCGGACACGCCAGCCGCCGAGAAGCGGGTGGCGCTCGTGCTCTCGAACTACCCGGGCCGTCCACATCAGATCGCGCATGCGGTTGGTCTCGATGCGCTTGCGTCGGTCGAGGCATTGCTGTCTGACCTGACAGAGGCCGGCTTCGATGTTGTGCCGGTCTCCGCACTTGGCGAAACGTTGCTGAAGCAGCGACTGACCTGGAACGTCGCCGATTACCGCGCCGCGCTCTCGCGTCTCCCGCAAGCATTAAAGGATGATCTTGCGCAGGCCTGGGGCGCGCCGGCGGATGACCCGAGTTGTCGCGACGGTGCATTTCAATTCGCGGCCATCGCAAGTGGCCAATCGATCATCGCGGTTCAGCCCGAGCGCGGCGATGCGACGACGCGCGATGCCGACTATCACGATCTCGCCCGCACGCCGCGCCATGCCTATGTCGCGTTCTATCTTTGGCTCCGCGGGCAGGCCATCGATGCCGTCGTGCACATGGGCGCGCATGGCACGCTGGAATGGCTGCCCGGAAAATCCGTGGCGCTGTCGTCCGCGTGCTGGCCGGAAGCCCTGATCGGCGATCTGCCGGTCATCTATCCCTTCATCGTCAACGATCCCGGCGAGGCCGCGCAGGCCAAGCGGCGCTTGGGTGCCGTCACCATCGGCCATCTGCCGCCGCCGCTCGAACAATCCGCGGTGCCGGAAGGCCTCCGTCGGCTCGAACGTCTCCTGGACGAATATTCGACCGCCGATGGTCTCGACCCCGCCCGACGTCAGCGTCTGATCGCCGCGATTCGCGACGAAGCGCGTGCGGCAGGGCTCGAAGACGATCTTGGTCTCGATGCATCGGCTGCACCGGCGGAAGCGATCCCGCGGATCGATCGCTTCGTCTGCGATCTCAAGGAGAGCCAGTTCGGCGACGGCTTGCACGTGTTCGGCCGCGGCGTCTGCGCCGATGCGGAGCGCGATGCGTTGCGTTCCTCCCTCGCGGGGCAGCGCGTTGCGCCGGGGCCGTCGGGCTCGCCGTATCGCGGACGCCAGGACGTTCTGCCCACGGGGCGCAATCTCTTTGCCGTCGATCCGCGCGCGGTGCCGACGCCGTCGGCGCATGCGCAAGGCATCAGGCTCGCGGAAGAGCTGCTGCGTCGCCATTTGCAGGATCACGGCGACTGGCCGAAAGGCCTCGTGGTCGATCTCTGGGGCTCGGCGACGATGCGGACCGCCGGCGAGGAGTTCGCCATGGCGCTGCATCTCGCCGGCCTTGCGCCGCGCTGGGACCACGCCTCAGGCCGCGTCAACGGCTACGACATCATCGCACCGGCCGAGCTCGGCCGCCCCCGTATCGACGTCACGCTGCGCGTGTCGGGCCTGTTCCGCGATGTCTTCTCCGGCCTTGCGCAATTGTTCGAGGCCGCCGCCGAGGCGCTCGCGTCGCGCGAGGAGGAGGGCGACGAGAATCCCTATCGCCACCGCGCCTCGCGCGTGTTCGCGCCGCGCCCCGGCCAATACGGCGTGGGTCTGTCCGCGATCCCCGATGCCTTTACGGCCGAGACGCGTGATGCCGCCGGCGAAGCCTGGCTGTCGGCATCGTCCTGGGCGTTCTCCGCGGACGGTGCGATGCAGCCGGATCGGGCCGGCATCGAGACGCGGCTCGCATCCGCCGATGCTTTCGTGCACGTCCAGGATCTGCCGGAGACCGATCTTCTGCTTGCCGCCGACTATGCCGCACATGAAGCCGGCATCGCGGCGGCTGCAGCGCATCTCGGTGCGGCAGGACCATCGCTCTATCACCTCGATACGACGCGGCCCGAGCAGCCGCACGCGCGGACGCTGACCGAGGAAATCTCCCGTGTCGTCCGTGCACGCGCGGCCAATCCGGCCTGGATCGCCGGCATGATGCGACACGGTTTTCGCGGTGCCGCCGAGATCACCGCGACGCTGGAGCACATGGCCGCCTTCGCGCATCTGGCCGGCGCCGTACCGCCGCATCTGTTCGATCTCTACTACGATGCGACGCTCGGCGACGCCGATGTCCGCACCTTCATGGCCCGCGAGAATCCGGCGGCGCTCGCCGCGATGGAGACCTGCTTCACACGCCTGCACGAAGCCTCGCTCTGGCGAACGCGCCGCAATTCGATCGCGGCTGCGCTGAAGGAGGCTTCATGAGTGCGGCCGCGATCAAGGGCTGGTGTCCCGGCGCGTTGCGCCCGATGCAATCGGGCGACGGGCTCGTGGTTCGCGTGCGCCCGTTCGGCGGAAGGCTTGAAGCCGCGCAAGTCGCCGGCCTTGCCGAGCTCGCCGAACGCTACGGCAATGGTCTCATCGATGTGACGAGCCGTGCCAACCTCCAGATCAGAGGCGTCAGCGAGCAGGGCCATCGCCGGCTGCTCGATGGACTCGCGTTGCTGCGGCTGCTCGACCCCGATACCGACATCGAAGCCCGGCGCAACATTTTGGTGACGCCGTTCTGGAACAGCGGTGACGAGACGCAGGCGCTCGCCGCGGAGCTTGAAGAAGCGCTCGCCGACAGCACGCTCGAACTCCCCACAAAATTCGGCTTCGCCATCGACGATGGAAAGTCGCGCGTACTCGCCGGCGATTCCGCCGATGTGCGCATCGAACGCGATCGCGACGGCCGGCTCCTGGTGCGGGCCGATGGCGCAAGGCTTGGCCGCTCGGTCGCGCGCGGAGAGGCCGTGAGCACGGCGCTCGCGCTCGCGAACTGGTTCATCTCGTCCGGCGGCGCGAAGGGCGGGCGAGGGCGCATGGCAGCCCATATCGCGGCCGGCGCAGAATTGCCTCAGTCGTTGAGCGGCGAAACCGAGCCTGCTCCGGTCATGGCCGCGTCACGACCCGGGCATTATCCGCATGGCGCCCTGGTCGGCGTCGCGTTCGGGCAGATGCTGCACACGACGCTCCATCAATTTTCCGGCTGTGGACATGCGCTGCGCATGACGCCATGGCGAATGGTGCTGAGCGAGGGCAAGCGCGAGATGCCGAGCGGGGCAGGCCTCATCACCGAGCCTTACGATCCGGCGTTGCGCGTGATTGCTTGTAGCGGCGCCCCGCGTTGCCGCGAGGCGCATGCCGACACCCGCGCGCTCGCTTCCGCCCTTGCGCCGCGCATCGCCCTCGATACGCGCCTTCACGTCTCCGGGTGCGCCAAGGGCTGCGCGCGTTCCGGCGCGTCCGCGGTGACGCTGGTTGCGACCAGCGCCGGATTTGATCTCGTCCGCGACGGCTCGACCCGCGATGAGCCGGTTCTGCGCGGCCTCAACGGTGCCGACATCGTCAGCGATCCCTCCATCCTGGTCGGAGGCCACTGATGCCGCACACCTACGAGACCGACGGTGCGGCGATCTACCGACAGTCCTTTGCGACCATCCGGGCAGAGGCCGATCTTGCGCGCTTTTCGCCGGACGAGGAGCAGGTGGTGGTGCGGATGATCCACGCCGCCGGCATGGTGGGCCTCGATGCGCATATCCGCTTCACATCAGGCATGGCGACTGCTGCGCGCGCGGCCTTGCAGAGAGGCGCGCCGATCCTGTGCGACGCGCGCATGGTCTCGGAAGGAATTACGCGCGCGAGACTGCCTGCAGCCAACGCCGTGATCTGCACGCTCGGCGACGAAGCCGTTCCCGCGCTCGCGCAGTCCATGCGCAACACGCGCTCGGCTGCGGCGCTGGAGTTGTGGCGACCGCATCTCGACGGCGCAATCGTTGCGATCGGTAACGCGCCGACCGCGCTGTTTCATCTCCTCAACATGCTCGAGGACCCGGGCTGCCCGCGCCCTGCGGCGATCATCGGCTGCCCCGTGGGCTTCGTCGGCGCGGCCGAATCCAAGGCCGCGCTGATGGCCGATCCGCCGGTGCCGGCGCTGACAGTCGAGGGCCGCCTCGGCGGCTCCGCGATCACGGTCGCCGCCGTGAATGCACTGGCGAGCCGGAGCGAATAGCCATGGGACGCATCATCTGCTGCGGTCTCGGCCCCGGTGATCCTGATATGATGAGCGTGCGCGCCGACCGGACGGTGCGCGGTGCGAAGCATGTCGCCTATTTTCGCAAGAAGGGCCGGCCCGGCCAGGCGCGGCGGATCGTCGAAGGCATGTTGGGCTCCGACGTCACCGAATACGCAATGGAATATCCTGTTACGACGGAGCTCGCCTTCGATAGCCCGGAATATGTGCAGCTGCTCGCCGGCTTCTACGACGAATGGGCGGAACGGCTGGCGCGGCTTTCGCGTGCGGTGGATGTCGTCGTGCTCTGCGAGGGCGATCCTTACTTTTACGGCTCCTTCATGCATCTGCACACGCGCCTGCAAGGCCGTGTCGAGATCGAGGTGATCGCGGGCATTCCCGGCATGGTCGGTTGCTGGAACGGCGTCGGCCGGCCGATCGCGCTTGGCGACGACGTGACGACGGTGCTGATGGGGACGCTCGCCGAAGACGAGCTCGAGCGGCGCATGCGCGATTCCGATGCGCTTGTCGTCATGAAGACCGGCCGCAATCTCGCAAAAGTGCGCCGCGCGCTCACGGCTGCCGGCCGGCTGGACGATGCCTGGCTGGTCGAGCGCGGCACCATGCCGGGCGAGCGCGTGGTGCGGCTCGCCGAGGTCGATGCCGCCGACTGTCCTTACTTTGCGATCGTGCTCGTGCACGGCAAGGGCCGGCATCTGGACGCCGCCGAATGACGGGCACGCTGACCATCGCGGGCCTTGGGCCGGGCAGCGATGCGCTGGTGACGCCCGAGGTCTCCGCCGCCCTTGCCGCCGCCACCGACATTCTGGGCTACGCGCCCTATGTTGCGCGCGTGCCGCCGCGGACAGGGCTCACCTTGCATCCCTCCGACAATCGCGAAGAGCTGCAGCGCGCGGGCGAAGCCCTGCGGCTTGCGGCCGAAGGCGGGCAGGTCGTCGTCGTTTCCTCCGGCGATCCCGGCGTCTTCGCGATGGCGTCGGCCGTGTTCGAGGCGCTCGAACAGGCACCGCAATGGCGCGAGCTTCCCATTCGCGTTTTGCCTGGTATCACAGCGATGCTGGCGGCGGCCGCGCGCGCTGGTGCGCCGCTCGGCCATGATTTCTGCGCGATCAATCTCTCGGACAATCTCAAGCCGTGGGCGGTTATCGAGAAGCGCCTGCGGCTGGCCGCGGAAGCCGATTTTGCCATTGCGATGTACAATCCGCGCTCGGCAAGCCGACCAGAGGGTTTTGGCCGCGCGCTTGCGGTGTTGAAGGACGGCGGCTGCGGCGACCGCCTCGTGATCTTCGCGCGCGCGATCAGCGCCGCCGATGAAAGGATCGAGACCGTCACGCTGAACGACGCGCGGCCTGAGATGGCCGACATGCGCACGTTGGTCATCGTCGGCAATTCGCAGACGCGCCGCGTCGGCCGCTGGATCTATGCCCCGAGACAGGCGCGATGACCGAGCCATTGCATGATCTCGGTCACGCTCTCAACCCGCTGACGATCGGGCAGCTCCGGCCGCGCGATCATGATCACGGGCAGGCTAAGCATGCGGGCCGCGTCGATCTTGGCGCGTGCGCCGTCGCCGCCGGAATTGCGGGCGACGATCCATGCGATGCCGCGCGCGCGCATCATTTCGAGCTCGCGGTCGAACGTGAACGGCCCGCGCGACACGATCACGTCCGCAGCGAAGGGCAGAGGTGCTTCGGGGGGATCGACGAACCGAAGCGTGTAGACGTGCTGCGGCTTCGCCGCGAACGGTGCGATGTGCTGGCGGCCGATGGCGAGGAACACGTTTGCCGGCGTCTCGGGCAGCGTAGCGGCCGCGGCGGTGACGTCGGCGACTTCGATCCAGTTGTCGCCGGGCGCCCTCGTCCAAGGCGCGCGCTCGAGCGCGATCAGCGGCGTTCCCGTTTGCGCGCACGCCTGGACCGCGTGGCGGCTCATCTCGGCAGCGAAGGGATGCGTGGCGTCGATCACATGCGTGATGCGCTCACGGCGAATATAGTCGGCAAGCCCGCTCACGCCGCCGAAGCCACCGATGCGGGTCGGCAGCGGCTGATCGGCGGGCGCGCGGGTTCGGCCGCCATAGGAATACACGGCGTCGATGCCCGCGCGTGCGATTTCCGCGGCGAGCAAACTCGCATCGGCGGTTCCGCCCAGAATGAGGGCGCGCGTCATGGCTGATCCCTGGTTGACCATCATCGGTATCGGCGAAGATGGCCTTGCCGGGCTGTCCGAGGCAAGCCGAAAGGCGCTCGCGAAGGCAGAAACTGTTTTTGGTGGCGAGCGTCATCTCGCGCTTGCTGATGTGGAGGGGCGCGGTCGCCCGTGGCCGGTGCCGTTCGACGCAGACATCGTGCTGAGCTGCCGCGGCCGGCCGACGGTGGTACTCGCCTCCGGCGATCCGTTCTGGCACGGTGCCGGTGCAAGTCTCGCCGAGAAGCTCGATGCCAACGAGTGGATCGCGCATTCGGCGCCATCGACCTTCTCGCTCGCCGCCGCGCGGCTGGGCTGGCGCCTCGAAGCCATCGCCTGTCTCGGGCTTCATGCCGCGCCGTTCGAGCGTCTCGTACCGCATCTCGTGCGAGGTGCGCGCATCATTTGCCTCGTGCGCGACGGCAAGGCGGCCGGTGAGCTCGCCAAATGGCTGAGCGAGCGCGGGTGGGGCGCCTCGGCGTTCTGGACTCTCGCCGCGCTCGGCGGGGCGCGCGAAGGCATCGCTGAGCATCGTGCCGACAGCTTTGAGGGCGATCTCGCCGAAAACCTGGTCGCAGTAGCGGTCGAGGCGAGGGGCGGGCAAGGCATTCCCCGCAGCTCAGGCCTGTCAGACGATCTCTTCGCTCACGACGGCCAGATTACCAAGCGGCCGGTGCGCGCGCTGGCGCTCTCGGCGCTGGCGCCGCGACCCGGCGAGCGGCTGTGGGATATCGGTGCGGGTTCTGGCTCGATCTCGGTGGAATGGGCGCTGTGCGGCGGGACGGCGAGCGCCATCGAGGCACGCGAGGATCGTGCCGCGAATATCCGTAGCAATGCTGCAGCGTTTGGATTGGCGCATCGGATTAATGTCATCGCGGCGTCCGCGCCCGAAGCTCTCGCTGCGCTGGAAGTGCCGGACGCGGTCTTCATCGGTGGCGGTCTCGATATCGCGATGTTCGATGCCATCTGGTCACGGCTCTCGCCGGGTGCGCGGCTCGTCGCGCATGCGGTGACGCTGGAGACGGAGGCGCTGCTCGGCGAACTGCACCAGCGCCACGGCGGCGAGTTGATGCGGGTCGAGATTGCCTATGCAGCGCCGCTCGGTCGCTACAGGTCCTGGGAAGCGTCGCGGCCCGTGGTGCAATGGAGTGCGGTTCGATGAAAGTCGCCGGACTCGGATTCAAGAAGGATGTCACGCTGGCTTCGCTGCGCGAGGCGCTGCTGGCAGCCGGTGGTTCCGAAGGCCTCGCGGCGGTCGCGACTGTCAGCGACAAGGCCGACGCGGAAGTGCTGAAGCAGCTCGCGCGCGAATGCGGCGTACCGATCAAGCCGGTTCCGGCGGACATGCTGGCCGGCATCGAGACGCCGACGCAGTCAAAACTCGTCGCGGAAAAGTTCGGCACGGGCTCGGTCGCTGAAGCCGCGGCGCTCGTTGCGGCTGGCCCCCGCGCGCGATTGATTGCGACGCGGGTGGTCTCGCGGGATCGCACCGCGACCGCCGCGATCGCGGAAGGAGACGGCGCATGACGGTGCACTTCATCGGTGCAGGACCGGGCGCTCCGGATTTGCTGACGTTGCGCGGACGCGACCTGATCGCGGCCTGTCCGGTCTGCCTCTATGCGGGCTCGCTGGTGCCCGAGGGCGTGCTGGCGCATTGCCCGCCCGGCGCCCGCATCGTCAACACCGCGCCGCTGTCGCTCGACGAGATCATCGCGGAGATCGCTGCCGCGCATGCCGACGGCAAGGATGTTGCTCGCTTGCATTCCGGCGATCTCGCGATCTGGTCGGCGATGGGCGAGCAGCTTCGCCGCCTGCGCGCGCTCGGTATTCCCTACACGGTCACGCCGGGCGTGCCGTCCTTCTCGGCTGCGGCAGCTGCACTGGAGGTCGAGCTGACGCTTCCCGGTCTTGCCCAGACGGTGGTGCTGACGCGCACGCCGGGCCGCGCCAGCGCAACGCCTGAGGGCGAAAAGCTCGCGTCGTTCGCCGCCACCGGTGCGGTGCTCGCGATCCATCTGTCGATCCATCTGCTCGACAAGGTCGTCGCCGAGCTGACGCCGCATTACGGCGCGGATTGCCCGGTCGCCATCGTCTGGCGCGCGAGCTGGCCGGACCAGCGCATCGTTCGCGCCACGCTGGCGACGCTCGATGCCGCCGTCGGCACCGAGATGGAGCGCACGGCACTCATTTTGGTTGGCAAGACGCTTGGAGCGGCGGATTTCGACGAGAGCCGCCTCTATGCCGTCGACTACGACCGCCGCTATCGGCCGGTCGGCGCCGATCCGCGCTTTCCGGAGGCATCGTGATGCCGGCAGGGCTCGTCATCTCCGCGCCGGCCTCCGGCGTCGGCAAGACCACGCTGACGCTGGCGCTCGCGCGCGCCTGGCGCAATGGCGGATTGAACGTGCAGTGCTTCAAGAGCGGGCCCGATTATATCGATCCCGCCTTCCATGCCGCTGCGACGGGGCGCGCTTCCGTCAACGTCGATAGCTGGGCGATGGATCGCGGGACGATTGCTCATCTCGTCGGTCGCGGCACTAATGCCGATGTCGTGCTCGCGGAGGGCTCGATGGGCCTGTTCGACGGCGTCGCGGCGCGCGGCGTCTCCGGCACCGGCGCCACCGCCGACATTGCCGAGATGCTGGGCTGGCCGGTGCTGCTGGTGATCGATCCCTCCGGACAGGCGCAGACGGCGGCGGCGATCGCCGCAGGCCTTCGCGACTATCGAGCCGGTGTGCGCCTTGCCGGCGTGGTGCTCAACCGCGTCGCCAGCCCACGGCATGAAGATCTCGTGCGGCGTGCACTCAACGACGCCGGCATCGCCGTGTTCGGCGCGCTGCCGCGTCATGCCGAGATCAGCCTGCCGAAACGGCATCTCGGCCTGGTGCAGGCCGAGGAGCAGGCCGAGATCGGCAAGCTGATCGACGAAGCCGCGCGCTTCGTCGCCGAGCATGTCGATCTCGATGCGGTGCTGCGATCGGCAGCAAGCTGGTCGCCGCAACCGGCGGTAAACGGCATGAACGTGACGCCGCCCGGGCAGCGCATTGCGTTGGCCCGCGATGCCGCGTTCTCCTTCATCTATCCGCACATGCTGGAGGCCTGGCGCGCGGCCGGCGCCGAGATCTCGACATTCTCGCCGCTTGCCGATGAAGCGCCCGACGCGAGCGCCGACGTCTGCTGGCTGCCCGGCGGCTATCCCGAGCTGCACGCGGGGAAGATCGCGGCCAATGCCCGCTTTCGCAGTGGCTTGCGCGCGTTCGCTGACACACGGCCGGTGCACGGCGAATGCGGAGGCTATATGGTGCTGGGAACCGCTCTGACCGACGCCGACGGCATTCGCCATGAGATGACGGGCCTGCTCGGACTGGAGACGAGCTTTGCCAAGCGCCGCATGCATCTCGGCTATCGTCTCGCTGCGCTCGCCGCGCCGATGCCGGGCCATCAGGTCGGTGCGCGCCTGCGCGGTCATGAGTTCCACTATTCGACGATTATCGCGCAGCCCGATACGCCGCTGGCGGTCGTGCACGATGCAACAGGCGCGGTCATCGCCGAGACCGGCTCGCGGCGGGGACAAGCCACCGGCACGTTCTTCCATCTGATCGCGGAGGATCGGTGAGCGGTTTTGTCACTTTCATCTCGGCCGGCCCCGGCGACCCCGAGCTCCTCACGCTCAAAGGCGCCGCGCGGCTGCGCGATGCCGACGTCGTGCTCTATGACGACCTCGCCTCCGGCGCGATCCTCGATCTGGCCCGGCCCGGCGCCAATCTCGTCGCGGTCGGGAAGCGGGCAGGGCGGCCCTCGACCAAGCAGCACCACGTCAACCGCCTGCTGATCGACTACGCCGCGGCCGGCGTCCGTGTGGTGCGGCTGAAATCGGGCGATGCCGGTATCTTTGGCCGGCTCGAGGAGGAGCTGGAGGCGCTGCGCGAAGCCGGCATCGGCTACGAGATCATTCCCGGAATCACCTCGGCCTGTGTCGCCGCCGCGCAAGCCGGCATTCCCCTGACCCGGCGCCACACGTCGCGCCGGGTGCAGTTCGTGACCGGGGCCGATGTCACCGGCGAGCTGCCGCAGAATTTGAACTGGGCGGCGCTGGCGGATCCCGAAGCGACCACCGTGGTCTATATGGGCCGGCGCACCTTTCCGGCGCTTGTCGCAAAATTGATCGAGCACGGCCTCGCGCCGGATACCCCGGCGCTGTTCGCCGAATCCCTCGGTCGTCCCGACGAGCGGCTGGTCCGCACCACCATTGCCGAGCTGGCCGAACAGCTTGCGCGGGGCGGCGCCGCCTCGACGGCTGCCGTGATCCTGTTCGGCGCGCTGGCGGGCGATTATCCGTCATGACCGTCCCGGCCGCCCTTCGCCCCTTGACGCCCGGCTGGCGAAAGGGGCACACAGGAGACGCATGGTGCTCGGGGTGGTGCAAGCCGCCAGAGCATAATCGGGAATGGGGGTGGGCGGACAGTTGCGCCGCCCAAAACCCCAGCCGCCCCCGCGACTGTAAGCGGTGAGGGACTCCGATCAGCCACTGGGCCGCAAGGCCCGGGAAGGCCGGAGAACCCCAGTGAACCGCGAGCCAGGAGACCGGCCGTGCATGTTTTGTGGCCAAGGCCGTCGGGTGTGACGGCAGGAAGGAACTGAACCATGCATATCGAACCCGGAGTTGTATCGGGCGCCAAGCTCGTGTTGAGTTACGCAACCGGCATCGCCGTCGGCGGCGTTGCGCTGAAGCTCGCGGTCGAGACCGTGCGCGAGCAGGGCATCACGTCGTTCGCGGCGCGGACGCTCGCCACCACGGGCCTCGTGTTCGTCTTCTTCGAGATCCTGCCGCACTTCCCGGTCGGCGTCTCCGAGGTGCACTTCATCCTTGGCTCGACCCTGTTCCTGCTGTTTGGGGCGGCGCCCGCGGCCTTCGGCCTTGCGTTCGGACTGTTGTTCCAGGGCATCTTCTTCGAGCCGCCCGATCTGCCGCAATTCGGCATGAACGTCACCACGCTGCTGGTGCCGCTGTTCGGGATCCAGGCGATCGCCGCGCGGATCATTGCCCGCAACGCCGCCTATGTCGATCTCAGGTATCGGCAGGCGCTGGCGCTGTCGACCACGTATCAGGCCGGCGTCATCGCCTGGGTTGCGTTCTGGGCGCTCTATGGCTCGGGCTTCGGTGCGACCAACCTCGTCAACATCGCGACCTTCGCGGCCTCCTACGCGCTCGTCATAGTGATCGAGCCGCTGGCCGACCTCGGTGTGCTGGCACTGGCAAAATCGCTGCGTGGCGTCACCGCGCCCGGTCTCGTCACGCCGCGCCTGCACAACGCGGCTTAAGAGACAAAGGGGCGGCCGTCATGGCCGCCCCTGAACGCGCGATGCTCACGCTCTCCCTGATAGGCATCGGTTGCGGCGATCCCGAGCAGCTCACGCGCGCCGCCGTTCAAGCCATCAACGCGGCCGATCTCATCCTGATCCCGCGCAAGGGGACGGCGAAGTCCGATCTCGCAGATCTCAGGCGGACGATCTGCGCGGATGTGCTCACCAATCAAACGACGCGCATTGCCGAGTTCGATCTTCCCGTGCGCGATGCCGGTGAAGCGGATTATCACAAGGGCGTGGACGATTGGCACGAGGCCGTGGCCGCGGCCTGGTCGCAGACGATCGCCAGCCATCTCGGTGATGATGGCAAAGTCGCGCTGCTGATCTGGGGCGATCCCTCACTGTATGATTCGTCGCTGCGCATTGCGCGGCGGCTCGATCCCTTGCCTGATATCGACGTCGTGCCCGGCATCACTTCGATCCAGGCGCTGTGCGCGGCGCATGCGCTGCCGCTCAACGACATCGGCGAGCCCTTCCTCGTCACGACGGGGCGCCGCTTGCGCGAGGGTGGCTGGCCGCAGGGCGTCGATACCGTGGTGGTGATGCTCGACGGCGGCACGGCGTTCCAGTCGCTCGATCCTGCGGGGCTGCACATCTGGTGGGGCGCCTATCTCGGCATGCCCGATCAGATCGTCATGTCGGGCGTTCTGGCCGAGATCGCCCCGCACATCGTCGCCGCGCGACAGGATGCGCGCGAACGGCATGGCTGGATCATGGACAGCTACATTCTCAAGCGCCGGCCGTAAGCGAGGCAGCATGCTCCCTGAATGGGTCACCCGGAAATGCCCCGATGTCTCCGCTGTCCACCGCGAGGCGGCGCTCGCGCGTCAGGCGCAACTCACAAAACCGGCCGGCGCGCTCGGCCGGCTGGAGCAGCTTGCGGTCGAGCTTGCGGGCCTGCAGGCGACCGAGCAGCCGCGCGCCGCGCGAGTGCCGATCATCGTCTTCGCCGGCGATCACGGCATCGTCGCGCAGGGCGTGTCGGCCTATCCGCAAGGAGTGACCATCGCGATGATGGCGAATTTTGCCTCGGGCGGTGCCGCGATCTCGGTGCTGGCGCGTGAGCTTGGCTCAAACCTTGAGGTCGTCGACGCCGGTACGCTGGCGCAGGAGGAGATGGCAGGAATCGTCACTGACAAGCCGCGCAGCGGCACGCGCGACTTCAGCGTGGAAGCAGCGCTCCCCCCCACGGAGCTGGCATTCGCCTTCGAAGCCGGTCAGCGCGCAGTCGCGCGCGCAGAAGCCAGCAGGCCCGATCTCCTGATCTTCGGCGAGATGGGCATCGGCAATACCACGACGTCGGCGGCGATTGCGGCGAGCCTGCTCGGCATCAGTGCCGAGGAGATCGCGGGCTGCGGTACCGGCGTCGACGCGGCCGGCCGCGCGCACAAGGCGCGCGTGATCGACGCTGCGATCGCGCGTTACGGCGTTGCGGGCGCTTCGCCGGAACAAATTCTGTGCGCGGTCGGCGGCCTCGAGATCGCGGCGATTTGCGGCGCCATCATTGCTGCTGCGCAAGCCCGCATTCCCGTGTTGATCGATGGCTTCATCGTATCCGTGGCAGCGCTGGCGGCGGTGCGGCTGAACCCGTCGTGCCAGCCATTCCTGCTGCCGTCGCATCAATCGGCGGAGCAGGGACATCGGCTGGTGCTGCGTGCGCTGAACGTGCAGCCGTTGATCAGCCTCGATCTCAGGCTCGGCGAAGGATCGGGGGCGGCCATCGCGCTGCCGCTGGTGCGGCTCGCGTGCAGCCTTCACAACGGCATGGCGACCTTCGCGCAGGCCAACGTGCCGGATCGCCCGGCCTGATCCAGCTCAAGCCGCGCGCTGATTGACCGCGACGACGCGCCAGCCGGTGGCGAGCCGGTCGATCCGGGTCAGTGACAACGGATCGATCACGAAGCGCAGGGCCGCTTGTGGTGTCAGATCCAGCGCAATGCAGAGCGCGGCGCGGATGGTGCCGGAGTGAACGACGAGCGTTGCCGAGCCGGCGCCGATTTGCGCGAGACCCAGCCGGACGCGCGCGACCTGATCCTCAAAACTTTCGCCGCCCGGCGGCCGACCGTGCGCCGGATCGCTCCAGAACTGCGCATAGGTCTCCCCGCCGGTCGCAGCGAGTTCGTCATGCCGCCGGCCGGTCCAGTCGCCAAAATCCTGCTCGCCAAATTCGGGCACCAACGCGGGTTCGAGTCCCAGCGCGCGCGCCGTCTCAACCGTACGTCGCGCCGGGCTCACCAAGCTCGCAGCATCTGGCGGAAGCCTCTGCCGCAACGCCTCCAGTTGCACGCGATCGCCGAGATCGGCGGGCGCGTCGGCCGCGTGGATCGTCCCTTTGACGCCGTCGACGGGCGCATGCCGTATCAGCCAGAGGAAGGTCTCGCCTTCCATGCCTATCTCCAAGGAAGTTGGTCGCTGTGGTAATAACGTCGCAGCGGCACATTGACTCTGTCTTGTCGGTAATCCTAGATGGCTTTGACGGTTTCCCCGAGTGGGGATGAAAAGGGAATGCGGTGCGGGGATTTTGTCCCCAATGCCGCGGCTGCCCCCGCAACTGTAAGCGGCGAATCTTGCGTCACGAGCCACTGGGTATCTCGGTCCCGGGAAGGCGATGCAAGGTACTGACCCGCGAGCCAGGAGACCTGCCGTCAGCCGTGGTCACACGCGAAGATGTCGGTCGGGGAGTACAGACATTCGGCTTCATCGGAAGGCTCAAAGGCCGGAGGTGGGACCTGGTTCGCTGTGACGTGCCACTGACGTCATACCGAGGTCCCGAACTGTGTCTTCCATTCGTCTTGTACGACCGCGTTGCTTCCTGCTCGCTTCCGCCGCGCTTACTTCATTTGCAGTCGCCGATCTGCCCGCAGCGCTGGCGCAGCAGGCCCGCGAGCCGCTGCCGCCGGTCGAGGTGTCGCCCGCCCAATCCCGCAAACCGGCAAAGCCGGCGGCCCGGGACGCGCAGAGCCCACGCCGCGCGGCATCGCGCAGGCCAGCGGCCGCATCGGCCGCGGCCAAGCCCGTCGTGCCGACCGCGGCGGCGCAGACGCCGCTCAACACCAATGTGGTTGCCGAGAGCGCCTCGCGCCTCGGCCTGACCGTGCAGGAGACACCCGCGACCGTCGAAGTCATCTCGGCCGAGACCATGCGGGAGCAGGGCTATCGCACCGTGTCGGAGGTTGCGCAGGGCGCGGTCGGTGTCACCTCCGGCGACAATCCGGCCGAGCCCGCGGCTTTCTCCATGCGTGGCTTCACCAACAGCCAGATCAACATGCTCTACAACGGCATCAAGATCGGTCCGCAGAACATGACCTCGCGGATCACGGATACGGCCAATCTCGCAGCCGTGGAATTTTTGAAAGGTCCGGCCTCGCTGACGTCGGGCGAAGGTGCCGCCGGTGGCGCAATCAACTTGATCACGAAGCAGCCACACACCGGACCGATCCGGAATGAAGCTGACTTTTCCTGGGATTCGCTCAACTCGTTCGGCGTCCATTACGGCTCGGGCGGCAGCACCAACGTGCAGGGGCTCGACTACCGCTTCGACATCAGCCGCGCCTCGCTCAATGGCTTTGCCGACGACACCAATACCAAGACGTTGGATGTGTCTGGCCAGCTCAATTACCGCATCTCCGACAGCCTCAAGATCTGGGGCGCGATCGAGTACCGGGAAGATCGCTCGAAGGCCTATTGGGGCGCACCGCTGGTACCGATCGCCTTCAGCGGCTCGCATGCGACGAGCGGCATTGTTTCGGGCAATTACGTCTCGAACTTCAACAAAACGAATCTCGGTGCGATCACGATCGACGATCGTACCTTCAACACCAATTACAACGTTCTCGACAACCGCAACGTGGCACAAGAGGTGTGGCTGCGCGGCGGCTTCGAACTGAAGCTGGCGCCTGACCTGACGCTGAAGAGCCAAGCCTATGCCTATGGCGCGGAGCGTACCTGGTTCAACAACGAGATCGAGGCTTTCAATGCCAGTACGGGCCTGCCCAACTCGAACATGGTCGATCGCGAGCGCTTCTATGTTGCACATAGCCAACGCCTTGTCGGCAACATTACCGACCTGATTTGGGACGCTAATATCGCAGGCTTCGACAACCGCCTGGTCACGACACTTTCGTCCAGCTATCTCGATTTCGTCAGGCCAGGCGCGGCCAACTTCCCGGACGATTACGTCTCGCTCGTCAATCCCGACCGTGGCCTTTACGGCCTGCTCACGACGCAGCAGCAGACCGCGCGCATCGACAACGAGGCGCTGTCGTTCGAGGACCGGGTGAAGCTCACGCGAACCTTCGCGCTGGTCGGCGGCCTTCGCGTCGAGCATATCGGGCTTGACCGCAACTCGACCGACGCCGCCGGGCTGGAAAAGGCGAGCTTACCGTTCTCGAAGTCCTGGGTCCCGACGACGGGGCGTATCGGCTACACCTGGGACGCCGTGCCCGGCCTGACCTTCTTCAGCCAGTACGCGACCGGCGCGGACGTCTCGGCCAACAACATCTTCCTGCTTGGGCCAGCCCAGCCGCTCGACCTGACGACCTCGCGCACCTATGAGACGGGCGTCAAGCATCTGTTGTGGAACAACAGGGCGGAATGGTCGTTCTCGGCCTACGATATCGAGCGCAAGAACGTCTATGCGGCGGCTGGCGGCATGCAGCTCAACATCGCGGGACGGCAGGAGTCGAAGGGCGTCGAGCTCGCCGCGGCCGTACGCCCGATCGATCCCCTGCGGCTCTGGGGCAACATCGCCTATGTCGATGCACGCTATGCCGACTACAATTTTGCCGGTGGTTCGTTCTCCGGCAACACGCCGCCGAACGTGCCGCGTGTCGTGGCCAATGCCGGTGCGTCGTACCGGTTCTTCACGCCCTGGCCGGTGGAGCTCGGCATCACGGGCCGCTGTGTCGGCGACCGCTACAACACCGATGCCAACTTCGTGACGATGAAGGCCTACACCGTCGCCGACGTCTACGCCTTCGTCGACATCCCGAAGACGGTGTTCAACGCGGTCGACCAGGCCCGTCTGGGCTTCCGCGTGCGCAACATCACCGACAAGCGCTACGCGATCTGGGGCGATCCGTTCTATCCCGACCAGATCCTGCTCGGTGCGCCCAGGACCTATGAGCTCTCGGCCGCGTTCAAATGGTAGGGCGCTGACCACATGATGAACGCGATCGTGCTGCTGCATCGCTGGCTCGGGATCGCGTTCTGCCTGCTGTTCGCGATGTGGTTCGCGAGCGGAATCGTGATGCACTTCGTCCCGTTTCCGTCATTGACGGAAGCGGAACGTTTTTCCGGGCTCGCGCCGGTGGCTGGCGGAGAGGTGAGGATTGCGGTCGCGGATGCCGTCGCCGCGAGCGGGATAGCGGACGCCACGCGCGTTCGCCTGGTCCAGCGGAGCGACGGGCCGGTTTATGTCGTGTCGGACCCGTCGCGTGTGGCCGCGATCCATGCCTCCGACGGACGGGATGCATCGGTGACGTCGGCCGACGTCGCGGTCGGTATCGCGCGGGATCATGCCCGGCAACGCGGGCTCGATGCCGCGCGGGCGGCGATGATTTCGGGCGCGGATTATGATCAATGGAGCGTGCCGAACGGCTTTGATCGACACCGGCCTCTGTTGCGCGTCGCTCTTGGCGATGCGGCCGGAACCGAGGTCTATGTCTCCTCGCGCACCGGCGAAGTCGTGCTGGATACGACCCGCAGCGAGCGCGGGTGGAATTGGGCCGGCAGCGTCCTGCACTGGATCTATCCGACAGTCCTGAGGAGCAACTGGTCCCTTTGGGATCAGGTGGTCTCGACATTGTCGCTGGTGGCCTTTATCGCCGCGACGCTCGGCGCGGTGCTCGGAATTATTAGGATCAGGATTCGAGGGCGTCGGGTCTCGTCGCCTTATCGCGGCTGGCACGCACTGCATCACATCATTGGTCTCG
Source organism: Bradyrhizobium barranii subsp. barranii (assembly GCF_017565645.3). Lineage (NCBI taxonomy): Bacteria > Pseudomonadati > Pseudomonadota > Alphaproteobacteria > Hyphomicrobiales > Nitrobacteraceae > Bradyrhizobium > Bradyrhizobium barranii. The sequence goes on from NZ_CP086136.1 coordinate 3,997,105, forward strand.
TCGCGACCGTTTTCGTGCTGACCTGGAGTTTCAGTGGCTGGCTCTCGATGGATCACGGCCGGCTGTTCTCGCGCGGGGAGCTGACCCCGACCGAAGCGGGCGTGGTGTATGCCGCGCCTGACTGGACGACGGCCCCATCGTTCGGTCAGCCGTCGGCTCGCGAAGTCGAATGGTTCGCCGTCAACGGTGTTGTCTACCGGCGCGACCGGACCGGCCTCGCCAGTCAGACCTTGACCAAAGCGGGGGAGGCGATCCGCAGCCGGCAGGTGGCATTCCTCGGCGAGAAGGATGTCCATGACCTGACGACGCGCCTTGCGCCGGGCTGTGGCGACTCGTCCGTTCTTGCCGACAATGACGATTATCCCGCGTACTCCGTTGTCCCCGGAGCGCCCGTCTATCGCTCCCGATGCGGCGACCTCTGGTTCGACATCGACGGTGCCGACGGCCGCGTGCTGCAAAGACTGGATGCCTCGCGGCGCGCCTATCGCTGGTTCTATAGCGCGCTTCACACGCTCGATTTTCCCGTTCTCATGGCGCATCCGCGTCTGCGCGATATCCTGGTCGTCGGGCTCTGCTTGCTCGGGCTGGCATTTTCCGTCACCGGCACCGTGATCGGCTGGCGGCGCTTGCGGTCGACCTTCGCGGCTTGAGCTGCGTATCGAACAAATCATATGCGCCATGCAGATTGCGGGTTGCGCGGGCGATGGCAGGCGCGGATGATCGTCCGAGGGGGCGCAGCGGTGCGCTCTCTCAATGGGGCGATCGTGATCGATGTCAATTCAGCGCAAGCGCCTCGGCATGATGACCCCGTCGTCCAACTCGGTGCTGGAGCCCGTCACCAGTTCCATGCTGCATGGCGTGGCCGGCGTCACCGCTCATTTCTCGCGCTTCCGCGTTACCGAGATCGCGCTCGATGCCGCGGCGCTGAACCAGTTCGATGCCTCGGTGATGCTGCCGGCGGCGGATCTGCTGGCGGACGCCAGGGTCGATGCCATTGCCTGGAACGGCACGTCGGCAAGCTGGCTCGGTATCGGCCGCGACCGGAGCCTGTGCGAAGCGATCGCGGCGCGGACCGATATCCCGGCGACGACCTCCACGCTCGCCTGCATCGACGCCGTCCGCGCGCTCGGCGCCGGACGCGTCGGCCTGGTCTCCCCCTATACGGACGACGTGCAATGGCGTATCGGCGATGTCTGGGCCGAGGAGGGGATCGCCCCTCACGCCGAGCGGCATCTCGGCCTGCGCGATAACTTTTCCTTCGGTGAGGTCACGCCCGCGACGATCGCCGACATGATCCGCGCGGTCGCGGCGGACGGTGCCGATGCCGTCGTCATTCTCTGCACCAATCTCGACGGCGCCGCGCTGGCTGCCTCGCTCGAACGGGAGTTGGGTATCGCCGTGCTGGACTCGGTCGCGGTCACGCTCTGGCGGACACTCGAACTCGCCGGCGGCGACATCGCGGCCCTTGCGGCGTGGGGCCGGATCTTCCAGACATCAGCGATCATCAACTGACGGAGCCCTCCTGTGACGCAGCTCGATCTCGCCATTCGCGGCGGCACCATCGTGACGGCCAGCGACGAGTTTCGCGCCGATATCGGCATTCGCGAGGACGCATCGTCAGCATCGCCGACCGCATTGAAGGTGCGGCGCGCGAGATCGACGCGACAGGTCTGCTGGCGCTGCCGGGCGGGATCGACAGCCACGTCCACATCTCCCAGGCCTCCGGCCCCGACGTGGTGATGGCCGACGATTTTGCTTCGGCAACGCGCGCCGCGGCGGCCGGCGGCAACACCATGGTGCTGCCCTTCGCGCTCCAGGAGAAGGGCACGTCGCTGCGCACCTGCGTCGAGAACTACCGCAAGCTCGCCGAGGGCGAATGCTACATCGATACCGCCTTCCACCTCATCATCTCCGACCCCACCGCAGTCGTACTCGGGCAGGAGCTGCCGGCTCTCGTCAAGGATGGCTACACCTCGTTCAAGGTGTTCATGACTTATGACGACCTCGTGCTCAGCGACAAGCAGCTGCTGGAAGTGTTCGACGTCGCGCGCCGCGAGGAGGCGCTGGTCATGGTCCATTGCGAGGGTTACGACGCGATCCGCTTCCTCACCGCGAAGCTCGAACGCGAGGGCCATATCGCGCCCTATTATCACGGCACCTCGCGGCCGCAGGCCGTCGAGCGCGAGGCGACGCATCGCGCCATCAGCCATGCCGAGGTGATCGGCGTCCCCATCATGATCGTGCACGTCTCCGGGCGCGAGGCGATGGAGCAGGTGCGCTGGGCCCAGCAGCGCGGACTGCCGGTGCATGCCGAGACCTGTCCGCAGTACATCACGCTGACGGCCGACGACATGAAAGGCCTGAACATGGACATGTCAGGCGCAAAGTATGTCTGCTCGCCGCCGCCGCGCGATGCCGAAAGCCAGCAGGCGATACGGGAAGGGATCACCACCGGCGTGTTCCAGACCTTCTCGTCCGATCACTGCCCGTTCCGCTACGACGACCCCAAGGGCAAGCTGACGCCGAATTCCCGCACCTCGTTCCGCTGGGTGCCGAACGGCATCCCCGGCGTCGAGACCCGGTTGCCGATCCTGTTCTCCGAGGGCGTGTCGAAAGGGCGGATCAGCTTGCAGAAATTCGTCGAGCTGACTGCGACCAATCATGCGCGGATCTACGGGCTCTATCCGCGCAAGGGCTCGATCGGCGTCGGCTTCGACGCCGAGATCGCGCTGTGGGACCCGAAGCTGACAAAGACGATTCAGCAGGCCGATTTGCACCATGGCTCCGACTATACGCCGTGGGAAGGCTTTGACGTCACCGGCTGGCCCGTCACCACCATCGCGCGGGGCCGCGTGGTGTACGAGCAGGGCAAGATCGTCGGCGACAAGGGCGCGGGCGAGGTGCTCAGCCGCGGCAAGTCGAGCCTGGTGTGACGGAAAAATAATTGCATCGGGACGACGCCATGTCGTCCGTTGCGCATACCATCCTCGCGCTGCTGCGACATCATTGATCCCTTTTCGCCGGCCGCCTTTCGGTGTAGCTCTGCGCCCACTTATGAGGCGACCGGACGCCAATGCTGATCGCCGCCGAAATCATGCAGGAGACACCAGGGATGTACCCGAAAGTTCAGATGTTCATCGCCGGCGAGTGGACCGACGGCACTTCCGGCAAGTCGGAGGACATCCTCAACCCCGCCACCGGCCAGCCGATCGGCAAGACCCCGCACGCCTCGCGCCAGGACCTCGACCGCGCGCTGGAGGCCGCCAAGGCCGGCTTCGAGATCTGGCGCAAGACCTCGCCGTTCGACCGCTACAAGCTGATGCGCAAGGCCGCCGACATCATCCGCTCGCGCGCCGCCGAGATCGCGCCTGTCATGACCATGGAGCAGGGCAAGCCGGTCGTGGAAGCGCAGGGCGAGACCATGCTCGCCGGCGACCTCATCGACTGGTTCTCGGAAGAAGCCCGCCGCGCCTATGGCCGCATCGTGCCGCCGCGGATGGGCAACGTCTCCCAGCTCGTGACCAAGGAGCCGGTCGGCCCGGTCGCCGCGTTCACGCCCTGGAATTTCCCGATCAACCAGGCGGTCCGCAAGATCTCGGCCGCGCTCGCCGCCGGCTGCTCGATCATCGTCAAGGGCCCGGAAGAAACCCCGGCAAGCTGCATGGAGCTGGTGCGCGCCTATGCCGACGCGGGCATTCCGGCCGGCGTCGTCCAGCTGGTGTTCGGCGTGCCGTCGGAAGTGTCCGAATATCTCATTCCGCACCCGATCATCCGCAAGATCAGTTTCACGGGCTCGACCGCGGTCGGCAAGCATCTGGCCGCACTCGCGGGCCTGCACATGAAGCGCGTCACCATGGAGCTCGGCGGCCACGCGCCGGCGATCGTGTTCGCGGACGCGGACCTCGACAACGCCGCCAAGATTCTCTCGGCCAACAAGTTCCGCAATGCCGGCCAGGTCTGCGTCTCGCCGACGCGCTTCCTGGTGCATGAGAGCGTGTATCAGCCCTTCGTCGACAAGTTCGTCGCCGCGGCCAAGAGCCTGAAGGTCGGCAACGGCCTCGACAAGGACACCCGCATGGGTCCGCTGGCGAACCCGCGACGCGTCGACGCGATGGAGGGTCTGGTCTCCGACGCTGTGCAGCGCGGGGCCAAGGTGCAGGCCGGTGGCAAGCGCATCGGCAACGAAGGCTTCTTCTTCGAGCCGACTGTGATCACCGACGTGCCGCGCGATGCCCGCATCATGAACGAGGAGCCGTTCGGACCGCTTGCGCCGATCACCTCCTTCCGCAGCTATGACGAGGTGGTGGCCGAGGCGAACCGTCTGCCTTACGGCCTATGCCTACACGACCTCGACCAAGACGATGCAGGCGATCGGCTCCGATATCGAGAGCGGCATGGTGTCGATCAACCACCATGGCCTCGCGCTGCCGGAAGTGCCGTTCGGCGGCATCAAGGATTCCGGCTACGGCTCCGAGGGCGGCCTCGAGGCGATCGAGGGTTACCTGAACACGAAGTTCGTGACCCAGGCGAGCGCGTAAGGAAGAGTCGCGTTGTCATTCCGGGGCGCGCGAAGCGCGAACCCGGAATCCATCGCGCCGCGCGTAAAGAGGGAAAATGGATTCCGGGCTCGCGCCAAGCGGCGCGCCCCGGAATGACGGTGGATAGGACCTGCGTTGCCTGACGGGCGAGACATGGACAAGAGCCGTCACCCGAGCAAGCGCGTGTCCCTTGCCGGGATGCATATCGACCGGAATTCGGCGGTGCCGCTGCATCTGCAGATCGCGGCGCACATCCGCGATGGCATTTTGCGTGGCGTCTTTCCGGCCGGAACGCTATTTCTGGGATCCCGCGATATCGCGCGCGAACTGGGCTGCTCGCGCACGGTAGTGCTGACCGCCTGGGATCTGCTCTACGCCGAGGGCTATCTTGAATCGACGCCGCGTGGCAGCGTCATGGTGGCCGCCGTTGCAGCCCCGCATGCGGAGCCTCCGTCCACTACGTCGCCTGCGAGCAAGCCTGCCCACATGTCGGAGCGTTGGCGATCGCTGCTTGGTTTGGATTACGAGACCAATTGGCCGTCTGTGTTCGCGCCCGGCGCACCCGACGTCTCGACCTTCCCATTCAAGGAATGGTCGCGCCTGCTGCGCCAGACCTGGCTAAATCCCAGAGAGCAGGAGTGTCTCGATCTTCCCTCGGAAGGCCACCCGCGCTTGCGGAGCGAGATCGCGAACTTCCTCGGCTCGGTGCGCGGGCTCGTCTGCTCGCCGGAAGAGGTCGTCGTCACCTCAGGCACATCGGGCGCGCTTGATTTCTGCAGCCGGATGATCCTCGATCCCGGCGACGAGGTGTGGGTCGAGGAGCCCGGCTTCGTCGAGGCGCGCTGGGCGCTCACGGCTGCGGGTGCGAAGCTCGTTCCAATTCCGGTCGATGACAAGGGCCTCGTCGTCTCCGAAGGAATCCGGCGCGCACCGGGTGCGAAGCTGATCGTGGTGACGCCGTCGCATCAATATCCGCTCGGCGTCAGCATGAGGCTGGAGCGGCGGCTCGAGCTGCTCGATTGGGCCAACAAGAACGACGTCTGGGTGAGCGAGGACGATTACAATTCCGAGTTCAGGCACCAGGACAGCATGATCGCCTCGCTGCGCTCGCTCGATCGCGAGGGGCGGGTAATCTATTTCGGCACGTTCTCGAAGATCATGATGCCGAATTTGCGGCTCGGCTACATCGTCGCCAACAGGCATTTCATCGAAGGCTTTTCCAAGGACCGCGCGCGCATCGATGTGCACACCTCCGGCATCGGTCAGCTCGCGCTGGCCGAGTTCATGCGGGAAGGGCACCTGCTGCGGCATCTGCGCGGGATGCGGCGGATTTACGCCGCGCGCCGGAAGGCACTGATCGATGCGATCGCAGCGCTGATGCCTGACGATCTCACCGTATCCTCCGCCGTCACCGGATTGCATCTGGTGGCGCTGTTCACTGAAGCGATGCAGGCACGCATGAGCGACCGAGAAGCGGCCGCGGTCCTGAAGCAGGCCGGCATCCACGTCCAGCCGCTCTCGCAAAACTTTCTGGAGCAGCCGACGCGGCAGGGCCTGGTGTTCGGCTACGGGCGGCTGCGGGTCGAGGACGCCGCGCCGCTGCTTGCGAGAATCGCGGCTCGCATCGGCAGCGGTCGCCGCAACGCACCATCCGACCCGGCAATATCCTCTCTTACTGTTCGTACAATAAAGAGAAGCTGAGCCGACCGTCGTGCATAGCTCGTAGGCATGCGGCTTTACCGCAACGCCGTTCAATCGCCTGGAAATTAGACAGACGTTTTTGAGTGCTCCGATTGCAGTGCAGCGGGCGTCACGATTTGCGTGGAGAAATCCTTGGTGCGCTGCACGTTTGTCGCATGGAACGGTTCGCGTTCGTGTGCTCTCTGCGCGGGCATGGCTGCACCAAAACGTGCAGCCGGTGTTGCACCGCGTGATGCCGGTCCTGCGCTGGTCTAGCGGTTTGCGACAACTCTGGCCCTATCCCGAGCCCATCGCTCTGTCGCACGCTCGCAGGCGGTGGCATGACAGGGGATGATGATGAGCGCTCTCGGTTTGGCATTGGACGTTGCGATGGACGGCAAGCACCCGGCGTCCGGTTCGGACGTCATCCGTAACTGACCCCGCACATGAGCTCCTCCGAAAATCACTGGGAAGTCGGCACCGATATCGGCGGCACCTTCACCGACATCATCGCCATCCGGCGCGGCTCCGTGGAGGCGCGGATCGCAAAGGTGCCGTCGCGCCCCGACGCGCCGGTTCAGGCGATGCTGGAGGCGATCGAGGCGGTGGGCCTGCGCAAGAGGGAGGTCAAGCGCTTCGTGCACGGCACCACGCGCGTCACCAACGCCATCGTCGAGAACCGGCTGCCGAAGGTCGCGCTGGTCGCGACCGAAGGGTTCGCCGATGTGCTGGAGATCGCGCGCTATCGCCGCCGCGATCTCTATCGTCTCGACATTCCGCCGAAATCGCCGCCGCTGGTGCCGCCCGAACGATGTTTTGGGCTCGCCGAGCGCCTCGATCACGAGGGCCGGGTGCTGAAGGCGCTGGATGAGACCGAGATCGAGCGCCTGGTGGCCTGGCTGAAGCAGACCGGCGTACAGAGCGTCGCCGTGGCGCTGCTTCACGCCTATGCCAATCCCGTCCACGAAAAGATGCTGGGCGAGCGCCTCAGGGGCGTCGTCGCCCACGTCTCGCTGTCGCATGAGGTCAATCCCGAGGCGCGCGAATACGAACGGACGTCGGCGACCGTGTTCAACGCGGCCGCGATGCCGATTGCGGTGGAATATCTCAGCGAGCTGGAGCAGCGGCTGCCGATCGGGCCCGGCTTGCAGGTGTTTCATTCGGCCGGAGCCATGGTCCCGATCTCGGCCGTGAAGCGGCGGCCGCTGGTGATGGCGATGTCGGGGCCGGCGGCCGGTGTCTCCGCATCGGTCAGTATCGCGCGCCAGCTCGGCACATCGCGCATGCTCACCTTCGACATGGGCGGCACCACGACGGACGTCTGCCTGATCGTCGACGGGCAGGCCGAGATGACCGACGGCCGCATGCTCGGCGACAAGCCGCTGCGTCAGCCGATGCTTGCGGTCCATTCCATCGGGGCCGGCGGCGGATCGATCGTGCGAAACGGTCCCGGCGGCCTGACGGTCGGGCCGGAGAGCGCCGGCTCCGAGCCGGGGCCGGCGTGCTATGGCCGCGGCGGCCTTGAGCCGACCATCACCGACGCCAATGCCGTGCTCGGCTATCTCAACCCCGAGACCAAGCTTGGCGACCGCATCGGCATCGACATCAAGGCCGCGGAACGCGTCATCGACCCGATCGCGCGCACCCTGGGGATGAGCCTGACCGAAACAGCACTCGGCATCATCAAGGTCGCCAACGCGACGATGGCCCGTGCGCTCCGCCGCGTCACGGTCGAGCGCGGTATCGATGGCCGCGACTGCACGCTGCTCGCCTTCGGCGGCGGCGGCCCGATGCATGCCGCAGGCCTTGCCGATCTCTACGGGATTGCAGAGGTCGTGGTGCCGAGCGCATCGAGCGCGTTCTCCGCGCTGGGCTGTCTCACAGCCGATTTCAGCTTCCTTCAGCAGCAGACTCTTCGCGCTGCTCTCGACGGCATCGATCTCGCCCGGGTGTCGGAGCGGATCGGGACGCTGATGGACGATGCTTCGGCGCCGCTGATCGCCAACGGCGTTGCGAGGGCCGAGATCCAGGTCGAGCTTGTGGCGCTGATGCGCTACGCGGCGCAGAATGATGCCATTCCGGTGCCGTTCACGTTGCCGCTCGACGTGACCAAGCTGAAGAAGGACTTTCTGGCGCGGCATCACGAACTGTTCGGCTATGCGACCAGCGAGAGCTGCGTCATCGAATCCGTGCGTGTGCAGGCGCGGCGCCCGTCGACGACGGTGGTGAGCCGGCCGGCGACTGCGGTGAGGGCGGTGTCGTCGGGCAAGCGAGCCTGCTCATTCGATGGCCTCCACGATATCCCGACCGCGATCATCGATCGCGCCAAATTGACCGATGTCGTCAGCGGCCCCGCGATCATCGAGGACGCATGGTCAACGGTGGTGGTCCCGCCCGGCTGGCAAGCACAACCCGACGCCGCCGGCAACCTGTTCCTGACGCGGAGGGCGGCATGAAGCTCGATCCGTTCGTCGTCGAGGTTATCAGGCACGGGCTCTCGGCCGCGGCCGAGGAAATGAGCCTGGTGATGACGCGCTCGGCGCGCTCGCCGCTGCTGCGCGAGGCCGGCGATCTGTCGTCCGCGATCACGGATGGCCGCGGCGGCCTGGTCGGGCAGGGCCGCGACATCCCGATCCATCTCGGCGCGATGGCCTACACGATCCCGGAACTCCTGAAGGTCGTGCCGGTCGAGACCCTGAATGACGGCGACGTGCTGATCTACAATGTCGGCGCACTCGGCGGCAATCATCTCAACGACGTCAAGGTCGTGCGTCCCGTCTTCGTCGACGGCGAGATCGTGGCCTTTGCGGTGAGCCTGGCGCACTGGCCCGACATCGGCGGCACCTGGCCGGGCAGCTATTTTGCGAAGGCGATCGACACTTTTCAGGAGGCGATGCGGATTCCGCCGGTGCTGATCGCCACGTCAGCCGGCGTCAACACGCCGATCGTGCAGCTGCTCAAGGCCAACGTCCGCGATCCTGAGTCCTGCGAGGGCGATCTGCTCGCCCAGATAGCCGCGACCAAGGCCGGCGAGAAGCGCATCGTCGAGCTTTGCCGCGAGCACGGCAAGGCGGTGTTCATGGCGACGCAGTCGCGCCTGCACGATCTCTCCGAGATCGAGATGCGGGACGCGCTCCGCGACCTGCCGGATGGCGTCTACGAGGGCGAAGACTATCTCGACGACGGCAGCGTCAACAACGCGCCTGCGCGCATCCATGTGAAAATCACCATTCGCGGCGACGAGGCGACCTTCGACCTCTCCGGAAGCTGCGACCGCGTCTCGAACTTCTGCAACACGACGCCGTTCATGGCGCGCTCGGCGGTCGCCTATGCGGCACGCATCATGAGTGGGCGCGACATGCATCAGAATGCGGGCGCGCTCCGGCCTTTGACCATCATCACACGTCCGGGCTCGATCCTGGAGCCGGGCTGGATGGCGTCCGTTGCCGCCGGCAACCACGAGACGTCCATGCGCATCGTCGATGCGATTTTTCGCGCGATGCAGGACACCATTCCCGAGCGTCTGTCGGCCGGTGGCGCGACCACGGCGGGCGTGCTGTTTTTTGCCGAGCCGCGGCAGAACGGCTCGTGGAAGATGCTCTACGAGGTCCACGGTGGTGGTGAGGGCGCGCGGCATGATCGGGCCGGCATGTCGGCGACGCGCGTGCATCTCTCCAATACGTCGAACACGCCGGTGGAGGTGATCGAGGCGAGCTACGCGATCCGCCTGGAGCAGCAGGCCATTCGCCGGCAGTCCGGCGGCGCGGGGGCGCATCGCGGCGGTGACGGCTCGGTTCGCACCTATCGCATCCTCGCGCCTTCGATGCACCTGACCACCTGCATCGAGCGCATGGTGATTGCGCCGTTCGGCATGCAGGGCGGCGAATCCGGCAAGGCCTGCCGCATCTCGCTTGTCAGGCAGGGCGCGAACGTCGCGATCGACGGAAAATCGAACCTGGTGTTGCAGCAAGACGATCTCGTCACGATCGAGATGTGCGGCGGCGGCGGCTACGGCGCCGCGGCCGCGGAGTGAGGGGATTGCGATGAGCAGATTGTTGCGAACGGGTCTGAACGCAGGCGAAGCCGCGCCGATGGCCGTCGTCGGCGGCGAGGGCGTCTATTTTCACCTGTCCGATGGCCGCAAGCTGATCGACGGCAGCAACACCGGCGGTGGCCTCGGCCACCGCCATCCCGCGATGGTCGAGGCGATCCGCCGCGCGGCCGATACGCCGGTCGTGAACGAAGGTTGGACCTGGGTTGGCCGCGAGCAGGCTGCCGACGACCTGATGGCGACCGCGTTCAAGGGCGAAGAGGGTTGGGTCGGCGCGGTGCGCTTCTGCATCAGCGGCAGCGAGGCCAACGACATGGCGCTGTCGCTCTGCCAGGCGCTGACGCAGCGGCCGGCGCTGGCGACGCGCGAGCGCGCCTATCACGGCATCACCGGCCTGTCGCGCAGCATGACGGTGCAGCCGCAATGGCACGGTGGCCTCGCGGTGCACGCAGGCGGCTCGAAGCTGCCGGCGCCGATGGCGCCGGTGCGGATTCTCCCGGCGCCGGATGGCGCGATCTATGGCGCGCCGATCAACAATACGCCGCCTAGCGAATATCTGGCTGATGCCACGCGTCTGCTCTCGGACACGGCGGCGACCATCATCGACTACACCCAGGGCGGGATCTACTACGACGGTGCCTATCAGGACGAGCTGGGCCGCTGCGCGCGGCAGGCAGGTTCCTACTGGATCGCGGACGAGGTCGTCACCGGCGCTGGCCGCGCAGGCCGCTGGTTCGCCTTCCAGGGCGCGGAGAGCCGCCCCGATATCGTGACGCTCGGAAAATCGCTCGGCGGCGGTGCGGCGGCAGTCGCGGCGGTCGTGGTGTCGAAAGACATCGTCGAGCGGCTCAAGGGCACGAGCTGGCAGAATTACGGCACGCTGCGCGGCCATCCGATCAGCATGGCTGCCGTCAGCGCTTACCTGAAGGTCGTCAACGAAGAGAAAATCCTGGAGCGCGTAGCGAGCCTGGAAAAGCTGTTCACCCGCCGCTTGCTCGCGATCGCGCAAAGGCATCCGAGCGTGCAGCGCGTGGCGGGGCAGGGGCTGCACTGGACGGTGGAGCTGCACGGTCCGGATTGGCGCTCCTGGCATGCCGACACCACCGAGGTGCCGATCGCCTCGCGTGTCGCAGAGCGGGCGTTGGAGGCGGGTGCCGTGATCGGCACCAGCGGTGAGCAGACCTCGCTGTTCCTGGCGCCGCCGCTGGTCATCTCCGAGCATGAGGCCGAACTGCTTTTGGATGCGCTCGACCACGGCCTCGATATCGCAGACGAGGAGCACGGGTGAGCGCAGACCCCGCAACACCTCATCGCTCGCCAGCCTGGCTGGCGGACGAGCCTTGGCATCTCGCGATGCCGGAGGGCACGCTGTACGACGCGCTGGCACGCGCGGCGACGGATCAGCCGTCGCACCCGGCGACGGTGTTTTATGGTGCGAGCCTGAGCTATGCCGAGCTACGCGAGCGGGTCGATGCCTTAGCCGGCTTCCTGCAGAAGGTCTGCGGTGTGAAGCGCGGCGACTGCGTCATGATCGCGCTGCAAAACTCGCCGCAATATGTCATCGCCTACTACGCGGTGACGCGGGCGGATGCCGTGATCGTGCCCGTCAATCCCATGAACAAGACGGTCGAGATCGCGTATCTCGCCGAGGACAGCGGCGCCAAGGTCGCGATCATCGGAAGCGAATTGAGCGAAATATTCGCGCCGCTGGTGGGCGAAGCCATCTCCCATACGATCGTCGCACAATATCGCGACGAAGTGCCGGCCGCCACGCCCTATACGCTGCCTTCATGCATCACCGAGGCGCCGTCGAAGATACCGTCGTCGCCAGGCCGGCATTCCTGGTCATCTGCGATCGCGCAAGGTTTGCAGCCAGGCGCAATGACCGCGGGGCCGGATGATCTCATGATCCTGCCCTATACGTCGGGGACGACAGGCAAGCCCAAGGCCTGCATGCATACCCATCGCAGCGCGCTGTTCACCGCCGTCCTGCAGGCACGCTGGTATGGACTCGACGGCAGCGACGTGATGACCGGCTTCATGCCGCTGTTCCATGTCGCGGGCATGCAGGGCTCGATGAATGCCGCGGTGGTGACAGGCGCCACGCTGCTGTTGATGGCGCGCTGGGACAAGGATCTGCTGCCGGATCTGTTCGAGACCTACGGCGTCACGTTCTGGAACGCCGCGCCGACCATGATCGTGGACGTGCTCGCAAGCGTCCGGTTCCGCGATCGGTGCTTTGCAAAACTCAAGGTGCTGACCGGAGGTGGTGCGGCAATGCCGACCGCGGTGGCCGAACGGCTCAAAGGCCGCTTCGGCCTCGATTTCGTCGAGGGCTACGGCATGACCGAGACGATGTCGCGACCCATCTCAATCCGATCGCTTCGCCGAAGCCGCAGTGTCTCGGCATTGCCGTGCACGAGACCGATGCGAGGGTCGTCGATCCCGAGACCCTGATCGAGCTCGACGACAATGTCGTCGGCGAGATCGTCGTGCACGGGCCGCAAGTGCTGCAAGGCTACTGGAACAGGCCGCAGGCCGATGCCGAGTCCTTCATAGAACTGTCCGGCAAGCGGTTCCTGCGCACGGGCGATCTCGGCTATCGCGATGCCCAAGGCTATTTCTTCGCGGTCGACCGCCTGAAGCGGATGATCAATGTCAGCGGTTTCAAGGTGTGGCCGGCCGAGGTCGAAGCCGCGATGTACCAGAACCGCGCCATCCGGGAATGCTGCGTCGTCTCGACCCCCGACGACTACCGCGGCGAGACCGTCAAGGCGCTGGTGGTGCTCGATGAAGCCGCGCGCGCGACGATTTCGGCGGACGACATCGTCGGTTGGGCCCGTGGCGCGATGGCAAGCTACAAGGCGCCGCGCGCCGTCGTCTTCGTCGATGAGCTGCCGCGCACCGCCAGCAACAAGATCAACTGGCGGCTTTTGCAGGATGCCGAATGGGGGCGGACGGCATGAAAGCTGCTTGGCTGGAAAAACGGCGCAAGACCGCGTTATGCTGCGCGCGCCGGCACGCCCCTCAAGCTACGATCCCCAGCCTCACCAAAAAATTCAAGAAACCAGGAACCCGCTGATGCGTATCGTCACTGTTGCTGCCGCCCAGATGGGCCCGATCCAGAAGGCCGACAGCCGCGAGGCCGTGGTCAGGCGCATGATCGCGCTGATGGACGAGGCGAAAGCCAAAGGCGCCGACCTGATCGTCTATCCGGAACTGGCACTGACGACGTTCTTTCCGCGCTGGTATTCGGAGGACCGGGCCGAGTTCGATACCTGGTTCGAGCGTGAGATGCCGAATGCGGCGACCAAGCCGTTGTTCGAGCGTGCGGCGCAGCATCAGATGGCGATGAATTTCGGCTACGCCGAGCTGACGCCGGACGGGCACCACTTCAACACCGCGATCCTGACCGACAAGTCCGGCAAGATCGTCGGCAAATATCGCAAGGTCCATTTGCCGGGCCATGTGGACTACGACACCAAGCGGTCGCACCAGCATCTGGAGAAGCGATATTTCGAGCCGGGCGATCTCGGATTCAACGTCTGGCGCGAGCTGGGCGGCATCATCGGCATGGCCATCTGCAACGACCGGCGCTGGCCCGAGACCTATCGCGTCATGGGCCTGCAGGGCGTCGAGATGGTGCTGATCGGCTACAACACGCCGTCGGTGAATGCGGAGAAGAGCGAGGAGGGCGTCGAGAAGCGCCTGTTCCACAACCGCCTCTCGGTGCAGGCCGGCGCCTATCAGAACGCGACCTGGGTGGTCGCGGTGGCCAAGGCGGGCGTCGAGGACGGCCATCCGCTGTTCAGCGGCAGCCTGATCGTCGATCCCGATGGCGAGATCGTCGCCGAGGCCAAGACGGAGGGCGACGAGGTCCTGGTTCACGCCTGCGACCTCGACGCCACCACCTTCGGCAAGACCACGATCTTCAATTTTGCCCAGCATCGCCGCATCGAGCATTACGGCCTGATCACCAGCCAGACCGGCGCGGTGCCGCCGCCGGAGAAATGACGCCGATGGCAGGCAACAGTACATCCGGCATTTCCCTGCGCGAGCTCGATCCGCGCGATCGCTACAAGCTGCTTTGCGGCGTGGTCGTGCCGCGGCCGATCGCGCTGGTAACGACGCTGGACGCGAACGGAGCGGTGAATGCCGCGCCCTTCAGCTTCTTCAATGTCTTCTCCGAAAGCCCCGCGCTGATCGTGCTCGGGCTCCAGCACAAGCCGGATCACAGCCCGAAGGATACGACCCGCAACATCCATCGTGACGGCGAGTTCGTCGTTCACATGGTGGATGAGGCGCTGTCTGCCGCGATGAATGATTGCGCGGTCGATTTTCCCTCTGGTGACAGCGAGGTCGCGGCGACCGGGCTTGCGACGCTTCCCTCAGTTGACGTGAAGGTGCCGCGCCTTGCGGTTGCACCATTTGCTCTCGAATGCCGCCGTCACGTCGTGCTGAAGTTCTCGCCCGATCGCGAACTGCTGGTCGGTGAGGTGCTCAGGGTTCATGCCCGGGAGGGCCTCGTCGACGAGGCCAACATGTATGTCGATCTCGATGCCTACCGGCCGATCGGCCGCATGTTCGGCAATCTCTACACTACGCAGCGGGATACGTTTGCGCTTGCGCGCGAGAGCCATTCGCAATGGCTCGCACGCCAGGACGGCAAAGAGCTGAAGGACGCCTAGTGAGCCGAGAACTGCACCGTACCCAGCGCCATGGTGACGGCCGCCTGTGTCGGGTCGATCACCGGAATGCCAAGCGCGTCTTCCAGCGGACGGCGGTGGCGCGCCATGCCGGCGCAGCCCATCACGATGGCGCGGGCGCCATCCTCGTCGCGCAGCGCGCGGCCGACCTCGATCATCTTCGCGAGCGTACCTTCGCCGGATGCGGTTTCGGCAACGCTCATGTTGAGGGGGCGCTCGCCCGCGAGGCGCTCCGTCAGGCCCATCTGCCTGAGATAGCGCATGTGGCGCGGGATCGAACGCTGGGCGATCGCGATGACGCCGAAGGTTTCGGCACGCGCGAGCGCAGTCAGCACGCCGCACTCGGCGATGCCGAATACCGGCCGATCGGTGCCTTCGCGGCAGACCTGAAGCCCGGGATCGCTGTAGCAGGCGATGACAAACGCAGCCGAGCTGTTGTCGCCTTCGACCAGCCGGCGCAGCGGCATCGCAACGCCGTCGACATCGGCCTGGCTTTCAATGCCGAACGGACCCTCGGCCAGCGACTGGCAGACCAGTTCCGGGCCACCCTCGAAACCGAGCGGCTTCAGCGCCTCCTCCAGCCCTTGCGTGACCGCAGGGTTGGAATTCGGATTGATGACGAGAATGCGCGGCCGGGGCATGTTGGTCTTCCCTTGAAATGGCGATCACGTAGCTCAGGCATACCATGGAGTGCCTCATGACTGAACCCACATACGACGTGATCATCCGCGGCGGCCGCGTCGCCACCACGACCGACGTGTTCGAGGCCGATGTCGCGATCTCCGGTGAGACCATCGCAGCGATCGGCCGCGGGCTTCCGGCGGCGAAACGCGAGATCGACGCACGCGGCAAGCTGGCGCTGCCCGGCGGCGTCGACAGCCATGCGCATATCGAGCAGCTGTCCGCGGCCGGCATCATGAATGCCGACACCTTCGAGAGCGCGACCGTCTCCGCCGCTTTCGGCGGCACCACCACGGTAATTCCGTTCGCTGCCCAGCATGTCGGCATGAAGCTGCCGCAGGTGGTGGAGGATTATCACGCGCTGGCCAAGAAGGGCGCCGTGATCGACTACGCCTTCCACATGATCATTGCGGATGCGACCAAGGAGACGGTCGAGGAGGACATTCCAGCGCTGGTGAAGCAGGGCCATGGCTCGATCAAGATCTTCATGACCTATGACCGGCTCAAGGTCGACGACGAGCCGTTGCTCGACATTCTCTTGGCCGCACGCCAGTCCGGCGCGATGTTGTGCGCCCATGCCGAAAATCACGGCATCATCGCCTGGATGGTGAAGCGGCTGCTCGCGCGCGGCTACACCATGCCGAAATATCACGCCGTCAGCCACGCCCGCGTCTCGGAAGCGGAAGCCTTTACGCGACTGATCGGCATGGCGGCGCTGATCGACCAGCCCATCATGATCTTCCATGTGTCCACGGCCGAAGGCGCGAAGGTGATCCGCGATTCGCGCGGGCAGGGGTTGAAGGTCTTCGCCGAGACCTGTCCGCAATATCTGTTCCTCACGGCAAACGATCTCGACAAGCCTGGCGCCGAGGGGGCCAAGTGGATGTGCAGCCCGCCGCCGCGCACGCATGCGGATCAGGAGGCGCTGTGGCAGGCGCTGTCGCTCGGCGATCTCCAGACCATCTCGTCCGATCATGCGCCCTATCGCTACGACGAGACCGGCAAGCTGCGCGCCGGCCCCAATCCGAACTTCAAGCAGGTGGCCAACGGCCTGCCGGGCCTGGAACTGCGGCTGCCGCTGCTGTTCGACGCGATGGTGTCGAAGGGGCGGCTCGGCCTTGAAAAGTTCGTCGAATTGACTTCGACCGCGCCGGCAAAAATCTACAATCTGCATCCGCGCAAGGGCTCGATCGCGGTCGGCGCCGATGCCGATATCGCGATCTGGGATCCTAATCGCGAGACTGTGATCGCCGACGAGATGATGCACGACCTCGCCGGCTACACGCCGTTCGCGGGCCGCAAGCTGAAGGGCTGGCCGGTTAGCGTTCTCTCGCGCGGCCGGGTGATCATCGACGGCAACAGGTGTCTTGCGGACGCCGGCAGCGGAAAATTCCTGGCGCGCAGCGGCGGCGAGGCGGCAAAGCCCACCGGCCGGCTCGTTGCCGACATGGATCCGGAGCGGAATTTCGGGGCAAAGCTACTGTGATGGTGGATCGCGCGCGATGAAGATCGTCATCTTCGGCGGCACCGGCTTTGTCGGCCTCAATCTTGCCGAGGTGCTGCTCGCGCGCGGGCATGACGTGACGCTGTATGACCGCGCAGAGTTGCCGCCATCAGCGCGGCGAACTCTCGCGGATTACGGCGCACGGCTCAACGCCGTGCAGGGCGATATCACCGACGCAGACGCCATCGACGCCCTCATTGCTGCGGGCTGCGATGCGATCGTGCTGGGCGCCGCGGTGACGGCCGGCGATGAACTCGAGCGAGCGTCGACCGCGCGCGTTCTCGAGATCAATGTGATGGCGCAAATCCCGATCCTGCTCGCGGCGATCCGTCATGGCGTTCGCCGTGTCGTCAATCTGTCGTCGGCCTCGGCTTATGGCGCATCCGGTGGGCGGGTCGAGATTCTGGACGAGGAGACGCGCTGCCATCCCATCTCGTTCTATGCGATCAGCAAGTTCACCTCGGAGCGCTCTGTCGCTCGCCATGCCGAACTCTTTGGCGGCGATTTCCTGAGCGTGCGGTTGACTGCGGTGTTCGGGCCGTGGGAGCGACCCGGTTCAGTGCGCGATACACCGAGCCTCCAGTATCAGATCCTGGCCGCATTCGCTCGCGGTGAGCCGGCGATCATGCCGGGGCCGGGTATGCGAGACTGGACCTACGCGCCGGACGCTGCCGAAGCGGTCGCGATTCTGGTCGAGGCCGAGCGCCCTCGTCACCAGCTGTACAACATTTCGAACGGCGGGGCGTGGCCCGCATTGCAATGGGGCGAGGCGTTCGCGGCGTTGCATCCCGGCCTGGAGTGCCGGCTCGCGGCACCCGGAGAAAAGACCGCCATAAAGCTGCACGGGCCGGCTCGCGCGCCGCTCGCGGTGAACCGGATGGCGGACGAATTCGGCTGGCGCGCGCGGTTCGGCTGTGCCGAGTCCGCCGCGGCGATGAGCGCCTGGTTGACCCAGCACAAGGAGTGGATCTGAGATGCGGCTGCAAGGGCGCACGGCCATCATCACGGGAGCAGCTTCGGGCATTGGCCGTGCCAGCGCAAAGCTGTTTGCGGAGGAGGGCGCGCAGCTTGCTTTGGTCGATCGCGATGCCGCCGGCCTCCAGGAGACGCTGAGTCTGGTCGGCGAGGCAACGACGCATGTCGGCGATGTCGGTGACGCCGGTTTCGCGGAGACCGTTGTCAGCGATGTCGTGGCGCGGCTCGGCCGGCTCGATATTCTGATGACCGCGGCGGGCTTCTCCTGCGGTGGCACGGTGCTGACGACGACCCTGGAAGACTGGGACGCGGTGTTCCGCGCCAATGTCGGGGGCACGTGGCTGTGGGCGCGCGCGGCGGTGCCGCAGATGCAGCAGCAGAAGAGCGGCTCGATCATCACGCTGGCGTCGCAGCTTGCGATCGCCGGCGGCAAGGGCAACAGTGCCTATATCGCCGCCAAGGGTGCGATCGTCAGCCTGACGCGCACCATGGCGGTCGATTTCGCGACCGACGGCATCCGTGTCAACGCGATTGCGCCCGGCGCAATCGACACGCCGATGCTGCGCCGCAGCTTTGCCCGCCACGCCAATTCGGACGAGGTGCGCGAAGCCTCCCGCAATCGCCACGCCATGAAGCGGTTCGGTGAGGCGGAAGAGATCGCGCAGACCGCGCTGCATCTCGCCAGTGATGCGTCTTCGTTCACGACCGGCACCGTGATGGTGGTTGACGGAGGCTGGCTCGCGGCATGAGCGACGCGCTGGCAAAGCTTGAAGCGACCGTGCGCGCCGATCTCGCGATGATCGCGCATCCCGGCGCTGCCTGGCTCGAGCCGAAGACGGGGCCGGATGGCAAGCCCGCGCTCGATGTTCTCATCATCGGCGCCGGCCAGTCCGGTATCGCCATCGGCTTCGGCCTGATGCGCTCGCGCGTCAGCAACATCCTGCTGCTCGACAAGGCCGAGGAGGGGAAGGAGGGCCCGTGGCTCAGCTATGCCCGCATGCCGACGCTGCGCAGCCCGAAAGATTACACTGGCCCGGACCTCGATATTCCCAGCCTGACCTATCAGTCCTGGCACGAAGCCCGTTTCGGCAAGGAGAGCTGGCAGGAGCTGAATCTGATCCTGAGAGAGCATTGGGCGGACTATCTGCTCTGGCTGCGACGCACGATCGGTCTGCCCGTGCGCAACGGCTGCGAACTTCTGGAGATTGCGCCTGCGTCAGGCGGTCTGCTCGCCGCGCGTGTGAGACGCGCCGATGGCGTCGGGACGCTCTATGCCCGCAAGATCGTGCTGGCGACGGGGCAGGAGGGCATGGGCGACTGGATGATTCCCGAGCCCCTGCGCGATCTGCCGGCAGATTCGGTCGCAACTGTTGCCGACGACATCGACTTCGAAAGCCTGCGCGGCAAGCGCGTCGCGGTGATCGGCGCCGGCGCGTCCGCCTTCGACAATGCAGCGACCGCGCTGGAGGCAGGCGCGGCGGAGGTGCATCTGCTCTGCCGCCGCGCTCAGATCCAGGTGATCCAGCCCTATCGCTGGCTCACCTTTCGCGGCTTCCTGCGCCATCTCAGCGATCTCGACGATGCCTGGCGCTGGCGCTTCATGCGCAAAATCCTCGAAATGCGCGAGGGATTTCCGCAGCCGACTTACGACCGCTGCGCGCGTCACGCCAATTTCACACTGCACGAAGGCGCGCCGGTCGAGGGCACCAGGCAAACCGATGGCGGTGTCGAATTGCACACGCCACGCGGCGCCATCACCGCGGATTTCGTCATTTGCGGCACCGGCATCGACATGAACTTCGCCGGCCGCGGCGAGCTCGCCAAATTTGCCGGCAATATCGCGACCTGGGCCGATCGCTATCAGCCGCCTTCGAGCGAGCACAACGCGCGGCTCGGCCGCTTTCCCTATCTCGCTGACGATTACGCCTTCACCGAGCGTGCGTCAGGCGAGACGCCGTGGATCTCCGACATCCATCTGTTCGCCATTGCCTCCACCATGAGTTTTGGTCCGTCGGGATCGTCGATCAATGCGATGACGACCGCCATTCCCAAGCTGGTCAATGGCCTGACGCGCGGCTTGTTTCGCGCCGATGTTGAACGCCACTGGGCTTCGCTCAGCGCCTACGACGTGCCGCAGGCCGTGGTTGCGCGGCCCGCGCGAACAATGGAGGAATCGCGATGATCATCCATGCACCGCCGCGACGAAGCGCCTCTGCGGGATTGGCGCGCAACTTGCTTCTTTCTTGACCTGCCTTGCTGGCGTTCTTGCCGAAATTTTGGGGAAAACGAATGCGTTTTGTGTCTTTCAGGCCCGCGGCCTCAGTCCTCGCCACCACTGCGCTGTTGCTCATTGCCACCGCGCCTTCGAAGGCACAGACCAGGGCGGAGACGTTGCGCTACGTCACGGGATCAGCGGTCAACACGCTCGATCCCAACATCCCCGGATCGACGCGCGAATCCTTCGCGCTGAGCATGAGCACCTACGATCGGCTGGTGGCGTTCGGCCGCAAGCAGCTCAACGGCAAATGGGTGTTCGATCTCGACACGATCACCGGCGAGCTCGCCGAATCCTACGATGTCAGCCCCGATGGACTGAAGCTGACCTTCCGCCTGCGCAAGGACGCCAAGTTCCAGGATGGCTCGCCCGTCACGGCCGAGGACGTGAAATGGTCGCTCGATCGCTGCGTCACCGCGCCGATCCTCGGCAAGGCCCAGCTCCTGACGGGTTCGTTGACGTCGGCGGACCAGTTCAAGGTGATCGATCCCCTCACCATCGAGGTGACGCTGCCGAAACCCGACAAGCTCGCGCTGCCCAATCTCGCCACCGTCTATCCCCTGGATCATCAACTCGAAGGTGGCAAAAGAGCACGCGACGCCGGATGATCCCTGGGCCACCGCATGGCTGAAGGAGCACACCGCCGGCAGCGGTGCTTATGTGGTCGAGACCTTCAAGCCGGGCGAGCAGGTCATCCTCAAGCGCGACGAGACCTGGAACCGCGGTTCGGCCAACAAGCCCGCATTCTTCAAGCGCGTGATTATTCAGTCCGTGCCGGAGCCGGCGACCCGCGCCAATCTCGTCGAGCGCGGCGATGCCGACCTCGTCGTCGATCTCCAGGCCAGCGACGTGCAGTCGCTCGAGGCCAAGGGCAAGCTCAAGGTGGTCTCGACCCCGCAGTACAATGCGATCACCTATGTCTCGATGAACAACCAGATGCCGCCCTTCGACAACGTCAATGTCCGCCGTGCCATCGCTTACGCGCTGCCCTATGACGACATGTTCAAGGCCGCCCAGTTCGGCCGCGGCGCGACCTGGCCGGACGGCAAGCCGCTGAACGGCATCTATCCTTTCCAGCAGCCCGTGAAGGTCGACCTCGACAAGGCAAGGGAATATCTCAAGGCGGCCGGGCTCCCCGAGGGTTTCTCGACTACCTTCAGCTTCAACGTCGGCCAGTCCTCGACCGCGGAGCCGATGGCCGCGCTGGTGAAGGAGTCACTCGGCAAGATCGGGATCAAGGTCGACATCCAGAAGCTGCCGGACGCGCAGATGTCCACGCAGATCAACGAGAAGAAGCTTCCCTTCTACACCGAGGGCATCGTAGCGTGGCTGCCGTCGACCGATTATTTCTACCGCAACTTCTACACCGGCAATCAGCGCTGGAATTACAGCTCGATCAACAACCCGGATCTTGCCGCAATCGCGCAGGAGGCGCGTTTCGAGCCGGACAAGGCCAAGTATGAGGACGCCGGCCGCAAGCTCAACGCGATGCATGTCGATCTGATGCCGCAGATCATGCTGTGGCAGCCGAACCAGGATGCGGTGATGGCGTCGTCGGTCGAAGGCTACACCTACGAGTTCCACCGCCAGGTCGACTATCGCGACGTCAGCCGCAAGTGACATCGGACAACGAGAGGAGCTCTCAGAGGTGACGACCGGTCTTGGTGCAACCATGGTGCGGGCGGGCAGGCGGCTTCTGTCGTCGCTGCCAGCGCTGTTCGGTGTGCTGGTGTTCACCTTTCTGCTGATGCGCGTGCTGCCCGGTGACCCCGCGGTGTTCTTCGCCTCGGGGCCGAATGCCGGCAAGGAGGAGATCGAGCAGATCCGCAAGCAGATGGGGCTCGACAGGTCGGTGCCGGAGCAGCTCGTGTTCTATCTCTCTGACATCGGCCACGGCAATCTCGGCCGCTCCATGATGACGGGACAGCCGGTGCTGAAGGACCTGCGCGAACGGCTGCCGGCTTCGCTGGAGCTCACCTTCACGGCGCTCCTGATCGCGCTGATCGCGGCGGTACCGCTCGGCGTTGTCGCAGCCTTGAAGCCCGGCTCGATCGTCGATCACGGCGTGCGGCTGTTCTGCGCGCTCGGCGTCTGCGTGCCGACTTTCGTCTCGGGCCTGCTGTTGATCTATGTCTTCTACTACCTGCTCGGGCTCGCGCCTGATCCGACCGGGCGGATCGACGTGTTCACTTCGCTGCCGCCGCAACGGACCGGGTTCCTGTCGATCGATTTCCTGCTGGCGGGAGATATCGAGGGCTGGTGGGCGGCCTGCAAGCAGTTGATTCTGCCGGCGGTGAGCATGGCGCTGTTCGTGATCGCGCCGCTGGCGCGGATCACGCGGGCCTCGATGCTGGTCTCGCTCGGCAGCGATTTCGTCCGCACCGCGCGCTCGGTCGGATTGTCCTGGCACAAGGTGGTCGTCACTTATGCGCTGCGGAACGCGATCCTGCCCGTCATCACCATCGCCGGCATCGTGTTCTCGACCATGCTGGGCGCCAATGTCCTGGTGGAGAAGGTGTTCTCCTGGCCGGGCGTCGCTTCCTACGCGCTCGATGCGCTCTTATCCTCCGACTATGCGCCGGTGCAGGGTTTCGTGCTGCTGATGGCCAGCCTGTTCGTGCTGGTCAATCTCGTGGTCGACATCTGCTACGGCATCGCCGATCCCAGGGTGTCAATCGAATGACCAGCGCAACTCTCCGCCATTCGGTCTGGATTCTGCGCGGCAATCCGCTCACCGCCGTTGCCGCGGCCGGCGTTGCGCTGTTCGTCCTGATTGCGATCTTCGGGCCTTGGATCGTGCCCTATGATCCCGTGGTCTCCAATGTCTCGGAGGCGCTTTTGCCGCCGAGCGCGGCCCATCTCGCCGGCACCGACCAGCTCGGCCGCGATGTGTTCAGCCGCCTCATCATCGCCGCGCGCCTCGATCTTGCCATTGCGGTTTCCGCGGTCGGCATCTCCTTCGTGATCGGCGCCGTCGTCGGCGCGTTCTGCGGCTATGCCGGCGGCAAGCTCGACCGTGGCGTCGGCCGCTTCGTCGATGTGATGATGGCCTTTCCGCTGTTCGTGCTGGCGATGGCGATGGTTGCCGCCCTGGGCAACCGGATTGAGAACATCGTGATCGCGACTGCGATCATCAATCTTCCGTTCTACATCCGCTTCGCACGCGCCGAGGTCAACGTTCGCCGCAATGTCGGCTGGGTTGAAGCCGCGCGCGCCTGCGGCGAGAGCCATTTCTCGGTGGTGCTGCGCTTCCTGCTGCCGAACATCCTGCCGGCGATGGCGGTGCAGATCTCGCTCAATCTCGGCTGGGCCATTCTCAATGCCGCCGGCCTGTCCTTCATCGGTCTCGGCGTCAAGCCGCCGACGCCGGAATGGGGCATCATGGTCGCGGAAGGGGCACGCTTCATCTCGACCGGGCGATGGTGGCTGGTGGCGTTTCCGGGCCTTGCGCTGATGATGGCCGTGCTGTGCTTCAATCTTCTCGGTGACGGGATGCGGGACATTCTCGACCCGCGGATGCGCACATGAGCGAGGAGCTGCTAGGGATCAACGACCTCCACGTCTCGTTCTCGACGCGGCGTGGCATGGTCGAGGCCGTGCGCGGCGTGACGCTCTCGGTCGAGAAGGGCGAGATGCTCGGCCTCGTCGGCGAGAGCGGCTCGGGCAAGTCGGTCACCGGCTTCGCGACCACGCGGCTGCTCGATGCGGCCGGGCGCGTCACCGGCGGCAAGATCCTGTTTCGCGGGCAGGACGTCACAAAACTCAGGGGCGATGATCTTCGTCAGCTCCAGGGCGCCGCGATGTCGATGATCTTCCAGAATCCGCGGGCCGCGCTCAACCCGATCCGCGCGATCGGCCTGCAGATCGCGGATGCGATCCTCACGCATAAGAAGATATCGAAGGACGCCGCAGGCGCCGAGGCGCTCGAGCTGCTGCGCGCTGTCCAGATCCGCGACCCCGAGACGCGGATGAACGCTTATCCGCATGAGCTGTCCGGCGGCATGTGCCAGCGCGTGATGATCGCGATCGCGATTTCCTGCAATCCCGCGCTGCTGATCGCCGACGAGCCGACCACCGGCCTCGACGTCACGACCCAGAAGGTGGTGATGGATCTGCTCGCAGACATTGCCGCCGCGCGCGGCATGGCGACGATCCTGATCACGCACGATCTCGGTCTCGCGGCGCGCTATTGCCGCCGCATCGCCGTGATGGAGCGCGGCCGCATCGTCGAGGAAGCGAGCCCCAAAAAGCTCTTCAGCGCACCGCAGCACGCCTATACCCGCCGCCTCGTTGCGGCATCGCCGACCGCGACGTCGCGGATCGAGGATCTCGTGACGGAGGAGGAGCGGGAACGGCATGCGACGATCGTCAGCAAGCCAAGGCAGGAGCTCCCGCACGGGACGCCACCGCTCCTCGAGGTGCGCAAGCTCGCCAAGCGTTTTGACCAGGGCTCCGCGGCGGTCGCGGATTTCTCGATGACGATGGCCGGCGGCGAGAGCGTCGGGCTCGTTGGCGAGTCCGGCTCCGGCAAGAGCACGACGTCGCGGATGATCTGCCGTCTTATCGATCCGAGCGAAGGCGATATCGTGTTCGACGGGCAGTCGATCGGCCACGTCGCCTCGCGCGACTTTCACCGTTCGCCCTTGCGCAAAGACATCCAGATGGTCTTCCAGGACCCGAACGAGAGCCTCAACCCGCGCTTCACGGCGTTCGACTGCATCGCCCATCCCTTGATGCGGCTCGACGGCATGCGTACGGGCGATGCGCTGCGCAAGCGGGTGGAGGAGTGCGCCGAGCGGGTGGGCTTGCCGCTCGATCTGCTGCCGCGCTTTCCGCACCAGCTCTCCGGCGGCCAGAAGGCCCGCGTCGGCATCGCCCGCGCCATCGCCTGCCGGCCGCGGCTCCTGGTGCTGGACGAGCCGACCGCCGCGCTCGACGTTTCGGTGCAGGCGGTGGTGCTGCAACTGCTCGACCGTTTGCGCCGCGAGAACGACATCGCGCTGCTGTTCGTCAGCCACGATCTCAATGTTGTGCGCATGCTCTGCGACCGCACCATCGTGCTGCGCAATGGCGGCATCGTGGAGCAGGGGGAGAGCCGGGCGCTGTTCGACAATCCCAAGACCGACTACACGCGCAAGCTGGTCGAGGCGATTCCGCATATCGAGACCGGACCGGCACTGGCGGCCGCGCTTTGACGCCTGAACCGGTCGTAATCCAGATGAGATCCCGCTGGCGAAGGCCCGGTTAGTGGCATACCATTTGCACGCCAATGGGTTCTGGTTTCACCTGCCTTTGGCCAACGATGGCCGGCATCACGGCACTACTGGGAGGATTTCATGGATCGCAGGACCGTATTGAAGGGACTGGCCGGCGCGGGCGGTCTGGCATTGTCGGGCGGCCTCTCGGCCCCGGCGATCGCACAAGGCGCCTCTGCGCGCACCCTGCGCTTCGTGCCGCAAGCCAACCTCGCCAATTTCGATCCCATCTGGGGCACGCAATATGTCGTGCGCAACGCGGCGGCGCTGGTCTGGGACACGCTCTACGGCGTCGATGCCAAGCTCCAGCCGCAGCGTCAAATGGTCGAGTCCGAGGAGACCACCGACGACGGTAAGACCTGGACCTTCAAGCTGCGCCCGGGTCTCAAGTTCCATGACGGCGAGCCGGTGCTGAGCAAGGACGTTGTCGCGAGCCTGTCGCGCTGGGCCGCGCGCGATCCAATGGGTCTGATGATCCTCGCTATCCAGCAGGAATTGACGCCGGTCGACGACCGCACCTTCAAATGGGTCCTGAAGCAGCCTTTCCCGAAAATGTTGTACGCGCTGGCCAAGAACAACGCGCCGTGCTCCTTCATCATGCCCGAGCGCATCGCGAAGACCGATCCGTTCAAGCAGATCACCGAATATGTCGGCTCGGGTCCGATGAAGTTCGCCAAGAGCGAATGGGTGCCCGGCGCCAAGTCGGTGTTCGAGAAGTTCACCGATTACGTGCCGCGACAGGAGAAGGCGTCGTGGCTTGCCGGCGGCAAGAACATCCTGGTCGATCGCGTCGAGTGGCTGGTGATGCCGGATCCGGCCACCGCTGCGGCCGCCTTGCAGAACGGTGAGGTCGACTGGTGGGAGAACCCGATCTCCGATCTCGTGCCCGTGCTGAAGAAGAACAAGAACATCAGCGTCGATATCGGCGATCCCCTCGGCAATATCGGCTCATTCCGGATGAACCATCTGCACCCACCCTTCAACAATGTGAAGGCGCGGCGCGCGGTGCTGATGGCGTTGAGCCAGGAAGACTATATGCGTGCGCTGGTCGGCGACGACGATACGTTGTGGAAGCCGCTGCCCGGCTTTTTTACGCCGGACACACCGCTCTACACCGAGTTGGGCGGCGAGATCCTGAAAGGAAAGCGCGATTTGGATGCGGCCAAGAAGCTGCTCGCCGAGAGCGGCTATTCCGGCCAGCCGGTCACATGCGTGGTCGCGCAGGACCAGTCGATCACGAAGGCGCAGGGCGACGTCACCGCGGATCTGCTCAAGAAGCTCGGCATGAATGTCGATTTCGTCGCGACCGATTGGGGCACGGTGGGCGCGCGCCGCGCGATGAAGACACCGCCGGGGCAGGGCGGCTGGAATATGTTCCACAGCTGGCACGCCGGCGCCGATTGCATCAATCCGGCCGCCTACACCGCCATCCGCGCCAATGGCGACAAGGCCTGGTTCGGCTGGCCCAACAGCCCGAATACCGAGAAGGAGATCACGGCCTGGTTCGACGCCAAGAATCTCGAGGAAGAGAAGGCCGCGATCGGGCAGGTCAACAAGGCGGCGCTCGAGGATGTCGTCTACGCGCCGACCGGCTTCTTCCTGACCTACACGGCATGGCGCAAGAACGTCTCCGGCATCACCAAGGGGCCGCTGCCGTTCTTCTGGAACGTGTCGAAATCCGCATGATGGTACGCTGAAGCCAGATGCTCTCTTACATCCTCCGTCGCATCGTCTCGACCTTGCCGGTGATGGCAATCGTCGCGCTGTTCGTGTTCAGCCTGCTCTATATCGCGCCGGGTGATCCCGCCGTGGTGATCGCAGGCGATCAGGCGAGCCCGGAGGATGTGGAGCGCATTCGCCAGGGCCTCGGCCTCGACCGGCCCTTCCTGATCCAGTTCGGGAGCTGGGTCTGGCGCATCCTGCACGGCGATCTCGGCACCTCGATCTTCACCAACCTTCCGGTCTCCGCGATGATCGGACAGCGTCTCGGACCGACGCTGTCGCTGATGACCGTCACGTTGCTGCTCACCATCGTGGTCGCCGTGCCGCTCGGCGTGGTGGCGGCATGGAAGGCCGGCAGCTTCATCGACCGCGCCATCATGGCGTTCGCCGTGTTCGGCTTTTCGCTGCCCGTGTTCGTCGTCGGCTATGTCCTTGCCTACGTCTTCGCGCTGGAGCTCGAATGGCTTCCCGTGCAGGGCTACACGCCGCTCACGGAGGGCTTCTGGCCGTGGCTGCCAAACCTGATCTTGCCGTCGATCGCGCTGGGCTGCGTCTACATCGCGCTGATCGCGCGCATCACGCGTGCCACCATGCTCGAAGTCCTGCAGCAGGACTATATCCGCACCGCGCGCGCCAAGGGCCTCGGGCAGGGCGGCATCCTCTTCGTTCACGCGCTGAAGAATGCCGCGGTCCCGATCGTGACCGTGATCGGGATCGGCATCGCGCTCCTGATCGGCGGAGCGGTCGTCACGGAAAGCGTGTTCGCGATCCCCGGCCTCGGCCGGCTCACGATCGACGCGATCCTGCGCCGCGACTATCCCGTCATCCAGGGCATCGTGCTTCTGTTCAGCTTCGTCTACGTCCTCGTCAATCTGATGATCGACGTCGTCTACACGCTCGTTGACCCGAGGATCCGCTATTGACCGATACGACCGTCAATCCGCAAGCGCTGCCGGCGGGCTTCGTTCTCGCGCCGCAACTGCCTGAAATCCTGCGGCCGGTCAGGATCCGGCGCGGCTTCATCGGCCTCTTGCGCGGCCATCCCACGGTCGCGATCGGCGGCGCGCTGCTGCTGACGCTCGTTCTGATCGCGATCTTCGCGCCCTATCTCGGGACGGTCGATCCGACGGCACTTGCGCCCGCCAAGCGCACGCGGGCGCCGTCGGCCGCTTTCTGGTTCGGCAGCGACGTGCTCGGCCGCGACATCTATTCGCGCGTGCTCTTTGGCGCGCGGGTCTCGCTCACGGTCGGTCTGTCGGTTGCGATCCTCGCATCTGCGGCGGGCCTCGCCATCGGCATCGTCTCCGGCTTCATCCGCTGGGCCGACGGCATCTTGATGCGCTTCATGGACGGCCTGATGTCGATCCCGCCGATCCTGCTTGCGATCGCGCTGATGGCGTTGACGCGCGGCAGCGTCGGCAACGTCATCCTGGCCATCACCATCGCCGAGATCCCGCGGGTTTCCCGTCTTGTCCGTAGCGTGGTGCTGTCGCTGCGCGAGCAGCCCTATGTGGACGCCGCGGTCGCCTGCGGCACGCGCACGCCGATGATCATCCTGCGCCACATCCTGCCCAACACGCTGGCGCCGATGCTGGTCCAGGCGACTTACATCTGCGCCAGCGCCATGATCACGGAGGCGATCCTGTCCTTCATCGGGGCCGGCACGCCGCCGACCATTCCGTCCTGGGGCAACATCATGGCCGAGGGCCGCGCGCTGTGGCAGGTCAAGCCCTACATCGTGTTCTTCCCGGCGGCATTCCTCTCCGTCACCGTGCTCGCCGTGAACCTGCTCGGCGACGGCCTTCGCGATGCGCTCGATCCGCGCATGGCCAAGAGCCTGTGATGTCGAGGGGTTGATCGCGATGGCGTTGCTCGAAGTCGAGAACCTCCAGACCCACTTTCGCACGCCCGGCGGCATCAACCGTGCGGTCGACGGCGTGTCCTTTCATGTCAACGAAGGCGAGACGCTCGCCATCGTCGGCGAATCCGGCTGCGGCAAGTCGGTGACCTCGATGTCACTGATGCGGCTGATTCCGGAGCCGCCGGGCAGGATCGCAGGCGCTGTCCGCTTTGCGGGCAGGGACCTGCTGCAACTGTCCGATCGCGAGATGCGTGCCATCCGCGGCAATGACATCTCGATGATCTTTCAGGAGCCGATGACGAGCCTCAACCCGGTTCTGACGGTCGGCCGCCAGATCCGCGAGACGCTGATGATCCATCAGGGCCTGGACAAGCAGGCGGCCGAGGCGCATGCGATCGAGATGCTGACGCTGGTCGGCATTCCCGAGCCGAAGCGGCGCGTGCGCGAATATCCGCATCAGCTTTCCGGCGGCATGCGCCAGCGGGTGATGATCGCGATCGCGCTGGCCTGCAATCCAAAACTCCTGATCGCGGACGAGCCGACCACGGCGCTCGACGTGACCATCCAGGCGCAGATCCTGAAGCTGATGCTCGATCTCAAGCGCCGGGTCGGCGCGGCGATCATCCTGATCACCCACGACCTCGGTGTGGTCGCCGAGATCGCCGAACGGTCATGGTGATGTATGCTGGCCGCAAGGTCGAGGAGGCGCCGGTGGCCGAGCTGTTCCGCTCACCCCGTCATCCCTATACGCAGGGCCTGCTCGGTGCGGTGCCCCGGCTCGGCTCCTCGCTAACAGGCACCGCGAGACGGCTGGCCGAAATCCCGGGGCAGGTGCCTGATCTGCGCAAGCCCATCATTGGCTGCGTCTTTGCCGGCCGCTGCGCGCTCGCGACCGATCTTTGCCGCCAATATGCGCCTGGGCTCGAAGAGAAGGCGCCTCGCCACGTCGCCGCCTGCCACTACGCCGCCAAGGGGGCCATCGCGGCATGAGTCCTCCGCTGCTCCAGGTCAACGACCTCAAGAAGCATTTTCCGGTCAAAAAGGGCCTGTTCGGCCGCAAGTCCGAATATGTCTATGCCGTCGACGGTGTGTCGTTCGAGATCGCGAAGGGCGAAACGCTGTCGCTGGTCGGCGAGTCCGGCTGCGGCAAGTCCACGGTCGGCCGCGCCATCCTTCGGCTGTTCGACATCACGGCGGGCCAGGTGATTCTCGATGGCCAGCGCATCGACGACGCGCATCCGAGCACGATGCGCCAGATGCGCCGCCGCGTGCAGGTGGTGTTCCAGGATCCGTTCTCGAGCCTCAATCCGCGCATGCGCGTGCGCGACATCCTGGCCGAGCCGATCCGCAATTTCGGCCTCGCCAAATCCGCCATCGATCTCGAAACCCGCGTGACGGCGCTGATGGATACCGTTCGGCTGCCGCGCGAGGCGCTCAACCGCCGGCCGCACGAATTCTCCGGCGGCCAGCGCCAGCGCATCGGTATCGCGCGGGCGCTCGCCGCCGAGCCCGAGCTGATCGTCTGCGACGAGGCGGTCTCGGCGCTCGACGTCTCGGTCAAGGCGCAGATCGTCAATCTCTTGCAAGATCTTCAGCGCGAGTTCGGCCTGGCGCTGCTGTTCATCAGCCATGACCTCGCCATCGTCGAGCACATGACCCACCGCGTCGCGGTAATGTATCTCGGCAAGATCGTCGAAGTGGCGCCGCGCCGCGAGATTTTTGCCGCGCCAAGGCATCCCTACACCAAGGCGTTGCTCTCCGCGGTCCCGTTGCCCGAGCCCGGCGCCCAGCGCAATCCCATCATCCTCAAGGGGGACGTGCCGAGCCCGGTCAACCCGCCGAGCGGGTGCCGCTTCCACACCCGTTGCCCATACGTCTTCGATCGCTGCCTGACGGAGGAGCCGACGCTGCGTTCGACCGGACCCGAGCAATGGGTGGCCTGTCACCTCGAAGAGGCGCCGTAGGCCTTCAGCCCTGGCGGCGCAGGAAGCCCGTGATGGTGACTTTCTCCCAGATGCCGGCTGCGGCGAAGGGATCGGCGCGGTTGAAGGCTTCGACCTCGGCGCGGCCGGGCGCCTCGATCAGGAACAGGCTGCCGATCATGCTCGCGCCGTCGTCGGAGACCAGCGGCCCCGACATCACGATCTTGACGCCGAAGCGCGAGGTGTCGCTCAGGAAGGCCTTGTGAGCGTCGTAATTGGCGAGCCGGGTCGGCAGCGCACCGGCACGGTCGATAGCGTGAATGGCGAACAGCATGGTGTCTCCGTTTCTTGGCGTCGTTCTTGGGACGGCCGCTAGAGCGGCCGTCCGGACTTGACGTTATTGGTTAGTCTACTTGGCGCCGAGCTTGCCGGCGTCCTCGAAGGTCGGGCAGGTCCGCTGCTCCAGCGGCACGTCGAACGGCTGGTAATTGTCCTTGGTGATGACGGTCGGCTTCAGCACGATCTCGGAAATGACAGGCTGGTTACGCAAGCTGCGGATCGCCATCATGGTGCCGAGGCACCCTTGCGCAAATCCGTTGTAGTCGCCGCTGGCGAGCAGCTTGCCGGACTTGATCGCGTCGATCGCCTCCTTGGTGCCGTTGATACCGATCACCTGGGCCTTGCGGTTGGCGCCGTCGAGCGCCTCGATCGCGCCGACCGCCATGGCGTCGTTGGCGGCGAGCACGCCGTCGATCTGCGGGTTCGACTGCATCAGGTTTTCCATGACCTGGAGCGCCTGCAGCCGCTGGTAGTTGCCGGGCTGCGAGGCCAGCAGCTTGGCGCCCGAATTCTCCTTCAGCGCGTCGTTGAAGCCCCGGACGCGATCGACATTGGTCAGCGAGCCCTTGACGCCCTCGATGATGACGATGTTGCCCTTGCCGCCCAGCGTCTTGAGCAGGAAGCGTGCGGTTTCGAGTCCGAGGCTGTAATCGTCGGCGCCGACGAAGGAGAGGAACTTGCCGCCGGCGGAGCGGTCGGTGATGTTGACGACGGGGATTTTTGCCTCGTTGATCTTCTCGACGCCCGGCACCATCGCCTTGTAGTCGACCGGCGTGAACACGATCGCGCTCGGCTTCTTCACCACGACGTCCTCGATCTGGCTGAGCTGCTCGGGGATCGAGTCCGGCTTGGTCGGGATGTACTGCAGCGTCTTCGCGTTCAGCGCTTTCGCCATGTTGTCGGCACCGACCCGCACCGTCTGGAAGAACGGATTGGTCTGGTTCTTGGTGAACACGGCGATAGTCTCGCCGTCGGCGCGCGCTTGCGTGGCGAACGCGGCCGCCATCAGCAGCGGCAGCGCCAAATAACCCAGTGTCTGTTTCATGTAGCCTCCATCCCTCATTTTGCTTGTTGGATTTCTAAGAGCTCATTGCGCGCGGCGGCGGGTCTTCATGTCGAGCCAGACCGCGAGAATGACGATGATGCCGGTGACGAGCGGCTGCCAGTTGGCGCTGACCGACAACAGGTTCATGCCGTTCAGCACCAGCGTCAGGATCAGCGCGCCGATGAAGGTGCCGAACACGGTGCCGACCCCTCCGAACAGCGAGGTGCCGCCGATCAGCACGGCTGCGATCGCCGGCAGCGTCAGGCTTTCGCCGATGTCGGCTTCGGCCGAATTGAGCCGCGACAGGAAGATGATCGAGGCCAGGCCCGCCATGGTGCCTGATACCGCGTAGACCAGCAGCAATCGCCGCGCGACGGGAATGCCGGAGAGGCGGGCGGCGACCGGATTGGCGCCGATCGCGTAGATCTCCTGGCCCCAGATCGTCCGCTGCGCAAACAGCGTCCCGATCCCGAGAAACACCAGCAGCAGGTAGACCGGAATCGGCAGGCCGAACAGATAGCCGCTGCCGATCTGGCGGAAGCCCGCCGGGAAGCCGTGCAGGGTTTCGCCCGCCATGTACCAGTAGGTGAGGCCGTTCAGCACCCAGAGCATGCCATAGGTGGCGATGAAGGAGGGGATGCGCAGCGCGGTGACCATGATGCCGTTGAGCAGGCCAACGATGCCGCCGCAGGCGAGCCCCGTGAGGATGCCGAGCGCCGGCGAGCCGGTCTTGTGGATCACGGTGCCGGCGATGCAGGCGGACAGCGCGACATTGGCGCCGACGGAGAGATCGAGGCCGGCGGTGAGCACGACCAGCGTCAGGCCGGACGCGATGAAGAAGGTCAGGCTCGCTTGTCTCAGCACGTTGAGGATATTGCCGAGGCTCAGGAAGGAGTCGCTGAGCACGGCGAGCACCGCGCAGATCAGCAGCGCCGCGAGCAGGCGATAGAACACCTGGATCGCGTCCTGCGACAGGAACGAGCGGGGCGGCGAGAGGGCCTCTTTGGAAATGTCGGTCATGCGCGGCTCCGGAGGCCGTCGAGGAAGAGGGCGACGATGACGAGGACGCCGACGCTTGCGACCTGCACCGAAGAGGGCATCGAGATCAGGTTGAGCCCGTTGCGAAGCACGCCGACCGCGATCACGCCGAGCAGGGTGCCGAGCAACCAGCCATTGCCGCGCTCGAACGAGGTACCGCCGACCGCGACCGCGGCGATGGCGTCGAATTCGAGACCGAGGCCCGCGGTCGGATGACCTGAATTCATGCGTGCGGTCATCAGCAGGCCGGCGATGCCGGCCATGGCGCCGCCGATCGCGTAGACCGCGATCAGCAGCTTGTTCGGCGAGAGGCCGGCATAGCGCAGTGCCTCGCGGTTGCCGCCGAGTGCGAAGATGTAGGTGCCGAAGCGGGTGTGGTAGAGCAGTCCGTGGAAGGCCGCATAGGTCACCAGCGCCATCACGATCGGCACGGGCACGCCCAGAAGCGTCGCCGAATAGATGTCGCGCACGCTGTGGGGGATGCCGACCACGCTCTGGCCGTCGCTGACGATCAGCGACAGGCCTTGCGCCATGCCGAGCGTGCCGAGCGTCGCGACGAAGGGCGGGATGCCAAGGATCGCAACCAGCCAGCCGTTGGCGATGCCGAAGGCTGCTCCCACCAGCAAACCGGCTCCAAGGCCCAGCAGCATCGACTTGGTTGCGAGCGACACGATGGCGACGCAGAGCGAGGTCAGCGTCAGCACCGCGCCCATCGACAAATCCAGCCCCTCGGTCATGATGATCAAGGTCATCGGCAGCGCCAGCATGGTCAGGATGGTCGACTGCACGAGCACGTTGGAGAGGTTGGCGACCGACAGGAAGCCGGGCGCGATCGCGCTGAACAGGGCGATCAGCAGCACCAAGACGATGGCAACGCCGGGAATGCGCTGCAGGGGATTGGGTTGTGAGACGACCGCGGCTTCACGCATGATGCATCCCCAGTCGCACGATGTTCTCCTCGGTCAGTTCGTTGCGTGTCAGGTGTCCGGCGATGCGGCCCTCGCGCATCACATAGGCGCGGTCGCAGACGTGGCAGATCTCGACCTGCTCGGACGAGATCATCAAGGCCGCCGCGCCTTCGGCGACCAGCCGGTCGATCAGCGCAAAGATCTCGGACTTGGCGCCGATGTCGATGCCCCGCGTCGGCTCGTCGAAGATGAAGAGCTTTGAGCCGGCCGCCAGCCACTTGCCGATCACGACCTTCTGCTGGTTGCCGCCGGAGAGCAGGCCGACAATCTGGCGCGCGCTTGGCGTTGCGATGCGGAGCTGCCGGATCAGGCCGTCGGACGTGCGCTGCGCGCTGCGCTGGTCGAACAGGCCGCTCGGGAACAGTTTTCGCAGCGCCGACACCACCAGATTGTCACTCACCGAGCGCAGCAGAGCGAGGCCCTCGCTCTTGCGGCTCTCCGGGATCAGCGCGATGCCGCGGCGGGCGGCAAGGTCGGGCTCGCCGGAGATGGCCTTGCCGTCGAAAATGATCTCGCCTGATGTCACGGCATCGGCGCCGAAGATGGCGCGGGCGACCTCGCTGCGGCCGGAACCGACCAGGCCGCACAGGCCGACGATCTCGCCCCGGCGCACCTCGATGTTGATATCGGAGATGCCGGTCGACGAGCTCAAACCCTTGACCTCGAGCAGCAGCTCGCCGGGCTTGTCGGCAAAATTGCGCGGATAGGTCATGTCCACGTTGCGGCCGACCATCATGCGGACGAGCTGGTCCGGCGTGACGTCGGCGGGGCGAACGCCGTCGATGCGACGGCCGTCGCGCATCACCGTGATGCGGTCGCCGAGCGCGAACACCTCGGCCATGCGATGCGAGATATAGACGATGGACACGCCGTCGGCCTTCAGCCGCGCGATCAGCGCGAACAGCAGCTCGGTCTCGCGGTCGGACAGCGCCGCCGTCGGTTCGTCCATGACCAGGATGCGCGCGTTCTGGCTGATCGCCTTCGCGATCTCGACCATCTGCTGCTGCGCTACCCCTAACTTGTCGACGGTGGTGGAGGGATCGATCTCGAACCCGATCGTGCAGAGCACGCGCCTGGCGTCGGCCAGGATCTTGCGGCGGTCGATGGTGCCGGGAATGCGCCCCTTCGGCTCGCGGCCGAGGAAGATGTTCTGGGCGATATCGAGATGGGGGACCAGCGAGAATTCCTGGAAGATCACGGCAATGCCGAGCTTCTGCGCATCCGCGGTCGAGGAGATCGCGACCTTGTCGCCCTTGTAGTAGAACTCGCCAGCATCGGCGCGGTAGGCGCCGCACAGCACCTTCATCAGGCTCGACTTGCCGGCGCCGTTCTCCCCCAACAGCATATGGACTTCGCCGGGGAAGACGGCAAAGGAAACATCATCCAGCGCCTTGACGCCGGGAAACTCCTTGCTGATGCCGCGCAGCTCCAGCAGAGGCGCGGGTGAGGCGGGCTCGATGGCCAATGCGGCGCTGCTCATGCGTGCACTCCGCTCGCAAAGATCTTTCCGGGATTCATCAGTCCATCAGGATCGAGCGTGGTCTTGATCGACTTCATCACGTCGACGGCCTCGCCGAGCTCATCAGTGAGATAATCGATCTTGCCGAGCCCGATGCCGTGCTCGCCGGTGCAGGTGCCGTCCATCGCGATGGCGCGAGCGACCATGCGGGCCTGCAGCGCCTTGGCGCCCTCGGCCTCATCCGGCTTCGCCGGGTCGATCAGGATCAGCATGTGGAAATTGCCGTCGCCGACATGGCCGACGATCGGGGCGGTAAAACCGTGCTCGTCGGCGTCGCGCCGGGTCTCGGTCAGGCATTCGGCCAGCCGCGAGATCGGCACGCAGACATCGGTGATCACGGCGCGCGCGCCGGGCCGCAAGCCCAGACCCGCATAGAGCGTGTTGTCGCGGGCGTGCCAGAGCCTGCTGCGGTCCTCCTGCGCCTTCGCCCAGGCAAAGCCATGGCCGCCATGGTCGGCCGCGATCGCCTGCGCGGCTTCGGCCTGCTCGGCAACTGAGGTCTCGGAGCCGTGGAATTCGAAGAACAAAGTGGGGGCCTCGCGATAGCCGAGCTTCGCGTAGGCATTGATGCCGCGCATCATGACGTCGTCGAGCAGCTCGATGCGTGCCACGGGGATCGCGGACTGGATCACGGAGATCGCGGTGTCCACGGCATCGTGCAGGGTGTCGAAGCTGCAGACCGCAGCCGAGATCGCCTGCGGCACGGGATGCACCTTCAATGTGACTTCGGTGATGATTCCAAGCGTGCCTTCAGCGCCGACGAACATCCGCGTCAGGTCATAGCCGGCGGCTGATTTGCGCGCGCGCCTGGCGGTGCGGATCACGCGCCCGTCGGCCAGCACCACCTCCAGCGCCATAACGTTGTCCTTCATGGTGCCGTAGCGCACCGCCATGGTGCCGGAGGCACGCGTGGAGGTCATGCCGCCGATCGAGGCGTCGGCGCCGGGGTCGATCGGAAAGAAAAGTCCGGTGCCGCGCAGCTCGGCATTGAGCTGTTTTCGGGTGATGCCCGGCTGCACCACGACGTCCATGTCGCTGTCATGCACCGTCAGCACCTTGTTCATGCGCGCGAAGTCGAAGCAGACGCCGCCCGCGACCGCGGCCGCATTGCCTTCGAGCGAGGTGCCCGCGCCGAACGGAACGATCGGCATGCCCGCGCTGGCGCAGAGCTTTACGATCTCCGCGACCTCCTGCGTGGTTTCGGGGAAGACGACGATGTCGGGCGGTAAATTGCGATAGTGCGATTCGCTCTGCCCGTGCTGATCGAGCACGCCGCGCGCAACGCTCGCGCGCGGGCCGATCATGCCGGTGAGGCGATCGGCCAATATGCTCGTGCTGACCCGCGGTCCCATCCTTAGCTCCCGTCTGCTCCCTGTTGCCGGACTCTTGTTGGTCCTTGGTTTAGCCTAGGCGGCTCTCGCGCTGCTCGCGACCTGCTTCAGGCCGAAATCGTAATTGAGGTGGAAATAGTCGCGCTCCACCATGCGACCATCCGGCGCACGGCCGGCAGGGTGGCCAGTGAATTCGCGGATCAGGCTGTCCTTGACGCCGAACACCACGTCAGAGTCGAGATATTTGTCACCGGCGACGAACACATGGGTCACCAGTTGCTCGAAACCGGGCGCTGAGATCATGAAATGGACATGCGCGGGGCGCCAGGGATGGCGGCCCTGGACCTCCAGCATCTCGCCGACGGGGCCGTCATGCGGGATCGGATAGGCGGCCGGCTTGATCGACCAGAAATGGAAACGGCCGTTGGCGTCGGTATGGAAGCGCGCGCGCATCGCGAGATCGCCGATGTCGTCGAGCTGCTGCACGTCGTAATAGCCGTCGTCGTCGGAATGCCAGACATCGACGATGGCGCCCGCAAGCGGTTGTCCGTCGTCGGTCGAGACCGAGCCTGTGACCAGCATCGAATCGCCTTCCATCGGCCCCGAGATATCGGCGCCGCTGTCCTTCTCCGGCGCGGCCTGGACGAAGAAGGGGCCGAGCACCGTCGTCTCGGTCGCGCCTTCCGGCACCGGATGATTGATCGCGTCGACCAGCATGGAGACGCCGAGCGTGTCGGACAACAGGATGAACTCCTGGCGCTTGTCGTCGCACATGTGCCCGGTGCGGGTCAGGAAATCGATGCCGTATTCCCATTCCTTTTGGGTCGGCCGGACCTCGCGGACGAAGGCATGCAGGTGGCGCACCAGCGCCTCGCTGACTTCTTTGATGCGTGGATCGGTCGCGTCCTTGATCCGCTCCAGCACCGCGTCCGTGATCGTGGTCTCGTTGAAGTTGCGCATAGGTGTCTCCGCGATCAGAGTTTGGGTTCGCCAAGTCCGGACAGACGTTCCAGGTGCTTGACGGTCGCGATGAAGTCGGTGTCGCCGTCGCCCTGCGCGACCAGTGAGCCATAGGTCTCGCGCACTTGGGCTGCGAGTTGCAGCGGCACGCCGACGGCATGGCCGGCGCCGAGGATGAGATCGAGATCCTTGGCCATCTGCTTGCACGAGAAAGTCGACTCGAAGTCGCGTGTCCGCAGCGGCGCGGTCTTGTACTTCACCATCGGCGAGGCGACCGCGCTATCGTCGAGCACCTTCAAAATGTCCTGCCAGGCGATGCCGCCCTTGCGCGCCAGCGCAAGGCTCTCGGCCATCATCGCGGCCGACACCGCGATCATCAGATTGACCGAGAGCTTTGCGTAGCGCGCTTCCTCGGCTGGCCCGAGATATGTCTGGGCGCGGGTGAAGGCGGCGAACAGCGGCTTGGCGTTCTCGAAGGCGTCCTTCGGCCCGGAGACGAAGCAGGTCAGCGCACCCGTGTGAACGATGCTGGCATTGCCGGAGACCGGCGAACGCAGATAGGCAATGCCGCGCGCCTGTGCGGCGGTCGCAACTTCAGTTGAGGCCTCGACGCTCACGGTGCTGGTCTCGATCAGAACAGATCCAGCCGCCATCGCGGCGATCAGGCCGGCTGGGCCGAGCAGTGCGCCGCGCAAGGCGGCGTCATCCGGCAGGGACGTGATGACTGCCGCTTTGCCGTTCACGGCCTCGGCCGGCGAAGCGGCAATCGAAATGCCTTGCGCACGCGCCTCGTTGATCCGGGCTGCGCTCTGATCGAATGCGGTCACGGCGTAGCCGGCCTTGGCGACGAGCGCCGACATCGGCAGGCCCATCTTGCCGATCCCGATGAAAGCGACATTCCTTGAAGCGTCGGTCATTGATCTCATCCGTTGGCGCCTTCAGGCGGCGCGTCCCTGTCGTTCGATGTCCTGCACCAGCCGCCGGCCGGATTGGGCCAGCAATTCTTTCTTCGCGTCCAACCCGTCAACCAAAAGCCGGCCATCCCGCTTCTTCCAGGCGCCGCCGATCATCACAGCCTCGATATTGGCGAGGCTCGTCTGCATCACGACGGTCGCGACGGGATCGTGCACCGGGACAAGGTTGAGATCGGATGCGTTGATGACGATGAGGTCGGCGAGCTTGCCCGGCGTTAGCGAGCCGATCTGGCCCTCGCGGCCGAGCATGCGGGCGCCTTCGGTCGTGATCCAGCGCAGCGCCTCGCGGACGGGGATCGTGGTGGCCGCCGGAATGGTGCCGCTCACTTTTCGCGACTCCGCGTTGTCGAGCGCCCGCTGCATCGACAGCGCGACGCGGGCGACGGAGAAGAGATCGCCGGCCAGCACGGATTCCAGGTCGATCCCGATGGTCGGGCGCACGCCGCGCTTGAGCAGCCGTCCGGTGATCGGAAAACCGTGGCCCTGGATCATCTCGTTCTCCGGCGTCACCGAGAAGGACACGCCGAGGTCGACCATCTTGTCGAGGAGATCGTCGGGCAGATCGTTGCCATGAACGATGTTGATGCCGGCGCCGACGAGGCCGGCCTCGATCAGCTTCTCCCAGCCGCCGGGCGTCTTGGCCGGACCGCCGCCCTGATGCATCGAGGCGATCAGCTTGAGCTCGCGCGCCAGGCGGAAATCGTGCATGGCGACGTCGAGCGTCGAATAATGCGGGCCGAGAACAGCAAGCCCGAGCGTGACGAGGCCGTCGCGGTCGGCAAGGGGACCGGCCAGCAGCCGCTCGACCTCGCGGCGCGGATGCGGAATCTCGGAGAAATGCGGCTCGCCGGGCTTCGGCTCGGGTTTTGGCGAGCCGTGGAAGAAGGCGGCGCGGATGCCGCTCTCGATCAGCCCACGCACGGCGGCATCGGTATGATCAGGCGTCGGATTGTTGTGGCACCAGTCGACCAGCGTGGTGGTGCCGCAATTGATCTGGTTCAGCGCTCCGACGAGGGTCGCAATGTAGATGTCGTCGGGCCGGAACACGGTCGCGAGCCCGGCATGCATGCGACGGAAATATTCCAGCAGCGTCCAGTTCGCAGCATAGCCGCGCAATGCCGTCTGCCAGGTGTGCATATGCGCGTTGATCAGGCCGGGGATGACGATCCGGCCGTTGCCGTCCACGATCTCGGTTTCGGAAGCGCCGCTGCCGAGGTCGATCGAAGGGCGCACGTCGACGATGCGGCTGCCTTCGACCAGCACATCGCCGGTGTTGAGGTCGCCAATCGCGTCATCCATGCTGATGATGACCGCGGATTTGATCAGCGTGCGCCGCATCGCTTCAGGCCGCCGCTTTGATGGTAACCGGCGGCTCGCCGGCCCAGGCGCGGGCGATCAACTCGCGGATGGCGTTGCGCTCGAGCGGGCGCGGATTCCAGTAGGCGTTGGTGACGGCGAGATCGGCGGCCTTGTCGATGCCGCTTTCGGGCATGCCGATGTCGCGCAAGGCCAGCTTCGCACCCAGCCGCTTCGCGAGCTCGTAGAGCCCTTGGGACGCATCGGCCCCGCCGATCGCGCGCGAGATCCGCGCCATGGCATCGGGCACCGCCGGTGCGTTGTAGGCCAGCGCATGCGGCAGCACGATGGTGTGGGTTTCGGCGTGCGGCAGATCGAAGGTGCCGCCGAGCGTGTGGCAGAGCTTGTGATGCAGCGCCATGCCGACGGTGCCGAGGCAGACGCCGCACAGCCAGGCGCCGTAGAGTGCTTCGGTGCGCGCCTCGCGGTCATCGCTTTTGGCCGCAATGGCGGGGAGGGCGCGAGCGATCGCGCGGATGCCTTCCTCCGCCATCAGCGATGTCACGGGATTGGTGTCGCGCGCATAGAGCGCCTCCACGGCATGTGCGATCGCGTTGATGCCGGATGTTGCGGCCAGGCTCGCCGGCAGCGTCAGGGTGAGGTCGACATCGTAGATCACGGTCTCGGGCAGCACGGCTGGGTCGCGCACCGTGGTCTTCAGGCCGTTCTCGGTCTGGCCGACGATCGGCGTCATCTCCGAGCCGGCATAGGTGGTGGGAATGCAGAGCTGGTTGACGCCGGTGCGCAAGGCCAGCGCCTTGCCAAGGCCGGTGGTCGAGCCGCCGCCGAGCGAGACGACGCAATCGGCCTCGCATGCCTTCATCGCCGCGAGCGCGCGCTCCGTGACCTCGACCGGGGTGTGCATGGTCGCGCCGGGAAAGATGCCGGCGTAGAGCGGGCCGAGTGCGGCCCCCAAGCTCTTGCCTTGCGCCTCCTGCTGCGGCGTCGT
Organism: Bradyrhizobium barranii subsp. barranii; assembly: GCF_017565645.3. Taxonomy (NCBI): domain Bacteria; kingdom Pseudomonadati; phylum Pseudomonadota; class Alphaproteobacteria; order Hyphomicrobiales; family Nitrobacteraceae; genus Bradyrhizobium; species Bradyrhizobium barranii. Next base: position 4,038,754 of record NZ_CP086136.1, read on the forward strand.
CAGCACCAGCGCGCGCTTGCCGCCGAGCCGCTCGACCTCGGCTTTGGCGGAGGCCAGCGTTCCGCTGCCGAACACGACGCGGCAGGGCAGGTTTTCAAAGGTGAACGAACCGATCATGCGCCGGTCTCTTTGATGGGATAATCGACCTGGAAGCGTCCGATCCGCAAGTCGCCCAGCGCCTCGCGGACGCGCAAATGTTCGGGGTGGGTGGCATAGGCGGCGAGTGCGGCCTGGTCGGCAAATTCGGAGAACAGCACCACGTCGCAGGCGTAATCGACATCGCTGACGTCGACGCCGACCTCGATATGGGTGAGGCCCTCAATCCGGCCCCGCAGTCCCTCGAACAGGGTCTTGACCTTGGAACGGGCCGCGGAGCGCTCCGCGGGCGTCTCCCCGCGTAGCCGCCACATCACGATGTGCCTGATCGGGCCCGACATTTCCCAGTTTCCTCGCCTGCTATCTTGCTTGTGTTCTGGCCATTTTGACTTGCAGGATGCGAAAATAAAGGTCAATATTTGTAAGTCTCTTTTTCTAAAAGTGGAAAAATGGATCGCCTGCTGCAATTGGAGGTGTTCTCCAAGACGGCCGAGCTCGGCAGCCTGTCAAAAGCCGCCGAGGCCTTGCGCATGTCGAATGCGGCGGCGAGCCGCCATCTCAGCGCGCTCGAGGAGCGCCTTGCGGTCAGGCTGATCGAGCGCAACACACGCAGGCTGTGGCTGACGGAGGCGGGGCAGGAGCTGCTGGAGCGCTCCAGCCGGGTGCTGAGCGAACTGGCGGAGGCCGAGGACATCGTCAGCGATCGTGCGCTGTCGCCGCAGGGCACGCTGCGGGTCACGAGCTCGCTGTCCTTTGCGGTGATCTATCTGGCGCCGATGCTGCCGGCCTTCCGCGCGCGCTATCCGAAGCTCAACATGCAGATCACGACCGCCAACCGCTATCCCGATTTCATCGAGGCCGGCATCGACGTGGCGATCCGGACGCGCGAGCAGGAGCCGGATTCGAACATCATCGTCCGCCGCATCGGCCAGATGCGGCGCGTGCTTGCCGCCGCGCCTTCCTATCTCGCAAGCGCCGGCGAGCCGGAGCAGCCCGCCGATCTCGCGCGTCACAACATGCTGGTCTACAATCTCGCGAACGATCCCTATTCGCTGCGCCTGCGCAAAAGCCATGGCGCGCAGACCGTCCGCATCGCGCCGACGCTCGACAGCAATGACGGCCAGGTCATTCGCGGCGCGGCGCTGGCAGGGCTCGGCATCCTCATCCAGCCGCTCTACATCGTCCAGAGCGACATCGCGGCGGGCCGTCTCGTCCCGGTGCTGGTGGATTGGGAGCTGCCGCTGCTCACCATGAACATCGCCTACCAGAACCGCGCCGGGCTGCCCGCCAAGATCAGGGCTTTTTCCGACTTTCTCGTCACTCACATCCGCGAGCATTCGGAGCCGGGCATCTGGATGGACGCGACGAAGTGAGCGGGTAGCAGCCATGTATCTCGGCATCGATCTCGGCACCTCGGCGGTCAAGACCGTTCTCGTCGACGGCGCCCAGCGCGTGATTGCAAGCGAGAGCCGGCCGTTGACGACCGCCTCGCCGCTATCAGGCTATTTCGAGCAGGATCCCGCGCAGTGGATCGATGCAACCTTCGCCACGCTGGATGCCTTGAAGGCGACGCATGCCGGCGAGTTGGCGGCCGTCGAAGGCATTGGACTGTCCGGGCAGATGCATGGCGCCACGCTGCTTGATGCGAGCTCGAGACCGTTGCGGCCCTGCATCCTCTGGAACGACGGACGCTCCGCCGCCGAGTGTCGTGTCCTGGAACGACGCTGGCCCGCCTTGCGTGCGACGTCGGGCAACAAGGCGATGCCGGGATTCACCGCGCCGAAGCTGCTCTGGATCGCGACGCACGAGCCCGAAATCTTTGCGGCGACGAAACTCGTTCTGCTGCCAAAGGCCTATCTGCGCCTGGTGCTGAGCGGCGAGGCCATCGAGGACGTCTCGGATGCATCGGGATCACTGTGGCTCGACGCCGCGCGCCGGGACTGGTCGGACGCAGCACTGGCAGCGACCGGCCTGTCGCGCGATCACATGCCGCGTCTGGTCGAGGGATGCGCGCCCGCGACCACGCTGCGCGGCGAGCTGGCACGGCGCTGGGGCATGAGCGGACAGCCGGTGATCGCGGGCGGTGCCGGCGACAATCCGGCAGGCGCCGTCGGCATCGGCGCGATCCGGCCGGGAACCGCGTTCGTGTCGCTGGGAACCTCGGGTGCCTTGTTGGCACCGACCAGCAGAATCGCCGCCAACCCGGACCGCGCGGTGCACACGTTCTGCCATGCCATTCCCGACATGTGGATTCAGGCCGGCGCGATCCTCTCGGCTGCCTCCTGCCTGGCCTGGATCGCGCGCCTGTTCGGCGCCACCGAGGCCGAGTTGCTGGCGCCGCTTGGATTGCGCCCGCAGGCGCCGTCGCCTGTGAGTTTCCTGCCTTATCTGGCGGGTGAGCGGACACCGCACGATGATCCCGCCGTGCGCGGCATGCTGGATGGTTTGAGCCATGGCACCGATCGCGGGTCGATCGTGCAGGCGGTGCTCGAGGGCGTTGCCTTCGCGCTTGCCGATTGCCGCGACGCGCTCGCGGATGCCGGCATTGCGATGACGGAAGCCGACGCCATTGGCGGTGGTTCACGGTCCCGGTTCTGGCTCTCGGTGCTGGCAAACGTGCTGAATGTTCCGGTCCATCGCTTTGCCGGAGGCGAGACCGGCGCGGCGTTCGGTGCGGCGAGATTGGGGCGGCTTGCCGTCACCGGTGAGGCGATCGCCGCCGTGTGCACGCGGCCGCAGCGCGTCGAGACGTTCGAACCAGACGCAAGACTGGTCGATGCCTATGCCGAGCGGCTTCCCGCGTGGCGCGAACTGTATCGGCCGCGCCACTAGCACCGCCTTGACGTTGCATTCCCGTGTGTTCGGTATTGCTCTGCGCCGCGGCCTTTTGTTTAATGCGTGAACCGCGCTGACAAAATCATTGAGACGCGGGTAGGAAACGCATTGTGCGTCGGGAGGCACGATGAACGATCCGATCCTCGAGATGCGTGGGGTCTCAAAGTCCTTCTTTGGCATCAAGGCGCTGCGTTCCGTCGATCTCACCGTCCATGCCGGCGAAATTCATGCCCTGATGGGTGAGAACGGCGCCGGAAAGTCGACGCTGATGAAGATCTTGTCCGGCGCCTACAGGCCCGATCCCGGCGGCGAGATCCGGATCGAAGGAAGCCCGGTACGGATCGAAGGTCCGCTCGGCGGCCGCGCGGCGGGCATCTCCATCATCTACCAGGAGCTGTCGCTGGCTCCCAATCTCAGTGTTGCCGAGAATATCTATCTCGGCCGGGAGCTATCGCGAGCAGGCTTGCTGGCACGCGGCGCCATGCGCGAGGGCGTCGGCCCCATCCTGAAACGGCTGGGCGCAGACTTCCTGCCGTCGACGCTGGTGGCGCACCTTTCCATGGGCCAGCGGCAACTGGTCGAGATCGCGCGTGCGCTGCACGCGAGGTCAAAAATCCTGATCATGGATGAGCCGACCACCGCGCTGTCGGCCGGCGAGAGCGCGCGGCTGTTCGCGCTGATCCGCCAGCTTCGCGCCGAGGGGCTTGCCATCATCTACATCTCGCATCGCATGGACGAGGTCTATGCGCTCGGCGACCGCGTCACCGTGCTGCGCGACGGCCGGCTGGTCGGGGCGCTCGACAAGCAGGACATCCGCGCCGACACCATCGTTCGGCTAATGGTCGGGCGTGACGTCTCCTCGTTCTACAAGAAGGATCATGATCCGGAGGCGGGGCGGGGGCATCCCGTGCTCGCAGCGATCGACATGGCCGATGGCCGGCGCGTCAAAGGGTGCTCGCTGACCGTGCATGCGGGCGAGGTGGTCGGCCTCGCCGGCCTGATCGGCGCAGGTCGCACCGAGCTTGCGCATCTCATCATTGGCGCGGCGCCCAGGACCTCCGGCCGTGTCGAGCTGGAAGGACGCCCGGTCGATATCCGCACGCCGGGTGAGGCGCTCGACATCGGCGTCGCCTATCTGACCGAGGACCGCAAGGCGCTCGGCCTGTTCCTGGACATGTCGTGCCTGGACAACATCAACCTCGCGGTGCTCGGCCGGGATGCCCGGATCGGTTACATCCTCGATCGCGACAAGGCCCGCGACCGCGCCAACAGGGCGTTCGCGGCGCTCGGCATTCGTGCCGCCGATATCAACGTCACCGTCGGCGCATTGTCCGGCGGCAACCAGCAGAAGGTGCTGCTGTCGCGCCTGCTTGCGACCACGCCAAAGGTCCTGATCCTCGATGAGCCGACGCGCGGCGTGGATGTCGGCGCCAAGTCCGAGATCTATTCGATCATCGACAATCTTGCCAAATCCGGCACCGCGATCCTCGTCATCTCATCCGATCTGCCCGAAATCATCGGCATCTGCGACCGCGTCGTCGTCATGCGGGCGGGGCATATCGCCGGTGAAATCGAGCGTGGCGCGACGTCGCCCCTGAACCAGGAAGACATCATGGCGCTCGCCACGGGGATGGAGCAACTCGATGCATGACGGCTCTTCAAAGACGGACGCCGCCGCCGCCGCGGGCCTCGCGGCCGCGCAGGAGACGAAGCGTCAGCGCATAAGGCTTCTGATCCGCGCCGCCGGCATGCTGCCGGTGTTGTTGATCTTGTGCGGCGGCTTCCATTTTCTGTCGGAGGGCCGCTTCTTCACCGGACAAAATCTCGGCATCGTGTTGCAGCAGGCCGCAGTGAACACCGTGCTTGCGGCAGGCATGACCTTCGTCATCCTCACCGGCGGCATCGACCTCTCGGTCGGCTCGATCCTGGCGGCGTCCGCGATGGCCGGGTTGACGCTCTCCAAGCTGCCGGAGCTCGGGATGCTGTGGCTGCCGGCCGCGCTGCTCACGGGCCTCGGCTTCGGCGTCATCAACGGCGCGCTGATTGCACTCCTCCGCCTGCCGCCTTTCATCGTCACGCTCGGCTCTCTCACCGCCGTACGCGGCCTGGCGCGACTGCTCGGGGCCGACACCACCGTCTTTAATCCTTCCATTCCCTATGCCTTCATCGGCAACGGCTCGCTGACGCTCGTTCCCGGCGTCGCGTCGATCCCGTGGCTCTCGGTGATCGCCTTGCTCGTCATCCTCGTCTCGTGGCTGGTGCTGCGCCGGACCGTCCTCGGCGTGCACATCTATGCGGTGGGCGGCAATGAAAGCGCGGCGCGGCTTGCCGGCATCAAGGTCTGGGCCGTGCTGATCTTCGTCTACGGCATCTCGGGACTCTTCGCCGGGCTCGGCGGCGCGATGCAGGCGGCGCGGCTCTATGCGGCCAACGGTCTCCAGCTCGGTCAGTCCTACGAGCTCGATGCGATCACCGCCGTGATCCTGGGCGGCACCTCGTTCGTCGGCGGCATCGGCTCGATCTGGGGCACGCTGGTCGGTGCGCTGATCATCGCCGTCCTGTCGAACGGCCTGATCCTCGTCGGCGTCTCGGACATCTGGCAATATGTGATCAAGGGCCTGGTGATCATCGGCGCCGTGGCGCTGGACCGCTACCGGCTGCAGGGCTCCGCCAGAACCTGAATGGGTTCGGCGCGCACCTGAGTGCGCATGATGTGATGCGAGGTTCCGCTGCGGCAACTGGTCTGCCGTGCCGGATAAGAATACAGACCAGGGAGGAAGCCAATGTTGAAGACGATCACGCTCGCCGGCGCCGCGATGGCGCTTGCCCTAAGCACCGCGCCGTCCTTCGCCAAGGAACTCAAGTCGATCGGCGTCTCGCTGGGGTCGATGGGCAATCCGTTCTTCGTCGCGCTGTCGAAGGGCGCCGAGTTCGAGGCCAGGAAGACCAACCCCAATGTGAAGATCACGACGGTCGGCTTCGAATACGACCTCGGCAAGCAGGTCACCCAGATCGACAATTTCATTGCCGCCGGCGTCGACCTGATCCTGTTGAACCCCGGCGATCCCAAGGCGATCGGGCCGGCGATCAAGAAGGCGCAGGCGGCGGGCATCGTGGTCGTCGCGGTCGACACCGCGGCCGAAGGCGCCGACGCCACCATAACCACGAACAACGTGCAGGCCGGCGAGATCTCATGCCAGTACATCGTCGACAAGCTGGGGGGCAAGGGCGACGTCATCATCGAGAACGGGCCGCAGGTCTCGGCCGTGATCGACCGCGTCGTCGGCTGCAAGAACGTTCTCTCGAAGAATCCCGGGATCAAGGTGTTGTCCAGCGACCAGGACGGCAAAGGCTCGCGTGAAGGCGGTCTCACCATCGCGCAGGGCTATCTGACGCGCTTTTCCAAGATCGACGCCATCTTCGCCATCAACGATCCGCAGGCGATCGGCACCGATCTCGCGGCGCGCCAGCAAGGCCGCAGCGGCATCGTCATCACCGCGGTCGATGGCGCGCCCGACATCGAGGCGGCACTGAAGGATCCGGCAGCGCCGCAGGTCCAGGCGTCCGCTTCGCAGGACCCGTTCTTCATGGCGCGGCGCGCGGTGCAGGTGGGCGTCGGCATTCTCAATGGCCAGAAGCCGGCCTCGACCGTCGAGCTCCTGCCCTCGAAGCTCGTGACCAGGGACAACGTCGCCGAGTACAAGGGCTGGACCTCGGATCGTTCTCAGTAGAAGGCCGCCTCCCGCGGGAGCGGTCGAAGCACGAGATGACGGGCGGCGTTGTGATCCACGCCGTCCGTCGTGCCACGCGCTAGCAGGCGGTGTGGGGACTGGTTCGCGGGGACAAGACGACCGATGGAAATTTGCTTGCGAAGGCCCGGGTCTTGGGTTGAACACGCGACCCGTCGATCACCTCGAGCCGGCCGCAGCGGTTCAGCGTGTGCAGCTTTCTGCCGGGCCATGCCGGTCCGGGTCTGAGGGAGTGGCGGACGACCTGCTTGAACGTCGTCGGAGACAGTTCGATCACTTCCGCGAGGTCGAGCGCGGCGCCATATCCGTCGGCGCAATCCTGCACCGGCCGCCACAATTTGCCATCGATGGTGACGAAATTCCCCGCGGGTCGCGCACTTGCGCGATCGATCAGGACGGGGTTGCTGGCATGGGGCAACCAGGGGCCGAGCAGGTGCTCGGCGTAATAGATCGCAAGCGAATCCGAATAGCCGCCGGTTCCGTCTCGCCAGGCTCCGAACAGGTAGTTCAGACCGTTGTGCTGCGTGATGGTCACGTCGGCCAGTTCGAGGCCTGACAGCAGCGTGGCGTGTCGCTCCCATTTGTCCGGAAACCGAATGCATTTGTAGAGCGCGACGTCCCCGTGGAGCGAGCTCTCCGGGATCATCCACAACTCGCCATCGTCCTCGATCAGGAACGGATAGGACAGGTGCCAGGGCTCCTCCAGCACGGGCACGACGTCGCCGACCGGGCCGGCCTCGCCGAACTCGACCGCCGAAATGATGCCTTTTCCAACCCGATGATCGAGATCTTCGAAGTAGACGAATGTTCGTCCCTGCCAGGTGATGGGGAAGGGATCGGCATAGAAATGGTTTCCGGGATCGGCAAGAACGTTCCAGCGAGGCCCGGAGAGATCTCCCGTCTGCCAGACGCCCGCGCCATCATTGAAGCGCCATCCGACATGCCAATGCGGGGCATAGCAGCAGAGGCGGTAAATCTCCTTGGCGATCGACACGGCGAGGCCGCGCACGACGTAGGCCGCAGGCCGCCGGCCGTTGCCGGCTCGGGCCGGGCGTGCCAGCTGCGGCACGATACGCGGCCGTCCCGACAGGATGGCCGCCACCATGGTCAGGGTTCGCGCCATGACCGTTTCGAGCCCACCGCTCAAACCGGCCGCGATTTCCGCGGAGGGATGGCCGCGATCGAGCACCGCACCGTCGACCTCGTTGACGATCTCGATGACGGGCAGGTCGCCGGCGAGAATCGCCGCGAGTGCCGCGTTTTCACCTGCAGTTCCGTTGAACAACGGGCGGAGATACAGCCGGGCCGAACAGTGCGGATCGCGCGCGGCGCTCGTGAAATCGACGATCACGTCGGCCGTGCCGGTGCGGGCCTGTGTCTGTTCCGGATCGATCTTCAGCCCGTCGGCGCCGCTGTGCCTGCCTTTACGCAGCACCATGCGCTCCAGTTCGAACAGGGCGTCGAGCCCCGCGGGCCGTGGCTCCGCCGTTGCAGTCAACGCGATTTGAACCGGAACGTCCCGGCCGTCGATCGACAGCGTCTGGCGGTGCATCCACCGCCGCGCATGGTCACGTTCGCAGCGAAACTCGATGATCATGTCGAGCCAACCTATTCCAACGCATCGGCTCAGACGACCCGATTGAGGATTTGAACGTATTCCTCAACCATCGCATCGACCGAATAGCGCAACCTCAGGCCTTTGGCATTCTTTTGCAGTTCGTCGCTCAGTGCTTGGTCGGTCAGAAGTCTGGAGACGGCAGCCGACAGCTTCGCTTGATCTGAAGCATCGACAAAGAGGGCAGTGGGCTTTCCTTCGAAGGACAGCACCTCGCGCAGCACGGGAAGATCGGTGACGACCGAGGGAACGCCGGCGTTGGCGGCTTCGACGGCGGCAAGGCCAAATGTCTCGGCCTGCGTCGGAAACACGAATATGTCGAGACAGGCGAGAAAATCCGCGATCTGGCGTGGCGCGATTTCACCGAGCAGATGCAATCGGTCCGAGACCTTCAGCTCGTCCGCGAGCTGCCGCAGTCGCGCCTCATCGGCGCCCTGGCCGGCGAGTGCAAGGTGCCACGACGGCTCGTCCGGCAAGAGGCGTATCGCCGCATCGAGCCGCTTGTGCGGATGCAGCCTCGCCGCGCAGCCGAGCAGGACGCGGTCCGGCGGCAGGTTGAATTTCTGTCGTGCGGCGCCCTTCGGCAGGATGAGGGCCTTGTCCTCGAAGCCGTGCGGGACATGCACCATGCGCGACCGGTAGGCCTGCGGGTAGCGCGAATACTCGCGCTCCATGTCCTTTGAGTTCAGCGTGATGCGGTCGAAGAAGCCGACGCTGCCCATGACGATGTCGGCCGTGCGGATCGGCCAGCTCATCGACAGCGCGGATGAAACCTGATTGGCGACGACAGGGGCGCGGCTGACGAGGCGCGTCACGCCCGCGCCGATGACGTTGCCGAAATGCTGGAAGGTCAGAACGGCGTCGGGCCGCGTGGCTCTGATATGACCGCCAAGCGTCCACAGCATCCGCAGCAGCGCAACCGGATCGCCCGGCCGGCTCGATGCGCAATAGAACGTCTCGGGCGGCTCGTCGAACGAATCCGATTTGCGGAAGAAAAACAGGTTGGAGACGCGATGGCCGCGCGCGGAGAGCCCGGCGCCGAGAAGCCTGGAGATCTCCTGCGCGCCCGCGTTCTCGGCCTGGGTCTGTACGAGAAGGACATGCAGCTTTCGTTCGCTGCCGTTCAGCCGCGCCAGTTCTGTCGCGGTCGTCTCGCCCAATTCCTTGTTCGGCTGGTAGTGGAGCACGGATCCCGACCGCTAAAGAAACGAAATCTTCACCTTCTTAACCCCGTACCTATCATGCAGGCATCGGGCAGACACCGACTAGCAACAAACGGAGTTAATGCGCGAGCCGCCGATTGCCGCGTTCTCGCGGGAATTCTGCCGATTCCCGGATGGTGCGCAGCGAGCGCGTTAACCAACGGGACCTGCACGCGCCGTCGCGGATCAACCAAGCCGATCGTACGGCTGACGCCTATTCGGCGGAGTCGGCGCCGCGAACCGCATAGCGGCCGCGCCGCCACGCCGAGAAGCGCAACAGCACGAGAACCGAAGGATCGACCCCGGTTCGCCGGCGGCACAAGATATTGAGCGCGATGGTCGTGAGCGCCAGCGACACCGTGGCGGCAATCGCCGCGCCAAGCACGCCGAGCCAGGGGATCAGGACGAGGAATCCGACCAGTCTCAATGCGACATTTGCGGCGACGACGGGGACGTAGATGCGTTCATGGCCGGTCAATTGCAGGATCGCCGCCGACGGACCGCCCGCGGCCTGGATGGCCGTTCCGATCGCCAGCACGATCAGCACCGAGTGCTGCTCGGTGAAATGAGGCCCGAACAGGTTGAGGAGATAGGGGCCGCCGATCCAGATCATGGCGAGCCCCGCGACCACGCAAAGCGCGGTCACTTCCGCCATGAGCTGCAGCGTCCGCTCGAATTCCTGGTGATTTTTGCTGAAGTAGAGCGAAGGAAGCCGGCGCGCGCCGAACGAGTACAGCGCGGCGGAGAGCATGGCGAAGATGTTGGCGAGGCGTGACGCCGCGAAGTAGATGCCGGCGGTCGCCGGATCCAGCATCCAGTAGACCAGAATGACGTCGAAATACTGGTTCGCGACTTCAAGGATGGACGCAAGCCAGAAATGCAGCGCGCTCGATCGCCAGCGCGATGCTTCGGAATTCGCTGCTGTCGTGCGCAAATCCGGCAGCACCCGTACAATCGCAATGATCTGTGCGACGAGGCCCACCGACATCGCAATCGTCATTGCGGCGATCAGCTCGGCGGGATCGAGCTGCCGATGCCCGAACAGCATGGCGAGCAGAAACAGCACGACGAAAACCCGCCAGAAGAACTCGCGGTTGCCTTCGCCCATGATAATGCTGACCAGCGAGCGCGCGATCTGGCTGCCGAGCATCAATCCGGCACTCACGGCGGTGTAGGCCGAGACGGCGAGGATCAGCAGCCACAAATCTCCTCTGAAATGCGCAACCAACGCAACCGCGGCGATCGCGATCAGCATCGCGACGGCGGAAATCCTGAAGCTGGAGAGCAGGAGGCCCTTGGTGAGGTCGGGCCTGTCGCCGACCTCATACTCGTTCAGGAATCGCACCAACAATGCTTCCTGACCGACCAGTCCTACGACTGCGGCGATCTGGGCAACCGAAAGCCAGGTCGCAAAGATACCGAATCCATCGGGCGTCATCGTTCGCGCGGCCAGCGAGAACAACGCAAACGCGAGCGCGCCGCTGCCAACCTTCAGAAGGATGGTCCCGACGACACCGCGCGTGACGTCACGCCGCAGAAATTGAACAATGGAATCGATCATCGAAGATGCGGAGCGTTCCCCGAAGATGGGCGTTGCAAGGACGGCGAGAGCCTAGCATGCCGGAAAAATGCGAGTGTTAATGCGCGGTCTTGAGGTCCCGTCGTCTGTCGTCGACGAAGGTCGTACGCCGCTGCTTCACTGCGGAACAGCCGCGTCCCCGATGTGCCAGATTGACCGGGCACCGGCTCGATCGAAAAGCGGCGCGATGTCGTGCCGGTGCAAGATGCGGGGCGAAGCCGGCCGGCCTGCGGCTGTTCGAGCATTGGAATGGCCTCTCTGGAACGAATTCGGACGCTTGGTCTGACGAGACAGCAGTATTTCGAGGTCGTTCTGAGCAAGGCGCGTGCCGGGACGGATGTGTCCGGCGACCCGTTAACCTCAATCGCCGGAAATGATCGCGTTTGGCTCTGCGATACGACATCAGGCGAGGGAATTGCACATGGAACCACCGTTAACCGTGGAGCCCTAAACCATGACGACGGATAGACCCGTGACCGAGCCGAGCGCTGCAGCTGCGACTGCGGCGATCGTCGCAGACATCGCGATCGTCGGTGGCGGCCTTGCGGGATCGCTCGCCGCGTCCGTGCTTGCGCGGGCGGGGCATCGCGTCGCACTCGTCGACAAGCGCGCGGTGCATCCGGACGAATTCCGGGTCGAGAAGCTCGGTGGCCAGCAGCTAGAGATGTTCCGCAAGCTGGGCTTCCTTCATGCGCTCGAGAACGTCGCCTGCCGGTATGACCGGGTGCTCAATATCCGGGAAGGCAAGGTCGTCGATGTCAGCGTCGGCCAGGCTTACGGGTTTTCCTATGCCGGCCTCGTTGCGATGGCGCGCAGCCAGCTGCCTGATCCGTCCAATCTGATCGTCGACGAAGTCATCGCAATCAGCCCCAGCAATGATGTCCAGCATATCGAGCTTGCGTCCGGACGACGCCTTGAGGCGCGGCTCGTCGTGCTCGCCACGGGCATGGCGGGAGCTCTCGGCTACAAGCTCGGCATCAAGCGGCGCGTGCTGGCCGAGCGCCATTCGGTGTCGTTCGGCTTCACGATCGCCCGCCGCGATGGCACGCCGTTCGATTTCGAGGCGCTGACCTGTTACGGCGAGCGCACCGCTGACGGCATCGACTATCTCAGCCTGTTCCCGGTGCCATCAGGTATGCGGGCCAATCTGTTCATGTTCCGCGACCCGACCGATCCGATCATGCGCGAGCTGCGCCGCGAACCGGAAGCGACCGTCCTGCGGCTGCTGCCGGGACTGCGGCCTTACCTCGGCGACTTCCACGTGACCGACAGGGTGCAGAACTGGGTGATGGATCTGACCGTGGTGGAGGGACACCTTCAGCCCGGAATCGTCCTCATCGGCGATGCGTTCCAGACCAATTGTCCCGCCGCCGGCACGGGCGTCGCCCGCCTGCTGGTGGACGTCGATCGCCTTTGCACGGAGTACGCGCCGCGCTGGCTCGCAAGCGCCGGCATGGGCACGGAGAAGATTTCGCAGTTCTATTCCGATCCCGACAAGCTCGCGGCAGACCAGCGGTCGCTGAAAATGGCGCGCTTCCGTCAGGCCCTGACGTCCCGCAACGATATCGAATGGGATGTGCGGCGGCGGTTGCACTTCCTGCGGCGCAGTCTCACGCATCGTGTCGATCAGATGAATCCGGGCTGGCTCGGACGCGTCCGCGGCGCGCTCCGCGCGTGAGCTCTGCGCTCCCTCGCTTGCGCTTCGGCTAGCGCGTGGGCGTCGGGGTGCGGGCCGGCAGGAGCCTGAAATCGGACAGCCGCTTGGCCGCCAGTTTGAGCCAGGGAGCCTGCTTCAGCGCGAACAGGCTGATGGCGCCCGCGGTGCTGCCGGCCTGCGTGACCATCCACATCGGCGAAGGCTGGCCGCCGAACAATTTCTTGTACGGCTCGTCGCCGATCGTGAAGTCGAGCATCTGATCGCCGCGCTCGATGCAATCCCGCGCCACTTGCTCGAACATCAGAGAGCCCAGGGATTGGCTCTTGTAGCCGTCGATATCGAAGGCGCTCATGATGACGAGGAAGCTGCCGCGATGGCGCAGTCCGAGCACGGCGGCGATCACGCCGCCGTCCATCTTCATGGCGTAGAGTCGGACGAACGAGCCGAGACCGCGGGCCGCCACGTCAGAATAGAAGCTGTAATATTCGGGGCGCTGGAGCAGGTCGCCGTCGCCCTGGGCGTGAAAGCGCGGGCCGCGATATTGCTTCATCGCGTCCATCGCCTCGGAGATCGAGGCGCTGTCGTCGCAGCATGAGAAGCTCAATGCTCCCTTCTTCTGGAGCTGGCGATATTTCTTGGCGAGCTCCTTCTGATAGGAGCGATCCAGCGCGCTGGCACGCCATTGCTCGAACGGGGCGACGAGAACGGTCGCGTAGGCGTTCGTCTCCATCGAGACGCGGCGTGGCGCGCCGAGTAAGCTCTCGATCGGAAGCCGTCCGTCGGGCAGCTTGGTCATGCGGAGCAGATCGAACGGGCGGACGAGGCGCCGGATCTCTGCGCAGGCCGCTTCGTCCTCCAGCAGGCTGGAAAACACCTCGGGACTGCAGACCGGCGCCAGATAGTCGGATACGCGCAGATTGGCGAATTCGATGGTGCGGATCGGGCCGCGGCGGATTCGGAGCAGGGGCAGCACCATCGCCAGTGCCCCCGTTGTACGGCGGCGGACCACGACGACCAGCGGCGTCGCGCCTGCATGGGATGCGAGCCTGGCGTAGAGGCTGTCCAGCCAGAGCGGATGCTGAAACGCGGTCGCGGCAGAGCTGTCGAAAAGCGCCGCGTATTCCGGAGACAGGAAGTCGAACGCCTGCTCGATGGCGATATCGAATGTATTGCTCGGCTTATTCATGCGTGACCACGGAAACCAGATAATCCGGAGAAGTCGATCGAGCCGGATCCCACGCTTGTATAGCAGGGTCGTGACGGCCGAGGCACCAGCGGGGTGCGATTTGCATTAACGCATCGAGCAGGCGCCGTATCGTTATCAATCGCCGAAGTTTCGAGATTTCGTGGTGCCGCGGCCCGGGAGATCAACCCGCAGTAGCAGATAATTAACCAAGCTTAAGGGAAAGTCACCGCATGACCATCCTGCAGAACGAGAGAGACTCTGGGGCACTCACGAGCGCGATCTGGAAGACGCGCAGTGCCGGCGTCGAGAAGATCGCCAGGCTCGTCATCTGCGTATCGATCACCGTCAATGTCGTCGCGTCGATGGGGACATTCAATACGGCGATACTGCCGGCGGGACTGACTTATCTGCAACAGGCGGTCGCTCTGCTGATGTGGAGCGTCCTGATCTACGCAAGCGCGTTCGTGCGCCCGCGTCTGCAGCTGGCGTTCAACCCTGATCTGATCGCGCTCCTCGCATTCTACACGTTGGCGGTCGTCTCGGTGTTGTGGACCACTCTGAATGCCGCAGCCATCATGAAGAGCGCCGCTCTTGCAATGACGACGTTTGGCGCGTTCTGTATGATCACGCGGATCGATATCGACGATGTCGTGAAGGCGACATCCTCCGGGCTCTTCATATTGGTCGCCGCATCGGCGCTTTGCGCACTCGCCGTACCCGATATCGGGATAGACCATAGCTGGATGCACAATGGTCAATGGCAGGGCGTCTATGAATCGAAGCAGACGCTGGGCTTTGTCGGCGCGTATCTGATGTTCTTCTCCTGTTACCGGAAGATGACGGGGCAGGGGTGGCTGGCGTTCCTCGTTGCGTTCCTGCTGGCGTCGACCTGCGTTCTCGCGTCGGAATCGCGCGGTGCCGGTGCTGTCGCCCTGGCGGCTTGTGCGCTGCTCGTGACGTCGATGTGGTCGGTCGGCTGCATGAGGCTCTATGCGATCCTGCCGTTCGTCATGTGCGTTATGGCCGGCTTCCTGATCGTCTATTTTTATGCGACGGGATACGACGCCATCCACATTGGCGATGCGACCGTCAACTTCACCGAGCGGACCTTCATCTGGCACTACGCGATAAGCCATTTCGACGATGCGCCGCTGCTCGGCTTCGGAATCAACGGTTTCTGGACGATCCCGTCGATCTACGATTATTTCGAGCAGAACCACGGTTGGGTGCTCGACAACTATCATAGCGGTTATATCGCGATCCTGATGGAAACAGGATTTCTGGGCTACGTGCTTTTCGCAGCGAGTGTTCTTCTGTTCTCGAACAAGGTTCTCTATTTGATTTCTGCACGATCGATCCACCGGGCGCACTGTGCCCTCATCATCGGATTTGTCGCCCTCAGCTTTCAGACCAATTTCACCGAGACGACGTTCCTTCGCTCGACCATGTTCACGTCGGTGCTCCTCGTGGCGTTCCTCCTTGCAACGTGCAGGCCGGTGCCGGAGACCGATTTCTAACCCTTACGGAATGGAAGCAAGATGACCGCCCCCCGCGCTCGCTGGTCGAGACGCTTCAATCTTGCCGCAGTGGCTTTCGTCTTCGCATCGCTCTGCTCCGACGCACACGGCGCGGGGCAGGTCGTGCCTCGTGATGCCGCAAAATTGGGACGCGGGATCAACATTCTCGGTTATGACGGAATCTGGGAAGGCGGTCAGAACGCGCCGTTTCGTCTGGACAATTTGACGGCGATCAGAAAGGCCGGATTCTCGCACGTCAGGATCAATTTCTTCGGCTTCAAGTTCATGGATCGCGGGAATGTGCTGGATGAGGTCGTGCTGAGAAGGCTTGATGCCGTCATCGAGGAAATTCTCGCTAGGAACCTCGTTCCCATCGTCGACGAGCACGACACGCATGTCTGTCAGCGTGATGTCTCCGAATGCGGCGAGAAGCTCAGGGCATTCTGGCGGCAGATCGCGGAGCGCTATGCCGGAAGATATCCCGGGCTCGTCTTCGAGGTCTTGAACGAGCCGGGGGGACAGATGACGTCCGCCAGCTGGAATTCGCTCCTCAACGAATGTATCGGCATCATCCGCCGCACCAACCCCGAGCGGCGGGTCATTGCTGCCGTTCTCAACACTGACGAGATTCCCATCGACGATCTGGCTCTCCCCGCCGACGACAGGAATCTCATCGTCACCTTTCATTATTACGCGCCGATACGCTTCACGCATCAGGGTGCGCCATGGTCCGAGACGTTCGCGCGCATCGGGCCGCTGGATTGGGGCAGTCCGGACGACGAAGCCAGGGCGGCCGCTGATTTCGAGAAGGTCAGCCGGTGGTCGGAGCGAGAGAAACGCCCGATTTATCTCGGCGAGTTCGGGGTCTACGAACGGGCTCCATCCGAGAGTCGCCAGAGATACCTGTCGTTCGTGGCGCGTAGCGCCGACAGACGCGGCTGGGCATGGGCCTATTGGCAGTTCGACCATGATTTCGCGGCCTTTGACAGCGCCCGTCAGGCCTGGAAGCCCGACATCCTGCGCGCCCTGATCCCGCCGGCCCGTTGAAGCCGCAGTTCAAAGCCAATATCGGCCGGATCACGATCGCCTAGCGGTGACGGCTAACCGCCGTCCCTCGCCCGGCAGAACAGATCGATCCCGCCGACCTGTCCGCCCTTGAGCGCGATCTCGATGTTCGCATGCGCGCGATCCGATGATGCGCGGTTGAGTGGCGCGCCTTCTGCGAGAGGGGCGATCGCGGTCAGCGCATAGATGCCCATCGCCTGCAGCGCATGGCCGGACGTGTCGCCGCCGGCGACCACGGCGCGCGGGAGCCGCGCGGTTTCCAGAATGGCGTCCAGCGCCTGGCCGAGCCCCGCGCCGATGCGCTCGTTCACCGCACTCGCCGTTGCGCCGCTCGCCTCGATGGCTGCGTTGAGCGCGCCGATGGCGGGATCGTCGGGGCCGCTTGCGGTGATCAGGAGCGCATCGCGCCCCGACGCGAGCGCCGCGACCGCACGTTCGGCAGCGCGGCCGATCTCCCTGGTCCATTCAGCCGCGTCGACCGCGCGCGTCGCATCGAGCCGCTCGACGTCGAAGCCGTTGTCCGCGGCATGCGCGATCTGCGCGGCGGTGACGGGCGAGCAGGAGCCGGAGACGCACGCGATGCGCTCGACGCCGGCAAGGCGCAGATCGGGCTTGCTGTCGGCAATCAGGCCGGCCGACCGCCAATAGGCGACCAGGGCCTGCTCGACACCTTGCGAGCCGGCGACAAAGAGGCGCTCGCCGCGATATTCCCAGATCAGGCGGCCGGCTTCGATCAGCGATGCCTGGTCGAGCACGTCGAGCGAGATGATCTCGGTGCCGGCGCCCCTCGCGCGCATCAGCGCCAGATCCGCGCCGCCATTGGCCATGGTGACGAAGTCGATCAGTCCGATCGATCGCGCCGTCTGTTTTGCAAGATGTCGGCCGAGATCGGACTCGTCCATCGGCGTCACCGGATGACGCGACATGGTCGGGTGCCGGTCGAGACGATGGCCGACGCCATTCACGTCCGCGAACAGATGGCCGAACATCTGATAGCGCCCCATCGCCGGCGATCCCACGAGGAGCGGATGCCAGGCGCCGCCGAGCTGCGGCACGGCGAGATCGATCGCACGCCCGATCGAGCCGATCTGCGGCGAGGAGTCGAAGGTCGAGCACACCTTGTAGTGTGCGATCGGCGCGCCGATACCTGCGAGCACCGCGAAAGCCGGGGGCAGGTTTTGCTCCATCCAGGCCGGATCCTTCGCGCGCGCCGTGCCGGCGATGCCGATGCCGCGGTACTGCCCGATAGAAACGAGACGTTCGGGCGTCGGAGGTTCGAGGAACAGGATTGTCGGCAGGCCTGCGAAGGTGAGGGCCTCCATCGCCGCGGACGAGCCGGTGTAATCGTCGCCGTAGAAGGCAACGAGTGGACCGTCGGGCAGGGTGGATGCGCCGCTCACGGCTGCGGGCTCGCCATCGCGGCGTCCCATGCTGCGCGCAAATCGGCAACGCCGGCGGCCGGTCCAGCGGGATGGGCGAGAATGCCGCCGCCTGCTGCGAAGATCAGATCTGTCGAACCGAGTGCGCGCCAGGTCGGCGCGGCCTGAGCCGGCGTCTGGCCCGAGGAGAACACGGGCATCGCGATGCATGGTTTGTGCGCGAACATCGGCGTCAGCGCCGCCTTTGCGGATGTGACCACGCTGTCATCGGTCTCGCTGAACTTGTTGCCGATGCCGTTGACGTGCATGTGGTCGGCGCCGGCCAGCCGCCAGATCTTGTGCCACGCCGTATAATGCCAGCCGAGCGCGGGATGACGGTTCAGCGCGCCCCAGCCGTTGCGATGCGCATGAACGGGAAGCTGCGTATGGCGGCACATCTCGACCATGCCAGCGAGCCCGACCGAGTTGATGCTCGCCATCACGCAGGTGCCGCCCTCGCTGAGCACCAGATCGTGCCGGCGGCGCATCTGGTCGATCTCGCCGGTGAGGTTGAAGGCGACCATGACCTTCTTGCCGGTTCGATCAGCGTGGTCGTTGACGACGCGCATCACGGCGCGCACACGCGCGTCGAACGGACAATAGGCGCCGTCCGATTGCAGCTCGTCGTCCTTGATGAAGTCGATGCCGGCCTCGCACAGCGTGGCGACCAGATTGGCCGTCTCGGCCGGGCTGAGCCCGATGCTCGGCTTGATGATGGTGCCGATCAGCGGGCGACCGCTGACACCGGTCAGCTCGCGCGTGCCGGCGACGCCGAACTTCGGTCCGGGATAGGCGGCGGCAAACGCGAGCGGCAGGCGCAGGTCGAGCAGCCGCAGGCCGGTCAGCTGGCGCAACTCCCAGAGATTGCCGGCGATCGCCGTGACGAGATTTGGCAATGACGCGCCGATATTGTCGAGCGGCCATGACAACGTCACGCGCGCGCGATTCCAGGGGCCATCTGGGTTGATCGGGCGGGCGACCGGGAGCGACGGCGCGGAGATTGCATCGAGCAACTCGATGCTCTCGACTCGGGCGGCCGCACGCGCTTTCAGCTCCGGCGTTTCGCCGGGCACCGCAACGAACGTGCCGCTCGACTGCTCGCCCGCCATGGTTTCCGCGGCAGGACGCGGATCTTCAGGCGTTTCGATCAGATAGTCGGCTTCGATGCGAACAGGATTTTGCGTCACGGGAGCGCAGACAATCTAGAGCTTGGTCAGATCGGGGAAGGGACGCACGGGGTCGCGCCCGTCCCAGCCCTTGGCGGCTGCGCGGATGAGGTCGAACATCTTGCCCTTGGGTCCCGAGACTTCAGACAGTTCGATCACCGTTCCCGGATGATACTCCGTGTCGAAATAGACGAAACGACCGCGCGCGCCGACTTCGCCGCTCATGACCGGCTTGAAACCGTCGGCTTCGAGACGGGAGAGATCGGCGTCGTAGTCTTCGGTCCAGTAAGCGACGTGCTGCAGACCCTTATGTCCGGCTTTCAGGAAGTCGGCATACATCGACGGCGCATCGTTGCGGATCTGGATCAGCTCCATCTGCAGCGGACCGGAATTGGCCAGCGCCACTGAATTGTGCGGCTCATAGGCCTTGCCGCGATAGTGGTAGTTCACGATTGGAACCCGCGGATTATAGAACCACGGCCCGATGCCGAGCTCGCGGCTCCAATAATCCATGGCCTTCTCGATGTCGTCAACGACGTAGCCGGCTTGCCGGATCTCACCAAAAAAACGGCTCATTGCATGATTCCCATGATCTTCAGAATTTGAGGAAGCCGATCGACAGCCACGGCACGGCCGCGACGACGACGAGGCCGATGAAGAGCGCCGCGACATAGCCCCAGATGTGCTTGAGGCCTTCGTCCGGCGATATCTTGCTGATCGCGCAGGCGCCGTAATAGCCGACGCCGAACGGCGGCGCGAACAGGCCGATGCCCATCGCGAGGATCACGACCATCGCATAGTGCACTTCGTGCACGCCGGCCTGCTTGGCAATCGGAAACAGCAATGGGCCGAACAGCACGATGGCCGGAATGCCTTCGAGCACGCTGCCGAGCACGACGAAGGCCACAATCGAGATCGCGAGGAAGCCGTAGGCGCCGCCGGGGATCGCCGCCATCGCCTTCGCCAGCTGTTGCGAGAAGCCGGATTGCGTCAGTCCCCAGGCCATCGCCGTGGCGCAGCCGATGATGAAGATGATTGCGCCCGTCAGCGAGGCCGTCTCGACCAGCATGGATTTCAGCCGCCGCCAGGGAAACTGGCGGTAGACCACAAGGCCCATCAACACGGCGTAGGCGATGCCGATCGTCGAGACCTCCGTGGCAGTGGCAACACCTTCCACAACGGCGGTGCGGATCACGAAGGGCAGCAGGATGGCGGGCAGAGCGACCATTGTGAGTTTCGCGATCTCGCGCTTGGAGGCACGCCGCACATGGCTCAGATCCTCATGCCGGTAGCGCCGCCACACCACCACGCAGAGCGCCGTGCCCACGACCAGGGCCGGCAGCAGCCCGCCCGTGAACAGCGCCGCGATCGAGACACCGGTCACCGAGCCGATAGTGATCAGCACGATGCTCGGCGGAATGGTCTCGGTCTGCGCGCCGGTGGCCGACAGCAGCGCGACGAGGTCGCCGGGCTTGGCGCCGCGCCGCTGCATCTCCGGCAGCAGCACCGGCGCGATCGCGGCCATGTCGGCGATCTTCGAGCCGGAGATGCCGGAGACCAGATACATGGCCCCGATCAGCACGTAGGACAGTCCGCCCCTGACATGTCCGAGCAGGCTTGCCAGAAACTGGATCATGGCCCGCGCCATGCCGGTCATCTCGATCAACGCACCGAGGAAAATGAACAGCGGCACCGCGAGCAGGATCAGGTGCGACATGCCTTCATCGAGACGGCCGACCATCACCATCATCGGTACGCTGGTTGTCAGCGCCAGATAGCCGAAGGTCGCGAGCGCAAAGGAGAAGGCGATCGGTACGCCGGCGAACACGTTGGCCGCGACCACGCCGACGAAGAAAATGATGAGATTGTAGCGTCCGAGCGGGGCGAGCAGCGGTCCGGCAAGCCAGAACGCGGCAATCAGGACGGTGATGGTGATAAGGGCCGCGACGATCAACGCGAGGCGGTGATGCGTCGCGAGCCGGATCGCGGCGACGACGGCCATCAGGGTCATCCCGACGGGAATTGCGGCTGCGCGCCAGGCATTGCTGATCTCCAGCGCCGGGGTGACGATGACCTGTTCCTCGCTCGCATAATCGAAGGCGGGATGCAGGATCAGCGCCAGCAGGGCTAGCGGCGCCACCGCCGCGATCGTGTCGAGAAAGGCGCGCGCGCCCGGGCCGACATGGCTGACGAGCCCTGTCATGCGCATGTGCTCGCCCCGGCGCAGCGCGATCACCGCGCCCAGCATTGAGAGCCAGAGAAACAGGATCGAGGCCAGCTCGTCCGACCAGATCAGCGGGCTGTGGAAGACGTATCGCATGATGACGCCGGCGAGCATGATGCCGATCTCGACCAGCACGACACCGGCCGCGGCGGTCTCGACCACGGCACCGAGCCAGCGGTCGACGGTGCCAAAGGCGCTCGCAAGCTTGCGCGTGCCTGCATCGGAAGCAGGGTGCGCGGCCGCCGCCAGATAGTCCGTCATCTGATGCTCTGCGATCGTCATCGCGCTCAGGCCAGCTTGCCGACGGCGCCTTCGAGCAGCGCCCAGGCTTCGTCGCCGAAGCGGCCCTTCCATTCGCCGTAGAAGCCGGAGTCGCGCAGTTTTGCGCGGAACGAGTCCGGTGAAGGCGTGGTGAATTTCATTCCATTGCGCTGGAGATCGGCCTGCACGGTCGCATTGAACGTCTTGATGTCCTCGCGCTGCTTCAAGCCGGCATCGTTGATGGCGTTGCTGACGATGGTCCTGAGATCGGCGGGAAGGGCGTTGAAGGCGCGGGCGTTGGCGATGAACCAGAAGCCGTCCCAGATGTGGTTGCTGATCGCGCAGTACTTCTGCACCTCGTAGAGCTTCGCCACCTGGATGATCGGCAGCGGATTTTCCTGCGCGTCGACAATGCGTGTCTGCAGCGACGAATAGACCTCGCTGAATTGCAGGCTGGTCGGCGAGGACGAGAGCGCCTTGAACATGGAGATGCTGAGCGGAGACACG
Organism: Bradyrhizobium barranii subsp. barranii; assembly: GCF_017565645.3. Classification (NCBI taxonomy): domain Bacteria; kingdom Pseudomonadati; phylum Pseudomonadota; class Alphaproteobacteria; order Hyphomicrobiales; family Nitrobacteraceae; genus Bradyrhizobium; species Bradyrhizobium barranii. The sequence continues at coordinate 4,060,831 of NZ_CP086136.1, forward strand.
GGCACGCGGATCTTGAGGCCGTCCATGTCCTTGGCGCTCTCGATCGGCTTGGCGCCGCTGGTGATCTGGCGGAAGCCGTTGTCCCACATCTTCTCGAACGTATGGAGGCCGACCTTGGCCATGGCGGCACGGATATGCGCGCCAAGCCCGCCGTCCATCGCTTTCCAGACCTGATCGTAATCGGCAAAGGCAAAGCCGACCGCATTGATCGCGGCGATCGGCACCAGGGTCGCGGCCACGAGCGCGGAGGGCGTGAAGAAGTTCAGCGCGCCGCTGCGCACCTGGGCGAGCATGTCGGTGTCGCCGCCGAGCTGGTTGTTCGGGAAGATGACGATCTCGACCCGGCCATTGCTCTCCTTGGCGACGCGGTCGGCGGCTTCCTGGGCGCGGATGTTGAGGGGATGCGTCAGCGGCAGGTTGTTGCCGTATTTCAGCGAGAACTCGGCCGCCCGGGCCGGGCGCGAGAGACCGCCCATCAAGCCCGCGGCGGGGAGGACGGACAGGGCTTGCAAGGCGCGCCGACGGGTCAGGGACAAGGGCTTCTCCTCCACAGATATTTGATGTTATTTGATGTTTCTGCGACAATGTTGATGCGAAAATTGCGACTTTGAGCTAGCATGTCAAACGAAAAAGTTGATGGTTTTTGATGTATTCGACGATTGGGCCCCGGAATGAATAAACCAGTGGCTCCTTCGCTGAGCCGCATCGTTGACGTGGCGCGCCGGGCCGGCGTCTCCACGGCGACGGTCGACCGCGTGCTGAATCGTCGGCCCGGTGTGCGGGCGATTACGCAGCAGCGGGTGCTCGCCGCTGCGTCCGAGCTCGACTACATGCCGGCCGAGAACATCCTGGCGGCGATGCGGCCGAAGCCGATGCGGCTCCTGTTCCTGCTGCCGGCCGGCACCAACCGCTTCCTGTCTACGCTCGGGCAGCTGATCGCGCATTCCGACGGCCGGCTCGCGCCCTTCAACGTCCATTGTCAGGTCGACACCATCAAGGGCTTCAATCCCGACCTGCTGGCACATCAGCTCTGGCGGGCCCGCGACAAGGCCGACGGCATCGCTTTCATGGCGCTCGAGCATCCCGTCGTGAGGGAAGCGGTCGACCGATTAGCGGAGCACGGCGTGCCGACGGTGACGCTGATCTCGGATATCCTGAATGCGCGCCGCGCGGCCTATATCGGACTGGACAATCGCTCGATTGGGCGCACCGCCGGCTATCTGATCGCGCGCTTTCTGGGCGAGCGTCCGGCCAAGGTCGCGATGATCGCGGGCAGCCGCAGCTACCGCGCGCACGAAGAACGCGAAATGGGCTTTCTGCACGTCTTCGAAGAACTATTCCCGGCCATCAAGGTCGTGGGCCTGCGCGAAGGCCATGATGACGCCGACCGCAACTATCGCCAGACGCGCATGCTGCTGGGCCAGCATCCGGATCTTGCCGGAATCTACAACATCGGCGGCGCCGCCGATGGTGTCGCTCGCGGCCTGAACGAAATGAACCGGGCGCGCGACGTGGTCTTCATTGGTCATGGTCTGACCTCGGATACGCGCGGCTTTCTGCTCGATGGGACGATGGATGCCGTCATCACTCAAAATCAGCTCAACACGATGATGAGCTGTGTCGGCATCTTCGACAATCTGCGCGCCGGCCGCAGCGCCATGCACGGCATCGAGGCGCCGCGCAGCGAGATCATCTTTCGCGAAAATATTCCGGCGCTTGGGGGCTAGGATCCAGGGAGGCTTGCTGGACCCATGGTCGGCCTGGTCGAGCGCATCCATGGCCTGATTGGCACGATGCAATTTTGCCGGTGTTTTGCCCGACGAGTCAAATGACCGGCGTCTGAAGACATCGGGCTCGTCGAGCAGCTCAACGTGCGTTGCAGGAGAGATGCCTCTCGCGCTGCGCGCGCAAGGCAATTCACCCAAGCCTCATCTCGACTTAAGTCGCGCCACCGCGACCAACCGGCCAGGGGCGGTTCTACTGTGCATGGGGTTGTTTTTCAGTTTTTTGTTTGGCGAGGCGCCGGCAGGCGCTCTACAGGCCGGCCGCGACGCCCAGGCGGCCGATGCCGGGGAGCTTGAGCGCCGGCCGCCGGATGTCGATCCCCAGCACCGCGCCGAAGAAATTGATCTCGAACCCTTCGACCCAGCCGACCGTCATGCCGAGGTAACCCGACAGCGAGGCGTAGGCGCCGGTACGGGAAGGGGTGATGCCGGCCCAGCGTCCGCTGTACGGATAGTCCTTGCCGACCGCGGTGGGTGGAAGGACAGCACGAAGCTCGGGAACGGCGTCCAGCGCGCCTGCACGAAGGTGTTGGAATTCGGTCCCGGCCAGGCGCTGTAATCGCCGTAGGCGCGGAACTTGTAGGTCTCGACGACGTGGCGGATCTTGGGGATCAGCGCTTCGGCCCGCGCGCCGTCGACCGCCACGACGGTTTCGGGCATGGCGCCGAACCAGCGGCCGTCGGCTGCAAATCCGTTGCTCCGGATCGGGTCGCCCCACGCCGTGTAGTCGTATCGGCTGTAGGTGCTGGCACCTTTCTCCTTGACGACGATCCAGCTGTGGACGGCGAAAATGCTGCGCCACCGCACCGTGCGCGCGGCAAAGACCCGGATCAGCGCGTCCGGATTGGCGGATGCCGGCGGCAGCAAGCCGGCGCTCGAGCGATCCGCCGTCTGCCAATTGCCCCGGCCATCGCCGAACACATAATAGCGTCCGGCCGACAGTCCTATCGGCACGGAGACCAGCAGCAGGAAGAGAATCAAGAGTTTTCTCAAGGGCAGACGGGGGCAGGCGGGACAATACGATTAATATAGTTCGCCCGGCGGGTCGCGCCAGCACGCTTCTGCTCTTGCATTTGGGAGGTGCGCCCCCATGTTCCCGATTATGATGAAACTGTCCCTCATCGAAGACCAAGCCATCCAGGCGCGAATCGCGGGCATCGCGGGCGCCGAGACGTTCGATCGCATCTTCGCCGGCATCCGATTCGACGAGATCGACGGCAATCTGCTGTTCGCCATTGCCAGGGACGAAGACTGCGCGAGCGAGATCGAGGACGAGTTCTCGCATCACCTCGCGGTGGTTGCGACTCAAGTCCTCGGGCAGAGCGTCGACGTGGTCGTGGTGCTGCCGAAGGTCCTGCAGTAGGCCTTATTTTGCCGTGCAAGCGGCCTCCCGGGCTTGCATCCATGCTTTCCAACGCAATCGTGAAATTGTAATGACGTGCTTGGGCGCTTAGGCCCAGTCCGCGTTGTCGACCGAGCTCTACGGCAGGGCTCGTCGGCGCGCGACTCTATTTCTAAAACAAAATTGGATACACATTGGCGTCCACCAAAAAAGCCCGGGCCGCGACCGGCGCGAAAAAGACCAAGGCCAAAAGCTCGAAAGGCGAGAGCCCGAAGACCAAGAGCTCGAAGAGCAAGGGTTCAAAGAGCAAGGGTTCGAAGAGCACAGAGAGCAAGGGCTCGAAAGGCAAGAGCGCGTCGCGTTCTACGGTCTCGTCCTCATCGCCGCTCGGCATGCTGGCGCTGCATCTGCGCGAGCAATGGGAGAAGTCTGGCCGCGACGGCCTCGTGTTCCTCTGCGACAATGAGAACAGGGCGGAGCGGCTGGGCGGCGTGATCCACGCGCTCGACCCTTCGGTCGACGTGCTGGTGTTCCCGCGACTGAACAATCTGCCATTCGATGGTCTGGAGCCGTCGCGCGAGATCGCGGGCAGGCGGAGCTCGGTGTTGCGGCGCCTTGCCAAGGCAAGGAAGCCGGTCTTCCTCGTATCGACCGCTGAGGCCATCATGGAGCGGCTGCCACTGCCGGCGAGCTGGTCAAAGACCAGCCTCAGCCTGAAAGTGGGCGCGGCCTATTCGGAAGCCGAGCTGGAGCGCCGTCTGGAAGCTCTCGGCTACGACCTCGACGAAGAGGCAGAATATCCGGGCGGCGTCCTGTTCCACGGCAAGACGTTCGAGGTGTTTCCCGCGGGCGGACTTGGTCCTTTCAGGATCGAACATTCCGACGGTGTTATCCGTAAGATCGTTGCCGTCGATCCGGTCGAGCATGAGGTCGTCTACGAGACCAGGGAATTGCTGATCGATCCGATGTCCGAACAGATTGCGCTCGGAGGCAAGCGCGGACAGCGGGCGACGCTGCCGGATTATTGCGCTCGCGCGCGGTGGATCGTGGATGCCGGCGTACCGGGCCATGCCGATATCTGGCTGGGCACCATCGAGGAGGCCGCTGGCCGCAGGGATGCGGAGCGCGAGTATCTCGGACGGGCGGACTGGAAGCGGCTGAAGAAGAGCATCAGCGTGCTTCCGCAAAAATCGGCCTTCACGCCGACGCCCGATTTCTCGAAAGCCTCATCGCCAAGAAAGATCCTCCGCGCATTTATTGACGACATGCAACGCGCCGGGTCGCGGGTGCTGTTCGTCGCGGCCGTCGAGGATGACCTTCGCGCAATGGAGCGGATGAGCGGCATCAAGGCGGAGCGCTGCGCCGATTGGAGCGAGGCGACGGAGGGACGGGATCGCGAAACGGCGTTCCTGGCCGACTTCGATGCCGGCTTCGTCGGGGCCGGCCGCAAGCCTCTCGTCATCGTCACCGCGTCCGACGTGCTCGGCAGCAGAGCCCATCATCCCCAGCCCATGGCGAGAGCCTGGACGGCCGCGTTCGATCATCCGGACGTCCCGGAGCGCGGCGCGGCGGTGGTGCATTTGCAGCGTGGGCTCGCTCTGCTCGACGGCTTGCAGACCCTCGCCATGGGGACGGGATCGCGGCGCGAGATGGTCAGGCTTGCGTTCGCGGGAGACAACGCCGTTCTCGTGCCGCCGGCCGATCTTGCCTTGATCTGGCCGTATGCGGCCGAGCCCGGCAAGCTGGCACGGGACAAGGCGGACGGAAGCACATGGTGGGCGCGGCGGACCGAGGCCGAGGCGGAGATTCAGGTCGCCGCCAAGGCGCTCGCGAAGCACATCAGCCAGCGCCACCGCCGCCGCGCGCCGAAACTGGTCGCGCCCGGGCCACTCTATGAAAGGTTCGTTGCGCGTTTTCCGTATTTCCCGACGGTCGATCAGGCGAAGGCCATTCAGGACGTGCTCGATGATCTCGCGGTAGGTCATCCCATGGACAGGGTGGTGTGCGGCGACGTCGGATTTGGAAAGACCGAGGTGGCGTTGCGCGCGGCAGCCGCCGTGGCGCTGTCCGGGAAACAGGTGGCGATCGCGGTGCCGACCACGGTCCTGGCGCGGCAGCATGTCGAAACCTTCCGCAAGCGCTTCGGTCCTCTCGGTATCGACGTCGGAAGCCTGTCGCGAGCGACCTCCGGCCCGGAGACGCGAGGGATCAAGGAGGGCCTGCGAAGCGGCAGGCTGAAAGTCGTTGTCGGCACGCAGGCGCTCTCTGCAAAGGATGTGAAGTTCGCCGATCTTGGCCTCGTCATCATCGACGAAGAGCAGCACTTCGGAGCGGCGGAGAAGGCGAAGCTTTCAGGCCTGGCAAAGAATGCCCATACGCTCTGGATGAGCGCGACGCCCATCCCGCGCACGCTCGCTGCTGGTCTTGCGGGCTTCCGGGATCTCAGCGTGATCGCAACGCCGCCGGTTCACCGGCTTCCGATCGTGACCAAGATCGCTCCGCTTTCGGATGCGGCCATTGCCGGAGCATTGCTTCGCGAGCGGCGGCGGCACGGACAGAGTTTTCTGATTTGCCCGCGCATCCAGGATCTGGAGCCGATGCTGGCGCGCGTGCAATCACTGGCGCCCGACCTCCGCATCGTCTGCCTTCATGGCAAGATGCCCGTCGACGACCTCGACGACCGCATGATGAGTTTCGTCGATGGCGAGGCGGACGTCCTCCTGGCGACCAACATCGTGGAAAGCGGTCTCGATATCCCGCGCGCGAATACCATCGTGGTGTGCTGGCCCGAAAAGTTCGGCCTCGCACAGCTCCATCAGCTCAGGGGGCGGGTGGGACGCGGCGGAACGCGCGCCTTCGCCTATCTGCTGACGGAGTCGACCTCGGAACAGTCCGAGAAGCGTTTGGCCGTGCTCGAGGAGTTCAGCAAGCCTGGCGCCGGCTTTGCCATCAGCGAGCGCGATCTGGACCTAAGGGGCGCCGGCGATCTGTTTTCCGAACAGCAGTCCGGGCACGTGCAGGTGTTCGGGCCGGTGCTCTACAGTCATCTCCTGAAGCTCGCCTCGGAAAGAGTGAACGACTCGGGCGCCTTTCTGTGGGTGCCGGATCTCAATCTGCCTGTCGGCGACATGTTGCCTGAAGGTTATGTGCAATCGGAAGCAATGCGGCTCGAGATCTATGGTCGCGCCGCCAGATGCCGGAGCGACGACGATCTGGAAGACCTGGAGGAAGAGACCTCGCGCCGTTTCGGCAGGCTCCCGCCGGAGGCGCGCGATTTCTTTGCGGCCGCCAGGCTCCGGATCGATTGTAAGCGGCGTGGCATCGTCAGGCTCGATGTCGGGCCCGAGGCCGTCGCCGCGACTTTCCTCCCCGGGCGGCTGCGGAAATCCAGGGCGCGATCGCTCCAGCGCGACGGCGATCGCGTCGTCTGCGCCGCCCGCGGGCACGCGGACCCGTTCGGCCGGATCGAGGAATTCCTGGAGCTTCTGGACGAGTGAGGCAGACCTACTGCGGCTCGATTCCGGCTGCCTTGATGATCCGGCCCCATTTGGCGATCTCCGCCTTCAGGAAGGCTTCGAGCGCAGCCGGCGTCGCGCGCTCGGCCTCAACCGGAGCCATGCTGAGCTCGGCGAAGCGGCTGATCAACGCAGGGTCCTTGAGTGCCGTCTGGAGTGCACCGACGAGCTGGTCGATCACGGGCTTCGGCGTGCCGCGCGGCGCGTAGAGGCCGTACCAGGTCGTCACATCGAATTCGGGAACGCCGGCCTCGGCCGAGGTCGGCACGCCGGGCAGTGTCGCGACGCGCGTCTTGCTGGTGATCGCGTAGCCCTTGATCGTGTTCGACTGGATATAGGGCGTCGGTCCCGTCGCGGGGTCGCAATAGACGTCGATATGGCCGGCGATGACGTCGTTCAGCGCGGGCCCGCCGCCCTTGTAGTAGATTTGCGAGAGTTTCGTATCGGTGGTGCTCATGAACATCAGGCCGCAGAGCTGCGAGGCTGAGCCGAGACCGACATTGCCGAAAGTCATCTTGTCGCCCTCGCTGCGGATGCGCGCGATCATCTCGCCGAGGTCCTTGGCCGGGAAATTCGGCCGGGCCACCAGGATCATCGGTACGTCCGTGACGAGCCCGATCATGGCGAAGTCGCCGACGGGATCGAACGGCAGTTTTGCGTAGAGCGCGGGCGCAGTGGCCTGGCCGACATGCATCAGGAGCAGCGTGTAGCCATCAGGCGCGGCCTTGGCGACGCGGTTGGTGCCGAGTGTGCCGCCGGCGCCGACGACATTCTCGATGACGATGGACTGCTTCAGCGTCGCGCTCATGGCGTTGCCGAGAATTCGCGCGATGACGTCGCCGGGGCCGCCGGCGGAGAACGGCACGATCATCGTTACCGGGCGGGTGGGGTAGTCGTCTGCGATTGCCGCGCCGCAGGGCAAGAGCAGGAGACACAGGATCAGCGATCGTACCAGAGACAACATCGAACACTCCCTGAATTCTTGTTTTTCTAGTCGTCGGAAGGCGCCGCCTCCTTGGCGGCGTTTCGTTCAATCATGTCGAGCGCGGCCACCGCAGCCGCATTGATGTGATCGACGCAGCAGCGCTCGGCGAGATCTGGATCGCCGTTCTGGATCGCGCGCCAGATCGCGGTGACCTCGCGGAGGCTCTTGTTGATCCGTTTCGGCTGCGACATCGACGTGATCCGCAACAGTTGGATCCGGTCGTGCAGCGGCTTGAGCATGCGCTCGATGAAGGCGTTGCGGCAGCCGCCGATCAGCGCGGCGTAGAAGTCGGTCTTGGCTTCGAGGCTTCCGACGAGATCCTGCTTGGCCGCGGCCGCCTTCAGCCGCGTCAAGGCTTCCCCGATCCGCCGAGCCACTTCCGGATCGTGGATTCTGGCGCATTCGCGGCCGGCGAATCCTTCGAGCACCGCGCGCGCCGCGTAGAGCTGCCGGGCTTCTTCGAGGCTGATCGTGGAGACCACGGGGCCGCGGTGCGGGACGATGTTGACGAGGCCGTCGGCTTCGAGGGCGCGCAGCGCTTCACGGATCGAGGGCCGGCTGACGCCCATCATCTCGCAAAGCTCGCGCTCGACCAGGCGCTGGCCCGGTTTGAGTGTTCCGGACATGATCGCCTCGCGCAGCTTTTGCGCGACCATCGCCCGGACGGTCGGGACGTCCTCGATGCGGAGTGTCGACTGCAATTCGCTACGTCTTTCCATGTCCGGACCCTGATTGGGAAAAGTCAGTACCGGTTTACAGGCAGAATCATCATTTCGGCAATTTGAACGTGCGCGGGCTGGTCCAGGGCGAAGACGATCGAACGGGCAATATCGGCAGGCTCGAGCGCCATCCTGAACTGGTCGAAATAGTCCTTTTCCTTCTGCCTGTCGCCGCGGTAGCGGGTCAGGATGATGTTGGTCCGGGTCAGGCCTGGCTGGAGTTCGGTGACCCGGATCGCGGTTTCCGCCAGTTCGCCCCGCAGCGTCTCGGTGAACATGTGCACGCCCGCCTTGCTGGTGCTGTAGGCGGCCATATCGGGGACGATGCGGACGGCGTTGATGGAGCTGATGTTGACGACATGGCCGGCGTTGCGCCTGACCATGTCGGGCAGGATTGCGCGGGTGACGCGCATCAGGCCGATCAGATTGGTCTGGATGATGTTGGACCAGTCGTCGGCGGAGCCGGCATCGAACCGCGTCCGCCCGCCGATATCGTGCCCGGCGTTGTTGATGAGGACGTCGACCGGCTTGAACTGCGCGGGAATGGCGTCCGGCAGGCGATCCACGGCCTGCCCATCGCTAATGTCGAGCTGGATCGGAAACACCGCGTTGCCCGCCGTGGACGCGAGTTCGTCAAGCGCCTTGGCGTCGCGATCGACCAGCACGACGCGGCGGCCGCTTTCCAGCAAGGCCTTGGTGATGGCGCGTCCCATGCCGCCGGCGGCACCCGTCAGCACGACGCTCTGGCCCGATTGTTCAGTCATCGCAACACTCCCAATGCTTTCATGCGACCGACCAGCCGCCGTCGATCGGCAGGCTGGCGCCGGTGATATCGTTTGCTGCGGGCCCACAGAGAAAGACGACCATGGCGGCGACCGCATTCATTTCGACGAAACGCTGCGTCGGCTGGCGCTCGCCGAGATATTCCTTGGTCACATCGTCGACCGGACGGCCGCTGTTCGACGCGATCGTTGCGATCTTGTTCAGGATCGCGGGCGTCGGCAGCGTGCCCGGGCAGAGCGTGTTGCAGGTGATGCCGCTCCGCGCCGTCTCGATCGCCACCGCACGGGTCATGCCCAAAATCGCAGTCTTGGTGGTGACGTAGTCGATGCGGTCTTCGACCGCGCGGTTCGAATAGATCGAGCCCATGCTGATGATCCGGCCCCAGCCGCGCTGCTTCATCGCCGGCAGCGCCAGGCGGATCAAATGGAACGGCGCCGAGAGATTGACCGCCAGCGCCTGCTCCCAGCGATCGGGCGGAAACTGCTCGATCGCGGAGAAATGCCTGACCACGGCGTTGTTGACGAGGATATCGATGGCGCCGCAGCGGGCGAGCAGATCGGCCATCATGGCCTCGATCGCCTCGCGCCGGGACAGATCGACGGCGGCCGAGACGACCTCGACGCCGAAGCGGGCGCGGAGGTCATCCGCGGCCTGCTTCGGCGCGACGAGATCATGAAGGACGATATTGGCGCCCGCGCCGGCAAGGCCTTCCGCGACGGCGAGGCCAAGGCCCGCGGTCGCACCGGTCACGAGTGCCCATTTGCCCTTCATCGTCGTCACGCTCCGTTATTTCTTGTCGAGCTCGACGAAGACTTCCTTCGCGTTCCGGAACGCATCCACGCCGGCCGGCACGCCGCAATAGATCGCGACCTGCATGAAGACCTCGCGGATCTCCTCCTTGGTGGCGCCGTTGGCGAGCGCGCCGCGGACATGGGTCTTCAGCTCGTGTGGGCGGTTGAGCGCGCAGAGCATCGCCAGATTGAGGAAGCTGCGGGTCTTGCGCGTCAGGCCGTCGCGTCCCCAGACGTAGCCCCAGCAATATTCCGTGGTAAGGTCCTGCATCGGACGGTTGAACTCGTCCGCGGATGCGATCGCCTTGTCGACGAACTCGTTGCCGAGCACGCTCTTGCGGATTTCGAGCCCGCGGTCGTAGGTCGCCTTGTCCATGTTGTCCTCCGTTTCTCTTTCCGGCGTTGTCAGTTCTCAGTTCAGTTTTTGGGCCAGAACGGCTGCGCCAGCGCGAGCTGGGGCGGGAACACCGTCACCGGCACGCCGGACTGCCACTGCACGATGGTCATGCCGGCGCCGACGCGGCGGCCCTTCTCGTCGAACTTGATCTCGCCCAGCGGATAGTATTTCGAGGGGCCGGCATCCATGGTGCGCAGCGCCTCGCCGACGGCAACGCGGTCGGCCTTACCGGCCTTCTCGAGCGCGTCCTTGATCACCCACATGTCGCCATAGGTGGAGATCGCATTCTGCGTCATCCACGGCTCCTTGTAGCGGGTCTTCAACTCGGCGATCAGCGCCTCGTGGCCTTTGGCGCCCCAGCTTGCGACGCAGGTCAGCACGCCCTGGAGGAGTTCGGGACTGACGGTTTGCAGCATGTCGGGCTCGGCGATCGCGATGCCGAACGAGATGGTCGGAATCTTGCCCTGGCCGAGGCCGAACTCGTTCATCTTCTCGAGCAGCAGTTTCGCGTCCGAGATCACCGTCGGCAGGAAGAACAGCAGATCGGGCTTGGCCGAACGGATTTTCTGCACCAGCGACGTCGCATCGGCCAGCGGCGGCGTGAACGTCTCGTCGACGATCAGCTGCAACTGGTTCTCCGCCAGCAGGCCCTCGCGCATCGCCTTTGCGGAAGCGATCGAGGCCCCCGTGTTGTCGGTCAGGATCGCGACCGTCTTCGGCCGCTTGCCTGAGGCCGTTTCCGCCAGCTTGATGATTTGGGGCAACGCCTGCCGTGCCTGCGAACCTGCGGTAGCCGCGGTCTGGAACACGTATTTGAAGCCGCGGTCGGTGATCAGGTCGGAATAGGAGAGGGTGAGGACGGGCAGGCTGGCGCGCTCGGTGACTTCGGTCACCGCGAGCGTGAACGAGGACAGGTATGCGCCGCTGGCAGCAACCAGATCGGTCTCCTGCGCGACCATGCGCTGGGCGGCGTTCTTGGCCTTTTCCGTGGTGTCGCCGGAATCGAGCACGACCAGCTTCAGCTTGGCGCCGCCGAGCGCCTTGATGCCGCCTTGCGCGTTGATGTGGTCGACCGCCATCTCGGCGCCCTCACGCATCACCGTTACCGGGCGGGCGTAGAGGCCGGAGATCGGCACCAGCAGGCCGACCTTCACCTCAGAAGGTTGCTGCGCCCAGGCCCGGGATGCGATCAGCGTACCGGAGGCGCCGGCAAGCAATGTTCGCCGCGAGATCGTGATCTTGCTCTTTGCAGTCATGACAATTCTCCTCCCTGAAAAATATCGCGACGCATCATGATTTCTTCGGCCAGAACGGCTGCGCCTGCGCGAGTTCGGGCGGATAGACGGTGACAGGCACGCCCGATTGCCATTGCACGATGACGACGCCGGCGCCGACGCGGCGGCCCTTCTCGTCGAATTTGAGCTGACCGCCCGGATAGTATTTCGACGGGCCGGCATCCATGGTGCGGAAGGCCTGTGCGACCGAATTGCGGTCGGCCTTGCCGGCCTTCTCCAGTGCTTCCTTCATCAGCCACATGTCGCCATAGGTCGAGATGACGTTCTGCGTCATCCAGGGCTCCTTGTATTTGGCCTTGAGCTCGGCGATCAGCGCCTCGTGGCCTTTCGAGCCCCAGTTGGCGACGATGGTCATGATGCCCTGCACGGTCTCCGGGCTCACGCTCTGGAGCATGTCGGGCTCGGCGATGGTGATGCTGAACGACACCGTCGGGATCTTGCCCTGGCCGAGGCCGAACTCGCTGATCTTCTCCAACCCCAGCTTGGCATCCGACACTGCATTCGGCATGAACAGGAGCAGATCGGGCTTGGTCGAGCGGACCTTCTGGATCAGCGGGGTGGCATCCGACAGCGGCGGGGTCCAGACTTCCTCGACGACAAGCTGGAGGCCTTCCTGTGCGAGCAGCTTTTCCTTGAGTGCCTTGGCGGTGGCGACGGATGTCGCGGTGTTGTCCATCAGCATCGCCACGGTCTTGGGCTTCTTGCCCGACGCGTTCTCGGCGAGCTTCATCAGCGTCGGCAGGCCCAGCTCGGACTGGCGGCTCGCGGTCGCGGCGGTCTGGAAGATGTATTTGAAGCCGCGGTCGGTCAGCAGGTCCGAATAGGACAGCGTCAGCACCGGCAGTTCGGCGCGCTCGGTGACTTCAGTGACGGCGAGGGTGAAGGACGAGAGATAAGAGCCGGTGGCGGCGACCAGATCGGGTTCCTGCGCCACCATGCGTTGCGCCGCGTTCTTGGCCTTCTCGGTGGTGTCGCCGCAGTCGATCACCACCAGCTTCAGCTTGGCGCCGCCGAGCGCCTTGATGCCTCCTTGCGCGTTGATGTGCTCGATGCCCATCTCGGCGCCCATTTTCATCACCTGGCCGGGGCGGGTGTAGATGCCCGACAGCGGCACGATCAGTCCGACCTTGACCTCGGCCGGCGCCTGCGCACGTGCCACGCCGGCGAGGCCGACGGCGGCGGCACCCGACAGCACGGTCCGGCGCGTCAGTCCTTTTGATATCCTGCCCTTCGATGTCTTGTTCATCTTGTTGTCTCCCTGCTCTTTGTTTTTGTTCGTCACATGCCGAGATAGGCTTTGCGCACGCGATCATCGGCGCGCAGCGTGTCGTTGTTGCCTTCGAGCACGACGTGTCCGGCTTCGAGGACATAGCCGTGGTCGGCTGACTCCAGCGCTTCCGCGACGCGCTGCTCGACCAGCAGCATGGTCAGCCCGGACTGACGCCGGATATCGATCAGCCGCTCGAAGATGAAGTCCGCTGTCGACGGCGCGAGACCCATCGAGGGCTCGTCCAGCATCAACAGCTTCGGCGAGGAGGCGAGGCCGCGGCCGATCGCGAGCATCTGCTGCTGGCCGCCGGACATCGTACCCGCGAACTGATTGCGGCGTTCCTTCAGCACCGGCAGCCATTCGAAGATGCGCTCGATATTGGCCTGCCAGTCGCGCCGGCCGCTTTCGGTCATCGCGCCCATTTCGAGGTTCTCCATCACCGTCAGCGACGGGAACACCTGGCGGCCCTCGGGGACGTGGGCGATGCCGAGATGGGCGCGCTGCGGCGGCGGCACGGCAAGAAGGTCGACGCCGTCGAACGTAATTGCCCCGCCGCTCGGCTTCACGATGCCGGAGATCGTCTTGAACAGGGTGGTCTTGCCGGCGCCGTTAGGCCCGACGATCGCAACGAACTGGCCGGCGCCGACATTGATCGACACGTCGTTCAGGACGGGCTTGGCCGAATAGCCCGCGCTCAGTCCCTCAATTCGCAGCATGGCCCACCCACTTCTTGCCGAGATAGGCCTCGATCACCCGGTTGTCGCGCGTCACCACTTCCGGCAGGCCCTCGGTGATGACGGCGCCGTGGTCGAGCACGAGGAATCTGTCGACCAGGCGGACCATCGCCTGCATGGTGTGCTCGATGATGGCGATGGTCGTGCCGTCGCGTGCGAGTTGCTGGATCACGGCGACGACCTCGTCCGCCTCGCCGTGGCCGAGGCCCGCAAGCGTCTCGTCGAGCAGCAGGATGCGGGGCTGGCCGGCGATTGCGCGGGCGAGCTCCATCAGCCGCAGCTCCTTGGTCGAGAGTTCGCCGGCGACACGGTTAGCCACGGCGGAGAGCCCGACGCGGGCGACCGCGTCGGCGGCAAGCTTGCGGGCCTCCGCGTCGGAGCCGGCGCGCACATAGGCCCCCACCACGACATTGTCGAGGATCGACATGCGCAGGAATGGGCGCATGACCTGGAAGGTTCGCCCGATGCCGGCCTCGCAGATCACGTGCGGCCGTTGGCCGGACATGTTGCGGCCGTCGATCAGCACCTCGCCCTCGCTCGGTTTCAGGAAGCCGTTGAGGAGGTTGAACAGCGTGGTCTTGCCGGCCCCGTTCGGGCCGATGATGCCGAGGATCTCGTTCTTGTGCAGCTTGAAGCTGACGTCCTGAACGGCTTTGAGTCCGCCGAAGGAGCGCGAGAGGTTGCGAACCTCGAGCATCACTTCGCCGGTAGCCGCACGCTGCCGCGCGGCGGGCTTCAGCGCCGTGACGTTGGCGACGGCCGTTTCCGGAGTGACGCTAGCCGTGGCCCTGGATGCATTTCGCTTGCGCAGGAGATCGCGCAGTTTCCAGAACAGGCCTTCCGGCGCGAGCAGGATGACGCAGACGATAGCAAGGCCGAAGATGACGCCCTGAATGCCGGGGATACGTGCACCGGCCTCTGCGTGCAGGATCTCGGCGAGTGGGATCAGGATGACGGAGCCGATGACCGGCCCCCAGACCGTGCCGACGCCGCCGAACATCGCGACCGTGAGCGCCTGCGCCGACACCAGCATGCCGAACACCGATTGCGGGGTCACGACCAGCAGCACCTGCACATAGAACCCGCCGATGGCGGCGGCGATCGCGCCGCTCAGCGTGATCGCGCGCAGCTTCCAGGCCAGCGTGTTGATGCCTGCGGCTTCTGCCGCAGCCTCGTTCTGCTTGATCGCCAGCAGCGCCATGCCGAAGCGGGATCGCTCGATCACCTGCGTCAGCACGATGGTGGCAAGCATGATCGCAAGCCCCAGCAGCGTGTAGATGTGGGGATCGGAGAACTGCATATAGGCGATCGGCGCGTCGCGCTTGATCGGAAGCGTCACCTCCTGGAAGCCGAGCCACTCGAACACGTAGAGAATAGCGAGCGGGTAGGCGAGCATCGCGAGCGCGAAGTAGTGGCCCTGGAGGCGGAAGGTCGGGAATCCGATCAGCAGCCCGGCGATGCCGCCGAGCATGGCGGCGACCGGGATCAGCAGCCAGGGGGAGATATCGAAATAGATCTGCCCGAGCGCGGTCGCATAGGCGCCGATCCCAAAGAAAGCGGCGTGGCCGAACGAGATCAGCCCGGTGTAGCCGCTGAGCAGATTCCAGGACAGGCCGAACACTGCCCACACCGGCACCAGCGTCAGGATGAGCTGGTAGTAGGAGTTGGTGACGCCGAGTGAGATCCCGGCGTAAGCGAGCGTGAAGAGCAGGGGAGGCAGCAGTGAACGCATCCGGAGCATGGTCACGTCCTCTCGACCATGCGCCCGAAGAAACCTTGCGGACGGAAGAAGATGATGAGGAGGAAGACGGCGAAGATCGCGGCGTTCTGCAATTGCGTCGGCAGGATCAGCGTGGACATCTGCTGCACGAGCCCGATCGTCATGCCGCCCCAGAAGGCACCGATGATGCTGCCCATGCCGCCGAGCACGACGCCGGCATACATGACGATCACGTATTCGAGGCCGACGAAGGGGTGGAACGGATAGTTGGTCGCGAGCAGGCCGCCGGCAATCGCGGTGATGCCGCAGCCGAGCGCGAAGGCCGTGCGGTGCGCGCGGTCGACGTCGATGCCCATATAGGTCGCGGCGGTCGGATTGTCGGCGGCGGCGCGCAGCGACTTGCCGATCCGGGTCCGCGTGATCAGCAGCGAGAGCAGAATCATGATCGCGAGCGAAACGATCGCGTCGATGCTGCGCGCCTTGTTGAGGAAGATGCTGATGTCGAAGAAGGGAACGAGCTCCCAGGCCGAGCTCGACAGCGGCGTACGGATCGAGGCCAGCACCGATCCGAAAACGATCAGGCCGCCATTCTGCAGGATCAGCGCGATGCCGAGCGTCAGGATGAGCTGGGCGTAATGCCCTTCGCCTTCCAGCGAGGCGGTGCGTGTACCCGAGACGCGCGAGATCAGGGCCAGATGGACGAAATAGCCGAACACGGCGAGCACGGGGCCGGCCAGCAGGATGGCCACGAACGGCCCCACCGTGTTGCCGAACAGCGCCTGGATGCCGGCGGCGGTGAAGAGATAGAAGGCGGCATACATGCCGAGCATCATGAAATCGCCATGGGCGAAGTTGATGACGCGCATGACGCCGAAGATCAGGCCGAGCCCGACACACATCAGGCCGTAGACGGCGCCGATCAAAAGGCCCGCAGCGAGCGCTTGAAAGAAGCCTTCCATCAGCCCCGCCTCCGCGCGGCGCGAGCGCCGGCTTGCTGGCGATTGTGCGCCGTCGGCACTGCTAGGCTGGTCTCCCGGTCGACCATGTTTCCCCCGTATTGTTTGGCATTTCTTATGATGCCGATCGTAAAACTCGTTCCGGCGCATCCAGACGACACCGCGCTGCGATGTCGCCGGCATTGCCGAGCTGCTCGCAGCCGTCGATGAGTTGCTCGAGCCGGTGCGCGCGATCGTCGCCAAGGACTCTGGTTGCGGCGGCGCGGAAGCGCGCACGAATATCTGAAGGCGTTGCGGCGATGACGTCGGGCAAAGCGTGCCGGATCGTCCGGCCGCTGCGCAGATGCACGGTCACCTCTGCGCCCTGCTTGCCGGGGAAGGCGGCGGTGAAGCCTGGATCTGCCCCGAGATCGGTGACCGCGACCAGGCGAATGATGTCGGCATCATCGAGTTCGGAATAGTTCTCTTCCTCGATCTCGCCCCGCGTCAGCGTCGCAGCAACGCTGAAGGGAATGCTCATCTTGGCCTGAAGCGCGTTGCGATAGGGCCCCATGGAGTCGCAGCCGGGATAGCGAACGGCGGCATCGGGTGCGCGAATGATGACGCGGTCGATCTCCTCAGTGCTGGCGAGCTCGTGCGAGACGCGAAGCGCTGCTTGGGCCGCGGTCTGCGCGAAATTGCAGGCCGGGACCGGCTTGTTGTAGACGGCCATGATCTCGCTCTCGCCATCGGGGAAGAGCGTGATGCTGTCGGGCGCGGCCTGGCGGCGATAGGCGGCGAACAGGCCGGCTTCGCCCTCCAGTATGGTTTCCGAGCCGAATGCGCCGGCCGCGGCAAGACCGATCGCCTTGATGGCGTTGCTGGAGGCAAAGCCGGGATGAAAATACATGTCGGAGCCGCCGGCATGCGGCCACTCGTTCAGCCCGCTGGACGTATTGGCCGCGATCGCGACGGCGCTGGTTGCGGCGTCCTCGGAGAGGCCAAGCGCGAAACTTCCCGCCAGCGCCGCGCCCGGAGGTGCGACCAGCCCAGTCGGGCGATAGAGGCGTGCGAGGTCGGAGGTCAGGAGCGCGCGGCCGATCCGCGCGCCGGTCTCATAGCCGATGATGGCGGCAGCGAGCAGCCTGGCTCCGTGCAGCGGCGTCTGCTCCGACAGCGCGAGCAGCGTCGGCCAGATCACGACGCCGTGGTGCGCGATGCTGGCCGCGTGCATGTCTTCGCGGACGAGACCATGCCCCATCACGGCGTTGGCAAAGGCGGCATCGGCCGACGAGGAGAGTTGTGACGTCCCGATGATCGTTGCAGTGCCGCCGGCTTGTGCGATCGCAACCGCCTGACGGCTCCAGGGATGCTGGCCCGCCTCGAAGGCGCAGGACAAGAAGTCGAGCAGGCAGAGCTTTGCCTTCGCGACGACCTCCGGCCCGAAATCTCCAAGATCAAGCGCAAGCACGCTCCGCGCCATCTGGCGCGCGAGCGAGACCTTGCCTGATCCGGTCGGGCCGATCGTCATCGCAATCGCTCTCCCTGAAGGCTTGCGTGATCAGCCGCGCATCTCGACCCCGGCCCACTCCTCGAGCACCTTGGCGATCGAGGTGAAGTCGGACGACGCGCCATACTTGGCGTTGGTGATCGCGAGCATCTGCCGCACCACCGCGCCGCAGACCATCGGCACGCCCATGGCCTCGGCCTCGTCGACGCAGAGCCGGACGTCCTTGTAGGAAAGGCCGGTGGCGAAGCCGAAATCGAACGTGCCGGGCAGCACCGCGCGGGGGAACTTGTCTTCGGACGCGCTGTTGCGGCCGCTGCTGGCGTTGATGATGTCGATCAGCACTTTTGCGTTGACGCCGCCCTTGACGCCCATCGCGACGGCTTCGGACGTGATGACCAGCGCCGCGGCCGCCATCAGGTTGTTGGCGAGCTTGGCCGTCTGTGCCACGCCGGGCTTGTCACCGGTGTAGAACAGCTTGCCGAAATTCTTCAGGATCGGCTGCACGGTCTCGTAGGTCGCCTGCGGGCAGGACACCATCACGGCCAGCGTGCCGTTGACGGCGCCCTTGATGCCGCCGCTCACGGGCGCATCGACCAGCGTCATGCCTTTGGCCTTCAGGCCTTCGGCAACGATCTTCGCGGCGCCGGGACCCGAGGTCGAGAGATCGATGACGATCTTGGCGCGGTTGCCGCTGCTGATACCGTCTTGTCCGAGCGTGACGGCCTTGACGATGTCGGGCGTCGGCAGGCTGGCGAGCACGATATCGGCGCGCGAGGCGACGTCGGCCGGCGATTTGCCGAGCTGCGCGCCGCGCTTGACCAGCGGCTGGGTTGCATCAGCTTGCGTGTCATAGATCACGAGCGAATAGCCCGCGTCGATCAATCGCCCCGCCATGGGGCCGCCCATGCGGCCCGTGCCGATTACGCCGAGAATCTCTCCCGCCATCGTCTACTCCCTGTCGCGCGACCCGTGACGGGCGCGCCTTCTTGATCTCGTTGGTCAAACGCTTTCGCCGGCCGGCCTTCTCGGCCGCCGTCGTCGTGGCAGCGGGATCCCGCGCCAACGGGCCGGATTGTTATGATTGTCAGACAAGCTGTCAAGCATAACATTTGGGGTCGACAGTTTGCCGCGGATCGTCATATGGTCCGGGAAAACGAGGAAGACGCCCCGCGTGCCGCAAGCTTCAATTCCGAGTGTGAGCAAGACGCTCGCCGATTTCGTCGCGTCCTCGTCGTGGGCGGACGTGGAGGCGCAGAGCCCTGAGGCGAAGCGATCGATCCTCAATTTCTTTGCGACCGCGCTCGGCTCCGCACGCGATCCGGTGGTCACGGCCGCGATGCGCACGCTGTCGCCGTTCAGCGGCGCCGCGACATCGACAATCATCGGCCATTCGCAGTCCATGGACGCGCTGTGCGCGTCGTTTCTCAATGCCATCTCGGCGAATCTGCTCGACTTCGACGACACGCATCCTGAAACGATCATCCATCCGGCCGCGCCGGTCGCCGCGCCGATATTGGCGCTGGCAGAGACGCGCAAGCTGACGGGGCGCGCGGTGCTGACCGCGTTTATCCTTGGCGTGGATGTGGAGTGCCGCATCGGCAATGCAGTCTCGCCGCGTCATTATGCCCGCGGCTGGCACATCACCTCGACCTGCGGGATTTTTGGCGCTGCGGCGGCGTGCGCGAAGCTGTTGGGCCTGCCCGCGGAAGGGATTGCGAACGCGATCGGACTTGCGGCGAGCCAGTCGGCCGGCAATGTCGAGAATCTGCCAAGCGCCGCCAAGAATGTCAGCGTCGGCAATGCCGCACGTAACGGGTTGTTCGCCGCGCTGCTTGCGCAGCAGGGCTATGAGGCTGCGCCCCACGCCATCGAAGGTCCGCTCGGCTGGGCGCGTACCATGGGGGATGAGCCGGATCTCGCCCGCATGCTCGATGGCCTCGGAAAGACCTGGGAGATCGCGAAGAGCACCTACAAGCCCTATCCCGCCGGCATCGTGTTCCATTCGGTCATCGACGCCTGCCTGCTGTTGCGCGAACGAATTGGACGACGCGTTGACCGGATCGAGTCGGTGACAGTGCAGGGCTCGGCACTGCTGCTCGCGCGCGGTGATCGCCCCGTGAACAACGAGCGCGATGCGCGCGTCAGCATCCATCATTGCGTGGCTTGCGGACTGTTGCTCGGCGCGGCCGGTGTGGCCGAGTTCGCGCAGGAGACCGTGGTCCGGCCCGATATCGTGCGGCTGCGGCAGAAGGTGAGGGCGGAGCTTGATGCTCAGATGCCCGACGGCGCTGCGCGCGTCACCTTGCGCCTGTCGTCTGGTGAAATTCTCACAGAGACCGTGACTTCGCCGCGCGGCAGCCGGGCTGCGCCGCTTACAGACGGCGATCTCGAGGCCAAGCTGCGCGAAGGCGTGCGGACCGATCGAAGTGACTGGGACGCGGACCGCGTCATCGACGCAGTCTGGCGGCTCGACGCGGCGGATGACGTCGGCGCGCTGCTGCAATCACTGCGGCCGCCATCGGCGTCGCGCCAAACAATTTCCAACTAGAATCTCTCAAGACCGGAAAGGGACGATCATGAGCAAGACCGAACTGTTCGAAAAGGGCCTCAAGGTTCGTAAAGAGGTGCTGGGCGAGGACTACGTCAACAAGTCGATCGCCGGTGCCGACGAGTTCACGCGCACGATGGCGGAGTGGTCGACCGAATTCTGCTGGGGCGCGCTGTGGACGCGGCCCGGCGTCGACCGCCGCACGCGCTCGATCGTCAATCTGGCGATGCTGGGCGCACTGAACCGCCCGCACGAACTGAAGCTGCACGTCAAGGGCGCCCTGAAGAACGGGCTGACCAAGGAGGAGATCAAGGAGATCCTGCTCCAGGTCGCGGTCTATTGCGGCGTGCCCGCCGGCATCGACGCCTTCCGCAACGCGCGCGAGGCCTTCAACGAGGTCGACGCGGGGTCCTGAGTCCGCTTGATTGGAAGCCCCATGGCTGACCCGGAATACGAGCTCTTCGCCATCCGCTATGCAACGCGGGATGCCCAGCGGAGCGAGCACTTCATCGGCGGCGACCCGCATGACGGACCGATGCCGATGGACTATTTCATGTGGCTGGCGAAGGGAGAGGGGCGTACCTTCGTCATCGACACCGGGTTCAACGCCGAAATCGCAAAGCAGCGCAGGCGAACATTCCTGCGCTGCCCGGTGGAGACGCTTGCCGCGTTCGATATCGACGTGGCCGACGTCAAGGATGTGATCCTCACGCATCTGCACTACGACCACGCCGGCAATTTCGACCGGTTTCCGAATGCGCGGTTTCATCTTCAGGAGCGCGAGCTCGCATACGCCACCGGGCGCTATATGCAGTATCCGAGGCTGTCGCATTCCTTCGAGGTCGAGGACGTCTGCGGGATCGTGCGGCTGAGCTATGCGCGCCGGGTGCTGTTCTACGACGGCGACGCCGAGATCGCGCCCGGACTGACGGTCCACGCGGCCGGCGGACATTCAGCCGGTCTTCAGTTCGTCCGCGTCAACACGCGCCGCGGCCCGGTCGTGCTCGCCTCCGACGTCAGTCATTTCTACGAGAACATGATGAGCGAGCGTCCGTTCACGACAGCATTTCATGTCGGTGACATGCTGGTGGGCTTTGACAAGCTGCGAGCCGCGGCGCCGGACGCGGACCATATCGTTCCCGGCCATGATCCGCTCGTCATGAAGCTCTACCCGGCGCCAGGCCCGGATTTGAAGGGTGTAGCGGTTCGTCTCGACGTGGCGCCATCCAGGGCCGTGCATTCCCAGGACGTTGGGCAAGGCGTAGCGTAACCTAGGCTAGAAAAAATCGATTTTCGATTTTCTGTTGACCCGCGGCCGCCGCCTTGCAATCATCCGACCATGGGTCCGCTTCAGTTCCAGTTGTCCGGAAGCCCCGGGGATGGTCCGCGCAGCCTGACGTCGGCGCTGCACGAACGTTTGCGCGCCGACATCCTGGCGACGCGGCTGCCTCCGGGCCAGAAGCTGCATATCGCGGGGCTCGCCAAACAGTTTTCCGTGAGCCTCGCCGCCGTGCGCGAGGCGCTGTCGCGACTTGTCGCGGACGGGCTCGTGCAGGCGTCGGACCAGCGTGGCTTTCGCGTGAGCCCGGTGTCGCTCGCCGATCTTGCCGACGTGACGCAGACCCGCATCGACATCGAGGGGCTTGCGCTCCGTCGCTCGATCGAGCGGGGCGATGAGGCCTGGCTCGCATCGGTGAAATCCGCCTGGGCGGATTTGAAGGCCGTTCCCCATCGTTATCCCGACGATCCGACCGTGCACTACGAGGAGTGGGTGATCCGTCACCGCATCTTCCATCGTGCGCTGGTCAACGCGTGCGGCTCGCCATGGCTGCTCGGCTTCCGCGACGTGCTGCACGAGCAGAGCGAGCGTTATCGCCGCCTCTCGATCCGGCGAGAGGCCGGTGGCAAGCCACGCAACGTCGAAGCCGAACACAAGGCGATCGTCGCCGCCGTGATCAGGCGCGATGCGGATGCGGCAGTTCGCGCCTTGTCAAAGCACTTCGGCACCACCAAAGAATTCGTCGAGCTCGCCGCCTCTCGCATTGCGGAGGTGAGCCGTACGACCTGACGTCCGGAAAATTCCGGCACACAAAAAACAGAGACCGGGAGGAAACCAATAATGAAGATCAATCACGCGTTGATGTCGCTGATCGCCGCCGCAATTCTGGCGGGGCCTGCGAGCGCCGCCGACACCATCCGCGTCGGCCTGCCGACGAAAACCTATTGGCCGACGACGATTGCCGAGACGGCGGTGCGGCAGAAACTGTTCGAGAAGGAAGGCATCCAGGCGGAGTTGACGATCTACCGCAGCGGCGCGGAGACGTTCGAAGGCATGGCTGCGGGCGCGGCCGACATCATTCTCGATCCGCCGTCGCTGGTCTCCGCCGGACGCAAGAAGGGTGTCATGTCGCGGATCGTCGCCAATGCCGCGATGGGCAATTTCGGCTGGCAATTGATGGTCCCGACCAAGTCGACGCTCGACGTCAAGGACCTCAACGGCAAGAAGGTGGCGATCACCGCGGCCGGCTCCGGCTCCGACCTGCTCGCGCTGTGGACCATCCAGGACAAGAAGATCGATTTTACGCGCGTTCCCGTCGGCGGCGGTGGCTTGGTGCCGAACCTGCTGGCCGGAAATGTCGAGGCGGCCGTGGTCTATTCGCCTCTGAGTTTCCAGATATCGAAGTCCGGCGAGGCGAAGCCCATCCTCGATTACGCGACCGCGGTCCCGCCGAACCTCACTGCGGGCTGGATCGTGCTCGACAAATTCGCCGAGGCCAAGCCCCAGATGGTGCAGAAGGCGGTGAACGCCCTCTATGGTGCGGTCGCGTTCATGCGCGCCAACCGCGACGTCACCGTCAAGCTGATCGCTGAGCTCTATGAAATGCCGCCGGAGATCGCGGGCCTTGAGTACGACAACACGATCATGAAGCTCGAGACCAGCGGCGACATGGGCGCGGCCGACGTCAATGCGGCCGTGCAGCTCTCGCTCGACCTCGCCAAGCTCGGCGGGCTCAAGGACATCGTGCCGGTCGAGGACGTGATCTCGGCCAAGTTCAAGCCCGTCCCGACCAAGCCGTAACGATGCAAAGCACGTTCGTCATCAACCTTGCGCGGATCGCGATCATCATCGCGGTCCTGGCGCTGTGGGAGGTGCTGTCGCGAACCGGCATCGTCAATCCGCGCCTGCTGCCGTCGGCGTCCGACACGTTTGCAACGCTCGGCGATCTCCTGCAGCGCGCGGCGGTGCAGAAGGATTTGATGGTGACCGCGACCGAGGTGCTGGCCGCGTTCGCGCTGGCCGTGCCGTTCGGTGCGGTGATCGGCTTCCTGGTCGCGGAGAACCGCTACTTTGCGGACGTGGCCAAGCCGCTTTTGTTCTTTGCCTTCAGCATCCCGAAGTCGATCTTCCTGCCGATGTTCATCCTGGTGTTCGGCGTCGGCTTTGCCCAGAAGGTGGGATTCGGTTTCTTTTCGACGATCTTCATCGTGATCATGTCGACCACCACGGCGGTGGAATCGGTCAAGGTCGAGCATCTGACAGTGGCGCGTTCATACGGCGCCACGCCGATGCAGACTGCGTTCCGGGTCTATCTGCCGAGCATGCTGCCGGTGCTGCTGGAGGCCTTGCGGATCTCCATGATCTTCAACCTCACCGGCGTGATTTTGGCCGAAATGTACGCCTCGCGTGACGGCATCGGTCACCAGATCGCGACTTGGGGCGAGAACTTCCAGATGAAGCAGCTCCTCGCCGGCGTCGTGATGGTCGCCGCGATCGCCATGACCTTCAACGAACTTGTCAGATGGGTGGAAACGCGATGCAGCCATTGGCGAACGTGACCCCGTTGAAGCCCGCCGCGCGGGCCGGCGCGATCGAGGTGAAGAACGTCGGTCAGGTCTTCAAGACCCGGTCGCAGGACGTCGTCGCGCTGGAGGGCGTCTCGCTCGAGGTCAAGCCCGGCCGCTTCGTCGTCCTGGTCGGCCCGAGCGGCTGCGGCAAGTCGACCCTCTTGATGATGATGGCGGGCCTGCGCCAGCAGACCTCCGGCACGATCACCATCAGCGGCGCGCCGATCCTTCAGCCCGACCCCGACAGGGTCGGCGTGGTGTTCCAGGAAGCGAGCTTGTTCCCGTGGCTGACGGCGGAGGACAATGTCGAGTTTCCGCTGGCGCTGCGGGGCGTGCCCAAGGCCGAGCGCCGCGCCAAGGCGCAGGACGCGCTCAAGCTGGTCGGCCTCGACGGCTTCGGCAGGCGTCATCCCCACGAATTGTCCGGCGGCATGAAGCAGCGCGTCTCGATCGCGCGCGGGCTGGTGCAGGACCCGCCAGTGCTGCTGATGGACGAGCCGTTCGCCGCCCTCGACGAGCAGACGCGCATGACCATGGGCGACGAGCTGCTGCGGATCTGGGCTGCGACCGGCAAGACGGTCGTTTTCGTTACGCACAGCCTCACCGAGGCCGTCTATCTCGCCGACGAGGTGATCGTGATGTCGGCGCGGCCCGGCCGCATCGTCGACCATCTCCAGGTCCAGCTGCCGCGGCCCCGCACCTACGAGATGCTGAGCGGCGACGCCTTTGGTGCGCTGCGCGACCGCATCTGGCGCCACATCCGCAAATCGGCGTGAGGCGGAGATGAGCGCCAAAACGCTGCGATATCTGATCGTGATCGGCCTGATCGCGCTGTGGGAGCTGTTGCCGCGCACCGGTCTCATTCCCGAGCTGTTCCTGCCGTCGCTGTCGTCGACGCTGATCGCCGGATGGACCGATGCTGCCGAATATGGTCATGCGCTAGCGGTGACGCTCTATGAGGTCGTGGTCTCCATGGCATTCGCTTGCGGCGGCGGCATCCTGCTCGGCGCCATCGTCGGCAGCCTGCCGCGTCCGCGCGTCCTGATCATGCCGATGGTGTCGAGCCTGTATGCAGTGCCGCTCGTGATCCTTTATCCCGTCTTCACGGTATGGCTTGGCATCGGCTCGGAGTCCAAGATCGCGTTCGCCTCGATCTATGGCTTCCTGCCGACGATGCTCGCCACCGCCGCCGGCATCCAGACGATCGATCCGCAGCTCCTGCTCGCGGCACGCAGCATGGGCGCCACGCTGAGCCAGCGGCTGGTTCGCGTCATCATCCCGGCGGCGATTCCGACGGTGCTGTCGGGCCTGCGCGTCGGCGGCGCGCTGGTCATCGTCGGCGTCGTCGTCTCGGAGATGCTGATCTCGTCGGCCGGCATCGGCTATCTGATCTCACGCTACCGCACGATCCTCGACAGCCCGCACGTGTTCGCGGGCGTGCTGCTCGTGCTGTTCCTTGCCATCGCCTTCAATGCCGCGATCCGGTGGATCGAGCGCAAGGCGGCGATCTGGCAGACCGGTACGCGGGCCGGTCAGGCCAATGACGAGATCGCGTCGAGCGCGATGCAGCCGGCGACCTGAGGTATTTGCGTGTACGATTTGACCCTGACATTCGACAACGGCCCCGATCCGGATGTGACGCCGCGTGTGCTCGACATTCTCGCCGAGCACGGCATCAAGACCACCTTCTTCGTCATCGGCGAGAAGCTCGCAGACCCCGCGCGGCGCGGCCTTGCGGTGCGTGCGCACGGGGAGGGGCACTGGATCGGCAATCACACGTTTACGCACAGCATTCCGCTCGGTGAGCAGGCGGATCGCGGGACGGCAGAGAACGAAATCGGGCGTACGCAGTCTGCGATCTCTGATCTCGCGCATCCTCAGCGCTGGTTCCGGCCGTTCGGTGGCGGCGGCAATCTGGATGCGCGGCTGTTGAAACCCTCCGTCGTGGACTATCTCATCCGCAACAAGCACAGCTGCGTGCTCTGGAATGCGATCCCGCGCGATTGGGACGACCCTGATGGCTGGACTGAGCGCGCACTCGTCCAGTGCAACCGGCAGCCCTGGACGCTGATGGTGCTGCACGATCTTCCGACCGGTGCGATGGACCATCTCGAACGTTTCCTTGACGCTGCCGAGGCGGCCGGCGCCCGCTTCCGCCAGGACTTCCCACCGCAATGCGTTCCGATCCGCAACGGCGAGATCGTGCTTCCGATCAACGACTATGTTTCCTCCCTCGAAGAGAGTGTTTGACTGATGAAAGTTGCAAGCTTCACGATCGCCGGCACCGCGAGCTATGGCATCGTCACCGACAAGGGCGTCATCGATGCCGGCAAGCGCCTGAAGGCCTATCCGACGCTGAAGGCGCTGCTTGCGAAGGGATCGCTCGACGAGATCAAGAAACTCGCCGGTGAGAAGCCCGACTACGCGCTGCAGGATGTCGCGCTGCTGCCGACCGTGCCCGATCCCGACAAGATCTTCTGCATCGGCGTCAACTATGCCACGCATCTGGCCGAGAGCGGCCATCCGACGCCGGCGCATCCGATGATCTTCACCCGCTTCGCCAACAGCCAGGTCGGCCATGGCCAGCCGATGATCCGGCCGTTGGAGTCCGAGCGTTTCGATTACGAAGGCGAGATGGCCGTCATCATCGGCAAGGCCGGTCGCCGCATTTCGCGCGAGGCTGCGCTGAGCCATGTCGCCGGCTATGCCTGCTACAATGACGGCAGCATCCGCGACTGGCAGCGCCACACCTCGCAATTTGCGCCGGGCAAGAATTTTGCCGGCACCGGCGGCTTCGGGCCCTGGATGGTCACGACCGACGAATTGACCGACGTGACCAAGCAGACGCTGATCACCCGGCTCAACGGTGTCGAGGTGCAGAAGGCCCCGATCTCCGATCTCGTTTTCGACGTGCAGGCCTTGATTGCTTACTGCTCGACGTTCACCGAGCTTGCGCCCGGCGATGTCATCGTCACCGGAACGACCGGCGGCGTAGACGCCTATCGCACGCCACCGCTGTGGATGAAGGGCGGCGACGTCGTGGAGATCGAAATCTCCGGCATCGGCATCCTGCGCAACCCCGTCGAGGACGAGGGACGCGCGGCCTGATCGGCTGCACTCAACAACAATAAGAAGGAGAATCCCATGCCCATGCCAACGCATATCCTGCCGACCACGGTGGTCGGCAGCTACCCGCAGCCGGAATGGCTGGTGAATCGCGCCATGCTGTCGAAGGTGGTGCCGCGCACGCGCCTGCACGACATGTGGCGGTTGCCGGCGGAGCATCTGGAGGAGGCGCAGGACGATGCGACCATCGTCGCGATCCGCGACATGGAGCGCGCCGGCATCGACATCGTGACCGACGGCGAAATCCGCCGCGAGAGCTACTCCAACCGCTTCGCCACTGCACTCGACGGCATCGACGGGGACAATCCCGCGATGATCGTGGCGCGCACCGGCAACACCCAGACCCCGGTGCAGCGCGTCGTGGGTCCCGTGAAGCGGAAGGGACCGGTCGAGCTGCACGACATGCAGTTCCTGCGCAAGAACACCGATCGCGCCGCGAAGATCACTTTGCCGGGCCCGTTCACCATGAGCCAGCAGGCCAAGAACGAGTTCTACAAGGACGAGGAGGAACTCGCGATGGCCCTGGCCGAGGCCGTCAATGCCGAGGCGCTCGATCTGCAGAAGGCGGGCGCGGATGTGATCCAGCTCGACGAGCCCTGGGTGCGCAACAATCCGGAGCTTGCCAAGCGCTACGCCGTCAAGGCGATCAACCGGGCGCTGAGGGGCATCACGGTGCCGACCGTCGTGCATCTCTGCTTCGGCTATGCCGCGGTCGTGCCGGGCTCGAACAAGCCGGCCGGCTATTCCTTCCTCGCCGAGCTCGACGACACCATTGCCGACCAGATCTCGATCGAGGCCGCGCAGCCGAAGCTCGACCTCGGCGTGCTCAAGGACCTGTCGTCGAAGAAGATCATGCTCGGCGTGCTCGACCTCGCGGATCCCGCGATCGAGAGCGTCTACACCGTGGCCGCCCGTATCCGCAACGGCCTGAAATACGTCTCGCCGGACCGCCTGGTCCCGGCGCCCGATTGCGGCATGAAGTACATGCCGCGCGCAACCGCGTTCGGAAAACTGAAGGCGATGTGCGATGCGGCGGCCATGGTCCGGCGGGAGATCGGCTGAATAGAGCTGGGCCGGCGAGGATCGTTCGTTCGCCGGCCATCGCCTGGCTGTGGCCAGCCTGGTCGAAATCTGCGCGGGCGTCAGCTGCCGTTCAAGCCGAGAGGAATTTGGCTAGAAGCTCCGTTGTGTCGGTGGGGTTTTCCTCAGGAAAGAAGTGACCGCCCTTGACGGCCCGACCTTGTACGTTGCCGGCCCACTTCTTCCAAATTCCCAATGCGCCGCCATTCTGCTCGTAGAATGTATCGAGTGGCCCGCCGGAAGCCCACAGGTGCAGCATAGGGCACTTAATGCGCCGGCCTTCCTTCTGGTCCGCCTTGTCGTGCTCGATATCCAGGGTTGCGGCCGCGCGGTACTCTTCGCAGATCGCATGCACCCGAGCCGGATCGCGGTAGGTTTCGATGTATTCCGCTTTCACCTCGGGGCCGAATGAGCCCTGGCCGAAGGGATTGTCGAATACCGCGTCCGGCGCACCGATCAGGTATTTTTCGGGAAGCGGTGCCTTCTGTGAGAGTAGACTCCATGGCCAGTAGGTCATGGCGAACTTTGCGTCGGCGTGTCCCCAGGCTTCCGAGATCGGCAGCACGTCAAACACTGCGAGACGCTGCACCTTCTCCGGGTGATCGAGCGCTAGACGGTAGGAAACGCGACCGCCCCGATCGTGTCCAACCAGATCGAATTTGGAAAAGCCGAGCTTATCCATCACGGCGACAAGCTCGTTCGCCATCGCCCGCTTTGAATAGGGATAGTGATCCTCCGCGGAAGCGGGAACGCCGCTGCGGCCATATCCACGAAGATCGACGCAGATGACCATGCGATTACCGGCGAGATGCGGCGCGACATGACGCCACATCAGGCTGGTTCGCGGAAATCCATGGACCATGAGCAGTGGCGATCCGCTCCCGTAGCGCCTGATGAAAATGGTGTTGTCATCGGTCTTGATCTCCTTTGTCTCGAAGAGATCGGAAGCGTTCGAGGTGGAGTTGTTTGGGGATTGGCCGGCCGCGCGTCGCGGTAGAAGCGCCAGTGATAGAGCGGCGCTCGATGCAGCGGTCATCACCTGGACGAAGGTGCGGCGCTCGATCTTTGTCTTTTCTGTCATCCCTGAGGTCCTTCGAGGTTCGCGCGACGTTCCTGGCAAACGCCCCCCTCAATGACGACGCGGTGAGACATGTTAGCACCTCCGTGGAAGCACGCTTTCGCAGGATTAGCGTCTCTGAACCGTTCGTGCTGATGATTTCGGTCATCCGGCTGGCGCGATGGGGCAGAGGCGGGGGCAGTCGGGAAGTGATCGCTGGAATGATCCTCCGCCTGTAACCAATGTGGTCGCGTTGCCGAATAGCGGGAGGTCAGGGTAAGCGGAGGTGCGTCAACGCAAGCCGCCAGAGCAATGGAGGATCCATGTCCGACGAAATCAACCACGATCGCCGGCGTTTCGTTGGTGCTGCGGCAACGACAGTAGCTGCAGCACAATTCGGCGTGATCGCGCCTGCGGTTGCAGATCCCCGAGCGAGCAAGAAGGTCGCCCGCGACGTCAGCAGAAGATCGGAAGCGGCGGGGACGGACGCCACCGTCGTTCTCGTACATGGCGCCTGGGCCGACGGTTCAAGCTGGGCGCACGTCATTACGCTACTGCAGTCCGAGGGACTGAAGACGATGGCGGCGCCGATCCCGCTCACATCGCTATCGGATGATGTTGCGGCGCTTGAGCGAGCGTTGGAGCGGCCCGACGGGCCGGTTGTCCTTGTCGCACATGCCTATGCCGGCGCCGTGATTGGTGCGGTCACGCAGGAGAGAGTGCGGTCGCTGGTCTTCATTTCGGCTCTCTCTCCCGACGAAGGCGAAACAGTCGCGCAAATATTCTATCGCGACAAGCCGTCGCCGGAGGCGCCGAAACTCACCCCCGACAGTCATGGTTTCCTCTGGATGCCGAACGACCGGTTTGGCGCGGCCTGGTGCCAGCATGCCCGACCTGAGCAGGCTGCGCTCCTTGCTGCGATCCAGCGTCCCATTGCCGTCGCGGCAATCCAGGAAAAGGCTCCGAAAGCCGCATGGAAGGCAAAGCCGTCGTGGTACCTGGTCGCCGAGGAGGATCGAATGATCAATCCGGCGACACAGCTATTTCTGGCACGACGAATGGGTGCGCAGGTTCGCTCCGAGAAAGTCGATCATGCATCGCCGATCACCGCGCCGAAGCTGGTCGCCGGAATGATACGCGAGGCCGTCGCCAACGCAGGTCCGAACGCCACGCAGCAACACGGCTGAACTGTCGCTATCGGCGCGATATGGTTGAACGTGCCATTGGCATCTTTTCCAATAGGCTTCGCGACCTCGGCTTGTGCAAACAACTGGACGGAGTCACCAGCTGACTCTTAGTCAGCGGGGCCCAGGTTCGAGCTCGGGTCCCGCCCACGACCCTCAAAGCATCTCACACCCAGCCGCCATCCACGACGTAGTGCTGAGCGGTGCAGGCGGAGGCCTCGTCGGACGCGAGGAACAGAGTGAATTTCGCGACCTCGTCCGGTACCAGCCGGCGCTTCAGGCACTGTCGCTGCTGCAGTTCGATCTCGCCCGCCGGCGTCATCCATTTCTCGAGCTGGCGCTCGGTCATGATCCAGCCCGGCGCGATCGCGTTCACGCGGATGTTGTAGGGGCCGTAATCGCGCGCGAGGGAGCGCGTCAGACCGACCACGCCCGACTTGCTGGCCGTGTACGCGGCCATGCCGCCTTGACCGGCCATCCACGACACCGAGCCGAAATTGATGATGGCGCCGGCATTCGCCGCCTTCATGTCCGGCAGCACGGCTTGGGCAGCGAAGAACTGGTGCTTCAGGTTCACCGCGATGCGGTCGTCCCAGTATTCCGGCGTCATCTCCTCGGTGTTGTGCCGTTCGTCATGTGCGGCATTGTTGACGAGGATATTGATCGCGCCGTGCGCTTTGCGCGCCGCGGCGATGCCGGCGCGCAACGCGGCGATGTCAGTCAGGTCGACGCGCTGGAAATGCGCAGCCAGACCCTGATCCGACAGCTCGCGTGCGAGGCGTTGGCCCTCGTCGGCCTTGATGTCGGAGAACACGACATTGGATTTCTGCTGCGCGAAGCGCCGCACGATCGCAGCCCCAATCCCCGATGCGCCACCGGTGACGAGAACGACCTTGCCGGCAAGGTCGGAATAAACGGCGGCCATGGGCACCTCTCAAATTGCGTTGCGGGCGGTGCGAGGCGCCGCCCAGTTGTCCCGCTAACCTTAGCCATTCCCCGCGTGAGGTGCATAGATCAGAATTTTAGTTGCGTACCTCAAAAATCGAAGGCAGGATTGCAGCCAAAGAATAAGAGCCGGTTGGGAGGAATGTGACGAGACTGCTCGGGAAGCTGGGACTCGCCGCCGCCGCATGCCTGCTTTGGGCCAACTCCGCCGCGGCCGACACGACCGTCAAGTGGTTGCACATCGAAGCCAATCCGGCCCAGGTGAAGATCTGGGAGGAGGTTGCGCGCGCCTATGAGGCGTCGCATCCCGGCACCAAGATCGAGATGCAGTTCCTCGAGAACGAGGCCTACAAGGCCAAGCTGCCGACCATCCTGCAATCCAAGGACCGGCCGAACATCATCTACAGCTGGGCCGGCGGCGTCCTGAAGACGCAGATCGAGGCTGGCGTCCTCGACGACATCACCGATCAGGTGAAAGGGTACAGCGACAGCCTCACGCCGGCAGCGCTCGCCGCCTTCACGGCCAACGGCCGCGTTTATGGTCTTCCGACCGCGCTGTCGCAGGTTGGCTTCCTCTGCAACAAGGAGCTGATGGCCAAGGCAAAGGTCGATCCTGCAGGCATCAAGAGCTGGGACGATCTGCTTGCCGCGGTGAAAACGTTGAAAGCCGCCGGCGTGACCCCGATCGTGGTCGGTGGCGCCGACAAATGGCCGCTGCACTTCTATTGGACGCATCTTGCGGTGCGGGTCGGCGGCAAGCCGGCGTTCGATGCGGCGCTGCGCGGCGAGAACGGCGGCTTCGCCGGCGAAACCTTCCAGAAATCCGGCGAGCTGTTCAAGCAACTCGTCGATCTCCAGCCGTTCCAGAATGGCTTCCTCGGCTTCAAGAATCCGCAAGCCGTCGGCTATTTCGGCGATGGCAAGGCGGCGATGACGCTCGCCATCAGCACGGTCTATCATTTGCAGCGCGCGCTTGCCGCCGACAAGGTCGGATTGAGCGAAGACAAGATCTGCTGGTTCGACTTCCCGGTCGTGGCGGGCGGCAAGGGCGCGCCAACCGATACGCTCGGCGGCATCACCGGCTGGCTGATCACCAAGGGCTCGCCGAAGGAGGCCGTCGATTTCCTGAAATACTTCGTCTCCAGGGATGTGCAGACGCGGCTTGCAGCGGGCAATTTCATCATCCCGGTGGTGCAGGGCGCGGATGCCGGTCTCAACAACGCCTTCATGAAGCTGATCGCGGCCAATCTGGCGAAGTCGAACTACCACCAGAACTTCTATGACCAGAGCCTCGGCCCCTCGGTTGGCCGCGTCGTCAACGACGTCACCGCCGAGATCGCCGGCGGCAGCATGAGCCCGCAAGACGCGGCCAAGGCGATCGAGGCGGCGTGGAAGCAGGGCAACTGACGGTGGCACGCCGGGCCGCGAGCGTGTCGGCGATGGACGTTGCCGGTGAGCTCCCGCAGGTCGCCGAGCGCGGCCCGAGCTGGGACGGCAGGCTGACGGTCCTGATCCTGTTCCTGCCGCCGGCGCTGCTGTTGTTCACGCTGTTCGTGGTGCTGCCGATCGGCGAGGCGGCCTGGTACTCGGCCTTCAACTGGAACGGGTTCGGCAGGCCGACCAACTGGATCGGCTTCGACAATTACCGTTTCGTGTTGGAGACACGCGCCTTCTGGCTCGCGCTGCGCAACAACGGGCTGATCATCGCTGTTTCGCTCGCCATCCAGCTGCCGCTTGCGCTCACGCTGGCCTTGATGCTCGCCGAACGCTTCCGCGGGGCGGTGGCGCTACGCATGCTGTTCTTCATGCCTTATATCCTGGCCGAGATCGCGACCGGGCTGATCTTCAGCTTCGTTTACGACGGCGACTACGGCCTTGTCGCCTCGATCTGGCGCAGCTTCGGCGCCGAGCCCCCGCATCTGCTGGCCTCGACCGATACGGCAATGCTGGCCGTGCTGATCGTCGTCGTCTGGAAGTACTTCGGTTTTCACATGATGCTGTTCATCGCGGCGCTCCAGGGCCTCGACAAGAGCCTGATCGAGGCCGCGCGCATCGACGGCGCGACGCGTTCGCAAGCCCTGCGACACGTGGTCATCCCCTTGCTCTATCCGACGATTCGGCTCTCGGTGTTCTTCGCCATCGTCGGCTCGCTGCAGCTGTTCGACCTCGTCATGCCGCTGACGCGCGGGGGGCCTGCGGACTCCTCGAACACGCTGGTGAGCTTTCTCTACAACAACGGCATCTCCCGCATGCGGGTCGGATATGGCAGCGCCATCGGTGTCATTCTGTTCACGATCTGCGTGACCTTTGCCTTCACGTACAAGCGATGGTTCATGCGTGATGAGTAGCACCGAGACCAGTCGTACGCCGTTCGATCCTGCCGTGCTGTTCAAGGCGGTGTTCCTCGCCGTCGTTGCCGTCTTCGTGCTGGTGCCGCTGCTCGCGACCTTGCTCGGCGGCTTCAAATCGCTCGGCGAACTGCGCGTCAATCCGTTCGGCCTGCCACGTCGCTGGGAGTGGCAGAACTATGCCGACATCCTGTTCTCCTCGCGCTACTGGCAGCTCTTGCGCAACTCGCTGATCATCTCGACGCTCACGGTGACCCTGACCCTGATCGTCGCCTCGATGGCGGCGTTCACCTTCGCCCATGTCAGGTTCTACGGCTCATCGATGCTGCTGAGCTACCTGACGCTCGGCCTGCTGTTTCCGGCCGCGACCGCGGTGCTGCCGCTCTTCATCAAGGTGCGCGATCTCGGGCTGCTCGATACCTATTTTGGCGTGGCGCTGCCGCAGGTGGCCTTCAGCCTCGCGATGAGCGTGCTGCTGCTGCGGCGCTTCTTCAAGGACATTCCCTATGAACTGCTCGAGGCCGCGCTGGTCGACGGCTGCAGCTATATCAAATTCTTCCGCTATGTGACGCTGCCGTTGTCGCGACCGATCCTGGCGACCGTCGGGACCATCACTTTCGTCAATAGCTGGAACGCCTATCTGTTGCCGCTGGTGATGCTCAACACCGATGCGCTCTATCCCTGGCCGCTCGGCATCATGGTTTATCAGGGCGAGTATTCGTCCGAATGGCACCTGATCCTGGCCTTCATCACGCTGACCATCCTGCCCACCATCATTCTGTTTCTTCTGGCGCAGAAGCACATCGTCGCCGGCCTCACCGCAGGCGCGGTCAAGGGATGAACGATACCTTACGGAGATTACAATGAGAAAAGTCGGCATCGGAATCATCGGTTGCGGCAATATCAGCACCGCCTATCTGAAGGCGGCCCAGCGCTTTCCGGTCATGGAAATCAAGGCGCTGGCCGACATGCGCAGCGATGCGGCAGAGCGGCAGGGCGCCGCCTTCGGGCTGCCGGCGATGCGGGTCGACCAACTGCTCAAGCGAGAGGATGTCGAGATCGTCATCAATCTCACCGTGCCGCTCGCCCACGCCGACGTCAGCCTCGCGGTGCTGAACGCCGGCAAGCACGTTCATTCCGAGAAGCCGCTCGGCATCGACGTCGCAGAAGCCCGCAAGGTGATGGATCTCGCCGCGCAGAAGGGCCTTCGCGTCGGCTGCGCGCCCGATACGTTCCTTGGCGGTGGGCACCAGACCGCGCGCAAGCTGATCGACGATGGCGCGATAGGCACGCCGGTCGCGGGCAGCGTCTTCTTCGGCTGCCCTGGCCATGAGCGCTGGCACCCGTCGCCGGGCTTCTATTACCTTCGCGGCGGGGGGCCGATGCTCGACATGGGACCGTACTACATCACGGATCTCGTGCAGCTGCTTGGCCCGGTCGCGAGCGTGATGGGCTCGACCGCGCGTCCGAAATCCGAGCGGTTGGTCACCAGCCAGCCGATGAACGGTGCCTTGATCCCGGTCGAAGTTTCGACCCATGTCGCCGGCACGCTGGAATTCGAGAGCGGGGCGGTCGTCTCGATCGCGATGAGCTTCGATGTACCGAAGCACCGGCACGCGCCGATCGAGATCTATGGCGACAAGGGCAGCATGTTGGTGCCGGACCCGAACCGGTTTGGCGGCGAGGTGCAGGTCGCGAAGACTGGCGGTGAATGGGAGCCGGTGCCGCTGACCCACGGTCATGTCGATGGCGAGTTTCGTTCCATCGGGGTCGCCGACATGGCCTCCGCGATCCTGAACAACCGTCCGCATCGCGCCAGCGGCGCGCTCGCTTTCCATGTGCTCGAGGTGATGGAGGCGTTCCAGACCTCCGCCGACGAAGGACGCCGCGTCAAGATCGGCAGCTGTGTCGAGCGGCCGGCAATGCTGCCGGCCGGACGTGAAACCGGACAGATCGACTGAGGGAATGACCATGCGCAAGGCAATGATTGTATGGGGCGGCTGGCCGGGACACGATCCCGATCTCTGCGCCTCGATGATCCGCGGCTGGCTGAAGGCGGAAGGCTTTGAGGTTCGGGTCGAGACCACGACGGCGGCGTTCGCCGATCCCGCGATCCACGATCTGTCGCTGATCATCCCGATCTACACCATGTCGAAGATCGAGAAGGCGGAAGCGCTCAATCTCTGCGCGGCGGTGCGTGGCGGCGTCGGGCTGGCCGGCCATCATGGCGGAATGTGCGATGCGTTCCGCGAGTCCGTCGACTACCAGTTCCTGTGCGGCGGGCAGTGGGTCGCGCATCCCGGCAACATCATCGACTACAAGGTCGACTTGACGAAGCCGGATGACCCCATCATGAAGGGGCTGAAGAGTTTCGAGCATCGTTCCGAGCAGTACTACATGCATGTCGACCCCGCCAACGAGGTGCTGGCGACGACGACCTTCACCGGCGAGCACGCGCCCTGGATCGACGGCGTGGTGATGCCGGTGGTCTGGAAGAAGCGATACGGCGCGGGCAGGGTGTTCTACTCCTCGCTCGGCCACCGCGCTTACGAGCTCGACGTACCGGAGATCCGAACGTTGATGACTCGCGGCATGCTGTGGGCGGCGCGCGAATGACAGCTGGCGCGGCGCAGCCGGCGGTTCGCGCCACGCTGGAGGACGTCGCGCGTGCGGCGGGCGTTTCGCTCGCTACCGTCGACCGAGTCGTCAACCGGCGCGAGGGCGTGCGTGCCAAGACCGTCGCGCGTGTCGAAGCTGCGGTTGCAAAACTCGGCTATCGTGCCGACGTCGCGGCCGCGCGGCTCGCCCGCGGGCAGACGTTCCGCTTCGCCTTCGTGCTGCCGAGCGGCAGCAACAGCTTCATGACCAACCTGGCCGAGCAGGTCCAGCGCACCGCGGAGTGGCTCGCCGGCCACCGCGGCTTCATCGATATCCTCCATGTCGACGTGTTCGATCCGGATGTGCTCGCCGGTGCGCTGGAAAACCTGTCGCCGGCCTATCAGGGCGTCGCCGTCATCGCGCTGGACCATCCCAGGGTGCGCGCCGCGATCGACGAGCTCGCCGCGCGCGGGGTCGCCGTGGTGACCCTTGTGTCGGACGCGCCGAGTTCGCGGCGGCTGCATTATGTCGGTATCGACAACCCGGCCGCAGGGCGAACTGCGGCAACGCTGATGGGACGTTTCCTCGCCGGCCGCGAGGGGAAGGTTGCCGTGATCGCGGGATCGTTATCGCTGCGCGATCACACCGAGCGGCAGTTCGGCTTCCACCAGATCCTGTCCAGCGAGTATCCGAACCTGCTCGCGCTGCCGGTGATCGAAGGTCGCGACGACAGCGAGCGCACGCGGGAGCTCACGGCCGCGCTGCTGGCGCGCCACGTCGATCTCCGCGGCATCTACTGCTGCGGCGCCGGGAACCGCGGCATCGCCAATGCGCTGGAGACCTCGGGCCGCGCGCGTGAGGTGGTCTGGATCACGCACGAGCTGACCCAGTACACGCGGCGTTTCCTGGTCCGTGGCACGCTCGATGCCATCATCAACCAGGATCCCGGTCACGAGGCGCGATCTGCTGCGCGAGTTCTGCTCGCGCATTGTTCGGATGAGCCGATCAGCCCCGACCAGGAGCGCATCCGCATCGATATTTTTCTGCGCGACAATCTGCCGTGATTCGCGTTCGCAGGTGATACGCAGCTTGCTTCGATAGATGTCGCGAAGCGACGCAGCGGCCTCAACGGTGCTCAGAAGTTCGCTGCCATTGCTGCGATGTGCTGATGGGCTCTTTCGCGGGCGGCCTCGATGGGTTGTTGCGGTCCGGTGGTCGGCCCGATCGGCACGAAACGGACATTGCTGATACCGATAAAGCGCAAAATTTCCCGCAGGTAAGGCGTTGCCATGTCGATGCGTCCGCGGTTCATTCCGGTGGCGAAATCGCTGCCACTGGCGAGGATCACCGTGGTCGGCCGGTCCTTCAGCAGCGGGAGATATCCCAGGGAGGGATCGAAACGAAAGGTGAGCCCGGGCTGGACGATGACATCGAACCATTGCTTGAGCTTGTAGGGAATGCTGAAGTTCCACATTGGCGTCGAGATCAGCACACGATCGGCCAGTGAAAACCGCAGCGCCATCCGCTCCGCCTCGGCAAAGCTGTCCCGTTGTGCGTCGTTGAAGGGCTGCGCCTTCATGCGCGCATATTTGGCCTCGACGATGGGACCTGCGAATTCCGGCAGCCGCTCGCGCCAGAGATCCACGACGTCGATATCCCAGTCCGGACGGGCCTGCCGAAATCCGTCAAGAAAGACGCGCGCGCCGGCGCTCGACTCGGAGTCGGCGCGGGGCGAGCAGGAGAGGTGCAAAAGCTTTGCCACCACTCATCCCAGCGCTCTGATGACGGCGTCCGCCCGGGTGACGATTGCGACGTTCTGCATGGCAAAATTGATCGAGGCGGAGTGCCAGTCGGCATTCATGGTCGAGCAGCAGTCTTCCGGCACAATCATGAAATAGCCCTTGTCGGCGCCGGTGCGCGCGGTGTGCTCGACCGACATGTTGGTCCATGCGCCGGTATTGATGATCATGTCGCGCCCCGTGGCCTTGAGGATCGTCTCCAGCCGGGTGCCCTCCCAGGCGCTCATCCGCATCTTCTCGACGACGAAATCGCCGGGCCGCGGCTCGAGGCCGGAGACCGGGGCGGCGCCCCAGCTGCCGCGCACCATCGCCTTGCTGTCGACGAGACCCTCGAACAGCGGTGCGTTCAGCGTCACGCCGGGGGCGCCGGGCTCGACCACAAACCAGACGTGGATGATGGCGACGCCGCGCGCGCGAGCTGTCTCCGCCAAGCGCCGGACGTTCTCGACCACATGCTGTTGCTTCGCATGACCCGGTGCGCCTGACTCGGCGAACGCGCCGCCATCCATGATGACGTCGTTCTGAAGATCCTGGATGATCATGGCGCAGCGGCTCGGATCGAGCCGCATCTCGCCGTCGGCGAGGATGGGCGCCGCAGAGGCGGGGCCGGCACTTGCGCCGCCGCTGCCGCGTTTGCCGCTCATATAGGGCTCGTGGCGCGGCCCGGCCTTGGTCGGGATCGAATAGACCGAATGCGTCGACGTCAAATAGAGCGTGCGGAAATCCGGGCCACCCCAGGCAAGGTTGGCGACGAGCTCAGGCACGCGGACTTTCCCGAGCAGCTCGCCGCGCGGTGAATAGACCCAGACGCCGCCGGGCGCGGTGACCCAGACATTGCCATGCTGGTCGCACTTCATGCCGTCGGGCAGGCCCGGCTCCAGCTCGGAGCGGATGCCGCTCGCAAACACGCGCGCGTTCGACAGCGAGCCGTCGCCGTTGACGTCGAATACGCGGATCAGCGCCTGCACGGTGTCGTTGACATAGAGCAGTTTCTCGTCGGGCGAGAAGCACAGCCCGTTCGGCTGGTCGAACAAATTGCGGTCCACCACGAGCGTCGGCTCGCCGCCGGGCATGACGCGATAGACGCCCTGGAAGCCGAGTTGGCGCGGCCGCTCGACGCCATAGACCGGCATGCGGCCATACCAGGGATCGGAGAAATAGATGGCACCGGAGGAGTGCACGCAGACGTCGTTGGGGCTGTTGAGCTCCTGTCCCTGGAAGTGCGAGGCCAGCACCTCGTGCCGCCCGTCCGGTCGCTCACGGATCAGCGACGAGGTCGCGTGCTCGCAGACGATCAGATTGAGCTCGGCATCGTAGGTCATGCCGTTGCATTTGTTCGACGGGCGCTTGACCTCCGCGACGCCGCGCCGCGAATCCCAGCGTCGCCGCACGTCGCCCGGCATGTCCGAGAACAGGAGATAGTGATCGACCGGATGCCAGATCGGCCCCTCCGTGAAGTCAAAGCCCGTTCCGACCTGCGCGACCGGCGCATAGGGGTCGATCAGGCTCTCGAATTCGGAGCGCAAGGTGACGTGCGTCATCGGTCGATATCCTCAGGTCACGTCAGGCAGGGAACCAGTTGCGCGCAGGCAGCGACTGCACGATCGGGCCGGGGACCTGGTCGTGCAGCCGTCCGACGACCATGCCGCCCTCGATCTTGGCCGGCCTGTCGTGCACCGGCAGCAGATAGCGCGAATTGCTCAGGAGCTTCTTGATCGACGCCTTCTCGGCCCGCTTGCTGGTGCCGTGGTTTCCCGTCGTCCGCGGCTCCCAGTCGTGGATCTCGTTGAAGGGCGTGACGATCTGGTCGTTGAAGTCGTAGATCACGTCGCCGCAGATCGTCGCGATTCCGTCGGCTGTCTCGACGATGACGTTCATCGATCCCTCGGTATGTGCATTGGCCGCATCGCAATAGACGCCGGGCATCAGCTCGATAGGACCTGTGATCTCGAGGTCGAGGAAGCGCAGCGCACTCTTGGTGTGCAGTCGGTCGATGAGATGCTTGATGTCGGGCGCCGGATATTGCGGATGCATCAAGCCGGAGACGGAATATTCGAGTTCTTTCCGGTTGAGGACGACGGTCGTGTTCATCGGAAACAGATCGTCCTTGCCGGCGTGGTCGATGTGCAGATGGGTATGGCAGACGAAGCGGACGTCGCCCATGCGCACGCCGTGGCGGGCGAGCTGGTTCTCAATCATGTGCTCGTGGTATTGCAGGCCGCGCATCCCCAGCGTTTCCATGATCTGGTTGGAGCGGTAGCCGGTATCGACCACGACCGGATATTTGCCGCCGAGGATCAAAAAGCCGAGCGTGAGGACGCGGCGTGTGCGGCCGCAGTCGCGGCCGAGGACCAGAAAGCTCGATTCCAGCTCGATATCGCCATAGTCCAGGATCTTGATCTCCAGCGCCATTCGTTTCCCTCCCTGTTCTGTTCTTGTCTGTCAAAGCCGGTAGACGCGCGTCGCCGTCGTCCTGAAGATTGCGTCCTGCTGCTCGGTCGTCAGCCTCGCGGCTGCGGCACGAAAGGCGTCGACGAGCTCCGGATAGCTGGTCCACAATTTCTCGATCGGAAAATTGGAGCCGAACAGGCAGCGCTCCGCGCGGAAAATCGCGACGGTATCGGTGAGGACGGCCGCGATGTGCGCGGGATCGTTGCGATGGATGAAGGTGCCGAGCCCGGAGAGTTTTGAGACCACGTTCGGACAGGTTGCGAGCCGGGCCATCCCGGCGCGCCAGGCGGCCCGGCCCGCCGGCGAGAGGTCCTCCAGCATGCCGGCATGCTGGAGGATGAAGGTCACCCTGGGGCAGGACTCGGCGAGCAGCGCTGCATCCGGCATCTGCGGCGTGAAGACCTGGAGGTCAAAGCTCCAACCGTAATCGGCCAGGCGTGCGATGTTGCGGCGGACCATGGGATCGACGCAGAGATCGGGCTTGGCCGCGAAGCGATAGAGCGGATTGTCGTGCCAGTGCAGCTGCATGCGCACGCCGCGCACGAGCGGGTAGCGCTTCAGGCGATCGAGTTGCGGGCGCACGTCGTCGACGGCGAAATCGGCGTAGGCGACGATGGCATGCGGCCAGCCGTGCTCGTCGGCAGTCTGCTGGACCCAGGCTGCCTCGTCCTCGAAACGGTCGTTGGCCCAGTTGGTCTGGACATAGACCGAACGGGTGACGCCGGTGCCCTTGAGGTCGTCGAGATATTCCCGGATCGGATAATCGCGACGGATCGGCTCGTAGGGTCCAAAGATGCGCGGCTGCATCGGGCCGGTCAGCCAGGGCAGGTCGGCCTGCCGCCAGATGTGATGATGGCCGTCGACAATGTCGCTCACGCCGCTCTCCTCCGTCCCAACGTCAGAATGTGCGCGACAATCGACGCGCTTGAACCGCCATCCACGAGATCATCGACGAAGGGCTGGATGGCCACCAGCGCCTCGGTCTGTGGGCGGAAGTCCGGGCCCGTCGCGAGCGGCGTCAGCCAGCTCACGCGCCAGGCGCGCCGCGACAGCTTTGCGACCGCGTCGCGTAACGCATCGACTTCGCCGCGCTCCAGCCCGTCCGACACGACGACGACGGCCGCGCCTCGCGCGTAACCACCGAACCGCGGCACCGCGAGGAAGGCTTGCAGCGCGTCGCCGATGCGGGTGCCGCCATCCCAGTCGCTGACGAGGTGCGCCGCCGCGCTCAGCGCCTGCTCGCGCCGCTTGAGGCGCAACGGGCGGGTGACGCGGGTCAGCCGCGTGCCGAAGGTGAAGACCTCGACATTGGGCGCGGCCTGTACCAGCGCATGCGCGAGCTTCATGTTCTCCTCGGTGCGCGTCTTCATCGAGCCGGAGACGTCAATCAGCAGCAGGAGTTTTCGTCGGCGCGGGCGCCGCTTCAGGTGCCCGAGCCGCAGGATCTCGCCGTCGTTCCGGACACACTCGCGCAGGGTTCGGCGAAGGTCGGCAAACGGCCCGCGGCGGGCGCGCATGCGCCGGTGGCCGCGACGCTGCGGCAGGCGCCGGGAGGCCTCGCGGGCCAGGCGCCGGAGCGCGTCGGTGGTGGAGAGCTGGGCGAAGCGGCGCTCCACCAGCGCCTCGGCGCGCGTCGCGGCGAGGCCGGATTCGTTGGCGTCGTCGGAGAACAGGGGTTCCTGTTCGCCGCGGCCCTCTTCCTGGAGCCGGACAGTCTCGTCGTCGTCGCCGTCATCGACATGTTCGATGGCTTCGCTGCCGCGGAAGTGCAGGTCGAACAGCCGGTCGAAGGTCTTGCGGCGCTCGGGTGGCGGGGCGAGTGTGGCCAGCGCCGATTGCCAGATGTCGTTGAGGTCGCGCGGCCCGAGCAGCTCGATCGCGGCGAGATAGGAGGTGGTCTGCTCGGGCGCGACGGCAAAGCCGTTGGCGCGCAGCAGCGCGACGAAGGAGACGAAGATGCGGGCAGCGCGTGGAAGCTCAGGCTCGGTGCTCATGCGGTTGCCTCCGCGAGCATGACGTCGAGCCGGGGCGAGATGAAGTGCAGGTCTTCCTCGTCTTTCAGCGCCACGCCGATCGAGCATTTGAAGGCGTCGGGCCAGCGCGCACCGCCCTTGTGAAGGAGCGTCGCCGCTTCAGCCCAGTCGACGGCTTCCGCGATGCCTGGTGCCTTGCTG
Source organism: Bradyrhizobium barranii subsp. barranii (assembly GCF_017565645.3). Classification (NCBI taxonomy): domain Bacteria; kingdom Pseudomonadati; phylum Pseudomonadota; class Alphaproteobacteria; order Hyphomicrobiales; family Nitrobacteraceae; genus Bradyrhizobium; species Bradyrhizobium barranii. The sequence goes on from NZ_CP086136.1 coordinate 4,103,767, forward strand.
AGCGGCTCGCGGCGCAATTTGCCGACGGCCGCGACGACGGCCCGCGCTGTCGCCTCGGCGACGCTGGAGGCCCGCAGCATCACGATACGCGCCTCCCGCTCTTCAGTGGGATAGTCGATCCAGTGATAGACACAGCGGCGGCGCAGGGCTTCGTGTAGGTCGCGCGTCCGGTTAGATGTCAGCACGACGACAGGACGTTCGGCCGCGCGCACCGTGCCGCGTTCCGGGATCGAGATCTGGAAGTCCGAGAGAAATTCGAGCAGGAACGCCTCAAACTCCTGGTCGGCGCGGTCGATCTCGTCGATCAGCAGCACGGTGGAGTCGGGTGCGCGAAGCGTCGCCAGCATCGGCCGCTCAATCAGAAACGTCTCGCCATAGATGTCGATGCTCTCGTCGCCAGCCTGGCGGATCGCGAGCATCTGGCGTGGATAGTTCCACTCGTAGAGCGCGGCCGAGGCGTCGATGCCCTCGTAGCATTGCAGGCGGATGAGGCGGCGGCCGAGGACGGCGGCGATGGCTTTCGCGGCCTCGGTCTTGCCGACGCCGGGGGCGCCTTCGAGCAGGAGCGGCTTGCCGAGGGCAAGGCCGAGATAGGCCGCGGTCGCGAGCCCTTCATCGGCGAGGTAATAGGCTGCCCGAAGCGCCTTCTCCAGCGCTTCGGGGCTGTCGATGCCAACGATGTTGCTGCGGACTGCCATGGCCAGTCTCAGCGTCGCGCCTGTGGCCGCGCGCCGCCCTGGGTCTTGATCGCGCGCAGCACCTTTTCCGGCGTAATCGGCAGATCGTCGATGCGCACGCCGACGGCGTTGAAAATCGCATTCGCGACAGCCGGCAGCACGGGATTGGCGCACATTTCGCCCGGTCCTTTGGCGCCGAACGGTCCATCTGGCGCGGGGCGCTCCAGCACGGCGATATCGTGCGGGCAAATGTCACCCGGGCCGGGCATCAGATATTCGACGAAGTCGCGGGGGCCGTGAACAGGGTCGGGATAGTGAGGCTCCGTGGTCTCGTACAGCGCGTGGCTGATGCCCATCCAGGCGCCGCCCACGAGCTGCTGCTCGACCAGGCGCGGATTGAGCGCGCGGCCGAGCTCGTAGGCAGAGTCCATCCGGACCATCGCGACTTCACCGGTCTCGTCGTCGACCTCGACCTCCGCCACGAGACAGGCATGGGCGTAGCAGGTCGCCGGCGACATCTCGCCGGTTTCGGGGTCGACGTTGGACAGAGGCACGAGGAATATGCCACGGCCGGAGATGGTCTTGGCCTGCTTGAACTGGGCGGCGATGGCGACGTCCTTGGTCGAGATCGAGCGATGCGGCGCACCCTTGACGTGGATGTTGCCACGTCCGTCGGTTTCGAGATCGGCGGCGTTGACCTCGAGCTCCTCGGCAGCCGCCTCCATCATCACGCCGCGTGCCTCGCGCGCCGCGGCCATCACCGCATTGCCGACGCGATGGGTGCCGCGCGAGGCGAAGGAGCCCATGCAATGCGGACCGGTGTCGGAATCCGCGGTATCGACATAGACGTCCTCGACGGGAACGCCCAGCGTCTCCGCGCAGATCTGCCGCGTCACCGACTTCATGCCCTGGCCGAGGTCGATCGACGACAGCGCCACCGTGAACTTGCCGCTCGGGTTGGAATGAACCAACGCCTGGCTGGGATCGCCGCCGAGATTCATGCCGATGGGATAGTTGATCGACGCCATGCCGCGTCCGCGATGCAGGGTCATCAGCGCCTCCTGGTGCCGAACACGGAGGAGAAGCGGGGCGCGCCATGCGAGGGCGCGGCCGGCCGCGGTGGAGGTGGCGACGGCGCAGGGGGCGGCGGCTCACGCGGTGGTTCGCGGGTGACGGTGGGCGGGAGCCGGTCATAGCTGGTGCGCTGCTGGACTGGTGCGGCCGGCCGGCTGCGCGAATCCGTCGGTGTCGGCGGGATCACGGCGCGGCTGCCGCCGCCGTCCTTGCGCGACGACGCTCGCTTGAACTCCTCGCGGATCGGCCATTTCGCCTTCTCGGCGGCGACCTGGACGCATTCGATCAGCGCGGTGTTCTTGGCTTCGCGCCGATGGGCCTTCATGTCGCCGTCGCGATAGGCATTGAGGATCCGGAACTCCATCGGGTCCATGCCGACGAGGTTCGCCAGCTTGTCCATCTGGCACTCGATCGCAAAATCCATCGCGGTGACGCCGAAACCGCGCATCGCGGTCGCGGGCGTCCGGTTGGTGAAGACGCAATAGACGTCGCCATAGACGTTCGGGATGGTATAGGGCCCGGGCAAATGCGCGGCGCATTTCACGGCGGCGTAGCTGGACAGCCGCGTATAGGCGCCGCTGTCGAAATAGGCGCGGATCTTGCGCGCAACGATGCGGCCGTCGCGCATCACGCCGTCCTTGATGTAGATGCGCTCGGCGCCGCGAGGCGGGCCGTATTGCATCTCCTCCTCGCGCCCGAACACGTAGCGGACGGGACGCCCGGTCAGCATCGCACCCAGGATCGCGAGCGGCTCGGTCAGCGTATCCACCTTGCCGCCAAAGCCGCCGCCGACGGTGCCGCCGATGAAGTGGAAGGTGTTGGATGGCAGGTCCAGGATCTTGGCGCAGGTGTCGACCGAGAAGAACAATGCTTGCGTCGAGGTGTAGACGACGTAGCGGCCGTTGGTGTCGGGCGCGGCGATCGCGCCATTGGTTTCGGTTGGCGCGTGCTCGATCGGCGACATCTGGTAGCGCTGTTCGAGCACGTGGTCGGCGGTCGCGAGCGCGGCGTCGGCATCGCCGAAGCGCAGCTTCTGGTGATCATGGACGTCGTAATAGATGAAGGCGTTCTTCGGATAGGTCTCGTTGACGACGGGCGCCCCGGACTTGAGCGCGTCTTCGACGTCGAGCACGACGGGCAGCGGCTCGTAGTCGATCCGCACCTTTGCGATTGCCTCGAACGCCTCGCGCTCGCTGTCCGCGACGATAGCCACGACCGGTTCGCCCTTGTAGCGGACCTTGTCCGCCGCCAGCGTAGGCTCGTCGTCCTTGCCGAAGTTGATGAGGCTGAGAAGCGTGTTGAGATTGCGCGGCACGTCGGCGCCGCGGATGATCCGGCGTACGCCGGGCGAGCGTTCGGCTTCCGTGGTGTCGATATGGCGCAACCGCGCGTGCGCCTGCGTCGAGCGGACCACTTTCAGATGCAGCATGCCCTGAAGCTTGTGGTCGTTGAAATAGCTCGACGTGCCCGTGACATGGCCGAGCATGTCCTGGCGCTGCGTGCCCTTGCCGATCTCATTGAGATTGTCGTCGCGCTCGTCGGCGAAAATGTCCTTGCGCAGTTCCAGCATGACAAGATCCTTTAGGCACTGGCCCGGCCGCCCGAAGCGGCGAGGATGGCATCGATGATGGGTTCGTACCCGGTGCAGCGGCAGATGTTGCCGGAGATCGCCTCGACGACCTCGGCGCGGCTAGGCTGCGGATTGCGATCGAGCAGCGCCTTTGCGGCCATCAGCATGCCCGGCGTGCAATAGCCGCATTGAGCGGCAAAATTGTCGGCGAAGGCACGCTGGAGCGGATGCAGGTTCGGGCCCTGCTTGAGGCCGTCGAGCGTCTCGACCGATCGGCCGGCAACGATTTCCGCCAGCGTCAGGCATGACAGGTGCAGCTCGCCGTCGATCAGCACACTGCAGGTGCCACAGCCGCCCTGGCCGCAGCCGAATTTCGGCGTCATATCGCCGATCAGTTCGCGCAGAGCGACCAGCAGATTGGTGCCGCCATCGACGAAGATCGCGACGTCGCGGCCGTTATGACGAAATTGCAGGGCGGTCTTGGCCATGACGAGCTATTCCTGACCCGAGAGGAGACGGCGCAGATGTACGCCGGCGATCTCGCGGCGATACCAGGCGCTGCCGAGCGCGTTGTCGAAGGGGGAGGTGCCCTCGGTGACGGCGGACGCCGCGGCAGCGATGGTCGCGGCATCCAGCGAACGTCCCTCGAGCACACGCTCGGCGGCGCGTGCCCGAATCTGGGTCGGCGCCATCGAGCCCAGCGCGATCCGTGCCCCGGCGATCCGTCCGCCGCTGATCGGCAGATGGGCTGCGAGCGTAATGACGGAGCCGCCCTTTGGCTTGATACGGGCGACCTTGTGATAGCGGAAGGCGTCCGCGCTCGCCGGCCGTGCGCAGGACACCGAGAGCACCAGCGTGCCGGCCTGCCGCTCGCGCGACTGCAAGAACTCTTCGATGGCGATGTCGCGTGTGCCAAAGCCGCCCTGCACGGCGACGGTGGCATCGAGCGCAAGCAGCGCCACCGTGAAGTCGCCATAGGGACTTGGCGCGAACAGGTTGCCCCCGACCGTGCCCATGTTGCGCACCGCAGGTCCGCCGATCGAGCGGGCAGGGGCATGCAGGAAGCCGAGGTCGCGCTCGGCGAGGATTTTTGCGAAGGTGATGCCGGCCCCAAGCGTCACGCGCGGGCCCGACGCGTCGATCCGGGTCAGGGCCTGGTCGCTGGCGCGGATGACGGTCGAGACAGAGACGTCACCCTCATTCAGCGCCCGCATCACCAGCGTGCCGCCGCCGAGATAGCGTGCGCCGCGATCTGCCGACAGCGCGCCGGCCGCTTCGCTGGTGCTGGCAAAAGTCTTCACTGTCACGGCCATTGCTATGCCGCCTCCTTCAGGTGCCGGCGGATCGCCTCGAAGCCGGCTTGATAGATGTCTTCTGCGACCATGTGGATGATGCGATCGCGGTCCTCCGGCCTGGTGCTGAAGCGCGACTCCCAGTGCCAGAAGGTGCGGTCGCCGTCGGTCACCGGCAGCAGGCGGACATGCGCCACGTAGTTGAACATCGGCACCGGCGTATCGAGCAGGCAATAGCTGAAGGTCTGCTCGAGATCGGACAGCGCCAGCAATTGCTCGCGCAGCTCAGATCCATCCTGCAGCTTGAAGCGCCTGACACAGCCGATCTTGTCAGGGGAGTGCGCGCGCTCGATCGTGGAGCTCGCGACCGCCGGATGCCAGCGATCGTGTCCGTTGAAATCGCGCAGCACGTTCCACACCGCATCGGTGGACGCATCCAGGATCGTGCTCTTGACGATATGCGGCACGGAGCTCACCCTCCGAACTGGCGCTTGAGGGCGTCGAAGCCGCCCTGGAACACGCCGCCGCCGATATTGCCGACGAGCTCCGCTTCCCGTTCGGGTGCGCAGTCGAACTCGGCGGTCCACTCCATGAAGGTCTGGTCGCCGTCGGTGACCGGCGTTAGCCGCAACGTCGCGACGTAATTCTCGACGCCCATGGGGGATTCCAGGATCGAATAGGTGCAGAACATGTCGTAGTCGGAAAGGCCGAGCAGCTTTTCGCGGATGCGGTCGCCGTTGCGCAGGCGAAAATCCCTGACACAGCCGATCTTGTCCGAGGGCTCGCCGCCCTCGATCCGGCTTTCCGCGATCGCGGGATGCCAGTTCGGCATGCCGTTGAAGTCGCGCACCCGCGCCCAGACGCGATCGTTGCGCGCACTGACGACGGTTGAGACATAGACGCGGGCCATGATGCGACCTCAGCTCTTCTTCCGGGGGCTGCGCTCCGCGGACGGTTCGCCCTCGGTGGAAGGCGAGGGAGCTGCAGCCGGCTTCTCGCCGCCTCCGCCTCCACCGCCGCCCTTGCGGGCGGCCTCCTTGATGCCTTGCATGTCGCGGGCCTCGCGGATCAGGCCCGGCATCTTGGCGAGGCTGCCGCCCTCGACGCCGATATCCGCCAGAAGCGAATCGATGAGCGGCGCCTGGACGCGGTAGCGCAGCGCCGAGTCGATCACCTCGTCGGTGGCGCTGCGGCCGCCATTGCCACCATGGCCGTTGCCGTTGAGGCCGTCGACCTGGAGGATGCGGATGCCCTCGATCTTCTCCATTGGCTTGACGCTCTCGCGCACGATGCCTTCGATGCGGTCGAGCAGCTTTCTGCGGAACAGCGAGTAGCGAGCCTGGTCGGTCAGCACGTTCTCGGCCTCGTTGAGCAGCCGCTGCGCCTCGGCCTCGACGGCCGCGCGCACGCGTTCGGCTTCGGCGGCAATTCGGGTCTCCTCGGCCTGCTTCTCGGCGATCACGATTTCCACGCTCTTGCGACGCCTGGCGATCTCGTTTTCACGTGCGGTGATGACGCGCTCGGTGGCCTCCGTCGCATGTATCCGCGCTTCCTCGGCCGAGGCCCTGGCGGCGGATTCTTCCAGCGACTTCAGGTGGATCGCGATCGCCTTCTCCATCAGAACGGTCTCGACCTCCTTCTCGCGATTGACTTCGAGCTTCCGCAGCTCGCGCTCACGGCCGATGCGGGCTTCATCCAGGCCGCGATCGGAGGCAATGCGGGCGCGCTCGACCTCCTCGCGCGCGGCAATCTCGGCTTCCTGGAGCGACTGGACGCGGGCGACCTCGAGTTGCTCGATCGAGCGGCGGCGTTCGATCCGCGCCGCCTCCAGCGCCTGCTCGCGCGAGACGTCGGTGGTCTCGACGTCTTTGCGTGCGACGATCTCGGCCTGCTTGACCTGGCGGTCGGCGTCGATGCGTTCGGAGCGCTTGGTGGAGAGCGCGATGACGCGGTCCTCGTCCGCGATCTCGATCGCCTTCTTTTGCTCGATATTGAGCACTTCGCGCTTCTTGGACGAATTGATCCGCTCGGACTCCAGCGCGAGATCGACGCCGATGCGCTGGCGCTCGATCACGTCGCGCCGCTTGAGGTCAGCCGCCTCGACTGCGGCGGTTCGCTCGATCTCCAGCGCCTTGGTCTCCCTGTCGGCCTGGATCCGCTCGGCCGCGATCGCCTTCTCCTGCGCGATGCGCGCGGCCTCGATCGCTTCGCGGGAGGCGATATCGGCTTCCTCGACGGCGCGGTTGCGGGCGATCTCGAGCGAACGAACTCGTTCTTCCTGGGCGATGCGGGAGGCTTCGGTGGCTTCGCGCGCGCTGATTCCCGCGACGTCGAGTGCCTGGTTCCGCTCGATCTCCAATTGCCGCGTATTCTGCTCAGCGGCGATGCGCTCGGCGGCAAGCGTCCGCTCGCGGGCGATGCGCGCGGCCTCGACCGCGCGCTGGGCCTCGATCTCGGCTTCCTGGATCGTGCGCACCTGCTGGATCTCAAGCGCGCGGGTGCGCTCGTCTGACGCGATGCGCTCGACATTGACAATCAGGGTCTGGGCGATGCGGGCCTTTTCGGTCGCTTCGCGGGCGGCGATCTCGGCTTCGTCGACGGCGCGGGTCCGCTCGATCTCGCGGCGCCGTGTCTCTTCTTCATTGGCAATACGGGCGTCGGTCACCACCCGGTCCTGCTGGATGCGCGCTTTCTCGATCGCCTCGCGGGCGGCGATCTCGGCTTCCTCGATAGTACGCATCCGCTCGATTTCGCGCTGGCGCACCTCGCGCTCGGAGGCGATGCGGCTGGTGTCGATCGAGCGCTGGTTAGCGATCCGGGTCTTCTCGATCTCCTCGCGGGCGAACAGTTCCTTCTCTTCGATGGTGCGGGTGCGCTCGATCTCCCGTTGGCGCGTCTCGCGCTCCGAGGCGATGCGGGCTTCCGCGATCGCCTGGTCGTTGGCGATGCGTGCCTTCTCGATGGTCTCCCGCGCGGAAATCTGCGCCTGCTCGGCCTCGGTCTCGCGCAAGGCCCGCTCACGCGCGACCTCGGTGCGTTGCAGGGCGCGGCGCATCTCGATGTCACGCTCCTGCTCGAGGCGCGCCGTCTCGCTTTCGCGCTCGATCTCGAGGGCCTGTCGCTCGGCCTCCAGATTGCGGGAGCGGATCTTGATCATCGAATCCTGCTCGATGTCGTTGCGCAGCTTGCGCTTGGCCTCGATGTCCTCCATCAGGCGTGTCAGACCTTCGGCGTCGAAGCGGTTCGAGGGATTGAAGAATTCGAGATCGGTCTGGTCGAGATCGGTGATCGCAACGGATTCCAGCTCGAGTCCGTTCTGAGCGAGGGCCTCAGCCGCGTTCGCCTTGACGCGGGCCACATACTCGCCGCGCTGCTCGTGCATCTGCTCCAGGGTCATCTCCGAGGCAATCGAACGGATCGCGGAGATGAATTTGCCGGCGAGGAGGGCGTGGAGCTTCTCGGGCTCCATGGTGCGGCGGCCGAGCGTGGCGGCGGCGATGGACACGGCTTCGCGGGTCGCCTGAACGCGGACATAGAAGTCAGCCTCGATGTCGACGCGCATGCGGTCACGGGTGATCACGGCGTCCTGCCGGGAGCGCACGATGCCCATCGGCTGCACGTTCATGTTGACCGGCGTGTAATCGTGGATGAAGGGCAGCACGAAGGCGCCGCCGTTGATCACGACGCGCTCGCCAAGCAGGCCGGTCCGGACGAATGAGGTCTCCTTGGAGGAGCGATGGTAGAGCCAGTTCACGATGTAGACGCCGACCACGATCACCACGATGGCGACGATCAGCCAGAGGATCAATTCACCGACCAGAGTCCCTGACATATTTCCCTCCCTCGACCTTCCGGCGTTATCGCGCGCCGATCGCCTTGAATTTGCGTACCTGATCCGTCAGCGCCCGCTCGACCGGCAGCCGCTCCATCGAGGAGGCGCCGTAAAAGCCGTGGCAGTAGCGGGTGTTCTTCATGATGAAATCGGCGTCGTCCGGATCGGCGATCGGTCCGCCGTGGGCGAGCACCAGAATGTCCGGATTGACGCTGAGCGCGGCGGAGGCCCAGGTATCGATGCGCGCCGGGCAATCCTTGAGCTTGGGCGCGGTCTGCGCGCCGATGGTGCCCCCGGTCGTGAGGCCGAGGTGACAGACGATGATATCCGCGCCCGCGATCGCCATCGCGGCGGCTTCCTTCTCGGTAAAGACGTAGGGCGTCGTCAGCAGGTCCTTCTCGCGCGCCTTGGCGATCATGTCGATCTCGAGCGCGTAGGACATGCCGGTCTCTTCGAGATTGGCGCGGAACACGCCGTCGATCAGGCCGACGGTCGGAAAGTTCTGCACGCCGGCGAAACCGAGGGCCTTCAGCTGGTCCAGGAAAACGTCCATGTCGCGGAACGGATCCGTGCCATTGACGCCAGCGAGCACTGGCGTTTTGGTCACGACGGGCAGCACTTCGCCGGCCATCTCCAGCACGATGGCGTTGGCGTCGCCATAAGCCATCAATCCTGCGAGCGAGCCGCGGCCGGCCATGCGATAGCGGCCGGAATTGTAGATGACGATGAGATCGACGCCACCGGCTTCCTCGCACTTGGCCGACAGGCCGGTGCCGGCGCCGCCGCCGATGATGGGCTCGCCGCGCTTTGCCATGTCGCGGAAGCGTTTCAACAGTTCTGCGCGTTCAAACCGGGCCATCGGTCACCTCGCTAGTCTCCGGCGCGCCCCGGTGCGGCCGAACGAGGTCCGGAACGCGCTGACAATGATGGAGGCGAACTCGGGATCGTTGATGTTCTTGGGGACGCGGATGAGCTGACGGTTGGCGGTCTGCCGCACGTTCCGCTCCAGCGCACGGAACAGCGCCGCATCGGCATCGGGATCCCAGAACGGCTGTCCTCGTGTATCGAGCGCGGAGACGCCGCCCTCGGGCAGGAAGAAGCGCACCGGGCCGTCCATCTGGTTGAGCCGATCGGCGATCCAGCGGCCCATGCGTTCGTTTTCCTCGGCCGTGGTCCGCATCAGGGTGACCTGGGGGTTGTGGACGTGGAATTTGCGGCCGCGGTAGCGCTCGGGAATGGTGTCCGGGGCGCCGAAATTCACCATGTCGAGCGCGCCCACCGAGCCGACGTAAGGCAGGCGGCCGCGGATGATCGCACCAAAGCGGTCGTCGGTTGCCGGGAACACGCCACCCATCAGGAGATCGCAGATTTCCGTGGTGGTGAGATCGATGACGCCGGCGATCTGCCCGGAATCGACGAGCTTCTCCATTGAGCGGCCGCCAACGCCGGTGGCGTGGAACACGAGGCACTCAAAATCCTCGCGCAGGTCGGCCGCGATCTTCTGGACCGCCGGCGTGGTGACGCCGAACATGGTGATGCCGACCGACGGCAATCCGCCATCGCCGAGATCCTTCCGCGCGTGCTGATCGAGGCGCGCCCTGACCATGCCGGCCAGCGCATTGGCGCCATTGGCGAGCACGGCACGCGAGATCGAGTTGAGGCCCTGCACGTCGGTGACCGAATGCATCATGGTGATGTCGGCGGGGCCGACATAGGGTCCGACGTCGCCGGAGGCGACGGAGGAGATGATCAGCTTGGGCACCCCGACGGGGAGGGTCCGCATCCCCGGCGCGACCAGTGACGCTGCGCCCGAGCCGCCCGCCGAAATCACGCCGGCAATATTGCTCTGGCGTCGCAGCCAGCTGGCGAAGGCATCGGCCATCGCGGTGACGGCAGCGCCGCGGTCGGGTCCGAACACCGCCGATCCGCCGCGCCCATGGTTCAAGGCAATCTCCTGGGCAGAGACGTCGCTGGTTGCGTGCCGGCCGCTGGTGGAGACATCGACCAGTCGCGTGCGCAGGCCGCTCCCGGCGATGATGTCGCGGATGAAGCGAAGCTCCGTGCCCTTGGTGTCGAGCGTGCCGACGACGAGCACGACCGGGGGGCCCTGCGTTTGCGCCGCGACCGGCTCGCGCCGGCGCCGGGCGGTCTCGTCGAGACGCGCCACCTGGGTCGAGAGCGTGCGGGCGGCGGCCTCGATGCGGGCGATCGGGACCGGCTGCGACCATCGGGTGGGGGGCGTCGGGTTGGAGATGTAGACGCGGATCGGGCCGCCTGGACGGGACGGCTGCGGTGCGGCCTTCGCCCCGGTGCCTGCAGCCGGCACGTCGACGGCGGGCTCGAGCTCGGCGTGGAGGCCGACGCCGAGCAGGCGCTGCTGCAACTCCCGGTCCGCGGCAAGGCGCGCGGAATCGATGATGCGGTTGATGCGGCCGTTGACCATGATCGCGACGTTGCGCGAGACGGCCGTGGCCACACCGATGTTCTGCTCGATCACGAGCACGGACATGTCGCCGTCCTCGCCAAGCCGTACCAGCATCTCCTCGACCTGGGCGACGATGACGGGCGCAAGCCCCTCGGTCGGCTCGTCCATGATCAGGAGCTGCGGATTGGTGAGCAGCGCGCGGGAGATCGCCAGCATCTGCTGCTCGCCGCCGGAGAGCTGGCCGCCGCCATGGTCCTTGCGCTCGGCCAATCGCGGAAAGGTCTCGTAGATGCGCTCGACCGTCCAAGCCCCGCGCCGCAGGCCCGCGGCAAGCTGCAGATGCTCGTCGACGCTGAGCGAGCGCCACAGCCGCCGGCCCTGCGGCACGTAGCCGACGCCAAGCCGAGCTATGTGGGCGGGCGGCCGCCGGGTGACGTCGTCGCCGCGGACGCGGATCGAGCCGCCGCTGACCGGCACCAGCCCCATGATCGCCTTGCACAGCGTGGTCTTGCCCATGCCGTTGCGACCGACCACCGAGAATACGCCGGCTTCGAGCGTCAGGTCCACGCCTTGCAGCGCATGCGAATGCCCGTAGTAGACGTCGAGGCCGCGGACTTCGAGGGCGGCGGCGGAGCGGCGGACCTCATTCATGGCCGCCTCCGAGGTAAAGCTCCTGCACCTCTGGATCGGACTCGATCTCCTGCGGCAGGCCTTCCTTGAAGATGCGCCCGTTGTGCATCATCGTGACGCTCTCGACGACGCGTAGCGCCACGTCCATGTCGTGCTCGATGATGATGTAGCCGATATGCGCCGGCAGCGAGGTCAGGATCTCGACCAGCTCGGCACGCTCGGTCGGAGACAGGCCCGCGGCCGGCTCGTCGAACAACACGAAGCGCGGCGCGCCGGCGAGCGCCAGTGCGATCTCGAGCTGACGCTGCTGGCCATGCGCAAGCTCCGCGACGCGCTGGTCCTTCACGCCTGTGAGATGGACGGCCTGCACGAGATTATCGGCCGCGCTCATCAGCGCGTCGTTCTGTCCGGGGCGCAGGAACGAGAAGGGTCCGCGCGAGACGCCGCGGCAGGCGAGGTAGACGTTGTCCTGGACGGTGAGACCGGGAAAGAGCGCTGAGATCTGGTAGGTCCGGCGCAGGCCGCGGCGGATGCGCTCGTAGGGCGGGAAGTGGGTGACGTCCTCGCCGAAGAACCGGATGGTGCCGGAGGAGGGCGGGAAATCGCCGGTGATGCAGTTGAACAGGGTGGTTTTTCCGGCACCGTTCGAGCCGAGCACCGCGCGCCGCTCGCCGGGGCGCACGGTAATGGTGACGTCGGTGAGCGCGGCCAGCGCGCCGAACAGGCGCGTCACGCCGCGAAGCTCCAGCGCCGCGCCGGCGCCGACGGCTGAGAGGCGTTGCGCGACGCTATCCATGACCGGATCCTTGACCAGATCCTCGGCCGTGACGTTCGCTTGAACGGGCCGCGCCGGATCGCTGGCGCTGTCGCCAGCTCTGCCAGAGCCCGATCACGCCGTCCGAGGACCAGAAGACGATGACGAGGAAACCGAGGCCGATCAGCAGCCGGAAGCGGTTGCCGTCGAGCCCGAGCTTGACCAGGAAGTCGAGCGCGAAGGTGCGTAGCAGCACGAAGATCAGCGCGCCGATGAAGGGGCCGATGGGACGCGTGATGCCGCCGACGACGGCGATGATGAGGATATCGATGCAGGCGCCGACGCTCACGGATCCCGGCGAGATCTGCCCGTAGTTCCAGACCTGGAGAACGCCGGCCAGCGCCGCGACAAAGGACGCGAAGGCGTAGGCGGCGACGCGGTGCGCATTGACGTTAAAGCCGAGCGCCGCCATGCGGCGGGGATTGTCGCGCACACCTTGCAGCGCCAGGCCGAATGGTGCGCGGGAGATGTATTCAACGGCGAAGTAGCACAGCGCAGCAACCGCGAGCACGATATAATAGAAAGGAATGTCGGCGCGCCAGTTGACGCCCCAGAAATGCGGCGTGGCGACGGTGTTGATGCCGGTATGGCCGTTGAAGATCGCCCAGTTCTGGTTGGTGAAATAATAGAAAGCCGCGCCGATCGCGAGCGTGATCATGATGGTGTAGATGCCCTCGGTGCGCACGGCCAGCGCGCCGCCAAGCGTGCCGAACAGGGTCGCGAGCGCGAGCGCCATCGGGACCGCGAGCCACCACGGCCAACCTAGGCTGATATTGGCGTTGCCGCTGACGCCGAACACCGCGACCATATAGGCGGAGAAGCCTGCGATGGTGAGCTGCATCAGGCTGACCATGCCGCCGTAGCCGGCGAGGAACATCAGGCTCAGCGCCATGATGCCGAGGATCAGCGTGGTCGCAAAGATCTCGATCAGGAAGAAGCCGTTGGCTATCAGCGGCATGATCAGGAGAATGGCCGCGACAATCCAGGCTGCGGGATTGTTGATCTCCGGCCATCCGCGCAAGGTGGGGCGCTGCGCGGCTGCGGCGGGACGAACGGTGACGCGGGCGTCGTGGGCGAGCGACATCTCAGCGCCTCGCCAACAGGCCTTGCGGCCGGACTGCCAGTACCAGCACCATGATCAGGAAGGTCACGACGATGGCGTAGGTCGGGATGTAGACCGAACCAAGCTGTTCGGCGAGGCCGATGATGAGCGCGCCGAGCGCGGCACCGGGGATCGAGCCCATGCCGCCGACGATGACGACGACGAGCGAGGCAAGCAGGAAGCGGATGTCTTCGCCAGGCGAGAGAGACTGGAAGGTGCCGCCGACGACGCCGGCGATGCCGGCAAGCCCGGCACCGAGCGCAAAGACCAGCACGAAGACGAGCTGGTTCCGCACTCCGGTCGCGGCCAGGATGTCGCGATCGTCGACACCGGCGCGGATGATCATGCCGATGCGTGTGCGGTTGAGCGCCAGCCACATCGCCAGGCCGATCACGACGGACGCGGCGAAGATCACCAGCCGGACCAGGGGATAGCGGAGATAGACCGGTTCGCCCGAGGATTTCACCGCAGTGACCAGCGGCAGCTCGATCGGGCCGATCAGCCAGTTCGGTGTCTGGATCTGATAGAAGTCGCCGCCGCAAGCCCACAGCATGAGATCGGCGAAAACGATCGAGAGACCGATCGTCACCATGGTCTGCCGCAAGTCCTGGCCTTCCATGCGGCGGAAGACGATGAGCTGAAGCAGGACGCCGACCAGCGCCGTCAGGATGAAGGCGACGATGAAGCTGAGGAGCCAGGAGCCGGTCGAGGCGCTGATGGCGTAGCCGACATAGCCGCCGAACAAATACAGCGAGCCGTGCGCGAGGTTGACGTTGCGCATCAGGCCGAAGATCAGGGTGAAACCGCTGGCGACAAGGAAGTAGAGGCCGCCGAGCGTGATGCCGTTGAACACGGCGTTCAGGAAGACCCGCTTGCGGCCGATCGCCTCTTCAAGTCCGGGCGGCCACACCGCCAAGGTCAGCCACAGTGCGAGCGCGATCGCGACGATCACGATCAGGGCCCAGGCCGGATGACGTTCGACGAAGCGCGTCATGTCAACTGCCTCATCCCCGCCTCGCGCCCCCGCAAACGGGAAGAGGGCGCGATCAGGCCGCTTCGACCTCGCCCTGCCTCATGTTTTGAACGCTGGTCGAACAGCCTTGCGTAGGCTGCGTACCTCGCCATGGACGTGCGTCCTCCCGGACTTGCGATCCTCTTTTCGGGATCGCGTTCCGACCATCTTAGCGAGGGCACAAGGGGAGCGTTTGATCGTCAGTATCTTTTCGCGCGCGGTCAGGCCCGCAAAACCTTGGCGGCGCGGCGGTAATCGGTCGGCGCCATCCCGACATTGGCGGTGAAGAAGCGTGTGAAGCCGCTTTGCGAGGAGAAGCCGAGGTCGAAGCCGATGTCGGCGATCGGTGCTTCGCCGGCGACAAGGGCTTCCAGCGCCTGTTCCATGATCAGGGTGTTGAGGTAGAGATGCGGCGTGACGCCGGTCTGGGTGCGGAATAGCCGGTAGAAATGCGGTCGCGATAGGCCGGATTCGCGCGCGATCGTGTCGAGCTCCATTTCGGCGCCCGGACTTTCCGACATCAGCTTGATGCATTTGCGCACGCGGAAGTCGGTGACGGCGCCGGCCGTGCGCGCGTCGCGCGCGATCTCGGCCTGCTGCCAGCTTTCGTCGTAGCAGATGTCGATCAGCCGCCGCAGCTCGGCATCGAGGCTGGAGAGCGACGGTGCGCCGCACACAAGCGCTGCGGTTCGTCTGATGTGCTTGTCGAGTGCGACCGTGCGCTTGAACTGGGTGCGGCCGAAACGCAGGCGGTCGGCGCCGGGCGCATCGGGGGCGAACCACTCCGGATTGACGTAGAGCACGAAGAAGATCGCGCCACCGTCGAGATCGGACGGCAGGAAATTGTGAGGCTCCCAAGGATTGACCGCGACGATGGAGCTTTCCGTAAGGTCGTAGTGCCCGTTACAGACGTCGATGCATGCGGACTGGCCGCCAACATGGAAGATCAGATGACCTTCGCGATGTGCGTGCACGTTGAAGGGGCGGTTCAACTGATAGACCGTCGCCCGACCGAACCGGCCGTGAAAGACGGCAAGCGCCCGGCTCATGCCTTCCCTCCTGAATGTTCTTGTCTTTTCAGTCAGCGTTCAACAACCGGGGCGAGATTGCAAGAGCGCAAGATATCGCGCCTGCAAATCGCTCCCGGTTGCCGGAGAGCATGCGAAACGAGCGACGGTGAATGCGTCAGTACTTCTTACATTCCGGGACCGTGCGGCTCGGCAGTCCGATCTTGGCGAACACCGCCGGATCGTAACCGAGCGTCTGGTTCACGTTCGGGATCACCTTCACGACCTTGCTGAACAGCGCGCCCTTGCCGTCATCGACGACCTCGGTGACGAAGTTGGTGCCGATCGCCTGGCGGTTGGCGTCAAGCTTGATCTTGCCGTTCGGTGCGTCGATCTCGATCTTGGCCAGCGCCTCCTTGTACTTGGCCTGGTTGTTGGAAAGATCGCCATTGACCTCACGGAGCGCGAGGATCAGCGCCATGGTCGAGCCGTAGTAGTTGGTCGCAAGAAGCGATGGGCTCGGGAAGCGCTTGTTGGGCGGAAACGCGTCCTGATACGCCTTCACGAACTTCTGCCAGCCCGGATCCTCCCAGGTGTCGGCTTGGCCGCTCGCCGCGATGGTGCCGACCAGCGCATTCTTGGCGTTGCCCTTCGAGGACAGGATGGTCTGGTCGATCATGATGGAGCCGCCCATCAGATGCGCCTTGCCGCCGGCCTGCTGGTATTGGTTCAGGAAGTTGACGGCATCCGCACCGCCGAGGCCGAGATAGATCGCATCGACATCGTCGGGCAGCGCCGCGATGACGGAGGCAAAATCCTTGGTGCCGAGCGGCACCCATTGCCGGTTGGTGACCTGGCCGCCGGCGCCGCAGAATTCGAGCACGAGGCCGAACACCTGGGTGTAGATGAAGGAATAGTCCTCGCCGACGGTCGCGATCTTGCGATATTTCTTGGTTTCATAGGCGTATTTGCCGAGGCCCACCTGCCACTGCGCGCCGTCCATGTTGTAGCGGAAGAAGTTCGGAGCGGGATCGACATAGGTCGTCTCCTGCGCGCCGGATGCCGCATTGATGAAGGTCAACTCGGGATGGGTCTTAGCGAAGTTCTTGACCGCAATGCCCTCGTCGCCGGAGAGAGGCGACAACAGGATCTGCACCTTGTCCTGCTCGATCAGCTTGCGCACGGCGCGCACCGCGGAATCCGGTGTCGCGTCGGTCGAGGCAACGATGAATTCAAGCTCTTTGTCGCCGACCTTCTTGCCAAGCACATTGAGCGCCGTCTGGTGGCCGCGCATGCCGTCCTCGCCGAGCACCGTGTAGGTGCCTTCCAGCGTTGCGGTGACGCCGACCTTGATCTTTTCCTGGGCGATTGCCGCGCCTGAAAGGAAAAGGCTGCTTAGCGCGATCAGTCCCACACTGCATTTCAACATTTCATTCCTCCCTCTATGGCCAAATTTTTCGCTGAATTGGCGCGGCGCCGTGGCTCCCGAAAGGCGCCCGGCTGTTGAACGAAGGCTAACCGAAGTCGGATGCAGTGCACGCATGGGCGCATCGTGCGGCTTGACGGGCAGTCTCATTTTGAATGTTGCGGCGCAATTGGCTTCGCGGTGCAATAGGCGGCCGGCTTGCCCAATTTGAAGGGCGGTGCGCGAGGGGCACGATCCTCCGCTTGGTCCGTGCATGGAGCCTGACCCAGCACAGGCCTGGTCCGGTTCAAATCCCCAAGGGAGGGTGGGGCGGAAACAGCCCCCCGACGGCTGGATCCAGCTTAAATTTGCCGACAGGGTGCCACGGATCGCGGCCGGCCGGCCCTGATCCCGCCGCCGCTATTCAACCTAGGGTGAATTTGCCCCAGATTTCCATTACCATCTGGTGGAAATGAATCACCATACGGCCTCTCACGATCCCGTTCTTGTGGCGCTGTCGATCCTGATCGCCGCGCTCGCCTCCTACACAGCGCTCGACCTCGCGACCCGGATGCGTGCCGCGTCCGGGCGGGCTCGTCCGGCTTGGCTTGCAGCCGCGGCGACGGCCATGGGCGGCGGCATTTGGTCCATGCATTTCGTCGGCATGCTGGCCTTCAGGCTGCCTGGGGTCGATATCTCCTACGATCCAATCCTCACCTTTCTATCGCTTGTCGTCCCCATCGTTGTCGCGGCCGCGGCCTTTGCCGCGGTCGGAAGACGCCCGCAGGCGCTCCTGGTGTCCGGCCTTGCGATGGGGCTCGCCATATCCGGCATGCACTATACGGGCATGGGCGCGATGAGAATGGCGGCATCCGTCGCGTACGATCCTCGGTGGGTCGTGCTCTCGGTCGTGATCGCGATGTGCGCTTCGGTCGTGGCGCTCTCGCTCGCCTTTCGCAAGACAAGTGCGACGCAGCGGCTGTTTGCAGGACTTGTCATGGGTCTCGCGATCTCCGGCATGCATTACGCAGCTATGGAAGGTGCCTCGTTCGAGCCTGCGAACACCATGGCGGGACACGCTGGACATTTCGTGGGTCGGGCGCCGCTGGCATTTCTGCTCGCCGGCGCCACCATCCTGATCCTGAGCTTCGGGATTGCCGCTGCCGTCTACGATCGGGCCTCGGCGGAGCGCGCCCAACGCGAGGCCAGCGCGCTGAGGCGAAGTGAAGAACGCTTTCGGCTCCTGGTGGAGGGCATCGCCGATCACGCCATGTTCATGATCGAGCCGAATGGGTCCGTGGGAAACTGGAATCTCGGCGCGCGCCGGCTGATGGATTATGGCGACGACATCGTCGGGACCAGCTACGCGATCCTTCATACCGACGAAGACCGCGCGTCCGGGGCGCCAGCACGTGCTCTCCTTGAGGCGGAGCGGTGCGGCAAGTCAGCAGTGGAAGCCTGGCGCGTGCGCCGGGATGGCAGCCGTTTCTGGGCAGAGGCAACCCTGGTCGCGGTACGGAATGAAAGCGGCTTGATCACTGGGTTTGCCAAGATCGTGCGCGACATCAGCGAGAGGAGGCGGGCACAGGACGCGCTGGATCGGGCACGCGAAGCGCTGACGCTGTCGCAGAAAATGGAGACCATCGGTCAGCTTACCGGCGGCGTGGCCCACGATTTTAACAACCTGCTCGCCGCCGTTCTGGGCAGCCTTGAGCTTCTGAAAAAACGCCTGCAAACAGACGATCCGAAGATACAGCGTCTCGTGGACAACGCGATGCAAGGCGCGCAGCGGGGCGCTCTGCTAACCCAGCGCTTGCTTGCCTTCGCTCGCAAACAGGATCTCAAGCCGGCTGTCGTCGATATCGCCGCACTGGTGCGGGGCATGGCGTCACTGCTGAAATTCGAGGCAGGCGTCCGTATCGACACACTCTTTCCGCTGGACCTGCCAAACGTAAAGATTGACGCCAACCAACTCGAACTGGCCATCCTCAATCTCGCCGTAAACGCGCGTGATGCGATGCCGGCCGGCGGCCTGATAACCATCTCCGCCCGAGACGAGCAGCACGAAGCTGGCGCTCCCCGCTACGTCGCGCTCTCGGTGAGCGACACCGGCTGCGGCATGGACGAGGAAACGCTGAAGCACGCTCAGGAGCCGTTCTTCACGACGAAGGGTATCGGCAAAGGCACCGGGCTCGGACTATCGATGGTTCACGGCCTCGCCGAGCAGTCCGGCGGCAGGCTCGTCTTGAAGAGCCGCCTTGGGGTGGGCACGACGGCCGAGATCTGGCTGCCGGTGGCCGAGGAGGAGGCCGCGCTGCCAGCACCGCGCGCGGAGTCCCCGGCACCCATGCTTCGGGCCGACCGCCGGCTTTCTGTGCTTCTGGTCGACGACGATCCTCTCGTGCTCGAGAATACGGCGGCAATGCTGGAGGATCTCGGGCATGCGGTGGTCGAGGCACGCTCGGGCGAAGAGGCATTGGATCTCCTCCGCCGCACGCAGACCATCGAACTCGTCGTCACCGACTTTGCGATGCCGGTCATGACCGGCCTGCAGCTTGCTGAAGCCGTGGTCGTGGAGCGTCCCGGTACGGTCATCCTCCTGAGCACCGGGTATGCGGAGCTTCCCATCGACGCGCGTTCCAATCTGCGCCGCCTGTCGAAGCCGTTCGATCAGGCTGCCCTTGAGAAGGCTATCGAGGGAGCGATGCGAGAGCGGGGGAGCGCGAGATCTGTCGTCGCCTGACGGTGTCGGGCTGACGGCCGCCGATCGGTGCCGCCAGCACATTTGCCTCCAGCTCCGCGACCAACCAATATGATTGCGTTGAGCCATTAGATCGTGCTTCGACCGGAGAGAATAACGGCGCTTCAGCGACGAGAGATTGCCGCTGTCCCGGTGAAAGCATGCCGGTGCTTGGCAACTGTGTTGCCGATTCGATAAAGGGCTAAATTCAAGTCGGCGTCGCGCGCGGATTCACAACCGTGTACCCCCTCAAAGAACGCGCGTGTATTCTTGTTGCGCGTCCACCTGAGTTGCCGTCGTACGCCATCCAGACGTCGCCCCCGATGTGCTGCTCGAGGACGAAAACGTGCCCGCGTCTTGCCGCGACCATTCCTGGTGCCGGCGACGTACGCGGAAATCTCAGCCAGTTTGCCGCGAGATTCAATTCCGGAACGATGCGACCAAACAGGCGCAGGGCTGCGGCACAACCGCAGAATGAGGAGGGGCAGCCCGTGGGGCGGCCGCCAACGATCCGAGTGCTGACGGGACTATCAGACGCCGCAATATTTGTATTGGCGACGACGGAGAGTTGTTTGGTTCGGTGTATCCGCAATGAGTCTCGCGCCTCTCTTCGCTGGTTCGGGATTTGCGCGTAGTTCGAGAAGTCGCATGGCATGGTGACGTTGCATTCAGAGGCGTGCTGCATGCGATAGGGTCGTGCATCGGAATTGAGCGAGGTGATCACAACGAGGCAGCACGCAGAAATAACTTGCTTGAACATCGCAGGCTCCGGGATTGATGGATCCTGCCCCGAGCAACGAGCAACTAACAAAGATTGGCTGAAATGGGTCAAAAGAGCGGCCCAATGCTGGATCAGGGGCCGGCTATACTTCTGGAGTAACTCAAAACGCGTCGTTGAAGAGCGCCTTCTGCCGCGAGTGGGGCCGTGAACGCTGCGCCCGCTTCACGTGTCGATCATGGCCACGTAGTCCACGTGAAGAGTAATTGGTCCCTTCGATCCGTCCAGAATGACGCGGAGGCTCTTCGGATAGTATCCGGCCCCAACCACGGTCCCGGTCTTTCCAGATAAGCGAGGACCGGCTGCCGGCTTTACCTGAATTCGTGAACCCGGCGGAAACTTGAGGTTCGTTTGGGCCGACCCTGAGATGACGTCCTCGGCAGCAAATGAGCTGATTCTACTCGAAAAATCGCCAGCGCGCGGCACAGCGAACGGGTGGGACAAATTCGATTCGCGCGCGCTATCAAAAAGAGCTCTCCAGCCACGGCGCTAGAGGCAAGGCATGCCGGCACCTAATGCTTCCGCAATTTTCGTCGCCAGGAACTGCGGCTGCTGGTTGAGCTGGTGCGGGCCGTGCTTGTATTTGCGCGTCCAGATAGAAGCAGCGTCGGGATCTGCGATGTATCGGCAAACGGCTCGTCCCGGATGGCCAGGCTCCTGCGGCGACCAGGAATATTGGTCGCCGATGCTTTCTAGCTGAGTCGCAACGCGCATCATTTGAATGCAGGAGACGTCTCGAAATGTTGCGGATGCACGGGCAGGCTCTGATCCTCTCGATCGATAGATCAGTCCGGCGCGGCTAGCTGGGCGGCGCGTACAGGGGCCGCCCGGGATTTGTTGAGGGCGTGATGGGCGTCAGGCCGATCGGCCAGGCTAGTCCGGCTCTGAGGCGTCGATTTCGTGACGTCCGCGGTCGCTTGACACATGCTGAGCGTAGGTTCCCGATCGATTGACAACGGCAGCGCGTGACCATTCGAGACCCGCACCAGTGATCCGTTGTTCATTCCCCAAATTGCGGCCTGCGTCCTGTTCTGGACCCGTATCTTGCGCAGGATCGCCTTGACGTGAACCTTCACGGTCGCCTCGGCAATATCGATCTTTCGCGCAATGCACTTGTTGGAATTGCCCTCGATCAGATAGGAGAGAATCGCCCGCTCTCGCGGTGACAGATGAGGTGCTATCCGTTCTTCGGCCGCAACGAGGAGATTTGATCGCTCTTCGATCGCTGGCTGAAGCTGAGGCTCGCGATCGAAACCGCTATCGAGCACGAATGACAGGAAAGCCGGTGGAAACACCGTCTCGCCCATCGTCACGAGTTCGATGGACTTGATGAAAGCGTCGCATGAATTGACGTCGACGAAGTAGCCGCTGGCGCCGGCCTTGTAGGCCGCGATCAACTCATCCGGCCGGTAGTGGTCCGAAACGATCGCGACGCGCGCGTCCGGATAGTGCTCTCTTACAAATCCGATGTGCTTCATGGCTGCATCGAATTCGCCGGTGCTGTGGATAATCACAAACAGGAGCTGCTGATGTGCCTGGAGTGTGCTTGTAACTTCATCGGTGCTCGAGGCCGAGACCGCAATTTGAAAATCTGCCGCATGCAGTATTTGAGAAATTCCCTCTCGCAGCAAAATATTTCGTCCGATCAAAACAACTTTGCAGGATTGCCGCCTCCTCATCTTACCCTCCGCAACCAACGCAATGACACAACTTGAATGAAAAACACGCAGGAAAAGGAACAAAGCGTCTCATGGCCCGGTTTTTCTGATTTACAGAAGCCGGGCGCCGTTTAGTTAATAATTACTGAAGGTTAGATTCGATCTTTCGATTTTGCCTATATACCTTTGGTTATAGGCCGATGGGTCCCCAAGCTGTTGGTGAACGGCCGTCAGAGATTGACTTGGGGGCGAAAGAGAATACTGATTCAACCTTTGAATGTTCGCCCTGAGCGGGTGAATCCGTTCGCGAAAGCCTTGCTCCATCGCGATGCTTTCGAACTTGCCAAGTGGCAAGACCGCTCTCCAGCGGTTGTGAGCCGTGACCACCGGGTTCATACGGCCCTTTGATCCGGCGAACTTGATGTATATTGCGATCACAGACTCGTGCGGTTATTTGCCTCATAGGTCCGCTACGCCAAATGATACTTTAGGGAATTGCTCGAAGTTTATTTGTTGGTGATCAATTGATGTTGGAGCGGCAAGGGCGGGGGCCTGTAGCTTCAATCGCGGGAATTTTGGGGGCGGCAGGTTAGGGAGCGCCCGATGCGTCGTGCGACTGTAGTGATTGCAGACCGACACCCAATGGTTTTGCAGGGTCTCGCAAGTGTTCTCGGTTCAGAATCCGATTTTGAGGTCGTTGCATCCTGCGGCGATGCTGCGAGTTGCATCCAGGCAATTTTGACGCTTGCGCCCGATATAGCGATCATGGATGCGGCAATGCCGGAGCTGACCGCGCTGATGAACAATTCGCTCAGCCATTCGGACAGCCGACCAACGCGGTTTGTGTTCTTCGCGCCCAGCGAGGACTATGATCTTGTGTTGGCGGGCGCCCCCGCCGGGTACAGTGTCCTTCTCAAGGAGATGACAGGCCAAGCCGTGGTGCAAGGCTTGCGAGACATTGCCAACGGCCAGACCGTTGTTCCGTTGTCGCCCACCGATCAGGCCGCGCCTCGCGAGCACAGTCCGAATCCGGAAAGTGCGCTCGCGGTGCTTACCGAGCGCGAGCGGCAGATCATGCGCCTGGTCTCTCGTGGTCTGTCCAACAAGGAAATTGGCCGCCGGCTCAACATTGCAGACGGCACCATCAAGGTTCACCTCCACAACATTTTCCAGAAGCTTGAAATCGGCAATCGCACTGCGCTGGCTGCCCTCGCCATCTCGCAGGATGACCGCGCCAATTCGGCGCAGGACAAACCGGCGCAGGACAAACCGGCGCATGCTGGATCGGATCCGGTGCCCGGGGAGCGCTAAGACATCATATCGCACTGTTTGCAGTGCGATATGCGGGCATTTCGCCGAAACCCAGCCGAGCGACTGTTGCACCTTCAGATTGTGCAAGCGCCGGCAAAGCTGCGTTTTCGGTCTCTTATCCCTCGATGGAGAACTGAAGAACGAACAGCGACCGGCCGCCAAGCTCGGGGCTGTCGCTGACTTCCACCTGCCAGGAAATGTAATGCAGGAGTGGGTCCATCACGTCGTGCTTGAGGATCTCGCCGCTCAGTTCGATCGCAGTGGTCCGCGCCGCGGAAATGTCGGGGAGATCAAGTCCGACATCGTCGAGCACTGAATGACCGTCGTGGATATGAAAGAAATACCGCGGCATGGATGTCTCCGGACAACGCGAACATTCCGATGACTGCAGCGAGCCCCCCGCATCACGGTCAAGATTTCGCATCGCAGGGGCGCGCATAGCAAGCGGCTATTCTAGGAGGGCTCAATCATCATTGATGGGTACCCCGACGTTGATCTCTATGATCACGAATTCAGAATGAACAATTGCTTCTCGAGGACTACTATGATGTTGCGTCGACGGAGCCCACTTCGGCGCAGCGTTGCGGCCCCGGCCCTGCGAATCCCCAATGCCCCCGCCGGGGCCGCGCTCTTTTCTTCGCAAGTCCCGCTTGGTCGTCCATCACCGCCGCGCAGAAGTTGCAACCGATACTCCGGTCGATCGGGAGCGGACGGTTTGACCCTTGGGGAGATGATCTCGAAAAATCATATCCGGTAGTAGTCGCGATACCAGCGGACGAAATTGGATATGCCGGTTTCGATAGGGGTGGAGCGCGAAAACCCGGTATCGCGCATGAGATCGCCAACGTCGGCAAACGTTTCCGGAACTTCCCCAGGCTGCATTGGCAGCATTTCCTTCGCCGTGGTTCGTCCGAGCTCTTTCTCGATCAATTCGAGGACGTGCATCAGCGCTTCCGGGCGGTTATTGCCTACATTGTAGAGCTTGGCCGGTGCGCGCGCCGCATCGGCGTTGTCCTCCGGAGCGCGCTCGATCAGCCGCGAGATGACGCGCGTGACGTCGTCGACATAGGTGAAGTCGCGCCGCATCCGGCCATGGTTGAAGAGCTTGATCGGCTTGCCTTTGACGATCGCGTCGGCGAACAGGAATATCGCCATGTCGGGCCGGCCCCACGGGCCGTAGATCGTAAAGAACCGCAAGCCGGTGACCGGGAGCCGGTACAGGTGGCTGTAAGAATGGGCCATCAGCTCGTTGGCTTTCTTCGTCGCGGCATAGAAGCTGACGGGGTGGTCGGTTTTATGCCGGGTCGAAAATGGCAACTCGGCATTGGCGCCGTACACGGACGATGATGATGCGTAGATCAAATGACCACAGGCGTTATGCCTGCAGCCTTCGAGGACGTTGAGGAACCCCTCAAGATTGGCGTCGACATAAGCGTGCGGCTGATCGATCGAATGCCGGACGCCGGCCTGAGCGGCCAAATGGACCACTCTCGCAAAACGATGTTTTGCGAACAACTCGGCCATCGTCGACCGATGTCCAAGATCGATCTGCACGAAGGAAAAACGCGGATCGCGGCGCAGAATGTCGAGACGCGCGCGCTTCAAGGCGGGATCGTAGTAGCTGTTGATGTTGTCCAATCCGACGACACGAC
Organism: Bradyrhizobium barranii subsp. barranii; assembly: GCF_017565645.3. Lineage (NCBI taxonomy): Bacteria > Pseudomonadati > Pseudomonadota > Alphaproteobacteria > Hyphomicrobiales > Nitrobacteraceae > Bradyrhizobium > Bradyrhizobium barranii. The sequence continues at coordinate 4,128,746 of NZ_CP086136.1, forward strand.
GCCCTTCATCGAGCAGTCGACGGGCAACATGAAAACCGATGAAGCCAGCAGCTCCGGTCACCAGGACGTCGTCGGCAACTTGCTCTGAGCGAGATGACATTCGCTGTCCAAGTTAGATGGAGTTCGAACGGCGAAGAAGGCGCCATCGATCGCAGAAAGTTAACTCCCAATCGCGCTGCATCTCGATTGCGCAAATGAGCACACCTGACGATGGCGGCGGAGCCGAGCTGCCAGCGGCGCTCGAACGGACTACTCCGTGCATCCCCGCCACTGTCTCAAATTCCAGGGGCGTAGCGTATGTAATGTCCGAGCGAACCCCGTCATCATCCATTTGCATGAAGATGAAGCCAGGCAAACCTGCAGAGATGTTTCGGCGGCGGGCTTGCCCGACGTGGCCGTCGGCTTGGAGTACGCGCTGTCGAACGATCGACGTCGGTGACTTGAGCACAAACGGCGTGGTCAGGGGTGTTTGCGATGAAGATGGTCCGTGTTGATGCTCTCGGCGCGAATGTATCGAGCATCGGTTTCGGCTGCGCGTCGCTCGGGGGGCGCGTTGGGGCTCGCAGGGGGATCGAGGGGCTCGAGCGCGCGTACGACGCCGGAATAACCTGGTACGACGTGGCGCCTTCGTATGGCGATGGGATGGCCGAGTCTATTTTGGGCCAGTTCGTATCCAGCAAGCGCGGCAGCGTCCATATCTGCACAAAGGTCGGGATGCGCCCGCGTGATACCTCCGCCGTCATGCGGATCCTGAAGCCGATGGCGCGCGCCGCTCTTGCGGTGTTTCCCGGGATCCAACCGCGCCTCTCCGCAATGAAGTCGAAGCCCTTCAAAGTGCCGCTATCGGCCGAGCTGATCAGGACGAGCATCGAGGCCAGCTTGAGGCGACTTCGCACGTATTATGTAGATGTGCTTGCTCTCCACCGTCCCACCCGCGAAGAGGTCGTTCGCGAAGACATCATTCGAGCGGTCGAGCGCATCGTCCAGGACGGGAAGGCCCGCGCCATTTCGATTGCGGGCAATAACGAGGGCGGAATTGACGACCTCCATGAATCGCTACCATACCGGCTGATACAGATCGCGAATAATCCACTCGAGCCGAATCTTCAGAGATCGACGGAGATTGCGCGGCGCAGGACGTTTGTCACGTATGGATCATTCTCGAGCGTCGATCCGCTTGTCGCGAGGCTGGGATCGGAGAAGGAAATACTGAACGGCCTTTACGAGATGGGATACCGGGGCGACCTCACCGAGATCGCTGCTGCCTTCGTCGTGGATTACGCGCTGGCAACGAACTCTACAGGAGTCTCACTGTTTTCGATGTTTCGGAAAGAGCATCTCGCGTTCAATCTGCGCCGGTCAGCGCAAATCCCGGCGCTTCATCAGCTCAATCGCATCGTCGCCGAGCTCTCGAACGGGCCGCGGCAAACCGAACGATTGGTCATGCGTGCGTCGGTGTAGCGATCTAGTGCGGAGCTTATGGGCATGAGGTCTACTCCGTCATCATCATACAATCGGCGGCTGCGCGTGCTAGAATTCGCGTCCCACGATACTACTCGCCAATGTTGTCGACGATATTCGACAGGCGCGCGGGCGGCCGGGAGGCGGCTAGCTTGAGCGTCTCGCCGAAGCATGCGCAGCAGGGCAGGCCAAAGGTGAGGGGGCCAGGCCGATGCCGTCGCGTTAGGAGATTGCCCGCAATCGTGGTTGCGCTTGGTGGGCCCGTTGGTAGTTGCTCGGAGAGAGGCCATGTGCGGAATTGTTGGTGTCGTCGGGCGGGGCCCAGCCTCTGCTCTTCTTTTGGATGCGCTGAAGCGGCTTGAATATCGCGGATATGACTCAGCCGGTATTGCCACTCTCGAGGACGGTTCGCTGACGCGACGTCGTGCGGTCGGAAAGCTCGTGAACCTCAAGAGTCGGCTCGACTCGGAGCCGCTTGCCGGGCGGATCGGAATTGGTCACACCCGCTGGGCAACGCACGGCCGTCCCGATGAGACGAATGCGCATCCTCACATGGTTGATGGTGTGGCGATCGTGCACAATGGGATCATCGAAAACCATCGAGAGTTGCGCAATGATCTCAAAGCGGCCGGTGCACATTTTGCGACCGAAACCGACTCCGAAGTGGTTGCGCATCTCGTTAGCCGCGAGCGGAAGAACGGATACGAGCCGGTCGCAGCGGTGCGTAAGGTGCTCCCGCGCTTGAACGGAACGTTCGCGCTCGCCTTCCTGTTCGAAGGGCACGACAATCTCCTGATCGGTGCCCGAAAGGGCTCGCCGCTTGCTGTCGGCTACGGTTGCGGCGAAATGTTCCTGGGTTCGGATGCGATGGCGCTCGCGCCTCTGACGGACATTGTCGCCTACCTTGAGGACGGCGATCTCGCCGTCGTGACCCGGGAGCAGATCGAGTTTATGGACGTGAACGGCGCGCGCCTGCGCCGTACGTCGGCCAAAATCGCCGGTGCCGCCGTGATTGTTCACAAGGGCGAGCATCGCCACTTCATGGCGAAGGAGATTCACGAACAGCCGAAGGTGGTTGGGCAGACGCTTGCGCAGTATATCGCGGGCGACGGGACAATCAGGTTGCCGGCGGGCGTGGATGTGAACTTCGGGACAGTCGATCGCGTGTCGATTGTCGCTTGCGGGACCTCCTTCTACGCCGGTCTAATTGCGAAGTACTGGTTCGAGCGCTACGCCAAGCTCCCGGTTGAAATCGATATTGCATCGGAGTTCCGCTATCGCGACGTTCCGTTCGGCGCGGGCAATTTGGCGATTTTCGTGTCGCAATCCGGCGAAACGGCCGATACGCTCGCCTCGTTGGAGTTCGCCAAGACCCACGGCCAGCGTATTCTCTCTGTCGTCAACGTGCAAACCTCGACAATGGCTCGTTCGAGCCACATGGTAATGCCCACATTGGCCGGTCCGGAAATAGGGGTCGCATCGACAAAGGCATTCACCTGTCAGCTGGCAATCTTGCTCTGCATTGCAATCGCTGCCGGTCGCAGTCGCGGTGTGCTCTCGGCCGAAGACGAGCGCTCACTCGTCCGGACCCTTGCCGAGATTCCAGACTATATGGCCCGCGCGCTCGAACTGGAGCCGAAAGTCCATGAGCTCGCGCGTGAGATCGCCAGGGCCAGAGACGCTCTGTTCATAGGCCGGGGCACCAATTATCCGCTGGCATTGGAGGGAGCCCTCAAGCTCAAGGAGGTCACTTACATTCACGCAGAGGGCTATGCGGCCGGTGAGCTCAAACATGGACCGATCGCGCTGATCGACAAGGGCCTGCCGGTCATCGTCATTGCGCCGTACGACGCGACGTTCGAAAAGACCATGTCGAACATGCAGGAGGTGATCGCCCGTGGGGGCCGCATCATCCTCTTGACCGACGAGAGAGGTGCTTCACTCGCCGCGTCCAGTGGTTGCTCGGTCCTGGCCTTACCGGATATGCCCCCGATCGTGGCGCCGCTGGCTCTCGCGGTGCCGCTACAGCTCCTTGCCTATCACAGTGCCGCGATTATGGGGACCGACGTGGACCAGCCGCGGAATCTCGCGAAGTCCGTGACCGTCGAATAGTCGGTCCGGTCGCGCCACTTCCGCTTCAGAAAGAGGTGCTGTCGAAAGCAGGATGCCGGTCTGACAGACTGGGAGGCTCCGAAATGGGTGCCTCTTTCGACCAATCCGCGTTCTCGGCGGCTCGGGGTAAAATCTGGTGGCCTTCGGGCCTAGGTTAAGCACCGACGTCCGTAGGGCAGGCGGCCCCGCTATATTGTAACCGCGTTGGCGGGGCCGCTGCTGCCAAGAAGCGAGCTAGCACCTGGGGGGCTGCTTCCATCCGTCGAAGCGAGTGGGGTTTCCCGGGGCGGTGCGGCTCGGACTTGAGATACGCAACTCCTCAGAACCAGCCGCCTTGCGCGCGCTCCGCAGCCGGATCTTCGCAGACTCTTCGGCATCAGGCCGCAAGGGCAGCCCGATCAGGAGTAGTCCTTTCGGGTTATTGGAAGACGGTTCCGCTTCGAGATAGCTTCAGACAAGCCCGTCCGGTCGACGAGCTCGTTTGGCATCTTACGTGCGCTTCGCGAGGGATCATGTCGGTTTTGACGGGAACAGCCGGCGCGGACATTCGACGTGGTGATATGATTAAGGTGATCAAAGGGAGGCTGTTCCCGGCGCTCCTTTACGAGCATTATGAGGGCGGCGCCGCCGAAGATATTCCCGAGGGCGCCCGTGCCTATTGCCTCAAAGACAAAGTCTGGCGAACGATGCCTCCGGGCTTCCGCCCCTCCTAGAGCTTGTTGGCAAACCAGCATCGCAAAATGGCCGAGCCAGGCTCGGCCAAGTCGTGAGCGGGCCGGGACCGCAACCTCCGCGATAGGTCTGGACCGACGGCGGTGCGCCGTGTGTGCAGACTAGCTGCAGCTCAGCGGCAACGGCTGGTCGGGGTGAAACTCGTACCAATCGTAGCAATCTGGATAGGCGCCGTAGAATCCGTATCCGGGTCGATAGCGACCAAAGCGGTGGAACGCATGTTGGCGCAGGCCGATGCCGCCGGCGCCGGCATGACCGCCGAACCCGAGATGTTCGCCGCCAAAGCCTCCCTCATGCGCCATGCCGCCGAAATGCGCGCCGCCGCCGCCGAAGCCCATATGTCCGCCGCCAAAGCCACCACCGCCAAAACTGGCGTGGCCGCCGCCGCCAAAGCCACCACCGTGGCCCCCGCCGCCGCCACCGCCGTGCGCCTCGGCCGCGCCGATGGCCAGGGTCGAGGCAAGCGCCGCTGTTGCCAAAATCATGATTGCTCGTTTCATGGGACACTCCTTTCGTGTCGATCTGCCTGGTCATCCATGCAATCCGCTCTCGCGTCGTGCCGTCGCCGAAGCTCCTGATGACAAGGCTCGTGATGAAAGGAGAGGTAGGAGCGATGCGCAGCAATCCCACTAAATTCGACTTCAGGAACGAGGCGCGCCGCTAGGGAAGGTGATCCTGCCGCGGGGGCCGCGGCCCACAAAGGGGCGGGCTGAACATTCCAGCCCGCCCCCGTCGTTCGATGAGGAGCGGCCGACCGAAGCGCCCGGCCGGCCAGGGAAATGCCGTGATCAGAAGCTGCCCGTGCCGGGCTCGCACGGCACGTTGTTGCCGGTCCACGGCGCCGTCGCGAAAGCGCCGACGCGCGGCGCGGGAACGCAGACGCGGCCTCCCTGCTGATAGAAGGGCGCATCCGGTGCGGCCGTATCGGTTGTCATCGCGGGCTGTCGCATGACGGAATGGTGCTCGCGCGCCATGACGGGTCCCCCGAGCACGGCGGCTGCAATCAATCCCGTCGACAAGAGTTTGAGAGTGGTCATTTCGGCTTCTCCTTTGATGACATCAGGCCGACCAAGCGGCTCACCATCAACGTATGGACGGCCGGGCGTCATCCAAATGCACGAATTGCTCACCTGATTTCAACGGCCTGTGACCCGGCGCGTCGCTGCAAGCACGATCGTGCGAATGCGCAACATCCGTTGCCTTGAGAGTAACGGGGAGCGCATCGCAGGCATATGTTCATGAAAGCGCAGTTCAGAATGGAGGCGGAAGATGATCACGACGACAGCGAGACGTATGGCCATCGCGCTGGCCCTGTTGGCGACGGGCTCGGCGCGCTTCCTGAATCGCTATTTAGTGGTGCCCCATGCTCCGCAGGACTATCTCGTCAGACAACGAGTGGCCTATGGCAGGCTGGCGCGGCGCCGCGCGTTCAGAGCGGGCGGGCATTGAACATGACGCTCCGGACCGCCGAGCCCGTGCTCCTCCGCCGCAGGCCGAAACGCCTCGCAGAACGTGGGAGCAGGATCATGACGCGGATTCTTCTGATCGAAGATGATGCCGAAACCGCCGAGGTGATCGTCGCCGAACTCGCCGATCGCGGTTTTGAGGTCCAATGGGCCCCTGACGGCGTCGACGGTCTCGATCGGGCGCGCGCGGCGTGTCCGGATGCCATGATCGTCGATCGCATGCTGCCCGGAATGGACGGGCTGACCGTGATCGAGGCCTTGCGCAAAGATCGGGTCGGGACGCCGGTGCTGGTTCTGAGTGCGCTCGGCGCCGTGGACGATCGGGTGCGCGGATTGCGTATGGGGGGAGACGACTATCTCACCAAGCCATTCGCAATCATCGAGCTTGTCGCACGGATAGAGGCATTGCTGCGCCGTCCGATGGACAGCCGCGAGACCACGTTGCATGTCGGGCCGCTGGAGCTCGACCTGATCGAGCGGACCGCGCGACGGGACGAGCGCGAGATCGACCTGTTGCCGCGTGAGTTCCGCCTGCTCGAATACATGATGCGCCGGAGCGATCAGTTGCTCACGCGCGCGATGCTGCTCGAAGAGGTCTGGAACTACAAGTTCGTTCCTGCAACGACGAATCTGATCGACGTGCATATGGGCCGGCTGCGCCACAAGGTCGATGGTCCCGGCGATACGCAGCTCATCCACAATGTTCGCGGCTCCGGCTTCATTCTGCGTTCGCGCGCATAGAGACGCGAAACCCAGGGGCTCGCGGAGCACATCTCGGACGAATATCGAGTGCCGGTTCGATGCGCCAAATTCAGTTCATCCGTTCGAACACGTTCCTCTGGGCCCTGGCGGTGGCGGCCGCATTTGCGCTGTTCGTGGTCGGGCTGTTCGCGTTCACCTATTGGAAGCTCGATGACTATCTGATCGCGCGATCCGACCGCATGATCATGACCCGGATCAATTTCATCGCCGATTTGCCGTCGGCGCGCCGCATCGGAGCGATCTCCGATCATCTCGAGCAGGATTCCAGAGGCGTGCAGTACGCGGGACTTTTCAACGGTGCCGGCACCCGGCTTGCCGGCAACATCGACAGCTTGCCGCGCGCACTCGATCTCGGCGGAGCGGCGCAGGGTGTGCAGCTCGACCTCATCGAGAGATCGGCGGTCCACGGACCGGTCATCAGGGTCGTGGGCAGGCGTCTTGAGAACGGCGATGTCTTGGTGATGGGACGGAATGTCGATGAGACGCGCGAAATCTCAAGTGTCGTGGGGCAGGCACTCGCGCTTGGCCTGCTGCCGGCGTTCTGCCTCTGTCTGCTGGCCGGAGCGTGGCTGAGCGTTCGCGCCCAGAGACGCGTGGAGGAGGTGAACCAGCGGGTGCAGCGGATCGTGGCCGGGGAGTTGCGCGAGCGGCTTCCGGAGGACAATTCCGACGATCCGTTCGCGCGACTGGCCAGGATCGTCAACGGCATGCTCGCCGAGATGGAGACCATGATCAACGCGCTTGCCGGTGTCGGCAACGATATCGCCCATGATCTCAGGACGCCGCTCACGCGCGCACGCCTGGCGCTGGAGCGCGGCCGAACGCATGCGACCACCCTGGAGCAGCTCCAGGAGGTCACGGACAAGGCAATGGCCGGAATCGACCAGTCGCTCGCGATCGTCACCGCCTTGCTGCGCCTCACCGAGATCGAGAACAGCCGCCGCACCGCCGGTTTTGGTAACGTTGCGCTCGACGAGATCCTGCGCGAAGTGTGCGACGTCTATGAGCCCATCGCCGAAGACAAGGGCATCGGGCTTGGCGTCGTCATCGATCGCAATGTGCAGGTGTGGGGCGATCGGGACCTGTTGTTCGAAGCGATGGCCAATCTCGTGGACAATGCCGTCAAGTTCACGCCGCCCGGCGGCCAGGTGAGGCTCGAACTGGTGTCGGAAGACGACACGGCGCTCGTGCGCGTAAGTGACACCGGACCCGGCATCAGCACGCAGGAGCGCGAAGCGGTGCTGCGGAGATTCTATCGTTCCGACAAGATGCGCAATACGCCGGGGGTTGGGCTGGGGCTGAGCCTGGTGGCTGCCATCGTCAAGCTGCATGGCTTTCGATTGATCATCGGTCCGGCTCCCGGCGGGCGGATCGAGATCCTTGCCTGGACCGGGAGGGCGAGCAAAGCCGCCGCATGCCGGTCCCGGACCCCAACTCTCGCAACCGTCAATCAGATGTGATGCCCCTCATGATGCGCGATGTTCTCGATGCCATGACATGCCGAGTGACATGCCGAATGTCTGAAGGCGAATTCAGGTTTGTTACGCTCAATTCAGTGGCCTCCTCCTTCGGAGGCTTCCTAGAGTCCGCTCGCCGGTTTCGTATGTGGGAGTGACAGATGCAGATCCGCCCCGAAGGCGTGAGGAATGGTGCCATGGCTGTCGCGGCCGGAGCCCCATCGCCCTCCTTCCTCAGCGCCTATTCCGCGGCCATCAAGCGCTATGAACTGCTTGAGCCCGGTCACGAGCAGCAGCTTGCACGCCGCTGGCGCGAGACGCGGGACCGCGGTGCCGTGAACGCGCTCGTCACGAGCCATCTCCGGCTCGCAGCCAAGGTGGCGCGCGGCTACAAGGGGTACGGTCTGCCCTTGGCCGATGTGATTGCGGAGGCAAATCTCGGCCTCGTCATCGCGGCGTCACGCTTCGAACCCGGCCGCGGTGCGCGGTTCTCCACCTATGCGGTTTGGTGGATCAAGGCCTCGGTTCACGAATACATCCTGCGCTCCTGGTCTCTGGTCAGGATCGGCACGACGGCAGCGCAGAAGAAGCTGTTCTTCAAGCTCCGTAGCGAGATGAGGAAAGCCGCGGGCGGCGCGATGGCGGCGCTCACGCCCGATGTCGCCGAGACGATCGCGGAAAGGCTCGACGTCACGGCGCGTGAGGTGATCGAGATGGATTCCCGCCTGAACGGTGACATGTCGCTGAATGCGCGCGTTGGCGACGACGAGCAGGGAACCGAATGGGAAGCGTTGCTGGTCGATCAGGCGATCGACGCGGAGACGGTGCTCGCCGATCATGAGCAGACGGAGCGCCGTACCAACGCCTTGCGCGTTGCGCTGGGCATGCTCACGGCGCGCGAGCGTCATATTCTGGAGGCAAGGCGGCTGGCGGAATGCCCGGTTACGCTGGACCAACTCGGCTTCGAGCTTTCGATCTCCAGCGAGCGGGTTCGGCAGATCGAGATCCGCGCCTTTGCCAAGGTCAGGCGAGCCGCAATTCTTGCCGCGCAGGATGCGGCACGCAAGCGCCCCGACGGCGCCTCGGGCTCACGGCCGCGGGAGCTCACCGCTCCATGAGCGATCGAGAAGCGGTGATGCCGGTACGAATGATGTCTGTCCTGCCGCGGAGCATCTGAATTCGTTTTCATTTGAACGGATGCTCTCCCGTCCTCATCTGTTCAATGATCCCGCGCAACTTGCTTCAGGCAGAACCACCATGGGAATTGTTCGCTTCGCGCTACGGTTTCCGCACACGTTCTATGTGCTTGCGGCGCTGATCCTGTTTCTCGGCGGCATCGCGATCTGGTCGATGCCGACGGACATTTTTCCGGAGATCCGCATTCCCGTCGTCACGGTGGTATGGAGCTACACCGGCCTGTCGACGCCCGAGATGGAGCAGCGGGTCAGCACCTACAGCCAGTACTCGATCAGCGCCAATGTCAGCGGCATCAAGAACATCGAGGCGCAAACTCTCAACGGCCTGTCGGTTCAGAAGATCTACTTCCAGCCGGACGTGAATCTCGACCTCGCAATCTCGCAGATCGTCTCGGCAACCAACGCCATCCGCGCTCTGATGCCGCCGGGCATTCAGCCGCCAATCATCGTGCAGTTCAATGCATCGAGCGTGCCGGTGCTGCAGCTCAGCCTCGAGTCCAATAGTCTGAACGAGCAGCAATTATACGATTTCGGCATCTACCGTATCCGGCAGCAATTGGCGCCTGTTCCGGGCGTGACGCTGCCCACGCCTGCCGGCGGCAAGTACCGCCAGATCATGGTCGACATCGATCCGAACAAGCTCCTGTCGCGCGGATTGACGCCGCTCGACATCGTCAATGCGGTGAACACCCAAAATCTGACGCTGCCCACCGGGACGACGAAAATCGGCGACACCCAGTACACCGTTCGAACCAACGCCACGCCAGCCTCGATCAAGGATCTCAACATGATCCCGGTCAAGTTCGTGAACGGGGCCACGATCTTCCTGAAGGACGTTGCCCAGGTCCGGGACGGCTCCCAGGTCCAGCAGAACATCGTGCGCGAGGACGGTCATCGCGCCGTCCTGCTCAGCGTGATCAAGAACGGAAATGCCTCGACGCTCGCTGTCGTCAACGGGGTGAAGAAGGCCTTGAGTTCGATTCGCGCGTCGGCTCCTGCAGGGCTGAAGATCAACGAGCTGTTCGATCAGTCGGTCTTCGTCACCCATTCGGTCGATGGCGTGCTGCGCGAGGGCGCGATCGCGGCCGGCCTCACGGCGCTGATGATCCTGCTGTTTCTGGGATCGTGGCGATCGACACTGGTCGTCTTGATCTCGATCCCGCTGGCGATGCTGTCTTCGCTGGTGGTGCTGTATTGTCTCGGCGAGACCTTGAATACGATGACGCTCGGCGGGCTTGCACTCGCGGTCGGCATCCTGGTCGACGATTCGACGGTAACGATCGAGAACACGCACCGGCTCTGGACCGAGGAAGGCATGCCGTTGCCTGATGCGACGCTGCACGGGGCGGCTGAAATCGCGGTGCCGACGCTCGTCTCCACGCTTGCCATCAGCTGTGTGTTCACCTCGGTCGTCTTTCTGGAAGGGCCGGCCAAATACCTCTTCACCCCGCTGGGCCTGGCGGTGGTGTTCGCGATGCTGGCGTCGTATGCATTGTCGCGAACGCTGACGCCGATCACCATCGGCCTGCTGCTGAAAGGCGAACGGCGCCATGGCGAGGGCGGAAGCCCGTCGGGCATGTTCGGTCGCGCCTCGGCGATGTTCGACCGCGGATTCGAACGCCTGCGCAACGGCTATTCCGACCTGCTGTTGACGTTGCTTCGGCGTCGCGTTGTCGTGCCGGTCGTCGCCGTGCTGGTGCTTGCTCTTGGGGCCACTATGTTCGTCTATGTCGGCAGGGACTTCTATCCCCTGATCGACGGCGGCCAGATCCAGCTCCACGTTCGCGCGCCCGCGGGCACCCGCATCGAGAAGACGGAAGCGATCTTCCAGGCGGTCGAAGACAAGATCCGTGAAGTGATTCCAGAGCGGGACCGGGCGCTGATCGTCGACAATATCGGGCTTCCGGCGCGTCCCTACAATCTCGCATTCACCGACGGCTCGACGATCGGTGTGAACGACGGCACCATTCTCGTGTCGCTCAAGGACGGACACAAGCCGACCGCGGACTACGTCAGGAAACTGCGCCAGGTGCTGCCGGCGGCGTTCCCGGAGGACACGTTCTATTTCCAGGCGGCCGACATCGTGACGCAGATCCTGAACTTCGGTCTTCCGGCACAGATCGATGTCCGCACGGTTGGCTACGGCGCCAACAATCTGGCCGTGGCCAAGGAGCTGCAGAAGAGCCTCGCGGCGATCCCCGGTGTCGTCGATGCGCATCTGCAGCAGGAAGTCGATGCTCCGGCGTTCTATGCCGACATCGACCGCACGCGGGCCGCCCAGCTCGGGCTCAACGCCAGCACGGTGGCGACCAATATCAATGTCAGCCTCAGTTCGTCGGCGCAGGTCTCGCCGAACTTCTGGACCGATCCGACGTCGGGCATCCCGTATTATCTGGCCGTGCAGACGCCCGAATACAGGGCCAATTCGCTGAACGCACTGGGAAACACACCGGTGTCGGCCTCGCTTGCCGCGAGCGGGCAGACGGTGCCCGGCCTCCTCAGCAATGTCGCGACGTTCAAGCGGGGGAGTGTCCCCACCAATTCGAACCAGGCCAACGTCCAGCCGGTGTTTGACGTCTATGCGAGCGTCCAGGGTCGCGATCTCGGTGGCGTCGCGGCCGATATCAACAAGGTCACGTCCACACTCCAGAAGCAGCTCCAGCCGGGTAATTCGATTCAGGTCTTGGGACAGATCCAGAGCATGAATCAGTCGTTCCGCAATCTCGGAATCGGCCTGCTGTTTGCCGCCATCCTGGTCTACCTGTTGATGGTCGTGAACTACCAGAACTTCGGCGATCCCTTCGTCGTCATCATGGCCCTGCCGGCGACCTTGTGCGGCATCTTGACGATGCTGTTCATCACCGGAACGACACTGAACGTGCCTTCGCTGATGGGGGCGATCATGGCGGTCGGCGTTGCCTCCGCGAATTCGATCCTGCTCGTGACGTTCGCGCGTGATGAGCAATTGAAGGGACATTCCGCGTTCCAGGCGGCGCTGAGTGCGGGCCGCACCAGGATCCGGCCGGTCCTGATGACTGCTGCCGCGATGATCGTGGGCATGATCCCGATGGCGCTCGGAGGTCCGGGCGAGGAGCAGAACGCCGCGCTCGCGCGCGCGGTGATCGGCGGACTGCTGTTCGCGACCCCGACGACTTTGCTGATCGTGCCGTACCTCTTTGCCATGCTGCGCAAAGGTAACGATGGCAAGCCTCACCACGGCGTATTCGAGGAGCAACCGGAATGAGCGACGTTCGTGTGCGGACCAATGAGGACGAGGCGAGGGACCCGCCCGATGCGGAGAGCCGCCGGATCGTCGAGCTCCCCGGCAAGGGCGCGCCATCCGGACGCCGTTACGGCGGTGCGCTGCTCGGGGGAGGGATGCTTCTGCTGCTCGCGGGCGGTCTCGGCATTGGCGGCTGGCGGCACTATCAGGCGGCGCGTGAGGTCGCTGCAGTGGCGGAGCAGGTGAGAACCGCCATTCCGGAGGTGCGAGTGGCGGCGGTCCGGCCCAGCGGCGACCTGATGAAGGTTACCTTGCCGGCGACGACGACCGCGTTCGAGGCAGCCAATATCTTCGCGCGGACCAGTGGCTATATCGAAAAGCGCTACGTGGATATCGGCGATCGGGTCAAGAAAGGCGATCTTCTCGCGGCAATCACCGCTCCGGAGCTCGACCAGCAGATCGCCCAGGCCCAGGCGACGTTGGCCCAAAACCAGGCCGCCTTGCAGCAGGCGCAAGCGAGCCGGGATCTTGCCGACGTCACCAATGCGCGGGACAGCAATCTGGTCAAGCAAGGCTGGCTGACGGCACAGCAGGGGGACAACGATCGTCTCACCCTGCGTGCACAGCAGGCGGCCGTGGGCGTCGCCCAGTCGAACATCACGGCGCAGGAGGCCCAGATTCGGGTCCTCCAGCAGGAGAAGGCCTACCAGCGCGTGGTGGCGCCGTTCGACGGCGTGATCACACAGCGCAACGTGGACAATGGCAGCCTGGTGCAGGCCGGGTCGACCTTCATGTTCACGCTGATGCATTCCAATGTGATCCGAACCCAGGTCTTCGTGCCGCAGGACGAGGCCTTCGGAGTTGGACCGGGTGTCGACGCGGATATTCGCGTCCCCGAGATTCCGGGGCGGACGTTTCCGGGGAAAGTCACGCGCATCGCAAGCGCAATGCAGCCGGGAAGCCGGACTCTGCTGACCGAGATCGACGTGCCCAATCCGGACGGTGCATTGAGTCCCGGTATCTACTGCACGGTCGAGCTGTCGATCCCACGCAAGACGCCGTCGATGACCGTCTCGTCCGATGCGCTCGTCTTCGATCAGAACGGTCTTCATGTCGCGGTCGTGCGGAATGGCACCGTTCATCTGCAGCACGTCTCGATCGCGCGGGACTTGGGCACCACAATTGAAGTGCGCGAGGGCCTACAGCCCGGCGACCAGGTCGTGCTCAATCCGGCGGTGAACCTGGCGGAGGGCAGCAAGGTCACCATTCGCAAGGTCGAGGTCAGTTAGGAGCATAGAGATGATCCGGATCGTGCTCGCAACAACGATCGCCTTGCTGTTGGGCTGTTCTTCGAGTGAGGCGCAGGTCTCAACGATGGGCACCACGGCGATGGGCCTTCCAACCGTACCGGGTGCGATCGTGACCTCGCCGCTCAATAGTCCGGGTCCGTTTTCCGCAACAACCGAGCCTGGCGTTCCCGACACGACGCTCGCGCCTGTTCCGCTCGCCTCGGATCCGACGACGCCGGGTACGGTCGTCGTCTGCGCCACGCCATCGACGTCCCCGATGCCGGTGCCGGCGACCCCGATCGTATCGAGCATCGGCGCGTCAGCGTCAGGCATCGGCGCTCCGCTATTGCCGGTCACAGGGCAAACCGGCAGCTCCATCGGAACGATTCCCGCAGCGGCACCGGCGGGAACGGGGACGACGGTCGCATGCAGCTCGACGCCGGGAGGGCTCGCGACAAGCGCTGCGTCCCTGCCGCTCTCGATCCCGCAAGTGCCGTCCAGTCTCGCGCCCGGCACGATCCTGGCGGACACCAGCGCCGCCGGCGGCACCGGCATCGATCCGAATGCCGCCGTCATGCCGAGCCCGAACAGCACGGCCTGCGCGGAAGGAGTCTCGATGAACCTCGCAGCGCCTGCGACCGTGTTGCCGGCCAACGCCTCAGGCGCGGCGCCAACGCCGGGAGTGTCGCCGATCTTGCCGCCGGGATGCTGAGGCGACGCCGCTACAGGACTCTCGTCGCACCGCGTGGGGAACGGGGGACGACACTTCGGCTAGCATAGCCTTGGCCGCACCGGCGCTTCACGTTGCCGGTCGTAGCTTCAAAACTTCGGCGTCGGGCGGCAGCATCGTTCCACCGTCCCGGTACTTCCAGTCCACCATCACGCCCTTGTTGGCCCGTACAGTGGTGCGGCCGACGAAGGTCCCCATCGTGCTCTGATGGTCGATGGAACGCCAAATCGCCGGGCCGAACGGCGTTTCGAAGCCGACGTTGCCAAAGCCGTCGGCCATCGCCTCGGTATCGAATTTCCCGAGCTTTGCGATCGGCGCCGCGATGGAGCTGATCAAGGCGTGACCGACCACGGATCCCATCGTGGGAGCCTCGCCATATCGCGCGGAATAGGCCGACACGAAGGCGCTGTTGGCGTGACCCAAGACCTCGGTCACCGGATAGCCGGTCACGATCCATCCCTCCGGGGCGTCCTGCCCGAGGGGAAGAAGGTATTCGGGTTCGCCGGTCGTGAACGACACGACGTGTCGCCCTTCGAACAGGCCGCGATCATTGCCTTGCCGGACAAATCTGGCGAGATCGGGTCCGAAGGTGACGTTGAGGATCGCTTCGGGCTTCTGCTGCGCGAGGGCGTTGACGACCACGCCGGCATCAATGGCACCCAGCGGCGGCCACTGACTGTTGATGAACGCGACGTCGGGGCGACGGCGGCTCAGAAGCTGCGTGAACCATCTTACGGCCGACTGGCCGTATTCGTAGTTCGGGGCGATCGTCGCCCACCGCGTCGCCTTCAATTGAGCTGCCTCCTCCACCAGCATGGCTGCCAGCATGTATGTCGAGGGGCGGAGCCGGTAACAATATCGATGTCCTTGCTCCCAAACGAGGGCGTCGGTGAGCGGTTCGCTCGCCACGAAGAGGATCCGGTTTTGCCGGGCGAAGTCGCTGATAGCCAGTCCGACATTCGACAGATATGCGCCTGCCAGAAGATCGACGTCATTCCGTCGCACCAGTTCTTCGGCGGCACGCAGCGCGACGCTCGGCTTGCCTTCATCGTCCCGGCTGATGACCTGCAGCTCTCGCCCGAGCAGGCCCCCGCCCGCATTCAGCTGTTCGACCGCCAACTGCCAGCCGCGACGATAGGGCAGGGTAAACGCGGGCGCGCTGCTATAGGAGTTGATCTCGCCGATCCTGATCGGTCTCGTGCCCTGGGCGCGGATGATGCCGGGCGAAAACACCGACGCGCCAACACTGCCTAAGACCTGTCGTCGAGAGATGCTCATCTGGTGCGATCCGGAGGATTGAGTGTGAGGGCTGGTCCAGCGCTGCAGGACATGTCGTGCCGGTCGAAAGATCAGCAACCTAGTGGCAGGTGCAGGACGGGGGCCGGTCGTCGCCGCCTGTCGAAATCGAGATGCCCGGACTTGCAGCGAGACCGCGCGCAAAGGCGAGCGCGGGAAGATCGACCTCCCGATCGAACAAAGCGCTGACCGGACCGACGAGATCAAGCGCGGTCTGCTGGCGGTCCGACGCTGCCATGATCCTTGCCCAGGCTGCCGCGACCTTCAGCTCGTAGAAGCGGCATTGCTGCTCTCTGGCAACGGACAGGCCCTCGGAGAACAGGACTTCCGAGCGGGACCGATCTGACGAGCCATCGGCAAGCAGGATCTCGCCCTTGATCCGCAGCAGATCAGCAAGGCACCACAATTGCTGGCCTTGCCGGGAGATGGCCAGGGCATCTTCCACGGCGGCCAGGGCCTGCGCACTCTCGCCGACCGCGAACAGTCCTTCGGCGAGCGATCCGAGAAATTCGGGATTGCGCATCAGCCAGCCGTTCTCGGCCCGCGCTTTCAGTCCGCTGCGCAGCAGCTCTATTCCATCGTGATGTCTGCCTTGCAGGACGAGCAACTGCCCCTTCAGGCAGGACGTCCAGCTCGTCCAGAAAGCTATTCCCTCGCGCGTGACGAGCTCGAGGAGAGACGCTATCGCCTGATCGGCAGTGGCGACATCATGCGTCATCAGCGCAATGGGGCACACGGCGTTCCGCAGCGCGTAAGCGATCGCGAGCTTGTCCTTCTCACGCTGCGCCTCCTCGAGGCATTCCGCGGCCAGGGATCTGCTCTGGGCGATCTTTCCCTGGAGCAGCAGCACGCGGGCTAACATGGCTTTTGCCAGGACGCTCTGGTTGAGCAGGAACCACATCTGGTTCGCGCCGTCCTTCAATCCGTGAGCCGAGTGGTCTAGGGAGAGGGTTAGTTCGCGTCGAGCTTCCTCCTGCGCGCCGTAAAAATGGGTGGCGGCGCCGATCAGGCGGCGGCCGACCGTCTCGTTGGCGGGGTTTCCCGTGCGAAGGGCGATCTCCAGATATCGCTCTCCGACACTCTTGGCCGCGTCGTATTGGCCCGAGTTGAGATTATAGCTCCACAGCGTCCAAACAGCCTTGAGCTGAAGCTCGAGATCGGACAGCTCTTCGCCGAGCGCAAGGCCGATGTTCAGGGCCGCTTTCATGCGATCCGCCGAGCCAGTCGTATTGAGAAGCGCGAACCCCAGCGCGACGTAGAGCTGCGCCTTGAGCCTTGGATTGCAGGTCAGCTCTCCGTCAAGATGGGCGAGAGCGTGCTCGATCCGGGTCGAGCATTCCATGAAGGACAGCAGTTGCATCCACACCGGCACAAAGCCGGCCGTCAGCTCTACGCCGAGCGCGGCATCGCCGCTGGGTGCGAAGGCCCAGTCGAGCGCCGCATGCACGTTTCCAATTTCCTGGGCAAGGCGAGTGAGATCGTCGGAGGCGGGGGAGGCATCGCCAGGTGGCATGATGAGCTGTCTGAGAAAGCCCGCATGCCGTCTGCTGGCCTGCTCGCAGAGCCCTGCTTCTGCCAGCTTCTCCAGAGCATAGGCGCGGGTGGTCTCCAGCAGACGCCACCGCCCTTCGAAGGAGGGATCGAGCGCGACCAGCGATTTTCCGACCAGATTGAACAGTGTTTCGATGACGTCCGACCGGGACAACGCGTCGTCCATCATTGCAATGGCCGCATCGAGTGTGAAACCTGCCGGAAACACCGCGAGCCAGCACAACAGCCTTTGCTCGTCGGGCGACAACAGATCGTAGCTCCAGTCCAGCGTCGCTCGCAGGGTCTGGTGCCGTGGCAGTTGGTCCCTGCGGCCGCCGCTCAGCAACTCCATTCGCCTGTCCAGGCGAAGCAAGACCGTGTCTACCCCAAGATTCGCGGTCTGAGCCGCGGCGAATTCCAGCGCGAGCGGAATTCCGTCGAGCCGGCGACAGATGGCAGCCACTTTCAGCAGATCGTCCGCGCCTGGAGAGAAGTTCGCGCGTAGCGACTGTGTGCGAGCGACGAAGAGCTGCACGGCGCTTGCCTGCAACAGCAAACCGGGATCACGCAAACCAGAGTCCGGAACCGACAGCGGCGGGATGGCCGCGACGTATTCGCCATCGATGCGGAGGCCTTCCCGACTGGTCGAAAGAATAGTGACATTGGGACAATAGCGAAGTGCAGCACTCGCGATCTGTGCAGCGACGTCGATGACATGCTCGCAATTGTCCAGGATGAGAAGCAGACGCCGTGACCCGATGGCCTGGGCGATGCAGGCGGCCGAAACCTCCTTGTCACTCAAGGCAAGCTTGAGCGCACGGGCGGTGGTCGATGTCGCAAGTGCCGGATCATGCAAGGTCGCGAGCTCGACCAGCGCCACCGCACCATCGAATGAGGATGCGACCAGGCGCGCAAGTTCGATGGCCAGCTTTGTTTTCCCGATGCCTCCCGGGCCGACCAAAGTCACGGCCCGATATGCGAACATAAGTTCGGCAATTTCGCTCAGGCAATCCTCGCGCCCGATAAGAGGAGCGCGCGTGTTCGGCAGGTTGTTCGAAAAGGATTCGATGGCCGGGACGGATACCGATGTCGCTGCGGGCTGATCCAAATGCCCGCTTCGCCAGGTCCCGGCGAGGGTATATCCACGGCCCGAGATCGTCTTGAGGAGATCGCGATCTTTGCCCAGCGCCTTGCGGACGGCGGAGATATGGACTTGTAGCGTGTTGTCCTCGACGGCCAGGCCTGACCAGACACTTCCGATCAAATCATCCTTGGTCACCAGGTGACCGGCGCAACCCGCCAGCTTCTCGAGAATCTCGAATGCGCGGCTTCCGATCGGGACCGTGATGTTGTCGCACTTCAGCTCTCTCCGCTGGCAATCGATGAGCCAGTTACCGAAAGAGTAGGTTCGTACGGCGGGCGAAGGCGACATAAGGGGGTCCGTGGATCAGCTTCACTGCCGCAATCTAGGAGAGTGACGTGACCCCCAAAGATCACCGCCCCTGGCAAGATTCTGAAAGCGTCAGTATGCCCAGGTGTCCTACAGGGGAGGCCGTTGGGGTGTCAAGGCGACCTTCTCAGTAGTCGGCTGTTCGCCATGGCTCGATGCAGGCGTCCGAAACGCTCGTTGCTTGCACACGAATTCGTGAGGACGAATGGGAGTGCCAAAATGGGAGAGCGGGCCGGAAGGAGCGTGCAGCACATCCCGACAGCAACACGGGGCAGGGGACTTCGCGTCGCAACGGTTCAGAAGCTCGGCAGCCTGCTTGGTCTCTTCGTTATCGAGCGGTCGAAGCGACACCTGTTCACATCGCGAGCTGCAGGATATCGCGCGGCATCTCGATTGAAAGGATGGCACGACGCATCGCTTCGACGGTGTCGGCATGTCGGCGAAGGAGAGCCTGAAGTTTCCTGATTTTGCGCCTCTTCACTCGCGATCGGGCCATAGCTTGCTACCTTACTCTGCGATCGATGCGCTTCGCCGGAATGGAGCATCATCGTTTGGATTGTCCTTGCCAGAGTAAGATCATGTCTCAGCCATTATTACTGTCGCCACAACCGAAGCATGGCGACACCCAGGCGACCGTCACCGCGGACGAAACAGATTTCCGCTCGGCCATCGCAATGGCCTCGATCGCGCCGCTTCCGAAGGTCATCGCGCCTACCACCGTTTCGCGCAGAGACGATCTGTCCCCCCTTGACGCAACGACGATTGCCTTCGAGCGGCTTGGTCTGGTCATTGCGATCGAAGGGCAGCCACGGCGCAGCTCCAGCATATCCCCGTGTAATCCGGCGCGCGACACCGGCTGGCTGCGCGTCAAAATCCCGTGGCAACGCGCGGCCATGACTGCACCTAGCTCTCCGACAACGGCGTCCATTTGTGACGACGATCCGGTAGTTCAGCGCCTGTCCGAAGCTCTCGTCGCGATGGAGCGATTGAAGGCCACCGATAGCGCCCTTTGCGTCGACGCCCTGCGATTTGCCGTCATTGCCCGGCTCCTCGCCTTGCGGTCCGAGGCGGAGCCGAGGTTCGACGAGCGAACCCGCGTCGGCCAATGCACTTCTGAAAGGCCGGTCCACGGATTGCAGAAGTGGCGGCTCAAGCGGGTGCTCGACTATATCGAGACTCACTTCCGCAAGAAAATCGTGCTGGCGGATCTTGCCGCGGCCGCGGGCCTGAGCCGGATGCATTTCGCCGCCCAGTTCCGCGCCGCGACGGGTTGCAGGCCTCACGAATATATCTTGCGGCACCGGATACAGCGTTCCAAGGATCTGCTGCGGGACTGCGAGATGCCGATTGTTGAGGTCGCGCTCACAGTGGGTTTTCAGAGCCAGGCCCACTTCACGACGACGTTCAGGCGCTTCGCGGGTGACACGCCGAGTCGATGGCGAGATGCCGCTGCGGCTGGATTCGATCTTTGATGCCCTTGCCTCGAGCGAGTAGGCCTCGCCCCCGCGGGGCCTGAGACTGCAGTGGCGAGGTTGGTGAATTCCGCGATGGAGCTGGTATCGCTCTCGGATCCGCTGCAGATGCCGGGCCGCGGCGTTGGTACGGATCAATGCGTCTCAGACATGGCCGGTCGGAAGAACGGGGCTTCATAGGGCCGCCATTCTTCCTCCAGTCACGTCCGCGAGATGGAAGCCCCCGAAGCGCCGAGATGAACCTCTTCAAGTCCGCGCTGACGATTGCCTTGCGGCAAGGGGGCGCGCTCCGGTTGGCGTGCTCAATAGCCCGACTTGGGCTCGCACGGAGGCCGACGCCAGGGGTCGCTCGCATACGCACCGACGTCGGGAGCGCGAACACAGTTGCGCTTGGACGTCACCGGAACGCGCTGAACCGACGCATAGGCGTCGTCATTGGTCCGGCGCGCCTGGTTGTTGCCTTCGCGAGCCATCGCGGGGGAGGCGATCATGGCCGAAACCATCAGTCCGGCCGACAAGAGCTTCAGTGTAGTCATTGCACGTCTCCTTGACAAAGCGACGCCGGGAACGCCTCGGCTCGCCTGCCAGACATGTGTACGCATGTGTCGGATGAGCAGTATCAATTGAACGATCATTTTCGCCTTTGCACGAAGTCGGCGCCCGCGCTTCATCTCGAAAGCGATTGCTCGCTAGTCGGGCGAAAGCGTTATCTGGTCCGAATGGCCATTCATGAGCGGACCGAACCATTCCCACTTCTCGCCGGTGAAACGCATCATTTGGAGATGCTCGATCGGGCGAAAGTCCGTCGGCGATGTCTTGACCCGGACGCCGGGAATATAGGCCGCCCCCTCGATGTCGAGATTCGTCGCCACCTGCATGATCCTCTCGCGCGTAAGATCGTCGCCACAGCGCCTAAGCACCTCAACGAGCGCGCTCGACATATTGAATGCTACCAGCGGGCCGCTTTCGGATCGATCTGCGTCCGGATAGTATTTCGCCATGAACGCGCGAAAATGCTGCATGCCCGGGTATGAGTCCCACTGCGGGTCGGTCACGTCCATCTGGTACCCGGCACTCAGGACTCCCTTCGCGTTGTCCAGTCCTGCGAGCTTCAACACTGAGCCAACCGAAACCGAGACGTTCGTCATGATGTGGACGGGATGCCAGTCCAGCTCGGCGAGCTTCCTGATCGCCTGAGCCGCGAATTTTGGCGTGGCGACATTGATGAAAATGTCGGGGGCGGCCGCCTTGATCGCCACGATCTGCGAGTCGATTGTCGGCTCGCTGATTTCATATGGCAGGCTCGCAACCACCATTTGCGCGTACCTGTCTTGCAGCACCTCCTTCAGGCCAGCCAGATAATCGCGTCCGAAGTCGTCGTTCTGGTAGAGGATGCCGATCCTGGCGCCAGGGTAATGCGTCAGGACATAGTCCGCGTAGATGCGTGCCTCGGTTCGGTAGCTCGGTAGCCAGCCGATCGTCCACGGAAAGTGGACGGGATCAGCCCAGCGAGATGCTCCCGAAATGGCGAACAATTGCGGCACGTGGCGATTATTCATGTACCTTTGAATGGCGGCGTTGCTCGCGGTGCCGAAGGGGGCGAAGATCGCGAGCACTTCGTCGGCCTCGACGAGCCGCCGTGCCTGCTCGACCGCTCGGGACGGATTGTAGCCATCGTCGTAGGAGATGAACTCGACTGTCCGGCCGTTGATGCCGCCATTGTCGTTGACCATGCGAAAATACGCACTCATCGTCCTGCCGATGATGCCGTAAGCCGATGCCGGGCCGCTATAGGGCATGATGTTGCCGATCCTGATCTCGGTGTCGCTCGCACCGGGATCGTATCGCTGTTGCGCAGAGGCGCTGGCTGCGCCGGCCGCAAATATGACAGTGACGACCGCTAGTTTTCGCAGGCGCCTCGCAATGTCCGGACTCAAATGGCCACTTCCACCGGTGATCAAGCGATGCCTCCATAGCGCTGCTGGTCATCGTGCCTGCCGGGCGGCGGTATGGCGCCAATGGAGGGCCTGCTCGTCCAACAGTCGATAGCCGGAGTGTAGCGCGGGACCCGCCGCGAGCCGGATTACAGAAGCTGAAGAACTGTGAAGTTTTACAATGGTGTGCGTAGAATTGGCCCGTCACCGGCGCCCGATCTGGGGGAGCGTTCTACGCCGTCGTCGCGAACAAACGTCCGGAGCCGATGATATCGATCGAGGCTCCGGACCCGCGGGGTGCGCCGCATGGCGCGGTCGCACTCCGAGCGAGGTCACAGACAGGCATGGTGACGCGGCAATTTGCCTTTGCGTGTTGCCGCCGCTCACCGATGCCCGTGGCGGTTGTAGATGTGGCCCGCTCCGAACACCGGAGCCGCGCCACCGGACCGCTCGAGACCCATTCGCCCTGCCGGCGTCAATGCGCCGCCATTCAGCACGTCGCGATTGGGATACATTGATGCAAATGCGGCGGGCTCCTGATCGGCAAAGGACCAAGCCGCGGAGGCGGATGATATCGTTGCCGTTGAGAGCAGCACTGCGGCGATCAGGGTTTTGAATGCACTCATAGCGAATCTCCATTGTTCGTGACGTGCGGAGAGTCGCTTGGCGATGATCGCTGCTCGGCTGATGGCGTTTCCGGAATTGCTTTCTATACCGGGCTATATAGGCAGTCCGGCCAAAAAACCCCGATTGCTGTGCATCACTCTTGCGAGAAGATGACGGGAATATCAGGCAGAGCGCGCGGTTACGAAGGTCTGATGCGTCTTCGAAGCCGAACTCTGTCACAATTGTCATAGTTGCTCGCGCGATCGTGCATGGTCGAATCGTGTGCGACGCCCAGTTCAAGGTGCAGGTCATACAACATGAGGAGTGTGAGCCATGAGACTGCTCTGGTTTCTCTGCGTCGTTGCCAGCCTTGCGCTCTCGGGCGTTGCATCTGCCCGCGGCGGCATGGGATCTCACATGTCGATGGAGAGCGGCGGCGCGCTCGGTACCAGCGCTGCTGCGCCGGGAACGAACTCGCTCGGCACCGCGCTCCCGTCATCGGAGGGGGTTGGTCATCCGACGAAGGGACCGCTGCTCGGCTCGGATGCGACCATCGACAAGGAGGACGCACGGGTTGAGAAGATGCTGGAAGGATCCATCTGTCGCGGCTGCTGACGTGCGAGCATTGCGATATTTGCGGCGAGTGTCTGGCGGCCTTGGTCGCCGGACAGATTGTGTATTTTGAAAGCGTTGGTGATACGCTGGGCGCAAGATCAAACAACCGCCTGGGGCTATGCCGATGATGGCCGAGCCAAACCAGCGCCCCGTCTACGCTTGCGCTGAATGGGAGATCGATCTTGCCAGACGCGAACTGCGCTCGATGGGAGAGTCCGTTCCTCTGGGCGGTCGTGCCTTTGAGATTCTTGCGGAATTGGCTCAGGCCGAAGGCGGGCTGGTCACCAAGAATGACCTGACAGAGCGTGTCTGGCGCGGCGTCTTCGTCGAGGAGAGTGCACTTCGGGTCCATATCGCGGCGATCCGGAAGGCCTTTGGTTCGGATCGTGACATGCTGGCGACAACGGTCGGCCGGGGCTATCGCCTGCTGGGTTCATGGCGGACCCGGCAGATGGATGCCCCGCTACAATCTGCCGCACCCCAGCCACTGCCGTCGACCAACATTCCCAATGCATCATTCGTTCTCATCGGCCGCACCACCGCGGTCGCGCGTTTGTGGGAGCTTCTGTCGGCTTATCGCGTCGTGAGCCTCGTCGGGCCTGGCGGGATCGGCAAGACGGCCCTTGCACTACAAGCTGCCAGGACGCCGCCAGCCGGTTTTGCGGCCGACCGGTTGCTGGTCGAATTGGCCTCGCTGCCCGATCCCAAGCTTGTGTGCTCGGCCGTCGCCAGCACGCTCGGTATCAAGCTCGAAGGGGAGGAGATCACCCCGGGCTCCATAGCGCGCGCGATTGGCGCCAGGCAGTTGTTGCTCATTCTCGACAATTGCGAGCACGTCGTTGATACCGTGGCCCAACTGGCCGAGACGATCGTCAGCCAGTGTTCCGGAACGATCGTCCTGGCGACAAGTCGCGAAGCGCTGCGCATTGACGGCGAACATGTCTATCGCGTTCCGCCCCTGGGGGTGCCGCCCGAAGTCCGGCTCGGGTCTGACGCCGCATCGGCCTACACGGCGGTAGAATTGTTCACGACCAGAGCGAAAGCGCTGGGCTCCAGCTTCGCGCTCGACGAAGAGAACCTCGATGCCGTCGCAGCCATCTGCCGCCGGCTGGATGGCATTCCGCTCGCGATCGAGTTCGCGGCGGCACGCGCCGTGATGCTCAGTCCGCCGAAGATCGCGGCACTTCTCGACGATAGGTTCAAATTTCTGACGACCGGCCGGCGTACTGCGTTGCCCAGGCAGCAAACGCTTCGTGCGACGCTCGACTGGAGCTACGATCTACTGCCGGACGCCGAGGCGCGGGTCCTGCGGCGGCTCGGCGTGTTTGCCGGAGAGTTTCTGCTCGATGCCGTGATCGCGGTCGCGAGCGAAGGGATGGGCGACGTCACCGCGGAGCTTGCCAACCTGGTGGCAAAGTCGCTCGTCCTTGCGGATATTCGCGGCGAGCGCCCGTACTATCGCCTGCTGGACACCACGCGCGCCTATGCGCTGGAAAAGCTTCACGCCAGCGGCGAATTTCCCGGCGTCGCGCGCCGCCAGGCCGGATACTATGGCGGGTTCTTTGCGAATGCGGAAGCTGACAGCGAAGTGAAGCCGCAGGCGGAGTGGCTCGGCTTCTATGGCCAGCACATCGACAACGTAAGATCCAGCCTCGATTGGGCTTTCTCGCCCGACGGAGATGCGCAGATCGGAGTGGCGCTGACCGCAGGGGTCGTCCCGTTATGGGTACAATTGTCGCTCCTCGCCGAGTGCCGCGAGCGGACCGAACTGGCGTTGGCCAGCCTCGACGGCAGCGCCGCGGGCGCTTTGCGGCTCCGCATGCAATTATCGGCCGCGCTTGGCTGGTCACTGATGTACGGCGTTGGCAGGGCCCGAGAGGCCGGTCCGGCTTGGGCGGCGACCCTGCAGCTGGCCGAGCAGCTCGGCGACAGCGACTATCTCCTGCGCGCGCTTTGGGGGCTGTGCATCGATCAATTCAACAACGGCGAGTTCCGCAAGGCGTTGGAATTCGCGCACCGCTTCGCGGATATCGTGGCCGATTCCCAAAATTCGGTCGACCGGATGATGGGCGATCGGCTGCTTGCCACCACGCTGCACTACCTCGGTGACCAGCGGTTGGCGCATCATCACATTGGGCGGACCTTGTCTCGCCTTTCCGATCTGGCGGCGAAGCCGCAGGTGATCCGTTTCAGGTTCGACCTGCGTGCCTCGGCACGCTATTTCCAGGCGCGCATCCTGTGGCTTCTCGGGTTGGCGGATCAGGCACTGAGCGTCGTCGAGCGCAATGTCGAGGAGGGCCGAGCGAGTGGTCATGCTCTGACCTTCTGCAGCGTGCTTGGCCAGGGCGCCTGTCCGATTGCTTTCCTGGCCGGCGATCTCGATGCTGCGGAAGGCTATTGCACCATGCTGCTCGAGCACACCGAACGTCATCCGATCCGTCTATGGAACGTATGGGCGCGCGCCTTCAGGGGCATGGTCATGGCGCGGCGTGGCGATGTCGCCGCCGGACTGACGTTGCTGCGCAAGGCGCTCGAGCTTGCGGGCGAGGCGCGTTTCCTGCCGCGCTTCCTGCTTCCTCTCGGCGAACTGGCGGCATGTCTCGGAGAGGTCGGCGAAGTATCGCTGGGGCTTGCGACAGCGGATGAGGCGCTCGCGCGCTGCGAGGCGAGGGATGAGCGGTGGTACGCGGCCGAGCTCTGGCGCATCAAGGGCGAGTTGCTCCGGCATCCCGGCGAGCGTCGCTCGGCTATCGCTGCCGAGCAGTGCTTCGACAAGGCGTTCGAAGTGGCGCGCGGCCAAGGTGCGCTGTTCTGGGAGCTGAGGGCGGCCATCAGCCTGGCACGGTTGAGGACGAGTCAGGGCCGTCCCGCCGATGCGCACCAAATCCTGGCTTTTGTGTACGGCAAATTCACCGAAGGTTTCGAGACCGCGGATCTCAGGCTCGCGAGAGCGATGATGACGGAGTTTTCGACCTCATAGGGCTGACGCGCGGTACTACAGGATGCCCCGGGGGCGGCGTCCGATACATGTCATCGGACGCAGGTGCGGCCTCGGCGAGCGCCGCATCCCCCGTGCTCCAGAACGTTGGCTTCGAAGTCCTATTGCCGGACCAAGAATGCGCCGGCCCCTCGACGCGGTCTTTCCACGCCGCGCGCTTCTATCCGGATTGCACGGCATCGCCGCCAGCCGCACGACCTGACCCACAGGAGTTGCGATCACGCCTGATGTCGCTGCGGGTTCGCGCACTCCCAGGCGCGCCCGTTGCGGAGCCATCAACTCGCGGCGAGCGAGCCCGAAGGCGGAGACGCCAATTCGGCCAGCAATTCGCTGGCCGCTTTCAGGACGGGCGTATTGAACCCCTCGGTGAATCGTCCATAGATGGGCGCGAGCACGTCTTGCGCTTCACTGCGGCGGCCCCGCCGCTGCAATAGCCCTGCAAGACCGATTGCCGTGCGCAACTCAAAACCGAGCGCCCCCTGATGTCGGGCAAGGTCAAGTGACTGCGCCAGGCTCCGCTCCGCCTC
Organism: Bradyrhizobium barranii subsp. barranii; assembly: GCF_017565645.3. Taxonomy (NCBI): domain Bacteria; kingdom Pseudomonadati; phylum Pseudomonadota; class Alphaproteobacteria; order Hyphomicrobiales; family Nitrobacteraceae; genus Bradyrhizobium; species Bradyrhizobium barranii. The sequence continues at coordinate 4,155,602 of NZ_CP086136.1, forward strand.
CAGGAAGTCGGGATTGTCCTTGCGGATCAGCACTTCTGCCCTTGCCCGCAACATGTCCGGCATCTCCACCATGAAGTTGCGACGCCGGCCCCGGGCAATCGCCTGATCGAGGATGTCGAGTGCTTCATCTCCACGACCTGTCGCCGCCAGAGCTTCCGCGAGCGGCACGCAAAGTCCGGCCGCCGCGCCGTAGCGCTGGCTCTGCAGCTTCTTGACGGAGGCGTTCAGCATGGCCAGCCCGATATCACTCTCGCCGCGCGCCAACAGCGCAATCCCTTTCATGGCGTCGCCGACCGTCTGGAGGGTGGCGAGATTATGCTTGCGGGTCTCCACGAGGAGCCTGTCAATGTGCTCTTCGCACACGCCCACATCCCCGTTCCAAAGGAAAACACCGAATGCCCAGGGCAGCGCTATGCACAATATGGTCGGATGGTTGATGGCGATCACATCGGAGATGGCTTGGCGCGCCGTCGCCGTGGCCTGATCGGGATGTCCCTCGAGCCACAAGATGCGGGCGAGGGTGATTTGAGGACGCTTCGGGTAATCGGACGTCAGGCCGCCACGGGAGTCGCCTTCCAGTCCCGGATGGGACAGCGCCGCTTCGACGTACGAGCGAGACGCGGCAACCTCGCCCAGATAGTGGCACGACGTTCCGAGCAACATGCGCATGCGCGCCACTCCGACGGAATCGTTGCTGGCGAGGGCAATCGCTTCGCCGCGCTTAGCGGTGGCCAGCGCATCGTCAAAATTGCCGACCAGCAATTGGAGCAGATGCAGTCGGCCACGGATTTGGCCGGCGACATCGCCAATTGTCTCCGCCAACCGGACCGCTCTGTCGAGATAGCCGACGCCCAATTCGTCGATTTGTCCCGTCAGCATCCGCGCCGACGCCAGCGCGGCATGAAGTGCGAGGTCGTGCCTGACACTTCCGCCCGTCTCACGAAGCGCTTCGATTGCGCGCGTGACCCAGAGCTGGCATTCGGTGAAGAGCGACAGCTTGAAGAACAGGGGGATCGCTGCGGCAGCGAGGCCGACGCCGGTTCTGCGGTCGCCTCGATCCGAGAAGCACCACGCCAGCGCGCTGCGTATGTCGCCGAATTGATCGGCCATCGACGACAGGCCTTCATTCGGCTCGTCGGCCGTCTCTTCAAGCAAATCTCGAAAGTAGGAGGCGTGGCGTAGCGGCACGATCTCGGCGTCGGTGCTGGCGGCGAGCTTCTCCTGCGCGTAGGCCCGCGTCGCGTCCGCGAGCCTGTAGCGAATCGATTGCGAGTCCTGGTTCGGGGCAAGCATCGACTTGGCCACGAGGTTGTCGAGCGCAGCCATGGTCGTGTCGTCGCTGGTCGCATCGCTGCCGGCGATCGCTCGGGCCGCATCGGCGGTGAAGCTGCCGACGAACACGGATAGCTGGCTGAGAACCACCCGTTCGGGCCCGGATAGAAGATCGTAGCTCCACTCGATGGTTGCGCGAAGCGTGCGGTGCCGGGGCAGCGCCGTGCGTCGTCCTTCCCACAGCAGATTGAAGTGCTTGTCGAGGAGTTGGACCATGGCCTTGACGCCGTAGGCGGTCACATGGCCGGCGGTGAGCTCGATCGCGAGCGGGATGCCATTGAGCCGACGGCAGACGTTGCCGACGTCCGACGCGTTCGCATCCGTCAATCCGAACCCACCTCCAGCTGCGGCCGCGCGTTCCACGAAGAGCTTTACGGAGGGGTAGGCAATCGCGCTCTCGGCCGTCAGAACGGCGTTTTCCGGCGGGCTTGTCAGAGGCGAGAGGCGATATGTGTGCTCGCCTTCGACCCGCAGCAGCTCCCGGCTCGTGGCCATGATGTGCAGCTGCGGTGCCTCCTGGTAGAGCCGTTCGGCCAGCGCCGCCGCGGCGTCGACGACATGCTCGCAGCAATCCAGAATGAGCAGCATCCGCCGGTCGCGCAGGAATGCAACAAGACTGTTTGAGGGATCGTCCGATCGCGCCCGCAGTCCGAGCGAAGATGCTGCAATGGCCGGCACCAGAGCGGCATCGCGGGTCTCGCCGAGACTGACGAAGTGAACCTGGCCGGCGAATTCCGCGAGAAGGGCGTGGCCCGCGGAAACAGCGACCGTCGTCTTGCCGATGCCGCCCGGGCCGACGACCGTGATGAAACGCTGGGCTTTGAGCCTTTCCGATATATCCTGGATGGTTTGCTCGCGGCCCACCATCTGCCAGGGATGTGCCGGCAGGTTGTGCGCGCGAACAGGCTTGGTCGGTGCAGGTTGATTCTGCTCCGGTGTCGCGGCCGAACCGACGAAACAATAACCCTGTCCCGAGACCGTGCTCAGATATTTGGCGCCGGCATTGCCGTCCCCGAGCGCCTTGCGGAGTGCTGCGATATGGACGCGCAGGCTGTTGTCATCGACGCTGGAGCCTGGCCATGTCCTGGCTATCAGATCGCCCTTGCTGACGACTTCGCCCGCATGCCGGATCAGTGTCAGCAGCAGGTCAAATGCGCGAGCCGACAGTTGGACCGGATTGCCATCCTTCTCGATCCGTCTCTGCGAAGCGTCCAGACGAAACGGCCCAAAGACGAAAATCTCTTGAGCGGAGCTCTCCTGGAGAGAGGGTCCGGTCGTGGCTGTTGTGGCGTTGCTCTGCCAGCGGTGGACCATTTGGAAATATCAAATCCGACGACCAACTCGTCGTACTCTATGACTTGAACTCGGGCCGAAACGTGTGACCGCGGTGGCAGCTTCAAACGTAACATCCAGCAGTATCGCGGTAAAGGATCACCGATGGATGTCGCTGATCACTTTCGTCCGGAGGGCAGGGAACTCCGGGGAGAGTCCTGATTTTTTGGGAAACGACCGTCGATTGGGGAAATCTCCGCCGATGGGCGATCTCATCGGATCAACACCGGCTTGAGAAGATCCTCCAGGCCGATCCGGCCGAACAGTTCCGTGCGTGCGCGGTCGGCGACGGCGTCGACAGCTGCCGCCCCATCGTCATCCGGGCCGAAATGAACTTTCAGCGGACGTTGTCCGAACGGCATGTTCACGACATTCGCAACTGTGCTTGCGACATCTTGTGGGGCCGTATCCTTCGGCGAAAGCTGCGCGAGTCCCGCAAGCGCGATTTCACTCACGTCGGCGGTCGGACCATCCGCGTATTCTTCCGCCCGAACAGTATCCTGCGGCCGGCCGGATCGGACATAGTGGCCGGGTCCGAGAGCACTGGGAACGATGATGGTCGTCTCGACGCCCCAACGTGCGAGCTCGCCGGCGTAACTGAGTGCCAGCGAATCCAGGGCGGCTTCCGTTGAAGCACAGGCGCCGAGGAACGGAACCGAGCTGCCCCGTGCGCTGCTTGACGTGATCCATATCAGCAAGCCCTGACCTTGCTTGCGCAATTGTGGCAACGCCGCGCGATTGAGGCGCTGTGCGATCAGGACGTTGGTATCGTAGAGCTCGGCGAGCTGCTCCGGCGTGAAGGCTTCTGCGGGTCCGTAAACGACTTGCCGGGCATTGTGCACGACCACGTCGAGGCGGCTGTTTTCGGCGATGATGGTCTCAACGGCCGAGGTCACTGAGGAGTCCGAAGAGACGTCGAACTCGATCGTGCGGAGATCGGCGCCGGGCTGGCCGGGATTTGATCCAGCCTCCTCGATCCCTTGCGCAATAGGGCCACTCATTTCCCGGCTTGAAACGTAGACCGTGTGGCCTGCCTGCATCAGTTGCCGGCAGGTGGTTCGTCCGATGCTGTTTGCAGCACCCGTGACGATGATCACTTTGCTCATTCGATTCCCAATCGCATTCCAGCCTCTGCGGCGCTGGCGGCCCCGTCGCGACACGGTCCATCGTTCGGGAGTCGACCGCCGCCATCGTGCGAAGCGCATCTGGAATAGGGCGGGGCGCAGGGTGGGTCTTTTCGGGCATCACGATCGATTGTCAAATTGCACGAAAAATTTCGAGAATGCCCGAAGCCGGATCCGGTCCGGCGAACGCCGAAGACAGTTCAGGCGTGCCTTCGCGAAATTGGCGGTGGGTTCGAAAAGATCGGGCCTTGGCCGCCGGCTACAAGGAGGCTGCTTCGCTCGAAAGAGCGCCGCGCGCACCCGATCGCCAGGCGGTCTGCGCATCGCAAAGGAGACCGGATGAATCAAGGCAAGCTACCACGTTCGGGGCTTGGGTCCCTCGTCCTGATTGCGGCCGTGGTCGGCGGCGGCGCGGCTGCCTTCGCATACACTGCGGGATGGTTCTCGCCGGGGCGTCTGACGCCGGAACGGATGATCGCGGCGCTGACGCCTCCGAGCGGCCCGCCGCTCGGGCACCGGCGAAATCATGCCAAGGGAATCTGCTTCACCGGGACATTCGAGGCGAATGGAAACGGTGCGGAGCTCTCCCGGGCCAGGGTCTTCGCGCAGGGGCACTATCCGGCCTTGGGCCGTTTCAATCTCGGCACGGCCGATCCGAACGCGGTTGATGCGACCGTGCGCGTCCGCGGCCTCGGATTGCTGATCACGACGGCAGACGGCGAAGAGTGGCGCATGGCGATGATCAACCCGCCGTTCTTTGCGGTTTCCACGCCGCAGGCATTTCACGACCTGCTGATCGCATCCGGCAAGAAGGATCCGGAGGCGATGAAGGCGTTCATTCAGGCCAACCCGGAATTCGGCCCCTTCGCGGCCTGGGCCAAGACGGCGCCCTGGACCGGCAGTTATGCGGAGGAGCCCTATAACGGCCTCAACAGCTTCGTCTTCACGGACGCCGGAGGCGGCGACCACACCGTGCGATGGTCGCTGTTGCCCTCGGCGCAACCCATTCCGATCTCGCAGGCCGACCTCGAAAAGCGCGGGCCGGATTATCTCGAGCAGGAGATCACCGAACGGGTCCGGACCGCCGGTCCACTGCGATGGACCATGGTCACGACCGTCGCCGATCCGGGCGACCCGACCGCGGATCCGAGCAAGGCCTGGCCGGAGAACCGTCGCAAAGTGGAGGTCGGAACGCTGATCGTGCAGCGGATCGAGCCGGAGCGCGATGGACCGTGCCGCGACATCAATTTCGATCCGGCGGTCCTGCCACAGGGAATCCGGGTGTCGGACGATCCGTTCCCGGCTGCACGCTCATCGGTCTACCGCAAATCCTACGATCTGCGCGCGGCCGAAGCCAGGGACTATCCGCGAACCGGGACCGCCAAGCCATGACCAGCGCTCCTCATCGTTTTGCCCTGATCCAGCGGGTTCTGCACTGGCTGATGGCGGTCTGCATCCTCGCCATGCTGTTCATTGGCGTCGGCATGGTCTCCACGGTCGCGCCGAAATATCTGCCGCTCATCCTGGTCCACAAGACGATCGGCGTCACCCTGCTGGTCCTCGTGCTGATCAGGCTGGCGTTGCGACTGTATTACGGTGCGCCGCCATTGCCGGCCGATCTTTCGAGACCCATGAAGTTTGGAGCAAAATTGTCGCATCAGCTCCTGTATGGCCTCATGATCGTCATGCCGTTGCTCGGCTTCGGCATGCTCTGGGCTGCGGCCTATCCGGTCGTCCTGTATGGCGGGATCCGAATTCCCGCGCTGCTGCCGCAGAGCGACCTGATGCACACGCTGCTCTGGAATGCCCACGTCTATCTGGGTTTCGCGTTCTTTGCCCTCGTGCTGCTGCATCTGGCGGCGGGGCTATTCCACGCATTGATCCGTCGCGATGGCGTATTCGCATCGATATCGCTTCTGCCGCTGTGGGACAGGGTGACACAAGCGAAATGAACCCGTTACGTGCCGGCGGGCGCCCCTCGCAGGCGTGCGATCCCAAAAGGATCTTTCGCGCCGGAAAGATTCCTCGCGCACCGCGTGGCTAGATGTTCCCAACCTCCAACAAGGATGCCGACCATGACCAAAGCAGACCTCCAAAGCCCGACCGATCTCGGAGCGAATGCGAACCGGGACGTTCCAGCCGCGCTGAGAGCGCTGCTTGCCGACGTTTTCGCGCTCTACCTGAAGACCAAGAACTTCCACTGGCACGTGTCGGGCAGCCACTTTCGCGACTACCACCTTATGCTCGACGAGCAGGCCGACCAGATCTTCGCCATGACTGACGACATCGCCGAACGCGCACGCAAGATCGGCGGCACGACGCTACGCTCGATCGGCCACATCGCGCGCGAGCAGCGCATTCTCGACAACGATGCCGACTATGTCGATCCGCAGGACATGCTCGCCGAGCTGCGCAGCGACAACCAGCAGCTAACGCGGGAAATGCGCCGGGTCCACGAGCTCTGCGACGAGTACGGCGATGTCGCCACCGCGAGCGTCCTGGAAAACTGGATCGACGAGACGGAACGTCGCATCTGGTTCCTCTATGAGACCGGCCGAAGCGGCCAGAACCCGTAAGTGCAAAGCACGCCGTTGGGCCGGGAGTCGGGTGAAGGATGAGCAGCCTCTCGGAACTCCTGCCGGATGGCGGCGTCAAGGCGGAGCGCCTGCTGCTGCGTGAGCTCGCGCACCGGATCGACGACGAGCTCGCCTCGGCGATTGATCTGGTGGCGCAGGCGGCCGATCGTTGCGACGGCATCGAAGCGAGAGCGACCCTCGCTTCCGTGCAGGACCGGCTGGAAGGTCATGCACAACTTCACCACGCGCTGCAAATGCCGCAGTTCACCACCACCGTCGATCTGGCTGCCTATCTTCAGCAATTGTGCCGCTCGATCAGCCGCTCGAGCCTCGAAGACAAGGGTATTGCGCTCTCGCTGCTGCTGCATCCACTGCAGATGAGCTCCGAGCGCTGCTGGCTGCTGGGGATGATCGTCTTCGAACTGATCACCGGTGCGGTGCGCCACGTATCCCACTGCGGAGCAGGCGCCATTCGTCTCGAAGTATGGCTCACGGCGACGTCGGTTGCGTGCAGCGTCATGGACAACGGCTCGTCCGACGAAAGTCGGTACCGGGAAGAGGACCGCTCCATCGTCGAGACGCTTGCGGCGCGTCTGCACGGGACCGTCGACGTCCGCGGCGGCCCCGACGGATTCAGGACCGTCGTGACCATCCCGCGCTAGTCGCGACTCTCGCGCAACGATCCGTATCGTGCGGATCAAATAATATCGCTGCGACCTCGAAAGATGAGTTGGGACAGATCTCGATACGCTTGCCCTATTCATGATCTGCGGATCGTCGTGCGAACAAGGGTCAAGCCATGACGGACATGTCGAACTCGAAGGCCTCGCTCGGATGGGCCATCCACGCCATCACCGGAAAATGGGGCTGGTTCGTTGCGCTGGGTGTCGGCGAACTGATCCTCGGCGGTGTTGCATCTGCCAATCTGATGGCGGCGAACCTCGCGTCCGTACTGGTCATCGGCGCCACCATGGCGGTCGCCGGCATTTTCCAGATCGTGCAAGCGTTTTCAGTGCGCGGCTTGCGGGGATTCCTGCTTTGGCTACTGGCCGGGATCGTCTATGCGGCCGCCGGGGCCATCATACTCTACGATCCGATCCTGGCTTCATTCACGCTGTCTCTCGCAGTGTGTGCCTTCCTGGTCGTAGCCGGGGTGATAAGGATCTGGGCCGGCTTCCATATCCGGCCGGCCGCGGGCTGGCGTTGGATCGTGGCTGCGGGCGTCCTGACCTTCTGCGTCGGTGTCATGCTGGTTGCGGCTTGGCCCGCCATCGGTTTGTGGCTGCTTGGTGTGATGCTGGTCGTCGACCTGATCTTCCAGGGATGGGGATTCATCGCATTCGGGGTCGCGCTCAAGAGCCGCGCGTCCCGCCATTCGTCCCAGCCGGCGACGGTATGAGTCATGGCGAAAGGCTCGACATTCACGCGGCATTGGGAGATTGCCTGGCGCGGCGGTCAGACGAAGTCGACCTCGCGGCTGGTTGCCGAGGAGACCGCGATTGCGCTCACCTATAACGGCTCGACCCAGGCGGTGATGATGGGCACGCCGGGAGATCTGGAGGATTTCGGCATTGGCTTCAGCCTCACCGAGGCCATCGTCGAACGTGCGAGCGAGATCAGCAGCATCGAGCTGATCCCGAACGATCTCGGCGTCGAGGTTCGGATGTGGCTCGATGGTGACCGCGCGGCATCCCTGGCTGCACGGCGCCGAACCATCAGCGGCCCCGTTGGCTGCGGGCTATGCGGCATCGAGAGCCTCGAACAGGCTCGCCGCGCGCCGGCGCGGGTGAAGGGCCGGGGCAACGTTTTTCACGCGCGCGACTTGCTGGGCGCCATGCAGGCCCTTTCTCCGCACCAAATCCTGAATCAGCAAACGCGGGCCGTCCACGCGGCGGCCTTCTGGCATCCGCGGGCCGGCATCGGCCTGATCAGAGAGGACGTCGGCCGGCACAATGCGCTCGACAAGCTCGCCGGCGCGATCGTACGCGAGGGGAGATCGGCGTGCGATGGCGCGGTACTGCTGACCAGCCGCGTTTCGGTCGAGATGGTGCAGAAAGCGGCGATGCTCGGCGCACCGGTCATCGTGGCCGTATCCGCACCCACCGCACTCGCGATCAAGACCGCGGATGAAGCGGGGATCACGCTGCTCGCGATCGCTCGCGATGACGGATACGGCGTATTCACGCACCCGCGTCGCGTTCTGCTGCCGGATGAGGCCGCAACGCACGCCGGCTGCTGACCTCGCGGGCCGACGCACATGGCGATGCAAGCCGTATCTCCGGAACCGGTCGCCGAGACCGGAAGCGTCGTCCATGCTCCGGAGCGATCGGTTCTCGTGGCGTCTCTTCTGAGCATGACGGGCGGCTTTCTCGACGCCTTTACGTGGCTCTCGCTCGGCGGCGTGTTTGCAAGCTCGCAAACCGGCAATGTTATCTTCCTCGGCATCGACGCCATGTCCGGGCAATGGCGGCAGGCAACCCATCATCTTCTTCCGCTTGCCGCCTTTCTGCTCGGCGCATCGCTGGCAATCCGCCTCAAGTCGCCGCTGCTCTGCCTCGCCGGAGAGATCGTCTGCCTGGTAGCGATGATGCTGTTGTATCATCGGATTCCGGACATGATCACGATCCTCGGAATCTCCTTCGGCGCCGCGCTGCAGTCGGCCAGCTTCAGGCAGGTCGAACGCTGGAAATATCTCACCGTCACCGTCACCGGCAACATGCTCCGTGCCATCGATCAATCAGTTGCGTCCGATCGCGATGCGGCGCGCGGCACCGCAGTCATGCTTCTGGTCTGCCTGATGTTCCTGTCGGGGGCCGCCATCGGGGCCTGCGTGACGAAATGGCTGCACGCCTGGAGCCTTGTCCTGCCGATCGCATCGTCGGTGTGCGTTCTTTGGCTCTGCCGGCCGCAACTGCGAAGCTGAACCGTCGATCCAAGTCTCGTGATTTCGCTCGTTGACGGTGCGGAGCGCGCACCATGCCATTCGGCAAAAGGACGTTCATTCAAGGAAGCGTGCGCGTCATGCGGTGCGTACACTTTCCAACAGCGCCGAGATGGCCTTTCGACGTCAACTGCCAAGAGGCACGGATGAACGACCTTCGCAAAGAGACGGACAGCCTGGGTGAAGTGGACGTTGCCGCGGACAAGCTCTGGGGGGCGCAGACGCAGCGTTCGCTCGAGCATTTCAGCATCGGCAAGGACCTGATGCCGCGCGAAATGATCCAGTCCTACGCGATCCTGAAGAAGGCGGCCGCGAACGCCAATTGCGCCGGCGGCCGTCTCGACGGCAAGGTCCACAAGCTGATCGCGCATGTCTGCGACGAGATCCTCTCCGGCCAACATCAGGACATGTTTCCGCTTCACGTCTGGATGACCGGCAGTGGAACGCAATTCAACATGAACGTGAACGAGGTGATCTCGAACCGATGCTGCCAGCTCGCGGGCACGCCGCTCGGGAGCAAGCATCCGGTTCACCCGAACGATCACGTCAATATGTCGCAATCCTCGAACGACAGCTTTCCCTCGGGAGCTATGGCGGAATCTGGGTGATGACGGTGTGAGGAAGGCGGCGTATCGAGGCGGGTGACGAGCCTGCCAGAACCTCTCGAGGAGAGCGATACGCCATGACCGAGACTACCAATGTTCTTGCTTTCCGTCAGCCGTCCGCGGTTGATGATCCACTGACCGATATCGTTCGTGCCGGCGCGCGGGACCTGCTTGCCAGGGCGATCGAGATCGAGGTTGGCGCGTTTCTGGCCAGCACGGCCAATCTGACGCTGCCCGACGGTCGAGCGCGCCTGGTCCGACATGGGCACGGTCCGGTGCGCGAGATTGCGACCGGCATCGGTCCGGTGGAGGTCGCTCGTCCCAAGGTCCGCGACCGCGGAGCGAGCGGGCCAGGCGACCGCCTCCGCTTCAGTTCGGCAATCCTGCCGCTATGGGCGCGGCGGACGAAGAGCCTGGATGCCTTGATCCCGGTCCTCTATTTGCGCGGCATCTCGACCGGCGACTTCCAGGAGGCGCTCTCGGCGCTGCTCGGCAAGGATGCGCCGAACCTGTCGCCTTCGGTGATCGCCGGCCTGAAGGCCGATTGGCAGGTCGAGTACGAACGCTGGCAGAGACGCGATCTGTCGGCGCGTCGCTATGTCTACATCTGGGCCGATGGCGTGTACCTGCAGGCCCGCATGGAAGATCACAGCGAATGCATGCTGGTGCTGATTGGCACCACGCCGGAAGGCAAGAAGGAGCTGATCGGCTTCCAGGTCGGCGTGCGCGAGAGCGCGCAGAGCTGGCGCGAACTCCTGATCGACCTGCGGCAACGCGGGTTACGGATTGCCCCGCAACTCGCCATCGGCGACGGCGCCCTCGGCTTCTGGAAGGCACTGGACGAGGCCTTTCCCGGCACGCGGCACCAACGATGCTGGTGCCATAAAGTGAGCAACGTACTCGACAAGGTCGCCAAATCCGTGCAGGGCCCCATGAAGAACGACCTGCGGAACATCTATCTGGCCCCACACCGGGCCGAAGCTGAAACCGCGATCGACGTCTTCGTCGAGAAATACCACGTCAAATACGGACGTGCGGTGGAGTGCCTGATCAAGGATCGCCATGCGCTGCTCGCCTTCTTCGACTTCCCTGCTGAGCACTGGATCCACCTACGCAGCTCGAACCCGATCGAGAGCGTCTTCGCCACGGTGCGCCACCGAACGGTGCGGACCAAGGGATCGCTGTCGCAACAAACTGCGAAGCTGATGGTGTTCAAGCTCATCGACGCCGCATCGAAGACCTGGCGGCGATTGAAGAGCACGAACCAGTTGCCGAAAGTCATCGCCGGTGTAAAGTTCATCGACGGAATCGAAGTCATTCCGAACACTGAAAGCCACGCCGCCTGATCAGGCCGCGTCACCCAAAATCAGCCATAGCTCTTCCCTCGGCCATGTACATCGCGGCCGCGATGAACGTGACCGAGCGGCTCGTTCCGGCGGTCGAGGCGTTGCACGACGCAATCGCGGCAAAATCGAGCCAGTGGGACGACGTCGTCAAGATCGGCAGAACCCACATGCAGGACGCGACCCCCCTGACGCTCGGGCAGGAATGGTCCGGCTATGCCGGCATGCTCGCCGACGATCTGGCCCGCATCGACGACGCGCTCAAGGGCGTCTTCCGGCTCGCCCTGGGCGGCACGGCCGTCGGCACCGGCATCAATGCCGCGCCGGGCTTCGCCGAGGCCGTCGCCGCGGAAATCGCGCGGCTGACGGGGCTGCCCTTCGTCAGCGCACCGAACAAGTTTGCCGTCCAGGGTGCGCATGACGCGCTGGTGCAGCTATCCGGCACGCTCCGCACGCTCGCGGGGTCGCTCTACAAGATCGCGAACGACATCCGTCTGATGTCCTGCGGCCCGCGCGCGGGCTTTGCCGAATTGCTGATCCCCGAGAACGAGCCGGGTTCGTCGATCATGCCGGGCAAGGTCAACCCGACGCAGGCCGAAGCGCTGACGATGATCGCCGTGCAGGTGATGGCGAACGACGTCGCCGTCGGGTTCGGCGGAGCCGGCGGCTATCTGGAAATGAATGTCTACAAGCCGCTGATCATCCACAACATCGCGCAGTCCGTCACCATCCTGACCGATGGTTGCACCAATTTCCGCACCTTCCTCGTCGAGGGCACCGAGCCGAACCACAGGAAGATCAAGGAGTATGTCGAGAGATCGCTGATGCTCGTGACGGCGCTGGCGCCCGTAATCGGCTACGACAAGGCGTCGCGGATCGCGCACTATGCGATGGACAACGATCTCACGCTGAAGTCGGCGGCGCTCAAGCTCGGTTTCGTGACCGAGCCGGAGTTCGACCGCATCGTGGATCCCGCCAAGATGGTCAAGCCCTATGTGGCCGAGATCAAGGTGCCGCTCGCAATCGGCGCGAAGGCCGGCTGAAGGGGCGGCGGCAATGATCCGGTGCGTCAGACTCTGGACGGGTGCGGATGGCAAGTCGCACTTCGAGGATGGCGTCGTCGAGCTCGCGCGCGGGGCGAGGGGCGATGCGCTCAGCGCCAAGCTTCGGATCGATGCCGCTTCGTTCCACGAAACGGATGCAGATCCGAAACTCGGCTGGCATCCCGACGCAGCGCGCCAGCTCGTCATGTCCCTGAGCGGGACGCTACGGTTCGAAACGGCGGATGGAAGCTTCACGCTGCGCCCGGGCGATGTCCTGTTCACGGAAGATACCGGTGGGACGGGCCACAATTGGACCATGACGGACGAGGCGCCGTGGCGGCGCCTCTACACGGTTCTCGAGCCGGACGCCGAGGTGCCGTTCCGGTCCGAACGACGCCGCGCAGGCGGCGCAACCACAATGCAAGGAGAGACACGATGATCCGCTGTGTGCGCCTATGGACCGGAGAGGACAACAACTCGCATTTCGAGGAAGGCTTCCTCGAGCTGGAGCCGGGACAGCGCGGCGACTTCCTGACCGGAAAGATCGATGCCGCCAGCGTCTCCTTTCAGGAAACGGAATCGGGCGGAGCTTTCGCCTGGCACACCGCGCCGATCCGGCAGCTGGTGATCACGCTCAGCGGAACGCTCGATTTCCAGACGCGTGACGGCCACCACTTCCTGCTCCACCCCGGCAACATCCTGCTGGCGGAGGACACCGCCGGCTCGGGGCATAGCTGGAAATTGACCGACGATTCATCCTGGCGCCGTGCCTACGTGATCCTGCGCCCGGGAGCGGACGTGCCGTTCCGCGCCAAGGTGCGGCAATCGGTGCGGGCCTGATCGAGCCATCCAAAGCAGCAACACCCGACGAAAGAAAAAGCCATGTCAGCAGCTTCCGACCGCGAAACCGATGTTGTCCTTATTGGCGCCGGCATCATGAGCGCGACCCTCGGCGTCTTTCTCAAGGAGCTCGAGCCCTCTCTGTCGATCCAGATGTGCGAGATTCTCGGGGATTGCGCGCAGGAAAGCTCCGACTCCTGGAACAATGCCGGGACCGGTCACGCGGCGAACTGCGAGATGAACTATACGCCGCAGCGGCCCGACGGCAGCATCGACATCTCCAAGGCGCTCCAGGTCAATGTCGAGTTCGATCTGTCCCGGCAGTTCTGGTCCTACCTGATCGGTCGCGGATCGATCGCGGATCCGCAAGCGTTCATCCATCCGGTGCCGCATATGAGCTTCGTGCACGGCGCGGAGAACGTCGAATTTCTCCGGAAACGGTTCAAGGCGATGTCGGCCCATCATTGCTATGAGGGGATGGAGCATACCGAGGATCCCAAGAAGATTGCCGAATGGGCGCCGCTGGTGATGGACGGACGGACTGGCGACGAGCCGGTTGCCGCAACGCGGATCGTCACCGGCACCGACGTCGACTACGGCTCGTTGACGCATCTGCTGGTCAAGCATCTGGTCAACCAGCCGGGCTGCGCGGTCCACTACAACAGCTGTGTCACCGGTCTTGACCGGGAGCAGGGCGGCCGGTGGCGCGTCGAAGTGCGGGATACCGCGAGTGGCGAGACGCGGTCGGTCCGCGCAAAGTTCGTCTTCATCGGTGCCGGCGGCGGTGCGCTGCCGCTGCTGGAGAAATCCGGTATCCCGGAGGGGCGCGGCTATGGCGGTTTCCCGGTCAGCGGGATCTGGCTGCGCTGCGATGATCCCGAGATCAACAAGCGTCATCATGCCAAGGTCTACGGCAAGGCCGCGGTCGGATCGCCGCCGATGTCGGTGCCGCATCTCGATACGCGGGTGATCGGCGGCCAGCACTCGTTGCTGTTCGGTCCCTATGCCGGCTTCTCGAGCAAATTCCTCAAGCATGGCTCGCTGCTGGATCTCTTCGAGTCCATTCGTCCCGCCAATGTCAAGCCGCTGCTTTCGGTGGCGCGCGACAATTTCGATCTCACCGAATACCTGGTCGGGCAGGTGCTGCAATCCGAGGGACACCGGCTCGCCGCACTCGACGAATATTTCCCGAAGGCCGACCCGAAGGACTGGAGGCTGCAGGTCGCGGGCCAGCGCGTCCAGATCATCAAGCCCAATGTCAAGCGTGGTGGGTTGCTCGAGTTCGGGACCGAGCTCGTCGGCGCGGACGATCATTCGCTGGTGGCCCTGCTCGGTGCTTCACCGGGGGCTTCCACCGCCGCGTTCATCGCCATCAGCGTGCTCGAGAAGTGCTTCGCCGGGGAGCTGACGGCAAGCGCCTGGCTGCCCAAGCTGAAGCAGATCATCCCGTCCTATGGCGTGTCGCTGATCGACGATGCGGATTTCTGCCGCCAGATTCGTGCAGCGACCGCCGCGGTCCTCAAGGTCGACAACATTCCGCAGCCGGCCGCACGCGCGCCGGCTGCCGCGAAGCGGGCGTGAACCAACGGAGAATGTTCGATGGACCCGACGGCGCTCCTTCTGTCGCGGCTGCAATTCGCTTTCACCATCTCGTTCCACATCATCTTCCCGGCGTTCACGATCGGGCTTGCCGCCTGGCTCACCGTGCTCGAAGCGATGCACCAGTACAGTGGCAAGCCCGTCTACCGGACCCTGTTCGCGTTCTGGCTGAAGATCTTCGGCGTGGCCTTCGGCATGGGCGTCGTATCGGGCGTGGTGATGGCGTTTCAGTTCGGAACGAACTGGAGCGTGCTCTCGAAGATGTCGGGCCCGATCCAGGGCCCGCTGCTCTCCTACGAGACCTTCACCGCCTTCATGCTGGAAGCGGCCTTTTTCGGCATCCTCATCTTCGGTCGCCCCCGGGTGCCGCCGTGGTTCTACCTGTTCTCGACGGCGATGGTCGCGCTCGGGACGACGCTTTCGGCGTTCTGGATCATGGTCAACAACAGCTGGATGCAGGTGCCGACCGGCTACGTCCTGCAGAACGACCAGTTCGTGCCTGATGACTGGACGCAGATCATCTTCAACCGCGTGGTCTGGGTCCGGTTTCCGCATATGCTGCTCGCGTCCTACCTGACCGGCGCGTTCTGCGTGGCGGCAACCGGCGCGTGGTATCTGCTGCGGCGGACCTATCGCCCCGAGGCTCATGTCATGCTGCGGATGGGCCTTGCGCTTGCGGCGGTGCTGCTGCCGGTCCAGCTCTTCATCGGGCATCTCGTCGGCGACTATGTCCACGACTACCAGCCGGCCAAGTTCGCCGCGATCGAGGCGCGCTGGCATGACGAGCAGCCGGCCTCCGAGGTGCTGATCGCGATCCCGGATTCGAGCACCGAATCGAACAAATACGCGATATCGATTCCTGTGCTCGGGAGCATCATCGGCAGCATGAGTCTGACGTCGAAAGAGGTCGGCCTCACCAGCTTCGCGCCGCAGGACCGGCCGCCGGTGCTGATCCCGTTCTTTGCATTCCGCATCATGGTCGGCTGCGGCTTCGTGATGCTGGGGCTGGCCTGGCTCGGGACCTGGCTCGGCCTCAAGCATCGGCTCGATCGGAACCGCCTGCTGCTGTGGGGCATCTTCCTCAGCTTCCCGCTGCCGTGGGTCGCGATCCTCACCGGCTGGTACACCGCGGAAGTGGGGCGCCAGCCATGGACGGTCTATGGCGTGTTGCGGACTGCGGACGCCGTGACGCCGTTCCTGACCGCGTCGGCTGCGATGACTTCCTTGATCCTGTTCGTCGCGGTCTACGCCTTCATCTTCTCGTTCGGGACGTATTACATCTATAAGCTGCTGCGTGCCGGCCCGGCGGGACTCGGTGGCAGGCCGCTCCACGTTCCCGTGCCCAATCGGCCGATGTCGCTCGCCGATCAGGTGCCGGCTGCACGCAGCTATCTCGGGGCGGGAGAATAGCCATGGTGATGTACTGGGTTGCCCTTCTTGCCATCAGCATCCTGATCTATCTCCTGCTCGACGGGTTCGATCTCGGCGTCGGCATGCTGTTCAGTGTGGCCGGCGGCGAGTCGCAGCGGGATGCCATGCTGAGCACGGTCGCTCCGGTCTGGGACGGCAATGAAACCTGGCTGATCGTCACGGGCGTGATCATGTGGGGCTCGTTTCCCGTGGTCTACGCCATGGTGATGTCGGCCTTCTATATCCCGGTTCTCGTGATGCTGCTCGGATTGATCCTGCGCGGCGTGGCGTTCGAGTTTGGCGGCAAGGCGCTCAGTTCGCGCTGGGTCTGGGACGTCAGCTTCGTCGTGGGCTCGTTTGCCGCCAGCTTCATGCAGGGCGCGATGGTCGGCGCTCTGGTCGAAGGACTCCAGTTTTCCAACGGCGATTATACCGGCGGAACGCTCGGCTGGCTGACCGCCTTTTCCGCCCTGTGCGGGGTCGGGCTCTGCTTCGGCTATTCGCTGCTCGGCGCCTGCTGGCTGGTGCGGAAGTGCGACGGTCCCGTTCGGGATGTCGCACGGCGCCAGATCCCGCCACTGGCGATCGGCGTCCTGGTCTTCCTGGTCGTCGTCTTTGCGTATGCACTTGTCGAACATCTTCCGATTCTGCAGCGCTGGACCGACCGGCCCTATCTGTTCGTGTTTCCGTGATCGGCGCCGGTGCGGCCGCGATGCTGGCTAAGAGCATCCTGCGCCATGACGACTATTGGCCGTTCCATATGGTCGCCCTGATCTTCGTCGCGGCTTTCGCCACGCTGGCCCTGTCGTTCTGGCCCTACATGATTCCGTTCGTCGTCACGATCGACGAGGCCGCGGCGCCTCATGCAAGTCTCGCATTCATGTTCTGGGGCGCCGGCCTGTTCGTGTTCCCGCTGATGCTGCTCTATGTGGCGATCGGCTATCGCGTCTTCCGCGGCAAGTCGGCCCCTGCTGCCGATCACTACTGACGGCTGCACGCTCGAAGTTGCCGTGAGCTGTCACGGATAAAAAGAAAGGCGCCGGTTTCGGCGCCTTTCTCGTTCAGAACTCTTGCGAGGCTGGTTCAGGATTTGGGCATGACGCCGGGGCTGTTGTCCGGCCATTGCGCGATCAGCTTCTCGTCGATGTTGAGATGCTGGGCGACCAGTTTGGGTGGCGTGTGCGTCAGCCAGTAGGAGAGCGACACCTCCTCGTAGCGGGGGGCCCGAAACACGCCGACGAACTGCAGCTCGGTGTCGCCGACGTTCTCGACATAGTGGCCGAGATTGCGCCGGACATAGCCGATGTCGCCGGCCCCGAAGTCCGTCGTCAACGCATTGGGGCCGGTGTCGAACACCGTCATCCGCGCCTTGCCCTTGATATAGTACTGCCACTCGTCGGCATTCGGATGCCAGTGCATCTCCCTGACTGCTCCCGGCGGCATCGACACCAGCGCCGCAGCGACGGTGGTGGCAACCTTGAAGGTGGTGCTGTCGGCGACGCGGATGCTGCCGGCGGAGTTCTCCTTGACCGGGGCCGAGCCGCCGAGCGAGTGGATGAAGGGGTAGGGCGGCACTTCGGCGTGCTTTGCAACGGCTGCGCGATCGGCGGCGAGATCGCCGGGCACGGTCCCCTGGAAGATCCAGCGGTTGTGCAGCGGGATCTTTGCGAACGCGTCGGCCGGAACACCGAAGTTCTTCGCCAGCACCTCGGGCGGCGTGTGGGCGAACCAGTCGGTCACCAGGAGCGTGTTGAATTCATTGGCGTGGCCGTCGTCGAAACAGATCACGAACTCGCAACCATCGGGGCCCAAGCCCTGCAGCGAATGCGGCGCGCCCGGCGGAAAATACCAGAGGTCGCCGACTTTGAGGTCGCCGACATAGGGACGCCCCTGCGTGTCGAGCACGGTGACGCGGCAGGAGCCGTAGGTCAGGATCGCCCATTCGGCAGCCTGGTGCCAATGCAGCTCGCGGATTCCGCCGGCAGCCAGCCGCATATTGACGCCGGAGATCTCCTTCGAGATGGCGAAATCCTCGACCGTGACCTGACGGGCCCAGCCGCCATTCTGGATGCGCCTCGGCGCATTGTTGAACGAGGCCCAATCCATCGGCAGGCCGCCGACGTCCGTCGGGGGCGGGGTTTGGGCTGAGGGGAAGTGCTTGGCAAGGTCTGGATCTTGAGGACCGGGATCGGACAGGCTTCCCGGGCTCTTGGCGTTCACGGCGCCTTGCGGCGGCTCGTCCGGATTGCCGAAAGTTGCGGCCTGCGCGCTGGAGCCGACCATGGCGGCGCCTGCCGCGGACATGGCCAGCAAATCACGTCTTGAGAACATCTTGGGTCGCTCCTGAAAAATGTCGAAAGCCCTCCGTAGCGACGGGGCTCCTACTCACAAACCTAGTTTCCGGTCGCCGTTTCAGCTTCCGTGAACGCGCTCTTTTTGCCGGAATGCACTGGCTGCTGCGCCCGGCTCCGAACATGTGCAATTGCGAAATTCGGCTTCGTTTTGAAAAGACGGCTCTGCCCGCGCGATCCTTAACTGGCCCGGAGAATTGCCCTATCGCGAGATATCGAGATGACCACGAAATCGGTTCGTCCCTACCGTGAACCCGCCGGCGGCTGGGGCGCACTCAGGGCGCTCAGCGAGGCGCTTCTGGTGCAGCGGGCGCCGCTGAAGGGCGCAGCCACGCTCAGCAGGATGAATCAGCCGGAGGGCTTTGATTGCCCCGGCTGCGCCTGGCCAGATCCGAAGCACACCTCGTCATTCGAATTTTGCGAGAACGGCGGCAAGGCGATCGCCTGGGAGACGACATCGAAGCGCTGCACGCCCGAATTCTTTGCCGAGCACACCGTCACGGAGCTCGCGAGCTGGAACGATTACGATCTCGAAATGGTCGGTCGGATCACCCATCCGATGGCCTATGACGCCGCATCCGATCGCTATCTCCCGGTGCAGTGGAGCGATGCGTTCGCCATGATCGGCCGCGAGCTGAATGCGCTGCCGGATCCGAACATGGCGGAGTTCTATACGTCCGGGCGAACCTCGAACGAAGCCGCCTTCCTCTATCAGCTGTTCGTGCGCGAGTACGGCACCAACAACTTTCCCGACTGCTCGAACATGTGCCACGAGGCGACCAGCGTCGGCCTGCCGGAATCGCTCGGCGTCGGCAAGGGCACCGTGCTGCTGGAGGATTTCGACAAGGCCGATTGCATCTTCATCTTCGGCCAGAATCCGGGCACCAACAGCCCGCGGATGATGACCAGCCTGCGCAACGCGGCCCGCCGAGGGGCCTCGATCATCTCGTTCAATCCGTTCCGCGAGCGCGCGCTGGAGCGCTTCCAGGCGCCGCAGAGCCCGGTTGAGATGATCACGCTGTCGTCGACGACGATCAGCTCGAAGCTTTTCCAGGTACGTGTCGGTGGCGACGTCGCCGTCCTCAAGGGGATCATGAAGATCCTCGTCGAAACGGACGAGGCTGCCCGTGCGGCCGAGCAGCCGGATATCCTGGATTGGGATTTCATTCGCGGGCACACCGCCGGCATCGAAGCGCTGATCGGCGATCTCAAGCGAACGCAATGGCCCGACATCGAACGCCAGTCCGGCCTGACGCGCGAGGACCTGGAATATGCCGCCGGCGCCTATATGAAGGCGGAGCGCGCCATCCTTGTCTACGGCATGGGCATTACCCAGCACCAGCGTGGTGCGCACAACGTGCAGCAGATCGCCAATCTTGCGCTCTTGCGCGGCAATGTGGGACGCGATGGCGCCGGCGTTTGTCCGGTTCGCGGTCATTCCAACGTGCAGGGCGACCGAACCGTGGGGATCACCGAGATCCCCAAGGCGGATTTCCTCGAGCGCCTCGAGCACCGCTTCGGCTTCAAGCCGCCGAGCGCGCCGGGACACAACGTCGTGACGGCGTTGGAGGCAATGATTCGCGGAGAGGTGAAGGTCTTTTTCGCGATGGGCGGCAACTTTGCCGCGGCCATACCCGACTGGCAGGCGACGCAGGCCGCGCTGCGCAAGCTCGATCTGACCGTCCACGTCTCCACGAAGCTCAACCGCAGCCATCTGATCCATGGCCGCGCCGCCCTGATCCTGCCGTGCCTCGGGCGAACCGAGATCGACATTCAGGAATCGGGGCCGCAGTCGATCACCGTCGAGGATTCGATGTCGATGGTCCACGCCTCGGGCGGTCGCAACAAGCCGGCATCCGAGCATCTTCTCAGCGAGGTCGCGATCATCGCAGGCCTCGCCAAGGCGACGCTCGGCGAGCGCACGGTGGTCGATTGGGACGGCTTTGTAGGCGACTACGATCGCATCCGGGATGCGATCGAGGCCGTCTTCCCTATCTTCGAGAGCTACAATGCCCGGATCCGCATTCCCGGCGGCTTCCATCTGACCTCGACCGCGCGGGAGCGC
This sequence comes from Bradyrhizobium barranii subsp. barranii, assembly GCF_017565645.3. NCBI lineage: Bacteria > Pseudomonadati > Pseudomonadota > Alphaproteobacteria > Hyphomicrobiales > Nitrobacteraceae > Bradyrhizobium > Bradyrhizobium barranii. The sequence goes on from NZ_CP086136.1 coordinate 4,176,163, forward strand.
ATCTGGGCAACGCCGTCCGGCAAGGCCAATTTCCTGGTGTTTGAGGGCTGCGGCGAGGACCCGCCGCAGGCCGATCCGGATTTCCTGTGGCTCAGCACGATACGTAGCCACGACCAGTACAACACGACGCTCTACTCGCTGTCGGACCGCTATCGCGGCGTCTTCGGCCAGCGCGACGTGGTCTTCCTCAACGAATATGAACTGAAGAAGCGCGGGCTCGCGGACGGCGATCGCGTCGACCTGATCACGGAGTCGACCGATGGCGCCGAGCGGATCGTGCGCAACTTCCGCGTGGTTGCGTATTCGTTTCCGACCGGCTGCTGTGCCGCCTACTATCCGGAGACCAATCCGCTGGTGCCGCTCTATGCCCGTGATCCCCTCAGCTTCACGCCGTCATTCAAGGGCATCCCGATCCGTCTGGTGCGCTCGACCGCCCCGGCGCAATAGCGGGGTCAGGCGTCGGCGTCCCGACCGGATGGCGGCGATGACGCCGGCGTCGCGATCGGCAGCGTAAACCAGAACCGGGCGCCGCGATCGGCGCCAAGGCCTTCGGCGCCAAGGCCTTCGGCGCCAAGTCCTTCGGTGCTAAGGCCTTCGGCGTCGATCCGGCCGCCATGCGCTTCGACGATGGACCGGCAGATCGGCAGCCCCATGCCCATGCCGGACTCCTTGGTCGTGAAAAAGCTTTCGAACAGCCGGCCGGCATGTTCGGCGGAGATGCCGGGACCGTTGTCCTCCACGGAGCAGCACAGGGTTGTCGCGTCCTGCGCGGCGGTGGTGATGACGATCCTGCCATGCTGGCGTCCCGCCTGCGTCATCGCCTGCACGGCGTTGATGGCCAGATTGACGATCACCTGCTGGAGCTGGGTGCGGTCGCCGAGCACGAGTGCAGCCTCCGCGTCGGGCCGGTGCAGGATCGTTACGCCGCGGGATTCCATCTCGTGGCGCAGGAACAGAAGCGCCTCGCGAATGACATCGTCAAGCGACAGAACGGCACGCTCCGGCGCCTTGCGCGAAGCCATCCCGTGAACACGCGCCACGATGTCCGCGGCCCGCCTCGTATCCGTGGCCATATTTTCGATTGTACTGCGGACCTCGGCCATGTCGGGAATCGGCCTGTTCAGCCAGCGCAGACCGGCAGCGGCGTTGGTCGCGATGGCGGCCAAAGGCTGGTTGACCTCATGCGCGATGGAGGCGGTGAGTTCGCCGAGCATCGAGACGCGCGCCGCATGCGCGAACTCCGCCTGAACCTGCCGAAGCCTCTCCTGGGCGCGGACGCGTTGCGAGATGTCGATCGTGGCGACCAGGCTTATTTCGAGATCATTGATTGGGCCGACGCGGGCCGTTGTGAAGAGAACGTCGACGACGCGGCCGTCCCACGTCACCATCTTGGTTTCTTCCTCGAAGTTCGTTTCACCGCGAAAGCGGGACTCCATGGCCCGCCGAAACGTATCCGGGCGTGCCTTCCAGGTGTCGGACATGGAACGCCCGACATAGCCGTCGACGCCTCCTCCGAACATCTGGATGGCCCGTTCGTTGGCTTCCTGAAACGAGAGCGCGTCCATGCAGGTCCGGAGAAAGTCGGGATGGCTGTCGAAATAGCTGCCGAGGTCCTTGATGCCCTCGGCTCGCAGCTTTCGGAACAGCACCACCAATCTGCTGGCGTCAAGCTGACGGAGGGCGATCGGCATGCGACCGAACAGGTGGCGGTACCGCTGCTCGCTCCGCTCCAGCTCGGTGTGGTCCTTCTTCTGGGCGGTGATATCCATGACCGCGCCGATGAACCGAAATTGTCCGCGCTCTTCCGACGTTCCACGGGCGACCACGCGAATGTGCCTGATCGAGCCATCGCTCAGGATCAGCCGATGTTCCAGGGAAAAGTCGTTCCTGTCGTTCGTGGCGCGATCGAGCGCCTCGCGTACGGCATTGAGATCGTCGGGATGCGTACGCTTCAGGATAGTGTCGAGCGACGGCGGCAACGTCGGCTCGAGATCGAAGATCCTGAACGTCTCTTCGGACCAGAACAGCTCGCCGCTGGCGACGTTCCAGCCAAAGCTGCCGGTGTGGCTGAGCTTCTGGGCCTCGGCGAGATAGGCGACCTGACGCCGCCGCAAGACGTCCTCTCGCTCGAGCCGGTGCTGCCGCCTGACCAGGCTCGCGATCGCAAGCAGCGACAACACGACAATGACGGCCAGCAGGGCGAGGGCGCTGGTGGTGAGGTCGATCCCAAGCAGGAAGCAAGTGAATGACAATACGCCGAGCGCGACGCCTCCCAGGACCCAAAGGGCGGGATGAGCGTAGCGCGAATGGTCGGGCCACGATGCGCGACAGAGCGTCCCCGTGTGACGGACCGTGGCGGGTTCCTTGCCTTCGTGAGCGAGTCCGGGCTGGGCCAGCAGATTGAAGAGGTCCAAGAGATACTCGCCGGGCATGAGACCAATTCCCGAGCCCGGATGTCCGGACGCGGGATGCAAGCGATGTACCGTACCGTGGAAAACCGGTCTTTTGCTTTTTCGCGGACCCTTTGTCAAAACGCACGGCGTCACCATGCGAGCCTGCGCCCAGATCCGGGATGTTGCCGCGGGAAGGATTCCGCGACCTTAGGCCAACGCCGCGGTGGGCCTCGTCACGCCGAAACGCCTTTCGAACTCGGCGACATCGACGACGCCGCGCCGATGGGGCCCGTCACCGATCTTGCGGCCGCCGTCCCAGGCCTCGACTTCGAACAGGACGCTCCTGGCTTCGACGGCGACGACCCGTGCGACCGCGCGCACGGTGCGGCCGACCGGCGTCGCCGCCAGATGACGGACGTCGACCATCATCCCGACGCTGACATAGCCGGTCGGCAGGGACGGCTGGATCGCCGATCCCGCCGCCATCTCCATGTGCAGGATCATCATCGGCGTGCCGTAGACTTCAGGCATTCCCGGCACCACGTGGCCGACCGTCATCTCGGCCGTGACGGTCACCAGCTTTTCCGCCGTCATGCCGACGCTCACCCGATCAAGCGGACTCATGGCCCAATCCCGCATCTACTTCGCTCGTGGAGGGGGTGGGTGTCACGGCCGCATGCGGCTTGCGCTTGGTGAACCAATTGCCGAGCCGGTCGAGATAGAGATAGACCACGGGCGTGGTGTAGAGCGTCAGGATCTGCGAGAGCATCAAGCCGCCGACGATCGTGTAGCCGAGCGGCTGGCGCAGTTCGGCGCCGGTGCCGTTGCCGAGCATCAGAGGCACACCGCCGAGTAGCGCGGCCATGGTCGTCATCAGGATCGGACGAAAGCGGAGCGTGCAGGCCTGGTAGATCGCTTCCTCAGGGCTCAGCCCTTGATTGCGCTCCACCTCCAGGGCGAAGTCGACCAGCATGATGCCATTCTTCTTGACGATGCCGATCAGCAGGATGATGCCGATGATGGCGATGACGCTGAGATCCATGTGGACCGCCAGCAGCAGCAGCAGCGCGCCGATGCCGGCGGAAGGCAGCGTCGACAGGATCGTGATCGGATGGATCAGGCTCTCATAGAGGACGCCGAGGATGATGTAGATCACGATCAGCGCCGCCCCGATCAGTAGCGGCGTACCGGACAGGGACGACTGGAAGGCCTGCGCGTTGCCCTGGAACGAGGTCGACAGCGAGGCGGGCTTGCCGGTGTCCTTCTCGATCTTCTGGACCGCCGTCACCGCATCGCCCAGCGCGACGCCGGGCCGCAAGTTGAACGAGATCGTGACGGAAGGAAACAGGCCCTGGTGATTGATCAGAATCGGCGCCGGCATGATGACAGTGTGGACCAGCGTGCTCAGGGGGACCTGCTGGCCGGTGGCTGAGTTCAGGTAGATATCCTTGAGCGCGTCAGGCCCATACTGGAAGGCTGGATCGACCTCCATGACCACGTGGTACTGGTTCAGCGAGGTGAACATGGTGGAGACGATGCGCTGACCGAAGGCGTCGTCGAGGGTGTTGTCGATCGTCGTGGGCAGGATGCCGAAGCTCGAGGCGACTTCGCGATTGACGGTGACCTGCAGCCTCGGGCCGGCATTGGCCTGGTCGCTCGCGACGTCGGTGACGAGATCGAGCGCGCGGATCTTCTCCAGGAAGATCGCCGACCAGTGGTTGAGTTCGTTGGAATCGGCGTCCGTCAGCGTGTACTGATACTGCGTCTTCGACAGGCGCGCGCCGATCGTGATGTCCTGGGCCGATTGCATGTAAAGCTTGATGCCCTGGATATGGGCGAGCCGGGGTTCCAGCCGCGCGATCACCTGGTCGGCGCTGGCCTTGCGTTCAGGCTTCGGCTTCAGGACGATGAAGATGCGCCCCTGGTTGAGGGTCGCGGTCGGGCCGCCCGGACCGATATAGCTCGCCACCGACTGGATCGCCGGATCCTTTGACAGGATGTCGACGACCGCCTGCTGGCGTTCGGACATGGCGGGGAAGGAGATGTCCTGGGCAGCCTCGGTGATGCCGACGATCTGTCCGGTATCCTGTTGCGGGAAGAAGCCTTTCGGGATGATCACATAGAGATAGCCGGTCAGCGCGATCGTCGAGAGCATCACGAGCAGCGTCACGAAACGATGGCCCAGCACGATTCGCAGGCCGCGCGCGTACAGCGCAAGCAGGCCATCGAAGCCGCGCTCGAACAGGAGATAGAGCCGGCCGTGCTTCCTGCGTGATTCGTCCTTCAGGAGGCGCGCGCACATCATCGGCGTCAAGGTGAGCGAGATCACCAGCGACAGCAGCAGCGAGGCGGTGATCGTGACGGCGAACTCCTGGAACAGCTTTCCGACGTAGCCGCCCATCAGGAACAGCGGGATGAACACCGCGATCAGCGACAGGGTGATGGAGACGATCGTGAAGCCGATTTCGCTGGAGCCTTTGAGCGCAGCCTCCATGGGCGTCATGCCCTGCTCGAGATGGCGCACGATGTTCTCGATGACCACCACGGCGTCGTCGACGACGAATCCCACCGCGATCGACAGCGCCATCAGCGAGAGGTTGTCGAGACTGTAGCCGAGTACGTAGAGGACCGCGAAGGTGCCGATCAGCGCCAGCGGAACCGTGATCGCCGGGATGATGGTGGCCCAGAAATTCCTCAGGAACAGGAATATGACCATCACCACCAAGGCGACGGTCAACATCAGCGTGAATTGCACATCGGAGACCGCGGCGCGAATCGTGGCGGTGCGGTCGGCGGCGATCGTCACCTTGATCGCCGGCGGAACGGAGGCCTGCAGCTGCGGCAGCAGTTTCTTGATGCGATCGACGGTTTCGATGACGTTGGCGCCGGGGACGCGCTGGACGGCGAGGATGACGGCGGGGTCCTTGCCGTACCAGCCGGCCAGCAGATCGTTTTCGGGCCCCTCGATCGCCGAGCCGATGTCGCGCAGCCGCACCGGCGAGCCATTGCGATAGGCGATGATGAGGGCTTCATAGGCGGAGGGCTTCAGCAACTGGTCGTTGGTATTGAGCGTATAAGTGACGCGCGGGCTGTTGAGCGTGCCCTTGGGCAGGTCGACATTGGCGCCGGCGATCACGGTGCGGACGTCTTCGAGGCCGATGCCGCGGGCGGCCAGCGCCTGCGGATTGACGCGGATGCGGATGGCGGGCTTCTGCTGGCCGCCGATCCCGACGAGGCCCACGCCCGGCACCTGGGAAATCTTGGGCAGCAGGATGTTTTCCGCGTAGGCATCGACCGTGGTCTGCGGCATCGACTCTGACGTCAGCGCGATCAGCATGATCGGCGTTTCCGCCGGATTCACCTTCCTGATCGTCGGCGGGTAGGGGATGTTCTGCGGCAGGTACGGGCTCGCGGCATTGATCGCGGAGAGCACGTCGACCGCCGCGCTGTCCACCGTGCGCGACAGCTCGAACTGCACCGTGAGCTGGGCGACGCCGAGTGCGCTGGACGAGGTGAGCTGCGTGACGCCGGGGATCTGGCTGAGCTGCTGTTCGAGTGGCGTCGCGACCGACGAGGCGATGGTTCCGGGGTCGGCGCCGGGCAGTTGCGCCGAGATCTGGATCGTCGGGTAGTTGACGTTCGGCAGCGCGCCGACCGGCAACAGGGGGTAGGCCGCGAGGCCGCACAGCAGCAGGCCCGCCATCAGCAGAGCGGTTGCAATCGGCCGCAGGATGAAGGGCGCGGACAAGTTCATGGGAGCGCGTCCTGCACGGAGCTTTGCAGGTCGGCTTCGCGCGCGGCCTTGCCGTGCAGTTCCCGAACCTGGCTTCCTTCCGTCAGCCGATACTGACCGTCGACGACGACGGTATCACCTGATTTCAGTCCCTGGTCGATCAGGGCCTGCCCCTCGCTGATCTGTGCGACGTGAACGGGACGCAAGGAAGCGGTCTGGTTGGGAGCGACGACATAGACATAGCTGCCGTTCGGGCCCTGCTGGACTGCGGAGCCGGCGACCGTCAGCGCATCCTTCTGAATCTTCAGCAGCAGCCGGGCATTCACCAGCTGTCCCGGCCACAGCCGGTGCTCGTGATTGGCGAATGTGGCCTTGAGCTGGACGGTGCCGGTCGTCCCTGCGATCTCGTTGTTGACGAGCAGCAGCGTGCCTTCGCCGAGCTTAATCTTGTTGTCCTGGCTGTAGGCGATGACCTTCAACTGGCCTTTTGCTTCGTGTTCCTGGATCACGGGCAGATCCGTCTGCGGAAGGGTGAACAGCAGCGAAATCGGCTCGATCTGGGTGACGACGACGAGACCGTTCGGGTCGGTCGGATGAATCACGTTGCCGACATCGATCTGGCGGACGCCGGTGATGCCGGGAATGGCCGATGTCAGGCGCGTGTAGCTGAGCTGGACGTTGGCCTCGTCGATCTGCGCCTGGTCCGCTTTCACGGCGGCCTTGAGTTGGGCCACCTGCGCGGTCTGCGTCTCGATCAGCTGCGGGGTCGCATAACCCTTGTCACCGAGTTTACTGTAGCGGGAGAGATTGGCTTCGGCATTGGTGAGTTGGGCCTGATCTCGGTCGCGATTGGCCGTCAATTGCTCGATCTGGGCCTCGTAGGGACGCGGGTCGATCTGGGCGAGCAGATCTCCGGCCTTGACGGTCTGTCCCTCGGTGAAGGCGATCTTGACGATCTGTCCCTGAATCTGGCTGCGCACGACATCGGTGTTGTAGGCGATCACGGTGCCGATGCCGCGCAGATAGATCGGAACGTCCTTGCCGATGACCGCGGCGGTGACCACCGGTACGGCCGCGGGCACCGGCGCGGCGGCGACGACCGGCTTCCGGTCCGCGGCGAAGAACCAGAGGCCGGCTCCGACGAGAATCGCGGCGAGAGCGACAAGCGCGATGGCGAGATTTCGTTTCATGAGACCGTCCTGGATGTCAGGGATTGCTTGAGCCGCTGATCGAAGTCGTGCTGCCCGTTGCGGCAGGGCCTTGCACCGGGACGGACGGACTGATTCCGGCGCCGCCGAGCTCGGTGGCTCCGAGCGGTATCCCGACGCGTCCGACCGTCGATGCTGAAGGCAGCGGAGGCGCCGCCGTGATGCTGCCGTTGCAGGTGACGGATGAGCCCCCGGACAGTCCGCCGCCGTCGAACAAGGCTCCGGACGAGGCGGTATTGCCGGATCCGGCACAACCCGCCGTGCTTTGCGCCGGATTGAGCGGCGAAATGCCGGGTGTTGCGATCTCGGTCGATCCCAGCGGAACGCCGACGGGCCGCGTGGATTGCGGGTTGAGCGGCGACGTCGCCAGCATGCCGGTGGAAGGCTGCATTCCCGGCATGGTCGTTTGAGCGGACGTCGCAGCCGGGACGAGCCACAGCATGCCGGCCGTGAGTGCCACGGCGAGCGGTATCAGGGTGAACCGGTGCGAGCTGGATCTTCCCGAGCCGACGTCGTTCGATGGGTGCTGCTCTCGCATGAAAAATGCTCCGGCTGAATGCTGTCGAGCACTAGAGAGGTGCGGAACGGTGGGGTATTTCCAGAACGCACGTCCCGCTACCCGGCAGCACGACGACAACGGGCATTCGACGCATCGTAAGCGGGCATTCGTCTTCGTTCGGCCGCGTCGCCGAGTTGCCTCGCCGATGACAGCGCCGTTGGCCGGCTTTGGCTTCGGCTCGCTTTCGCTATTTCAGAATGGCCCGCACATGCGCGAGTTCCCGGCTGCATGTGCTTGTGTCGCCGTTTTGTTCGGCGGTACGTGCGCGATCAAGCGAATCCAGCGCATCCGCGAAAACCGCTCCGCGGCCGCCTTCGGCCTCTGCAATCGAGCGAGGCGTCGGTTGATGACTGCGCAGCGCGCTGAGGCTCTCCCGCTGCCAGCCGTGGGCGCCCGCGTCTTTTTCTATGGCCTGATCCAGCTGGATCTGGGTTTTCGCGATGTCGTCCGCACAAGTGCCTGCACGCGCGGGCGAAGCTGCGCACAACAGGATGAGAAGCGCGATCTGGAGATTTGCTGTGGATGTCATGTGTCCGATCCCATGCATGGAGTTCAATCAGCATCAGATGCGACCTCTTGAATGCCAAAGCGGATCGTTCGTCTTTCGCGTATGAACGCCGGCCGTTCACAGTAATGAGAGGTCTGTACGCCTGACATATGCGCTGCGCTTTGAAGTGCGCGCCCTAGCTAGGCAGTGTCCCGAGGATGCGCGAGGAGCCGCTGTCTCGATCGGCATGTCCCGACGTGCGAAGTGGCAAGGGCCGTTGTTTGCCGAAATACGCGGGCAAGCGTCGACACTACTGTCGCACCATTCCAACCCGGAGTGATCCCGACATGAAACACCTCAACGCTGGCCTCGCCTTCGCTGCCACTCTCTCCCTGTTCGCGACCGTCGCCCCGGCGCGCGCTGAACCCCCGAAGAACATCGTCCTGGTGCACGGCGCCTGGGTCGATGCGTCCGGCTGGAAGCCGGTCTACGAGATCCTGGTCAAGGAAGGCTTCCGCGTCAGCATGCTGCAGGAGCCCGAGACGTCGTTTGGCGATGATGTCACGGCGGCGAAGCGGCTGCTCGATCTCCAGAATGGCCCGACGCTTCTGGTCGGCCACAGCTATGGCGGCTCGATCATCACCGAGGCGGGTGTTCATCCCAACGTGGTCGGCCTGGTCTACGTCGCTGCGCATGCGCCCGACGTCGGAGAGGACGAAGCGGCGCTGGGCAAGAAGACGCCGAGCGTCCTTGGAAAGACCGAAGGCGCCATCAAGGTCACGCCCGACAAATTCACCTATCTCGATCCTGTGCAATTCCCCAAGCTGTTCGCCCCCGATCTGCCGCGCGAGCAGGCGGAGTTCGAATCACGCTCCCAGGTTCTGGCCGCGACGCAGGTGTTCAGCACGCCGCTGACGGCGGCTGCGTGGAAGACCAAACCGAGCTGGGGCATCGTTGCCGGCAACGACCAGATCATCAATCCGGATCTCGAGCGCTGGTATTACGAGCGCGCCAAGAGCCACACCACCGTGATCCCGGGTGCAAGCCACTCGGTCTACGAGTCGCATCCGAAGGAAGTGGCGGAGATCATCACCCGTGCCGCTCGCAGCATCGATCAACCGGCCACCCGCTGACGCGTTTTGCCGGTCCTGACGCACGGCCGGCAGAAGGAAGGGCGGCGGGAGAGACAGCACTCCCGCCGGCCCGACTGCCCCTCCGGAGAATTCCATGAGCATGATCGAGACGACCGGCACGATCCTGGACTGGGACGTGACGACGGTGAAGCGGGCTGGACTGAGCCGCGATCTGCCCTCCGGCAATCCGGACCTGATGTGGGTCGCGAATTCGTCGACGCTGATCTACGGCGAGCGGGATGCCATCCTCGTCGACACGTTCCTGACCGCCGGGCAGTCGAAGACGTTGCTGGATTGGGTCGTGTCGCGGGAGCGAAATCTGACCGCGATCTACGTCACGCATGGCCACGGTGATCATTTCTTCGGCCTCGCGCCGCTGCTCGATCGCTTTCCGCGGGCAAGCGCCGTTGCCGTTCCCGAGGTTGTCGACGAGATGAAGACGCAGCTTTCGCCGGCATCGCTCGACGGTTTCTGGCGCAAGCGCTTTCCGGGCGAGATCGCACAGCGCTTGGTCGCTGCAGAGCCTCTCGAAGGCGAGCTCACGCTCGAGGGACACAAGCTCGTCGTCATCGACATGGGACCAACCGACACGGCGCGCTCCACCGCCCTTCATGTCCCGTCTCTCGATCTGATCGTCGCCGGCGACACCGTGTACAACGGCATTCATCCTTATCTCGCCGAAACCGACACGCAGAGCCGGCTCGAATGGATCGCCGCGCTCGATCGGCTCGAAGCGTTGAAGCCGCGCTTCGTGGTGGCCGGACACAAGAAGCCGGAGAACGATGACGATCCGCGCAACATCGCGGAGACCCGGCAATATCTGCTCGATTTCAACCGCCTCGACCAGGCGACGATTTCTCCGCGCGAGCTCTACGAGGCGATGCTCGCGCTTCATCCCGACCGTGCCAATCCGGGATCGCTCTGGAGCGGAGCCAACGCCGCAAAGGGGCCAAGGTCATGACGAGCTGGCAGAACAACCGCGCCGCGCGCGATGCCCGCATTGCGGCCGGTGCCGGCCTGGCCCACGGCAAGGTCGTGGAAGCATCCGACGCAACGCGCCTGCTGGAGGCCGTGATCCGGCCGGGCGACCGGGTTTGCCTCGAAGGCGACAACCAGAAGCAGGCGGATCTCTTGAGCCGCGCGCTGCTGGCGGTCGATCTGTCCAAGGTCAACGATCTGCACATGGTGCAGTCGGGCGTCGTTCTGCCCGAACATCTGGACCTGTTCGACCGCGGGGTCGCGAAGCGGCTCGACTATGCCTATTCCGGGCCGCAATCGGCGCGCATCGCGCGCATGCTGTTCGGCGGCAAGATCGAGCTGGGAGCAATTCACACCTATCTCGAACTGTTCGCGCGCTACTTCATCGATCTCACCCCGCACGTCGCCCTGATCGCCGCCGTCAGCGCCGACCGTGACGGCAACCTCTACACCGGCCCGAACACCGAGGACACGCCCACCGTGGTGGAGGCAACGGCGTTCAAGGACGGCGTCGGGATCGCCCAGGTCAACGAGATCGTCGAGACGGTTCCGCGGGTCGATATCCCGGCGGACCGCGTCCATTTCGTCGTCAAGTCCGACAAGCCGTTCTTCGTCGAGCCACTATTCACGCGCGATCCCGCGGCGATCACCGAGGGGCAGATCCTGACCGCGATGCTCGCGATCAAGGGCATCTACGGGCCCTATGGCGTGCAGCGGATCAATCACGGGATCGGCTTCAGCACGGCCGCGATCGAGCTCCTGCTGCCGACGTTCGGCGAGAGGCTGGGCCTGAAGGGCAGGATCGCAACCCACTTCGCCTTGAATCCGCATCCCGCGCTCATTCCCGCGATCGAGTCCGGTTGGGTCCGGCAAATCCACTCGTTCGGCTCGGAGGTCGGGATGGACGAGTACATCCGGGCGCGATCCGACATCTATTTCACCGGTCCCGACGGCTCGCTGCGCTCCAACCGCGCCTTTTGTCAGACCGCCGGGCTCTATGCCTGCGACATGTTCATCGGCTCCACGCTGCAGATCGATCTCCAGGGAAATTCCTCGACCATCACCACCTCGCGCATCGCCGGGTTCGGCGGCGCGCCGAACATGGGCGCGGATGCACGCGGGCGCAGGCATCCGAGCGAGCCCTGGCTGAAGGCCGGAGCGGAGGCCGATCCGGACAGCCCGGCGCCGTTGCGCCGGGGCCGCAAGCTGGTGGTGCAGATTGGCGAGACCTTCGGCGACAAGAACGTCCCGTTGTTCGTCGACAAGCTCGATGCGATCGAGCTCGCCGAGAAGCTCAACCTCGAGCTCGCGCCGGTGATGATCTACGGCGACGACGTCACGCACATCGTTACCGAGGAGGGCGTGGCAAACCTCCTGTTGTGCCGTACGGCGCAAGAACGCGAGCAGGCGATCCGCGGCGTCGCCGGATACACCGATGTCGGTCGCGGGCGGGATCGCAGCATGGTCGCGCAGCTGCGCGAGCGCGGCGTGATCCGGCGGCCGGAAGATATCGGCATCAATCCGCTCGATGCGGATCGCAACATGCTGGCGGCGCGCTCGATCAAGGATCTCGTGCGCTGGTCGGGCGGGCTCTACGCGCCACCGTCGAAATTCAGGAACTGGTGAGGACAGGCCATGGAAGATCTCAGCTTTCATCACCCGGTTCGCGAGCGTGCGGGCGGTATCAGGCAGAGCGCGATCGTGGGCGTGGTCGCCTCGGGCAATCTGGAAGTCCTGGTCGAGCGCGTCCTGCCGGATGCGGAATGCGCGGTGGAGATCAAAACCGCGGCGATGGGCTTCGGCGAAGTCTGGAGCGCCGTCATTGGAGATTTCGTCGAGCGCTATTCGCCTGGCGGGCTGAAATTCTCCATCAATGACGGCGGCGCGCGCCCCGACACGGTCTCGCTTCGGCTGGCGCAGGCGGTGCGATTGATCGCGGGGAGCGAGCAATGACCGCGCCGCTCCCGCACATCGCCCCGGCCGAACGAGCCCGCAGCACGAGCTTCAACGAGGCATCGGCGCGGACGAGGCTTGATCTGCTGCTTGATGCCGGCAGCCTGGTCGAGTTCATCGGGCCGGAACAGCGCGAGGTCAGTCCGCATCTGGAGATATTCGGCCTTCCCGAGCAGTTCGATGACGGCATCGTCGTCGGCCATGGCCGGCTCGGCGGCGCGCCGGTATTCGTCGCCGCGCAGGAAGGACGTTTCATGGGCGGCGCCTTCGGCGAGGTGCACGGCGCCAAACTGCTGGGTCTGCTCCGCGCAGCGCGCGAGATCGGATCGATCCCCGTTCTGATCCTGCTCGATACCGGCGGCGTCCGTCTGCAGGAGGCCAATGCCGGTGAGCTCGCCATCGCCGAGATCATGCGTGCGGTGATGGAGGCGCGCAGTGCTGGCGTGAAGGTCATCGGCCTGATCGGCGGGCGCTCCGGCTGCTATGGCGGCGGCGGTCTGATCGCAGGCTGTTGCTCCGCGCTCGCCGTGTCGGAGGCGGGACGGATCGCGGTTTCGGGCCCCGAGGTGATCGAGACCAATCGCGGCGTCGAGGAGTTCGACTCCCGTGACCGTGCCCTGGTCTGGCGCACCATGGGCGGCAAGCACCGGCGGCTGCTCGGCGCAACCGACGTCTTCGCCGATGACACCGTGCAGGATTTTCGCGAGGCCGCACTCGAGCTGATCGGGTTGATTGGCCCCTTCGGCCTCGACCAGCTCAGGGCGGAGCAGGGACGTCTCGCCGACAGGTTGCGCCGCTTCGGCGCTTGCCAGGACGCCGTCGATATCTGGACCGTGGAAGGTGTTGCGCATGCGGAAACGGTTCCGGAATTGCCGGCCGACCAGTTCATTGCGCTCGCTAGCAGGATCGGGAGGAGCAGTCGTGACGCTCGATGACGTTCTCGCCTCGCTGTTTCCCGACGGCCATGAGGTCAGGAACGACAATGGCGTCATTGCCGGCGCCGCGACGCTGCGGTCCGGTGGCAGGATACTCGTGATTGGTGTTGCGGATCGGACTGCGCTCGGCGTCGACGAGGCGATCAGACTTTCCGCGCATGTCCTGGAGTCGATCGACCGGGGGAGCGGACCGATCCTGGTGCTCGTCGACAGCGACAGCCAGCGCATGAGCAAGCGTGACGAGCTGCTCGGGCTCAACGAATTCCTCGCGCATCTGGCGAAAGTGCTGATCCACGCGGACATGCACGGCCGCCCGACCATCGGTCTTCTCTACGGCCACTCGGCGGCGGGGGCCCTGCTTGCGACGGGCCTTGCGACGCGCGTGCTGGTCGGATTGCCCGGCGCCTCTCCCGCGTTGATGGATCTGCCGTCGATGGCGAAGGTCACCAAATTGTCGATGACCGCTCTTGAGGAGAAAGCCAAATCGACGCCGGTTTTCGCGCCGGGGCTCTCCAATCTCGAGCAGATGGGTGCCGTTCATATGACATGGAGCGACGCCACCTCACTCGCAGACCAGCTGGAGGCGCTGCTCGCCGACATGCCGGCTGCGCGGGATCGAAGAGATGCGCTCGGCAAGGAGCGCGGTGGCCGGCCGAAGGCCGCCGATATCGCGGAGCGCGTTCGTGACCTTGCCCTGCAAACCCGCTGAACCGCCGGTCGGTCGCCACGACCTCGTCTTTGTCAGCCCGCAGGGTTGGCGCGCGATGATCGGGATGCGCGGCGATCTCGCAGCCGACCCGCTGGTTTCGCGTTGGTCCGAAATGGGATGGCCGACGATCAGGCGGCGCGCTCTGCCTAGCGAAGCGACCGGCCTTGCACTCGGCCTGCCGTTGCCGCCCTCCGCCGGCAAGAAACGGCTGTCGTTTCTCGCGGATATCGACCACGTCACCTCGGTCGCGAGGCCGCCCGCGCTGCGGCAGGTGCGCGGCTCGGCGCCGCGCAACTGGTGGCCGACGCTCGATCGGCTCGACGGGCTCGCGCTTCGTCATTCGGTGGACGTGCGCGTGTTCGGCAGCCTCGCATGGCAATCGCTGACCGGGCTCGATTACGTGACCGCTCGTTCCGACCTCGATATCCTGTTCGCGTTCCCCCGCGAAACCGATCTGGATCGGCTCGCCGCCGACGTGGCTGCGATCGAGACCGATGCGCCGATGCGGCTCGATGGTGAATTGATGCGCGCGGATGGTGCAGCGGTGAACTGGCGCGAATTCCATGCCGGCACGGACCAGCTTCTGGTCAAGACCATCGGGTGCGTGGCCCTGCTCGACAGGGATCGATTCATTTCGGGAGCGATGGGATCATGACCACAGCGGCCGCGCGAAGTATCGAACCGCTTGTTTCCAGCCGGAGGCAGATGCCGTCCGGTATCTGGGCCATCGGCGGCTTCGCTGCCGATTGCCTCGCCATGGAGCTGGAAACCTGGCCCAAGCCGGGGCTCGTGAGCCATGTCGACAATGGCAGTCACGTCGACATGGATGCCGGCACGTTTCGTCGCAGCGCTGCGGCCATCAGGCCTTACCTTCAAAGCCTTGCCGAAGCGGGCGCGCTCGGTTGCGGCATGGGAGTGCTGCGGGTCATCGGCCTGGAGGCCGAACGGGCGATGCTCGAGGCGACCGCGGGCGTCAATACGCATCGCGGCGCGATCTTCGGTCTTGGCCTGTTGTGCGCGGCGGCCGGTGCGAGGGCCGGCGGGCTGGTCGATTCGGCACTTCCGCTCGGCGACGTCGTGGCACGCCTCTGGGGCGCCAGCATACTCGACGGTCCGGTGTTGCTGCACAGCCATGGCAGCGCTGCTCGCCGCCGCTTTCGCGCAGGCGGAGCCCGTATCGAGGCGGCGAGCGGGTTTCCCAGCGTCTACCGGATCGGCTTGCCGGCCCTGAGGAGAACAATGCCTGCCACGCCCGAGGATGCGGAAGCGGCCCGGGTCGAAGCGTGCTTTGCCCTGATTGCGTCAGTGGAAGACACGAATCTGCTGCATCGTGGCGGGCTCGAGGGGCTTCGCTTTGCGCGTCGCGCGGCACGTCGCTTCATCGATGCCGGCGGCGTGCGCGCTCCCGGCTGGCGCGTCAGCGCGCGATGGATCCATGAAAGCTTCGTCGCGCGTCGTCTCAGTCCCGGTGGCTCGGCTGACCTGCTTGCGATGTCGCTCTTCGTCGATGCCCACGACGCGCCGGGGCCATGATGTCCAATGCAATCCTGATGGCGCTGGTGCCGGTGTTCTTTGTCCTGCTGCTGGGATACGCCGCCGGAAGGTTTCATGTCGTCGACAATCTCCATGTCGATGCTCTCAACGCACTCGTGATGGATTTCGCCGTGCCGGCGTCGCTGTTCGCCGCGACCGCCTCGGCGTCGCGCAGCGAGATGATCGAGCAGGTTCCGCTGTTTCTGGTGCTCGGCATAACGATGTCGTTGCTCTATGCCGCCTGGTATCTTGCCGCGCGCAGGTTGTTCAAGGTGTCGCGGCCCGATGCGTCGATTCAGGCACTCACGGTTGGCTTTCCAAATCTTGCCGGCGTCGGTCTTCCAATCCTGACATCCGTCGCGGGACAGGCGGGCGCCGTTCCGGTCGCCGTCGCATTGGCAACCGGTTCGGTCCTCATCAGCCCGGTGACCCTGATCATGGCGGAAATGGACGCCGCCAGGTCCCGTGGCGAGGAAATGGCGGCGCGGCAGATGCTGACGGCAGTGGGGCGCGCGATCACCAAGCCGGTCGTGCTCGCGCCCGTGTTCGGCATCCTGTTTTCGGTGTCGGATCTGAGCCTCGACGCGCTCGCTCATGCCTGCCTCGCGCTGATCGGGAGTTCGGCCGCCGGCGTCGCGCTGTTCCTGACCGGAGCCATCCTGTCGGCACAGTCGTTCCGCCTGAACTGGAAGATCGCGGCCGCAACCGTGGCCGCGGACGTGGTTCGGCCGCTCGCAGCCGTTGCAATCACTCACGTCTTTCCAATCGCTCCCGACACAGCGAGGACGGCCATTCTCCTCGCCGCGGTGCCTTCCGGCTTTTTCGGCATCCTGTTTGCGGTCAACTACCGGCTGGACTCCGCAGCGGTCGGCTCGATGGTCATTTCGAGCACCGGATTCAGCGTCGCGACCATGGCGGTCGCGATCGCCGTGCTCTTTCCGCACTAGGCGGCGATCATGACACTTGCGATCCTGTGCTCGGGACAAGGCGGACAGCATCGGGACATGTTCGCCCTGACGGGCGATGCGCCGGAAGCGACGCACCTGTTTGCACACGCGGCAACGTTGCTGGGCGGCAGGGATCCGCGCGATTTCGTGCGCAGCGAATCTGACGAGGCTCTGCATCGCAACCGGTCCGGCCAGATTCTATGCACGTTGCAGGCACTGGCCGCCGCTGCCGGGCTCGAGGACATCATTCCACATGGCGCCATCATCGCAGGCTATAGCGTCGGTGAGGTGGCGGCATGGGGCGTGGGAGATCTGTTCGAACCGGTCCTCACGCTCGACCTCGCAGTGCGCCGCGCGGAAGCAATGGACGCCGCCACCTGCGCCGGTGACGGGCTGATCTTTGTCCGCGGTCTTTCACATGACGATATTAAGCGCCTTTGCGAGCGCCACGGTGCGGCGATCGCCATCGTCAATCCAGGCGATGCCTTCGTGATCGGCGGTGGCCGGGCGGCATTGAACGGAATTGCCGGAGAGGCGAGGGCGATGCGTGCCACAAGGATCGTCGATCTGCCGGTTCGGGTTGCCTCCCACACCGGACGGCTCGCCGAGGCGTCGGTCGTGTTTCGCGAAGTCTTGCGGTTGGCGCCGGTGGCGTTCCCGTCGGCCGCCGGTGCGCGCATCCTGAGCGGCATCGATGGCGGTTCGGTCGTCTCCGCCGAGACGGGCCACGACAAGCTCGCCGCGCAGATCTCGCAAACCGTGCAGTGGGGAAATTGCCTGCAAAGCTGTCTCGAAGCGGGTGCCACGGCATTTCTCGAATTTGGACCTGGACATGCACTGAGCCGGATGGTTGCGAGCATCGAGCCCGGCCTTCCGGTGCGGTCGCTGGACGATTTCAGGAGTCTTCAGGGCGTGCGCAACTGGCTTGCGCGGCATCTCAGCGACTGAAATGGCGACAGCATCGTTCCGGAATCGGACGGACGGCGCGCTCCGGATCGACGTGCGGCGAGGCAAAAAAAAGGGGCCGTCCTTGTGGGAAGGACGGCCCAATGCTCGCATGCCTGGGAGGAGAAGGCTCGAGCCGTGACTTGGGGTCTCAGTCACTAACACTGCCAGCATCGCCGATCCGGCGTGCAAAGTATTTCACGTCCCCACGCTGTTTCTCATTTCGCATGATTCACGAAGGTCCGCCGGCAGGACATGAGACACCGGCTCGCGTGACGGAACCGGGTCGCATTCAGCGAGCCTGGGTGACGCCAATGCGTTCCGGCTGGTGCATCGCCAACGTGCCGGCGTGTCGCCTGTCAGACGTTTGAAGACCGTCGAGAAATGCGCCTGCGTGCAGAAACCGACGGCCAGCGCCGCCTCGACCAGCGGCGTCTCGGTATTCGACAGGAGAGATTTTGCATGCTCGATGCGCTGTTGCAGGAGATACTCGCGCGGCCGGTATCCAGTCGCGGCGCGAAACTGCGCTGCGAAGTGCATCCGGGACAATCCCGCGACGCCGGCGAGGTCGGATAGGCTGATGGAGTGGTCGAAGCGCGCCCTGACATACTCCTCGACGCGTCGGAGCCGCCATTTCGGCAAGGCGTTGACTTTCGTACGCGGGGGCTCGCGCCGAGCGACGTGCATCACCAGCGTCTGGGCGATGCAGCACGCAAATTCGCGATCGGCCGAATGGCCTTGTTCGGTCAGCGCCTTTGCGAGCTGCTCGGCGAACGGGTCGCGCAACAGAAGGAGATCGTTCAGGCATTCGGGCGCGAGCGGCTCCGTTCCCTGCTGTGGAGATGGAAAGCAATTAGCCGAGATGTGGAAGTGCAGGAAATCGCACGGCGCAAGAAACTGCGCGCGGAGCGGCTTCGACGGCGCGCCGACATAGAGCGTGCCTGCCGGCATGGCGCCGTCGAAAATGGTCTGACTGCCTCTGGTCAGCTTGAGACGTGTGCTCTTCAGGGCGATCGAGAAGAAGTACCGGTCGGGAGGCGTCGTTGCATCCTCGCGCCTGACGGCCGTCTGGGCATAGGTAAAGCGCGAGATCGTGATGTCCTCGCGCGCGACGCCCGCGCGTTGCTCGGGCTGGCGCCATTTTCGTTCGTGGGGGAATGCGCGTGCCCCCTGAGAGAAATCCGGTTCGCGGGCGCCGGGTTGATGTGTCAATCGGGCGCCGGCCGCTTGCATATCGGTGAGCATCGTTCGTCCCGTCTTTTGGATTCCGCTGCCGCCGTGACGGCTGCTGAATGCCATTGGTTGACGCTCGAACGATATGTCTGATGCCGCCACAAGGCCCGTTAGCGTTGCTGAAATCGTGTTAGATTTTGCGAAAGCTGCTGGTGCGTCGGAACGTCGCGAAATTCCGAATTAAGCAAGAAGAATCAAAGGCCTGCGCTGTGAGTTCCGATGTTGCGGCGCGATGCAGCTCTCTTCAGGTCGGGCGATCTGACCGGATTCAGGGAAGGCGTGGCGAGGCATCGATGCCGGGGGTGAGTCCGGGCGCGATCTTCTCCGCCGGCGGAATTGCGGGCACCCGCGCGTAGGGAAGCGCCGTCACCTCGGGAGGCTGCTGGGATGGGGATTGGAGGCAGTTGGGGCGCGGCGGATCTCCTGCGCCGAACACATCAAACATTGGGTCCACGAAGGTCGTGCGGAGCCGATGAGGCCAGGTCTGGCGATCGACCGCATTGGGCTGCCGGATCGTCACCGTGGCCGTCATGCCGGAGACCAACGGCACGCCCGGCGGCACCGTGTCGATGGCGACCCGAACCGGTATGCGCTGTGCAAGCCGCACCCAGGTGTAGATCGGGTCCACGTTGGGCAGACCTTGCGTGCCCGCCGCGGCGTTTGACGGGCTGATGCCGCGGGTCACGGTTTTCACATGTCCCAGGATCGGCTTGGAGTAACCGATGAGCTGTGCCTCGACGCGATCGCCGACGCAGACATGCGCCATCTTGGTTTCCTCGAAATAACCGTCGATCCAGAAGCTGTTGGAATCGATGATGGAGACGTTGGTGACGCCGGTCAGCGCATAGTCGCCGACGCGTAGCAGGAGATTGGTGACATAGCCGTCGACGGGGCTGAGCACATTGGTGCGCTTCAAGTTCAATTCCGCCTGTGCAAGCTGGTGAGCGGCCGCTGCGTAGGCGGCCTTCGCCTGCGAGGCGTTGCCGGCGAAGATCTGCTGCTCCTCTGGCGTCGTCGCGAGGTCGGACAGACGCCGGCGCCGGTCGGACTCGGCCTGCTTCACCTCCAGGTCCGCCGCCCGCTGGTCGACGAGGGCCTTGCCGATGCGGACGGCTACGTCGAAGTCGAAGGGATCGATGACGTAAAGCACGTCACCCTTGTGGACGAACTGGTTGTCGGCCACCCGCAGCTCCACGATTTTGCCTGCGATCTGCGGCGCGACATTGGCGACCTGCACGCGCACGCTGCCATTGCGCGTCCAGGGCGCGGTGACATAGTGCTGCCAGGTTGCAACCGATATCAGGATGGCGACCAGGGCGATGGCAAGGGTGGCAAAATGCTTGCCGACGCCGGCCATGAAACGCCCGGCGGCCTTGCGCAGCGAGCGCGTCAATAGCGTCGCCTGACGGGAAGCTTCGCCATCGTTCGCGGCGCGGTCGCTGGTCGCGTGCGCCGCGGCCTCCGTCGGGCTGGAACACGCGACGGCGTCGGCTGCGTCCGCCCATGCTTCGGCTGAAGATTCGGGGTGGGGCGGAAAGGCCGCATCTCGAGGCAGAGCCGCGTCCATGACTTTCTCCCTAGCAAAAGAGCGCGAGCAGGCCGAAGATCGACACGTAGAGGCAGAGCTCGGCCAGCGACGGGTTGCTGAAGATTCTTGTAAATCCCACGAAGCGCAGCACCGGGCGGAGCAGCAGGAATGCGAGCAGCGCCGTGGCCGCATAGGACACGATCGGGGCGATCAGCACGCCGCCCACGACGAGTTCACGATAAGTATTCGTCACGGATGCGTCCCCTGGCCGGAACCGGCGAAACTCCGCCATGGTTCGAGGACGATGCTGGCCGGAACGAGCGCGGCGAGCACCGGCTCGACGGACAGGTTGCTTTGGGCAGCCGTCTGGCGCAGCGCCTCGGCGGCAGTCAGGATTGCGCCTCCATCGCGTAGGGTGAGCGCGGCTCGCGCGGCGCGCACCGCGTTGCCGAGTGAGGTCTCGGCCAGGCGGTCCAGTTCGGCATGGCACCGTCGCAGCACCACGGCCTCGTCGAAGCAGCGCAGCGCTTCCGCGACGACCCGAGGGGGAGGTGCCGTGGCGCCGTTCGTCGTCAGGATCTGCTCGATCCGGGCGGCATCGCGAAACGCGGCTTCCTCCGGCGCGAGATGCCGGGCTCGCCCGGAATCGAGGCGGCTCAGCTCGCGATGGGCCTCGTCCAGCAGCAGCCGGATCCTTCGTTCGCCGGACAAGGACGGCAGCAGGAGCTGCGCCGCGAAGACCAGAACCGAGGAAAGCTGGGCAAACAGACACGTCACAAGGAATACGTCGGGGTCGTAGCTCTGCGGATTGCTCGGTGCGAGAATGACAAGCGTGAACACGAGGGAGAGCCGGCCGAGCGGCGGCAGGACGCCGCTCGGCCGCGTGATCAGCAGCGCTGCGCCGATCACGAGAGGCGCAAGGCCGATCGCCAGCAGTTGGAACTCGGATACGCCGTTGAAGACGAGGTATTTCAGGACGCCGGCGAGCAGGCATGCGATCGGCATGGCAAAAACCGCCAGTGTCGTGAAGGCGCGCGGATCCGGAGCCGTCGCGCTGAGGCCGATGATCACTGCGGCAAGCGAGAGGCAGAGCGCGGTGGTCGGCCATCCCGCCATCACGAAGATGATTGCAATGAGGATGAAGTGGATCGCGGCCCTGACGCCGGCTGCCGCTGCAATGCGAGGCGAGCGGTAAAGCGGCGCGCGCCATTGCCGGAGTGGATGGTTTCCGGCCCGCAGCGCCTCGAGGCTGTCGCGCACGTCTGCATTCCTGCGGATGATCTGATCGCGCAGATGGGTCCGGCAGATCGCGATCAGGCCGGAGGCGTCGGGGTTTCGGTCGTCCCGGGACGTCGCGGATGCGGCCGGCAGCGCGGCAAGCGTACGGGCGTGCGCGAGCTCGCTCACGAGGCCCACCATCGCGGAGCGTGCGGCTGCGGTTCTGGCCGGGCCGCTGATCGACTCCGTGACGAGGCTCGCGATCTCCGGATGCAGGGCCGCGACATCGCGCAACATGTCCGCAGCAGCGGTCGCGGATGAAGCTTCACCGCGGACGGCGCGTTGCGCGAACTCCGTGACCCGGCGATGCAGTGTTTCGAGACGGCTCGCCAGAACCGGATGATAGTCAGGCGCGGCGAGCACCTCGTTGACCAGAGCGACTGCGAGGACGCCGATGGCGATGGCGGCGCCCCGGGCGACGCCGGTCGGAAACACCTGCAACGGGCTGTCGATCTGCTGAATGGCAATCAGGGCAACGGTGATGCAGCTGAGAGCCGCCGCATAAGCGCGATTGCCGTCCAGCATCCCGGCGACGTAGACGCAAAGTCCGACCCAGATCCCCAACACTGCGGGCAGAAGCGCGCCGGTTTGGGAAAAGGTGCCGGCGATGGCGATCGATGCGATCACGCCGATGGCGGTTGCGAGCAGCCGATAGCCCGCCTTTTCCATGCCCTGCGCGCGCGTGGGCAGCGCCAGGATTGCCACGGTGACGGCTGCCGACGAGGGGGATTCGAGTTCGAGCCAGAAGCTCACATAGAGTGCGAGGAGCATTGCCAGCAGGACGCGCAGCGCGAATGCCCAGGAACTCACCGGAAAGCCGGCGAAGACCCGCGGGCGGATGTCGTCGGCAGCGCTGGTGGCGTCCCCTGGCAATTATGCTCCCTCCATGCGCGGCAAAGCGTGCGGCCTGCCGGCGTCGCGAAATCAAAGGGGAGCATGAGCTGTGCCGGCGGTATTTTCGGTCCATCAACCTGCTTTCGGGAACGCACGCCGGGAAGGCGCAGTTTGCCCGAGCCGGGGGCCCGACTATTGCGGCGCGTGGCCCGCCAGGGCCTCTTCGAGGCGGCGGATGATCTCGTCGCCGCTGGACGGCTTGCCGAGATAGCAATGCGCGCCAGCCGCCATGACGCGCTGGCGCACGGGTTCGCTGGGGAAAGCGGTCATGAAAATGATCGGGAAATGGCGGCCGGAGGCAACCAGGCGCGCCTGCAATTCATCGCCGGTAATGACCGGCATCTGAACGTCGGCGATCATGCAGGCCGGATCTTCTCCCGCCGGTTCCCGCAGGAAGGCGACGCCGGACTCGTAGGCGTGGGCTTCATAGCCGAGCGAACGCACGAGGCTCGCCAGCGACGCGCGCACGCCTTCGTCGTCGTCCACGATCGCAATCACCGGGGTTTTGGCCATTGGCACACATCCTGACCGCTGTGTTCCGCAGGGAGGATATCTCCCATTGGGCGGCCGATGGGGCCTTATGCACCGTGCGGCAGTCCCGCCGGAATTATACTCAGGTTTGGTCCGTAGTCTTTCGGTTCTGGGAAATCCCGAGCGCTTCGGCCTTGCGAACGAGGTCGGCCAGCGAGCGGACCTCCATCTTGCGCATGACGTTGCCGCGGTGGATCTTGACGGTGATCTCGCTGAGGCCGATCAGGCCTGCCACCTGCTTGTTCATCAAGCCGGCGGTCACATGGCCCATCACCTCGCGCTCGCGCGCCGTCAGGCTCTCATATTGGATGCGGATATCCTCCTTCGTCGCGGCTTCCGCGCGGCGCTGCGCATCGCGCTCGAGCGCTGCCGTCACGGCGTCGAGCATGTCCTGATCGCGAAACGGCTTGGACAGGAAATCCACGGCGCCAGCCTTCATGGCGCGCACCGACATTGGAATGTCCCCATGACCGGTCATGAAGATGATCGGATATCTGATGCCCTGGCGGGTCAGTTGCCCCTGGAGATCGAGGCCGCTCACGCCCGGGAGCCGGACGTCCAGCACGATGCAGGCCGGTTTGTCGGGCATGACGCCGCCAAGCAGCTCGGCCGGTGAGCCGAACAGGCGTGTCTCGAGGCCGACGGATCGGAACAGGCTGTCGAGCGAGGCACGAATGCTCGCGTCGTCATCAACGATGATGACGACTGCACTGGAGGATTGGGCCGGCGGTTGCACTTGGTTTGGTCGTGTCATGGCAAGGCGTGTTCTTGGCTAAATGGCAGTGTCAGGTGGAATGTCGCGCCCGAGCCCGGAGAGCTCTCCACGGACAATCGGCCGCCGTGAGCTTCCACCGTCGTTCGGCAGATCGCAAGTCCCATGCCCATGCCGCCTCCCTTGGTGGTGAAGAACGGATCAAACAGGTGCGGCAGGTCGTCAGGCTGGATGCCCGGGCCGCTGTCCTCGACCGTGATGGCGAGATTTTCACCATCGACGGTTCCGGCGCGCAACGTGACGGTGCGGGAACCCGGCCGGCCTGACATGGCCTGGCCGGCATTGATCAGAAGATTGACCAGGACCTGCTGAAGCTGGATCCGGTCGCCGCGAACCGGCGGCAGGCCATGCTCCGTCTTGACGATGAGGGTGACGTCGTCCTTGACGAGCTCGCGCGCGACCAGGAGGGTCGCTTCCTCGATGATCTCGTCGATCTGCAGCAGATCCTGCTGGGTAGGGGCCTTCTTCAGGAAAGTCCGGATGCGGGTCACGATCTCGCTGGCGCGGCGGCCCTGAGCAACGACGTGACCGATCGTCGTCGCAACTTCCTTGAGATCGGGCACGTCGCGGCGCAGCCACCGCAAGCCGGCCTCGCCGCTGGTGACGATCGCTGCCAGAGGCTGATTCACCTCGTGGGCAATGGACGCGCTGAGCTCGCCGAGGGTGGCGACGCGCGCGGCATGCGCCAGCTCCGCCTGCGCCGCGAGCAGCGCATCCTGTGCCTGCTTGCGTTCGGTGATGTCGATGACGAAGGCGAGCACGTTGCGATCTCCGTCGGGCTCAGCCGGAAAGGTGATCGTAAACAGGACGGGAACCTTGCGTCCGTCGAGGCTCACGAGATCGGTCTCGCCTTCGTGGAACCGCTCTCCTTCCGCGAATGCGACCAGCGCGCCGAGGAAACTGCGGTCGTTCTCCCCCAGAAGCCTGTCCACGTTCGCGATGAAGGCCGCAGAGCCGCTTGCTCCCGCCATCTTCTGGAGGGCCGGATTGACGTCGGAGATTCTGGTGAGCTGGCGGGCATGCCGCACGAATTCAGGATTTCGTGCAAGGTAGTCCCGCAACGTGGCGCCTCCGGTCTCCAGCGAATTCAGCGCGGTCCGCACTGCGCTCCAATCCTCCTCGACGACGCCGACCCGGCTTGCGTCGAACATCCGGCGGTATCGCTGCTCGCTCTGCACCAGCGCGTTATGTGCCGCGACGCGGTCCGTGACGTCGGTGTGGGTTTCAAGGACTCCAACGGGTTTGCCGAGATGGTCGTGCTGGAGCGCCCATCTTGCATCGACGGTGAGTGCGCCGCCGGCCTTCGTCCGCTGCTCCAGCCTGCCTTCCCATCGGCCGATGTCGAGCAGGCCGGCCTCGATGGCCTCTCGCCGGTCGGGATATTTGGTTCTCAGCAGCGCGTCGGCGAGTTGCCCGACCGCCTCGTCGGCCGACCAGCCGTAGGCCTGTTCCGCGGCCCTGTTCCAGAAACTGATCACGCCGCCGCGATCCCTGACGAAGATCATGTCATGCGAGAGATTGAGCAGGCGCGCCTGCGCCGCGAGGCGCTTCGTCGCCGCCTGATTCTGGAGCGCCAGCAAGGTCGTGATTCCGATGGCTGCGAGGCTCACCAGCGCACGAAGGGCAGGCGAGGCGATCGCCTCCAGATCGTGCGACAGTAGATAGGCGGTTATGGTCAGGACGCTGCAGCCGACAGCGGCGGCGATGATGTCGTTAAGCCGGTGCGTCCTCGCCGCGAGCAGGATCGCAACCACGTAGAGAACCGCGACCGCGCCCTCGAGCGGCGTCAGCACATCGACCAGGAAAACCGCGAAAGCGAGGACGGCAGACCAGAAGCGCGAGCCGGCGCGGCTCATCGATGAACCCGTGGCCCGATCAAGACTGGTCATCGTCGCTGGTGGTCGCTCTGCTCATTTTCGGTCACGTTGATGCCGCGATTTGATCGGGCCGACAACATGCGGCAACATGATTTTCGTGCTCTCTTGAAAGACGTTGCCGCGGTTTGATCCCGCGCGCGTGCCGATGAGGCACATTCCCCGGCAAAAACGGGGTTTTGCGTGAGTTTCCGACCATTGGCGAGCGCGTCAACTTACCGCAGGGCGAGATCTGTTCCGCCATCGCGGCGAACGGGACGCCCGTGCGGCCGGCGACGCCGCGGTCATACCTAGGTATGACGCGATCAACCCGAGAACCTATCCGGTGCACCCGCGCGTAGAATGGAGCGCGGGGACCGCCGAACTACTCTGCTCCCACATTCGGACGAGCCATTGGGTCTCGCCGGATCGAAAATGGGACAAGGAGTTCGACGATGTCGCTACAGATGTCACACCCGCTAGGCGCGAAGGATCATGTCGTCGGCTCGATCGGCGTCTCCGCCATCGATGGTTGCCAGTCCGGGCTTGCGGAACGTCCGGATCGCGCCGGCGAAAAGGCGATGACGCTGTCCCTCGTTCACCTCGATGTTGCCCTGGCCATCGAGACGCCCCCGCCGGGCGTGCGGAGATGCGCCGGCGACGGGCCCAGCTTCAGGGTATCGGCGAAACGCCTCGCGCGTGCCTCGGTCGAGACCGATCGGGAGGCCGGTGCAGGCGAGTTCCCGGACCCGGTGATGCGAAGCCTCTCCGATGCGCTCGCGGCAACCGAAGCGGCCCATCATCCTCACTCCGCCATCCTTGCGGACGCCTTGCGTCTTGCCATCCTGACCCGCAGAGCCAGCCGGCCGACGGCCGTCGCGCGCAACGAGACCGATCAGGCCGACGAGCGGTGCCGGTCTGTGCGGTCGTTACAGAAATGGCGCCTCAAGCGCGTGCTGCAATATGTCGACGAGAATTTGGCTGGCAAGATCACCTTGCAGCATCTGGCGGCGGTCGCCGGCCTCAGCCGCATGCACTTTGCCGCGCAGTTCCGCGCGGCCGTCGGCATGCGGCCACACGACTTTCTGCTGAAGCGGCGGATCGAACGCGCCCAGGAACTGCTGAGGCGCGCCGACGTCTCGCTGGTCGACGTTGCCTTGACCGTCGGATTCCAGACCCAGGCGCATTTCACGACGGTATTCAAGCGTTTCGCCGGCGATACGCCTTATCAATGGAGGAGCGCCTACCTTGCGCAATTCCTGCCGCTGCCTCGCGCCGAAGTTTGGCCGTCATGAGCAGTGTTGGCATTGAGGCCCTGATGCTGCCGCTGGCCGGCATTCACCTGGCGATGACGCAGCATGAAGTCACGGGCGTGCTGGAGATCGCCCGTGCTCTCGGCAACTCCTATCGCCTGGCATCGTCAGATCCGGGATCCGGCGCTCTCTATGGCCGGTTCATTTTCGATTTCTGCCGAACCATCGTCACGGTTATCGCGCGATAGCCTCGAGCCCTTTACAAGCGGGGCAGGTCAAGCGTTAACACTGCGATGGCAAACCGCAGAGCGAGAGTCATGAGAGCCTACAAAGTCGTCGACGCCTTCTCCTCCAAACCCTTCCTGGGAAACCCCGTCGCAGTCGTCCTTGATGCTGAGGGGCTGGCGACGGCCGAAATGCAGGCAATTGCCCGCTGGACGAACCTGTCGGAAACGACATTTCTCTCGCCGCCCACGAGTTCCGAGGCGGACTACCGCCTGCGCATTTTTACCCCCCGCAGCGAACTGCCGTTTGCCGGGCATCCGACGCTCGGCAGCGCCCATGCGGTGTTGGAGGCGGGCCGCGTGATGCCCCGGGGCGGTCGTCTCGTCCAGGAATGCGGTGTCGGGCTGGTGCGGATTGCCGTGGAGGGCGACGGCGCGGAGCGGCGTCTGACGCTTGCGTTGCCGCCGGCGAAGGTCACGGCTCTTTCAGCCGCAGACGTCGACGAATTGGAGGCAGTCATCGGGCATCGGATCGTTCGCGAGGTGGCTCCAGCGATCGTGGATGTCGGGGCCGTCTGGGTCGTCGCGCAACTTGCCGACGCGGACAGTGTGCTCGCGCTGACCCCAGACTTCCGGCGCTCGGCTGCCTTCGAGAAGCGGCTCGGTGTGACCGGGCTCTCGCTTTTTGGCCGTCACGCTGATGGCGAGGCGGCTATCGAGGTGCGTTCTTTTGCACCATCATGCGGCGTCGAGGAGGACCCGGTATGCGGCAGTGGAAACGGCGCCATCGCCGTGTTCCATCGCGACCGCGGTCTCCTCAAGGCCGGGACGAGCTACACGGCGGCGCAGGGGCGCTGCGTCGGGCGCGATGGCCGCATCGCCTTGGCGATCGAAGCGGACGGCGAGATCAGCGTTGGCGGCGCTTGCGTTACGTGCGTGGAAGGCAAGATTGCCGGTTAAGCCATAGGTTGCTGGTCGATCATGCCGCGCTTCGGCTGCGGTACTCATATTGAATCAGATGGGGTATTCGGCCTGTTGCTGAGCCCCGCGTTAGCAGGGTGCTGCGCTTCAGGTTGATGATAAACGTGGTCTGTTTTCGAACAGCCACAAGCATCAGACGGAGAAGCGCAGCATGAAACATTACGCTGGACTGGACGTGTCGGTCAAAGAGACGTCCCTGTGCATTGTCGACGAAACGGGCCGCATTTGCCGGGAAGCGAAGTTGGTGAGTCACCCGGACGATCTTCTTGCTGCACTCAACGATCCGATTTGGCGGTTTGATCGGATTGGGCTCGAGGCTGGACCGCTGTCGCAATGGCTGTTCAGCGGGCTGGCGGAGGCTGGCCTGCCGGTAATCTGCATCGAGACGCGACATGCCAAGGCGTTCCTCAAGGCGCAGGTGAACAAGAGCGACCGCAATGATGCGCGTGGCATTGCGCAGATGATGCGCGTCGGCTTGTTCCGGCCTGTCCACGTCAAGACCCTGATCAGCCAAAAGCGACGGGTCCTGCTTGCCGGTCGCAAGCTGCTTCAGGAGAAGGCCATTGCCATCGAGAATGACATTCGTGGGCTGTTACGCAACTTCGGCTTGAAGGTCGGAATTGTGGGGGTGATCGGCTTTGAACAACGTATCCACGAACTCGTCGGCGGTCAGCCGGAGCTGGCCGAACTCATGGAACCGCTTCTCGTCGCCCGACGCGTTTTACGCGAACAGTTCACACAACTGCATCGCAAAGTGCTTCTACTTGCCCGGGAAAGCGAGGTCTGTCGTCGGTTGATGACGATCCCTGGTGTCGGCCCCGTCACGTCGCTGGCCTTTATCAGCACGATCGACGTTCCCGCCCGCTTCAAGAGTTCGAAAGCCGTCGGGCCGTCCCTTGGATTGACGCCAGTTCTCAACCAGTCCGGCGAAAGCCACCGCATCGGCCGGATTTCGCTGTGCGGTGATGAAGCCATGCGAGCGCTACTCTATGAGGCCGCACAGGTCATGCTGACGCGGGTGCAGAAATGGTCCTGGCTCAAGGCGTGGGCCATGCAGATCGCCAAACGACGCGGGCAGCAGAAGGCGATCGTCGCTTTGGCGCGGCGGCTCGCCGTCATCATGCACCGCATGTGGAGCGACGGAACGGAATTCCGCTGGACACGGGAGGCCACGCCCGCGGCACAATAGTGCGACGCGCGGTCCACGCACCCGTTGTTTAGCGGGAGGAGGTCCCTCGCGGGACGATGGACGAGATGAGTTCGCTTTGGGCTCTTGTACGGTCGCGTCCTTGCGATCAGCACGCGAGTCAGATTGTTCCGTCTCGTTCTACTGATCCCATGCTGGGAGAGCCATACGGCTGATCCCGAAGAGAAGCACGGCCCCGCGAGCGGTACCGAACCCAAGGAGGCACCCAATCAAGCCCTTGACTAAATCCGGCCGAATAGAGAAGACCCGCTAACGCACTGCGATCGCAACGGCAGACAAGGCTGCTGGAAGGGACCAGGCCCAGTCTCCCAGCACTGAAACGGCCGCCGCGGCGGCGACACAGCCGAAGATGAAGCCGAGCAAGCGATGGAGCGAGCGACCCAGCGGCGTTGAATCATGCGGCAGCAGAGGGGTGCGTGGAGCGAGCAGGTCCATCGTCGACAAGACGGCATTGGCCAGATTGCCGATCATCACCGCCGTCGAGATCGCGCCCGGCAGAGCGAGGCGAAGGAGCGCGTACTGGCAGGCCATGGCCGACACGGCGATCATCGCGGCCGCGCCGGCCCGGGATCCAGCCGCATCGGCAGATGGCCTTGTGATGACGCTGAAGATCAACAGCGCGGCCAGCACGAGGAACTGAACCCGAAGCAACAGTCGCGCCAGGCTCGAACCGTGCCGGCCGGAAGCTTGGGCGATCAGCCAGACGGTCGCCAAGGTCAGCATGAAAACGGGAATCGCCAACAATTGTGCCCAATGAAACGGGCCACCATCGACGGCAACGACGGCGGCCAGCACGATGTTGCCGGTCACGTGAGCCGTGAAGATATGACCCAGCGTGAAGAAGCCGGTGAAGTCGACCATTCCGGCGATGATGCTGAGCAGCGGTGGCAGCCGCGCCTCCAGGCGCGACAGCTCCGCAGCGTCATCCGCTGAGTCCGCGGACCTTTGCAGCACGAGGAGGTCTCTGGCGAGCAGGGACATCTTTGGCTACTCCAATGCTGGCCGTCTGCATGGGCCTCTCACTGTGGGCTACTGTGCCGTCCATCCGCCATCGACCGCGATCGCGGTGCCCGTGATCTGGTCCGCCGCGGGCGAACACAGGAAGGCCACGGTGCCTCCAAGCTGCTCCGGAGAGACGAACTCGGACGACGGTTGTTTCTCGCCCAGGAGTGTCGCGGCGGCGTCCTTTTGGCTGATGTTCTTCTGTGCGGCGATGTCGCTGATCTGCTTTTCGACCAAGGGCGTCCGCACCCAGCCGGGACAGACTGCGTTGCAGGTCACGCCGCTGCCGGCGGTCTCCAGGCCAACCACCTTGGTCAGGCCGATCAACCCGTGCTTGGCGGCGACGTAGGCCGCCTTGTGCGTCGATGCGACGAGGCCGTGGGTCGAGGCGATGTTGACGATCCGGCCCCAGCGCTGCTTCTTCATCTGGGGCACCGCCGCCGCGATGCCGTGAAACGCGGCCGACAGATTGATGTCCAGGATCGCATGCCACTTGGCCGACAGAAATTCTTCCACCGGCGCGGTGAACTGGATGCCGGCATTGTTCACGAGGATGTCGAGGCGTCCGAACGTCTCGATTGTCGCGGCGATCAATCGGCGCACGGCATCGCCCTTCGACATATCGGCGCCGTCGTAGACCACGCGCACGCCGTGCTCGCGTTCGATCCCGCTGCGGATGGCTTCGATCTCGCCGGGGTCGCCGAAGCCGTTCAACACGAGGTTGACGCGGAGCCTGGCCAACTCTCTGGCGATTCCGAGCCCGATACCGCTGGTCGATCCGGTGACGATAGCGACCTTATCCTTCAACATGGCAGTTCCTTTCGACGTCAGGTGGGGTGGGGGACTAGTGGGTGCCGCCGGCCTCGATCTGGCCGGGTTTCTTCAGCATCATCGAGGCGGCGAGTGCGACGATCAGTGCGACACCGAGCAGGTAGAACATGTCGCCGAAAGCCAGGACGAAGGCCTGCTTCTGCACGATCTTGCCGATCGCGACATAGGCGCGGTGAGCGGCGTCGATGCGATCGGTCACGCCGTGGTTCATGAAATACTGCGTCAGCTTCTCGAGCCTGGCTTGCGTGGCCTGCTCCAGCAGCGAGACCGACTGCGTCAGCACGTTGGAGTGATATTGCTCGCGCTTGGTGAGCAGCGTCTGCAGCAGCGCGATGCCGACGGCGCCGCCGAGGTTACGCATCATGTTGAACAGGCCCGAGGCCGAACCCGCGTTCTCCGCCTCGATGCCCGATGTCGCGACAGCCGACAGCGGGGCGAACACCAGCGCCTGACCGAAGGCGCGGACGACGTTCGGCCAGAAGAGCTGGTCGGTGGCGTAGTCGTTGGTCATCGAGATGTTCATGAAGTTGGATGCTGCGAACAGCGCAAAGCCGACGCCGATGATGAGCCGCGCGTCGAAGCGCCGTAACAGCTGCGGCACCAGCGGGATCAGCAACAGCTGCGGCAGCCCGGTCCAAGCCAGCACCATGCCGATCTGCTCGGCGTTGTAGCCCTGGATGCGCGATAGATAGACCGGCAGGATGAAGACCGAGCCGTAGAGCGCGATGCCGAGCAGGAAATTGGCGAGGATACCGAAGCCGAAATTGCGACGCGCCAGGAGGCGGAGGTTCAGCAGCGGCTTCCTTGCCGCCAGCTCGATCCACAGGAAGGCCGACAGCGCGATCGCCGCGACGATCGACAGCTTGACGATGAACGGCGAGCCGAACCAGTCGTCCTTGTTGCCTTCCTCGAGCACGGTCTGCAGCGCGGCGAGGCCGATCGCCATGGTGGCGATCCCGGCCCAATCGCCCTCGCGCAGCAGCGACAGCTTCATCGGTTGCGACTCGAGCGAGACGAACAGCAAGCCGATCATGACCGCGCCCGGCACCAGGTTGACGTAGAAGATGTACTGCCAGCCCCAGTTCTCGGTGAGATAGCCGCCGATGGTCGGCCCGATCGCGGGCGCAAAGGTCGCGGAGATCGCAAACAGCGCCAGCCCGATCGGCTGCTTCGCCTTTGGCAGCAGCGTGATGATGAGCGTGAACGCCATCGGGATCAGCACGCCACCGGTAAAGCCCTGCACGGCGCGCAACACGATCATCTGCGACAGGTTTTGCGCCAGCGCGCAGGCCGCCGAGAACACCAGGAACAACGTCGCATTGGTCAGGAGATAGATGCGGATCGAGAACGCCTGCGCCAGCCAGCCGGACAGCGGAATCACCACAATCTCGGCAATCAGGTAGGAGGTCGAGATCCAGCCGCCATCATCGATACCGGCCCCGATCGCGCCCTGGATGTCAGCCAGCGAAGCGTTGACGATCTGGATGTTGAGCACCGCCATGAAGGCGCCGAGCGTGGCGCCGGCGATGGCGATCCAGGTCTTGGCGGAGACCGCCGGGGCCGGTGTGGTGACGGACCGCTCGCCTTCGCCGGCGGGCACGGCATCGATGGCCGGTTGCAGTGTGGTCATGGTTGTCTGCTCGTCGCTTGCGAGAGAAGCATTGCCTGAACGGATTGTCCGGGAGGAGACGACCGCCAGGGACGCGTATTCAACTGCGAGGCTCGGGGCGGCGCGATGCGAGGCGCTTCTTGCTTTCGCGTTCGGCGATCGCCGCCGATTTGGTATTGATGGTCGGCTCGGTCGACATGCCGGGACGGAGCAGGCCGGTCAGGCTGCGGTCGTCGAGGACGATTTTCACCGGCATGCGCTGCACGATCTTGGTGAAGTTGCCGGTCGCGTTGTCGGGCGGCAGCAGCGCGAACTCCAGGCCGCTTGCCGGGGACAGGCTGTCGACATGGCCGTGCAGTCTGGTGCCGCGGAAGCTGTCGATGGTCAGCTCGACGGGCTGGCCGCCGCGCACATGGGTGAGCTGGGTTTCCTTGAAATTGGCGACGATGTACACGGCATCGAGCGGAACGACGGCCATCAACAACGTACCGGCCTGGACGAACTGCCCGACCCGGAGTGAGCGCGCACCGACGGTGCCGTCGACCGGCGCGATGATGCCGGTGTAGGACAGGTTCAACGCCGCCTGCTGCTCGACCGCACGGGCGCGGTCGCGCTGCGCGACTGCCCTGGCGCGTTCGGTGGAGAGCACGTCGACCTTGCGCTCGGCCGCGAGCAGGCCCGACTTGGCGTGCTGCAATTGCGCGGCGGCGGCGCGCAGCGCCGCATCGGTCTGCTGCGCGCGCTGCACCGTGCCGGAGCCCGTCTTCATCAGCCCGTCGTATCGGACCTGCTCTTCCTGCGCGAACTTCAGATTGGCCGTGGCGGCAGCGACATCGGCCGTGCCTTGCTCGATGATCGGCTGCTGCAGGGCAAGCTGTGCATCGAGATTGCGGACAGTGGCGTCGGATGCGGCGACGTCGGCGCCGGCCTGGTCGAGCGCGGCGCGGAAATCGCGATCGTCGATCTTTGCCAGCAACTGGCCGGCCTTCACCGTCTCGTTGTCGCCGACCAGGACCTGCGCGATATAGCCCGACACCTTCGGCGAGATGATCGTGGAATCCGCCTTCACGTAGGCGTCGTCCGTGGTCTCCAGATAGCGGCCGATGGTGAGATAGTGGTGGCCGAACTCGGCTGCGGCGGCGACGCCCAGGGCCAGTGCCAAGGCGAGGGCGGCCCGCTTGATCGCCTGCCCGGATGGCCGAAGGCTGGTTTTGGCGCCCTGCTCGGGAGCATAGGGAATGGAAGACATGGTATTCTCCGAAACGAGGTGGGCGGTGAGATTCAGCCGCGGCGATGGACGTCGTGGGTGACGATGCCGAGCTCGGGAGCCGGCGGGTCCAGGCGTCGCGGATCGGCCAGCGTGCGGCGGATATCGTCCAGTCCGCTCTGACAGTGAGCGCGCATCGCGCTCAGCCCGAACTCGTAATCCCTCGAGTGGCCCTCGTGGATCTTGGTCTGATAGATCAGGTGCACGATGTTGTAGCAACGATGGCGCGCCATCTCCGCGATGGCGCGGATCTCGGGATCGTGCCTGGCGGCGTCCGGCAATTTCGCGATCGTGCGCTGCAAGGCCTGACGCATCTTCTGCATCCGCAGCACCTGGTCGGTTACGGCGCGTGTGCGGCTCGAATACTGGATGTCCTTCTGCCGGCTCGACACTTCCATCATGTCGTGGGGAACGTGGCCCTTGGCCGACCAGAGATCGATCTGGAACGTCAGCGTGTCACACGGCTCGCCGGACAGCACGCGAGATAAAGGCGTGTTCGAAACCACGCCGCCATCCCAATAGTGCTCGCCTTCGATCTCGACGGCGGGGAAGCCCGGCGGCAGCGCACCCGATGCCATGAAATGCTTCGGTCCCAGCCGGCGCTCGGCGGTGTCAAAATAGGTCAGGTTGCCGGTGCGGACGTTGACCGCGCCGACGCTGACGCGCACGTCGCCCGAGTTCAGCCGGTCGAAGTCGACGAGCCGTTCCAGCGTCCGGTGCAGGGGTGCCGTATCGTAAAAGCTGGTCGCGGAGTCGCCCGAGAACGGTGACCAGAGCGGCGAGGGGAAGCGTGGCTTGAAGAAGCCCGGCTGGCCCTGGATCAAGGCCCGCGCCGCCGCCATCGCGTTGCGTACCGAGTTGATGTCGAACGCAAAGGGCAGGGCGTTGGCGAGCCCTTCGCCGGCGGGCCACTCTATCGAAAAGGCGCAGATGGTTTCCCAGAACTCGCGCAACCGCGCAACACGCTCGCCTTCGGGCGAGCCCGCGATGATCGCGGCGTTGAGCGCGCCGATCGAGATGCCGGCCAGCCAGTTCGGCCGGATGCCGGCCTCGTGCAGGCCTTCATAGACTCCGGCCTGATAGGCGCCGAGTGCGCCGCCGCCTTGCAACACCAGGGCGACGACATCGTAGGGAAGCGAATTGCTCCGCTGCGGCACAGGATTGGTTTGCTCGCGCATCACGTTCAGCATTTTGAGGACTCCCGATGGTACGGATGACGTCGATCAGTCGGCATTCGCGTCGACCAGCGTCTCGGAGGATCCGCGCCGCCGCACAATTTCGCTCGAGGCCAGATAGTCGTGGACCACGGTGCCGAGCCCCAGTGTCAGGTCGGCAACGATATGCTTGGCCGAAAGCACCTGGAGCACCGGCAGCTCGGCGACGGGGGCAAGGGCGTGCGAGTACAGGTCGAGCGCTGCCGGCCCAGTCCAGGCGCCCTTCACGGTGATGTCTTCGAGATGGAAGCGCACCAGCTCGCAGATGCGCGGCGTGCCGTCGACATGCGGAATGATCTTGAGCAGGAAATTCGGTGCGGCGAGCTTTTTTGCTTCGGCCGCGGCGTCCAGGGCCCGGTGCTTGTAGCCCATCGTGCCGGTCGCGATGCGGACCGAGCCGTAGTTCAAGGTGCCAACCAGGGTGTCGGTCTCGACCTCAAGCTTCGGCTGCGCCAGCTTCTTGGGAAAGCCCCAGAGCTCGCGCCCGCCCGCAATTGGCGGATGATCGTTGAGGAACATCTGGTGGACGAAGCTGCCGGCCTTGCCCTGATAGGACACCGGAATGACCTGCCCACTTTCGGTGTAGTCGCCGAATCCGGTCGAGTCCGGCATTCGGATGAACTCATAGTTCACCACAGGTTCGGTGATTTCGAGTGGTGCCGGCACGATCCGGCGCAGTGCCTCGGGATCTGTCCGGTACTGGATGATGAAGTATTCGCGATTGATGAAGCGATAGGGGCCGGGCGGGAAAGCCGGGCTGGTCAGCGGCATGGCGAACGCGCTCGCGCGCACGGTTTCGTGTTTCATCATGGTCGGCTCCGGTTGGTATGGGGTGATCGGGCCGGGCCCGCGCACGGTCGGCGCGGCCCGGTTTCGCGTGAGGCAGCTAGACTTCGCCGACGTGCTCCGGATCGGCCGAGGCCAGCGCGGCCGCGCGTTCCGGTCGGGGCGGATAGATCCAGACAGTATTGATCTGCTGCTTGGTCCGCTTCGCCTCGTCGCCGACGAGCTCGAGCTTCCGATCCCAGCCTCGCGTGAAGATGGCGCCGGCTTCTCCCAGATCGAGGCAGGTGGCGTAGGCCTTCTGGTGATAAGGCCTGGTCGCGACACCCAAAAGTTCGGCAGCGGCATTGTTGCCGGCAAACGCGCCCATTCGCGTGGCATGCTGGCACGACATCAGCGCGTGGTTGCCGACGTCGTCACACGCTGCTTTGGCGGCATCGCCGGTGGCAAAGACGCCGGCGACACCAGGCACGCGCAAGTCGCGGTCGACAAGGAGCCGGCTCAGATTGTCGCGCTCGGCCGGGATCTGCGCGGTCAAAGGAGCGGCGCGCATGCCCGCGGCCCAGATCACGGTCTCCGCTTCGATGTGTTCGCCGCTGGAAAGCGTGACGCCAGACTTGTCGAGCGAGGTGACACCGGTGCCGAGGCGGGTCTCCACGCCAAGCTTGCGCAGCGCATCCTCAATGACGGGGCGGGAATCTGCGCCCATATCGTGAGCGATCGTGCTGTTGCGATCGACGATGACGACACGCGCCTTGGCGTTCTTGCCGAGGACCGCACGCAGCCGCGCCGGCATCTCCGTCGCCGTCTCGATACCGGTGAACCCGCCGCCGGCCACGACGACCGTATCGCGTCCGTTCCTTGCCGGCCGATCGGCCAGATCATGGAGATGCCGCTCCAGCGCAATCGCATCGTCGAGCTTGTCGACGCTGAAAGAGTGCTCGGCGATGCCGGGGATGTTCGGTCGGAAAAGCCGGCTGCCGGTGGCAACGACCAGCCGATCGTAGGAGAGAGTCTGCTTCGTGCCTTCGGCCGTGACGAGCTCGATCGCACGAGACTTGGTATCGATGGTCCCGGCGCTGCCTTGCACGTAGACGACGTCGATGGCCTTCAACACGTCTTGCAGAGGTGCCGTCAGGGTCTCGGGCTTGCTTTCGTAGAGGCGGGGCCGGACCACGAGCGTCGGCTCCGGTGCAACAAGCGCGATCTCGAGTTGTTCGGGCGAAGCGCCCTGAATGTCCCGCAGGCGCGCGGCGGAAAGTGCGGCGTACATGCCGGCAAAGCCGGCGCCGATAATGACGAGTCGCATTTGATGATCTCCTGTGGATTGAGCTTTCCGGGCATGGGCGCGTCATCGCCGCCGCCACTCTCGTGGCGGCTCGTCGAGACCGATGACGCGAAGACGTGAAGTGAGATCGCGAATTCTCAGGGAGAGGGGCAGCCTGGCATCGAAGCCATCGGCGGCGGCCAGCGGTGACGAAAGAAAATTGGCTCGATGGCGTTCGGACGCCAGTCGGCGTACGGAAGCTGGCCGCCATCTCTGTCGATGATGGGCATTACCGGACTTGCGTTGTGTACGGACTGCGCCGGTATCTCCACTTCCTCGCCGGTTGCCGAGGTGAAGCGAACGGCCAATGAAAGTCCGTACATGACGGCACTTGCGGCCATCCTTCGTCGCGGCACGAGTTTGACCGGACTAGCGAAGTTCTTCCAGGTCATTGTTCGTCTCCGTCTATTGGATCGAGGGCACCCTGATCATTTAGCGGAGCGGACCTGCAGTTGCGCCAGAGCGATTGCTCTGCCTGCAGAGTGATTGCTGCTTAGCGCATGCGACGTCGCCAATCGCTCGGCGTTTCTCCCGTCAATCGCCTGAACGCGGCGGCAAAGGCGGTTTGAGAGGCATAGCCAAGCTCAGCCGCCACCGTGGCGATCGGGATTTCGGTGTCGCGCAGCGTGTTCATGGCCTGCTCGAGCCGGTGCTGGCGCAGCCAGCTATGCGGCGAAAGACCGGTGCTTTCCTTGAAAGCACGACAGAAGTGGAAGCGAGACAGGCCGGCGTCCGAAGCGAGCGCCGCAAGAGAGACGTCGGAATCGCTGTCCGAACGCAAGCGTTCGATCGCGCGTCGCAGAGCTTGGGGAGCCAGCCCGCCTATGATCGGCTCGATGGCGGTCGGCTCGCCGATGTGCGCGGCCAGGATGCGCGTGGCGATGATATCGGTCAGTCGCTGCCTGAAGAGTGCATCCAGAACCGCGTTGCCCTCCAACACATCCGCCCCGCTCATCAGCAGTCCGGATGTGACAGGGTCGAGATGCCCGGTTCGCTCCAGAAGATCACCGGGAATGGGCGCGTCGGCTTCGCGGGCGACGCGTTCGAGCGTTGCGTGCGGAAGATACAGCTGGACGACATCGACAGGACCGGGAATATCCCATCTGGC
This sequence comes from Bradyrhizobium barranii subsp. barranii, assembly GCF_017565645.3. Taxonomy (NCBI): domain Bacteria; kingdom Pseudomonadati; phylum Pseudomonadota; class Alphaproteobacteria; order Hyphomicrobiales; family Nitrobacteraceae; genus Bradyrhizobium; species Bradyrhizobium barranii. The sequence continues at coordinate 4,214,571 of NZ_CP086136.1, forward strand.
GCTCGAACCAGCCGGGATGATCGTCACGACTCCGGAACGGGCCGTTCCAATCGCAACCGATTTTCCGGCGCGTCGCTCCAGGCGCTGAACGCCTGTGGGGTACGTCATGATGACGTGGTCGGTCATGGGCTCGACGACGTCGTGCAGAGCGCCGTGCTTCCAATGCGCGATGCCGCCATTGGAGGGGTCTGAAGCCATCTGCAGCGGCGCGGTCTTCAGGATGCGCGCCATCTCCACATCGGCACGCCGCCGCTCGACGTTCGGCGAGTCGCTGTGGCGCGCACCGGGTGCGGCAAGCAGAGCCCCCAAAGGATCGTGCAGGATTGGCTTGTCCATAGAGCTATTCTCGCGTTCGGAACGCACTTCGGGACCGGCGGAGCGATTGCTACTAACGCACGCGTCGTCGCCAATCGCTCGGCGTTTCGCCGTTCAATCGCTTGAACGCCGCGGCGAAGGCCGTTTGCGAGGCATAACCAAGCTCTGCCGCAACCAGGGCGATCGATGCGTCGGTATCGCGAAGCAGGTTCATGGCCTGCTCGAGTCGGTATTGGCGCAGCCAGGCGTGAGGCGAGAGCCCGGTGCTTTCCTTGAATGCGCGGCAGAAGTGGAAACGCGACAGGCCGGCATCGGAGGCGAGGGCATCGAGGGAGACGTCGGTATCGCTGTCCGAGCGCAAGCGCTCGATGGCACGGGCCAGGACCTTGGGCGAAAGCCCACCGATGGTCGGCTGGAATGGGGCTTGCGAGCCGGTATGAGCAACCAGGAGACGCATCGCCAGGAGGTCGATCAACTGATGCCTGAACAGCGTGTCCAGGGCCGCATTGCTCTCCAGCGTGTTGACCGCGCTCAGGATCAAACGGGACGTAATGGGATCAGGATGCGCCGTTCGCTCCAGGAGTTCGCTCGATGTGCCGCTCGCGGCTTCGTCGGCGACGCGTTTCAGCGTTGCGTGGGGGAGATAGAGCTGAACGACGTCGACGGGCTTCGGAATATCCCATCGGGAGCTCGATCCTTCGGGAATGATGATCACAGCCCCGCGACGAAACGTTCCAATCGCAACCGACCGTCCTGAGCGCCGCTCCATGTGCTGCACCGCGCCGTTGTAGGCCATGATGACGTGGTGGCTCATGGGCTCGACGACGTCGTGCAAGGGTTCGTGTTTCCAGTGGGCGATCCCGGCACCGGAGGAGTCCAATGCCACGCGAAATGGTTCGGTGTGGAGCACACGCGCCATCTCGGCATTAGCGGCACGCCGCCCGGTCGTCGACGACTGGCCTTGGCTTGGCTCGGATGCGGCCGGAGGATTTTCACGCGCAGAATTGTGCGAGATCGGTTTGCTCATTGGACGTGCTCGTCTCAGGGGCCTTGCACTCGCGGCTGAGCGCGATTTGCGCGCCCGGCGTGAAGCCATCGCTTCTTTTGCGCCCGTACGGGTGCCGCAGCGCGCCGCGAGCGCTCGGTGTCGTTTTCTAGGCACGTGGGACTACGGGGTCTTTCCTGAAACCGCGGTGCTTTTCCTGATTCTGCTCAAAGCGCTCGGACGCGAGATCTTGTGATCGGCGGTCCCTGGACGACTGCGGAGAATTAAGCTCATGATTTACGCATTAGATATTGAAATCGCTTCTGAAAATGGCTTTGCCACAATCGGCCGCGGCGCCCCGTCGCAATCGCAAATCACGCCGCGACGCGACTGGACCGCCGTACTCCGAAGCGGATAATGCTACCGACCTCCAGGGCGACGGCAGTCAGATGGGTTGCCTGGTCAAAATTCCACGGATGGGTCGATCGAATGGCACTGGCGGGCACCTTCGGACAGAGGGTCAAGCGGCAGTTGAGCCTGGCGGATGCGCCGCCTTCGCTGATCACGCGGTCGCGGCGAGGCGTCGACGTTGCGGTCACCGAAACCCTGAACAGTGAGCCGGTAGAGGGTCTTTGCGGCTCGCTTGCCGACGACGCCTATCTCGTCAGCCTGAAGCTGCAGGATTATCCTGACTGCGAGCTCTGGGAGCACGGCAAGTGCTTCACGAGGACGGACGTCAGGGCCGGTACGACCTATCTGTACGATCTCCGGCACGATCCGCGCTTCGTCATCGACAAGCCGTTCCATTCCGTCCATTTCTATCTTCCACGTCTGACGCTCGACGGAATCGCGCGAGAAGCCCGCACGCCGCCCATTGGCGACCTCGCGTGCCGGTATGGTTTCGGCCATGACGACGAGATCATGCGCCATGTCGGCGCCCTGATGTTGGAAGGACTGCGTCGTCCGGCGGAGGCCAACCAGCTCTTCATCGACCACATGATGCTCGCGTTCACGGCCCACATTGCCCAGACCTATGGCGGATGGCAGCGCGTCGCGGATGCGGCCCGGGGCGGTCTTTCCCCATGGCAGGTGAGGCGAGCCTGCGAAGGGCTCGACTCGGATCTCGGCGGGACGCTTTCACTGCAACAGATCGCGGCCGAGTTTGGTCTCTCGGTTAGCCATTTTTCCCGCGCGTTTCGAATCTCGACCGGCCTCCCGCCTCATCAGTGGCTGCTCCGCCAGCGTGTGAAGGCGGCAAAGCAGTTGATGACCCTGCGCGACGTGCCGCTGTCCGAGATTGCGATCTCGGTCGGGTTCGCCAATCAAAGCCATTTGACGAAGGTGTTCTCGGCGCAGGTGGGCGTCAGCCCGGCGGCATGGCGCCGCGAAGCGCTTGGCATCAGGGACAGCGAGACGTGATCGTCCGATCAGCGGCGCTGCGCCAGTGAATTGGCGTAGGCGGCGCGTCGCGCCACGAAGATCTCATCCGGCGGATAACCGATGCCCTCCGCAAGATTTGCCGGATCGAAGCCGGAAGTATCGCACGTCTCGTCGGCTTCGATCGCGGTGATCACGATCGTTCCGAGCCGTACGGCTTCCCGGCTGTCCTCATCCGGCCACCGGATCGTGACGTCCTGCGTCGGGTCGTCGGGACGGCCGAGCAGCGCCATCAGGCTGAACCGGATATCGCGCGTTGCGATCCTTCCTTTGAGATCGTCGTGCAGGACGTCGGCGGACGTCGCCCTGGCCTTGCCCCCGATCGCCGCAAGCTCGCTACCGACCGGGACGACCTTGAATTTGATGAACTGCGTCTCGCCCTTCGAATTCGTTGCGGGGAAGGCGTGGACGGCCCAGTAGGTCGTGCCGGCAAAACTCGGGGGAGGCGGATGCGCGGCGATGTAGTTCGCCTGACGCAGCGTATCGGGATTGGCGGTGGAGAAGGCCTTGATCTTCTCCAGGTCCGGCCTGCCGTCGCGACCGGGCATGCGCGAGGTGAGGAATGCCAGCATTTGATCGAGCGTCCTCGCATAATGAACCGGAGCGCTCTGTGTGAGGATGTCGGAGCGATGCTCGTCGTTGCCGAGCCTGAAGCTGAAGCCGCGCAGCGCGAGATCCCTGGTCTCGGATTCGTGGGGACCGCCGTCCACCGAGAAGCGCGCCAGCACGCGCGATGGTGTTGTGAAGCTCCGCGACTTCGTGACCTCGTCGGCCCGATCCGAAGGGATGTAGGTCCCCCGGACGCAGCGGCCCTTGGCAAAGCTCGCGCGTGCCTTGGGTGGATGACCCAGAACGGCCTTCTGAGCCTCGACAATGGAGGCGGGTGTGGCGGTGCCGCTCGGGAACAGGGACATGGCTTGGTCTTGGATTTGCTACCCCAACCCTTAGCGGTGGGGCTGCTTTCCCGCTCCAGAGCGATTGCTGTGGTTGCAGCGCGATTGCTGTCATCTTGCGCGGTCACCAGGGCACTCAACGCGGCGTCGGTGGATCGTTTACGATAAAATACCTCAGTAAAATGAGCGGCTTGAGTTGAAGTCTTCCCACGGCCCATGATGGATCGGGGCGGGCGCTCAAAGGCGGCGTGTGCACGGGCAGCAAAGTCCATTGAAAGCACGGCCGGCCGTTCTTCGGAGTGATCTGCTGAGGCGTGGGCAACCTCGGAGGGGGCAGTGCCAACCGTCCTGCACCAACGAGACGTGCCTGGGACTGCAATCCGAGCCTGAGCCCGCGCCGACGATTGACAGCTAATTATTACATGTCTAAAAATATGCAAATTCATATAATTCGTGAGATGCCTGAATGGACACGCATCCGCTCAAGCTCAAGGTCAGATCGTATGCCGCGGAGACGCCGTTCATACGGAGCCTTGTGCTTGGCGTGGAGGACGGCGTCGCGCCGCGATGGCAGGCGGGCGCACATATCCGCGTGGCGCTCCCGAATGGAGGCGACCGGCCGTACTCGCTGATGGCTTTGCCGGGCCTTCCCGAGGGTATGCTGGCGCTCGGGGTGCTGCGCGAGGAGGCTTCGACCGGCGGCTCGCAGTTCATGCACGCGCTGAAGATCGGCGATGTCGTAAAGGCAACGGCGCCGGTCAACAATTTTCATCTGCATGAGGGCGCGGCGCCCGCGCTGCTGTTCGCCGGCGGCATCGGTGTCACGCCGATCCTGTCGATGGCGGTGAATCTCGCGGCCCGAGGAAGCCCGTATCGCTTGCACTATGCGGGCCGCACGCAAGGCCTGCTCGCGTTCGTGCCGCACCTGCAGGAGATTTGCGCCAAGGGGCTATCCATTCACTACGACAGCGACGAGTCCCGCCTGGACATTGCAGCGGCGCTCGGCGATGCCGCCGCAAACGCCCACATCTACGCCTGCGGTCCGGCCGGCATGATCGAAGCGGTGAAGGCGGCTGCGCTCGGCAGGGACATTCCGGCAGACCGCATCCACTACGAGCTCTTCAAGGCCGAGCAATCGTCCTCGGCCGACTTGCCGTTCGAGGTCGAGCTCAAATCGACCGGGCAGGTCGTCAGCGTCGCGGCCGGCCAGACCATCATCCAGGCGCTGGAGGCTGCGGGTCTCGACGTGCTCTACGACTGCCAGCGCGGCGATTGCGGCATCTGCCAGTGCGGCGTGATCGAAGGGGTGCCCGACCATCGCGACGTCATCCTCAGCGACGACGAGAAGGCGTCCAACAAGGTCATGCAGATCTGCGTGTCACGCGCGAAGTCGGAACGTCTGGTGCTGGATCTCTAGGGGAGGCGAGGGACGTCATGGCGAAATACGGACAGAATGCCGACGCGATCGCGGCGCTGGTGCGCGAGGCCGAGGTGCACCGCGACGTCTATGTCGACCCCGAGATCTTCGAGCTCGAGATGGAGCACCTGTTCCCGAACAGCTGGATCTATGTCGGGCACGCGAGCCAGTTGGGAAAGCCCGGCGATTTCATCACGGCCAATATCGGCCGTCAGCCGGTGCTGGCGAGCCGCCACGCCGACGGCTCCATCCACGTCTTCTACAACCGCTGTCCGCACAAGGGCGTGAAGATCGCCTCCGAGCCCTGCGGCAACACCGGAAAGTTCTTCCGCTGCCCCTATCACGCCTGGTCGTTCAAGACCGACGGCTCGCTGCTCGCGATCCCTCTGAAGAAGGGCTACGAAGGCACCGGCTTTGGCGACACGCAAGCGAATGAGGGGCTGTCGAAGGTCAGGAACGTCGTGATCTATCGCGATTTCATCTTCGCCCGCCTGAGCGACGACGGCGTGTCCTTCGAGGATTATTTCGGCGAGAGCCTCTCGACCATCGACAACATGGTCGACCGCTCGCCGGAGGGGAAGCTCGCAGTCCAGGCGACGCCGATCCGCTACATGCACACCTGCAATTGGAAGATGCTGGTCGAGAACCAGACCGACACCTGCCATCCGATGGTGGCGCATGAGAGCTCGGCCGGCACCGCGGTCAAGGTCTGGAAGCGCGAGCAGGGCGATTCCACGGAGACGCCGATGGCGGTGCAGCTCTACGGTCCCTTCATGAGCCCGTACGAGTTCTACGAGCAGAGCGGCATCAGGATCTGGCCGAACGGCCATGGCCATACCGGCGTCGCCAACTCCATCCATTCCAACTATTCGGACATCGAAGGCTATGTCGGCCAGATGGTCGCGGCGTATGGCGAGCAGCGGGCGCACGAGATCCTCGGCGAGGTCAGGCACAACACGGTGTATTTCCCGAACATCATGGTCAAGGGCGCCGTGCAGATCCTGCGCAATTTCATCCCGATCGCGGTCGACAAGACGCTGGTCGAGAGCTGGGTCTATCGCCTGGTCGGCGCGCCGGACAAGCTCTACGAGCGGGCGTTGATGTACAACCGCTTCATCAACGCGCCGACCTCGATCGTCGGGCACGACGATCTCGAAATGTACGAGCGGGCGCAGGAAGGACTGAAGTCGAACGGCAATCAATGGGTCAATCTGCGGCGCCTCTACGAGAGCCATGAAGAGCAGGACGTCACGGCCGTAATCAACGGCACGTCCGAGCGACAGATGCGAAACCAGTTCCACGCCTGGTCGAAATTCATGACCATGAACATGGACAAGCGTGTCGAGGCCGCAGAATGATCGACGAGAAGGCCATCACGGACTTCATCTATCTGGAAGCCGAGCTGCTCGACACGATGCAATGGCAGGCCTGGCTCGATCTGTTTCACCCCGAAGGGCGCTACTGGATGCCGCTCGAATGGCAACAGCGGGATCCAGTGCTCCAGCCCTCGTTGATGTACGAGGATCTGCTACTCCTGAAGGTGCGGGTCGAGCGGCTCGCCGGCGAGCGGACCTTCAGCCAGAAGCCGAAGAGCCGTTGCCATCATCTTCTCCAGGCACCGCGGATCGTGGCGTGCGATCCGACTGCGGGCGTCTACAAGGCGCGGACGTCCTATATCTATACCGAGACCCGCGGTGATCTGCTGGAGCGCTATTCGGGATGGGCGTCGCACGAATTCGTAGAGGTCGGCGATGCCCTGAAGATCAAGCTCAAGCGGGTCGATCTCGTCAATTTCGACGCGCCGTTCGGCAACATCCAGCTTTTCATGTGAGTACGCCTTGACCGCTGCGACCACAGTCTACGCCCGCTTTCGCGAGACCGCCCTTCGCCGGGAGGAGGCGGGCTTCCTCAACGTGCTGCCGGAGACCGCCGATATCTATGGCATCGCGGCAGGCGAGATTTCCTACCGCGCCATGCTCGACCGGGTCGAGCGCTGGCGCGCAGCCTTTGCAGGTCGGGGCTATGGCGAAGGCCACAGGGTCGGGCTGCTACTCCAGAACCGGCCGGTGTTCGTCGAGCTGTGGTTCGCGCTCAACGCGCTCGGCGTCTCCGTGGTGCCGATCAATCCCGATTTGCGGATCAGCGAGCTCGAATACATCATTGCGCATTCCGAGATGAATGCGGCGTTCGTCCTCGCCGAGCGGCGCGACGAGGTCGAGACCGCGGCGCGCCAGGCCGACCGGCCGATCCCGGTCGTGACTGATCAGGACGACGTTCCCGTGCCCCTCGGAGGTGTGCGGCCTTCGACCGCCGGAAACGAGGCGAGCGAATGCGCGCTGCTTTATACGTCTGGAACCACGGGACAGCCCAAGGGCTGCGTGCTCACCAACACATATTTCCTGCATTCCGGAAACTGGTATCGCGATGTCGGCGGGCTGATCGATCTCAAGCCCGACTGTGAGCGCATGATCACGCCGCTGCCGCTGTTTCACATGAACGCGATGGCGGTGTCGCTGATGGCGATGCTGTCGGTCGGCGGCAGCCTCACCATGCTCGATCGCTTCCACCCGCGTACCTGGTGGGCTTCCGTGCGCGATAGCCGCGCGACCTGTCTGCATTATCTCGGTGTCATGCCCTCGATGCTGATGAGCGCGCCGCCGTCCGAGCAAGACCGGGCGCATACCGTGCGCTTCGGGTTCGGTGCCGGCGTCGACAAGCTTCTGCATGCGCCGTTCGAGGAGCGTTTCGGCTTTCCGCTGTTGGAGGCCTGGGCGATGACCGAGACGGGAAGTGGCGGCGTCATCGCCGCCAATATCGAGCCGCGCAAGATCGGCACGAGCTGTTTCGGACGCCCGGGCCCCGAGGTCGACATTCGTATCGTCGACGACAGCGGCAACGACGCGCCGGTCGGGACGCCGGGCGAGCTCATGGTGCGGCGGGCAGGTGCGGACCCGCGTTACGGCTTCTTCCGCGAGTACCTGAAGAACGAGGCCGCCACCGCCGAGGCGTGGGCCGGCGGGTGGCTGCACACCGGCGATATCGTGTCGCGCGATGCGGACGGCGACCTCCATTTCGTCGACCGCAAAAAGAACGTGATCCGCCGTTCCGGCGAGAACATTGCCGCGGTCGAGGTCGAGTCCGTCCTCAATCGCCATCCCGCGATCCGGCAGGCCGCGGTGGCCGCGACGCCCGATCAGGTGCGCGGCGACGAGGTTGCGGCGGTCATCATCGCCGAGGAGGCCGGTGCTGACCGCGCGCGCGCCGAGGAGATCGTGCGCTGGAGCCTGGAGCAGATGGCCTACTACAAGGCGCCGGGCTGGATCTGTTTCGTCGACAGCCTGCCGTTGACCGCGACCGAGAAGATCCAGCGCGGCGGCCTGAAGGATTTCGTCGCCAGGCTGATGTCTGACGGTGCGTTCTTCGACCTTCGCGACCTCAAGCGGCGGCAGGTTTGATCATGAGCGAGATCCGCACCACACTCATCACCGGCGGCAATTCGGGGATCGGCGAGGCGCTGGCGAAAAAGCTCGTCGAGAGCGGGCAGCGCGTGGTCTCGGTCGGGCTGGAGAAGCCGGACTGGACGCATGATCTGCTCGCGGCCTATCGCGCTGATCTCTCCAATATCGAGGAGACGCGCGCGATCGCACAGGAGATCTGCCGCGATCACGCCGTCGATCGCCTCGTGCACAATGCCGGCGTGATCCTGCCGAACCTGCTGCCCGATGCGAAGCCGGAAGACATTTTGATGCTGGCGCAGCTGCATCTGGGCGCGCCGATGCTGCTGACCCAGGCGGCGCTGGATGGGATGCGTGCGCGCCACTTCGGCCGCATCGTGTTCGTCAGCTCGCGCGCCGCGATGGGCGCGGCGACGCGGTCGGCCTATTCAGCGACCAAGGCCGGCGTGCACGGCATGGCGCGCACCTGGGCGCTGGAGCTCGCCGCGAGCGGCATCACCGTGAACGTCGTGGCGCCAGGGCCGATCCTGACCGACAATTTCTGGGGCATCATCCCGAAAGGCTCCGAGCAGCAGGAGCGGATGGCGCGCAACGTGCCGGTCGGGCGGCTCGGCTCGCGCGAGGATGTCGCGCACGCCATCAGTTTCTTCCTCGACGAACGTTCCGATTTCGTCACCGGCCAGGTGCTCTATGTCTGCGGCGGCACCAGCCTCGTCGGCCTTGGCCCGTAGAGCATGATCCGGACCCGGAGGGCCGCGTTAGCGCAAAGTGTGAAGCGGTTTTCCGAAAAGATCGTGCTCCAATAAACGAGATCAGATCTGGTTCTGGCGGATATTCTCGACCATCCTGGCCAGCACGCGCGCGCAGACCTCGATGTCGTCGGGCTCGATGCCTTCGATCAGCTTGTCGTAGTTGCTCGCCATGATTGGCCAGATCTTGCGCAGCAGCGCCTCGCCGTCTGGGGTCAGACCTACGACGCGGCGGCGCTGGTCTTCCTCCGCGATCTCGCGCTTGACGAGGCCCGATGACACCATGGACTCGACCATGCGGCTCGCCGTCGACTGCTCGGTCACCGCGAGAACGGCGACCTCGTTGACCGTCAGGGTCTTGTAGATGAACAGGACCGACAGCGTCCGGAACACGACATTGTTGATGCCGTGGTCGCTCAGGTCGCGGTTCTGATCGAGATTCCAGCGATTGGCGAGCCGGTTGAACAGATACGGGATGTAGGTTTGCAGCTGGTCCCGCGTCCTCGGCGGACCCGACTTCCATCTGCTCTTGGATTCTCTGGCCATTATCTCTTGCGACTTTGCTTCTTGCTCTCGGTATGAAGTTTTGAAGAAAGGGATTTCAGTACGGACAACGCACCGTCCAGCTCCCGGGCCGAAACATTCTCGAGCCGTTTGCCGAGATGCTTCTTGTGGACGTCGGCTGCCTTCCTGAACAACGCTTCGCCCTTTGGCGTCAGGCGCACGATGAAGGACCGCCGGTCCTCGCTCGACATTTCCCTGCTGATGAGGTCGTCGGCGAGAAGACGCTGCACCAGCCCCGAGACGTTGCCGCCGGTGACTTTCAGATTTTGCGACAACTGCCCGAGCGCGAGGCCATCCCGGTAGCGATCGAGCTGGGCCAGCACGTCGAATTTTGCGAGCGACAGGCCGAACTCGGCGTTCAGCATCGCATTCAGCGACGCGAACAGCTCGCCATGCAGCGACAGCAATTGGAGCCAGAGCCGGGTTTCGATCTGCCCAGGGACGGGAACAATGTTCTCTTTGAGTGCTGCCGGCATTGCATGACCATCGAGTACAAGATGTCTCGTCGATTGGAGGGATTATCGCGGGTCTTTCGCTCCGATTAACAATTTGAGAATCGTAGTCAAGTCGCCTGATCCTGACGTCTCGTGGGTCGAACGGCAATCCACTCCCGCGTTCCCCTCCGATGGAATCATGCAAAAGTCTTGATGGTCTGGATCACGCCGTCGAGCTCCTTGCCGGCGCTGTCCTTCAGCGCGGCCTCGCGCAAGCGGCGGGCCCAATCGGCGGCATCCTCGCGTCGTTCGACCAGCTTGATCGCCGCCAGCGTCCTGTCGAATTTCGACAGCCCGCGGCTGTGGGTATCGGAATAGCCTTTCACGAGGCGTCGGCATTGCAGGATCTCGACACCGAGCTGGTAGTTGGCGGCGACCGCATCGGTTGCCGCCTTGAGCCATCCGTCCCGATGCGCGGTCTCGACCGCGTGACGCAGCGAGCGGCGTCGCAGGCCGCGTAGTCCGGCCACGACATAGAGCGTCAGGAACCAGGGCAGCGAGTAGGTCCGCACCCGGCGTCCCCGGTTGACGCGGCGATCGAGCCAGCCGAGCAGACGTGGCCGCGCGCCGAGCCAGCGGCTGAAGCCCGCGGGCAGCACGCCCATGACCTCCTCCATGCGCGGATGCATGAACTCGGTGGTCTGGAGCACCTGTCCCTCGGACATCTCGAGCTCGCTCTCGATGCGCGCGCGGCGACCAGCGCGCGTCTTCAGGTCGGCCACGCGGATGACGTCGTCATAGCTCATGGCGTTGGCGAGGTACTTAGCCGCGGTCTCCGTGAAGGCATAGGCGTGCGCACCACCGCCGGCGCTTCGGTCGGCCGCGTGCAACGTCTTGAGAATGTCGAGATACTCGGCGCCATAGGCGACGTCCTGGAAGTCGACCACCTTTTTCAGGCCGGCGCGAGCCATGGTGAGCGGGGGCTCGGGCAGTTCCTGCTTCAGTCTTGCGATGAGCCCGGCGAGTTCTGGATCGGGCGTTGCGGGAGAGGGGACGTGATCGGCCTGCTTTGATGGCGCTGGCGCGGCGACCTCGGGTGAGCCGGTCTTGACCCGGTCAAACGCGGCTTCAAACGTCTCCACGCTAGCCTTGGCGCCTTTCCCACTTGCGCGGATCACGTCGAGATAGCTGTCGCGGCTGAACGGCAGCACAGCGGCCGCCGCGAGCGCACCGAACATCGCGGCCGAGATGACGCTGCCATGCGCGATCGCCAGCGCGTTCAGATCGAAGATGATCTCGGTCTTGGCGGCGACCCCGATGGCGCCGGTGACGGCGCCGCCGTCGGCGATGCCGTTGCCCGGTGCAATCTTCTCGCCGATTGCAAACGACCGGTGGTTGGATGCGATCAACGTGGTTCGATCCGGCGTCACGAGGCCGCGCAGGATCGACCGGCCGGCCTCCATGAACTCCGCCGCCATCACCACGTCGACGTCGCCGGGCGTCGGCATCAACGACAGGATCGGCTTGCGGCCGTCGAGCGGCGGCATCGCCTCGATATAATAGATCGTGGCGCCGGTGCGCTGGGCGACGCCGGGTACCGAGGTCGATTGCGCGACCCAGCCATGGTTCTCGGCCAACTGAACGATCCAGTCGGTCAGCACGCCGCCGCCCTGGCCACCCATCGCGACGATCGCGATGGAGATCGGCCGCTCGGTTGCCTCGCCGGCGGCGGGGAGGGCCAGCCGGACCGTCTCGTCTCTCATGCCAATGCCTCGAGCGCCGGACGCCGGCGATCACGCCGCCGTTGCAACCAGCCGATCACGGCCATCGCGACCTTGGATTTGAACCTGTCCCAGCCGGTCGGATTGTGAATGACGTCCGCGCGATAGAACGAGGGGCAGAGCACGGCGGCCTCGGAGACCTCGCCGCAATTGCCGCAGCCGACGCAGGAATTGTCGATCGCGGCAACGGGATCGTCGCGCAGGGGATCGTCAAGCTGCTTCACCGAAAGCGACGGGCAGCCCGAGAGCCGGATGCAGGCATGGTCGCCGGTGCAGACGTCCTCGTCGACACCGAAGCGCTCCTTGACGGTGCGCACTCCGTCCTTGATGGCCTTGTTGATCTGCGGCTTCACGCGGCGCTGCTTGTTGAGCATGCATTCGGAGGAGGCGACGATGACCTTGGGGCCTTCCTCCTTGGTCGTCAGCGCTTCCTTCAGCGTGTCGCGCATCTTGCCGACATCATAGGTGCGGTCGAGTTGGCGCACCCACTGGCCGCCGATGCCCTTCACGGCCTTGACGATCGAATTGTTGGTGTCTCGCCGCTTGTTGGTCGCGCGCGACGACAGAATGTCCTGACCGCCGGTCGCCGAGGTGTAGAAATTATCGACGATGACGAAAACGCCGTCGTGCTTGTTGAACACGGCGTTGCCGATGCCGCTGGTCAGTCCGTTGTGCCAGAAGCCGCCGTCGCCCATCACCGCGATCGAGCGTTTGTCGGCCTTGACGTTGAAGGCCGAGGTCGAGGCCGGGCCAAGGCCGAAGCCCATGGTGGTCGCGCCGATATTGAAGGGCGGCAGGATCGAGAACAGATGGCAGCCGATGTCGGCCGAGACATGATGCTGGCCGAGCTCTTCCTCGACGAGCTTCATGGCGGCGAAGATCGGCCGCTCCGGGCACCCGGTGCAGAGCCCGGGCGGGCGCGCCGGCACAACCTGCTTCAGCTTTTCGACCGCGGGGTGATTGAGCACGGGAACGGCGTCCGGCGCCGGCGGCCGGTTGCCGAGCAGCCGCGGCTCGGTCTTCTCCAGGAAGTCCCGGACGCCGCCGAGCAGAACCTGCGCGGTGTAGTCGCCGCCCATCGGCAACACGTCCTTGCCGTGGATGCGCGCCTGGATGTCCCTGCGGCGCAGCACGGTGTTGATCGCCTGCTCCAGATATTCCGGCTGGCCTTCCTCGACGATCAGGACGGCGTCCTTGTCGACGCAGAACTCCGCGACCTCGGTGTCGATCACGGGGTAGGTGACGTTCATGACGTAGAGCGGAACCTGCGTGTTGCCGTAGGCATCCGACAGCCCGAGATATTGCAGCGCGCGGATCACGTTGTTGTACATGCCGCCCTGCATGATGATGCCGACCTTGCCCTGCTTCGGCCCCATCCATTCATTCAGCTTGTTGTCCCGGATGAAGCCGATCGCCGCGGGCATCCGCGTCTTGATCTTCTCCTGCTCGTGCTCATAGGCCGCCGGCGGCAGCACGATGCGGTTGACGTCGCGCCTGGGGTTGTTGAGAGCGTCCTTGATGGTGTGTGCCGGCTTGACGTTGTCCTTGCAGGCGAAGCTGCCGTGCATGTGACAGGCGCGGACGCGGACCTCGAGCATCACGGGCGTGTTCGAGAATTCGGAGAGCTCAAAGCCCTTCTCGATCAGATTGACGATGCACTCATGATCGGGGCGGGGATCGAGCAGCCACATCTGCGATTTCATCGCGAAGGCGTGGGTGCGCTCCTGCATGATGGAGGAGCCTTCGCCATAGTCCTCGCCGACGATGATCATGGTGCCGCCCGTGACGCCGCCCGAGGCGAGATTGGCGAGCGCGTCGGAGGCGACGTTGGTGCCGACCGTCGACTTCCACGCAACCGCGCCGCGCAGGGGATACATCACCGAGGCCGACAGCATCGCCGCCGCGGCCGCTTCGTTGGCGGAGCTCTGGAACACGACGCCGAGATCGTCGAGCACGTCCTTGGCGTCGGCGAGCACGTCCATCAGGTGCGAGATCGGCGAGCCCTGGTAGCCGCCGACATAGGCGACGCCGGATTGCAGCAGCGCCTTGGTGATGGCGAGGATGCCTTCGCCGCGGAACGTATCGCCATCGCCGAGCCGGAGATCCTCGACTTCGCGAGCAAAAGACCGTTCAGCCATTGCACCTTCCAGAAATATGCGATAGCATACGTTTACATGTGAAGTAAGTCAACGCCGCGCCATGCTATCACGCTTGCGGACCTCTGCTCCGGCAAGGCGATCATGAGCTAGCGACAGGGTAGGGCCAATGCTGAAGCTGCCTCGCTTTAGAGCCGCCGCCGTCCAGGCTTCACCTGTCTATCTCAACCCGGGCGCGACAGCCGACAAGGCGGCTTCACTGGTCCGTGAAGCCGCAGCCAATGCACGACATCATCAGGCGCTACAACCGGTTCGACATCTTCGATCTGCGGGTCGATCGCCGTCGGCCGGCGCCGCTTGGCAAATCGGAACGAGAGTTCGGGACGCGTCGCGTCAACGGTGCCAAAGGGCAGGACTTGGAGGATAGGATGCGCGAAAACATCGTCGGTCGGGCCAATGTCGAGGACACCCCCGAGCTTAAGGCCTATTACAAGGACCTCGAGAAGTACGAAGCCGGCGCGCTGTGGACGGTCGCCAACAAGATCGAGCCGTGGGCGCCGCAATCGGCCTCCGTTCCCGTGCTCTGGCGCTACAACGATCTGCGCGAGCACGTGCTGCGCTCGGTCGAGCTGGTCTCGCCGGAGAAGGCCGGGCGGCGGGTGATCTACCTCAACAATCCCGGCCGCCGCGACGTGTCGGCCGCGGTCGGTTGGCTTTATTCGGGATTGCAGGTGATGCATCCCGGCGAGGTCGCAACCGCGCACGCGCACTCGGCTTCAGCCCTGCGCTTCATCATGGAGGGTTCGGGCGCCTACACCATCGTCGACGGGCACAAGATGACGCTGGGGGCGCGGGATTTCGTGCTCACGCCGAACGGAACCTGGCACGAGCATGGCGTCGAAGGCAACGGCTCGGTGTGCATCTGGCAGGACGGCCTGGACATCCCGCTGGTCAACGCGCTGGAGGCGAATTTTTTCGCGGTCCATCCCAAGGTGCAACAGGAAGACTCCGGCTATCCCGTGGACGACATGACCAAGACCTGGGGCAATCCCGGGCTTCGGCCGGCGGATTCGAAATGGTCGAAGGGCTATTCCCCGATGTTCAAATACGAGTGGGAGCCGACCTACGAGTCCTTGCGCAAATATGCCGCCGCGACCGACGGTTCGCCCTATGACGGCATTCTCATGAACTACGTCAATCCGATCTCTGGCGGACACGTGATGCAGACGATCGGCGCGAGCATGCAGCTGCTGCGGCCGGGCGAGAAGACGAAGTCGCATCGGCACACCGGCAGCTTCATCTACCAGGTCGCCAAGGGGCGCGGCTATTCGATCATCGCCGGCCAGCGTTTCGAGTGGCAGGAGCGCGACATCTTCTGCGTTCCCTCCTGGGCCTGGCATGAGCACGGCAACGCCTCGAGCAGCGAGGACGCCTGCCTGTTCTGCTTCAACGATCTGCCCGTCATCGAGAGTCTCGGCTTCTACCGGGAAGAGGCCTATGGCGACAACGCCGGCCATCAGCCAGTCGCGGCCTGACGTCCCCGCACAGAATTCAACCGAAAGAGCCGGATAAAGCTTCATGCGCCTTGTTACCTACACCTTGGGCTCCAGTGGTGCCCGCCTCGGGGTCCTCGTTGACGGATTGGTCGTGGACGTCGAGCACCTCGGTGCGTCGCATGGCTTTGCATGGCCGAGCGACATGTTGTCGTTCATCGACAACAGCGTGACGCTGCTGCCGGCGCTGAAGGAGCGTCTGGACGATGCCGATGGACGCTTGCCGGCCGGCTCCGCCGTTCCGCTCGAGGACGTGAAGCTGCAGGCCCCGATCCCGCGGCCCCGCAAGAACATTTTTGGCATCGGGCTGAACTACCGTGCGCATGTGGCGGAGTCCGCCAAGAGCCTGGACACGGACAAGGATCTGCCGAAGCAGCCGGTCGTCTTCTCCAAGCCGCCGACCTCTGTGATCGGTCCGGGTGGTGCAATCCAGCATAATGCGAAGATGACGCAGCAACTCGACTGGGAAGTCGAGCTCGCCGTCATCATCGGCAAGACCGCAACCCGCATCGCGACCGACAAGGCGATGGACCACGTCTTCGGCTATTCGGTGATGATCGACATCTCCGCGCGCGACAATCGCCGCGCCGGCCAGTGGATCTTCTCCAAGGGCATGGACACCTACGCGCCGTTCGGCCCCTGCATCGTGACGGCGGACGAGATTCCCGACCCTGTGGCTGACCAAGAACGGGGTCATGAAGCAGGACTCCAATACCAAATACATGATCTTCGACATCCCGGTCCTGATATCGGATATTTCATCGGGCATGACGCTGGAGCCGGGCGACATCATCGCTACGGGAACGCCGGAAGGCGTCGGAGCCGGCAGGACTCCCCAGGAATGGCTGTGGCCGGGCGACGTGATCGAAGCGGGGGTCGACGGCGTCGGTGTCATCAGGCATCCGGTCGTTGCGATCTGATGGCGTCGTTCTCGTTCGATCGCGAGCTGAGATTCGGAGACTGCGATCCCTCGGGGATCGCGTACTTCCCGTCCTACCTGAACATCCTCAACGGGGTCGTCGAAGACTTCTGGGCGAGAATTGGATTTCCATGGCCGGAGCTGATCACGGTCCGGAGGATCGGGACGCCCACGGTGCATCTGTCCTGCGACTTTTCCCGGCCGTCGATGTTCGGCGACCTCCTGACGTTCAACTTGCATATCAGCCGGGTCGGCGGATCGTCGATCCATTTGGAGCATGTCGTCTCCGGCGCGAACGGCATGCGCTGGCGCGCCCGCCAGATCCTGGCCGCGACGTCGCTGGTGGATCACCATGCGATCCCGTGGCCGGATGACATTCGCGCCGCGCTGATGGCGCATGTGAGCGCGGGCGAGGGCGCTGAGGCAAGGCCCGCATGATCTCGCTGTTCATGACATTCGCCGATCCGGCAGGCGAACGGCGAATTCATCCTGACGAGGTTGACGCCGTGGCGGAGCTGGTCGGATCGATCCCTGACACGACCGAGGGCCTGCTGTTCACGCCGCTCGAGGAGTCCGTCGATCATCCCTACAAGGCCGATGGCTCCGGCCCGGTGTTTGCGCTTCAACTCCGGTTTCCGGACCTGCTCGCCTGCGAGGCGGCAATGGACCGCGGTGGCATCCTTGCCGGTCTCGCGACGGGGGCCGGACTGGCGAGCCTCACCGGCTTGGACGTCACGCACCAGGTCATGCTGACGCGCGCGTTTCCCGTCGATGCCGCCGAACATCCGCCAGGCACGACCACTCCGTGCAGCTACCTCGTGCACTATCCCGGCCCGGCCGAGGACATGAACGCCTGGAACCTGCACTATCTGGAGCACCATCCATCGATCATGCGAACCTTCCCGGCCGTTCGCCAGATCGAGATCTACACCCGGATCGATTGGGTCGACCGGCTGCCGTCGCAGCGCGTCGAGCACATGCAGCGCAACAAGCTGGTGTTCGACAGCCCGCAAGCCCTCGCGCACGCGCTCGGCTCCGACGTGATCAGGCGCATGCGCGCGGACTTCGTCCAGTTCCCGCCATTCGCAGGCGGCAACAAGCATTTTCCGATGCTGACGCGGGTGGTTCGACCCGGGTACTCAAGAACCGAGAGTGCGGGAAATAGCCGGGGCGTGCACCCATAAATTCAGATTGGTCGGCGGAGCTAACGTGCGCGCCACGTTATCGGTCACCTGCGTCCGAACAGGCCTCCCACCACGCCGCCAATCAGTCCACCGGGACCGCCCCCACTGTGCTGATGGCGAGCACCCGTGCGACGACGGGCCGGACGGTCGTCATCGGATTTGTCGCTGCCCTTGAAGCTGGCATGCGCCGCCGAGGCGGACTCGGTCAGTAGCGCCTGATGCTGCAGCGGGTTTAGGAAGCCTGTCCTGGGATAGCCGTGTGCCGCCTGCCAGCGCGCGATGACGGCGCGGGTCGACCCGTCGAACTGTCCGTTGACCTTGGTGTCGAAACCGAGACCGGTCAGCCGGCGCTGTACGTCGCGACGCTTTCCCTTGTTGAGGCCGATCTGATCTTCGGTTTCCTGATTTGCCTCGCCGGCAACGATCGTTGGATCGACGGATGCGATCAGCTCACGGTCGGTCGTGCTCGGACCCGCCGCGGCAGCATTTGCACCGACGAGAATTCCCAAGACTGATAATGCAAGGATGAAGACACGCAATGGCATATTCTTCGCTGATCTTAAGTCTGATTTCGCGTTGAACACCTGTATCGGTTCAAATGCACCGCTGTGACACTCAAACTTCCGTCGGTGTCCAAATCAAAGGTCAACTCCGGGTTCCGTCGCTGGCAACTGTTTCAGAGGTCACTTGTTCCTTGGTAGGCGTGGATTGTTACACTGCCTTGCTCTGAGACTGCCTAACGGGAAGGACAATCGGCGCCCCCGCTTTGGGCTATTCGGCTTCAATGTTCGCCGAGTACGCCCGGGCGATAATCTCTATCGCCTGCCGGGCGTGCGAACTCCGGCCGCTTGCGCATCCGGTGCATGCGCTTGGACACAGGATCTGAAACGGGAAGCGGGTGGTTGCTCGCTTTGAGGCGCCCAAGCCGACGCTGAATGTGGCATTAGAAGCAACATTAAAAGTGCTGCTCTCGACAAGCGCCCCAATTGTCGGAACAAGCATTGCTTTGGAGCAAGCTATTTGGACCAAAATGAAGGAGTCATGTCAGCTTCGGGTCACGTGTGGGCGTTGCAGGATCGAGTGCTAAAGTCGGCTTTCGGCGTCGTGGGCGATGGCGATCCCCGCGAACTATGGGGGCGGCAAATCGAGGCCGTTGGGTAGCCTGATCCAAAGAACGGTTTGCTCGTCTGGGGAATGACGAGACAGATGGCCCTTTCCGTGTGTGTCCTCCACCAACACGAACTCGCCCGCAGAGACGTGCCGCACCTCGCCGTCGCTCGTCTCGTATTCGACCGCGCCAGTCAGTCTGACAGTCAATACCCGCGCTGGAACGGTGTGCCACTCAACCTGTCGCATACCGGCAGGGATTTGAGTAACCTCCATGCTTGACGCGAGATAGCGCTGGGACACCTGAAACGGCTTGGCACCGGGAGCGACGGTCAACTTTGCCGTCATGGGGATTTCCACTTCACCGAAGTGAGATTCACCGTCCGGGGTTGCGTATATCCGAAGACACTTCATCGGCTGTCACCTTTTGGCTCGCCAGCGCAAACAAGACCACCCTACCATGACCGCGGCGAGGGTGATCGCGGCTCTGACGGGTTGGTCCGCTACGGGCGACGGCCCGCTTCGGGCCAAAAGCCGCCATCCCCGCCAAATGCGGTTTGTTCTTACGGGGCCCCCGGGCGACGTCCGAGGCCGTATCGCGTCGTATCAGCGCCGACATCCTGATGCTAGATTTCACAACGGCGGGGAGCAGCTGCTTCCTGCTTCAGACCGAACAGGAGGACGATATGCCTGATAGCGTCTACAAGGTCATTGAACTGATCGGTACCAGCAGTGACTCATGGGAGAAGGCGGCCGCCAATGCGGTCGGGCAAGCTGCAAAAACTCTCCGGGATCTTCGCATTGCAGAGGTCGTCAAGCTCGATATGCAACTGGATGAGAAGGGAAACATAGAGGCCTATCGCGCCAAGCTCAACGTCTCGTTCAAGTTCGAGGGGTCCTGAGCCTCGGCACCTCGCCCCCGCTTGCGGGGCGAGGTTGGCTCACTGAAGAAAGGCGCGCGGCCATTCGGGAAGCAGCGCCCTGGTCCGACCGGGAGCCGGTATGCTTTGATGCGTGGGACGGGAACTGCAACGCGTGGTGGCCTCATGTACATCGTCATTCGCAAGTACACCAGGGTTCGTTCGGTCGCGGACGCTGCTCGCCGCGCCAAGAGCGGCGTCGGTCAGATCCTGAAGCAATCGCACGGATTCAGATCTTACTACGTGCTGGATGGGGGCGACGGCGTTGGTGTCGCCGTGATGATATTCGAGGACCGCGAAAGCGCCAATGCAGCGAACGCCAGGATAATGGAGTTTATTCAAGCAAGTCTGCATGACCTCGATCTCGGGGATCCCGAAATCACTGCCGGCGAAGTGTTGGTAAATATAGAACCTGATGCGTCCTCGGCATGAAGTATTCGTAAACGCCGCCAGTTGCGTGGGGGGCGGCCCCTGCCGCTGCCGTCGATCTGGTCGCCGTCGCGCAGGAGCGATCGCGCCCTGGACATCCGGATGTCGTCGGTCAGGAATATTCGACTGCGCATGCTTTTCGAGGAGTAACAACATGAGGCAACACGATTTCGAAGCATTTTTCATCACAGCGCCCGTCTGGACGCCGCTCGTAGCTATGGGCACCGCGATGCCGCCCCGAGATCCTGATGAAGACGAGGAGGACGACGAGGGCGACGAAGAGGAGGATGAAGCCGACGAGCCGGCGGTCGTACGCGAGCCGGATGAAGACTAGGCCGTGAACCCATAAAGTAGGGAGGACCGGCGCTGCATGATGCCGAGTATTCAACCTTGTGCATATCGTGTCAGCGCGATAGCAGCAGGTGTGGAAATCTCGCTCCTGCGAATTAAGGCACTTAAGCCAACGTAAGGACGCTCAAGTATGCTCACTGTCTATGGCGAAGGTCGTGGGTTCCGCGTCGTTTGGCTGCTCGAGGAATTGGGGGTAGCTTATCGGCTGCGCCCGGTCGATCTGTTCGCTATCGAGAATGATCCCGATTTTCTTGCGATCAACCCCGCCGGCTTTATCCCGGCGCTGCAGGACGGCGAGATGATCATGGTCGAGTCGATCGCGATCCTCGAATACCTGCTCGCCCGCCACGGCCCGAGCCCGCTCGCCGTCGCCCCGGATGATCCGGCTTTCGCCGCCTATCTGCAATTCCTCCATTTGGGAGAGGCCGGGCTCGCTGGACCAATGAACGCCGTCATCGTCGGTCGCGCATTCGCCCCCGCAGCAGAGCGAAACGCCCGGGTCACAATCTGGGCACTGGAGACCTTTCATAGCCGGCTGGGATTGGTCATCCAGCGTCTCGCAAATCGTCCATTTCTCGCCGGAGACCGGTTCACTGCTGCTGACATTTCAGTGAGCTACGCACTCCTGCTTGGTCTGCGAACCAGCAACTATACCCCGGGTTCAGTCGAGCGTGCCTATCTCGCCCGTACGACGACACGCCCCGCCTACGCCCGGGCGATGGAAATCTGCCAAGCCACCAAGGCTTGGGCGGAGAGATCACCAGCGTTGTAGAGCCAAGTCGTGAATCCATAGAAGGGATTCCCGCGAGCGGCCTGGACTAGCCAGTGTCGGTCAGTCCGCGCTATAATCTCTCCATGGGCTGGGATGCGAAAGACGTAGCGCTGCTCAAAAGGCTCTGGGCCGCAGGACAGAGCGCGGCACAGATTGCGCGCCGTCTCGGGTGTAGCCGTAACGCGGTCTGCGGGATGCTAACCCGTTCGGGCTTGAAGCGTGGCCACAAGCCGCCAACAGCAAGACCCAAGATAAGGCCGCCCCCGAAGCCAAGGCCGGCGTCGTCGGCCGCCCTGGTACGTCGAGTAGAGAAGAAGGTGTCGCGAAGCACCGCAGAGAAGCAGCAGCCCAAGGAATTCAGCAAGCAGCAGCTGTACGCCATTCTAGCTGAGGCGGTCAGGAACACTGGCTAAGCGCTAACCACGACGGGCGTTACGCTCCGCGTCCGTGTCCTGGTCCAACTCGAACGGTTCGGCTGTCGTGACCATTCCCCAAGCCTTGGTCTGCTTCGGGTCAATCGCGTCGGTTTGGTTCTCCCGAGACGACTTCCGGTCAGCCCCAGTGAGCGGACATCTTTAGTACCCCTCGCCAGGTCTCAAACGGGCCATTAGCGGAAGTGGACAATCGTCAAGCGGCTGCAGCGACTGAGCTAAGTGGAACATCCAGCGAATAGATGAAGCCGGACGGTTGGTAGGCGAGCTGCACTTGGCCGTTCAATTGTTGACCGAGAGACTTCATCATGCGGGTGCCGAAGCTTTGCCGTACCGGCGGCTCAACCGCGGGTCCACCGCTTTCAGTCCAGACAAGGCGAAGCCTTTGTTTGGGCTCATCGATCGTCCACGCGATTTCCACGCGCCCAGCAGGGACGGAAAGAGCGCCAAATTTGGTCGTGTTCGTGCACAGCTCATTGAAAGTCATCGCAAGCGCAATGACCGCGCCTGATGTAATTCTGAGATCCGGCCCGTTGAAATGGAAGCGCCGGCCCCCTTGGCTGTCGTACGGCTCCGTTGCGCTGCTAAAGGTGTGGGTAAGACTTGCGCTCGCCCAACTGACCTGCATCAGCAAATCGTGGGCTCGGCCCAATGCGGTTAACCGCCCCTCCATGGCCTTCTGGCCGGCCTCGATACTCGGCGCTGCACGAAAGCTCTGGGACGCGATCGCGCTCACCGTGGCAAGCGTATTCTTGATGCGATGATGTAGTTCACCAAGGATCAGCTTCTGCAACTTGTCGGCGGCCTCGCGTTCCTTGGCGTCGATCCCGGCCTGGATAAGTAAGGTCTCAGCATCGATGCCGGCTTGCTCCAGCAGCAGCCGGAGGCTGTCATTTTCCGCCGACAACACAACTTCCTGCGCGGAGCGGGGCGACGGGGCAATTGGTTCTGCGCCGGGCAGCGCCACATTCACCGACAATATCGTTGCGTCAGGAAAAATTCTCAATGCGCCCGCGCCGACCATATCCTGCAATTCAGCGATCATTTGTTCAACACCCAGCGGTTTGCCAAAGAAACGACTTTGCGCCGGCCTTTCCGCGTCTGACGGCTTCACTTGACCGGAAACCAGGATGATCTTGATGGAGGGCCAACGGTCGTGGACCGCGTGGGCGAGCTTCAAGCCGTCGATGCTGCCGGGCATTTGAATATCGGTGAAAAGCAGGGAAATGTCCGAACGGGATTCAAGAATTGAAATTGCCTCGTCGGCGTTGACCGCCTCGACCGGGTTAAACCCCGCGTCCTCCACGATGTCGACCGCGCGCATGCGCAGAATCATCTCGTCTTCCACGACTAGAACGCTCGGCACCGGCGTTAAATCTGTCGACACGGATAGCCTCGTTCGTCATACAGCCGATTACAGATCGGCCCCTGGCGTAGTTGAGCGAATTTGTTAAAGGTGGAGACGGCAGCAGTTGTTCGCCCATCTCAGCGACCGTTGAGCATTTACAGCAACCATTGCTGCGCCCTTCACGGACAGATAGCGAGCTAATTCGCGTCATCCGAAGGACTGGTCGCGTCGAACCGTGGCTTCGGTCAGGGATCAGGCCGAACAACAACCGGAAAACGAAAACGTTCCAATAAGACCGCTTATGTTGTGAGACCGCTCACTCGACGTTCCTGCCCGGCTTATTTGGCGGGTGATGCAGATGAGACTTCCGCTGCGCTGAGAGGAACTCCAACCGTCAGCCCTTAGGCCTCTTCTTGGCCGTTAGCTTTCTTTTCGAGTTCGTCAATTCTATCGAGCGCGTTGCTCAGGAGCTCTCCCATGACCAGCAGCGTCGAGTAGAGTTGCTGCGACATTCCGGGCGCTGCAGCCTTAATTACTCGTTTGATTTCTTCTCTCATTCCATCGCCCTTCCGTCCAAGTCGCGTCTCGGGTTGTATCACTTGGAGTTATAGATGCTAGTAGGAGGGACACCAAATGGCGAGCTGCCGGCTTCACTACTCAAAGTGAGCCGTTCGCTCTAACGCACACGGCGGACCGCGAATATCAAGCCAAGGCGGATCTGGGTCGGAAGGTCAGCTAAGGGTCAAAAGCAGCAGTGGGCGCCAAGCTGTATCGGCGTCCGGTTTGCCCCTGACAGTCGACATGACACGCGCTCAATTGACCTTCGGCTAAGGGCCATAAGCGAGCGCGGCAAAACATGCCAGCGCATGCTCCGGCAAATGCTATTGGTCCATGCTTGGGCGGGGTTAACGCTGCGCCGGCGAGCCAGAAAGTCCTTGACGCAACAGAACACCACGGATTTGGATCGGTCGGAAGACCTTGATTGGACGATGGACGGAGCCGACCCGTGGGATTTTGCTGAGAATTATGCTCGTAACCGCTCTCGTGAACCTTGCTCCAGCCGTCGCCCAGGCGCCGAAGAAAGCCGTCGCTTCTCCTGCCTTGCAGAAGGAATTCGATGGCTTCATCGCGAAGTTTCGCGCGGCGCTGAGGACAAACGATTCCGCCGCCGTCGCCGGTATGACACGATTGCCGTTCATGAACGACAGCGCAATTCGCGACGCCGCGCAATTTCGCGCAAAGACCTATCCGACCTCGTTCACGGCGAAAAATCGCGCGTGTATCCAGCGCGGCAAGGCCGTCTACGATCGCAATCAGGAGAACAATGACAATTACTTCGTCTTCTGCGGCGAGCTCATCTTCGTCTTTACCAAGACGCCCGCGGGCTTCCTTTTTACGGAGGTCGGCGCGAATGACTGATCAGGCAACAATGCTATCCACTGCCGCCGGACGTATGATCGGCGCCTCGCTCAGCGACGTATTGGATACCGCAACCTAGGCGATGGGCCGCACTCATCAACGGAAAGACTCGCCGCGAGCACAACGAGTCGGCTCAGCTCCCCATTAACGGACATGCAAACGGACAGCGGCGACTTCGCCTTCGGGGCACACCCGGAAGAACTCGGGCTGAGCCTATCAAGTCTGCTTCACCCCCAAGGAGCGGACATCTAGCGGACATGCCGGGTCGACCGCTTGGGGCCACAAGCGGACCATCTGACCCAAATTACGAACAGAAGAAGAGCCCAGCTGTGGTGTGCTAGGCTCTCGTTCAGCGATTGATGCCGCCTCAACAACCATCTTTACGGCGACATCGGGTTCAGGATCATTTGATTTCCCAGGACGTGTTGTGCGGGATGTCCATCGCAAAATAATCGCCAGAGCCAGCCAGCGCAGGCATAGCTATGCACGCAAATGGTTCGCTTCCGGTGATGCCCTTGTACTTACCGGTGCCGCCGGTGATGATATGCGTTCCACAATCCATCTTCGGCTGGGCCTTGTCGAGGTCTCGAGTATCGAAGGTCGAGAAAATCTTGTCGCCGTCGCTGTCGGCGAGCACGCAAGCGCCGTCAATGTATTTCTTGTCTCCGGACGCGACGTTCAGCGCCACGCAGCGTGCTGACATCTTGTCCAGCATCTTCTCTCCCTTCATGTTTTGAGTGGTCCCGACCGCCTCCAGCGTAGTGGCCTTGCCGAGTTCGGCGGTGTCAATGCTCATCAAGGGCCGAAAAATAAAGTGCGTCACATAAGGAGTAGTCCCCTTCTTTTCAATCGGCTCTCCCGCGACAGCCGCGGGGGCAAAGGACACGAGCGCTGCAGCAAAAGCCGTTGCTTTGGTGAGTCTCATCGCTGCGGTGACTGTGGGGACTATGCGCACGTTGATGGAGTTCATGAGTGCCTCCTTAGATCAAGCGGCGGTTCAGGTCTCCGCCGTGAACTGCCGCGAGTTGAAATCGACCTGCGTATGCTTTCTCTTGTCAAATCGAGTTTGCACGCCGGCGCCGAGCGTCAACGTGATCATGCTTTCTTGATGCTTCGCCTTGGACTGACGAAGTATGTGGGGATGGTGGCTCCAATCATCGGTTTTGACCTCAATACAAGGCTCGACCGAACGACCTGGAATATTAGCATAATAGCAGGGAACGCGGCGAACGTCAGCGTCATGCCCGGAATACGCAGCACGCACCGTCAGCTGTCCTGACCGAATGCGCTGTGAAAAATGCAATTCTCCTGTTGTTCGGATGAAGCACGGGGCACATCGGTGCAGCGACTCCGCTCTTCATGCTTTGCGTCGTTCCGCTTGCAACTCAGGAGTGAGCATTGAGTCACGTCGATTTCCACAGCCACCAATATCCGTAATGTCCGCTTCGGGTCACAAGGGGACGTTCGCTCTGAGCGCGGGAATGTCAACTAACGGCCAAGAACGGACATCCCGCTTCAAAACCTGCTACTGCAGCGTCCGCTTGAAGAAGGCGACGATGTCGTGATCGAAGCGCTCATGAAACGCAGCGCGGTCGAAGCCCGGCTTGCTTGTGCAGATTGCCGGCATGCGGGTTGCCAGGTCCGCAGAGCACGGCTTCAGAAAGTCGTAGTGCCCGGCGTCAGCCACGACGTGCGTCTCCGGTGGCGTCGGCAACGCGAGCCGAACGGCTTCCGCATAATAGGGGTGTGGTAGCACTTGATCATCCTCGGCCCGCCAGAGCTGCACCGGCTGGAGGACCGCCGCCAGACCGTTGGTCCCGAAGGCAAAACCGAGAGCGGGCGCGGCGGAGACCACCGCCTTGATTCGCGGATCGCGGGTCCAGACGATATCGGTATCCGGCAGCAATGGGTGCTCTTCCATGATCTGACAGTCTTCGAAGGCGGGATGCGCCTTGCAGTGACTCGGAAGGGTCCGAAGGTCCGGCTCGCCGCCGGCGGCCGCTAGCACCGTCAAGCCGCCAGCCGAGAAGCCGAACGCGCCAACGCGACTGGCATCGAGGCGGGCGTGGTCGCTCCACGCGCCCAGCATGTAATCCGTGAGCAGCTTCAATTGCCGTGGCCGTTCCCAGATTGCGGTAGGACGGCTTTGGTCGCGCCAGCTATCGCCATTGTGCGTAAGAGCGGCGACGACGAACCCTGCATTGGCCAGGGCCGTGGCGGTGTCGAGGTGCCCGGCGTAGGAGCCTCCGTGACCGTGAGATATGACCACCAGCGGAAGACCGGTGCCCTCAACCGGCGCGTCGCGGGCGACCATCTGTTGATCGGTCTCGACCGCCTCCAGCTTCGGGGGCATCGTGGTCGGATACCAGACGCCCACCTCGATAGGTGGGCCTTGCGGATCGTCGATGCTGAAATGCCGGAACCCGACCGCGGCGTCGGCCTGGCCGGTGGTGACTGTGATGAGTACGGCGAAAAAATATGCAATCGTGTAGCGCATGGGAACCTCTCGGCGAGTGGGACGCCAAGGATCCAGCAAACGGCACAGGCCTGCGCCAGCACTTGTTCGCCAACGGGCGAATGGGTTCGCCGGCGGGCAAACCGCCACTATAATGGCCTTATGAGCGAAGCGCGTCGGAGTGACCTTCTGCGGGATTGGGCCGTTGACCTCGCGATCGCGAGCGTCTGCGCCATCTTTTTCGGCCTGATCGGACCGTTTGGTAGCTATCTGAACGGACCGACCTGGCAGCGCGTGGTGTTTCAACTCGCCTGCTTCTTACCCGGAACCCTCCTTTTCGGATCGCTCATCCGGGTGGTGCTGCGGCTCCGCCTGAACCCGGCGATGACCTGGATGTCGATCTTCCTCGGCGTCGTCATCCTGAACGCGCCATTCCAGATCTGGGTCGTGTCGATAGCCGTATCGATATGGCCCTTCCTGAAAATCTTACGACCCCTCGATTGGTACTTGCAGGGGCTGATCACCGCCTTGCCGATTGTGCTGGGTTTCACCTTTCTCATGCAGGCCCGGTTACATCGCCGGCAACAGGCCAAGGAAGCCGGCGAAGCGCCGCCAACTGCTTTCGGACTACTCGGTGCGCCACCTTCCGCGGTGCTTTGCCTGCAGATGGAGGACCACTATGTGCGCGTCCGTACCGCCGGGAGCTATGGCTGATTTTGGGTGACGCGGCCTGATCAGGCGGCGTGGCTTTCAGTGTTCGGAATGACTTCGATTCCGTCGATGAACTTTACACCGGCGATGACTTTCGGCAACTGGTTCGTGCTCTTCAATCGCCGCCAGGTCTTCGATGCGGCGTCGATGAGCTTGAACACCATCAGCTTCGCAGTTTGTTGCGACAGCGATCCCTTGGTCCGCACCGTTCGGTGGCGCACCGTGGCGAAGACGCTCTCGATCGGGTTCGAGCTGCGTAGGTGGATCCAGTGCTCAGCAGGGAAGTCGAAGAAGGCGAGCAGCGCATGGCGATCCTTGATCAGGCACTCCACCGCACGTCCGTATTTGACGTGGTATTTCTCGACGAAGACGTCGATCGCGGTTTCAGCTTCGGCCCGGTGTGGGGCCAGATAGATGTTCCGCAGGTCGTTCTTCATGGGGCCCTGCACGGATTTGGCGACCTTGTCGAGTACGTTGCTCACTTTATGGCACCAGCATCGTTGGTGCCGCGTGCCGGGAAAGGCCTCGTCCAGTGCCTTCCAGAAGCCGAGGGCGCCGTCGCCGATGGCGAGTTGCGGGGCAATCCGTAACCCGCGTTGCCGCAGGTCGATCAGGAGTTCGCGCCAGCTCTGCGCGCTCTCGCGCACGCCGACCTGGAAGCCGATCAGCTCCTTCTTGCCTTCCGGCGTGGTGCCAATCAGCACCAGCATGCATTCGCTGTGATCTTCCATGCGGGCCTGCAGGTACACGCCATCGGCCCAGATGTAGACATAGCGACGCGCCGACAGATCGCGTCTCTGCCAGCGTTCGTACTCGACCTGCCAATCGGCCTTCAGGCCGGCGATCACCGAAGGCGACAGGTTCGGCGCATCCTTGCCGAGCAGCGCCGAGAGCGCCTCCTGGAAGTCGCCGGTCGAGATGCCGCGCAAATAGAGGACCGGGATCAAGGCATCCAGGCTCTTCGTCCGCCGCGCCCATAGCGGCAGGATTGCCGAACTGAAGCGGAGGCGGTCGCCTGGCCCGCTCGCTCCGCGGTCGCGGACCTTGGGACGAGCGACCTCCACCGGACCGATGCCGGTCGCAATCTCGCGCACCGGACCGTGCCCATGTCGGACCAGGCGCGCTCGACCGTCGGGCAGCGTCAGATTGGCCGTGCTGGCCAGAAACGCGCCAACCTCGATCTCGATCGCCCTGGCAAGCAGGTCCCGCGCGCCGGCACGAACGATATCGGTCAGTGGATCATCAACCGCGGACGGCTGACGGAAAGCAAGAACATTGGTAGTCTCGGTCATGGCGTATCGCTCTCCTCGAGAGGTTCTGGCAGGCTCGTCACCCGCCTCGATACGCCGCCTTCCTCACACCGTCATCACCCAGATTCCGCCATAGCTCCCGCCGGCAACTCTCGCCTTGTACTGGCAACGCTCAACCAGGCGATGATGGCGCTCGAAAATGCCGATGGCCTGCAGGTACATCGCTCCTGGTGGGTCGCGAGGAGGGCGGTTGTTCGGGTCGTTACCGAGGGCCGCAATCTGCGACTGCAGCTCGTCAATGGCATCACGGCCCCGGTCGCCCGGTCAGCCGTCGCCATCGTGCGGGAGGCGGGCTGGTTGACGAACGAGAGCTCGACGGGGGGCCGCAGCACCGAAACAGAAATATTGCCCCTATGACGGAGGCCATGTCCGTTGTGGGTCAAAAGCTGGCGGTCGGCAGCAGCGTGGCAACGTCGGTTGGGGGCCAATAACGAAAGTGAGCGGCTACACTGCTTGATCGCAGATGCGTGATAGGGCGGGGGCGAGAGTTGCGGTCAGCCACGAGTCCGACCACATTGACGTCGTCGAGCCTGCAGCCTGTCCAAAGGTGACGCCCGCGTGAATTTATTTGGCCGAAATCAGGAATTGACATCTCGGCCGACGCCGTCAGGCGAACGCAGCTCCAATAAATACGGCGTCGCCGGGCTGCTGGCCTCATCCGCCACGCGAGGTTGGTCAAATCTAAAGGCAGAGCTTCGCAGCCACCGCGGTACGGTTGCCTGGAATAACCCCCAGCCTGATGCCGAGATCTGCGTTGATGTGCGCGGTAGTCGGTCCGTTGTCACGCGTCGGCCGGACGGGGCCATCGACTCGACCATCTCCGAACGTGGAACCATCTGGTTTCGTCCGGCCGGCGTGCACGAAGGCCTGATCGACATGTCCGAGCCGGTGCCCGCGATCTTACATCTTTACCTACCGCCCGGTTTGTTCTTGTCGCATGATCTGGGTGAAGGGTTCGGCGCGACGGCGATCGATTCACTCCGCCACAAGGGCGGCTTCCGCGATCCACTGCTTGCCGAGATTGCCTTTGCCATCATGCTCGAATTGGAACACGAGACGTCCGCGGGCAGGCTGCTCGCCGAAACCCTGGCATTGAGTCTGGTGGCAAGATTGATCCAGAACCATGCTGCGCCGCGGTCCGGCTTGGTCACGCCGGCCGCAGGGGAAGGGCTCGACCGACGCAGATTGGCGCGCGTGCTCGACTATATCGAAGCCAATTTGGAGGGCGATCTGACGGTAGCGCGGCTGGCCTCGGTTGCCTGCCTGAGCGAGTTTTATTTCGCGCGCGCGTTCAAGGCCGCCATCGGCAAATCGCCGCATCGGCATGTCAGTGCAAGGCGCCTCGAACGCGCCAAGGATCTGCTCTGCGATGCGGATCGGGCCTTGGTCGATATCGCCCTCGGGCTCAGGTTTTCGTGCCAGGCCAATTTCACCCGCGCATTCGGGCGAGCCACGGGCCAGACACCGGCGCAATATCGGCGAAACCGGCTGGCTTGACTTTGTTACCGATGTAACGATCTGCATCCACCGACGGCAGGAAATGACAATAGCTGAGCAGGCGATGCAAAGAGGCATTGCCTCGATCAGGGTAACTGTTCGCTCATCCATGCACTTTGCGTGAAGGAGAAGCGAATATGACGTCCGAACGGAAGGTTGCCATCATCACCGGAGCATCGCGCGGCATTGGCGCAGGATTGCTCGAGGCCTACCGGGATATCGGCTACCACGTCGTTGCCAGTTCTCGTTCGATCGGCAGGAGCGACGATCCGTCGATGCTCGCGGTCGATGGCGATATCGCCAGCGCAAAGACGGCCGATCGCATCGTGGAACTGGCCATCGAGCGCTTCGGACGGATCGATACGCTCGTCAACAATGCCGGCCTGTTCATTGCGAAGCCCTTTACCGAGTATTCTGAGGCCGACTTCGCCAAGATGGTCGGGGTCAATCTCGCGGGCTTTTTCAATCTGACGCAGCGGGTGGCGGCGCGGATGCTGCTCGCGGGCTCGGGTCACATCGTCAATATCACGGCTACGATCGCCGAGCAGCCGATGGCGTCCCTGGCGGCGGCGCTCGCGGCGCTAACCAAAGGCGGTCTCAACGCGATCACCCGCTCGCTCGCGATCGAGTACGCAAGCCGGAATATCCGCGTGAATGCCATATCGCCTGGTGCGATCGCGACCCCTATGCATGCGCCGGAGGCGCATGGCTTCCTCGCAAGCTTGCAGCCGATGGGCCGCATGGGCGAGATACAGGAGGTCGTCGACGCCGTGATGTATCTTGAGCGAGCGGCTTTCGTCACCGGCGAGATCATGCATGTCGACGGCGGCGCGTCCGCCGGCCACTGGTAGGAGGCGTGCGATGTGGTCTGACCGACGTCTTGTTGAATTGTTCAAGATCGAGCATCCGATTGTGCTGGCACCAATGGCCGGATTGGGCACGGTAGACCTTGCAGCCGCGGTCTCGAATGCCGGCGGCATGGGCTCGATCGGCTGCGCTGTCTTGACGCCTGAGCTCATTGCAAAGACCGTTGCCGAGCTACGGCGACTGACGAAGAAACCAATCAATCTCAACTTCTTCTGCCACGATGCGGCAAAGGCGGACGCCGCTCGCGAGCGTGCCTGGCATGAGAAGCTTTCGTCGTATTATCGCGAACTGGGCATCGCCCCCGCAACGGCTGCACCGCGCCTCGATCTCGCTCCGTTCGGCGATGCCGCGTCCGCCGTAGTCGAACAGGTCCGGCCGGAGGTGGTAAGCTTTCATTTCGGTTTGCCCGAGCCCGGATTGGTCGATCGGGTCAAGGCAGCCGGCTGCAAGGTGATCTCATCGGCGACGACAGTCGACGAAGCATGCTGGCTCGAAAAGCATGGTGCCGATGCGATCATCGCTCAGGGGTACGAAGCCGGAGGACATCGCGGCTTATTCCTTGATTCTGACCGCGAGCGCGCGATCGCCTCACAGGCCGGCACGTTCGCCCTTGTGCCACAAGTCACTGACGCCGTCAGCGTGCCCGTGATAGCAGCCGGCGGGATCGGGGATGGGCGAGGGATCGCAGCGGCGTTCGCACTCGGGGCCGCCGGCGTGCAGGTTGGAACCGCCTTTCTGCTTTGTGCCGAGTCGGCAACGCCCCCGCTTCATCGCGAGGCTCTGCGAAATGCGCGGTTGAACCGGACTGTCATGACCAACGTGTTCTCCGGGCGACCGGCGAGGGTTCTGGTCAATCGCCTTGCCGCCGAGATTGGTCCCTGGTCGGACGCGGCGCCGGACTTTCCGCTGCCCATGGGCGAACTGTCGCCGCTGCGTGCTGCGGCTGAGCAGAATGGAAGCTCCGATTTCACGCCACTCTGGTCAGGTCAGGCGGCCGCGCTTGCCCGCGAGATGCCCGCCAGAATGTTGATGGACGTCCTCGTGCGGGAAGCCACCAAGTCTGGAGGCAGCTGATGTCCGGCTTGGGATACCAACCAAAGTCCGAATTGGGTCGAAGTCCGGCGTGGTTCGCTGCGGATCGGCGCGCCGGGTTTACCCTGCGAAGACCTGTCGTTGAGGAGCGCTGTCGGCAGGGATGGGCCATCAGCAGACATTGCGGCTGACTTTCGCGCCACCGTTCAAACGCCCGGCCGGTCTGCTTTGGGGGCGCGCTAGACGCGCGTGCGCGGTAGCGAGGTCGAGCCGAACCGATTGTCGCCAGGCCGTCCGGGAAATGCACTCAGGATTGTCGCCAATAAAAGATAAGGAAGCCAATACGGAATGCTGAGCGCGGCGACGAGGAGAGGAATTGCGAGGATTGTGAGCGCCCACCAACCCGAGATGTTGAAGTCATGTAGTCGCTTCATAAGGATTGCAGCGAGCGGCCAGAGCGAGATAAAGAGGACAGCCGGGACGATGGGCCAGTCGAGCGGAGGGTTGACGCTATAGTATTGGGGTCCTGAATCAGTGAGCTTCCTCGCGACGCGCACGACGAGCATGCCGACTAGCACAAGTCCCAAAAGTCCCAATCGAAATTCCTGCGGACCGATGCGGCCTTTCATGGATAAAAAATACCAAATGAAAGCTGAGTGCATGCGCCTCCGAGATCATCCTGTCCGATAGCTGTAGTGCAACGCTTAAGCAGCATAGGCTATTCAGCCCAACACTATCCGAATAGATAACCTAAAATTGTGCGCACGGGCGGACAATCGCCGACGGTCACAATAGGATCAGGCCAGCAGCGTCGCATAGGACGCGAGAGGGCGATGCCCCCCGGTCGGCGCTGGGCTGATCTGTGCTAGGCTTCGTCAACACATGGTTGGTTTTGGCGGAGGCGATTGTGAGGCGACGTGAGTTCATCGCGCTCCTCGGCGGCGCGGCGGCAATCCGACCACTCGGCGCGCATGCGGAGCGTCCGCGAGAGCGCATCCTCTATTTCACATACTCCGCCGGCTACCGGCATGATGTCATACCGCTTTCTAAGGTTATCCTGACCCAGCTCGGAAGCCATTCGGGTGTTTTTGAAGTCACTGCAACGGAAGACACGTCCGAATTTTCTACCGAAAACCTCGAGCGCTACGCAGCGGTGATGTTCTATACGTCAGGAGAACTTCCGATGAGCGACGCGCAAAAGAGAGCTCTTCTCGACTTTGTGCGCTCGGGCCGCGGGTTCCTCGGCGTTCATTCGGCGACGGACACATTCTACACTTGGCCGGACTATCTCGATCTGGTCGGCGGCTACTTTAATGGTCATCCTTGGCATCAGGCCGTGAAGATCGAGGTGGTTGATCCCGGCGATCCCCTGGTGGCTTTTCTCGGGAATTCGTTGCAAGTCGAGGACGAGATCTACCAAATCGGCGACTTCGACTATCGTGGTTCACGCGTGCTCCTGCGCCTCGACCCAAGCTCGGTGGACCTTGGCAAGACCGGCGTACATCAACGATTCTATGGCTGGCCTCTCACCTGGACCCGATTCTATGGCGAGGGACGAGTATTTTATTCGGCGTTAGGCCACGAGCCGTCAGTTTGGCGGGACGCCCGCTACCAGCGAATTCTCACGAACGCTATCCTGTGGTCTATGCGAAGGTCGCCCTGGTAGACGCCGCGGCACTTCGCATTTGCGCCACCGCCGGATTCGTTGGCTGGTGTCCATGCCTGAGAGGTTCGGACCGTCTTGGTCTGCGACTTCCGCTCCGGGTCAAAATGCGAAGAACTCAGAGTGAGCCTTGATGATCCTGACATCGCAGCCCTGCATGGCCGCCGTCAGCCCAACGCCTCCATCCAGCCGGCGACGGCCCGTCCGATCTCGTCCGGCGAATCTTCCTGGACAAAATGGAGTCCCGAGATCGTCACCTCGGTCTGTGCCGGGAGGCTGCGGGCCAAATCGAGAACCGGGCCATGGGCGAGGATCCCACCGGGCTCCGCCCTCAGGAACAACTTGGGTATATGGCTCGTCTTAAGCCAGTCAGCGTAGGCGGTCACGATCGCAGTCACGTCGGCGGGCTCGCCCTCGATGGGGATTTGCCTTGGCCACGTCAGCGTCGGACGCCGGCCCTCGCCGGGCTCGGCGAAGGGCCGTCGGTACTCCGCCATATCCTCGTCGGACATTTTGCGAAGGATGGCTCCCGGCAGGATCTTCTCGATGAAGAAATTGTCTCGCAAGACCATTTCCTCGCCTTTCTCGGAACGTAGCCCCTGCAAGGCGTGACGCATTTCGAACTTGTCCCAGTGGTCCCAGTATTGCGGCCCCATGATCGCCTCCATGTACGCGATACCCTTCACGGCCTCGCGGTGGCGGTTTGCCCAGTCGAAGCCGAGCGCCGAACCCCAGTCATGGATGACGAGGGTGACCCGTTCGCGCACGTCCAGGGACTCGAGCAGGGCGTCGAGATAGCGGCGGTGCTCGACGAAGCGATACGAGTTGGGACCGCTGTCAGGCAGCTTGTCGGAATCGCCCATGCCGATCAGGTCGGGGGCGATGCAGCGACCCAGCGGCTTCAGGTGCGGCAACACATTGCGCCAGAGATACGACGAAGTGGGATTGCCGTGCAGCAGTACGATGGGGTCGCCCTTTCCCACCTCGACATACGCCATCTCGCGGCCGAGGACCCGCCGCCGCTGCTTCTTATAGGGAAATGCCGCAGAGATCATGTTCGCTCTCCCGTTTACATTTGGGCGCAGCGACACCGCGAAGCCTGCGCAACAGCGCGCCGCTGGGTTAGACAGTGATCTTACTCGGGCCCTGCATCAATCGCTTGCCCGCCATTGATGCTGTTTTGCTAATCTTGCTCAGAAGATCACCCAAGCAGATACTGGGTATCAAGCCATTGATATGCCGCGCGTTAAGCGGATAGTTCGACGGCCCTTGCCCACTGCCCAGATCAACGTTTAAGCTGATTTCCTGGAGCGGTTCCCTGATCTGATGCTGAGATTTTCTTAGGATTACTCAACCGACGGGGCAGGCCGTGATGGCCGAGCAAGGCCTACGAGCCGTCTATGAGTCGAACGGGTGGGAGATCGATCTTACCCAGCGTGAGCTGCGGTCCCGAGGTGTTTCCGTTCCGATCGGGAACCGCGCATTCGAGATTCTGGAGATTCTGGTTCAGTCGGGCGGCGAGCTTGTCACCAAGCGCGATCTTATAGATCGGGTGTGGCCGGTTGCGACGGTCGAAGAAAACACGCTCCAGATTCATATATCCGCCATTCGCAAGGCGCTCGGCGCAGATCGCGAGTTGTTGAAGACGGTGTCCGGCCGCGGCTATCACCTGCGCGGCATCTGGACCATGCGGCCAGCAACCGGACCGGGACATCCACTCTACCTAAAGGAAAGTGCGTCGGCGCAGCCATTAGCGTCGACCAACCTGCCGCAGCCGGTTTCAGCGTTGATCGGCCGCACCGCCGAGGTCGAGGAAATCTCGAAGCTTGTCCGTGCCGGCCGGCTCGTCACCCTGACCGGGGCGGGGGGCATCGGCAAGACACGGCTCGCGCTCGCGGTCGCCCGTGAACTGCTGCCGCATTTTCCAGAGGGCGTGTGGCTGGCCGAGTTCTCGCCGCTCGCTGATCCCAGTCTGGTTCCCATAGCGCTCGCTGTCGCGATCGGACTCAAGTTCGGCGGAGGTGAAATTTCGACGCAGCGCGTGGCGCTGGCACTGGCAGCGCGGCGCTTGTTGGTGGTGTTGGACACCTGCGAGCATGTGATCGACGCCGCGGCGAGGATGGCTGAGGGCGTGCTGCGAGCCGGATCCTCGGCTCAGATCATCGCAACCAGCCGCGAGCCGCTCCGGGCCGAGGGGGAGCAGGTCTACTGGGTGCAGCCGCTCTCGATTCCGACGGAGGACGCGGACGATCTCCTGGAATACGGCGCCGTCAGACTATTCATCGAACGTGCACGAGCAACCGAGGCAGGGGCGGTTCTGGATGGCTATCAGGCAAAGACGATCGCGGCGATCTGCCGGCGTCTTGATGGCATACCGCTCGCGATTGAAATGGCGGCGGCACGTGTCACGGCACTCGGTGTCGAAGAACTCGCCGCTCACCTTGACGATCGCTTTCAGCTGCTGACCGGAGGGCGGACGGCGCTGCCGCGGCACCAAACTCTGCGGGCGACCTTCGATTGGAGCTACGAGCTACTGACTGAGCCTGAGCTGGTGCTCCTCCGCCGGCTCGCGGTCTTCGCCGGCGCCATCGACCTGGAGGCGATCTGCGCGGTGGTAACGGGCGCCGGGATCGCTTTGCCGGACGTGGTCGATGGAATTTCCAGCCTGGTTTCGAAGTCGCTGGTTGTGGCGGAAATCGATGCCACCACGGCGCGCTACCGCTTATTGGATACGACCCATACGTATGCCCTCGAAAAGCTCGGCGAGAGCGGGGAACGGGAACGGCTCGCGCGCCGCCATGCCGAATATTACCGGGACTTGTTCGAGCGGGCTGAAGCGGAGCTGGAGATGCGCCCCACGGTCGACTGGATGGGCGACTACGGACGGCACATCGACAACCTGCGCGCGGCGCTGGGTTGGGCCTTTTCACCCAGCGGTGACGTGCAGATTGGCGCGGGGCTGACCGCGGCCGCAGTGCCCCTATGCGTCCATTCGTCGTTGCTGGAGGAATGCCGCGGCCGCGTGGAGCGGGCGATCGGCGCCCTTGGGGCTGCCGTCAATGGCGACGCGCGCCTCGAGATGAAGCTGTATACCGCGCTCGGTACGACCCTGATATTTGTCACCGACGCGAAAATTCCCGCGCTCGGCGAAGCCTGGACAAAGGCGCTGGAGCTTGCAGAGAGGCTTGACGATGTCGAGCACCAATTGCGGTCGCTGCTAGGCCTGTGGTTCTTTCACCGGGTCGCCGGCCGCCTTCGCGCCTCCTTGACCGCCGCGCAACGATTCAGCGCTCTTGCGGCAAGCCGGTCAAATTCCAACGATCGGCTGATCGGTGAGCGATTGATCGGCATCTCGCAGCAATGCTTCGGCGATCAAGCGAGCGCGAGGTATCACCTCGAACGCATGCTCGCGCACTATGTTCCTCCAGTCCAAAAGTCGCGGATCAGCCGTTTCCGGAGCAACCAGCGGGTGACCGCCGGCGCCTTTCTGGGCCGGACCCTATGGCTGCAGGGATTTCCGGATCGCGCAATGCACGTCACCGAAACATACCTGCATGAGGCATCTGCCAGCAGACACGTCAACTCGGTGTGCTACATCGTCGCCAACGCAGCATGCCCGATCGCGCTGTGGAGCGGCGATATGGATGTCGCAGACCATTACGTGGCAAGGCTGATCGACCTTTCGACCAGGCATTCGCTGATGCGCTATGTTGCCTTTGCCCGCAGCCATCAAGGACTGCTTGCGATCAAGCGCGGAGATACCGCCGGCGGCTTGCCGCTGCTGCGGTCAGGCATCGACGAACTCGGCGACGAAGTCAACGCATCGCATCGCTATTTCCTGTTCGTTGGTGAGATGGCGGAAGGCTTGGGGCGCGTCGGGCAAGTGGGCGAAGGACTTTCGGTGGTACACGATGCGATCGCGCGCGCAGAGGAGACCGAAGAACGCTTGAGTATCGCCGAGCTGCTGCGCATCAAGGGCGAACTGCTGCTGTTGCAAGGTGCACCCGGCGCTGCGGCAACGGCCGAGGATCAGTTTTTCCGGGCGATGAAGTGGGCGAGCCTGCAGGGCGCTCTGTCCTGGGAACTACGCGCCGCCACAAGCTTGGCACAGTTGTTTCGCGATCGGGACCGACCGGCTGACGCGAAGGCGCTGCTACAACCGATTTACGACCGGTTTACCGAAGGTCTCGACACCGCCGACCTTAAGCGAGCAAGAGGTCTCTTGCGTGATCTCAGTTAAGCCAATCTCCGTTCTTAGCGAGGCTCTGATGTTTGGGGGAAGTTTTGCTTGCTCAATTGAGGAGGCAAGTACCTCAGCTTCCCGGGCGCTGTATTGATCTCGCTGGTAGGGAATCCCGCGAGGTGCCGTTGCCCGTTCATACAGCTTGCTGAAACACCCCCGTTGAATTGCGCGCGAAACGGAGGAAGAACCTCTGCATTGCCTGATCCGCCTTGGTTCGGGCTGCGACCAATGCATCAGGACCAAGGGACGATCCTTCAACGGAGAAGAACGTCAAATCATGCAGCCCGATGGTGCCGAGGATAGCTTTTAGATACGGCGTGAGAAAATCGGGCTGATGCGCGCGATCGCCGGAAAACCGTCCGCCCGAGGACACTGCGACAAAAACCGGACGGTCGCGCAACGCCCCCAGTTTTCCCTGGGCAGTCACGTCGAACGTTCGACGGACTCGAACGACGTGATCTATCCACGCTTTGAGAGCGGCAGGCACGGTGAAGTTGTGCATCGGAGTTGCGATGACGACGAAGTCCGCGCTCTCCAGTTCCTGGATCAGTTCTTCGGACCGGGACATGGAACCCTCGACAAACATTTCCAGGCTCGATCGCTCGGTCGCGCCAAGAGCAGTTGCGTAGCTTTCATCGATATCGGGGACGCCGCTGATCGGTCGAACGATGACGGTTGCCGTCGGCTCGCGATCCAGCAAGTGGCCGACGAGTTTCTGGGATAGCCTGTAACTCTCCGAGGCCTGCCCGCGGGGGCTGCAAATCAATTGCAGTATTTTCGTCATCTGCTTTCCAATCTCTGCTGTCCGAACTCTGATCATCAGCAAAGAGCAATTTCGGCCTACATCCAAGGACCATGAATGAGCTTTGCGACTGGTCCATGATTTGTCGGCGCAGGCTGACCGCTGCAGCGTGCGAGAAGTGGAGACCAATCCGAACTGTTATGGCATAGTGGGTTTTTCGTTCATCGAAAGATCGGATCGGGCCATGCCTGCCGCGAATCCCAAGCTCTCGCCGCTTGATCCGACAGCAGCCGCGCCGTTCTACCGGCAGATTTACGATCGGTTTCGCGACGCTATCGCCAGTGGAATGTTGAAGCCTGGTGACCGCATTCCGTCGGTACGGGCGTTGACCAAGGAATTGGGGCTGGCCAGAGGTACCATCGACACGGCTTATTCCTTGCTGGCCGCTGAAGGGTATATCGAGGCGCGCGGGCAGGCAGGAACCATTGTAAGCCCAGACCTTACGCCGCGAATATCCATTGCGAACCCGACGCCGCGGGCGGATCCCCGGATGGACGCAGTCAGTTTTCGTCCGGATTCCATCCTGCCGTTCCAGATGGGTTTGCCTGCCCTGGATGCGTTTCCCCGGAAGATCTGGGCGCGCCTTGGCGCGCGCAGCGCGCGGGCCATGCAGCCTTCCGATATGATCCATCCCCCTGTGTCCGGCTTGCCTCCGCTGCGTGCTGAGATCGCGAGATACCTCCAGGTTTCCCGTGGGATCAACTGCACCCCGTCTCAGGTGTTCGTGACCTCGGGATACCGCCAAACCGTGGAGCTGGTCGGTCATGCCCTGCTGAAGGCGGGTGATCGCGTCTGGCTCGAAGACCCGGGATATCCGCCCACGCGAGAAATTTTCGAATATGTGCAGATCGAAGGCATCTCGGTGCCGGTCGATGCGGAAGGCATGGTCGTTTCCGATGCCGTCAAGCTCGCGCCCCGGGCGCGCGCAGCGGTGGTCACGCCTGCGCATCAGAGCCCGCTCTGCATGTCCCTGTCGTTACCTCGGCGTCTGGCGCTGTTGGACTGGGCCGCGCGAAACAAGGCATGGATCATCGAAGACGACTACGATGGCGAATACCGCTATGTCAGCCGCCCCCTCCCTGCATTGAAAAGCCTCGATCGTGACGGGCGGGTGCTCTATGCGGGTACCTTCAGCAAGGTACTTTTTCCAGGCATGCGGCTGGCCTATCTCGTCGTGCCGGAAGCGCAGGTCGAGCGGTTTGAGGAGGTCACCGAAAGCCTTTCAACTGGCTCTCCGGGGCTTACGCAAACCATCGTCACTTCATTCATCGCCGAAGGACATTTTGCGCGCCATATCCAGCGGATGCGGAGGCTCTATGCCGAGCGCCGCGCGGCAACCGCGGCGGGGCTGGAAAGCGTGCTGGGAAAAAATGTGCGAATAGATTTACAGCCGGGGGGCATGCACCTGATCTTGCGTCTGCGAGGCAACCGTTCAGATCGCCGGCTCGCTGCGAGCATGCGGGAACAAGGCCTGTACGCGGAGGCACTTACGGATTGGACGAGGCGCAATGATGGGGCTTCCGCCCTTCTTTTGAACTTCACGAATATCGCCTCGCGGCGCACGGCCGAAAATTTCGGACGGCGCATTTTGGGATTGATGTGACTGAAGCTCGAGCGTGATCTGCCGGATTATAGAAATCATGGCCCAGCTGCAAACGCCTATCATGGAGCTTCTTGAATAGGCCAAGATGCGAAACGATGGAATCCTTCAACCAGATGAGGATTCAATCATGAACAAGCGCATCGATTACGCCAAGGCTTCACCGGAAGGCTTCAAGGCTTTTGGAGGGGTCTACGTCTATCTTCAAAAAAGCGGCCTTTCAAAGCAACTTGTCGATCTCGTGTATCTGCGGGTTTCGCAGATCAATGGCTGTGCCTACTGCATCGATATGCACTCCCGCGACCTGCTCAAGTCTGGTGTCGCCGCGGACAAGCTCGTGCTGGTGCCTGTGTGGCGAGACGCGGGGGAAGTCTTTAGTGAGCGCGAACGCTCTGCGCTGGCCTGGACCGAAACCGTGACGAGGGTGGCCGAAACCGGCGTTCCCGATGCCGACTACGAGGCCGCCGCCGGCGAATTCAGCGACAAGGAACTCGCTGACCTCACCTATGCCATCGGCTTGATGAGCGCGTTCAATCGATTGGGAATTTCGTTCCGCTCGATCCCCGCTGCCGCCAGTAAGGCTTGAGGCGCCCATCAGCAAGCATGTCGCGCATGGAATCCTCCATGCGCGTCCAGCCCCTCACAAGCGGCCCGGCGGTAACGCCCGGTGACCAGCGAATGGATTGACCCACATGGCATGGATGATATTGGCCTCCGCCGGCCTTCTCGAGATCGGATTCGCCTTCGGTATGAAGTGGTCCGCAGGCTTCACGCTGCTGATACCCGCGCTGTTTACGGCTGTCACCGGTTTGTCGAGTGTCTTTCTTCTCTCGCTGGCGCTCCGCACACTTCCCGTAGGAACGGGGTACGCGGTCTGGACCGGTATCGGTGCCGCGGGTACCGCCGTTCTGGGTATCGCAGTGCTGGGCGACTCTGCGTCGCCGGCGCGGATACTTTGCATTGCTTTGATTGTGGCCGGCGTGATTGGACTAAAGCTTGTCTCTGCAAACTGAGGATGCCACTGACGCTCGGGTGCCCGTTTCGGCCTGACCGTTTGATGCTAAGGCGGATCCGGCGACCACCAACGCAGGGCGGCCGAGGTCAGAACGTTCATGGCGTTCTCCTTCTGCAGCCGGAGATGGCGCAATCTTGCCGGCGGTCCGTCAGCGGCCAGCCCACCGGGCGCCGGACAGTGTGCCGCGATGGGCTCCGACTTAGGCGGTTATTCCGGCACGACCAGAGCCTTGTTCGTGCGCAGCGCGCTCATCACCTTCGGATCGAGTTTGAGATGGGCTTGCACCAGTCCCGGCGGTGTTGCCGCCATCCAGGTATCGAGCGAGAAATCGATAAAGCGGTCACTCTTGAACGTCTCGAGAAATCGAAAGTTGGTCGAGCCGGTATTCTCGAGATAGTGGCCCATCGCCACCGGGACGTAACCAACGTCGCCGGCCTGCAGATCAAATGTGCGCGCCTGCCCCTGGCCGGCAAACACACCCATGCGCGCCTGTCCCTCGATGACGTAGAGCCACTCGTCTCCGTTAGGGTGCCAGTGCACCTCGCGCAATCCGCCAGGTTCGAGTTCAACCAGGGCCGCTGCGGTCGTGGTGCTGATTGGAAACAAACGGGAATCGGTGATCCGCACCGTTCCGCCCTTCGTCTTGATGGGCACCTGCTCCATCATCCGCCAGGTGTAGCTCGTCTCCGACGCCTTTGCGCCCGATATGGCTTCCGATCCGAGCGGCCCCGGCAACGGGGCCAGGAAAATATAGCGCTCGCTTTCATCGGGAGTGTGGCCGAACAGTGAGGCAGGCACTCCGAAATTCTTGCCCAGCACATCGGTCGGTATGCGCTTGAACCAGTCGTTGAGCAGGAAGGTGTTGTCTTCGTCGAAATCGCCATCGTCGAACACGAGAAGGAATTCGCAGCCGTCGGGGCCGAGGCCCTGGATCGAGTGCGGGGTTCCGCCCGGGAAGAACCAGAGATCTCCGACGCCGACGTCATCGACGAAATAGCGTCCCTCGGAATCGACGGCCGTCACGCGAGCCGTGCCATAGAGCATGTAGGCCCATTCTGACGCCTTATGCCAATGCAGCTCACGCACACCGCCCGCGTTCAGGCGCATATTCACGCCGGCCATGGACTTGGCAATGCCCAGCTCACGCTGCGTGACCTGGCGGGTCC
This sequence comes from Bradyrhizobium barranii subsp. barranii, assembly GCF_017565645.3. Lineage (NCBI taxonomy): Bacteria > Pseudomonadati > Pseudomonadota > Alphaproteobacteria > Hyphomicrobiales > Nitrobacteraceae > Bradyrhizobium > Bradyrhizobium barranii. The sequence goes on from NZ_CP086136.1 coordinate 4,257,491, forward strand.
AGCCGCCCGGCTCAAGCCGCATATGGGCGTCCGAGAACGAGAAGCGCAGGTTCGGCAAGGTGCCATGATCGGTCGACGGCGGAACCAGCAGATCCGGGTTCTGCCGATCCCGCATGAGATTGCGCGGACCGGGATCGGTGCCGCCGTGACCCGGTCGCTGTGGCTGAGGAATCGCGCCGTCCGCGGTTTGCGCGTGCGCCAGCCCAACGCTCGTTAGAAGACCTCCGGTAGCTGTCGCTGCCAACATATGGCGACGAGAAATGGAATCCATGCTCGGTTCTCCCATGATTCCAGGCTACAATTCTTCTGCGCACGACACCTGCGCCTGACGTCTCCGAGCGTCGTCCGTTGGAAGCGGTTCAAACTATCAAAGCAGTACGCTTCGATATTTCTCGTTAGCACGAGTTCCTGCGGCTTCCGGCAGGGCGAGCGCCAACATTGGCACTGTCCGCCTCGATGCTTCGATAGCCGTATCGGTTTTCGGACCAGGCCGTGAACCCATACCCCCGCTGCGATCGACGAAAGACCCGGGATCACGATGCGGTGCTCTATGCTCGTGCGGGTGCCATCCACGATGTCTTTAGCGGACAGTTTGCTGACTTCACTAAGGACGGCGAGGACAACAAAACGCTGTTCGCAAAGACCGGAAAATTGCCGATTCCGGTCTTGGCTATCGGTGGCGATCACTCCGTCGGCACATTGATGAACTCCGGCTTGGCCGATGTCGCGGGCGCCGCCAAGAATGCTGTCATAACCAATGCGGGCTTTTTGCCTAATTGTCTCCGGAACTGCTTGAGGTCAGCTTTGGGTTAAAAGAAGTCCTCGGCTGAACGATCGGGCAGGTCAGCTATGGGCCAGAAGCGGACGACGAGACCGAGCGTCTTGGCATCCCCAAGGCCAACGATAAGCTCGAACTTCTCCGGTGGCTGCGTCCATCTGGGCTTGCCTTACGAACCCACTGACTACACGCTACCCAAATGAGCAGATTCCACGCCCGAGGTAAGGTCATGATCGGCGCCACGGCACTCCGTGCGCTTATGCTGACTGCAGCTTTTTTCGCGGCGTTGTCGCCGGCCACCTGCCTTGGCGAAAACAGCAACCGCTTGCCGGCCAAGGCTACAAAGGAGCTACCACCCGAGTTGCTCTCGCTGCTCCGACAAAAGAAGATGCCAAAATACTCGCCTATCCTTGTGCGCGTCTTCAAGCAAGAGGCGGAGCTCGAAGTCTGGAAACAGGACACCACCGGCCTCTTCAAAATCCTCAAGGTGTACCCGATCTGTCGGTGGTCGGGGGATCTCGGGCCGAAACTGAAGGAGGGTGACCGTCAGGCTCCAGAGGGTTCTATACGATTACTCCCGAGCTGATGAATCCCAACTCCGATTACCATCTCGCGATCAACGTCGGCTTTCCCAACAGCTTCGACAAGGCAAACAATCGCGACGGCAGCTTACTCATGATCCATGGCGACTGCTCATCGAGCGGTTGCTATGCCATGACCGACGAACAGATAAGCGAGATCTATTCGCTAGCGCGGGACTCCCTCGGCGGCCGACCGTCCTTTCAGGTCCAGGCTTATCCATTCCGCCTGACGCCGGCAAACCTGGCGCAGCATCGAAATAGCCCGAACCTCTCCTTCTGGAAAATGCTCAAAGTCGGCAACGATCACTTCGAGACGACGCATCTCGAACCTAAGGTGGACGTGTGCAATCGACGCTATGTGTTCGATGCGCAAGCTCCACCAAATTGTAAGCGGAGCTTTTCTCCCATTTGATTGACTGGTTTCGCTTCGGCTTTCGCTCTGCGATCCTTGGCTTGTCAGAGAGCCGAGAGGAGACTGAAGGCGATGGAACAATCGGGGGAGGAAGCCGAAGCTGATGGCTTTGTGGGGAAGCTTACGCGCCGGACGCGTTCTGGAGGCCGGTTATGGTCTGCGGAGATCAAGGGGCGCGCTGTTTTCGAGAGCATGAAGCCCGACGCCCGGGTATGTGATGTCGCACGGCGTTATGGTGTGAAGGCCCAGCAGTTGACGACGTGGCGCAGATTGGCGCGTGCTGGCCGGCTCGCATTGGTCACGGACGACGCGGCGGATTTCGTGTCGATCGAGCTGAGCGATCCAGTGGCGTCAGGCAAGAGCGAGGGGCCCGTCGAGATTACGATTGGCAAGGTTTCGGTCCGCCTGGATGCGGACGTGTCGGCGGTGCGGATCGCGGAGATCGTGACTGCGATCGAGCGCGGCGCATGATCATTCCGGCGCAGGGACTGCGGATTGTGCTTGCTGTGCGTCCTGTTGACTTCCGGTGCGGGCACGACGCGCTGGCCGGTCTTGTGCAAAACACGCTTGGGCTCGATCCGCATTCGGGCCTGATCGTGGTTTTTCGTTCGAAGCGCGCCGACCGGCTGAAGATTTTGCTATGGGACGGCACGGGCCTCGTTTTGGTCTACAAGCGCCTTGGCCGCGATGGTCGTTTCGAGTGGCCGCAGATCAGCGACGGCGTCATGCATCTGACGCGCGAACTGGAAGCGAGTGGGCGAACGGATTGTCGCGACGACGCCAGCTGCGGCGAACTGACTCAGACCCGACAACCTGTTTCGCGCGGGGCTTTGGGATGATAGCTTGCGGATGTGCCGCCGTCCCCCATTGATCCCGCCCGTCTTGCAGCGCTGCCCGCCGATTTGCGCGCGCTCTTCCGCGCGCAGGAAGCGATGATTGAAGCCGAGCGTCGTCGCGCAGACGATGAATGCTCGGCGCGCCTTCATGTCGAGAGTGAACTGGCTGCGTCCAAAGAGAGCGTCGAACGCCTCGAACTGCTCGTGAAGGAGTACGAGCGCGCACGTTTCGGTAAACGCTCGGAGAAGTTCAATCCCGATCAGATGCAACTGGTTCTCGAGGACATCGAGATTGCCATCGCCGAAGTCCAGGAACGCCAGGACGATCGTGCGCGCCGCGCCGGCACGGCGCCGTCCAGCCGCCGGACCAGGCGCGCTGCCCGTGCCTTTCCCGCGCACCTGCCGCGCATCGAGCAGGTGATCGAACCCGAGAACCTCGAGTGTCCCTGCGGCTGCGGCCGGATGGTCCAGATCGGCGAGGATCGCTCCCGCCGTCTCGATGTCATGGCCGCCCAGTATCGTGTGATCGAGACGGTGCGACCGCGCTACGCCTGCGCAAAGGGCTGCACCGGTGTTGCTCAGGCGCCGGCGCCCGCCCATCTCGTGGAGGGTGGCATCCCCACCGAGGCGCTGCTGGCGCAGGTGGCGGTCGCCAAGTTCAGCGAGCACATGCCACTCTATCGTCAGTCGCAGGTTCTGGCTCGGCATGGCATCTTCATCGATCGCGCCGTTCTGGCAGACTGGATGGGAACGGTCGCCTTCCACCTCGCGCCGCTGGTCGAGCGCATGAGCGTCGTGATGAAGCAATCGGGCCGCTTGTTCATAGACGAGACCAGGGCGCCTGTGCTCGATCCGGGCCGGGGCCGAACGAAGACCGGCTATCTGTGGGCTGTCCTGCGCGACGATCGCGGCCACGGCGGCGCTGATCCACCAATCGTGGTCTACCACTACGCGCCAGGACGCGGTGGTGACCATGCTGAGCGCATCCTCGAGGGCTTCGACGGCATCCTTCAGGTCGACGGATACCAGGGCTATCATCGGCTCGCACGGCCCAAGCGCAAAGGCGGCGTGCCGCTGCGGCTGGCCGCATGTTGGTCCCACTCAAGGCGCAAGATCATCGCAGCGACTCCGAAAGCCGGCTCACCCATCGCCGAAGCCGTTCTCGCGCGCATCGCCGCACTCTATGCGATCGAGAAGGAGATCCGTGGCGCCGACGCCCCGGCTCGGCAAACGACCCGTAACGAGCGATCACGGCCGCTCGTCGCTGAACTCGAGAGGTTTCTGCGCGAGCAAGCCGCTCGCCTGTCGCCGGGCAGCGAGATGGGCAAGGCGATCGCCTATCTCCTGAACCATTGGGATGGCCTCACCTTGTTTCTCGACGATGGTTGCGTTGAGATGGACACCAATCCCGTCGAAAATCAAATCAGGCCGCTGACTCTGACGCGTAAAAATAGTTTATTTGCTGGTCACGACGAAGGTGGTCGTTCATGGGCGCGCATAGCTTCGCTCATCGCCACCTGCAAAATCAACAGCGTGGAGCCCTACGTCTGGATGAAAGCGACGCTCAAAGCGATCGCAACCGGTCACCCGCAGTCCCGGATCGACGAGCTCCTGCCCTGGTCGTTCGGCCGCACCTCGTAATTCTCCGTCGTTGCCGCCTCCATACCCCCCGCCAACGATTTGCAAACACGTTGATCAACAGACTGCAATCCCCACGCCAAACCTTTGCGAGTGGGACGCGAACGTCGCTTACACCAAATTCGCCGTATCCTCTCGTGTTCAGTCCCACCGATAAATGCCCCGCGTTTTGGTCCGGATTGGGCAGGAAGCATGAGCAGGGCTCTGACCAGCTTCGTCATGGATCCCAAGAACTATCTGCATTTATGGGACCCATCGACCATGGTGAATGCCTTCAGGGATTCTATGTCGCTCTGGTTCCCTCAACAGAAGTTCACGATCCCGGACGACGGAGACATCAACAGATGGATCCTTAATCAGGTTCTGGCACCCAATCCCTTCGTTCGCTATCTCACGTCAATGATGTACTTGTCCCATGTCACTGGACTCTCCAAGATCAACTATCCGAATAGCCAGTTCATGAAGAGCATTAAGTTCGAAGCGCTCAAAGAGCCTGGAAAGCCCGTCATATTTCACAACGCCTGGAATCTTGATGACCATAAGCTCGCGTTGTTTTCCAACCGACCAATGATCCAGCAAGCCGACAAGAAAGAGTACAAAGGGCCAATCAGCGCGTCCAGCCTATGTGCGTGCTCAGCTCTTCCCTTTATCGAAGAAACGGTAGAGATCGACGAGGTTACATACTGCGAAGGAGCGCTGGTCGACACCGTCAACTTCGAGAGCTTGCTCCTGGAGCACCATAACCCACCGGACGATACGCTGGACGAAGTATGGGTCAGCAGGATCGTTGATTCAAAGCAGGTCCGCAAACCGAAAGACCTTCATGATGCCCTGGCGAATCTCTGTCAGTTATTCGCAGCGACCGTTGGCGAAGATGACGTCAGGATCTTCAAATATCACGTGCAGTACGACGAACCCAAATGGGAAGGCATAATCGTCGAGATCCAGGTGCCGGGGCACATCAATTTCAAATGGAATCACAGCAACCTCTATAACGGGCGAGTGTTGGGAAGAGCCGCTGCGGAACAAGCAATCAAGAGGTATCACGCACATGCAGACCTCGACCCGCATGAAGGGCCACACTTCATAAATGAGCATCCAGAGAAGAACGACAAGGAGGGATGGCAAAAGGTGAAAGATACGTATCGTAGATGCCAAGAGCGAGCGGATGCCTAGTGCCAAAGGCAAGTAGCTCTGCGACCGCTGAACCAGACTCCAATATCTGTGATCCAGGCAAAATTACTGCAGTCGATCGAGCAGTGCCTTCGCTTGCTTTAGATCCTGCGTTTCAAAACCCTCGGCGAAGCCGGCGTAGATGGGCGCGAGCAGATTGAGCGCGTCCTTGCGTCTGCCCTGATCGACCCACAAGGCGCCGAGGTCCACTGCAACTCGAAGTTCAAGGGCCTTGGCGTGTTGGCTTCTTGCAGTTGTCAGTGCGCGCTCGAACAGTGATTGCGCCTCGGTGCCGGCTCCCGGTACGTCATCGAAGAGCAGCGCGCGCGCCTTCAGTCGGTACAGTTCGGCCTCAAATATCCGCTCGCTATTGCGGCTGGTTGTGGCAAGACCCTGTTCGATCAGCTCGAGCGTGGCTTCGCGCTGACGGCTCGACAATAGGGCCGGGCTCAGGAGCACGTATAGGGCCGTGATGCCGAGCTGATAGCCCGCGTTGCGATATTCGTTCATCGCACCCTGGATTTCCGCGAGCGCGGCGGACGAAGGATCAAGAAAGGTGGCACTTATCCCCCGGACGGCGCGCGCCAATCCTCTCCATTGCCGGAATCCGTGCTCCTCCGACAAGGCAAGACAGCGTTCCGCATAGCCGTGCGCAGTCAGGAACTCGCCCCGAAGAGCGTGGAGAATAGACGCATAGTAACATCCATAGGCCTGCGAATGCGGATGACCAATGGCGTCGGCACGCCGAATGGCGGTATCCAGTCGTGCGAGCGCGGTATCGGGGCGGCCCAGCAGCCAGAGCACCCATGACATCAGGGCAAGGTCGGCCACGCCCGCATCCTGGCCGGCGGCACGCGCCGCCAATCTGTCCTGCTCGTTGCTTGCCTCGAACGCTTCGAAGGCCCGTACGATCACTTCGTGGGCTCCTTCGAGATGTCCCATGAAAAGTCGAATCATGCCTTGTCCACGCATCGCGTTGAGCAATGTTGGTCGATCGCCGCGCGCCTCCGCGAGTTCGAGCAGCGCCGAGATCATTTCCTCGGCGACCGGCAACTCACCACGAATGACGCTCGCGGTGGTCAACCAGAACATGATTTGTAGTTGCTCGGGGGGGGGCTTCGAGGCGCTGGCACAGCTCGCGCGCGCGAGCGAAGATCGCCACCGCATGTGGCGATGCCGGTCCCTGGGTAGCGATCAGGCATGGTCCCAGCGCGAACTGGAAATCAAGCTCTCGTCTGTCCTTCCGAGCACCGTCGGCCAAATGGGCCAACACCTCGATGCCCTTCCGCAGGTGTGCGATAGCTTCGAGGTTGGCGGAGCGCATGGCCGCCTTCCTTCCCGCCTGAAGCCAATATTCTCCTGCCTTTTCGAACAGTCCCGCCTCCGTTAGGTGGAGCGCGAGAGTCTCGGGTTGAGCCTCCACGATTTCCGGGAACTGTTGCTCGAACACGTCCGCGATGGTGGCGTGCAGCGTAGCGCGTCGGCTCTTCAGAAGCCCGGATTCGGCAGCGTCGCGTACCAGCGCATGCTTGAAAGTATAGACCGCCCGGGGTATCTCGCCCCGGCAGAATATCAGCTCCGCCCTGACAAGCTGGGCAAGCGCCTCCTCCAGCGTCTGCCTTGGCAACTCGGCAACGGCGCTCAGTAGTTCGTAGGAGAACTCGCGCCCCACGACGGCGCCGATCTGAGCCACGTATTTCACCGGAGCCAATCGGTCGAGCCTGGCCATCAGCGATGCGCTCAACGTCGTCGGAATCGCCATCGACGGTAGCGGACGGCTGAGCGTGTAGTGGTCGTCCCGCTCCTGCAACAGCCCGGTTTCGAGCACGGCCTTCGTCAGTTCCTCGACGAACAAGGGTACGCCATCGGTACGGGCGAGGATTTGGTGCATGACCTCCTCGGGGAGCGTCTTGCCGGCGGTGACGCGCTCGACCAATGCCGCCCCGTTGCGCCGACTGAGACGCGTGAACGAGATCGTCGTCACATGGGCATGACCAGGCCAGGGCGGGGCGAACTCCGGTCTCGCCGTGATCAGCAGCAGTACGCGAAGCCGCGGCAGCTTTTCCAGTGTAATCGCGAGCAGTTCCAGCGACGTCGGATCCGCCCAATGGGCATCCTCGAATATCACGAACACCGGCTGACGCGCCGCCAATGCTTCGAGCTGGGCCAGGAACGCCGCCAGCGTCATGTCCTTGCGGGTCTGCGGAGTCATTTCGGGAAGGCGATAGCGGTCGCAGAGCGGAAGCGACAGAAGATTGGCCAGGGCCGGCACCACGCGGTCTGCATCGGCGCCAAACCGCAAGAGCAGAGCTTCAAGCTTGGCAAACTTCTCCGTCGGCGTCTCGCCTCGTTCGAACCGGGCGGCACGTTCGAGGTTGACGATGAATGGATACAGCGCACTGTTGGCGTGGTGCGCCGAGCAGAAGTGCCGTACCGTAATGTGTGGTTCGGCCTGGAGCCGCTCTTGAAGCGCCAGCGCGATATGCGACTTACCGATACCCGGCTCTCCAGTTAGAACCACGACGCAGCCTTCGCCTGACGCGGCATGCCGCCAGCGCCGCAACAGCAGTTCGATCTCCTCGTCACGCCCGATTAGCGATGTCAACCGCGTCTTGTGCTGCGCCTCGAAGCGGCTTTCCGCTCCACTGATCCCGAGCACCTGCCAGGCAGGTATTGGTTCCGCCCATCCTTTGAGCGCGACAGGGCCGAGATCGCGGTACTCGAAATGTCCATCGGTGAGCTGGTGTGTGCTCTCGGAAATCAGCACCATACCGGGCTCGGCGAACTGCTGCAGGCGAGCGGCCAGGTTCGGTGTCTCACCAATGACCGCGTGCTCCTTGGCGGCGCCTTCGCCGGTCAGATCACCCACGACGACCATTCCGGTGGCGATGCCAACGCGGACCTGTAGTCTCGTGCCGATATCTGTCTGGAGGTTGGCCACGGCATCGACCAGTGTCAGTCCCGCGCGTGTCGCCTGCTCGGCGTCGTCCTCGTGGGCCTGGGGATAGCCGAAATAGGCAAGCACGCCATCCCCCATGTACCGCGCGATGACGCCCTCATTCCGGGCGATAACACCCGCGATGCAGTCGTGATAGGCACCGATTACCGAGCGCAAGTCCTCTGGATCCAGTCGGGCCGCAAGTGCCGACGAGTCCACCAGATCGCAAAACATGACCGTCAGTTGGCGCCGCTCGGCGCTGTCCCGCGGCGCCGGTTTGGCGGCCGTTCGGACTGATACGAGGACTTCACTCTTGAGTTCTGCAATTGCGCGCAGAAGTTTGCGCCGGTGCCCAAGCAGGACGCCAAGGTCCTTGAGGTCCTGCTCCGTGAGATCGCTAACGACCGAGAAATCGATGGCGTTCTCGGCGAAACGCTGGGCGTACTCCCCCAAACCGATCGATGCGAGCCACTCTGCAGTACCTGTCATGGGATACCTATGGCCTATGCGATAAGAATAGCACATTGGAATAGCCAGCGAAGGCGCATCTATCGCCGGAAGCGCAGATCGCCGGACCTCTCGCCCAGTTGAAAGGGCTCCGGCGAAAACTGGATGCTGCCAAGCGATGTCGCAGTTGGGTCAAAAGCCGACATCAAGCAGACGGCCACGATAGGTCTGCCATGAGCCAATAGCGGTCCTCGGCGAGGCCGGACGTAATATGCACTTTGTGCCAAAATGCGGATTCAAGATGGAGCGCAACTGATGTTCGATTTATCGCGCCGATTAGAGCAACATTGATCAGCCTTTGCTGTGGCCCAAGATGTGGGCGCGCAAGCGGCGCCATTTCATCGGGTGATGGTATGCTCCACCGTTCCCAATCGTCGCGGGCGGGCTTTAGCTTGCTGATCCCCTAGTAACTGGGATGTCCGAGTTGGCGATGGAAGCCATCGACTATCCATGGGCAGCGATGATGGCATTGTGCCACTGTGTTGCCCGACGGATCAAGTTTTTTTCGAAAAATCCGCAGTTGCTGGGTATCAAGCCATTGATATCGCTGCCGCCAGCTACTGTGCATGGGGTTGTTTTTCGATATTTTTGTTGTGCGGCTCGCCGAGCCTGATCCCGGCTCGCTCTAGTGTCCACCTAGATAGGCCGTGATCAGCCGGGGATCGTGGATGAGATCCTTGGCCGGGCCCGACTGCACGACCTCGCCGGTCTCGAGCACATAGCCGTAGTCGGCCGTCTCGAGCGCGGCGCGGGCGTTCTGCTCGACCAGCAGGATGGACACGCCGAGGTCGCGTAGCGACGCGATGGTGCGAAAGATCTCGCGCACGATCAGCGGCGCGAGGCCGAGGCTCGGCTCGTCCAGCATGAGCAGTTTCGGCTTGGCCATCAGCGCGCGGCCGAGCGCGAGCATCTGGCGCTCGCCGCCGGAGAGCGTGCCTGCCGCCTGGCGCTGCCGCTCCTTCAGGCGGGGGAAGCGATCATAGACCTCGTCCAGCGTCTTCTGGACGCCCGAGCGGTCGCGCAGGCTGTAGGAGCCGAGCAGAAGGTTGTCCGCGACCGTCATGTCGGAGAACAGCTCGCGCTTCTCCGGCACCAGGCACAGCCGGCGCTCGACGCGATCTTCGACCGACATCCTGCCGATGTCGTGACCCTGGAAGACCATGCGCCCGCGAGAGGCCAGCAGGCCGATGGCCGCCATCAGCAGCGTGGTCTTGCCGGCACCGTTCGGGCCGATGACGGTGACGATCTGACCTTCCTCGACCGACAGCGACACGTTGCGGACCGCTTCGACATTGTCGTAGCAGACCGTCACATCCGTCATGGACAGCATCTCGCTCACGCGACGCCTCCGAGATAGGCCTCTTGCACCCGCTCGTCGCTGCGGATCGCGGCTGGCGCGCCTTCGCAGAGTTTTGAGCCGAAATCGAGCACCACGATGCGGTCGACCAGCGACATCACGAACTCCATGTCATGCTCGACGATCAGGATCGTCAGATGGTCTGCCCGCAGCGAGCGGAGCAGTTCCGCAAGCCGCAGCTTCTCCTGGCGGCGAAGGCCGGCGGCGGGCTCGTCCAGCACCAGCAGCGCAGGGTCGGCGGCGAGCGCGCGCGCGATCTCAAGGATGCGCTGGTTGCCGAGCGGCAGATTGCCCGCGAGCTCGAACGGCTTGTCACCAAGCCCGACGCGTTCGAGCTGCATCAGCGCCTCGTGCCGGGTACTGGCTTCCTCAGGCCCGTTGAGGCGGAAGGCGCCGGCGAACAGGCCGGTGCGCGTGCGGGCATAGGTGCCGAGCATCACGTTTTCCAAGAGGCTCATGCGCGGCCTCAGCTTCACATGCTGGAAGGTTCGCGCGACGCCGGCCTTGGCGATGCGGGACTGCGCATCATGCGTGATCGGTCGCCCCGCAAAGACGATCTCACCCTTGTTGACCCGGAGCGCGCCGGTCAGGCAGTTGAACATCGTGCTCTTGCCGGCGCCGTTGGGGCCGATGACGGCAAGGATTTCGCCAGCGCGGACCTCGAAACATTGTTGACCGCGACGAGGCCGCCGAACCGGCGCTCGGCACCATCCACTTTCAGAAGCAGCTCCCCGGGCGTCGGTTGCGCGCGACGGGGCAGGGGCGGCGCCGGTTGAGGTCGCTCGCGTTTGGCCTTGGGCAGATAGCGGGCGACGAAGGGAACGATGCCTTGCCGTGCCCATTGCAGGAACAGGATGAACAATGCGGAGAAGGCGACGATCTCGAGCTGGCCGGAGGCACCCTTGGCGATCAGCGGCAGATAATCCTGCACGCTGTTCTTGAGCAGCGTGACGACCGCGGCCCCCACGACGCCGCCGAGCAGGCTGCCGGCGCCGCCGACCATCGACATCATCAGATATTCGATGCCCATGCCGGCGTCGAACGGACCCGGGCTGATGAAGCGGCTCATATGTGCGTAGAGCCAGCCGGAGAGCGAGGCGAGGAAGGCCGCGATCACGAAGGTCACGAGCTTGATGCGGAAAGCGTTGATGCCGAGGCTCTCGACCAGCGTATTGCCGCCGCGGAGCGCGCGCATGGCGCGGCCGAGCCGGGAGTCCAGCAGGTTGTAGCCGAGGAAAAGCACCGCGGCGACGATGCCCCAGATCAGGAAATAGATCTGGGCGCTCGTGACCAGCGCAATCGAACCGAAGCTGATCGGCGGGATCGACGAGATGCCGTTGAAGCGGCCGAGCCCCTCGACATTGCCGAACAGGAAGCCGATAGCGAGGCCCCAGGCGACAGTCGAGAGCGACAGGAAATGGCCCTGAAGTCGCAGGGTGACGACGCCGAGAACGGTTGCGACGCCGCAGGTCAGCGCCACGCCGAACACGAGGCCGAGCCACGGGGAGTACCCGTTCAACGCAGAGACCCACGCGGTTGCATAGGCCGCGACGCCGACGAACGCCGCCTGTCCGAACGACACGATACCGCCGACGCCGGTGAGGAGTGCAAGACCAATGGCGACCAGCGAATAGATGCCGATATAGTTCATCAGCGTGATGCTGAACGGACTGAGCACGAAGGGAGCCACCGCGAGACACAGCACGGCGAGGACCGCGGCAAGCTGGATGTGGAGGCGCGTCATTCCTCGATCTCCTCCTCGGAATGCAGCGAGGCGAGGGATCGCCAGATCAGGATCGGGATCAGCAGCGAAAAGACGATGACGTCCTTGAGTGCGCTGCTCTCGAAGGAGGCGAAGCTTTCGAGGATGCCGACGCCGACGGCGCCGATCGCCGCACCGGGATAGCTGGTCATGCCACCGACGATGGCGCCGACGAAGGCCTTGAGGCCGATCAGGAAGCCGGAATCGTAGAAGACGGTGTTCACCGGCGCGATCAGGATGCCGGATACGCCGGCCATCAGCGATCCCAGCAGGTAAGCGATCGTGCCGGCGCGGGCGGGGCGTATTCCCATCAGCCGGGAGCCGGTCCGGTTCACGGCCGTGGCGCGTAGCGATTTTCCGACCAGCGTGAAGTCGAAGAAGAGGTAGAGGAGGCCGCTGAAAACGAGGGCCGCGATCACGATCAGCATGGTTTGCCCCGAGATCAGCACGCCCGCGAACTCGGTCGAGAGCGAGGTCAGCGGCTCGGTTCGGACCCCTTCGGGCCCGAAGAACAACAGGCCAAGGCCGACCAGCGCGAAATGCAGCGCCACGGACACCGTCAGCAACAACAGCACGGTGCCGTCAGCGATGGGACGGAAGACGATCCGATCCAGAAGCGGGGAGATCGGCGTGATCAGCATCAGCGCCAGCACGAGCCTGACGGCAAGCGGCGGGTCCAGGCGCATGACAAGCCAGGCTGCACCGACCACGGCGAGCGGAAGCAGGAGATAGAAGGACAGCGCGCGGGGCAGCAGCCGGAGTTCGCCGGAGCGCACCAGCGAGATGATCTCGATCAGGGTCGCAAGACAGGCCAGGATCACAACCAGCGCTCCCGTGCCGGGAAAGCGCTTCGCGTCGAGGGCGGCAAGCGTCAGCGCGGTGAAGGCCGCGATGTCGCCGAAGGGAATGAAGATGACTCGCGTCACCGTGAAGATCAGGACGGTCCCGATCGCCACCAGGGCATAGACGGCCCCGGTGGCGATCCCGTCGATCGCGAGAATGGCTGCAATGTCGCTCGTCATTGAGACGTCGTTGCTCCCTGTGATGCCGGGGCCATTGATCCGGTTATGGCGCGTACTTCCAGGCGCCGCCGGTCAGGCGCACCACGACGAGCGAGCGCTCGTCGACACCGGTGACCGCACCGGGCTTGAAATTGTAGACGGCATGCACGCCCGGCAGCTCCTTGGTGCTGAGGATCGCGTCCCGCAGCGCCGTGCGGAATTCCGCCGTTCCGGGCTTGGCGGTCTTCAACGCGCGCTCGGCGGCGTTGGCGAAGATCAGCCAGGCGTCGAAGGAATAGGCGGAGAAGCCGTCGGTGGTCGGGATGTTATGCGTCTTCTGGTATACGCTGCGGAAATCCAGCGCGATCTTCTTGGCAAAGTGCTCGTCGGGAAGCTGCTCGGCGACGATCACGGGACCCGCGGAGACCTGAATGCCGTCGGCCGCCTTGCCGCCGACGTTGACGAAGTCCGGATTGACGAGTGCCACCGTGCCGTAGGTGTTTCCCTTGAAGCCCCGCTCGGCGAGCGTGATGAGCGGCAGCGCGCCTTGCGTACCCGAGCCGCCGTCCAGCACGGCGTCGGGACGTGCGGCCATCACCTTGAGAATCTGCGCGGTGACCGAGGTGTCGGTGCGGGCATAGCGCTCGTTGGTCTGAATCTTGATGTCGCCGGCGGCCTCGGCGGCCTTGGCGCCGTTGTAGACGAGGTCGCCCCAGGCATCGGAGAAGCCGACATAGCCGATGTTCTTCATGCCGTCGCGCTTCATGCGGTCGGCGACGATCTTGACGAGGAGAGAGGCCGGCTGCGGCACCGACACCACCCACTGCTCCGGCGTATCCGGCAGCTTGCCGATCGGCGAGACCGCGATCATCGGCACTTTCAGCTCGCTCGCCACCGCCGCCATGGCGATGGTCGAGGGCGCCGTGGCCGTGCCGATCAGGAGGTCCACCTTCTCTTCTTCCACCAGCTTGCGCGCATTGCGGGTCGCGGCCGACGGGTCGGAGCCGTCGTCGAGCTGGATCAGGCGAATGGTCTCGCCGTTGATGGTCTTCCTGTATTCATAGGCGGCATTGATGCCGCGCCCATAGGGGATTCCGATCGACGAGCCGTTGCCGCTCAGCGAGGTGACGAAGCCGATGGTGATGTCGGCCTGCGCAGCCGGCGCTGCGAAGAGTCCGGCGACAAGTGCGAGTAGGCTCAGAGTCTTGCGCATACGCGTTCTCCTCCGTTGGTGCTGGATAGGAATGCCTCGAAGCTGCCGTGCGGGGAGCCCGAACGACGAATGAACCGATTGAAAACATTGCTGCAGCGCCGAAATCCGGGCGCGACCGAAGAGGGTTTGCTCGGCCGGATCTCAGCGGCCATGGCGCTGGTTGCCGCTCGAACGACAGGCCCATCGGCAGATGCGGGCGGGAATTTCCTGAAGCAACGAAAGGCTGTTGGCCCGGCCGCGATGCGCGGCCGGCGATGCTGTTGCTGCCGGCTGTTCGAGCACGGCGACTGTCCACACGATCGAGTCTCTCAAAATCGGTGCCCTGCAACATCCACCGGTCCCTGGCCGGTGAGGAATTACTTAAAGCCTAAAGTATTGTTGGTGGAGCCGTCAACACGTGTCACGGCTCCGTCAGAAAAAATGTTGTTGCATACAATTTCGCCAGAGTGCGGCGCCTCAGTGCCGATCGAGCGTACAAAATGGCCGGGCTTCCCTTGCGGTGGCGGTGGCCGTCGGCGGCGACGCCGAGCGCATTTGACGCGTGAATTAGTTTATGATTGAAATATATTTATCGGCCGTCGACGACCGATCCTCCGATCACCGCCTGAGGAGAAGGACGATGCGCATCTTCTGGCAGAGCTTCGTTGATGCGAGCGTGAACGCGCCCTACATGGCGCGGCTGTCGGAATACCTCAACAACATCGCTGCATCAGGCACGACAGTTCACGTCGAGGGCATTTCGCCGCCCGACCGGGAGTTCGGACGGCTCGCGGAATTGCGCTGTGCCGTCCAGGCGATCGACAACGGCATCACGGCCGAGGAGGGCGGGTTCGACGCCTTCGTGATGGGACATTTCCAGGATTCCGGACTCTACGAATTGCGTTCGACGCTCGACATTCCGGTGATCGGGACCGGCGAGGCGACGTTGCTGGCGGCCTCTCAGCTCGGCCGGAGGCTCGGCCTTGTGACGCTCGATCCCGTCTTCGAGGTCTGGCACTACGAGCAGGCCGAGCGTTATGGCCTCGGCGATCGCGTGGTCCACGTGACCGGCCTTGGCTGCAAGCCGGCGGATTTCGCCGATGCCTTTGACGGAGATCAGGCCGCGCAAGCCCGCATGATCAAGGACTTCGTCGCCTGCGCACGCCCGCTGGTCGAGCACGGCGCCGACGTCGTGATCCCCGCCGGTGTACTGCCGGGCCTTCTGATCGGAAGGGAGCATGGCCTGAAAGTCGGGCACGCGCCGGTGGTCAATTGCGCGGCGGTGGCGCTGAAAAGTGCCGAGATGTGGGTCCAGCTCCGGCAGCTCAATGGCACCGAGCCCAGCCGCGGGCCGAGCTTCAAGCGGGCCAGCGCCCAGGCGCGCGACGATTTCCGCGCACTGCTTGCTCGCAACAGCCGCTAGGACTGGAGAGTGAATGATGATGACTCCCGAAAAGATCCTGTACGAGACCGAGGTGACGGCGATCGGCGGCCGGGACGGCAAGGCCGCCAGCGCCGACGGCCTGTTGTCGGTATCGCTGTCCGTGCCGAAATCGCTGGGCGGTCCCGGGGGCGAAGGCACCAACCCCGAACAGCTCTTTGCGGCCGGCTACGCCGCGTGCTTTCTCGGTGCGGTCAAGCTCGTCGCGCGTACCCGGAAGGTCGTCCCATCCGCTGAGCCGTCGGTGACCGCGAAGGTTGCGATGGGTCCGGTTCCCGTCGGATATGCGCTCGCCGTCGAACTGAAGGTCGATCTGCCCGGTGTCGAGAGGTCGATGGCCGAGGAGGTCGTCGCGGGCGCGCACGAGCGCTGTCCCTTTCGAATGCAACTCGCGGCAATATTGCCGTGAAGCTGACGGTCATCTGAGACAATGAACGAGGCGGGCGGTTGGTGACCAATACCTTGCGCACACCGTACGACGGCGTCGTGATTGCGGCGCCCGTCACGATTCCCTATGTGCGCTACTCCATCGAGAGTGCGCAGTGGTGGATCGGGCGGGCACTGAGCACGCTCGTTGCGCAGGCCGGCATCAAGGCTTCCGACATCGACGGTCTGTGCGTCTCCAGCTTCACCATGGGCACCGACAGCGGGATCGGGCTGACGCAGCATTTCGGGCTCTGCGTGCGATGGCTGGATACGATTCCGCTCGGTGGCGCCAGCGCCATCGCAGGCTTGCGAAAAGCGGCGCGCGCGGTTCAGGCGCGCGACGCCGACATCGTGGCGTGCATCGCCGGCGATACCAACCACGTCGATTCCTTCCGGCTGACGCTGGAGAACTTCTCGCGCTTCAACCAGGATGCCGTCTATCCCTATGGCGCCGGTGGCGCCAATGCGAGCTTCGCGCTGATCGCCCGCAACTACATGCGGACCTTCGGCGTCACGCGTGAGGATGTCGGCAGGATCGCCGTCGCCCAGCGCGCCAATGCCCTGCGCAACCCGCATGCGCTGATGAAGACGCCGCTGACGATGGAGCAATATCTGGCGGCCCGGCCGATCTCAGATCCCATCCATCTCTTCGACTGCGTGATGCCATGCGCCGGCGCCGAAGCCTTCCTGGTGATGCGGGACGAGACCGCGGCTTCGCTCGGGCTGACAGCAGCACGGCTGCTTTCGACGATCGAGCGGCACAACGCCTTTGCCGACGATCCGATGCAGGTCCGCGGCGGCTGGGCCATGGACGTCGGTGAGCTCTACGCGATGGCCGGCGTGAGGCCCGACGATCTCGATGTCGTGCAGACCTATGACGACTACCCCGTCATCACGATGATGCAGTTCGAGGATCTCGGCTTCTGCAACAAGGGGGAGGGGGCCGAGTTCGTGCGTCAGCACGATCTCACCATCGACGGCGACTTTCCGCACAACACGTCGGGCGGACAGCTCTCGGCCGGACAGGCCGGCGCCGCCGGCGCCTATCTCGGTCTCGTCGAGGGACTTCGACAGGTTCTGGGGACTGCAGGCCCCACGCAGGTCGGGAACGCGAGCCTCGCCTTGGCCTCGGGGTTCGGTATGATCAACTATGACCGTGGTCTCGCCTCGGGCGCCGCGATCTTTGCAGGGCCGTCGCGATGATAGAGCCGATCAAGCCGCCCCGGCGCAAGAACCCGCTGCTGCGGACGCGGCTGCCTGCTTCGCCGCCGCGACCGCGCAGCAGGACGTCGCATGGGTTTACGCGGGCAGCCGCCGAGGGCCGCTTCATGCTGCAATGCTGTGACGCCTGCGGTTCTTTTGCTTATCCGGCGCGGGAGGCCTGTCCGTCTTGCCTGTCGGCCGGCCTTGCCTTCGTCGATGCGCCACGACGAGGTATTCTCCTTGCCGAAACGACTGCGCGCGTGCCGAGCGATGTCTATTTCCGCGAACGGGCGCCCTGGCGCATCGGCCTCGTGAAGATGGAATGCGGTCCGACGATTGTGACGCACCTCCATGCCGACTGCGTGGAGAGGGCACCGGTCCGCATGTCGTTTCAACTCGACAAGAGCGGCCAGGCAGTGGCCTTTGCCCATCCCGAGGGGGAGACTCCCAACATGGCAGACGACAAGCAATGGCGGGAAATGACGGCCGATCCGAAATTCCGGCGCGTGCTGGTGACCAACGGTCGGAGCGTGATCGGTCAGGAGGCCGTCGCCGCCTTGAAGGCCGCAGGCGCCAAGACGGTGTTCGTCGGGGTTGCCGAACCGTGGCGGCCTTTCGCCGGCGAGCAGCTGCTGCGCGGCCAGGACGGAATCGAGATCGTGACCCTTGACGCCGCCGACGAGAAATCTGCGGCCGATCTCGCGGCCGACATCGGCGGCAAGGTCGATATCCTCGTCAACACGACGGAGTATGTGCGGCCGGGCGGCCTGCTCGACCGCAGGGGCACGAGCGTCGCGCGCGACGAGATCGACCAGGCCTATCTCGGCTTCATCAACCTCGCACAGGCCTTCGGTCCCGCCATGCGAATGCGGGGTGCCGATGGCACCAACAACAGCGCCGCGTGGGTCAACATTCTCTCGGTCCATGCGCTGGCGAACTGGCCTGCCTTTGGCGCCTACTCGGCCTCGCAAGCGGCGTGCCTGTCGCTCTCGCACTGCCTCCGCGCCGAGCTCAGGCCCGGCGGCGTCAGGGTGATGAATCTGTTCACCGGGCCCGTCGACACCGAGTGGTTCCAGACCGTGCCGCCGCCGAAGGTCGCGCCGCGCGCCATCGCGCAGGCGATCGTGTCGGGGCTGAGAGGCGGGCTCGAGGAGATGTATGTCGGGGATGTCGCCGAAGAGATCAGGCAACGTCTCGCGGCCAATCCGAAAGCGCTCGAGCGCGAGCTCGACAGGTGAGATTGGGATTTCAACCAAGCCGGAGGACGTGACGATGCAGAGCAACAATCTCCTGGAGCTGGCGGGTGCGGTTTCTTCCGGCGCGGTGCGCGTCGTCGATCTGACATTTACGCTTAGTCCGGATTTTCCGGTCATCGTGCTGCCGCCCGAGTTCGGCCAGGCCGCGCCGGTCCGTATCCAGGAAATCTCGCGATACGATGGTCGCGGCCCGGCCTGGTACTGGAACAACGTCACGTTCGGTGAGCACACCGGCACGCATTTCGACGCGCCGATTCACTGGTTCACCGGCAAGAACCTGCCGAACAATGCCGTCGACACGATGCCGACCAAGGACATGATCGCACCGGCCTGCGTGATCGACTGCTCCGCCCAGGCGGCGCAGGATCCCGATTTCCTGCTGACGGTCCCGCTCGTCGAGGCCTGGGAAGCAAAGCACGGCCGGATCCCCGAGCGGAACTGGGTGCTGCTCAGGACCGACTGGTCGAAGAAGGGCTGGCGCGACTACTCCAATCTCAGGGATGACGGCGCACATACGCCCGGCCCCAACGCGGCCGTCATGAAGTGGCTGGTGGAGGAGCGCGGCGTCATCGGGTTCGGCACCGAGACCATCGGTACGGATGCGGGGCAGGCCGGTCATTTCGAGCCGCCTTATCCGGCGCATCACTTCCTGCACGGCGCGGGCCGCTACGGCCTGCAATGCCTGTGCAACCTGGATCAGCTTCCACCCACCGGGGCGGTCATCGTGGCCTCGCCGCTGAAGATCCAGAACGGCTCAGGCAGTCCGCTTCGCGTTATCGCGCTGGTTGCGTCAACCTGAATCCAATCCATGGCGCTTGCCAATCGGAACAAGACATCCTCACGAAAGACAGGTGCCATGAACTTGATCAAGAGCCTGCTGGCTTCCACCGCATTGCTTCTCGCCGTCCCGCAACTTGCGCAGGCCGAGATCCTCGTCGGCTTCGTCACCGGTCTCAGCGGGCCGGTATCCTCGATCGGCATCCCGAATGCGAAGGGCATCGCCGCGGGAGAGGCCTATGTCGGTGAGATCGGCGGCGAGAAGGTCCGCGTCATCCAACTCGACGACGCTTCCGATGCCACCGCCTCGGCGCGCAACGCGCGCAAGCTCGTCGAGCAGGAGAAGGTCGATATCCTGATCGGAACGTCGGGCGCGCCGCAGACCCTGGCGATGGCGACCGCCGCGATCGAGATGAAAGTGCCGATGATCGCGGTGTCTCCGATCGCGCCGGTGCCGCCGGGCGACGGCGGCCCCTGGGTCGTCCAGACGCCCCAGCCGACGCCGCTTCTGGTGCAAGGCATCGTCGATCACATGAAGGCGAAGGGCCTGAAGACCGTTGCCTTCATCGGCTTCTCCGATGCGTTCGGCGACCTCATGTACAACTCGCTCGAGCAGAGTGTGAAGACGACCGACATCAAGATCATTGCCAACGAACGCTACGCCAGATCGGATTCTTCGGTGACGGCTCAGGTGCTGCGCGCACTCGCCGCACGTCCCGACGCCATCATGCTCGGCGGCACTGGAACGCCCGGCGCGCTGCCGGTCATCGCCTTGTCCGAGCGCGGATATAAAGGGCCGCTATACGGCAATCATGGGCTGATCAGCGCCGATTTCCTGCGTCTCGCCGGCAAGGCCGCCAACGGCATCATCTGCCCGACTGGACCCGTGACCGCGGCGGAGCAGCTCCCGTCCGGCAATCCGATCCAGAACGTGGCCCTGGATTTCCGCTCTGCCTTCGAGAAGGCGAACGGCGAGGCGCCGACGGATTCATTTCGTCCTATTCCTTCGACGGCTGGCTCGTGTTCGCCGATGCCGCCAAGCGCGCGATGGCAACCGGTGCCAAGCCCGGCACGCCGGAATTCCGCACCGCGCTTCGTCAGGCGCTGTTCACGACCAAGGAGGTCGTCGGGACGCAGGGCGTCTACACCTATACGCCGGCGGATCGGCACGGCGTCGACGATCGCTCGCGCGTCATGGTCCAGATCGAGAACGGCAAGTACAAGCTGTTGCCCTGAGACGGGAGCATGATCGTGACGGAGAACGCGCCGGTGAACGTCAGCGACGCGGTCGGCCAGGAGAACGTGACGCCGGCCTGGGCGTGTGCAGTGACGTCGTTTCCGCCGTCGGACCGCATCCTCTCAACGATCCTCACCCGGCAGGCCGAGCGCTATGGCGAGCGCGTGCTGCTTGTCGCCGGTGAGACGCGCTGGAGCTTTGGGCAGACCGCGGCGATCGCGGCCGCGTCGGCCCAGGCGCTCGTCGACGCCGGGATCAGGCCGGGCGATCGGGTCGCGCTGATGTGTTCGAACCGTCCGGAGTTCCTGCAGGTCTATCTCGGCTGCGCATGGCTTGGCGCCATCGCAGTCCCGATCAATACCGCGCTACGCGGCTTCCAGCTCTCCCACATCTTCCGCAACTCGCGTCCCGCGCTCCTCGTCGTCGAGGCTCAGTTCGTCGACGCGATCGAGAGTGTCGAGGCGGGTGTCGACCTGCCACCTCGCACCTGGATCGTCGGAGCTGCCGCCGGTGCAGTCGACGCCAGGCTTTCCGCGGTACCGTTGCCGGCACTGGGAGCCGCGGCCCCGGCGGGTGCCGTGCGTCCCGGCGACACCGTTGCGATCCTCTACACGTCGGGCACGACGGGGCCAGCGAAGGGCGTGTGCTGTCCGCAGGCGCAGCTGTTCTGGTGGGGCATTTATTCGGCGCGGGCGCTTGGCATCCGCGAGGGCGATGTGCTGTTCACGACACTGCCGCTGTTCCACACCAACGCGCTCAATGCGTTCTATCAGGCGCTCCTGAACGGCTGCACCTACGTGCTGGAGCCGAAATTCTCCGCGTCCGGATTCTGGGCGGCCGCGCAACGGCACAATGCGACGGTCGGCTATCTGCTCGGCGCGATGGCGTCGATGCTGCTGGCGCAGCCGACGAATGCGAACGATAAGGCGCATCGTCTTCGCGTTGCGCTTGGAGGCGGCGTGCCGCCGCAAATCCACGGTCCGTTCCTTCAGCGGTTTGGCGTGCCGCTGGTTGACGGCTACGGGTCGACCGAGACCAATTTCGTGTTCGCGGGCACGATCCCGTCGGATCGTCCGGGAACGATGGGCTATCTGGCCGACGGAATCGAGGCGCGGATCGTCGATGAAGACGATTCAGCGCTTCCTGACGGGCAGGCCGGCGAGCTCGTGCTTCGCGCCGGAGAACCCTTTGCTTTCGCCACCGGCTATTTCGGCATGCCGGAGAAGACGGTCGAGGCCTGGCGAAATCTGTGGTTCCATTCGGGCGATCGGGTCGTTCGGGATGCTGACGGACATTATCGCTTCATCGACCGCATGAAGGATTCGATCCGCAGGCGCGGCGAGAACGTATCCTCATGGGAGGTCGAGCAGACCATCCAGTCCCATCCCGCGGTCGCCGCCTGCGCGATCTACCCGCTGCCGTCGGAGCTGGGCGAGGACGAGGTTGCGGCTGCGATCCTGCTGGAGCCGGGCCAATCGCTGGAGCCCTTCGACATCGTCAGGCATTGCGAAGGCCAGATCGCCTATTTCGCCATCCCGCGCTATGTGCGCATTCTGAGCCAGATGCCGTTGACTGAGAACGGCAAGATCAAGAAGGGCGTGCTGCGTGAGGCGGGCATCACCACGGATACGTGGGATCGCGAGGCGGCCGAAGTGAAGGTGCGGCGCTGACTGTCGGTCCGCTCAAGGTTTTTGCAGGGCGTCCTTGACGGCAGCCTTGAGGTCATCGAGCTCGCCGATCAATCCGTCGAACCGGTCCGCCGGGAAATCCGCCAGCAGCTCGGCAAGCCACGCGCCGTGGCTCTTGGCCATCCGCCTGAAGGTCTTGCGGCCTTCGACCGTCATGCAGACAATCTGCACGCGGCGGTCGAGGTTCGACGGCGTGCGCGTGATGTATCCGTCCTCGACCAGGCGGTCCACGATCGGCGTGAGGTTCCCGGCCGAGACCATCAGGCGCTTGGGCAACTCTCCCAGCACAAGCCCGCTCGGTTCGCGGTCGAGCTGGGCCAGAACATCGAAGCGGGGCATCGTGAAATCGAACTCTTCGCGAAACCGGCGCCGCAACTCGCCTTCGATCAGGGTCGTGCAGGCGAGCAGCCGGAGCCAGACCCGCGTTTGAGCCCTGTACTCGGCGTCCTGATCCGCCCCATTCTTTGAAACAGGCGTGGACTCCTTCGCGAGTGCCAATCGAATCTCCCGGGCTTGGTGGCCTGACGAAAGCCGGCGCAGCTGTCGTGGTCATTGGCAAGATAGTTCGTGCCAAAAGTAAATTCAAGGCTGCGCCCGAACGGCTCGGAATCGGCGCTGCCGTGTGTCCAATTTACACTGAATCTCCAGATCGACGCCGCGGAGATCAGCCCGTGGGCCGGGTCTTTGCAGAACCGCCTTGACAAGACGCACGCCGAGGAAATATTTTATGCTTAAAATAATTTGGGTGAAAGCTCGGCACACGGCGCGACGCGCGAAAGCGAGGGATCATGCGCATAGTCTGTATCGGCGGCGGCCCGGCCGGTCTCTATCTGGGCCTGCTGATGAAGCGCCGGCACCCGGAGCATGTCATCACGGTCGTCGAGCGCAACAAGCCCTACGACACGTTCGGCTGGGGCGTCGTGTTCTCGGATGCCATGATGTCCGCGATGCGCCTTGCCGACCCCGAGAGCGCGGCCGAGATCGAGGACGCCTTCAATCACTGGGACGACATCGAGCTCGTCTTCAAGGGGACGCGCCAGCGCACGACGGGCCATGGCTTCATCGGTATCGGGCGCAAGCATCTGCTCAATATTCTTCAGCGGCGCTGTGAAGCGCTGGGTGTCGAGCTCGTCTTCGAGCGCGAGGTCGAATCCGATCTCGAATACCCCGACGCCGACCTGATCGTCGCCTGTGACGGCGTCAATTCCAGGATCCGCGCTCGCTATGCCGAGCAATTCCAGCCCGACATGGTGATCCGGCCCAACCGCTTCATCTGGCTCGGCACCAAGAAGGCGTTCGACGCCTTTACATTTGATTTTCAGAAGACCGAGCACGGCTGGTTCCAGGCGCACATCTACAAGTTTGATGCGGAGACCTCGACCTTCATTGTCGAGACCACGGAAGAAGCCTACAACGCCCACGGGCTTGGCGAGCTCGATCAGCAGGCCTCGATCGAGTTCTGCGAAAAAATCTTCGCCGAGACGCTCGATGGCGCGAAGCTCCTGACCAATGCGCGCCATCTGCGCGGCTCGTCCTGGCTCAATTTCAGCCGCCTGATCTGCGGCAAATGGAGCGTGTTCAACGGCAAGTCTCATGTCGTGCTGATGGGGGACGCCGCGCATACCGCGCATTTCGCGATCGGCTCGGGCACCAAGCTCGCGCTCGACGACGCCATCGAGCTTGCCAACCAGTTCGATCGCCATGGTCACGGTCGCGCCGGCATCGAAACCGTGCTGGACGCGTACGAGGAGGTGCGCCGCGTCGACGTGGCGCGCATCCAGAATGCGGCGCGCAACGCCATGGAATGGTTCGAGGTGGTCGGCCACCGCTATGCCGATACGCTCGAGCCGCCGCAATTCTTCTATTCGATGCTGACGCGCTCACAGCGCATCAGCCACGAAAACCTTCGCCTGCGTGATCGCACCTGGCTGGAAGGTTTTGAGCGCTGGTTCGCCGCGCGGTCGGGCATTGCGGTCAAGGATGGCGAGCGGGTGCCGCCGCCGATGTTGACACCGCACCGTGTGCGCGGCCTTTCGCTTGCGAACCGGATCATGGTCTCGCCGATGGCGATGTATTCGGCGCAGAACGGACTCATCGACGACTTCCACATCGCCCATCTCGGCGCGCGCGCCATGGGCGGCGCCGCGCTGGTCTTCGCCGAGATGACCTGCGTCTCGCCCGATGCGCGGATCACGCCGGGCTGCCTCGGGCTCTGGAACGATGCGCAGGCGGCGCAGTGGCGCCGCTTGGTCGAACTCGTCCATGGCGTCGGGCATGCCAAGGTGGGGATTCAGCTCGGCCACGCCGGCCGCAAGGGTGCGACCAGGGTGCCCTGGGAAGGGATCGATCAACCCCTTGAATCCGGAGACTGGCCGCTGATCTCGGCCTCGGCCCTGCCGTATCTGCCCCACAGCCAGTTGCCGCGGGCGATGGACCGCAGCGACATGGAACGCGTGCGCGACGATTTTGTCGCGGCAACACGTCGTGCCGCTGCCGCCGGCGTCGAATGGCTCGAGCTCCATTGCGCGCACGGTTATCTGCTGTCGAGCTTCCTGTCGCCGCTGACCAACCGGCGCACGGATGAATACGGCGGCAGCCATGAAAACCGCGCGCGCTTTCCGCTGGAGGTGTTCAAGGCGATGCGCGCGGTGTGGCCGTCCGACCGGCCGATGTCGGTGCGCCTGTCCTGCCATGATTGGACCGACGGCGGTAACATTCCGGCCGATGCGGCGGTCTTCGCTGCGATGTTCAAGGAGGCCGGGGCGGACCTGATCGATTGTTCGTCGGGGCAGGTCTGGAAGGACGAGCGGCCGATCTATGGACGCCTGTTCCAGACGCCGTTCGCCGACCTGATCCGCAACGAGGTCGGCATTGAGACCATCGCAGTCGGTGCGATCTCCGAGGCCGATCACGCCAATTCGATTCTCGCGGCCGGCCGCGCGGATCTCTGCGCCATCGCGCGGCCGCACCTTGCCGACCCGGCCTGGACGCTGCACGAAGCCGCGCGAATCGGCATCACAAAGGTCGAGTGGCCGAAGCAGTATCTGTCCGCCAAGGGACAATACGAAACCAATCTGGCGCGCGCCGCGGCAGCTAGCGCGCAATGAGCGGAGGAGGGATCAGATGAGCTCCACGGCGAAAGTGATCCGACGCGAATGGCTCGACTGGCCGTTTTTCGAGCCGCGTCATCATGCGGTCGGCGAGGCGCTCGATCGCTTCGTGCAGTCGGGGGCTCTCGACACAATCGATCACACTGATGTCGATGTCGCCTGCCGCAAGCTGGTGCGCGCGATGGGCGAGGCGGGGGTGCTCGATTGCGCCGTAGCGGCGCCCGACGGCGATGCGACGACGATCGATTCCCGCTCGATCTGCCTGTCGCGGGAGTCGCTGGCCTATGCCGATGGCCTCGCCGATTTCGCCTTCGCCATGCAGGGGCTCGGCTCCGGCGCGATCGCGCTCGGCGGCTCGGCGGACCTGCGCAAAGCTGTGCTGCCGAAAGTTCGCACCGGCGAATGGCTGGCGGCCTTCGCGCTGTCCGAGAAGGAGGCAGGATCGGACGTCGCGGCGATGTCCTGCACGGCACGGGCCGACGGCAACGACTACGTCATCGACGGTGAGAAGACCTGGATCTCCAACGGCGGGATTGCCGACGTCTACACGCTGTTTGCGCGAACGGGCGAGGCGCCGGGCGCCCGCGGCATCTCGGCCTTTGTCGTTTTCCCGGATGATCCCGGCTTCGGCATCGCCGACCGCATCGACGTCATCGCGCCGCATCCGCTGGCGACGCTGCGCTTCACCAATTGCCGGATTCCGGCGAGCCGTCGCCTCGGCGCGCCGGGCGGTGGGTTCAAGCTCGCGATGCAGACCCTGGATATTTTCCGCGCATCGGTCGCGGCCGCAGCCCTCGGCTTTGCGCGGCGTGCACTGGACGAAGCGCTGTCGCACGCGCGCAGCCGGCATATGTTCGGTGCGACGCTGGGAGATCTCCAGCTGACCCAGGCCGCGCTCGGCGACATGGCGACGGAGACTGACGCCGCCGCGCTCCTGACCTACCGCGCGGCCTGGCGCCGCGACGTCCAGAAGCTTACGACGACGCGCGAAGCTGCCATGGCGAAGCTGACGGCAACCGAGACCGCGCAGCGCGTCATCGACCGCGCCGTCCAGATGTTCGGCGGCCGCGGCGTGCGCAAGGGTGAGATCGTCGAAAGCCTCTACCGCGAAATCCGCGCGCTGCGCATCTACGAAGGTGCGACCGAAGTTCAGAAACTGACTGTGGCGCGCGATCTCCTGAAGCCGCGCTGAGAGGATCGAGAATTCCGCATGAGTACGATGATAAAATCAGAAGCCGCCGCGACCAGCGGTCTGCAAGTGCTTCAGCCCGGCGGCTGGCCGCAGCCGAAGGGGTACGCGAACGGCATGATGGCCGAAGGACGTCTCGTTGTGACGGGTGGTGTCGTCGGCTGGGATATCGCAGGTCGATTCGCCGACGGGTTTGTCGCGCAGGTTCGGCAGACGCTCGAAAACATCGTTGCGATCCTGGCGGAAGGCGGCGCCCGGCCGGATCATCTCGTGCGCCTGACATGGTATGTCGTCGACATGGATGAATACACCACGAATCTGAAGGCGCTCGGCAAGGCCTATCGCGAGGTGGTCGGCACCCACTACCCCAGCATGGCGCTCGTGCAGGTGGTGCGCCTCGTCGAGCCATCCGCGCGCGTCGAGATCGAAGCGACTGCCGTCGTCCCGCGCTGATGAGGGTGCTGCCGCCCGTCGCGCGGGCTCATGGGCCGCTACGCGACCGGAATGAACGCGTATCCTTGCCCTTCTTCGACCACTCTGCCGATGCCTGGTCGACCCAGATGAGCGCCGGCCAGCCACGTCTGCGCATTTGCTGTGTCCGGGAGCAACCTGATCCGGGTAGCCCTCGCCACGGCTTCGTCATCGTCATAGGCCCAGGTAAGCTCGGGACGGGCAAACTGTGCGGCGGGAACGTGGATAAGGTCGCCGCAGAACAAGACATCGTCCTCGTCAGTGTTGAGGAGATAACCCATATGGCCTCGAGCGTGCCCAGGTATATCCACCGCCAGTAAATGATCGGCCAGCCGATCTCCACCGTTAACGGGGGCAAGGAGCGAACGAAACTGCTCCAGCACGGGCTCGGCAAGAAACTCCTCGATGGCGTCTGCCCCTATCACGATCTTCCTCAGGCCATTAAATGCTCGTCGACCGTCAGGCATCAGGAGACCATTGATGTGGTCGCCATGAGCATGAGTGAGGGCGATCATCGTGATCGATGACGTGTCGATGCCTGCCTCCGCCATCGCCTCCGCGAGGTGACCCATGGACGGATCCCAACTCCCGCCCGCTCCACAATCGATCAAGACGCGATCCATGCCAGAGCGATCGAATAGGAAGCAGTTGACCGATAATCGAACCAGCGAAGCGTCCCGCTGAGGCGGTTCGGTCTGCCTGCCTACTTTGTCGTTTGGATACTTGAGGGATTCGGCGGGCAGGTCGACATATCCATCAGAGAGTGACCAAATCCTCCATGATCCCGAAGCGCAGCCCAAGGTGTTGGCGCTTTGTGACAGAGCTTTCACGGACAACCTGACAAGCGTTTGATTCACTTTCTCAAAACGACCAAGAAGCCGTCAGAGCTTCGAAGTCATCACTTTCTGAGCGATCTTCCACGTTCCGTCGACCTTCAAGCACGACAACATGTCGGTGAAGTAGCGCGGCGGAATTTGCAATTTCAGCTTCAGAAGCGCGAGCTCTCCTTCAACGTCAATTGAGAGGATCTGATCTTGGCGCTCCAGGCCCTGCTGATTCGGAGCTTTCAAATTGCGGACAGCTGCCAGCCACGTCGCAATTGGCGTCACGCTCACGTTGCCGTCGTCGCCGACCTTGGTCACGGAACTCGAGTGATGGAATATAGAGGCGAATTTGTCGGCATCCATTTCATAGGCACTGTCGAAATAGGTCTGCGCCAGGGAGCGCAAGGCACGAGCATCGGTATCCATAGGCCTGTTATCCATAACGTTTGGAACGGGAAGAAACTGCGCGTGGCTGGAAAGTTTCGTCTCCGGCCGCAACCTGCAGAAGGTTGCCTCAAGTCTTCCTTGCTGACCGAACCTAGGACAAAGTAGCTTATGAGGATAGGCGTGTTGAATAACATGGGCTTATGAGGAATATTCATAAATCATGAGAAACGAGCTGAACGAACTCGCTAGTTTGCAATCGTCGCCAGGGAGCGAAGCTTCACGCGGGCTGCGGCAAAGATCGGTGTGTCGCAGTCTGCCCTGAGCCACACGATCCGGGGACTTGAGCAACGGCTCGAGCTGCAGCTTCTTGCTCGAACGACTAAGAGCGTCGCACCCACCGCCGCAGGGGCAGCTCTCTTGAAGGAATTGTCTCCGGCACTCGAGCAGATTGCTCGTGCCATCAACGAAGCCCGAAACGTTCGGCACCGGCCGGCAGGGCGCCTTCGGATTGTAATGTCCCGGTCGGCTGCCGTGATGGTATTGTTGCCGCGGCTCACGGCATTCGCGGAAGCTTACCCCGACATCGTTCTTGACGTCGTTACTGTCACTGGCCCCGTCGACCTCGTCGCGGGTGAGTTCGACGCCGGTATTCAACTTGGCGAGTACATTCAGAAAGACATGATCGCGGTGCGGATCACCCAGGAGTTGCGATTGAGCGGTGGTCGGATCGCCCAGCTATTTGTCATCACGAAGCATCCCCCGGAAACCCAAGGATCTAAATGACCATCGATGCATAAGCCTGCGTCTTCCGGGCGGTCCATACAGGTGGGAATTCGAGAAAGGACGAAAGGCGGTCACGGTCGGCGTCAATGGCCCGCTCATCATCGATGACACCCACCTGGTGATTCAGGCGGCACTCGCTGGCGCCGGCCTGGGGCTCGCATTCGAAGAGCAGGTCGCGGAGCATGTTGCGAAACGTCGCCTTATCCGTGTGCTGGAAGATTGGACGCCGCCAATTCCCGGCTTCTTCATGTATTACCCCAGTCGTCAGCATCAGCCGGCTGCGCTGTCTGCGCTAACGAACGCACTGCGAGCCTCTTAACCACAATTCGACGCGACGAACCGTATAGTGGCGCCGTCGCTGAAATCGAATCCGAACGCCATCAGGGCCCGCGTGGGTCGCGATGCAGTCGTCGACAATCCGTCGAGCGTTCAACGCCGGGATGTCCGGAAGCCACCCAGACCCGACCGCCGATGGCGACGACGACCGTCGTGCTCTTTCAGGAGGCTTGCCTCGGGCTTTAGAGCTGGCCCCGCAAATTCGGACAGTAGCTTGAGTGGATTTTCTGCCTGACAGCGGCGAGGATTCTTGCTGCGAATCAGGAGCGAAGATGACGAAGAAGAGCCGCCGGACGCATTCTCCGGCATTCAAGGCGAAGGTTGCTTTGGCTGCGGTCAAAGGCGACAAGACACTGGCGGAGCTGGCGCAACTGTTTGATGTTCATCCGAACCAGATCACGATCTGGAAAAACCAGCTCCTGGAAGGCGCCGCCGGCGTGTTTGGGCATGACAAGACATCGGCCGAGACGCCGGTCGATTTGAAGGCGTTACATGCCAAGATCGGCGAGCTGGCGTTGGAAAACGATTTTTTGTCCGGCGCGCTCACCAAGGCGGGCCTGCTGAGCGCAAAGCGATGATCGACCGCGATCATGATCTTTCTATCGTGCGCCAGGCGAAGGTCCTGAAGCTGGCTCGCAGCACGGTCTACTATGAACCTCGGCCAGTTTCGGCCGAGGACCTTGCCTTGATGCGTCGGCTCGATGAGCTGCATCTCGATTATCCCTTCGCGGGAGCGCGTATGCTGCGATCGTTGCTGCGGCGGGAGGGCGTATACGCCGGTCGCCGCCACATCGCGACGCTGATGAAGCGCATGGGGATCGAGGCGGTCTATCGTCGCCCGAACACGAGCAAGCCGGCTCCGGGTCACAAGATCTACCCGTACCTGTTGCGCGGATTGAAGATCGAGCGGCCCGACCATGCGTGGGCAATGGACATCACCTACATTCCGATGCGGCGTGGCTTCGTCTATCTCGCGGCGGTCGTCGATGTGTTCAGCCGACGGGTCCTGGCCCATCGCGTCTCGATCACAATGGAGGCGGCCTTCTGCGTCGAAGCGGTCCAGGAGGCGTTGGCGAAGCACGGCAGGCCCGAGATTTTCAACACGGATCAGGGCAGCCAGTTCACCAGCCTCGAGTTCACCGATGTGCTGCTGGACGCGAAGATCGCCATCAGCATGGACGGCAAGGGCGCCTGGCGCGACAACGTGTTTGTCGAGCGGCTCTGGCGCACGGTCAAATACGAAGAAGTTTATCTCCGCGCCTACGACAGCGTGTCCGAGGCGCGAGCGTCAATTGCCAAGTATCTGGCCTTCTACAATCAGGGACGCCCTCACTCGAGCCTTGACGGGCGCACGCCCGACGAGGCTTACTTCGGCACGCAAGCTATGGTGATGGCCGCATGACCGTCGCCGACGGTTTTGTCGTCGCTCTGGTCGGGCTACGCCCTCCCGACGCAACGACAAAACCGTAAAGCCCCGCGTTCAGCATAACCCGGCAGGAATCCACTTAAATCCAGCGGGGCGCTGTCCAAACAACCGGGGCCAGCTCTCACCACGCACTCCAATCCAACCAGAAACGAGAGGATTTGCGGCGCCGTCGTCTAAGGATGCCTCGGTTCGCGATCTGTCAATTCGTCGCGTGGAATTGGCTCGTCTTTTGTTGGCTCTTATTCCACGGCAATCGGCGGCACTGGCAGCGCCGTGATCGACTTGATCTTCTCCATCGCGAAGCGCGAGGTGACGTTCTTGAGCGGGACGGCGTGGATCAGCTTCTTGTAGAACACGTCGTAGCTCGGCATGTCCGGAATGACGACGCGCAGCATGTAGTCGACGTCGCCGGCCATCCGGTAAAATTCCATCACCTCTGGCATTGCGCTGACTGCTGAGGCGAAACGCTTCAGCCAGACGTCGGAGTGATCCGCGCTCTCCACCGAGACGAACACCGAAAGGCCGAGGCCGATCTTGTTCTGGTCCACCAGCGCAACGCGCTTGAGGATGACACCGTCGGCTTCGAGCCGCTGAATGCGCTTCCAGCAGGGCGTGGACGACAGGCCGACCCGGTCGCCGATTTCGGCCACCGAGAGCGAAGCATCCTCCTGAAGCACCGTCAGGATCTTGCGGTCGATGGCGTCGAGGCGGCGGCCAGTCTCGGCGAGCTGCAACGCAGCGTCGGTCATGTCATAAACCTCAGTGTGATGAAAAGTTGGACGCGTTGCCGGGCGTCAGCCGTGGGGCCCGAACAGGAAGATCTCGTAGAGATCGTCCTGCGTGTTGTCCGAGCCGCCTGTCCGTGGCCGCAGCGAGCGCCGGAACCATCCACGTGCCTGTTCGATCAAACGAGCGAAGCCTGAATGCAGCGAGATGACGTAGCTCATGTTCACTCCGGACGACGGTGTAGGACGAGAACCCGGAAAAGCTATCACGGCGGGGGTGGAATTGAACATTGCTACACACTCGTCGGAATCAGTTTGGTTGAATCATGCTGGCGTCGTCGCGAGCGCGGCTGGAAAATTCCACGATGCTCGGCTGAGATGGATGATTTTGATATCCATCGCCGCGCCGAAAGCATGGAAGGCATAGTCTTGCCGCTAGTCGGCCGTCAGTAGCGCAAGCACTTCAGCCTGCCGGAGCCGCGGCAGGGAACCGAGGTTCGATGGCCTGCGACAGGACTCCGATGCGGGATAGAGCATGGGCATACCCGTGCCCCCCGACACGAGATACGGCAAAGCGTGGTTTGCTCGTCTGTTCAAATGAGCTCCTGTCATGATGCCCAGTGCGAACAGGAAGATGATCAGCAAGACCAGCGGGAGGACGAAAGCCTCCTGGAAACGAAGCTTACTGGTCATCGCTCGCGCGTCGATCGCGCGCTCGGCGGTGGAACGGCGGCTGGCCCATTCAAGCGTGAAATCGAACATGCGATTCCCTCACTTCATGTAATCGGGCAAAGTGAACCCGTCATAGAACCGGTCGGCCCGGATTGCCGTCTTGAACGTCGGCGACTTGTAACCGGCGACGATGTCCTGGGCCCATTCGGCATTGGCGTTAGCCTTCTTCACCGCGAGCACGTTGATGTAGGGCGTGGTCATCTTCTCCAGCGCAAAGGCATTGGTCAGCTTCAGCCCGCTGAAGATCGCGAAATTGCCCTGTACGGCGGCGAAATCGACGTCGTCGAGCGCCCGTGGCGCCTGTGCGGCCTCGAGCGGCACGATCTTGATGCCGCCGGGATTTTTGATGACATCGAGCTCGGTGACGTCGACCGACTTGCTATCACGGATCTCGATCAGGCCGAGGTCACGCAGCACCCACAGCGCGCGCTGCAGATTGACCGGATCGTTCGGCACGGCGACGCTCGAGCCCGGCTTGATCGGCGTGCCCAGCGGATGCTTCTTCGAATAGAGGCCCATCGGCGGGGTGGGGACGTGGACGATGCCGACGAGATCGGTCGTCTGCCGCTCGTTGTAGGAATCGAGAAAGATCGTGTGTTGCATCACATTGGCGTCGATCTCGGATTTGAATACCGCATTGTTGGCTTCAAGGCCGGTCGAGAACTCGACATAGCGGATCTTGTAGCCCTTCTTCTTCAGCTCGGGCTCGACGCCGATCTTGAACTCGTCGATATACGGTCCCGGCACGAAGCCGACCCGGAGCTCCGGCTTCGCGGGCTGCTGTGCCAAGGCGTCTTCGGCGGCGAAAGGGGAAAGAGCCAAAAGGCCGGAGAGGAGAAACAACGCTGTCTTCATGTCTTCTTACTGGTCTCGAGTTGGGATGTCAGTGCGGAAGCGGTGTCAGGCGATCGCCTTGACCGCGTTGGAGTAGATGCTGGCGGGACGCGCCAGGCCGTAATGCTCGCGCAGGGTCGTTCCGGTGTAGTCCTCGCGGAACAGGCCGCGCTTGCGCAGGATCAGGACGACCTGCTCGGCGAAGACGTCGAAGCCGCCGGGCAGCCAGGGTGGCATCACGTTGAATCCGTCCGCCGCACCGCCCTCGAACCAGCTCTGGATGTTGTCGGCGATCTTTTCCGGCGTGCCCGCAATGACCCAATGGCCGCGCGCGCCGGCGAGGCGCTGCACCAGCTGGCGGATGGTCGGCTTCTCGCGGTCGACGATGTCGACCACCAGCTTGAAGCGGCTTGCAACGCCGCGCGCGCTCGCGGTGTCGATGAGATGGCGCGGGACGGGGCCGTCGAGATCATAGCCGGAGAGATCAACGCCGATCATTTGGCGCAGCTGGGTCAGGGAATATTCCGGTTGGATCAGCGCGTTGAATTCGTCCTGGAGGCGATCCGCCTCCTTTTGCGTGCTGCCGATGAAGGGACTGATACCGGGCAGGATTCTGATCTCGTCAGGACTACGGTCGAAGGAGCGGGCCTGGCGCTTGATGTCCGCATAGAAAGCCTGAGCCGAGTCCAGGGTCTGGTGCGCGGTGAAGATTGCCTCCGCGAAACGGGCGGCGAAGGCACGACCGTCGTCGGAGGCGCCGGCCTGCACATAGACCGGCCGGCCTTGCGGCACGCGCGAAATGTTGAGCGGGCCGCGCACGCGAAAGTGTTTGCCGACATGGTCGAGCGTGTGGATCTTGCTGGTATCGGCAAAAATGCCCGAGATGGGGTCGTTGACGAGCGCGTCATCCTCCCAGCTGTCCCAGAGCCGCGAGATCACGTCGAGATATTCGCGGGCGCGCTCGTAGCGTTCGTGATGCGGGGGGTGTTCGGGCAGGCCAAAGTTCTGCGCTGCTTGTGGCGCACTGGTCGTCACGATATTCCAGCCGGCGCGGCCCTGGCTCAGATGGTCGAGCGAGGCGAACAGGCGCGCGAGGTTGTAAGGCTCGGTATAGGTCGTCGATGCCGTTGCGATCAGGCCGATGCGCTTGGTCACCGCGGCGATAGCCGCGAGCCATGTGATCGGCTCGAAGCGAAAGCGCTGGGCGTAACGGACATTGTCCGCCAGCGCCGGTCCGTCGGCAAAGAAGATGGCGTCGAACTTGCTGGCTTCGGCGCGCTGCGCAAGCTCTTGATAGTGGGTGATGTCGAGAATGCGATCTGGTTCAGATCCCTTGTAGCGCCACGCGGCTTCGTGATGGCCGCCGGGATAGATGAAGAGGTTGAGAACAAGCTGCCGTTGATTGCCCATGGTTCGAATGTCCAGATGCGAGAAGAGGCGGAGCGGCTACGAGACGGAAGTGACGGTGCGTGACCTCGGCTTTCGCGCGAAGGCGAAACGCAGATATCGCTCCAGGCGAAGGCCCTCCGGAGTGCGCTTCGCCTCGACGAGCGCGGCAAAGGCAGCGTCAATCGCTGCCCGTTCTTCCGAGGAGAAGCTGCCAAGGAAGTTGCCGAATGCGCTGGCTTCGGACCGTCCGAGCACCGAGTCCACGTCGTCGTGGAGATCGATGAGCGAGCGCAGATCGCTTCGGTAATCGACGAAGCCCGCCTCGGCAAACAGAGCCTTTAGCTCGTCCTCAGTCGATCCGAGCACGCGATGCGACTCGCTGCTTCTCTCGCCGAAGCCGGCCTGTTCGATCGCCTGGCGGAGCAGGGTTCGCGACTCGTGAGGTTTGGTCGGATCCTGAACGTTCAGCCCGATCCGGCCGCCCGGCCTGAGGACGCGTTCGATCTCGCGCAGCGCCTGCCGCTTGTCCGCGATCCAGTGGAAGACGCTGTTGAGGTAGACGGCGTCGAATTCCGCGGGTCCAAAGCGCGAAAGGTCCTCGGCACGGCCGACATCGAAGGTCAGCGTCCCCGAGGCGCGCAGACGCGCGATGGCGACCCGGTTCTCCAACGGGTCGATGCCGATCACGCGCCCGGTCGGGCCGACAAGTCCCGCGACGAATTCGGTCAGGCGGCCGGTGCCGGCACCGATATCGAGCACGCGATCCCCTGACTTCAAAGCCAGCGGTCCAATGAGAAATTTGCCATGGTGAAACTGGAGGATGCCGGCTTGCTCGTAGGTCCGTGCAAGCTCGGGCGTGTCCCGTTCAAGGCTGATGACGCCGGCGGTCGACATCGTGCTTTCCAAAATCTCCAACGAGCCGTCGAGACGGCTTGATCGAGACGAACTCTATGTTGCCGGGGTGAGAAAAGTCGATGAAATGGATTTGCGTTGTTCGGTGCGATGCGAGCATGAATCTAGTGGCGGGAGCGCATTCAGTAGATGACGTCGCGAACCGATCGTCTCAACTGAAAGTCGATCTGGCGAGCGAATGGCCGGTCGTGTCTTCTGGCTCGCGCCGCTGTCGGCGCAAATCTTTCAACGCCGCGTGACCTCGCGGTCTGTTCGTTGTTCAGGCCGCAAAACAAAGCCAATTCCATTTCATTGACTGAGCACCGTTGGCTTCTACGATTTGGTCGCATCTGATGCAGACAAATCCGGGGGCAACATGTTTCAGTCTGATGTCGATGACGCGGCTCGAGAAACCCTGCGTCTGATTGGTCCAGATCCGCAGAACTGGGTTCCGGATCGTCACGGGGGCGACCACAACGTCGCCATCATCGGGGGCGGGCAATCCGGAAGCGCTTTCGCCTTTGCATTGCGCCGTGCCGGCATCGGCAAGGTCACGGTGATCGATGCATCACATGACGCGGCGTCGTCCGGTCCATGGCTGAGCAGCGCGCGCGTGCACAAGCTGCGCACGCCGAAGAGCTTGCCCGGACCCGAGCTCGGCCTACCCGGACTGAGCTTCCAGTCCTGGTATGAGGCCCGCCACGGCGCGGCCGCGTATGAAGCGATCGATCGCATTGCTCGCGTGGATTGGGCCGCCTACCTCGATTGGTACCGCAAGACTCTTGGTATTGAGGTGCGCTACCGGGCGAAGCTTCTCCGCATCGAGCCGGCGGGGGATCATTTGCGGCTTCATCTCGACGTCGCCGGTGAGGCAAGGATCGAGACCGCCCGCAAGATTATCCTGGCCGGCGGCTTCCCAAGTAACGGCGGCCCCGTCGTTCCCGACGTGCTCTCGCGCAGTCTGCCAAAGGAGCTTTACGCGCATACGTTGGAGCCGATCGATTTCGACAGGCTCCGCGACAAGTCGGTCGCGGTGCTGGGCAGCGCGGCCTCCGCGTTCGATGCCGCGGCTGTTGCGCTCGAAGCAGGGGCGAGGGAGGTGCATCTCTTTGCACGACGCGGCAGGGTGGCCTCGGAGCCTGTGATCAGGACGCGTGGATATCCGGGCGCATACGACAATTACGGGGTGCTCCCGGACGCGGTGCGCTGGCATCAGGCCGTTCGCTTCCGTCGCGCGGGATCGACGCCGCCGCCCGATGCAATCGCGCGTGCGGTCAAGTTCCCCAACTTCCACCTTCATCTGGCAGCGTCGTGGACGTCAGCCAAGCCGTTCGGACGTCGGCTGCTCGCGACCACGACGGAGGGCGACATCGCATTCGATTTCGTCATCGCCGGTACGGGCTACCACGTCGATCTGGCGAAGCGGCCTGAGCTCGCCGCCTTTTCCGACGAGATCCTGCTATGGCGCGACCGCTATTCTCCGGCCGCGGACGAGCAGGACGAGGCCCTGGGCGCACACCCTTATCTCGGTGCGGGCCATGAATTCCTGGAGAAGGATCCCGGCCGTGCGCCTTACTTGCGGAACATCCACGTGTTCAACCCCGCGGCATTCGTCAGCTTCGGCCTGCCGATTGGGGACGTGCCGAGCTTCAAGCGCGATATTCCGGGCGTCGTGGCGCGGATCAGCAGGGATCTGTTCCTTGACGACCTTCCGGCGCACGAGGCGCGGATCAACGGGCCGATCGCCGACGACTTCGAGCCGGCCCTTTACGCGTCGGCCGTCTGGCGGTCGCCGAATATCGTCGCGGCAGAATAGAGCAGAGCGCAAGTAGCAACTGGACACGCCATGATCGTGGATGCGCCTGTTTCTTAACGGCCTCGAACTTTGGAAGCTATTTCCGAAGTCCTTGAGTTAGCATCCTGTGACTGAACAAGGGGCTGCATCGATGCAGCCCCTGGGGAAGATCCCGCCAGACGCGATTGTCGTCAGAGCAGACGGCGGTCTCGCAAGAGGATCGATCGCAACATCACTGCCTTTCACTCCGCCATCGCAGCAGCGATCGGCGAACGGCGGAGCCTTGTCCAAATGGATCGCGGTCTCGGGGAAGATGACATGACAGACGGAATCAACATCGACAACGTCATTCCGCGTTCGGATATCGTCAAGCGATCGGCCCGTATCGGCGCCGAAATCAGGAACATCAAGCTTTCGGGCGATCTTCCGGATCGGACGATTGCGACGATCAACCAGGTGCTGCTCGAGCACAAAGTCATCTTCTTCCGTGACCAGAATCATCTCGACGATGCCGAGCAGGAGCGTTTTGCCCATCGGCTCGGAAAGCTGGTGCCACATCCCACGGTCGGCGCCACCAAGGGAACGGCCTCGATCCTCGAACTTGACTCCGCGCGCGGAGGCGGGCGCGCCGACCAGTGGCACACCGACGTCACATTCGTCGACGCTTATCCGAAGATCTCAGTCTTGCGCGGCGTCGTGATCCCCGAGTTCGGCGGCGACACGATCTGGTCGAACACGGCGGCGTCCTATCTGGATCTGCCGGCTCCGCTGCGCAAGCTCGCGGACGAGTTGTGGGCGGTGCACAGCAATGCCTACGACTATGCAGTCAAGACCCGTGCGAGCGAGGCTGACCGGAAGCAATTCGAGGAGGTCTTCACGGCGACCGTCTACGAGACCGAGCATCCCGTCGTTCGCGTCCATCCCGAAACCGGGGAACGGACGCTGGTGCTCGGCAATTTCGTCCAGCGCTTTGTCGGCCTGTCGAAATACGACAGCCAGAAACTGTTCGACCTGTTCCAGTCGCACATCACCGCACCCGAGAACACCGTGCGCTGGAGCTGGCGGCAAGGTGACGTGGTGATCTGGGACAATCGCGCGACCCAGCACTACGCGGTCAACGATTACGGCGACCAGCACCGCGTGGTCCGGCGTGCCACCATCGATGGCGAGGTGCCGGTCAGCATCGACGGCCGCAGCAGCGTGACCCGCGTCAAGGCGGCGAAGCCCCAGGCGAAGGCCGCCTGAACCGAGCAATGGAGTGAACACAATGAAGATCGCTATCTCTGCGTTGCGTCGTCTGGTTGCCGGCCTGCGGGCAAGAGGGCGGCAACTCGGTCTGGCCGGCCTCGGCCTGACGGCTCTCGCCAGCAGTGCCATGGCCGAGGCGCAGCTCGAAAAGACCGAGATTCGTTACCAGGGCTGGGCCGGGCAGGTGACGTTCATCGAACTGGCCGACGATCTCGGCTATCTCGCGCCGCTCAAGCTCAAATGGGTCGGCAACACCATCAGCGGTCCGCAGGACATCCAGACCGTCGTCACCGGCGACATCGATATCGGCGGCGCGTTCTATGGCGCGATCATCAAGCTGATCGCAGCCAGGGCGCCGATCAAGGCTGTTGTCGGCTATTACGGCTCGGACGACAACACCTACAACGGCTACTACGTGAAGGAGGACAGTCCGATTAAGACCGCGCGCGACCTGATCGGCAAGAAGGTCGCGGTGAACACGCTGGGGGCGCATCTCGAATTCGTGCTGCGCGAGTATCTGGCCCGCAATGGCCTGACGCCGGCGGAGGCGAAGCAGGTGACGCTGGTTGCGATCCCGCCGGTCACCGGTGAGCAGGCGCTGCGGCAGGGGCAGGTCGAGGTCAGCACGCTGAACGGCGTGCTGCGCGACAAGGCGCTGGAGCGCGGCGGCATCCGCAGGCTGTTCGCGGACTCTGACATCTTCGGAAACTTCACCGGCGGGTCCTATGTGCTGCGGGACAAGTTCATCAAGGACAATCCCAACGCGTCCCGCAAGCTGATCGAGGGCGTGTCCCGTGCCATCGCCTGGGCGCAGACGACGCCGCCCGAGGAGGTCCGCGCCCGCTTCGAACGCATCATTGCCGATCGCAAGCGCAACGAGGACGCAACACCCATCAAATACTGGAAGAGCACGGGTGTCGCGACCAGGGGCGGGGTGATCGGCGATGCTGAGCTCCAGGTGTGGATCGACTGGCTGGTCAAGGACGGTCTGTTGAAGCAGGACCAGCTCAAGCCATCGGACATCTATACCAACGAGTTCAACCATTTCCGCCCCGGCAAGACCGCGGAGGCCAAATGACCATGGCCAAGATCCGCTTCGAGCACGTCCGCAAGGAGTTCCTGGTCCGCGGCAAGGATGGCGGGCCGGCGCAGAGCTTCACTGCGCTCGATGATATCACGCTGGATGTTCGTGCCGGCGAATTCCTGGCGCTGGTCGGGCCGAGCGGCTGCGGCAAGTCGACCTTGCTGGATCTGCTCGGCGGACTGACGGCGCCGAGCAGCGGACGCATCCTGCTCGATGGCAACGCCATCGAGGGCCCGGCGCGCGACCGCGGCATCGTGTTCCAGCAATATGCGCTGTTTCCCTGGCGCACAGCCGCGCAGAACGTCGAGTTCGGGCTCGACATCGCGGGTCTCAAAGCCAGGGAGCGGCGCGAGCGGGCTCTGCATTATCTCGATCTGGTCGGACTGTCCGGCTTTGCCGACCGCTATCCGCACGAACTCTCCGGCGGCATGAAGCAACGCGTCGCAATCGCGCGAAGCCTTGCCTACGATCCGGAGGTGCTGCTGATGGACGAGCCCTTTGCCGCGCTCGACGCACAGACGCGTGAGACGCTGCAAGGCGAGCTGCTGCGGATCTGGCGCAGGACCGGGAAAACCATCCTGTTCATCACGCACGGCATCGACGAGGCCGTCGTGCTCGGCCAGCGCGTGGCCGTGATGACCTCGCGCCCCGGCCGGATCAAGCAGATTGTCGATATTCCCGCCGAGCTGCACAGCGAGACCGAGGACGTCCGCTCGCTGCCCCAGTTCGGGCAGGTCAGGCACGAGGTGTGGTCCTTGCTGCGCGACGAAGTGTTGAAGGCGCAGGGCTCCCAGGTGCCCGCGCCGGACGGCGAGCGCGCAGGAAAGAAGGAGTTGGCTCATGTCTAATCTGGAAATCCTGACGTTGCTGGAGCTAGCCGAGGGGAGTCCGAAAGACCGGGCCAGACCACGCGCCGGCGCGGTTGCCGCCGCGACGGGCAGCCTGGTGCGATGGTTCGGCATCATCGGGCAACGATCCCTGCCGCTGCTGGTGTTCCTGGCTGTCTGGGAGACGACGCCGCGCCTCGGGTTGATCGACGTGACGTTCCTGCCGCCGTTCTCCGAGGTGATCGCCGCTGGCTGGCAGCTCGCGCAGAGCGGTGAACTCTATGACGACGTCTGTGCAAGCCTGCTTCGAGCCCTGAGCGGCTTCCTGATCGCCATTGTCCTCTTCGTGCCGTTGGGTGTGCTGACGGGATGGTACGCCCGGCTCGGCGACTTCTTGAACCAGATCATCGAGATCGCGCGCAACACGGCGCCACTTGCGCTGCTCCCTGTTTTCATCCTGCTGCTCGGCATTGGTGAGCTCTCGAAGGTCACCATGGTGGTTTATAGCTGCGCTTGGCCGTTACTTCTCAATACGATCGCAGCCGTGCGCCAGGTCGATCCGCTGCTGGTCAAGTCAGCGCGGACGATGGGCGCGACACCGAGCCAGTTGTTCCGGAAGGTGATCCTGCCGGCATCATTGCCGACGATCTTCGTCGGCATCCGTCTGGCGAGCGCATCCGCGATGCTGGTCCTGGTGGCGTCAGAAATGGTCGGCGCGAAATCGGGGCTCGGCTATCTCATCATCAACAGCCAATACAGCTTCCTGATCCCCCAGATGTATTTTGGCATCCTGGGCATTACCGTGATCGGCCTCGTCTTCAACGCGATCCTCGAGACGCTGGAACGCCGCCTGATGCGCTGGAAGGCGCCGGCCGCCTAACCCTGCTTGTTGCGGGCGGTGGCCTGCGTCACGATGCTGTTCGGCGGCACGTCCTGGGTGACCCAGACGTTGCCGCCGATCGTCGCGCCTCGGCCGATCGTGATCCGCCCGAGGATGGTTGCGCCGGCATAAATCACGACGTCGTCCTCGACGATCGGATGCCGTGCATCGCCCTTGATCAGATGGCCATCGTCGTCGGTTGGAAAGTGGCGCGCGCCGAGCGTCACGGCCTGATAGATCCGGACATTGTCGCCGATGATTGCGGTCTCCCCGATGACCACACCGGTCCCGTGATCAATGAAGAAGCCGGATCCGATGCTGGCGCCGGGGTGAATGTCGATCCCGGTTCTCGTATGAGCGATCTCCGCGACAAGTCGGGCGATCAAGCGCGCATTGAGCCCATCAAGGATATGTGCCAGCCGGTGATGGATGATCGCCGTCATGCCCGGATATCCGATCAGGATCTCCGGAAAGTTCCTGGCTGCGGGATCGCCGACGAAGGCGGCTCTCAGATCGGAGATCAGGAGTCCACGCACCACCGGCAGGCGCTCGCCGAACTGCCGCGTCAGCTCGACCGCGTCCTCGCGCCGGTAGCCCGGGATCAGCTCGTCACCGACGAATCGTGCGCCGCGGTGGATCTGGTCGCAAAGGCCGTCGAGGGCGATGCTCAGGCGATTGCCGACGAAATAGTCGATATTCTCGCCGTCGAGGTCGAACTGACCGTAATGCCTCGGAAACAGCGCCTCGGTGAGGCCATCCAGAATGGCCTGAAGCGCCTCGCGCGAGGGAGCGCGTCGCGCCTCTCCGTCGCGCCTTATGCTGTGTGTTTCTTCGCGCGAGAGGCGAAGCTCGGCGACAATCCCGTCAAGCTGCCAGCGCCCGCCGCTGGGCGATTCCGGCGGGTTATCTGACATGGGCCAACGGAATACTGATCTCGGCGAGGAGGTCGAGGTCGAAGTCATGGGTGATCCTGATGTACTGGCCGTTCCAGTACACCAGGCCCGACAGTTCGCGGGACAGCTCGAAGCTCAACAGGCTGCCGATGATGATGCCATGCGAGTGCCGTTCGATGATTTCCTCGACCTTGCATTCGATGGTTGCGAGAGTGTCGCCAAGCAGCGGCACGCCGGCCGCCCCCGCGGACCATCTGATCCCGTCGAAGCGCTCGTGGCCCTTCAAGCTTTTGTCGCTGAAGCGCCCGGCGAGGGCCTGCTGATCCGATCCCAGAATGCTGACGCCGAATACGCCGTAGCGCGCGATTCGAGCAAAGGACGAGGCCTGCCGGTTGACGCTGACTAGTAGCCGGGGCGGACTGGCGCTGAGCGATGTCAGGGACGTCACCGTCATGCCGGTGATGTCCTCGTCGCGACCGGCCGTGATGATGGTGACGCCGCCGGCCAGGCGCCGCATCACGGCTCGAAACTGATGCTCGACCTCGTCATCGCCGCTGACAAGATGAATGTCGGACTTTCCCATCTGTCGCTCCTCGCATCGGACGCCGTGGATCGGCCTGTTCGCTCTCAGAAAAAGCCCTTCGCGGGCAACGGCGTGCCGTTGATCTCGTGTTCGCCGATCGAACGCGCCTTGTAGGTGGTCGGATTGTGCGAAGAGAGCGTGCGCGCATTGCGCCAGTGACGGTCGAAGTTGGTGACCTTCTTGGTCGCCGATGCGCCGCCGACATCGAACAGCAGGCTGCCACCTCGGATGGCGAAATCATCGGCGATGATCTTGGCCTTTGCCGAGAGCAGCGCGGCGGTGTGCGCCGCCTCTGTAGCGTTCGCCGCGCCGGCGTCGAACGCATCGGTTGCAAGGTCGAGCGCCTCGACGGCCGCGAGCACCACCGTCTCGGCCGCAAAAGCGCCGCTGGCGATCTGGCCGACCGTCTGTTGCAGGAGCGGATCGTCGGTCGGGATCTCGGTGGGCGCGTAGTAAAACGTACGCTTGCGCGAGCGGACCAGGGCTGTCGCATCGCGCAGCGTCGCGCGTGCAATGCCGGCAACGACCGCCGTCAGGAAGAGCTGTGCAAACGTGTTGGAATAGGGCACGCCATAACCGCCGTCCGGCGTATCGAACACCACTTCCTCGCGCCTGACCTTGACGTTACGGAAGTGCGTCGTGCCGGTTGCGGTAAGTCGCTGCCCGAGCCCGTCCCAGTCGTCGACCAGCTCGATTCCCTCGCGCTTGATCGGCACGATCGTGGCGCCCGTCGCTCCGGACGGATCGGCCGCGCGCACCAGCACATAATCCGAGTACAACGT
Source organism: Bradyrhizobium barranii subsp. barranii (assembly GCF_017565645.3). NCBI lineage: Bacteria > Pseudomonadati > Pseudomonadota > Alphaproteobacteria > Hyphomicrobiales > Nitrobacteraceae > Bradyrhizobium > Bradyrhizobium barranii. Next base: position 4,300,883 of record NZ_CP086136.1, read on the forward strand.
GCCTGTGCTGTAGTATTTGGTGCCGTTCAGCAGATAATCGCCGTTCCCGTCGGGCGTGAACGTCGTCCCGGGCGTGACATTGCCGACGCGCGGGCTTTCAAGCTCGGTCGTCGCAAGTCCGATGATGGCGCCCTCGGCGACCGCCTTCTGCCATTGCCGGCTCTGCTCGTCCTTGGGGGAACGCACCAGGCGCTCGACCACGCTGAAATGGTTGCGCAGGATATGCGCGACATTGGCGTCGGCCTCGCCGAGGCGAATGACGAAGGCGAAGAGATCGCGGATCGTGCTGCCGGCGCCACCGGCGTCCAACGGCAGCCGCAACGCGCCAAGGCGAGCCCGGCGAATGAGATCGATGACCTCGAACGGCAGGATGCGGTCGCGCTCGCGGTCACTGGCGCCCTCGGCGATCTGGTTAAGGAGCGCCTCCAGCTCCGGCGAGCCGGTCTTGAGCGGTTCGGGTGTGCCGAGGGAGGGGGCGGACACGGTCTTGTTCATAGTGTTGGCCTGTTATTAGAGCTGGGCGAGATGGTCGGTCACCTTGACCGGCTCGGGTAGAACCTTGCGGGCCGCGAGCCAGTCGGCGGCCTTTTGCAGCTCGCTGATGAAGCGCTCGTCGTTGACCGCGAAGTAGCGGTATTTGCGGTTCATCGCGATGAACTGGTCGCGGACCTGATCGCTGTATTTCCCCGCCTTCTGGGCGATGTACTCGGCATCCCTGCTGTTCTCCGAAATCCACTTGCCTTCGGCGCGGAAGGCGTCGTTCACCGCGCGGACGAGGGCGGGATTGTCGGTCGCGAATTTGCGGGTGGTCAGATAGGACGTGTAGTCGATCTGGAATTCGAGATCGCGGCCTTCCAGAAAGATGTCGTGCGCCTTGTATTCGAGCCGGGCGATGTCGACGCCAGGGCTCCACATCGACCAGGCGTCGACCTTGCCGGAGGCGAGCGCCGGCGCCGCATCAGGAGGATTGAGATAGACGAACTTCACCGCGGAGCGGTCGACCTTGTGTTTCTCGAGCGCCGCGACCAGCAGGAACTCGCCGAGGCCTGAGCGATTAACCGCGACCGACTTGCCGACGAGGTCTTCGACCTTGTCGATGCCGGACCCGTCTTTGGCGATGATCGCCGTGGTGCGGGGCTCGTAGACCACGAACTGGGTGAACACCAGCGGCGAGCCGGCGATGATAGCGGCGAGCGCAGGCGTGGTGCTGCCGCCGAAGCTGAAATCTGCGCTGCCGCCGGTCACCGCCTGCAAGGTTGGCGCATGATTAGGGAAGGGGCCGAGCCATTCGACCTTGATGCCATCCTTGGCCAGCACCTTCTCGAACTCGCCGCGCTCCTTGGCGATCAGATTGAGGCCGCTCAGGCCCCAGGTCAGGCGGACCGTGTCGGTGGTACGGCCAGGCGCGGCCTGGGCGAATTCGCTGATATTCATGCCGGCGAGCGCGCCAATGCCAAAAGCTGCGGAGCCGAGGAAGCTGCGCCGGGATGGTTTGGCGATCGATGAGTCGGACATTTTTTGCCTTCCGGATGACCTAGCTGGGAGAATGGGAGACCACGCCAAGCTCGCTAAGGAGTTCGGCGCGCGAGATGGATGCCGAGCTTCCACGCCCGGCGCGATGCTCGAAGGCGATTGCGCCGTCGCGCATCACGAGGATGCGATCGGCCAGCGCGATGGCTTCGTCGACATCGTGGGTGACGAGCAGGACGCCGGGCTGATGATTGGCCACCAGCTCGCGGACCAGCTCGTGCATGCGGATACGGGTGAGCGCATCGAGCGCGGCAAACGGCTCGTCGAGCAGCAGAAGCTCGGGCTGCTGCACCAGCGCGCGGGCGAGCGCGACGCGCTGGGCTTGTCCGCCGGACAGATTGCGCGGCCAGTCGTCGAGCCTGTCGCCGAGGCCGACCTCGGTGAGCGCTTCGGCGGCGCGTTCGCGAGGATCCGGAACCTGCAAGCCGAGCGCCACATTGCGCCAGAGATTGTCCCAGGGCAGCAGCCGATGCTCCTGAAACACCACGGCCGGCCGGCGGGGCGCCGCGATACGGCCACCCTGGATGGGATCCAACCCGGCCAGCGCCCGCAACAATGTTGTCTTGCCGCACCCGCTCTCGCCGAGCAGGGCGACGAATTCGCCGCGATCGATGCGCAGGTTCAGCTTCTCGATCACGACGCGGCTGCCGTAGCTGCGGACGAGGTTGCTGACAACGACGGCCGGTCCGGATTCGAACGGCGCGGAAGGCTGCGGAGCGACGTGCACGTTCACCTTGCTGCTCCGTAATTCGGATGCCAGGCGAGGAGGCGCTGTTCGAGAAAGCGCGCAATGGCGTCGGCCGCGACGCCGATCAGCGCGTAGATTGCGATCGTCAGGACGATCACATCGGTGCGCAGGAATTCGCGCGCATCCATCGCGAGAAAGCCGATCCCCGACTGCGCGCCGATGGTTTCAGCCACGACCAGCGCGAGCCAAGCCGTGGCAAGAGCATAACGAACGCCGGTCAGGATCGACGGCAGCGCGCCGGGAAGAATGATGCGGCGGATCAGTTGGAGCGAGCTCAGGCCCTGGACTCGTCCCAGCTCGAGCAGCTTGGGATCAACCTGGCGGATGCCGAGCACGGTATTGATGTAGATCGGGAACGTGACGCCGAGCGCGACAAGGAAGATTTTTTGCGTCTCGCCGACGCCCAGCCAGACGATGACCAGAGGGAGTGCGGCGAGAAAAGGGATGGCCCTGATCATCTGCACGCTGCGGTCGATCGCGGCTTCCGCGATCCGTGAGAAGCCGACAAGGATGCCGAGCGTGGCGCCGACCGCAGACCCGATCGCAAAGCCCGCCGCGGCACGCAGCAGGCTGACGCCGAGATCGTTCAACAGGGTCCCGGTGGTTACGAGCTTGTACGCCGTTCGGATCACCTTGCTTGGTGCAGGCAGCACCTGCGGCGAAAGCCATCCCGCCTGTGCAAGTGCTTCCCAAACGACAACGAGCAGCAGGGGTGCAACCCAGGACAGAAGCTGGAGGCCGCGAGCGCCAAGCTTGCTTGCCGCCGCAGGCGATTTCATGCTGCCTTGCGATGACGGCGCGTTGTCAGCGACGATTGTCGTGCGGTCGATTTGGCTCAGTTCGATATTGCTCAAGACGTGAAACCTTGTTCAGCGCAAAATGTCCCATGAAATCGTGCCGACAGAAATAGAGCGCTATTTCAATTGTCGTTCGCTCCGGAGTGATCTGCTGTCGCCACGGTGCCGCTGCGCGACAAAGAAAATCTTTTGAGGCGGATGTGCTTGATCTTGCGTCAGGCCTTGGCGAGAACAGGCGACGATCGAGAACTTGACGAGAGAAAGTCACAGGAGAGCACGATGGCGACTGCACCTCTTCGCTTCGGCATTTGGGCGCTGGTGCATGGGCCGCGCGCGGCGCATCAGGCTCCCGAAGAGCCCTATGATGCGTCCTGGGAGCGCAATCGCGATCTCATCCTTGCAGCCGAAGAGCTCGGTTATGATTCAACGCTGATCGCGCAGCACACCATCAACCCGCATCAGGAAGACCTCGATCAGCTCGAGGCCTGGAGTGCCGCGGCAGCGATCGCGGCGCTGACCAAGCGCATCGAGATCATTGCTGCGATCAAGCCCTATCTCTATCACCCCGTGGTGCTGGCGAAGCTCGCACTCGGGATCGAGAACATCAGCGGTGGCCGGTTTGCGATCAATCTGGTCAATGCCTGGAACCGTCCCGAACTGGAGAAGGCCGGGATCGGCTTCCCGGACCATGACGCTCGCTATGCCTACGGCCGCGAGTGGATATCTGTCGTCTCGCGCCTCATGGAAGGCGAACGTCTCAATTATGCGGGCGAGCATTTCAACGTCACGGACTATGCCCTGCGCCCGACCAGCCTGTATCGCAAGCGTCCGGCCATCTATGTCGGCGGTGAGTCCGAGCCGGCGCGCGGCCTCGTTGCAGGCCATGGCGACGTCTGGTTTATCAATGGCCAGCCGCTGGAGGATGTGGCCGGGTTGATTGCCGATGTCGCAGTGCGCCCGCGCGATGCCGCGCCGCCGCTCCGTTTCGGCTTGTCGGCCTTCGTCGTCGCACGCGAAACCCGGGAGCTGGCGCAGGCCGCTTACGAGCGGTTGCTGAGCCTCGCCGCAAAGGATGCGCCGATGAAGGCGATCCAGAAGCACAACACCGACCCCAAGGTCGTGATGATGCAGACCATGCAGAAGACGCCGCGCGTTGGCAGCAATGGCGGTACCGCCGCGGGGCTGGTCGGGAGCTATGACGAGGTGGCGGAGCGCATCGAGGCGTTCCATGCGGCCGGCATCGAGCTCTTCATGCTGCAATTCCAGCCGTTCGAGGCCGAGATGCGGCGATTTGCACTCGACGTAATTCCGCGCGTGCGGGCCAGGCGATCGGCCAAGCCCGCCGACGGGCGGGCTCGATCTCTGGGATAGATAGTCGGGACAGCTAGGCTGATGCGACCTCCAGCGACCGCTTCGCATATCGGCTCACTGGTCGCTGCAGGCCAAGATGATCGCGCAGCGTCGAGCCGGCGTACTCGGTGCGGAACAGCCCGCGACTCTGTAGGATGGGCACGACGGTATCGACGAAGGTCTCCAGACCGGACGGCAGTACGTCTGGCATGAGGTTGAAACCGTCGGCGGCACCCGCCTTGAACCAAGCCTCGATGTCGTCGGCGATCTGCTCCGGCGTGCCGACGATGATGCGATGTCCGACGCCGCCTCCGAGCGCGCGGATCAGCTGTCGGACTGTGAGATTGCCACGCCGTGCGATATTCACGGTGCCTTGGAACATGGTGTGGTTGGCATTGACCGGAAGCGGCAGGGGATCCGGCAGGGGCTTGTCGAGCTCGAGGAGGGTAGGGTCGATCTGAAGCGTGCCGGCCAACCGCGCCAGGCTGTATTCGATCGGCACCAGTTCCCAGAGCTCGTCCTGTCGCCGCTTGGCTTCGGCCTCGGTGCTGCCGATGACGGTGGCGAGCCCGGGCAGAATCACGATGGAATCGCCGGAACGACGATAGGACGCGGCGCGTGCGCGCAGATCGCGCGCATACGCGACGCCTTCCTCGATGCTCTGCGCCAGCGTGAATACGGCTTCTGCATAGGCTGCCGCGAAATCGCGCCCGTCATTCGAGCCACCCGCCTGCACCGTGACCGGTCGCCCCTGTGGTGAGCGTGGGACGTTCAGCGGTCCTGCCACCGAGTAATGCGGGCCGCGGTGCGCGATCGGGTGCACTTTCGACGTATCAACAAATCGCGCGCTCGCCTTGTCGCCCACAAAGGCGTCGTCCTCCCAGCTGTCGAACAATGCGTGGACGACTTCCGTGAACTCCTTGGCGCGTTCGTAGCGTGCCTTGTGTTCCGTTACCGACGACAGACCGAAATTGCGGCCTGAAGCGGCATCTGCCGTGGTGACCGCGTTCCATCCCGAGCGGCCGCCGCTGGCGTGGTCGAGCGTCACGAAACGGCGTGCGATGTTGTAGGGCTCGTTGTAGGTCGTCGACACCGTTCCAATCAGACCGACGTGCCTGGTCGTTGCGGCAACTGTTGCCAGCACGATGGTCGGCTCCATCGACGTGAACGACCGGTAGTCGATGCGGTCGTTCACGGCTGGCGAGTCCGCCAGAAAGATTGCGTCAAACTTGCCGCGCTCGGCAATCTGAGCCACGCGCACATAATGACCGAGATCGAAGAAGGCGCGTGGATCGCTGTCGGGCAGTCGCCAGGCTGACGGATATACGCCGGAGTGAAGCAGGTTGACGTTCAGGTGCAATTGGCGTGGCGACATGGGGATTCCAAAGCTCAGCTGGTTGTCGGGTCACGATGCGCAACGATCGTGCAGCATCGAATTGTCGGATTGGCGTTCGATGTCGTCGATTTCATCCACCGTCGGCGTGAGGGCTCGAATAATTGTTCAAACTTCATGTGCAGCCGTCGTCGCGACCGTTTGCATGTTGCGTTTGCGCGCGACGACGAATTACATCGCGATGCAACAAGAGATAACGCCTCGTGCAGATCGGATGAAGCGCGAACGTACGTCATCCTTCAATTGATGATGTTCGATGCGCCGATTGCAGGGGCAACAGCAGAAACGATTGCGAGTGACGCGGATGAAGAAGAATAATTTGCTGGTGAGCGGCGTGGCGATTGCCTTGCTTGCGTCGAATGTAGCGTATGCCGAAGACAAGCCGGTTTCCGGAGGCGCGTTGCGGTGGGGCGTGACGACCGAGCCATCATGCTTCGATCCGCATTATTCGTCACAGCAGGCCGCGTTCTTCGTGGCCCGCAATTACATCGACTCGCTGATCGCGAAGAAGGCGGATGGCACGTTCGCACCCTGGCTTGCGACCGAGTGGTCGATTTCGACCGACGGCAAGGAATACACATACAAACTGAGGGAAGACGTCGTCTTCCACGACGGCGAGAAGTTCGACGCTGCAGCGGTCAAGGCCAACTACGATTTCGTCAAGAAGCCCGAGACGCGGTCACCGCGGTCTCGCTGCTCCAGGCCTACGATCGTGCCGAAGTGGTCTCGCCCTATGTGGTCAAACTGGTGTTGTCGACGCCGGATTCGAGTTTCCTGGAGTCGACCTCGAATGTGAAGCTCGGCCTGATCTCGCCGAAATCGCTGGCGAAGGGTGATCTCTGCGGAGGTGGACGCGGGTTGGCCGGCACCGGACCGTTCGTGTTCGAGAGCTACACGCGCGGCCAGTCCGCGGTGTTCGCGCGCAACGCGGCCTATAATTGGGCGCCTGGCAATGCCGCGCATAACGGACCTGCTCATCTGGACCGCGTCACTCTCCGCTTCCTCCCCGAATATGCCGTTCGCACGGGCGCATTGACCTCGGGGCAGGTGGATCTGATCGAGGGCGTGCAGCCGACCGATGCGCCGCTGTTCGCGGAGCAGCCGGGCTTCAAGCTGCTGACCGGCCCGTCCGGCGCCAGCACGTCCTTCACCTTCAACATCAACTACACGCGCCCGCCGGCGGACGATGTTCGCGTGCGCCGCGCGCTGCGCGACGGTTTCGATCTGGAGCCGATCGTGAAGCAGGTCTATCTCGGCACCGTGCCGCGCGCCTGGTCGATCATCGGCCCGGCCAATCCCGCCTATAACAAGGCACTGGTCGGTTCCTGGGGCAACGACATTGCTGGCGCCAACAAGCTGCTCGACGAAGCCGGCTGGACTGGCCGCGATTCCGAAGGCTTCCGCACCAAGGACGGCAAGCGCCTCTCGATCGAGGTCGGCTATCCGCAGCCCTATGTGCGCGACAATCGCGACATCCTTATCCAGGGCGTCCAGGCGGCGTTGCGCAAGAATGTCGGCCTCGATCTCAACCTGCGCCTGATCACGGCGGGCGAATACGCCAAGAACAACGCCAACGGCACCTGGGTGATCTATCCCAATACGGACAATCCGTCCGATCCTGCCCGCGAGCTCTGGGACATGCTGGGATCGAAGGGCTTCCTCTATTCCAACATTCCCAATCCAGACCAGGAGATCACGAGCCAGATCGACGAGTCGTTGCGGACGACCGATCCCGTCCGCAAGCGGCAGCTCACCGACGCGATTCAGAAGCGGGGTGTGGACCAGGCCTTCATCGTGCCGTTGTTCGCGCCGAGCTGGTTCCTGGCGGCGAAGAGCAACGTCAACGGTCTGGGCTTCGAGGCCGGCCTCGACTCGCCGTCCAGCGCCTACGATTTCTGGATCGCGAAGAAGTAGGCCATGTGGTCTCGCATCGTCTCCAGGCTGTTCACCAGCCTGGTGGTGGCCTGGGCGAGCGTGACAGCAACGTTTCTCGCGTTGCATGCGCTGCCCGGCCGCATTCAGGACATCCTCGCCGGTGACGTCGAATATCCCGGTCTCCGTGAGGCGATCGCAGCCGAATGGGGCCTCGATCGCTCGTTGCCCGAGCAGTACGTCGAGTTCTTGTCGCGCATCCTCCGCGGCGATTTCGGCACGTCCTATGTGCTGCGCCAGCCGGTGATCGAGGTCGTCGGATCGCAGCTTCTGCCGACCGTCGAGCTTGCGCTCACGGCCGGCGTGCTTGCGATCGTGATTGCCGGCTTCATTGCGCTGCTGACTGCGGGGCGAGGGCGGTTCTCGCGCGAGCTGGCCTCGTTCGTCGAACTGGTGTTCGCCTCGACGCCCGTCTTCTGGCTCGGCATCCTCCTGCTGATGGCATTCTCGTTCAATCTGCGCTGGTTTCCGGTATCGGGCGCGGAGGGGTGGAATTCCCTCGTGCTGTCGGCGATCACCCTGGCATTGCCGACCGCCGGCCTGCTGACGCAGGTTCTGCGTGAAGCCATGGAGAAGACGCTCGACCAGCCCTTCGTGACGACCGTGCGGTCGCGCGGCGTCGGCGAACTCGTCATTCGCTGGCGTCACGTGTTGCGGCACGCTCTTTTGCCGGCGGTGACGTTAGGCGGTTGGCTGATCGGCGGCCTGCTCGGCGGTGCGGTCATCACCGAGAAGGTGTTCGGCCGGCCAGGCCTCGGCACGGTAACGTTGGGCGCGGTGCTGACCCACGACGTACCGGTCGTGCTCACCGTCGTGCTGCTCGCAGCCTTCATCCACGTTGCCGCGTCCACGCTGCTCGACATCCTCTATGTGCTGATCGACCCGAGATTGAGGGCCCAATGACCGCGCCGTCGCATCGCTCCTTCGACACGGCCGTACCGCTCGAGGCCCCGCAAGACCTCGTTGGCTTCGAGGCGTCACATCTGGCTGCAATCGCTGTTCGGCGCCGTCTGCCGTTCGCGCTCGTCCTGTCCTTCGTCTTCGTCGCGCTCCTGATCGCGGCGTCGATCGCGCCTTCGCTGTTCACGCACTTCGATCCGCTCGTCGGCGATTTCAGCGAGGGCCTGAAGCCGCCGGGCTGGGCGCATCTGTTCGGGACCGATCGGCTCGGCCGCGACGTCTTCGCGCGGACTGTCTTCGGCACGCGCTACTCGCTCCTGATCGGGTCCGGCGGTGTTGCGGTCGGACTCGGAGCAGGCATTGTCCTCGGCATCATCGCGGGCCAGCGCAATCGCATTCTGGATGAGGCCGTGTCGCGCCTGTTCGATATGCTGTCGTCATTTCCCGGCGTGCTGCTCGCCATGCTGATCGTGACCTTCCTCGGCCAAGGCATGCTCAACATCGCCATCGCGGTCGGCATCGCCGGCATCCCGAAATTTGGTCGCGTGGTGCGGGCGCAGACTCAGCTGATACGCGATGCCGATTACGTGACGCACGCGGCCGAGGACTTTTTGAGCGACTACTCTCGGATCTCGCGTTTGCGCGAAGGGAGACGGACCGCCAGTTTGTCGCAGATCGCTTGGCGCACCACGGCATCGTTACCACCACAATTCGCCAAGCCTTGTTCGAATGGGCGGTGGTTCTCGATGATCCGGCGATGACACACAGGATCCGGCAGTTGCTGCCTTGATTGGGCGCCCTCGCAAGCGTTCGCTTGCTGGCCGGGCTCTCGTGAACCGAGCCCTGTCCGGTCTCGGCCTTCCGGCTTCGATCCCTGACGCCAAGGTCCGCGCCAACCGGACGCGTGCGACGTTTGTGCTGAAGAGTATTTTCGAACGATGTGGACCTCGTTCGAACGAGAAACGAGTCGGAGGCAAAATCTGAGCTCACGACCAAACCGCATTAGTATCTGAGCCGAAAACGACGTGTGAAATGCCTTCTGGCAGGGCTGGCCGCAAACAGCCCATTAAGTTGCTCCTAAAGGCGGGGGCGGCGCTCCCGTATTGTCCCGAACCGGAAGGCAGCAAGCGCGCCCCTGTCAGCTCCTTGTGAACACTGTGTGCTTGGCGCGATCCTCTACTTTCGCTTCGGCCGCGCCGGTACAGCCTGCCTCTGGCGCTCGGGGCTGTCCGGTCGCTCTTCGACGCACGCGCTATACGATCTGTCTGCGGTCTTAACGCGACCTGAGCGATCAGGGGGCGGGCTGTATACAAGCCATGGCGCCTTCTTATGCGCGTTGCCAAAAGCTGATGCAGCAGACAAATCCATTAGCCGCGTTTATGCGGCGAATATTTACTTCCAATTTTACTTCGCGAAATCCCGTCAATAGCCTTGAGCGCAATTGATCACATCGCAGCCGGTCAATGGCGATCGGTGCGGGCGTTCATCGTAACCAATGAGGGTTGCCATGCTTGACAGGGATAAGCGGACATCGACTTCCGATCCGGCGGGAACGGAAGTGAAGTCTTCGAAAAAGCTGAGCCGGCGCACGCTGTTGAGGGGTGCTGCGGCAGTTGCGGGCGCAGCTGTGGGTTCGGATGCGATCCGCGGATTCCCGACCATCTGGGCGCAGGAGATCAAGGACATTGAGCTCCGTCATGTCGGCGTCTCCTATTCGGTGGTGAAGGCGATCGGCGACCAGGCGGCCAAGGATCTCGGCTTCAAGGTGACGATGCAGAACCTTGATACCTCCGCTGCCATCAATCGCTTCATAAGCCAGCCAAATACGGTCGATATCGCCGATCTTGAAGGCTGGCAGGCCAAACTCGCCGCCAAGCGCAGCGTGATCCAGGGCATCGAGGTCAAGAAAATCAAGGAGTTCGACAACATCCTGCCGATCTTCACCAAGGGCGAGATCGACGGTCACAAGATCCCGCGCCAGGGCGTTTCGCCCTACGAGGCGATGTATATCTCCAAGCCCGACTCCACCGATCTGCATGACGGCGTCACGGAATGGGCGACCTTCCTGCCGCAGGTCTACAACGCCGATTCCATCGGCTATCGGCCCGACCTTGTCGGCCATGAAGTAACCGAGTGGAAGGACCTGATCGATCCGAAGTTCAAGGGCAAGGCGGCGATTCTCGACGTGCCCGCGATCGGCATCATGGATGCTGCGCTCTGCTTCGAAAGCGCCGGGCTGATCAAGTACGGCAACAAGGGCAACATGACCAAGGAGGAGATAGACTTTACCTGCAACAAGCTGATCGAGCTGAAGAAGCAGGGCCAGTTCCGAGCGACCTGGACCACCTTCGACCAGTCGGTGCAGTTGATGGCGGCGGGTGAGGTGGTCATCCAGTCCATGTGGTCGCCGGCGGTCGCCGCCGTGCGCGTCAAGGAAATCCCCTGCGTCTACGCGCCGGTTAACGTCAAGAACGGCAAGGAAGGCTATCGCGGCTGGTGTAACGGCATGGGCCTGATGAAGCACCTGTCCGGCAAGAAGCTCGACGCGACCTACGAATATCTCAACTGGTATCTCTCGGGCTGGCAGGGCGGCTTCGTTGCGCGCTACGGCTATTACAGCCCGGTCCCGTCGACCGCGAAGAAGTTCCTCACACCGGCGGAATGGGCGTTCTGGTACGAGGGCCAGCCAGCGCCCGAGGTGGTCAACGATCCCTATGGCGTGCCGATGGAGCAGACCGGTACCAAGCGTGACGGCGGCTCGTTCCTGGACCGCGTCAAGAACATCTCGTGCTGGAATACGCTGGACGAGGCCGCGTACATGAACAAGCGCTGGAACGATTTCAAGGTGGCCTGAAACCTGCTTTCCGCGACCTGACGACGGCATCGGCGCGGTCGCGCGCCGATGCGAGAAGACCGAGTTCGAGGCCGATATGCAGCCGAGTTCAATTTCAACTCAAGCTCCGCCACGCGACAATCTCGCCGGCTGGCTCTATGTGTCGCCGCTGGTCCTGGTGCTCGTGCCGTTCTTCGTGGCGCCGATCTTGGTCGTGCTGGCGGCGAGCTTCTTCGCCACTGACGGTTTTGGCGGCCTCACGCCCGACTTCACGCTGGCGAGCTACATCGATGTGCTGCATTCGGCGCTGACGCTGAAGCTGTATCTGGCGACCATCAAGTTCACGGTGCTGACCTGGATCTTCACGCTGATTATCGGCTTTTTTGTCGCCTATTTTCTGGTCTTCCACGTTCGTAATCAGCTGCTTGCGATCGGCCTGTTCCTGCTGTGCACGGTGCCGTTCTGGACCTCGAACATCATTCGGATGATCTCCTGGATTCCTCTGCTCGGCAAGGAAGGCCTGATTAACCAGGCGCTATTGGCGCTAGGCGTAATCCGCCAGCCGCTTGAGGTGTTGCTGTTCTCCGACCTTGCGGTGGTCATCGCCTATGTCCACCAGCTCACGATCTTCATGATCGTGCCAATCTTCAACTCCATGGCGCGGATCGACAAGAGGCTGATCGAGGCCGCGATCGACGCCGGCGCCAGCCGTTTCGACATCATGCGTCTGATCGTGGTGCCGATGTCCAAGAGTGGCATCGCGCTCGGCACCATCTTCGTGGTCTCGATCGTAATGGGCGACTTCTTTGTGGTGAAAGTGATGTCCGGCGGCGGCTCGGCCTCGGTGGTCAGCGCGTTCTACGAGGACGTGGGCGTGCTGCAATATCCGACCGCGGCGGCGAGCGCTGTACTGCTGACTCTCGTGCTGGTCGCGATCGTCTCGTTGATCCTACGTACGGTTGATATCCGGCAGGAGATCACGCGATGAGCGCCGCTCTCGCCGACATGCCCGAAACGGCCGCGCCCGCGACCAGGAAGGCGATCGCACCGAGCAAGGGCGGCCGGCCCTGGACCTTCTACGTTCTTGCGACGCTATTCGGGTTCTACGTGATCGCGCTCTACGGGCCGATGTTCTGCATTTATGTCCTGTCGTTTCAGGATATCCGCGGCGGCCTCGTGTTCCCGATGAAGGGCCACTCGCTGCATTGGTTCGTCGATCTCTTCACGCAGGTGCGGACCGGCGACGTCAAGGGCTCATTCGACCGCTCGATCAAGCTTGCGGTCATCGTCACCGTGATCACAGTGGTGGTGTCCTTTCTGGCAGGGCTCGGCTTCCGCAAGCGCTTTCGAGGCGACACCGTCGTGTTCTACATGATGATTGGTAGCCTTGTTGCGCCCGGGCTGGTGCTCGGTCGTGGCACCGGCCTGCTGTTTCAGGCGCTCGGACTGAACGCCAGCTGGTACACCTCGGCGCTCGGCGCGCAGCTGTCCTGGACGCTGCCGTTCGGCGTGCTCGTGATGTTCGCGGTGATGTCGCGCTTCAATCACGTCTGGGAGGAAGCGGCCTATGATCTCGGCGCCAGTCGCTGGCAGTCGATCTGGCTGGTGATGATACCGGTGCTGGTGCCCGGCATCGTCGCGGTGGCGCTGTTCGGCTTTACGCTCTCCTACGACGAGTTCGCGCGCAGCCTCCAGACGGCGGGCTCGCTGAACACGCTGCCGCTGGAAATCTGGAGCATGACGCTGAAATGTCACCTCGCCCTCGCTCTACGCGCTCGGCACGGTGACGACCATCGTCTCATTCATCGTCATTGGCGCGAGCCTGGGCAGCATCGTGCTGATCCAGAAGAGGCGCGGCAGCAGCGCAAAGGGCTGAGCTGGAATATGAAGAGCGATCGCGGTGATATCGAACTGGCTGGCGTCGGCAAGAGTTTTGACGGAGCGACCTACGTGGTCGACGGCGTCAACCTCAAGATCGCCGACGGAGCCTATTGCTGCTTCATCGGCCCCTCAGGCTGCGGCAAGACCACGATTCTGCGCATGATTGCGGGCCATGAGGACCCGACCGCGGGCGAGATCGTGATCGGTGGCCAGAACGTCGTGGGGCTTGCGCCGGCCCAGCGGCGCACGGCGATGATGTTCCAGTCCTACGCGCTGTTCCCGCATCTCACCGTGCGCGACAACATAGCCTTTGCGTTGCGCGTGCGCGGGATGTCGAAGACCGATCGCCTGCGTGCCGCCGACGTCATGATCGAGAAGGTCCGGCTGACGCAATTCGCTGACCGCCTGCCGGCGCAACTTTCTGGCGGCCAGCAGCAGCGTGTGGCGCTGGCGCGCGCGGCGATCACAGAGCCGCGCGTGCTGCTGCTCGACGAGCCGCTCTCCGCGCTCGACGAGCAGCTACGCGTACAGATGCGCCAAGAGCTCAGGCGGATGCAGCGAGAGCTCGGCATCACCTTCATCCATGTCACCCACACCCAGCTCGAAGCGATTGCGCTCGCCGATCTCGTGGTGGTGATGGAGCAGGGCAAGATCAAGCAGGCGGGGGCCGCACGCGACGTATACGCCCACCCGCACGACCGTTATGTCGCCGAATTCATGGGCGGTCAGAATGTGCTGTCGGGGCGGGTGGAGAAGGTCAACGGTGCAAGCTTTACACTCGCACAGGCCGCGCCTTCAGGAATCGAAGTGCCACTCCAGGCGCGCTCGACTGTCTCCGTGGGCGACAAGGTTGATATCGCTGTGCGCCGTGACGACGTCGCGCTGGTCAGGCCGGGCCGGGAGTTACCGCCCGGCTGCAGCACGTCGCTGCCGAGCCGCGTGCTCGCGATCGAATATCAGGGCTATTTCGTCAAGGTCATGCTCGACACCGGGCCGGACGACGAGTTCGTGGCTTATGTGCCGGAAAAGACCTTCTTCGCAGATCCGTTCATCGTCGGCGATGTCGTCATGGCCACATGGGCCACCGGCAGCGCACTTCCACTAGCCTGAAGACCCCATCGCGCACAGGAGTATGACCGTGCAGATATCCTTCACTCTCAACGACCGGCCAACCACCGTTGACGTCGAACCGGCGACGCTCGTCGCCGAGCTGCTGCGCGAGCAGCTCAATCTGACCGGCACGCATATCGGTTGTGACACCAGCCAGTGCGGGGCCTGCGTGGTGCATCTCGACGGCCTCCCGGTGAAGAGTTGCACGCTGCTCGCGCCTGCGCTCGACGGCGCGACGCTGCTGACGATCGAAGGGCTGAGGAGTGAACCCGGCTCGAATCGGATGCATCCGATGCAGGAGGCGTTTCGCGAACATCACGGCCTCCAGTGCGGATTCTGCACGCCCGGTATGCTGATGACGGCGGTGGCGCTCGCCACTGAGAAGCCAACGCTGACGGAGGCGGACGTCCGCCACGGCCTCGAGGGCAATATCTGCCGTTGCACCGGATACCAGAACATCGTCGTCTCAGTGATGGCCGGCGCTGCCGCCATGAACGCTGCCAAGGGAGAGTGACCATGGGCAATGTGATTGGCATTGGCGCCTCACCGAAGCGCAAGGAGGACCAGCGGTTCCTGACCGGCCGCGGCAATTACGTCTCCGACATCAAGCGTCCCGGCATGACCGCGGGCGTGTTCGTGCGCTCTCCGCATGGCCACGCGATTCTGCGCGGCGTCGATAAGAGTGCGGCGCTGGCTTCGCCCGGGGTCATTGCTGTCCTGACCGGCGACGACGTCAAGACTGACGGACTGGGTTCGTTGCCCTGCGGTTGGGGCATCTCGGACGCCAAGGGCGTGCCGATGAAGGAGCCGCCGTTCCCGATGCTGGCTCAGGGCAAGGTGCGCTTCGTCGGCGACATGGTCGCCTTCGTTATCGCCGATACGCCGGAGCAGGCCAATGCGGCAGCGGAACTATTGACCGTCGACTACGAGGTCCTGCCGTCCGTAGTGGGCGTGCTCGAGGCGGTCCGGCCGGGCGCACCCCAACTGTTTGATGATGTGCCGAACAACATCTGCTGCGACTGGGAGCTCGGCGACAAGGCCGCGGTCGAGACCGCCTTCCGCAAGGCCGCGCATGTTGCAAAGCTGAGCCTGGTCAACAACCGCCTGATCGGCAACCCGATGGAGCCGCGTGCCGCGATCGCCGAGTATGAGCCGGGCACCGACCGCTTCACGTTGTGGACCACCAGCCAGTTCCCCCATGTCGTGCGCTTCCTGATGGGCGCTCTGGTCCTGAACATTCCCCAGCACAAGCTGCGCGTGGTCGCTCCGGATGTTGGCGGCGGTTTTGGTGTCAAGCAGTTCCACTACGGCGAAGAGGCCGTCATCACCTGGGCCGCCAAGCGGGTGATGCGGCCGATCAAATGGGTCGCGAGCCGCTCGGAGGGCTACGTTTCCGATCGTCACGGCCGCGATCACGTCACCGAGGCCGAACTCGCGCTCGACGAGACCGGCAAATTCCTGGCGTTCCGCGTCAACACGCTTGCCAATATGGGCGGCTATCTCTCGACGTTCGGGCCGAACATCCCGACCAATCTTTATGGGCCCTTGCTCGGCGGTGTCTACACCACGCCCGCGATCTACTGCAATGTGAAGGTGGTGTTCACCAACACCGTGCCGGTCGACGCCTATCGCGGCGCGGGCCGACCCGAGGCGACGTTCGTGCTGGAACGCATCGTCGATGTCGCAGCCAGCGAGATGGGCATCGACCGCGTTGAGATCCGCCGCCGTAACATGATTCCGAAAGAGGCCTATCCGTACCAGACGCCGGTGCTGGTGCAGTACGATTCCGGCGATCCGATGGGGTGCCTCGACGGCGCGCTGATCGCGGCCGACGTCAAGAATTTCGGCATCCGTAAGGCGGCCTCGGCCAGCAAGGGAAAATTCCGCGGGCTCGGCTACTCGACCTATGTTGAGGCCTGCGGCCTCGCGCCGTCGCGTTTTGCGGGACGGCTCGGCGCGCGCGGTGGCCTCTATGAGAGCGCCACGGTGCGCGTGCATCCGACTGGCCAGGTGACGGTCATGATCGGCACGCACAATCACGGCCAGGGCCATGAGACGACGTTCGCGCAGATCGTCTCGGAAAAGCTCGGCGTGTCCTTTGAGAATGTCGATATCGTGTTCGGGGATACCGATCGCGTGCAGTTCGGCATGGGCACCTACGGTTCGCGTTCGCTGGTGGTCGGCGGCGCCGCGCTGTCAAAGGCAACCGACAAGGTGGTCGCGAAAGGCAAGAAGATCGCGGCGCATCTGCTCGAGGCTTCCGAAGTCGATATCCAGTTCGAGGCCGGAAACTTCTCAGTCGCGGGTACGGACCGCATCAAGTCGTTCGAGGAGATCGCGGGCGCTGCCTATGTGCCGCATAATTATCCGCTGGAAGTGCTGGAACCAGGGCTAGAGGAGCAGGCCTACTACGATCCCGTCAACTTCACCTATCCCGGCGGCTGCCACATCGCCGAGGTCGAGGTCGATCCGGAAACTGGCACGGTGACACTGGTCAACTACACGGCCGTGGATGACGTCGGCACGGTGATCAATCCGATGATCGTCGAAGGCCAGTTGCACGGCGGCATCGTCCAGGGTGTCGGTCAGGCGCTGTTCGAGAGCGCGGTCTATGACGAGGGCTCAGGCCAGCTCCTGTCTGGTTCGCTAATGGATTATTGCATGCCACGGGCCGACCACATGCCGATGATGAAGGTTGCGACCCACTCCACGCTCTGCACGCACACGCCGATGGGTGTGAAGGGCTGCGGCGAAGTCGGGACCATCGGCTCGCCGGCAGCCGTCATCAACGCGGTGGTCGATGCGCTGTCGCATCTGGGTGTGACCCATGTCGACATGCCGGCGACGCCGAACCGGATCTGGCGCCTGCTGCAAAATGCGTCGCTGCCGGTCGCGGCGGAATAGGGAGAACAACAATGAAATCGTTTGCCTATCACCAGCCGGCCGAGATTCCCGACGCGGCACGATTGCTGACCTCGATTGAGGACAGCAAGCTCGTAGCTGGCGGGATGACACTGATTCCGACCCTGAAACAGCGGCTGGCCAGTCCCGTCGCGCTGGTCGACCTGTCGAAGCTCGGATCTCTCAAGGGCATCAACGATGACGGCGCCACCGTCACGATCGGCGCGATGACGCCGCACGCCGTTGTGGCTGCCTCGAGACTGGTGCAGGCAAAGATCCCCGGGCTTGCGGCGCTGGCCGCGATGATCGGCGATCCTGCGGTACGCAGCCGCGGCACCATCGGCGGTTCGGTCGCGAACAACGATCCGGCTGCCGATTATCCCGCCGGCGTGCTCGGCCTCGGCGCGACCATCGTCACCAGCACGCGCGACATCGCGGCTGACGATTTCTTCCTCGGCCTGTTCGAGACCGCGCTCGAACCGGGCGAGATCATCACTGCGATCCGCCTTCCAGTGCCGCTCAAGGCAGGTTATGCAAAATTCAAGGCGCCGGCGTCGCGCTATGCGCTGGTTGGCGTGTTCGTCGCTAAATTTTCCGACGGCGTTCGCGTGGCTGTGACTGGAGCAGGGTCGGGTGTGTTCCGCGTGCCGCCGATGGAAGAAGCGCTGTCGCAAAAGTTCGATCCGTCCGCGATCGCGGCGATCAAGGTCGACACCGACGGCCTCACCTCCGACATCCATGCCGAAGCCGACTACCGTGCGCATCTCGTCACGGTCATGGCCAAACGTGCCGTCGACGCGGCGCTCAGCTAGCTTTTTAGGGTTGATGATGACTGATGGTTCCGGCCGAACGGCCTTCCCGCCAGCGCCGACTGGCCTTGGCGCGCTTTCTGCAACCGAGATCATGGCCGGCTATCGGCGCAAGACGTTTACTCCGCGTGATGTCGTGGACGATACGATAGCTGCGCTCGAAGCGACGCATGAGGCTTGCAATGCGGTGGTGACGCCGATGTACGGGCAGGCGAGGGCGGAAGCCGACCGCGTCACCAAGGAGATGCGCGCGGGCGAGGCCAAGGGGCCACTCGCCGGCGTACCGGTCACCATTAAAGACCTCGTCTTTGTTGCGGGCGTGCCAGCCTATGCCGGCTCGCCGATGAACAAGACGTTCGTGCCCGACGTGGATGCCGCGGTGGTGTCGGCGCTGAAGGCATCGGGCGCGATCATCACCTGCAAGACTACGACTTGCGAGTCCGGCTACAAGCTGACGGCCGACAGTCCGGTCACGGGTACCACGCGAAATCCCTGGAATCCCGGTCGCACCAGCGGCGGCTCGAGCGGCGGCGCGGCCGCGGGCGTTGCCGCGGGCTGCGGCCCGATCGCGATCGGCACCGACGGCGTCGGATCGATCCGTGTTCCATCATCCTTCTGCGGCGTGTTCGGGCTGAAGCCGACCTTTGGCCTCGTGCCGCGCTCGCCCGGTTTCTCGCCGCCATCCTGGGCCTCGCTCGCGCACACCGGACCGATCACGCGGACGGTCGCGGATGCCGCGCTCACGCTGGAAATTATCGCCGGCTACGACATGCGCGATGCCGCAAGTCTGCCCGTGCCATCCCGTCGCTTCGACACCAACGCTGTTCCGTTGAATGGCGTTCGTATCGGCGCCAGCGCCGATCTCGGCTACGCCGCGGTCAGCACCGATGTGCGCGCAGCGTTCAACAAGGCGATCGCCGTTCTCGATGCCTGCGGTGCACAGGTCACTATCGATGGTCCGGGCCTCGATGCCGGCATTTTGGAACACACGCTGAAGCCGATCGCCTTCACCGAGCAGGCGGCGGCGGTTGCGACGAAGACCACGGCTGATTTGGCCAGCTCGGAAGCCGATTATCGCGACGTCGTTACCGCCGGCCGCCACTACAGTGGCACGGACTATATCGAAGCTAGCTATCGGCGCGGCCAGGCGCGCAATGCATTCCTAAAGCTGTTTGAGCGGGTCGATGCGCTAGTGACGCCAACGGTTGCGGTGACCGCGTTCGAAGCCGGCAAGATCGGCGTCGGCAAGATCGACGGTAACCAGGTTGATCCGCATCTCGGCTGGTCGCCCTTCACCTGGCCAATCAACCTCGCTGGCCTTCCGGCCGCGACTTTGCCTTGCGGTTTTGACCGGGATGGCCTGCCGATTGGTCTTCAAATCGTCGCGCCCTGGCTCGACGAGCCCACGATCTTCCGCATCGCTGCGGCGTTCGAGCAGGCGCAGCCCTGGGCAAAGTTTTGGCCGTCGCTGGCGCTCAACGAGATAGGGCGAACGCGCGCGAAGGCGTAGTGCTAGGACAACTCGATCGGTACCCCGCGGCCGTTGAGCTCTTCGTCGAGGCGCAGATAATGCGCCAGGTAGTCGTGCAGTGCGGTCGCGGCTTTCGAAGTCGCGCCGCTCGATTTGTAGAGCAGCAGCTCGATCTTCGGCAGCGGCGGCAGGCCCTCGTTGGGACCGATCTGGCGCATCGTCGGCACCAGCGCGCTGCGGCCGAGCACGGTGACGGCCATGCCGGCGAACGCGGCGGCCTGCAGGCCGCCGACGCTTTCGCTGACGCAGGCGATGCGCCAGCGCAGATTCGCGCGCTCTAGCGTATCGATGGCATAGTCGCGATAGATGTTGCCAGGCGGCAAGAGCGCGAGCGGAATCGGGCGCTCCTGGTGCGCGGCGGATTGATCACCGGTCATCCAAACCAACTGCTCGCGCCGCACCACCTGGCCCCCGGTGAAATCATTCATCCGTGTGACCAGCGCGATGTCGACATCGCCGCGCTTGACGAGACCGACCAGTGGCGTCGAGAGCGCGCAGTTGAGCTGGACCTGCACGCGAGGAAAGGATTTTCGGAACACGCTGAGGATCGAGGGGAGCATGAAGGCGGCGTAGAGATCCGGCGTGCCAAGCACGACATGGCCCTCGATTTCCTGTGACGCAAGTTGCGAAATCAGTTCGTCATGCAGCCTCAGGATGGATCTGGCGTAAGTGAGAACCGTGCTGCCGTCATCGGTCAACGTCAGCCTGCGGCCGCCATGCTCGAACAACTGCTTGCCGGTGAGCTCCTCCAGCCGCTGCAATTGCAGGGTGATCGCCGGTTGGGTGCGGCCCAGCCGTCGCGCGGTCTCAGTGATGCTGCCGGTCTCGACCACCGAGATCAGCGACCGGAGCATGCGGATGTCGAGACTGATGAGGTTCATGCGGCGTCCATGTCGCCCAGAATTTATGCAATTTCCATGCAAGCGTAGCTACAGGCAATTGCGATCAGCCGAACCAGAGAAAACGAACAGCCGGGCAGGGTGGAATACCCCTGTGCTTTTGAAAAAATGCTGTAAGATTTTGTTAACATGTAGGTTTTTTCTCACTAAGCGAGCGGGGCACTCTGCTAAGGTGCCTCTGAAATCCGGAGTGCGGCTTGGCAAAATGGACCCCAGAGTGGGGATGCGCCACGAAGAAATTTCCGGAAAGACCATCGATGCTCGCCACAACCTTCGGAAACTGAAGAACCGGTTATGGGGCGCCGCTGTCGCGCTGGTTCTGTGTAAGAATGCCGCACCGATCAAATCCGGAGCAAACTCATTTCTCAATTCTTATTCGGCCTGGTCTATCTCCTTATCCTGACCCGCTTCATCTGGCCGCTGCAGTTGCCGCTCTCGATCAAGTTCGCAATGGCAGCGCTTGCATTGGTCGCATTGCAGTTTCACCGGTGGAGCAAGCTCTCGTCAGGCTCTGTGTTCTCTCCGGAATTCCCGCGACCGGTTGTCGCTATCTTCAACTGGGCTTTCGGCGCGCTCGTTCTGCTGGCGCTGCTTCAAGTGATGCTCGATGCCGGACTTCTATTAGGGTTGCTGATCCACGGCGGCCCCCTGAGTGCCCCCGACGTTGTCCGCTACGGGTTGGCCGGGTTAGCATCGATTGCGGCTGCGACCGGCGTCCATCAGGCAATGAGGATTCCGCCGCTGAAGGACGTCGAAGTCCGCGTCTCCGGACTTCCGCGGCAATTCGACGGTTACACCATTCTGCAACTCACTGATCTTCACATCAGCCGCCTCTTTCCAGCATCATGGGCGCGCGCTGTTGTCGAGCGATCAAACAAGCTCGGCGTGGACTTAATCGCCATCACGGGAGATCTGATCGATGGCACGCTCGAAGCGCGACGCGCCGACATCGAGCCGTTGCGGGACTTGAGGGCGCCCGACGGCGTCTACGTGATCTCCGGGAATCACGAATACATTTTCGGCTACAGCACATGGATGGCGCACTTCGCCGCGTTGGGACTGCTCTCGCTCGAGAACAGGCACATCGTTCTCGAGCGCAATGGCGGTAAGTTGGTCCTCGCTGGCATCACCGACCGGGCGTCGCGCCATAGAGGACATCCCGACCGCGATCTCGCTGCGGTCCTTGAAGGCGCTCCAGAAGGTGCTCCTCTCATTCTGCTCGACCACCAGCCAGGTGACGCACGAAACGCCGCGGCGCTTGGCGTGGCTCTGCAACTGTCCGGACATACGCACGGAGGACTGATTCTAGGGCTCGACAGGTTGGCCGCGCGCGCCAACGCGGGTTACGTCTCGGGTCAATACGACGTGGACGGGATGACGCTCTACGTGAATAACGGCACGGCCCTATGGCCAGGCTTCGCGTTACGGCTCGGTCGACCATCCGAATTGACGCGGATCACGCTCCGCCGGGTAAGGTGCAAGTCAGGCAATGCTGACTGATCTGCTCGTAGCCTGTGCCGCAGCTGGCTATCTTGGTTCGCTGGTTATGCGTTGATCGCTAGGTGGAGGCAGATGTCAGTCGGCGTATTGGCGTGTCGTCCGCTTCGGGTCAACGGGCGCTGTCCTAATCGCCGCCGGTCCCGTCCGATCTGCCGCGACAACCGGGCGATTTCAGAGCCCGTCCGGGCTTCGCGTTCGGGCCACAAGTCGACCCAGCAAGTTACCGCTCGCTCACCCGGCCTGTTTAACTTGGCTCGCGGGCCCTTGTCTTGACGGGCAGTCCCTTGAGGCCAAGCGGTTGAAATTGGCGAGACCCAAGGTCGCCTGGACGGTAGAAGCCAACGGCTCTCGCTTGTCAGGTCGGGGGCGGGCCTCGCCCGTAGGCGGGCGAAGAGTTCGGTTCGCCCAACTTCGCCCCAGCATGCTGGTAAATCATGTGATTATGATGCATACACTTCCCGTCCAACTGGCTGGAAAATGTTGCGTGAGCTCTGAAAACAACACCTTGAATATTGGTCCGCGTATCCGGCGTGCCCGCTTGTCCAAGGGGCTGCGAATGCGAGACCTGGCGCAGGTCGTCGGATGCGACGAGAGCATGATCTCCAAGATCGAGGCCGGGAAGGTCATGCCGTCGCTGCCGATGCTCGCTAAGATGGTCGACGCGCTCGACCGCGACATGGCCTCGTTCTTTGGCCTGCGGATCGACGACTACAAGCTGGTGCAGAAGCCCGAGGATCGGCTCAAGGTGCCTGTTGATGCGCTGCGCGGTGGCACGGGCGTCGTGTATGAGCGCCTGGTGCCGGTAGCCGCCGGAAATCTGCTCGAAGCCAATGTTCACGTGGTGGCCTCGGGAGGCGAGAAGATCGATCTGATTACCCATCAGGGCGAAGCCGTCGGCTATCTCGTGTCCGGAACCATCGAGCTCACCATCGACGACACCACCTATCTGATGACTTCAGGCGATTCCTTTTTCTTCAAGGCGTATCTGACCAACAGCTATCGCAACGTCGGGCCGGACGAAGCGCGGATCGTCTGGGTCAATACCCCCCAGGTTCACTGAGCCGAGCGATCAGGCTCACGGTGCATGAATTTCATGCATGTGGCGAAAACTGTAGCAGGGTGCTTCAAAGCCACTTCATTTCCTGCGCCCGCGCGTGCCTGCTTCACAGTAAAACGCGCTGATCCGCTGGCTCTCGCACCCAAAGGTTCCGAAAGACAAGCTGGCATAACGCTTGCTTAAACCCAGACATGACTGTGATGCATGCCAACTGCCCCTGGCTGTATCCGATGTCGATGGGGCCCGACCACGTTGATGCGCTCCGGCATGGCCGTCGCACCGGCGAATAACGGCAGGCGAACCGCTGATGGCTTTCGTTTGGAAACGTTTGGTAGGCACCATCCCGAGTCTGATCGGCGTCGTCGTCCTGACCTTTTTCATCTCCCACGCCCTGCCGGGTGACCCGGCGGCGTATTTCGCCGGCCCCGCCGCGAACGCCGCATCGATCGAGAACATCCGCGCCACGCTGGGCCTCGATCGCCCGCTTCCAGTGCAGTTCGTGCACTATGTCGGTGACCTCGCGCAGGGCAACCTCGGCCGTTCGCTCACCACGGGACAGCCGGTGTTGACCGATCTGCTCGAGCGGCTGCCTGCATCGCTGGAATTGTCGTCCTTTGCGCTTTTGTTCGCGATCAGCATCGCCATCCCGATGGGGGTGTGGGCCGCGACCCGCATCAACGGAAGCGTCGATCACGCCTGCCGTGCGCTGGTCACCGTGAGCGCCGCTTTCCCAACGTTCTTCGTCGGGCTGCTGTTCGTCTACATCTTCTATTTCCTGCTCGGCTGGGCGCCGCAGCCGCTCGGCCGCCTGAACGAGATCGCCTTCTCGCCGCCACCGCACGTCACCGGGGCCTACACCATCGACGCACTCATCGCGGGCGATTGGCCGGTGCTCCGCGCGTCGTTGTCTCAGCTGATCCTGCCCGCGATATCGCTCGGCCTGTTCGCGCTGGCGCCGATCGCGCGCATCACGCGCGCGGCCATGTTGGAAGCGCTCGGCAGCGACTTCATCCGTACTGCGCGCGCCAGCGGCTTGCCGGTGCGCAAGATCCTGATGACCTACGCATTCCGCAACGTGCTGCTGCCGGTCAGCAGCGTGCTCGGTATGGTGTTCTCCTTCCTGCTCGGGTCCAACGTCCTGATCGAACAGGTGTTCGGCTGGCAGGGCGTCGGCGCCTACGCGGTCTCGGCCGTCATCGCGTCCGATTACGCAGCGGTTCAGGGCTTCGTCTTAATGATGGCGGTGCTTTACGTGCTGCTTAATCTCGCCGTCGACATTTTCGCGACGCTGGTCGATCCCCGCGTCCGGTTCGAGGGCTGAGCGATGAGTATAGTCACGCTCGCCCGCAACACAGGTTATGCCTTTGGCGAAAACCGCCTGACGCTGATGGCCGTGATCATCCTGGTGCTGCTGGCGCTGTGCGCGATTTTCGGACCTTACATCGCGCCGTACGATCCTCTGGTCACCTCCGCCACCACCAAACTGGCGCGGCCCAGCACCCTGCATCCGTTCGGGACCGACGCGCTCGGACGCGACATCCTCAGCCGTGTCATCGTCGCGACGCGCCTCGACCTCGGGATGGCAGTCTCGGCGGTGGCGCTGTCGTTCGTGGTTGGCCTGGCGCTCGGCTCGCTCGCCGGCTATTTCGGCGGCTGGACTGACCGCATCATCGGCCGCGCCATGGACACCATCATGGCGTTCCCGCTGTTTGTGCTCGCCATGGGCATCGTGGTGGCGCTCGGGAACAGCGTCGCCAACATCATCATCGCCACGATGATCATCAATCTGCCGTTCTATTGCCGCTTCGCGCGCGCCGAGGTGAACGTGCGGCGCGAGCTCGGCTATGTCGAGGCGGCGCGCATGGGCGGCAACGGCTCGCTGCGCGTCCTGCTCAACCATATCGTCCCGAACGTCCTGCCGCCGATGATGGTGCAGGCTTCGCTCAACATGGGATGGGCGATCCTCAATGCCGCCGGCCTGTCCTTCATCGGGCTCGGAGTCCGACCACCGACGCCGGAATGGGGCATCATGGTCTCGGAAGGCGCCAGCTACATCATTTCCGGCGAGTGGTGGGCCTTCATGTTCCCGGGCGCCGCTCTCGTGCTCGCGGTGTTCTCCTTCAACATGCTGGGCGACGGACTGCGCGATCTGCTCGATCCGAGGAAACGCGTGTAATGGCGCAGCTCGAGATCGACAATCTGTCAGTGGAGTTTCGCACCCGTCACGGCGTGGTGCGGGCGCTGGACGACGTGAGCTTGTCGGTCGGCCGCGGCGAGATCGTCGGCGTGGTCGGTGAAAGTGGATCCGGAAAGTCGGTCACGGCCTACACCGTCATGGGCCTCAACGATGAGGCGGCGCAGATCACCAAAGGCAACATCACGATGGGCGGCATCGATCTTCTGGCGGCACGCCCGGAAGCGATGCGCGAACTGCGCGGACGCGAGATGGCGATGATCTTCCAGAGCCCCCGCACAGCGCTCAATCCGATCCGTAAGGTCGGCAAGCAGATCGAGGACGTGCTGCAGGAGCATGCCGGGTCGCCGAGTCGTGATCTCAGGAAAGCGGCAATCGAAGCACTGGCGCGAGTCCGCATTCCCGATCCCGAACGCCGGGCGGAAGCCTATCCGTTCGAGCTCTCGGGCGGCATGTGCCAGCGCGTGATGATCGCCATGGCGCTGGCCTGCACACCGTCGGTCCTGATCGCGGACGAGCCCACGACGGGGCTCGATGTGACAACCCAGGCGGTGATCATGGACCTGATCAGGGACATGAGCCGCTCGACGCGGATGTCGACGTTGCTGATCACTCACGATCTCGGGCTCGCCGGCGAATATTGCGACCGGATCGCCGTCATGCATGCCGGGCATATCGTCGAGATCGCGTCGACCGAGGCGCTGCTGGATCATCCGGCCCACCCCTATACACGCCAGTTGCTCGCCGCCACGCCCGTTCCGGAATCGCGTCTCGACGACCTCAACTCCATTCCCGGCCATCTACCCGATCTGCGCGGCGCGTTGCCGCCGTGCCGCTTCAGCGAACGCTGCGAGCTGCGGCAACTAATCTGCGACGAGGCAGAGCTGCCCTGGACCGAATTGTCGCCCGCGCATGTCGTGCGCTGCCGGTTTCCCCTGTCATGACGCCGCTGCTCGAAGTCAGGTCGCTGTCCAAATTATACCCGATCAAGCGGGCCTCGCGCGGCGCCCGGCTCCACGCGGTCGACGATGTGGATCTGACGATCGGCGCCGGTGAAAGCGTCGGCTTGGTCGGCGAATCCGGCTGCGGCAAATCCACCATGGTTCGCCTGCTTGGCCGGCTGATCGATCCCACGGCGGGCCAGATCCTGCTCGGCGGTGAGGATCTCACCGCGATTGCGCAGGCGAAGTTCGCGTCCTCGGCAAGCCGGCGGCGTATTCAGGTGGTGTTCCAGGACGCGACCGAAAGCCTGAATCCATCGTTCCGCGCTTTCCAGGCGATCGCCGATCCCTTGAAACGGCTACTCGGCATGAATAACGGTGCCGAGCTGGACAGCCGCGTTCGCGCCACCGCCGCGCTGGTTGGACTGCCAGAAGAACTGCTGCAGCGTTACCCGCATCAATTGTCGGGCGGCCAGCGCGCACGGGTGGGCATCGCGCGCGCCGTTGCGGTCGAGCCGTCGTTGCTTATCCTCGACGAGCCGACCTCGGCGCTCGACGTGTCGGTGCAAGCCGTAATCCTGCGGTTGCTCGCCGACCTGCGCGCACGGCTGGCGATGAGCTACCTGTTCGTATCGCACGATCTCAACGTGGTGCGGCTTCTCTGTTCGCGCGTGGTCGTGATGTATCTCGGCAAGATCGTCGAGATCGCGCCGGCGGAGGCGCTGTTCACCGCGCCTCGTCATCCCTATGCGCAGGCGCTGGTCGCCGCGATCCCGGATCCGGCGCGGCGTGGCGAAGCGCGGCCTCGACTCGACGGTAGTCCGACCAGCCCGATCGATCCGGACCCCAACGTCTGCCGCTTTTACGGCCGCTGTCCCAAGGGGGCCGACATCTGCACCAAGGCCATGCCGCCGCTTCGCGCGGTCGGCCCGGACCATTTCGCCGCCTGCCACTTCGCTCTTTCACCCGATGGAGGAACCGATGAGCGCTGACAATCAGATCTGCCGCATGGACGCCGCGACCGTCGCGGCTAAGGTCAGGAACAAGGAGCTATCCGCCGCCGAGGTCACCGAAGCCGTTCTGCGCCGCATGGAGAAGCTCGAACCGCACATCCATGCCTTCTGCACACCGACGCCCGACGTGGCGCGCGCTGCGGCCGCGGCAGTCGACGCCAAGATCGCAGCCGGCAAGGATCCCGGCCTGCTGGCGGGCGTACCGATCGGAATCAAGGATCTCGTCGCCACCAAGGACATCCTGACGGTGATGGGTTCTCCGCTCTACCGGGACTTCGTGCCGGATGAGGACGACATCGTCGTCGAGCGGCTGAAGGACGCCGGCGCAGTCATCATCGGCAAGACCAACGTGCCGGAATTCGGCTACAGCGGCGTCGGCCACAACCCGGTTTTTCCCGCGACGCGTAATCCCTGGAATCTCGACATGACATCCGGCGGATCGAGCGCTGGCTCCGGAGCTTCGGTCGCGGCCGGCGTCGCACCTTTCGCAATCGGCTCCGATGGCGGCGGATCGATCCGCATTCCGTCCGCGCTTTGCGGGCTCTACGGAATCAAAGCCTCGATGGGGCGGGTGCCGCTCTACCCGGGTTGCCGGGATGAACGCTATCCCGGCGTCTCGAGCTGGGAATCGCTCGAGCACGTCGGCCCGATGAGCCGCACCGTGACCGACTCGGCGCTGATGCTGAAGGTGATCACCGGACCCGATCCGCGCGATCGCTATTCCATCCCGGCTGCCGACTTCGACTATGTCGGCGCCGTGAAGGAGAGCATCAAGGGCCTTCGCATTGCCTATAGCGAAGATTGGGGCTATGCGCCGGTCGATCCGGAAGTCCGTCACGTCGTGTCTGAAGCGGTGCGCGTGTTCGAGACCGATCTTGGCTGCACGGTCGAGCGCGCTCATCCGGGATGGGAAGATCCGTTCCCTCATTTCTGGACCATCGTCGCCGGCGACACCGACCTCACCGGTATGCGCCGCATGATGAAGGGGCATGAAAAGGAAATGTCGCCGCACCTGGTCGGGCTGTTGCAGCGGCAATGGACCGCGGAAGAATTCACTGACGCCAAGATGATCCGGCAGATGGTCTGCAACCGCATGTGGCGGTTCATGGCCAACTACGACCTCCTGATCACGCCAACGCTCGCGGTGCCGGCATTCCCGCTCTACATGCAGGGGCCCGAGATCATCGAAGAGAAGATGGTCTCTACCGGCGATTGGCTCTGCTTCACCTTCATCTGCAATTTGACCGGCCAGCCAGCAGCGACCATTCCCGCCGGCTTCACCAAAACCGGTTTGCCTGTCGGCATGCAAATCATTGGTCGCCATCTGGCGGATCGTACCGTGCTCGCCGCCTCCGGCGCCTTCGAACAAGCGCGTCCGTGGGCTCACAAATGGCCGACACTGCTGGGCGATCTCGGCCTCTGACGCTGCCTCGACTTTTTCAACCGAAATCCAGAAAGGACGCACGATATGAAGTTCGATCGTAGTCTCGCTACAGCGGCGCTGCTCACAGCGTCCGTTGTCTGGCCCGGCGCTTCCGCACGCGCGGCCGAAATTGCCAAGGACACGATGGTGATCGTGTCCGAAATGGGCCCCAACGGTCTCGACACTATGGTGCCGACCGCCAACGATCACAGCCGCATGGTGGTGTGGCAGGCCTACGACCGGCTCGTCAGCCACGGCGAGAAAAAGCTGGCCGACGGCACGGTATCCTACGACGCCAAGGTCATGACGCCAGAGCTGGCCGAGAGCTGGGAAGCCAGCGAGGACGGCAAGACCTACATTTTCCATCTGCGCAAGGACGCGACGTTCCACGATGGCAGCCCGGTCACCGCCAAGGACGTCAAATGGTCGTTCGATCGCGCCATCGCCGCCGGCGGCTTTCCGGCGGTGCAAATGGCGGCGGGATCCCTGGTCAAGCCCGAACAGTTCACGGTGGTCGACGATCACACCTTCAAGGCGACGTTCGATCAGTTCAACAAGCTGACGATGCCTGACCTCGTCGTGCCGGTGCCCGTCATCGTCAATTCCGAGCTGGCCAAGAAGCACGCGACAGCGCAAGACGCCGTGGGCGTTCGAGTGGGTGTCACGCAACGATTGCGGCGGCGGTGCCTACAAGGTGGAGTCCTGGTCGCCCGGCCAGCAGACTGTTTTTACCCGCTTCGACGCCTGGAAGTCCGGCCCGCTGCCCCAACTCAAGCGCGTCGTCTATCGGCAGATCGCCTCGGCCGGTACGCGTCGCGCGCTGCTGGAGAAGGGCGACGTCGATATGTCGGTCGGCCTTCCGCCGAAGGACTATGCCGAACTGGCAGAGCAGGGGAAGGTGACGATCATCGGCGTGCCGGTGCAGAACGACCTCGTGTTCGTCGATATGAATGTGAAGATCGCACCGTTCGACAATCCCAAGGTGCGCGAAGCGATCTCCTACGCCATCCCCTACAAGGAGATCGTCAGCTCCGCGCTCTATAACCGCGCCAAGCCGATGTTCGGTGGTGACCCTGACAAACCCTATCCCGACGCGACGTGGCCCGTTCCGATCAAGCATGGCCAGGATCTTGCGAAGGCCAAGCAGCTGTTGACCGAGGCCGGGTTCCCCAACGGCTTCAAGACCACGCTGTCGATCGATCTCAGCGAATCCACCGTGCGCGAGCCGACTGCCATCTTGATCCAGGAGGCGCTCAAGACGATCGGCGTCGAACTCACGATCGAGAAGGTCCCGGGCTCGAACTGGTTTGCCCAGATGGCCAGCAAGACGATGCCGATGGTCATCGCCGAATTCTATGGCTGGCTCGATTACCCCGACTATTTCTTCTTCTGGACCTTCCACGGCGGCAACAACTCCGTGTTCAACACTGCCAACTACGTCAATCCCGACCTCGACAAGGTGATTGACCAGGCGCGCTTCACCCGCGATCCCGATATCTACAAGACAAGCCTGAACAAGATGGTCGACATCGTCATGACCGACTTGCCTCGCATCCCGCTCTACACGCGGTTTGCCGACTATGCGGTGCAGAAGAACGTCAAGGGTTTTGAGTACTGGTTTCACACGCATCCGGATTTCCGCAAACTCTACAAGGAATGAGAGGACGGCAAGCGCGCTCGAACGGGGCGCTTGCCATTCATCGGGGAAACACCGTGCAAGACACGCTCGGCGCTTTCGTTCCAGGCCCCATCATCCAACGGGCGCCGCACGGCTCAGGGCCACTTTCGGGCTTGAGCTTCGCGGTCAAGGACCTGTTCGATGTTGCAGGCGGCGTGACCGGCTGCGGCAATCCGGACTGGGCTGCCACCCACGAGATCGCAAAGGCCGACGCCTGGGCCGTCGACGCTCTGCTGGGCGCCGGCGCCTCGCTGACGGGCAAGACCATCACCGACGAGATCTCGCTCGGGCTGCTTGGCATCAACAAGTTTTACGGCACGCCGCTGAACCCGCGCGCGCCGGACCGTGTACCGGGCGGCTCGTCGAGCGGCTCCGCGTCCGCTGTTGCCGGCGGCCTGGCTGATTTTGCCTTGGGTACCGACTCCGGCGGCTCAGTGCGCATCCCCGCGAGTTTCTGCGGAATTTACGGCCTGCGTCCGACTCATGGTCGTATCTCCATCGCCGGCATGATGCCCCAGGCACCATCATCGATACCGTTGGCTATTTCACTCGCGATGCCCTGACTTTCGGCCGGGTCGGCGCGGTGCTACTCGGAGAGCAGGCGCCCGATGTCTTTCCCAGCGAGATCGTCGTTGCGGCCGACTGTTTTGCCATCGCCGACGAGCCGGTAAGGCGCGCCTTGCAGCCGGTTGTTGATCGGATGCGCGATGCAGTGGCGATCACCGCGTCGCCATTGGCCGAAGGCGCGCTCCTCGACTGGGCGCGCCACCAGCGCATCCTGCAGAAGTGTGAATTCCACGCCACGTTTCGGGATTGGATCGATCGCGTGAACCCGCGCTTCTCGTCGGAGGTAGCCGGCGCGTTTGCCGACGAAGGCCGCATTGAATCGAGTGACCTCTCGGCCGCCAAGGCTTTCCGCGAGTGCGCATCGAAGCGGCTCAACGATTTGCTCGAGGGGCGCCGCATGCTGTGCCTGCCGACCTCGCCCATTCTGCCGATAGGCCGCGACGCGCGCCTGTCGGACATTCGCGCGGCGGTACAGCGGATTGTCGACCTGACCGGTATCGCGGGCCTGACGGGCCTTCCACAGGTCAGCCTGCCCGTCGCTACATCCGGCTCTATTCCGGTCGGGCTGTCCCTCATTGGCTGGCGCGGCGGCGATGCGGCATTGGTCGCGGCAGCGCGCACCCTGGCGCGGGAATTCTCGATTGGACTGGCATGACCGACATCAAGGAAGCACGGACGCTGACCCTCGAAGGCGCGCTTAAGGTGCTCAACGCGGCAATCGGCGAGGCGACCCGCATTGGACAGCCGATGTGCATCGCAGTGGTCGATACCGGCGGCAATCTGCTGGCGTTCGGGCGCATGGACGGCTCGAAGGGACTTAGCGTGACCTCGTCCATCAACAAGGCACGGACGTCGGCACTGTCTGGCTCGCCGACCGGCGGCGCTCACGCGGACGTGGAAATCCAGGTCACTCTCGCGCATGAAAATCGCTGGACCAATCTGATCGGTGGTCTCCCGATCCGCGTCGATGGGTTCATCCTTGGCGCAGTGGCGGCGGGCTCCGGATCAGGCACACAGGATCTCGCTGTCGCCCGGGCCGGTGCGGCCGCGATCCTGGGAGCAGACATGTGCGTCGATTTCACGCCGATGGGCGCGGAAGACACCGGGATCATCAGGGGGGCGACGCTTCAGCCGAGGATTTGAAGCCAGCGGTCGGTCTGCGCACGACGACATAGGCCAAGGGGCGGAAGAGAGCCAAAAGTGATTGCTAGGCTCGGTGGAGCAATGTCCGCACTGGGTCAAGAGCGGGCCGGGATGGATCGCTAAACTTGCCCCTTGGTTGAGGGGCGTGAGTGAGGTGTGCTCCCGCTCGCATCGGGTAGTTGTCGGTCTGTAACCAAGTGCGCCAAAAGGGACGTTGGCTAAACGTCGAAAAGCGTTTCTTCATTCTTCAAAGTTGCGATAGCGAATCCGTGCGGGCCGAGATCTCGAAAGAACTCACGGATAACGTCGATGAGGACTCGCACGTATTCGGGCTTATTCGATCCGTAAACGTCGGCGATGACGAGCGTGGGTGCGGGCAGATCGTCAGTTATCGGCAGCCGGATAAGCTCAGTGCCGTCCGGGGAAGCGTGGCCCAGTGGGGGCATGTTGAGCACAGAAACTCCAAACCCGCACGCAACAGAGGTCCTGATAGTCTCGTAGTTGCGCGTGCGGAAGCCGATCGTTGGTTGAGTTGCCAGCACATCGAACAATGTAAGGAGATACAGCGCGGTCTGTGGCAAATCCAACAGAACCAAAGGCCGAGTTGCCAATTCTGCGATAGATACGGCCGGCTGACGCGCGAGTTGGTCGGATCGCGAAATTAGCGCATGCGCAGGTACTTTACAGACGCGTGTTGTGTTCTCTTTGAAGTGCGGTCCGATATCATAAGTTACGACCAGGTCGACCGCTCCGTTTGCGAACCATTCTCGCAACTGCAACTGGTCTCCCTCGAGCACAGAAATCTCAACCGGCCCAACGCGCTCGATGTAGCGCTTCAGTGTGTCGGGAATGAAAAGTGCGCCGAAAGGATTGAAGCAGCCAATACGGATTGCCGGCGTGCTCAGTCCTCCCAAGCGAGCTATCGTCCTTTTGAATTCTGCATCGGCGGTCAGCATCGAGCGGGCTGCGCAGATAAAGCGTTCTCCCGCCGGGGTTACTCTGACCCCGCGTGAGGGACGCCTCTCAAAGATTCGAGCGCCCATTTCGGTTTCAGCAAGTTCAATCGCCGCAAGGATCGACGATTGCGAGATCCGCAAACTCACCGATGCTGCGTGCATGCTGCCAAGCCTGGCGACTTCGCTTACGTATCGAATTTGCCGAATCGTAAGATCCACAAGGCGTTCCCTACAGTTGATCGATGGTCTTTCTACAAATTATGCATTTTATGACCAGCTCGTAAATTCCTAATGCTCGCCGGACGGAGCCGAGTTTGACCGCTCCTGACTGTGAGAGAGGGAAAAGCAGTGTCTATGGACGTCTTCAGTCCGCCTGATGGGACCGACATATGTGGGCTGAATGCAGCCCAGGTGCTTTCCGCCTATAGGAAGGGGACATTGTCACCGATTGAGGTGACCGAAGCCGCTTTGGAGAGAGCTGAGGCAGTCAACGGGGAGCTGAACGCGTTCACGTTTATCGACCGGGATCGGGCTAGGAATGAGGCGCGTCGGTCCGAAGCTCGCTGGGGGTCCGGCGCACCCTTGTCAGACATCGATGGCATCCCGACAACGATTAAGGACATCGTCTGGGTCGAGGGGTGGTCGGTTCGGTGCGGCAGCCGCACGACGACAGCTTCGCCGTGTGAAAGGGATGCGCCGTCGGTCGAGAGGCTGCGCCGCTCAGGCGCGATCTTCATCGGGCAGACAACAACGCCGGAATTCGGCTGGAAGGCGGTTACCGACTCTCCTCTCTTTGGCGTGACGCGCAACGCCTGGGATCCTTCGATGACGGCAGGAGGATCCTCCGGAGGAGCAGCGGTAGCCGCAGCTGTCGGAGCGGGCAGCCTTCATTTGGGTAGCGATGGCGGTGGCTCGATACGCATTCCGGCGTCGTTCAACGGCATAGTCGGACATAAGCCGTCATTCGGACGTGTGCCCGCTCATCCTCCCAGCGCTTTTGGAACAGTGGCGCACATCGGTCCGATGGCACGAAGCGTTGGCGATGCTGAAGCCATGCTTGAGGCGATGTCTGGGCGCGACTTGCGCGACTGGGCGCAGGGCGCAGGCATTTTACCAAGATTGGGGAAGCGGCAGGCGGACTTTACGGGGATGCGGATCGGATACTGGTCAACTCCCCCTGTAGGACACGTCGACAGGGAAGTGGAATTGAGTGTGGCGGCTGCGGTTCGGCGAATGGAGGAGTGGGGAGCGATCGTCGAGCCGGTCGAATTGCCTTCCATTGATCTTCTTGAGCTGTTCCATATCCACTGGTTTTCGGGGGCCGCCAATCGGCTCGTCTCAGCGGGCGAAGTTGCCTCCGAAGTATACGATGCCGGCTTCCTGTTGGCCGCGGCGAAAGGCCGGGAGTACAGCGCTGCTACCCTGGTGGCTGCTCAAGTGCTTCGCGCCGAATTCGGCACCTTCATGGACGAGTTGCTCGAGAGTTACAATGTGTTGGTCTCTCCAGCCGCCGCCATTCCTCCGTTCGCAGCCGGGCGAGATGTGCCAGAAGGTAGTGGCCTTAGCCATTGGACCGAGTGGGCATCCTTCAGCTTTCCCATCAATCTGAGCCAGCAGCCTGCGTGCGTAGTTCCTTGCGGAATGACGGCTTCTGGAGCTCCAATTGGACTGCAATTTGTTGGCGCACGAGGAAATGACTCAGGCGTACTCGCCACGGCGCGGGCTTACGAACTGGTGTCACCCGAGCACTTCAGGATGGTCGATCTGACTAAGCGATCACGAAAGAGGATGGACGGCGTCGGAGCGACGCGCAGCGAATAGCGACCGGATTATCTTGGTTGAACGAGAACGTACTGACGTTCATCAGGGGGCGCTCGGATGTGCGACCATCTATTGTTCTTGGCAAAGTCGGAAGTCTCGCTTGAATCGATCGAGCGACCGGGGCCAAACGATGAGCGTGACTTGCGACGTCGCTGATACAGTTCTTGGCTCATGGTTTTCGTTGCTCGCTGAGGTCGACGGAAGCTCTCGGAGTGTTCTTCGGCAGGCCGAACAATCTGATGTAACGGTAGGGAGAAGTGGGTATGGCGAAATACATTGGCCATTACATCGATGGGCGGCGGTGCATAGGTCAGGGGCGACGGACCTCAACGGTCTTCAATCCGGCGACAGGCGAGCACTCGGGATTGGTACCTCTTGCATCCGGCTCGGACGTTCATCGCGCGGTTGCGAGCGCGGCTGCGGCTTTCGCGATCTGGTCGGAGATTACTCCCCTGCGGCGAGCACGAATTCTCAATAAGTTCTTGCGGCTTCTGGAGGAAAGGGCAGAACGCCTGGCAGCTCTGATTAGCGCGGAGCATGGCAAGGTGCTCGCTGATGCGATGGGCGAAGTGCAAAGAGGCATTGAAGTTGTTGAGTTCGCGACCGGTGCCCCGCAGCTTCTGAAAGGGGAGTTTACCGAAAGCGTCGGAACACGGGTTGACAGTCATTCGGTCCGACAGCCGATTGGGGTCGTTGCAGGGATTACGCCGTTCAACTTCCCCGCGATGGTCCCCATGTGGATGTTTCCAGTCGCTCTTGCCTGCGGTAACTGCTTCATATTGAAACCTTCGGAGCGCGTTCCTTCTGCCGCGATCCTGCTCGCCGAGTGGCTAACCGAGGCCGGCCTTCCGCCAGGAGTATTCAATGTCGTTCAGGGCGATAAACAAGCGGTCGATGCACTCTTAGTACACCCGGATGTTGCGGCAGTGAGTTTCGTCGGGTCGACGCCGATCGCTCGATACGTCTACGAGACCGCAGCCCGCTTCGGAAAGCGCTGTCAAGCGCTAGGTGGTGCAAAGAACCATATGATCGTCATGCCCGATGCGGATTTGGATCAGGTTGCAGATACCTTGATGGGAGCGGCCTATGGAGCGGCAGGCGAGCGTTGCATGGCGGTCTCCGTGGTGGTGCCAATCGGCGAACATACGGCTAACGAATTGATCGCGCGGATGGCCCCCAGGGTGCGTGCGCTCAGGATCGGACCGGCGACCGATCCTGACGCTGAGATTGGGCCATTGATAACAAAACAGCATCTAGAGAGGGTCTGCGCTTACATCCAATCGGGCGTGACCCAGGGCGCAAACCTGCTGGTCGACGGTCGTGGTTTCAAGATGCAGGGTCACGAAGGGGGGTATTTTATTGGGGGCTCTCTCTTCGACCAAGTTGAGCCGAACATGACGATCTACAGAGAAGAGATCTTCGGACCAGTGCTTTGCGTCGTGCGTGCGGAAAGCTTCGAAGCTGCCGCCAGCCTGATCAATCGAAGCGAATTTGGCAACGGTACTGCGATCTTTACCCGTGATGGGAAAGCAGCGCGTGAATTCGCGCATCGGATACGCGTCGGCATGGTGGGGGTCAATGTTGCTATCCCCGTTCCCATGGCTTTCCATTCCTTTGGAGGATGGAAGGCCTCTCTGTTCGGTGGTCATCATATCCACGGTCCAGAGGGAGTGCGCTTCTACACGCAATTGAAGACGATTACGACACGATGGCCCACAGACATTCGCGC
Source organism: Bradyrhizobium barranii subsp. barranii (assembly GCF_017565645.3). Lineage (NCBI taxonomy): Bacteria > Pseudomonadati > Pseudomonadota > Alphaproteobacteria > Hyphomicrobiales > Nitrobacteraceae > Bradyrhizobium > Bradyrhizobium barranii. The sequence continues at coordinate 4,337,519 of NZ_CP086136.1, forward strand.
GGACGTCAATTTTGCCATGCCGACCTTCCATTAGTGAGGCCGAGCGCCGGCAGTGCGTGTCGGTAGCGACCGGTGTACTTTCTCCTCGTCACGACGTTCTCTCAGAAAAGGCCCCGCTGACGGCGCCACCCCACGAGGCGCGCAGCAATTCGGTGTCATCATCGCCGATGACGCCACATAGTGGTTCACGACTGGCTGGAGTGGTGTTTGCGCGTAGACGCGTGCGGCCAAGGGCCAGCAGCGGTCTCTCGTGTTGGGGAGACGGCCCCCCTCCGCCACACTGCGTGGCAAGATGAGGTCGTCGCTGACCTCAAACGAAGAAGCCGCCCGTGGAAACGATTGTTCGCATCGGCCTGGATACGTCGAAGATTGTATTTCAGCTGCATGGCGTTGACGGGACAGAGCAGCTGGTTTTTACGGCGTAAGTTGAGGCGCGGGCAGGTTTGTTGCGAACCGTTTTGGTGGCTGGCGCGACGGCTGTGATCGCGGATATGCGCCGACGGAAACTCGCTCCTGGCCCTGGCTGAAAGACATCATCGCACGCAAGCCGCTGAAGCTAGGGGCCATAGCGTTGGCAAACAAGCTGGCGCGGATTGCCTGGAAACTGATGGTCAGCCGCGAGCGGTATCGACCTGCAAGCAGCGTCATGCCGATGCCGACAGAGACTTGAACGAAAAGCAGAGCTTGGCGCCAGACCGGCAGGTTTGACACTAAGGGCGGAACTTGCAGGATAGTAAGAGGTGGTACGTTCGGCGCGAGCCGGTTAGTAAAATGCTCCGCTCGGTTTACCGGCAGAAAATGCCGCTCTCGTATTTGGATCTCACTGTCCGCGGAGCCCATCTTGGCCGGTGGTCGTAAGACCCGAAAACAGGCCGGACATATGAGCGCAAGCGATCCGAGCAAGCTGCTAGAACCGTCCTTGCAAGTCGGGGGCCGTCCACATATGAACCGAGCCCTTTCGGTCTCGGCCTGCGGGCTTCAATCCCTGGCGTAGGACCATGATGGAGTCGTCGTCCGATATCTCCAAATCTGACGAGTGACTTGACGCGATAATCCACACAGCAGAATTGTCGCCGGAGGCGCTCTTTGATGAAGCCGGCCGCAAGCGGCCTGCGCTTGTTTTTACCCCCGAAGACGGGGTGGGCGGCGCTCCCGCATAGCCCCGAACCGGTGAGCCGCAACCGCGCCCCTCTCTGCTCCTCCAGGACGATCATGATAATGGCGCGGTCCTCCGCTCGCGCTCCGGCCGTTCCGGTGCGGCCCACCTCAGGCGTTCGGGGCTTTCCGGTCGCTCTTCGCCGCCCACCCCGCCTTCCGGGGGCAGGTTGCGGAAGAAGAGTGGATGGAGATCATCATGGCCAAGGGCCGCAAGATTGATTGCACGACAGCGACCAAACCGAGCCTCTACGAAGAAATCACCTCGCACATCATCGCCGACCTGGAGGCCGGCACCTTCCCATGGGCGCGACCCTGGGGCGCGAGTGGTGAGAGCAAGGCGTTTGCGTTGCCCAGCAATGCCGCGACCGGCAATCCCTATTCCGGGATCAATATCCTGATCCTGTGGGGCAAGATGTTTGAATCCGGCTTCACCTCTCAAAGGTGGCTCACCTTCAATCAGGCATCAGCCCTCGGCGGCACCGTACGCAAAGGAGAGCATGGCACGACGGTCTGTTATGCCGACCGCTTCGTCCCCAAGCGCGCGCAAGATTCTGCGCGTCGAGGCACAGAGGGGCAGGCGGAGGAGGGGGAGGCAAGTATTCCCTTCCTGCGCCGCTACACGGTTTTCAATCTGGATCAATGCGACCAATTGCCGGCCGATCTCAGCCTCGCGTCACCCGAACTGCCCGAGCGGCAGCTCGTGCCGCAGGCCGAGGCGCTCGCCAAGGCAACGCTTGCCGATATCCGCATCGGCGGCGCGGACGCATTCTATCTGCCGCTGGCAGATACCGTTCACATCCTGCCACAGCCGGCATTCTTCGAGCAGATCAACTTCTATCGGACGCTCTTTCATGAGCTCGGACACTGGACCGGCCATCCCAACCGGTTGAACCGCGACCTCACGGGTACCTTCGGCTCGAAACCTTACGCCCATGAGGAATTGGTCGCCGAGTTGACCGCCGCTTTTGTCTGCGCCGCGCTCTCCATCAAGCCGACGGTCCGGCATGCCGACTATCTCGGTTCATGGCTGGACGTGCTCCGCAGCGACAGCCGCGCAATTTTTCGGGCCGCAAGCAAAGCCTCCAAGGCCGCCGATTTTCTGCTCGCGTTCAGCGAAGACAACCGAGCGGCCGCAGCGAAGGCGAGGGCGCCCTGAGCCGCGCCCTCGATGAGCCGCGTGCGGCCGCCGCCTGTGTGCCGCGCTACATGGCGTTTCCGATCGGTCATTAGGACGCCAAATAATCGCTATCTCGGCCCGCGCCTGCGAGATGATTAACCCTTTGTTTACCAGCCCTTGACGCTCTCGATTCGGGCGCAAGGACGCAATTTGCGCCCGAATTCTGCGGTGTCCGAGTCGCCTTGGAGTCAATCGGGCGAGGTGGAAATTTAGCCGGAAGCGATTCTGACGACTCAGCCTATTGGAGGGTCCAAGCAGAGCGCGTGCAGCGCATCATGGAGCCGACCATGGTTGATCCCTTCAAGGCGTTTCCCGAACCGCATGCAGTGAAGCTCAGGCGTATTTGCGTTGCTCAGGTCGTGGTGAGCGTCTCGGCACTGACGTCAACGGCGGTACTGCTGTCGTGCCTCACGATCGTCGTGAACAAGCTCTGATTGGCTGGAAAGAGCGACGCCGTCCTGACGCAGCCTGCAATGCTCTATTGCCAAAACGCCAAAGCCGGATCGTATCGCGCCCGGCGCGTCTACGATCCGGCTTAACGACGAGCTATCGTTCCAGCCATCGCCGTGAGATCAATCAGGTGGCAAGTCCACAAAGGCCAAATGCCTCAGGGGCGTGCCTCTGGCGGGAGCGAAAGCGGGTCTCGATGCCCGAAGACCTACTACTTTTTCTTGGCGGCCTTCTTCGCCTTCTTCGCGACGGTCTTCTTTGCCTTCTTCGCTTTCTTAGCCATATGCCCTCCGTCAATCCTCAATGGATGCAAACCGGGAATCGGTATGCACAGAAAAAAGTGTAACACTGTTTTGAAAGATTGACAGTGAGGCGGCTTGATCGCGCTTTTCGAGTCGCTCGACGTTGTTCGAGAAGATAGCGCTGCATGAGAAGAGCGACCGATGCCGTCGCATCGCTGCCGCGGCAATTCCAGGCAACGGCTGCCCCATGAGACAGCGATCTCAAGAGAAGGCAGTCCCAAGAGAAGGCGATCCTAAGTGAGCCGTCTCCAACACGCGGCTCCGTGCTCGCAGGACGCCTTTAAGAGAAAGCCGTGACGAGAGGGCCCCGCGACCGATGCTGGCGGAGACCGTTGGCGTCAGTCGGTGGATTTCCTGATCAAGGCGACGAGCGCTGTTGTCGTCCTCGCCGGCCGCCCGGCCGAGAATGCGGCAGAGCTGGCAGGCCGGAGGTTGGCGCTGCCAGGGCGAGGTTCACATGGTCTTTGCTGCTGTTTCGCCGGAGCAGGTCCAACCTGTAGCGATCGCGATACGCCGGGGCATGTCACGAACGTCAGAGCGGGTCTCGGCGGCCTTGGCGCGGTTGGGGATGATGTCGACGCCGAGGCACTGATGAGAGACTGCGGTAGCCCTCGAGCGCCATCGTCTCGAGACATTCCGACGTGCGTCGGCCTTTGTCCTTCTGTGTTAGCGGGTCCGATCTCCCTGCGCGTGGCTGAGTGACCTATGGGAAGGGCTCCGCCTGCCAAACCCTCGCTCGCATAGCTTTTTTCCCCGCCGGACAAGTCCGGCTCCTCGCGGCCGCTTCGCTCCAAAAAAGCCATCGGCTCAGGTGCTCCGCATGCGCTACGCCCCGCGTGAACGCGGGTTCGAAGGCGTTTCGCTTCCCATCACGGTCCAGCCATCGCGAGGGGATCGGCTCCTCGCGAACAAAGGACAAAGACCATGACCGCAATCGGATACGTCACCAAGAACGACAACGGCAGCTACAAAGGGCAGCTCCGCATTGGACCGATCGGCATTGCCGGGTGTTCCATCGCCATCTGACGCGGCGGGCGCTGCTCTATACGGAGATGCTGACGACCGGCGCCATCATTCATGGCGACCGGGAGCGGCTGCTCGGGTTCGACGCGGTCGAGCATCCGGTGGCGCTTCAGCTTGGCGGGTCGGATCCGCGCGAGCTCGCACAGGCCGCGCGGATCGGCGAAGAGTTCGGCTATGACGAGATCAACCTCAATGTCGGCTGCCCGTCGGATCGTGTGAAGGATGGCCGCTTTGGAGCCTGCCTCATGGCGGAGCCGGAGCTTGTGGCGCGATGTGTCGACGCGATGAAGGGCGCGGTTTCCATTCCCGTCACCGTCAAATGCCGCATCGGCATCGACGATCAGGATCCGGAGGTCGCGCTCGATACGCTTGCGCGTGGAGTGGTCGCGTCAGGCTGCGATGCGCTGATCGTGCATGCCCGCAAGGCCTGGCTCAACGGTCTGTCGCCGAAGGAGAACCGCGACATCCCGCCGCTCGACTATGACCGCGTCTATCGCCTCAAGCGCGCGATGCCTGATGTGCCCATCATCATCAACGGCGGCATCCCCGATATCGACGAGGCGAAAGCGCATCTCGAGCACGTCGACGGCGTGATGCTCGGCCGCGCCGCCTATCAGGAGCCATGGCGGCTGCTCTCCGTCGATCAAGACATCTTCGGCGAAGCGGCGCCGCATGCGACGATGCAGGACGCGCTCGAAGCGATGATGCCCTATATCGAGCAGCAGCTTGCGCGGGGCACGCGGCTGCATGCGATCACGCGGCATTTCGTCGGGGCGTTCCACGCCGTGCCCGGCGCGCGCGCCTTCCGCCGCCATCTTGCCGAGCAGGGGGTGAAGCCGGGCGCCGGTGTGGACGTGCTGCGCGATGCGATCGCGCGTGTCGGTGCGCGCGCTCCGGCGGAGGCCGCGGCCTAGCCCAAACGGGTGAAGAGCCGGATCGCAAAATCCGGCTCCTCGTCGATCCGTCTCAGCGGAGCAGATCGAAATGATAGTTCACGCCGACGCGGAAGGTGTGGAATTTCGCGGCGTTCCAGTCCGGCAGATCGTCGTGCTTGAACTCGGTGTAGAGATATTCGGCCTTGGCCGACCATTTCGGCAGGAACGCCCATTCGACGCCGCCGCCCGCGGTCCAGCCCATCTTCATCTTGTTGATCGGCCCGTCTTTCAACTCGCCGGTGGCAAGACCCGCGGTCCCGAAGAACAGCAGCCGTGAATCCATCGTCGCGATGCCGGCGCGGGCGCGGCCGGTCATGTACCAGGGGATGCTCACCGCGGCGCTGTTGAGCGCGTCGTGGTTCTTGATGTCGCCGCCCTCGAAGTCATTCTCGATGCCGACCACGAACATCGGCGAGAGCTGGTAGTTGTAGCCAATCTGCATGCCGCCGACGGCGCCCTTGACCTTCCCGCCGCTGATGCCGACGAGATTATTGAACGCGTCGTCGCCGCTCTCTGCGTAGCCGGCGTTGAAGCCCGCATAGAGACCCGTCCACGAGTACACCGGCTGCGGCGCAGTGTAGGCCGAGGAGGGCGCGGCGTAGCGCGGCGACAAGTCGGCAGCGCAGGCGTTGCTCGCGGCGAACACCGCGGCAAAGGGCAGGGCGCGCATCGTGCGGCGTAAGGCGGCTCTGGCAGTCATGACTCTCAATCTCCCACTTGGCCGCACCTCACGGAGCAGCCTTGTCCAACCCCGATCCGGGAATGGGACCGTTATAAACCGACTAGGCGGTTTGTAAATGGAGGAAATGCCACATCGATGGATTGTTCGCGGGGGCTCGGGTTAGGCGGTTGGCTGGCAGCCGCGCCGATGTTGCGCAGCGCGCTGGCGCAAAGGTGGCCTCGCGGACTGGATCAATCGGGGCTGCCTGGATGGAGCGGCTCCGTCAGTTTGACTGGCGCCAGAGCGGCCAAGGGCGATCTGACAAGCGCCGATCGCGTTGTGCGGCTCAGGCAGTCCCGGCTGATTGGGCCTTGATCGTGCGCATGAGGCGCGCAGCGAAGCGAATTATCGGAGCGCGCGGCGATCGGGCAATTCCGGGTAGCCGGTGAGCATCAGCTTGTCGGCGCGCACACCCCAGCTCTCCAGGCGGTCGAGGAAGCTCATGCCAAGCAGATTGGTCTTCATCTGCCCGCGCGGCACGACGAGGGCCGGCACCGACTTTTCGACGAGGTGGCCGACGGAGAGACGGTCGAGCGTAAGGCGGGCTGCCTTGGTGTGGCCACCCGCGGTTTCGAGATCGACGTCGTATTCGAGCATCTCGAGCGGCAGTCCGATCGCTTTCGCGGTTTCCCAGGTCAGCACCACCGAGGTCGCACCGGTATCGATCACCATCGGAGCGGCGACGCCGTTGATCTTCGCGCGCAGCGCGAATTCGCCACCCTGGCCGCGCTGGATCTGCACGGCCGGGGCCGGGGAGGCGATCTGCGCGCGAAACATGTGCGAGACCTTGTTGCTCGCGCGCGCGATCCGGTCGGGATCGCCATAGGCGACGACGGCACCGGCCGTGCCGGCGAGCATGACGAGAACGAGCAGGAAGCGGATCATTGCGCGCCTCCGAGGCGACGCAGGGCGGTCAGGCGCGTTTCGGCGATCCCGCGATCGGCTGCAAACCCGCATCCGCCATGCGTGCGGGCAATAGCGCCATCACCGCGAGCCGTTCCGTGCTCTCCATGGCGTGCCAGCGCGCGATCTCCGGCAAGGTCCGGCCGCAGCCGAAGCACAGCCTCGTCTTGGGATCGATCATGCAGACGGCGACGCACGGCGTTTCTTTGCTCATGTGGCCATAGTGGGGGATCGTCGGGCATGTCTGCAAGCATCTCGTTAAGAGCCCGTACCAGCGCTCATGATCGGCTTGTGGCGCGGCCGGCGCTTCTCGTCGGGCACCGCGGAACTGTCCGGCTGGAGCGGCGGAGAATCGTCCGACATCGGCGCCAGCGCACTCATCACGCGCTCCGGCGGGAAGGTGACGATCACTTCTGTGCCGATGCGCAGCTTCGATTTCAACGTGAATGTGCCGCCATGCAGGTCGATCAGGTTCTTGGCGATGGGCAGGCCGAGCCCTGCGCCCTGTTCGGCCGACTTGATCGAGTTGGAGCCCTGGCCGAACGAGGCGAGCACGATCGGGATCTCGTCCTCGGGGATGCCGGAGCCGGAATCCCTCACCGAGAGATATTGCCCGCCCGAAGCGGTCCAGCCGGCCTTGAGCCAGATCTCGCCGCCTTGCGGGGTGAACTTGATCGAGTTGGAGAGCAGGTTGAGCACGACCTGGCGGATCGCCCGCTCGTCGGCCCAGAGCCGCGGCATGGCCTGCTCGAATACCTCGTGGATGGTGATGCCGCGGCTCGAGGCGCGCAGCTTCATCAAATGATGGCAGTCGGCGACGATGCCGACCAGCGACACCGCTTCCTCGTTGAGCTCGTAACGGCCAGCCTCGATCCGCGACAGATCGAGGATCTCGTTGATGAGGTTGAGCAGGTGCACGCCGGAATTATGGATGTCGGCGGAATATTCCTTGTAGACCGGCACCGCGTGTGCGCCAAAAATTTCGCTCTTCATCACCTCGGAGAAGCCGAGGATCGCGTTCAGCGGCGTGCGCAGTTCGTGGCTCATCTGCGCGAGGAAGCGCGATTTTGCGACGTTGGCGGATTCGGCGCGGTGGCGCGCTTCGTCCGAGATCGCCTTGGCCTGTTCGAGCTCGCCGATCAGCGCGTCCTTCTCGGCGCGTGCCTCGAGCGTGGCGAAGGTCGAGGAGTGCAGGCGGTGCGCCAGCAGCACGAAATAGCCTTCGGCTGCGAGCGCGAGCGCCGCCAGGATGTAATTGTCGAGCGCGCCGGTGATTGCAAAGCTCAGCGCCATCGCGACCGCGACCGGCGCCGTGGCGGCAAGGGCGGCGATCGGCAGATTGGCGGCCAGCATGCTCGACACTGCGATCACCAGCAGCATCAGGAACATCATCAGCGTTTCCGTGACCATGTCGAGCACGGGATGGATCAGGATCGCCATCCAGCACAGGCCATAGAGCAGGTCGAGCACGACGAAGTGCGTCCGCCATGTGCGCGTCGCCGCGGGCGAGGGGGCCTCTGCCAGGAAACGGTGGCAGCTGCGGATCATCGCGGCGTGGATGCAGAGCATGCCGGCGGTCCAGGCCGCGGCCGGGATCGGCTGCATCCACAGCCCGAACAGCACGCCGGTGGCGACCACCAGCAGCATCACGACATAGGAGGCCGACAGCCGCGTCTGGGCATATTGGCGCAGCATCTCGGCGTCGAAAGCCGGCCGGGTTCCGCTGGTCGACGTTAACTTGTCGCGCGCCTCGCGTACCCGCTGCGACGCAGCCCGTCGGCTGCTCGCCGATGGCGCGCTCACCGGCTCGGCCGGAAGCTGTACGACCTCTGGCTTTTCAGCGGGTTTACTCATCGAACAACAACATTCCTGCCCGCGCAAAGGCGGGCCTTCTGCATTGTCTATCTCTGGCAAGAAATCCTTAAGAGGTGACTTAAGGAGCTAAAGAATTACGTTAACCCGGCGTTAATTTTGAACGCGGGCAGTGCCGGTCAGTGCAGTGCCGCATGCTGGGCGACGTAGACCACCGCGCCCGCCAGATAGCCCGCGAGCGCGGGGATGGCGATGCGGCGGGCGTACCAGAGGAACTCGATCCGCTCGAGCCCCATGGCGGCGACGCCCGCGGCCGAGCCGATGATCAGGATCGAGCCGCCGGTGCCGGCGCAATAGGCGATGAATTCCCAGAGGAAGCTGTCGGGCGGGTAGTGGCCGAGGTCGTACATGCCCATGGTCGCCGCCACCAGCGGCACGTTGTCGATGACGGCGCTGAGCAGGCCGAGCACGACGACGATGACGTCCTGGCGGCCAATCGTCGCCTCCAGCCAGCGCGCCAGCATCGACAGGAGGCCCGCATGTTCGAGGCAGGCGACCGCCAGCAGAATGCCGAGGAAGAACACGATCGAGCTCATGTCGATCCGCGTCAGCGCATGCGCGAGCGTCAGCGGACGGCGGACATGCTCGTCCTTGTCGCGGTGAACGACCTCGCCGACCAGCCAGACGATGCCGAGCCCGAGCAGCACGCCCATGAAGGGCGGCAGGTGCGTGACCGCCTTGAAGGCCGGCACGGCGATCAATACGCCGAGCCCCAGATAGAACATCAGATTGCGCTCGAACGACCCGACGAGCTGAACTCCGTCGTCCTTGGGCGGCGGCGCGATGGACTTGCCTTTCACCAGAAGGCTGATGAAGGCGAGCGGCACGAGCAGATTGACCAGCGAGGGCAGGAACACCGAGCCCATGATCTTCAGCGGCGTGATCTGCCCGCCGATCCACAGCATGGTCGTGGTGACGTCGCCGATCACGGTCCAGGCGCCGCCGGCATTGGCGGCGATGACGATGAGGGAGGCGAACAGCAGGCGGTCGTCGCGCCTGGCGATCAGCCGCTGGATCAGCGAGACCATCACGATGGTGGTGGTCAGATTGTCCAGGATCGCGCTGAGGAAGAAGGTCACGAAGCCGATCAGCCACATCAGGCGGACCTGGCTCGTCGTGCTGATGCGGGAGGTGATGACCTCGAAACCGTCGTGGGCGTCGATCACCTCGACGATGGTCATCGCGCCGATCAGGAAGAACACGATCTGCGCGGTGGAAACGACGGATTCGTCGATCTGCCGGCCGACCATGGCGTGGTCGCCGATCGTGGCCGCGTAGATCGCCCAGAGCAGCCCGGCGCCGATCAGCGCCGTGGCACTCTTGCTGATCCGGAGTGGGTGTTCGAGCGCGATCGCCGCATAGGCCAGAACGAAGATGACGGCGATCGCGATCAGCAAGGCGGGATCAGTTCGACAGGTGTCAGCGGTTAAGGCGCGCGAGCAGGCTCGACGTATCCCAGCGCTTGCCGCCCATCTTCTCGACCTCGGCGTAGAACTGGTCGACCAGCGCGGTCACCGGCAGATTGGCGCCGTTGCGGCGGGCTTCGGCCAGCGAGATCGAGAGGTCCTTGCGCATCCATTCGACCGCGAAGCCGAAATCATACTTGTCCTCGTTCATGGTCTTGTAGCGGTTCTCCATCTGCCAGGACTGCGCTGCGCCCTTGGAGATGGTCTCGATCACGGCGGCGACGTCGAGGCCACTCTTCTTGGCGAAGTGGATACCCTCGGAGAGGCCCTGGACCAGACCCGCGATGCAGATCTGGTTGACCATCTTGGTCAACTGGCCGGAGCCGGCGGGCCCGAGCAGCTTGCACATCCGCGCATAAGCGCCCGTGATGATCGGCTCGACGCCGGAATAGGCGTCCTGCGCGCCGCCGCACATCACCGTCAGCACGCCGTTCTCGGCGCCGGCCTGGCCGCCGGAAACGGGAGCGTCGATGAATTTGAAGCCGGCCTTGGTGGCGGCAGCGTCGAGCTCGCGTGCGACCTCGGCGGAGGCGGTGGTGTGGTCGACGAAGGTCGCGCCCTTCTTCATGCCGGCGAACGCGCCGTCGGGGCCGATCGTGACCGCGCGCAGATCATTGTCGTTGCCGACGCAGCACATCACGAAATCCTGGCCCTCGGCCGCGGCCTTCGGGGTCGCTGCGGTCTTGCCGCCGAACTTGTCCGCCCATTCCTTCGCCTTGGCCGCGGTGCGGTTATAGACGGTGACCTCATGGCCCCCTTTTTTCACGAGGTGTCCGGCCATGGGGAAGCCCATCACGCCGAGACCGAGGAAAGCGACTTTAGCCATGTGTGGTACCTTGTCCGTAGTTTGGGTTTTACGGTTTTTGCCGGGCGAGGGGGCGCCTGGTTCCGCTATGAGGGCGGATTAGGAGCGCACCATAAACCCTTGAGGCCAGAGGGCAACGGCTTCGTTTGGCAGCCGCCTGTGCTAGGATGGCGGGACTTAAGGTCCTACATAAAAAAAAAGGGAGCGAAAGCATGGGCGGCGTGAGCGTTGGTGTCCTCGATCATTTCAACATCCGGACCCGGAATCTGGCCGAGACGGTCCGCTTCTATGAGGACGTGCTGGGCCTGGAAAAGGGCGCCCGGCCCGATTTCGCCTTCCCGGGGGCCTGGATGTACAGCGAGGGCAAGGCGGTGGTGCACCTCGTCGATATTTCCCCGACCTCGGAGCCACAAAAGCCGGATTCCGGCGTTGTCCACCATGTCGCCTTCGTCAGCCGCGGGTTCGACGGCATGAAGCAGCGGCTGACGTCCAAGGGCATGAAATTCGACTCCCGCCAGGTGCCCGGCGGCGACCTCTGGCAGATCTTCGTCCACGACCCCAATGGGGTCATGATCGAGCTCAATTACGAGGCCGCTGCGGAGCAGGGGGCAGCCCCCGCGGAGATGGCTGACGATATCGGCAAGCAGTAGCCTTTTGGCCGTTTCCGCTCTAATGGGGCATCCTCAAGCCTTGAGCGTGATCTGATCGGAAAGCCGCTCCACACCTTTCCGGATCATGCTCTGTTCAGGAGATGCGCTTTGAGCGTGACGCAGCAACAGGTTCTCGACAGCCTCGCCAGGATCAAGTCGCCCCGCGGGGTCGCGCTCACCAATGCCAATGTGCTGAGCGCGATCAGCGCGGCCGACGGCAAGGTGTTCTTCTCGATCAACGTCGATGCCGCCGAGGCGCGGGCCTGGGAATCCGTCCGGGCCGAAGCCGAAGCCGCCGTGCGCGCCATTCCCGGCGCCACCACCGTGATGGTGGCGCTGACCGCCGAGCGCAAGCCGGGCGCCGCACCGCCTCCGCCGCCAACGCCGAGCCGGGGCACGCCGGGCGTGCAGCCGGTCCACGCCCACAAGCCGCCGCCGCAGGGCGGCGCTCAATCGCCGATGGCTCGCCAGTCCGAGATTCCGGGTGTCGCTGCCGTGATCGCGGTTGCCTCGGGCAAGGGCGGCGTCGGCAAGTCGACCACCGCGCTCAACCTGGCGCTGGGCCTGCGCGACCTCGGCCTCAGGGTCGGGCTGCTCGATGCCGACATCTACGGCCCCTCGGTGCCGCGGTTGACGGGCCTCCACGAGAAGCCGGCGCTGGACGGCGAGCGCAAGATGATTCCGCTCAAGCGTTTTGGCCTCGCCATCATGTCGATCGGCTTCCTGGTGGAGGAAGAGACCGCGATGATCTGGCGCGGTCCCATGGTGATGTCGGCGGTGACGCAGATGCTGCGCGACGTCGCATGGGGGAGCCTCGACGTGCTCGTGGTCGACATGCCGCCGGGCACCGGCGATGCCCAGCTCACGCTGGCGCAGAATGTACCGCTCAAGGGCGCCGTGATCGTCTCGACCCCGCAGGACCTGTCCCTGATCGATGCACGGCGGGGGCTTGCGATGTTCAGGAAGGTCAACGTGCCCGTGCTCGGCATCGTCGAGAACATGAGCTACTTCCAGTGCCCGCATTGCGGCACGAAATCGGATATTTTCGGCCATGGCGGCGCGCGCCACGAGGCCGAGAAGCTCGGGGTACCGTTCCTGGGCGAGATCCCCCTGCACATGGCGATTCGCGCCACCTCGGATGGCGGTAATCCCGTGGTCGACAGCGAGCCGGACGGCCCTCATGCGGCGATCTATCGCGCCATTGCGGGGCAGGTTCGGGACCAGCTCAAAGGCGTTATCGCCGCGGCCTGAGCCGGTCTTTTGGGGACATGCGACTTTCGTAGAGCCCCGTCATGCCATTGTCGCGTTCCGAAAGCGGGGCTTCCGTGTTAAAGGCCACGGCAGTCAAGCCCCTTCGGTTCGACGCGACAAAAACGCGTCGCCGGAACGAGCGGCGACAACGAGGAAGTTTAGGGGAAACGCCCCAACAAGGAGAGACCTGAAGATGAAGCGTCGTGATTTCCTGAAAGTGTCGGCAGCAGGCGCGGCGGCGACCGCCGCGGTGGCCTCGCCGGCGATCGCGCAGTCCATGCCCGAGATCAAGTGGCGCCTGACGTCGAGCTTCCCGAAGTCGCTCGACACCATCTATGGCGGTGGCGAGCAACTGGCGAAGTACGTCGCCGAGATGACCGACAACAAATTCCAGATCCAGGTGTTCGCCGCCGGCGAAATCGTCCCCGGCCTCCAGGCGCTCGACGCGACCTCGAACGGCACGGTCGAGATGTGCCACACCGTCTCCTACTACTATGTCGGCAAGGACCCGACCTGGGCGATCTACGCCTCGGTGCCGTTCGGCCTCAACGCGCGCCAGCAGAACTCCTGGTGGTACCAGGGCGGCGGCGAGCAACTCGGCAACGAATTCTTCAAGAAGTCGAACGTGATCGGTCAGCCCTGCGGCAACACCGGCACCCAGATGGGCGGCTGGTTCCGCAAGGAGATCAAGACCGTTGCGGACCTCTCCGGCCTCAAGATGCGCATCGGCGGCATCGCCGGCCAGGTGCTCCAGAAGGTCGGCGTCGTGCCGCAGCAGCTCGCCGGCGGCGACATCTATCCGGCACTGGAGAAGGGCACCATCGACGCCGCCGAGTGGGTCGGTCCCTACGATGACGAGAAGCTCGGCTTCGCCAAGGTCGCCAAGTACTACTACTATCCCGGCTTCTGGGAAGGCGGTCCGACCGTCCACGCCTTCACCAATTTGGACAAGTGGAATTCGCTGCCGAAGAACTACCAGGCGATCCTCACCAATGCGATGGCCAACGCCAACAGCTGGATGGCCGCGCGCTACGACATGCAGAACCCGGCGGCGCTGAAGCGTCTGGTCGCCGGCGGCACCCAGCTTCGTCCCTTCACCAACGAAGTGCTCGAGGCCTGCCTCAAGTCGACCAACGAGCTGTGGGGCGAGATCTCGGCCAAGAACCCCGACTTCAAGAAGTCGATCGACGCCATGCAGGCCTACCGCTCCGACGAATATCTGTGGTGGCAGGTCGCCGAATACACCTACGACAGCTTCATGATCCGCTCGCGCACCCGCGGCTGATCATTCGAAACGTCGCAAGACAACAGAGCCCGGCCTCGTTCGCGAGGCCGGGCTTTTTCTTTGCCGCCAGCGGCCGCCCAAACAAAAATATGAAAAACAACCCCATGCACAGTAGAAGCAGGGTCAGGGCAGGCCGCCCTGTGAATGCTGCCAACAGCTTGACGCGTCGGGGCAAATCAGCGGGAAGGGGCAATCGTCGCGCGACCGGGGCCAACGCGGCGATTTTGCCTGATCGCGGCATCTGGAATGACATCGTCATTTGCCGCGCGTCCGTTCCCGCATCGTCATTGCGAAGAGCCTTTGGGAAGAAGCAATCCAGACTGTCACCGCGGATGGACTCTGGATTGCTTCCGCCTTCGCCGAGGCTTCGGCGGACAAGTCGCTACGCCCGCAATGACGGGTGGATGGAGTTGGGGCTCAACCCAGCAGCGAACCCGTTTGACACGTCGGGCAAAACAGTGGCAAAAACCAACATCGCATAATCCGAAATTGGCGCTTCGGTGCCGATCACGTGAGGTGACGATGAGCTTCGATCCCGATGAGGTTCAACGCACGCTGCGCAAGGCATGGTCGCTGTCGACTTCCAGCCTATGGACGGCGAGCAATCCGGCGGCAGGGCAGTGCAACGTCACGGCGCTGCTCGTTCACGAACTCTTCGGCGGCGAGCTGCTGAAAACGCCTCTGCCGGCGGGCGATCATTTCTACAATCGGATCGAAGGACGGCGGTACGACTTCACAGCGAGCCAGTTCGATCAGCCGATTGCCTACGTCGACTTGCTCACAGATCGAGCCGACGCAGAGCTGGGAGCAACGAGCGAGCAACTGACTAAGCTCAGGGCCGCTTTTCTGCGGCACTGTACTAGTACTATCCCGGCTGGTGGGACGGCGGGCTTGCCCGGCGTCCATCAGTCGGCCTCCGGGTCCGACTTCCCGACCAATCGTATCTGCCCCGGATAATCGATCGGCTGCGGATCGCGTATTCCCGCGACGTCTCGGCGAAACTGCTTACCCGCATCCGTCCATCGGCCGAACCGCGTGTTGACGACCTCCATCAGGCCATAATCCGCCAACGCTTCAATCGCATGTTCGCCAGCAGACACCGAAATGGAGTCCACTTCGTCGCCGTACTCGTCCAGATGCTGGTTGACCATCAGAACAAGCGCGATCAGGAGCTTCTGTTCGCCGTCGGTCATCGGCTGTTACCCCCGCACTGCTCCTTGATGCGCTCGAAGGCATCGATGTATTTGGTGTAGAATTTCTTTGCTCGCGCACCGAGCGCGTACGGCTGGCAGGCTTCATCGGGAAACGGCATCTTGCTCACGTCGGAGTCCAACTGAGGACGCCGCGAATTACAGAATGCCCGCTTCTGCGAACTGAAATGAAGAGAATAGGTGCACCTGTTGTCAGGCGGAGCATCGGCCGGCCCGCGGCAAGCTTCCCACAGCTGATAAGTCCCGTCGAACTTCGTAAAATCCAATTGCACGACGTTGAACCCATCCTTCTCCTGACTTGTGGAAAGAAAGACGCATTTCTTGTCTGGAATCTAACGTATCTCAAGACGCATGCGCCGGTCGCCAAACTCTTCGAGTGTGACGGAATCATCCGCTGTACTGGTCAGCTTGTACGAGTCCTCACCGAACGGTCCATGAATCAGCATCGCGACATCCGGCAAAATCGCACCGGTACTCTTCGATTGTCCGGACTGCGCACGGCTCTCCGATGCGATGAAAATCGTTGCGGCGAGAGCAAAAACGATCCGGCTCAGCGCGCTGCTCCAAACAAGCTTTCGCTTCATGTGACTGGATCCCCGGTGCCGCAGCGGACTTCCGCGCGGCGCGCCCGTCGATGATGAACCGCTCAAGCGTGACTAGGTTGTAAATGGAATTGAAACAACCGATAATGCGCGGAATGCTCAATTTTGAATGAAGCGGGCGCAGGATGGTAGGGCGCCGCGTCATCCTGCGAGCTCTTGCCATGCTGTCGCCCTCCCTGAACATGAGGTTTTGACGATGCGTACTGTAATCGCGAGGCCATGGCCGACGCGGGCCCGCCAGATGTTTTCGGCGGAAGGCCAAGGCGGTGAACGCCGATCTACAGCTGCGGACCAGACAGTCTAACCTCTCGCTCGGCGCGGAAGACATTGCCATACAGGTTGCTGATCCATTGCCTTCCGCTCGACGTTACGTTCAGATAACGGATCGCCGTCGGGACTTGCGGTGCGACCTTGGTCCAGTAGAACTGCGGATATTTGTGCACCACGTCCGCGGGTGTGGCGTATCCGAGCGATTTGTTGAGCCCTATCTCTTCGAATTCATAGAAGAGCGCATTTGATTTCTTCATGTAGTTGGGATCGCCGAGCTGGCCGATCAGATCAGCGGCGCGCAGCAACAAACCTTCTTCCTCGTCCAGATCATCCTTGAGTTCGCTCGTTGGTGCGTCTGTATAGGGAAAGCGGGTATATTCGATGGCCTGGGCAACGCGCGCGGCGTCGATCTGGTCGACTGCGTCGAGGCGCTCCACCGCGAACAATTTTGAGCGATCGACGTGATAGGGCGCAAGCGCTGCATCGGAGGAGCCGACCGGCAACTCAACCGTTCGGCCGGTACCATCAACGACATAGGCGCCCTCCTGGTCTCCGTAGATGACGCCCCGAACGTAGCCGATGTCGTGGATCAGACAGGCCAGGATAAAGTGAGCGTAATCGCTGGCCGTGGTTTGCCTCAGAAGTGAGCGGCCGATCAGGATGTCGTGCCCCACCAGCGTGACCAACAGGGTGTGCTCCACGTTGTGATACAATGCATCGCTGTTGCCGATACATTCCAGGGCCAGCTTCGCCGCGTAAGGGAGCAATTCCGGCAAGCTGGCATGCGATGAGCCGAAGCGGCCTTTTGTCTCCGAGATGAGGAACGCACCGAGCGCCTGGGACGTCAGTTCTGGAATTGTTATCATGAGCAAGGTCCTCGTCGACGAACCCCCAGTAAGCCTGCTGCAGGATCAGGAGGGAGAGGAGGCCACTGGAAGAATGCGACGCCGAGCCGGAAGTTGCCGGGCGCCGGTGAACTGAAAGGCGACGTCGCCGCCTGAAATGGGGCTGAACATGACGTGAGGCCAAAGGCGGGGGTGATGCTTGACCTAGATCAACGTGGCTGCGGCGCATGCTACGTCTGCCCGGCAGCAACGCCCGTTTAGGGTGGTCAAAAGCCGGCGTGCGGCGCGAAGGCCAGTCAGCCGGAGGCTGACATCGGCGGACAATTCAGCCATGGCGCCAATTTGTCGCCGGACCGCGTGGCTGGTCCGCCCTAGAAAGCGCGAAGGGTGCACCGGTACGCTCGGGTTCGAATGAACTCCACCCGACGGCGGAGCGACATGTTATTCTGGCTCATTGTATTTATGTGATTATCAGGAGACCGGATCATGATTCCTCAGGATCGGTTTCGCGGCCTTTTTCATAAATATCTGTTCGCGCTTTTCGTGGCTGTCGCGATCCCACTTGCATTCAACGGCGTTATTGAAGCGTGGTTCGGCTATCGCGATCAGCGCGCGAGGCTCGACCAGTGGCTTAGCCTCCAGTCCGCATCCGCGGCCGCCGAAATTCACGATTTCATCCACGGCATCACGAGTCAGCTTGGCTGGCTGGTTCAGCTTCCATGGAGTGACGAGTTCGACGAACGCCGGCGGACCGACGCGTTGCGCCTGCTTCGACAAGCGCCCGCCATCGTCAGTCTCACACTCCTCGACGGCAATGGCCTGGAGCGTCTCTACATCTCGCGGATCGGCCTCAATCGTATCGAGAGCCGCACGGACCGATCAGCCGATCCCGCCCTGGTTGGTGCCCGCGCAGCTCAGATCTGGTTCAGCGACGTCAGCTACAATCGAGGCTCCGAACCGTACTTGACGGTCGGGATTGCCGGCAACCGGCCGGCTGTCGGCGCAGTCATAGCCGAAGTGAACCTCAAGCTGATTTGGGACGTGATCTCGGCGATCAAGGTCGGAAAGACCGGCTCCGCCTTCGTCCTGGACCGATCGGGTCGCCTGATCGCCCATCCCGACATCAGCCTCGTGCTCCGCGGGGCGGAGGAAGCAACCTCCAAGCCATTTCGGGCTGTGCGGGACGCGATAGGGTCGAAAGCGGGCTTCGCAACGAGCCGGGATGCGCAAGGACACTATGTTGCCGCCAGCGCTGCTCCCGTACAGGGCCCCGACTGGACAGTCGTGGTCGTGCAGCCGCTATCCGAAGCTTACGCGCCGATCTATTCCGCCCTGTGGCGGACGGCAATGCTCCTCGCAATCAGCACCATGCTCGCAGGCATTCTTGCCTATGCATTGGCGCACCGGATGACGGAGCCGATCAAGCTGCTCGAGGAGGGCACGGAGAGGATTGGTGCCGGGTCCTTTGACCACCGCATCTCAATCCACACCGGGGACGAGTTCCAGCGTCTTGCAAACAGTTTCAACAGAATGGCGTCCGAGCTGGCGCTGGCGCAGCAGCACCAGGAGCGCATCGCCAAGCTCAAGCGGTTCCTTGCCCCCCAGGTCGCCGATCTCGTCGATCGAGCCGGCGATGACAGCGTGCTGGACGGCCGCCGTACGGAAGTCGTCGTTGTCTTCTGCGATTTGAGGGGGTTCACCGCGTTTTCAGCAGGCGCCGCGCCCGAGGACGTCATGAGCGTATTGTCGGAATATTATGAAAGCCTTGGCAGGGTCATCACGAAATTCGAGGCAACGCTGATCAATTTCTCCGGAGACGGACTGATGGTGCTGGTGAACGCACCTGTCCCGGTCGTAGAGCCTGCATTGAGAGCCATCGATCTCGCCATCGACATGCAGACGAACGTGCAAGCCCTCATCGCCGGCTGGCGATCGCGTGGCTACCACATTGGTTTCGGAATCGGCCTTGCCAGCGGGCCGGCGACTGTCGGCCGGATCGGATACGAGGACCGGCTCGACTACACCGCCATTGGAAGCGTCGTGAATCTTGCGGCCCGGCTGTGCGCATCTGCCGCAGACAAGGAAATCCTGATCGACGCCAAAGTCGCCGCCGACGTCAAGGGCAGGCGGCCCGTTGAGGATCTCGGGGGCCGCGAGATCAAAGGATTTGACGAAGCCATTCCAGTCTTCGGAATATCCTTCGAGGCTCTCCAGCCGAGTGGCCGCGGGATGCCTGGCACAATCCGCTAGAGACTGTTTGGGTATCCGGGGCTATGCTCCGGCAAACGGCTGGCGGCAGCGGGTCCGTAGGCATGAGGTGCGCCAACCCTGAAGCAGTAACGCTACGCAGACGTCCCAGACGGCGCGATTTTCTTCTTTGGATGGCAGGCGCCGCGACGTGGACGACCGTCTCGTATGGGCAGAAGCCCTCCATGCCGGTCATTGGCTATCTTTGCCCGGAGTCACCCGAGCTCTTTGGCAGTCGACTTGAGGCTTTCCGGCAGGGACTGGAGGAAGCCGGCTTCGTCGAGGGGCGCAATGTGGCGATCGACTTTCAGTGGGCCGCCGGACAATATTCTCGATTGCCAGCCCTGGCTGCCGAATTGGTCGCCAGAAATGTAGACCTGATCGTGGCTCCTGGCGGGGCTCCCGTGGCACTTGCCGCGAAGGGTACGGGTACGACCAAGACCATCGTGTTCGAGATGGGCGGCGACCCCGTTCAGCTACGCGTGGTGGACAGCCTGTCGCGGCCGGGCGGAAATATCACGGGGGTATCGAGCCTGAGCGTCGATGTTTCGCCAAAGCGGCTTGAGCTGATGCGCGACCTGTTGCCCACGGCGACCAGATTGGCGGTGGTCGCCAACCCGACAAGTCCGACCGCACCATCACAATTGCAGAAGCTTCAGGCGGCCGCAGAAACCCTGCGGGTTCAACTGCAGATCTATAGCGCAAGCAAGGAGGATGAATTTGAATCCGTGTTCGCGGCCGTTGCCAGGGACGGGCCAGGCGGAGTTGTGTTTACCTCCGACCCTTATTTTGCATTTCGCAGTGCCCGGCTGGCGGCTCTCGCGATGAAATATCAATTGCCCGCAATCACGCAGACCCGAGACTTTCCCGTGGCTGGAGGCTTGATGAGCTACGGAGGAGATTTCATGCAGTCGCACCGTCGCGCGGGTATCTATGCCGGACGCATTCTGTCGGGCGAGAAGCCTTCTGATCTTCCGGTTCAACTCGTCACGAAGGTGGAGCTCGTTGTCAATTTGAAGGCAGCGAAACTGCTCGGCCATCCGTTCTCCGCAGCAGTCATTGCCGGCGCGGACGAGGTGATCGAGTAAATCATCATGGGAACGCGCCCAGGTCGGCTTACACGAACCTGACAGGGGCGCGGGCTAGCTTGCCACGCGCTTTTTCGCTGGCCGAGGCGGCCGGAATGGTGGAAGAGAGCGAAGATGCGGCGCGAGCCGTGATTGCACCGGAACATCCGGCGGGACTGCGATGCGCCTTCTGATCGTCGAGGACAATGTCGAGCTGTCGCGGCTCGTTGCCGCCGGGCTGTCGGCCGCCGGCTACCAGAGCGACATCGTGAGCACCGCGGCCGAGGCACGCGAGGCGGTCAGCAGCGTCAGCTATGCTGCGATGATCCTCGACCTCGGCTTGCCCGACGGCGATGGCCTGTCGGTGCTGCGCGAGCTGCGCCGGCAGATGGAGCCGCTGCCGGTGCTGGTGCTGACCGCGCGCGGCGGCCTGCAGGACCGCGTCAGCGGCCTGCGCAGCGGTGCCGACGACTATCTGGCAAAGCCGTTCGCCATGGAGGAGCTGGTGGCGCGGCTGGAGGCCATCCTGCGTCGGCCCGGCCAGCTGCTCGGCCGCTCGCTGCGCCTCGCCAATCTCGTCTACGACACCGAGAGCCGCCAGATCTTCGTCGACGACCAGCCGCGGATCATCTCCGCGCGCGAGACCTCGGTGCTGGAGATCCTGCTGCGCCGGCAGGGGCGGGTGGTGCCGAAGAAGAACGTCGAGGACCACATCTTCGGGCTCGAAGGCGAGGTCGCCTCCAACGCGGTCGAGGTCTACGTCTCGCGGCTGCGCAAGCAGCTCACTGAACACGGCGCCAAGGTCGTGATCCACACCATCCGCGGCGTCGGCTATCTCATGTCCGAGGAGAAATAGCTTGGCCGCCGCCGGGGCCTATGGCAGATCGCCGACATTCAAATCGTTGATCTGGCGCATCGTGTTCATGCACATCGTGGCGGTCGCGGTGGTCGCGATCTTCCTGCCGCTGGTGCTGTTCTGGCTGCTCAATTCCGAAGTCGACCAGCTGCACCGCGAAGCCATGCGGGCGCAGGCCGAGGTGCTGGCCGAGCGCATTGTCGCGGCGCCGGACGGCCTGCTGACGTTCAACCTGCCGGACAGCCTGCGGGGCCTCTACTCGGAAGCCTACGGCCGCTATCTCTACGATATCCGCGATGCCGACGGCCGTTTGCTGTTTTCGTCCCGCCGCAAGACGGGAGCGGCAGCGTCGGCGCCGCCGACACTTTCCGAGACGATTTCCGGCGCCGGCGTCACCCGCATCATCGACGGCAAGATCGTGCGCATCCGCGTGGCCGAGGATCTGGCGCATCGCGACGTCATCATCGACGACATCATCTCGAACTTCTTCCGCCGGGTCGGGTGGATCACCATTCCGATCCTGCTGATCCTGCTCGCCGCCGACATCATCATCTTCCGCCGCGCCATCGCGCCATTGTGGAAGGCCTCGGAGGAGGCCAGCAATATCGGGCCGGCGCGCACCGACATCCGCCTGCCGACGGAACAGATCCCGCGCGAGATCATGCCGCTCGTCACCGCCGTGAACCAGGCGCTCGACCGGCTCGAGGACGGTTTTCGGGTGCAGCGGCAGTTCACGGCGGATGCCGCGCATCAGTTGCGCACGCCGCTCACGATCCTGCGCACGCGGATCGAGACGCTGGGCGATGGCGCCGCAAGGAAGGCGCTGCACGATGACATCGAAGGCATGAGCCGCATCGTCGCCCAGCTGCTGGAGATCGCCGAGCTCGACACCCTGGTGCTCGATCCCGGCGAGACCGCGGACCTGCGCGCCGTCTGCGCCGAGGTGGTCGGCTCCATCGCGCCGTTCGCGATCGCGCAGCACAAGGACATCGCGCTGAAGGGCGCCGACGCACCGGTGCTGATCCACGGCAATGCGGAGATGCTCCAGCGCGCGATCTTCAACCTCGCCGAAAACGCCATCAAGTTCACGGCGAAGGATACCGCCGTCGACGTCGAGGTGCGCGAGGACGGTTCGGTGCGCGTGCGCGATTGCGGCCCTGGCATCGCGGAGACCGAGCGCGAGCTGATCTTCCAGCGCTTCTGGCGCGCCGACCGCCAGCGCAGCGACGGTGCGGGCCTCGGGCTCTCGATCGTGCGCGGGGTCGCGGACGATCATGCCGCGACGGTGGCGGTGGAAAATCTTCCAGGCGGCGGCGCGGAGTTCACGCTGCGGTTTCGGCTGGCGGAGGGAGCCGTTGCTGCTCCCTCCCTTGGTCAGGGCTGATCGTCGAGCCCCGCGAGCGGCGGGCTATTTCAGCTTGCCCGTGGACAGGTCCATGATCATGCGCGTGGCCAGATAAAGCCGCGGCACGATGCTGTTGATCTGCACATATTCGGCATCGTTGGAGTGCGCGCCGAAGCCTGACAGGCCCATGCCTTCCACCACAGCGCCGCTGGTCTTGAGCGCGGCAAATGCGGCGTCGGTGCCGCCGCCGGTCGCCTTCTTGTCGACCTTGAGGGACAGTCCGATCTCCCCATAGATCGTCTTGCCGTAGGCCGCGACGCGGCGCGAGGCGTCGTTGGCCTCCAGCGGCGGGCGGCGCACCTCGAATTTCAGCTCGACCCTGGAGTCGGGCAGCAGGCGATTCTTGATCTTCTCCTGCAGCGCCTTCTGCAACTCATCGAAATCGGCGACCTTGAGCGCACGCGCATCGGCCTGGGCCGAGGCGTCGGCCGGGATCACGTTGCGGTTGGTGCCGGCCTTCGAGACCGTCCAGTTCAGCTTCAGGCCCTGCTCGGGCTTGGACAGGTCCTTCATCTGCAGCACCTGGTGCGAGAGCTCGTACAACGCGTTGATACCGCCCTCAGGCCGAGCGCCCGCGTGCGAGGACTTGCCATGCACCGTAAGATAGGCCGAGCCGATGCCGCTGGTGGCAAGGCGCAGCGTGCCGTCGGTGCCGCCGCCCTCGAACGAAAACACCACGTCCTGATCCGCGGCGAATTTGGTGATGGTGCTGCGCCAGCCGGGCGAGGAGATCTCCTCGTCGCCATTGGTGAGCACCGTGAGCGTGCCGTAATCCTTGAAATTGAGTTTCTGGAGCATCGCCACGGTATGGAGAATGAGCGCGACGCCCTGCTTGTCGTCAGCAATGCCGAGGCCGTAGGCCTTGTCGCCGTCGACGCGGAACGGCTGGTCCTTCAGCATGCCCTTCAGGTACACCGTGTCCATGTGGGCGATTAGCATGATCTTCTTGCTGCCGGTGCCCTTGAACACGGCGTGCACGGCCGGGCCGATTGTCTCGGGCGTGTCGTCGAGGCGATAGACGTCGGTGGGGTGCAATATCTCCACCGTGCCACCGAGCTGCTTGAGCTGGCCGGCAACGCGCTCGGCGATCTGGTTCAAGCCGTCGATGTCCTTGCTGCCGGATTCGATGCTGACGAGGTCGCGCAGCGTGTCGAGCAGCGGCTGCTGCTCCTTTTGCGCCAGCGCATGGACATCGCTCATCGGTTGCGCATGCGCAAACGTTGCGGCACATGCCAGCCAGAGCGACGCGATCAAGGGGGCGAGCGACGGAGCGGGGAGCGATCGGGACATGCGCGGCGGTCCATCAGTTGGAGGATGGCCCGGTATGCCCGTGTTTGCGGCGCTTGTCACGCGCGCGAGCGCGCGCGTCATGAACCGCCGAGGCGGAACATGACGACGATGGTTATGGCCGCTACTTCTGCGGCGGTCCGAGATCCAGCGGCGGCAGGTCGATCTGCGGCACCTCGATCTTGACCTTGTCGAGGTCGACGTTGAGCGGCTTGTCGAGCAGGCCCGTCACCGTGATCGGGAAGATGATCACGAGCAGCACCATGATCAGCTGCAGGCCGATCCAGGGGATTGCGCCCCAATAGATGTCGGAGCTCTTCACTTCCTTCGGCGCCACGCCGCGCAGATAGAACAGCGCGAAGCCGAACGGGGGATGCAGGAACGAGGTCTGCATGTTCACGCACAGCATCACGCCGAACCAGATCAGCGCCGCGTCCGGTCCCACCACCGGGGCGAGGACCTTCTGCGCGATCGGCGCGATCATCGGCAGGATGATGAAGGCGATCTCGAAGAAGTCGAGGAAGAAGGCCAGGAAGAAGATGAAGAGGTTGATGAAGATCAGGAAGCCCCACACGCCGCCGGGCAGCGAGGTCAGCAGATGCTCGAGCCAGACGCCGCCGGAGACGCCAAGGAACACCACCGAGAAGCAGGTCGAGCCGATCAGGATGAAGGTGACCATGCAGGTGAGGCGCATGGTGGACTCGTAGCCCTGCTTGATCAGGTCGCGCAGCTCGGGGATGCGTGCCGCCTGGATGCAGATCCACGCCACGGCGAGATAGGTGACGGCGAACGAGAGCCTGAAGACCAGATTCTCGGTGAACAGCATCGCGACGATGGTGCCGACGCCGGCGGCGATCACGCCGCCGATCAGGATCATGCGGTCCTTCGAGGTGAAGTCCTTGTGATGGATCGCGGCGAGCACGATGGCGCCGACCGCGCCCATCGCGCCGGCTTCGGTCGGGGTCGCGAGGCCCATCATCATGGTGCCGAGCACGACGAAGATCAGCACGGCCGAGGGGATGATGCCCATCAGGCACTTCTTCCACAGCGCCCAGCCGGTCAGCGTGCGCGCTTCCTTCGGCACCGGCGGCACGTGGCTCGGCTTGATCAGGCCGAGGATGAAGGTGTAGCCGGCGAACAGCATGATCTGGAACACCGAGGGGCCCCAGGCGCCGAGATACATGTCGCCGACCGACTTGCCGAGCTGGTCGGCGAGCACGATCAGCACCAGCGAGGGCGGCACCAGCTGCGTGATCGTGCCGGAGGCAGCGAGCACGCCGGTGATGTAGCGCATGTTGTAGCCGTAGCGGATCATCACCGGCATCGAGATCAGCGCCATGGCGATGACCTGCGCCGCCACCGTGCCGGTGATGGCGCCGAGGATGAAGCCGACGATGATCACGGAATAGCCGAGGCCGCCGCGGACCGGGCCGAACAGCTGGCCCATCGAGTCCAGCATATCTTCGGCTAGTCCACATCTCTCTAATATGGCGCCCATGAAGGTGAAGAACGGGATCGCGAGCAGCAGCTCGTTGGAAAGCACGCTGCCGAACACGCGGCCGGGAATCGCCTGGAGGAAGTTGAGGTCGAAGAATCCGAGATAAATGGACAGGAAGCCGAAGGATAAGCCGACCGCCGCGAGCGTGAACGCGACGGGGAAGCCGATCAGCATCGCCAGAACCAGGCCGCCGAACATCAGCGGCGGCATCATTTCCAGCGTAATCATTGGGTCGGCCTCTCGTACTTGGCGTCGATCGTCACATAGCCCTGGAGAGCCGCGATTCGCTTGATGACTTCGGAAACACCCTGGAGCGCCAGCAACACGAAGCCGGCGGGGATCACGAACTTGATGGGCCAGCGGATCAGGCCGCCGGCATTGCCCGACATCTCGCCGACGTTATAGGCCTGCATGAAGAACGGCCAGGACAGATAGGCGAGCAGGAGGCAGGAGGGGATCAGGAAGCAGAGCGTACCGATCATGTCGAGCCAGAGCTGGCCGCGTTCCGAGAGCGTGAGGTAGAAGATCTCGACGCGGACATGCTCGTTGCGCTTGAAGGTGTAGGACGCGCCGAACATCACCAGGATGGCGAACATGTACCATTGCAGCTCCAGCCAGCCGTTCGAGGAGTTGCTGAAGGCATAGCGGATCATGGCATTGGCCGCGCTGACCAGGCACGCCAGCAGCACCAGGATGTTACAGACGTACCCAATCTTTTCATTGAGGGCGTCGATGGCGTTGCTCACCGCCAGCAATGGACGCATCTTACTTTCTCTCCGTCGCCGTCGCGGCCCAACACTTTACGGGAGGCTTCAGCACGCATCGCCTGGCCGGCGTGCGAAAAGCACGCGACCGCACGGACAATATTCCGGAGCGATTGCGGCGTCAGTCCTCCCCTCGTGCCTTGCCGTCTTGACCGCGACCGCCAAAGGGGCGCGGCCGGCTTATTGCTGCCGGGCAAGCAAAGGCGGCTGCACCAAACCAGCGGGCTTGTGCGCCGTCAATCGGAAAATGGGCAAATTGACGCCGAGTCAAAAGCTTATGGCGGGGAGGGCGCGAATCCCTCAGCCGCCCGTGACGCTCATGTGCCTGGAGACGCTGGGGCGGTCGTGGCGGCGGTCGATGATGAAATCGTGGCCCTTGGGCTTCAGCCCGATGGCGCGGTCGATCGCATCCGCAAGCAGCATGTCGTCGTCAGATGCACGCAGGGGTTTGCGCAAATCTGAAGCATCCTCGTGGCCGAGGCAGGTGTGCAGCGTGCCCGTGCAGGTGATGCGCACCCGGTTGCAGGATTCGCAGAAATTATGGGTCATCGGCGTGATGAAGCCGAGCTTGCCGCCGGTCTCGGCAATGCTGACATAGCGCGCCGGCCCGCCGGTGCTCTCGGCCAGATCGGTCAACGTGAATTGCTGGGCGAGCCGCGCGCGCACCAGCGACAGCGGCAGGTACTGGTCGATACGGCCCGAGCCGATCTCGCCCATCGGCATGACCTCGATCAGCGTCAGCCCCATGCCCTTGCCGTGCGCCCAGCGCATCAGGTCGGGAAGCTCGTCCTCGTTGAGGTTCTTCAGCGCCACCGCGTTGATCTTCACGCCAAGCCCAGCGGCGCGCGCGGCTTCGATGCCCTCCAGCACCTTGTCGATCTCGCCCCAGCGGGTGATCTCGCGAAATTTCTTGGGATCGAGCGTGTCGAGCGAGACGTTGATGCGGCGGACGCCGCAATCGGCGAGCTCCCGGGCGTGTTTCGCAAGCTGGGTGCCGTTGGTGGTCAGGGTCAGCTCGCTCAAGGCGCCGCTCGAAAGGTGGCGGGACAGCGAGCGCACCAGCGTCATCACGTTGCGGCGGACCAGCGGCTCGCCACCGGTGAGCCGCAGCTTCTTCACGCCCTTGGCGATGAAGGCCGTGCAGAGCCGGTCGAGCTCTTCCAGCGTCAGCAGGTCCGCCTTGGGCAGGAACGTCATGTCTTCCGACATGCAATAGAAGCAGCGCAGATCGCAGCGGTCGGTGACGGATACGCGCAAATACGAGATGGTCCGCCCGAACGGATCGGTCATCGCGCTCGACAGCGCGTCGCGGGGGCTCGCTGCTGCGAGAGGGCTCGCGGAAGGTCCGTTCATACCAGATGCCTTGCCAAATGCCTTGTCACTTACGGCGACGGGCGCACCTTTGCTTCAGTGGTGCTCTGGAAGCAATCTAAGCATCGGACGCGGTTAGGACAATCGGGTGGTATACGTAATCAGCGCCTGGATCAGCGCTTTCCTGCGTTCGGATCGGGAAACGGCGAGGCCGCCACCGCAGCAGGTGCAGCATCCGCAGGGGCCGCAGCGGGTGCGGCATCCGCAGGCGCCGCGGCGGCTGCGGCCGGCTTCGGCTTCTTCGGCCGGTGCGGCTTCTTCACAGGCTTGGGCGGCACTGCCGGCTGGAGTTCCGCGAACACCGGATTCGGGTCGGCGGTGACCGAGGCGGGCGTGGTGAAATCCCCGGGATTCTTGATCACGTTCACCGGCACGCTGGCCGGCTGATATTTCGGCAGCGCGAAAGCGACGGTGAACGGCGCGTCGGGGGCGGGAACCGAGACGGAGCAGGGGGTCTTGCAACCCGCACCCAGCGAGGTCGTGGCGTCAGCCCCTGGAGGATTGGATTCGAGCCGGACCTGGACGGTCGGCGGCGCCGATTTGAACATGTCCCAAGACATCGAGGAGCAGCCACCAAGGCTCGCTCCCGCTAGCGCAATCGCGATGACACGACGCATGACCACCCACTTCTAACTGCGACGAACCGCCACATCCCCGGGCGAACCTACGAGCGTCGTTCCAAGCAAGCAACCGGCGCGCTGCGCATAGTTAATAGATGGTTAACGCAGGGTTCCGTAGAATATGCCAGTTATCTCAGAGGCTTGTGGCTCCTAGGTGGTCATCAGGCTGTGGGCCGCGGCCGGCAGGTCGCGCATGTGATGGATCAGCCGGTCCGGCTTCAGCTCGGCGATCGGCACGTCCGTATAGCCGAAGCTGACCCCGATCACAGGCACCCCGGCGCGCCGGGCCACGCCGACGTCGGTTCCGGCATCGCCGACCATGATGCTGGCTTTGACCGCTCCGCCGGCGCGCGCCACGGTCTCGCGGAAAATGGTCGGATCGGGCTTCTGGACGCCAAAGGTGTCCGCGCCGCAGATCGCGGCAAAGCGGCGGGTGAGGTCGAGCTGGTCCAAAAGCCGCTTCGACAGCCATTCCAGCTTGTTGGTGCAGACCGCCAGCCGGTGGCCCTGGGCGGCAAACTGGTCGAGTGCGGCCTCGAGCCCCTCGAACGGACGGGATTCGACCGCGATATGGTCGGCATAATAGGCGATGAAATCCGCCGTCATCCGGTCCATGTCAGCCGGCGTGACCATGCGGCCCTCAGCCTCCAGCCCTCGTTCGATCAGCTTGCGGGCGCCGGCGCCGATCATGTTGCGGGCCGAGGCCATCGGCACGGGCGGCAGCCCTTCGCGGTCGAGCACGAAATTCAGCGCGGTGATCAGGTCGGGCGCCGTATCCACAAGCGTGCCGTCGAGATCGAAGACGAGGGTGTAAGGGGAGGTCATGGTCCCAGCGCTATCGGGCCGGCCGGATCGGCGCAAGGGCCGAAGCCATAAGTTCACCTTATAAGATCGGCCCGGAGGCCTGTTCCGGCAGGAAAAACGAGGCTACATAGGCCGCCGCAAGCAACCTATCGGCGGCACACTCTAAAATTCAGGGGCGGGCGCATCGTGAACATGGACCAGTTGAAGCGGCAGGCTGCGGCGCGCGCCCTCGAGGAGGTGCGTGACGGCATGCAGCTCGGGCTCGGCACCGGCTCGACCGCCAAACATTTCGTCGAGCTGCTCGGGGAGCGCGTGCAGGCCGGGCTCAAGGTGATCGGCGTACCGACCTCGGAGGCGACGCGCCTCGACGCCGAGCGCTGCGGTGTGAAGCTGACGACGCTGGACGAGATCGATCATCTCGACCTCACCGTCGACGGCGCCGACGAGATCGATCCCGACTTCAACCTGATCAAGGGCGGCGGCGGCGCGCTGCTGCGCGAGAAGATCGTGGCGGCCGCCTCGGATCGCATGATCGTGATTGCCGACGACAGCAAATGGGTGCCGACGCTCGGCCGCTTTCCGCTGCCGGTCGAGGTCATCCCGTTCGGGCTCGGCGCGACGCGCCGCGCGATCGAGAAGGCATTTGCCGAATGCGGCGTTTCCGGGCAAATGGCGGTCCGCAAAGCCAAAGGCGGCGACAAGGATGGCCACGTTTTCGTCACCGATGGCGGCCACTGGATTCTCGATGCTCAGCTCGGACGTATCGTGGATCCGCCTGGCCTCGCCAGGGCGTTGAGCTCGATCCCCGGCGTGGTCGAGCATGGCTTGTTTATCGGCTTGGCCAGCTCTGCCGTTCTGGCGGGCGGCGAGGGAATTCGCGTGATTGAACGGCGTAAGCCGAAAGGAGACTAGGAATGAAGAGCGTATTGAGATTCTTGCCGGCCGCGACGCTTGCTGCTGGACTGGCCGTCTTGGCGGTCCCGGCGATCGCGCAGCAGGCCGCGCCGGCCCAGAAGGCTGCTCCCGCGCCCGCCCCGCCGAAAGCCTCGCCTGCGGCGATCGCGGCGGCCAAGGAGATCCTGCAGATCAAGAACGCCACCGCGATGTATCAGGGCGCCGTGCCTGGCATGGTCGAGAAGACCAAGATCACGCTGATCCAGCAGAATCTCAACTACCAGAAGGAGCTCAGCGAGGTCGCGCCGATCGTGGCCCAGCAGCTCAACGGCCGCCAGAACGAGATCGGCGAAGGCATGGCGCAGATCTATGCCAGCGAGTTCACCGAGCAGGAACTGAAGGACCTCGTCACCTTCTACAAGTCGCCGCTGGGCAAGAAGCTGATCGACGCCGAGCCGCGCGCCATCGGCCTCAGCATGGCCTTCATGAACTCCTGGGCTCAGAACTTCTCCGAGACCGTGATGGGTGCCTTCCGTGCCGAGATGCGCAAGCGTGGCAAGGAAATCTGACAGTGCCTATCTGATCAGAAATCCCTAAAGCGCGTCATCGCGCTTTAGGCTGTTATTTGCGCATGGTCCTATCGGAGAACCGCTGCACACGTCTCCGGATCATGCGCTGAAAGAAGAGGTCGGAGTGGACAATGGCTGAATTCGACGTCGACCTCTTTGTCATCGGTGGCGGCTCGGCCGGCGTGCGTGCCGCCCGCATCGCGGCCGGCCACGGTGCGCGTGTGATGATCGCGGAAGAGTACCGCATGGGCGGGACCTGCGTGATCCGCGGCTGCGTGCCGAAGAAGCTGTTCGTGATCGGATCGCATGTCCGTCACGAGCTGGAAGATGCCGCCGGTTTCGGCTGGACCGTTCCGCCCGCGACCTTCGACTGGCCGACGCTGATCGCCAACAAGGACAAGGAGATCGCGCGGCTGGAAGCGGCCTACACGACGAATGTCGAGAAGTCGGGCGCGCAGGTCGTCAAGAGTCGCGCGGTGATCGAGGACAAGCACACCGTCCGCCTGCTCGAGAACGACCGGAAGATCACCGCAAAATACATCCTGATCGCTACCGGCGGCGCGCCCAACCACGGCGCCTCGATCCCCGGCATCGAGCACGTGATCTCCTCCAACGAGGCGTTCCATCTGAAGAAGTTGCCGAAGCGGATCGTGATCCAGGGCGGCGGCTATATCGCGCTGGAATTCGCCGGCATCTTCGCCGGCTACGGCTCCGACGTCACCGTGATCTATCGCGGCGACAACATCCTGCGCGGTTTCGACGAGGACGTTCGCGCCCACGTCCGCAGCGAGATGGAAAAACAGGGCATCACCATTCTCACCGGCTGCACGGTGGCGAAGGTCGATCGGCACGGCGAGGAATTCACCACGCACCTGTCGAACGGCTCGAGCCTTGCTTCCGACCAGGTGATGTTCGCCATCGGCCGCCATCCGTCGGTCGCCAATCTCGGCCTGGAGAAGGCCGGCGTCGCCATCAACCCTGACAATGGCGGCATCGCGGTGGACCATTTCTCGAAGAGCTCGGTCGACAGCATCTATGCGATCGGCGACGTTACCCACCGGCACAATCTGACGCCGGTTGCGATCCGCGAGGGGCATGCGTTTGCCGACACCGTGTTCGGCAAGCGCGAGGTGCAGGTCGATCATTCCTACATTCCGACCGCGGTGTTCTCGCAGCCGGAGGTCGGCACGGTCGGTCTGACGGAGACCGAGGCGCGTGCGCAATTCAGCCACGTCGACATCTACAAGACGACGTTCCGGCCGATCAAGGCGACCATGTCCGGCCGCGACACCCGCGTGCTGATGAAGCTCGTCGTCGATGGCTCGACCGACCGCGTGCTCGGCTGCCACATCGTCGGCGATTGCGCCGCCGAGGTCACCCAAGTGGTCGCGATCGCGGTGAAGATGAAGGCGACCAAGGCCGACTTCGACGCGACGATCGCGCTGCATCCGACCGCGGCCGAAGAGCTCGTCACCATGCGCACGCCGACGGCGCGGCATGTACGGCAGGCGGCGGAGTAGGACCGGCCTTTAGCGCGACCTCAAAGCACTGAGATCACGTCACGTCATCTCCGATATCTTGCCCTTGCCCTGGCAGGACTCGCATTTGACCGGATAGATCTTGCGGCCCGGGTGCGCTGGCTCCTTGGACTTGGGAAAGCCGGTTCCGTTGCACAGCGGGCAGGTATGTTCTTTGATCTTCGGGGGCATGCTAGATCCTTTCCGGCTGTGGTGGCGCAGCGGCCCCTGCAGGGGCCGCCTTGCCTTGTGGTCAATGGTTGGCCTAGCCTCCGGCGGGCTCATCCTCGGCGAAGGTCTGCTCGATGGCGGCGGGCATCTTCGCAACCGACATCAACGAACGTGCGACCTGATTGAGCAACTGGTCCGCGTTCTCTTCCTCCGCCAGATTCTTGGAAAGCAGCGCGACGACGGCGGTGTGACGCAACTGCTGCGCCAGGTTGCGGGCGGTCGCGTAGCCGGCAATCTCGTAGTGCTCGACACGCTGTGCCGCACCGATCAACGCGAGATCCGCGGCGGCATCGTCCTTCCTGGCGCCCTCCTTGATCACTTCGTCGCCTTCCTCGACAAGCCCCTGCATGCCCTTGCAAGCCTTGGCGCGCGGCTTCTTCCCAAGAAGTTCGAAGCACTCGTCGAGACGCTCGATCTGCGCTTCGGTTTCGGCCAGGTGAACGGTGAACAGCTCGGAGAGCTGGTCGTAGCGGGCAGCCTCGATCATCTGAGGCAATGCCTTGGTCAACTGCTTCTCCGCGTGCAGGAGATCCCGCAGCTGATCGATCAGCAGGTCGTCAAGGCCAACGGACGGTTCCGATGGCGAGCTCTCGGCAACGATGGAAGGCGCTGCGCCGGGATCGCCGCTCTGGAGTGCCGGTGATTCCATGAACACCCAGTCCTCGCCTTCATTCCAGGGACCTCTTGTGTCGATTTCTCCATTGTCGCCGGACCCTGTCGAATCGTTGAAGAACTGGTCCACGAGACCGGGCGTCGGAGCGATGCGGCCGATGCTGAACGTGGGCTTGTTCATGCTTTCCAGCGCGCGTGAGAACGCCTTCATGTGGGTGATTTCCCGTGTCATCAGGAATTGCAAGGCGTCCTTGGTGCCGGCGTCATCACAGAAATTGATCAGGCGCTCATAGACGATCTTGGCCCGAGCTTCTGCGGCGATGTTGCTGCGCAGATCGACGTCGAGTTCTCCGGTGATCTTGAGATAGTCCGCCGTCCAGGCACTGCCTTGCGAGTTGAACAGATTGACACCGCCGCCTCCGGCAATCGCGATCAAGGGATCGGCTTCCGCCGCTTCGCGATCGAACTTCATGGGCTTCAAGTGCAGCCGCGCGAGCGATCCGACGACCTCAAGGTGGCTCAACTCCTCGGTTCCAATATCCATGAGGAGATCCTTACGGTCGGGATCCTCGCAGTTGAGACCCTGAATGGAATACTGCATGGCGGCCGCAAGCTCGCCGTTGGCGCCACCGAATTGCTCCAGCAGCATATTGCCGAACCGGGGATCGGGCTCGTCGACCCGGACTGTGAACATGAGCTTTTTGACGTGATGATACATGGAAAGACCTTTGACTACAGGAGATACCGGGGCCAACTGAGCGCTGTGTTGGACGTTCCTAATTCGGATCGTGCCGCGACCAGATGCTTCTCGGGAGAATCAGGTGGCTCAATGCAGCGTTTCCGCCGCGGCTTCGTCGACAGCGGCCATCAGGTCAGCCGTATCCGATTGCTGGATCATGTGACCCGCATTCGGGACGCGACGCATCTTGCTGTGCTTGATCTCGTCATGCAGCCTGCCGGACTGTTCGTCGATGTCGATGAGGCGGTCGTCCTCGCCGGCCAGGATGGTGACCGGCATGGCCAATTCGCCGTAAGTCTTCGCCGACAGCATCGCAGAAGGGACCATCAACGCCGCTTCCGCGGCACCCGCACGAAGCTGCGACGGGCGCACCGCCAGTGATTTGGGGAAGCCGTCGAATTTTTCCGGGACGGATTTGGGCCCGAACAGCTGCCGCAGCATAGTCGGCCACATCAGGCGGCTGAGGATCGGCGAGATCGTGTGACTGAGGATGTCGCCAAACCCTGGTATCGCCGGCCCGGCCATCGCCATCATCGCGTCGGTGCGGGCCGTCGGGAAATAATAGCCCGACGCCAGTATCAAGGCTTCGACCAATGAGGGGTGCCTGCTTGCCAGGGCGATCGCAACCGATGCGCCCCAGGAATGTCCGAGCACGATCGCCTTGTCGACGCCAAGGTGCGCAAGCGCGTCTTTGAAAAGGTCGGCTTGGGCGGCCGGCGTCCACACCACGTTGCGCGGCCTCAGACTGTGCCCGAAGCCGGGACGGTCGAACACGATGACCCGATAGTCCTTGGCTGCAAGATCGATCAGGCCACTCGACTCGAAATCCTGGATCATGCTGCCATTGCCATGGAGCAGAACCAGCGGGCGTCCGGACCCGCGCTCGACATAGTGCAGCCGAACACCGTCGATGTCGATGAACCGCCCTTGGGGCGGATTATCACGCTGCGCCTTGTCGGCAAGGCGCCGATTGACGAACGCGGCCGCTGCGAGCAGGCCGGCCGTCGCGGCAATCGTGGAGGCCAAGGGATGTTCTGCGAGAGCATGAAGGGCCGTGGCCGCCAAAGATGGCGAACGTTTTTTCAGTATGCGCATGTGACACTTTCGCTGACTGCGGCCAGCTGTTGGAGAGTGGGGAAGGGACGCTTCCGCATTGACGCCCTTGGTCGCATCACGACCGCGATGGCGCCGGATTCTTGCTGGAGGAGATTTCCGTGCGTCGCGGGTGCGGTTCGGAGACCGGATCAGCACCATCGAGCAGGGATCGATTTCGCCTTCTTGGGACCCGGAACAGTGCTGGTCCGGACCTCCCGGCATGCGCATTCACGGATCATGTCGTGCAGACGCAACAGGAGGGACGGAGAGATGTTCCTAATCCGATGGAGAGATGTTCCTAATCCAATGGATGCAGCCCGCAGTCGGCCATTGACGTAGATCGGAGGCAAAGGCGTGGTTTCTCGGGACCGCGCACTGGTGAATGTCATTTGCGACACCATATCCAGGATATCACCCGCACAGACATGACAGGCGCCGGTGACAGAGAGACGCTGCCGCGCTCCCGCCACAACCGGAGGCGCGCATTGAACGTTATCTCCTATCCCCTGCATCTCTGCCGCAAGTTCGATCGCCGCTGGAGCGCGAAAGCGGTTCAGGACGAGACACAGCAATCCCCGTCACAACGGCCCAACGGCTGTACCGCCTGCGGGCGAATAGTGGCGGCTCCCTTGCATGCGACCTACTTGCCCACCGGGAACTTCGTCAATCAGTGGCGGTGCCCTGTGTGCAAGAACTCCTGGCAGACCTCTGCCGATGCCACGAGCAGCACTGATATCCAATTGAGCCAGTCCGAGCATCTTCGGCAGAATGCCGGGCACTGCCTGACGCTGGAAGACACCGCTGCCAACGACGCGGCGCGCAAGCAGTTCAGGAGCATGGGCGATGCCTGGCTCGCTCTCGCGGAGACGCAGGAGTGGCTCGATGGCGCGACGCCGCCGGTCTCGCGACCGCAGCCGCAAAGCGCTGATTTGATTCCGATGCCAACGCAGGGGCGTTCGTCATGAATGAGAAGCGCAACCGCGTGCGTCAGGCGGATTCACTTGCCGAGCGTCTCGCAGCTGATGCACTGAGGCTGCGTGAAGAGGCCTCGCACCTTGAACCCGGCCCAGAGCGGGATGCGCTGCTGAGCAAGGCACACCGGAACAAGATGGCTGCCGATATCAACTCCTGTCTGACCGCTCCGGGACGCCGCTTGCCTGGATAGCCAGCGCAGATCTCGAGCCCGAGCTTTCACCGTTTGCCGATAGTAACGAACCACCAAGGGTCCGATTGAGACCCATGGACGATTTGGCGTGGGCAGCACTGCCGGGTCTGACGCAGGCAAACGGTCGACCTTTCCCCGGAATGCAAGGACCAGATGACATGGATCGAGACAAGAGCGGCCGCATCGTTGAGACTGCGCTCGAAGCGCGCCAAGGCGAGCTCGGTCCCAGCGTGTTGATGCTGCTGGGTGTGAGTGTGGAACTTGCAGTCATCCTCATGGTGATGACGTGGATGATATTCTTCAGAACCTGAGCGTGAAGGAGATGTCAAAGCGCGAGACGTAGGAACTAAAGCTCTGATGGGGGCTTGGATCACTCCTTAGACACTGGAGACCATCATGAAGCGCCCATCGTTTATCGTTTGCATTTCTTTATTCGCGGCGGCCACCGCCTTCGCAGCTGCTCCGGCCTCGGCACAAAATCCACCGGCGCAGTCCGGACCGAACAACAGCGCGGTCAACAGCGCGGGGCAAAACAACTCCGACGCTCCTGTCGCAGGTCGCAACAGTTTCACCGAAGGACAAGCCAAGTCGAAGATCGAGGATGCCGGCTACGCCAACGTCACCGAACTGAAGAAGGACGACAACGGTGTTTGGCGCGGCCATGCCAGCAAGGGTGGATCTGCCACCGCGGTCAGCGTCGACTTTCAAGGCAACGTCAATTCGGCCAAGTAAGCCATTAAGCAAATAAGAAGGACACACAATGACCATTACAATTTCTCGTCTTTACGACAACTACAGCACTGGGCAGCAGGCGGTTCAGCGTCTCGAAGCTGCCGGCGTGCCGCATTCGGACATCAGCATCGTCGCCAATAATTCGGACAGCTGGTTCAACACCGACAAGAAGGTGGACCGTGACCGCGATGGCGTCGACGATCGCGCCGAAGGTGCCGGCAAGGGCGCCGGCATCGGTGCGGGCGTGGGTGGCACTGCCGGCCTTCTCGCCGGTCTCGGCCTCCTCGCAATCCCCGGCCTCGGACCCGTCGTTGCGGCCGGTTGGCTCGCCGCGACCGCGGTCGGCGCGGCCGCCGGAGCCGCAACCGGCGGTGTCGTCGGAGCGATGACTGAGGCCGGCATTTCGCGGGAAGATGCGGACTCCTATGCCGAGGGCGTGCGTCGGGGAGGCACGCTGGTGTCGGCGCGGGTCGCAGATGCCGATCGATCCCGCCTTGACGCAGTCCTGAACGAGTCGTCGGTCAATTTGCGTGACCGCAGCGCCGCCTGGCAGAAGACCGGATGGAAGTCGTTCGATCCCGCCAGCAAGCCCTACGGTGCGGACGAAGTTCGCAAGGAGCGGCAGCTCTACGGTGGATCAGTGCGTTAAGGATCAATGCGCCAATGAGATCGCGACGGCCCGCTTCGGCGGGCCGTCTTTTCGTGCGGCTACGCGTACAGATATCCAACCGGCTTGCCCTCGGTGCGCAGGGGGCGGATGTCCTTCTGCGTGATG
This sequence comes from Bradyrhizobium barranii subsp. barranii, assembly GCF_017565645.3. Classification (NCBI taxonomy): domain Bacteria; kingdom Pseudomonadati; phylum Pseudomonadota; class Alphaproteobacteria; order Hyphomicrobiales; family Nitrobacteraceae; genus Bradyrhizobium; species Bradyrhizobium barranii. The sequence goes on from NZ_CP086136.1 coordinate 4,374,693, forward strand.
ATCTGGCCGGCGAGGCCGTCGATCTCGTCGCGCTGGGTCGGCGTCCAGCTGCAAAGGTCGTTCATGCCCTTTAGAAGACCGAGGCGGAGCACTTGCGTGTTCTCGCCGAGGCCGACGAGGCTGATCGAGCTCTTGCCCGCCGTCACCACATCGCCAGCCGCAAGCTCGATCGCCTCACCGGCCTTGTTCTTGAATTCGGCCGTGCCGCGAATGACGCGGTAGATTGCGACCTCGCCTTTGGCGAAACAGCTGGCGTCTGCTGCCGTCGATGTGCTCTTCGGCAGGAGTGAATGGCCACGCGGGTCGGTTGCGATGATGTGGCCGGTGACGAGATGGCCGCTCGGCACTTCGATGCCGATGTCGCGCACGTACACCGGCATGGCCGATTTGATCGGACCGTCGACGAGCGGCTTGAACAGCGCGTCCAGCGCGAGTGGGTCCTGAAGCCAGAAGCCCGCGCCGGCCGGCCGGTTGTGCAGCGGGTGGCTCCAGGCCACGCGCGGTGTCTCGGCCTCGTTGATCTGGTCCGGACCGACGATGGTCGGGTTCGGAAAGGTCGTCGGATCGGTCACGAAGGCTTCGAGGAATTTGCCGGAGTAGCCCATCGAGATCGGGTCGGGCACCACGGTCTGCGGCGTCTTCAGGTTTTCTTCGGTCGACAGTCCCGACCAGGTGTAGAACAGCTGACGGTGGACGATCGCGCTTTGCAGCATCACCGCGCCGGGGCCGACATTGTAGAAGCGCCCGTCGTAGTCGAAGGTGAAGGCGCCCGAGGTGACCAGCACGAGCTGAAAGCCGCCCGGCGGAAGATGAAGATGGAAATCGGTGGGGCCGGTGTCCGGGCGGTAGATCGGGAGGTTCGTCGCGACTTCGTGCAGGAGGAAGGTTTCGTTGTTGGCGTGGAAGCCCTCGTTCGCGCGGTTGTAGAGGGCTTGCGGCCGGTACGTCGGTTCGAACTTGGCATTCCTGTCGCGATCGATCGCCACGAAATCCTGAGCGTTGAGGCGTAGGGGTGCGCCGTTCGGATGGGTGAGGCCGGTAAATTTGAGATCGCCGGCGGCATGCACGTTCATGGCACTCTCCGATCTTTGCCGCTCACCCGGTCTCCGGGCGCACGCATCTTGCTGCGCCAATTCGTGGGAGCAGGGAATCAGGCCTGACGCTGCCTTGCGAATTCTGGGCCAGTCGAGATGCAGCACGATGCGGGGGCTCGGCGGCCCCGCACGGCGCGATGAAAAATCGAGATTGCACCTGAGGTTAGGCGGCGCGTTAGGCTGGCCTGCCTGGGCCTCATCGCCGAACCCTCAACCCCGACGACGGGGCGCGGTTTGTCAAATTTGTCGGCAAGCCCCGGCGCGGGCGTGCAGCCGCGCAGGTTGCGTCGATCAGCAAAGGCCGGCGGCAGGGCATGTGAAACCGCTCATTCGATCGGCTGACGTGTGATCCGCTCGGGCTTGCCGATCGGGCTGTCCGCCCACTTCGCCATGTCCATCGTTCGCGCGTCGATGCCTTCGCACCAGAGGCAGCTGAGCTCCGCGCGGCCCTTGGCCGAAAGCAGCGGTACAAGTCCGTGGCCGCAGCCAGCGCAAGGCGTGACGCGATTCACGCGTTCCTCCACGATCACCGAATTCAGGAACGACATTGTCGTTCGCCAAGCTTGCGCGGGCGCTATGACGGCGCACGAACGCTTCCGATCGGAGCGCTCGCGCCCGAGATCGTCGAGGCTGCGATCCAGCGCGAGACCGCCCCGATGTCCTCCGCATTCTCGCGATAGGCGCGAAGCTGGAATTCCGCCGAGCTGCCGCGCTCCACGATGGTCCGGCAGTGCTCGACCTCGGCGGCGCAGTTCAGCGCGGCTGCGTCCCCGGCGACGTCGTCGATGATCCGGGCCAGCAGCTCCGAGATGGTGACCGGCCCGTCTTTCGAGGCAAAGATGCAATCGGTGCCGTAGCGCTGGGCCCGCCATTTGTTCTCGACCGAAATCGCGCGCTCGACCGCCGTGACCTCCTTCGACCGATGCGGCCGCAGATAAAGATGGCGCGTCAGGCAGCGATAGAGCGAGGCGATGGCAACGGCGTCGTCGATGAAGGTGCAGGTGTCGGGCGCGCGAAGCTCGAGGGTCGGATGCCTCATGGACGGCCGCATCGCCCACCAGATATGGCTCTCGTCGGGAATCACGCCGGAGCGTTGCAGCGCGCCGACATATTCGTCGTAGTCGTGCCTGGTTTCGAACAGTTCGGGCAAGCCGGTGCGCGGCAGCTCGGAATAGGCGGCAAGCCGGTAGCCCTTTAGCCCGGTCTTGTGGGAATTCCAGAACGGGGAGGAGGCCGACAGCGCGATGAACAGCGGCAGATGCGGCAGCATCGCCCGCATCACCGCCATCCGCTTCTCGGGATCTGGCAACTGGACGTGCACATGCATGCCGCACATCATGTTGCGGTGGCCGATGCTGCGCAGATCCTCGATCATCTCCTCGTAGCGCGGCTTCGGACTCGGCTGCGACATGCGCCAGACCGCGGTCGGATGCGTGCCGCAGGCCATGATGACGAAGCCGTATTGCGCGGCGACGTTGGCGACCTCGCGACGGAGGAACCGCAGCTCTTCCCGGGCGTCATTGACATCGACGTGAACGTTGGTGGCGACCTCGAGCTGGGATTGCAGCATCTCCCGCATCGCCTGGCCGCCGGTGGACCAGTTCACCGACTCGAACAGGGCGTTGGGCGTTTCGATCGCGACCTCGAAGCTGCGGCGATCGGCGAGGAAGTATTCCTCCTCGATGCCGAAGGAATATTCAGCCGCCTTGCCGTGTCCGCCGGCAGAGCGGATGACGAGGTGCTGCTTGTCGTCGGAGGAATCGAGGCGCAGCAGTTTCAAAACGTCCGAAGCAAATGTCATAGGGCCACCCGGCAGTGGTATTACCTGCGGGCAATAATCCGCCTGACCCGGGCCGGTTCCGCGTCGGCCTCACTGGAAATTGCAAGGTCGAACGGAACAATTTTCAGGGTTTCGGATGCGCGCGCGACCAGCGCGTGATTCGGCGGCACTTCCGTCCAGTCCGTTTCCTTGTCGAACGGCTCGGACACGACGACGACCTGGCCGCCGCCGGCCTCGCGATAATAGAGCGTGTTGGCGGCATCGTTGACCGCGACGCGAAACGCATAGAGATCCCGGCCGTTTGCGATCGCGCTGGTGAAACGCAGGCGCTCACGAAGCACGCCCTCGTTGACCAGGCTGACGAGCGATTGCAGCACGGTTTGCGTTGCGCCAAGGGGATCGCCGTCGAGTCCCGCGCCCATCATGGCGAGGAACACGGCTTCCGAATCGGTCGTGCCCAGCCGCGAGGGGTAGTAGGCATCGGGGATCAGCGCCTCGATCTTGCGCCGCAGGCGATTCCAGCTGCCGACGAAGCCGTTGTGCATGAACATCCACTGGCCGCAGGAGAACGGATGACAATTCTGCCGCGTCACCGCCGTGCCGGTGGCGGCGCGCACATGGGCGAAGAACAGATGCGAGCGCAGATGGCGGCAGAGGTAGCGCAGGTTTTCGTCCGACCAGGCCGGACGTGTCTCGCGGTAAAGGCCGGGCTCCGGATGCTCGCCATACCAGCCGAGACCAAAGCCGTCGCCGTTCGAGCCCGCGGTGGATTGCAGCGAGCGGATGCTCTGCGCGATCAGCGAATGCTCGGGCTCGGTGACGTAAGGCTCGAACGAGGTGGTCTCGCCCCGGTATGCGATCCAGCGGCACATGCGGCCTTCCTGTCAGGATGTGGCGTAAGGTTCACCAACAAGATCGCCTGTGTTGGGTTCCCCGGCGATGTGTTCTGCAAAGTCCGGATCATTTCTGCGGCGTGTTTTAGACGTTCATTTACCCTGCATTGCGGGAACCCGCGCGTTAATACATCTCTTAACGCCGACACGGTTAGGTTGCGCGCAAATTTTGAGTGCGCATCATGAGCCGATTTGTTCTTTTCACCTGCATGGCGTTCGTCTCCACGTTCGTGGGCGTCTCCTGGGCGATGCGCGGATTTCCGGTGTCGCACGTTTCGCTGGTCGGTGAATTGAGGCCCACGCTCAGTTCCTCGTTCGGCGATGAGCATTCAAAGGCCAAGCAGCGGAAGGATTGGGAAGCGGAGCACACCCTGCAAAGCGACAAGGACCCGAAGCAAGACGCACTGCGGATGGACGCATTGCAGGCAAGCACCGCTTACGCGATGTCGCCGTGCGACGACACCATGAAGGCGAACCTGAGGGCGGCTACGGAGGCCTATGCGCGGGGCTGGGTGAAGATCTACGACTGCCCAAATCCGAGAATGGGCATGTTCTGCAGTGAAGAGAAGCGCGATCGGGCGAACGCCGCGTATTCCACGCCGCTGGACGTTCGCGTCAAGGCGCAGCTGGCCGAGGCGTTCAAACAAAAGGGCATCGTCAAGGAAGACTTCCCGGAGGATATCCGCGACGTCGTTCTCTGGTTCACCGGGCCTGGTATGTTGTTTGATCCGTCTCCGGTATGCCTGCCACGGCAGCAGGCGTCGGCGAGCTTCAAATGAGCCGCGCCTGGTTCATCGTCTGGGCGCTTGTCATCTGGCAGGTCGCCGCCTGGGCATTCGCTCCGCAGAAGACAGCCCAGCAACCAGCAGCACCGGTCGATGGTCCGGGCTATGGCTCCAACGAAGAGATATTCGTGGACGGTCGCGCGGGCTTGCGCCGCGAGACCGCTCTGGCGTTCGAGCGCCCTTATGGATCGCGTTGCGCGGGAGAGGGGCGGAAGCAATTCGTCACCCATATCGACTACTACTATTATCGTCGTCAGAACGACATGGAACACTACCCCAAGATTTTCGGGAAAGCCGGGGCAGACTACATCGCCAAGCAATGGTCGACCGGAGACGACAAGCGCCTCGAACGCCTGACGCAGGAAGCCTACGCGCAAGGCTATCTTGCCCTATCGGATTTCGGTGACGTCGGGCGCAAACTGGCGGAAGCCGTTGTCAGGGGCGAGCGCGTCACCGCGCATTCCTGCGCAAGCTGACTCAGGTTGGCAGCGGGATCAGCGCTGCGACCTCGCGATCGCCGTGGTTCTCGCTTGCGGCGAGACCCTGCGCGACGCCGACCCGATCGGCCTCAGGGCGGTTCTGGCTCATCTTGCGCTTACCTTCGAACCGCACCACGGGGATGCGCACGCCGACGATCCCTCGCAGCTGCGCGGCGATGAAGTCAGCGGGCGCGTCACTGACCGCCCACGGCTTTGCGCGCGCGCCTTCGTGCTTTTTGGTCAGCCGCGTCACGGCCTCGAGCAGGCGCTCCGGCTCCTGGAAGAATTCCACCGGACCATAGGCGTGCACGGCGACGTAATTCCAGGTCGGCACCACCTTTTCCGTCTCTTGCTTGGTCGCATACCAGGACGGCGTCACATAGGCGTCGGGGCCGTTGAAGATGGCGAGCGCATGCCGATCGGCGGCAGCTTCCATTGCGGGTTGGCCCTGGCGACATGGCCATAGAGCACGCCGTGCTCGCCTTCGCTCTCGTCGAGGAAGAGCGGCAGGGGCGTTGCGACCGGGCCCTCGGCGGTGGCCGTCACCAGGCTGGCGAGGCGGGCACCGCGGATGGTCGCGCGGATGTTCTCGATGTCGTCGTCCTTGAATGCCGGGGGGATGTACATGGCGTGTCTCCGTTCTTGATGCGGAGATAGCCGGAATCTGGCCTATATGAAACGGCCAGTTCTGTGTGATTTGATCAGTCCAGTTCGGCGGCGGCCTGGGCGAGGAGCTTGCAGCCTCTCTCGATCTGCGCGATCTCCAGCGCCGAATAGCCCATGACGAGACCGACGGTCTTCCGCGTCCGGCCTGGCGTCCGGCTTGGGCCGACCAACAACGCAGAGACGGATAGATGCCGACGCCTTTCGCGCGAGCCGCCTGGATCAATGCATCCTCGCGCTTCTGCGGCAGATCGTCGAGCCACGCCACTACGTGCAGGCCCGCCGCCGTGCCCTCGATCCGGACACGATCTCCGAACCGGCGGCGCAACGCGCCGATCAGTGCCTGCTGACGCTCGGCGTTGCGCCGGCGCACGCGCCTGACGTGGCTGTAATAGGCGCCGCTTTCGAGCATCGAAGCGAGCGCGTGCTGTTCGATCAGCGGCGTGTGCCGGTCCATGATCTGCTTGGCGGCCGCGAACAGGGATCGCAGCCCGGTGGGCACGACCAGGTAGCCGATCCGCAAGGTCGGGGAGAGCGTCTTGGAGACGGTGCCGAGATAGATCACGTTGTCGCTGCCCTCCAGCGCATGCAGCGGCGGAATCGGTCTTGTGTCGTAGCGATACTCGCTGTCGTAATCGTCCTCGATCACGTAGGCGTCGTGCTTGCGTGCCCATGCGAGCAATTGGTGCCGGCGTCCGATCGGCATGACGCCGCCGAGCGGATATTGATGCGACGGCGTCACATAGGCGAGCCGGGCCTCGATGCCGTCGAGCCGCGCTGTCTCCAGTCCGTCCGCGTCAACGGGGATCGGCACCGTCTCGGCGCCCGTCGCCGCGAGCGTGTGCCGCGCCATCTGGTAGCCGGGATCCTCCATCACGAAGCGGTCGCCGGCATCGAGCAGGAGGCGCGCGCAGATGTCGAGCCCCTGCTGCGAGCCGTTCACGACAACGATCTGATCGACCTCGCAGCGGACGCTTCGCGATCGCCACAGATAGCCCTGAAGCGCGGTCCGCAGTCGCAGCGCGCCGCAGGGGTCGTCATAGGCGAGCCGCTCGGGCTTGCGCGCCATCGCGGCCGTCACGGCCTTCTTCCATGCCAGCACCGGGAAATCCGACGGCGAGAGCTCGCCATAGCGGAAGTTGGCGATGAGCCCGCGCGGCGGCTCGATCCAGCGCGGCGGGTCCGACCGCAGCCGCTCGCCGAAGGCCGACAGCTGTACCTTGCGCGCCGAGGGCCGCGATGCGGCGCGCGCGCGTCCGCGTTCGACGACGGCGCGGGCAACCCGCGGCCGCGCGCCATGGCGGGTCTCGATAAAACCTTCGGCGGCGAGCTGTTCATAGGCGACGGTCACGGTCGAACGCGCCACGCCCATCTCGCCGGCAAGCGCCCGCGACGACGGCAGCAGGCCGTCGATGCCGTAGACCCGCGTCAGAATCTGATCCCTCAGGGCTTCGTAGATCTGGCGCGCGCCCATGCGGCCGGCGCGATCGCCGGGAGTCGTCTTCATCTGGACCATCCACATTCCTGGCTCGGCATTCGTCCGAACGGACGAAGCCGGAATGTGGTTCTAGTCCCGTTCGCCGAGAGTTTCGACGTAAGCCTTGCCGTAGGGATAAAAATGCTCCTTGTGGCCTTGATCCCAGAGGGCCTTCAGCCCGGGCGCGGTGATGTCCCAGTCCGGACGGCAATTCATGCTGACGGCTCGGAGATCCTGGCGCAGTTCTTCGACGGTCGGGCGTCCGAAGAACCAGTAGCCGTTATAGATCTTGTGAACGCGCAGGCCGGGCTCCAGCACGATGACATGCGGGATCATCGGATTGTGGACGGGATCGGTGTATTCAGCGATGTCGAGATCCTTCTGAACGATCCGCCGCGAATCCGACAGGAAAGGCCAGTGCGCCCCGACGCCGCTGCGATATTCGTTGGTCTGGGTGATGTTGTCGGTGGTGATCGTGACCAGCCGGCAATAGCCGACCTCCATCTCGCGATGGAGTTGCAGCAGGCCTTCGGCCTGGCGGCGGTCCTTCGGACAGAAGCCGCCGCGGCCGAGAACGAGCACCATCGGATCGCCACCCTGGAGCTCGGAGAGCTTTCGGTGCTTGCCGGTGTGGTCGCTGAGCTCGTAGTCGGGGAAGGTTACTCCCGGCATCATGTCAGGTCGCATTGAACTCTCCCATATCTTCGAACTCTCGCATGTCTTCTCGCATGTCCGGCGTGAGTGCCGACACTCACAGATCGATCACGACGTCGCCCTGGGGCCGTGAACAGCAGATCAGGACATTGCCGTCCGCCGGTGCGTCAAGCGGGTCCGGCGCGTAGCTGACAGATCCGGCCACGAGCCCGCTCTCGCAGTTGTGGCACACGCCGGTCCGGCACGACCAGCGCACGGGAACGTCGCAGGCTTCGGCCAGCTCGAGCAGGCTGGCATATGATGGTCCCCAGCAGACATTGAGGCCGCTGCGGGCGAACGAGACCATCGGACCCGGGCCGGTTGCGCCGGCCGGCAAGTGCGCCCGCTTCTGCGGGGAGGACGCTATGCCGGGTGTCAGGGATGGTCCCGCGCCGAACATCTCGGTGTGAACGCGATCCGCTGCGACGCCGAATGCGGCAAGCCCGCGCGAGAGATCGGTCATGAACGGTGCCGGCCCGCACAGATAGAAATCGCCGTCTGAGGGGACGCCGAGGGTTTGAAGCACCCGGAGGTCCATACGTCCGATCGAGTCGAAATCCACATCGAGACGATCGCCCGGATCGGGCGCGCTGTAGCAGACATGGCTGTGATGGTGGGCCAGCCCAGTCAACAATCCGCGCGCCTCGGCGGCGAACGCATGTTCGCGACCGTTGCGGGCGCCGTGCAGCCACCAGACCTCTCGCGTCGATGCCTCCGCGGCGAGCGCGTGCAGCATCGCAAGCACGGGCGTCACGCCGATGCCGGCACTTAGCAAGACGACGGGCCGCGCATCTTGCCGTAGCGTGAAACTTCCGCGTGGCGCGCCGATCTGCACGGCGTCGCCAATTTTGACCTCGTCGGCGACATATTGGCTTGCCGCGCCGTGGGCTTCGCGCTTGATGCTGATGCGCCAGGACGGGGCATCGGAACGGCTCGACAGCGAATAGCTGCGCGTCATCGCCGGTGCCGTGGAGGTGCCGAGCCGCACGACGACGAATTGCCCGGGCAGGGCGGCGGCGACGGGATGTCCGTCTGTGGGTTCGAGGATCAGTGACGTCACGTTGCCGCTTTCGGCGATCTTGCGCGCGACGCGAAACGGTCGGAAGCCGCGCCAGGCCGGAGGCGGGCTCGATGCCGGGCCGAGCCCGGCGTTTCCCGCCGTCGTGTCCTTGCGCTGCTGCTCGAGCAGCGCCTCGAAGGAATGACGCCAGCCGCCGCTCAGCGCCGGAATTTTCAGCGCGCGCTCCAGGCGGTCACGCGGGTGAGGGGGCAGATAGAGCAGCGCATTGATCTCGGACACGCTCATGCGTTCGGGGCCGTCAGCGACCCGGACGATCTCGTCGCCGGCCTCAACGTCGCCTTCCTCGATCACCCGAAAATAGAAGCCGGGCCGGCCGTGCCTGACGAGCAGCGCGGCCATGTCCGGCTCCTCCATGCGAATCCCCAGCCGGTAACAGGTGACGCGCGGCTGCGTCACCTCGAACAGGGCAGAGCCGATTTTGTAACGGTCTCCGATGCAGACGTCCCTGTCGGCGAGGCCCTCGACGGTAAAATTCTCGCCGAATTGACCGTGGACGAGGTTCGCTCGATCGAGGTGCTCCTGCCAGTATTGATAGGACTCCCGCTGGTAGACGTAGACGGCGCGCTGCTCGCCGCCATGACCGGCGGTATCGCCCTGTCCATCGCCGTCGATGTTGAGCCGGCGCACCCTGCGCGGACCACTGACGGGCGTCTTCCAGACGCCGGTATAAACGGTCTTGCCTTGCCACGCGATGTCGCGCGGCAGGCCGACGTTGACGGAGAGCAGACGGGCCATGGGGTTCCCCGGTGTGACGGGCGCGGCTCTGGCGGATTCCAGGTCGCTGCAATGCCAATCTGCATCCATGTCGGAATTTTGGCCCGTTAGTCGTTGTTAGACGTTGCTAGCCGGTCTTGTCGCCGGCTGTCCGCGCCCCGATCTGGGGAGCAGACACCGCAAGACGGGAGATCGCGATGGATGATCAGGCGATACTGGCGGCCCTTCAGCGCCATTGGGCTGCGTCGGACGCGAATGATTTCGAGGCCGAGCATGACATCTACCGCGAGGACGCCGTGCTCGACTATCCGCAGTCCGGCGAGCGCATCCGCGGCCGCAGGACGATTCAGGAGAGCCGGTTCGTGCAGCCCAACAAGAAGCGCTTCACGGTCCGCCGGATCGTCGGCGGCGGCGATCTCTGGGTGAGCGAGTTCGTGCTGACCTATGACGGCGTGCCGTCCTATGTCGTCAGCATCATGGAATTCCGCGAAGGACTGGTGGCGCACGAGACGCAATATTTCGGCGAGAGGTTCGATCCCGCACCGTCGCGCGCGCATCTTGTCGAGGTCGTGAGGTAGGTTGCGCGTCAAACGGCGGTCTCGTGCCCCGGACGCAGCGTAGCGCCTCTTCGGCGGTGCGCTGCTGAACCGGGGCCCATATTGCGGCGGAATGCTTGGCCTTCTGGGTCCCGGCTCTGCGCAACAACGCGAAGGGCGTTGCAGCGCGTCCGGGACACGGAGAGACGCGCACTATTGCTTAACCACATCCAGCAACACGGAACCCGATGCGGCGGCTGGTCGCAGTCTTGTTGCCTTGATTCCGGCCCACCCATCTTTATGTCTGGAGCGAACAAGAATCCGGGCCCCTCTGGCGAGGACGCCGACCATGTCGGCAAAACCTCGCGATGTCGGATGACCTGTCCCGCGCGAATGCGATGGATCGGCCGATCGTCGGGCCTTCTCGAGTTCTCTCCGACTCAATCGTCCCCATCGCAGCCCCGCGCGGTCATTTCGCAACGTAAGGGAGCTACGATGTCCGACGCCGCCACTTCAAATCCGACCGAGATCGAGATCACAGAACCGTCCAGGCTGAACGAGCAGGCTGCGGTCGCGTTGGTGATCGCCGGCGCGCTCGTCGCCGTCGCCGACCGGCGCGTTTCGCCGGTCGAGCGCGACGAGGTGATCCGCTTCATCAGGGATCGCGGGCTGGCGCCGCACATGAGTGACGACCGGCTGTTTGCGATATTCGACGAACTGGCGGAACGGCTCGAGGAGCCCGACTTTGCCAATGTGGTGATCGACACGTTGCGTCCGGTCTCGGACCTGCCGCTGTCGGCCCATTTGATGGAACTGTCGGAGCGCGTCGCGGCTGCGGACGAGGACGTGCATCCCCATGAGGTGCAGGCGATCAAGCTGTTGCGCCTGCTGACGCTCGTGCTGCCGCGCGCAAAGCCGGTGGCGCCGGGCAGCGCAGGCATTGAACGGCGCGCCGCCGCGCAGGAGTGAGCATGAGCACAGCATCGGACGAGCGGACGACAGGAAACCTGGTCACCACCCGCCAGATGGCCGGTGGCGACCCGCGTCTCGACAAGCTCGTCCGCCGCCTGCCGGCGCGCATGGGCGACACCGTCACCTATCTGCTCAAACCGTCCAGCCGCTGGGTGAGGATCCCTTCGGGCGCGCTGCTCATCGTTGGCGGCGTGCTCTCCTTCCTGCCGGTGCTCGGAGTCTGGATGCTGCCGCTCGGCCTCGCACTGCTCGCCGAAGACGTCCCGGCGTTGCGCGCCTCGCGCTCCAAGGTCCTGGATTGGGTCGAGCGGAAGAAGCCGCAATGGCTCGATCCGTCTGCATCGAAAAATGATCAATCATGACTGAATTCATCACCGCCGACGCGCTGACCGCGCTGCTCCAGGTCATCCTGATCGACCTCGTGCTCGCCGGCGACAATGCCGTCGTCATCGGCCTTGCCGCCGCCGGCCTGCCGGCCGAGCAGCGCCGCCGCGCCATTATCGTCGGCATCGTCGCTGCCACAGCCTTGCGGATCGTCTTTGCCGGCGTCGCGACCCAGCTCCTGCAGGTGATCGGCCTGCTGCTCGCCGGCGGCGTGCTGTTGCTATGGGTGTGCTGGAAGATGTGGCGCGAGCTGCGCGAGCAGTCCGCGCACACCGAGCTCTCGTTGAGCCATGGCGGCAGCGCGGGCAGCGCACCGGCGTCGCGCAAGACCTTCGGGCAGGCGGCGTTGCAGATCGTCGCCGCCGACGTCTCGATGTCGCTGGACAACGTGCTCGCGGTCGCAGGCGCCGCGCGCGAGCATCCCTACATCCTCGCGTTCGGACTGTTGCTGTCGGTCGCGATGATGGGCGTCGCCGCCGATCTGCTCGGCCGGGTGTTGCAGAAGCAGCGCTGGATCGCCTATGTCGGTCTCGCCATCATCGTTTACGTCGCCTTCGAGATGATCTATCGCGGTTCGCTCGAACTCGCGCCCGTCATCGCGAGTCTCTGAGGCGACAATTCCTGCCTGCAATCCGGAGTGATCCATGACGTCTGAACCCAAAGCACCTTCGGCGCACGCCGGGCCGCGACCGAAAATCGGCCCATTCGCCCAACTCATCTTTGGCTCGCGCTGGCTGCAAGTGCCGCTCTATGTCGGCCTCATCGTCGCGCAGGGCGTCTACGTGCTGCTGTTCCTGAAAGAGCTCTGGCACCTGGTCGCGCACTCGTTCGACGCCAGCGAGCAGCAGATCATGCTGGTCGTGCTCGGACTGATCGACGTCGTCATGATCTCGAACCTGCTGGTGATGGTGATCGTCGGCGGCTACGAGACCTTCGTCTCGCGCCTGAACCTGAATGGGCATCCGGACGAGCCGGAATGGCTGAGCCACGTCAATGCCAGCGTGCTGAAGATCAAGCTCGCGATGGCGATCATCGGCATTTCCTCGATCTCGCTGCTCAGGACCTTCATCGAGGCCGGCAATCTCGGCACCACGCGCAGCAATTTCACCGAGTCCGGCGTGATGTGGCAGGTGCTGATCCACCTGACCTTCATCATTTCCGCGATCGGTATCGCCTGGGTCGACCGCATTAGCGAGAGCGGGCACCGCAAAGAGAACGGTCGCGCCTGAGGGGCGATCCGCTCTCAGGCGCCGATGGCCAGATGCAACGGACGGCGTCCGCGTGCCAGCGTCTCGGACGGCGCTTCGCCGAAGGCCAGTCTGTAGCTCCTTGAGAAGTCGCCCAGGTGCCAAAAGCCGTTGCCGAGCGCGGCGGCCTTGACGGTCAAGCCATCGCCCCCGGTCATGAGTTGGACGCGAACGGCCCACAACCGTTTGAGGCGTAGATAGTGGTGCAGGCTCACGCCGTGCACCGCGTGCGTCGCGACCTGGAGCGTGCGCACGGACACGCCGAGCGCGGCGGCGAGGTCGTCGCTGTAGAGCGGCTTGCTGCCGAACAGCGCAACGACGTCGTCGAGATGCGCGATCAGCTTGCGGTGCTTGTCGAATGAACCGGGGCGGGCGCTGCGTGCGCCTGCCGGCAGCAGGGTGGCGTCGAGGCCGGCGAGCAGCGTTTCCTGGATCGGGCGGTAGAGCGCCTCGAATTGCCGGGGATCGTTGCATGCCGACGCCAGCGAGAACATCTCCACGATAGCCGCGCGCAGGCGCGTCATCGGATCGTCCTGCGTGCGGACATAGGCGAGGCCGGTGTCGAAATCCGCCCAGCCGCGATGGCGCATGTCCGAGTTGAAGCGCAGCATCAGGTAAGTGTTGGGATGATGCTCGATCGCCTTGACGGGGGCTTTGCCGCGCATGACGGCGATCATCGAACTATCGACCTCGCGGCCATTGGCGATGGAGTGAAAGGTGAGGGGAACAACGAGGCCGACGCCGTTGTCCGTGCCGATCTCGGCCTCAAACCGCCGTGCAAAGGAGCGCTGGAGCACGAAGAGCCCGTCGCGGAGCGGCAGGATGGCGCGAGACAGCGAGAATTCCCGCGGATGGAGCGGCGTGCTGGTGCCGAGACCGAGCACCTCGTTGGCGCGAAATTCGTCGAAGTCCGAGAAGCGCTCGACGCCGAGGACGCGCGATGGCTTTAGCCGACGTACCGGCATTCGGGATCCCAGGGCATGTCGGGGTGAGCGGGTTGAATCCGCAGAAGCGTATCAGAGGCCCGACCGTCGGCCATATTCCGGGAAACTACTGCCTGCGCAGCGGCGACAGGGGAAGTCGGCGCGCTGCTGTGAAGACTTCACGGACAAGTACGCGAGTCCGGCAGGCTCAGATCGTTTACTTCAGAATTTCGCACACCGTAGGATGTGATCCGACGTCAAGCTGCGCGTTGCTTGTGGAGATGCTCCGCCACCACGCCTCCAACGCGTCGCGTTCGCAGCCGAGCCTGACGCTCATGCCGCCGGCGAACTTGATCCAGTCGGCGAAATGGTCTCTGCCGACCGCGATCACCACGGGAATGTCGGCGCCCAGCGCGCGTCCAATCAGATGGGACAGGCCCTTGCCGTCGCGTTCGCGCTTGCCGAAGCGGTTGATGATGACGAGATCGGCGCCATGCGAGAGGGCGTCCGCGATCCGCATCCCCGCATTTTGCAGCCGCGCGAGATCGAGCCGGCAGCCGCGCGCGGCCGGATCGAAATCCTGCGCGAGCAGAAGCGTCTCGCCGCTGTGAAGCAGCACGGCCGACAGGCTCGAATCCGCGCATTGGCCGGCCTGAACCATGCCGACGACGCGACAGCCACGCGCATTCAGATCCGCCGCAAAGCTGCGCAGGACCGCGTCGGGGTCCTGATGCGCCTCGTAGACGAGGGCGGCGAGGTCGCATTGCGCATCGAACATGGTCGGCCTCCGTTTGATGGCAAAGAATTGGGGCCGCGACGTTTCCGCCGCGGCCCCGGTTTTCCGATCAGGCCGCCGGCGGGCCGTTGATGATCTGCAGCTGTGTGAACTCGGCGAGACCTTCCTCGGCGAATTCAGTGCCGATGCCCGACTGCTTGGCGCCGCCGAACGGGATGTGCGGGGCCATGTCGAGGTGCTTGTTGATCCAGACCGTGCCGGACTCGAGCTGCGTTGCGACCTCGTGTGCGCGCTTGATGTCGGACGACCAGACCGACGCGCCGAGGCCGTAGGTGGTGGCGTTGGCGCGGCGGATCGCATCGTTCTTGTCGGAGTACTTGATCAGCGGCAGCACCGGGCCGAACTGCTCCTCGTCGACCAGTTTCGAGCCTTCCTGGATGTCGCGCACGATGGTCGGCTCGATGAAATAGCCGGGACGGTCCATCGCCGAACCGCCGGCGACCACCTTGCCGTTCTTGCGGGCGTCCTCGAGGAACGTCTTCACCTTCTCGTACTGCATCTTGTTCTGCAGCGGCCCGAGCTTGGTGCCCTGCTTGGCGCCGTCGTCGACCACCGTGCTCTTGGCGATCGCGACCAGCTCGTTGCAGAGCTCGTCATAGACGGACTCGTGGACGTAGAGCCGCTTGATGGCGAGGCAGACCTGGCCGGAGTTCTGGAACGCGCCCTCGAAGATGCCGGGAGCGACCTTCTTCGGGTCGACATCGTCGAGCACGATACCGGCGTCGTTGCCGCCGAGCTCCAGCGTGATGCGCTTGAGCGTCTGCGCCGCGCTCGCCATCACCTTCTGCCCGGTGGCGGAGGAACCGGTGAACGAGATCTTGCGGATATCAGGGTGCTTGGTCATCTCGCCGCCGAGGTCGTTGGCGTCGGTGATGAAGTTGAGCACGCCCTTCGGCAGGACGTCCTTGATCAGCTCGGCGAAGCGCAGGGTCGCCAGCGGCGTTGTCGGCGCCGGCTTCACCACCAGCGTGTTGCCGGCGAGCAGGGCCGACGGCAGCTTGAAGCTGAGGATCAGGAGCGGATAGTTCCAGGGAATGATGGCGCCGACGACGCCGAGCGGGCGGCGATAGGCTTCCACCTTGCGGTCACCGGAATCCTCGATCACCTTCATCGGCAATTCGAGCGAGCTGAGGTAGCGGAAGAACGCGGCCATGCCGAGGACTTCGCCAGTGGCGTCGCCAAGCGGCTTGCCTTGCTCGCTGGTGAGGATGTGGGCGAGCTCTCCCGAATTGGCCTCGATCACGTCGGCCATCTCGTTCACGAGCTTGCGGCGTTCCACCATCGGGGTCGCGGCCCAGGCCGGGAAGGCGGCCTTCGCCGCGGCGACGGCGGCATCAAGCTGCGCCTTCGAGGCACGCGGGCACTGCGCCAGCACCTCTTCGGTCGCGGGATTGAGAACCGGCATGGTCTGGTCGCCGGGCACCATCTTGCCGTCGATGAGAAGATTGTAGTCACTCATTGGCTTTGCGCTCCCTTGCAGAAACGGGCCGTTCGGGGCCTCGTTATATCGAACTATATATCACGACTTCGCCGGGCCGACCATGGCGGCCGGTTCGATCAATTCCAGAAAAGCAGGGCTGGACGCGGGTGGACATATCGATATATCGTGATGAATATAGCGAACCGTGTTCCGGGACCGACGATGGAAATCAAGGTGAGGCAGCTCACGACCTGCGAGGTGGCGTCCGACGGCGGTGCGATCTCGCTGGGCTTCGAGGATCTGGCGGGCAACCCCGCCGCGGTCAGCGTCTCGCTCAACCAGGTCGGCGCCCTCATCATGACGCTGCCCGGGCTGCTCGAGGCGGCGTTGAAGGCCCGCTACGGCGACCAGAGCCTGCGCTACGCCTATCCGCTGGCGTCTTGGGCGATCGAGCAGGCGACCGACACGACCCAGCGCATCATCACGCTTCAGACCGAGGACGGCTTCAAGGTGCGCTTCTCGATCCCGAAAGCCGAGCAGAGCCTGCTCGGCGAAGCGCTGACCCAGCCGATGCCGGAAATGTCGGTGCGGCCGAACTAGCGGCTTCGGCCAAAGGCGCAAACAAAACACCGCCTAAGAATGGAATTGCCGGTTGGGCCGGTCGAACGCCGGAAATGTTGCACGCGTCGCCTGAACTAGAGAATCGCTTTGCCTGTTCGCCAGCCTAAAGTTGCGGGCGTGCAGAGGTGGCAAGCGATGAGCGACGTTCGAACGGGTTTCCTGGACGCTATCGGCAACACGCCATTGATCAGGCTGCGAATGCCGTCGGAAGCCACGGGTTGCGAGATCTATGGCAAGGCCGAATTTCTCAATCCCGGCGGCTCGATCAAGGATCGCGCGGCGCTGGCCATGATCAACGATGCCGAACGATGCGGCAAGCTTGGGCCAGGAGGCGTCATCGTCGAAGGAACAGCCGGCAATGTCGGAATCGGCATAGCGCTCGTGGCGAATGCACGCGGCTATCGGAGCGTGATCGTGATGCCTGACACGCAAAGTCAGGAGAAGAAGGACATGTTGCGGTTGTGCGGCGCCGACCTGCGCCTGGTGCCGGCCGTTCCCTATTCCAATCCCGGTCATTACGCGCGCTATTCCGGTCAGCTCGCCGAGGAGCTCGGTGCTTTCTAGGCCAATCAGTTCGACAATGTCGCCAATCGGGAGGGGCACTATCGCACGACCGGTCCCGAGATTTGGCGGCAAACGGATGGAAGAATCGACGGCTTCACATGTGCCGTCGGGAGCGGCGGTACCTTGGGTGGGATCGCGCGAGCCCTCAAGGAGCGAAATCCCGGCATCAAGATTGCGCTCAGCGATCCCATGGGGGCCGCTCTCTACAATTGGTTCACCAAAGGCGAGCTGACGACAGAGGGAGACTCCATTACCGAAGGGATCGGGCAAGTCCGTGTCACCCGAAACCTCGAAGGCACCCCCATCGATACGGCATATCAGATTACGGACGAGGAAGCCTTGCCTGTCCTGTTCGACCTGATCGAGCATGAAGGACTGGTGTTGGGCGGCTCAAGCGCGATCAATATCGTTGGAGCCATGCGACTTGCGCGCGACCTCGGTCCAGGCAAAACCATCGTGACCATCCTCGCGGATGGCGGACAGCGCTATCAATCCAAGCTGTTCAACCCGGAATTCCTGCGCAAGAAAAATCTGCCCCTGCCACACTGGATGCGATAGTGAGCCGCCAGGATGCGCGCCCGTCCGTTCACGATTTCCGCGAACGGCCGATGTCGCTCTTGAGCGCTTCCAGCTCCTTGTGCACGGCGCGCGCGGCGTCGCGTTCGATCTTGCGGTAGCGCGCAACAAGTTTGTCGCCGAAGGGAGTGAGCATCGCGCCGCCGCCGTTCTTGCCGCCGGCCTGCGGCTCGACCACGGGATGTCCGCAAATGCGGTTGATCTCGTCCACGAGATCCCAGGCACGCTTGTAGGACATGTCCATGGCGCGGCCGGCCGCCGAGATCGAGCCTTGCTCGCGGATCTGCTCCAAAAGCTCGATCTTGCCGGGCCCGATCCGATCCTCGCCGTCGAGGTCGATACGCAGACTCAGCTGGGGAAGCGATTTGGCGCTCGCGCGCGACATGATGGGGTCTCTTGGGGCACTTGCATGCGAGATTGCCACTCTTGCCCGCCGCGGACAAGGTGAGGGCGCCCGATTTCCCAAAAGATGGACCTTTGTCGAGGTCCCAAGGGCACGGGCTTCAGCCCCGTGCCCTTGATCGCTGCATCTTATTCCGCGGGGCTTCCGACCACCGCGCCCTGACTGACGTCCTCGCGGGCGAGGATCATCAAAAGGCCGACGATGATGAGCTCGACCACCGCGAAAGCAATGAAGGCGCCGGTGAACGAGCCGGCCGAGGCGTTGATGATGGCGCCCATCATCCAGGGCGCCACGAAGGCCGAGAAGATGCCAAATACCTCGGCGTATCCAATCGCGGCCGGTGCGAGCGCGTCGGAGTATTTTTCGCTGAGCAGGGCGAAGATAGCGCCGCCGCCGAGCAGCGCGATACCGCTGAGTGCTGCAAACAGCACCAGCATCGAGAACGACATCGGTGTGACCACGCTCCACAGGAACATCAGCGCGGTCAGGAAAGCGAGACATGCGGTGAGTTTGATCATGAAGGGCTTGCCGAGCCGATCGGACATGTAGCCGCCAATCACCAGGAATAGCACCTGCGACAACCCCATGACGGTGCCGATGACAGCGCCGGCTTCCGGCGGCATGTGCTGTACTGTGATGAAGGCCGGTACCACCCAGGTGGCGGTGCCGGCGATCGCGAAGGTGCAGGCTACGATGCCGAAGCCGCCGACCGCGATCCATTTCGAGCGGAAGATCTCGCCGAGCGGCAGGTGCCCCTGCGATGTTTCGTTGCCCCAGGTGAAACCGCCGATGCCGAGCTCGCGCGGATCGTTGCGGACGACGAGTGCGTCGACGGCTGCAACGAGCAGCGTGCCGATTGCCAGCACGGCGAAGAAGGTCCGCCAACCGGTCGCAATCGTCAGGGGAATGCCGAGCGCGAAATCCATGGTGATGGCGAGGCTGTAGGCGGCGAGGATGATGCCTACCACCGAGCCACGCCGACTTTGCGGAAACCAGCCGAAGATCAGCTTCATGTTGCCGATGAAGATGCCGGCGTCGAAGAAGCCGATCACGAGCCGGAGCATCACGAGCTGTGTGTAGCTTTGTACGAACACCTGGAGCACCATGCCGATACCAGTGCCCGCAAGCCCGATCAGCAGCATGTTGCGCGCCGTCATCGACCGGCTGACCGGAGACCACACCACCATGCCGATACCGTAGGTCAGCGCAAAGATGCCTTGCGCAAGACCGGCCTCCGCAGGATTGAGCTTGAGGCTCTCGGAGACGAAGGGCAGTACGGCCGCGAAGGCATACCAGTCGGCGGCGAGAAAGATCTCGCAGAGGATGGCGAGGGCCAGCATGCCTTTTTGCCACCGGGCTATCCGACGGCGGTCGTTCTCGGAGATGGACGTCCAAGTTGTTGTCAGCATGGTCATCATCGGTTCTCGCGGTTTGCGTGTCGACGGAATCGGCGTGGCCTCAGGCGGGCGGCGGCAGGAAGTTGACCTCGTGTTCGGCGGCACGTCGCACGACCTCCTGCGGATCGGGGAGATTGTGGATGCGCTCGAACAGCTCTTTCAGCGACCGCGTCGGTGCGACCCAGAACAGGCTGGTGGCGGTTTCACCCGACTTGTTGAAAATGCCGTGGGGGATGCCCTTGGGCATGCGGACGAGGTCGCCGGCCTTGGCGACAAAGTCCTTGCCGTCGAGCCAGAGGTCGTAGCGGCCGCTCAGCACATAGACGAATTCATCCTGAGTCGGATGCACGTGCGGCGGCACGAAGGTGCCATCCGGAAACACGGCATGCCAGGCCATCGACGCCTCGGAATGCTGCTTCAGCGTGTAGGTCTGGCCCAGAATGTTCCAGATGACGTTGCCAAAGCCTTCTTTCTCAGGGGTCACGCCCGGAGGCATCTCGATCATGGTGGTGTCCTCTGTTGTGTGCGGATCAATCGGCGAGAAAATCGGTGACGAAGTGTGCGGAAGATGGCGTTTCCTCGAACACGAGATGACCGGTCGCCGGCACCAGCGTCACGCGTGCGTCGGGGAGCCCTGCTTTCCAGGCATCTGCCTGGGCGGTCGGGCGCAAACGATCTGCGGCCCCCCAGAGCACCAGCGTCGGCATCGTGATCCGATGCAGCCAGTGCGCGAGCTTGGGATTGCCCTGCGGTTCGCTGCGGATCAGCTTGGCAAAGCCCGTGACCTCGCGTCCAAGCCGGGCGTCGAAGGCCGGATCGGGCGCCTTGGGAAAGTAACGGAGTGCCGCGGCCGGATCGTGCGCGAGATAGGCTGGCAGTTCTTGCGGTGCGATCTCGAACAATCCGGGCGCGGGCGCGCTTCCGACCACAAGACCGGCGGGCGCAACCAGCACCAGCTTGCGGACCCGATGCGGCTGACGGATCGCGAACTCCGCGGCAAGCCATCCGCCGAGGGAGAACCCGGCGAGGTCGAACTGCTCAAGGCCAAGCTTGTCGAACAGATCCATGTAGTGAAGGACGTGATCCTCGACGGTGTCGATCGTCTCGGCGTCGCCGGAGTCGCCAAAGCCCGCATGATAGGGGATGATGACCGTGTGCCGCTTCGCCCAATCGCGCGCCATCTCGAAGCCGGTGAAGGTGCCGGTGCCGTGCAGGAACACCAGCACCGGGCCGCTGCCGATGCTGTGAACGACGGTCCGCACGCCGTTGATCGTATGTTCCGCGCGGGAGAAGCCGGTGAGATCGGGCGAGGGTTTGACGGTATCAAGCATGGTCATCTCCGGTTGAAGGCGGCAGAGCCGGGCGTTGGTGAGTCATGCGGCGGCTTCCTGGCGACCGCTGAGAAGTGAGGCGAATTGTTCGACGGCGTTGGCGAGCCGCGCGGCCGTCATTGGTGCGAGCGGCTCGCCTGGTACGATCTCGCCGCTGCTGGTGTAGATCGCCGTCGAAACGGTGCAGGCTTCGAAGAAGCCGAACAGCGGGCGGAGCTGGTGCTCGACCACCAGCGAGTGGCGCAGGCCGCCGCCGACCGCGGTCAGCAGCACCGGGCGGTTGCGCAGCACGCTGGGTTCGATCAAGTCGAATATGTGCTTGAACAATCCGGGATAGGAGCCCTGGAACACCGGGCATCCTATCACGAGGCCATCGGCCTGTTCGATGGCCTCGACGACGGCGCGCGCATTGTCATCGAGTGCGGTCCGGGTGAAGCCGGCGATGCCGCAACCGGCATCGACAAGGTCGAGGACGGTGGTCTTCAGTCCATGCTGCGCCTGAAGATCGGCGGTGACGGCTTCCACCAGCATGCGCGACTTCGCCGGGCGCCAACTATTGCCGCAGAAGCCAACGATGCGGGATGTCCTCACCTCGACGCCCTCGTGTCTGGTCGCTTGCTCAGCCCGTCACCCCGAAGACCGTCCATTGCGCACCAGGGCCGGGGAGGCCGAGCAACGCACGGCCGCACTCTTCGACGATCTGGTCGGCCATCAGGATGTGCTGCGTGCCCGAATGGATGTCGCGATAGAACCGCTGCATCGGCGTGTTGTGCAGCGAGGCGCCGCGCGCGGCGCGATGCGCGAAGGTGGCGACATCCGACAGAACGTCGTGGACGTGGCGCAGTGACAGCTTGATCATCGTCATCTGCTCCAGCGACGGACTTTCACCGCCGGCACAAGTCCCCGAGACGTCCTTCCAGGTTTCGTGGACCAACGCACGTGCTGCGCGGAAACGAGCTTCGGCCTGCGCGAACTGGAACTTGAAGCTCGCGCTGTCGCGCGACTTGCCGAATGGATCCTGGCGCTGGACGATTACCTTGACGAGTTCGTCGAGCATGCGGCGGCCGACACCGACGGCCCAGGCGGAATGCGCCCAGGCGCTGTAGCCTGCCAGCCCCAGTGCACCCTGCACGCCACCTCGGCGCGGCGCACCAATGTCAAAATCGTAGGTCATGTGCGTGGGCACGAACAACTCGTCGCCCTCGCTCAAAGTGTAGTCGAAACTTCCCGTCGCGCGCAGGCCGAGCACGTCCCAATTGCCCATCAACTTGATGGTCGCGCGCGGATGGTGGGTGACCACGATCTTGGGCTGGCCGTTCGGGCCGAACACCATGTCCTTGCCGGATGCGTCGGTGACGAAGCAGCCTGAATGGACCCACTCGGCGTGCTGAATGCCGCTGCCATAGGCCCAGTTGCCACGGATCATGTAACCGCCATCGACCGGTCGGGCGAAGCCGCGCGGCACGCCGTTGCCGGCAATCGTGATGTCGGGCCCGCCCGCGAAGACTTTCTTGATGCCTTCGTCTTCGATGTAGATGGCGAGCGTCGTGCCTTCCATGTTGTTGCCGATGACGCACCAGCCGGCGGAGGCGTGTGCGTAAGCGAGCCGCTCGATCACGGTCATGGCGTCGTAAGGCAGAAGCTCGGCGCCGCCGACCTCCTTCGGGAACAGCATGGTGTAGATGCCGGCCTTGCGCAGCGCCGCCACCACGTCGTCAGTCAGATAGCCCTGTGCCTCGGCCTCCGCGGCCCTGGAGTCAACCAGCGGTAGCAGCGCGTCGAGGCGCGCATGGAACTCGGCCACCGTCGGGGTCGCGGAAGGTTTTACGGCGAGTTGCACGGAAGGGCTCATGGTCGGTGTCTCCACGTCGGGCTGTTGGTTCTTCGCGCAACGCTGCTGGACGCGAAGATCTGGGTCGGGCGGAACAGACGCCGGTCGCGGGCAAGACTCCGCCCACACGCGCCAACGCCTGTTGGTGCGCGCGACGAACGGCTCGCGTTGGTGTCGAAATGTCCCCGTCGGAACCGCGCGAACGTCGTTACGCGATCCCGATGGCCGGGATGCTAGCCCGTCCTATTCGTGAGAGTGCGGCTTTTGGGCCCGATTGATGCGGCCGCACATCTTGTCTGACGAGGCGCACAGGATTGCCTTCGGCTTTTCGCCGCCTGACGACCGGTACTTTGCAACGCGCTTGAGGGATGGGTTGGGCGAACGGGGGCGGACGCCCCGCCGGTCAAGGACCGAGCGGCAGCAGCGCGCCGGGCAAGCCGCAGATCAGGTCGGCTTCGGGACATGCCGCGGCAAACGCAAGGCGAATGCGGCTCGTGGTCTCGACGACACGGGCGGCGATTTTCAAGAGACGAAGACGCAGCGTCGCGAACTCGGCAGCGGCCAATTCCCGGGCTTTGGGAATGGCGTCGCGCACGGTCAGCATCAGCCAATAAGCGGCCGTATGGAGCACGAGACGGACCTGGTTGGCGAGCGCCGAACGGCAGCTGGTGCGATCGGAGGCGAGCTGCGTCTTATGCAGCTTGATCAGATTCTCGGCTTGGCCGCGCGCGCAATACAGGCTGTCGTAGATCCACTCGGCCGAGCCGACATCGAGGCTGGTGACGACGAAGCGGATGTCGAGGCCGAGCATCGTCGCCTCAATACGGGCGACAGTGCGCCGTTCGCGATCCCAGGACTTTGCCTTGTGGCGCGTCTCGGTATAGCCACGCAGAACCGGCAGGTTCTCGATGGCGCGTCGCGTGCGGATGTCGTCGGCGACCTCTTCGACTTTTCTGGCGAGAGGCTTGGTGCCGGACAGACCGAAGATGTAGTCGATGCCGTTGGTCTCGCACCACGCCATGGCCTCCGGCCGGGCATAGTGCCCGTCGCCACGGAACGTAATTTGCGTGTTGTGCCATCGCGTCCGGATATGCCGTACCAGGCGGCGCAGATGGGCACGCACCTCGACGCCGCCCGGCGTCTTGCCGGGCCGCAGCACGACGGCCACGGGCCGGCTCTTCTCCGTGTCGTAGACGTGGATCGGCAGAAAGCAGCGTTCATCATAATGAGCGTTGAACAGCGAGAGCTGCTGATGGCCGTGGACGACGTCGCAGGTATCATCGATGTCGAGCGTGACGGATGCCGGCTCGTGGGGGTAGCTATCCATCCATGCGTCGACCAAAATGTAGGTCAGTCGGATCACGTCGCGCAGGCGCGGAGCATTCTCCAGCCGCGACAGCGTCGGCTGGGAACACAAATCCCGGCCCGTGTCCGGTAGGCGACCGCAGGCCAGCTTGAATGCCGGATCGGACCGCAGATGATCGAGGTCGTCGGCGTCCTCGTAGCCGCAGCAGATCGCGAACATGCGCGCGCGGAACATATCGACCAGGCTGTGCACGACCCGCGTCGGATCGCGCCGATCCGGGAACACCCGGGCCAGATTGTCGGCCAAACCGAGACGCCGCTCGGCCATCGCCAGAAGCATCACGCCCCCGTTCGAGGTCAGGCGCCCACCATCGAAGGCAGCTGTGACTTTCTTGGCGTGAACGGCTGGAAACGAGAAGGGCGGAATCGTATCATCGGTCATGGCGGGCGTGGCGTTCGCGGTTGAAGGTGATGGGGTGGCTTCGCAACCGAATCCTACGCCGCATCAGCGCTTTACACCACGCTCGCCAGCCCTCAGGCGCACTCTTACGAATAAGACGGGCTAGAGATGAGGCGGCCAAAGCAGCAATCCCCCATCATGGGGGGTGTTGGCCATGCTGCTCTGCCGCAAAGCTGGGCCGGGAGAGCAGTGTTTTGCCGCTTCTTTTCGCTTGACCAAAGGTCAGGCGAGGCAGAAATTTTAAGCCTATAACAATCGGCAATGACGCGCGTGTGTCCGAGGGCACCGCGCGTTCGCGCGAGGAGTGGCGGTGAGAGCCGAGCAGGAGCATTTGGATGGTCTGCCCGAGCGCCAGCTCGCAGATCGGCTGATGTCCATCGCCGAGAGCCGCTCGGTGCGCGCGCTTGGCATTGCCTGCTGCTCGGCGATCACGGAATTGACGGGATCGCCGACCGTCGGCCTCTATTTGCTCGACGGGCTCGAACCGGAACTGGTCTACAGCCGGCACGTCGCAGAAGGCCTGCTCGACAATTACAGGGCCGGCTTCTGGAAGCGCGACCCCGTGCTCGACTGCATCATGACCCAAGGCCGCGCGGTCGACGGCGAAACGGTGATCGGTCCGCAGCAATGGCGGCACAGTCCGTCCTTCGAGATGCTGCACGAGTGGGGCTTTGCATACAACATGGGCGGCCCGTTGTGGTGCGGGCAGAAGATCGTCGGCGTGCTGTTTACGGCGACGACCGATACGGACGCGCCGTACACGATGCGGTCGCGGCAGCGCATGGAGATGCTGTGTCGGGCCGGCTCGCTCGCTTTGACCAACATGACGAACGCGGGCGCGATCGACGCCCATCCTGCCGCAATCCGCGTCCCCGAGCCGGCAGCGACGCCGGTGGCGACGCTCTCGGCATCGCTTCCGCCACGGTCCGCGGACGTCGCCATCCGGGTCTGCCGCGGCCAGACCAACAAGGAAATCGCTCGCGAGATGGGGATTTCCGATCAGACCGTGAAGGAGCACGTCGCGAACCTGTGCCGACGCTTCGGCGTGCACAACCGCACCGAGCTTGCGGCCTGCCTGCTGAGTCCGAGCGCTCGCCAATAAGGTGCCGCGCCGGATCAGATATGATTGACGATCAACTTGAGCGCGCCGGCGAAGATCGGCGGTTGCCGGTACTGCCCATGGCGCGCATCCCATCGGCCGGACGCGAGATCGTTGCCGAGCCGAGCATCACCGCACGGCGTGCATCTCCAGAAACGCCTTCACGCCGGTCACGTTGCCGGTATCCGACGGCACGTAGCCGGGCAGGGTGGCGACGGCGGCGCGGAAATCGGCGCTGCGCATGATCTCCAGGATGCGCTGCATCGGCCCGGTATCGAGGAAGGCGCGCTTGCAGACGAAGAAATAATCCTCGGTGAGGATGCGGATGAAATCGAGGCCGAAGTGGCGGGCGGCCGCCTCGACACCAAAGCTCGCATCCGCCATGCCGCTCGCGACATAGGCCGCGACGGCCGCGTGTGTGAACTCGATCTGCTGCGCGCCGTTGATCTTGCTCTCGTCGATGCCGTTCGCGGCAAGCAGCTGGTCGAACAACAGCCGCGTGCCGGAATCATGGTCGCGGTTGACGAAGCGGACTTTTGGTCCGGTGAGGTCTTGAAGCGAAGCGATGCGCAGCGGATTGCCGCGCGCGACCATCAGCCCCATCTCGCGCGTGACGAAACTGATGATGCGATCCTCGCGCGGGTCGAGCCATTCGCGCGCAGCCTTGATGCCTTGCGCGCGCAGCGCGCCGTGCGGCAGATGCAGGCCGGAGAGGTCGCAGGCGCCTTGCGCCAGCGCGACCAGCGAATGTTGGTTGCTGACATAGCGCAAATCGACGCCGATGCCGGGCTCGCGATCGAGGAATTCGCGCAATTTTGCCACGGCAAAGCCGTGGCTGGCATGAACGCGGATCACCGAAGGGCGCTGTTCGAGGAACGGCTTTATCTCGCTCGCCAGCTCCTGCGCCAGGTTTTCGAGCTGCGGCCCGAGCCGGGCCTGCATGCGCTCGCCGGCCCATACCAGCCGCTCGCCGAATGGCGTGAGCTTTGACCCCTTGCCGCGCTGGGTCTCGACCAGCGGCGTGCCGAAGAATTCCGACCATTGCTCGATCAGATTCCAGACGTGCCGGTAGGACAGGTGCACATCGCTGGCCGCGCTCGTGATCTTTCCGGTCTTCCGGATTTCGTTGAGCACGCCGAGCATCACCACCACGGTGCGCGGATTGCCTTCCCGGCGAAACCGCCAGACAGCCTCGATCTCGATCTGAAGCATGGGTCTTCCTTATGAACTTCGCTTCATATGTGAGGCGTCCATCGGCAAACCATATCATATTTACTCCGGCCAATAGCCGCCTAATCTGGTATACCAGAACAGGAGGAAATATGATGTCTGTTGCATATGACTTTGCGCATTCGCCGGCCACCGAATTCATGGCCCGGCCGCAGCATCTGCTGATCGACGGCCGCCGCGTCCCCGCCAGCTCCGGCCGTACCTTCAAATCCCTCAATCCCGCCACCGGGCAGGTCATCGCCGTCGTCGCCGAAGGCGGCGAGGCCGATGTCGAGCATGCGGTCGCCGCCGCGCGGCGCGCGTTCGAAGGCCCGTGGCGTACGATGCGTGCCTCCGAGCGTGGCCAGATCCTGCTGCGCTGGGCGGACCTGCTCAAGCAGCACTCCGAAGAAATCATCGAGCTCGAGTCGATCGATGCCGGTAAGCCGATTTCCGCGACGACGCGCCAGGACTTTCCGGCCGCGGTCGACACGCTGATCTACTACGCCGGCTGGGCCGACAAGATCAGCGGCGACGTCGTGCCGGTACGTGACGATGCATTGACTTATACAGTGCGCGAGCCGGTCGGCGTGGTTGCGGCGATCGTGCCGTGGAATTTCCCGCTGATGATCGGCATGTGGAAGCTCGCGCCGGCGCTGGCCTGCGGCTGCACCATCGTGATGAAGCCGGCCGAGCTGACCTCGCTGTCGGCGCTGCGCATCGCCGAGCTCGCGCTCGAAGCGGGCCTGCCGGCGGGCGTCTTCAACGTCGTCACCGGTCCGGGCCGGGTCGTCGGCGACGCGCTGGTCAATCACCCTGACGTGGACAAGGTGACCTTCACCGGCTCGCCCGGCGTCGGCCGCGGAATCATGAAGGGCGCGGCCAGCAACTTCAAGCGCGTCTCGCTCGAGCTCGGCGGCAAGTCGGCCAACGTCATCTTTGACGATGCCGATCTCGAAGCGGCGTCCAAGGCTGCGGCCTCAGGCATCTTCTTCAATGCCGGCCAGGTGTGCTCGGCCGGCTCCCGCGTGCTGGTGCAGGAGAAGGCGTACGACGAAGTCGTCGAGCGTCTCGCGGCGCGCGCAAAGTCGCTCAGGATCGGCGATCCGCTCGATCGCAAGACGGTGCTCGGCCCCGTCATCTCCGAGAAGCAGATGAAGTCGATCCTCGACTATGTCGACATCGGCCAGAAGGAGGGCGCGACCCTCGTCACCGGCGGCGAGAAGGTCGGCGATCGCGGCTATTTCATCAGCCCCGCGGTGTTCGCAGGCGTCGCACACGAGATGCGGATCTCGCAGGAGGAGATTTTTGGCCCCGTCGTCAGCGTCATCAAGTTCAAGGACGAGGCCGATGCGCTCAGGATCGCCAACGGCACGGCCTACAGCCTCGCCGCCGGCGTCTGGAGCCGCGACATCGGCAAGCTCCAGCGCTTCGCCAAGCGGGCGCGTGCGGGCACGGTCTGGATGAACACCTATGGCTACACCGACGTGCGCCTGCCCTGGGGCGGCGAGCGCGACTCCGGCCTCGGCCGTGAGCACGGCACCGCCGCGCTCGACAATTTCACCGAGCCCAAGGCTGTCTGGATGAATCTGGCCGTCTGATAACCTCCCGATCGGCCAATCCTGGGCCCGCCTGATCGTCCGGTCAGGCGGGCTCTCTTTTCGACATCGATAAAATTGTCTGCATTCCGCTCAGCGGCGGCAAACCCTGCGGACAAGAAGGCCGCTGCCTTAAACCTCGGTTTTGGAACCGGCGTGCTTCCTGCCTGCAAAAGGTTGGGGCATCGACATGTCTGTTCTCAGGGAGATCGTTGCGGCGGTTGCGGGAGTCTACGCGCTCCTGTTCGTCTGCGACGCATTGTTCGGCGTCGGCGAGGCGCGTTTCGACGACGCCTATTACAGCGCCAGCTTCTACGCGCCGCGGCCGAAGGAATTCCGCTTCGCCAGCGATACGCCGCCGGCGGTCCGCGTCAGCGAGGCCTTCGCGCAGTTTGCGCCGGGCGAGGCCAAGCCGAACCGGCGCTACTCGTCTCTGACGACGATCATTCGCTAACGTTCGGCCATTCAGGCTTGCTCCGGCGCCGCGGTGTCGCCGGGATGCTGCCCCGCGCGTTGCGGAATCAGCAGCAGGCACCCCAGCATGAAAGCTGCGATCACGACCGAGGCCAGCGGCCGGCTCAGCGCCAGGCCGCCGTGGTCGAGCGGCTTGTCGAGAAAGTCGCCGACGGTCGCACCCAGCGGACGCGTCAAGATGAAGGCGGCCCAGAACAGCGTGACGCGTGAGACGCGGGTCCAGAAGTAAAGTGCTGCGATAACGGCGAGTCCGGCCGCGAAGATCAATGCGCCGCCGCGATAGCCCATATCGCCGGTATCCGCGATCCAGTCGCCGAGCGCAGTACCCAGTGTTTGCGAAAAGGTGATCGCGCCCCAATAGAACGCCTCAACGCGCGGTGTGCTGACGCTGTTGACCGAGATCGTTCCCTCGGCGCGATACCAGAGGCCGAGCACCAGCACGAGACAAGTGAGCAGCAGCGTCGAGCCGCCGGTATAACCGATGCCAAGCGAGCGGTCGGCGAAGTCGGCCATCGTGGTGCCGAAGGTGGTCGATGCGACGATGGTGGCCCAATACAGTGCCGGATTGAATTTGCGCGCGCGGACCTGCGCCGCGACCAGGACGATCATGGCCGCGAGGAACAGGCAGGTCCCGGCCAGATAGCCCCAGTTCAGCGTCATGGTGACGGTGTCACCGCCGGTCTCGCCGAGCGTGGTGGCGGCGATCTTGATGATCCAGAAACCGAGCGTGACTTCGGGGACCTTGCTCTCGCTGGTGATGTTGCTCTTGGTCTGATCTTCCATTGTGTCCTCGTTGATGCGTCAGCCGCGGACCGGGATCCGCGGCTGACGGGATGGTGGCGCGCAGAAGCGTCAGGATTTCGCGGCGGTATCCATGGCCGCGAGCAGATCAGCGACCGCCTGTTTGCACTTCGCCGTATCCGGCGCGCCCGCGCGCAGCGCCTCGAGCGCGCGGTCGATCGCCTTGTCGACGGTGTGCCAATCGGCTGCCGCGCGCGGCTTCAATCCGGCTTCGGCCTCGTCCCATTTGGTCTCTAGGTCCTTGATCCGTGTCTTGGCGGCGGGGAGGTCGCCCTTGTCGATCAGCGCGGCGACGTCGACCACGATGCTCCGGAACGGCGTGAGATCGCCGAGCTTTGCGGCCGCGGCTTCCGCGAGCGGCACGAAGGTGAAGTGCTGGCTCGCCTGCATGTGCGGTTCGCCCGTGAAGGTCGTCAGCAGGCAGACGGCGACGGCGGAAATCAGTTTCATCATGTGGTTTCTCCTGGTGGAGCTCCTGCTTCATGCAGAGAGCGGGATCTCGCGGTTGAAGCTATTGCGCCGGATCGGCACGGCGCCTGCCGTCGCCCTCGAAGGAGACCCAGGCGACGAGGCCGACGATCACGGTCAGGAAGGCGATGCTGGTCTGGATCGTGCCGAGGCCGATGCCGCCGTACTCGCGCGATTGCGAGAGCAGATCGCCGAGCGAGGCGCCAAGCGGACGGGTAAGAATGTAGGCAAGCCAGAAGGTGAGGACGGGATTGGCGCCGAAATAATAGGCCATCATCACCGCCGCGATCAGCACGCCGAAGGCGGCGACGCCGAGCTGGAAACCGAGACCAAGTGCTTCGGTGGCAAGATCGCCTGCGGCCGTGCCGAGCGCGAAGGTGAAGAGGATGGCCGTCCAATAGAACAGCTCGCGCCGCGTCGTCACGATGCTGTGGATCGATAGCGTGCGCTCGACGCCGTACCAGACCGCAAAGGTCGCGGCGAGCGCGCAAGCGAACGCCGCTGTGCTGATGTAGAGGCTGATCTCGAGCTTGTCGGTCAGGAGATCCGTGAGCTGCGTGCCGACGATACTGACGAGAACGACGGTCAGCCAGTAGATCCAGGGCACGTAGACGCGGCGGTTCAGTTGCAGCAGCAGTGCAGCGACCAGCAGGCCGCTCATGCAGATCGCCGTCAGGCTGGCGCCGAGGCCGACATGCACTGCGAGATAGTCGGCGCCGGTCTCGCCAACCGTGGTCGAGAGAATCTTGATGGCCCAGAAGATCGCCGTGACCTCCGGAACCTTGTTCAGCATCCGTCTTGCGCCAAAACCTGAATATTGCGACACGCCCAAATCTCCCAAAGCCGAAGCGATGCGAGACCGTCGCGCAGGCGACTTAGGCCGGGCTTAGGGACGAGAATCTTCAATGCGGGGCGGCCTTCGCCGCATTTTGGGCTGCTGGCGCTCCCTAACTCTGCGCTAAGTCGGAACGGTCATGATTTTGACGGCCGGATGGCCCGGCGGTTTCGAGGATCGAGCTTTGCGGGTTTTGCTGATCGAAGACGACAGGATGGTCGGTGCCGCCGTCGAGCAGGCGCTGAAGGATGCTGCCTACGCCGTCGACTGGGTGAGGGACGGCGAGTCCGCGCTGCTTGCCGCCTCAGCCGAGTCTTACGAGGTGCTGGTGCTCGATCTCGGACTGCCGAACGCGGACGGTCGGGATATCCTGCGGCAGTTGCGCGCGAATGGCTGCAGGTGCCCAGTCATTATCGTCACCGCGCGGGATGGCGTCGATCACAGGATCGAAGGCCTCGATCTCGGCGCCGACGATTATCTGGTCAAGCCGTTCGAGATACGCGAATTGCTGGCGCGGATGCGGGCGGTGCTTCGCCGCGAAGGCAGCGGTGCGCCCGCTGTGCTTGGCAACGGCAAGCTCAGTCTCGATCCTGCGACCCGCGAGGCGTCGCTGTGTGGCCAAACGGCCCTCCTGACCGCGCGCGAGTTCGCGCTGCTCCAGGCATTGTTGACGCGCCCCGGCACCATCCTGTCGCGAAGCGAACTCGAGCGGCAGCTTTACGGCTGGAACGAGGAGGTCGAAAGCAACGCGGTCGAATTCCTGATCCACACCATCCGAAAGAAGCTCGGTACGGAGGCGATCCGTAACGTGCGCGGGATGGGATGGATGGTGGATCGCGCGCCATGATCAACTCGCTGCGCGGCCGGCTGTTCATCAGCTTGACGACGATCGTGCTGGTGACCGGGCTGATCGGAGGCGTCTTCGCACACCGGTGGGCATTCGATGAGGCGATCGAGACGCAGGACTCCGTGCTGATCCAGATCGCGGGCCTCGTTCAGAGCGGTGGCTTCACCGGAGCTCAGGACCTCCATGGGGTCGATGAAAACTCCGAGGTCTGGCTGATGGAGCTGGGCAAGGCGCCGCAAGGCACACCCGAGGAGCGCCAGTTGTGGCGGCTTCAGGATGGGATGCGCGATGCAACGCGACAGGGAAAGCCGGTCCGGGTGGTGCTGAAGACGCGATCCGACGGCAGCCGGTTTGCCGTGGCCCAGAGCACGGGTGTCAGGGATGAGATCGCAAGTGACATGGCGCTCCGCACCGTGCTTCCGATCGCCGCGCTGATCCCTTGCCTGATGCTGGTGATCGCCTTGGTCATTGCCGGATCGCTTCGGCCCATGGTCCGGCTGGCGGACGAACTCAACGCACGGCGTGCGGATGACATGACGGCGTTGCCGCTTCGCGACCTCCCAAGCGAACTGAATCCGTTCGTGTCTTCCATCAACGGCCTGTTGCAGCGCATGCACGAGATGATAGGGCAGCAGCGAAGGTTTATCGCGGACGCCGCGCACGAACTGCGCACACCGCTGACGGCGTTGAGCGTACAGGCTGAGAATCTCGATCACGTCGAACTGCCACCGGCCGCGCGCGAGCGCCTTGCAGCGCTTCGGCAGGGCATGAGTCGCAGCAAGCATCTTCTGGAGCAGTTGCTTGCGCTGGCACGACACGACGCTGAGTCCACCGATTGCGGGCAATGGGAGGTTGTGGAGCTCGACCTCGCGGCGAAGAGCGTCATCGCCGATCTCTTGCGGGAGGCGATCAGCCGCGGCGTCGATCTTGGTTTCGAACGGGCCGAGTCTGTTCCGGTGCGCGGCGAGCCGGTCATGCTCGCAGCCATGATCCGCAATCTTCTCGATAACGCGCTCCGTTTCACGCCGGCGAGCGGCAGGATCGATGTGGCGATCTACCGGGACGGCGCCATGGCTGTGCTTCGGATCGAGGACAATGGGCCGGGCGTGTCCCCCGAAGAGATCGGCCGGATATTCGAGCCGTTCTTCCGTGGGCAGCGGCCGGAAGGCGAGGGCGTCGGTCTGGGCCTCTCGATCGTCAAGCGGATTGTCGATCGATTGGGGGGATCGATCGACGCTGCGAACATCACGGAGGGCGAACGAGGCGGATTGCGGATCGTCATCAAACTGTCCGCGGCGGCCGCGTAATGTCACTCCCCCTGGATCCATTCCGCGACGCCGCGCCACAGCGTGTCGCGGTGCTCCGGGCGGAAGAAGCCGAAATGGCCGATCGCCTTGGCGCCGACGTCGGACGGCTTGACCGTCAGCACCTCCGGCTTGATCGCGGAGAAGCCGCTCGCGAGCAGCTCGACCGCGGGTCGCGTCGCCCAGGGATCGTCGGAGAAGCAGAGCGCGCGCAGCTCGCCCTTGAACTTTGCGAGGTTCTCGAGCGCCGGCAATTTGGAGTCGAACAGATAGCGCGGGCTGGAGACCCAGTCGGCCCATTGCAGGAAGACGCCCTTGGGCAGATCCTCGCCGATGCCGGCCCAGGCCGGCGCGTAGCCGAGCGCGTGGACGAGCGGCACGCCGACGAAATTCATGAAGGCGTAGACGCGATATTTCTCCGGCGACGCCATCAGCTGCCAGGTCGCGGCCTGCGAGGCCACGAAGGCGGCGCGCGAGATGTCGCTGTTGTTTTCGATCAGCCCGAGCGCCTGGCCGCCGAAGGAGTGGCCGACATAGGCGAGCGGCAGGGTGGTGTAGCGCTCGCGCATCCAGCGCACCGCGGCGGTGACGTCCTGCGCGGCCCAGTCCGACATCGAGGCCTTGAATCCGACCAGTGATTTCGGCTGGTTGTGGCCGACCATCGCCGGCTGCCGGGAGCGATGCCGCGATAATCGTAGGTCAGGACCGCGCAGCCGCGATGGGCGAGGTAGGAGGCAAAGCCGCGATAGATTTTTCGCGGGACGGCGGTGGCGGAGTTGATCAGCACGGCATGGCGTTTGGTGCCGCGCGGCAGGAACAGGGTGCCTGCCAGCGGATACCCGTCCGTCGCCGGGAAGGTGATCTCGTCGATGAAAACGTCGTCGCGCGCCGCGTCCATGGGGCAGCCGATGTCCTGCCAGTTTCCTTGCCAGCCCTCAGCAAATGCGAATTCGGCTTTCCCCGCAAGGGTTTGCAGTGCGAAATGGATTTACAACTGGCGGCCGGGGACCGGGCTGTGTATAAGGCGGCCCTCGCAACCCACAGATCAGGTTGTGCTTTTTTACTTCACGGAGAGATTGCGATGTCCGAGCGGTGGACGCCCGAGTCCTGGCGCAGCAAGCCGGTGCTACAGGTGCCCGATTATCCCGACGCCAAGGCCTTGGCCGACGTCGAGGCGCAGCTTGCGACCTTTCCGCCGCTGGTGTTCGCGGGCGAGGCGCGCAACCTGAAGAAGGCGCTGGGGCGCGTTGCGGCCGGCGAGGCCTTCCTGCTCCAGGGCGGCGATTGCGCCGAGAGCTTTGCCGAGCACGGCGCCAATAACATCCGCGATTTCTTCCGCGTGCTGCTCCAGATGGCGGTGGTGCTGACCTATGCCGGCGCGGTGCCGGTGGTGAAGGTTGGCCGCATTGCCGGCCAGTTCGCAAAACCGCGGTCGTCGCCGACCGAGAAGATTGATGGCGTCGAGCTGCCGAGCTATCGCGGCGACATCGTCAACGACATCGCCTTCACCAAGGAAGCGCGCGTGCCGGATCCGCAGCGCCAGCTGATGGCCTATCGCCAGTCGGCCGCGACGCTGAACCTGCTGCGTGCGTTCGCGACCGGCGGCTTTGCCAATCTCGGCAGCGTGCATCAATGGATGCTCGGCTTCCTGAAGGACTCGCCGCAGTCCCGCCGCTACAAGGAGCTGGCTGACCGTATCTCGGACGCGCTCAATTTCATGCGCGCCTGTGGCCTCGATCTCGAGGCCCATCCCGAGCTGCGCGCGACCGATTTCTACACCAGCCATGAGGCACTGCTGCTCGGCTACGAGCAGGCCATGACCCGCGTCGATTCCACCACCGGCGACTGGTACGCGACCTCGGGCCACATGATCTGGATCGGCGACCGCACCCGTCAGCTCGATCACGGCCATGTCGAATATTTCCGCGGCATCAAGAACCCGATCGGCCTGAAGTGCGGCCCGTCGCTCAAGCCCGACGAGCTGCTGAAGTTGATCGACGTGCTCAACCCCGACAACGAGCCGGGCCGGCTGACGCTGATCAACCGGTTCGGCTCCGACAAGGTCGCCGACCATCTGCCGGGACTGATCCGCGCCGTGAAGCGCGAGGGCAGGGTTGTGGTCTGGTCGTGCGATCCCATGCACGGCAACACCATCACCTCGACGTCAGGCTACAAGACGCGCCCGTTCGACCGCGTCCTGTCGGAGGTGAAGTCGTTCTTCACCATCCACGCGGCGGAAGGCACGCACGCCGGCGGCGTGCATCTGGAGATGACCGGTCAGGACGTCACCGAGTGTATCGGCGGCGCCCGCGCGATCACCGACGAGGATCTCAACGACCGCTACCACACGGTCTGCGATCCCCGCCTCAATGCCGAGCAATCGATCGACATGGCTTTCCTGATCGCGGAGCTCCTCAAGCAGGAACGCGCCGGCAAGGCCAGGCCGATGCCGGTCGCCGCGGGGCTCTAACACCTTGCTGCGGATCTGGAAGGCGACGATCAATTCACGCAACGGTCTGGCCTTCGCGTTCCGGTCGGAGCAGGCCGTTCGCGAGGAGATTTTTGCGCTCATCCTGTCGGTGCCGCTGGCATGGTTCGTGGCCGCGACGGCGCTGCGGGCGGTCGAGCTGGTCTGTTCGGTTGGGTTCGTGCTGACGGTCGAGCTGCTCAACACCGCGATCGAGAAGCTTGCCGACCGCCTGACCATGGATCACGACAAGCAGATCGGTCGGGTCAAGGACATGGGCTCGGCCGCGGTCGGCGTTGCGCTGCTGATGGCCGGCGCATTCTGGATCATCGCCATCGTCGAGCGATTGGGGTTCCTCTGAAGCGGAGTGCGGCGGCCATGACCGAACGTCTCAACGTATTCGCGGTCACGCTCGCCCAGCTCAATCCGACCATGGGCGACATCGAGGGCAATGCCGCGAAAGTGCGTGCCGCGCGCGCGCAAGCCAGGTCCGACGGCGCCGATCTCGTGCTGTTTCCGGAATTGTTCATCGCCGGCTACCCGCCGGAAGATCTGGTACAGAAGCCGGCGTTCCAGGACGCCTGCCGCGCCGCGATCGAGGCGCTCGCGCGCGAGACCGCCGATGGCGGCCCGGCGATGCTGGTCGGCACGCCCTGGGTCGAGGACGGCAGGCTCCATAATGCCTGCGCGCTGCTCGATGGCGGAAAAATCGCCGCACTTCGCTTCAAGTGCAACCTGCCGAATTACGGCGTGTTCGACGAGAAGCGGCTGTTTTCGCGCGGCCCTGCCGCAGGTCCCGTGACCGTGCGCGGCGTGCGCGTCGGCGTGCCGATCTGCGAGGACATCTGGCTGGAGGAGTCAGAGGATTACGAGAACGTGGTCGAGACGCTGGCCGAGACCGGCGCCGAGATCATCCTGGTGCCGAACGGCTCGCCCTACGCCCGCGACAAGAGCGACGTGCGCCTCTCGGTCGCCGTGGCGCGCGTCACCGAGAGCGGTCTGCCGCTGGTCTATCTCAACCAGGTTTGCGGCCAGGACGAGCTGGTGTTCGACGGCGGTTCCTTCGCGCTCAACGGCGATCTCTCGCTCGCGGCGCAATTGCCGGCGTTCGAAGAGAGCGTCACCACATTGCGCTTCACCAGGAACGGGGACGATTGGCGCTGCGCGGGGCCGATTGCCGCGCAGCCGGAGGGCGACCACGCCGACTACGCGGCCTGCGTGCTGGGCTTGCGCGACTATGTCGCCAAGAACGGATTTCCCGGCGTTCTGCTCGGCATTTCCGGCGGCATCGACTCCGCTCTCTGCGCAGCGATCGCCGTCGATGCGCTCGGTGCGGACCAGGTGCACGGCGTGATGCTGCCTTACCGCTACACGGCGGCGAGCTCGATCGCGGACGCGGGCGAGCTCGCCGGGCATCTCGGAATCCGTTACGAGGTGCTGCCGATCGCGGAAGCCGTGACCGGCTTTGAGACCATCCTGTCCGGCATCTTCAAGAATCTGCCGCCCGATATCACCGAGGAAAACCTGCAGGCCCGCACCCGCGGCACGCTGCTGATGGCGATCTCCAACAAGACCGGGCTGATGGTGGTGACAACAGGCAACAAGTCGGAAATGTCGGTCGGCTACGCCACGCTCTATGGCGACATGAACGGCGGCTTCAATCCGATCAAGGATATCTACAAGACGCAGGTGTTTCGGCTGGCCGCGCGGCGCAACCACTGGAAGCCCGACGGCGCGCTCGGGCCCGCGGGCGAGGTCATTCCGCCCGATATCATCACGCGTCCGCCGACGGCGGAGCTGCGCGAGAACCAGACCGACCAGGACTCGCTGCCGCCTTACGACGTGCTCGATGGCATCCTGGAGCGTCTGATCGAGCGCGAGGAGCCGCTCGACAAGATCATCGCCGCCGGCTTCGACCGTGAGACGGTCACCCGCATCGATCATCTGCTCAACGTCGCCGAATACAAGCGCCGCCAGGCCGCACCGGGCGTGAAGGTGACGGCCAGGAATTTCGGCCGCGACCGCCGCTATCCCATCACCAACCGCTTTCGCGACAAGGGCGAGCCGTCGCCTGCGGCGGACGAGACGCTGGTCTCGCGCGGCAGCAAGGCGTCGATCGACGCGTTCGAGGGCTGATGCGAGCCGCGCGGCGGGTCAGGCGATGGCGCCCCATCGCTGTCATCATCCGCGAAGGCGGATGATCCAGTACTCCGTGGCGGGCATTGTAGGAACCGACTGCTGACACGGGTTACTGGATGCCCCGCCTTCGCGGGGCATGACAGTGCGAAATCAGCTTGCTGCTACGACGGGGTTGCGAAAAACATCACCCGAAGCAAGTGGGTGTATTCGGATTCGAGCACCATGATGGTCACAAACACCATTACCGCGATCGGCGGCAGCAGGATGGCATAGGTGAGGGCCAGCCGCTCCCAGGCCATGTGCATGAAGACGGCGACGATCAGGCCGGCCTTCAACACCATGAACAGCAGGATCAGCGACCACCTGAGGTAGCCGTGTAGGCCAAAGTAGTCGACAAGGTAGGAGCATGTGCTGAGGACGAACAGCCAGCCCCAGACCACGAGGTAGAGCTTGATCGGGTGCTGTTGCCCTTTGGCGTGCACGGCTGCTGTTGCGACTGCGCCGTGCGCCGGAGCGTGGAGCTGGCCTTCCATGTGTACCGCCGCGTTTGTCATGCGCCGACCTCACCAAAGATAGAACAATGCAAAGATGAACACCCACACGAGGTCGACGAAGTGCCAGTACAGGCCCATGATCTCGACGATCTCGTAATAGCCCTTGCGGCTTGTGAAGAAGCCGCGCCTCTCGACGTCGAAGTCGCCCCGCCAGACCTTTCGCGCGATCGCGATCAGGAAGATCACGCCGATCGTCACGTGGGTGCCGTGGAAACCCGTGATCATGAAAAAGCTTGAGCCAAACTGCGCCGCGCCCCATGGATTGCCCCAGGGTCGAACGCCCTCCATGATCAGCTTGGTCCATTCGAACGCCTGCATTCCGACGAAGGTTGCGCCGAAGGCCGCCGTGACCAGCATCAGGATTGCGGTTCTCACGCGATCCCGGCGGTAGCCGAAATTGACGGCCATCGCCATCGTGCCGCTGCTGCTGATCAGGACGAAGGTCATGATGGCGATCAGGATCAGCGGGATGTGGTGGCCCCCGATATTGAGGGCGAAGACTTCGCTGGGATTCGGCCACGGCACGGTCGTGGACATGCGCGCCGTCATGTAGGAGAGCAGGAAGCAACTGAAGATGAAGGTGTCGCTGAGGAGGAAGATCCACATCATGGCCTTGCCCCAGGACACGTTCTTGAAGGCGCGCTGATCGGACGCCCAGTCGGCGGCGATGCCGCGCCAGCCTTCAAGCCGCGCAGGCGATTGGCCCGAATGTGTCAGCACGGTTTCAGCCATCTGGTCTCGCCTCCCTAGCTCAGCAATTGACGGCAGATGTTGACGAAATCGTCGGTCCAGCCCGTAAGAAGACCGAGCAGGACAAGCCAGACCAGCAGCAGGAAGTGCCAGTAGATGGCGCACAGCTCCACGCTCAAGCGCATCTCGGCGATCTCGGCGCCGCGCCACACCTTGGCCGAGGTTCGCCCGAGGGCCACCAGGCCGCCGGTCAGATGCAGCCCGTGCACCGCGGTCAACAGGTAGAAGAAGGAATTCGCCGGATTGGACGCCACGAAATATCCGGCAGCCCCGAGCCGTTGCCAGGCCAGGAGCTGTCCGGCGAGGAAGATCACGGCAGATGCTCCGCCGGCGAGCAGACCGATCTTGACGCTCTCGGTATCGTGTCGCCCGGCAGCCACGTACGACCATTGCAGCGCGACACTGCTCAGAACCAGGACGCCCGTGTTGACCCACAGCAGCCGCGGGACCGGCAGCGGCCGCCAGTCCACCACGCTCATGCGCATCGAGTAGGCGCTGATGAAGAGGACGAACAGTGCGCTGGCGACAGCGAGAAACACGCCTAGTCCGACCTTCGCTGCCGGCCAGGTCATGCTATCGCCGCCGGGGAAATCACCGACCGAGCCTTCCTCCAGCCAGGGCTTGGCCATCAGCCGCTGCTGCGACAGCCACCATCCGGCGATCACCGCAAGCACAGCCAGGAACAGGATGATGGCGCTCACGAAGCAGCTCCCTGAACGAGCTGCGTCGCGCGCGGCGGCTGGTTCTGCGGAATGAAGTCCTCCGCGGCGCCGGGCACACTGTAGTCATAGGCCCAGCGGTACACGATCGGGAGCTCCTTGCCCCAGTTGCCGTGTCCGGGGGGCGTCTCCGGCGTCTGCCACTCCAGCGTCGTCGCCCGCCACGGATTGCCGCCCGAGGCCTCACCCTTGAACAGGCTCCAGGCAAGATTGAACAGGAACACCATCTGACTGAAGCCGACGGTCAAGGCCACCACGGAGATGAAGGCATTCAGTGTATGGGCCGAGGACGGGATGAACGCCGTGTCGCCGAGTTCGAAATACCGGCGCGGAACCCCGAGCAGTCCAAGATAGTGCATGGGGAAGAAGATCAGGTAGGCGCCGAGGAAGGTGACCCAGAAGTGAAACTTGCCCAGGACGTCGTTCAGCATCCGTCCCGTGACCTTGGGGTACCAATGATAGATCGCGCCGAGCACGACCATGATCGGCGCCACGCCCATCACCATGTGGAAATGCGCGACCACGAACATGGTATCCGAGAGGGGCACGTCCACGACGACGTTGCCGAGGAAGAGGCCGGTGAGGCCGCCATTCACGAAGGTGATGATGAAGCCGAGGGCGAACAGCATCGGCACCCTGAGATGAATGTCGCCGCGCCACAGCGTCAGCACCCAGTTGTAGACCTTGATCGCGGTGGGGATGGCAATGATGAGCGTCGTGGTGGCGAAGAAGTACCCGAATTGCGGGAACATGCCGCTCACATACATGTGGTGTGCCCACACGACGAAGCTGAGCGCACCAATCCCCACGATGGCCCAGACCATCATGCGATAACCGAAGATGTTCTTGCGCGCATGCGTGCTGATCAGATCGGAGACGATGCCGAAGGCGGGCAGGGCGACGATGTAGACCTCGGGGTGGCCGAAGAACCAGAACAGATGCTGGAAGAGCAGCGGGCTGCCGCCGCCATATTTCGACAGCTGGCCCATCTCGACAAGGGAGGGCATGAAGAAGCTGGTTCCCAGGAGACGGTCGAGCAGCAGCATGACCGAGGCAACGAACAGTGCAGGGAATGCCAGCAACGCCATGACGGTCGCCGTGAAAATGCCCCACACCGTCAGGGGCAGGCGCATCAACGTCATGCCGCGGGTGCGCGCTTGCAGCACCGTGACCACATAATTCAAGCCGCCCATCGTGAAGCCGATGATGAACAGGATCAGGGACGACATCATGAGAATGATGCCCCAATCCTGCCCGGGCGTTCCGGAGAGGATGGCTTGCGGCGGGTATAGCGTCCAGCCGGCGCCGGTGGGGCCGCCGGGCACGAAGAATGTCGAGGCCAGCACCAGGACCGCGAGCAGGTAGACCCAGTAGCTCAGCATGTTCACATAGGGGAAGACCATGTCCCGGGCGCCGACCATCAGCGGGATCAGGTAGTTGCCGAAGCCGCCCAGGAACAATGCGGTGAGCAGATAGATCACCATGATCATGCCGTGCATGGTGATGAACTGGAGGTACTGGTTGGCATCGATGAAAGAGAAGGTGCCGGGGAACCCCAGTTGCAGTCGCATCAGCCACGACAGCACCAGGGCCACCAGCCCGATGGCCGAGGCCGTCAGCGAATACTGAATGGCGATCACCTTGGCGTCCTGCGAGAAGACATACCGTGTCCACCAGCTCCTTGGATGATAGAGCTCGACTTCAGGTACTTCGGCAGGCGGGATGCCTGCGATCCCTTCATATGGAATATCGACCATAGAAACCTCCTCGGTCGTTTCCATCGGGGGTGAGGCGTCGGCCTCGTGCACCCGATCCATCTTCGCGGCGGCAGCCTGCTACTTGCCACCGGATTGGTACGTCGCCTTCACGACAGCTCTTGCCGGCGACAATTCGGCAAACGTCTTTTGTTGCTCCAGCCAAGCGTGATATTCACGCTCTTCGTCGACGATGACCTTGGCCCGCATCTGATAATGAGCCGCGCCACAGAGCTCCGCACATAGAACATCGAACGTTCCGGTTCGGATCGGCGTTATCCAGAAATAGGTCACCATGCCAGGGACCATGTCCATCTTGGCGCGGAATTCGGGCACGTAGAAATCGTGCAGGACATCAACCGAGCGGAGGAGAACCTTGACCGGCTTTCCCATTTGAAGGTGCAGGTCGCCGTTCTCGATTACGACGTCGTCTTGCGCGTGCGGGTCGTCACGATTGAGTCCCATCGGATTGTCGGAAGCGATGTTGCGGACATCGGATGTGCCCAACCGCCCATCCTTGCCCGGAAGGCGGAAGCTCCATTGCCATTGCTGGCCCATGACCTCGACTTCGGTGGCATCCGCAGGCACCGTCACGAACTGGTGCCAGACCACGAGACCGGGCGCCAGCATGGCCGCGACTCCGACGCCGGTCCCGACGCTCAGCCACCATTCGAGCTTTTTGTTTTCCGGATTGTAGTCGGCCCGTCTTCCCTCTTTGTGGTGAAAGCGAAAGACGCAATAGGCCATGAAGGCGATGACCGCGACGAAAACGAAGCCCGTGATCCAGAACGTGATGCTGATGGTGTGGTCGATATAGGCCCAGTTCGTGGCGATCGGCGTCCACCACCACGGGCTGTAGAGGTGAAACAGCACCGAGCCGATCGCGACCAGAAGCAGTATCAGTGCGACAGCCATCCTGATCCATCCTTGCCATCGAAGGCTACGGATACGAATCCAGGGCGGAGCTCACGTCTGTCGCGATGGCGGACTTTCTCTACGCGGACATCTATGCTGACATATGCGCCATCACCGCGCCTCTTGCCTCGCCCATTCAACCAGTCGCGATATTCAAGAGGAAGACCGCGACCGCTGGGGGCGTCCAGGCATTTAAAATGATCCCCCGCGAACCCGGCGTCAATAGCATGTCAACACGCTTACGCGGCGTGGGCGATCGATGTTGCCGTGCGAGCTGGCGAGCCTCGGTCGCATTCTCGATGTGATGCATCGCACAAAATATGCGACGCACAATTCACCCAGCCGGGAGCGCTGGTCATTCCAGATCGCGCGCGCTAAGCTCGGGGCGCAGGTCGCGACGGGTTTCGTCCGGCTAAGCTCCTTCCTCGTTGAGCCTGGAACTGCCGTACTCGGCTCGATCGCGTCTCCCGCACATAAGGGCGGATACGCGCGGCCGGAAAGCGCGCCGTTTGCCGCCGCGACTTTCAGCAGAGGAGGGTGTGTCCATGGCCACTCTTTATCCCGACAACATCATAAAGCGGCACCTGTTCGGCGAAGCGGCCTCCTACCCCATTCGCAAGATCAGCTTGTCCGACCTGACCGAGGCCCTACGCCTGGGTTGGGAGGATTTCCAGGCGATGCCGAGCCACGCGATCGTCGTGTGCGTGATTTATCCCGTTCTCGGTCTCGTCCTGTTCAGGATGGTTCTCGGCTATTCGGTGCTGCCGCTCCTGTTTCCGCTGGCTGCCGGCTTTGCCTTGATCGGCCCTTTTGCCGCGATCGGTCTCTATGAACTCAGCCGGCGTCGCGAGCGCGGCGAGGAGGTCGATGCATGGGATGCGATCAAGGTGCTGCGCGCACCGTCGTTCGGCGCCATGGTCGAGCTCGGCGTGCTCCT
The DNA here is from genome assembly GCF_017565645.3 of Bradyrhizobium barranii subsp. barranii. NCBI lineage: Bacteria > Pseudomonadati > Pseudomonadota > Alphaproteobacteria > Hyphomicrobiales > Nitrobacteraceae > Bradyrhizobium > Bradyrhizobium barranii. The sequence continues at coordinate 4,417,988 of NZ_CP086136.1, forward strand.
GCTGGTCCTGTTCGGGGCCTGGATCGGTGTCGCGAACGCAATCTATGTCACGATCTTCGGTCACGCGGCGGCCGCAAGCATTCCCGACTTCGCAACGCGGGTGCTGACGACACCGGAAGGCTGGTCGCTCGTCATCGTCGGTTGCGGTTGTGGCTTCCTGTTTGCGGTTGTGGCCTTGTGCGTCAGCGTCGTGTCGTTTCCGTTGATGCTCGACCGGCATGCGACTGCGATCGACGCGATCCGCACGTCGCTCCGAGCAGTGGCCGCGAATCCGGTTGCGATGGCCGGATGGGGCCTCATCGTCGCGGCACTGCTCGTGATCGGCTCGCTGCCGTTCTTCGTCGGTCTCGCTGTCGTCCTGCCGGTGCTCGGTCATGCCACCTGGCACCTCTATCGGCGGGTGGTCGAGCCGAATCCGAATCCACCGGACGAGCCGCCGCCGCCCCCGAAGGGAAAGCGCTACGCAGCGGACTTTCCGGCCAATCTCTTCCCGTGGAGCCGCGAGGGTAAGCAGTAACAGCGAAACGGCCGCACCTGGCGGCCGCCTTCGCGGGGCATGACGGGTTAGAGCCTACTTCTGCTGCTGCGGCAGGAACGTCGGACCAACCGAGCGGATCGGCTTGTTCTCCGACGAATTGGTGGCCGTGCTGGTCTCCGCAGGCGCTGCCGCAGCCGGCGCGCTGGCCGTCGTCGGCGCGGGAGCCGCGCCCTTCTTGGCAGTCGCAGGCGTGCCCTTGTTGAGCCGCTGCTGCTGCATCTTCTTGGCGCTCTCCTCGGTGACGATGATGTCACCCTGCTGCTCGGCCGCCGCCTTGTCGTCGGCGGATTTCAGCGCGTCGGCCCAGGTCTGGCCTGCGGCCTTGCAGGAGCAGGACGGGTTGAACTCGCTGCGGAATTTGAACGCGGTCGGCAGCGCCGTGTAGGGCTGGCCGCTGGTGGAGACCGCGGAGTTCATGTCCTCGCCGGGATTGCGATGGGTGTAGAGCACGGCTTCCGCGGCCGGGCACAGCGCCTTGCAGGTCTTCTCGTCGTCGGGGAAGCGCGCCGGCACGGTGGCAAAGGAGACCGGGAAATAGGCGCCATCGCAGGTGCGCACGCACACGGTGCGGTAGGTGCCGGATTGCGGTCCGAGATCGGAGGGCGGCATGCCTTGCGGATTGTTGGGGTTGTTGCCGCCGCCGCCGAACAGATTGTTCAGGAAGTTGCCGCCGCCTTGCGATTGCGCGGCGTTGGCATATTGCGGGCCGCAATTGTTCTGCGCCAGCGCCGCCAGCACCGAGCGGCGCTGGTTGTCGCGCTCCGGGCTGAAGCCGCCGGGGCCGCCGCCGCGCAGGCGTTCGAGATTGCCGGTGATCTGGTCCAGATTGGCGCGCATCTGCTGGATCTGGGTGTTGACCGGACCGCATTGCGCCGACTGGCCGTTGAACAGCGAGAAGAAGCCGGAGGAATCGCAGCCCATGCGCTTGGCCTGCATGGTGACGCGGTCGAGCTCGGCCTGCTGCTTGGCCTGGGAATCCTGGTAGCGGCGGATCTGGTCTTCGCGCGCGGGGTCGCCACCGCCGCCGCCACGATCGAGCCCGGCGAGCTGGCCTTCCAGCCGCACGCACATCGGATTCGGTCCGAGCCCGTTCTGGCTGGGCTGAGGCGGCGGGCCGGGCGGGCCGGCTTGCGCGAAAGCACCGTTGGCGAGCACGACCGTGCTCAGAAGCACGGTGCAGGCAAGGATGGAGCGAGCACGGGAGAGAGACAAAAATTCAGGCATATCCGCCATTCTAGCGAGGTCACGGCTCGGCGTGATTTTGGGGGCCGACGCGCGCCCTCCAATAGCCGCTTCCTGCGGCATCGTCACGTCGTTTCAGGGGCCGAAAACTGGTCCTAAGGTCCGCCAGCTCCGAGGGAATTCAGCGCTGGCAGGTGATTGCGACATATTCGTCGCAATGGCCATGGGAGCAGTTTGCGCCAGTTTTGGGGACAGAGCCGGTAATTTCGTCGGGATCGACCCGGCGGTAGGCCGAGGCCTGGGCAAAATCGCGTGACTGGCAATAGGTGCGCGCGACCTGTGCGCCGCATTTCTCACCCTTGGCGAGGCACTGGTCCACACCGTAGCCGTCCGCCTGGTTGGCGATGATGAAGACGCGGGTCTCGGCGAACGCGCTGGATGCCGCGACGATGGAGGCACAAGAGACGAGCGCGAGCAGGGATCGCATGGGTGCACCGGGGCTTAAGGGAACCGCCGGGTTCCAAGTAAACTCAAAAGGTTAAGGATGATGAACCATCAAGGCGGGACGGCCGCGCTTTGCGGAGATAAAACGGCGTTTTCGCGGCTCTCTTGACGCAAGGGCCCCTCGTGGCCCATATGTTCCCGCATGAACGGTCTCCTCGCCATTTGTGGCATTTGCCGCGAGATTACGAGCTAGCGATTCGCTGGCTGGAGCCGTCTTTTCTCAAAAACATTGAGAGCCTCGGACGCCCGGCCAACAGCCGACGGGTATCCATATGGAATTGCGTCTTTACGATACGCTGAGCCGGGACAAGCGCACCTTCGTGCCGCTCGATGCGAACAACGTCCGCATGTATGTCTGCGGACCGACCGTCTACGACTTCGCCCATATCGGCAATGCGCGACCGGTGATCGTGTTCGACGTGCTGTTTCGGCTGCTGCGCCATCTCTATGGCGAAGCGCATGTCACATATGTTCGCAACATCACCGACGTCGACGACAAGATCAACGACCGCGCCGCGCGCGATTTTCCGGGGCTCCCGCTCAACGAGGCGATCCGCAAGGTCACCGAGCAGACAGGAAGACAGTTTCACGCCGACGTCGACGCACTTGGCGCGCTCCGGCCGAGCGTCGAGCCGCGCGCGACCGAGCATATCGGCGAGATGCGCGAGATCATCGAGAGGCTGATCGCCGGCGGCTTTGCCTATGCTGCCGAGGACCATGTGCTGTTCTCGCCGCAGGCGATGAACGCGGCCAATTCCGGGTTGCCGCGCTATGGCGCGCTGTCCAATCGCTCGTTGGACGAGATGATCGCCGGCGCCCGCGTCGACGTCGCGCCCTACAAGAAGGACAACACCGACTTTGTACTGTGGAAGCCGTCCAAGCCGGGCGAGCCGTCATGGCCGTCGCCGGCCGGCATCGCTGCGCAGGGTCGCCCGGGCTGGCATATCGAATGCTCGGCCATGGCCTGGAAGCATCTCGGCGAATATTTCGACATCCATGGCGGCGGTATTGACCTCGTGTTTCCGCATCACGAGAACGAGGTCGCGCAAACCTGCTGCGCCTTCCACCAGCAGCGCATGGCGAACTACTGGATGCACAACGGCTTCCTCCAAGTCGAGAGCGAGAAGATGTCGAAGTCGCTCGGCAACTTCGTCACCATCCACGAATTGCTCGCAGACTGGCCGGGCGAGGTGCTGCGCTTGAACATGCTGAAGACGCATTATCGTTCGCCGATCGACTGGACGCTGAAGTCGCTGGAGGAGAGCGCCAGGACGCTCGACGACTGGTATCGGGTCGCGGCCGACGCCGAGCCCGGCCAGCCGGCCGCGTCCGTGGTCGAGCCGCTGCTCGACGACCTCAACACGCCGCTGGCGATCGCGGCGCTGCACGGTCTGCGTGGCAGCGACGTGAGCGCGTTGGCGGGCTCGTTGCGCCTGCTCGGCTTCCTCTCCGAAAGCGCTGCGCAGTGGGAAGGGCGCAAGCAGCAGGCCAGCGGGGTCGATGCCAAGGAAGTCGAGCGCTTGATCTCGGAGCGGACGGCCGCCCGTAGCCGCAAGGATTTCAAAGAGTCCGACCGAATTCGCGATTTGCTTGCCGCGATGGGCGTTGCGATCAAGGACTCCAAGGACGGGACGACCTGGGAGGTCGCACGATGAAGCGGCCCGACACGCCTTTTCCGCGGCACTGGCTCTATTACATCGCGCTGAAGATACTGCTGCTCGTGGCCGCCGTGGCGCTGGCGCTGAAACTCTATGGGATGTGGTGAAGACGATGGGACAGACTTTGCCAAAACCCGGCTTGCGGCCGTTCCTGCCTGATGACGTGCCGGTCCTCGCCGCGATCTTCACGGCAAGCATCGAGGAGCTGACCGGCGAAGACTACAACGAGGCGCAGCAGCAGGCCTGGATGGAAGCGGCGGAAACCGAAGAGTTCGGCAAGCGGCTCGCGGCCGACCTGACGCTGGTCGCGACGCTGGAGGGCTCGCCCGTCGGCTTCGCCTCGCTGCGCGGGGCCGATCACATCCATATGCTCTATGTGCATCCCGCCGTGACCGGTCAGGGCATCGCGACGATGCTGGTGGACGCGCTGGAGAAGCTCGCCGGCGGCCGCGGCGCGACCAGCCTGGCGGTCGATGCCAGCGACACCGCGCAAAACTTCTTCGCCAAGCGCGGCTATGTCGCCATGCAGCGCAACAGCATCACCATCAACGACGAGTGGCTCGCCAACACCACGATGAAGAAGACGCTCGGAGCTGCGCAATGAGCAAGGAGCGTCTCTATCTGTTCGACACCACGCTGCGCGACGGGGCGCAGACCAACGGCGTCGATTTCACCCTGACCGACAAGCAGGTGATCGCGGCGATGCTCGACGATCTCGGTATCGACTATGTCGAGGGCGGCTATCCCGGCGCCAATCCGACCGACACCGAGTTCTTCGGCACCAAGCCCAAACTCAAGCATGCGCGCTTCACCGCCTTCGGCATGACGCGCCGGGCAGGCCGCTCGGTCTCCAACGATCCCGGTGTGGCCGGGCTCCTCGAAGCGAAGGCCGATGCGATCTGCTTCGTGGCGAAGTCCTCGGCCTATCAGGTGCGCGTCGCGCTGGAGACGACGAAGGAAGAAAATCTGGCGTCGATCCGCGACAGCGTCGCGGCGGCGAAGGCAGCGGGCCGCGAGGTCATGCTCGACTGCGAGCACTTCTTCGACGGCTACAAGGAGGATTCAACCTTCGCGCTCGCCTGCGCCAAGGCCGCCTATGAGGCCGGCGCGCGCTGGGTGGTGCTGTGCGACACCAATGGCGGCACCATGCCGAACGAGATCGAGGCCATCGTCACCGAGGTGACGAAGCACATCCCGGGCGACCATGTCGGCATCCACGCCCATAACGACACCGAGCAGGCCGTGGCCAATTCGCTGGCCGCGGTGCGCGCCGGGGCGCGGCAGATCCAGGGCACCTTGAACGGCCTTGGCGAGCGCTGCGGCAACGCCAATCTGTGCTCGCTGATCCCGACGCTGAAGCTCAAGAAGGAGTTTTCCGACGCCTTCGAGATCGGCGTCACGCCCGAACAGCTCGCAACTCTCGTCAAGGTCTCGCGCACCCTCGACGACATGCTCAACCGCGTGCCGAACCGGCATGCGGCCTATGTCGGCGAGAGCGCCTTCGTCACCAAGACCGGCATTCATGCTTCCGCCGTGCTGAAGGACCCGCAGACGTATGAGCATGTGCTGCCGGAATTGGTCGGCAATCATCGCAAGGTGTTGGTGTCAGACCAGGCCGGACGCTCCAACGTCATCGCGGAGCTGGACCGGGCCGGCATTGCCTACGAGAAGAGCGATCCCAAGCTGACGCGGCTGGTCGAGGAATTGAAAGAGCGTGAGGCTGCCGGCTACGCCTATGAATCCGCCAACGCCTCGTTCGATCTGCTGGCGCGCCGGACGCTCGGCAAGGTGCCGCATTATTTCGAGGTCGAGCAGTTCGACGTCAACGTCGAGCAGCGCTACAATTCGCACGGCGAGCGTGTCACCGTCGCGCTTGCAGTGGTCAAGGTCGACGTCGCCGGCGAGCGCTTGATCTCGGCCGCCGAAGGCAACGGCCCCGTCAACGCGCTCGACGTCGCGCTGCGCAAGGATCTCGGCAAGTACCAGAAGTACATCGAGGGCCTGACGCTGATCGACTACCGCGTCCGTATCCTCAACGGCGGCACCGGCGCGGTCACGCGCGTGCTGATCGAGAGCGAGGACGAGAACGGTGATCGCTGGACCACGGTCGGCGTGTCCCCGAACATCATCGACGCCTCGTTCCAGGCACTGATGGACTCGGTGATCTACAAGCTGGTGAAGTCGGGGGCGCCGGCGTAGGGGACGGCAATGTAAGGGACGGCGCGGCCACAAACGCCGTCATTGCGAGGAGCGAAGCGACGAAGCAATCCAGAATCGTTCCGCGGAGGGGCTCTGGATTGCTTCGCTTCGCTCGCAATGACGAGGGGAGGGAGCACGGCATATGATCGACCACATCTCCGTCGGCGTCACTGATCTCGATCGCTCCGCAAAATTCTACGAAGCAACGCTTGCCGCGCTCGGCCTCACGCGCCTCGTCGCGCGGCCGCGGACGATCGGCTTCGGCAAGGCCTATCCCGAGTTCTGGATCAATCTGCGCGAGGGTATGCCGCACGTCCCATCGGAGAGCGGCGTGCACATCTGCGTGCGGGCGAAGACGACGGCCGAGGTCGATGCGTTTCACGCCGCGGCGCTGTCCGCCGGCGGTGCGTCCGACGGCGCGCCAGGCATCCGTCCGCATGACCGCGTGCGCTACTACGCGGCCTTCGTGACCGATCCCGATGGCAACCGGATCGAGGCGGTGACGTTTCCGGCGGAGTAAGGCGCTAGAGCTTGCGCGCCACTTCCGGGGCGAGCTGCGTTTCAGATTCGGCGATCTGTGCCGCTGCCGCTTTCAGCTTCGGCAGAATATCCTCGACGCGATCGGCCTTGAGGATGTCGACCGAAAGGCCGGCGCGGATGAACTCGGTCTGGCGCATGTGCGACAGCAGCGAGAACAGCGGCTCCCAGAAATTGTCGATGTTGGCTAGCAGCACCGGCTTGGCGTGACGGCCGAGCTGTTTCCAGGTCAGCTGCTCCACCAGCTCTTCGAGCGTGCCAACGCCGCCCGGCAGCGCCACGAAGGCGTCGGAGCGCTCGAACATCAGCCGCTTGCGCTCGTGCATGTCGGGGGTGACGATCATCTCCTGCACGCGGGTCAGCGCGTTCTCGCGCTTCCGGAGGAATTCAGGAATGATGCCGGTGACGGTGCCGCCGTGATCGAGCACGGAGGTCGCGACCGAGCCCATCAGGCCGAGCGAGCCGCCGCCATAGACCAGGCGGACGTTGTTCTCGGCGAGAGCCTTGCCGAACGCCTTGGCGCCTTCGGTGAAGCTGGGATTGGTTCCTGGGCCGGAGCCGCAATAGACGCAGACAGTTTTGATCGTGCTCATTGGTGCCATGATGCATTGCAGCGCAGGGGCGTCAAGCCCAATCGGTGATTCGGATCACCCGGAAATCTACCGGTAAATGGCGACAAACAATCAAAGATTCGCCATCTGGCGGGGTGCGCTGGCATCGGGAAGGCTCTATATGACGGGCGAAAACCGCAAATCGTAACGCTGCCCGCACCCGGCGGGCTTTCAGGCTTCTTGATGGACCAACCTCAATCGTTCGACGGCGCAGACGTTCCCGATCCTCCCGCAGGGGGATCGCTGGAGCGAGCCACGCTGGTGGGCACGCTGGCGCATCTGTGGCCCTATATCTGGCCAAGCGACCGTTTCGACCTGAAGATGCGGGTGGTCTGGTCGATGGTGCTGCTGCTCGCCGCCAAGCTGATCACGTTGACCGTGCCGTTCAGCTTCAAATGGGCGACGGATGCGCTGACCGGCGCCAACACCGCGCCGGTGCAGCCCGACAACTGGCACCTCTGGGTGATCGCCTCGCCATTGCTGCTGACCGCAAGCTATGGCGTGACGCGCATCCTGATGGCGGTGCTGACGCAATGGCGCGACGGCATCTTCGCCCGCGTCGCCATGCATGCGGTGCGCAAGCTCGCCACCATCACCTTCATCCACATGCACGAGCTGTCGCTGCGCTTTCACCTCGAGCGCAAGACCGGCGGCCTGACGCGCGTGCTCGAGCGCGGCCGCGAGGGCATCGAGGTCATCGTGCGCATGGTGATCCTGCAGCTGATCCCGACCATCGTCGAGGTCACGCTGCTGCTGGCGGTGCTGCTGTGGCAGTTCGACTGGCGCTACGTGGTGGCGACGCTGATCACGGTCGCGGTCTACATGTACTACACCTACATCGCGACCGAGTGGCGGATCGGCATCCGCCGCAAGATGAACGATTCCGACACCGAGGCGAACACCAAGGCGATCGACTCGCTGCTCAACTACGAGACCGTGAAATATTTCAGCGCGGAGACGCGCGAGGCGCAGCGTTACGACAAGTCGGTCGCGCGCTACGAGGAGTCGAGCGTTCAGGCCTATACCTCGCTCGCGGTGCTCAACACCGGCCAGGCCGTGATCTTCACGCTCGGGCTGACCGCGACCATGCTGATGTGCGCGATCGGCGTGCGCAACGGCACCAACACGGTCGGCGATTTCGTGCTGGTCAATGCCATGATGATCCAGCTCTACCAGCCGCTGAATTTCATGGGCATGGTCTATCGCGAGATCAAGCAGGCGATCATCGACATAGAGAAGATGTTTGGCGTGATCGGACGCGAGGCCGAGATCAAGGACATGCCCGATGCGCAGCCGCTGGTCATCTCCGCCGGCATCGTGCGTTTCGACGACGTGCGCTTTGCCTATGAGCCGACGCGGCCGATCCTCAAGGGCATCAGCTTCGAGGTGCCCGCCGGCAAGACGGTCGCGATCGTCGGCCCGTCCGGTGCGGGCAAGTCGACCATCTCGCGTCTGTTGTTCCGTCTCTACGACGTCTCCGGCGGCAAGATCCTGATCGACGGCCAGGACATCCGCGAGGTCACGCAGGATTCACTGCGCGCCTCGATCGGAATGGTGCCGCAGGATACGGTGCTGTTCAACGATACCATCCGCTACAACATCCGCTACGGCCGCTGGGATGCTGATGATACCGAGGTCGAAGAGGCGGCGCGGCTGGCGCAGATCGACCATTTCATCCGCATGGCGCCGATGGGTTACGAGACCCAGGTCGGCGAGCGCGGCCTGAAGCTGTCCGGCGGCGAGAAGCAGCGCGTCGCCATCGCGCGCACCGTGCTCAAGGCGCCGCCGATCCTGGTGCTGGACGAGGCGACCTCGGCGCTCGACACCCACACCGAGCACGAGATCCAGGGCGCGCTCGACCGCGTGTCGAAGAACCGCACCTCGCTGGTGATCGCGCACCGGCTGTCCACCATCGTTGGCGCCGACGAGATCATCGTGCTGGACCAGGGCCGGATCGCCGAGCGGGGCACCCACGCCAAGCTGCTCGTGCAGGGCGGCCTTTACGCCAGCATGTGGAACAGGCAGCGCGAAGCCGAGGCGGCACGGGAGAAACTGGCCAAGATGGCCGACAGCAGCGAGGCGCCCAACCGGGAGCCGCCGCCGGTCGATGACGCCCTCGCGACATCAGCGGCCGCGGAGTGACCTTGTCTCGGGTCCCAACTCTGGCCTAAACAACTCCACCGCGCGGGGGCGACCCGGCGCCATCAACTCCCAGGCGGCAGATAGCGATGTCCATCCTTGATTCGATCCAGCGTCAGATCCCGCCGATCCACAAGGAGGGCTATCCCTTCATTGGCGGCTTTGCGCTGGCAAGCCTGATCCTGTTCTGGCTGTGGTCGCCGCTCGGGTGGATCGGCACGATCCTGACCGTGTGGTGCGCGCTGTTCTTCCGCGACCCTGTGCGCGTGACGCCGGTACGCGAGGGGCTCGTGGTGTCGCCGGCCGACGGCCGCGTCTCGATGATCACCATGGCGCTGCCGCCGGCCGAGCTCGGGCTCGGCGACCGGCCGCTGCCGCGCATCTCGGTGTTCATGAGCGTGTTCAACTGCCACGTGAACCGCAGCCCGATCGCGGGCAGGGTGGATCGCATCGCCTACCGGCCGGGCCTGTTCATCAACGCCGAGCTCGACAAGGCGAGCGAGGACAATGAGCGCAACTCGCTCGTGATCACGACGCCGACGGCGCGGATCGGCGTGATCCAGATCGCGGGGCTCGTCGCCAAGCGCATCGTCTGCTTCGTCAGGGAAGGGCAGGCGATCGGGGCGGGCGAGCGGTTTGGCCTGATCCGCTTCGGCTCGCGCCTCGACGTCTACCTGCCCCTGGGTACCAAGGCGCTGGTGTCGGAAGGGCAGACGGCGATCGCCGGGGAGACGATTTTGGCCGATCTTGCCGGGGACGACCCAAGCCGCGCCTACCGCGCCAATTAACCAATAGTCGGTCCAAAGGGGCCTTCCGCCGCAATGGCGGAGGGGAACAGGGCTTGCTATATCTCGCATTGAGATAAGGACGAGCCATGACGCCCTACGACTTCAAGGATCCCGACGTCCGCCGCCGGCGGTTCCGCCCGATTCCGGTGCGGATGCTTGTGCCCAACGTCATCACGCTGCTGGCGATCTGCGCCGGCCTGACCTCGATCCGCCTGTCGATCGAGGGGCGGATGACACTCGCGGTCTACGCCATCGTGTTCGCGGCCGCGCTCGACGGCATCGATGGTCGCGTCGCGCGCATGATCAAGGGCCAGTCCAAGTTCGGCGCCGAGCTCGACAGCCTCGCCGACTTCGTCAATTTCGGCGTCGCGCCCGGCCTGATGCTGTACTTCTGGCAGTTGCACGAGCTCGGCAATGCCGGCTGGATCGCCGCCATGGTGTTCGCGATCTCCGGGGGCTTAAGGCTCGCGCGCTTCAACGCCACCATGGACGATCCGAACAAACCGGCCTTCGCCGCCAACTTTTTCACCGGTGTGCCAGCGCCGGCCGGCGCGATCACCGTGCTGCTGCCGATCTACGTCGCGTTTCTCGATCTCGGCCGGCTGCCCGCGGCGGTGACGGCGGCCTATACGCTCTTGATCGCCTTCCTGATGGTGTCGCGCCTGCCGGTATTCTCCGGCAAGACCAAGCGCATGCGCGTGCCGCCCGAGCTGGTGCTGCCGGCGTTCGTCGCGGTGATCGTGTTCATCGCTATCCTGATCGCCTATCCCTGGCACGTGCTGTCGATCGGCACGGTGCTGTATCTGCTCGGTTTGCCGCTCGGCTACAAATCCTACCGCGACCAGGCGCGCGCGATGGCGGCCACCGCGCCGTCCGGAGGCGAGGTCCCGTCGCCGCCTTCGGCGCCGACGCTGGCCAATTTGTCGGAGCCGCCGCTCGACGATGACCGGCCCGGACGGCTGCACTAAAGCGCGATGAGATTTGGCTGAATCGTCATCGCGCTTTAGGTCGTTGTTTGAGCATGATCTTTTCGGAAAACCGCTGCGCACTTTTCCGGATCATGCACTGAGCGGTTTTCGCGGATATCTGCCATGAAGGCGGCCGAGTTGGGTTGAAGCCCGATCTCGGCTATATCGCCCTGTGCCGGCGGCACCGCGCCAACAGCGGCCGCCAATCTGGGAGAGAACGCCGTGACTGATAAAGCGACCGGGCCGCTGCCCGCTTCCGTCCTCGAAGCGCTGGGCCGCTATGACACCCCGACGATCTGCAATGCCATGGAGATCGTGGCGCCCGAGCGCCGGTTGATCGGCTACACCACCAAGCAACTGGTCTGCCCATTTCCCGACCTCCCGCCGATCGTCGGCTACGCCCGCACGGTTGCGATCCGCTCGGTGCTGAAGTCCTCGCTGCCGGCCGAAGAGCAGTCCAAGCGCCGCATCGAATATTACGAATATGTCGGCACCGGCCACGGTCCGCGCATCTCGGTGATCCAGGACATCGACGGTCCCGACGTCGGCTACGGCGCGTTCTGGGGCGAGGTGCAGAGCAACGTGCACAAGGCGCTCGGCTGCCTCGGCGTCATCACCGACGGCTCGATCCGCGACATCCCGCAATGGGCCCCGGGCTTTCAGGCGCTGGCCGGCTCGATCGGCCCGTCGCATGCCTGGGTGCATGCGGAAAGTTTTGGTGGCGAGGTGCGCGTCGCCGGCATGACCGTGAAATCCGACGACCTGATCCACGCCGACCAGCACGGCGCGATCGTGATCCCGCTCGACATCGCCGCAAAGCTTCCCGAGGCTGCCGAACTCTGTGGCCGCCGCGAGACGCCGATCCTGGAGATCGCGCGCAGCCCCGACTTCTCGCTGGAGAAGCTGAAGGCCGCGCTGAAGCGCTCGGCGGAGATTCACTAACGGGCGACCGAACGACTTAGGGCCGCGTTGCCGGCCGTGGGCCGCCCTGTTCCGTCAGAAACAGGGCGGCCTGATCCGGCTCGCCGAAGACCGCGGCGGCGCATCCGATCAGGGTGAAGCCGCCGGCGAGATCCCAGAGGGTGATGTCGTCGGCATTATCAGGGACGTGAATCAAGCGCGCTGCGATCACGGCAAAGCCGGCCTCGACAAACAGCAAGACGCTGAACGCCGGCAGGACGAGCCCTGGCTCGAGCAGGTGGAGCGCCAGTACCGCGGGCAGCGCGGTGAGAAGACCGAACAGCGTCAACATGGCAAAACGGCTCCTGCGATGGAGCATGCCGCCCGGCGATAGAATACTGCATGATCTGTCGTCGCGGATGTGGCGCAGGGCCGCAGTCGGAGGACGCACAATGAAGATGACTGGCAAAACCGTCCTGATTACCGGTTCGACGGACGGCGTCGGCCGTCACGTCGCGCGCCGGCTGGCCGAAGCAGGTGCGAGGGTCCTGATCCATGGCCGCAATGCCGTGCGCGCGAAAGCGCTGATCGACCAGATCGTGCAGGCCGGCCACGCCGCGCCGACATTCTACCAGGCCGACTTGTCGTCGATGTCAGGCACGCGAGAGCTCGCCGCGGCCGTTCTCCGCGATCACAGGCATCTCGATGTGTTCGTCAGCAACGCCGGCATCGGCTCGCAGAACGACGGACCGCAACGTCAGGAGAGTCCCGACGGCTACGAACTGCGCTTTGCCGTGAATTACCTCTCGGGCTTCCTGCTTGCGCACTTGCTGCTGCCGCTGTTGACGTCCGCTGCACCTTCGCGCGTCGTCAATGTTGCCTCCCTCGGTCAGCATCCGATCGATTTCGACGACGTCATGATCAGCAAGGGCTACAGCGGCTCGCGCGCCTACGCACAGAGCAAGCTCGCGCAGATCATGTTCACCATCGATTTCGCGGAGGAGTTGAAGCGCATGGGCATCACCGTCAACGCGCTGCATCCGGCGACCTACATGAACACCACGATGGTGCGCGCCGGCGGCATCACGCCGATCTCGACGGTGGAGCAGGGCGGTGCGGCGATCCTGCACCTCGTCGAAGGCGACGACGTCGCCGGCAAGAGCGGACTGTTCTTCAACGGCATGAACGAGACCCGCGCCAATCCGCAGGCCTACGATGGCGGCGCACGCAGGCTCCTGCGCGCACTCAGCCTCGAGCTGACCGGGCTTTCGTCCTGAGCTGCCGTCCTGGCGCCCCGCAATCATGGTTAGCGAAGTGTTGAGATTCCCGTCGGTCGCGGGCAAAGCCGGCGCCCTGTCAGCGCGCTGCGTCGGTCTGGCGCCCCGGCTCAACTTAACCTTTACGCGGCTTTAAGGGGGGCACTCTAGGGTTTCCGATGCGGTTCGGGGTTGGGCCGCGCCAGCGGCCAGGACGGCCGTTGTTGCGTTCGCGTTGGAGTGTCCCATGGATATCATGACGAGCGTCGGGCTCATTGCGGGCATCATCGTCATTACGGCGATGATCTTCATGGGCGGCGACCTCCACATGTTCATCTCCGAACATGCCATGATCATCATCTTCGGCGGCTCGGTCTCGGCCACCATGATCCGCTTTCCGCTCAGCGCGCTCCTGCACGGCCTTCCGCTCGGCGCCAAGTTCGCTTTCACCATGAGCCGCCTGTCGGCGCACGACCTCGTCGACGAGCTCGCCCGCATCGCCGAGATCGCCCGCAAGCAGGGCCCGGTCGGCCTCGAAAAGGTCGAGACCGACGAGCCGTTCCTGGCCAAGGGCATCCGCTACGTCGCCGACGGCTACGACCTCGACTTCATCCGCGACAATCTCGAGCGCGACCGCGACAACTTCCTCATGCACCTCGACGAAGGCAGCAAGATCTACCGCGCCATCGGCGACTGCGCTCCGGCCTTCGGCATGATCGGCACCCTGATCGGCATGGTGCAGATGTTCGCCAACATGACCGATCCCTCCAAGCTCGGCCCGTTCATGGCGACCGCGCTGCTCGCAACCCTGTACGGCGCGCTCGTCGCGAACCTGTTCTGTCTGCCGATCGCCGACAAGCTGCACGGCAAGCTGCTCGACGAGGAAACCAACCGCACGCTGATCATCGACGGCATCCTGATGATCCGCGACTCCAAGAGCCCGACGCTCGTGCGCGAAATGCTGCTGGCCTATTTGCCGGAGAAGCATCGTCACGCCGAAGGCGAGCCGGTGCCGGCGTAAGGCCGCCGCCCGGGATCTCGAGAGATGGCCAAGAAGAAGCGCGGCGATGCTCACGGTGGCGGTCACGGCTGGTTCGTGACCTTCGCCGACCTGATGGGCCTGATGATGAGCTTCTTCGTGATGCTCGTCGCGTTCTCGACCCAGGACGCCAACAAGCTGAAGATCGTCGCCGGCTCCATGCGCGATGCATTCGGCGTGCAGAGCGAGGCGCGCTACGCCGGTATCGTCGAGTCCGACGGCCTGCCGACCCGCCCGCGGCTGAAGAACGTCGACCACATCCAGCCCGAGGACGCCTCCAACACGCCGACGCCGGATCAGGAGGACCGCGACCGCACGTCGGGCGCGAAGATCAAGGTTGACCGCAATTTTGCGCTTGCCGCCGCCTCGCTGCGCCAGGCGTTGCAGGACATGCCGGAACTGACCGAGATGTCCAAGCACATCATGTTCGAGGAGACCAAGCAGGGCCTCAACCTGGAGATCGTCGATCAGGATGGCCGCTCGATGTTCGCCGACGGCTCCAAGGTGCCGTATGACCGCACCCGCCGCCTGATCGAGAAGCTCGCGATCCCGCTGAAGGCAACGCCGCTCCGTGTCTCCATCGCCGGCCACACCGCCGCCGGATTCGTGCCGACCCGCAGCGACTATGCCGCCTTCGACCTGTCGGCCGATCGCGCCAATGCCGTGCGTCAGATCCTCGAACGCGAGGGCCTGCCGCCGTCTCACATCTTCGCCGTCGCCGGCAAGGCGGACACCCAGCCGTTGTTTCCGGACGATCCTTCGCTCGCGGCCAACCGGCGGGTGACGATCACGCTGATGCGCGAGGATCCGCCGCTGCCGCCGAATTTGAAGCCGTAGAGCGTTTCGCGCGAAGCGGCCTCCGGTTTCGCGTGAAGAAAACGCGTCAAACCCGGAATCTCGAGGCCCGCTCCGCTTCCCGCGGAGCGGACGGCTCCAGGCACTTGCGCTACCATCTTACCTGAGGCATGTCGTCGCGCTGGCGACGATCGTTGCTGCGCCGTCACAGCATCCGCCCCGGCGGCTGCTATGGTGGTGTGCCGATTGACAGGCGCGCCGGAACGGTCAAAAGGCGCCGGATCAATTCTCGCGAAGAAGCGTTTCTCATCTCACATGACGGCGAGCATCACATCGACCGACGCTCAGGACGGGCCGGTCACCTCGGGTTTCTGGGGCCTGACGCTCGGAAGCATCGGTGTTGTCTTCGGCGATATCGGCACCTCGCCGCTGTACGCATTCCACGAGGCGGTCAGGGGCGCGGCCCATGGCGAGCCGGTCTCGCGGGTCATGGTGCTCGGCGTGCTCTCGCTGATTCTCTGGGCGCTCTTTATCGTCGTCACCGCCAAATACGTCCTGCTCCTGCTGCGCGCCGACAATAACGGGGAGGGCGGCACGCTCTCGCTGATGGCACTCGGCCAGCGCGCGCTCGGGCGGCGAAGCTGGTTTCTGATGGCGCTCGGCGTGGTCGGCGCCTCCATGTTCATCGGCGATTCCATGATCACGCCGGCCATCTCGGTGCTGTCGGCGGTCGAGGGTCTGAAGCTCGTGACCCCCGCCTTCGACCACTATGTCGTACCGCTCACCGTCATCATCCTGGTGTTGCTGTTCGCGGTCCAGAGCAAGGGGACGGCGCTGGTGGCCTCGGCCTTCGGGCCGGTGATGGTGATCTGGTTCACCGTTCTTGCGGTGATGGGCGCAGTCCACATCGCCGACGATCCGTCGGTGCTGGCGGCCATCAATCCCTATTACGCGCTGCAATTCCTGCTGTCGCACGGCACGATCGGCCTGGTGACGCTGGGCGCCGTGTTCCTGGCGGTGACGGGCGGCGAGGCGCTCTACGCCGATCTCGGCCATTTCGGCCGCAAGCCGATCCAGTCGGCCTGGATGTTCTTCGTGCTGCCCGCGCTCCTGATCAACTATTTCGGGCAAGGCGCGCTGGTGCTGTCCGACCCCAGCGCGATTGAGCATTCGTTCTATCGCATGGTGCCCGAGAGTCTGGTGCTGCCGCTGGTTGGACTTGCGACCGCGGCAACCGTGATCGCGAGCCAGGCCGTGATCACCGGCGCCTATTCGCTGGTCTATCAGGCGGTGCAGCTTGGCCTCCTGCCGCGCTTCGAGGTGCGCTACACCTCCGAGACCCATGCTGGCCAGATCTATCTGCCGCGTGTGAACCGGCTGCTGCTGATCGGTGTGATGCTGCTGGTGCTGTTGTTCCACACCCCCAGCAATCTGGCTTCGGCCTACGGCATCGCGGTCTCCACCACGATGGTCGCCGACGGCGTCATGGGCTTCGTCGTGATCTGGAAACTGTGGAACTGGCGCGCTGCGACGGCTGCGGCGGTGATCGTGCCCTTCGTCGTCGTCGACATAAGTTTCTTCAGCGCCAATCTGCTCAAACTGCTCGAGGGCGCCTGGGTGCCGCTGCTGTTCGGCGCGGTCATGGCCGGGACCATCTGGACCTGGCGCAAAGGGACGGGGATACTGCTCCAGAAGACGCGCCGGATCGAGGTGCCGCTCGACGACCTGATCCGCAGCCTCGAAAAGCGTCCGCCGCACATCGTCAAGGGCACCGCGGTGTTCCTGACCAGCGATCCCGCCTTCGTGCCGACCGCGCTGCTGCACAATCTCAAGCACAACAAGGTGCTGCACGAGCACAACGTGGTCCTGACCATCGAGACCGCGCACACGCCGCGGGTCGAGCTGTCCGAGCGGTTCCGCATGGAGAAGATCAGCGACAAGTTCTCCAAGGTCAGGCTGCGCTTCGGCTACATGGAGCAGCCGAACGTGCCGAAAGCGCTGGCGATCGCCCGCAAGCAGGGCTGGCAGTTCGACATCATGTCGACCTCGTTCTTCGTGTCGCGAAGGTCGCTCAAGGCCTCGGCGCAGTCGGGCATGCCGCTGTGGCAGGACCATCTCTTCATCGCGCTGAGCCGGTCCGCCAACGACGCCACCGACTATTTCCAGATTCCGACCGGGCGGGTGGTTGAAGTCGGCACCCAAGTCACCATCTGAACGCAATTGGCCTACTCATGCAAATTTCGCATGGCAAGGGCCCAAAATCGGGCTAGGCTATGCCGGCAGCGCAGGACTATAAGCCGCGCGCTCTTTCGCCGTTGTGCAGTGAAGCATTCTAGAGGCCACTGGGCTCTCCCATGACAAGTGACGTAGCGATTTCCGCCCCGGAAACGGCGGCGGCCAATGGGCATGGCGAAGCCCACACCACCGCCCGTTTCGGTGCGCTGACGCTCGGCAGCATCGGCGTCGTCTACGGTGATATCGGCACCAGCCCGCTCTACGCGTTCCGCGAGGCGGTGATGGCGGCCTCGGGCGCGGAGGGGGTGCCGACGCCGGCGGCCGTGCTCGGCGTGCTCTCGCTGATCCTGTGGGCGCTCATCGTCGTGGTGACGCTCAAATACGTCGTGATCCTGCTCCGCGCCGACAACAATGGCGAGGGCGGCACGCTGGCGCTGATGGCGCTGGCCCAGCGCGCGGTCGGCACCGGCGGGGCGACCATCGTCCTGCTCGGCATCATTTCCGGCGCCCTGTTCTACGGCGACGCCGTGATCACGCCGGCGCTTTCGGTGCTGTCAGCCATCGAAGGCATGAAGGACGTCACCCTGCACTTCGAGCCCTACATCGTTCCGTTGACCGTGATCATCCTGGTCGGCCTGTTCGCCGTGCAGTCGCGCGGCACCGCCCGCGTCGCCGCGTTCTTCGGTCCGGTGATGTGCGTCTGGTTCGCGGTGATCGCGATCGCGGCAATCCACCCGATCATCGAGCAGCCGCAGGTGCTGTTCGCGCTGAACCCGCTCTACGCCGTGTCCTTCATGTTCCACCACGGCATCATTGGTTTCGTGACGCTGGGCGCCGTGTTCCTGGCGGTCACCGGTGCCGAGGCGCTCTATGCCGACCTCGGCCATTTCGGCAAGCGGCCGATCCAGACCGCCTGGCTGTTCATCGTGCTGCCATCGCTGGCGCTGAACTATCTGGGGCAGGGTGCTCTCGTCCTCGGCGATCCCGGCGCGATCGTGAGCCCGTTCTTCCAGCTGTTCCCGCAAGGCTTTTTCCGCGGCTGCATGGTCGTTCTCGCCACCGCCGCCACGGTGATCGCGAGCCAGGCCGTCATCACCGGTGCCTATTCGCTGACGCGCCAGGCGATTCAGCTCGGGCTGCTGCCGCGCTTCGAAATTCGCCATACCTCTGAAGCCCATTCGGGCCAGATCTTCATCCCGCGCATCAACCAGCTTCTGCTGGTCGCGGTGGTGCTGCTGGTGCTGCTGTTCCGTTCCTCCAGCGCGCTGGCATCGGCCTATGGCATCTCGGTCACCGGGACCATGGTGGTCACGGCGATGATGGGTTTCGTCGTGATCTGGAAGGTCTGGAAGTGGTCGCCGTTCGCTGCCGCCGCCCTGATCGTGCCGTTCCTGTTCCTCGACCTGACCTTCCTCGCCGCCAACCTGCTCAAGGTGTTCGAGGGCGGCTGGGTGCCGCTGGCGCTCGGCGCGCTCATGATCATCCTGATGTACACGTGGCGGCGCGGCAGCCGGCTGCTGTTCGAGAAGTCGCGCAAACTCGAATTCCCGCTCGCCGACCTCGTGGCGATGCTGGAGAAGCGGCCGCCGCAGCGCGTGCCCGGCACCGCGGTGTTCCTGACGTCGGACCCGCTCAGCGCCCCGACCGCGCTGATGCATAGTCTGAAACACTACAAAGTACTTCACGAAAAGAATGTCATTCTCACCATCGAGACCGCGCAGACTCCGCGGATCGATCCGGCCGAGCGGGTGAGGCTGGAGCAGATCTCACCGACCTTCTCCAAGGTGACGCTGAAGTTCGGCTTCATGGAATCGCCCAATGTGCCGAAGGCGCTGGCGATCGCCCGCAAGCTTGGCTGGCAGTTCGACATCATGTCGACCTCGTTCTTCCTGTCGCGCCGGGCGCTCAAGCCCGCCGCCCATTCCGGCATGCCGCGCTGGCAGGACCGGCTGTTCATCTCGCTCAGCCGCTCCGCCAACGACGCCACCGACTATTTCCAGATCCCCTCCGGCCGCGTGGTCGAGGTCGGTACTCAGGTCACGATCTAGCCCCACCGCCGTCGTCGCCCGGCTTGACCGGGCGACCCAGTACTCCGAGACAGTTGTGGTTGAATCGATAGGCCGCGGCGTACTGGATTCCCCGCCTTCGCGGGGAATGACACCGAGCGCGTGGTGGGATGCGAAGCAGGAGTTTCAGGCATCCTGAACGCCGCACTTCAAGTCGCTGCGATTTAGCTTTAACTTGCGGCATGCAGCTCAAGCCTTTGTAGCGCTTGATTTTCGCCTGCCGAGAGGCGAGGTTGCCGCCCGCCGGGATCGCCCCGGCAGGCGGCTCGTGACGTTGGAGGATGATGTGGCAAACCAGGTACAGGATCTGACCCCGGACGAGGTCTCCAAGGGTGTCGCGGAAGGGCGCTATCTCCTTGTCGACGTGCGCGAGCCGAACGAGGTCGAGGCCGAGGCCTATCCCTACGGCGTCGTCGTGCCGCTCTCGACCTTCGATCCCAAGGCGATCCCCGATCCGCAAGGAAAGGAGGTCGTGTTCGCGTGCCGCTCCGGGAAACGCTCGGTGACGGCCTCGCTCGCGGCGCAGGCGGCGGGTCTGCCTTATGACAAGCATCTGGCCGGCGGCATGCTGGGCTGGAAGGCGGCGGGACTTCCCAGCAAGGTCGGTGGCTGACCTCGCGATGACGACCAAGAGCTCCTCGCTGAACAAGGTCTTTGCCGACCTTCCCGTCACCATCTTCGAGGCGATGTCGCAGGCCGCACGCGACAACAACGCCATCAATCTCGGCCAGGGCTTCCCTGATGATCCCGGGCCTGAGGACATCCGCCGCGCCGCGGCCGATGCCTCGCTGAACGGCTACAACCAGTACCCCTCGATGATGGGCCTGCCGGAGCTGCGCCAGGCGATCGCGACTCATTACGGTCACTGGCACGGCCTCAAGCTCGATCCGATGAGCGAGGTGATGGTGACCTCCGGCGGCACCGAGGCGCTGACCTCGGCGATCCTCGCGGTGGTCCAGCCCGGCGACGAGGTGGTCTGCTTCCAGCCGGTCTATGATTCCTACCTGCCGATCATCCGCCAGGCCGGCGGCATTCCGCGCCTCGTCCGCCTCGAGCCGCCGCACTGGCGGTTGAATGAGGACATGCTGAAAAGCGTCTTCAATTCAAAGACCAAGGCGGTGCTCTTCAACAATCCCCTGAATCCGTCCGCAGTGGTCTATCCGCGCGAGGACCTTGAGCTGCTCGCCCGCTACTGCCAGGAGTTCGACGTCATCGCGATCTGCGACGAGGTCTGGGAGCACGTCACCTTCGACGAGCACAAGCACATCCCGCTGATCACCATCCCCGGCATGCGCGATCGCACCATCAAGGTCGGCTCGGCCGGAAAGATCTTCTCGCTGACCGGCTGGAAGATCGGCTTCGTCTGCGCCGCGCCGCCGCTGCTGCGGGTAGCCGCCAAGGTGCACCAGTTCCTGACCTTCACCACCGCACCGAACCTCCAGGCCGCCGTCGCCTATGGGCTCGGCAAGTCCGACGACTACTTCCTGTCGATGCGCAAGGATTTGACGCGGAGCAGGGACCGCCTGACCAGGGGACTGGAGAGCCTCGGCTTCCCGGTGCTGAAGTCGCAGGGCACCTACTTCCTCACCGTCGACCTGTCGCCGCTCGGGCTCAACGAGAGCGACACCGAGTTCTGCTGGCGGATCGTGAAAGACTACAAGGTCGCGGCGATCCCGGTGTCGGCCTTCTACGAGCAGGACGCGGTGACCTCCGTGGTCCGCTTCTGCTTTGCCAAGAAGGACGAGACTCTCGACACCGCGCTGGAGCGGCTGTCGGACGCGGTGCGCGGACGCAAGAGGTGGGAAAGATGACGAACGTCGGCCGCCCCTGGCGTTGCCTTGGTTTTGCAATCGCCGCGGCGCTGACGTTGCTTTCCGCCCCCGCAGGGGCCGAGGAGCGGGTCGTCAACTTCTACAACTGGTCCAACTACATGGCGCCTGACGTCCTTGATGCCTTCACCAAGGAGACCGGCATCAAGGTGGTCTACGACACGTTCGATGCCAACGAGACGCTGGAGACGCGCCTGATGGCCGGCAAGTCCGGCTACGATGTCGTGGTGCCCACGGCCTATTTCCTGCAGCGCCAGATCAAGGCCAACATCTTCCAGAAGCTCGACAAGTCGAAGCTGCCGAACCTCTCCAATGCCTGGCCGGTGGTGACCGAGCGCCTTGGCATTTATGACCCCGGCAATGTCTACGCCGCCAACTACATGTGGGGCACGACGGGCATCGGCTACAACGTCGCCAAGGTGAAGCAGATCCTGGGAGCCGACGCGAAGATCGACAGCTGGGACATCGTCTTCAAGCCGGAGAATTTGGCGAAGTTCAAAGACTGCGGCGTCCACATGCTCGACTCCGCCGACGACATCTTTCCGGCGGCGCTGAACTATCTCGGGCTCGATCCGAACTCGACCAGGCAGGCCGACCTCGAGAAGGCCGCCGAAATCGTCGCCAAGGTCCGACCGTCCGTGCGCAAGTTTCACTCGTCCGAATATCTCAGCGCACTCGCCACCGGCGAGATCTGCTTCGTGGTCGGCTGGTCCGGCGACATCATGCAGGCCCGCGCCCGCGCGGCGGAGGCCAAGAAAGAGAATAGCAGCGGCGTCGAGATCGGCTACACCATTCCGAAGGAGGGCGCGCAGATGTTCTTCGACAATCTCGCGATCCCCGCCGATGCCAAGAACGTCAAGGAAGCCTACGATCTGATCAACTATCTCTACCGTCCGGACGTCGCCGCGAAGAACTCGGACTTCCTGTCCTACGCCAACGGCAACCTCGCCAGCCAGAAGCTGGTCGATCCGAAGATCCTTGGTGACAAGAACATCTATCCGGACGAGGCGACGCTGGCAAAACTGTTCGTCATCACGGCGCGCGAGCCGGCGACACAGCGGATCATCAACCGGCTCTGGACCAAGGTGAAGACGGGGCGGTAGTCGCTCTGGGAACCGCCCGGAAGCCAAAATCTGCAAAACAACCCCATGCACAGTAGAAGCGTCACCTGCGGGTCGCCGGCGGTGGCGGTGCATAAGTCGCGATGACGCCTGGCTTCATCGACGCGCGGACGCAATGACCTGAAACAGCGCGCGCGGCGCCGATCCGCGGCCGGTCTTCTCAGATTGCGCATACAACCTGACGTCGTTGCGATGGTATCCGGATGTGTCCGTGGGGTGACAGCGTCCGGCGCTGTTCCGGTGTATGGAACCGGAATACATTCGTTCATAGGAATTGCCCCGATGAAGAAATTTGTTCTGGCTGCGGCCGGCTCGTTGCTGTTCGTCACCGCTGCGTCGGCGGCTGACATGGCCCCGCGTTACACCAAGGCTCCTGTCGTGGCGTCGGTCTACAATTGGGGCGGTCTCTATCTCGGTATCAACGGTGGCGGCGGTTCTGCGCACACCTGCTGGGACATCTTCAACGATTCCGGCTTCCCGATCGTGCCGTCAGTTCCCGAGGGGTGCCACAACGCGACAGGCGCCACCGTCGGTGGACAGATCGGCTATCGCTGGCAGGCGACCAACTGGGTGTTCGGCCTGGAGGCGCAGGGCAACTGGGCCGATTTTAGGGGCAGCAACGCGGGCCAGTATGCCGTCTTTGGTACCACCTCTCTCCTCAACGACGTCACCAAGGTCGACGCCTTCGGCCTGTTCACGGGGCAGGTCGGATACGCCTTCAACAACGTGCTGCTCTATGCCAAGGGTGGTGCGGCCGTCGTTCACGACAAATACTCGCTCACGGTGACGCCGGCCGGCGCGGCCGCTCTCGCGCCGTTCTTCGCCGTCGTCGCCGGCCAGACCGGTGCCGTCGGCTCCGAGACGCGTTGGGGAGGGACCGTGGGAGCGGGAATCGAGTTCGGCTTCGCGCCGGGCTGGTCTGTCGCTGTCGAATACGATCATCTGTTCATGGGCAGCCGGGACGTGACCACGAACCCCATTGCCCCCTTCGCCGCGCCGCCAAGCACCCACCGCATCAGCCAGGACATCGACATCGGCACGGTGCGCGTGAACTACACGTTCGGTGGACCGGTGGTCGCGAAGTACTGAACGGTTCGAGAGCTTGAATGCGAGAGGCCCCGGTCATGCGCCGGGGCCTTTTTGTTTGGGACGAAGTCTTTCGGCAGAGAGAAGGCCAGACCCTCACCCTGAGGAGCGCGCTCTTCGCGCGCGTCTCGAAGGGCGAGGCCACCGGCCGGGCCTGCATCCTTCGAGATGCGCGTTCCGCGCTCCTCAGGATGAGGAATAGGTAGCCGCGTTAGCCGTTTGGCGGCTCGCTACCGCCACCGTCTGTGCAGCCAAAGCCACTGCTCGGGATGCTCGCGCACCCAGCCTTCCACCACGCTTGTGATCGCCTGCGTCGTGCCCTGGATGTCGATCTTGCCGTCGGCACCGCGCACCGGCTTGATCTCCTCGGTCAGCTCGCCGCGGAAACGGTTGCCGGGCAGGCGGATGATGCGGACGCCGTGGATCGGGCATTCGACCTGACGCAGCAGGCGCGCCAGCATCGGGTTGGCGCGGGTCTTGCGGCCGAAGAAGGTGACCTCGACGCCGCCGGTCAGATACTGGTCGATCAGCATGGCGACGTGCTTGCCGTCCTTCAGCGCCTGCGCGAGCCGCAGCGGCGCATCGCGCCCCGCGGGGATCAGCGTGCCCATGTTGACCTGGCGCATCTCCTGGATGATGCGATCGGCAGAGGCGATGTTCGGCCGGCGATAGAGGATCGCAGTGTCCAGCCCATGGGCGACGGCGGCGAGCGCCGGCAATTCCCAGTTGGCGAGATGCGCAGCGAAGATCAGCGCGGGCTTGCCGTCGTCGCGGATCTGGTCGAACAGCTCGATGCCGCGCTGGGGCAATTCGATCCGGCTCTTTTCCGGATGATCGCGGTCGTAATCCCAGACCTGGTCCATATGGGCGAATTCGGCGCCGACGCGGCCGAGATTGTCCCAGACGCCCATCAGGATCTCTTCGATCTCTTCGGGCGACTTCTCCGGAAAGGCCGCGGTGAGATTGGCGCGGCCGATGCGGTGCTCGCGCAGGCGCGGGCCGATTGTCTTCACCACGCGGGAGAAGAAGTCCGAGGTCTTGGCCGGATCGAAATAGCGCGTGGTGCGCAGCATGCCGACGGTGGCGGCCCCGATCAGGCTTCCGCCGAGCGATTTGCCAGCCTCCCGCGCGCGGGCCTTGATGCTCGCAGGTAACAGCGCCATGCGTCCGGTCAGGCCGGTTCGCGGGTCAGGATCAGCGAGGCGTTCTGGCCGCCGAAGCCGAACGAGTTCGACATGACAGCCGTGACGCGGGCGTCGCGGGCCTTGTTGCCGACGACGTCGAACAGGATCGTGGGATCCGGAGTGTCGTAGTTGATCGTCGGCGGAATGCGCTGATATTCGAGGGTGAGCAGCGAGAAGATCGCTTCCACCGCGCCGGCGGCGGAGATGGTGTGTCCGACCATCGACTTGTTGGAGGTGACCGGGATCTTCTGCGCGAGCTCGCCGAACACGGCCGACGTCGTGTTGAATTCCATCTTGTCGTTTTCGGGCGTCGCGGTGCCGTGCGCGTTGATGTGGTCGATCTGGTCCGGCGTCATGCCAGCATCGGCGAGCGTCTTGTTCATGCAGCCGATGATCGGCTTGCCATCGGGCGAAGAGCGGGTGCGGTGGAAGGAATCGGTGAGCTCGCCGCAGCCGGCGATCACGCCCAGGATTTTTGCGCCGCGCGCGGTCGCTGCTTCGTAGCTTTCCAGCACGAGGGCGCCGGCGCCCTCGGCCATGACGAAACCGTCGCGGTTCTTGGAGAAGGGGCGGGAGGCCGCCTGCGGCGGATCGTTCTGGGTCGACAGCGCCGAGAGCAGCGAGAAACGCACGAGAGCTTCGGGGTTTACGGTGCCGTCGGTTGCCACGCACAGCGCGGCATCGGTCTCGCCGCGGCGGATCGCCTCGACGCCGAGCTGGATCGAGGTCGCGCCGGAGGCGCAGGCCGTCGACAGCGAGATCGGCGAGCCCTTGGTGCCAAAGGTCTCGGCGAGATATGCGGCCACCGAGCCGAACATGAAGCGGTGGTGATAGGCGCTGTACTTGCCGCCGCCGGAGATGCGCAGCAGATCGTCATAGGTGATATCCTGCGCGCCGACGGCACGGCCGAGCTCACGGCGCTGCGGCCACTCGACTTCGACCGGTGCAACCGCAAGGAAGAGCGGACCGGGGAAATCGGCCTTGGCGCCGATGCCGGCCTGCGCGAGCGCCTCCTGCGTGACGAGCTCAGCCATCCGCTCGGACAGGCCGGTGGAGGAGAACGGATCGACGCTGACGAAATCGACCGTGCCGGCCATCGTCGTCCTCAGGCCGTCGACCGGAAAGCGCGTGATGGTGCGGATGCCGGATTCGCCGGCCACGAGCTTCGCCCAATTGTCGGCCTTGCCGTTGCCGAGCGAGGTCATGATGCCCATGCCGGTGACGACGACGACGGGACGCCCGAGTTTGTCGCGTGGTGCAGTCATGTCGATCCCCCGATTGAGCTAGAGCATCCGCCAAAGCGCGACGCGCTTCAGCTTACGGCCTCGACCAGAGCCATGCCCTCGCCGCGCCAGTGTCCGGCCCCCACCACCACAATCTGGGTGGGCGCGCCCTGCATTTCAATCTCGGTCCCGGTGGAATCGTTCGGCGGGAACAGCGCACCGCGCGAGATCGACAGCGCCGCGAGCGCGATGCCAAGCGGGAATTGCGTTTCCATGGCGTGGCCGAACATCGTGCCGGTCGAACGCACCGGGAAGTCAGCATGGCCCTTCAGGAAGCCGCGCTCCTCTGACGTCGCGGGCTCCGCGCCGGTCGCGCCCGATATGATCGCGCCCTTGCCCTCGCGCCTGGGCAGCTTTTCCCAAAGCTTCTCCAGCGTCGCGGCCGTGTCGCCGGGTTGCTTGCGCCGGGCGAGGTCGGCAACGACGCTCGACAGCTTTGCGAACGGCTTTGCGCCGCGCGCTTCCGCGTGCGCCTTCGATTCCAGCACCAGGAACGCGCCGGCAGATCCCAACGCGAAACCGGGGTGATCCTTGCGCGCCCACACCGGAGCAAACTTGTCTTTCAGGTTGAAGTCGCCGAATTCGTAGAGGACCATCAGGTCTTTGCGCTCGCCATTGTGGGAGCCGCCGATCAGCGCGATGTCGCTCTCGCCCGAGGCGATGCGCGCGAGCGCAATGCGCGCCGCATCGGCACCCGCGACCTCTTCGCCCATGAAAGTGCGCGAGGTGCCGCCGAGACCGTGCACGATGGCGATGTTGCCGGCGAGCAGGTTCGAGAGCTGGGCCAGGAACAGCGTCGGCCTGAGATCGCTCATCAGCCGTTCGTTGAGGAAGCCGGGCGCATTGGCGCCCTTGACCTCGGCCGTGAGCACGCCGGAGTCGACATTGAGGTCGCGCTCGCCGCCGCCGGCGGCCACCACCATGTCGATCTTCGACAGGATGTCCTTGTTGCCCTTGATCCCGGCGGAATCGAGCGCAAGGCCCGCGGCATAGGTGCCGATGCGCTGCCAGGCTTCCATCTGGCGCTGGTCGCCCTTCTTCGGGATCTGGCTGTCGAAGGTCACAGGCATCAGGGGATGCACGATGCAGGGCGCAAAGCCCTTCTCGTCGACATTGATGCGCTTGTCCTGAAGCGCGGCCCAGTTGGCGTCCAGGCCTTCGCCGAGCGAGGTGGCGAGGCCAATGCCGGTGATCCAGACTTCCGTCTGGCCGGGCTTCAAAGCAGTGTCAGTCATGGCGATCCGGCCTGTTGCGGGAAGCCGACGCGTTTGGCGACCGCGTCCATGAAGCCGCGCATATCCGCATTGGGGAAGGGGATCTGCGTGAAGGTGAGCGTCGAATTCGCGCGCAGCTTACCGCCGACCTTGATCTTGGCCTCGGTCACCGCATAGCCCGAGCCCTGATGCGACAGGGTCGCCTCGATGGTCATGAGATCGCCGGGGAAGACCGAGCCGCGGACCTTGGCCTCCTTGACGGCGGCCAGGATCGGCATGCGCTCGAACTTGAGCATGCCGAGCTGAAGCCAGCCCGAGGCCTGGGCCATCGATTCGATCAGGAGCACGCCGGGCATCAGGGGATAGCCCGGGAAGTGCCCCTCGAAGATCGTGCTCTCCTTGGGGACCAGGGCTTCGACGACAATCGTCTTCGCGTCGACGTTGAGGTCGACGACGCGATCGATCATGTGGAAGTATTCGAGTTGCATGACCGCGCGCTTAGGCGCTCGCGCCCTTGGCCGCAACCAGTTCGTCGATGCGGGCGCACAGATTTTTCAGCACGAAATACTGCTCGGTGGTCGCCTTGCCGTCGTTGACCTCCTGGGTCCACTTTTCCAGCGGCAGCTTGATGCCGAACTGCTTGTCGATCGCGAACGCGATGTCCAGGAAATCGAGGCTGTCGATGCCGAGGTCATCGATGGCGTGGCTATCCGGCGTGATCGTGTCGCGCGGGATGTCGCAGGTTTCAGCGATGATCGTAGCGACCTGATCGAATGTGGAGGACATCACTAAGCCTTTGATATATTGCTGATATTTGTCTGAGGTTCCAGAGTGGAACGGTGGGTGGGCATCGCGCCCCGATGACGCCCTCACCCCCCCCTCTGGCCGGGTCGAAAGCCCGTATATCGGAGCGCCGCCCTGAGTTCAATGGAGCCGGGCGGCCCCGGCGACAGGGCTGGGGATGCCGTCGGCGGCCCCTTCGGCCGGGGGACGAGCCTAGATATGGGGCGTCGTGATCTTGGCGCAGTCGCGGCGGCCCATCAGCACGCAGTCCTGGGTACGGCGCAGGTCGGCAATGCTCACCGCGAGCCAGATCCCGATTGCGGTCAGCGCGATGGTGAAGGCGAGCGCCGCAATATTGGCGAGCATGCGGTGGCGGAAATTGTCCGGTTCCGGGCGGGGCTTCTCGTAGCGCGACAGGTCGAGCGACTCGGGCGCGACGCGCAGCGGCTGCACGGTACCGCTGCCCCGTTGGACCGGCGGGGGAGACGCGTTGCGCGGCCTGAACTGGAGCACCCGGTGCTCGTCATCCGAGCTGATGGGCCGCTGTGTTTTCATGGTGAGGGGATCACTCCGAAGCAGCGGTTTTTAGATAGCATACGTCGTGAATGCCTTGCAGAAAATCTTCTCAATGCGCACGTGCATTGCGCTTTCGCACTATCTTGCATGGCATCTTTCCGGAACGGCTCGCGAGCGAACGCGGCGCCGGCTGTCAGGTCGGTGACAGGAAGCGGAGGTTGCGTTGCAGCAACAACCCGAAGCATGCATCGCCGGCTCTCGTGAACATCTGCTTGTGATCTCCGCGGCCAGATCGAACGCATTTTGCCACCGCGGGGCCCATGGCATAATCAAGGGAACCGGACCACCGGTTGCAACCATGTGAGGGGCCTTCATCATGACCACCACCAACGCGCGCGAACCGAGAGTGCATCCGGTGCCGATCCTGTCGCTCCGGCCGACGCAGATGACGGTCGGCATGCGCGAGGTCAAGGAGAAGCGCAAGCGCTGGCGCGAGCACGGCAAGAAGAAGCAGGCCGACCTGCTCGGCAATCACATGATCCCCGTCGTCTACGGACCGGACCAGCGCTACTACGTGATCGATCATCATCATCTCGGCCGCGCATTGCACGACGAGGGCGTCAAGGAAGTGCTGGTGACCGTGGTCGGCGATCTCAGAATGGTCGAGCGCGAGGCTTTCTGGGGCGTGATGGACAACAAGCGCTGGGTCTATCCTTACGATTCCAAGGGTGAGCGGCGGCCGTTCCGCGATCTGCCGAAATCGGTCGTCGATCTCAAGGATGATCCGTTCCGCAGCCTTGCCGGCGAGCTCCGCCGCATGGGCGGCTTCGCGAAGGATACCACGCCGTTCTCGGAATTCCTGTGGGCCGACTTTCTGCGCCGGAAACTGACGCGCAAGGCAGTCGATGCCAATTTCGACAAGGCGCTCGAGAAGGCCCTGTCCGCGGCAAAGAGCAAGGACGCTATCTATCTGCCCGGCTGGTGCGGGCCGGCGGATGACGATTAGGCGCAACCGCTCGCATCAGTCGCGCTGGAAGATCTTGGCGCCGGGGTAGACGCGCCGGGCGTAGCTCACGACCAACGCGCGGTCCTGGGTTGCCAGGAAGGGCGTTCGGATCTGGCACGAGCCGACGACGAGGTGCCATAGACCATTGAGCTTCCGGATGACGACGTTCATTTGAGCAATCCTCGATGACTCCGCATTTCTGCGAATACTGCTTATCGCGGCAGTCTTGCGATTCATGATCGTGGCCGCTGGCGTGAAATTCCCGGTACCGCTCGCGACCGTCGCAAGACAACGACGATGATTATTAGTTGGTTACGGCGCGGCGGCCCGAGAAGCCGTATCTCATCACAGCCGCTTGAGCGAAGTCATTTTCCGCAAGGATGAAACCGTCCTGAAACAGAGCCACCCCATCTCTGTGGGGTAGTCGAGCTCACACAGGAGGCCGAAATGCGCCGTCTGGTTTTCGTAATCGCCTTGCTCGCAGTCGCCACAGCAGGAATCTCGGCGTCGTTTGCCGCAGTTCGCCACGCCAAGACGCTGACATTCTCCGAGCGCTTTGCTCCGGCGCTCGAGTTGATGGCGCAGCGCTAGCGGTGTAGCGCCTCGCAGTCGCCGCTACGCAACGGTGGGACGATCACTTCTGGTGCTGCGGGCCGGGTGAGGACAGAAGGCGTTCGATCTCGGCGGCCGCCTCGCCGTTGCGCGCCTTCTGCAACAGTGTGTGGCGTTCGGTGCCGGCGGGCAGCTTCTTGGCCGCGGCGCGGGCGTCCTGCGTGAACCTGTTCAGGCGCTCCTGGAGTGACAGGGCCGGTCGCGTGCGGTTGCGCTTCTTGGTCATGGCTGCACCTTTCCGGCGCAAAGCCAACCATGGGGAGGCGAGTGGCGTCCTTAACTTTTGTTGGAACCGGGGGCGTGGATCGCGGGTTTTTCATTGCAGCGGCGCTTCGGCGCCAGGGATTGCAATACAGGTCCCATCTCATACCAACCGGAGCTAGCTCGCGTGCCCAGCGATACGATCCGTGCTGCGCTTGTCAGGCGTTTGCGTACATCTTCCGGCATCTCGGACGACGACGTGAAGGAGATCGAGGCGCTCCCGATTGCGGTTTGTCAATATTCGGCGGAGGCGCCCGTGGTGCGCGACGGCGAGCGCGCAACCGATTGCTGCCTGATCGCAGATGGCTTCTGTGCGCGTTCCAAGACGATAGCAAGCGGCAAGCGTCAGATCCTCTCTATCCACATCCCCGGCGAGATCCCCGACCTGATGAGCCTGTTTCTGCACGTGATGGATCACGACCTGTCGACGCTGACGCCGTGCACGCTCGGCTTCATCAGTCACGAAACGCTGCGAAAATTGCACCAGCGCAGTCCAAGCGTTGCCGAGCTGTTTTGGCGAGACACGCTGATCGACGCCGCGATGTTTCGCGAATGGATCGTCAACGTCGGCCAGCGTCCCGCGCCCGCAAGGCTTGCCCATGTCATGATCGAGCTGCGCGAACGCCTCCGGGTCATCGGGCATCTTGACGGCAACAGCTTCGAGATGCCGCTGACCCAGGAGCAGATCGGCGAAGCCCTGGGAATCACCGGGGTGCACGCCAACCGCGTGATCAAGCAGTTGCGGCAGGAGGGCATCGTCGAGCTGCACCGCGGCCGCGTCACGGTGCTGGACGAGCGGAAATTTCTGGACCTTGCCGATTTCGACGGCCGTTACCTGCATCAGTCGCCAACGCTTTGAGGCGCGCAGGCGACTTGACCTACCGCAAATTCGTATCGGTGCAGGGCGCTATGGTCCGTCGGCATGATTGCCGAACCGGTGTTGCCTGAATGTCGAGGGCGCAGGTGGTTCCGAGACATGCTGACCTGGAGGCATCACCGTGAGCGCAATCTTTCGCATTCTCTTCATCGTTGCCGGTGCCATCACCGCGCTGTTCGTCGCGCGCGATGCCCTGAATTTCACGATCATCCAGACCTTCGTTGCCGTTCTGCTCGTCACCGCCATCGTCGGCGTCGGAAGCTTCTGGAGCCAGCGACGGAAAACATGACGGATGTGAGAGCCGCGTGCTGGCGCAGCCGGCTAGGTCCGCGGCGGCGCGTCCGGAGACGTCTCCGCGGTGTGCGCATCCTCCTTCCCGCCGAGCACGCGGTGCAACCGTCGCTCGATGTGGCGGCCCACCGTCAGCAGCACGAAGGCGAGCGCCAGCGCGACGGCGACGATCTTCCACTGTCCGGCGCCGCAGACGATGCCGATGCAGGCCGCGAGAAAGGTGCAGGCGGCGCTGGTCAGTCCGCGGACGCGAAATCCCATGCTTTGATGTACGATGACGCCGGCACCGAGAAAGCCGATGCCGGTGAGGATGCCCTGGATGACGCGGCTGGTGGCATCGGCGACCCTAGTTGGTTCGGCGAGCTGCAGGGCGAGCAGAACCACGGTCGCCGTGGAGAGCCCGACGATGCCGAGCGTCTTCAGCCCGATCGGCTTGCCGTGCAGGTCGCGGTCGAGGCCGATCGCGCCGGCGGCGACGGTCGCGGCACCGAGACGAGCAAGGATTTCGGACCAGTCGAGCTCCGTCATTTTTTCGGCAAGCGCCCCATCAGGTAAAACTCCTCGTTCGGCCTCATGCCGGTGAAGTTTGCCAGCCGATTGGACAGCGCGAAGAAGGCGGAGATTGCGGCGATGTCCCAGATGTCGTCGTCGCTGAAGCCGTGCGGTGCAAGCGCCGCGAAGTCCTCCTCGGAGACGCGCTGCGCGTCGGCCGAGACCTTCATCGCGAAATCGAGCATCGCCTTTTGCCGCGGCGTGATGTCGGCCTTGCGGTAGTTCACAGCGACCTGGTCGGCGATCAGCGGGTTCTTGGCGCGAATGCGCAGGATCGCGCCGTGCGCGATCACGCAATACTGGCACTGGTTGGCCGCCGAGGTCGCGACCACGATCATCTCGCGCTCGGCCTTGGTGAGGCCGCTGTCCTTCTCCATCAGCGCGTCGTGATAGGCGAAGAACGCGCGGAACTCGTCGGGCCGGTAGGCCAGCGTCAGGAACACGTTCGGCACGAAGCCGCTCTTCTCCTGCACGGCGAGCAGGCGCGTGCGGATGTCGTCGGGGAGCGTGTCGAGGGCGGGTGCGGGGAAGCGTTGTGAAGGAGGAGGGGACATGACGATGTTCCGGATGGGGCTCTCGGGGAAACGCGGAACATAGTCGATCGCAGTCCTTCGCGCAAAGCGCTTGCGCGGACTACATCCTGGCTAGTGCAGAGAGAGCCGAGGCTCTCAAAGAGTCTTCAAATATTCGAGGAGTGCCTTCTTTTCGTCGTCGCTCAAGCGCGTGCCATAGTCATGCCCGCATCGGCTGTTTCCTGAATTGAGGTCATTGCAATCGGTGACCGGACGATTTGGCCCCTCTTGTGTGACGTCAAGACCAACATTTTGGATGTCGTATCTCGCGCCAACTTTGAATTGTGACATACGCTTCGCAGGCGGTACGAGCAATTCCGCCAATGTCGGCACCGAGCCGTTGTGCAAGTAAGGCGCCGCGGCCCAAATTCCCTCCAGCACGCGAGCTTCATACTTGCCTCTTTTGAGGGTGCGCTTGAAGAACGTCCAAGGCTCGATCGTCAGGCTTTCCGGCGGTCCCGATGGTTGCGCGCTGGGCGGTTCGGCGGAGGCCCGTGCCGGAGCCGGTGACGCTGGCAGCGGAGACTTGGACGCGGTGCGTGCCACTTGCCCGTTGCGAGGCAAGGAGGAGCCAAAGCCGTCACCGGCACCGAGCTCGCTCCCCAGAGACAGCTTATAGTTCAGAATCGTACCGGCGACTGCGCTGAACATCATGTGGACGGCGTAGTCCTCTTCCTCGAGATCCCTGGCGACGCCCAGGGTGCCTGCTCCCTTCAGCGCGCCGGTCTTCACTCTCCAGCCGAGCTCATCGAATTGACGAGTGTCGGTGCCGACATTCTTGAGCGGCGTCTCCCACGTCGTAGCAAACAAGTCACGCAGGGCGTGTATCTCCTTCTTCTCGTGACACCCGTCACTGCAGTGTCTTTGGTAGAGTTTTTGACCTTCGTCAGCCAGTTTCTTGTCGAAAGGCCATTCCAGTGGCCATTTTGGCGGACCCATCTTCAAGACCAGTTTCTCGAGTCTTTCCAGCCCATCGAAGTTGATGGAGTTGGCGTAGTCGAAGAATAAGCCGAGCGAACGCTTTTTTGGTTCGAAGTTGGCGAACGCCAGAGCCTGCCCGGTGTTCCGGGCAAGTGCAAAAATGCGGTTTCCATTCGACACAAAACCGGCCCAGTCGGTTTGGTTCTGCATCGGTGTATTCCACAGGAAAGGATACCGCACCGGAGCGTCGGCAATCCTCATGTTTTCCTTGATCAAAAAATCAGGCGGCGGCCCAACGTCGGTGCCGGATATGCGGTTGAAGATGATCCCGACGGCGTCCAGCCGCCCAGGCCCCCAGCCAACTGGCGGCAATGTACCGGCCACGAATGCATGGAAGCGCAGGTGCCATGCATCAACCCTCTGACGTAGTGCGTCAACATCGGCATCAGAAGGTATCGCAGGTTTGGAGACGGCCGCAGCAAATGCAGCGAATGCCGTCTTGCTGGCGGTTGCGTCTCCTGTCCAGGTCGCTCAGGAACTCCTGGAAATCCATAAAGGCCGGACCGCCATCGATGCGGTACGTCTTGCCCTCCACTTCAACCTGCCGCGTGTGACACGCGGAGCATGTTATCCCGATCATCGGGGACTCTGCGGGACCTGTGGTGTGGAGGCCGACGGGGAGGTTGGCCTTATTGTCCGGATTTGGGAGAAAGCCGTATCGGGTCAGACCATCCGAGAGGAACGGTTGTCCGTCCTTCGCTTTCAATGCCCGTAACCACGTGAGGTTGATTAAGCGGGAGCCTTGGTCGCGCGTGTAGTAGTCAGCCCTGTCTTCCGCTGTCCAATTCGGGCCTTGGTCGACATATATTGGATCGCCGAGAGCGGTCTCAATTCCCGAACTCGCGGCGACGACCAGCGCAAAGCGAATGAGGAAAGCGACACGACGCATCGCATGACCCTCCATGAACTACAAATGAACCACCCGTTTTCTCGAAATCAGAATCTGTGGAGATATGCGCAGCTCGGCGAGACGCAGCTCGCCCGGTAGCGACGAGAGCTGTCAGAAATAGCCGCCGGATGCTCGAGATTGTACTTCCTGGCAAAATCCCGTCAAGGTCGTTGCTCCGAGCCGAAGTTCCGGATTGCATGCCACGCCCGTCGAGCGCGGCGAGCCCGCGACACGGGTTTCCTGTGAACTGGTGTGTCTCGACACGGGCGGCGTTGCTAAACCGCGAGCCGGGATCCGTCCCAGGCAACAATGCCAAACTGATCGCAAATCGCGTGCATCTCGGCGAGGTCCTCAACGACGCGGGCGGTGCCAGGATTCGCCTCGGCGAACAGTCGCGCCCTCAAGCCAAGACATTCGACAATCAGCCATGGATTCCTGATGGTCCTGGCGATGGAAAGAGCGTCATCCAAGGCGCTCAGGCCACGTTCGGATTTCCCGTCCCGAACGAGAGCCTCAGCGTAACCCGCATAGAGGAGGCAGAGCTCGATCTGGCCTGTCCGCAGATGCGTGCCGCTCTCCATACAAGCGTCTATCAGGTCGACGGCCTGATGTGCCTGGCCTGTTCGTGCCAGAGCGGTCGCCATTGCTCCGGTCAGGTTGGCCTTGCTGGCATCGTAGCCGTTACGTTCGCCGATCTCCCTTGCAATCGACAAGCATTCCACAGCCTGGTCATTTCGATGGAGCATGAGGAGATTTCGTCCCATCGTAATGCGGGCGAGCACTTGCCCATATGTATCCTGTTCACGAACTGCGATCTCCAATGCACGCAATGCAAATCCGAGCGCCTCCGCATATTGACCTGTCGCATTCATGAACCAGCTCCTGAATGCCAAAACCGTGCATTTTGGACCGGCCGGTGTCCCGAGACGGGCAGTCTCGAGTTCTCCTGTGAGCATTTCATTCAGTTCGTCCATCGCCGCAATCGCGCGATGGACGTGGCCCATGCTGTGCAACACATTTGCCATGATGGTCTGATTTGAAAATATGAGTGCGGTCGATTTCAGCGCTCGAGCCGTTCTCAATCCCTCGCTCGTTATTTGCAGCCCTTCTTCATACCGGCCCTCAAACCAGTAGACCATCCCGAGTTGCGACTGGACGCTGCACACGTGAGCAATCCTGCCCTGGCGCCGCGCCAGCTCCAACGTTCGTGGCAAATGCATATTTACCTTTTTGAATTCGCCGAGTTGCAGCATCGAAGCGAAGCTCATTCGACCGAAGTCGACATATTTTTCCTCGGCGGCTTCCCCAAGACGCTCGATGAGCTTGAGCGCCCGGTCGTATATCAAACTGAGCGATGAGGCTGCGGCGTTCCGGCGCGCTTCGACGGCGGCCTCCCAGAGATAGCAAAGTGCAGCATCAGCATCTCCGGCTTCCTCTGCATGAAAGGCCAACTGTTCGTAACGACCATCCAGATTCGGGTAACGCCGAATGATCGCCTGGACAGCGGCCTGGTGGATTTCCAGGCGCCGGCCACGCGGTATCGTGTTTGCACAGGCCTCGGCGATGATCTGATGCCGGAAACGCACGGAGTTACCCGCAAGCGGATGGACAAAAGCAAATCGGGCAAGCTCGAACAACGCAGTCAGCAGCTCGCCTACGTCCACGCCGAGCACCGTCGTAGCCAATTGGATTTCGACCTCCTGTCCCAGCAGGCTGAGCGTCTGCACGAATGCCTTCAACTTCGGAGAAAGTCGTTGCAGCCGCGCATGAATCACGGACTCGACGCTCTGAGGCAGCGAATGTTCGCTCGTTGCGTTCGTCGCGTCCGCCGAACGCAAGAACTCTTCCAATACGAAGGGGACGCCGTCGGCGCGATCGATTGCTCTCGCGAACACGGTCGGGGATCGCGTTTTCGGCCACAATTGGCGTCCCAAAGCCTCCATGCAGGCCCGCGACAGCGGTTGCAGATGAATGAGCGAGTCCGCAATCTCCATTGACTGGTCTGATGATTCCGGACGTCCGGTCGGCAATATGCAAAGCGGCTGCGGGGGACTTGCGCGCGCGAGCAATTTCAGGAAATGGCGGCTTTCCGGATCGATCCACTGGAGGTCTTCGATCAGCAAGAGAGTTGGTCTATCAAGCGCCAATGCGAGGAAGGCATTGACAAGTGCACGTGCAATTTGCGTTTGCGTATTGTCGGTCAATCGTTGACGAGAGGACGCTTTTCCAGCGATGAATAGGGCTTCGAGCTTTCTGCGATCGCCTGCCTCGACGTGCAGTTCCGCGAGAGCCTCACGAATATGTTCATCCGAAGATGAGCTGTTTGCAGCGAGCATGTCGCCCACCAAGGTGCGGGCGGCGGCGAACGCGGTGGCACGTTTCTGTACGCCGCCATAAAAGACGCAGCATCTCACGTCGGATGTCAGTGCCTCGGTCATTACGGCTGTCGCAAGGCGGCTCTTACCGATACCTGGTTCGCCAAGCAGCGTGACGGAGCAGCTTTTGGCGCCCGGGCGCGGGAGGAGCTCCCGAAGCGCCGCAAGTTCGTCGACCCGATTCACGATCGGATTTTGATAGCGGCTGGCGATTTCGTTGTGATCGACATCGTCCGGCCGGGCATTCAGCGTGTAGGCCTCGATGACCCGATCGGCGATTCCCGAAGTCGTCTTGTGTGCCGTAAGTTCGAGTGGGGATCGGCACAGCTTTGCGGTTTCGGCGCTAACCCTGATCTCGCCTGCCGCTGCTTCCTGCTGCAGCTTGGCAGCAACGTGCACGGTCGCTCCGGCAACGTCGAAGCGGGCGATGGCATTTTTGCCGCCTATGCGTAAGCCGACCAGGCCGGAGTGAAGTCCGACGCGAAAGTTGACTGGATCTCCCCTGGGGCCGGTCGACTGGCTATGGCTCTGAATGTCCCAGGCTGCGATGCACGCACGATCCGCATGATCCTCATATGCGGTTGGCCAGCCGAATATGGCAATGCAGAGCTGGCCCCGGTTGTTTGGACAGCGCCCCGCTGGATTTAAGTGGATTCCTGCCGGGTTATGCTGAACGCGGGGCTTTACGGTTTTGTCGTTGCGTCGGGAGGGCGTAGCCCGACCAGAGCGACGACAAAACCGTCGGCGACGGTCATGCGGCCATCACCATAGCTTGCGTGCCGAAGTAAGCCTCGTCGGGCGTGCGCCCGTCAAGGCTCGAGTGAGGGCGTCCCTGATTGTAGAAGGCCAGATACTTGGCAATTGACGCTCGCGCCTCGGACACGCTGTCGTAGGCGCGGAGATATACTTCTTCGTATTTGACCGTGCGCCAGAGCCGCTCGACAAACACGTTGTCGCGCCAGGCGCCCTTGCCGTCCATGCTGATGGCGATCTTCGCGTCCAGCAGCACATCGGTGAACTCGAGGCTGGTGAACTGGCTGCCCTGATCCGTGTTGAAAATCTCGGGCCTGCCGTGCTTCGCCAACGCCTCCTGGACCGCTTCGACGCAGAAGGCCGCCTCCATTGTGATCGAGACGCGATGGGCCAGGACCCGTCGGCTGAACACATCGACGACCGCCGCGAGATAGACGAAGCCACGCCGCATCGGAATGTAGGTGATGTCCATTGCCCACGCATGGTCGGGCCGCTCGATCTTCAATCCGCGCAACAGGTACGGGTAGATCTTGTGACCCGGAGCCGGCTTGCTCGTGTTCGGGCGACGATAGACCGCCTCGATCCGCATGCGCTTCATCAGCGTCGCGATGTGGCGGCGACCGGCGTATACGCCCTCCCGCCGCAGCAACGATCGCAGCATACGCGCTCCCGCGAAGGGATAATCGAGATGCAGCTCATCGAGCCGACGCATCAAGGCAAGGTCCTCGGCCGAAACTGGCCGAGGTTCATAGTAGACCGTGCTGCGAGCCAGCTTCAGGACCTTCGCCTGGCGCACGATAGAAAGATCATGATCGCGGTCGATCATCGCTTTGCGCTCAGCAGGCCCGCCTTGGTGAGCGCGCCGGACAAAAAATCGTTTTCCAACGCCAGCTCGCCGATCTTGGCATGTAACGCCTTCAAATCGACCGGCGTCTCGGCCGATGTCTTGTCATGCCCAAACACGCCGGCGGCGCCTTCCAGGAGCTGGTTTTTCCAGATCGTGATCTGGTTCGGATGAACATCAAACAGTTGCGCCAGCTCCGCCAGTGTCTTGTCGCCTTTGACCGCAGCCAAAGCAACCTTCGCCTTGAATGCCGGAGAATGCGTCCGGCGGCTCTTCTTCGTCATCTTCGCTCCTGATTCGCAGCAAGAATCCTCGCCGCTGTCAGGCAGAAAATCCACTCAAGCTACTGTCCGAATTTGCGGGGCCAGCTCTATGCCACCGTCTCCCGCATAGTGGACAATCTGTCCCCCGAGGCGCTCCACGGAGCTGCGGATGTGATCCAGCCACTGGTCCAAAAACGCTTGAGCTTCATCGGGGTCGCAAGCCGCGATGTGGCGAGTTGAACCCACCATGTCGACGGCGAGCACCGTTATGATGTTACGATCCGCAATATTGGCACCGCCCACGGACATCCTCGCGCCCCGGGTGCTCAAACCGGCTCCAAAAGGCAACGGTAGCACGAAGGGCAAGCCTTGGGCTATCCGCGAGACGCGGCCTTGAGCCGCGATATCCGGGGGCATTCCCCGTCTTTCACGACTGTCCGCTGTTCGGGAAATTCCAGAGGCGATCGTGATTGAATCGAGGGGCCGCGGCGTACTGGATGCCCCGATCAAGCCCGGGCATGACAGCGGAATTTGCCGAAGCGGTGTCCGTTCCTTACCGCAGTGGCTTCTTCAGCAGCGAGAAGCGATCCGGGTCCAGCCCCATCGAGGGCTGCAGCATCGGCGCTTCGGCGGTCGCGAGCGTCTTTGCGGGCGGCTGCGAAAACACCGGATCGTTCGGCACGTCGCGTTGCGAGGTGGCGCCGCGCCAGCGCTCGAGCACGGCGCCGACGAAATGCATGTCGTGACCGGAGGTGACCGACGGCACGCTTGAGATGGTGGCTTCGCCGCGCGGCAATTGGTGCGGCGGCACCTCCTTGAAGCGCAGGCGGGTCGGCAGCGCGACGCCTTCGCCGAACGCCAGCACCTCTCGGGTGCCGAGCGATGGCACGAAGGACAGCAGGTTCGCGGCCGCGTCCGATACCGCGGCGCGCAGCAGCGCCTGGTCGCGCTCGTTGGCCAGACGCATCGTGAACAGCGTGTTGCACTGGGAGATAATGGTGGCGTCGAGCTCGGCCGGACGCTGGGTGATGAGGCCGAGATAGACGCCGTATTTGCGGCCTTCCTTGGCGATGCGCGACACCGCCTTGCGCGTCGGCCCGAAGCCGACGTTGCGGTCGGCCGAGGCATAGCGGTGCGCCTCTTCGCAGACGAACAGCATCGGCGACACGCCGTCGCTCCACAGGCCGAAGTCGAAGGCCATGCGGCACAGCACCGAGACGACGGAATCGATGACCTCGGCCGGGAAGCCGGCGAGCTGCATCACCGTCATCGGCTTGCCGTTGGCGGGCAGGCGGAACAGATGGCTGATCACCTCGGCCATGGTGTCGCCGCGGACATTGGCGTTGTCGAACATGAAGGCGTAGCGCGGGTCGTTGCGGACGGCCTCGATGCGCGAGATCAGCTTGTGATAGATGATGCGCGAGGAGCGGTTTTCCAGCTTGCCCATGCGCTCGTCGATCAGCGAGATCAGATCGACCAGGCGGTATGGCACCGGCGTGTCGACGGTGCAGCCGACCTGCTTGGGGTCGATGCGCTTCAGGCCGAGCCGATCGGTGTTCTGATACTGCGTGTAGATGCCCTTGGCCATCGGGATCACCTCGGCGAGGACGTCGAGCTCCTCGGGCACGCCGGCGCGGCCGCCGAACAGCACGTCGACGATCTCTTCGAAGTTGAACAGCCAGAACGGCAGCTTCAGGTTCCGCGGGTTGAGCACCAGCGCGCGGTCGCCGAAGCAGCGGCCATATTCGTTGTGAACGTCGAGCAGGAAGATGCGCAGGTTCGGGCGTGATTTCAGGATCTCGTTGAGCAGCAGCGACACGCCGGTGGATTTGCCGACGCCGGTCGATCCCAGCACCGCGAAATGCTTGGAGAGCATTTCCTCGACGTCGACATAAGCGACGACGGAGCGGTCCTGCTGGAGGAAGCCGACATTGATCTGGTCCGATCCGGTCGGCGCGTAAATCGTGCGCAGCTCCTGGCTGGTGATCAGGTCGACGGAATCGCCGATGGTCGGATAGTTGGTGACGCCGCGCTGAAACTTGGCCTTGTCGGCGGCATTGTGGATTTCGCCGAGCAGGTCGACCGACGCGATGGCGATGTAGTCGGAGTTCGAGAGGTTCTCGCAGGACACCTCGGTGATCATGGCGACGATCACCGAGCTGGCGCAGCGGATGCTGACGAAACGGCCGACGGTGGCCCGAATTTCCGAGACCGGCATCTGGCTTGCCGCCAGTAGTCCGACCCGGGCGAGCGACCCGCGTACCGAAATCACGCGTCCAAAGGATGTCACGATGAATGAACCTGGCATGAGCAAGAGGTTTAACCCTGACTATGCGTGCCGCGGCTGGACAAACGGTTAAACGGCAGGCGTGGGGGCTTTGTTAAATCTGCGACAATTCGGTTGAGAGATTTGCTCCTAATGCATACTTGCGGGCGGAATCGGTAGGGGAATGCCGCTTTTCTGGGCCGATAGGCCCGACAGCGCTTAAGGAAGATTTTACCATTCGGCTAGTCGGTCCGCCGTTCGGGGGATGGAGGTCATCCCGGCCCGCGCGTCATTCGATCCGGGCGGCCATGTTTTGATTTGTTGACGGGACCTAATCATTTGTACATTAGTACAAATGAACCTGCGGCCTGGATGCCGCCCCCCCGGACACTCGAGCGCGTTTGCAGCCTTGCGTCCGGTTGCGCGATCCGGTCCGGCTGATCGCAGCCACGCCTGGAGGAAAGTATGCAGCCCGAACCAATCCTCGATCTTGCTCATCTCGGCCACATGGAGCTGCTGACGCCGAAGCCCGACGAGAGCCTGAAATTCTTCGTCGACGTCATGGGCATGACCGTCAGCGGGCAGAAGGGCGAGTCGGTTTACCTGCGCGGCTGGGACGATTACGAGCGCTATTCGCTCAAGCTGACGGCGTCGAAGACATCAGGCATGGAGCATATGGCGCTGCGCGCGCGCAGCCAGCAGGCGCTGGAGCGCCGCGTCGCCGCGCTCAAAGGCTCCGGCTTCGACATCGGCTGGATCGACGGCGACATGGGGCAGGGGCCGACCTTCCGCTGCCGCGACCCTGATGGCCATATCGTCGAGCTCTATTACGAGACCGAATGGTACCAGGCGCCGCCGGAGCTTAGACCCGCGCTGAAGAACCAGGCGCAGCGTTTTCCCGCGCGCGGCGTCAACGTTCGCCGTCTCGACCATCTCAACTGCCTCGCCGTCGACATCAAGGCCAACCGCGAGTTCTTCGAAAACTATCTCGGCTGCCGCCTCACCGAGCAGATCGTGCTCAACGACGGGCGGGAAGCGGCGATGTGGCTGACGATGTCGAACAAGAGCTACGATTTTGCCTATTCGCTCGACCATTCCGGCACGCCCGGCCGCTTTCACCATGTCACCTACGCGCTCGACAGCCGCGAGGAGATTTTGCGCGCCGCCGATATCTTCCTGGAGAACGGCGTGCACATCGAGACCGGCCCGCATAAGCACGCGATCCAGCAGACCTTCTTCCTCTATGTCTACGAGCCCGGAGGCAACCGCGTCGAAGTCGCCAACGCCGGCGCGCGCCTCATTCTCGCCCCCGACTGGAAGCCGATCGTGTGGACCGAGGAGGAGCGCAAGAAGGGGCAGGCGTGGGGATTGAAGACGATCGAGTCATTCCACACCCACGGCACGCCGCCGGTGGAGGCGCAGAAGCATGGCTAGAGCATGACCCGGACCCGAAGGGCCGCGTTAGCGCAAAGTGTGAAGCAGCTTTTCGATCAGGTCATGCTCCAAAAATCAATGCGTTGAGGTGCGTACGCGCGTGATCGTCTCGCGGACGCCGGTCCAGGCCGGCTTGTCCGGCGCGAACTGCTTGCGCAGGAAGCTGACGAGCTCTTCGACTTGCGCGTCGCTCATGCTGTTCTTGAACGCCGGCATGTAGCCGAGATCGCTCGACACCGGCTCGGCGATGCCGTGCAGGACGACCTGCACGAGATTGTCCGATGTCGCGCTGTGCAGATTGCTGTTGAGCGCGAGCGAGGGCCGAGTTCCGAACAGCGGCAGGCCGCCGACCTCGTGGCAGACGGCGCAGGCGCCCTGATAGAGCCGCGCGCCGGTGGAAGGCGCCACCGTGACCTGCGTTGAGCGTTCAAGCTTTGCGGCAAGTGCATCCTGGCCCCGCGTATCGATCGCGGTGTCGTTGAACGAGTTGAGATAGACCGCCATCGCGCGGATGTCGGGGTCGGGCAGGGCTTTGAGGTCCTTGACGATCGGCGCCATCGGGCCAGCCGCGACGCCGTGATAGCGCGAATGGCCGGTGCGCAAATAGGCGAACAGCTCGTCCTCGCTCCATGGGATCGGTGCGCGTGAGAGCGAGGTCAGCGCCGGCGCCTCCCAGCCCTCGGCAAAGCCGCCGGCGAGATAGGCCTCACGTTGCTCGGCGCCGAGCGCGTTGCGCGGCGAGTGGCAGGCGCTGCAATGGCCGAGGCTCTCGACGAGATAGGCGCCGCGATTCCACTGCTCCGATTTGGCGGGATCGGGCTTGAATTCTTGCGTGTGGTGAAACAGCGCATTCCAGCCCGCAAGCAGCGGGCGGAGGTTGAACGGGAAGGCG
The DNA here is from genome assembly GCF_017565645.3 of Bradyrhizobium barranii subsp. barranii. NCBI lineage: Bacteria > Pseudomonadati > Pseudomonadota > Alphaproteobacteria > Hyphomicrobiales > Nitrobacteraceae > Bradyrhizobium > Bradyrhizobium barranii. Next base: position 4,461,287 of record NZ_CP086136.1, read on the forward strand.
AGCGCATTCGCCGGCGCCGTGGCGCGAACCGAAGGCTGGGTCATCAGGTAGGCGTAGAGCGCCTGCATGTCGGCGTCGCTGGTCTTGGCGAAATGGGTGTAGGGGAAGGCGGGGTAGAGCTGCCGTCCGTCGCGATGCAGTCCGTCGCGCATCGCGCGCTCGAAGGCGGGATAGGACCAGGCGCCGATGCCGGTCTCGGCGTCGGGCGTGATGTTGGTTGAGTAGATCGTGCCGAACGGCGTCTGTAGTGCGCGGCCGCCGGCGTTGAGCACGCCATTGAGGCTGGTGTGGCACTCCGCGCAATTGCCGAGTGCTGCGAGTTGCTCTCCGCGCGCGATCGTCGCCGCGGAATAGACCGATGGATCGGGACGTGCGATCGGCGCGATCGCGCGTCCGGGCAGGAGTGCTGCGCCGATGCCGATCGCGGCAGTGCAGACGGCCGCGATCGTCGCGAAGATGCCGGCGCGCTTGGCGAAGGGATTCTCCCAGATGCGGGACGGCGGCGATGCAGCGGGTGCGGGCAGGGCTTGCGGCACGGGCGATGCCTCACCGTGCAATCCCTTCAGGATGCGCTCCGGCGTGAACGGCGGCTCGCGAAAGCGCACACCGGTGGCATCGAAGATCGCGTTGGCGATCGCCGCTGCGCTCGGCACCGAGGCGGACTCGCCGACGCCGAGCGGCGGCTGGTCCTGACGCGGCAACATCAGCACGTCGATCTTGGGCACGTCAGGGAAAGGGATGATCGGATAGGCGCCCCATTCGCGCGCCGTCACCACGCCGCGCTCGAACGAAACCTCTTCCATCAGCGCGCGGCTGGTGGACTGGATGACGTTGCCGTGGATCTGGTGGCGCACGCCGTCCGGATTGATCATCAGGCCGGAGTCCTGCCCGGCGACGACGCGCGTGACGCTGACATCGCCGGTGGACTTGTTCACCGCAACGTCGGCAACCCAGGCCGACCACGCCGCACCATAGCCGGGAAACTTGCTGTGGACATAGAGCGCATAGGCAAAGCCGCGCCCGTGCACGATGTCGCCGTTTTTCTCTTCGCGGACAGGCCGGGGCGTCCAGCCCGCGCGCTCGGCCACCGCATTGACGAGATCGACGGCGCGCTGGTCCTTCAGGTAACGCAGGCGGTATTCGATCGGATCGACGCCGGCCTCGGTCGCGGCCTCGTCGATATAGGATTCATGCGCGAACGTGTTCGGCAGCGCCGAGACACCGCGAAACCAGGACGCGCGCACGATCGGCGCCATGTCGTGGGCGACGACGCGCATGTGGTCGTAGTCGTAAGGCGGAATCGCGGTGCGGTCGCCCATGTGGAGCACATCGGCCACCGGCGAGATTCGCCCCGTCAACAGCAGCGCCAATGTCGGCGCAGCGTTGGAAGGGTAGCGCGTGGCGAGGTCGTAGCCGGCGACGCCGCCGTCCGCGTCGAGCCCGCCATTGACGTCGATGAGCTGCGCGGTGCCCTTGGGCTCCCAGGCATGCTCCTGCTCGCGCGTCAGCTGCACGCGCACGGGCCGGCCGACGGCGCGCGACAGCAGCAGCGCATCCGCGGTGACGTCATCGGCGCAGTTGCGGCCGTAGCAGCCGGCGGCCTCCAGGCGGATCACCTCGATCTGGCTTTCGGGACGTTCGATCAGGAGCGCCAGATCGCTGCGCAGGACATGCGGGTTCTGCGTGCCCGACCAGACGCGGATGTTACCGTCCTGGACATCGGCGACCGCGCAGGACGGCCCGATCGAGGCGTGCATCTGGTACGGCCACACATAAGTGCGCTGCATCGGCTTGGCCGCGCCTGAGATCGCCTTATCGACATCGCCCTTGTCGATCAGCGTGCGCGGCGTCGATGGATTGGCGCGCAGCGCGGTCTCGACGTCGGCGAGATCGGTCAGATGAGGCGTCGGCTTCCAGCTTACCGCGAGCTGCTCCGCCGCGCGGATCGCGTTCTCCTCGCGCTCGGCGACCACGCCGACGAAATCGCCGATGCGCACGACGGCAATGATGCCGGGAATGTCACGTACCGAGGACTCATCCACCGCGATCAGGCTGGTGCCGACGAACGAGCCGGCATCGACGCCGGCATAGGGCGGACGCACGACCCGGCCGTGCAGCATTCCGGGCACCCTAATGTCGTGCACGAAGGTCAGCTCGCGCGTCGCCTTGGCGGGCAGGTCGACGCGGGGCGTCGACTGGCCGACGATGGCGTAGTCGCCAACGGGCTTGAGTGCGACGTCGTCGGCAAGCTCGAGGCGAATGGTCTCGCCGCCGATCAGTTCGCCATAGCTGACGCTGCGGTTGTGCCCGCGCACGAGGCCGTCTTCGATCTTGAGGTCGCTGGCCGGCAGCTCCAGCCGCTCGGCTGCGCGCGCGATCAGAAAGTGCCGCGCTTGCGCGGCGGCCTTGCGCAGGGGGACGGCGGTGATCTGGATGGTCTCGCTCGCGATCGTCGCGCCCTGGTTCGGCACCACGGCGGTATCGCCGAGCACCACGACGACGCGCGCAAAGGACACATCCAGCTCTTCGGCGACGATCTGGCCGAGTGCGGTGCGGATCCCGGTGCCGAGATCGACATGGCCGTTATAGGCCGAGACCGATCCATCTGCGGTGATGCGGACGAAGGTTTCGGACGTGACTTCGTCCACGGTGCGGACGACGACGAGCGAACCGGATTGCCGCTCAGCTCCGTTCGAAAGAGGGGAGGCCATCAATCAACGGCCTCAGTGATCTGGCCGGATGCGCGCATCACCGCGCGCAGGATCTCGACATGGGTGCCGCAGCGGCAGAGATTGTAGCGCAGCGCCGCCAGCGCCTCCTGTTCGGTCGGCTGCGGGTTGATCGCGAGCAACGCCTTGGTGGTCATGATCATGCCGTTGAGGCAATAGCCGCATTGCGCGGCCTGCTCGTCGATGAAGGCCTGCTGCACCACATCCGGCTTGTCGCGCGTGCCGAGCCCTTCGAGCGTCAGGATGTCGCGGCCTGCGCAGCCGCTCACGGGAATCACGCAGGAGCGCGCGGCCTGCCCGTCGATCAGGACAGTGCAGGTGCCGCATTCGCCCAAGCCGCAGCCATATTTCGGACCGTTGAGCGCGAGATCGTTGCGCAGCACATAGAGCAGCGGCGTCTGCGGCGCTGCCGTGATCTCGTGGATCCTGCCGTTCACGGTGAGGCGGATCGGTGTCTGCGTCATCCTCGTTCCCAAGTCCGTGGCCAAGTGCTCGTCAAAACTTACGTCGCGACGATACCGTTTGTACACAAACGTGCAAGCCGCGCATGCCGCACTGCAGCGCGACTGCCTTCTTTGTGGACAGAGCGGATAGGCAAATGGGGTTTTATGCGGCAGCCGCACCTTTTGCGCCGCACCGCCGCTTGACAGCCTTCGGGAGGGCGCGCAACATCGTTCGTATACGAATGATAACCGCAGTCGACTGGCTTTGGACATGGTGACTGAAACGACGAGCGCCGCCATCGACAAGATCCGTTGCGATGCCTGTCCGGTGATGTGCTACATCAAGCCGGGCGCGGCGGGCGCCTGCGACCGCTATGCCAATCACGACGGCAAGCTCGTCCGCGTCGACCCGCACGTGATCCTGGAACGCACCGTCTCGCATGGCGGCAAGCTCGTTCCGTTCAGCCGCACCGAAGACTGGGACGGCAAGATCGTCCACGAGCCCTCGACCTTTGTGACAGCGATCGGTGCGGGCACAACCTATCCCGACTACAAGCCGGCGCCGTTCATCGTCTCGTCCGAGATCGATGGCGTCGATATGGTGACTGTCGTCACCGAGGGCATCTTCTCCTATTGCGGCATCAAGGTGAAGATCGACACCGACCGCTATCTCGGCCCGGAAACCGCGACCGTTCGCGCGCAGGGCGAGGCGGTCGGCCACGTCACGACAAGCGAATACGGTTCGCAGATGCTGTCGCTCGGCGGCGTGCATCATCTCACCGGCGGCTCCAAGAAAGAGGGCCGCGTCACCTGCGATACGCTGATGGATCTCGCCAATTGCAAGGCGGTCGAGCTGACCATCGACGGCGGCGCCAGCGTGGTGGTGCAGGCCGGCCAGCCGCCGATCGTCAACGGCATGAAGGAAGAGCGCATGCGCGTCGGCTGCGGCTCGGCGACGATCGGCATGTTCGCCAAGCAATGGCACGGCAAGGTCGACGAGGTCGTCGTCGTCGACGACCACATCACCGGCGTGCTCTCGGAGCATCAGGCCGGCAAGCTGCTCGACATCGCCGACACCGGCATCAAGATGAAGGGCCGCCGCTCGACGCCCGGCCGCTATTTCCAGGTCGCCGATCCCGGCACGGGGTGGGGCGGCACCAACATTTCCGATCCGCTGGCGATTCTCGGGCCGTTCGACGCCAAGGAAGCCAAGCCTGGTCTCTCCATGCTGATGGTCTCCACGACCGGCGAGCACTCGTCTTACTATGTGCTCGACGAGGCCCTGAAGCCGGTCGAAACCGAGATGCCTGATGACCTGAAGTTCTCGGTCGAGCGCATCCAGGAGAATTGCGAGCCGGCGCTGTGCACGGTGTTGTTCATGGCGGGGGCCGGCGGCTCCTTGCGCGCGGGCGTCACCGACAATCCGGTGCGGCTGACGCGTTCGGTGAAGGACGCGCTGACGCGCGTCACCAGCGGCGGCGCGCCTGTTTATGTCTGGCCGGGCGGTGGCATCACCTACATGGTCGATGTGACGCAGATGCCTTCAGGCGCGTTCGGTTATGTTCCGACGCCCGCGCTGGTCGCGCCGATCGAGTTCACGATGAAGCTGTCGGACTACGCCGCGCTCGGCGGGCACATGGATCACGTCAAACCGCTCTCCGAAGTGCAGAACGGCGAAGATGTTCGCCAATTGCCCTGGCAGAACCCGATTCCGGGGCGCCGGGCATGACCAGGCTCCCGCAAATCGCATTGCTGTCTGGTGGCCGGCGGCTGCATTTGCAGGATGGACCGATTGATCTGATCGTGGAGGCGAGGGGGCACGCGGACGCAGTGCGCGCGGCCTATGAGGCGGCGGCGCGGCGTTTCACCGGACTGCTCGACGAACTCTGCGCGGAATTGCCGGAACTGCGGACGGCTGCTGAGAAGCAGACTTCGCTGAAGGGCGTGGTGGCGCGTCGGATGCACGCTGCTGTCGCACCCTATGCCGCCGATTGCTTCATCACGCCGATGGCCGCGGTTGCCGGCAGCGTTGCAGAGGAGATTCTTGGCGCCATGCTGGGCGCTGCGGCGCTCGATCAGGCCTATGTCAACAATGGCGGCGATATCGCGCTGCATCTCGGCGAGGGCGAGCATTTTTCGGTCGGCTTGATGGATCGGCCTGATCGTGACGGCGTGCTGCGCAAGATGAGGGTCTACTCAGGTGATCCCGTGCGCGGCATCGCGACCAGCGGGCGTCACGGCCGCAGCTTTTCGCTCGGCATTGCCGACGCGGTCACGGTGCTGGCTGCCACCGCATCGCAGGCCGATGCGGCCGCGACGGTCATCGCCAATGCCGTCGATCTGCCCGGGCATCCCGGCATCATCAGAAAGCCTGCGAACGAGCTTCAGCCCGACAGCGATCTCGGCGCGCGTCTCGTCACCCGCGATGTCGGTGAATTGTCGCAGAACGAGGTCGCGGCCGCACTGGAATCTGGCGCGGAATGTGCACGGCAATTGTTCGATCGCGGATTGATCGAGGGTGCCGTGTTGCAGCTTTGTGGTGATATGCTTGTCATCGGAACCAAGGATATAGAAGAGCAACGAACGCGCCCGCTCATGCTGGAGAACGCGGTCTATGCCTGAACAGGGAAGCGAAACATGAGCGCGATCATCCGCAAGATCGTCACGGTCGTCGAAGAGACGCAGATGGAAATGGGCCGCCAGGTCTCGCCGCCGACGCGGCGCGCCGCGGCGATCGCCGTGATCGAAAATCCCTTTGCCGGCAAATATGTCGAGGATCTCTCGCCCCTGATCGCCATCGGCGAGGAGCTCGGCGATCTCCTGGCGAAGCGCGCGGTGGCGGCGCTGGGCATCGATGGCGCGAAGGCGCAGAGCTACGGCAAGGCCGCGGCGGTCGGCGAGAACGGCGAGCTGGAGCATGCGGCGGCTATCCTGCATCCGAAGATGGGCGCTCCGGTGCGCAAGGTCCTGAGCAAGGGCGCGGCGCTGATCCCGTCGTCGAAGAAGCGCAGCGGCCCGGGCACGACGCTGGACATTCCGCTCGGGCACAAGGACGCCGCCTTCGTGCGCAGCCATTTTGACGGCATGGAGGTGCAGATCAACGATGCGCCGCGCGCCAACGAGATCATGGTCGCGGTCGCCGTCACCGATAGCGGCCGACCCTTGCCGCGTGTCGGCGGGCTGACGGTTGCGGAAGTGAAGGGTGAAGACGGTTTGAAATAGAGTTTGAACCGGGGAGGCGGGCATGGCTTCTCCGACAAGATCACGCTGAAGACGTAGAGAGTTCAAAACTGGAGGTTGGGATGCGAGCGAGAAACACTTTTGTGGGCGCGGCCTTCGCGCTGCTGGCGGGCGGCATGGCTCATTCGGCCGTGGCGCAGGAGATCAAGATCGGCGAGATCAACAGCTACTCGCTGTTGCCGGCGTTCACCGAGCCCTATCGCAAGGGCTGGCAGCTCGCAGTCGAACAGGTCAACGCGGCCGGCGGCATCAACGGCAAGAAGCTCGTCGTCGTCTCCAAGGACGACGGCGGCAAGCCGGCCGATGCGCAGACCGCTGCCAACGAGCTCGTCTCCAGCGAGGGGGTTGCGATGCTGACGGGGACGTTCCTGTCGAACATCGGCCTCGCCGTCAGCGACTTCGCCAACCAGAAGAAGGTGTTCTTCCTCGCGGCCGAGCCGCTGACGGATGCCATCACCTGGTCCAAGGGCAACAAGTACACCTTCCGCCTGCGTCCCTCCAACTACATGCAGGCGGCGATGCTGGTGGAAGCAGCCAGCAAGCTGCCGGCCAAGCGCTGGGCGACCATCGCGCCGAACTATGAATATGGCCAGTCCGCGGTCGCGGTGTTCAAGAAGCTGATGTCGGAGAAGCGCCCTGACATCCAGTGGGTCGACGAGCAGTGGCCGCCGCAGGGCAAGATCGACGCGGGTCCGGTGGTGCAGGCGGTTGCCGCAGCCAATCCCGAAGCGATCCTCAACGTCACCTTCGGCGCCGACCTCGTGAAGCTCGTGCGTGAAGGCAACACCCGTGGCCTGTTCAAGGGGCGCGAGGTCGTCTCGTTCCTGACCGGCGAGCCCGAATACCTCGATCCGCTCAAGGACGAGACGCCGGAGGGCTGGATCGTCACCGGCTATCCCTGGTACTCGATCAAGACGCCCGAGCATGACGCGTTCCTGAAGGCCTACCAGGCCAAGTACAACGACTATCCGCGCCTGGGCTCGATCGTCGGTTACCAGACCATCAAGGCGGCCGCTGCGATCCTTGCGAAGGCCGGCTCGACCGATCCGGAGAAACTGATCGCCGCGGCGGAGGGGCTGTCGATGCCGTCGCCGTTCGGCGAGATCACCTTCCGCAAGATCGACCACCAGTCGACGCTCGGTGCCTATGTCGGCAAGACCGCGCTGAAGGACGGCAAGGGCGTGATGGTGGATTCTTCTTACAAGAAGGGCTCGGACTATCTGCCGAGCGACGCCGAAGTCGATAAGCTGCGTCCGAAGGACTGATGTGAAGAGGAACCGGGGCCTCGTGGTTCGAGACGCGCGGCGTTGCCGCGCTCCTCACCATGAGGGTCCCGGACCTCATCCTGAGGAGGCGCGTAGCGCCGTCTCGAAGGATGAAGCCCCATACTGAGACTTATTCTTAACCCGGACCGCCGATGGCCTTTTATGTCGTACAGTTTCTGACCGGTCTCGCCAGCGCAGCGTCGCTGTTCCTGGTGGCCTCGGGCCTGTCGATCATCTTCGGCGTGACGCGGATCGTGAATTTCGCGCATGGCGCCTTCTACATGATCGGCGCCTACATCGCCTTCACGCTGACGGAGCGGCTTTCGGGTGCGTTCGGCTTCTGGGGCGGGATCGTCGTCGCCGCGTTTGCCGTGGCCTTGATCGGCGTCATCGTCGAGATGGTGCTGCTGCGCCGCATCTATCACGCGCCCGAGCTGTTCCAGCTGCTTGCGACCTTCGGCCTGACCTTGATGGTCGAGGATCTCGTCGTGCTGATCTGGGGCCCCGACGATCTCGTCGGCCGCCGCGCGCCGGGCTTCAAGGGCGCCATCGATTTCTTCGGCCAGAACATCCCGAGCTACGATTTGTTCCTGATCGTGCTCAGCCCGGTCGTACTCGGCATTCTCTGGCTGCTGTTCCAGCGCACGCGCTGGGGCGTGCTGGTGCGCGCGGCGACGCAGGACCGCGACATGGTCGCAGCGCTTGGCGTCAACCAGAAATGGCTGTTCACATCCGTGTTTGCGGTCGGCGTCTTCCTCGCCGCACTCGGCGGCGCGCTCCAGATCCCGCGCGATGCCGTGCATCACGCCATGGATTTGCGGATCATCGTCGAGGTCTTCGTCGTCGTCGTGATCGGTGGCCTCGGCAGCATCGTCGGCGCCTTCGTTGCGGCGGTGCTGGTCTCCGAGCTCAACGCCTTCGGCATCCTGATCTTCCCGAAGATCTCCATCATCCTGGTCTTCCTGGTGATGGCGGTGGTGCTGATCGTCCGGCCCTGGGGTCTGTTCGGCAAGCCCGAGGCGCCCGCGCGCAAGACACCAGGCCTCACTGTTAATCCCTGGCGGCCGCTGACGTCGAACGAGCGGCTCGCGGCGCTTGCCGCGCTCGTCATCGCGGCGACGTTGCCGCTGTTCGCCGGCAATTATGTTCTCACAGTCGGTTCGGAGATTGCGATCTTCGTGATCTTCGCCGTCAGCCTGCATTTCCTGATGTCGGTCGGTGGGCTCGCGTCCTTCGGGCATGCCGCTTATTTCGGTCTCGGCGCCTACGGCGTCGCCTTCCTCGCCAAGATGGCCGGGCTGCCGATGGTCGTGTGCCTGCTGCTCGGGCCGCTGCTGGGCTGCATGGGCGCTGCCGTGTTCGGTTTCTTCGCGGTGCAGCTTTCCGGCGTCTATTTCGCGATGCTGACGCTTGCGTTTGCGCAGATCGTCTGGTCGATCGCGTTCCAGTGGGTGAGTGTAACGGGCGGCGACAACGGCATACTCGGCGTCTGGCCGTCAAGCTGGGCGGCGAGCCCGGGGCATTTCTATTGGTTGGCGCTCGGCGTTGCGGCACTTGTGACGGTCGCGCTTCGGGCCATGGTATTCTCGCCGTTCGGCTACGCACTCAGGGCCACGCGCGACTCGCCTCTGCGCAGCGAGGCGGTCGGCATCAATGCCAAGCGCATCCAGTGGACGGCGTTCGTGATCGCAGGCACGACCGCCGGCATCGGCGGCGCGCTGTTCGCCTACCTCAAGGGTAGCGTCTTCCCCGACAATCTTGGGATCTCGCTGTCGGTCGACGCACTGGTCATGGTGCTGCTCGGCGGCGTCGAGACGGTGTCGGGCGCGGTGATCGGCGCCATCGTCTACAAGGCGCTCAACATCTGGCTGGTCAGCCAGACCGACCTGTCAAAACTTGTGCTCGGTGGCTTCATCGTGCTGATCGTCGTCGTCTTCCCCAAGGGCATCGTTGGCATGCTGGAGATGCTGGCGCAGCGGCGCAGGAAGACATCGCCGCCGGGATCTCCCTTGCTTGCCAAGCCGATCGAGTCCGTCGAATGAGCGTCGCACCCCCACTTCTCGCGGTTGAAGGCCTGTCCAAATCCTATGGCGGCATCCACGCCGTGCGTGGCGTCTCGTTTTCGCTGCGATCAGGCGAAATTCTGGCGCTGATCGGCCCGAACGGCGCGGGCAAGAGCACCTGCTTCGACATGCTCAACGGCCAGAACAAGCCTGATACCGGCCATGTCCGTCTGCTCGGCGAGGAGACCACCGGCAAGAAGCCGCGCGAGATCTGGCGGCTCGGTGTCGGGCGCACTTTCCAGATCACCGCGACCTTCGCGACGATGACCGTGCGCGAGAACGTGCAGGTCGCGCTGATCTCGCACGGCAAGCAGCTGTTCAATCTCTTCGGCTCGGCGCCGAACTTCGACCGCGGCGAGGCGGGCCGGCTGCTCGAGCTGGTGGGCATGGGCGGCTACGCCGATCGACCCTGCGGCGAGCTCGCCTATGGCGACCTCAAGCGGCTCGAGCTTGCGGTGGCGCTTGCCAACGATCCCAAGCTGCTGCTGATGGACGAGCCAACCGCCGGCATGGCGCCGCGCGAGCGCGTCGACCTGATGCGGCTGACGGCGCAGATCGCGCGGGAAAAATCGATCGGCGTGCTCTTCACCGAGCACGACATGGACGTGGTGTTCGAACATGCCGACCGCATTATCGTACTCAACCGCGGCACGTTGATCGCCGAAGGTTCGCCGGCCGAGGTGCGCGGCAATCCGCAGGTGCAGGCCGTCTATCTCGGCGAGGGCCTGCTTTACGATGCCGGGCATGGAGCCTCCGCATGAAGCTCACGGTGCAAGACCTCAACAGCCATTACGGCCCGGCCCATATCCTGTTCGACATCGGTTTCGAGGTCGGCGAGGGCGAGGTGGTGGCGTTGCTCGGCCGCAACGGCGCCGGCAAGTCGACGACGTTCCGCTCGATCGTCGGGCTCGTTGCCCAGCGCTCGGGGCGCATCATGTTCGAGGGCAAGGATGTCTCGGCGCGCCCGACGCATGAGATCGTGCGCGACGGGCTTGGTTACGTGCCCGAGGAGCGGCGCATCTTCACTGATTTGACGGTGGAGGAGAATCTCGAGGTCGGCCGGCAGCCGAAGCGTCCGAACGCCCCGCACTGGACCCGCGAAAAGCTGTTCACGCTGTTTCCAAATTTGGGTGAGATGAAGAACCGACCGGGCGGCCGCATGAGCGGCGGCGAGCAGCAGATGCTCACCATCGCGCGCACGCTGATGGGCAATCCGTCGCTGGTGCTGCTGGACGAGCCCTCGGAAGGCCTGTCGCCGAAGATCGTGGAGCAGATGGTCGATGCCATCCTGACCATGAAGAAGGAAGGCGTCAGCATCGTCGTGTCCGAGCAGAATTTGCATTTTGCGCGGCTGATCTCCGACCGCGCCTATATCATCGAGCGCGGCCGCATCTGCTTCGGCGGCACCATGGCCGAGCTCGACGCGCGTCCGGATGTCCGCGACGCGCATCTGTCGTTGTGAGGGGCGGGGAGCGGATGGCGAGAAGCGTTGCGGCGAAGAAAAGCGTCAAACCGGCAAAATTGTCTTACGTGCTCGACGAGCAGGTCGGCTTCATCCTGCGTCAGGTCTGGCAGCGCCACAGCTCGATCTTCTCGCGCGACATCGGCACCAATCTCACGCCGACGCAATGGGCGGCATTGTCGAAGCTGGCCGAGACCGGGCCATGCTCGCAGAACCAGCTCGGGCGGCTGACGGCGATGGATGTCGCGACCATCAAGGGCGTGATCGACCGCCTGACCGCACGGGGCCTGACCGAGACCAGCCAGGATCCCGAGGACGGACGGCGGCTTCTGGTCAGCCTGACGCGCGCCGGTCAGCAGCTTGCGGAGAAGGTCGCGCCGAGTGCGCTCGCGATCACCAGGGAAACGCTCGCGCCGCTCGACGCCAGGGAGCGCGAGATGCTGATGGCGCTGTTGAACAAGCTGCGGTGAGTAAGGTGCCGTAGGGTGGGCAAAGGCGCGTAAGCGCCGTGCCCACCATCTCTGCGGCTTGGCGAAGAACGGTGGGCACGCTTACGCTTTGCCCACCCTACGGCAGTTGAACAAGCTGCGGGGACTGGCGACTAACCTCGATGAAGGGTTTGTCGAGGTCTTCCGATATGAGAGCGGCGACGCGGTTCACACTGATTTTGGGTCTTGGTGCGGCGCTGGCGGGCGAATGCGCTCCTGCCTGCGCGGCACAGCCCTACGAGGGCTTCTGGGCGTCGACCAGAAAGGATTGCCGCGATCAGGACAGCGCCAACCGGATGAGCATCGAAGGCGGCAACCGCCTCTATTGGTACGAGACGCGCTGCCGCGCCAGCGAGATCACCGCAGACGGCAAGCAAAGCTGGAAGATGCGGCTTGCCTGCGAAGGCGAGGGCGAAAAGTTTCGCTCCGATCCCCGAGTCTCCGTTGCGGCGGATGGCCGGCTGGTGATCGAGAATGGCCCGGTCGGCCAGGCCAAGCGCCAGACCTACGTGCGCTGTGAGATCGCAAAGAAGCGCTGATCCCTTACGTCTTCCCCGGCCATTTGGCGCGGTAGCGGATTTCGCTGCCATCGGCGAGCCGCCGCCACGTGCCGAACTCCGGCGTATGCGGCGCCCGGGCCGTCAGGTCGATCGGATAGATCCGGCTCGGCTGGCCCTGGATGTTGACGGCGAGCTGCCGGTGCGAGGTTCTAAAGGCAAGCTCGACTTCGCCTGCGATGACGGGTTGGTCGCCATCACGATAGAAGGCGTAGGGGGTCACTTCACCCGGCATGGTGTTGATGTCGGTCTGCAGCTCGATGGTAATGCCTTGCGGTGACGTCGGCACCGTTGCTTCTGCCGGAAGACGAACCTCGAACACGAGCAGTGGATTGCTGGCGTTCGGATTGAGCCAGGGCGTGGCGGTCGTATACGCGTAGACGGCGTAAGTGACACCGGCGGCGAGGCAGAGCAGGACGACGACGCCGAGTGACTTCAGGCTGTTGCGTGCGAGGCCGCCGCTATTGTCGTCCTTGCGTGTCGCCAGCTTGGTGGCGAGCACCAGGCCGATGACTGCGCCGATGGGGGCGATGACGAACAGGGCGACCAGCCCCGTCGTGATCGGGTCTGCACGATTGCCGAAGCCGGTCAGCTCGAGCAGCCCGATCGTGGCGATGAAGCCTGCCACCGCACCGGCGATGCCGGCGGCAATCCGCAGCGAACTTTTCATGTCTCCCTCGATGGTCCAGCAATGAACTGCCGCCGCCGAGGGCTGCCTGCGTTAGACGCGGCAGGCAGCAGACTTGTTCAATGCCTTCGAGGCGCGACGCGAAGCGGCGAGCTGCTCCGGCTGCGTCACTTCGCCACCACTTCCGGCACCCGGCCGGCCGGCGGCGTGTTGCGGCTGCGCTGGGTGCGCACGATGCCGTCGATGATGGTCATGCCGATGCCGGGGAGGTCGCCGAGCTGCACGCTCTCCAGGATGGTCTTGCCGGGCGAATGCTGCGCCTTGTCCATGATGACGAAATCGGCGGAGCGGCCGACCTCGATCAGGCCGCAATCGAGCTGACGCATTCGCGCGGTGTTGCCGGTGGCAAGACAGAAGGCGAGTTCGGCCGGCAAATCGCCGAGCGAGGACAGCATCGAGACCATCCGCAAGATGCCGAGCGGCTGCACGCCGGAGCCGGCCGGCGCGTCGGTGCCGAGGATCACCCTGTGCAGATCGTTCATCTCGCGCGCGATGCGCAGCGTGAACAGGGCCGAGCGCTCATTGCCGTTGTGAACGATCTCGAGGCCGCGCTTGCAGCCCTCGCAGATGCAGCGGATCTGGTCGTCGGGAAGCGCGGTGTGGCCGCCATTGATGTGGCCGACCACGTCGGTGTCGGCCTCCAGCACCACGTCCTTGTCGATCAGGCCGGAGCCTGGGATCGAGGGGCCGCCGGTGTGGATCGTGCTCTGGATGCCGTATTTGCGGGCCCAGCCGACCATCTTGCGCGCCGTCGGGCCGTCCTTGACGCCGCCGAGGCCGACCTCGCCGAGCAGCTTGACGCCCGCCGCGGCCAACTCCTTGAAATCCTCCTCGACCATCTCGCATTCGATCACCGGTGCGCCGGCGTGAACCTTCACGCCGCCCGGGCGCAGATTCCAGAATGCGCGCTGGGCGAAGATCGCCATCGCCTTCAGCCCGACGACGTCGCGCGGGCGGCCGGGCATGTGCACCTCGCCGGCGGAGATCATCGTGGTGACGCCGCCATGCAAATTGCTGTCGATCCAGCCGATCTGGTTCTGGCGCGGCGTCCAGTCGCCCGCCACAGGGTGGACATGGCTGTCGATCAGGCCGGGCGCGACCGTGGTGCCGTTGGCCTCGACGATGGTGGTCGCGCCTTCGGTGTTGAGGTCCTTGAAGCGGCCGATCGCGGTGATCTTGCCGTTCTCGGCGACGATGGTGTCGCCGTCCAGGATCGGCTTTTCCAGGGCGCCGGACAGGATCAGGCCGATATTCCGGATCACGAGCTTCGAGGGTCCGGTGGCCTGGGGGGCGTCATGCGCCATGGAAGGGGCTCCTTGTTCCTAACTGCAACGCTCGCGATCTTGGGCAGCCTTGACCCCGGGAGCAAGCAGGATTATTCATTAGTACACGAATGATCGTGTACAAACGACGCATAGCTGCCCGCCTCGGAACCGCATTGGAAGCGACAGGGAAGGTGAGATGAGCAATTTCAATCAGGAAAGCGTTTTGAGCGTCCACCACTGGACCGACACGCTGTTCTCTTTCAAGACCACCCGCAGCCCGACCTTCCGTTTCCGCAACGGCGAATTCACCATGATCGGGCTCAAGGTCGGCGAGAAGCCGCTGCTGCGGGCCTACAGCGTCGCCAGCGCCAATTACGAGGAAACGCTTGAGTTCTTTTCGATCAAGGTGCCGGACGGTCCGCTGACCTCGCGCCTCCAGCACCTGAAGGAAGGCGACGAGATCATCGTCAGCCGCAAGGCCACCGGCACGCTGGTGATCGACAACCTCGAAGAGGGCCGCAACCTCTACCTCATCGGCACCGGCACGGGCCTCGCGCCGTTTCTGAGCGTGATCAAGGACCCCGAGACCTATGAGCGGTTCGAGAAGGTCGTGCTGCTGCACGGCTGCCGGCATGTGAAGGAGCTCGCCTATGGCGAGATGATCACCGAGACGCTGCCGAAGGACGAACTGATCGGCGAGTACATCCGCGATCAGCTGATCTACTATCCGACCGTGACCCGCGATCCCTTCCGCAACCGCGGCCGCATCACCGACCTCATCACCTCCGGCAAGCTGTTCGCCGATATCGGCCTGCCGCCGCTGGAAGCCGCCCATGACCGGGTCATGATCTGCGGCAGCCCGGCATTGGTCGCTGACACCCGCGTGCTGCTGGGCGAGCGCGGCCTCATTGAGGGCAATCACGGCGAGCCGGCCCAATTCGTGGTCGAAAAGGCCTTTGCCGAGCGCTGATCGCGGATTTTTCGCGCAATAAGACCGTATTTTCGCCGTTCGGCGGGCGTTGCGGCGCCGATTCCGTGCGCGATACACTGTGGGAGCGAATCAGCGGAGTTCCCACATGGTTGCGGACAGCGACAGCAACATCGCCTGGCACCGGGTCCAGTTGAAGAAGAACCGCGCCGAGTTGAAGGCGCTGGAGACCGCGCGCTTCACGATGGGCGAGATCGCGTCTTCGAAGCGGAATGGGGAGACCCAGAAGACGATTGCGGAACTCAAGCGCAAGATCTCGCTATCCGAGCGCGTCATCGCCGATCACGACAAGCGCACGCGCCGCCCCCTCGGCACCGATCTGCAAAGCCTCGCCAACGGTAGCTGGAGCCATTGGGACGCCTACACCAATCAGCAGCGCAAGACGGGCCAACGCTCGCCGGGGCGCGGATAGGCTCGCTTCTTCTCGCGCGGTTCCGGCCCTTGCGCGTCGCCGCGTACACACCATCTGGTTGAGGCGCCACCAACCAACACGGTGATCCCATGACACCGCGCCTCGATTTCACCAGCGAGGCCTTTTTCCGCGATCCGCCCAAGGCGATCGCGGCGCTGCGCGCGTCCGGCCCCGTGATCGCGACGCGATTTCCTCTGGTCGGCGATGTCTGGGTCACCACGACCCATGACGCCACGGCGCAGGTCCTGAAGGACGGCACCACCTTCACGCTGCGCAAGGGGGACGGCAAAGTCGCTGGCCTGCGCTGGTGGATGCCAAAACTGGTCACCACCATCGCCAACAACATGCTGACGATGGACGAGCCTGATCACACGAGGCTGCGCAGCATCGTGGACGAGGCTTTTCGCCGCCGCGCGATCGTGGCGATGGAGCCACGCATTCGTGCCATCGCCGACGGCTTGGCGAACGACCTGTTTGCCGATGGCAGCCCCGCCGACCTCGTCCAGCGTTACGCCCGCATCCTGCCGGTGTCGGTGATCTGCGAATTGCTGGGCCTGCCTGCGGCCGATCGGCCACGATTCATCGCCTGGGCCAACAAGATGTCGTCGCTGACGAATGTCGTCAGCTTCTTCCGCCTGCTGCTCGCGTTTCGCAAGATGCGCGCTTATCTCGAACGGCAGTTGCAGGTCGCACGCGTGCAGGGCGGCGAGGGCCTGATTGCGGAGCTGGTTCAGGTCGAGCGTGAGGGCGGCCAGATCACGCCGGACGAAATGGTGTCGATGGTGTTCCTGCTGCTTGCGGCAGGATCGGAGACCACGACGCATCTGATCAGCGGCTCGGTCTACGAGCTTCTCAGAAATCCGGGCTTGCGCGATTGGCTGGAGCAAGACCGAAGCCGCGTCGGGCTCGCTGTCGAGGAGTTTTTGCGCTTCGTGTCACCAGTGCAGTTTTCCAAGCCGCGCTATGTGCGGCGGGATATCGAGCTTGCGGGCGTGCCGCTGAAAAAGGGCGATCGCGTCATGGTCATGCTCGCCGCGGCGAACATGGATCCGGCGGTGCATGACCAGCCCGAGCGGCCCGACCTCACGCGCAAGCCAAACCGCCACATCTCGTTCGGAACGGGAATTCACTTCTGTCTCGGCCATCAGCTCGCACGGATCGAGGCGGCCTGTGCGCTGGAGGCGCTGTTTGCGCGATGGCCGAGGCTCGGTCTCGCCGTCGATCCCGCGCAAATCCACTGGCGCAAGCGGCCGGGCATGCGTGCCATCGCGGAGTTGCCGGTCGTTGCGGTGGACCGTCAGCCCGTCGATTTCCGTGATGCCACGACATCGCGCTCCCAGCCGAACACGGAGCGGCCGTCGAGATCGGGCGAGGCTTCACGCTCTCCGGCGATGTAGGCCTCGACCGACGGACCGCTGGCAGTCCGCTCCAGCCGCCGCGCCTGGTCGTCAAGGCGCCTGATTGCCTGCATCTCCTCTTCGCGTCCGAGCTTGGCGTTATGGATCGCGCCCTTCAGCACGCGGATGGTCTCGTCATAGACCTTGATCGGGACGGGGTAGGGATGCCGGTCCTTGCCGCCATGGGCGAGCGAGAAGCGCGCGGGATCGTTGAAGCGATAGGGCGCGCCATGCACGACCTCGGCGACCATCGCCAGCGAGCGCACGGTGCGCGCGCCGACGCCGGGCGTCAGCAGCAATTCCGGAAAATCGACCGGGCCGCGTTCGGCCGCGGCGGCCAGCGTGCCGTGCAGGCGGCGTGCGAACACGTCCTTGGGCCTGACATCATGATGCGCGGGCATGATCAGATGCGGCAGCATCGCCTGCGCCGGCTCGGGCGCAGTGCCGGTGAGCCGCTCGAATTCAGTGAGGATGCGATCGGGGCCGAGGCCGCTCAACAGCTCGAGCTGCGCGGCGCGCGAGACATCCGCGCGGTGATCGGTGAGATTGACGATCTCGCCCTGCTGCGGCCCGTCGATCGCGCTGTGCGGCGTATCGACAAAACTCTTCAGCGCCTCGGAATGCCAGTGATAGCGGCGGGCCTGGCGCTTGTCGCCGTTCATACCCTGCTGCACCACGGTCCACTTGCCGTCGGCAGTGACGAAGAAGCCGTGGAGATAGAGATCAAAACCGTCCTGAACCGCAGCGCTGTCGACCTTGGCGACCAGGCGACTGGCCCGCGTGAGGCTCGCGCCGTCCAAACCGACGCGATCGCCCAGCTGCAACAGCTCGTCCGGCGTCTTGCGCGAATGCTGGCCGCGTCCGCCGCAAACATAGATGCCGAGCTCATCCTGGAGCGGTCCGAGCCCGCGCTTCAGCGCGCCGATCACGGAGGTGGTGATGCCGGAGGAGTGCCAGTCCATCCCCATGACGGCACCGAATGACTGGAACCAGAACGGATGCGACAGCCGCTGCAGGAACGCGTCGCGGCCGTAGTGAAGTACGATCGCCTGTGTGACGATCGCCCCCAGCGAAGACATGCGGGTGGCAAGCCAGGGTGGAACCCGGCCGGTGTGGAGGGGAAGATCGGCGCTGCCGGTACGTCGAGTCATGATTGACGCAAATTAGCGCAGTTCGGCGACGCTTGCATCGAGGGAATATTGTATTGGGCAGGGCGGGAGGACACCTCACCCAAGTCCGCGAGCTACTCGCGCGTCGCCTTGGACGCGCCGCGCAGGCCCGCCTGCTGCTGGATCGTGTCCAGCGCGCCGGACGACTGCTCGTCCGTCACGAAGCGGTTGAGCAGGGGAAGGGCGTCCTCGCGCCCCTTGGGGATCGCGATGGCCATATGCTCGGCGCCCCAATTGCCGTCGAGGATTTTCGCGCCCGGCATCTGGTCGGACATCTCGAACAGCGTCGGTTTGTTGGTGGCGTAGAGGTCGATCTCGCCGCGGCCGAACATGGCGATCGCGACCTTGACGCTTTCCGCGGGGACGATGGTCGCGCTCCTGAACTTCGTCGGCAATGTCCGTTCCGAGGTCGACCCTTTGGTGACGCCGATCTTCACACCCGGTCTGTCGATGTCCTCGATCCTGCCGATCTGCGAGTTCGCCGGGACGAGATAGCCGAGCTCGATCGCCAGCACGGGCTGGCTGAAGCTGACCTCGTTGGCGCGGGCCGGCGTGGCGTTGGTCACGGTGAAGTCGACCTGGCCGTCGTGGATCGCGGTGACGATGTCGGCGACTCGCTGAAACCTGACATAGTCGATGCCAACGCCGAGCCTTCTGGCCAGTTCGCCGCCGAGATCGTAGGCGAGGCCATGCGGCTTGCCGGCCGCATCCGTCACCATCGAGGTCGGGCTGCCCGGATAGATGCCGACACGCAATCTTCCGCTCGGCGCCAGCAGCCTGGCTTCGCCATCGGCGCGCGCGGGCGCGCCGAGCAGGCCGGTCATTGCAAATGCGAGCAGGACGATGGGCGCAATTCGCCGGGAAGAGGTCCTCATGTGACGAGCCGCACTGTGCGCGGATGTCGGCGGCCTTCAGCACCGGCTCCCATTTGGTCGCTTCGGCGTGCATGTAGGCGTCAAAATCCTTGGCGGAGGAGCCGACCGGCGAGGCGCCAATCTTGCCGAGCGTCGACAGCACGTTCGCGTCCTGCAGTGCGGCCTTCAGATCGGTCTCGAGCTTCGCCACGATCTCCGGCGGCATCTTGGCAGGTCCAAGAACGCCCCACCAGACCGAGACGTCGTAGCCGGGGACGCCTGATTCCGCGATAGTTGGCACATTCGGCAGCGCCTTGGAGCGTTCGGCCGAGGTCACCGCGAGCGCGCGCACCGGGCCGCCTTCGAGCTGGCCGATCGCTTCCGCCAGCGGATTGATGCTGAGCGGAATCTCGCCAGCGATCACGGCGGTCAGCGCCGGTGCGCCGCCTTTGTAGGGGATCGCGACGATCTTGCTGCCGGACATGTATTTGAGCAGCTCGCCGGCGAGATGCGCGGAGGTGCCGTTGCCGGACATGCCGTAGGAGAGCTTGTCGGGCTCCTTCTTTGCGGCGGCGAGGAGATCGCCGAGCGTCTTGTAGGGGCTGTCCTTCGCGACCACGATCGCAAGCGGCGAGGAGGCGACCTCGGTGATCGCGGTGAAATCCTTGAACGTGTCGTAGGGCACGCTCGGATAGATGAACTGGTTGAGCGGATGGCCGCTCGCGACCAGGATCAGCGTGTAGCCGTCCGGGGCGGCCTGCGTCAGCGCTTGCGAGGCGACGATGCCGCCGGCGCCCGGACGGTTGTCGATCACCGGCTGCTGGCCCCAGGTCTTCGCCAGCGCCTGGCCGAGCGTACGCGCGAGCACGTCGACGGCGCCGCCCGCCGCATAGGGCACAAGGATATGGACCGGCTTGCTCGGGTAATTGTCGGCGGCCTGCGCGGTGCCGCCCAGCAGCAGACCGGCACCGAGCATCAAACCGCCGATTGTCTTGTTTAAACCCAGCATTTTCCAGCACTCCTTGCGGGCTTTCGCATCCTGCCTCGGTGTTCCGAGCCGTCCGGACGCCGCCCATGGTTCTTGTTGACGAGACCTGATCTTTTGTACGATAGTGCAAATCACATGGTACGCAAGCCCACCAGCAAGGAAACGGCCCGCAAGCCGAACATGCGCGAGGCGATCCTCGCCGCGGCCGAAGAGCTGTTCGCCACCAACGGCTTCAATGCCGTTTCGGTGCGCGACATCGCGCAGGCCGCCGGCGCCAATCCCGGCAGCGTGACCTATCATTTCAAGACCAAGGACGGTCTGCTGCTGGAGATCTACCAGCGCCATTGCGGGCCGATGAATTTGCGCCGTTCCGAGCTGCTCGCCGCGGCCAAGCGCGTGCGCGACCTCCAGGACCGGCTGGAGGCGATCGTGCGCGCCTATGTGGTGCCGGCCTTCACCTCGGGCAGCGATCTCGCCGGGGGCGGGGCGCGCTTCACGCGGCTGCGCGCCGTGATGTCCGCCGAAGGCAACGAGGTCGTGCGAAAAATCATCGCGCAGACCTTTGACGACACCAGCCACGCCTTCATCGATGCGGTCCACGAGAGCCTGCCGCATATTCCGCGCACCGACATCGTCTGGCGCAGCCACTTCCTGCTCGGCGCGCTCTATTACTCGCTGGTGACGCCGGATCGTGTCTCGCGCCTGTCGCGCGGCGAGGCCGACGGCAGCGATGCCGCCAGCGCCATCGAGCAACTGGTGCAGGCCACCGTCGCCGCGTTCCAGGCGCCGCCGCTCGATCAGGCCGCGCCGGTGCGGCGGCGGCCGGTCGTCAGCAGCAAGACTTGAAAGAAGCGATCTCGCTCGGCGGTTCACCTGATGACGATGATGTACACGCCGACCATTCCGCCGCCCGATCCGAACACGCGCACGCCGAAGTTCAAGCTGCCAAAGCTGTCCTGCGATGCGCATTGCCACATCTTCGGGCCCGGCGCGACATATCCGTATGCGCCTGACCGTTCTTACACGCCGCCGGATGCCCCGCTCGAAGATTTTCGAGCGCTGCATGCCAAGCTCGGCGTCGAGCGAGCCGTCATCGTCAATGCCAGCGTGCACGGCACTGATAACACTGTCGCGCTCGATGCGATCGCACAGAGCAATGGTGCCTATCGCGCAGTCGCCAACATTGACGACACCATCACCGAGCGTGGGCTCCAGGTGCTGCACGACGGCGGCTTCCGCGGCTGTCGGTTCAATTTCGTCCGCCATCTCGGTGGCGTCCCCGACAGAAACGTGTTCAACCGCGTCATCGCGATGGTCGCGCCACTCGGCTGGCACATCGATCTGCATTTCGATGCGATCGATCTGCCCGAATATGCCGACATGCTGGCAAAGCTGCCACTGAGCTACACCATCGACCATATGGGACGGGTGAGGGCGTCAGAGGGGCTCGACCAGCTTCCGTTCAGGATTCTGATCGAGCTGATGCAGCGCGACGAGAAATGCTGGGTCAAGATCTGCGGCTCGGAGCGGGTGTCCTCGGCCGGACCGCCGTTCACGGACGCGGTGCCGTTCGCGCGCAAGATCGTCGAGACCGCGCCCGACCGCGTCATCTGGGGCACCGACTGGCCGCATCCCAACGTCAAGGTGATGCCGAATGACGGCGATCTGGTCGACCTGATCCCGCTGTTCGCGCCGGAGCCGGAATTACAGCAGAAGATCCTCGTCGATAATCCCGCGCATCTGTTTGGGTTCGACACATGACGGTGCTCGCGATCGATACGTTGCTTATCAAGGAAAGAGGGGAGTTCGTCCCATGAAAACAGGTCTCGTGATCACCGCCCATCCCGGCGATTTCGTCTGGCGCGCCGGCGGCGCCATCGCGCTGCATGCGAAGAAGGGTTATCGCATGAAGATCGTCTGCATGTCCTTTGGCGAGCGCGGCGAGAGCCAGTTCGCCTGGAAGGAAAAAGGCGCGACGCTGGAGTCGGTCAAGGCAGGTCGCAAGGACGAGGCGGAGCGGGCGGCGAAGCTGCTCGGCGCCGAGATCGAGTTCTTCGACTGCGGCGATTATCCGCTGAAGCTCACCGAGGCGCATTTCGACCGCATGGTCGATATCTACCGCGAGCTCAATCCGAGCTTCGTGCTGACGCATGCGCTGGAAGATCCCTATAATTTCGACCATCCGAACGCGGCGCATTTCGCGCAGGAGACCCGCGTGGTCGCGCAGGCGATGGGCCACAAGCCCGGCGCGCAGTACAAATATTCGGCGCCCCCGGTGTTCCTGTTCGAGCCGCACCAGCCCGAGCAGTGCAACTACAAGCCGGACCTGCTCCTCAAGATCGACGAGGTCTGGAAGGAGAAGTACGAGGCGTTCCAGATCCTCGCCGCGCAAAAACATCTCTGGGGTTACTACGAGCGCGTCGCGCTCAACCGTGGCATCCAGGGCAGCCGCAACACCGGCGTGCCCATGACCTATGGCGAGGCCTATCAGCGCCTGTTCCCGACGGTTGCGGAGGAGCTGGCATGAAGCCCGTCGTCGTTCGCAACATCAAGCGAGCCGATCCCGCCGGAATGGCGGAATACGGCGTCTCGACCGTGCACGAGGCTTACGGTCGCCTCGGCCTGATGAAGCCTTACTTGCGGCCTGTCTGGGCAGGTGCGTCGATTGCCGGCCCCGCCGTCACCGTTCTGGCACAGCCCGGCGACAACTGGATGATCCATGTCGCGGTCGAGCAGTGCAGGAAGGGCGACATCCTCGTCGTCGGCTGCACCACTGATAACACCGACGGCATGTTCGGCGAGCTGCTCGCGACCTCGCTGCAGGCGCGCGGCGTGCAGGGGCTGATCATCGACGCCGGCTGCCGCGACGTGAAAGCGCTGCACGAGATGAAGTTTCCGGTGTGGTCGCGCGCGGTCTCGGCCAAGGGCACGGTCAAGGCGACGCTCGGCTCGGTCAACGTTCCCGTGGTTTGCGCCGGCGTCAACGTCGATCCCGGCGACATCATCGTGGCCGATGACGACGGCGTCGTCGTGGTGCCCAAGCGCTATGCCGCTGAGGTCGCCGAAAAGGCGAAGAAGCGCAACGCGGACGAGGGCGGCAAGCGCAGGCGGCTGGCCTCGGGTGAGCTCGGCCTCGATATGTACAACATGCGCGAGGCGCTGGCGAAGGCCGGGCTCGTCTATGTCGACAATCCCGAGGACGTCTAAGCGGGACCAGAGAAGCGGAGCGGGCGGATGGATCGTCTCAAGTTGAAGGCCGTGCTCGGCAGTCACCCTCACGTGCAGGCGGTGAAGAGCGGCGAGCTCCGCTCCGACCTGTTCGACCTCGATTTCATCGCGTACACGCCGACCAACACGGCGTTCAAGCCGATGGTGCGCGAGCAGGCTTTCGACGTCTGCGAGATGGCGATCGTCACCTATCTGATGGCGAAGGCGCATGGCAAGCCGCTGGTGCTACTGCCTGCCACCATGCTCGGCCGCTTTCAGCATTCCTACGCGCTCTACAACCCTGCAAGGGGAGCGCTCGGCCCCTCCGATCTCGAAGGCAAGCGCGTTGGCATCCGCTCGTTCACGACGACGACGGGCGCATGGATCAGGGGCATTCTCGCCAACGACTATGGTGTCAATCTCGACAAGATCCGCTGGATCACCTTCGAGGATCCGCACGTTGCCGAATATGTCGACACCACCGAGCGTGCGCCGAAGGACAAGAAGGTCCTGCAGATGCTGCTCGACGGCGAACTCGACGCCGTCCTCGGCGAGACCTCTGATCATCCCACATTGAAGCCGCTATTCCCCGATCCGGCCGCAGAGGCTGCCAAATGGTACACCCGTCGTGGCGTCGTCCCGGTCAATCATCTCGTGGTCGTGACCGAGCAGCTTGCAAGATCGCGCCCCGATGTGGTTGCGGGCGTCTATGATCTCCTGAAGCGGAACAAGGCGCAGGTGGGACCCGCGGCGACGCCCGACCTCGTTCCGTTCGGGATCGAGGCGAACAGAAAGCCGTTGGAGCTGATCGTCGACTACGCATTCCAGCAGGCGCTGATCCCGCGCCGCTATGCGGTCGAGGAGCTGTTCGACGCGACGACGCGAGGATTGAATTGATGGCAGGTGATCCCAGGCGCTGGCAGATCGGGCTCGTCGGCTACGGCGAGGTCGGCAGGATCCTGGCTGAGGATTTGCGGCAGCAGGACATCAAGGTAGCCGCTTACGACATCAAGCTCGGAGGCGGGCACGGCGCTCCGCTGAAGGAGCATGCGGCGAAGTTCGGCGTGACGCTGGCGGTGTCTCACGCCGAGCTGACCGCGAAATCCGATTTCATCATCTCCGCGGTCACGGCGAGCCAGGCCGTGCCCGTTGCAAAAGCCTGCGCGGCTGCGATCAACCAGGGCACCTGGTTCCTGGATTTCAATTCGGCCTCGCCGGGTGCCAAGCAGCGCGCCGCCGCTCTGATCGACGGCGCTGCAGGACGCTATGTCGAGGGCGCGGTGATGACCTCGGTGCCGCCTTATCGTATCAAGGTGCCGCTGCTGCTCGGCGGTCCCGGCGCGAGGGAGCTGGAGCCGCTGCTGAACGCGATTGGCTTTGCGGCCAAGGTCGCGAGCGACAAGCTCGGCGTGTCCTCGGCGGTGAAGATGTGCCGCAGCATCATGATCAAGGGCCTGGAGGCCATGGTCATCGAGAGCTTTACCACCGCGCGCGCCTATGGCGTCGAGGATGCGGTGCTGGCCTCGCTCGCGGAGACGTTTCCCGCGATCGACTGGGAGAAGCAGGGCGCCTATTGCTTCCAGCGCGTGATCGAGCACGGCCGTCGCCGTGCCGAGGAGGTGCGTGAAGTCGCGGAGACCGTGCGCGAGGCGGGGCTGACGCCATGGTCGGCGCAGGGCACCGCCGAACGCCAGGCCTGGGTCGCCGATCTCGCTGACGAAGGCCTGTTCGGCATCAAGGGGACGAAGGAATTTGCCCGCAGCGCCGATTGGTGTACCGAGGCGGATCGCATTCTGGCGAAGATCAAGCGCTGAGATCCAGCGCGCATTCAGCTCAAGACTCTGCTGCCGCCGCGTAGTCCGAGAGTTCGTCGCGCGCGAGCTCGATCAGGCTGATCAGGCTCGTGGCTTCGCGGACGA
This sequence comes from Bradyrhizobium barranii subsp. barranii, assembly GCF_017565645.3. Lineage (NCBI taxonomy): Bacteria > Pseudomonadati > Pseudomonadota > Alphaproteobacteria > Hyphomicrobiales > Nitrobacteraceae > Bradyrhizobium > Bradyrhizobium barranii. The sequence goes on from NZ_CP086136.1 coordinate 4,486,421, forward strand.
CTTCCGTGGTGCGCTCGGTGCGGAACTCGGTGAGAATCGTGCGAATGCATTTGTCGGCCGTATCGAGCGTCAACAGCGCGCGGGCCATGTCGTCCTGCGTGTGGATTGCCGATATGTCGATGCCCGACAGGACTTCGCCGATGCCGGTCAGTCGCTTGATGGCCATCTCGGCGGGCGTGTTGGCCCGAATGGAATGGTAATCGATGCTGCTGAATGCGCTGAACATTCCATACTTCCCCGGAGAACGCAGATGTCAGTGCGCGTCTTAGTATGATCTCCTTGGCCCGTCGTGCAATGCGCGTATTTACGGTCAGGGATTCTACCGGATTGGGGAGTGAGGAAAGCTAGCGGTATAATCGAACGGAAAAGATCCGATCATTACCGCGCTTCCCGACAATCTTACCGTCGCATGCGACGAGCTTGCCTTCCTTGTACACGGAGCGCCCTTGCGGCACGCCGACAACGGCTTCAGGAATATGCTCGGCATTCAGTGTCACGAAATCGGCCTTGGCGCCGACGCGCAGGCCATAGCCTTCGAGCCGCAGCGCTTTTGCGCCTGATACGGTGACGACATCGAACGCGACACGCAGCTCTTCATCGATGTTGAAGCCCGAGCGATAGCCGAGGGTCGTGGCCCGGCGCAGCATGTCGCCGTCGCCATAGGGCCACCAGGAATCGCGGATGTTGTCGTTGCCGCTGAAGACGGTGACGCCGGCATTGCGCAGGGCCAGGATCGGCGGGAACGGCCGAGCGCCCGGCGCATTGGTCATGATCGCGACGCCCGAGCGGGCGAGGGTGTCGGCGATCTTCTTGAGCTGATCCATGGGGATGTCGCCGAGCCCGTAAGCATGGCTGACGGCAACGCGTCCCTCCATACCGAGCGCGCGGGTGCGCGCTGCGATCTGCTCGATTTCGAACGCGCCCAGCGTGCCCATGTCATGCAGATGGATGTCGACGTCGACGCCGTGCTTGCCGGCCGCGCCGAACACGACGTCGAGATGCTTCTCGATGTCGCGATCGAAGCTTGCGGGGTCGAGCCCGCCGACGAGATCGGCGCCGAGCCCGATGGCCTCGTCCAGCAATTGCGGCGTGCCCGGGCTCATCAGGATGCCGCTCTGGGGGAAGGCGACGAGCTGGATGTCGATCAGGCCCTTGTATTCCTCGCGCACGCGCAAAATCGTCTCGAGCGATTTCAGGCCGACCGAGCCGTCGACCATGACGTGGCTGCGCATCTGCGTGGTGCCGTGGCCGATGCAGAGGTCGAGCTGGTTGCGTGCGCGCACATCCATCGGCGCTGATACGGCCATGTTCTGGGCCTGGAAGGCGACGCGCTCATGCACGTCGAACCCGCTGGTGCATGGCTTGTGCGGACGCCAGGCGTCGCCATAGAAGCTGGTGTCGAGATGGATGTGGCCTTCGACGAAGCCGGGAACGACGAGGACGTTGCCGAGGTCGATGGTCTCGTTCGCGGCGGGACGCTCATCGACGGACGTGATCGCGGCGATGCGGCCGTCGGCGACGACGATGTGATGCCGGGCTCCGCCGTCGAAGCGCGCGTTCAGGAAGATCGTGTCGAAGGCCATCCGGTTGCTCCGTTGGTCGATTGTGATGATCATCGCGCAAGCTGCGGGTAGGGCGCAAGGCGCGGAAACTCGGTCAGCCCGGCCCGAACAAGGTGGGCCGCTGCCGTTCAAACGTCTGCCGGCCAGCCTTGAAGCCCATCACGATGTCCGGCAGTTCGGCGATGGCGAAGCGGCTGTCCTGGGTATCGAGCACGACGAGATCGGCGGGGTTGCCGACCTTGATGCCGTAATCGCCAAGGCTCATCAGCCGCGCCGGCAGTTCGGTCACGAGATCCAGGCAGGTATCGAAGTCGCTGACCGAGGCGTGCGCGACGTTGGCGTAGAAATTTGCCATCCGCAGCAGCGAGGCGTCGCCGAATGGCGTGAACGGGTTGAGCACGTTGTTGGTCGCGACCGAACACAGCACGCCGTCGCCGGCGAGCTTGTGCGCAAGCGTCAGCCCGCGCGGCACGTTGTGGGTGGCTTCGCGGCCCATCAGATAGAGATCGGTTGCGGGCAGGACGGTGACGGCAACGCCTGATGTCGCCAGCTGCGCGGTGGCCGCCTTCATCCGCTCCGGCGGTAGCGCCGAGAGTTTTGTCGCGTGGCCGATCGCCACGCGCCCCTGGTAGTTGCGCCGCTCGGTCTGGCGGCAGACCTCGTCGAGGTGCCACCAGGAGGGGTCGAGATCGAAATCGAGATGGAGGTCGACGTCGACGTCGAATTCCTGCGCGAGATCGAAGATGCGCGCGAGGTGCGCGTTCGGGTCGGTGTCCATGTAGGGACAGCCGCCGATCGCTTCGCCGCCGTCGCGCAGCGCCTGCACCAGCAGCTCTTCGCTGCCGGGGTCGTTGGTCAGGCCTTCCTGCGGGAAGACACAGAGCGACAGGTCGATCGCCCAGGCATAGTCGCGCTTCAGCGCCTTGACCGCCTCGAAGCCGCGCAAGGCGATGCGGGGGTCGATCTCGACATGGGTCCGCATGCGCGTCGTGCCATGCACGATGGCGCGTTCGAGCACTTTTGCGCCGCGCGCGTAGACGTCCTCGACCGTAAAGTCCTTCTTCATCCCGGCCACGGCGCGGATCGCGTCCGAGACGCTGCCGTGATTGTGCCCGCAGCGGCCGAGCAGGCAGGCCTTGTCGAGATGGACGTGGGTGTCGACGAACCCGGGCAGGGCGAGGCGCCCGCCGACATCGACCTCGACGGCCTCGCAGGCAAGCTGCGGCTCGATCGCGGCGATGCGGCCGCCCTTCACGCCGATATCGACGGGTGCGGCGGATGATCGCAACAGCGTGTTGCGGAAGATCAGGTCGAAGGCGGGTTGGGCGGTCATGGTGTCGGATTCAGCTGTGGTAGCCTAGCGGAAGCTGGGGAAGTGGGCAGCTCCAGATTGTGTGCAGTTATGCCACCAAATTGTTCAAAAAATGTGCATGCACTTTTGGGTGTGAATTGTAGAATGCCGGCACCTCGGAGAGCCCACCATGTCTGTCCCCGCAAAAGCCGAACGCCCGATGACCGACGCCGAGATCGTGGAGGCCTATCTCACGGCCTCGATGATACCCGATCCCGATGCGGCTGCGGCCTATATGAAGCCGGGTACGGTGATTACGTTTACCGGCGGGCGCGAGTTCGATCATCCGCGCGGCCCGACCGGCTTCAATGCGAAGCGCTATCGCTGGGTCAAGAAGAAGATGGACCGGTTCGACGTCTGTCCGGGCGCGGACGAGACCGTCGTCTACAGCGTTGGCACGCTCTATGGCGAGTGGTTGGACGGCACGCCTTTCGAGGGCAATCGCTATGTCGATCGCTTTGTCGTGCGGGGTTGGCAGATCGTGAAGATGGACGTCTGGAACGACAGCGCCGAGCGGATTTTGGTCCAGCGCGGTATCGAGGCTTAGCCCCTGCGGGCGATCTTCGGTAGCTTGACGACGCGATCACTCGTCACCTCGTCCGCATAGGGCGCGAGAATATCGAGCAGGTCGCGGCCACGTTGCGGGGTGGGGGCCACCAATGCACGATTGGCCACGGAATCCAGATGATGATGCATCAATTGCATCACCTTGGCTTCGTCGCCCTTGGCGAGCGAAGCGATGATAGCGCGGTGCTCGTTGATCGCGCATTCGGTGGAATGCGGTCGGCTGTAGAGCGACAGCGTCAGGCAGCAGCGATAGGCGACCTCGCTGACATAGCGCACCAGGATCGGGCTGTTCGTCATGTGCGCGAGCAGGATGTGGAATTCGGTGGCGAGCCGGATCGAAACTGCATCCGTGCCGCCGCGCGCGCGGTCCTCGGCGTCAACATGGGCATTCAGCTCGGCGATCTGGCTCTTGCTTAGCTTGCCCGCGAGCTGGCGGACGACAAGGCCCTCGAGCTGGATGCGGATGTCGAAGGCATCGCGCGCCTCCTGCCAGCTCGGCGTTGCCACCACCGCGATCCGGTTGCGGCGGAGCTCGACGAGGCCTTCGGCAGCAAGCTGTCCCAGCGCATGGCGCGCAATGGTGCGGCTGACGCCGAAACGTTCGCCCAGCGCATCCTCGGGCAGCTTTGCACCGGGCTCCAGCGCCTGCTCGATGATCGCGCGCCTGAGTGCGCGGCAGATCACGCCGACCTTGTCCGATGATTCAGACGTCTTGCTGGTGGTGCGCGCCGCCATCGGCGAATCCTTGCGGGGAGGGTCGAAACCTCTCTTTAGCACAGACTTACTCCGATCCAGCGCTCCAATTGCATGCAGTTTGGCGTCTGGATTGCCTAAATCGAATCCGGCCGTTTGGTGCGTCGTTTGGCCAAATCATTGATTTCGCGGGGCCGATCGATTGGCACTCAGCTTGCATGCACTTTGGCTGTGATGCGCATGCAACCCAACGCCCAATTCGACGGCCGGCCCGTTCCCGAAGGCTCCGGCCCTGTCGCCATCGAGCTGTCCGAGGCCTCCGTGACCTTCGGGCGCGGCGACCGCGCCGTGCCCGCTCTATCGAAGACGACGTTGCGGATCGCCGACGGCGAGTTTGTCGCACTGGTCGGCCCGTCCGGATGCGGCAAATCGACCATTTTGCGTCTCGTCAGCGGCCTGGTGCAGCCGACCAGCGGCGTCGTCATCGTCGGCGGCCGCGAGGTCGCGGCGCGGGCGCTGCGGGTCGGCATGGCCTTTCAGAACCCGACCATGCTGCCGTGGATGACGATCGAGCGGAACATCATGTTGCCGCTGAAGATCGTCGAGCCGTTCCGCTCGAACTTCCGCAAGCTGCGTAAGACCGAGTTTCGCGACAAGGCCAATGCGCTGCTGGAGCAGGTCGGCCTCAAGGGATTTGGCAGTCGCTATCCCTGGCAGCTATCCGGCGGCATGCTCCAACGTGCCAATCTCTGCCGTGCGCTGATCCATGAGCCGCGGATGCTGCTGCTTGATGAGCCGTTCGGCGCGCTCGACCAGTTCACCCGGGAAGAGCTGTGGGCGATCCTCCAGAACCTCTGGATGACGCACAAGCCGACGGTGCTGCTGGTGACGCACGATTTGCGCGAGGCCGGCTTCCTCGCCAGCCGCATCTGCGTGATGAGCGCGCGTCCCGGCCGCATCCTCGACGACAGCGGTGTGGAGTTCGCGCGGCCGCGCACCGTCGCGATGACCTTCGAGCCGGAATTCGTCGCGCTGAACCAGAAGCTGCGCGCCTTCATCGAGGATGCGCGCAGTGCGGCCCAACAGGGGACAGGCTGATGTTCGGGATCGATGTCAGGCAGAAGGCGTGGTCGGCCGGACTGATCGTACTGTTCTTCGTCGCCTGGGAGTTGTTCTGCTTGATGACGGGCATGTCCGACCTGGTGCTGCCGCGGCCGTCGCAGGTTTTTGTCACGTTGGTCCAGCGCTTCCCGGTTCTGTGGCCGCACATCGTGCAGACGCTCGCGACCACCATGTTCGGCTTCGTCCTCGGCGTTGCGCTTGGGGTCGCCCTCGGCGCCATCATCGGTGTCTCCAGGACGGCTTATGACACCTGCTATCCGCTGCTGATCGGCTTCTCCTCGATCCCCAAGGTCGCGGTGGTGCCGATCTTCGTCCTGTGGTTCGGCTCCGGTACGGTGCCGGCGGTGCTGACCGCGCTGTCGATCTGCTTCTTCCCGATCGTCGTCAATATCGCCACGGGCCTTGCGACCACCGAGCCCGAGCTGGAAGACGTGTTGAAGGCGCTCGGCGCCAGCAAGTTTGACATCCTCTGAAACGTCGGTCTGCCCAGGACCATGCCGTTCTTCTTCGCCTCGCTGAAGGTCGCGATCTCCTATGCCTTCGTCGGCGCGGTGCTGTCGGAGACGGTTGCCTCCAACCGCGGCATTGGCAACGTCATGATGACCGCGTCCTCGAATTTCAACGTACCGCTGGTGTTCGCCGGGCTGTTTGTGCTCGCCGGCCTCGGTGTCGCGCTCTACGCCGTGTTCTCGCTGATTGAAGGCCGTGTCACCGGCTGGGCCACGCGCAAGAACGACGTGATCGCCACCTGAATTTCTGAACCGTCATGCAACGAAGCTTGAGGAGGTCTCGATGTTGAGAAAAGTAACTGTCGCGCTGCTCGGATTGGCTCTGTCCGCGGGCGCTGCCACGGCCGAGGACACCACGATCAAGTTCACGCTGGGCTGGAAGACGCAAGGCAGCGATGCGGCATTCTTCTACGCCAAGGACAACGGCTACTTCAAAGAGGAAGGCCTCAACGTCGTCATCGACCAGGGCGAAGGCTCCGGCGCGACCGTCACGCGCGTGATGTCGGGGGCCTATGACGCCGGCTTCGGCGACGTCAACGCCATCATTCAGAACGCCTCGACCAAGCCGCAGGAGGCGCCCGTCATGGTCTACATGATGTGGAACCAGCCGCCGTTCGCGATCGTCGCCAAGAAGACCAGCGGCATCAACACCATCAAGGATTTTGAGGGCCACACGCTGGGCGGCGCGCAGGGCACGCCGACGACGCGGCTGTTGCCGGTGTTCACCCGCAAGAACGGGCTCGACGGCGAGAAGATCAAGATCTCCAACATGGCCCCGAACCTGCAGGAGCCGATGCTGATCAAGGGCGATATCGACGCGGCGCTCGTGTTCAACATCACCAGCTACTTTAACCTCGTGCTCAACCGCCAGGACCCGGACAAGGATTTCAAATGGTTCTCGTTCGGTGAGTACGGTCTCGATCTCTATTCCAACGGTGTGATGGTCTCGAAGAAGCTGATCGCGGCGAACCCGAAGGCCGTGGCCGGGCTGGTGCGCGCCATCAACAAGGGCGCGATTGCGGTGGCCAAGGACCAGAACGCCGGCATGAAGGCGGCGCTGAGCTACGACAATCTGATCGACGTCGCCGTCGAGAAGCGCCGGCTGCAATATTCCTTCGACAAGCTGATCGTCTCGCCCGAGATGAAGGAGATCGGCATCGGCGACATCAAGGATGACCGCATGACGCGCGCCATCGGCATCGTGGTCGAGGGCTATCAGCTCGCCCGCGCGCCGACACCCGCAGAGGTGTTCTCTCGCGAATTCCTGCCGCCGCGTGCGGAGCGGGAGCTGGTGTATACTGCCAACTGATCGTCACAGATCTTTGGAGAGACCGTCATGGCCACGGAGATTGCGGCAACCAGCCTGTTCCGTGGCCCTGATCTCGGTGTGACCGACAATGTCGTGCTGCGGCACGATAACGGTATCATCACCGACATTCTTGAAGGAGCGGGGCCTGCTGGCGGGCCTCGCTCCTTCGTCATTCCTGCCTTCGTCAACGCCCATGATCATGCGCGCGCGACCGCGTCGTCCTTCGGGGCGGTCGGCATGCCCCTCGAAAGCTGGATCCTGCGGACCGCGCTCGGTTCGCCCATCGACCCCTATCTGACCGCCGCCTCCGCACTGGCACGTTCCGCCAGGGCTGGTTGCGCGGCGATGATGGTGCACTACACCCGCCCAAGCGGGACGATGCCGTTGCTCGATGAAGCCAAGGCGATTGCGAGGGCGGCATCCGATGTCGGCATCCGCGTGGCATTTGCCCTCGCGGTGCGGGACCAGAATCCGATCGTTTATGGCGATGCCGAGCCGATTCTCTCCGGCCTCCCCAGTGATGACCGCAAGACCATCGAAGACCTCTTTGTCCGCGCGCCGATGTCTCCGAAGGCCTATATCGAGCTGACCGATGCGATTGCCGCCGCCATCTCCGGCCCGATGGTGGACGTGCAGCTCGGGCCCGCCGGTGTGCAATGGTGCTCAAAGCCGCTGCTGGAGGCGGTCGCCGAGAACTCGGCGCAGACGGGCCGCCGCATTCACATGCATCTGCTGGAGACCGTCTATCAGCGCGCCTGGGCCGACCAAAACTTTCCGGACATGGTGCGTTGGCTGCGCGATATCGGCTTCCTCTCGGAGCGGCTGACGCTGGCGCACTGCATCCACGCCCGTCCCGATGAACTGGAAATGATCGCGGCCTCCGGCGCGCGCATCGTCACCAATTTCAGCTCGAACATGCATCTGCGCTCGGGGCTCGCCCCGATCGCCGCCGCGCATAGATGCGGCTGCGCCATCGCGGTCGGCGTCGACGGGTTGGCGCTGGACGAGGACGACGACATCCTGCGCGAGATGCGGCTGGTGCAGATGGCCCATGGCGGCCTCGGCTTCAAGGCGACCTGGACGCCGGCCGAGCTGTTCGCGCTTGCTGTCCGCCATGGGCGCCGTGCCACCGGCGCGCCCGGGAGCGGCGAGCTCATCACAGGCAATCCCGCCGATTTCGTCGTGATCGACCTCGACCGGCTGGACCGAGATCAGATCATGCCCGTTGACCCCATGGCGCTTCTGTTCGCGCGAGGCAATGCGTCGCTGGTGAAGGAGGTCGTCGTTGCCGGTAAGACGATCGCGAAGGACGGGGCCTGCATGGGCGTTGACCTGCCGGCCATCGAGCAGGAGTTGCGGGCGATGTACCGCGCCAATGTCGGCAAGCTCGGCAGTTTTCAGCGCATGTGGCCGTCCCTATCGGAGCGCGTCTCCGGTTGGTTCGAGCAGCAGCTCACCTGCGAATAGGGCGGGGCGCCACGCCCCCCTTAGGTCCGGCCGATATAAAACCGCGATAGCTGATAGGCGGAACCTCGTCTGGCGGTTGGTCCGGCTCTGGGCTATCACACGCGCGGCTGCGCCGCGGCGCAGCCCATGACCCCCTTGAGGAGCCCCCGATGCGTCTTCCCATCGTTATCCTGGCCGTCACATGTCTTGCGGGCGCAGCTTCAGCCGAGGACCTGTCGGGCACGCTCCAGAAGGTCAAGGAGACCAAGAAGATCACGCTGGGCTATCAGGAGGCCTCGGTTCCGTTCAGCTATCTCGACGGCAACCAGAAGCCGATCGGCTTTGCGATGGATATCTGCCTCAAGATCGTGGATGCCGTGAAGAAGCAGCTCGGCATGCCCGACATCGCCGTCGACACGCTCGCCGTGACGTCGTCGAACCGGATTCCGCTGATGGTCAACGGCACCCTCGATCTGCACTGCTCGGCGACGACAAACAACGCCGACCGCCAGAAGCAGGTCGCCTTCACCAACACGCATTTCCTCAGCGCGACGCGGTTTGCGGCCAAGAAGGCCGCGAAGATCAACACGATCGACGATCTCAAGGGCAAGGCCGTCACGGCGGTGGCAGGCTCGGTCAATCTGAATCAGCTTGCCAAGGTCAACACCGAGCGAAATCTCGGCATCAGGATAGTGCCGGCCGTGGATCAAGCCGAAGCGTTCCTGCTGCTGGAAACCGACCGCGCTCAGGCTTACGCGCTCGACGACGTCCAGCTTGCGGTCGCGATTGCGCGCTCGAAGGAGCCGGCGCTGTTCATGATCAGCGAAGAGACGTTTTCGAAGGCCGAGCCCTTCGGGATCATGCTGCGGCGGGAAGACGCGCCGTTCAAGGCGCTGGCCGACCGCGCGACCGCGGAGCTCTACGCGAGCCCGGAGATCGAGGTGCTCTACAAGCGCTGGCTGGAATCGCCGACTCCGCCGAACGGCCTCAACTACAATGTCCCGATGTCGGCGGCCTTGCGCAACGCTTTCAAGTCGCCGAGCTCGAGCGCCGACCCCGACGTCTATCTGGTGAAGTGAGGCGAGGAGCTAGCGCGTTCGCGGTGCATCCAGCAGCTGGCCAGCCAGCGCCGCGCCGATCGCCGCGATGGCGGCCATAGCAAGCGCCCACGGAACGAACAGCCGATGACCGATCAGCGCGCCGCTCAGGAGCGGCGCGCTGATATTCGCGCCCGACATCAGCGACTGGTTCAGGCCCATGATCATGCCCTGACGATTGATCGCGGTCGAGCGCGACAGCTCGGCCGTCAGCGTGCTGCGCGCGAACATGGTGCCGACGATGATCAGTGTCAGGTTGATCGCGAGCAGGCCGACATAGTCGCGGGCCGCAAGTCCGGCAAATCCGAGACCCATGCAAGCGAACGCGGCCATCACGATGCTGCGGTCTGACGCGATGATGCTCACACGCGTGATGAGCAGTCCCTGAACCACCATGTTGATGAAACCGGCATAGGCGAACATCCAGCCGAGCTCGCGCGCGCCGAAGGGATGTCCGTCCCACGAGAACCGCGCCGACAGGAACAGGCCGATCTGCGACAGGAACATCGAGTTGACGAAGAAGAACACGATGAGCAGGCCGAGCAGCCGCCAGGCATAGCGCATGCCGAGCAGGCTGCGGGTCAGCGTCGGCTCGGGCAAGCGATGCTGGCAGAGCGGCTCGGACGCCGGGTGATCAGGCGGGAGCAGGGCGATCGTCGCAACGATGCTGATCAGCGAGAGCGCGGCCGCGGCCCACACCGGCGCGGTCTGGCCGTAGTGCACGAGGAAGCTCGAGAGAGCAGGGCCGAGCAGCAGCCCGGTTCCGATCGCACCGCTGGTCATGCCGAGTGCCTGCTTGCGCGTTGCCGGCGCGCTGTGCTCGGCGGCATAGGCGTGAGCAACCGAGATGTTGCCTGATGTCAGGCCGTCGATGATGCGTGCCAGGAACACCAGCGTCAGGTTGCCCGCCAATGCGAGCAGGATGAAGCCGATGAAAGTCCCGATCTGGCTGACGACCAAAACCTTCCGTCGGCCGTAACGATCCGAGAGCATGCCGACCACGGGGCCGGCAACGAGCTGACAGACGGCATAAGCCGAGATCAGCGCGCCGAGAAGGAACGGCGTCGCGCCGAGCCGCTGCGAGTAGAACGGCAGCAGCGGCAGGATGATTCCCATGCCCGTGGCGTCCACAGCGACGACCACGAAGGTCGGGACCAGCGTCAGCGTGCTCTCGCCAACCATCGTCTCCCTTGCCTCGGTCGCGGAACCCGGTCCCATCCAGCGCTGTCCTCGTTCGCATTTGCGTGATCGCTTGCGACACGCCGGATTATATAGTTGCAGGCTAATAGTTCGCGTCCTATCTAATTTGCATGGCTCCCTCGCAGGCTCATATCCACGGCGAGATCGGCCGGCTGATCGCGCGACTGGCCCGCATCTGGCGCCGCGAGTCGGATCAGGCGCTGTCCGATCACGGCCTGTCCTATGCGACCGCGATTCCGCTGCTGGTGCTGTCGCGGCAGGGCGAGAACGTGCGACAGGGCGTGCTCGCCGACGAGCTCGGCATCGAGGGGCCGTCGCTGGTCCGGTTGATCGATCTGCTCGAGGCCGAGGGGCTGGTTGAACGCCGCGAGGATCCGAGCGACCGCCGTGCCAAAACGCTACATCTGACCAAAGCGGGCGAGGTCAAGGTCGAAGAGACCAACCGGGTGCTGCGCCGGGTCCGGGCGAGCCTGCTCAAGGATATCGGCGCGGACGAACTTGCGATAACCTTCGAAACTCTTCAGCGCATCGAGCAGCGGGCCAGTCGCCTGCAGGACACCAAGACCGGTCCAGAGACGAAATAGCATGCGTGCGCAAGAGCCGTTCCTGGTCCGCCACGCGGACGTCATTTTTGCGTTGAAGACGTTTGCCGCGTCGATGCTGGCGCTCGTCATCGCCTTCGCCATGGACCTGCCGCGGCCCTATTGGGCGATGGCGACGGTCTACATCACCTCGCAGCCGCTGGCGGGCGCGACCAGCTCAAAAGCGTTCTTCCGCGTCATGGGCACGCTGGTCGGCGCCACCATGACGGTGGCGCTGGTGCCGAACCTGATCGATGCGCCGGAATTGCTTTGCCTCGCGATCGCGCTCTGGGTCGGGCTCTGCCTCTATCTGTCGCTGCTGGATGGCACGCCGCGCAGCTACGTCTTCATGCTGGCGGGATACACGGTCGCGTTGATCGGGTTTCCCTCGGTCTCCGAGCCCGGCGCCATCTTCGATACCGCCATTGCGCGGGTGGAGGAGATCTCCCTCGGCATCATCTGCGCGAGCCTCGTCTCCACCATCGTCCTTCCCCGCAGCGTCGCGCCAGCCGTCGCCAACCGCGTCGACGCATGGCTGTCGGATGCGCAGCGCCTGAGCCAAGCGGTGCTGCTTCGTCAGGGAACGAGTGAAACGCGCCGTGGCAGGCGACTCAAGCTTGCGACCGACATCGTCGAGATCGACACGCTTTCCACTCATCTTGCGTATGACCGGCTGACCGATCGCAATGCAGTGACTGGCCTCGGCGAGATCCGGCTACGCATGCTGATGCTGTTGCCGGTGATCGCCTCGCTGGAGGATCGGCTGGCAGCGCTGGGGGAGGAGGCGTTGCGCCGGCAGCCCGAGCTGAAGCGGCTGCTGGAGGATCTTGCGCAATGGATTGCGAGCGATGCCGGCGCGCGGCAACCGGCCGAGCCGATCCGCGCCGCGATCGCAGAGCGACAGGCGGTGCTCGATGACAGCGCATCATGGGAGCGGATCATCACCACGAGCCTGCTGTTGCGGCTGCGCGAGCTGGTCGACCTCTCGCGCGACTGCCACGTGCTCAGCGAGGCCATCGCCGAGAGCCGCAATGTTTCGACGCTCGATCTGGCCTTCCGTTCCGAGGCCGGTGCCGCGCCGGTGCGCCATCGCGACCGCGGCCTTGCCTTGTGGTCGGCGGCCGGCGCGGCCACGGCCATCCTGATCTGCTGCGCGTTCTGGATCGGGACCGGCTGGCCGGACGGCGCCTCGGCGCCGATGATGGCGGCGGTCGCATGCTCCTTCTTTGCCGCGCAGGACGAGCCCGCACGTTTCATCCGCAGTTTCGGCCTGTGGTCGCTGGTCGCCATCGTGGTCGTCGCGATCTATCTGTTCGCGCTGGTGCCCGCGATCTCTCATATCGAGGTTCTGATCGTCGCGCTGGCGCCGACCTTTCTGCTCTACGGCTTCCTGATCGGACGGCCGGCAACGGCGGGAACAGGCATGGCGCTCGCGGCCAACACCGCCACGCTGCTGGCGCTGCAATCGACCTACAGCGCGGATTTCGCATCCTATGCCAATTCCGCGGTCGCCTTCTTCGTCGGCGTCGTCATCGCCGAGCTCGTGACGCGGATCGCGCGCGGCGTGGGCGCGGAGTGGGTCGCCAATCGCCTGGTGCTGTCGAGCTGGAAGACGCTCGCGGTCGCTGCCGAGCGCCGTGGCAAGCATGATCGGGCGGAGTTTGCGGGCCTCATGCTGCATCGTCTGGGCCTTCTGGTGCAGCGGATCGCCTTCCTCTCCGAGAGCGATCGCCACGATGCCGACAGCCTCGTGCAGCTTCGAATCGGGATCAATATCATCGACCTGCGCCGCGCCCGCTATGGGCTTGCCGCAACCACCATTGCCGTCATCGACGACATGCTTGATCAGCTCGCGATCGCTTGCCGCAGCCATGCCGGTGGAGCAATGCCGACCGAGCTGTTGACCAGCGTCGATCGGGCGCTGGCCAAGGCGGTGACGGATTCCAATGACCGCGCGCGCGAAGACGCTCTGATCGGCCTCGTCGGCATCCGCCGCGGCCTGTTCCCGGACGCACCGGCCTACCGGCCGCGTACAGGCGCGAGTGTTGCAGCATGAGATACGTGATCGACATCTATGGCGTGCTCGTGCCGGCGCTGCTGCTGTGGATCATCGTCGCCTATGTCCTGAGCGCGATCCTGCGCCGGCTCATGCAGCGCTTCGACCTCTACCGGCTGGTCTGGCACCGTGCGCTGTTCGATTTCGCGATTTTCGTCTGTCTTCTCGGCGGCGTCGTCTATCTCTCGGAGTTTTTGCCATGAAGGGGAATTTCGCCTGGTTTGGCCGCCTTGCGCTGACCGTTCTCGCCGTCGTTGCCGCGCTCGCGGTCGGCCGTGAACTTTGGGTCTATTACATGGAGCAGCCCTGGACCCGCGACGGTCGCGTCCGCGCCGATGTGGTGCAGGTCGCGCCTGACGTATCCGGGTTCGTCACGGAGGTGCTGGTCAAGGACAACCAGAAAGTCCATCGCGGCGATGTGCTGTTCCGGATTGATCGCGAACGTTTCGCGCTGGCCTTGCGGCAAGCCGATGCATCCGTGGCGGGTCATCAGGCCACGCTCGACCAGGCCAATTCCGATTTGAAGCGCTACAGCGCGCTGACCACCGATGCGGTATCGCAGCAGAAGCAGGAGCAGGTGTTGGCCACCCAGCTCCAGGCCAAGGCGGCGTTCGATCAGGCCGTCGCCGACCGCGCGGTCGCCCAGCTCAACCTCGATCGCAGCGAGGTCCACGCCTCCGTGAACGGTGTCATCACCAACATGGATCTGCGTCCCGGCGCTTACGTCACGGCCGGCAAGGGCGTGATGGCGCTGGTCGACACGGATACGTTGCACGTGGAGGGTTATTTCGAAGAGACAAAGCTCGCGCGCATCCGCACCGGCGACAAGGTGCGGGTCCGCCTGATGGGCGAAACGGTCACGCTGTCGGGCCATGTCGAGAGCATCGCCGCCGGCATCGAGGACCGCGACCGCGCTGAGGGCGCGAACCTGCTTGCCAATGTCAACCCGACCTTCAGCTGGGTGCGGCTCGCCCAGCGCGTCCCCGTGCGCATCGCGCTGGACAATGTCCCCGACACCATGTCGCTCGTCGCCGGCCGCTCCGCGACGGTAGAGGTATTGAACTAACGCAACGAGCCCATGGATCGCGCCTGGCTTGGGGAAAACCGCCAACAGGCGTTTCAATGCCAAATCGCAGGGCTAATCCTGACGCGCTTGTGTGAGTCGGGGGACCGTATGGGCGTTTGGTTTTTAGTCCTAGCAGTCTGCGTCGTCGGCGCGTTGCTCCTTTTGGCATTCTGCCGATAGAGCCGACAGCGGACGCAAATGTTGCTGCGAAGCATCAGCCAGCCGTTGAATAGCGGTTCCAGACCGATGGTTTTTGACTGTGCATGGATGACCGCGTTCACTTCCGGGATCGGAGGCGGACATGAGCTGGTTGTTTGTGTTTCTCATTGCCGCGAGCGCAGTCGTTCTGATCGCCCATGCGATTGACGCGATGCGTTCCTGATACTGCATGCGACTCGGTTTCGTCGGTAGCTAGGTAAGCGACGAAATTTTTCCGAGGCGGGCGAGTGTCAAATTGAGGAACCTGGTCCTGCAGGCCAAGGTTTTCACAGCAGGAGGAATACGATCATGCTTGCGTTCTATCTGCCGATCATCATTTTCGGAGCGATGCTCGAAGCGATTTCGAAGCAAAAGGTCTCTGCACCCATCCAGGAGCCGCCAAGCATCGACTAGACCCCGATGCTCAGGCGTCGGTTAGGGACTGACGAACCAACGTCTGCTCAGTCATTCGAGTATTTCTTCAGCTCGAATCGCGCGATCTGGTTTCGGTGCACCTCATCCGGCCCATCGGCAAGCCGCAGCAGGCGCGCGGTCGCGTAGGCCTGGGTCAAGCCAAAATCGTTCGAGGTGCCGCCGCCGCCGTGCGCCTGGATGGCCCAGTCGATGATCTGGCAGGCCATGTTGGGCACGGCGACCTTGATCATCGCGATCTCAGCCTTCGCGACCTTGTTGCCGACCGTGTCCATCGCGTAGGCGGCGTTGAGCGTCAGCAGCCGGGCCTGCTCGATCATGATGCGGGCTTCCGCGATTCGCTCCTGCGTCACGGTCTGCTCCGAGACCGGCTTGCCGAAGGTCACGCGGCTGCGCACGCGGCGGCACATCTTTTCCAGCGTGCGCTCGGCAAGGCCAATCAGCCGCATGCAGTGATGGATGCGGCCGGGGCCGAGGCGGCCCTGTGCGATCTCGAAGCCGCGGCCTTCGCCCAGCAGCATGTTCTCCTTGGGCACGCGCACATTGGTGAAGACGACCTCGGAAGCGCGGTCGGGCACGCCGTAGAAGCTGAACACGGGCAGCGGACGCTTGACCTCGATGCCCGGCGTGTCCATCGGCACCAGGATCATGGATTGCTGCTTGTGGCGGTCGGGATTGTCCGGATCGGTCTTGCCCATGAAGATGCAGATCTTGCAGCGCGGATCGGTCGCGTTGGTCGTGTACCATTTCCGCCCGTTGATGACGTAATGGTCGCCGTCGCGCACGATCGAGCTTTCGATGTTCGTCGCATCGGATGATGCGACCGCGGGCTCGGTCATGGCGAAGCAGGAGCGGATTTCGCCTGATAGCAGCGGCTTCAGCCAGCGCTCCTTGTCCTTCTCCGTGCCATAGCGCTCCAGCACCTCCATGTTGCCGGTGTCGGGCGCCGAGCAGTTGAACACTTCGGGCGCCAGATGCGTGCGCCCCATCACCTCGCAGAGCGGGGCATATTCGAGATTGGTGAGACCCGCGCCGTGGCCGGACTCCGGCAGGAACAAATTCCAGAGACTTTCGGCGCGCGCCAGCGGCTTCAGCTCCTCGACGACCGGATAGACCTTCCACGGTCCGAGCTCCTCCGCTTCGCGATAGAAGCGCTCCTCGTTCGGATAGATGTGCCGGTCCATGAAACTTTCGAGCTTGCGCTTGAGTTCGACGACTTTGGGCGACATCGGGTAGAGCATCTGGACCTCCTGTAGATCAAGCAGCGCCTGCACGCGGGGCCGGCCTGCATCAGAATCGAGTCGGCGATAGCGGCGCTTGCCTCATCGCATTTTCATCGGCGCGGCTCTGCGCAAATCGCGTCAGAGCTCACCTGTTGCGTAGCGATATTAACGTCCATTCATGCGTTGTCTTGCGTTTGTGCACCGAATGAGAAGCGCGTGGGAAACAATCAGCAACTGTGACTTTGACGCGACTGGCAATCCGAAAGGTCGTGCCTAAGATCGGCCTCAATCAAAAGTGGGGGCAGCAGTCATGACAACACAAGGGGACTACGGAAGCACATCCTTACGGATCGCGCGCCCCTAGTTCGCCAGTCGATGGGACGCGGAGCGCATTGTCCTAGACTGCGCGCGGGTTCTTCCAACAACCGGTAGTTCGTCCCGTCGATCCGCAAGCTGCGCGGTCGCCGGTTTCGTTCGTTCAAAAGCAAGCAAGGGCTTGATCCCAACGTCGCACCTCAAGACACAATCTAAAATAGATTAATATAAGCAACACAATCTTGAATTCGAAAAAGGAAACGGACATCGACATGCACACGCAATCAGAACGCTCCGTCACTCGCCGCATCAGGCTCACCGCCGCCGTTGCAGCGATGAGCGCGATTATCGCTTCACCTGCTCTCGCTGGCGGTCCGCCGCCAGCACCCGTCGTCTCCTGGTCTGGATTCTACGCCGGTGTCCATGGTGGCTGGGGATGGGGGAAGTCGGAGTTTCGCGATCCCCTCAACAGCCCCGCCAACAACCCGTTCTCTGCCTACTACAACGGACCGCTCGCGGGCGGGCAGCTCGGCTACAATTGGCAGCTGGGCAACTATGTCCTTGGTGCCGAGGTCGACGGCTCCTGGTCCTTCGTGAAGGGCAACACCAGCACCTCGCCCCTTCTCACGTCGAGCACCACCAACGGGGTCGGCTACACCGCCCTCGCGACCGCGACGGGCCGTGTCGGCTACGCATCGGGCCAATGGCTCGCCTATGCCAAGGGCGGTGGCGCCTATGCCCGCATGGAGCTCTCGTCGCGGTTCACCCCGGAGATCACCAACTACAACCGCGAGCTGTTCGGTGCCGTCGGCGGCGTCGGCCTGGAAGTGGCCTTCCTGCGCAACGTCTCCGCCAAGGTCGAATACAACGCGATCTTTCTCCCCACCGAAACGCTGCATTGGGTGAGCCAGGACACGACCTCCGAGATCAAGCATTTCGTCCAGGTGGTGAAGGCCGGCATCAACGTCCGTTTCAACGGCGACGGCGGCCTCCCGCGTTAATTCCCCGGCACATCGAATCAACATTCAACAGAAATCCTCGGAGACAACATCATGTCCACCATGTCCAAGATCGCCGCAGTCGTCACCGCCGGCCTCGGCGCCATGATCGCCGCACCAAGCCACGCCGCCGCTCCAGTCGAGTACGTCAAGGTCTGCTCCTTGTACGGCGCCGGCTTCTTCTACATTCCGGGCACCGACACCTGCACCAACGCCAACCAGATCGCGACGAACCAGTTCGATCTCGCGCGTGCGCAGACCCGCGCTTCGACCGGCACCGCGATGGCCGCGTCGCTCGTCGCGCCGTGGCTTCCGACCGGCACCAATTACGCGGTCTCGACCCACTGGGCGACCTATGACGGCCAGCACGCAGCGGGCTTCTCAGGGCTCGTGCGGGTCTCCGGCAATTTCGTGTTCTCGGGCGGCTTCTCGCTCGGCCTCGACAAGGGAAGCCTCACGTCCCTCACCAACCGCACGCAGACGGAATTCGGCACGGCGATCCCGGCGCAATCGTGGAGTGACGTCCGTGGCCTCGGCCGCGCGGGGTTCATGTACGCCTGGTGATGCACGCGACGCTCGCTCCTAAAATTCATTCTGACATTTGAAAGACCATCCCATGACAATCTCTCTCTCGCGATCGGCGCGCCGCTTCCTCTCCTGCGTTGCTGCCGTCACGCCGCTTCTCGCGGCCATGCCGCTCACCGCTACATCCGCGAACGCGGCCGACATGACCGTGAAGGCTCCGGTCGTCGCTCCGGTGCCGCTCTGGAACGGCTTCTACATTGGTGCTCATGGCGGTTATGGCATGGGCAGCAGCCGGCTCGTCGACCCGAGCTTCGCATTCGCGCAAGATCGCTTCACGATGGACACAAAGGGCGCGCTCGCAGGTGCGCAGGTTGGCGCCAACTGGCAGTTCGACAACATCGTGGTCGGTGCCGAGCTCGATCTTTCCTGGGCGTCGATCAAGGGCAATCGTCCGTTCGATCCCGCGAACCCCATCTTGTCCGGGCTTTCAGTGTCGTACCAGGCGATGGCGACGGGCACCGGTCGCATCGGCTACGCGTTTGATAACGTACTGGCTTACGCCAAAGGCGGCGTTGCCTGGGCAAATGTCGCCTACCAGGCCTATGTCGGCACGGTTGCTCCGCTCGACGTGAACCACCAGCGGACCGGCTTGACCGGCGGCGTCGGCCTTGAATACTCGCTGACGAGCAATCTCTCGGCGCGACTGGAGTACGACTACCTGTATTTCGGTCCGGCCGCGATCGCGCTGAGCACACGGATCAGCACCCAGAACGTCGACCATGACCTTCATCTCGTGAAGCTCGGCGTGAACTACCGCTTCAACGGCGATGCCATCGTTGCTCGTTACTGAGCCGCGTCAACGTCACTGATTGGAGACAAACATGTGGAAGCAAATCAACGCGGCACGAGACGTCTTCCGACGTCACCTGCGCGCTATCCTTGCGACTGCCGCTCTGGTTCTGGCGATCCCGACGCCCGGCCATGCTGCGGTCGAGTACGAAAAGATCTGCTCGGTCTACGGTGCCAACTTCTTCTACATACCGGGTACTGACACCTGCGTGAACGCGGGGCAGACGGTGCAGAGCCAGTTCGATCTCGCACGCCAGATTACCCGTGCAGCGACGGGAACGGCCATGGCGACTTCGCTCGTCAATCCGTTCCTGCCCGACGGGACCAACTATGCGATCTCGACGCACTGGGCCGTCTTCGACGGGCAGCATGCCGCGGTGTGGTCGGAATGATCAGGATCCAGGGAAACCTGTCACTGACCATGGGCATCGCGTTCGGTCTCGATCGCGGCAGCTTGACGTCCACGTCCAACCGGACCGCGACGGAGTTTGGCGTGGCGCTTCCGGCGCAGTCGTGGAGCGACGTGCGCGCCCTTGGACGCGTGGGGCTCCAGTATTCCTGGTAGCCGGCGCCGAACACGAAGGCGCCGCCCGGACGATCTTCACGACGTCCGGGCGGCGCAAATGCTGTGAGCGCAGGGAAGGGCGGCTAGCCGATTTCGAGATAATCCGGGCCGGGCAATGTCGGGAAGGGCGGGGTCGGCAGCGTCTGGTACCAGAATGCGACCGAGGCGATGTCGTCCTGCAATGGAAGATACTTCGCCTCCTTGACGCCCGGCAGCCAGCCCAGTGCCTGGATCGTCACGCGCAGATCGGAGCGGAAGCGCACGGGATCGGGGATGTGCCAGCGGTATAGGCCGAAGCGTTGCTGCGACTTGTAGACACCATCGGGACGGATCACCTGCGGCAGGCCGGCATAGGGCGTGGTGAATTCCTGGTAGCGTGATTGCCCCTGGCCGGCATGCGCGACATAGGGATCGAAATTATAGGCGCCGCAGAAATAGTCCTCGGTGCCGGTGCCGCAGATGGTCGGGAATGCACCGTCGCCGTCGATGAAGAACTTGATCTCGCCTTCGCCCCACCAGCCGTTGTTGTTGACGCCCCAGGCCATATAGGTGCCGACATAATGGCCCGCACCGCTGACGCCATCGAGGATGGTGTAGACCTCTTTGTACGGCAGCGGGTTGGTACGCCGGAACTGCGCATGGAAATAGGCGCAGTCCTCGGGCACCTCAGTCAGCGCATAGTTGATCTGGTAGTAGACGGTGAGCTGCTCCTCGCTGCGGTTCTCCAGCGTGAAGCGCGCGCGCTTGCGGAACGGCATTTCCCAGTAACAGTTGAAGGCGCGACCGGGATTGACGCAGACCGCGAGCGAGGACACCTGCGCGAATTCCTCCCATCCGCAGGCGAAGAAATCGCCGACCGGGCATTCCACGCTTGGCTGTGCCTGGTCGTCCCAGTAGACGCGCAGGATCGAGTGACGAAGGCGCCCGCGCGCCAGCGTCATCCAGATCTGCTGGATCGCGCCCTGGCCGTGAATGTCGCCGAGCGTAAAGGTCGCGCCGGGCTCGATGACGACATAGGGCGAGACCTTCCAGCCCTGGCCGAGATCGCGGGCCTGGCGTGCGGCAGGGCCGTCGACCGACATGCCGCCCTTGCCCTTCTCGCCGGTGAAATTCTCGGGGCTGATCGAGCGCGTCTGCGCATTCGACAGGCGCGACAGATTGCCGAGATGCAGGCCCAATCCGGAAAACGCCATGCTGTCCTCTATCCCTGGAGTTAGCGACACCTCGATATATCGCCGTCGAATCTACCAAAAGATGAAGACCGCGCACGCAGGGTGCGCGTACTTCAGGCGACGCGGTATTCCCTGAACTTCTCGCGCAGCGCGGATTTGAGCACCTTGCCGGTGCCGGTCATCGGAAGTTCGTCCAGGAATTCGACCGCATCCGGCATCCACCAGCTCGCAATCTTCGGGCGCATGTGGTCGAGCAGGGCCTTGCCGTCCACGGTCGCGCCCTTCTTGCGGACGACGAGGAGCAGCGGACGCTCCTGCCATTTTTCATGGTTGATCGCGACCACCGCGGCCTGAAGCACATCGGGGTGGGACAAGGCGACGTCCTCGAGCTGGATCGAGGAGATCCATTCGCCACCGGACTTGATCACGTCCTTGGAGCGATCGGTCAGCGTGACGTGGCCTTGGCTGTCGATCACCGCCATGTCGCCAGTGATCAGCCAGCCATCACGGTCGAGGCCTTCGTCGAGCTTCATATAGCCCGAGGCGACCCACGGTCCACGCGCGCGCAGATGGCCGACGGTCTTGCCGTCGCGCGGCAGCTCGTTGCCGCCGTCGTCGACGATGCGCAAGGCTGTGCCGAAGCAGGCGCGGCCCGACACCTGGCGCCGGTCGAATTTCTCCTTGTCGCCGAGATGCTCGGAGCCCGGCCGTAAGCCCGGCATCGAGCAGCCCAGGGCCTCGGTCATGCCCCAGGCCTGGACGTAGTTGATGTCATAGTCGCGCTTCAGCTTCTCGACCATCGCGCGCGGCGGCGCCGAGCCGGACGACAGCGTCGCGCGCAGCGTCGAGAATTTATTGCCGGTGCGACCCAGCCAATCGAGCAGGATCAGCCAGAAGCTCGGCACGCCCGCCGACAGCGTCACCTTCTCGCCTTCGAGCAGTTCATAGAGTTTGTCGGGCTCATAGTTGCGGCCGGGTAGCACCAGCTTCGATCCCGTGTAAGGCGCGGTGAACGGCATGTTCCAGCCGTTGCCGTGGAAGAGCGGCGCCATCGGCATCATCACCTCGCGCACGCCCTCGACATGGCCGGGCAGGAAGTCGAAATTGCAGCAGGTCATGGTTTGCAAGATGGCGGCGCGGTGCGAGTAGATCACGCCCTTCGGATTGCCGGTCGTGCCCGACGTGTAGCAGATGGTGGAGGCGGATTTTTCGTCGAACTCCGGCCAGGCGAAACCGCCGTCGTTCTCGCTGGCGAGGAGATCCTCATAGCAATGCACGTTCGCAAGCTTGGTCTCCGGCATCCGCTCGCGCGAGGACATCAGGACGAAGGCCTCGATCGTCTTCAGCTGCGGCGCGATCGCCTCGACCAGCGGCAGCGTGGCGCGGTCGATGAACAGCAGCCGGTCCTCGGCGTGGTTGATGATGTAGACGAGCTGCTCGGGGAACAGCCGCGGATTGATGGTGTGCAGCACGTAGCCCATGCCCGGCGCGGCATAGAACATCTCGAAATGCCGGTGCGTATTCCAGGCCAGGGTGCCGACGCGGTCGCCTTGCTTCATGCCGAGCCGCTTCAGAGCCAGCGCCATGCGCTTGATGCGTGGATGGGCGTCGGCGTAGGTGTAGCGATGGATGTCGCCCTCGATCTCGCGCGCGACGATCTCGGCTTCGCCGTGATAGTCCGCGGCATACTGGATCAGGCCGCTAATCAGGAGCGGCATATCCATCATCAATCCCTGCATGGTCTCCTCCGCAGCCACGTCGTTGCGTGGCATATGTTGTGATTTGCGCGTGAGGTTAGCGGAACGTCACGGGACGTTCACGCAAAAAGCGAGGGACGCGATTGCATGCGTCACTTTTTCGGGGCTAACTGATCCGAAGCAGCGTCCGCCGTGGAGGAAATCGATGTCAGCGGAAAGACACAAGACCGGTACAGCCGGCGAATCTACGGTCGATATTTCCGCACTCCGCGCGCGTTATCGCGACGAGCGCGACCGCCGCCTGCGCGCGGAGGGCAAGGCGCAATATGTCGAGGTCGCAGGCGATTTCGGCCGCTATCCCTGGGCCGATCCCGGATTTGCCCGCGCAGCTGTCAGCGAGGAGACCGAAGTTCTCATCGTCGGCGGCGGCTTCGGCGGCCTGCTCTGTGGCGCGCGTCTGCGCGAGGCCGGCATCGAGGATTTTCGTATCGTGGAAAAGGCCGCCGATTTCGGCGGCACCTGGTACTGGAATCGTTATCCCGGTGCGGCCTGCGATACCGAGAGCTACATCTATCTGCCGCTGCTGGAAGAGACCGGTTACATGCCGGTGCGCAAATATGCGCGGGCGCCCGAGATCTACGAGCACTCCCGCCGCATCGGCCGTCACTTCGGCCTCTACGAGCGCGCGCTGTTTCAGACAATCATCTCGCGGATGGAATGGCAGGAGCAGGAGGGACGCTGGCTGGTCGAGACCGATCGTGGCGATCGCATCCGCGCGCGCTTCGTCATTCTCGCCGGGGGCCCGCTGAGCCGTCCGAAGCTGCCGGGCATTCCCGGCATCGAGACCTTTAGGGGACACAGCTTCCACACCAGCCGCTGGGATTATGGCTACACCGGCGGCACGGCTGAAGGCGGTCTCACCGGTCTCGCCGACAAGCGCGTCGGCATTATCGGGACCGGCGCGACCGCCGTGCAATGCGTGCCGCATCTCGGCCGCTCGGCGAAGGAGCTCTACGTCTTCCAGCGCACGCCATCGGCGATCGGCGTGCGCGATGACCGTCCGACGGACGCAAGCTGGGCGCAGAGCATCAAGCCCGGCTGGCAGCGCGAGCGCATGGACAATTTCACCGCGGTGATCTCCGGCGAGCCGTTCGAACGGGACCTGGTGCAGGACGGCTGGACCGGCCTGCTTGGCGAGATCCTGCTGGCGCCGCGCCGCCAGCCGCAGCCGGTGACCTCGCTCGAAGAGGCGCTGAAGGTCATCGAGCAGGCCGACTACCGCAAGATGGAAGAGATTCGCGCGCGCGTCGATACCGTCGTGAAGGACGAAGCCGCCGCGGCGGCGCTCAAGCCCTGGTACAAGGCGTTCTGCAAACGCCCATGCTTCCACGACGAATATCTCGACACCTTCAATCGTCCCGACGTGCATCTGGTCGACACCAAAGGGCAGGGCGTCGAGCGGATCACCGAGAACGCCGTCGTGGTTGACGGCAAGGCCTATGAGCTCGACTGCCTGATCTATGCCAGCGGCTTCGAGGTCGGCACCGATTACGCCCGCCGCATGGGCTTCGAGGTTTACGGCCGCGACGGCGTGAGCCTGTCCGAGCGATGGCGCGATGGCGTCAAGACGCTGCATGGCTTCTACAGCCGCGGTTTCCCGAATTGCTTCCTGATCGTCACCGTGCAGGCCGGCCAGAGCGCCAATTTTCCGCACATCATCGACGAGCAGTCGCAGCACATCGCCTATGTGATCGCGGAGGCGCGCAAGCGCAAAGCGCGGACGCTGGAGCCGACGCTCGCTGCCGAGAACGCCTGGGTCGACGAAGTCGTCAAGGCCGCGCTCGGCCGCCAGACCTATCTGGCCGAATGCACGCCGGGCTATTACAACAACGAGGGCGTGTTCGATCCGATCGCGGCGAGAAACAGCCAGTACTGGCGCGGGCCGGTGGCGTTCCTGCGGCTGCTCGACAAATGGCGCAAGGAAGGCAATCTGGATGGCTTGGAATTGACTGAGGGGACCGAGGCGGGCGGCTCTCAGGTTCCGGCTTCAACGGCATGATCGCGGCCCCATCAGGCGCGACGCGGCTCTACGTCATCGTCGGCGATCCCATCGCACAGGTGCGCTCGCCGGCGGGCGTGACAGCCGCCTTCGCCGCGCGCGGCCATGACGGCATTCTCGTGCCGGTCCAGGTTGCGCCAGCGGATTTGCCGGATTTCCTTTCGGTGGCGACGCGGCTGAAGAACCTCGACGGCATCGTCGTGACCATCCCGCACAAATTCGCCTGCTATGAGGCCTGCGCCAGTGCGACCGAGCGCGCACATTTCCTGCGCACCGCGAACCTGATGCGCCGGCGCGCCGACCGCTCATGGCATGGCGACATGGTGGACGGCCTCGGCTTCGTCGGTGCGGCGCGGGCCAAGGGGATCGATCCCCGGGGCATGCGGGCGCTGCTCGTCGGCGCCGGCGGCGCAGGATCGGCGATCGCGCTTGCGCTGGTCGAGGCCGGCGTGAGCGATCTCGCGATTCATGACAGCGTGCCCGAGCGCCGCGACGCACTGATCGGCCGGCTCAACGGGCTCGGCAGAACGCCCGTGCGGGTCGGCACCGGGGATCCCGCGGGCTTCGATTTCGTCGCCAATGCGACACCCGCCGGGATGAAAGAGGGCGATCCGCTGCCGGTCGATGTCGCGCGGCTTGCGCCGACGGCCTATTGCGGCTGCGTCATCACAAAGCCTGAAGTCTCGCCCTTCGTCGCTGCCGCCCGCAGGGTCGGCTGCGTGACCGGGACCGGTACGGACATGTACGAGCAGCACCAGGGCATCATGGTGGATTTCCTGCTCGGCCGCGACGGGGAAGGCTAGGCGGTCGCCCCGGTGTCAAGGCACAGGTTACGCCGGATGGGGCTTGAGCGATCAGGGCCGACGTAGGATCATGGGACCGCGCGAGCCGGTCGCGCACGTTTATGTGAGAGGACCAGGGAATGACCAAGGGCAGGACCGTCGCGACGGCCATGATCGGCGCTGCAGCGCTGCTTCTCTCGCTGGCGCCCATGTCCCTGATATCCATGGCCGAAGCCGCGCAATGCGGCAGCTCGCCAGCGGGCTTTGAGGCCTGGAAGCGCGAGTTCAGCGCGGAGGCGCAGGGCAAGGGCGTCGGACAAACCGCACTCTCGGCGCTGATGCAGACCAATTACGCCGGTGCCACGATCGCAGCCGACCGCGGCCAGCGCAGCTTCTCGC
This sequence comes from Bradyrhizobium barranii subsp. barranii, assembly GCF_017565645.3. NCBI lineage: Bacteria > Pseudomonadati > Pseudomonadota > Alphaproteobacteria > Hyphomicrobiales > Nitrobacteraceae > Bradyrhizobium > Bradyrhizobium barranii. The sequence continues at coordinate 4,512,194 of NZ_CP086136.1, forward strand.
TGACGCTCGACCAGTTCCTCGCCAAGCGCGGCGCCACCACCATCGTCGCCAAGGGGCGGCAGCTCAAGCAGTCGCAGGCCGCCTTGTTCGCCTCGATCCAGCAGCGCTACGGCGTCCCGCCGGGGCCGCTGATCGCGATCTGGGGCATGGAGACCGGTTTCGGCAGCCAGCGCGGCAACCAGAACATGCTGTCGTCGATCGCGACCCTTGCCTATGACTGCCGCCGTCCCGAATTCTTCACCGACCAGCTCTATGCCGCCCTCAAGCTGATCGACCGCGGCACGCTGTCAGGCGCGACCCGCGGCTCCATGCACGGCGAGGTCGGCCAGACCCAGTTCATGCCCAAGAACATCCTGGCCTACGGCATCGGCAATCTCGAGGTTGCCGCCAATGCGCTGAACTCGACGGCGAATTTCCTGAAAGCTCATGGCTGGCGCGCAGGAGCCGGTTACCAGCCGGGCGAACCGAATTTTGCCGCTATCGAGGCTTGGAATGCTGCCGGCGTCTATCAGAAGGCAATCGCCCTGATGGGACGGCAGATCGACGAGGGAGGAGGGGCGGCCGCGTTGCGTTGAGGCCGCATGAAGGCTCGGCCGCGCACGAGAAAGTTCTTGCGTTGAGGAACTGACGGCACGAGGTTTGCTTTGATCGGGGGCAGGGCTGGCATGAGGAGACTCAATATGGCTACCCAGATCGTGATGGACCAGACTGGCGACACGCGCCACGAGTTTGATCCTGACAATGCCGAAGCGCTGGCGCGAGCCGAACGGCGCTTTCGTGAGCTGACCGGAGCGGGCTTCACCGCCGCCTATCGTACTGGACCCGGTGAAGTCACCCGCATCAAGTCATTCGATCCGACCGCGCACGAAACGCTGTTCTATCCCCGCCTGGTCGGCGGTTGATCTGAGCTGCTCATGATCGCGGCAATTTGGCTCCGTGCGCCGGCGCGTGCGCGTCTGCATGCGCTGCGCGAGCTGTATCGGCGCTTCTTCGGCGAGAACACGCCGGATGCCCGCGGCCGCCGGCTTTTGGCCGAATGGCTGTCGCCGGCGCAGCGCGCGCAATTCGAGCAGCATCGGTATTTCGATGTCATCGGCTGCGATACCGGCAAAAGGTACCGCATCCACTACGGCACGGCCGCCAATGTCCATGAGATCGACGATGAGGGGCGTGCGGCGATGGGATGGTGCTTCGTCCCGTCAGGCTTTCTCGTGCCCGGCGACGTGATGCTGGCGCAGAAGGTCGCGCTCGAGACTGACGAGAACGCGGCAATCGCGCTCGCCAACCGGTTTCCGCCGGCCACGCACTCGGAGCACTTTTACCGGCGCCCGTTCTAGCGGCCGGAGGGCGTACCGATCAGGAGTGCGTGGTGCGGTAGGCATCCAGCGCATGCGCCGCGAACACAGCGACGCTGCAAAGGGCGAGCACGGCTGAGATCAGCTCGATCATAGCTCATCCTCCCGCAGCGGCTGGGAGACGAGATTTTGGCAGCAGGCATAATCCAGGATGAGGTCGAGGAAGAATTGCATGGTGGCCGTCCCTGTATGATTTTGACAACCAGATAACCGGCAATCTGTTTCAGGCGTGTTTCGTCGTTTTGGGAAACGGGTTTCGCGGGGAACCCGGGGCTGGTTTGTGCACCGCAGACCCGCTACATCCCGCGCTGCTTAGTCCTTCAGCCGCGCCTTTCCGGTGGGCGGCAAGTCATATTGCGAGGCAAAATCATGGCGCAGGTCGAGTGGTTCGACGATCTCACCATCGGAATGCGGTTCAAATCCCCCGAGGTGCAAGTCACCGAAGCCGACATCAAGCGCTTTGCAGCCGAGTTCGATCCGCAGCCGATGCATCTCGACCATGAGGCCGCCAAGCAGACCTTGTTCAACGGCCTGGCTGCATCAGGATGGCACACCGCCGCGATCGCCATGAACCTCGCGATCCAGGCCCGCCCGTTCGGCCCGCATCCGCTGATCGGCGCGGGCGTCGACGGCCTGCGCTGGACCATCCCGGTACGGCCCAATGACCGCCTGCATCTGGTCGGCGAGGTCATGAGCCTGACGCCGTCGAAGTCGAAGCCGCAGGGCATCGCGCTGGTGAAATGGACCATGTTCAACCAGAACGGCGAGGAGGTTTACACCTTCACCCCGATCGCCATCATCCCCAGGCGGGTGTAGGGCCGGCGACGTTCAGCATCGGCCGGGATCAGCCTCCTCGAGCCCTTGCGGGCCGCAGGCTGAGGTGGTCATCTCCACGTGGGGAACGCTGGAGGCTGACATGAGACGATTCCTTCTTGCCGCTTTGCTGAGCGCGGGCGCCTTGGGCGCAGCCGTCTCGAGCGCAGGGCCGGCGTTCGCGCAGCAATCCAGGGTCGGCGACTGGACCATCGAGAAGCGCGCGCAGGACACGCATTGCAATGCGAGCCGCGGCTACAAGGACAAGGAAGACGAGAACCGCAACTACGTCATCGTGATCACCTATTCCGAGAAGGCCATCGTGATCGTGATGATCTATGACGGTTGGGAGTGGGACAAGGTCGGCGAGATCCTCCGGGCCGACGTCGGCACCGATGACGCCGACATCATGAAGAAGGCGAAGTGGGAGGTCATGGACAAGACCACCGTGCGCGGCATCTTCGAATACGACCAGACGATCATGGACCGGCTGTCGAAGGCCAGGCGTCTCTCGCTCGATTTCGAGGATGATGACGAGGACAGCATCGAGATGCAGATCCCGCGCGCCGGCGAGGCGCTGGCCGCGCTGAAGTTCTGCGAGGAGAACCGGAAGTAAAGCGCTGCGCCGCGCACAGTGTGCGCGATCGAGCAAGCAGCGCGAGGGGCGCGTGACCTACAGCACACAGCTCGCGCGCTGTTCGCTTTTATCCTAGTCTTTGGCGAAAACGTCCAAGCCGCACCCTGCGGTTGACGTTACGCAAGGACGATGTTCGATATTTTAGCATCTCGCTGCACTGCTTTTTCCACGCCGAAGGCGACAATCCGCTCCGTCGGCTCTGCCAATTTCCAATGCGCAAGCTCCCTTCGTCACCAGGGCCGCACGCCGATCGCATCGTCGTTCCGATGACGATCCTCCAGGCAAACCGGTTCTCGTCTCTCGTCGGCGAGATCTACGATGCGGCGGTCGATCCCGCGCTACGCAGCGGCCCGCTGGAACAGGTTTCCCATTTCGTCGGCGGGTGTGCCGCGACCATCCTATCCCGCGATGCGGCAAGGCTCTCGATCGAGATTCACCAGCATTTTGGCACCGAACCCCGCTTCCGCCAGCTCTATCGCGACAGATATGTCGAGCAGGATCCTCTGCTCGATCGTCATCTCGCTTTTGCGGCCGGGCACGCCATCGGCGTGACCGATATCATGCCGCACGCGGACTTCGTGGCGACGAGCTTCTATCGCGAGTGGGTCGAGCCGCAGGGCGCGATCGACCTCGCGACCGTCGCGCTCGAGAGATCGGACGCGCGTACCACGGTGTTGCAGGTGTTACGCCACCGATCCCGCGGAACCGTCGACGAGGCGATGCGCGAACGCATGCGGCTGCTCGCACCCCACATCCAGCGTTCCAGGATCATGGGCCGGCAGATCAGGGCGCGCTCGCATACCGTGGACGACCTTGCCGATGTGCTCGACGGCCTGAGCACGGCGATCTGCCTGCTCGATGCGGATGGCCGGGTCGTCCACGCCAACGCGGCGTGCCGGCAGCTGTTCGTCGATGCAAACCTGCTCGCGATGGTCGGCGACCGGATCGTGGTCCGTAACACCCAGGCCGACAAAATATTCCGCGGCCTGTTCGAAGTTGCCGCAGATGGTGAAACTCACCCGGCCGGTCGCCGCCGCATCGGGCTCGCGACGTCGGCGGACGGTCAGCACTATCTCGTCCAAGTCCTTCCATTGAAGCGGGAGCGCAGCCTGCCGAGAGACGTCGCGGCTACGGTGCTTCTCGTACAGAAGGCCGCGATGGTGCCATCGCTCGTGCCCGAAGCCATTGCTGCGGCCTTCGGGCTGACGCGGTCCGAATTGCGCGTGCTGATGGCCATCGTCGAGGTCGGCGGCGTTCCCGATATCGCGGCAAAGCTCGGCATTGCCGAGACCACGGTGAAGACGCATCTCGGTCGCCTGTTCGAGAAGACCGGTGCCGGCAGGCAGGCCGACCTCGTGAAGATCGCGGCCGGCTTCACCGCGCCGTTTGTACAGCGAACGCGCCGCGACGACGACACCATGTGATTCATTTGACGGGGCGAGCCGCGCGGCGATGCAATCTCAATCCATTGTGATGAGCAGGATCGTCTGGTCCTCCGAACGTACGACGCGCGTCATTTGATACTTTCGTATATGGCGCCACTTGAATGAGAAGGGCGGCGTGCGCCACGGAACAATGCGCGCCGGCACCGGACGCGGGAGACGACAGCGCGTGAGCGAGCTTGCCTGTCGGTTGGAGAAATTGCAGTGAGCGGCAAGGACGAATTTTCCATTCTCAATGTTTCGACGGACCACATTCCCGAAGACGAGCGTGTGCCGCTGCTGCGCGAATTCTATTGCCGCGGCGTGCTCAAGGCGGAGGTCGAGCCGACGGACGAAAAGCCGTTCGCCGCGAGCCTCACATCCCATGGCTTGCCGGACGTCCAGCTGGTGATCGGCGGGCTGGTCGGAGCTCGGGTCATCCGTACCAAACAACTGGTCGTCGACGGCAACGACAGCCTTGGCCTGATGATCAACCGATCCGGCATCGTCGAAGTATCTGCGCGAGGACGAGATCTGAGGCTTCATCCCGGTGACGCGGTTCTGACGAGCGCGGAGGACGCGACGATCTACGAACGCCTCTCGCTTGGAAATTGTCTGTCGCTGCGCGTGCCGCGGCGGGTGCTGGCGCCCATGATCGTGGACATCGACGACACCGTGATGCGAATCATTCCGGAGCGCGCCACCGGACTTCGCCTGCTGGTCGACTACGCGACGTCTCTGGTGCGCGAGCGCGCGTTCGCGGTGCCCGCATTGCGCCAGCTCGCTGTTGCACATCTCCATGATCCGATGGCGCGTGTTCTCGGCGCGACGGATGAGGTTCACGAGCTGGCCGGGCGCCGAGGCGTCCGGGCCGCGCGGCTGCGGAAGGTGAAGTCCTTCATCGTCAACAATTGCTGGCAGCAGGACCTCTCGGTCGCGACCGTGGCGCAGGAATTCGGCGTGACCACACGCTATCTCCAGCGGCTGTTCGAAGCCGACGGCAAGACGTTCTCGTCCTTCCTGACGGGGCAGCGCCTCAAACGCGCCCATCGCATGCTGCGCGAGCCTGACTTCGCCGGGCAGCCGGTGAGCTCGATCGCCTACGACGTCGGCTTCGGCGATCTCTCTTATTTCAATCGTTGTTTCCGCCGGGCCTATGGCGCGACGCCCAGCGGCGTCAGGAGCGGCGAAGCGCTGTGACCGCGCGGTGCGCGGCTTGTGCGACCAGACGGGTGCCTGTCGCAGTGCGCCGCTTTCGGCCGACTACGTCTTCTGAGCGCGCGGAGTAGAACGATGACGCTGTGTTTCGGACGGCGCCGGCAATTGGAGTTGTGAATGCGCCGCTTCTTCTTTGATCTCCTGGTCGACAATGTCGTGAAGATCGATCCGGGCGGCATGGTCTTCGAGCAGGCCAGGGCCACGTTCGTCGTGGCCGACGAGATGGCGAGACATCTGTTTGTCTGGCGTGACGATCTGCGCGATCGCGACGCCTGGATTCGCGTCAGGGATGCCGGCGGACGAGAGGTCTATCGCGCCGCGGTCTGGTCAGAAAATGTCGAGAAGGTCGGCTGGGACCAGGCATGACGGTCCCGGCTTCACCTTCCAGGGCGGCAACGCCGACAACAGGTCGCGGCGCCAAGTGCTCAACAATGCTGCGGTGGCCGGCTTCGGCTTCGACTACCGCGCCAGCCGCAACGTGTCCGTGTTCGGCGCGGTCGAGGGCATGATGATGTCCGACCGGAGCCGCACCGGCCCAGCGAAGGGTGGCGTTCGCGTCGCGTTCTGAGCCGGCATCAGCCCTGGCGGCTCGAATGCGATGCCCGCCGGCCGGGCCCCATCCGCCCGGCCGGCGCCTCCTCCGATCGGAGGACGTCGCATGCCGTGGTTATGGTATTCTTGGTGATATTGATCACTCAGGCCATTTCAAGCCATGCACGGACTACGGAAGCTGCCGGAACTGGTCGAGTCCATCTATGACGCAGGGCTCGATCCCTCGCTGTGGAACCACGTCGTCGCCGGCATTCGCGATTTCGTCGGCGGGCAGGCCTGCGGGCTGTTTTCCAAGGATTCGATCAGCAAATTCGGCGTCACTCATTATTATTGCGGGGCCGACCCGCACTATATCCGGCTCTATTCAGAGACCCATTCGAAGTTCGACCCGCTGACGGTGCTGCCGCCGCATGGCGAGATCGTCAGCATCCCCGATCTCGTCAATTTTGATGAATACCGGAAAGGGCGCTTTTGCCAGGAGTGGATGCAGCCGCAGGGTTGCAGCGACGCGGCCAATGTTGTGCTCGAGACATCGCATGCGAACTGCCCCGTGATGATGACGGTGCTGTCGGGCCGGCGCATGGTGGATCCGGCGATGAAGCATCGGCTTTCGCTGATTGTGCCGCACGCCAGCCGCGCGCTGCTGATCAACCGCGCCATCACCTCGCAGCTGACACTGGCGACGGCGCTGGTGGATGTTCTGGACAATCTGGCGTCCGGCATCTTCCTGCTCGATGCCTTTTGCCGGGTGGTGCATGCGAATTCGGCCGGCCACGCCTTGTTTGCCGCCGCCGACGTGGTTCGGTCCGTTGCCGGGCAGCTCGTAACCAGCAGCGCGGAGGCCAATCAGACGCTGCGCGAGGCGCTTGCGACCCGCAGCGAAATTGCCCTGCTTGCCACACGGGGCCATGCGATCCCGCTGCTTTCGCCGAGCGGCGAGCGTTATGTCGCGCATATTCTGCCGCTGTCGTCCGTGCTGCGAAATGGCAGCGAGCAGGTGGTCGATGCCGCCGGTGCGCTGCTCCTGCGCAAGGTGTCGCTTGGCGGGCAGTCCTATGGCGAGCTGATCGCACGGACCTTCGACCTCACGCCGGCCGAGCTGCGCGTGTTCCTGTCGATCGTCGAGGTCGGTGGCGTCCCGGAAACGGCGGCAGCGCTCGGTATCGCAGAAACCACGGCGAAGACGCATTTGCATCGGGTGTTCGCCAAGACCGGCGTTTCGCGTCAGGCCGATCTCGTCAAGCTCGCGGCGGGATTCTCCAATCCGCTCGTCAACTGATCGGTCAATCGCTGTCGGGGTTGAACCTTTTGCTCCCACGATAGACTCACTAGTGCCGCCGGGCACGACGAACATTTCGCGATCTCCAAGTCACCATTGGCTGTTCTGATGTCCCGACCTCCCAAACAGTCCGAGTTGATCGCGAATATATATGACGCGGGTCTTCACCCTGAGTTGTGGAGCGATGTCGTCGTCAAGCTCAATGCGTTCATCGGCAGCCAGGCTTGCGGGCTGATTTCGAAGGATCCGGTCAGCAAGTCCGGCGCGACGCATTATTACTGCGGTGTCGATCCGCACTACATCCAGCTCTATGCCGAGACCTACGCCCAGTACGATCCGCTGGCACGGCTGCCTCGCTATGGCGAGGTTCGTAACATCCCCGATCTCGTGAATTTCGACGAATATCGCCGCGGGCGGTTCTATCAGGAATGGCTGCGGCCCCAGGGCTGCGTCGATGTCGCCAGCGTGGTTCTGGAACAGTCGAAGTCGCCGTGTCCGATGCTGATCACCGTGATTCCCGGCAAGGGGATGCTCGATGCCGAGCAGCGGGCGCGGATGCAATTCCTGGTTCCGCATGCGAGCCGAGCGCTGCTGATCAACCGGGCGATCGAGCGGAAGCAGCAGCGGGCGATCGCGCTCGCCGATGTCGTGGATCGGCTGAATGCCGGCGTCATCCTGCTCGATCCGGCCTGCAACATCGTCCACAGCAATCCTGCCGCGGACACGTTGCTCGCCGCCGATGATGTCCTGCGGTCTGTCGCGGGCCGGCTGGCGGCACGATCTTCCGCGGCAAATTCGGCGCTGCGCGATATCTTCCGTGACGCAGGCGAGGTTGCCGTCGCCGCGGCCGCCGGGCGAAAGATTCCGCTGATGTCGCATGACGGCTCCTACTACGTCGCGCACGTCATCGCGCTGCCGTCGTTGTTGCGTGAAGGCGCGGCGGAGCGCACGTCGGCGGTCGGCGCCTTGTTCATCTGGAAGGCGGAACTCGACGGCCGCTCATGTGCCGGCCTGATCGACCGCGCGTTCGAGTTGACCCCTGCGGAGCTGAGGGTCATGCAATCGATCGTCGAGGTCGGTGGTGTGCCGGAGACGGCCGTGGCGCTCGGCATCGCGGAGACGACGGTGAAGACGCATCTGCATCGGGTGTTCGCGAAGACCGGCGTCTCGCGTCAGGCCGATCTCGTCAAGCTCGCGGCTGGATTCTCCAATCCGGTTCTGCACTGACGCGCTTTCCGAAGGCGCAGGCGAGTCGCTCCGGCTCGCGATAGGTTCAAACAGCAGCATCATTAGAAAGTTATCGCGGGTCGTTCGATCGAATGACGCGATTCTCCGTGCTGTCTTCTACGAGAACTCACGCGTTTTTTTGTTCGACGCGTTCGATCTTCGTGTGAAGCAACTCACAGCAAGCGGAAGTGAACCTCATCAATCTCTCGCACAAGTTGAGAGGAGATTGTCATGCCAAATGCGTCGCCAGCTCCGGCCGGCAAGTTCCGCGACATCGTCGCCCGCATCGGCGCGGCATTCCGCGCGCAGCGCGAGATCGACGCGAAGCGCGCGTTGCGGCGCTACGGCCATTTGCTGGAGCAGCCGCATGAAACGTCGCGTTTGAATGAAATTATTCCCGTCTGCAATGAAGAGGATACTTTTGAAAATGCCAACAGAGTTGATCCGCGCGAGTGCGCGGCCGGCCGCACCACGTTCGAACGCGCGTAACGTCAACATTGTCGCCGCCGCGCTGACGGCGGCGCTCGTCGCGCTTCAATTGGTCGGGCTGGCAATGCTGGAGCGTTCGCACGCGCAGCCGGTCGTTCGGCCTCTCCTGAATTCGCACGATGCGGAGCTCTGCACCGGGACTGCCGATGTCCCGGCGACGCAGACACCCTACGATTGACCCGGAGAACGCATCGTGCCTGATATCACGACCAGCCTTCTCGTGAGCGTCGCCGTGTTCGCCGGCGCCTTCGTTTCGGGGCTCTCGGGCTTCGCGTTCTCGGCCGTGGCAGGCGCGATTCTGCTGCGCGTGTTTCAGCCGCTGGAGGCCGTGCCGCTGATGATGGCGTGCAGCATCGGCGTGCAGGCCACCAATCTGTGGGCGCTTCGGCGCAGCATCCGGTGGGAGGGTAGTCTGCTGCTGATCGTCGGCGGATTGATCGGTGTTCCCATCGCGGTGTCGCTGTTGCAATCCACGGACACGCATCTGCTCCGCCGCGGCTTCGGCATCATCGTGGCACTCTATGCGGCCTACATGCTGCTGCGGCCGACGCTTGTGACGGCCGGTGAGGCAGTCGGCCGGCCCTGGGTCGCACTGATCGGGTTCGGGGGAGGGCTGGTCGGCGGCCTGACCGCGATGCCTGGCGCGATCCCCACGATCTGGTGCGACATGCGCGGCATGCCCAAGAGCGAGCAGCGCGGCCTGGTGCAGCCGTTCATCGCCGCGATGCAGGTCTTCGCGATCGCGCTGCTGGTCGGACACCAGGACCTGTCGTCCAAGGTGTTCGTCGAGCTCGCGATCAGCCTGCCGGCGCTGTTCGCCGGCTCAGCGCTCGGTGTGATCGCCTTTCAGCGGGTCAACGAGACGGTCTTTCGCAAGACCGTGCTCGTTCTGTTGCTGCTCTCGGGGATCTCGCTGATCTAGTGGCCTGCGCCTTCATGCTTGAGACCCTGGACCGGCGCCGCGCTGGTGTCGCTGCTGTGATGCACCAGCGGCTTGTTGCCGGTGACGGTCCGCAGCAGCACATAGAACACCGGCGTCAGGAACAGGCCGAACACGGTGACGCCGATCATGCCGGAGAACACCGCGACGCCCATCGCGCGCCGCATCTCCGAGCCCGCGCCGGTCGAGAGCACCAGCGGCAAGACGGCCATGATGAACGCCATCGACGTCATCAGGATCGGACGCAGCCGCAAGCGGCTCGCCTCGATCGCGGCCCGGATCGGCGTGCGTCCCGCGAATTCGAGCTCACGCGCGAATTCGACGATCAGGATGGCGTTCTTGGCGGAGAGGCCGACCAGCACGATCAATCCGATCTGGGTGAAGACGTTGTTGTCGCCCTTCGAGATCCAGACCCCGAACATCGCAGCCAGCAGCCCCATCGGCACGATCATGATGATCGAGAGCGGCAGGGTCAGGCTCTCATAGAGCGCCGCCAGCACCAGGAACACCAGCAGGATCGCCAGCGGAAACACCCAGAGGCCGGAATTGCCGGCGATGAACTCCTGATAGGTCAGGTCGGTCCATTCGAAGGCAACGCCCGGCGGCAGCGTCTCCGCCGCGATCCGCGTCGCGACCTCCTGCGCCTGGCCCGATGAAAAACCGGGCGCAGCGGCCGCGTTGATGTCGGACGACAGGAAGCCGTTATAGCGGATAGCACGCTCAGGCCCCGCGCTCTGGCGGATCGTGAGCAGCGCCGACAGCGGCACCATGTCGCCGGATGACGAGCGCACCTTCAACTGCCTGATGTCGTCGGCGCGGGCGCGGAACGGCGCGTCGGCCTGGACATAGACGGAGTAGGTGCGACCAAACTTGTTGAAGTCGTTGACGTAGTAGGAACCGAGGTAGATCTGCAGCGTGTTGAACACCTCCGTCACGGGCACGCCCAACTGAAGCGCCTTGGTGCGGTCGATGTCGGCGAAGAGCTGGGGCACGTTGACCTGGAAGCTCGAGAACACGCCGGCGATCTCCGGCGCCTTCTGCATCGCCGCCATGAACGCCTTGGTCGCCTCGTTCAGCGCTTCATAGCCGAGACCGGCACGGTCCTCGATCTGCAGCTTGAAGCCGCCGATGGTGCCGAGGCCGTTGACCGGCGGCGGCGGGAACATGGCGATGAAGGCTTCCTGGATGCCGGAATATTTCTTGTTGAGGTCCGCCGCGATCGCGTTCCCGCTCAGGGCCGGACCCTTGCGCTCGTCGAACGGTTTCAGCGTCGAGAACACGATGCCGGCATTGGAGGAGTTGGTGAAGCCGGCGATCGACAGGCCTGGAAACGCGACCGAGCTCTCGACGCCCGGCTGGGTCAGCGCGATGTCGCTCATCTTGCGGATCACCTCTTCGGTGCGATCGAGCGCTGCACCGTCGGGTAGTCGTGAGAAGCCGACGAGATATTGCTTGTCCTGACCCGGCACGAAGCCGCTCGGCACCTGCTGGAACAGGAAAGCGGTCACGCCAACTAGCACCACATAGAGGCCCATCACGGCCGCCTTGCCCGAGATCACCTTGGTGACGGTGCTGCTGTAGTTCTCCGACGAACGCGTGAAGGCCTTGTTGAAGCCGCGGAAGAACCAGCCGAGGCCCTTTTCCATGATGATCGTCAGCCGGTCCTTCGGCTCGTTGTGTCCCTTGAGCAGCAGCGCCGACAGGGCCGGCGAGAGCGTCAGCGAGTTGACGGCGGAGATCACGGTCGAGATCGCGATCGTCAGCGCGAACTGCTTGTAGAACTGCCCGGTCAGGCCGGAGATGAAGGCGAGCGGCACGAACACCGCGATCAGCACCATCGCGATCGCGATGATCGGACCCGACACCTCGCGCATCGCCTGGTAGGTTGCGTCACGCGGCGACAGGCCACCCTCGATGTTGCGCTCGACGTTCTCGACCACGACGATGGCGTCGTCGACGACGATGCCGATCGCGAGCACGAGACCGAACAGCCTGAGCGCGTTGATGGAGAAGCCGAACAGATGCATCACCGCGAAGGTGCCGACGATCGACACCGGCACCGCAAGCAGCGGGATGATCGAGGCGCGCCAGGTCTGGAGGAACAGGATCACCACCAGCACGACCAGTGCGATCGCTTCCAGCAGCGTGTGGATGACAGCTTCGATCGAGGAGCGCACGAACTGGGTGGGGTCGTAGACGATCTGGTAGGACACGCCCTCCGGCATGTTCTTCTTGATCTCGGCCATGGTGGCGCGGACGTGGTCGGAAATCTCCAGCGCGTTGGAGCCCGGCGCCTGGAAGATCGGGATCGCCACCGCCTGCTTGTTGTCGAGCAGCGAGCGCAGGCCGTATTCGGACGCGCCAAGCTCGATGCGTGCGACGTCGCGCAGCCGCACGACTTCGCCGCGGGTGCCGGTCTTGACCACGATGTCGCCGAACTGCTCCTCGTTGGCGAGCCGGCCTTCGGCATTACGGACATTTGCAGGTCGATACCCCTGACGTTCGGGGAGGAGCCGACCACGCCGGCGGCGGCCTCGACGTTCTGGGCCTGGATCGACTTGACAATGTCGCTCGCGGTCAGGCCGTGCTCGGCCGCCTTTTGCGGATCGACCCAGACCCGCATCGAATAATCGCCGGCACCGTAGAGCTGGACGTCGCCGACACCGTCGATGCGCGCCAGCCGGTCCTTGACGTTCAGCACGGCATAGTTGCGCAAATACGTCATGTCGTAGCGGTTGTTCGGCGACAGCAGATGCACGACCATGGTGAGGTCGGGGGACGATTTCTTGGTGATGATGCCGAGCTGGCGCACCACGGCCGGCAGGCGCGGCTCGGCCTGCTGCACGCGGTTCTGCACCAGCTGTGTCGCCTTGTCGGGGGCGGTGCCGAGCCGGAACGTCACCGTCAGCGTCATCGCGCCGTCGGTGGTCGCCTGGCTCGACATGTAGAGCATGCCTTCGACGCCGTTGATCTGCTCCTCGATCGGGGTCGCCACCGTCTCGGCGATCACCTTGGGGTTGGCGCCGGGATAGGTCGCGCGCACCAGCACCGAGGGCGGCACCACGTCCGGATATTCGGAGATCGGCATCGCGAACAGCGAGATCAGGCCTGCGAGGAAGATCAGGACGGACAGCACGCCGGCGAAGATCGGACGGTCGATAAAGAACTTTGAGAGATTCATGGCCTTGCCCCTGCAAGAGAGACAGCTCTCCCGTTACCGGGACGCGGGAAATACCCGCGAACCCGGAATCGAGATGCGATGTCTTGGTAGCTCTATGACGTCGTTATTCCGGGCACGCGGTCCGGAATGATGTAACTAGCGTTGCACCACGTCCTGGTTGCTGTGGTTGGAGGCCTGCTGCGGTCCACGCGCGCCCATCGCGGCGACCTCCGTCTTGAGGAGGGCACCGGGACGCACGCGCTGCAGGCCATTGACGATGATGCGATCACCGGGCTTCAGTCCCGCCGTCACGATGCGAAGGCCATCGACCGAGCCGCCGAGAGTGATCGGCCGGTAGACCGCACGGCTGTCGTCGCCGACCCCCATCACGAACTTCTTGTCCTGGTCGGTGCCGATCGCGCGCTCGTCGATCATCACCAGCGTCTGCTGCTTCGGCTGGCCCATGCGTACGCGTGCGAACTGGCCGGGGATGAGACGCCCGTCCTCGTTCCGAAACACCGCGCGGACCCGAATGGTGCCGCTCTGGCCGTTGACCTGGTTGTCGATCAGCTGAATATGACCTCTCGCCGAGAGACCGCCGGATGTCGTCATTTCCACCGGGATCTGGTCGAGATTGCCGCGCTTGCCGGAGGCATCCGCGATCGAATTCAACGCGCGCAGCACGACCTCTTCATCCGCATCGAACGATGCGTAGATCGGATTGACCGACACCAGCGAGGTCAGCACCGGGGAGGCGGTGCCGGCGGCGACGAGATTGCCGACGGTGATCTCGAACTTGCCGACGCGGCCGTCCACGGGCGCACGCACCTCGGTGTAGTCGAGATTGAGCTTTGCGGTCTGGAGCGTCGCTTCGGCCGCCTTCACGTTTGCGATGGCTTCGCGATTGGCATTGTCGCGCTGGTCGTAGTCGCGCCGTGTGACGACGGCGTTGCCGACCAGCTGTGCGCCTCGCTCGAGCTCGCTCTGGGTGAACACGACGCGCGCCTTGGCAGCCTCGAGCTGGGCGTTGGCCTTGTCGACCTCCGCGGCGTAAGGCGCCGGATCAATCTTGAACAGCACATCGCCGGCCTTCACCAGCGCGCCTTCGGTGAAGTTGGTCGCAAGGATCGCACCCGCGACGCGGGGACGAAGCTCGACACGGTTGATGGCCTCGAGCCGGCCGGAGAAATCGTCCCACAGCACGGTCTGCTTCGGTTCGATCAGCGCGACCGTGACAGGGACGGCCTGCTCAGCTGCCGCAGCCGTTGCGGTCGCCTGCGCGGCACGTAAGTAATGGCCGGTCGCGATCGAGCCGGCCACGGCGAGGGCGCCCACGATGGCAACGCCGCCGAGGAGGCGGCGGAAACGGCCAGTGCGGGGGGAGTTTTGCGAGGGATGCATTTGCGCGCTCCAGATATGTAGTGTTCACTACAGATGTGGAGCTGGATGTCGCAGTGCAAGATACTTATGTACCATTCACTAAGAAAATTGTAGCGGCATACCGCAAGAATTGGAAGACGGCAGAGAAAATAAAGCTAGAACAAATAGATAGGATTCGGCGTTAAGCTTCAGGCAGAACGTGAATTCCGAGGAGACAGGCACATGGGCATGGGACGCCCCCGCGAATTCGACGCCGAAACGGCGTTGGACCAGGCGATGGAAGTGTTTTGGCGCCATGGCTATGAGGGCGCCACCATTGCCCAGCTCACCGAGGCCATGGGCATCAATCCGCCGAGCCTTTACGCCTGCTTCGGCAACAAGGAAGGCCTGCTCAAGGCCGCGCTCGACCGTTACACCAAATTGCGGGGCGTCTGGATGGACGAGGTGGTCGCCGCACCGACCGCCCGCGACGTCGCCGAGCGGATGCTGATGGGCATCGCCGACAAGCAGACCGATCCCGCCAATCCGCCCGGCTGCCTGCTCGTGCAAGGCGGCATCGCCTGCGGCAGCGGCTCCGAAAATGTCCCGTTCGAGCTCGCCGCCCGCCGCGCCCAAAATGAAGACCAGCTCCGCGACCGCTTTGTTCGCGCCAAGGCCGAAGGCGATCTCAAGCCGGGCTCTGATCCCGCCGCACTCGCGCGCTACGTCTCGGCCGTCTCGGTCGGCATGGGCGTGATGGCGTCCTCAGGCTCCGACCTCGAGGCGCTGCGTCAGGTCGCGAGCGTTGCCGTGCAGGCGGTCGAGGCGCAGTCGGCCGACAGAACGTGACGGCCGCCGGCCGTTGTCATTTTGAGGATTGCAGTGACGGCGGCGCGACGAAGCCACCGAACTCGCGCTCAATCAGTCCGGCGAGCGCAATCGTCGTGCGGTCCTCGAGATAAGGCCCGATGATCTGAACCCCGACCGGCAGGCCCGACGGCGTTCGCTCGATCGGTACGGCGGTCGCCGGCAGTCCGCAGGTCGAGGCCGGGTCCGCCCAGATGAAGCACGCATCGGCGTAAGGGTGCAGCTTTCCGTCGATGTCCAGCTGCCGCGCATCGAACGGCTCGGACTGGTCCTGCGGAAAGGCAGGCACGGCGGCGGCCGGATAGATCACGGCGTCGAACTCGCGGAAGAACTGCTGCCACCGTTGCTGCAACTGCAGGCGCGCCGCGTCGGTCGCCAGCCATTCGCGATGGATCATGCCCCAGCCGCGGGCGCGCTCGGCTTGCAGGCTGCGGTCGTCGGCCGAGAGTCCCGCGGCAACGCCTTGCGCCTCTGCGAGGGCGGCCGGTGTCAGGCGCGGGCTTCGCGCTGCGTTCAACAGCTTCATGTAGAGCCGCGCGGAGTCGGCGAGGTCGGGCAGCGACGTGCTCGCACGTGCGACCCGCGCACCAGATTTGTCGAGCCGGTCGGCCAATCGCCCAATGGCTGAACGCACGGCATCGCCCGTCGGCATCAGCGGATGGGTATCGATCACGAGGATCCTGAAATCCTTGAGATCGTTGTGCCGCGGGGCCGGTAGCGCAAGGCATAGCCGATCCCGTCGCGCGTCTCGTCGGGGCCGGCAATCACGTCAAGCGCCAGCGCGAGGTCTGAGGCGGTGCGCGCCATCGGCCCGACGACAGCCAGATCGCCCTGGCCGGGGACGGGTAGTGCAGGCGGCAGGCTGTAGCCGCGCAGCGGGACCAGGCCGAGGCTCGGCTTGTGTCCGAACACACCACAGAAGTGCGCAGGTACGCGGATCGAGCCGCCGATGTCCGAGCCGATCGAGAGCGGACCGAAACCCGCGGCCAGCGCCGCGCCCTATCCGCCCGAGGAGCCGCCGGGCGACCGGCCGAGTTCCCATGGGTTGTTCGTCGCTCCGTAGATGTCGTTATAGCTCTGGAAATCCCGGAGCCCGATCGGGATATTGGTCTTGCCGATGATGATGGCGCCTGCCGCCTTCAACCGCGAGACGACAAGGGCATCGTCCGCCGGCTTAAAATCCCTGAAGTGAGGAAAGCCCCATGTCGTCGGCAGGCCGGCGACGTTGAACGGTTCCTTGAGGGTCACGGGAATGCCGAGCAGCGGCAGCCGCTCGCTGCGGCCAAGCGCGGCATCGGCGGCGCGTGCGGCCTCTCTCGCGCGATCGAAATCGCGAACGATGATCGCGTTGATCCGCCCGTCCAGCGCCTCGATGCGCGCGATCGTATGCGCGAGCAACTCGGACGCGGACACTTTGCGAGCGTGCAGGGCGGTCAGCAGTGCGCCGATCGAGCTGTAGTCCAGGTCAGCGGCATCTGCGGTCATCACGAGCTCCATTGTATCCCGGCTGAGACCTTGTAGCCCGGATGGAGCGCAGCGCAATCCGGGAGATATCCCGACGCGGATGCATGACCCGGATTACGCTATCGCTTCATCCGGGCTACGACGTTATCGCATCTGGTCGTCATGCCCGGGCTTGTCCCGGGCATCCACGTTCTCAGTGCGGCGTCGCAAGGCGTGGATGGCCGGGACAAGCCCGGCCATGACGCGGTGGAGAGCCTCAGGAAGCTTCCTTCAGCACCGGCGCGGCAGATTCCTCCGCCTTGAGCTCCTCGAGGCTGCGATGCCGGGGCTCGATGCCCAGCGCCCAGACCGTGATGATCTGCACCACCAGCAGTCCGATCATCAGCGCCATCACGCCGGCCACGCCGCGCGTCTCGAACAGCGACACGACGAGAAACGGTGTGACGATGGTGGCGCCGCGCCCCAGCGTGTTGACGATGCCGGAGGCGCGCAGGCGGACCTCGGTCGGAAACAGCTCGGGGATGTAGATGCCGAACAGGAGGGCGACCAGGACGTAGATCGGCACCGTCAGCGCGAACCCCACGGCCGGCAGCAGAATCGGATCGGAGATCATGGGGTAGAGGATTCCGAGCGCCACCGTGATCAGGGATGCGCCGATGATGGTCGGCTTGCGGCCCCAGCGGTCGGCCATCAGCGCGCCGATGGCCGAGCCTACGGGCGCGCCGAGCGCCATCAGCAGCGAATAGCCGAACGAGGTCGCGATCGAGAGGCCCTGCTTGACGAAGAACACGGGCAGCCAGGTCACGAAGCCATAGAGCAGGGTGTTGATCGTGATCAGGCAGACGGCGCCGACGATCATCCGCGACAGCAAGGGCGCGGTGAACAGCGTGCCGAGATCCGCAGATGCCGGGACCGGTGTCGTGGCCGCGGGAGGAGGCAGAGGCTGACCCTGCGCAGCTTCCTTCTCGATGGCTTGCATGAGCGCTTCCGCCTCGGCGGTGCGTCCCACAGCTTCCAGCCAGCGCGGCGATTCCGGCAGCGACTTGCGCATGTACCACACCACGAGCGCGCCGACGCCGCCGAGCACGAACATGGAGCGCCAGCCGAATTGCGGCACCACCACGGACGCGATCAATAGCGCCACGGGCAGACCGGTGACGACGCACACGGTCGTGAAGCCGAGCCATTTGCCACGGGTGCGCGCGGGCACGAATTCCGTCATCGTCGAATAGCCGACGACGTTCTCCGCCCCGAGCCCGACGCCCATCACGAAGCGGCAGGCGATCAGGAAGGCCATGTTCGGCGAGAACGCCGCGGCCAGGGAGGCAACGCCGAAAAGGAGTAAATTGAATTGATAGGTGAAGCGGCGTCCGTAGCGGTCGCCGAGGAAGCCGGTTCCGAATGATCCCAGCATCATGCCGACGAAGGTCGCGGAGATGAAAACCGCATTCTGGGCGAGGGTCGAAAAGCCTGTCTTCAGCGTGACGCTGAGCACGGTCCCGGCGATATAGATGTCGAAACCGTCGAAAAACATTCCGATGCCGATCAGCAGCATGATGCGGCGGTGGAATGGCCCGATCGGCAGCCGATCCAGACGGCTGCCTGCGTTCACCATTGTCGACATATACGCTCTCCCCTGACTGTTGTTCTGGTCGATGCGGCCCGCCTTCTATGGGCGGTCGGCCGCTCGTCGTTTTTGCAAGTTCAGGCGCTGCTGGTTGGCCGTATCGCGATACCAGTCGAACGGCTGCTCGTGGGTCGCGACCATCACGCTCTTAGTGTTGAAGTGGTCGTTGAAGCTTTCGGTGCCGCATTCGCGGCCGATGCCGGAATCATCGACGCCACCCCAGGGCGAGGCCGGGTCGAGACGGTGGTGATCATTGATCCAGACGATGCCGGCCTTGACGGAGGCGGCGACACGATGCGCGCGCGCGACGTCGCGGGTGCGGATGGCCGCGGCGAGGCCGAAGGGCGAATTGTTGGCAAGCCGCAGCGCATCGGCCTCGTCCTTGAACGGCGTCACCGAGGTGAAGGGACCGAACACTTCCTCCTGGAAGATGCGCATGTCGGATGTGACGTCGGCGAACACGGTCGGCTCGACGAAATAGCCGTTGTCGTGGCCCGGCACCTTCGCGGCAACGCCGCCGGTGACAAGACGCGCGCCATCCTCGTGGCCGTAGCCTACGTAGGTGAGAACGCGGTCGCGCTGCCTGGCGGAGATCACGGGGCCCATCTGGGTGTTCGCGTCGAAGGGATCGCCGACGCGGATCGTGCGGGTCTTGGCCTGCAGCTTCTCGACGAATTCGTGATAGATCGAAGCCTGGACGATGTGGCGCGAGGCACAGACGCAGGTCTGTCCGGCGCCGATGAAAGCGCCGAACGCCGGCGTAGTTGACGGCGCGGTCGACGTCGAAATCGTCGAACACCATCACCGGCGTCTTGCCGCCGAGCTCCATGGTTTGATGCGCGAACACTTTTGCGGCCGCGCTGCCGGCGATGCGGCCTGCCTCGGTGCCGCCGGTCAGGACCAGCTTGTTGATGTCGCCGTGCTCGGCCAGCATCTTGCCGGCGCTCTGGCCGAGGCCGAGAACGATGTTGAAGACGCCGGGCGGAAGGCCGGCTTCGGTGAAGATCTGCGCGAGCTTCAACGTCGTCAGCGGCGTGTATTCGGACGGCTTGACCACGGTGACGCATCCGGTCGCCAGCACCACGGCCAGCGACTTGCACAGGATCATCAAGGGATGATTGAACGGCGTGCAATTGGCGACGATGCCGATGGGGGTGCGGAGCGTATAGTTCAGATAGGCGCCTTCGACCGGTATCACGGAGTCGCGGCGCGCCAGCGCAACACCGGCAAAATAGCGGAAGAAATCGGGCAGGCGGGAGAGCTGGGCGCGGGTCTCGTTGACCGGCCGGCCGTTGTTGAGGGTTTCCAGCCGGTACAGGCTGTCGAGATTGGCCTCGAAAGCATCGGCGAGCTTGTTGACCAGTCTGGCCCGCGCGCGCGTGTCCATGCCGCCCCAGGCTTTGCCTTCGAACGCCGCGCGGGCGCTCTTCATCGCGCGGTCGATGTCCTCGGCGGTCGAATTGGGGATGCGGGCGATGACGTCGCCGGTCGCGGGATTGCGGACGTCGAGCATCACGCCGTTGCCGGCTTCGACTTCACGTCCGTCGATGAAATTGCCGTGGGTTTCGACGTCGATCGACGCGGGTTTTGACGGAATGTTCATGATGATCTCTCCTCGACGATGACGGCGTTGCGCTTGAGCGCCGGCAGAACGCGTTTTTCGGTGGCCCCGATATGGGCCTTGATGATGCGCGCCGCGGTTCGCGTTTCGCGGCTCTGCATGGCGTCGATCAGGGCGACGTGCTCGGCGACGAGCTTTGCCGGATCGTGACCCTTCAGGTTGGACACGCTGACGCGGACCAGCCGGTCGGCCTGGCCGATCAGGTCGCACAGCGCCGTCGCCATGCGGCGATTGCCGGACGCATGAGCCAGCGCGGAGTGGAAACCGCGGTTGTAGGCGATGAAGTCTTCGTGGTTGCCGGAGAAGCGGCGAAATTCATCGAGCGATTTCAGGACGCTGTCCGGAGCGCTCTCGATCGCCTCGGCGACGCAGGCCGGCTCCAGCGCAAGACGGAAGCGGAGGAGGTCGCGGGCGTCCGACAGCGAGATCGGCGTGACCCGGTAGCCCTGGCGCGGCTGCACCGTCACCAGGTGCTCGCGCTGCAGCCTCAAAAGCGCATCCCGAACCGGTTGGCGGCTCACCGAATAGCGTTCGGCCAGATCCTGTTCCCGCATTTCATCACCCGGAGCGAACCGGCATGCTAAAATATCAGACCTCAGAAGATCGTAGATGTTTTCGCGCAAAAGCATGATTCGAGGGACCTCGTTGGCTTCAATCTGGCAATCCTGATATTTCACGTCAAGAGCCAAATGCTTGAATTCCCTGACAGTTGATTTATCAATCGGGGGCCTCCACGGCACGCAAACGGGCGTGATCCCGCCGACGAAGTTAAGGAAAGACCGGACATGGACAGGCTTCTTGCCAACGGGACCGTCAACGCCGCGCAATCGGGCGATGGGCCGCCGCTGTTTCTCTTCCACTCGCTGTTGTCGGACCGTGCGAGCTTCGATGCGATCGTGCCCGAGCTTGAGGGATCGTTTCGTACCATCGTGCCGGAGTTGCCGGGGTTCGGCCGCTCACGCGCGGTCGAGGGCGGGCTCGTCGTTGTCGCAGACAGAATGGCGGAGGCCGTGAAAGAGGCTGCGGGCGGTGCGCCGGCGATCGTGCTCGGCAACGGCTATGGCGGCTTTGTCGCCTTGCAGATGGCGATCCGGCACCCGGAGATCGCCAGCAAGCTCGTTCTCGCCGATTGCGGCGCGGCGTTCTCGGAGCCCGGCCGCGAGGCGTTTCGCAACATGGCGAAGGTGTCTCGGGACAAGGGCCTCGAGGCGATCACTGACGTTGCGATGCGGCGCTTGTTTGCGCCCGAGTTTCAGGAGCGGCATCCCGAACTGATGCGGGATCGTCGTGAAGCTTTTCTGCAGACGGATCCCGATGTGTTTCGCAGCGCATGCGACGCGCTGGCAAGCCTCGATCTCCGCGCCGAACTTGCCGCGGTGAAAGTTCCTGCCCTCGTTCTGGTCGGTGAGCACGACGAAGCGACGCCTCCGCCAATGTCGCACGAGCTGGCCGCCGGTTTGCCGCGCGCCGAACTCAAGGTCATTCCAGGCTGCGCCCATGTGCCGCAGCTTCAGTCGCCGCGGCAGTTTCTCGGAGCTCTCAAGGGCTTCCTGCTTTGATCTGCGCCTGGCCGATGCCGACCCTGCGCTCGAAACGGCGATGCCTTCCGAACGGTTAATGGCTTCTGTGCGACGACGAATTCACAAGCGGGGATGGTGCAGTCCTGCGCCTGTTTTGCCCGACGTGTCAAACGTCCTCGGGGCCACGCTCGCGCCATGCCGGAGCGAAATTCTTCAATGATTTGTACTGTGCATGGGGTTGTTTTCGCATTTTTTATTGGAGCAGCCCCAGGCAGCGAGGACCAGGGCATGAGCCGCCCGCATTGAAGCGGGCCTCCTAAGAGTTTTTATACACAGTTCTGGCACGCTCCGCGCGTCAATATCCGCAACCTGCATCGTCGCCTCTCATTGCACGCACGAAAAGACAGGATCCGCGGGCATCGAGGGGGCGTGAGCCATGACTGCAGTTGCTTCGGACGCTGGTCGCGCGAAGGGCGGGATCGTGCCGATCCTGCTATGCGTGGTGCCGTTCAGCCAGATTCCGCTCGATGCCTATACGCCGGGCCTGCCGCAGATGGTGGTGGACCTCGCAACCGATTCCGCGTCGATGCAGAACACCGTCACCGCCTACATGCTCGGCATGAGTCTGGCGCTGGTGCCCGTCGGCATTGCCTCCGACACGCTCGGCCGCCGTAACGTCCTGCTCGCGGGACTATCGGTTCTCATCGCGATGAGCATCGCCTGTGCGCTCGCCACCAGCGCATCGCTGCTGCTTTCGCTGCGCTTCCTGCAGGGCGTCGGCGGCTGCACCTGCCTCGTCGTCGCCTATGCGATTGCGGCCGACTGCTTTCGCGGCCGCGAGCTCACGGCGATCTCTGGACTGCTTGGTGCCGCCTGGGGGCTTGCACCCGTGCTCGCACCGGCGGCTGGCGGCTTCATCGTCGAGCTGACGTCCTGGCGCGGGGTCTTTGTCATCATCGCCATCGCCGCGGCCATCGTCGCTGCGATCGTCGTGCTGCTTCTGCCCGAGACGCTGCCGGCCGAGCGACGTGCGCCGTTCGATCCGCGCCGCACGGCGAGCATTCTCCGCGAAGCGCTCGTCCGTCCGGGTTTCCTGGCCTTCGTGCTGGTGTTCGCCGCCGCGGCCAGCGCGCAACTGGCGTTCGGCGTCGTCGCGCCGTTTTTCTATCAGACCGGCCTCGGTTATTCCGCGGCCATCTACGGCCTCGTCGCGCTCGGTCTTGGCGGCGTCAATCTCGCCGGTGAGCTCGGCTGTGCGCATTTCGCGCGCTTCATGCCGGCCCGCGTGATGGGCTTTGGCGCCTTCGCGCTGTTTGTCGCGGGTGCCGCGGTCCTCACCGCGACCGGCATGACGCTTGGTCTCGACTTTATGTCGATCACGATCGGCGGTGCGCTGGTGCTCGGCGGTTGCGGCGTGCTGTGCCCGATGATGTACGGCATGGCGCTCGGCCTGTTCGAGCGCGACCACGGCCTGATCGGCGGCCTCATCAGCGCGCTCTGCTATCTCGCGGTCAGCGGCGCCATGGCGATCGCGGCGGTGTTGCCCGAAGCGACCCAGGCGCCGATCGGCTGGCTTTATCTCGGCCTCTGCGCCGTCGCAGGGACGCTGCTTGCGATCTCGTTGCCTGCGGCACGCCACGCCACACAGACTTAAGGAAGGAACCAATTCATGACCACCGTCGGTATTCGCGGCACGTTCTTCGACTTCGTCGACGACCCCTGGAAGCACATCGGCAACGAGCAGGCTGCCGCGCGCTTTCACAAGGACGGCCTCATGGTCGTCACGGACGGCGTCATCAAGGCGTTCGGTCCACATGACAAGATCGCCGCCGCGCATCCGGGCGTCGAGGTCACCCATATCAAGGACCGCATCATCGTCCCGGGCTTCATCGACGGCCATATCCATCTGCCGCAGACCCGTGTGCTCGGCGCCTATGGCGAACAGCTGCTGCCGTGGCTCCAGAAGTCGATCTACCCCGAGGAGATCAAGTACAAGGATCGCAACTACGCGCGCGACGGCGTGAAGCGTTTTCTCGACGCACTGCTCGCCGCCGGCACCACCACCTGCCAGGCCTTCACCAGCTCCTCGCCGGTCGCGACCGAAGAGCTGTTCGAGGAGGCGGCCCGCCGCAACATGCGCGTGATCGCGGGCCTCACCGGGATCGACCGCAACGCTCCGGCCGAGTTCATCGACACGCCCGAAAACTTCTATCGCGACAGCAAGCGGCTGATCGCGCAGTACCACAACAAGGGCCGCAACCTCTACGCCATCACGCCGCGCTTCGCCTTCGGCGCTTCGCCGGAGCTGCTCAAGGCATGTCAGCGCCTCAAGCACGAGCATCCGGACTGCTGGGTCAACACCCACATCTCCGAGAACCCGGCCGAGTGCAGTGGCGTGCTGGTCGAGCATCCGGACTGCCATGACTATCTCGGCGTCTATGAGAAGTTCGACCTGGTCGGGCCAAAGTTCTCCGGCGGCCACGGTGTCTATCTCTCGAACAACGAGTTCCGCCGCATGTCCAGGAAGGGCGCCGCGGTGGTGTTCTGCCCTTGCTCGAACCTGTTCCTCGGTAGCGGTCTGTTCCGCCTCGGCCGTGCCACCGATCCCGAGCATCGGGTCAAGATGTCGTTCGGCACCGACGTTGGCGGCGGCAACCGCTTCTCGATGATCTCCGTGCTCGACGACGCCTACAAGGTCGGCATGTGCAACAACACGATGCTCGACGGCAGCATCGATCCGGCGCGCAAGGATCTCGCGGAAGCCGAGCGCAACAAGCTCTCGCCCTATCGCGGTTTCTGGTCGGTCACGCTCGGCGGCGCCGAAGGCCTCTATATCGACGACAAGCTCGGCAATTTCGAACCCGGCAAGGAAGCCGATTTCGTCGCGCTCGATCCGAATGGTGGCCAGCTGGCGCAACCCTGGCACCAGTCGCTGATCGCCGACGGTGCTGGTCCGCGCACGGTCGACGACGCCGCGAACATGCTGTTCGCCGTCATGATGGTCGGCGACGATCGCTGCGTCGACGAGACCTGGGTGATGGGCAAGCGTCTCTACAAGCAGAGCTGAAGCGAACGGTCGCGATGAGCGCATCTCCGGATCCGGCGGCCCAGGCGGTCGCCCTCGTCATCCAGCGTCGCATCGCCGACGACGGCTTTGCCGCGTTCGCGCGGTGGAACGGCGAGGTCGGCGAGGTGCTGAAGGCGTGGCCCGGCTTCCTCAGCCAGGAGGTCGTGCCGCCGCAGCCGCCGGCGCATGTGGACTGGGTGACCATCCTGCGTTTCGCGAACCCGGCCGCTGCCCGCGCCTGGCTTCAGAGCGATGTACGGGCGCGGCTGATCGCGGACGTGCAGCGCTTCTTCGTCGGGTCGGAGGACGTCCATATCCTTCCCGTCACCGGCGTTCAGCGCGACAGCGCGGTCTCCGCCGTCATCTCCTTCAAGGTCCCGGATGGACTCGAGGATGCGTTCCTCAAATGGCAACAGCGCATCCAGGCCGCGGAGGCCGAGTTCAGGGGGTTCCTACGTCACAAGATCGAGCGGCCTATCCCGGGCCTGCACGACGAGTGGATCGTCATCCTGTCGTTCGACAGCGATGCCAACCTCAACGCGTGGCTGGACTCGCCCTTGCGGCAGACGCTGCTTGAGGAAGGCGCGCGCTTCAACGCCGGCATGAACGTGAAGCGGGCAAGCTACGGCTTCAATTTCTGGTTCCCGGCCGGCAAGACGCAGGCTCCGGAGCAAGGGCCCAGCCTGATCTGGAAGAGCAACCTCATCGTCCTGCTGGTGCTCTATCCCGTGGTCTATCTCTGGGGCTATTTCATCAGCGCGCCGCTGATCGACAGCCACGGCGTGCCGGTCTGGCTGTCGCTGTTCGTCGGCAATCTCGTGAGTACCCAGCTGCTCGGCTGGTTTCTCGTGCCGGTCGCCTTCAGGGCGCTCGACTGGTGGATCAAGCCGAAGGCAGCGCTCGGCCGCCGGATCGCGGGATATGCACTGCTCGCCGTGCTCTATGCGGGCTCGATGGGCCTGTACGCGCTGCTGCTCGCATGGCATTGGGGACGGTGAGGCCATCCACCGTGCGGACCGTTGCGGTGCTGTCGGGGAGAGGTCGGTCTCTGGACGCTGACGACCATGTTCGCCCTGACATTTCTCGGCACCTCGGCAAGCGTTCCCTCAGTGGAGCGCAACCATCCGGCCCTCCTGGTGGAGGCCGCGGGCAAGCGTATCCTGGTTGATTGCGGCGAGGGCACGCAGCGCCAGTTGCTGCGCGGCGGCGCCGGCTTTCGCCGGCTCGACCGCATCCTGCTGACGCACGGGCATCTCGATCATGTACTCGGCATCCCCGGTCTCTTCTCGACGCTGGGGTTGCGGCAGACCTCCGACGTGATGACTGTTCATGCGGGCCCGGGCACGCTCGACATAGTCGTTCGCATGCTCGCGGGCTTGTGGGGCGCGGGCAGGGCGCCGATCCCCGTGGCGTTCGCGCAGCTGACCGAGGGGCAAGTCATCGATGCCGGTGACTTCACCATCGACTGCTTTCCGGTTCGCCACCGCGACACCGACAGCTTTGGCTTCTCTTTCCAAAGCCCCGCGCGTCGCCACCTTCTGCCCGAGCGCCTCGCATCTCTCGGCGTCCCGGACGGGCCGATGCGCGGAGAGCTGGCCGCCGGACGGCCGGTCGTGATCGCCGGTCGAACCATCGATCCGGAGGACGTCCTGGGCCCGCCGGGCGGCGGCAGGAAGCTCGTCGTGGTCGGCGACACCGAAACGACCGATGGTCTATCCCGATATGTCGCCGACGCCGACTTGCTGGTGATCGAGGCGACGTTCCTCGATCGTGACGCCGCGACCGCGCGGGACTACGGCCATCTCACGGCGACCGAAGCCGCTTCGTTTGCCGCCGCCAACAACGTCAGGCAGCTCGTGCTGGTCCACATGTCGGGACGATACGAGGATGAAGAGATATTGGCCGAAGCGACAAGGGTGTTTCCGAATACGCGGATCGCCGCCGACTTCGATCGCATCGTGATCTAATCGCCATCACCGCACTCAGCTCGTCAATCCCGACTTGATCGCGAGATCCTGGACTTGGGCCGTCGCCTGCATGAGCCGCGGCAACGCCTGGTCGCGGAAGGCCGCCATGTCCATGCGCATCGCATCGACCGTGACGCTCAAGCCGCCGATCACAAAACCCTGAGCGTCGAAGATCGGCGTTGCCAGCGTGCGCAGGCCATAGGCATTCTCGCCGTCGGAGACGGCATGGCCTTTTTTCTTCACCTGATCGAGCCGGGCGAGCAGTGCATCGAGATCGGTCAGCGTTCGCTCCGACAGTTTGACGCGAGGACGCAACTCGAGCCGCTCGATCTGCTGGTCGCGTGGCAGATGCGCCAGCATGACATGGCCGAGCGCGGCGCTGTAGGCGGGAATGCGCGTGCCCGGCCGGCGGTCCATCTTGTGACGGTCGAGGCCGGCACCGATGCGCGCGAGATAGACCACGTCGCCGCCATCGAGAATGCCGAGCGAGGCCGCATCGCCGACATCAGGGACGAGGTCGCGCAGCAGCGGCTCGACGATCGGCCGCAACGAGCCGCGCGACAGCACGGTGTAGCCGAGGTCGAGACAGGCGACGCCGAGACGGAACCGGCGGCTTTGCGGAACGGCCTGGAGATAGCCGAGCTCGGTCAGCGTTTGAATCAGGCGGAACGCCGTCCCACGATCGAGATCGGCCCGTGCGGCAATCTCACTCAGGGTCAGCTCGAAGGTTTCGCTGGTGAAACTCTTGAGCACGGCAAAGGCCTTGCCGACGGAGGCGACATAATTCTTGGGATTTTTGGCGCTAGTTTCCGATACGCGCTTCGCGGCCTTCCCTGCGACCTTGGCCATGCTCGAATGCCCCACCATGACAGCCATGCCCTTGACGTCGGGCCGGGCTGATTTTACGACTGCACCAGCAAATAACAAATGTTCGCATTCCGAACAATATCGTTCTGACGATCGGAGGAAGTTTTGTCGACATCATCGCTGCACCCTCATGGCGTGTTCTCCGCCGCGTTGACGCCGCTCGACGCCGAGCTCGCTCCCGATCATGCGCGCTTCGTGGACCATTGTCGCTATCTGCTCGACGAAGGCTGCGACGGCATCGCGATGCTGGGCACGACGGGTGAGGCGAACTCCTTTTCGGTGGCCGAACGCACGGCGCTGCTCGAGGCGGTGGTGGCCGCCGGCATCGCGCCGCGGCGGCTTTTGCCCGGCACCGGCGTTGCCGCGCTCAGCGACACCATCGCGCTGACGCGCCACGCCCTCTCGGTCGGCGTCGACACCGTGGTGATGCTGCCGCCGTTCTACTACAAGAACGTCACAGATGACGGCATCTTCGCCTCCTACAGCGAAGTGGTGCAGCGCATCGGTGATGCGCGCCTGAAAGTCATCCTCTATCACTACCCGCAGATGTCGGCGCAGCCGATCTCGCATGCGCTGATCGAGCGGCTGCGCAAGGCCTATCCGGCCACGTTCACGGGCATCAAGGATTCGTCCGGCGACTTCGCCAACATGACGGCGATGGTCGAGCGCTTCCCGGGCTTCGCTGTCCTCGGCGGCGCCGATCCATTGATGCTGCCTCTGCTGCGCAGGGGCGGCGCGGGCTGCATCACCGCGACCTCCAATGTCATCGCGCGCAGTCTTGCCTATGTCTTCAAGCACTTTGGCGACAGCGACGACGATCCGGCGCTCAAGGCGGCGCAGGCGCGCATCGTGAAGGCGCGCGAGCTGGTCTCGCAATTTCCGCAGATGGCCTCGCTGAAGGCGCTTGCGGCTGATCGCACCAGGCATGCCGGTTGGCAGCGCCTGCGGCCGCCACTGGAGTCCTTGCAGCCGGACCAGCTGAAAGAGCTGCTTGCGAATGCGGCGGCATTCGCAGCCTCAGCCTAGGCCCGGTACGGACGACGAGGCGATCTGATGTCCGACTCATTCCAGGATGCATTGGCCGGGCTCGCCGCGATCGTCGGCGACAAGCACGTCATTGCGTCCGGAGCCGACCATGAGCCTTATGTGGTGGACTGGCGCGGGCGCTATCGCGGCCGCGCGGTCGCGGTGGTGAAGCCCGGCTCGACCGCCGAGGTCGCCTCAATCGTCAGATACTGCGCCGACAAGCGCCATGCGATCGTGCCGCAAGGCGGCAACACCGGCATGTGCGGAGCGGCGACGCCGGACGATCACGCGGGCAATGTCGTGGTCCGGCTCGACCGCATGCGAGCCGTGCGCGACGTCAGTCCGCTCGCCAACACGATCACGGTGGAGGCCGGCTGCATTCTCGCCGAGGTCCAGAATGCGGCGCGTAGCGTCGATCGCTACTTTCCCTTGAGCCTGGGTGCCGAGGGTTCCTGCCAGATCGGCGGCAACATCTCGACCAATGCCGGCGGCACGGCCGTGCTGCGCTACGGCCCGACGCGCGATCTCGTGCTCGGGCTCGAAGCCGTGCTGCCCGACGGGCGTATCTTCAACGGCCTGCGCGCGCTGCGCAAGGACAACACGGGTTACGCGCTCAAGCAGCTCTTCATCGGGGCGGAAGGCACGCTCGGCATCGTCACCGCGGCGGTGCTGAAACTGTTCTCGCCGCCGCGCAGCTCGGCGCTGGCGCTGGTGAAATTGCCGGGTGTCGCGCAGGCACTCGAGATCATGGCGCGCCTGCGCGGCGTGGTCGGCGACCGGCTCGGCAGCCTCGAAATCATGTCGCGCTCGCAGATCGAGGCGATCGCGGAGACCGTGCCGCATGTCACCATTCCGTTCGAGCTGACGACGCCGTGGTATCTGATCGTTGAGTTGAAGGACACGCTCGCGGGCGTCGATCTCGACGAGCCGCTCGCCACGGCGCTGGCGGATGCGATGGAGGCCGGCATCGCCGAAGACGTCATCCTGGCCTCCAACCTCGCGCAGGCGAAAGCGATCTGGGCCGTCAGGCACAGCGTGTCCGAAGGCAACAAGCGCAGCGGCTATGTGGTCTCGCACGACAGCGTTGTGCCGCTGGAGCGCCAGGCGGACTTCGTCACCAATGTCGAGGCGCGAATTGTGGCCGCGGTACCGCATGCCCGCGTGGTGATGCATGGCCATATCGGCGACGGCAACATCCACGTGATCGCCCTGATCGACCGTGCGCATTGTCGGGAGCCGGCGACGACGGCCGCCCTGGTGGCGCAAATCAATGAGATCGTCGACGACGAGACCGCAGCGCAGGGCGGGGCGATCAGTGCTGAGCACGGCATCGGCATCACCAATCGCGTCCGGCTGGCCCGCGTCGCCGATCCGCTCGATATCGAGCTGATGCGCGGCATCAAGCGCTTGCTCGATCCGAACGGCCTGATGAACCCCGGCAAGATCTTTGGCGCGGGAGCAGCATGACGATGACGGTCGTGCGCCTGCTTGCCGACGATCTCACCGGCGCACTCGACACCGCGGCGGAGTTCGTCGGCCTGTGCGGACCGTTCGACGTCACCTGGGCGGATTCGCCCACGACTCCAGGCGCGCAAAGCCTCGCGATCGACAGCGGCACCCGCGAGCGGTCGAAAGCCGACAGCGTCGAGATCGTCGGACGGCTGGCGCCGCAGCTTCAGGGTGGGACGATCGCCTACAAGAAGGTCGACAGCCTGCTCCGCGGTGCCTGGGCGGCCGAGCTCGGCGCCTGCCTGCGCGGCGGCGATTGGGCGTCATGCGTGGTCGCACCGGCCTTCGACTATCAGGGACGCCGCACCATGGGCGGCCAGCAATTTGCGCGTACGGTCCAAGGCGACTGGCATCGTGTCGGTGACAATCTCCTGGCTCAACTGCAGCTCGAGGGCATCGATGCACGGCAGGGCCGGGCCGATACGCTGTCGCAAGGCGGTGTTCAGGTCTTCGATGCCGAGAGCGACATCGACCTCGATCGCGTCGTCGAAATGGCGCGGCAGATGCCAGGGCCCGTGCTCTGGTGCGGAAGCGGCGGGCTGGCCGGCGCGCTCGCCCGCGGCCATCGCGCCGATGCCGCGAGCCGGCTGAAGCGGC
The DNA here is from genome assembly GCF_017565645.3 of Bradyrhizobium barranii subsp. barranii. Taxonomy (NCBI): domain Bacteria; kingdom Pseudomonadati; phylum Pseudomonadota; class Alphaproteobacteria; order Hyphomicrobiales; family Nitrobacteraceae; genus Bradyrhizobium; species Bradyrhizobium barranii. Next base: position 4,542,776 of record NZ_CP086136.1, read on the forward strand.
CGGTGCTGGGGCTGTTCGGTTCCGACCAGGCCGCCACTGCCTCCCAGCTCGCAGCATGTGGCGAAGCCACCATCGCGTTGGCCGAAGGTGAGGGGGGCGCAGGCGTTCAACGCAAGCTGGCTGACGATGGCGTGGCGCTGGTGAAATTCGCGCTCGCGGATGGCCTTTCGCGCACCGAGGCCGCCCAGCGGATCGCGCGCGAGCTCACGACGCTGATTTCGGCGCTCGATCCGCCCGGAACCCTGATCGTCGCTGGCGGCGAGACCTTGAAGGCCGTATGCGTTGCGCTCGGCGCGCATGCGCTCCAGGTGACGGGGCGTATCGTGCCGGGGCTGCCGCGCTCGGTGCTGCAAGGCGGTCGCTGGGCCGGCGTCGACATCATCTCGAAGTCCGGCGCGTTCGGCCCCAGCGAGCTGTGGCGCGATCTGCTCCGGGACAATCATTTGCTCAATACGGGGAGCCCGACATGACCTCTCGTCATCTTGCCATCACCATGGGCGATCCCGCCGGGATCGGCCCGGAGATCATCGTCAAGGCCTGCGTCGGGCTGAAGGACCGGATCGCGAAAGGCGATCTGCGCATCCTGATCATCGGCAGTGGCGCCGCGCTCGAGGGTGCCAAGGCCGCGCTCGGCGCTGCCGTTGCGATTCCGGAGGTGAGTGCTGACGATGCTGACTGGCCGAACCTCTGTTTCCTCCAGGCGGATGTCGAGGGCACCCCGGTCAAGCCGGGCGTGCTCAGCGCAGACGGCGGCCGCTTTGCCTACAAGGCGATCGAGCAGGGCGTGCGTCTGACCCAGGCCGGCCGGACTGCGGCCATCGTCACCGCGCCGCTCAACAAGGAAGCACTCAACAAGGCCGGCTATCACTTCCCTGGCCATACCGAGATGCTGGCGCACCTCACCGGTGTGCGCGGATCGGTGATGCTGCTCGCCCACGGCAACATGCGCGTCAGCCATGTCTCGACCCACGTGGCGCTGGAAGACGTGCCGAAGCGCCTGACGCCGGAGCGTCTGCGCATGGTGATCGATCTCACCAACGAGGCCTTGCTGCGGCTCGGTATCGCCAAGCCGAAGATTGCGATCGCCGCGCTCAATCCGCATGCGGGCGAGGGCGGTCTGTTCGGCCGGCAGGATATCGACGTTTCGGCACCGACGATTGCCAAGGCCGTCGCCGATGGCCTCGACGTCGTCGGCCCGGTGCCCGGCGACACCATCTTCGTCAAGCTGCGCGCCGGCCAGTACGATGCTGTGGTCGCGATGTATCACGACCAGGGGCACATCCCCGTCAAACTGCTGGGCTTCCAGGTCGATCCCGCGACCGGCCGCTGGCAGGAGCTCTCCGGCGTCAACATCACGCTGGGCCTGCCGATCATCCGCACCTCCGTCGATCACGGCACCGCCTTCGACATTGCCGGCAAGGGCATTGCCAACGAGCACAGCCTGATCGAGGCCATCGACTATGCCGAGCGGCTCTCCGCCGGCGCCTCCGTGTCCAAGTCATGAGATCGAACGCACGATGACCAACGCCTTCACGCCCATCGAAATCCAACGTCCCACCATCCTGGAATTCGGCAACGGCACCATCACGGCTGCTGCGCGCTTCGCCGAGCGGATCGGCGCCAGGCGGCCGCTGGTGATTTCCGATCCGTTCAATGCGCGCCGCGTCGACGCGCTGGCGCTCCCGGGCGCAGTGAAAGTGTTCGGCGACGTCAAGCCCGAGCCGGACCTGCCCAATCTCGAGAAGGCCGTCGCGATGGCACGCGACGTCAAGCCCGATCTTGTGGTCGGCTTCGGCGGCGGCAGCGCGATGGATCTTGCCAAGCTGGTTGCAGTGCTCTGCACCAGCGACGTGGCCTTTGCCGATATCGTTGGGCCGGAAAAAGTCGCCGGCCGCAGCGTACCGCTGATGCAGATCCCGACCACGTCGGGCACCGGCAGCGAGGCGGGTACCCGCGCGCTCGTCACCGATCCCGTCAGCCAGAACAAGCAGGCGGTCCAGAGCCGCTTCATGCTTGCTGATATCGCCATCGTCGATCCTGATCTCACGATGACCGTGCCGAGGGAGGTCACTGCGGCCACCGGCGTCGATGCGCTGGCGCATTGCGTCGAGGCCTATACCAGCCGCAAGGCGCATCCGATGATCGACCTTTATGCGCTCGAGGGCGCGCGGCTGGTCGGGCAATATCTCAAGCGGGCGGTCGCCGACGGCGGCGATCGCGAGGCACGCGCAGGTCTCTCCCTGGCCTCGCTCTATGGCGGCTATTGCCTTGGACCGGTGAACACCACCGCCGGGCATGCCGTCGCTTATCCGCTCGGCACGCGCCATCATGTCGCGCATGGGCTCGCCTGTGCCGTGATCTTCCCGCATACGCTGGCCTTCAACATGCCGGCAGTCGAGGCGAAGACGGTCGCGGTGCTGGCGGCGCTCGGCCTGCCGGCGCAGAACGATGCGAAGCTCGCATTCGACGCCACTTACGAGTTCTGCAAGAACCTCGGCATCGAGATGCGTCTGTCCGCGCTCGGCGTGCCCAAGGGCGATCTCGGCGTCATGGCCGACGAGGCGCACGCCATTCGCCGCCTGCTCGACAATAATCCGCGAGAACTCGGCCGGGATGCGATCCTGAACATGTACGAGGTCGCGTTCTAGTCACCTCCGCCGCGCGCGGCACCCAATCAACAAAACAGTAGCAGTAGAGGAAACTTCGATGAGATCGATGTGGCTTGGTCTTGTGTCAGCCGTGCTGCTGGCGACGTTGCCGGCAAAGGCGCAGGACGGCTACCCGTCCAAGCAGGTGACGGTGATCGTCCCCTTCGCCGCCGGCGGTACCGCCGACATCTTCGCGCGCATGGTGTCGAACCATCTGCAAGTGAAGCTGGGCAAGCCGTTCGTGGTCGAGAATGTCGGCGGCGCCGGCTCGATCCTCGGCGTGACGCGGCTGGCGAAATCGGCGCCTGACGGCATTACGCTCGGGCTTGCCAGCACCTCCGCGCTCGCGATCAACCCCACGCTCTACGGGCCCAAGCTCAGCTACCAGCCGGACAGGGACCTGGTGCCGGTCGCCCAGATCAGCGTCGTGCCGAACGTACTCGTCGTGAACCCCAACAAGATCAAGGCGCGCACCGTGCCGGAGCTGATCGCCTATCTGAAGGCGAACCCGGACAAGGTCTCGTTCGGCTCGGCCGGCGTCGGCACCTCGCAGCATCTTGCCGCCGAACTGTTTCAGCAGATGACCGGTACCAAGATGGTGCATGTGCCCTACAAGGGCTCCAGCCAGATGCTGACGGATCTGTTGAGCGGCCAGATCGATCTTGCCTTCGACAACGTGCCACTGCTGCTGCCACAGGTGAAGACCGGCCAGCTCGCGATGCTCGCCACTGCAACGCCCAAGCGCGCCGCCTTCGATCCGGAAGTCCCGGCCGTCGCCGAGTTCCTGCCGGGCTTCGAGGCCGTGGCCTGGCACGGCTTCTTCGTCCCCGCGGTCACGCCGAAGCCCATCGTCGAAAAGCTGTCGGGCGAGATCCGCGCCTTCATGCAGCAGCCGGAGACGGTGCAGAAGATGGCCGAGCTCGGCGCGGCCGCGGTTGCGGTCGATTCCGAACCTTTCAAGGCCTACATCGCCTCCGAGACGGAGCGGTGGAAGAAGGTGATCGAAGCGGCGAATATCAAGCTGGAATAGGGGTGGTAGCTTATCCGGAGATGACGATCGGGTCGCTGTCGGCTCGGCTTCCTCACGAGCCCCCGCCGCTTCAAGGACGTGTTTGACGGGTCGGCGTTTCTGGTGTCGATCGTTATCGGATGCGTGGCGGGGATCTCCGCGGGGCTTATGGTCGAGCCGAAGGAAATCGGCCGGCAATTTCTCCTGAGCGTCCTGGCGGCCGGATACGCTGGCGCTGACTTCATCGACGCGTTCGTGAAGAAGAGCGTCCCCGACATCAACAAGGTTGCGGAAGCGGCCAAAGCCGTCGGTGGGCCGGAAAACTTGCCGGCCGTGAAGGCGCTTGGCGGTGAGGCTCCGGCCGTCGCTTACGCGATCCGCGCCAAGGTGGCAGCCGGGACTTGAAAGCCTGGTCGGAGGGGGAGGCGGTGATCGGGTGGTTTGTCGGGGCTTGATATCTGTCCGTCCGGCTGCGCCGATTTCACAGGCGAAAGGTCGGCGCCGCAGGTCGGGACGAGGGGCGGACAATTCGCAGCTTGGCAAAGGAGAGACGTGTCATGACTGTCCTGCTGAGAAACACCTTCAAGGCCTGGATCGACCGGGCGCCGGGCGCGCCGCCCAAGCTGGTCATGGTCGGCGACGTGAGGGTACCTACCGATGGCTGGCAGGCCCGGCTGACCAGGCGCTCGCCGCAGGGGATCAATCCGAAGATCCTGATCCTCGACGTGAACACGCAGCAGCCGGGCGGCGAAGCGCAGGAAGCGATCACCACGATCCCCCTCCGCTACGAGGAGAGCCCGCCGCAGGACGAATACGGCCAGGTGATGATCGCGAACGGCAAGGCTGAGATTGTGGTGCCTTCGCAACCGAGGCCGGCGGCGCGGCTGCTGGTCTTGATCGTCGGGCTCGTGGCGGCGGTGCTCGCTGGTCTCTACACCGCTTATGTCATTGCCTATTTTGCGACGGCGGAGGATCTCGCGACGCGACGGCGGAATGAGGTGGTGGTTTTTCTTCTTGCCGGAGGGGGCTGCGTCGTCGCCCTGGCTGCCCGCTTCCTTCCCTCCCTGGGCCATCATGCCCATGTTCGCATGGCGGCCCTGGTGGCCTGCGGACTCCTTTCTTTTTTGCTCCTCGATAGCGTCGCGCTGGGATACGTCCGCGCCGAGGAGTCGCAATTCGCGACCTTCTGGAGCGAGAGTGTCCAGAGGCATCAATTTCTTCGGACGACCAAGGACCTGGATGTTGTCGTCCCCAAGAGATCGGTCAAGCCGTCCATGCTGATGGACGGTGAGCTAACCAAAAATCCGGGCCAGCTGCCGAATGATTGCGTCGGTGAATTCTATGGCAAGCGATCCGTGGTCTTGGGCGATTAGGTCAGCGGATCAGGCTGTAAACCCTCCCGCGCTTCGTTCGGGCGATCGCCGGTTGCGGCGTGCCGGCGTCGAGCGCGCGCATCATGCCTGAGTAAAGCCGACAGACCATCCCCATTGATCGACGTGAAGCGGCACGCCGGCGCGCCCGTTGATCGTGGCATGTGGACGTCGTCGAGGCATGCGTGCCAAGTCTCCTGGTGCTGATTGCCGGAGCCGGCCGCGGGTGAGGGCGGACATGCCGCTACGGCGCGAACGCAGCGAGAACAAGCTGCGATGCTTACAGAGGGGCTAGACCGCGAACGCCGGCGCGGCTATATGAGCGCCAGCGCGCCGCTGATTTGCAAAACTTTTGCTGCGGCTTGCAAAACTTCCGAAGAAAGTCTTGTGATATCAAGTGCTTCGGTGGGGAATGGTGTAACGGTAGCACAACAGACTCTGACTCTGTTTGTCTTGGTTCGAATCCAGGTTCCCCAGCCAAATCTCATTTTTCGCCGACTTGGACTTCTCGCCCGTTCCCGACTGGGCGGAGTTACTTGCGGTTTGTGCAAGCAGATCAAAAGGTTCGCGGAAAGTGGCGACCACTTCACCATCTTCCCAAGTGCAGTTCGATAGTACGAAGTTGAGAAGGCGCCGCTTTTCTCGCGGTTCCTGCATCGCGAACAACCGTTGCGCGTTGCGAGCGAGGTCGAGGAGCGCAACGCCCTCGTCCTTGTAGGATTTATCGGCATTCTGGTGCCGCTCGATCTCGCGCTGGCAACGATTCTGCTCCTCGCGCCACTGGTTCGACATTCGCTCGTAAAAGGCAGTGTCCACCAGACCGTCGAGCTTATCGACATACATGGCGTTGATGCGATCCTGAAGCCGCTTGAACTCGGCCTGATGCCGCTTGATCGCTTCCTCGTGCTCTCGGCGCTCGTCGGCGTTGCTGGCGTGGAGAGCGTCGCGCACCCATTCCAGAACCTCATCGTCGAAGCGAAGCCGCCCGAGCAACTCGGCAAACTGCGCTTCGAGCGCTTCCTCGCGAACATATTTGCGTCGGCAGGATGCGGGATTCCCTTGGCACTTATCGGCGTAGCCGGTGCAATGATAATAGACGTAGCGTTGCTTCTTGATCTCGCCGACCACCGCGCAACCGCAGGCATGGCAGGCGATCAGCCCGGAAAACGCGAAGTCATGCCGGCCGCGCTTGGCCTTTTTGGCGAAGCGGCCGTCGAGCACGCCCTGCACGCGCTCCCACAACTCGACTGGCACCAGCGCCTGATGCTTGCCCTGAATGAGCTTGCCGTTCCATTCGAACCAGCCGGTATAGAGCCGATTGCGCAGGATGGTGTGAACAGTGCTCACCGGCACCTTCGCCCCGCTCTTGGGATAAGTGAGGCCCGCCTCGTGCGCCTTGCGCGCCGCCTCCTTCAGCGAAATGTTGCCGTGCGCATACCATTCGAACAGCCGCGCGACGATCGGCGCGAGCGCCGGATCGACGGCGATGATCTTCTTGCCGTCCGGGCCGGTGATGTTGCGGTAGCCAAGCGGCGTCTTGGTCGGCCAGATGCCCTGTTCGGCCTTCTCCTGCATCCCCTTGCGAGCTTCCTCGGACAAGTTGTCGATGTAGTTCTTCGCCATCAGCACCTTGATGCCGTGCATGAACTTTTCTGAAGACCGCGACTCGCGCGATAGCACTACGCCTTCCTTGGGGAAGTGCATCTCGACGTCCAGTTCGTCCACCGTCACCCAATCCTTTAGGTTGCGGTAGAGCCGGTCGGTCTTTTCGACAAGCATCAAGCGTACCGACGGATGCGCCTTAAGATAGGCGACCATTTCGCCGAACGCGGCACGGCCGGTCTGTTTAGCGGTCTCTACATCTACATATTCCTGCGCCACGGCGAAGCCGTTGGTGGCGGCATATTCCTTCAGGAGCTTCAACTGAGCCGGGATCGAAAAGCCCTCCTTCTCCTGCTCTTTCGAGGAGACGCGGGCATAGATCACTGCTTGGCGGCGAGTGGGATCGGCGGGCGGGAATTTTGAGGCTCTTTTCATTCGTTTAGTGTACACTAAACATAACACGAAATCAAGCGATCTTGTTCAGCCAACCGCCCCTGCAACGAGTGCATCGAACGACGCCAGCAATCCGCGCCCGCGCGGGCACCGCTGGCGCAGCGACGGTATCGGGTCAAAGGCATCGTCTGCATGGGCAACGGACGCAGATCCAGGATGACCTCGACGCTCAATCGTCTTTCGACATAACGTGCGCGTGGTAACTGCACAGATGGCCATCGCCATAGCGATAGTCGTCCAGGGTCAAACCCTCACCACAAACGCCGCACTCATAGCCGTGGAGGCTGAACTCGCAACCTGGATTGAGACATTTCTCCTCGGCAACAACATAGGTTTCCTTCAAGCACTCCGGGCATTCATCCAGGACTGGATCGCCACTTTCCATTGCAGCGATGTGGCCTTCAGCCCAAAGGCTTTCTTTGAGGGCCGCCTCGATCACCTCAACATGATCAGCCGGCTCGCCGCATTTGGAACAAACAAGAGCCAATTCATCGGGCTTCGTCGCCTTCGCGTTGTCATTGCGAACAAGAGTCGAGGAACACTTCGGGCATTGGAAGTCCTGAAACGCTTCCCCGAGCGTGTTGGTTTCCCAGTTAACTGCATCGAAGCTCGCCCGGCACGCTCTCTGTTCCTCCTTGAAAACGCGCGCCTCCTTGAGCAGTGCTTCCCACGCATCGTTACCAAGTAACGCTGATGGTTCCTCTTTAAGCTCCTTCACAATCACGTCGCGAATGATCGGCATCGCGTCGGCGATTGCCTCTTGGATCAGCGCTGGCGCATGATTTGGGTGCATGTGCTCGATGTCATTTCGGATACCAGCTAATCGTTTCAGGTTTGACAAATCGACAGCCGATTGGAGCTGTTTGAATGTCTCCTCAATTTCAAAGCGGTCGATCGTCTTCTTGCCATCGCCAACGAGCTTGACGGTCCCGTCCGCTTCCTTCACCGCCTTCTTCTTGGTGCGGATAAGGATTTCGTTTGAACCGGGCGGCGACAATTGACGCAATACTTCCTTGGCGAGCAAGAGCACGCCCGAATAAAGATTTCGAGCAGCGGAAATAATGCGGCGCTCGTCATCCGACGCGAAATCTTCCAAGCCGAGTTGTATCGAAACCACCGCGTTCTTCAACAATGGGTTCATTTCGCCCCTCCAGCTCGCGATCCTCGGCCGGCGGCGGCACTTCCGCTACCCATCGCGCACGCCAATGAGGTGCAAAGCCCGCCCAATGAACTCCTGCGCGCCGGCGGACTGATCGGCCAGCCGCTTTATCTTGCGGCCCTCCAGGTCCCACTGATCCACCTGCGTCTTCTGCTGCCGATAACGGTGGAATCGATCCCAGATAAACGCCAGCATGTCTGACCAGAGCAGTTGCTTCACTTGGGGATACGCCGCCTCAATTTCCTCGCTTCGATCGCGCCCCACCGCCACTAGGCGGATGCGAAGCGTGTCGCTGAGATGGAAACCCGCCCGATAGATATCCGTCGCCGCCGCTTCGATCCGCTCGGGCGGAAGGCACCCGATCGCTGCAAGCACGCGATGGACGTTCCGCCGATCTTGCCGCGTCCACGGCCCGTTCAGGGTGCAAGGCTGATTTGTTTTTACCTCGGCAATGACGATGTCGATCAGATCGCCGGATAGCGCGAGCTTCTGCACATCGTCGGCCATGATGTCGTTCGGATCATCGAACAGTCGCTCGGCACGAAACGGAAATCGAATTGCCAACAGATCGGCGTCAGTTCGCTGGCCGCCGCGCCTTTCGGGGTGAACGACGAAATTCTCGATCTGGAAGAAGCCGTTCAAGCGGAAATACCAGTATGCCAACTTCTCGGGATCGAGGCGCTCAACTAAGCGGCTTTCCGGGACGCGGCTCATTCCGCCGCCTCCATCTCGCGGGCGTCCACTGGCGCCAGGGCTTCCGCCAGCAGCGCGTCGAGCAGGCGGCGGCGGGTGGAGGCAGTGGCGGTGAGGCTCGCCTCCAGCCGGTCACACAGCGCCATAAGTGCATCGACCTTGGCGACGATGCGGTGTTGTTCGGCAAGCGGTGGTAGGGAAATGACGACTTGGGCTAACTGCCCGGCAGAAAGTTGAGGCGTAGCGCTTCCGCTGGCGCGGGTATCTAGTTGCGTCGAAAACACCTCAGACTTCATGAACGTCAGTAGGAAATCAACGAACTGAGGCAGTAGGCTTCGTACAATCAGAAGCTGCGCATTGATGAAGCCAGTTTTAATTTCCTCGCTCGCTCTAAACAGGCCAAACTTTCCAACCGAACCTCGGAGAGTTACAAGAATATCGTGGTCTTGCAGTTTGCCGCTTCTAAGAGAAGCAAATTTCGCTTCTGAAATGTAGTCCAGGTTTGTGAAATGCAATTTATGACCTGAAAGGTTCTTAGTGCTAAAGAATGCAACGCCAGATCCTAGAATATCTGCGCCGCTTGGATAGTTGGAACTGCGGTCTCCATTCTCGAAGATCGCGAGCTCGGCCAAGGTTGCATCAGTCCAACCTTCCGGCAGCGAAGTTGCAGTCGCAACTCGTGACAACGATGGTGCGCGGCTAGATTTTACTCGTCTCTGCCTTTCCTTCGCGATCCGCTTCAGCAGTTCCGCCGCTGGCTCGTCTTTTTCATTTTGCGGCACGAGTTTGCCGCGCACGGCGAGATTCAGGATGGTCTGGCGCAGGGCCTTGATCTGGTCGGGGCGCGCGGTGAGCGACGGCAGCGCGTCGTGGGCGAAGCGGGCGTCGACTTCGAATGTTTCGGGATCGGGCACGTTAAGTCGGGCGAGGCTCGCCGCCGCCAGCCGGTCGCGCACCCCCTCGCGGCCCGCCCAGGCCGACTCCAGCCGGTCGCAGAGGCCCATCAGTTCATCGACCTTGCGCTGGACCAATGGTGGAACGAGCGGCACCGGAACGTGAGAAACCTTGCCAACACTCAGCGAGACATTCGCCGTCCCGATCATTTGGGACACAAGCAACTCGTCCTTGAATGAGGTCAGATATTCGAAAAGAAAACGCGCCGAGATAAGTTCGGGCGCATGGGGAAAAATCGCGGCCAAAATACTGCCGAGGGCGAACTTACCTTCCTGATAATGGAGCCTTTGCAAGCTGGCCTTGCCATGGCCTGCCGATGAAACAAGCGGTACGATTGCAGCCGAACCCTCAAAATCAAAGTGATCGCAAGTCCCGCGTTCCTCAGCCGTAACCACAAGGGGATAAGCGCCGGGCTCAGCCTTCATGATGCCCGTCTGCCCTTTTTCGATCCTCGCGATTTCTCCAAGGCGGACAAAACTTGACGGGTCAGTGAAGCCTTTCGGCAAGTCCTCAAGAGAAACGGCGCTCAACGGACTTTGGTTACGAAGCGCTCCTTGTTGAACGAGAACGCGCTTCCTTGTTTCAATCTCCTTTAACAAACTTGAGGGTGCCAGCGCCGCTTCATCGGGTGCAACCAGCTTGCCGGACATGGCAAGGCCAACGACAAGTTTTCGAAACTGCTGGACCGTTTCCGGTCCATCACCAAGGCGATTGAAAGCATCGAGAAGGCGTTCGGAGTTCATAGAGCGAGCGCCTCGGCCAGGATCGCCTTCAATTCATCCCGCAAGCCCGCCGTCTCGGCTTCGGCGCGGGCGAGTTCGGCCAGCAGCGTTTCCGGGTCGCCGTGATCGTCGGCGACGCTGTGCGGGTTTTTGATATCGAGATTGTAGCCGCCCGCCTTCACCTCCTCGGCGCTCACCTTCCACGCCTGCGGCGTCTCCTCGCGGCCCTTGCGCTCCTTGCCGCCCCACCAGTCGATGCAGCCCTGAAAATAGTCCAGCCGGATTGGCTTGGTCATCGAATAGGCTTTCTGGCCTTCCGGCACGCGGTGCTCGTAGAACCAGATGTCTTTCGTCGGCGCGCCCTTCTCGAAGAACAGGAGGTTGGTGCCGATCGAGGCATAAGGCTTGAACACGGAATTGGGCAGGCGGACGATGGTGTGGAGGTTGCATTCCTCCATCAGATGTTCCTTGAGCCGCGTCTTCACACCCTCGCCGAACAGCGTGCCATCAGGCAGCACCACGGCGGCGCGACCTTCCGGCTTCAGTAGGCGCACGATCAGCGCCAGGAACAGGTCGGCCGTCTCTTTGGTACGGAAGGTCGGGAAATTGTTCTCAATGCCGTCTTCTTCCTTTCCACCGAACGGCGGATTGGTGACGATGATGTCAACTCGCTCATCCTTCGTCCAACTAATCAGCGCGCGTCTTAGCGTGTTGTCGTGGCGCACGAAGCTTGGGTCTTCGATGTCGTGGAGCAGCATGTTAGTGACGCAGAGCATGTGCGGAAGCTGCTTCTTCTCCACGGCCCGCAGGGCGCCTTGCATTTTTTCGCGCTGTTTCGGCGTGCGGACATACCCCTTGGCCTCCATGTGGCGGATGGCGCAGGTGAGAAATCCGCCCGTGCCGCAGGCCGGATCGAATAGGACTTCGCCCGGATGCGGATCGATGCGATCGACCATGAAGGCGGTCACGGCGCGCGGCGTGTAATATTCGCCGGCATTGCCGGCCGATTGCAGGTCGTTGAGCAATTGCTCGTAGAACTCGCCGAAGTGCCGCCGCTCGTCGAGATTATTAAAATCGACCTGATTGATCTTGTTCACCACCTGCCGCAGCAGTTGGCCGGATTTCATGTAATTGTAGGCGTCCTCGAACACGTCCCGCACCACGCGGCGGCGGTCGCCAGGTTTGGCCGAAATCTGCAGGCCCTTCAGCGCTGGGAAAAGCTGGTCGTTGATGAAGTCGAGCAACGCCTGCCCTGTGATGCCCTCCGGGTCCGCAGCCCAGTTGCGCCATTGGAATTTCTTCGGCAGCGGCGAGCGGTAGCCGTCCTTGGTCAGTTCGAGTTCCTGATCCTGATCGTCGATGATCTTTAGAAAGAACAGCCAAGTGAGCTGGCTGATGCGCTGCGCATCGCCGTCGACCCCCACGTCTTGGCGCATGATGTCTTGAATGGATTTGACAGAAGTGCGGACGATCATGGGTTAGGCGGTCTCCTGATAAAGCGCGTCCTGCATTTCGTGGACGGCTTTTTCGAAGCCTTCCTTGCCGCCGAACGCCCTGATGAGTTGCATGACGCTGCCCATCGCGGTGAAAGGCGTCACCTTCAGCACGTTGGCGTCGTCGAGATTGAGCACACCCTCGTCGCGGTACTTTTCCAGAAGCGCATCGAGCACGGTGCGAGCCTGCGGCCCGTATTTGGTGAACACGTCGCGCTTCTTCACGTTCTCGGCCCGCTCGCGGCGGGTCAGCGGCTTCTTGTCGAAGGCGACGTGGCAGATCAGATCGAAGGGATCGAGGTTCTTGCCGAGTTCGTCGGCTATGGCGTCGAGCGCCAAGCCCTCGGCTTCCAGTTCCTCGATGATCGCCTGTTTTCGTTCGGCCGATTTCCAGCGCTTGAGGAAATCGTCGAGGCTGGCGAAGCGCTTCTTCAGCGCCGTCTTGGTGAAGTCGCGCAGGGATTCGGTGACGAGCTTGCCGTTCTCGTCGAGATATTCGACGCGCTCGGCGAGGATGCGGGCGCCGACGCCATCAACATAAATCTTTCGAATCGGATCGCCGGGCGGGAGCGGCAAGCCCGGCTGATCGACCACGGTTTCGTCGTTGCCGGGTGTGGGCGGGATCGTGTGGTCGCCCTGCGGCGCGTCATCGGGCGGCGTGATCGGGTCGCCGTCGCCGGGCGCGTAAATCTGCACCGGCTCGCCGTCGAAATCCGGGTCGGCGAAATGGCTGGTCGCGCCGCGAAAGTCGATCAATGTGAAGAAGAACTTCTTGGTGTCCTCGTGAACGCGGGTGCCGCGCCCGACGATCTGCTTGAACTCGGTCATCGAGCCCACCGCGCGATCAAGCACGATCAAGCGGCAGGTCTGTGCATCGACGCCGGTCGAGAGAAGCCGCGAGGTTGTCACCAGAACGGGATATTTCGATTCCGGGTCGATGAAGTTGCCAAGCTGGTCCTGGCCTTCCTTGTCGCTGCCCGTGATGCGCATAACGTAGCGCTGGTTTTCGGACACCAGATCGGCGTTCTCGTTGACGAGCGCCTGCCGCATGCGCGCCGCGTGTTCCTCGTCGACGCAGAACACGATGGTTTTCTGGTAGCGGTCGCCACTTTCCTTGAGGAACTCAGTGATCTTCTTCGCCGTCAGCACCGTGCGGTCGTCGAGCACGATGTGCCGGTCGAAATCCTTGGCGTTGTAGATGCGGTCCTCGACCTCGTTGCCGTCGCGGTCGAGCTGGCCAAGTTCGGGCCGGTAGCCTTCTACGTCGCGGTCGATGTGCACCTTGATGACCTTGTACGGCGCGAGGAAGCCGTCGCTGATCCCCTGCTTCAGCGAATAGGTGAAGGCCGGTGCGCCGAAATAGTCGGTGTTGGAGACATATTCAGTTTCCTTCGGCGTGGCGGTGAGGCCGATCTGTGTGGCGCCCGAGAAATGGTCGAGGATTTCGCGCCAGGCAGAGTCCTCGGCAGCACTGCCACGGTGGCATTCGTCGATCACGATCAGGTCGAAGAAGCCCGGCGAGAACTCGCGGTAGAGCTTCTGGCGCTCTTCCGGTCCGGTTATCGCCTGATAGAGTCCGAGATAGACCTCGAAGGCGGTGTCGATCCGCCGTTTCTTGTCGAGCGCAAGCGGCAGTTCTTCCTTGGTGCCGTCCTGCTTCTCGATCGTCTTCGCGTTGGTCGAAAGTTTCGCCATAGCCGGGCCGAACGGGCGGAAATCGTTCACCATCGTCTGGTCGATCAGCACGTTGCGGTCAGCAAGGAACAGGATGCGCTTCTTGCGGCCGGCCTTCCAGAGACGCCAGATGATCTGAAAGGCCGTGTAGGTCTTGCCGGTGCCGGTCGCCATTACGAGCAGCACGCGGTCGCGGCCCTTGGCGATGGCCTCGATCGCGGCGTTGACGGCGTTGACCTGATAATAGCGCGGGGCCTTGCCGCTGCCGTCGTCGAAATAGTCCTGCAGCACGATCTGCTCGGCCTCGTCGTCCAGGCCTTTCCAGGCGCGATAGCGCGCCCACAGGTCTGCCGGCGAGGGGAAGGCGTCAAGGCCAAGGTTTGCCTCCACCGGGGCGCTCAGTCCGGTGCGGTCGTGAAAGACGAAGCCGTCGCCATTCGAGGAAAACACGAAGGGAATATCCAGCGTCGCCGCGTAGTCGAGGCCCTGCTGGATACCGTGGCCGACACTGTGATTATTGTCCTTGGCCTCGATCAGCGCGATTGGGATGTTCGGCTTGTAGTATAGAACGAAGTCGGCCTTCTTGGCCTTGCCACGCGTGACCAGCTTACCGCGCACGATGATCTGGCCTTTGGTAAAATAGACCTCCTCCCGAACCTGCACCATTTCGTCCCAGCCGGCGCGCTTGATGGCTGGCAGGATGAACTTGGTGCAGATATCGCGCTGAGTGAGGCTTCGTTTGTCCATCGTCCCGCGCGAATCCCCGCCCCAGTTCAACCCAAAAATCATTATTGGCACGGTTGCGAACCGATTGCACCGGGTGCGCACCCCTAAACCCACAACGTGGCCGGGCGTTTGCGAAGGAAAGGGCTCCCGCGCGTGTTCATTCTTCGCCCTCGACCTGCTCGGAAAGGGCCCTCATGTCCCGCAACAAAGACCTCAGCGCTCGCCGTTCGGCGACCCCCTCGGCGGAATAGCGGCCATGCTTCAGCGCGCGGCTATTGCCCTTGGGCGCGCCCGGCGCCTTGCCGCCGTGCATCCGGCAGCGCCCGTTCGGCATCGCGGGCGACTGGCAGGGCGTCCCAGCCCGCGTCCGGGCCCGGCAGCGTGGGCTCAGGTGCATGGCAAATTTGCTTTGCATGGGGTTGTTCCTCCAAATTGCTGCGGACCCCACCCCCCGGTAGACTTGGCGAGGGGGTAACCATGCCGACGACCGCCTGACCGCCTGCATGAACGTGGACGTGCTCAACCGTGACCTTTTGCTGGCCTTTACCGCGATGGCGGTTGAGGGCTTCGAGCAAGGCCGCGTAGGTGCGCGACAGCTTGTTGGCTTGGGCGAGGTTTTCCCGGCGTCCCTCGAACGTCTGTTCGCCGATCATGGCGCGCCGGTAGCATTCCATCGCGGCGTTGTGGGCGGCTATTAGCTGCGCCGCCATCATCCCTTCCAGCTCGTCCTTCGGCCCGATCCCGGAGAGCGCGGCAACGGTGGCGCTCAACTGCTTGTCGCGGTCATCCGGGCTTGAGTTTTTCACCCAGAGTGCCTGCATCGCCTGATTGGCGAGGACGTTGTTCCAGCGATCGGATTGCGAACCGCCGAGGTCTTTGAGTCTGCCCTTGCGATCGTCGGGATCGTCGGCGACCACGGTCTTCGACGACTTGGCAGTGGGCTTCGCGGCGCTCATGGCAATGTCCTCATGCAGATTCCAACGCTTGAAAGAGCGGCGACCGCCTCGACCTTCCGGCTCGCCAGCCAAGCGGGCCAGCAGCGCGAATGCAGCCAGGCATGGCCGGTCTGTTCGGTGCCGAACGGCAGCAGCTTGTCGTGGGCAAGGTGGCCTGCACCGCAGCCGAGGCAGCGGCCAGGCGGCGACCGGACTGGATTGCGGTTGAGCCACTCGGCGACGCAGCAGGCGAAGGCGCTGGCCTCGGCCGACCCGCGCGGCAGCCCGCCATCGAACTCGGCGATGCCCGCCCGTTCGTCGAACAAGGCCCGCCAGTCCTCACCCGACCAGCCGTCGCTGCCGGTGCGCAGCAGCTCGACCACGCCCGCCTTATGACGCACAAGCAGGTTCAGGACGGCCGCAGGTGGCGCGGCGTCGGCGTCCAGTAAGATGGCGTCACCTTCGATAACGATCCGAATCCCGGCATCGCGCGCCGCCTTCAAGGCTTGAAGAGCACTCACAGCCTTGCCCTCCAGCCCGTATTTTTTGGCGTGGATTGGCGGGGGTGCCTCGCGTCCGCACCGTCCGCAACGGTCTCGATGTTCGATCTCAGCGGGTTGGTGCACACCGGTGAGCCATTCCCGCCCGTTGAACCGTTCGCGAGACTGCTGACCGTCCGCAAGCCCGGCAATGCAAAGCCGTTGCCGGAATTGGGCTTCGGCTGACAGGCGGGCGGTGTGGACGATACGGACGGTTGAGCCCCTTCGGTTTCGGACGAAGCCGATTTGCCGGTCGTGGTGATGCGGATCATCCGTGTCCGTGCCCTTCCTTCCCGCTCGAAGCCAATGTCGATGCCGATCTTGCGCAGGAAGGTCGCTGCCCGGCGTAACCGGCCCGCAAGTGCCCGAGGGCTGTCGGGCCAAGTCTTCGATTTGGCGACCCGCTCGCCCACCAGTTCGGCAAGGGCGCCCAGAAGCGCCGAGGCGGTTCCCGTCCACTCCGGCCGCGTGGTCATGACGGCGCGCACGGCGGCGGCGATCGGATCGGCGTCGATCACCCCTTCCACCGCGTCGTCGCGGTTGCCGCAATAGGCCGACCAGAAGGTGCCTTGAGGCCAGAGCGCGGTTTCGCAGGCCGTCGCCCACAGCGCGAAATCCGCCATGCGCGGCAGTTTGTCGAGTTTGGTGTGCGGCAACTCGGCCAGGCCCTTCGCCACCGCGTCGAGCAGCACCCCGAGGATGCGCGGGCGTTCGGCCTCGAACGCCGCCCATAACTCCTGTTCCGGGCGGCGCCGGTCCTCGGGGATCGGCTCCAGCGTGAGGAACACAGCGCGATCGGCCAGATCGGGCCTTGTGACGATATCCTCGATCCCGTTTAGGATCACCGGCCGGGCGGCGTCGAACAGCACTTCATCCTGGTCGGAATAGAGTTGCCGCACAGCAAATCCGCCGCCCGTGGCAAGACGGCAAAGCGTGTCCGATATCCAGGCCGGCAGGCCCGACACATTGTCGAAGGCGAGCACATGGCCGTTACTGGCAGCGATGAACAGGTCGCGATCCTCGCGCGGCAAGGCCCGTAATGGCGCGGTGTTCGGATCGAGCAGCGCCCGCAGAATCGCCGAGAAGGTCGACTTCGCCGAACCCTGTTCGCCCGAAAGCACAATCACCGGATAGGGACCGCGATTGCGCAGGCAGGCGAGTGCCCACGCGACCACCAGCACGAAGTCGACTTCGGTCTGCACGTTGAGGAAAGAGCGCAGGCTTGCGACCGAACCACCGCGCACCGGGACCGGCATCGGCTTCATGCCGGAAGCGCGACGAAATCGGACGGGCGGGTTGTCAATGACGCGCCAGCCCGTGGCGTCGATCTCCACTGCCCGCCACGTTTCATCGCCGAGGTCGAGATAAAGCCGGCCGTCGAGCCCGCCGACGCGGATATGGACCGGCCGTTCCGGCGCATCGAAATGCGCCTTGGCCTCGATCACGTTCAGTGCCGATTGCAGTGCCTCCGAACTCGGCGCGCCGCCTGTTTCCTCGAAGAAGCGGCGGGCGAGCCAGCGGCGGAAGCCCTTGGCGCGGATCGGCCAGGTTTCGCGATGGCCGTTGATGTCGAGGTCGGCGAAACCAGCGCCGTCCGGAGTGTGGAACATCTCGGCGGTTTGCGCGAGGTCGATCAGGATATCGGCCTGCGTCGGCCCGCGTCCGCTTGGTGTCCCATTCTCCTCGGCGATGGCGTCATCGAGCGCCGTCACCCGGCATCCGGCTTTCTTCAGTTGCGCCCGCAGCGCTTCGAACGCGGCGCGGTTGTTTTGTCTGAGTGCCGCCAAGGCTTCCAACGCCTCGGGCATGAAGGGCGCGCCAGGATCGGCGGCCGTCTTTTCGGCCAATCCCGCAAGCGGATCGGGCATTTCCTCGGCGCTGCCGATCGCGTCGGCGATCAGCTGATCGGGTTCAACGGTGGCGTCAGCGCTCATCGCACGCCCTCCGTGACGGCCGATGCGCGTGCCTTGAGCAGATCGTTGAAATCCATGCCTTGCGGCGGGCGGGCGATCCGAACGCGGCGTCCGTCCCGTTTCCAGCGCCGGGCACAATCCCGCGCGGCTGCTTCGCCGGGTTCGTCGCCATCGGCGAGCACAATCACGTCGCGAACGTCGCGCGGCAGATCGAGCGACCGAAGGCCCGAGGTTGAAAGCGCCGCCCAGGCGGCGTTTCCCGTCGCCTGCATGGCCGCAAGGCAGGTCTCGATCCCTTCGCCGACCATCAGCACGTCGCCGGGCGCGCCCAGACGTACGACGCAGCCGCGACAAGGCCCGAGCATCATCTTCGCCGGATTGACCGGTGCTTTGCCGCCGCCGTCACCGGCGAGAAAGGTGCGGTGAACGGCGATTGGCGATCCGGTGCCGCCGAGCGTCACCAGCGCCACCATCGCGGGCCAGACGCCGCCCGAGGGGTGTTTCAAGCGGGCGTGGAAGCGCAGGGCCGGCCAAGCCGGAACGTTGAGCCCGCGCGAGCGCAGATAAGCTTCAACGGGTGTTCCCTCGACCCCGCGCGACGCCTGCCAAATCGCCAGTGCCGCCTCCGTGCGCGCCTTCGCATCAAGATCGGGTTCAGCGGCAATGCGAGTGCGGCGCTTATGGGCAAAGCGACCAGCACTCTTGCTCGTTGCATCCCATAGACCGCGATCAACAAGGGCGGTGATCACGTCGCGCTGCTCGCAGCCGGCATGGCAGCGGACGAGCACCTTGCCGTCCTTGCCCGAACTGATCGAAAGGCTCGGCGCGCGATCGTCATGCGCCGGGCAGCGGGCCATCCATGTTGCGCCCGCGCGGTGTCCGCCGAGCGCCTTGGCGATGGTTTCAGCGGTCATGGCGCACCTCGCCCTCTGTCTGCTTGGCGGGCGCAGCGGCGTCATTGGCGGCGGCAAGCCTTTCGGCTCGCGACCATTCGGCGAGCACACCGAAGAATCCGGTAACGTTGTGCATGATCTGGCGGGCGTCCTCGTCGGTGAGGTCCCGCCCGAGGCGCGGTTGCCAGAATTGCCCGGTGCGGGCGATCTGCTTCCCCGCGTCATTGTCGTTTGCAGCGTCGAGACGTTTCATCGAAGACCTCACGGGCGGTTTTGCCGCTCCGTGCTCCTGGCCTCCGGTCTCGGAATCCCACCGATGACTCTGGACCTTGACCTAATTTGCATCTTTGGCGTCCCCATCGCAGGGATCGCCGCCTTAGGTGCCGCATCAGCGCGGCAGTTCTTCCTCGGGGATGGTGAACTTGTGCGACTTGCCGGCGCGGATCACGAGTTGGCGCTTCCCGCCGTTTCCAATCTCGCAGGCGATGGAACAGTCGAAGAAACCGTGGCGCAGCCCATCCACCACGACCTCTTCGATACGCGCGAGCGCTTCGGCGATCTGGCCGCGATGCGCGCGAGTAACAGGGGAAACCGGAGCATCACGCATTGTGCAGCAGAGCCTTCATATCTTTGATGGTTGCGGAGAACGCCAGCGGCGGGATCGCCACGCCCTGGCCGTAAAAGGCCAGCACGTCGTCCCGGCGCGTGGGACGATCACGGAAGACGAAAACTTTGCGCCGGCCTTCGGGGCGAAGGTCAATGAGGTCGTAGCCCGTGCAGCGCAGAAAGCATGCGAGATAGAAATCGCGCGTCTCGAACGGCGCTTCGTCGCCCGCCAAACCGCTGTTTTCCTGTCCAGTTGACACTTTACGTTCTCCTTAAAAAAAAGACCTATCCGCCGCCGGCAAGAATGCGCTGAAGCGGCACCTCGCGATGGAGCAGGCCGAGCTTTTCCAGCCGGATGCGCATCGCGATCGGCGAGACCAGGAACTGCTCGGCCAGCGGACGGGCGATGCGGTCCAGCACATTCTCGTCAGTCTCGGAGCAGTCGTGATCCCCGATCTGGCAGTCGACGCGCGGGACCTCGACGAAGGGATGGTTGATGGGGGTTCGCGGTTGCAGGACGCGCGGCTTGCGATCAGGAACATCTCGTCCCATGCAGCCATGACCAGCTTGCGCGGCATCAGCAGACACGACGCATAGAAATCCGCCTGCCACTCGATGGGTTCTTTCGCCTGGCTCGAACGGCAGACGACCGAGGGCGGGGCTGGCTCGTTGAACAAGGAGACCTGTGCTGGGTCCTTGGCGAACAGGTGACGGTGCAGCCGCCAATGCCCGCCGCCCTCGTGCGCCAGCGTGAAGCGATAGCGGCCTTCCATCGACGGGTTCTCCTCCGGGTCGAGGCTCTCGTCGATGACGATGCGGCGCTCATCGAAGAACATCGCACCGAGGATGTCGGGATCGCGACCGAGGCCGGAGCGCGGATGGTTGAGCAGCCGGTGCATGTCGTCAAATTCGATGCCAAGCTTCAGGTGCTTTTCGACGATATCCTCGATCGGGACCTGACGTGTGATGACGACGCCACGAGCTTGCTGGTATTCGGCCAGTAGCGCCGCAGCGTCGCGCTCGATCCGCTGCTCGTCGAGGTAGGGCACTTTCTTCGGCATTAGGTCGTCATCCTTTATCTGCATCATCGAAGCCGTGGTTTACCGCAATCAGTCTTTTGCCTTCTGTGCCTGCCGGGCCAGCCGGGTGATGTCGTCGGCCGTCAGACCCTTGGTGGTACGCAGGAGCGCCGCCAATTCAACGGGATGGCGCTTGATGATGTCCGAGATGTCGGTGGACACACGCCCGGCACGTGCCAGCAGGTCGTCGGCATCGCACTGGATGATCTTGGCGATTGCCTTCACCTTGTCTTCAGCCGGCGGTGGGAACTCATCCCGTTCGACTTTCGACAGGTAGGTCGGGCTGACCCCGATCATCTTCGCCATCTCGCGCAAACCGATATCCTTGCCTTCTCTCTCTCTGCGGATGAACGCCCCGAACTTGTCCTTTGCACTGGTCATTGCTACTCACTCCCGTCTTCTGTTTAGGTGTCACTATACAACCGATTCGCCGCGAAACGTCAACTGTTTGCTAAACACTGATCGGCTGATGTCGGGGTGGCGATCCGCATCTCCCAGATTTTCTCGAGGACGCGTTGGAACTCTAGACTCTATTTCAGCTCTCGGCGGGGCCGTCTGCCGCTACGCACAGTCACAAGCGCCACGCGCCTTCCTGCTCCGATTCGCATTCAATCGTCGCTTGTCTTGTGCTAATATCAAAACCGACAAGGCTACTTCCCGTGAACCAAGTACCGCATGATTACGCGGAAAAATTTATGTCATTCCAGGCAAGGGTAGTCGTTGCTGTGAATGGTGGAAGACAGGGGCGTCCCGCAGTCGCCGCGCTGGTTTCAATGATTTTGCTTTTTTCTGCCCACGCTCATTCGCAGGATAATAGTGCGTCTGACTGGCAGGCACTTAATGCCGAATCGCTCAACTCATTTCGATCGGGAGATTTTGCGCGGAGTTCTATCCTGGGTGAGCAAGCTCTTGCCGCCGCGCGAGGAAGTTTCGGAAATTCGGACCCTCGTACAGCAATAAGCCTCAACAACCTCGCAGCTCTCTACCGTAACCAGGGCCGTTATGCGGAAAGCGAGGCGCTACTGAGGGAGGCACTGAACGTGCGCCGAAGCATGCTCGGGGCGCTTCATCCTGACACGCTTGCAAGCCTCAGCAATCTTGCTGTCCTCTATCAAGCTCAGGGCCGCTACGCGGAAGCCGAGGTGCTGCTCAAGGAGGCGCTGGAGGGCAGCCGCGCAACGCTCGGGCCGCGCCACCCCGCCACCCTCGCAACCCTCAGCAATCTTGCTGTCCTCTATCAAGCTCAGGGCCGCTACGCGGAAGCCGAGGTGGTGCTCAAGGAGGCGCTGGAGGGTAACCGCGCAACGCTCGGGCCCCGTCATCCTGACACCCTCACAAGCCTCAACAACCTCGCGGCCCTTTACCAGGCCCAGGGCCGCTACACGGAAGCCGAGCCGCTGCTCCAGCAGGCGGTAACACTGCGCCGGGAGGTGCTCGGGCCGCATCAGCCCGCCACCCTCACAAGCCTCAACAACCTCGCGACCCTTTACAAGGCCCAGGGCCGCTTCACGGAAGCCGAGCCGCTGCTCCAGCAGGCGGTAACACTGCGCCAGGAAGTGCTCGGGCCGCGCCACCGAGCTATGGCGGAATCTGGGTGATGACGGTGTGAGGAAGGCGGCGTATCGAGGCGGGTGACGAGCCTGCCAGAACCTCTCGAGGAGAGCGATACGCCATGACCGAGACTACCAATGTTCTTGCTTTCCGTCAGCCGTCCGCGGTTGATGATCCACTGACCGATATCGTTCGAGCCGGCGCGCGGGACCTGCTTGCCAGGGCGATCGAGATCGAGGTTGGCGCGTTTCTGGCCAGCAAGGCCAATCTGACGCTGCCCGACGGTCGAGCGCGCCTGGTCCGACATGGGCACGGTCCGGTGCGCGAGATTGCGACCGGCATCGGTCCGGTGGAGGTCGCTCGTCCCAAGGTCCGCGACCGCGGAGCGAGCGGGCCAGGCGACCGCCTCCGCTTCAGTTCGGCAATCCTGCCGCTATGGGCGCGGCGGACGAAGAGCCTGGATGCCTTGATCCCGGTCCTCTATTTGCGCGGCATCTCGACCGGCGACTTCCAGGAGGCGCTCTCGGCGCTGCTCGGCAAGGATGCGCCGAACCTGTCGCCTTCGGTGATCGCCGGCCTGAAGGCCGATTGGCAGGTCGAGTACGAACGCTGGCAGAGACGCGATCTGTCGGCGCGTCGCTATGTCTACATCTGGGCCGATGGCGTGTACCTGCAGGCCCGCATGGAAGATCACAGCGAATGCATGCTGGTGCTGATTGGCACCACGCCGGAAGGCAAGAAGGAGCTGATCGGCTTCCAGGTCGGCGTGCGCGAGAGCGCGCAGAGCTGGCGCGAACTCCTGATCGACCTGCGGCAACGCGGGTTACGGATTGCCCCGCAACTCGCCATCGGCGACGGCGCCCTCGGCTTCTGGAAGGCACTGGACGAGGCCTTTCCCGGCACGCGGCACCAACGATGCTGGTGCCATAAAGTGAGCAACGTACTCGACAAGGTCGCCAAATCCGTGCAGGGCCCCATGAAGAACGACCTGCGGAACATCTATCTGGCCCCACACCGGGCCGAAGCTGAAACCGCGATCGACGTCTTCGTCGAGAAATACCACGTCAAATACGGACGTGCGGTGGAGTGCCTGATCAAGGATCGCCATGCGCTGCTCGCCTTCTTCGACTTCCCTGCTGAGCACTGGATCCACCTACGCAGCTCGAACCCGATCGAGAGCGTCTTCGCCACGGTGCGCCACCGAACGGTGCGGACCAAGGGATCGCTGTCGCAACAAACTGCGAAGCTGATGGTGTTCAAGCTCATCGACGCCGCATCGAAGACCTGGCGGCGATTGAAGAGCACGAACCAGTTGCCGAAAGTCATCGCCGGTGTAAAGTTCATCGACGGAATCGAAGTCATTCCGAACACTGAAAGCCACGCCGCCTGATCAGGCCGCGTCACCCAAAATCAGCCATAGCTCCGCGCCACCCCGCCACCCTCACAAGCCTCAACAACCTCGCGGCCCTTTACCAGGCCCAGGGCCGCTACGCCGAGGCCGAGCCGCTGCTCCAGCAGGCGGTAAGCGCCAGCCGGGAGGTGCTCGGGCCGCGCCACCCCGCCACCCTCACAAGCCTCAACAACCTCGCGACCCTTTACCAAGCCCAGGGCCGCTACGCGGAGGCCGAGCCACTGCTCCAGCAGGTGCTAAGCGCCAGCCGGGAGGTACTTGGTGCGCGTCACCCAGACACCGTCGCTACAATACAAGCTTTAGCCTCACTCTATCGGGCAGAGGGTCGGAACGCAGAAGCAGAGTCCTTACTCAAGGACGGGAACCCGCCTAAATGAACTGGATCAAAGAGAATTGGGACAAAATAATTGGTGTCTTTCTTTCCCTAATTCTCGGAGGGGTTGTGGGATTTTTTAGCGCGACGTCCAAACTCGGCGACGATATTTCTGAGCTCAAGACACAAATTGCTATCTCAAAAAACACACTAGAAGAAATTACCAGGAAAGTATCCGAGCTATCTGCTGTGAACAACAGAATACAAGGGATAGAGATAAGGCTAGTGTCCATTGAAGCCCAATCTATTGTGATAAAAAGTCAAACCGATATTATGCTTCGTACCCAAATAGAAAGACTTCCCCCGAACGCAGGCACGCCTCAGCGGAGATAAATGTGCTGATCCCGATGTTTACCGCCCTGTTGGCTGCGGGTGCTGCTTTGGCCAAGGCTTTCGCCGGGTAACATCCCAATACGCCGTGCCGCTTCGATTTGATTCCGCAGGCTCAGTTCGCGGAGTCCATAGATCGCCTGTCTCTCGCCGGCGACCTTCCAGAGCCCATCCGTCGCGTCGGGATTGGTCACGGCCTGCCGTTGGCGGGCTGGCCGACGAGACGCTCGCGATCGTCAGCAAACGCGACGATCGAAGGCGTCGTGCGCATGCCCTCGAAATTCTCGATGACTTTGACGTTTTTGCCATCCCAAAACGTATTTCACCGAAGAGGAAAGATCCGCGGATAGGTCTGCACTCAAGTTTCCCATCGATCCCGATCTCCTCTGTGAACGCCTTTGGCACCACTTTGCCGGGCACACCCTTTCAGGCAGCTTTGAGCCGCGAAGCACCAACATTGAGCTTTACACGGGCAGGCGCGCTAAGCGGCTCTGAGGTGGCCGACACTATCCAAAAGTTGCCGAAATGCCGGGTCCGGCGCGTGGCACAGAGTGCGATATTTATCCAGGAAGGGCAGCCAGAACACCATTACACCAATAAAATCAGCTAGTTAGGTGAATTCGAGGGCTTCGAGAACGTCGCCACTCGTAACCGGTTTTCGGGACCGGCCCGCGTAGCCGCGACTCATTTTTGCCGCAATCACCCCGCATCATATTGTGACGTTTCGGGATCAGATTCCGAAACAAAATTGCACAGACAGAGAATCGTTCCTCGCTCGCCTAACCAGCGGGCCAATCTCTGTGCTGTGTCGTTTTGTCAATCGCGTCCCGCCTCAAATCCTTTCTCGGTATAGAGACCAAAGCCGCGCCCAGCCTCGCTGACGGCAGTGGCTTCTATTTCGACCTGTTTGGTGCAAGCCCGACCCTGGCGGGCGTAACCGTCACGGCCCGCAGCGCCATGACGTGCGCGCCGGTCGCGTGCGCGGTGCGCTCGATCTCTGAGGCAGCTGGCTCGCTTCCCCTTCACGTTTACAAGAAGCTCCCGGACGGCGGCAAAGAGAAGGCCACCGACCATCCGCTCTATAAGCTCCTGCATGACGCGCCGAATAGCTGGACGCCCGCCGCGCTGTTTCGCACCCAGCTTATGGCCGACGCGCTATTGCAGCCGCACGGTAGCTTTGCGCTCATCAATCGCGTTGACGGTGGCAAGCCTGCCGAACTGATCCGACTCGATCCACAAACTCAATCTGTGGCCGTCGATACCAGCGACGTAGAACCGACCTACAAGCTGAATGGCCGCGAGATCGACGGCGCCGACCTGATCCACATTCCGACGCCGGCATACGATGCACGCAAGGGCCTTGTCGGCGAAGGCCGCAACGCCATTGCGCTCGCCCTGGTCCTCGAGCGTCACGCCTCGCGCCTGTTCGGTAACGCGGCGCGCCCGTCCGGTGTGCTGAGCCTCAAGGGCAACGCAACGCCGGAAACAGTCGCGACCGCGAAGGCCTCCTGGCAGGCCTCGCAGGGCGGCGACAAGTCGGGCGGCACCGCCGTCCTTCCTCTCGACGCCTCTTGGCAACCGCTCACGTTCAACAGTGTCGATTCACAGTTCCTCGAAATGCGGACGTATGCGGTGGCAGAGATCGCCCGGCTATTCCGCGTGCCACTGCACATGCTGATGCAGGTCGATCGCGCTCAGCCTCGCTCGATTGAATCGATCGGCCAAGAATTTCTCTCACAAGCGCTGTTGCCCAGGTTGAAGTCTTTCGAGCAGGAGCTTGAGTTGAAGCTTCTGACGCCGGAAGAGCGCGACCAATTTGCCATCGAATTCAATATCGACGGCTTCGCGCGCGCCGACTTACTCGCGCGCGCCCAGGCCCTTAGCGTCACCGTCTCGGCGCGCATCCTCAATCCGAATGAAGCTCGCCAGATCGGCTTTGGTTTGCCGGCCTATGAGGGCGGCGACGTATTCGAGAACTTCAACACCTCATCTGCACATGCCGGCGGTGCGCTCAATACCGGCGGCGCCAATGACAGCCAGAAGGAAGCCGCCTGATGATGCGAACCGTTCACCTGCACGGCCGGCTTGGCAAAGAATTCGGCGCCTCGCATCGTTTTGATGTTTCGACGGCTGGCGAAGCGCTGCGCGCGCTTAACTGCGCTTTTCCTGGTCGCTTCGTGAAGGCGATCCAGGAGGGCTATTACAAGATCGTGCGGGGCGACAAGCGCTCCGGGATGCAGCTCGACCTGGATCTCGTCAACCAGTTCAACCTGGGTATCGCCGATCTGCATATCTTTCCGATCGTCAAGGGCGCCAAATCAAGCACTGCTAAGGGCACCGCTAAGGTTGTGCTCGGTGCCGCTCTAGTCGGAAGCGCCATCTTCATGTCCGGCGGTGTGCTCGCTACGCCGCTTGCGGCGTCCGGCATTCTCTCCGGCACTACCTATGGCACCGTTGCCGCGATCGGTCTTGGCCTCGCGCTCTCCGGCGCGTCAACGCTGCTCACCAAGCCGGCGGGCCAAGATACGCAAGCTTCCAATGCCCTCAGTGCCAATGGCGGCAACATCGGCAATTCGGGCCGGCAAGGCAACGCAATCCCCCTGATCTATGGCGAGGTCCTAGTCGGCTCGACGCCGATCGAGGCCTGGTCTGACGTGGAGGATATCAACGTCTACGCCGACAACGCCGGCTCAATCGAGACGGCGTTCGGACAATGACCATGACCGCTTACACCACCTTCTTCGGCGACGGCGAACATGCGTTCAGGCTCACGCCGGCGCTGATCGGCGAGCTCGAAACCAAGTGCGGCTCCGGCATCGGCATGATCGCCAACCGGCTGTTCTCGCGCAACTTCGCCCAGGCAGACGTCACCGAAACAATCCGTCTCGCCCTCATCGGCGGCGGCACGACGCCCAAGCGCGCGCGCGAATTGATCGTGGCCTACGTCGATGGCCGCGCTCTGATCGAAACCTACGAACTGGCCGTCAAGATCCTTGAGCGGACGCTGTTCGGGAATCCATCGAAAGGAACAGACAAGTGAGCTTCGCTACCGGCACGCCCATTGCCGACAACAACCCGTTGCCCATCACCGGCAACAGTGCAGTCGTATCTGGATCGCTTCAGCGTCCTGCCGACACGCTGGCTTACGCTGTTGGCGATATCGTAGCACAATCGGCCACCGCCTCATCATGCTCCGGCGTTCCCGTCGCAGCGTCGCGAGACAATGACACTACCGGCGTGCTTCGCCGATGCCGCGTCAAGGTCAACGACCTCGCATGGTTCAACGCGAACCTTTACGTGCACGTCTTCAAAGACGCCCCAACATTTGCATCCGGCGACCACGCCGCGTTCGCCGCCGCGCTGTCAGAAAGCAACTATCTCGGTGCGTTCAACATCACGCTTGACCAGAAATTCTCTGGTTCGACCGTGAAGGGTATCGGCGCTCCGCTCGCAGGATCAGAGATCATCTTTGATCCGTCCGCCGGCACGAAGAACGTCTTCTTTGTTCTCGAAACCCGCACCGCCGTGACGCCGGGCTCTGCCAAGACGTTCACCGCCGCGTTTGAAGTGTTCCGGGACTAAGCAATGGATCGCCTGGAAGTCAAAGCAACGCTCAGCGTGAGTGATGAAGGTGAGATCACTGGCATCGCATGGCCGTTCAACGCCGGCCCCGATAGTTACGGCGACTTGATCACCAAGGGCGCGTTCGGATCGATCCTTCCCGACCTGCCGATTCTGTATCAGCACCGTCCCGACGATTTGGTCGGCACCTGGAACGAAGTGAAGGAAACCGAAGACGGATTGACGGTCAAAGGTCAGCTTCACCTAGACCAGCCGCGCGCGCGATCAATTCGCGCGATGCTAAAGACCGGCCTCGTCACCGGCCTTTCCATCGGCTTCCGGACCAAGGCGTCCCGTAAGCAGGCCCATGGCCGGATTATCGACGCCCTCGACCTCGCTGAGATCAGCTTGGTTCGCGATCCCGCTCATTCCCGTGCCCGGATCACCGGCACGAAATCCGACGACGCGGCGCGTGCCGTGGCCGACCTCATCAAGCGTTTCACGGCAACGCTGAACTAGGAGCTAGATGACCTCAATGAAGACTGCGAACGCACTGGAATTCAAGGATGCCGGCGAAGACGGTGACCCGATCGCCGACGTTGCCAAGCAACTGGCGGACCTGAAGGCGGCCCTCGAAACGAAGGCAGCCAACGACGCCACCAAGCTCACAGAGCGCCTGGACCGTATCGAGGCCAAGGTCAATCGTCCCGGCAACAAGTCGGCGGCGAACGACAACGAATCCAAGATCGAAACCAAGGCTTTCGAGTCGTTCCTTCGCGGCGGCGCCGACAAGATGGATGACCTCGAAAAGAAGTCTCTTGTCGTCAGCAACAACCAGGCGATTTCACCGCCGGAATTCGGCAGCGAGATCCTGAAGCTCCTGCGCCAATTCTCGCCCATCCGGCAGTATGCGAACGTCCGCACCATCGGAGCGTCGCAGGTCAAGTATCCCCGCCGCACCGGCAGCCCCGCCGCCGTGATCGTCGGCGAAACCGAGGACCGCACCGGGAGCGAGCCGTCCTATGAGCAGATCGGCATCACCCCGTATGAGTATGCGACCTATACGGACATCTCGAACTGGCTCCTGGAAGACAACGCCTACGGCCTGGAAGGTGAGCTTCACAGCGAGTTTGGCGAGAGCTTCGGCATTGGCGAGGGCACCCACTTCGTCAAGGGCAACGGCACCACCCAGCCGATGGGCCTTCTGAGCGCGACTGGCATCACCACCGTCATCACCGGCAACGCGACCAACTTCCCGGCCTCGACGCCCGCCGACGTGCTGATCAGCATGTTCCACAAGCTTCCGGGCGCGCACGCCCAGAATGGCGTGTGGCTCATGAACCGCAACACGCTCGGCGCGATCCGCCTTTGGAAGGATGGCATGGGTCGCTATCTGGTCCTGGACCCGATCTCGGACGGCGCACCGACTACGTTGCTGGGCCGCCCGATCGTTGAGGCGGTCGATATGCCCGACATCGCTGCGAACGCCTTCCCGGTCATGTTCGGCGACCTCAAAGGTTACCGCATCGTCGATCGCGTCGGCATTTCGATCCTCCGTGATCCCTACACGCTGGCGACCAAGGGCCAAGTCCGTTTCCATGCGCGCAAGCGCGTCGGCGCCGATGTGACCCATCCCGATCGCTTCGTGAAGCTCAAGGTCTCGGCGACCTAAGAGGACATGAACATGCGGCTCGCAGCGAATACTTTTGCCCTCCAGCTCGGCAGCAGGTCGTTTGACCTGAAGCCCTCGCTGCGGGCCGCATTCGTTTTGAACGAGAAATACGACGGTTTCCAGAACCTGGACCGCTACCTCGCGGAGGGCCGCCTGACAGCTGCCCTCGATCTCATCAACGCGACCATCACCGATCAGAAAGCCTGGGCATCCTACGCGCTGCCGAGCGAGAGCACGGTTGTCACCGACCTATGGAACGCCTTCGACCAGCTCCAGGAATTCGTCGTGATCTTGTGCGGTGCCGACACCGAGAGCACCAGCAAGCCGACCACCGGAAAGCCCATCCCATTCGAGGAAGCATTCACGCATCTGTTCGAGGTTGCGACAGGATGGCTGGGCTGGCCCCCATGCGACGCTTGGGATGCATCAATCTCCGAGATCCTCGCCGCTCAGCGAGGTCGCGAGGCGATGCTTAAGGCGATCTTCGGCGGCGGCAAGGACGATCAGGCCGCAGGCGTAGCCGATGGATCGCTGGCCAACATCAAGGCCGATCTCAACGCCATCGGCGACATGACCAACCATGTGAGGCCGCGCTGATGGCCTGGAAACGGCGCCGCGTCTGTCGCTGCGGCAAGATCATCGCGGCAACCGATCTCTGTGCCTGCCAGATCAAGCGCAAGGCTGAGACCGATCGTCTACGGCCGAATGCGAACGATCGCGGCTATGACAGCAAGTGGCGCCGCGAGAGCAAGGCATTCCTTGCCCTCCCTCAGAACCGGTTCTGTGCCTGTGGCTGTGGTCGAATCGCCGATTGCGTTGATCACATCGTTCCCCATCGCGGTGACATGAAGCTGTTCTGGTCGCGCTCCAACTGGCAGCCGCTCGCCAGCTCACCTTGCCACGCCAACCGCAAACAATCCCTCGAAAGGTCGAAATAGTCCCATGTCCCTGATCGAATTCAATGGTGAGACGCGAACCGTCGCTGATTGGGCTCGGCTCATCGGTATCCACCCAGATACGCTTGGCAAGCGGTTGGCCCTGGGCTGGTCCGTGGAAGAGGCTTTGACGACGCCAGTTGGCAAGCAAGGCCGAAAGCCCAAGCCGATACGTGCACCATCAATAGCGCACGCGTTGCCCGCCCTTCGCGACTGGCAGCGCGATATGCACGCTGCACATCGGCAGATGACGCGCTCTGTCCGCTCGTTCGTCCGCCAGATGGAAGAGCAGATGGCTGAGCTTCGTCATGGCCTCGACCAGCACCTTGCTGCACAGCGCGACGAAGCGAACCGCAACATCATCGCCTCACATACCCCGGGGGTGGGTCAAAACCCTCAAGAAATCGTCCGCGACCGGTGCTCTCGGGTCGCGCAAGAGAGCGTCTAATTGGAGTTTTTTCGACCATGCCAAGCATCACCCTGGACCAGGCCAAGGCCCATCTGAACGTCACGCTAGACGCCGACGACGCGCTGCTTACTGACAAGCTGGCGGCGGCAAAGGGGTGGGTTTCGGCTTACATGTCAATCGGCGTTGGACTGGGACCCCCGATCGGCGTCCAAAGGGGACCCCTTTGATCGGCGAGTCTTGATGGTAGCGCTCGCGGCGTCGGAGCTGGCCGGGGTTGCGGAGACGGCGCGAGCGCGGGTTGTTTGATCGTCGTCGCGGCTTTTAAAGCGCCAGCTGTCGTTACCGGTCTCGACGATGTCGCAGTGATGAGTCAGCCGGTCGAGCAGCGCGGTCGTCATCTTGGCATCGCCGAACACGCTCGGCCACTCGCCGAATGCCAGATTGGTGGTGACGAGGACGGAGGCGCGCTCATAAAGCCGGCTGACGAGGTGGAAGAGAAGCTGACCGCCGGACTGGGCAAAGGGCAAATATCCGAGCTCGTCCAGGACAATGAAGTCCATGCGGGTTAGGTGCTCGGCAAGCCGGCCCTGTCGCCCGTTGCGGGTCTCGGTCTCGAGGCGGTTGACGAGGTCGACCACGTTATAGAAGCGGCCACGGGCGCCGGATCGGATGCAGCTTCGCGCGATAGCGATGGCCAGATGGGTCTTGCCGGTGCCCGTTCCACCGACCAGGACGACGTTGCGTTGCTGGGCGATGAAGCCGCCGCCGGCGAGATCATTGACAAGCGTCTGGTTGATCGGCGTGGCGTCGAACTGGAAGTCTGCGATGTCCTTTGCAAGCGGCAACTTGGCGATGGTGAGCTGGTATTTGATCGAGCGGGCCTGCTTCTCGTTGATCTCGGCGGAGAGCAGATCGCCGACGATGCGCTGGGGTTCGTGCTGGCGTTTGACGGCGGTCGCCATGATCTCGTCGAAGGCGGCCTTCATGCCGTAGAGCTTAAGCTCGCCCATGAGATCGAAGATTTGGGTTCGTTCCATCAGTTTGTCCTCCGGAGGTTGTCGTAGCGGGCACAATCGGCGATCGGCGCATGGCGAAGCGTCAAGGCGGCCGGCGTCATGATGTTGGCCGGTGGGGCAGGTTCACGTTGACGAGCCAGGATGTTGAGCACGACATCGGCGGAATGAACGCCATGAGCGACCGCCTCGGCGCAGGCGGCTTCCACCGCGGGCAATCCGTCTGTCAGCACCGCATTGAGGATATCGACCATCTGTCGATTGCCATCGTCGGCACCGGCGAGTTTGCGCCGTACACGCTCAATCGCTGCGGGCAGCACCCAGTCCTTGAAGGGAGCGCCATTACGCAAGGCACCGGGCTTGCGCACAAGCACGGGCACATAGTGCCAAGGGTCGTAGACCGTCTCGCCGCGACCGAATGATCGCGGATGTTCGGCAACGACCCGGCCGTCCTGGCGGATCACGATGCGGTCCGCATAAGCCTGGACCTCAATGGGCCGCCCGACCGCGCTTGCCGCAACCGAGTACTTGTTGTTGTCGAAGCGCACCAGGCAGGTCTTGGAGACCGAGGCCGGGACGGCATGGAAGCCATCGAACCGACCTGCATAAGGCACGAGATTGGGTCGCTCGGCCTCGAAGATCTCCCAGACAGTCCGGTCGGCGAACTCTGGATGCCGATGCGCCTTGGCGTAGGCGATACATTTATCGAGCAACCAGGCGTTCAGCTCGTCCAATGTCTTGAAGCGCAGTCGCGGGGTGAAAAAGCGTTCGCGGACCAACCCGACCTGGTTCTCGACCTGTCCCTTCTCCCAGCCCGACGCTGGCGTGCAGGCAACCGGATCGACCAGATAATGGCTACACATCTGCAGGAAGCGCTGATTGTAGAGGCGGCCTTTGCCGACAAAGATCGTCTCCACCGCCGTCTTCATGTTGTCGTAGATGCCGCGCCGGCAAGTCCCCTTGAACAGTGCGAACGCCCGGTCGTGGGCGTCAAACACCATCTCCTGCGTCTCGCGCGGATAGGCCCGAACAAACAGCATCCGACTGTGGCAAAGCCGGACATGCGCCGCCTTCACGACCACCGTGGTTCCGCTCAACAGGACGACTTCGTGGCTCCAATCAAACTGGTAGGCTTCGCCGGGCGCAAAGCTCAACGGCACATAAGCTGAGGTCGTCGAGGCGCCACGCTCTCGGCTCCACCGCCGCGCATAGCGACGAACCGCGTCGTAGCCGCCGGCATATCCGAGGCCGCGAAGCTCTTCGAACAAGCGAATCAGCGTCAGCCGTTCGCGCGTCGTCTTGCTCTCGTTCGCCGCCAGCAACCGGTCAAGCTCGGCACTCCACGGGCCCATCTTCGGAAGCGGCTGCGTCTCTCGCTCGTACCGGAACTCCGTCGCCTCCGAGCGGATGACCTTGCGGACCACCTTGCGCGATACGCCAAGCTCCCGGCAGATCGCCTTGATCGGCTGACCATGAACAAAATAAGCGCGACGGATCTTCGCAATCGTCTCCACCACCAGCATCCCAACCTCGGCTTCCATGACTTGATGGAAGCCACTGTGGACCCTTGTCCCGGGGTCCCGATTGGATGCCGATTACCCCGAATACGGGGTCCTTATTCCATGCCGAAACACAGATAGGCCGGCTGAGCCACAATATCCTCGCGCTCATAGACGCGAGTGCTGAACGGCTTGTTACCGTCGCTCGATTCCATGACCTCGATTCGGAAGACCTCAAGGTTCACTACGATCTCGACGGTTCGTTCGATCGTGTAGAATTCTGTTGCAAAGTCCGGCGGCGTGATCACGGGCACTCCCTTCTAAAAGTTGCGATCGGGACTGTTAATGAGCAACTCGTCAAACTGCAACGGTTGCCTAACGATCCTCGCCCCTCTTAGTTAGCCAACCGCTGCACCAGGGCGGTGCCGTTCGCATTCACCGCGCAGAGATAGAACCACTTCTGAGACTGCCCGGCCGCGCTCCATTCGATCTCGACGCGCAGGGGCGGACTAGGACTAGGCCAATTCGGTGGCGCTGGCTGTTGGGTAGTCGTGCTCTTTCCGATCTTCATGCCGGCGATCTTTGGCAGTGTGTCGGCGGCTTTGATGATGCACGCGGACTCATTCGGGCTCGCGGCGAGCGCCGGCGTGGCGACGATCAGAAAAGATGCAGTCAGAATGGCGCGCATGTGTTCAGTCCCCAACCAGTTCGCAATATGAGCGACGTGGGTCTCGCTCACAACTGCGACTTGAGTCGAACGGGATCTTGTAAGTCAGCACTGACTTACAACCTAAAAGAGAAAATACTGTTGACGCCACTTAACGAATGTGAGTCTAGTGACGCTACACCGCCAATGGTGGGGCTGAAAGGGAATACCAATGTTGATTGCCGACGATCGTTACTTCGCGCTCGTGACCACGCTCACCGACGCGCATGCCGGCTCTGATAGCTACGCCGTAATGGGCCGCGCCTGGGTGGAGAGCCAGATTCAAGTGGCGCTGTGCGCGGCCGACATCTATCCGGCGTCGAGCGCCGATTGCGAGCCAGATCATCCGGCGATCGTGTTGCACGGCGAGAAGCCTTCGGCTGAGCTGGTCGCGGAGATCGACCAAGCGCTTGCCGGCCTGGGCAGCGCCCTTCTGCATTGAACCACAAACCGCGCCGCTTCTACTAAAGCGGAATGCCCTCTCTCTTGCCCGGAATCGCCCCTCGCGCATAGATTGCGCGGGGGATTTTTTATGCGACTTATTTTGATTCTATTGACGGCGCTCGTGCTCGCCGGCTGCGCTGCCCGCAGGCCCTATTTGGAGCCGCCCGTGGTCGACATGGCCGGCGTCGACCAGAACCGCTACAACAACGACCTGTCAGCCTGCCAGCAGGAGAAGATCGCCCGCACGGCGGACACGATCCTGACCTTCGACTGGGTCTCCCAGTGCATGGAGCGGAAGGGCTACAAGGTTCTCATTCACAAGGGCTGAACCATACCCTTTTCATCGAGAGTGTTTGAATGAAGGTTTTCCTGTCTGTCTTTCTCGCGATTATGGCTGCGCTTTTCGTGGCAAAACTCTTGGATGATCCACCCGACACACAAACGACAAACGGGCCGGCCCCTCGCTCAGTCAGACCGGCCCGTCACTTGGCCAGCCCGAACTTCAGGGTGCGTGTCCGCAAGTCCAACATGGGAGGCGCAAGCTTCCTGGTGAGGATCCTGGATGTCCAATCCGCCAACGACGATCCCGTGCTCGTGAAGACGGTTTCGATCAACGAAAACAAGGACTGCACCGAGAACCCGAACAAGACGCTGGCACTGGGAGAAACCATAACCCTCCTTGCCGAGTTCTGTGACCCGATTAAGGTCCGCATCGTCACCGATCGAGGTGAAGTGACCTACCACTTCGACTAGGAGAGAGCTTGGCAGAGATTGAGGTCTACACCGCCCGCTACGAGCGGGAGCAGCCAGATACGGTTGAGCAGCCTTTTGATAGCGATAATCTTCTTTGAAAAACTCTGCCAAGATGGTGCCCCCCCATGCTCAAAAGTCATACGTGATTGCCTCGATCATCGTCACGCGGTCTCGCAGCGGCCCCTCTGGCAACACGCCGTAGCGGCCGATCACGAGACGCTAGGGGCGGGACGCAGTCTCCCGAAAGCCCGTCCTGACCCAGCGGGCGATCCAGACGAGAATATAGACGAGCAGCCATGCCAACCCTAGGAGTGCGAAGGTTTCGAAGGAGGCGGCTACGAGAGTCTCCGTGTCATTGTAAAGTGGGGCCTTTGCCGAGGCTCGATCTAAGCACTTCGAGAAAGTTTCCACGCTCCGATTCGGGTCGTTGACATCGTATCCGGCGCTGCACATCTCCATCGCGAAGGCTATGGGTCGCATCGCAATTTCACGATTGGCACCTAGCCGCCACAATCCCCCTCCGATGATCCATGAGAGCTGGCCCCGCAAATTCGGACAGTAGCTTGAGTGGATTTTCTGCCTGACAGCGGCGAGGATTCTTGCTGCGAATCAGGAGCGAAGATGACGAAGAAGAGCCGCCGGACGCATTCTCCGGCATTCAAGGCGAAGGTTGCTTTGGCTGCGGTCAAAGGCGACAAGACACTGGCGGAGCTGGCGCAACTGTTTGATGTTCATCCGAACCAGATCACGATCTGGAAAAACCAGCTCCTGGAAGGCGCCGCCGGCGTGTTTGGGCATGACAAGACATCGGCCGAGACGCCGGTCGATTTGAAGGCGTTACATGCCAAGATCGGCGAGCTGGCGTTGGAAAACGATTTTTTGTCCGGCGCGCTCACCAAGGCGGGCCTGCTGAGCGCAAAGCGATGATCGACCGCGATCATGATCTTTCTATCGTGCGCCAGGCGAAGGTCCTGAAGCTGGCTCGCAGCACGGTCTACTATGAACCTCGGCCAGTTTCGGCCGAGGACCTTGCCTTGATGCGTCGGCTCGATGAGCTGCATCTCGATTATCCCTTCGCGGGAGCGCGTATGCTGCGATCGTTGCTGCGGCGGGAGGGCGTATACGCCGGTCGCCGCCACATCGCGACGCTGATGAAGCGCATGGGGATCGAGGCGGTCTATCGTCGCCCGAACACGAGCAAGCCGGCTCCGGGTCACAAGATCTACCCGTACCTGTTGCGCGGATTGAAGATCGAGCGGCCCGACCATGCGTGGGCAATGGACATCACCTACATTCCGATGCGGCGTGGCTTCGTCTATCTCGCGGCGGTCGTCGATGTGTTCAGCCGACGGGTCCTGGCCCATCGCGTCTCGATCACAATGGAGGCGGCCTTCTGCGTCGAAGCGGTCCAGGAGGCGTTGGCGAAGCACGGCAGGCCCGAGATTTTCAACACGGATCAGGGCAGCCAGTTCACCAGCCTCGAGTTCACCGATGTGCTGCTGGACGCGAAGATCGCCATCAGCATGGACGGCAAGGGCGCCTGGCGCGACAACGTGTTTGTCGAGCGGCTCTGGCGCACGGTCAAATACGAAGAAGTATATCTCCGCGCCTACGACAGCGTGTCCGAGGCGCGAGCGTCAATTGCCAAGTATCTGGCCTTCTACAATCAGGGACGCCCTCACTCGAGCCTTGACGGGCGCACGCCCGACGAGGCTTACTTCGGCACGCAAGCTATGGTGATGGCCGCATGACCGTCGCCGACGGTTTTGTCGTCGCTCTGGTCGGGCTACGCCCTCCCGACGCAACGACAAAACCGTAAAGCCCCGCGTTCAGCATAACCCGGCAGGAATCCACTTAAATCCAGCGGGGCGCTGTCCAAACAACCGGGGCCAGCTCTCATGCGATGCTCAGGATCACCCCAATGCGTTGCCATCCGTTCAATCGTTTCATCATTTTGCCCGACTCATTTACTCGCCCGATCAGAAGCCATACCTGATTGCCTCAATCATCGTCACGCGGTCTCGCAGCGGCCCCTCTGGTAACACCCCGTAGCGTCCAGTGGTGCTCGCCTTGGTGTGCCCCAGCAACACGCCATGCTGCTCATCGAGATAACCAGCGGCGCGGAACGCGTCCGTGACGTTGTGGCGTAAGCTATGGAAGTTGACTCGCTTGTCCACCTTCACGCCGACGGCCCTAAAATAGGCGTTGAAGAACTTTGAGGCGTCGCCGAAATAGCCGCGTTTGTCGCGCTCAGCCTCAGGGAACAGCCTCTGTTCGCCGCGCGCGACCATGCTGGAGTGGTATTCGAGCAAGCCAAGTTCGACAAGCCCGGAGTGCACTGGCACTACGCGCTTCGACCCTTCTGTCTTGGTCGACGTCGCTAATGTGGAAGATCCAGACGCCGTGCAGTTGCCGAACGTCGGCGACCAGCAACTGACACAGCTCACCCAGCCGGGCGCCGGAATAGATGGCGATCAAGGGGACCCAATAGCGCCAGTCTCTGATGGCAACATTGCCGGGTTCGCTCTCAACCCCATCACCAAGGCATGTCCGGAACAGGGGAGAGCCGAAGATCGTTTGAAGCTGTTGCTCGGAGAACGTCCGATCTTTGCGCCGCTTGTCGATCGACAGATACATTCCGCTCATGACGTCGTCGTCAAGAGCTATGGCTGATTTTGGGTGACGCGGCCTGATCAGGCGGCGTGGCTTTCAGTGTTCGGAATGACTTCGATTCCGTCGATGAACTTTACACCGGCGATGACTTTCGGCAACTGGTTCGTGCTCTTCAATCGCCGCCAGGTCTTCGATGCGGCGTCGATGAGCTTGAACACCATCAGCTTCGCAGTTTGTTGCGACAGCGATCCCTTGGTCCGCACCGTTCGGTGGCGCACCGTGGCGAAGACGCTCTCGATCGGGTTCGAGCTGCGTAGGTGGATCCAGTGCTCAGCAGGGAAGTCGAAGAAGGCGAGCAGCGCATGGCGATCCTTGATCAGGCACTCCACCGCACGTCCGTATTTGACGTGGTATTTCTCGACGAAGACGTCGATCGCGGTTTCAGCTTCGGCCCGGTGTGGGGCCAGATAGATGTTCCGCAGGTCGTTCTTCATGGGGCCCTGCACGGATTTGGCGACCTTGTCGAGTACGTTGCTCACTTTATGGCACCAGCATCGTTGGTGCCGCGTGCCGGGAAAGGCCTCGTCCAGTGCCTTCCAGAAGCCGAGGGCGCCGTCGCCGATGGCGAGTTGCGGGGCAATCCGTAACCCGCGTTGCCGCAGGTCGATCAGGAGTTCGCGCCAGCTCTGCGCGCTCTCGCGCACGCCGACCTGGAAGCCGATCAGCTCCTTCTTGCCTTCCGGCGTGGTGCCAATCAGCACCAGCATGCATTCGCTGTGATCTTCCATGCGGGCCTGCAGGTACACGCCATCGGCCCAGATGTAGACATAGCGACGCGCCGACAGATCGCGTCTCTGCCAGCGTTCGTACTCGACCTGCCAATCGGCCTTCAGGCCGGCGATCACCGAAGGCGACAGGTTCGGCGCATCCTTGCCGAGCAGCGCCGAGAGCGCCTCCTGGAAGTCGCCGGTCGAGATGCCGCGCAAATAGAGGACCGGGATCAAGGCATCCAGGCTCTTCGTCCGCCGCGCCCATAGCGGCAGGATTGCCGAACTGAAGCGGAGGCGGTCGCCTGGCCCGCTCGCTCCGCGGTCGCGGACCTTGGACGAGCGACCTCCACCGGACCGATGCCGGTCGCAATCTCGCGCACCGGACCGTGCCCATGTCGGACCAGGCGCGCTCGACCGTCGGGCAGCGTCAGATTGGCCGTGCTGGCCAGAAACGCGCCAACCTCGATCTCGATCGCCCTGGCAAGCAGGTCCCGCGCGCCGGCACGAACGATATCGGTCAGTGGATCATCAACCGCGGACGGCTGACGGAAAGCAAGAACATTGGTAGTCTCGGTCATGGCGTATCGCTCTCCTCGAGAGGTTCTGGCAGGCTCGTCACCCGCCTCGATACGCCGCCTTCCTCACACCGTCATCACCCAGATTCCGCCATAGCTCCGTCGTCAATATACTCGTTCTGGAGCAGCCAACGCGCGAAGCTACCCAACGCCGCGAGATACTTGTTGGTCGTCTTCTGGCTGATCGGGGGCTTTTTGATCGTCGCATTCGCCTCGATCACCTTGCGGAAGGACAGGCCCTCAAACGCCTTACTATCCGCCGCTTTCACGGGCCAGCTCGCCAGCGCTTGCTTCCAATTACGGACGGCCTTCCGGGTGAGGGCAGTGATGTGCGAGGACTCGCCGACGAACTCGGCGAACAGCTTCACGATCTTGCGATTCTGGTCCCAGGTATCGGGCCGCGCGTCTCCAACCCGCTCGGTTTTAAACTTGTCGTAAAGCTCCATGAGGGTTTCGCCCGGCGCGGCAATCCGTTTGCCCTGGGTAAGATCAGCCGGCGCCACGATTGCGTCAGTAGGAACGCCGGCCCAATTGCCGGCATCGCGTTCGGCGGCTCGATCCAAGACCTGGACCTGGGCGCGCTGCAATCGTTGGCATAGATCGCGGTAGGCAGACGAGCCCTTCGCGATCAACAGCCGCTCGCTCTGGATCACATCATCGGCTTTCCATTCGATGAGGGCCGTCTCGCCGGTCGCGAGGTGCTTCCTAAGCTGAGCAAGTTGAATGGTCCGGCGCTCGCGATCCATCGTCGCCGCGTTCTTCATGGCGATCAGCTCAATGGTCGCGTTCAACTGCACGATTGGATCCGCGGACCAGGGAACGCGCCCGGCCTCGACATCACGTGCAAG
This sequence comes from Bradyrhizobium barranii subsp. barranii, assembly GCF_017565645.3. Lineage (NCBI taxonomy): Bacteria > Pseudomonadati > Pseudomonadota > Alphaproteobacteria > Hyphomicrobiales > Nitrobacteraceae > Bradyrhizobium > Bradyrhizobium barranii. Next base: position 4,582,707 of record NZ_CP086136.1, read on the forward strand.
CTTGCTCTTTGCTTCCTGGATCTCCGTGTCAATCGGAAGCGCCAAGCGCGCCCGACCGTCCTGGGCGAGCTCGGTCTCATAGTGCGACCACACTGTGGCCTGGAGATCGGCGGGCGAGGGCTCTCGGCGCTGCTCCAGCTCGGCGAACTGCGCGCGGAAGGAAGCGATCACGGGCGCAGCTCTATCGCGTGCTTGGCGAGGATCGGTCGTCTTGAGGGACTGCCAGATCTCTTTGCGCTTAAGGACCGGCTGGAGCTTCAGGGGCACGCCGACGCGGACGTAGTAGGAGGTGCGGCCGGGTCGCTTTTGGATGTTTGTGGCGATCGACATTCGAGTCCTCGTAACCGTGACTCGTAACCACTACTCGTAACCGCTCAGCCAGAAAAGATGTTTATTTTCATGTGATTATTGAAATCATTGAATTTTTGCTGGGGGTCCTCAGGGTCCAGGTTCCCCAGCCAGTTCCGGGCGATTTACCCAGATCATAACCTGCTCTGAATCAGGCCCCCGGCGAGGAGCCTGACGTGCCGTCGGCAGTCCGCGCCTTTGGTCGGTCCGGCCTCGGCGCCTTGGCCCGACTCATGGCGCCCGCGATGCGCCGCGCGGCGATGCAAGGCGAAATGATTAGCGGCGCTTCTTCCGGCCCGTCTTGGCGGCACGCTTCTTCGGCGCCCGTCGCTGGCCGCGACCTGCATCTGCAGCGCCCCATGGAATTTTTGCGCTGACGCGCGTCTTGGCGCCGACGAGATTGGGCGTCTGGTTGTATTTGAGGCGACGGAGTTTGGCCGTGACGAGTTCGCTCAGCTCCTGGAACGACGGATTGGCGCCGCGGTCTCGTTGTTCGCGCAGCACCTTCGCCATGCAGAACGTGTAGGCGCCATACGACGTGACGCCGTCACGATATTCATAGGACAGCTCCTGCTCCTGGCAGGCCTCGAGGAGAATCGGCAGGTAAGGACCGTGATGCCCGAGCTCGGCTCGCGTCTTGTTGTATTCCTTGTCGGGCTGGGTGCGGAGCGCCATGCTGCGCCCGAGCCGTTGCGTGGCGCCGTTGTCGCCGAGATAGTCGGCGCCGTTTTTGCTCTTGCTCAGGCTCTCGTTGAGGGGAGGGAACTCGCGCGGCACCCACATGCCTTCGCTTGCCTCCCACCGCAGCGCCCGGTGGCGGATATCGTCGGGCGGCGTCAGGCCGCGGATACGCGGACCACCGTCACGTGTCATGCCGCCGGAATGGCAGCAGTCGAGCATGGCGACGAAATAGCAGTCGTACGGGAGCTGTGAGTAGAGCTGGCTGAACTGGCGGTCGAGAATGGCGTGCTCGGGCGTCCAGTCGAAATCATAGGGAACGAGGCACTCGTCGACGCTATCCGGTGCGCCGCGAGGGCTGTATCTGGGAATCTGGGCGCCATGGCCCGAGTAGAACAGCATGCGCTCGTCGCCGTCGCGCACGCCCTCGAGCAGCCAGTGAAGCCTTTCCATGATGCCCTGCGCCGTCGCCCGCTCATTGAGCACGACGCGTATTTCGTCCGGCTTGAAGCCGCTTTCCTGTAGCACCGAGCTCATGAGGAATACGTCGTTGACGCATCCTTCGAGCCTGTCCGCGGGTTTGGGATAGTCGTTGATGCCGATCAGCAGGGCGCGGCGGGTCGGCCGGGTGTCAATGCGGGCAATCCCCCGCGCGGCGCTGACGATGGAGCGGGACGTCGGCACCGGGACCACGTCGTGCCAGACGGTGGCGACGGTCTCGGGGCGCGACAGGTACCAGGTCGCGTTGTGATTCAGGAGATCGTTGGGGACATCGAACGGTGTCAGTACCTGCTGAAAATTGTCTGCGGCGATCTCGAGCGGATAGGTGAGAACGCGATCTTCCCGGTTGAACAGATGGTACCATTTCCGGCAGGGAAGGTCCTGAATGCGGCCTGCGAAGACGTCGCGCACGGCGGGATTGCCGATCTGCGAGCCGAACGTGACGAAGACTTTGTCCCTGATCGCAGCGGGGTTGCGCACGAACGTGTCGTAGCAGATCAGCGAGCCGAGGCTGTGAGCCAGGACAACGTCGTAGTTGCCGCTCTTCAGCTTGTCGAGGACCGCGCCGCGCAGCGCGGCCTGCAACTGCTCATCCACCGACCACTGGGCGACCATGCCCGCGGTCCATCTGATCAGGGTTGGTACATCATCGAGGCCGCGTGTGCCCGCGAGCAGATCACCGATCCCATGGACGGTCGCGCTCGCCAGCAGTTTCGCCAGCGCGATGCCGTAGGTGACGAGGTTGGGCGGGCTCTTGTCGAACAGGTCGTCATACGAGAGGAAGTCGATGGCCGGGTTGAGGCTCTGATCGACGGACTGGACGGCGCGTATGATCGCCTCGGACCATGACTTTCGAAACTCGGCGTCGATCTCCGCGTGACCGACGCCGTGGACACAAAGCAATGACAGGCGGGTGCTCATGAAAGCTGCCTTCTCAACTGCAATCTGAAGTAGCCGATGTGCGAGCGCAAACGTCCGGGATGATGTCACGGCGCGGCGAGCTTCAAATGTGAAGTAGCGCACGAAATCCTCGCGACAGTTTGCCTCACCTTGTGGGTGCGATGACGTGTCGGATCGTTGTGCGCCGCTACGTCCTTGGGGCAGGCAACCCAAAGGAGATCCCGTGATGCCCTATGTCGATGGTTTCGTGCTGGCCGTGCCGAAGGACAAGATCGAGGCCTACAAGGCGCTGGCGCGAAAGGCCTGCGCGGTGTGGATGGAACACGGCGCGCTCGATTACGTCGAGTGCATCGGCGACGACGTGCCCTATGGCGAGTTGACCTCGTTTCCGCGCGCGGTGATCGCGAAGGAGGACGAGGTCGTGGTGTTCTCCTGGATCGTCTACCGTGACCGGGAGACCCGCGATGCCGTCAACAAGAAGGTGATGGCCGATGAGCGGCTCAAGGGCGCCGACATGCCCTTCGACGGCAAGCGCATGATCTATGGCGGCTTCACGACGCTGCTGCGGGCGAGCGACGTCGTCGGCTGACGGCGTTTCGCAGGGTGGGTTGACGACAGCCTCACCCACCGCCTCTGCGTTCGCAGAAACACACGGGGGCCGGGTTACGCCAGCGGACCGCGCTTGGCGCAGTCGCAGTGTTAACCCACCCCTGCAGATGGCAATGACGTCCGCCGTTCGGGTTACCGCGTTCGCGCCGGACGACGCCGGATTTGAACGCCGCCCGCGCCGGCGCGTTCGCTGCCTCCTATGCAGCAATGCGCAAGTCCGTTTCACCTTGCCGGTGTCCGGCTGGCATGCCATCCTAGATCCACCAGGCATAAACAAACGGAAGCGGGCGCTTAGCCTGCAGCTTCCAAAATAGCTTGGTCGGGGAAACCCTTTGGGAGGTCTGATTTGATGAATTTCAAGCACGTCACCGGGCTGTTTTGCGCAGCCGCGATCTTCCTTGCGCTGGGCTCCGGCACGCAGGCCCAGGACAAGGTCATCAAGATCGGCGTCATCATGCCGATGTCCGGCGGCACCGCCTCGATCGGTGCGCACGCCAAGGCGGCGCTCGAAGTCGCCATGGACATCATCAACAACGCCCATCCTGAGCTTGGCAATCTGCCGCTGGCGAAGAACGCCGGCCTTGCCGGCCTCGGCGGCGCCAAGATCGAGGCTGTGTTCGCCGACAACCAGGGCAACCCGGCGACGGGCCAGAATCAGGCGCTACGCCTGATCACGGAGGAGAAGGTGGCGGCCGTGTTCGGCTCCTACCAGTCCGGCGTCACGCTGACTTCGAGCGCGATCGCCGAGAAATACGGCGTTCCTTTCCTGAACTCGGAATCGGTCGCCGCCAATCTCACCGAGCGCGGCTTCAAATGGTTCTTCCGCACCACGCCGATTGCGACCGATTTCGCCAAGATCTATGTCGACTTCCTCGCCGACATCAAGGCGCAGGGTGCCAAGACCGACAGCGTCGCGGTGGTCCATGACAACACCGAATACGGCACCTCGGTCGCCAACACGATCGCCGGCGCCTTCAAGGAAAAGGGCCAGCCGATCGCGCTCGACATCGCCTATCCCGTCAATGCGACCGACTTGCAGGGCCAGGTGCTCCAGCTCAAGGACAAGAAGCCCGACGTCGTCATCATGATCAGCTACACGTCGGATGCGATCCTGTTCGCCAAGACCATGCAGTCGCTCGACTACAAGCCGGCCGTGCTGCTGGCCGACGATGCCGGCTACTCCGATCCGTCCTTCACCAAGGCGGTCGGCAAGATCTCGCAAGGCGTCTTCAACCGCTCGTCCTGGGTCGTGGGACCGCCGGGCTCGGCGTCCGCCATCATCGCCGAGATGTACAAGAAGAAGAGCGGCGAGGAGATGGACGACACGGTCGCCCGGCAGATGCAGGGCTTCTTCGTGCTGGCCGATGCCATCGACCGCGCCGGCTCGACCGAGCCTGCAAAGATCCAGGCCGCGCTGAGGGCGACGGACCTGAAGCCCGAGCAGCTCATGATCGGCTACAAGGGCGTGAAGTTCGACGACAAGGGCCAGAACATCCTGGCTTCCGGCGCCATCATCCAGCTCCAGGATGGCGAGAACTACGTCGCGGTATGGCCGAAGACCAATGCCGAGAAGGCACCGGTACTGCCCTACAAGGGCTGGTAAGATTGCCTGAAGGCGGGACCGCGCGTCCCGCCTTTCCCAGAATGTTTTGATCAGAGCAACGCAGCTCATGTCCTTCGTACTCGTGCAGGTGATTGTCGGCGGGCTTCTGCTTGGCGCCGTCTACGCCCTATTTTCCTCGGGCCTCACGCTGGTGTGGGGCATGATGAACATCGTCAATTTCGCGCATGGCGACTTCGTCATGCTTGGCATGTACGTCGCCTATGTCGTCTATACGCTGATGGGGGGAGGGCCCATCCTCGGCGCCCCACTGGCGACACTGGTGCTCGCGACCGTCGGGGTCGTCGTCTATTTCGCCCTGATCCGCGACATCATGAAGGGGCCGATGCTGGCGCAGATCCTCGGCACGTTCGGGCTCGCGCTGCTGCTGCGCTATTCCGTGTTCTGGTGGTTCGGCGCCAACTTCCTGTCGATGCCGTCGAATATCGTCGGCGGCACTTATGCGTTTGCGGGCCTGCGGATCGAAGCCTCGCGGCTGCTTGCCGGTGTCGTCGCGCTGCTGGTGACATTCGGCCTCCACCTGCTTCTGACGCGCACATCGCTTGGTTCAAAAATGCTGGCGGTGGCGGAGGATCAGACCGCGGCTCAGCTTATGGGCATCAGGCCCGATACCATGCAGGCGATTGCCTGGGCCATCGCGGCCGGCGCCACCGGCCTTGCCGGCGCGCTGATCGCGAACTTCTTCTACATCGTGCCGACGGTCGGCGAGACGCTCGGCATCGTCGCCTTCGTCACGGTATCCCTTGGCGGCTTCGGCAGCGTGCCCGGCGCGCTCGTCGCGGGCCTGTTGATCGGCGTGATCGAGTCGCTCTCCGGCTATCTGATCGGTGCGGTCTACAAGGACATCGTCGTCTATGTCCTGTTCCTGTTCTTCCTCTGGTTCCGGCCGCAAGGCCTGATGGGCAAGCTCTGATGAGAAAGCTGCAATGCGGCGCTTGATCTGGCTCTCAATCGTCGCAGCACTGGCGATTGCCTATCCGTTGCTGCTGTCCTCGCCGTTCCAGCAGCGCCTGGGCGCACTGGTGCTGCTCTATGCCATCGCCGCGTCGGCCTGGAACATCGTCGGCGGCTATGCCGGCCAGGTCTCGGTCGGCCACGTCGTGTTCTTCGGCTGCGGCGCTTATGCCGCGATGGGGAGCTACGCCAAGTTCGGGCTGTCGCCGCTGTTCGGCATCCCCGGCGGGATCGTGCTGGCGGTGGGGCTCGCTGCGATCATCGGCGTGCCGACGCTACGGCTGTCGGGTCACTATTTCAGCATGGCGACGATCGCGGTCGCCGAGACCGTGCGGCTGATCGTCACCAACACCGACTGGCTCGGCGCGGCCGTGGGTCTTTCCGGTCCAACGGTCCCCCGCAACATCTTCGATCTCTCGTTCCTGTCGTCGCTGCCGTACTACTACCTCTTCCTGGTCGTCCTCGTGATCACGCTGTTCATCACCTGGTGGATGACCAACAGCCGCATGGGATTCTATCTGCGCGCGATCAAGGATTCCGAGAGGGCCGCACGTTCCCTAGGCGCACCCGCGAGCCGGACCAAGCTCTACGCCTACATGCTGAGCGCGGCGCTGACGAGCGTTGCCGGCGCGCTCTATGCGATGATGTTCGGCTTCGTCGATCCCGAGTCCGGGCTCGGCATCCTGATCTCGGTCAAAATCCTGATCATGGCGGCGCTGGGCGGGGCGGGGTTGCTGTTCGGTCCGCTGGTGGGAGCCGCGATCCTCGTGCCGCTGGAGGAGATCTCCAACAGCTGGCTTGGCGGCAAGGGGGCCGGCCTCACCTTCGTCCTGTATGGCGCGATCATCGTGCTGATCGCGCGCTTCCAGCCCGGCGGCCTGCTCAGCCTGTTCATGGGACGACGCAAGCCCGGCGCAGATAAGGGAGCCGGCCATGCTCCTTGAGGCGCGCGGGATCACAAAGGCGTTCGGCAGCTTCAAGGCGGTGGACGATGCGTCCGTCACGCTGGAGCAGGGCGATATTCTCGGCCTGATCGGCCCGAACGGCGCCGGCAAATCCACCTTCTTCAATTGCCTCACCGGCGACCTCAAGACCACCTCGGGCCGCGTGCTGTTCGAGGGGGCCGACATCACCGACTTCGCGCCGGAGCAGCGCGCCGGGCTCGGGCTTGCGCGCACCTTCCAGGTGCCGCAGACCTTTGAAGGCATGACGGTGCTCGAGAACGTCATGATCGGCGCCTTCCTGCGCACCTCGCATCGCCATGAGGTCGAGACCAGGGCGCGCGCGGTGCTGGAGCGCGTCGGCATGAGCAGGCTTGCGGATGCGCCGGCGCGCTCGCTGGGCACGCCCGGCCGCAAGCGGCTGGAGATCGCCCGCGCACTGGCGACCGAGCCAAAGGTGCTGCTGCTCGACGAGGCCATGGCCGGGCTCAACGCCCACGAGGTGAGGCTCGCCATCGATCTCGTCCGCGACATCCACCGCTCCGGCATCACGCTCGTCATCGTCGAGCACATCATGGAAGTGATCATGTCGCTCGCGAGCCGCGTGATGGTGTTTCACCAGGGCAAGGAGATCGCCCGCGGCTCGCCGCGCGAGGTCACCTCGAACCCGGCGGTGATCGAAGCCTATCTCGGCAAACGCGCGGCGAAGGCCGCGGCCGGCCATACGCCGGTCGAGCTGATGGGCGGGCGGGACCTATGAGCGGCGCGCTTCTTCGGATCGAGCACCTCGAGGTGCGCTATGGCGACCTCATCGGTGTCTCCGACGTCTCGCTGGAGGTGCCGGAGGGCAGCGTCGTCGCGCTGCTCGGCTCCAATGGCGGCGGCAAGACCACGACGCTGAACGCAATCGCGGGTCTCATTCCCGTGCATTCCGGATCGATCAGCTTTCGCGGCGAGGACATCGCCGGCCAGAAGGCCTTTGCGATCGTGCGCAAGGGGCTGGCGCTCTCGCCGGAGGGCTGGCGGCTGTTCGTGCAGCAGAGCGTCGAGAACAACCTCCTGCTCGGCGCGACGCCGCTGCACGACAAGTCGCGCCAGGCCAATTTGCTCGAACGCGTCTACGAAATCTTCCCGCGCCTGAAGGAGCGCCGCAACCAGCGCGCCGGCACGATGTCCGGCGGCGAGCGGCAGATGCTCGCGGTCGGCCGCGCGCTGATGAGCGATCCGAAGCTATTGATGCTGGACGAACCGTCGCTCGGCCTCGCGCCGGCGGTCGTCGAATCCATGTACGAGACCTTCGGCCGCCTGCATCGCGAGGGCCTGACCATCCTGCTCGCCGAGCAGTCGATCGAGCTCGCGCTGGAAGTCTCGGACTTCGCGACCGTGCTCCAGGTCGGCAAGAGCGTGCTGTCCGGCACGGCCGCGGCGCTCGCACAGGATCCGCAGGTGCAGAAGGCCTATCTCGGCGTCGACTGATTGATCTCCGCCTGGAGCAACAGCAACAGGCAACCGGCCAGCCGCGTCTCCATCTCTTTTGATCCAAGCGACAGCGGCCCGGGATCGTTGAGGATCGCGTTCACCAGCGTGCCCAGCACGACCTGGAAGCCGAAGGCGATCGTGCGGGTCTTGGCGGCCTTGCGTCCCTTGTCCATGGCCGGGAGCAGCAGAGGGGTCGCGCGTTCCGTCGTTGCCTTCGCGAGGGCCTTGAACGGCGTCCATTTGTCCGGACGGGTGTCATCGTGCTGAAGCGCGGCGCGCAGCACGCCCTCGTGGTCACGCATCCAGGCGATGATCCCGCTGACGATGATGTGGCAGAGCTTGTCGAGGTCCGTATCCGGTGACGGTCGCCTCATGTCGCCGAGCCGTTGCTCGCCGTCGCGCGCGGCCAGCGCCATTAGTGCGTTGAAATAGGCCTCCTTGCTCTCGAAGCGGCTGTAGAAGGCGCCGACGGTGGCGCCGACCTCGGTGCAGAGCGCCTCGATCGACAGCTCGGCCAGGCTGCGCGTGCGCAGCATGTCGGCGCCGGCGCGCAGCAGCGCCAGTGTCGTCTCGCGGCTGCGCTTCTGCCGCGACGGGGCAACGCCGGGCAGGTCGAAATCGGGTTCGTCCGAGCTTGGCCGCATCCGCGCTTGCATCCGGCAAAAATCATAATCATAATTCTGATTATAATTTAGACGTGGCCGAGCCGCGGGTCAACCGCAGCCGCCGGGCAACCAGCAGGGAGAAGCAGATGAGCGCAAACAGCGGCACGCCGTTCCGCGGCACCGTCGGCAAGACGGTCGCGGAGTCGAAACCCTGGTGGCCGGAGGCGCCAAGGCCGCCCGACGGTGCGCCGAACATCCTGGTCGTGCTGTTCGACGACGTCGGCTTCTCCGATTTCGGCTGCTATGGCTCGGCAATCAAGACGCCGACCATCGACCGGCTCGCCGCGGAGGGGCTGCGCTACTCCGGATTCCACACCACGGCAATGTGCTCGACGACGCGCGCCGCGCTGCTGACAGGACGCAATCATCACTCGGTCGGCGTCGGCTGCCTTGCCAATTTCGATTCCGGCTATCCCGGGTACCGCGGTAAGATCGCGCGCGAGGCGGGGACGCTGGCCGAGATGCTGCGCCACCATGGCTATCGCAACTACATGGTCGGCAAATGGCACGTCACGCCGCTGACCGAAAGCGGAGCCACCGGCCCGTTCGACGGCTGGCCGCTCGGCCGCGGCTTCGACCGCTTCTACGGCTTCCTCGATGCCGAGACCGACCAGTACGCGCCGGAGCTCGTCTCCGACAACACGCATATCGATCCACCGGGCACGTATGCGGACGGCTATCATCTGACCGAGGACCTGATCGACCAGTCGATCCGCTTCATCGGCGACCATGTCGCCGACCGTCCTGACGTTCCCTGGCTCACCTGGGTCGCACTTGGCGCCTGCCACGCGCCGCATCAGGCGCCGGCCGATATCATTGGGAGTTACGACGCCGAATTCGCGCACGGCTGGGACGTCGAGCGCGAACGGCGTCTGGCGCGCCAGAAGGCGATGGGGCTGGTGCCTGAGGGAACGCGGATGCCGGCGCGCAACGATAGCGTGAAGGCCTGGGAGGAGCATTCGGCCGACGAGCGCCGCGTCTTCACCCGCCTGCAGGCGGCCTTCGCCGGCATGCTCGATCATTCCGATCGGCATCTTGGACGGCTTGTCTCGTTCCTGGAAACGGCCGGCATTCGCGACAACACCGTGATCATCGTGATGTCCGACAACGGCGCGAGCCAGGAGGGCGGGCCGCTCGGCTTCGTCAACGCGATGGGGCCGTTCAACTTCAAGCCGGAGCCGATCGCCGAGAAGCTCAGCCGTATCGACGACATCGGCGGGTCCGACACCCACAGCAATTTCCCGCATGGCTGGGCGATGGCGTCGAACACGCCGCTGCGGCGCTACAAGCAGAACACCCATGGCGGCGGCATCCGCGATCCCTTCGTCATCAACTGGCCGAAGAAGATCGCAGGCAAAGGCGAGCTGCGGCACCAGTTCGTCCACGCCTGCGACCTCACGCCGACGCTACTGGAGCTGATCGGCGTCGAGTCGCCCAGCACGATCGCGGGCTGCCCGCAGATGCCGCTGGAAGGCGAGAGCTTTGCGCGCTCGATCATGGATGCGTCCGTGTCCTCAAAAAGCTCGCCGCAATATTTCGAGATGTTCGGCCATCGCGGCCTCTGGCAGGGCGGCTGGAAGGCGGTCGCCTTCCATCCCTCGGGCACGCCGTTCGAGAACGACAAATGGGAGCTGTTTCATCTCGACAAGGATTTCTCCGAGACCGACGATCTCGCCGCAAAGGAGCCGGAGCGTCTGGCCGCAATGATCGCGACCTGGTGGGCGGAGGCCGAGAGGCACAAGGTGCTGCCGCTCGACGACCGCTTCGGTCCGCGCTTCGCGGAGAACGCCGCACGCTTCCACGGTGCGCGCCACCATTTCGTCTTCCACGCCGGCATGGGCCACGTGCCGACCGACGTCGCGCCTGATGTGCGCAGCCGCAGCTACACGATCGAGGCGCATGTCGAGATCGACGGGCAGGGCGCCGATGGCGTGCTGATCTCGCATGGCGACGCGACGTCGGGCTACAGCCTCTACGTCAGGGACGGCCATCTCGTGCACGACCTCAACATCGGCGGCAGCCACCAGGTCGTGCGGTCGGACCGCAAGGTGTCGTCAGGCGCGCGGCGGCTCGGCGTGCATGTCGAGCGGCTCGTGCGCAAGGAGCCGCCGGCGAAAGGCTCGCGCACCGGCGTCACCGAATACACGCTGCTGATCGACGGCGAGCCGGCGGGGTCGCTCCAGACCCAGCTCGGCTTCCACACGCTGATCTCGTGGTCCGGCCTCGACATCGGCCGTGACCGCGGCAGCCCCGTGTCGCATTACGAGGCGCCGTTCGAGTTCGAGGGGCGGCTGCTGCGCGTCACCGTCACCATGCACGACGACCAGAAGCTCGACGGCGATGCCGTCGGCAACGCGCAGATGGCGCGGCAGTAGGGGCGGGAGGTTGGGCGGCGAGAACCGGTGTCATGCCCCGCGCAGTGTTTAGTCCGGAGACATGGCTGACACCTGTTCGGACACATCACTGACAGGTTGGCCATTGGTCAAGTCGATCGATGCGACCTGCCAGCTGGCGAAGAAGATTCCGTAGTGGCCGTCACGAACCAGTGGCCGGATGGCAAGGCGTTCGCGGGCGAAGGCCTGGGGAACTTTCCAGAAGCGTCCCTTGAAGGAGATGTAGGGTCTTGTCGATGAGACCCTGCGCACGATCTCGCCGCTGTCGTATTCGACGTTCGGAACGCGGGCCGGCATGGGGCGAGCACTTGGCCGGAAGCGATCGGCAGGGACCTGCATATCGAGGCCTTGGTGAGGCCGCTCCAGATTGTAGACCGGCCGCCAGGCGTCGAAGGCGCGCTGGACTTCCGGGAGAGTTCGGAAGCGGCGCATTGCAAACACCTCGGCCTTCAGGGTGCGATGGAAGCGCTCGTTCTTGCCGCGGGCCTGTGGGTGGCATGGCCTGGCGTGCACCACCCTGACGCCAAGCTTGAGCAGCCACACCTTCAGTCCGGTCCAACGAATGCCGGACGTATCGCCCCAGGGTGAGCCATTGTCGGTGTAGAAGGCCTCTGGCAGGCCATAGCAGCGGAACGTCGTCGACAGGTGATTCTGCACGGTGAGACGCTGCTCGTCGGCACATGCCTTCAGGCACAGCACGTAGCGCGAGTGATCGTCGACGATGGTCAGCGGATGGCATCGTGTCCCGTCGGCCAGCGGCAGGTGGCCCTTGAAGTCCATCTGCCACAGCAGATTGGGAGCTTCCTTCTCGAACCGGTGGCCCGGATTGGGCGGCGCATTCTCACTCGGTTTGACCCGGCCGTTCCGACACAGGATCTGGTGCACCGTTGATGGCACAGGCACCGTCTGCCCGCCCCGCTTCAGGCAATGGGCAATCTTCCGTGCTCCCCAAGCCGGATGCTTGTCGCGTACAGCCAGGACTTCTACTTCGACCGCAGCCTCACTCCGCTTGGGCATCGCATGCGGGCGCCGGGAGCGGTCGGCCAGCTCCCGATCGCCGGCCTGCCAGCGCGCCAGCCACTTGTAGCCGACGTCAGGACTGACGTTGAACCGACGGCACAGTTCGCGCCGGTTGGCGCCCTCCTGCAAAGCCAGCCGCACAAACTCGTGACGCTGATCCATCACTGACACCTCGCTCCAAGGCATGGACGGCCTCCCGAATCGGACCAATCCAGCCAATGTTGATGTGTCAGCTATGTCTCCGAACACCCGTCAGTGATCTGTCCGGGCTAAACAGCAGGCGGGGCATCCAGTACGCCGCGGCCTATCGATTGAACTATAACCGTCTCGGAGCACTGGATCGCCCGCCCCAGTGCGCAACCGCGCACAAGGCGGGAGATGACAGTGTGGGCCTTACTTGATCTTGTCGTAGGCCGCTGCGAAATCGCCCAGCGGCATCGGGATCGCGATCGCCTCCTTGGCCATGTTCTGGAAGGAGACCTTCAGCTGCTTGCCCGACCGCAAGGCCGCGAGCAGGTCCGCCGCGATTGGCGTCGAGGCGTAGCAGCCGCGGTTCTCGCAGGTCTGGATCTGAAGATCGAATGTCTTGCCCTCGTCGACCTGGAGCTTGGCGCCGACGGGCAGGTTGAGGCCGAGCGGCAATTGCAGCAGCGCCACCGGCGTGCGGGTGTCGGGCGCGATACGGATGTTGATCAGGACGATGGTCTGGCCGGTCTTGGTCAGCACCGCGTTCTGCTCCATTGCGCATTCGAGCGGCGCGTCGCGGCTGACGCTGGTGCAGCGCACGACCCATCCGGCTTGCTGCGCACCGTCAGCCTGCGGCTGGGTCGGAGCTGGCGCGGGCTGTGCGGCCGGTGCAGGGGAAGCGGCGTTCTTTTTGGCGCTCTGCTGGGCATACGCGCCGCCTGTCGACAGCAGAAGGGCGGCGGCGAGGGCGACAAGTCTGGATTGCATGGACATGGCGAAACCGCGTTGGCGTGAACCGAGGGCCTCGCTGTAGCGTCGCGGAAGCCGCGGTGCAAGCTTACTCGGCGGCCTGCTTGACGGTGCTGTGCTCGGGCGCCTCGTGACCTTTGCCGTCACCCGAACGGCCCCAGCCCGAGAACCAGTTGTTGAGCTCGTCGAGATAGAGATAGACCACCGGAGTGGTGAACAGCGTCAGCGCCTGGCTGACGATCAGGCCGCCGACCATGGCGTAGCCGAGCGGCTGGCGGATCTCGGCGCCGGTGCCGTGGCCGAGCATCAGCGGCACGCCGCCGAGCAGGGCGGCCATCGTCGTCATCATGATCGGCCGGAAGCGCAGCAGCGCGGCCTGACGGATCGATTCATCCGGCGTCTTGTGTTCGTCGCGCTCGGCCGCGATGGCGAAGTCGACCATCATGATGCCGTTCTTCTTCACGATGCCGATCAGGAGAATGATTCCGATCAATGCAATGAGGCTGAAGTCGAAGCCGGCCGCCATCAGGATCAGGAGCGCGCCGACGCCGGCCGAGGGCAGGGTCGACAGAATCGTGATCGGGTGGATGTAGCTCTCGTAGAGAATGCCGAGGATCAGATAGACCACGACGAGGGCTGCGAGGATCAGCAGCGGCACGGTGCCGAGCGACTGCTGGAACGCCTGCGCGGTGCCCTGGAAGCTCGAATTCAGGGTCGGTGGTGCGCCGAGATCGGCCATCGCCTTCTGCACGGCCTCGGTGGCCTGGCCGAGCGCGACGCCCTGGGCGAGGTTGAAGCTGATCGTGATCGCCGGGAACTGGCCCTGGTGGCTGATCGAGAGCGGGCGGACCGGATCGGTGGTCCAGGTCGCAAAGGTCGACAGCGGCACCTGGTCGCCGGTCAACGGCGATTTCAGGTAGAGCTTGTTCAGGCTGTCGAGACTGCCCTGCATCTCCGGCAGGATCTCGAGGATCACCTTGTAGGTGTTGAGCTGGGTGAAATACTGCGTGACCTGCCGCTGTCCGAAGGCGTCGTACAGCGTGTCGTCGATCAGCTGCGGCTGGATGCCGTAGCGCGATGCGGTGTCGCGGTTGATCTTGAGCTGGACCGTGGTGCCCTGCGTCTGCTGGTCGGTCGCGACGTCGCGCAGTTGCGGCAGCGTCTGCATCTTGGCGAGGATTTTCGGCGCCCAGTCGTTGAGCTCGGTGAGGTCGGCATCCTGTAGCGTGAACTCGAACTGCGTGCGCGTCGGCCGGCCGCCGAGCCGGACGTCCTGGGCCGCCTGCATGTAGAGGCGGGCGCCCGACACCTTCTCGAGCTTGGGGCGCAGCCGGGCAATGATCTCCTGCGCCGATGCGTTGCGCTCGTTACGCGGCTTCAGCGTGATGAACAAATTGCCGTTGTTGCCGGCGCGGCCGCTGCCGCCGATGTTCATCGCGATCGTGGCGACGTCGGGATCGTCCATCACGATCTTGCCGAGCTCGACCTGGCGGCGCTGCATCTCGGCGAAGGAGATGTCCTGGGACGCTTCCGAGGTCGCCGTGATCAGGCCGACGTCCTGTTGCGGGAAGAAGCCCTTCGGGATCAGGATGAACAAATAGATCGACAGGCCGAGCGTGGCGAAGAAGATCAGGAGCGTGGTGCGGCGCCAGGCCAGGGCATGATCGAGAACGTACTCGTAGCCGCGCAGCATGCCGTCGAAGGCGCGTTCGCTCCACTGGTAGAACTTGCCGTGGGTCACCTCGCCATGGGCGCGCAGGAAGCGCGAGGCCATCATCGGCGTCAGCGTCAGCGACACGAACATCGAGACGAAGATGGTCATCGCCAGCACGACGGCGAACTCGCGGAACAGGCGTCCTATGATGCCGCCCATCAGCAGCAGCGGGATCAGCACCGCGACCAGCGAGATGCTGATCGAGACGATGGTGAAGCCGATTTCCTTGGAGCCCTTGAAGGCGGCCGCCATCGGCGATTCGCCTTCCTCGATGTAGCGCGTGATGTTCTCGAGCATCACGATGGCGTCGTCGACGACGAATCCGACCGCGATGGTGAGCGCCATCAGCGACAGATTGTCGAGCGAATAGCCAACCACCCACATCAGGGCGCACGCGCCCAGTAGCGCCAGCGGAACCGTGATGGTGGGAATGACCGTCGCCCAGAAGCTGCGCAGGAAGACGAAGATGACCATGACCACGAGGGCGATGGTTAGCAGCAGCGTGAATTGGACGTCCTCGACCGCGGCGCGGATGGTCGTGGTGCGGTCGCTGATCAACTCGATCTTGATCGCGGGCGGAATTGCCGCGACGAGGCGGGGCAGGGTGGCCTTGATCCGGTCGACGGTCTCGATGACGTTGGCGCCCGGCTGCTTGAACACCACCAGGAACACGCCACGCTTGCCGTTGGCCCAGGCTGCCTGCTTGGCGTCCTCGGCGCCGCTCACCGCCTGTCCGATGTCGCGGATTCGAAGCGGACCGCCATTGCGATAGGCGATGACGACGTCGTTCCAGTCCTTGGACTGGGTGAGCTGGTCGTTGGCGTAGATCGTGTAGGCGCGCTTCGGCCCGTCGATATTGCCCTTGGGGCTGTCGACCGTGGTGATCGCGATCTGGCTGCGCACGTCCTCCAGCGACAGGCCCTTGGCGACGAGTTTCGCCGGGTCGATCTGAATGCGGATGGAGGGCTTCTGCTGGCCGCCGATGAAAACCTGCGCGACGCCCGAGAGCTGGCTGATCTGCTGGGCAAGCTGGGCGTCGACGGCATCGCTGACGGTGGTCAGCGGCAGTGTATCGGATGTTGCCGAGAGCAGCAGGATCGGCGCGTCGGCCGGGTTGACCTTGCGGTAGGTCGGCGGCGAGGGCAGATTCTTCGGCAGCTGGCCGCTTGCGGCGTTGATGGCGCCCTGCACGTCGTTGGCGGCGCCGTCGATGCTGCGGTTGAGGTCGAACTGGATGGTGATCGAGGCGGTGCCGAGATAACTCGTCGAGGTCATCTGGGCGATGCCGGGGATCTGGGCGAATTGCCGCTCGAGCGGCTGGGCCACCGACGAGGCCATCGTCTCGGGGCTGCCGCCCGGCAAATTGGCCGTGATCTGGATGGTCGGGAAGTCCACCTGCGGCAGCGGTGCGACCGGCAGCAGGGGATAGGCGACGAGACCGACGAACAGAATGCCGGCCATCAGCAGCGAGGTGCCGATGGGATAACGGATGAAAGGTGCCGAAATCCCGCCCTCGGTCATTCCTGTCGTACCTTGTTCTGGCTCGGATCCGAGCTTGCTACGGCCGTCGAGACGAGGCTTCCGGGCTGGACCTTGAACTGGCCGCCGGTGATCACCTGTTGACCCGGGCTCAAGCCTTCGTCGACCACCGAACGGCCGTCGATGGCGTAGCTGACCTTGATCTTGTGCACTTCCGCCTTGTTGTCCTGATTGACGGTATAGGCGTAGAGGCCGTTGGTCGAATGCTGAACCGCGTCATCCGGAACCACGGTCGCGTCCTTCAGGGTGCGTACCAGAAGGCGCGTCGAAACCGACTGGCCCGGCCACAGCGTGTGTTCCTTGTTGTCGAACACCGCCTTGAGCCGAATAGTCCCGCTGGTCGTGTCGACCTGGTTGTTGATGACCGCAAGCTTGCCTTCGGCAAGCGTCTTTTTCCCGTCGGTGGTGAACGCGATCACCTTGAGCGCACCGGCCTTCTGGCCTTCGCTGATATAGGGCAGCTGGTCTTCCGGCGCGGTGAAGATCACCGAGATCGGCTCGACCTGCGAGATCGTTACGATTCCCGTCTGCGTGGAGGCGTTGACGATGTTGCCGACGTCGACCAGGCGCAGCCCGGCCACGCCGGTGAACGGCGCCTTGATCTGGGTGTAGTCGAGCTGGGTCTGCGCGTTGGAGATCGCGGCTTCGTCGGCGGCGATCTGGGCGGTCAGCTGCGCGACGGTGGAACGCTGGGTGTCGACCCGCTGCGCAGTCGCGAACTCGCCAAGCTTCATGGCACGCTGGAGCTCGAGGTTGGCGTTGGCGAGATTCGCCTCGTCCTGCGCCTTCTTGGCCTTGGCCTGGTCGAGCGTGGCTTGATAGGGCCGGGGATCGATCGAGACCAGAAGGTCGTCCTGCTTGACCATCTGGCCTTCGCTGAAGGCGATCTTGTCGATCTGGCCGTCAACCCGGCTCCGGACCTGTACCGTATTGAAGCCCTGAACCGTGCCGAGACCGGTCAGATATACCGGGAAGTCGGCCTTCTGGACCGGCGAAACGCTGACGGGGATGGCGGGCGGGCGCGCCGGACCCTTCTGAGCCGTCTGGGTTTTTCCGGCCTCGGGCGAGCCGAATTTCTGCCAGCCATAGTAACCCGCGGAGGCCACGGCCGCGATGATCAGAATCCAGAGGATCGGCCGTGTTTTTTTCATGTCGGCTCGTTGGCTCTTACGCCCAAAACTACGAATTGTGGAGCAATCATAGGGTTCCAGCGCGCTTGTATAATACACGCCAAGTTCCAGTGTAAACAGCACTATCGGTTCGGAATCCTAAACAATTGGAAAGCTTTGCACTGTCTAGGCAGCTTCGTGACACTACGGTGTGCAGTGCTGCATTTTCCCGGCGCGAGCGATCCGCGCGCAAATCTTGGGCAATGCCCGGAGCCGGTGTGGGCGGCCTGCAGAGCTGTCCGCAAGGCCGCCCCGGCTGCGCTGCGAAGTGAGCCGGAAACAACTCCCGTGAGAACGGTTCTAATTCGCCTGCACGGCGTTTCGGTTGTCAGGAAATCCGGCATCGGTCATATCGGCCCCGCCACAACGGGAGCGCAGGATGGACGAACTGAACGGCAAGCTGATCGCGTGCCAGATTCTGATCACGGGACTGATCGCGCGCGTCGCCAACGAGCAGCGCGATCCCTTGCGATTTCTGACCGACTTCCGCGACGAGATCAAAGCCGTCGTTAGCGGCGTCAACATCGCCGGCATGGACAACTCCGATCGCGTGCGCGCCGTCGCGCAGAAAACCGTCGACGAATTGTTCTCGCTGATGAAGCCGCCGAGCAGCGATTGAGAGCGGCGCCGCCGCTCGCGCCTGCGCAGCTCTCGCATGCGCCCATGTTTCCAGATTGAAATCTGCACCGAGTCCGATCTGGATGAATTCAAATGTGCAGGCAGATCAATCGCATTGACCTGCTTTTCTCCGACCGATAGCACCGCCCCATCGTTCGCGTTTCTGCATCGACGAAGCGCATCAGCTCGAAGGTTGATGCGGCACGACGAGATCGCAGCGATCAATGTCCAGATTAGAACGGTTCAAGTTTAGAACCATTTAAAACTGTGGCGCACTCAACCGAGTTTAGAATTGCTTTGAAATGGTCGGATTCAAACGGAGTGTGGCCGAGATCGCGTTGACCCCCATGAACACGCCCGATAGCACCAATGCGTCGCGTTGTCGCAACGCGACCAATGGAAGCATAAGCACTGTGGGGCGTGTGATGGGCATGATGAAGACGCCGCGATCGTTGCGTTCGGTTGCGGATCGGAAATCCTTCGGCAACAATTTCGACACTGCGACCGGCAAGACTGTGTCCACGGTCGCCAGTCTGATCGCGGTCGCGACGGTCTCGACCGGCGCACAGGCGCAGCAGACCAATCTGCCCCCCGTGAACGTCGATGCGCCTCAGCAGCGTCCGCGTCCGACCGCTTCGAAGCCCACCGCCGATCAGATTCGCGCGCGCAACGCGCTGCGGCGCGCGGCGCAGCGGCAGCAGGCCGCACAAGCGCCTGTCGCCAATCCGAGCCCTGGTCCTGCCGATCGTGATCCGTACGCAAATCCCGCCGCGCCTTATATGGCCACCCGAGTGCAAGCGTCGGGTAAATTCCCTGAGCCAATCCTCAACACGCCAAAATCGATCACCGTGCTTACAAAGGATGTGCTCGCGGACAAGAACGCCACGACGCTGAAGCAGGCGATCCTGAGCACGGCAGGCGTGACGCTCGGAACGGGTGAGGGCGGCAATGCCTTCGGTGACCGCTTCTTCATTCGCGGCTTCGATGCCCGCAACGACATCTTCATCGACGGCGTGCGCGACGCGGGCGTCAGCGTCCGTGAAAACTTCTTCACCGAGCAGGTCGAAATTCTGCGTGGTCCGGGCTCAACTTTCGCGGGCCGCGGTGTCGCCGGTGGTGCGATCAACATCGTCACCAAGCAGGCGACGACGCAGAACAGTTTCTACAACATGGACACGACGTTTGGCACCGACCAGACCAAGCGTGTGGTGCTCGACGTCAACCAGGTGATCAACCCGACGCTGGCCGTTCGTGCCGGCGGTCTGTTCCAGGACGCCGATGTCGCCGGTCGCGATTTCGTCAAGGATAATCGCAACGGCGCGTTCGTCGCCACGACCTGGAAGCCGACCGACACGATCAGGGTGACCGGGGGTTACATCCACACCGAGTTGACCGGCGTGCCGGACTTCGGCGTGCCCTACTACCGGCCGAGCACGGCGACGACCGCCGGTGGGCCGTTCCCGGACTTCGGCTCCAACCGCAACAACTGGTATGGCCAGATCAACCGCGACTTCTACCGGACCGGCCAGGACATCGGCTCGTTAAACGCGGAAGTGCAGATCACGCCCGACTTGATGGTCAGCAACAAGTTCCGCGTATCTCGTTCGACCCAGAACTATGTCGGAACGCTGCCTGAGCAGCCGGTGATCGCCAACCCGCTTTCGAATTCGACGCTCACGATGAATCCGCAGAGCCGTCTCCAGATCACTGACGTGCTCGCCAACCAGACGGAAGCGACCTACAAGTTCCAGGACTGGGCCGGCTTCAAGCACACCGCGCTGGCCGGGATCGAAGTCGATCGCGAGCGGTCGTCGATCGACAAGTATCTCGGGCTCACCTCGGAAGGGAACGGAGTTACGATCACTCCAGGCGGCTCGCCGACAGGTGTCAGCGTCTTCTTCCCTCAGGACACGTTCTTGCCCGGGAAGGCGCTCGCACTGGCCGGTCTGCCGGCCAAGATCGGCATCGACACTGTCAGCGGCTACGTCATGGACAGTGCGAACTATCGTGACCTCCTGATCCTCAATGGCGGCTTCCGCTACGACAACTACAACCTCGATACGTCTGCATACGGGGCGGGCAACGCTCTCAAGCAGCAATCGGCAAACTTCCTGATTCCCAACTTCAATCTCGGTTTGACCTTGAAGCCGGCGCCAAACGGCAGCGTGTACGTGGCCTACGCGACCTCAGCGAACCCGGTGGGCGCCGAGTTCGACGGCACCAGCACCGCGTATGGCGGCGTCAATCCCGCTCTGGCCGGCGGCAACAATCAGATCTTCGGGCCGGAGAAGAACACGGCCATCGAACTCGGCACCAAGTGGGAGCTGTTCGACCGCCACCTGCTCCTGACGGCTGCGCTGTTTCAGACCACCAAGGACAATGCGCGCGAGGCACAGAACGTCAATAGTGTGGCCACGGCGTCCGCGTTGGGATGCGTCTATCCCGCCGGCACGACCGGCAACATATCGTGTATCACCGCAGGTTCCGCTTATCGTATTCGCGGCATCGATCTCGGCGTGAGCGGCAAGATCACCGACAAATGGAGTGTGTTCGGCGGCCTCGTCCTGATGCAGTCGGAGGTTACGGCGTCCAACGTGAAGCCCGCGAACATGCCCGCGCCGCTTCTCTACACCACCAATGTCGGGCTTCCTCTGGCCAACGTTGCCCATCAGTCGTTCAGCATGCTGTCGAAGTACCAGTTCAACGATATCTGGGAACTGGGCGGGCAGGCCGTCTACCGCTCGAAGATCTACGGTGGCTCGTTGCTTGCGGCCAACGCAGGCACGTCGCTTCCGAGCTACTGGCGCTTCGATGTGTTCGCGGAAGCCAAGATCAACAAGAACTGGCAGTTGAAGCTGTTCGTGAACAACATCTTCGACAAACGCTACTATGACGCGCTGTACCAGAGCGCCGCGCCCTTCGTGCTGGAAGCACCGGGACGCGCCGCCTATCTGGTGATCTCGGCGCGCTACTGATGGAGTAACGACGAGGTGCCATGCTGACATGCATAGACGGCGTCCTGAGCAAGGATGATGTGGCGGAATTCCGCCGCATCATGGACCCCAGCGAATGGGAAGACGGCCGTTCCACCGCGGGCGCGCAGTCAGCAATGGTCAAGCGCAATGAGCAGTTGCCGCCTGACAGCGAGGTCGCGCGCAAGCTCGGCAACCGCATCATCTCGGCGTTGACGTCGAACCCGCGTTTCCTGGCAGCGGCGATCCCACTGCAGATCTTCCCGCCGCTGTTCAACCGCTATGCGGCGAACAGCGGCCATCATTTCGGGCTGCATGTCGACAATGCGATCCGCGGCGACCGCCTGACCGGCCTTCGCATCCGCACAGACTTGTCTGTCACGCTGTTCCTGGCCGAGCCGGAAGAGTATGACGGTGGCGAACTTGTGATCGAGGACACCTACGGTTCGCACGAAGTGAAGTTGCAAGCCGGGGACTGCGTGCTCTATCCCTCGACCAGCCTCCATCTCGTCACGCCGGTGACGAGGGGGACGCGGGTTGCGTCTTTCTTCTGGCTTCAGAGCATGATACGGGACGATCAAGCCCGGAGCATGATCTTTGACCTCGACACCGCGATACAGGCGCTGGTGGAACGGCTCGGGCGTGACGATCCCGAAACGGTCAAATTGACGGGTATCTATCACAACCTCATTCGCTACTGGGCCGAAGTATGAAGATCATGTCCTTCCAAGCAAGCCTTGCCGCCGCCTTGATGCTGGCGACCGCCTGGCTCGTATCCCCTGTTTCTGCCCAGACACAGACCCCGCCGGCGGCACCGGCACAGGCGACGGCTCAGCCGGCCACCGCCAGCCCGGCTCCGGCTGCCGCTCCGGCGGTGGTGGCGCCCGTGGCGAAGCCCGACGCGGCCGCTATCGTGCCGGCCATGAAGGAGCTGTCCCCCTGGGTGATGTTCATGTCGGCGGACGTCATCGTGAAGGCGGTGATGATCGGGCTCGCCTTCGCATCGCTGATGACCTGGACCGTCCTGATCGCCAAGTCGATCGAGCTGTCGGTCGCGTCCGGCAAGCTTCGTTCGGCACTGAAGAAGATCTCGGAGGCGCGCTCGCTCGCGGAAGCGCAAATGGCGCTCGGCGCCAAGCAGGGCATTCTGCCGTCCTTCCTGGCGGCAGCGCTGCGTGAGGCGCGGATGTCGGCCGGCCTGTCCAGCGATGCCGGCATCAAGGAGCGCGCAGCCTCGAGCTTTTCCGAAATCGTGCGCGCGGAGGCGCGGCGCATCCGCGTCGGCATGGGTGTGCTCGCGACCATCGGCTCCACGTCGCCCTTCGTCGGCCTGTTCGGCACGGTCTGGGGCATCATGAACAGCTTCATCGGCATCTCGAAGTCGCAGACCACGAACCTCGCCGTGGTCGCGCCCGGCATCGCCGAGGCGCTGCTCGCGACCGCGATCGGCCTCGTCGCCGCCATTCCCGCCGTCATCATCTACAACCACTTCTCGCGCATGACGAAAAGCTATCTCGAGCTCGTCAGCCGTGCCTCGGGCGCGGCGGCGCGGCTGCTCTCGCGCGATCTCGACCGCAGCCACGGCAGCGCGCATTCGCGCGCGGCGGAGTGAACCATGGGCGTTTCGCTCGCAGACAATGATGACGACGACGATTTCGGCGAGACGCATGACATCAACGTCACGCCGTTCATCGACGTCATCCTGGTGCTGCTGATCATCTTCATGGTCGCAGCTCCGCTCTCCACGGTCGACCTGCCGATCGATCTGCCGACCTCGAGCGCGACCCCGCAGAAGAAGCCGGACAAGCCGACCTATCTCAGCATCAAGCCCGACCTGACGCTTGCGATCGGCGAAAACCCGGTCCACCGCGCCGAGTTGATCGGGACCCTCGACGGCCTGTCCGACATGAGCAAGGACAAGTATGTCTTCCTGCGCGCCGATCGTTCGGTGCCGTATGGCGAATTGATGAGTGTCATGGAGCTCTTGCGCTCAGGTGGCTATTCCCGGGTGAAGCTGGTCGCGCTGGAAGGCGCTCCCCGAGCGCCCGTGGCAGGCGCCGGTCAGCCTTAGAGGCGCACGATGTCGGACGAAGCCAGACCATCCCGGAAGCTCTGGATTTTGGCGGCGGTGGCGGCGCTCGCGCTCCATCTGGGCGGTGCCGCGCTTGCCCTGGCCCATCTGCGGACCGATGACGACGACGATGGCCTGGGCGCGTCCGGCGCGGAGTTCGCCGTCGAGATGGCCTCGCCCAAGGCGCCCGAGACCGACCTTCCGCCGGGACCGGACAGCGAAGCGATGCAGGAGCAGCAGGCGCTTCCCGAGCAAAAGGCCGAGACCAAGGAAACCGAGCTTCCAAAGGACCAGTCGCAACAGGTCGACGATCCCGATCGGGTCGTTCCCGAAAACATCTCGAAGAAGCCGCAGGACGAGGATCCCAAGATCGCGGCGGTCGAGACACCCGCTGCCGAGGCTTCGCCGCAGTCGGTTGCAACGGCGCGGCAGACACTCGACGAGGACGCGCGCGAGGCCGAGAAGGCCCTGGCGCCGGTGCTTGGCCTCGGCAAGGACATCCTCAGGATTACGACCGACTGGAATCGCAAGATCAGCGCGCACCTCACGGCCCACAAGGTCAACCCGGAGGGCAAGCAGCCCAATAATCAGAAGGTGAAGGTCAGCTTCGCGATCAATCGCAGGGGCAATGTGCTGTCCGTCGACGTCGTGGAGTCATCGGGGGATGTGGCCTACGATGCGGCCGCGCTCTCGATTGTCCGCAAGTCCGATCCCATCCCGCAGCCCCCGGCCGGACTGACCGAAGACCGGTTCGAGCGTACCGTCGACATCATCTTCACGCCGCCGGACGAGAAGAAAAAGAAGAAATCGGCTCAGCGCCAGTAGAGCCGGATCCCGACATAGACCACGACCAGGCAGACGAAGATCAGCGCTACCGGGAGCGGCCGTTTCTGGGCTCCGCTAAACGCCGCCGTGAAGGAGGCCGTCCTCGTCGGTTTCGGAGGCGGGCGGCGGAAAGCGGTAACATTGTCCGCCGCCGGCTCGGGCGGACGGGTGCGGACGTCGGGCGGAGTTCCCGCGCCGCCCATCTCGGCATAGTAGGCCTTGTAGATCGCCCCGATCGTGGCCTCGGTGGCCTCGCCCTCGCTCATCCGCGCCAGCAGGTTCTTGTAGCTGACCAGGAACTCCTGCGCCTCGGCAGGCAGCGCGGAGGACCCGTTGAGCTTGGCCATCATCTTCCAGGTGGCAAAATCGGCGCGGGCGCGGGTGTCCGCGCGTCGCGCGATCAGCATATCGGCAGCTTTGACCAAGTCGGCCTCGAGCCCTTCGGCTTATGTTCGGGTGTTCTGTTGAACTACGCGTTGCCGGTCAGGAAGAGAACAGCCTGAATCACATAACCGGTCAACGTTCGCAGTATTCCTGAAATAACATCAAGATTTAGACCGAACTGCGAGCCCGCGAGCGGCAGCAGGATCAGAAGACCAATCAGGATCAGCATTCCGAATGGCTCGAGCCGGGCCAGCGGCATGGCGAGGGCCCGAGGCAACAGCCCGACCGCGACGCGCCCGCCGTCGAGCGGCGGGATCGGCATCATGTTGAACACCGCCAGCACCGCGTTGATGACCAGCGCGTTCTTGAGGTTGTCGAAAATCCACTGGGCCGAGCCGGCGGGCGCAAAGGGCACGGCATGGAGGGCAAGAGCCGCCGCGAGCGCCAGCAGGATGTTGGTGGCGGGCCCGGCAAGGGCCACCCAGACCATGTCGAGCCTGGGATGGTTGAGCTTGCGGAAATTGACGGGAACCGGCTTGGCATAGCCGAACAGGAACGGCGAGTGCGCGAACAGCAGCATCGCCGGCAGGATCAGGGTGCCGAACGGGTCGATATGCTTGATCGGGTTGAAGCTGACGCGGCCGAGCTGCCAAGCCGTGTTATCGCCAAGGCGATGCGCGACGAAGGCGTGAGCGGCTTCGTGGAAGGTGATGGCGATCAGGACCGGGAAGATCCAGACTGAGATGTCATAGAAGGAAACGTTCACAGCTCGTCCGTCCCGTTTGTGCCTCGTGGCCTTGCAGCTAACCCGGCCGATCCGGTGATGGGGCAACGCGTCAGGTCAGGATATGGGACGCGGGTTCCGAAATCCCAAGCCGTAAATGATCCGCCAGCAGCGCCGCCGGCTGCGACAGGTTGCGCGCGCGGTGAAGGCGAATGTCAGCGGCGGGCAGCGGCGGCAGGCCGTTCGACACGACGCGCAGGCGGGAGGGCAGGGTGCCGGCCTTCATGACCGTGATCGCGAGGCCCTGCGCCGCGATCGCTTCCACCGCTGCCAGCGTCCGGCTGACAAAGGCCAATCGCCAGGGCCGGCCGGCGGCATCGAGGGCGTCCGCGGCCCATTGCCGGAACAGGCAGCCCGGCGGGTAGAGCGCGACGGGCAGCGTGTCCTGCGCTTCGGCTCGATATGTCCTGGCCGCGGCCCAGACCGCCTGCTCGCGCCGGAGGAGTTCGCCATCGCCGCGTCCTTCCGGATGCATGGCGATGACGAGGTCATAGGCCTCGCCGAGCCGTGCCGGCATCGTCGCGGTCAGGCCGGTCTCGATCTCGACCCGGATCTCCGGGTGGTTTCGGGCAAAGCGCGCCAGCAATGGCGGAATGACGATCGTGCCGTAATCGTCCATCACGCCGAGGCGGACCACGGCGTCGCGCTTGCGTGCGCGGAGCACATCGATCGCCTCTGCATTGAGGTCGAGAAGCCGTCTGGCATAAACGAGGAGTTCATCGCCCGCCGCGGTCAGCGCGACACCGGCCCTGGTACGTTGAAACAGCTTGGTGCCGATCCGCTCTTCCAGGCGCCTGATCTGGACGCTGACCGCCGACTGGGTCCGGTTGAGCAATTGGGCTGCGTGCGTGAACGAGCGATGCTCGGCGACGGCGAGAAATGCCTTCAGTAGATCGGGATCGAGAACGGGCGTGGTCATGACGAAAACTTATCCCAGCATGACGGAAACTCCATTCCCTGTTTCGGCGCGCCTCGTATGCTGCGTTCAAACCTCGTCAAGGGAGGGAGTGTGGGCGAAATCTCCGGCGTTCTGGCCGCGGTGCTGTCGAGCGGCCTCGGCGGCACCTCGATCGGCGCCACGCGCTATCTGGTGAGCAGCCTCGATCCGCTCGCGATAGGCTCGTTCCGGTTCGGCATCGGCTTCTTGCTGCTGTTACCCCTGACGCTGCTCCGCGGTGACCGCTGGCCGGGGCGAGGGGACTGGGCCGCCGCGACCGGGCTCGGCATCCTGTTCTTCGCGCTGTTTCCGATCCTGTTCAACGCATCGCTGATCTTCACGACCGCCGCGCGCGGCGCGCTCGCTTTGTCAACACTTCCGCTGTTGTCGCTCGTGATCGGCGCCGCGCTCGGCGCCGAAGCCCTGAGCTGGCGCAAATCGATCGGTGTCGTGATCGCGACGTTTGGCGTTGCCGTCGCGCTGCTCTCCGACCTGACCTCGGCACCATCCGGCGCCTGGCGCGGCGATCTCCTGATGATGGCGGCTGCGCTGTGCATGGCGCTGTACGGCATCTGGTCGAAGCCGCTGATCCGGCGCTCCAGCCCGATCGCCTTCACGACCATGAGCATGGCCGCCGGGGCAGTCTGCCTCATCCTGCTCTCGTATATCCGCGGCAGTTTTGCGCCCGTCGCCGGCTTCGGTGCGCCGCAATGGCTGGCGGCTTTCTATCTCGGCGCCTTCGGCGCAGCGCTGACCTTCTATCTCTGGGCCTTCGCGCTGGAGCGGACCACGCCGACGCGCGTCGCGATCTCGGTGACGGTCAATCCGATCACGGCCTCGCTGGTCGGCGCCTGGCTGCTGAACGAACCGCTGCGCTGGAATCTGGCGGCCGGCATTGTCGCGGTGTTTGCCGGGATCTGGATCGCGACGACGACGGGACGGCGCGCTCAGGCGGCGAGAGTGCCTGCGTCAGGGCAAGCCTGACATCACGCCGGGATGGTGCCCTGATATTGCGTCAGGCCGTCGTCGAGCTTCAGCCAGGCGACCTTCTCCGAGACCCAGATGTGCTCGGTCGGCGCGAAGGCGTTGCGATCGTCGAAGGTCGTGAGCGAAACGCCCGCCAGCGTGCCGTTGCGCCGCCAGGAGAACAGGCGCGTGCCGCAGCGCTTGCAGAACACGCGGTCGATGTTCTCGGACGAGGCATAGCGCTCGGTGTCGCCCTCGACGGTCAGCGCGCGCTGGTCGAATTGCGCGCGAGCAAAATAGGGCGAGCCCATCGCCTTCTGGCACAGGCGGCAATGGCAGATGCGGACGTTGAGCGGCTCCCCCTCCGCCTTGAACCGCACCGCGCCGCACAGGCATCCACCTTCCCGGATCATGGCTCAGGCCACCCGCCATTCGCCGATCTGGCGCGCCATGCTCCAGTTGAGATTGTCGAGATCGCCATCCATGTTGGAATTCCCGCGTCTGGTGTTGGTGAAGGCGGCCCAGCAGAAGCCGCCATGGGTGCGCACGGCAATCGTGCTCGTGCCCGGCAGGCTGCCATTGTGCCACCAATTGTCGAATTTGTTGACACAGAAGCCCTTGGCGTAGTTCGGGCTGTAACTGGGTGCGGTGGTCATGACCTCGATGGTGCGCGGCCGCAGGATGTTCGCCGGTCTGGTGTAGCCGTCGACATGCAGCAGGAACTGGACGAGATCCGCCGGCGTCACGATCCAGCCGCCATGGGAATCCATCCGCCTCACCTTCATCTCATACGGACTTTCACCCTGACCGTAATAGGCGACTTCGCCGGCCTGACGCTGGTCGCGGGTATTACCGGCGATGGTCATGTCGGTGACACTGCAGCGCGTCAGCACCTCGGTGCGGACGTGCTCGGCATAGGCCTGGCCGGTGAGCTTCTCGATCACGCGGCCCAGAACGCAATAGCCGAAATTGGAATAGGCGTAGTGCTGGCCCGGAGGCCGGTTCAGCGGCCGGTTGGCGAGCGTCCAGGCGATCAGCTCGGCATGATCCATCCGCGGATGCGTGAACATGGGATCGCGGTTGTCATTGCTCCAGCCGCCGGCAGCGTGCGTCAGCAGATGCTCGAGCGTGATCTGGTCGATGCCGGCGGAGTAGGGCGGTGACCCGTAATCGGTGCCGAGCAATGCACCGGGGCAGAACACGCGATCCGTGAGCTTGAGGCGGTTCTCCTCGATCAGGCGGAAGATCGTGACCGAGGTGATCATCTTGCTGACGCTGGCGATCCGGAACAGATGCCGCGGCGTCACGGTCTCGTTCCGCTCGCGATCGGCAAGACCGCAGGCGTCCTCGTGGACAACAGTACCGGCATAGCCGATCGCAAAGGACAGCGCCGGCACGTCGTATTTGTCCATGAAGCTGCGCGCGAGCCGCGCCATGGCGCCGCGTTCGGCCGGCGAGGGCGGGCGGATGCTCGGCGGGCTGGGCGCCAGTTGCGCGGGCGCAACCCGCGACAGCAGCGGCAGCGCGCCTGCGCCCGCTGCGAGCTTCACGAAATCCCGACGCCCAAAATCCCGACGTCCAAGCCGCATGGTCCACCCCTTCAAGGGGCGGCCAAAGCTTCAGTAGGTCGCCCGTCCGCCGGAAATATCAAACACCGCGCCGGTGGAGAAGGCACAATCTTGGGATGCGAGCCAGCTCACCATCGCGGCGAGCTCTTCCACCAGCACGAAGCGTGCCTTGGGGATTTTCGACAGCATGAAGTCGATATGCTGCTGCGTCATCTGGTCGAAGATCGCGGTCTTCGCCGCGGCCGGCGTCACCGCATTCACGAGGATGTCATGTGCCGCCAATTCCTTGCCGAGCGATTTCGTCAGCGCGATCAGTCCGGCCTTGGAGGCCGAGTAATGCGAGGCGTTGGGATTGCCTTCCTTGCCGGCGATCGAGGCGATGTTCACGATCCGCCCGTATTTCTGCTTGAGCATCGTCGGCACGATCGCCTTGCAGACGATGAAAGGGCCGTCGAGATTGATGCGCAGGACCTTGCGCCACTCCTCGAGATCGGTCTCCCAGACCGGCTTGTTGACGCCGGCGATGCCGGCATTGTTGACGAGGATGTCGATCTTGCCGAAGGCGGCAAGCGTCGCATCGCGCGCCTGCTCGACGGCGGCGGGGTCGGTGACGTCGACCTTGAAGACTTTTGTCTCGCCGCCGACTTCATTCGCGGTCTTCTCGGCGAGAGCCGAGTCGAAATCCCAGATCGCGACTTTGGCGCCGGAGTCGATGAAACGCCGGGTGATGGCACGGCCAAAGCCCTGCGCGCCGCCGGTGACGACGGCAATGCGGCCGTTGAGATCGATCTTGTTCATCGAGAACTCCCTTGTCTATCCCTCATGGTGAGGCGCGCGCACTTGCGCGCGTCTCGAACCATAAGCCCGTGGCCCATCCTCGAGACGGCGCTGTCGCGCCTCCTCAGGATGAGGAGCGATCAGAGCATGTAGCCGCCGTCGACGACAAGGTCGACGCCGGTGGTGAATGCGCTTTCGTCGCTGCCGAGATAGACCGCCATTGATGCGATTTCGTCGGCGGTGCCGAGCCGGCCCATCTTCTGGCGGGAGACGAACATCTCCTTGCCCTGCGGACCCTGCGCGGCGGCGCGGTCGAGCATCGAGGGCGTCTCGACGGTGCCGGGGCAGATGCTGTTGCAGCGGATGCCCTTGGTGATGAAGTCGAGCGCGACCGCGCGCGTCAGCAGCGACACCGCGGCCTTCGACGCGCTGTAGACGTAGCGGTTGGCCGGCGGCCGCAGCGCCGCGCAGGACGAGATGTTGACGATGCTGCCGCCGCCGCCCGCCAGCATCTCGGGCAGGAACGCCCGGATGGTCCGGTGCATCGACTTGACGTTGAGGTCGAACGAGAAGTCAAAATCCTCCTCCGAGCACTCCAGGATGGTGCCGTGATGCACGAAACCGGCCGCGTTGAGCAGGATGTCGACCTTGCCGACGCGCTTGGCGAAGGCGTTGACGTCGGCGGTGTTGCGGACGTCGAGCTTTGCGACCTCGGCGATGCCTTCCTTGGTCAGGCCCGCGATGCCGGCCTCGTTGATGTCGGTGGCGATGACGGTTGCGCCTTCACGCGCGAATGCGATGGCGCATGCGCGCCCGATGCCTGCCGCTGCAGCCGTGACGACGGCGCGCTTTCCCTTGAGGCGGTCTGCCATGTTGTTTTTCT
This sequence comes from Bradyrhizobium barranii subsp. barranii, assembly GCF_017565645.3. Classification (NCBI taxonomy): domain Bacteria; kingdom Pseudomonadati; phylum Pseudomonadota; class Alphaproteobacteria; order Hyphomicrobiales; family Nitrobacteraceae; genus Bradyrhizobium; species Bradyrhizobium barranii. Next base: position 4,612,959 of record NZ_CP086136.1, read on the forward strand.
CCTTGGCTTGAATTTGTCTATCGGCTCGTCATTGCGAGGAGCTCGTGACAAAATTGCGCAGCAATTTTGCACTGTTGCGACGAAGCAATCCAGACTGTCTCCTTGGAGATATCTCAGGATTGCTTCGCTTCGCTCGCAATGACGACGTGGCTGTTAGTGGTTGTCCCTGGCGACACCAAATGTGCCGGCGACGTTCTGGTAGCGCGTGGCGAGCTCCATGCAGGCGCCGGTCGATTGCTGGCCGACCGTGTTGCGGTAGATCTCCTGCCACGGCGTCTGGTTCGCCGGATGCTTGAAGCCGCCATTGGCCATCAGCTCGGCGTGGCGCTTCTTCACCTCGTCGTCCGAAATGAGAATATTGGCGCTGCCCTTGTTGAGGTCGATGCGTACCTTGTCGCCGGTCTTGAGGATCGCGAGCCCGCCATTGGCGGCAGCTTCCGGCGAGGCGTTCAGGATCGACGGCGAGCCCGAGGTGCCGGATTGGCGGCCGTCGCCGATGCAGGGCAGGGCGAGAATGCCGCGTTTGATCAGCGCAGCCGGGGGCTGCATGTTCACGACCTCGGCGCCACCGGGGTAGCCGATCGGGCCGGTGCCGCGGACGAACAGCATGCAATTCTCGTCGATGTCGAGTGAAGGATCGTCGATCCGCTCGTGATAATCCTCCGGGCCCTCGAACACGATGGCGCGGCCCTCGAAGGCGTTGAGGTCCTTCGGGTTGCTGAGATAGCGGTCGCGGAATTCCTTGGAGATCACGCTGGTCTTCATGATCGCGGAATCGAACAGATTGCCCTTCAGCACCAGGAAGCCGGCGTCCTTCACCAGCGGCTTGTCGTAGGCCCGGATCACGTCATTGTCGGGCGCGTGCGCATTGGCGCAGTTCTCGCCGATGCCGCGGCCGTTCACCGTGACCGCGTCCTCGTGGATGCGCTTGTGCTTCATCAGCTCGCGCACCACGGCCGGCACGCCGCCGGCGCGGTGGAATTCCTCGCCGAGATAGAAGCCGGCCGGCTGCATGTTGACCAGCAGCGGCACGTCGTGGCCGAATTTCTGCCAGTCGTCGATCGACAGCTCGACGCCGATGTGGCGCGCCAGCGCGTTGATGTGGATCGGCGCGTTGGTCGAGCCGCCGATCGCCGAGTTGATCACGATGCAGTTCTCGAACGCCTTGCGGGTCAGGATGTCCGACGGCTTGAGGTCTTCCCAGACCATCTCGACGGCGCGCTTGCCGGTCTCGTAGGCGATCTGGCCGCGCTCGCGATAGGGGGCGGGGATCGCCGCGCAGCCCGGCAGCGAGAAGCCGAGCGCTTCGGCAAGCCCGTTCATGGTCGAGGCGGTGCCCATGGTGTTGCAATGGCCGACCGACGGCGCCGAGGACGCCACGATCTCCATGAATTCCTCATAGTCGATCTCGCCGGCGGCGAGCCGTTCGCGCGACTTCCAGACGATGGTGCCGGACCCGGTGCGCTCGCCGGCATGCCAGCCGTTCAGCATCGGCCCGCCCGACAGCACGATCGCGGGCAGGTTCACGGTCGCCGCCGCCATCATGCAGGCAGGCGTGGTCTTGTCGCAGCCGGTGGTCAGCACCACGCCGTCGAGCGGATAGCCGTAGAGGATCTCGACGAGGCCGAGATAGGCGAGGTTGCGGTCGAGCGCCGCGGTCGGGCGCTTGCCGGTCTCCTGGATCGGATGGGTCGGGAATTCCATTGCAATGCCGCCGGCCTCGCGGATTCCTTCGCGGACGCGGTGCGCCAGCTCGATATGGTGGCGGTTGCAGGGGGAAAGGTCGTTGCCGGTCTGGGCGATGCCGATGATCGGCTTGCCGGACTGAAGCTCGGCCCGGGTGAGGCCGTAATTCAGGTAGCGCTCCATATAGAGCGCGGTCATGCCCGGATTATGCGGATTGTTGAACCATTCCTGCGAGCGGAGGTGGCGGCGAGCGCCGTTGCTGGCGGGCGCATGCCCATTGGTTGGTTTTTTTGTCATTGGTTTCTCCTGCAATGCAAACGCACTGGCGTCGGGAGCTCAGCTTCGGCTGGTGCGATGCCCAACGGCGCGATCCATGGTTCAAAGGCCCGTTGGCGGGTCATTCCCTCACAAGCGCGATACTAGTCTTGGCCACTTGGTAACGCTATCATTTTGTTCGCGGCGCCCGCGCCTGAAGCGGCAGGCCTGTCGTCCGAACGCCGCGACGACGAGCTTTGCCGCTCGATCACCTTGAAGCCGAGATCGAGCACCGGCTGCTCGGGGCGGCGTCCGTCGATCGCTTCGATCAGCATGGTGGCGGCCGTGTTGCCCATCTCGTAGCGGTTGGTGCGCACGCTGGTGAGGGTGGGGACCGCGGAGGCCATGAATTCGAGGTCGTTGAATCCGACGATCGCGATCTGCTCGGGGACCGCGATCTCCCGGCGCCGGCATTCGAACAGCACGCCGAGCGCGAGGTCGTCATTGGCGCAGAACACCGAGTCGATATCGGGCTCGCGCGCCAGCAGATCGGTGAACAGGGTGCCGCCGAGCGTCACCGAGGTCGGTGTCGCCGTCGTGACGACGAGGCGCTGCTCGAACAGCGCGGCGTCCTTCATGGCCGAGACATATCCGTCCAGCCGCCGCTGCACCCGCGGATCCATGCGCGCGCCGACGAAGCCGATCTTGCGATGGCCTTGCGCGAACAGGTGGGAGATCGCCGCGCGGGCCGCATCATAGTGCGAAAAGCCGATCATCATGTCGACCGGATTGGGCCCGATCTCCATGATCTGCACGATCGGGCAGTCGGCGGCCTCCAGCATCGCGCGCGATTCCGCGGTCTGGTCGATGCCGGTGACGATCAGTCCGGCCGGCTTCTGCGCGAGAAACAGGCGCAGCAGCTTCTCCTCCTGGAGAATACTGTAGCGTGTGTTGGACAACTGGATCGAGTACCGGCTGCCTTCGGAGGCGTCGTAGATGCCGCGCAGCACGTCGGAAAACACGTTGTTGGTCAGTGACGGGATCAAGACGCCGATCACTTCGGTGCGCTGCGAGGCCAGCGCCCGCGCCGCCAGGTTCGGCACATAGCCGAGCTCGTTGGCCGCGCTCTCGACCCGCGTCCGCTTGGCGACCGACAGGGCCTCCGGATTGCGGAAGAACCGGGACGCCGTGATCGGGCTGACGCCGGCAAGCTCGGCAACTTCCGCCAGCCGGATTTTACCTGACTTGGTGCGTTTTCGACCCATTAGTTGCTCTTATCACAGTCGGTCCGGCAAACAAAGGAACGTTGACAGCGCTACCAGCAACGACTAACCAAAGACAAATTGCCAAAACCGCACAAACTGCCGACAATGTCGCTCGCTAAGATCGGGCTTCGTTCGGTGAAGTCTGAAAAACAAGACGGTCGCGGCGCGTGAGGCGTCGTGGACTTTCGAGGAGGGAGCTAGATGTCGTCTGTGCAAATCCGCGACGTGCGGAAATCGTTCGGCAATTTTGAAGTCCTGCACGGCGTTTCGATTCCGATCGAGGGCGGCCAGTTCGTCGTCCTGGTTGGCCCCTCCGGCTGCGGCAAGTCGACGCTTCTGCGCATGCTCGCAGGCCTCGAGAACATCACGTCCGGTACGATCTCGATCGGCGACCGCGTCGTCAACAATATCCAGCCCAAGGAGCGGGATATTGCGATGGTGTTCCAGAACTACGCGCTCTATCCGCACATGACCGTCGGCGAGAACATGGGCTTCTCGCTGAAGCTGCGGAACGCGAGCTCCGACGAGATCAACAAGCGCGTCAAGCGCGCCGCCGAAATTCTCGCGCTGTCGCCGCTGCTCGAGCGCTATCCGCGCCAGCTCTCCGGCGGCCAGCGCCAGCGCGTCGCGATGGGCCGCGCCATCGTGCGCGATCCGCAGGTGTTCCTGTTCGACGAGCCCTTGTCGAACCTCGACGCCAAGCTGCGCGTCGCCATGCGCACCGAGATCAAGGAGCTGCACCAGCGGCTGAAGACGACGACCGTCTACGTCACCCACGACCAGATCGAGGCCATGACCATGGCCGACAAGATCGTCGTCATGCATGACGGCATCGTCGAGCAGATGGGCACCCCGCTGGAGCTCTACGACAAGCCCGACAACCAGTTCGTCGCCGGCTTCATCGGTTCGCCGGCCATGAACTTCCTGAAAGGCCATGTGCGCGTCAACGGCGTTGCGACCTTCGAGGGGCCGAACGGCGTCAAGCTGCCGCTCAAGAACGCGCCGGCGGCGTCCGACGGTCGCCCTGTTGTCTATGGCGTGCGACCCGAGCATTTCACCATCGCGGACGACGGCGCCGATGCCGAGATCATCGTGGTCGAGCCGACCGGCTCGGAGACGCAGGTGTTCGCGAAGGTGGGTGGCGAGCAGGTCGTCGCGGTCTTCCGCGAGCGTCACCAGTTCAATCCGGGCGACAAGGTCAAGCTGAAGCCTGACCCGTCACTGGTTCATCTGTTCGACGAGGCGACGGGCAAACGCATGTAGCCGCGCCGAAGGATTGCCCAACGACTGTTCAAGAACGACCCAATATAAATATAAAATTCAGGGAGAGAACGATGAGCAATTTCGACAGGCGAAGTGTGCTTAAGGCCGGCCTGGGCGGCGCAGCGTTGCTGGCCGGCCAGGGCATCGTGCCGGTCCGGGCCGCGGAGTGGACCAACACGCCCGAACCGAACGCGTCCATCCGCGTCTTGCGCTGGAAGCAGTTCATCCAGGCCGAGTTCGACAAGTTCGCCGAGCAGACCAAGAAGTTCTCCGAGAAGACCGGCGTCAAGATCAAGCTCGAGGCCGAGAGCTGGGAAGACATCCGTCCCAAGGCCGCGGTGGCCGCCAATGTCGGCGCCGGCCCCGACCTCATCATCGGCACGCTCGACGATCCCCACAAATTCCCGGAAAAGCTGATCGATATGACTGATGTCGCCGACTATCTCGGCGCGCAGTATGGCGGGTGGTATCCGGTTGCCGAACGTTATGGCAAGAAGGGCAACAGCTGGATCGCCATTCCGCAGGGCGCGACCGGCGGCTGCCTGAACTACCGCATCAGCCACGTGAAGGCTGCGGGCTTCGAGGAATTCCCCAAGGACACCGCCGGCTTCCTCAAGCTCTGCCAGGCGTTGAAGAAGAACAACACGCCGGCCGGCTTCGCGCTCGGCCATGCCACGGGCGATGCCAATGGCTGGTGCCAGTGGGCGCTCTGGGCGTTCGGCGGCAAGGTCGTCAACGACAAGAACGAGGTCGTGATCGACTCCCCGGAGACGGTCGCCGCGCTCGAATACGTCAAGCAGCTCTACGAGACCTTCATCCCGGGCGTGCTGTCGTGGAATGACTCGAACAACAACAAGGCGTTCCTGAACGGCGAACTCAGCCTGACGCTGAACGGCATCTCGATCTGGACCGTCGGCAAGAACTCCACCGATGCGAAGCAGCAGGAGATCGCCAAGGACATGAACCACGCGCCGATGCCGATCGGCCCCGTGGGCGTGTCGACCGAGCAGCAGAACGTGCTGGTCTACTACGGCTACAAGCACTCGAAGTATCCCAAGGCGGTCAAGGAATTCATCAAGTTCATGATGGACAAGGAGAACTACGACGCCTGGGAGGTCGCTTCCAACGGCTACGTGTCGCCGCCGCTGCCGGCCTACAACGACAACCCGGTGTGGACGTCGGATCCGAAGATCACCCCGTATCGCGACTGCCTGAAGCGCTGCCGCGACAACGGCTTTGCCGGCGATCTCGGCTATGCCTCCGCCGCGGTGATGGGCGACTTCGTCGTCGTCGACATGTTCGCGGAAGCAGCCTCCGGCTCGGCGACGCCGAAGCAGGCGGCGGCGCGCGCCGCCGAGCGCGCCAAGCGTTACTACCAGGTCTGATCAACGCCAATCCGCGCGGCGTCCGGTTCGCCGGACGCCGTGACTTTTCTCCCGAGGGGAATCCGACATGGCAGTCATGGCCGAGTCCGCTGTCGCGCAGGTCAAGCGCGCCAGCCTCTGGACCAGAGCATTCGAGAGCCGGAATTGGCTCGGCGCGATGTTCATGGTGCCGGCGATCGCGATCCTCATCCTGTTTCTGGCTTATCCGCTGGCGCTGGGCTTCTGGCTCGGCATGACCGACACCAAGATCGGCGGGGCCGGGCGCTATATCGGCTTTGCGAACTTCGTCTCGCTCTCCAAGGATTCGGTGTTCTGGCTCTCGGTCTTCAACACCATCTTCTATACGTTCACCGCGAGCATCGTGAAATTCGCCATCGGCCTTTACCTCGCGCTGCTGCTCAACGAGCGGCTGCCGTTCAAGTCGATGATTCGCGCCATCGTGCTGCTGCCCTTCGTGGTGCCGACGGTGCTGTCCGCGATCGCGTTCTGGTGGATCTATGACAGCCAGTTCTCGATCATCTCCTGGGTGCTGATCAAGGCCGGCCTGATCACGCGCTACATCGACTTCCTCGGCGATCCCTGGAATGCGCGCTTGTCGGTCGTCGCCGCCAACATCTGGCGTGGCGTGCCCTTTGTGGCGATCACGCTGCTGGCGGGATTGCAGACGATTTCGCCCTCGCTCTACGAGGCGGCCAATCTCGATGGCGCCACCAACATGCAGCGCTTCCGCCACATCACGCTGCCGATGCTGTCGCCGATCATCGCGGTCGTGATGACATTCTCGGTGCTGATGACGTTCACCGACTTCCAGCTGATCTACACCATCACGCGGGGCGGGCCGATCAATGCCACGCATCTGATGGCGACGCTGTCGTTCCAGCGCGCCATCACCGGCGGCAATCTCGGGGAGGGCGCAGCGATCTCGAACGCGATGATCCCGTTCCTGGTCGCAGCGATCCTGCTCAGCTTCTTCGGGCTTCAGCGCTCCCGCTGGCAGCAGGGCGGGAGGGACTGACCATGAGCACCGCAGACGACCAAAGCGTCGGAATGGATTATCTTGAGAGCTTACCGCGGAAGTTCTTGCGGGTGTACTCTCCGCTCGGCCTGATCATCTTCTTCCTGCTGTTCCCGTTCTATTGGATGGCGGTCGCGACGTTCAAGCCGGACGCGGAGATGTACGATTACGAGAAGTACAATCCGTTCTGGATCGTGAATCCGACCATTGAGCACATCAAGAAGCTGTTGGTCGAAACCGACTATCCGCTCTGGATGTGGAACACCGTGATCGTCTCGGTGTCCTCCACCTTCATCTCGCTGTTCGCCAGCGTGTGCGCCGCCTACGCGATCGAACGTCTCCGCTACAGGGGCTCGCGCTATGTGGGGCTAGCGATCTTCCTCGGCTATCTCGTGCCGCCCTCGATCCTGTTCATTCCGCTGGCGGCGATCGTGTTCCAGCTCGGCCTGTTCGATGGCAATCTGGCGCTGATCCTGACCTATCCGACCTTCCTGATCCCGTTCTGCACCTGGCTCCTGATGGGCTATTTCCGCACCATTCCCTACGAGCTCGAGGAATGCGCGCTGATCGACGGTGCGACGCGGCTCCAGATCCTGGTCAAGATCACGCTGCCGCTATCGCTCCCGGGGGTCATCTCGGCCGGCATCTTCGCCTTCACGTTGTCCTGGAACGAGTTCATCTACGCGCTGACCTTCATCTCCTCGTCGGAGAACAAGACGATTCCCGTCGGCGCCATCACCGAGCTCGTCAGCGGCGACGTCTACCATTGGGGCGCGCTGATGGCGGCGGCCCTGATCGGCTCGGTCCCCGTAGTTATCCTTTATTCCTTCTTCGTGGAGTACTATGTGTCGGCGATGACCGGCGCCGTGAAGGAATGATCGCGGGGCCTGCCTTGAGAGCGTGCCAGGAGAACGTGTCAGGAGCGGCGCGCTCCGGCCAATAAGAAGGAGTAGGCTCTTGCACATTCTGGTTCTGGGCGCCGCCGGCATGGTCGGCCGTAAATTGTGTGAACGGCTGTTGCGCGACGGCCGGCTCGGCAAGAGCGACATCACCAAGCTGACCATGCACGACGTGGTCGAGCCCAAGAAGCCGGAAAAGGCCGGTTTCCCCGTCGAGACCGTGTCAGGCGATTTCGCCGTGCCGGGCGCCGCCGAAAAGCTGATCGCCGGCCGACCCGACGTGATCTTCCATCTCGCCGCGATCGTCTCCGGCGAAGCCGAGCTCGATTTCGACAAGGGCTACCGCATCAATCTCGACGGCACGCGGATGCTGCTCGATGCCGTCAGGCTCGTCGGCGGCGGCTACAAGCCGCGCGTGGTCTTCACCTCGTCAATCGCGGTGTTCGGCGCCCCGTTCCCGGACGCGATCGGCGACGAATTCTTCCACACCCCGCTGCTCAGCTACGGCACCCAGAAGGCGATCGGCGAATTGCTGCTCGCCGACTATTCGCGCCGCGGCTTCCTCGATGGCATCGGCATCCGTCTGCCGACCATCTGCATCCGGCCCGGCCTGCCCAACAAGGCGGCATCGGGCTTCTTCTCCAACATCCTGCGCGAGCCGCTGGCCGGCAAGGAAGCGATCCTCCCGGTCTCCGAGGACGTCCGCCACTGGCACGCCACGCCGCGTTCCGCCGTCGGCTTCCTGCTCCATGCCGGCACCATGGACCTCGCCAAGGTCGGTCCGCGCCGCAACCTGACCATGCCCGGCTTCTCGGCCACCGTCGGTGAGCAGATCGCAGCCCTCCGTCGTGTTGCGGGCGACAAGGTCGCCGCACGCATCAAGCACGAGCTGGATCCGTTCATCGTCGGCATCGTCGGCGGCTGGCCGCGCAATTTCGAGGCGAAGCGGGCGCGCGAGCTCGGCTTCACCACCGAAGAAAAGACTTTTGACGACATCATCCGCATTCACATCGAAGACGAGCTCGGCGGCAACTTCGTCGCCTGATCCAACCGATGAACAGCGTGGATATGACGATGGCGAGCGTTGCTTGCATCGGTGAATGCATGGTCGAGCTCCGGCAGGCCCAGGGTGGACAGTCCGCTGGACAGTCCAGCGGGCATGGCCAGGGCGGCGGCCTGTATTCGCGCGGCTTCGGTGGCGACACCCTCAATACGGCGGTGTATCTGGCGCGGCTCGAGGTCAAGGTCGACTATCTCACCGCGCTTGGCGACGATGCCCTGAGCGACGAGATGATCGCGGCCTGGAATGCGGAGGGCGTCGGGACCCGCCGCGTCTCCCGGCTGCCGGGCAAGCTGCCCGGCCTCTACATGATCCAGACGGATGCGAAGGGCGAGCGGCAGTTCTTCCACTGGCGCGACAGTGCGGCGGCGCGCCAATTGATGAGCCTGCCGGAGACGGATGAGCTGCTCAACTCGCTGATGAGCTACGACATCGTCTATCTCTCCGCGATCACGCTCTCGATCTACGATGCGGCCGGGCGCGAGCGCCTGTTCGCGGCGATCAAACGCGCGCGCCTGCTCGGCACCCGCTTCGTGTTCGACACCAATTTCCGCGCGCGGGGATGGCCGGACCGCGATGTCGCCCGCGAGGTCTTTGCCACGGCGTTTGCGACCGCCGACATCGTGCTGACCTCAACCGAGGATCTGCTCGCGCTCTATCCCGGCGAAAGCCACGAGCAGTTGATGGCGCGCATTCCCACGCCCGAGCTGGTGTTCCGTCTCGCCGAGCCCGTCAGCCTGTTGCGCTTTCCCGGCGGCACCAGCGAAGTCCGCGCCGAACCAATGACCAAGCCGGTCGTTGACACCACGGCAGCCGGCGACAGCTTTGCGGCGGCCTATATCGCGGCCCGGCTCGCCGGATCCGATCCGGTCGAGGCAGCCCAGGCCGGGCACCGCCTCGCCAGCCTCGTGATCTGCTATGCCGGCGCCATCATTCCGGGCTATGCCATGCCGCCGAAGAAGCGGCACCGGCCGGCGACCACGCGTCAAGCGACCAAGTGAAACGAAAGTCAAGATGACCACGACCGCCCAACAGAACCATCTCGTCGCGCTGTTCAAGGCCGCGACCGTCATTCCCGTCCTCACCATCGAGCGGATCCAGGATGCCGTGCCGCTGGCAAAAGCGCTGGTGGCCGGCGGCGTCCGCACGCTGGAGGTGACCATGCGCACCCCCGTTGCGATCGAGGCGGCGAGGGCGATGATGGCCGAGGTGCCCGAGGCGGTCGTCGGCATCGGCACGATCCTCAAGCCGGCCGATTTCGTCCGTGTCGAGAAGTTGGGCGTCGCGTTCGGCATCAGCCCGGGTCTGACCCCCGATCTCCTGAAGGTCGCCGCGGACAGCTCCTTGCCGTTCGCGCCGGGCATTGCCACCGCGTCCGAGCTGATGCTGACGCTGTCCTACGGCCTCGACGTCGCAAAATTCTTCCCGGCCGAGCAGGCCGGCGGCATCAAGGGCCTGCGCGCGCTGGGCGGGCCGTTCCCGAATGTGCGGTTCTGCCCGACCGGCGGTGTGGGCGAGGCCAATGCGGCGACCTGGCTCGCCGAGCCCAACGTGGTCGCGGTCGGCGGTTCCTGGCTATGCCCGACGGCGGAGATCAAGGCCGGGAACTGGGCCGGCATAACTGCCATCTGCCAGCGCACCCTCAAGGCCCTGAAAGCCACGTGAAGTCTTGCGGTTGGTGGGCTAAGACTTAGGTCAGTAAGAGACCCCAGGGAGATGACCATGACCGCCAGCATCGTCGGATGGGCGCATACGCCGTTCGGCAAGTTCGACACCGAGACCGTCGAAAGCCTCGTCACCCGCGTAGCCAACGAGGCGATGGCCGATGCCGGCATTTCCGCCTCCGACGTCGACGAGATCGTGCTCGGCCATTTCAACGCCGGTTTCTCGCCGCAGGATTTTACCGCCTCGCTGGTGCTCCAGGCCGACCCGAAGCTGCGCTTCAAGCCGACGACCCGCGTCGAGAACGCCTGCGCCACCGGCTCCGCCGCGGTCCATCAGGGCCTGCGTGCGATCGACGCAGGCGCGGCCAGGATCGTGCTCGTCGTCGGCGTCGAGCAGATGACCCGCACCCCGGGGCCCGAGATCGGCAAGAACCTGCTCAAGGCATCCTATCTGCCGGAAGACGGCGACACCGTCGGCGGCTTCGCCGGCGTGTTCGGCAAGATCGCCAGCTCCTATTTCCAGAAATACGGCGACCAGTCCGATGCGCTGGCGCTGATCGCGGCCAAGAACCACAAGAACGGCGTCGCCAACCCCTTCGCCCAGATGCGCAAGGACTTTGGCTTCGAGTTCTGCCGCGCCGAGAGCGAGAAGAACCCCTACGTCGCGGGTCCACTGAAGCGTACCGACTGCTCGCTGGTCTCCGACGGCGCCGCGGCGCTGGTGCTGGCCGACGCCGAGACCGCCAAGGGCATGAGCAAGTCGATCGGCTTCCGCGCCACCGCGCACGCCCAGGACTTTTTGCCGATGTCCAAGCGCGACATCCTCCAGTTCGAGGGCTGCACGGTCGCTTGGCAGCGCGCGCTGGAGAAGGCGGGCGTTGCGCTCACCGATCTCTCCTTCGTCGAGACCCATGACTGCTTCACGGTCGCCGAGCTGATCGAGTACGAAGCGATGGGCCTGACGCCGAAGGGACAGGGCGCCCGCGCCATCAAGGAAGGCTGGACGCTCAAGGACGGCAAGCTGCCGGTCAATCCGTCCGGCGGGTTGAAGGCCAAGGGCCATCCGATCGGCGCCACCGGCGTCTCCATGCACGTGATGACCGCGATGCAGCTCGCCGGCCAGGCGCCCGAGGGCATGCAGCTCAAGAACGCCAAGCTTGGCGGCATCTTCAACATGGGCGGCGCAGCGGTCGCGAATTACGTTTCCGTGCTGGAGCCGCTGAAGTAAGTTCTCGTAGGGTGGGCAAAGGCGCGTTTGCGCCGTGCCCACCTTTTTGTTGCGCTAGATCATGGTGGGCACGCTACGCTTTGCCCATCCTGCGGCTCTTCATTGATTGGCAGGGAATGCATCATGGGCAATGACTACGAAGACTCGCTGTCGATAGACGCACTCAACGATCGCATCGCGATCCTCGAGGACAATATCCGGCAGCTCATCGAGCAGGCCGCGGCCGCCTCCGGCGAGCAGAACGAGTCGCGGATCGCCGACCGGATCAACCAGCAGAACGATGAGCTCGACCGTCTCATCAAGATCCGCGAATCCCGCCAGAAGAAATAGCGGCCGCGGCACCGCGCATGCGGCCATACCCCGGCCGCCCTTGCGCGCGCGGCGTCGCTGCCCTTAGCTGGACCGAAATCGCAGGGCCAGGTTGAGCCCGCGCAATCGGGAGCGAACGGATGGGGCCGCTGAAGGGCATCAAGGTCGTGGATATGACCACCGTGCTGATGGGTCCCTATGCGACCCAGATGCTCGGCGACTACGGTGCCGACGTGATCAAGGTGGAATCGCTCGACGGCGACGTCACCCGCCTGATCGGCCCGATGCGCCATGCCGGCATGGGCCCGGTGTTCCTCAACACCAACCGCAGCAAGCGCTCGATCTGTCTCGATCTGAAGAAGCCCGCCGGCCGAGAGGCCGTGCTGCGGCTGCTGAAGGACGCTGACGTTCTCGTCTACAATGTCCGCCCGCAGGCGATGGCGCGGCTTCAGCTCGGCTACGACGTCGTCTCCGCAATCAACCCGCGTCTCGTCTATGCCGGGGTGTTCGGCTTTGGCCAGGACGGGCCTTATGCCGCCAAGCCCGCCTATGACGATTTGATCCAGGGCGCGACCGCGCTCCCCGCCTTGATGGCGCAGACCGGTGACGGCGTGCCGCGCTATGTGCCCAACGCGCTGGTCGATCGCATCGTCGGTCTCACTGCGGTCGGCGCGATCTGCGCCAGCCTCGTGCATCGGGATCGCACCGGCCGCGGCCAGCGCGTCGACATCCCGATGTTCGAGACCATGGCCGGCTTCGTCATGGGCGACCACATGGGCGGGCTCACCTACGAGCCGCCGCTCGACAAGGGCGGCTATGCCCGTCACCTCTCGCGCGACCGCCGGCCCTACAAGACCTCGGACGGCTATCTCAGCGTCATCGTCTACAACGACAAGCAGTGGGAGAACTTCTTCAAGGCAACGAGCCGCGACGATCTGCGCGCCGATCCCAAATTCGCGACCTTCGCCGGCCGTGCCGCCAATATCGACGTCGTCTATGCCGAGCTCGCGCGCATCTTCGAGACGCGCACCACGGCCGAGTGGATCGATTTGCTGACCAAGGCCGATGTGCCTGTGATGCCGATGCACGACCTCGCGTCGATCCTGCACGACGAGCATCTGGAAGCCACCGGCTTCTTCCCGGTCGTGAACCATCCGACCGAAGGCCCGATCCGCAGCATGAAGGTGACGGCGACCTGGTCGGAGACCGAGGCGGAGCCGGTGCGGCTCGCGCCGCGGCTCAACGAGCACGGCGCGGAGATTCTGCGCGAGGTCGGCTACTCCCCGGACGAAATCGCCGCCATGGTGCGCGACGGTGTCACCGGGGCTATTGCCGGCCAGTAGGGATTGGCTATGTCGATTCGTACTCTGCGGCGGCGCAGTCGTGAAAATGTATCCATTGTTGGACAAGATCCCTGGGCCTGCATCAAGCTCCCGTCGCTCCCCAAACTCGTAAACGGACCTTCTCATGATCGTCTTCACCCGTCTGCTCATGATCGCGTGCAGTATCGTACTCGCAACTGCCGCCGCTCGTGCTGCGATGCCGGCCGATGCGCCCGATGCCCGCGACCACGCGCTGACCAGTCGTTATGCCGGCTCCTGGCTGGTGGCGCAGGACGTCCAGGGCTTCGATCAGGTCGGGATGCCGCGCGGGAGCCAGAATGGCGAGGTCGTGAAAGTCGAGGGCCGTGTCACTCGCTTGTTCTACCTTGCCCCGGCCGGCAAATCGGCGCTGGAGGTTCAGCGCAACTACGAGCAGGCGTTGGAGCGAGCTGGCGCGGCCAGGCAGGATAGCTGCGCCGAGGACTGCGGGGCGCGCGACTTCGGCCAGCTTCGCAAGCTTCCGGCTAACCCGTCGCTGCCAAAGGCCCAGCTTGAAGGGTGGAGCCCCATCACCTTGCTCCAGCAATGGCAGGAACCCGGGACCGAGCGCTACTGGTACGGGACCGTGAACGCATCCGGTGCAATGCTGCATGTCGCGATTGTCACGGCGAAGCCGGGAACGGTTGCGCTGACCGGCAAGTACGTGGCCACCATCGTGGAGATCGTCGAGGCCAAGGCGATGGAGTCCGACAAGGTGGTGGTGGACGTGAAGGCCCTGACGAAGGGCTTGCAGGCCGAGGGCAAGGTGGCGCTGTACGGCCTGTACTTCGATACGGGCAAATCCGTCATCAAGCCGGAGTCGAAAGCTCAACTCGACCAGATGGCACAGTTGCTCCAGTCCGATGGATCTCTCAAGGTCCATATTGTCGGGCACACCGACAACCAGGGCGCCCTGGACGCCAATCTGGCCCTGTCGAAAGCACGGGCGCAAACGGTCGTGGATGCCCTGGCGACGACGTACAAGGTTGACCCGAAGCGGCTGTCGGCGGCCGGCGTCGCCAGCTATGCGCCGCTCGGTAACAACGCAAGCGACGCGGGCCGTGCGCGGAACCGCCGGGTAGAGATGGTGTTGCAGTAGCGCGCCGCTACCAGATCGCAGGAGCACGAACGTCACCATGAGCTTCATCACCGGCGTCGGCCTCACACCTTTCGGCAAGCACGAAGGCTCGTCCTCGCTCGACCTGATGAGCAAGGCGGCGCAAGCCGCGCTCGACGATGCCGGGCTCAAGCGCGCCGAGATCGACGGCATCCTCTGCGGCTACTCGACCGTCTCGCCCCACATCATGCTGGCCACTGTCTTCGCCGAGCATTTTGGCATCCGCCCGTCCTACGCGCACGCCGTGCAGGTCGGCGGCGCCACGGGGCTGGCGATGACGATGCTGGCCCATCACCTCGTCGAGGCGGGCGTCGCGCGCAACGTCCTCGTCGTCGCCGGCGAGAACCGGCTCTCGGGGCAGAGCCGCGACGCTTCGATCCAGGCGCTGGCGCAGGTCGGCCACCCCGACTACGAGGTGCCGCTCGGCCCGACCATTCCCGCCTATTACGGCCTGGTCGCCACCCGCTACATGCACGAATTCGGCGTGACGGAAGAGGACCTCGCCGAATTCGCGGTGCTGATGCGCGCGCATGCCTGCACCCATCCCGGCGCACAATTCCACGATCCCATCACGGTCGCCGATGTCATGGCCTCGAAGCCGGTGGCAATGCCGCTCAAGCTGCTGGACTGCTGCCCGGTGTCGGACGGCGGCGCGGCCTTCGTCATCAGCGGTGAGCGGACCGGCGAGGCCGGTGTGCGCATCCGCGGCTGCGCCCAGGCGCATACCCATCAGCACGTGACGGCCGCGCCCGCGCTCAGCGAGCTCGGTGCTGAAATCTCCATCGCCCGCGCCAAGGAGGCCACAGGCCTTGCGATCTCCGACGTGCGCTACGCCGCGATCTACGACAGCTTTACGATCACGCTCGCCATGCTGCTGGAAGACCTCGGCCTTGCCGGCCGCGGCGAGGCGGCTGCGCGCGTGCGATCAGGTCATTTCAGCCGCGACGGCGCGATGCCGCTCAACACCCATGGCGGCCTGCTCAGCTATGGCCATTGCGGCGTCGGCGGCGCCATGGCGCATCTGGTCGAGGCGCATTTGCAGATGACGGGGCGGGCGGCTCACCGCCAGGTGCGCGATGCCTCGATCGCGCTGCTGCACGGCGACGGCGGCGTGCTGTCGTCCCACGTGAGCATGTTTCTGGAGCGCGTGCGATGAGCGAACGAATCGCGGACTGGACCAAGGGTGAGCAGGCCATCACCTACCAGACCTGTGGCGCATGCGGCCATGTGCAGTATTTCCATCGCGCCTTCTGCGCGGCCTGCGGCGCGCCCGATCCGCGCAACGCGCGCGCCAGCGGCAAGGGCAGAGTC
This sequence comes from Bradyrhizobium barranii subsp. barranii, assembly GCF_017565645.3. Taxonomy (NCBI): domain Bacteria; kingdom Pseudomonadati; phylum Pseudomonadota; class Alphaproteobacteria; order Hyphomicrobiales; family Nitrobacteraceae; genus Bradyrhizobium; species Bradyrhizobium barranii. Next base: position 4,628,777 of record NZ_CP086136.1, read on the forward strand.
TACGCGACCTCGCTGGTCTGCCGCGCCGCCACGCCCGAGACGCGTGCGCACGTGCCCTACAACATCCTGCTGGTCGATTGCGCCGAGGGATTTCGCATGATGGCGCACGGCGAGACGAATCTAGCTATCGGCGATGAGGTCACCGCGAGCTTCCCGACGTTCGCCGGCAAGCTCGTGCCGTTTTTCAGCAAAGGGAAATAGTAGGATCCGTCATTCGGGGGCGGTCCAAGGGACCGAGCCTGGAACGGGATTCTGGGCCTGGCTTGTGCGAGAGCCACCCCGGAATGACGAAAACACTCTACGCAACTCTTTTGCTAACGCCCGTAGAACAAGATGCTGGCGATGACGAGCATCGCCGTCACCGCCAGCATATGCGCGAGCGCTCCCGAGGCCGCCCCCTTGGTGGCTTCCTTCATGCCTATTCTCCCTAGACTTGGGCGTGACTCATCGTTGCGCGCACTGCGCACCCGACGGTCAATTGTTTTTACTCGGAACACCCCTTGCGAGTATTCACCGTGATTTGTCCCCACACGGCGAATATCGACTGTGCCAAGGTCGATCAGCAATGCGGCGGCATTTTGACTCGATGATGTTGCTGTTGCGGTCGCGCAGCACAGGGTTTGCGGCAACTTTCTTCAATCGCGACAAATCATCGGATTTTCCCGCGAGAATTCGCGGGTTTCTTTGTGGCCATCGATTTGGCCTTCGAAGCCTCCATCAGCGCATCCCTGATGTTGGTGAGGTGACGCGTCATGGCGTGGCTCGCCTTGCGCGGGTTCCTCGCTTGAACGGCTTCGAAGATGGCCTCGTGATCCCTGCGCCACATGGGCCGGTAGTCCTCCATCTGCATGTGGTTGTGAATCTCCTGCCAGATGCCGGACTCGGTCTGTGCGCGCCACAGCGAGTCGCTGATCGACACCAGCGCGCCGTTCCCGGTCGCCTCGGCCAACACCATGTGGAAGCGGTGGTCGGACGTGTCGGCCTCGCGTCCCTGCGCATGTTCCCAGCGCATCATCGCGAGCGCTTCGGCGAGCTGCGCGAAGGCGGCCTCGGAGCCGCGCTGCGCCGCGATCGCCGCGATCTGCGGTTCGATCAGCTGGCGCGCCTCCAGGTTCTCGAATGGCCCAAAACCTTCGAGCACGTGCACGTCAGGTGCCTCCTGACGACTGATCACATAGACGCCGCTGTTACTGCGCACCTTCAGCATGCCGGCCATCGCCAGCGACAGGATGGCCTCGCGCACCGTCGGCCTCGACACGCCAAACGTCTTCGCGAGATCGCGCTCTGCCGGCAGGCGCTGGCCGATCCGGTAACTCGCCTGGATCATCGCAGCAATGCGCCGGGCGACGATCTCGAAGCTGCGTTCAGGCTTGGACGGGGGATCGTGCAACATCTTCGTGCTCATCAGTCCTTTTTTTGAGTTTGACAAGCTGCCGCTCGAAAGCCAAGCTGGTCAGACCAATTTGAACTGACCAGTTTCGCGCGACCGGGGTTGGGAATACTCTGTCGGTGGGACGATGGAGGCTGCGCGCGTGTTCGACAGCAAGCCGAATTCAGCCGAGGCGCGTGACATCGCGTTCCATCTGCACTCGCAGACCAACCCTCAGCGACATGCAGAAATCGGACCGCTGATCATGGCGCGCGGCGAGGGCGTCCATGTCTTTGACGCGAACGGCAAGCGTTATCTGGAAGCGATGGCCGGGCTCTGGTGTACCTCGCTCGGCTTTTCCGAGACGCGCCTGAAAGCGGCAGCAGCGGCGGCCTACGACAAATTCGGCTTCTATCACAGCTTCAATCACAAGACGCCGGACAACACGATCGACCTCGCCGAGAAGCTGGTCGAGATCTCGCCGATCCCGGATGCTCAAGCATATTTTGCAACGTCAGGCTCGGAAGCCACCGAGACGATGGTGAAGCTCGCCTGGGTGTATCACGCGGTTCACGGCAAGCCCGGAAAGCGCAAGATCATCGCCCGCGATCGCGGGTTCCACGGCTCGACGATCGTTGCTGCTTCGATGTGCGGTCTGCCCCGCATGCACCGCGAATTCGGTCTTCCGCTCGATGGCTTCCTGCATACGCATTGCCCGGACGCCTATCGCGGCACCAGACCAGGCGAAAGCGAGGCGGCGTTTGTCGACAGGCTCGCAGCCGATCTCGAAGCACTGATCATGGCCGAGGGGCCCGATACGATCGCAGCCTTCATCGCTGAGCCGATCAACGCCGGCGGCGGCATCGTCGTGCCGCCGAAGGGATATTTCGCGAGGATCGAGGCGGTGCTGCGCCGTCACGACATCCTGGTGCTTGGTGACGAGGTGGTCTGCGGCTTCGGCCGCACCGGCAACTGGTTCGGCTGCCAGACGGTCGGCATGAAGCCGGACATGGTGGCGCTCGCCAAGGGCATCACCTCGTCCTATTTCCCGATGTCGGCCGTGTTGCTGGGCCGTCCGATCCGAGACGCGCTCAGCGAGATGAACAAGGGCGGCGAGCTGTTCGGGCACGGTTTCACCAATTCCGGGCACCCGGTCGGCGCGGCGATCGCGCTCGAAACGCTGAAGATCTATCACGAGATGGATGTGGTGCCGCACGTCCGCCGCATGGGCTCGAGGCTCCGCACCGGGCTGGAGCAGATCGCGCGGGATTCGCGCATCGTCGGCCAGGTGAGGGGCGAGGGACTGATGATCGGGGTCGAGCTGGTCGCGGACCCCGCGACGCGGCAGGCCTTCGATCCCGCGCTGAAGGTCGGCGCGATGTTCGATGCGCTCGCAATCGAGAATGGCCTGATCATCCGCGCGATGGGCGACACGATCGGGTTCTGCCCGCCGCTGATCATCGACGAAGCCGGAGTTGACGAGGCGCTCGACCTGTTCGCGCGGACCTTGCTCAGCGCCGAGGCCAAGCTTGCCGAGACACGTCCATCTGCGTAACCCCTTGAGGAGACCATAGCATGCGCCGTCGAGACCTGCTCCGATCCACACTGGGCGCCGGTCTCGGCGTCGCCCTGGGCTCGAGTCTTGCGATGCCGCGGCTGGCCCGCGCGCAAGGTTCGCGCGTGCTGCGCTTCGTGCCGCAGGCCGATGCGGCCATCCTCGATCCGATGATCACGACCGGCCTCGTCAACCGCAACCACGGCTTCCTGATCTGGGACACGCTCTACGGCGTGGATGAGAAATTCCAGGTTCAGCCGCAGATGGTCGCCGGCCATACCGTCGAGAACGACGGCAAGCTCTGGACGATGACGTTGCGCGACGGCTTGAAATTCCACGACGGAGAGCCCGTACGCGGGCGCGATGTGGTGGCGAGCCTGAAACGTTGGGCCGCGCGCGATGCCTTCGGCAATTCGCTCTTCAATTTGGTGGACGAACTCTCGGCGCCTGATGACAAGACCGTGCGCTGGCGTCTGAAGTCACCGTTTCCGCTGTTGCCGGAAGCGCTCGGCAAGGTCGGTGCCATCATCGCCTTCATCATGCCGGAACGTCTTGCGCAGACCGATAGCGTCACGCCGGTCAAGGAGCTGATCGGTTCCGGTCCGTTCAAATTCCAGGCCGATCAGCATGTGCCCGGCGCGCGCCTGGTGTATACGCGTTTCGATGCCTACGTGCCGCGCCCCGAGGGGACGCCGAGCCTGCTCGCCGGTCCGAAGATCGCGCGTTTCGACCGGGTCGAGTGGCAGGTCATCCCGGACCCCGCGACGGCCGCGGCTGCGCTTCAGCAGGGCGAGATCGACTGGTGGGATCAGCCCATCGTCGACCTGTTGCCGAAGCTGAAGGGCAACAAGACGCTGACCGTCGAACTGCTCGACCCCATCGGTAATGTCGGCGTGCTGCGCTTCAACCATACGCAGCCGCCGTTCGACAACCCGGCCATCCGCCGCGCGGTGCTCTCCGCCATCAGCCAGAAGGAATTCATGTCCGCGGTTGCGGGCGACGACACCAGTCTCTGGCGCGACAAGGTCGGTTTCTTCGCGCCCGGCGGCATCATGGCGAACGATGCCGGCATGGACGCGCTGAACGGCCCCCGGGATATCGCCGCCGCGGCCAAAGCCATCAAGGACGCCGGCTACAAAGGCGAGAAAGTGCTGCTGATGGCGCCGGGCGATTTCCCTGTCATCGGGCAGATGAGCGAAGTCGCGGCCGATCTGTTCCGCAAGCTCGGCTTCAATGTCGACTACGCGGCGATGGACTGGGGCTCGATGCTGCGGCGCATGGGCAACCGCGAGACACCGGACAAGGGCGGATATAGCGCCTTCTGCACTTACTCTGCGGGCGTCACGCAGCTGAACCCCTCGGCGCATAACTTCATCCGCGGCAGCGGTGACAAGGCGACCTTCGGCTGGGCAAAGAGCGAGAAGCTGGAGCAGCTCCGGGATGCCTGGTTCGCCGCGCCCGATGCCGCCACGCAGACGAAGATTGGCGTCGAGATGCAGAAGCAGTGCTTCATCGATGTTCCCTATGTTCCGCTTGGTGTCTTCTATCAGCCGACGGCTTACAAGAAGAGCCTGACGGGCATGCTCAAGGGCCTGCCGTTGTTCTGGAACGTGCGCGGCGCCTGAAGAGGGATTTTCGATGCTTCCGATCACCGGTTATGCGGACCGCTGGAGCGTGCGCTCCGGCGACGACATCAACTTCATGATTGCGGTCAAGGGCGGCGGCCGCTATTCGGCGCGGATCGCCCGCATCATCTGTGGCGACCCGAATCCCAGGGGACCAGGCTATCGCGAGATTCCGGTCAAGTGGGACCTGGAAGGCCAGCACGATGGCATCGAGCAGACCATCGCCAAGGGCTCATGGGTCGATGTGTCAGCACTGACGCTGCCGGCGGGCCCGATCGCCTTTGCCGCCACTGTCTGGCCGACCTTGCTCGCCGCGGGCCAGCAGGCCGTGCTGAACTGGGCGGGTATCGGCGGCTCGCTGACGCTCGGCGTCGGCGCAACCGGCGCTTTCGCCCGGCTCGTGACCGGCGAGGGCACCATCGAGGTCGAGACCGGCGTCGGGCTCACCGAGCGGGCGTGGCACGACATCGCGTGCGTGTTCGACCCGGCAACCGGATTGTTGGCGATCGCACAGGCACCGCGCAAGATCAGGCTCGATCGCGACGAGCGCGCGACGAAATCGCTGAGCGCGCCAAAGGCCGCGTTGGCCGGCACGGGGGCGGCGGCGATTGCAGCGGAGCGCGCAGGCCGGGGCGTAGTCCACCATTTCAACGGCAAGATCGAGCGGCCGCGCATCACCGATGGCAGCACCGGCCTTGACGGCACCATCGCCGTGCAGGCTTCTGGCACGGCGGCTCCGTCCGTCGCCGAATGGGATTTTTCCATCGGCATTCCGACCGACTCCGCGACCGATATCGGCGCGGCCAAGGCGCACGGCACCTGCATCAATTTGCCGACGCGCGCGATGACGGGGTCGCGCTGGACCGGCGGTGTGACGCATCGCTGGACAGAAGAACCCAAGCTCTGGGGTGCGATCCATTTTCACGACGACGATATCGGCGATTCCGGCTGGCAGCCGTCGCTGACCTTCACCGTGCCGGAGGATTGGAAGAGCGGCGTCTACGCACTGCATCTCGAAAAGGATGGCACGCGCGACAACATCGTCTTCTATGTCCGCGCCCGGATACCGGGATCGCAGGCCAAGGTGGCTTTTCTCGCGCCGACCTTCAGTTACACGGTCTACAGCCAGTATCAGAAGAAGGGCAGGCAAGCCCTGATCACGGAGCGCTCGCTGGCCTGGGGCGCGCTGGCACAGGCGCCGGACGGTCATCCCGAGTACGGCGTCTCGCCCTACAACTTCCACTCTGACGGCAGCGGCGTGGTGATGTCGACGATGCGCCGGCCGCTGATCGACAAGCGTGTGAACCAGATCCATCTGGTCGATCCCAGCGACTACGGTTCCGGCCTCTACTGGATCTCCGCCGACAGCGCCATCACCGATCTGCTGACCCGCAAGGGTATCGACTTCGAAGTCATCACCGATCACGACGTCCATGCCGAAGGCGTCGATCTGCTGTCGAAATATTCTGTGGTTCTGACCGGGCAGCATCCGGAATATCACACCCATGAGACGCTCGACGCGCTCGGCGCCTATCTCGGCAATGGCGGCCTCTTCATGTATCTCGGCGGCAACGGCTTCTACTGGAAAGTGGTGCCCCATGCGACAGGCACCTGGGCTTTCGAGCTGCGCCGCGCCGAGGGCGGCATCCGGCTCTGGGAAACGCTGCCCGGCGAGAGCTATCACGCGTTCGACGGGTCCTATGGCGGCCTCTGGCGGCGGCTCGGCCGCCCGCCGCAGGCGCTGGTCGGCGTCGGCTTCAGCACGCAAGGGGAGTATATGGGTTTCCCCTACACCTTCCTCGACGGCATTCTCGATTCCCGCGTCGCCTTCATGCGCGAGGGGATCGAGGATCTGGCGAAGCCCGGTGCCAAGCTTGGCGAGCGCGGCTTCATGGGCGGCGGCGCAGCGGGTCACGAGCTGGATCGGGCGGACACGCGCCTTGGACCCCGCATCATGCGATCATCGTCGGCCGCGCAGTTCTCACTGATCCGACCTATCAGCCCGTCAACGAAGAGCGCTACGACCATACCTGGCCGGCATCGCGCGAGGACATCATCCGCTCCGACCTGACCTTTTTCGAGACGCCGAATGGCGGTGCGGTGTTCTCCGTCGGCTCGATGAATTTCATCGGCGCGTTGCCGGTCGACGGCTACAACAACGTGGCAGCCCTGCTGGTGACCAACATCGTCAGGCGCTTCGCCGATTCGACGCCATTCCCGGTGCCGAAGGCCCCCGCACAAGGGGGATGACCTCACGCGACGATGTTGCTCTTGGGCCGGTGCGAGAATACTCTTGGGACCTCTGCTCGAAAAAACGACAACAAGACCAAGACCCAAGGTGACTGATGGCCCGTATCAACTACAGCGACCCGTTCAAGGCGTCCGACCGCACCCGCGAAATTCTCGATAAGAACCGTAACGCCAACATCTTCCGCATGATGGCGCACTCGCCGAGCTATTTTGAGCAGTATTGCCGGCTCGGCGGAGCCATCCGCCACAAGGGCGAGCTCGATCCCATCGTGCGCGAGCTCGCAATCACCCGCACTGGCATTTTGTGCGAGGCGCCGTATGAGATCGTCGCGCACAAGCGCATCGGCAAGAATGTCGGCGTCACCGACGAGCAGAACGAAGCGCTGGAGAATTGGCAGGCCGCGACCTGCTTCAACGAGGTGCAGCGCGCCGCACTCGCCTTCACCGACGAGATCGTGAAGCTGAAGAAGCCGACGGATGCGACGTTCAAGGCGATCGCGTCGAAGCTGACACCGGCCGCGCTGGTCGAGCTCCAGCTTTCGGTCGGCTTCTACATCATGACCTCGAAATTTCTGGAGACTTTTGAAATCGATCTCCAGCCCGTCACGGAAGTGGTGGGCTGATCCAAAAACTGTGGCGAGGTCTGCCGATGACGATCGATGAATACGCGGTCTGGGCCGCGAGCATTGCGAAAGTCGATGAGCATCCGTCCAACGAGCGGCTGTCCTATCTCGGGCTCGGCCTCGCCGGCGAATCCGGCGAGGTGGCCGACCACATCAAGAAGCTGCTGCGCGATGACTGGCTCGACAAGGCGGGCCTCGTCGATGAGCTCGGCGACGTCATCTACTACTGGGCTTGCCTGTGCGCCGCGACCGGCCAGCAGCCATCCGAATTGCTCAAGGCGAGCGCTGCCAAGATCAAGCGACGGCTGAGCGAAGCCGCGAGCCGCTGACCCGATCAGCGCGCTCACGTCGACGTCAGAATGTCGACCTTGGCATTGGCGACGATCAGGCGGTCGGCGAGGAGCTGCGCCAAATTGCGCATGATGCGCTCGGAAGCGCGTGGGTGCTGCTTGCGGAAGCGCTCGAAATCCTTCAGCGGCACCTCGAATGCGGTCGCCGCCATGTCCGCGAACACGTCAGCCGAACGCGTCGGCTCCAGCAGCGCCATCTCGCCGAAGGCCATGCCGGCGGTCAGCGTCGCCAGCCGCACGCCGTCGGGCAGGGTGACATGCACGGCGCCGCTGCGCAGGAAGAACAGGAAATCGGCGGGGTTGCCTGTCGTGATGATCTTTGCCCCGGATGGAAAGGTCCGGATCGTGCAGATCGAGGCGAGGTCGGTCAGCTCTTCCTCGCTCATGCCTGATAGCAGCGGCTGTTCGGCAAGCTCGGTGGTCTCGTGGAAATCGATCGAGCCGCCATAGCGGTAGACGATCTGGTCTTCCGCCCATTCGATCGCGGTGTCGAGCAAATAGAAGTCGCGGACGTTCTTCAGCTCCGCCGTCCATTCCCGCAGGCTGTCCCATTCCTTCGACGCACGCCTGACCCCCGACAGTACGACGGTCACGTTCAGCGCTGCCAGCTCCTCGAACGCCTCGGCCACGAGCCGCGCCCCGGCGCGCGTGGTGGAGGTGACGCGGTGGAGATCGAAGATCACGATTTGCGGCCGGGGCTGTCCGGCCAGCCGGCGCGAGACATAGTCCACCGCCGACAGCGACAGCGTGCCGACCAGCTCGATAACCCGCACCTCCTGCTCGTGCCCGGCCAGAATCTCGCGCTCCTGCGGCCGGCGCACGCGCCGCGACGGGCTCTTGCCGATGTCGTAGTCGGCGATGACGGCGTTGCGCGCGTCGTCGCTGCGGTTGAGCATGTGCAGGTCGTAATGCGAAGACAGCGCCTCGCAGACCTTGATGCCGCGCACGCTGTTGCCATGCTTGTCGAGCCTCGGCGAATAGCTGCCGAGCCCGAGCCGGGCGGGAAGGGCCGCGAGGATGCCGCCGCCGACGCCGCTCTTGGCGGGGATGCCGATCCGGTAGATCCACTCGCCGGCGTAGTCGTACATCCCCGACGACGTCATCACCGACAGCGTGCGCGAGATCGCGTAGGGCGTCAGCACCTGCTCGCCCGTCACGGGATTGACGCCGCGGTTGGCGAGCGTTGCCGCCATCACCGCGATGTCGCGCGCCGTGACCAGCACCGCGCATTGCCGGAAATAGACGTCGAGCACGCCCGCAACATTGTCCGAGATCACCGCATTGGTCTTGAGGAGGTAGCCGATGGCGCGGTTGCGGTCGCCGGTCTGGCTCTCCGAGCTGTAAACGGCCTCGTCCACGGCGAGATCGCGCCCCGCAAAGCGGCTGAGCGCAAGCCGGATCTGCTCGAAGGCGTCCGTGCCCTTGCTGTCATAGATCAGCCCGGTGCAGGCGATCGCGCCGGCATTGACCATCGGGTTGAACGGATGGTTCTCGGAATTGAGCCGGATCGAGTTGAAGGGATCGCCCGAGGGCTCGACGCCGATCGCGCTCTCGACGCGGCCGGCGCCCAGGAGGTCCAGCGCCAGCGCGAACACGAACGGCTTTGACATCGACTGGATGGTGAAGGGCACCCGGCTGTCGCCGACCTCGTAGACATGGCCGTCCAGCGTCGCGAGGCTGATGCCAAAATGGGCAGGGTCGGCCTTGCTCAGCTCGGGGATGTAGTCGGCGACGGCGCCGGAGGTCTCGGCCGAGAATTCGTTGAGACAATTGCCCAGAAACCGCAGCAAGGGCGGCTTCGAGCGGGTCCAGGCGGAAGCGAGAGGCGAGAGTGATGTCATCGCCCCTGTTGTGCAACGCAATCAGGGCACGCGCAACCCGTCCGGCACCACGGCCTGCCGCCGGACCAGCAGCAGGGCGATCAAGACCGTGGGCACGAGGATCGTGAGGCCCAGCAGCGTGACCTGCATCTGCGACAGCGGCATGATCCCGCCGCCGGGGGTGGCCACGACGAAGCCGCCGATCACCAGCAGCACCCGCAAAGGCCACTCCATCAGGCCGGCGCCGCGAAGGTCGCCGACAAAAGCCTGGTAGCCCTGGATGCCGCCGCAGATGAAGACGATGCCGAAGCAGGCAAGTCCGGTCAGCCCGAATGCCTCCAGATACGGGTTGCTGCCCTGAAGCAGCAGCGCCGGATTGAGCACGAAGAAGAACGGGATGAAATAGATGATGCTGCCGACCCACATGCTCTCCCAGCCCGTCTTCATCGCGGGCGCACCGGCGATGCCGGCTGCGGCGAAGGAGGCGATCGCCACCGGGGGTGTGATCGAGGACAGCATGCCCCAGTAGAAGATGAACATGTGCACCGCCATCTTGTTCAGCCCGAGCTTCTCCAGCGCCGGCGCCACCAGAATGGCCAGGAAGATGTAGCAGGAGGTCGTGGTCAGCCCGAGCCCGAGGATCAGGCTGGTGATGGCGCACATGATCAGCAGCAGGAAGGCATCGCCTCCAGCGATGCTGAGCAGATCGTTGGCGAGGCTCGAGATCATGCCGGTGAGCGAGAAGGCGCCGATCAGCAGGCCACAACCGGCGAGGATCGCGATCAGCTCGACGAAGGTCTTGCCGTTGAGTTCGAGGAAATGCAGCCAGCGCGCGCCGCCCCAGTTCTTGCCGGGGAAGAATTCGTTCAGCGCGGCCAGCAGGCACATGCCCCATCTGTGGACGCCCCGGTGGATGCAAGAAGAATCTTTCGATTAGGTGTTGCGCGTAGTCGGGTGCTGACATCTGTCCGGCCTTGATTGCGACCGTCATATGTCGCGGGCCCGTATGGGAGTTCGCGGATCAGGTCCAAATCACAGCGGCGTACTTGGAAGCACTTGGGCATGTACTGGTTTTCCCGACCCCGTCTCATCGACTGTTGCGCCGTACCTTCCGTTTGACCTTCCTACCTCCTCGACGACCTCTGGTCGGGCGGACTAAGCGATTAAGCCGCTGCGACCGGAGCTTTGTAGACCCCACCGTTGACCATCAAAGCCCACACGGTGCGAGCCATCTTGTTGGCGAGAGCGACGGCGACAAGCATGGGCGGCTTACGAGCGAGCATGCGCTCCAGCCATGCCCCTTGCGATTGACCGCGTCGGCGAGCCAGCTTCACCACCGCACTCGCCCCGATGATGAGGAGACGCCGCAGCGTTCGCTCACCCATTTTCGATATTTGGCCGAGCTTCTGTCTTCCACCAGTGGAACGTTGCAGCGGCGTCAACCCCAACCACGCGGCGAAATCCCGGCCACGTTTGAAGTTTTCGGGCTCAGGCGCTAGCGCCATCAGAGCTGTCGCAGTGATTGGGCCGATGCCAGGAACTGTCATAAGCCGTCGAGCAACTTCCTCTTCTCGGGCTCGTCGCGCGATCTCAATATCGAGTTGCTTGATTTGCTCTTCCAGCACCGCCAGCATCTTGACTAGGATATCGAGCGCCGGTTGCGCCGCCGTTGGCACGCTGCTCCCGGAAGCTTGCGCGTGCTCAACCAGCGCGGCGACATTGGACGCCCCCTTTGCAACGACCAGGCCGTATTCGGCGAGGTGACCTCGCAACGCGTTTATGATCTGAGTACGTTGCCGGACCAAAAGATCGCGAGCGCGAAACACGACCGCGCTCGCCTGCTGGTCCTCACTCTTCACGGCGGCAAAGCGCATGGTGGGGCGTTGGGCTGCTTCGCAAATCGCTTCTGCATCGGCCATATCGTTTTTCTGGCGTTTCACAAAGGGCTTTACATAGGACGGTGGAATCAGACGCACTGCGTGACCCAGCTTGCCAATCTCACGAGCCCAGTGATGGGCGCTGGCGCAGGCTTCCATCGCTACCAGGCACGCAGGCTGCTGAGCAAAGAAAGCCAGCACATTATCACGACGCAGCTGTTTGCGGAAAACAACAACGCCGCCAGCGTCTGCGCCATGTGCCTGAAAAACATGTTTCGCCAAGTCTAGTCCAATCGTGCTAACTTCGTTCACGGACGCTTCCTCTTTCTGACGGTTCAACACCCTTCACTTTGGCACATCGATGCCGTCGAGGGGCGTCCACCCCATCACAGCGCGGCGTTGAGCACGCCGAACCAGAACATCGCAGCCGTTGCCGCGATCGAACCGGCGAGCACCAGCGTATTCCCGAGCCTCCAGCGCGCCGGCCCGGACCATTGATGCAGGATCACGAGCAGCACGGAGGCATAGAACGGCGCGTGGCTCTCGCGCTTGAAGTAGAGCAGCATTACCACGAGCACGACGATCACGAAGAGATAGTACCAGCCCTCTTTGAAAGCGTCCCAGAAGCGCGGCAGCTCGGCGCGCGGCAGGCCCTTCAGCTTGTGGCGGGCGGCATAGGCGTCGACCTGCGCGAACAGGCCGACATAATAGAGGATCGAGGGGATGGTGGCGGCGAGCGCGACGTCGGCATAGCCGGTGTTCATGAACTGCGCCATGACGAAGGCGGTGGCGCCCAGCACCGGCGGCGCCAGCACGGCGCCGGTCGAGGCGCAGGCCTCGATCGCGCCGGAATAGGACGGCGTGAAGCCGGTCTTCTTCATCGCGGGGATCGTCATCGTTCCGGCCGTCAGAACATTGGAGACGATGCTGCCGCCGACGGTGCCGAGCAGACCGGAGGCGAACACGCAGACTTTTGCCGCGCCGCCGCGGAAGGTGCCGCACATCGCGAAGGCGATGTTGATGAAGAATTTGCCCGCGCCCGTCATCATCAGCGCGGTGCCGAAGACGAGGAAGCCGATCACGGTGTCGGCGAAGGCCTGAATGGGAATGCCGAGCAGGCTCTCGCCGGAGAGCATGTGATAGGACGTGGTCTGCGCCAGCGTCGATTGCGTGCCGCGGAACGGACCGAGCCAGGAGGAATCCGCAAACAGCGGATAGAGCGTGAAGGGCAGCACGCTGAGCAACAAGCTCCAACCGCCGGTGCGGCGCAGCGCCTCCATCAGCACGAACCACATCACGAGTCCGGCGGCGATGATGCTGCCAGGCGCGCCATCGAACTCCCAGCCGAATTGCGCGGCCTTGCGGATGTTAAGCATCAGCCAGATCGCCGAACCGAAGGTCGCGGCGAACAGCAGCAGGTCATACCAGGGAATGCGGTCGAGCGGCGCCTTCTCCGACCCCGGAAAGATCAGGAAGGTGAACGGCAGCATCAGCGCGATCAGCAGGTAGAAATATTCGGTGTTGAGCTGGGTGTAGTCGATGAAGAAGCGCAGCGAGAATTGCTGGTTCACACACAACAGAATGGTGGCCGCGGTGGCCGTCATCAGCACCCAGCGCCACGCGCCCTTCAATGTGCGGACGCGCGTGACCTCGGCTTCCTGCAGATCGGCGGCGGCGCCGAGATGCGGATCTGCGAACTCAACCTTCGTCGCCGGCGCTGCCGCAGTCTCTGACATCGGCGCTCTCCTCAAACAGTTCTGCGGCAGGCAGCTTGACGGTCAGTCAAACCCGTTCGGCATGTCGGCCTTGGCCAGCGCCGTGGCGCGCGCCTTCATCCAGCCCTCGAGGAAGGCCTTTTCGTCCGATGGCGGATTGGACTTGCCGTAATCCGCCCACGCCGCACCGAGCACGTCCTGTCGCTTGAACAGCTTGTTGTTGTGGGTGTCCTGCGCGTCAGACCATTGCCGGGCTTCTTTCAAGGCCTTCACCGCGCCGGGATGCACGGGCACCACCCAGTTCTTAGTCTGCCGGTCGGCGGCGAGCCCGCCGGCGCCGGGTGCGGAATCCTTGTAGGCGTCGTAGCTGACGATCATCGCCTTGGTCATCGCATAGACCTGGTCTGCCGGTTGCGAGGCGTAGGTGACGAAGATCGGGTAGGGGTAGTTGCCGAGTTCGATTGGCTTCTCCGGCGTGATGCCGGCACCGCAGGTCGCGGTCTGCGGGAAGAAGAACGAGCCGACCTTCTGCATCCGCGCCCAGCCTTCCTTGTCCTTGGCGGGCAGCGGCGGCCAGACCAGGCCGCGCGGCGAGGTCTCGGCTTCCTTGGCGGGGCCGGTGATGGTGGTGCCGAAGGCGGCGTCGGTGTCGTTGTTGATCAGGCCTTTCCACATCGCGCCGTAGCTCGCGAACTCGACGACCTTGACGTCCTTTTGCGTCAGGCCTGCGAAGGCGAGCACCGCGAGCGAGTTCTGGTTCAACGCGGGCGAGCCGACCACGAAGCCGACGCGCTTGCCTTTCAGGTCTTTCAGATCTTTCACGCCGCTATCGGCTGCGACCCCAAGCGAACCGCAATTGCAATCGACGCTCGAGAGCATGATCTGGAGCGGCTGCGGGCCCCATTCCTTCGAGCCGAACTCGAACACGCCTTCCTGCGCGAAATAGGTGCCCGATCCCATCGCGGACGACGCCGCGCGCTTGGCGCGCAATGGTGCAAGCCGCGCGACGTCGTTGCCTGCGGGCAGCACGCGCACATCGGTGCCGTATTTGTCCTTCATCATTTTGCCGACGCCGACCGCGATGTTGAAGCCGGCGGTGCCGGTGTCATAGGCGGTGAACGTCAATGTCGCCGGCAGCTTGATGTCTTCGGCGATTGCATAGCGTGTAGACGCAAAAGAAATGCCCGCAACCAAGGCAGGCGCGAGCATGGTCAGCCCACGAAGCATGTTTCCCTCCAATGATCCTCGCGTTTGCCGCGAAGAGTTTCATTCTTTGTTTGAAACAGATTTTTGTTTGAAACAGATCATGTCATCGCGATCAGGCGATGGCAACGCCGTACCGCGAACGCGGCGATGAGGCAGACAGATTGTCGCGGAAGCCACGGATAATGCAGTCAGTTCGCGACGATCGCGATCGCCTGTCCTTCGGCGACGACATCGTCGAGCTTGACGAGCAGCGATGTGATCGTGCCGCTCGCGGGCGAGGGCACAGGTATCTCCATCTTCATGGCCTCGACGACTACAACGTCATCGCCATCAGCGACGGTTCCTCCAACTTGCACGGGAGTTGCGCAGATGCGACCCGCGACCTCCGTGACGATCTTAATTTCTGGCATGCCATCGCCTTTTTGTTGTCGTCGCAAAATGCCTGAGGTAGCGTCGTCTGCAAGTGGAATTTAATTCCGCAGAGCGGAACGAACGGTAGGGAACATGGGACGACGATCGGAGCGGTTAAGCAGGCAAGGTGCGCTCGCTGGCGATGCCGGCGAGGGTGATGTCATCCAGGTGGTGTCGCGCGCGTTCGACGTGTTGCGATGCTTCGAGGGCCATGAGGCCCGGCTCGGCAATCTCGAGATTTCAAATCGCTGCGGCCTGCCGCGCTCGACGGTGTCGCGGCTCACGCACACGCTGACGCGGATGGGGCAACTCGTGTACCTGCCGCGCGACCAGAAGTATCGCATCGGTCCGAGCGCCGTGGCGATGAGCGCCTCGATGATGAAGGGCGCGCAGCTGCGCAGCATGATCCGGCAGCGGCTGCAGGAAGTCGCCGAGCAATTGCCAGGCACTGTCGGCTTCGTCGTTCCCGATCGATTCCATCTGGTCTATCTCCAGTTCGCGCGCTCGGCGACTGCGCTCGGCCTGCATGAGGGCACCGGCAGCCGCATCTCGATGGCCTCGACGGCCGCGGGCGCGGCCTACACCGCGGCGCTGGCGCCTGAAGTCGGCGATGCCTTCATTACAGACATGGAACGGGAAGCGCCCGAAGCTGCAAAGATCCTGCGGCCCCGCATCGAGGCCAACAGGCAGTCGTTGCTCGAGCGCGGTTATGTCACGGCCTGCGGCCTGTGGAGCCCGCACATCAACGGCCTCGCGGTGCCGATCTGGTCGCCGCAATACCAGACCTTCGTCGTCATCACGATCGGGCTGCTGTCGTCGATGTATGACGAGCAGCGTCTGCATGCTGAAGTCGCGCCGTTGATGGTCGCGCTCGGCCGCTCGCTCGGAAGCCTGATGGAGGGCGCGGAAGGCGACGTCTTCAACAACCGTATCTCGCGTAAACCGGTCGCAATGGCCGTGCACAACAATAACAAGCCGATCAATTCGGAGGGAGTGAATGAACTGGAAGCCGGAACTCGACGAGCTCGCCCGGCGCGAAGCCTTCGCGCGGGAGATGGGCGGCGTTGACAAGGTCAAGCGTCAGCATGACCAGGGCCGACTGACTGTTCGGGAGCGTATCGACAGACTGATCGACAAGGGCAGCTTTCACGAAATCGGTGCCGTCTCCGGAATCGGTGAGTACGATTCCAGCGGCGAGCTGCAGAAATTGACGCCGGCGAACTGCGTGTTCGGCCGCGCGCGTGTCGACGGCCGCACCGTGGTGGTCGTCGGCGACGATTTTACCGTGCGCGGCGGCTCGGCCGATGCGTCGATCTCGGCAAAGCCGTTGATGGCGGAGGAGATGGCGCATGATTTCCGTCTGCCCATCGTCCGCATCATCGAGGGCTCCGGCGGCGGCGGCTCGGTCAAGACCATCGAGACCAAGGGCGCGGCCAATCTGCCGGGCGGCATCGGCGGCACGCGCTGGTATCGCTTCACGACGGAGAATCTGTCGCGCGTGCCGGTCGTCGCGCTCGGTCTGGGCTCAGTCGCGGGCTTAGGCGCGGCGCGCCTTGCCGCCAGCCACTATTCCATCATGACCGGAAGTCCGCGATGTTCGTTGCGGGGCCGCCGGTGGTGAAGGCGCTCGGGCAGGACCTCTCGAAGGAGGAGCTCGGCGGTGCCGACATCCAGACTCGCGCCGGCGCGGTCGATCACGCCGTCGATACGGAAGAAGAGGCGTTCGCCTGCGCGCGGCGTTTCCTCTCTTATCTGCCGTCATCGGTCTACGAGCTGCCGCCGACCTTGCCCTGCACCGACAATCCGGAGCGCACCGAAGAAGCGCTGATGAATGCGGTGCCGCGCAACCGCAAGCAGGTCTACAAGATGCGGCCGATCGTCGAGCAGGTCGTCGACAAGGGCTCGTTCTTCGAGGTCGCCAAGAATTTCGGCAAGCCAATCATCGTCGGTCTTGCCAGGCTCGAGGGCAGGGCGGTGATGGTGCTTGCGAGCGACAGTTTCCACTATGGCGGCTCGTGGACAGCGGATGCGTGCCAGAAGGTGGTGCGCTGGGTCGACTTCGCCGAAACCTTCCACCTGCCGATCGTCTATCTCATGGACTGCCCGGGCTTCATGATCGGCCTCGATGCCGAGAAGGCGGCCACCATCCGCCACGGCGTCCGCGCCATGGCCGCGGTCAACCAGACCACCGTGCCCTGGTGCACCGTGATCCTCCGCAACGCCTTCGGTGTCGCCGGCGTGGTGCATCAGCCCGCCGACCGCTTCTCGATCCGCTACGCCTGGCCGTCAGCCTATTGGGGCTCGCTCCCGCTCGAAGGCGGCATCGAAGCCGCCTACCGCGCCGACATCGATGCGGCCGAGGACAAGGCGGACAAGCTCAAGGAGATCCAGGAACGTCTCAACAAGCTGCGCTCGCCGTTCCGCTCCGCCGAAAAATTCTGGGTCGAGGAGATCATCGATCCCAGGAAGACAAGGTCGCTGCTGTGCGAGTTCGCAAGGCTGGCCGAGCCGTTGCGGAAGGCGGGGCCGCCGGAGAACATGACGATCAGGCCGTAGGTTGCGGTCATTGCGAGCAACCGGGTGCGCGCGAAGCGAGGCCCCGATGACAGGCTCCGCGAAGCAATCCAGACTTTACCCGCGGAGGCCGTCTGGATTGCTTCGTCGCTTCGCTCCTCGTGGAGCGGCGCGGTGAAAGTCGTGATGGATGGAACCATTTCCGGCGCGGTGCATTCAAACGCGCATGAGGAACCTGTATTTCGGCATCGGGGCTCTCGCCGCCGCGCTGGTTCTCTTTACGGTTTGGCTGGGCCAGCATGAACGGGAGGCATCAATCGATCGCCTCGAGCAATGGGTGATTCCACGCCCGCCACCTGAGCGCTAAAGGAATCGCGGGCGTCACTGACGGCCCTATCGAAATACCCGCAAACACATTCGTTGTAAGCCGCCACGGAAACGGCCACGCCTTCGGCCGGACAGATCGACATTTTAGACCTGCCGGGGATGTCACTGCCGCCGGTCTTCAGCGGCAGCGACATGAGGATTGACGATTATCGCTTGGGCAGCGAGGCCATCACTTCGCCCGCGTCGCCATCCTCCAGACAGGGTGTGACGGTCAATGGGAGCAGGTCAGCCCACTGCGCGAGCCAGCGATACATGGCCTTTGGATCGCTCGATTCAGAGATCGCAAATCCCTGTCCGTTCATGCCATGCCACCGGCCCAGCATCTTGACGCCTTCGGGTGGCGCTCCGCCGGTTTCCAGAAAGCGGCTGACGGCCGCATTGAAGGTGCCTTGAGGTACACTCCAGGTTGTAATGAATTTCATGCGATTCTCCCATAATCTGAATTATTGGATGAATGCCGCGGCTGCGCCGCCCGCGCACAATAGCGCTGGCGTGTCGAATAACAACGGCGAATGAAGCCGTGGGTTAGTGCGATGGAGGCGCCGTAGCGGACTCGGTCGTGTGTCACCGGCGTCCGCCGGAGAACATGACGATACGGCCGTAGCGGCGCGAACGGGGAACTCATTGGAGCTGCCGACCTATCCCGTCTCTGATAGGATCATCTCGGGAATGAGACCGGGAGGGCTCGCTCATGTCGGCTGTCGATGCGAAGATCGTCCGCACCATGTGTCCGATGAACTGCCACCCGACGTTTTGCGGAATGCAGGTTGAGGTCGAGAGCGGTCGGCTCAAGACGCTGAGCGGAGACAAGGATAATCCGGACAGTGCCGGGTTTCTTTGCGTTCGCGGGCGCGCGACCAGCGAGATCTTCGGCAATCCGAAGCGACTGCTCTACCCCCAGATTCGCGACGATCGCCGCACCGACATCTGGCGCCGGGTAAGCTGGGACGAGGCGCTGGATTTCATGGCGAAGCGGATGCGGTCGGCTGGACCCGAGGCGGTGGGTCTATGGGCGGGGCATGGCGGCTTCACCGTGGGCAGTGCCGTGACGGTGCAGTTGATGCAGCGTTTCGCGCATATGTATGGATGCCAGAACTGGCATCCTGCAATGGTCTGTTGGGGGCTTGGCGGTTTTGGAGTGGGTCTGACGGGCGCGCTCAAGGTCAATACCAAGGAGGATATGGCTGAGAACTCGAACATGATCGTGCTTTGGGGCGCGAACATTTCGAGTCAGCCCAATACCGCCCGTCATATCGTCGCCGCTCGGCGTCGCGGGGCAAAAGTCATCACGATCGATGTAAGGAGAACGGAAGCGGCGGCTCAATCGGATGAAGTTTTCCTGATCCGCCCTGGATCGGACGCTGCGTTCGCTTTGGCCGTCATGCACGTCATCGTCACTGAAAAGCTCCATGACTCTGAGTTTATCGAAGCGCATACCGTCGGCTTCGCGGAATTGTCGTCTCACGTTCTGCCCTTCACGCCGGCCTGGGCAGCAGCCGAGACCGGTCTTGAGGAAGGCCAGATTGCGTCGTTCGCCAGAGCGTACGCGTCCACGCGACCAGCCATGATCCTTCTCGGCGGCAGCTCCATGCACAAGAGTGCCAACGGCTGGCACGCGGCGCGTGCGATCAGCTGTCTGCCGGCGTTGACCGGCAATTTTGGGGTTGCAGGCGGCGGTCTCGGCCCACGTCATGGCGCCCACAGTGCGGCCATGTGCTGGTGTGGACGGCCTCTCATCCCCACGGTTCTATGGCGCTCCGGCGTCATAGCTAGATGAGAGGAAAGTCTGATGAATCTTCCCATTCGTATCGGTATGGATACTTCCAAGTCGGTCTTCCAGCTTCACGGTGTTGACGAGAACGAGGCGGTAGTTGTCCGGCGGCAGTTTCGGCGAGCCGAGATGATCCGCTACTTCGAGCGCCTTCCGCCGGTCCTCGTCGCCATCGAGTCCTGCGGCAGTTCGCATCACTGGGCGCGCCTGCTGCAGTCGTTTGGTCATGAAGTGAAGCTGATCCCGCCCCAATATGTGAAGGCTTTCGTAAAGCGCGGCAAGAACGACGCGGCCGATGCCGAGGCGCTGTGCGAGGCGGTCACCCGGCCGAGTATGCGGTTTGTACCGGTGAAGTCAAAAGAACGGCAAGCGGCCTGCATGTTGATGACCGTGCGGGAACGCCTGGTCAGCGTGAAGTCCCAGCTTTCTAATGCCTTCAGGAGTTATGCGGCTGAGTTTGGCATCGTTGGCCCCGCCGGTCGGCAGAACGTCACGGCTCTTATCAAGCGGGTGCTCGAGGATGACAACTTACCGGAAATGGCGCGGGATCTCTTCCGCCTTCAAGCGGAGGAGTATGCCGCGGTCGAAGCCCGCCTGGCAAAGATCGAAGCCAAGCTGATGAAGTGGCATCGTGAGGATGATGTCAGCAGGCGGATCGCGACGATTCCCGGCGTCGGTCCGATTGGGTCGTCCATGCTAAGCATGAAGGCGCCCCCGCCGGAGACGTTCAGATCAGGCCGCGACTTCGCGGCTTGGCTCGGACTGACACCCAAGGATCACTCAACTGGCGGCCGGCAACGATATGGCGGTATCACAAAGGCCGGAGATTCAATGCTCCGATCGACGTTGATTGTCGGCGCGACTGCGCTGCTGAGGCACATTCGAAAGGGCCGTCATAAGCCGACACCCTGGCTCACTTCGCTGCTGGAGCGAAAGCCGCCGAAGTTGGTCGCGGTGGCCTTAGCCAACAAGTTCGCCCGTATCGCCTGGCGCTTGATGATATCGGGTGGCGTGTACAACCGGCCGGTAGCCGCCATGCCCATCTGATCTGAACTCGGTGTACCGGTCGAGATTGCTCGCCGGATAACCCACGAACTTGCAGGACGCAGTAGATGGAAGGTGGACCGATCGGTCGATACGCGCGAGCTTCCGTAGATTACACTGGCATCACGAATGTCGCCTATGTGCTTGGAGCGTGCGTAGCGAACACCATCTTGGCCAGCGGGCTTTGTCCGCGCAAACAGGCCGGACATCTGATAGCAAGCGATCTGGCCAGAAGTCTGCTATAATCCTGACAAGCGGGGGGCCGTCCACATCTGCAATCTGAATACGGGTGTGGCACGCGCGCCGGGCAATTATGTTGCCAATCAAATGCCCGACATCGCAAAGGCCTTGTCCGACGGGCAGCTCAAGGTTCTGCTCCTGCTGGGGACCAACATGCTGTCGTCCTTCGCGGACGCCGGTGAAATCTCCCATGGTCTCGGCAAGACGGGTCTGGTCGTTTGCGTCGATCTGTTCATGAATGAAACGGCGCGGCGTTTCGCCGATGTGTTGTTGCCTGGAACCGCCTGGCTCGAGGAATTGGGATTTTAGGTGACGAACACGCACCTCTATCTGATGGAGCGTGCACTGGAGCGGGAGGGAGAGACGCGCCCGATCTATGAAATCCTGAGTTCTTTGGCAGACTCCCTCGGGCTTGCTGACTTCTTTCCGTGGGCGTCGATCGAAGAGGTGATCGATGTCATCTTGAATGACACGACAACCGGCCATGCGACTGTTGCGTCGCTGCGCGCTGCCGGTGGCTTTTTGCCTCTTAACGTGCCCGCGGTCGCCTATGCGGATCGGAAATTCGATTCATCGTCCGGGAAGATCGAATTCTGCTCGCCGCAGGCGGCAAGGCTCGGGCTTCCGCCACTTCCGGTGCACGGCGGCGACCAGGCTTCGCCCTATCCGTTGTCGCTGAGCTTCGGAAGGACGCTGACACATTTTCATTCGTTCTATGACGAGGGCCAGGCTCTCCCGGCATTGGCAAAGCACAATGTTGCCCCGCAACTCTGGATATCGCCGGTGGATGCAGAGGCGCGTCAGCTCAGCAACGGGGATGCGATCAGGATTTACAATCAGCGGGGCGAGTTCGCGGCAAAGGCCTGCGTCACCGACGACGTCAAGCCCGGGGTGGTCTGGATGCGCGATGGCTGGGTTGGCCTCAATCATCTCACGTCCGGCGACGCGGTCCTGACCGGAGACGCTCTTAGTCTTTTTCACTTCTCCGTTGGCCAGTCCGACTACGGCGCCCGCGTGGAGGTCGCGCGAAGGCAGGCATCGTTGTAGACGAGGCTATCCGGCGTCGATCACAGCCGCAGCACCTTGCCTGGATTCATGATGTTCTGTGGGTCGAGCGCGCGCTTGATCGTTCGCATGATGTCGAGCTCGGTCTTCGACCGGTAGTGACTGAGCTCGTCGAGCTTGTCGATGCCGATGCCGTGCTCCGCCGAGATCGAGCCGCCCATGGAAGTGATGAGATCGTTCACGGCCCGCGTGATAGCGGACGAATATTGGGTCAGCGTCTGCTGATCCATGCCTTTGGGGCCCATGAACGAGAAATGCAGATTGCCGTCGCCGATGTGTCCCAAAGGATAGGGGCGAATGGTCGGAAGAATGTCGAACACGGCCTTGAGCCCCTGGTCGATGAACCCGGGAATCCTGGAGATGGCCACCGACACGTCGTAGCTCAGTCCCGGCCCCTCGGCACGGGAGGCCTCGGCGACGCTTTCCCGGATGCGCCACATGTTGCGCGATTGACCGACCGTCTGCGCCAATGCCGCGTCGAGCACGCGGCCGGCCTCGAGCTGATCGGCGAGAAACTGCTCCAGCTTCTCGGTCATGCCCTCGGTCCCGTCCTGTCGGGCCCGCGAGGACGACCATTCAAGCAGGAGGTACCATGGCGTGTCCGCCTTGAGAGGGTCCTGGGTGCCGGGGATATGGCGCAGCACCATGTCGATGGCGCTGCGGCTCATCAGCTCGCAGGAGCCGACATTGTCCCCTGATGCGGCATGGGCTTCGGACAGGATCTCCAGCGCCGCGCGCGGATCGCGGATCGCCAGCCACGCCGTGCAGACGTCCTTCGGCGCCGGCCATAGCTTGAGGACGGCCTTCGTGATGATGCCCAGCGTTCCCTCGGCGCCCATGAAAAGGTGCTTGAGGTCGTAGCCCGTGTTGTCCTTCTTGAGCGCGCGCAGGCCGTCCCAGACGTCCCCGTTGGCCAGCACGACTTCGAGCCCCAAGACGAGATTGCGGGCATTGCCATAGCGGAGCACCTGAACGCCGCCGGCGTTGGTCGAGAGATTGCCGCCGATCATGCATGAGCCCTGGGCGCCAAGGCTGAGCGGCAGGAACCTGTCGTGACGGCTTGCGGTCTCCTGAAGCGTCTGGAGAACGCAGCCGGCCTCGACCGTCATTGCGTAACCGACGGCATCGACGTCCAGCACGCGGTTCATGCGGCCAAGCGACAGCACGATACCGGTGTGCGCCGGCCAGGGCGTGGCCCCGCCCATCAGACCGGTGTTGCCACCCTGCGGCACGATCGCGACGCCGTGCTCGTGGCAAAGCCGGACAACTTTCGAGACTTCCTCGGTGCTGCCAGGACGGACGACGGCGCCCGCGCCGCCGACCAGCAGTCCACGCCAATCCGTCACGAACGGCTGCTTGCCGTGCTCGTCCTCGATCAGGCCCTTCTCGCCGACGATCGCGCGCAGCGCATCGCGCATCCGGGCGGTCAAAGGAGCGGTCGGGATGGTGGGTAGGGAGGACGGGAAGGCAGCTGGCATTTTGTTTCCCCTGGCGCATCTTGGTGTGCACTGCGCACGTAACGTGCAGGGGTATTCTCCACGTTTGCGGCGGGGAGTCTAATGGCAATATGTCTCGAAGCGGGGACCGTGGACGAACGCGTCCAGCAGGTGCCCGTCACCGACGGCGCTTGGTCTCGGCCGAGCGGAATTCTAGTGGATGATCTGGTTCAGGAAACCCTTCGCCCGTTCCGTGCGCGGAGCCCGGAAGAACGTCTCCGGATCCGCTTCCTCCACGATGCTTCCGCGATCCATGAAGACGACCCGATCGGCGACCTCGCGGGCGAATCCCATCTCGTGCGTCACGCAGACCATCGTCATTCCATCTCGCGCCAGCTCGACCATGGTGTCCAGCACTTCCTTGACCATCTCGGGGTCGAGAGCGGACGTCGGTTCGTCGAACAGCATGATCTTGGGCTGCATGCACAGCGCCCGCGCGATGGCGACGCGTTGCTGCTGGCCACCCGACAATTGTGCGGGATACTTGTCCGCCTGATCCTGAATGCGGACCTTCCGCAGCAAGCCGAGTGCGCGATCGCGCGCTTCCGCTTGCGAGATGCCACGAACCTTCATCGGAGCCAGCATGCAGTTCTCGGCGACCGTGAGGTGCGGAAAGAGGTTGAAGCTCTGAAAGACCATCCCGACCTCGCAGCGCACGCTGTTGATGTCGGCCATGCGGTTGCTCAATTCGACACCGTCGACGACGATCCTGCCGCCGTCGTGTTTCTCGATGTGGTTGATGCACCGGATGAGCGTCGACTTGCCGGAGCCCGAAGGACCGCACAGGACGATCTTCTCGCCCTTGCCGACCCTGAGATTGACGTCGTTCAGCGCATTGAATGCGCCGAATCGCTTCATCACATTCTCGACGAGGACGATTGCATTGGGCTGCGTGGCATTGCTGACAGTCGCTTGAGGCATGTTCGTCTCCCGAATACGAGGCCGTTTGGTATCCCGATGATCATCGTGCCGTGGCAAGGCCATATCGCTTGCGAAGGGTGGCGACGCACTGGGAGGCCGCCGAGCTGATGACGAGGTAGGCCACCGCGACGACGAGGTACATCTCGACGAGACGTCCATTGAGCTGTGCGAGCTTGGAAGCCGCGCCCAGAAGATCCGTCAACGACAGCACGTAAACGAGAGACGTGTCCTGAAACAGGATGATCGTCTGGCTCAGGATGATCGGGCTCGCCACGCGAAGGACTTGCGGCAGGACGACATGGCGGTAGGTGTCGTAGGTCGACAGCGCGAGCGCCTGGCAGGCCTCGAATTGCCCCTTGTTCACGGCCCGCAGTCCGACGCGGATGATCTCTGAGTAGTAGGCGGCTTCAAACAAGCCAAAGGTGATGAACGCCGTGTAGGTCGCCCCGATCGGAATCGGGCGGCCGTTGCCGCTCAGGTGCCCAAGCACGATCGGCACCAGGAAGAAGAACCAGAAGAGGACGAGGATCAACGGGATCGACCGGATGATCGCGACGTAGCCGCGGACGATCTGCGCGAACACCGGGACCTCGAAGTGCTGTACCAGCGCAAGACAGGTTCCGAGGACCATGCCGATGGCGAATGCGGCCACCGTGAGCGAAAGCGAGAAGAGCAGGCCCGACCAGAGATAAGGCCACGACTGCGCGACGATCGAGAAATCGAGGGTATTCATTTCACGGTCTCCATGGCGCCCGGCAGAGCGCTGCCCTGCTGCATGTCAGCGGCGAGATCCTGTTCAGCAGTGAGCTTCACCGGGGCGCTGCCCGGAATCCTGACGGCCTTGTCGATGAGCGTCATGATCTGATACGCAACCAGCGCCAGGCAAAGATAGATGATCGTCGCCGCGCCGAAGGCCGAGAATGTCTGGAACGTTGCCTCGCTGATCTGGCGCGCCTGTGCGGTGAGCTCCATCAAGCCGATCGTGAGTGCGACGGAGGTGTTCTTGTATATTCCCATCACCTCGCTGGTGAGGCTCGGCACGATCAGGCGCAGAGCCTGCGGCACGACGACGTAGCGATAGGTGAGGTAGCCGCTGAGGCCGAGAGCGTTGGCGGCCTCGATCTGCCCCTTCGGAAGCGCTTCGATGCCGGCCCGGACCTGCTCGGCTATTCGAGACGCCGTGTAGAGTCCCAGGCAAAGGAGTGCCGGGAAGAACGATGCCCAAGGCGGCGGCATCTGCTTGATGGGGTTTCCGAGCGCGGCCGGTACCACCTCCGGGAAAACGAAGTACCAGAGGAACATCTGCACCAGGACAGGGATGTTCCGGAATATCTCGACGTAGAGCCGGGCCGGAATCGAGACGAAGCGATTCTGGACTGTGCGGCCCACGCCGACGAACACGCCGATGCCAAAGGCGATCCACCAGCCGAAGAAGGCCAGAGCCAGGGTCCAACCGAGACCCGACAGAAGCCAGTCGATATAGCGCTGGCCGTCTGCCGCCTGTTCAAAAAGCACTCCGAACATCGCGAGCCTCCGGGTTGCAGGTGCGGACGAGGATGACTTTCCGGGACGATCAGCTCCGTCAATCAGTCGACGGCATCGCTGGGATGTGCGATCCGCGCCATCAACTCGTCGGTGAGCGGGAATGCGAGGTTCTCACCCTTGGGCGGGATTGGCCTGGTGAACCATTTCGCGTAGGTCTTCTCGAATTGGCCGGATGCCATCTGCTTGGAGAGAACGTCGTCGACGAGCCTCTTGAAGCCGGCGTCGCCCTTGGTGAACATCAGCCCATAGTAGATCTTCGCGTAACCCTCGGAAAGGAACAGGAGCGCGTCCGGATTCGGCGCCGCAGCCTTGAGCCCGGCGAGGAGGATATCGTCCTCCATGAAGGCGACGGCGCGGCCGGTGTTTAGCATCAGGAAGGACTCCGCATGGTCCTTGGCCTGGACGATGTTGAGGCCGAGCTGCTCCTTGGCGTTGACGCTCTGCGCGAAACCTACTGCGTTGGAGCCTTGCGTGGCGACAACCGTCTTGCCTTTCAGGTCGCCGGCGGTCTTCACGCCACTGGCGGCCTTGACGAGCCAGCGCGGCTGGCTGACGAACGTTGCGACCGAGAACGAGACCTGTTCCTGCCTCTTCTTGTCGTTCGCGGTGCCGCCGCATTCGATGTCGACAGTCCCGCTCTGGATCAGGGGTATCCGGTTCGAGGAGTTCACCGGCGTGTAGTTGACCGACCGGGCAACTTCAGCTCATCCTTGATGCGATCGATGATCGCCGCGCAGAGATCGAGCGAGAAGCCGATCGGCTTCTGATCCGGCCCGAGGTACGAGAACGGTATCGAAGCCTCACGGTAGCCGATCGTGATCGCGCCGCTGGATTTGACCTTGTCGAGCGTCGGGCTGTCGGCTGCCGCGGACGGGCTTGCGTTGATAGCCAGGAGCGCCGGGAGAAGTCCCAATACCTGAACGAGCTTCTTCATGGTCTTTGCCTTCCCATCGTTTGTCAAACTCAAGCTGCGACGGACGGGCGTCCGAGCCCTCGCCGGCGGATGACGTCGATCAGGCGATCGATGTCGGTGGCGGTGTTGAACATGCCGAGCGAGACGCGAATGCCATCTCGTTCGGGCGACACGCGCACATCGTTCTCCTCGAAATGGCCGAGCCAGTCTGCCGCGGGCAGGGCGATGACATAGATGTGCGGAGCGCGATGCTTGCGCTCGCGCGGACCAACGAGGCGGACGCCCAGCTCGTCCAGGCGTGCAATCAGGTGATCGCCGAGATCGAAGCAGTGGTTCTGGATGTTCTGCACCCCGATCTGCTCGATCATGTCGAGCGAAGCACCGAGGGCGTGGACTGCGGGCAGGTTGAAGTTGCCGAGCTCGAAGCGCCTGGCGGCCGGCGAGGGCGCCATCCCGTCGGCACGCGCGATGAGATCGCTCGGGATCTCGGCGAGGCTCGCAGCCGCCAGATAGGTCGGCTCGAGCTCTTTGAGCGTCTTGTCCCAATAGAGCAGCCCGAGCCCTTGCGGAACCAATAATCCCTTGTGGCTGCCGGAGCCGATGAAGCTTGCGCCGATCGCCTTGGCGTCAACAGGCACGACTCCGATGGCCTGCATCACGTCCACCACGAAGTGGAGCTTGTTCCTGACGCACATCGCGCCGACGCTCTCGATGTCAAAGCGGTGACCGGCGTGAAAAGTCACATGCGACATCGAGATCGCACGCGTCCTTTCGTCAATGAAGGGAGCAAAGCTGTCGGCGTCGACGACGTCCGTCATCGGGATGAAGCGGATCTCGACGCCTTTCCGTTGCAGATTGAGGAACGCGTAGGCGTTGTTCGGGTGATCGCCGTGGATCATCAGGACGTTGTCGCCGGCCTGTAGCGGCAGTGCGTTTGCCGCAATGTTCATGCTTTCCGACGTGTTTTTCGTGAAGGCAATCTCATCCGCCGTCACGCCGAGAAAGCGGGCGACCTTGGCACGGGTCTGCTCGACCCGATCGAGCCAGATGCTCTTCGGACCGGCTGTCTCGAAGCCCTCGCGAAGGAAAAGCTCGATCGCGGCCTTCACGGGACGCGCGAGCGGCGTTTGAAACCCGGAATCCAGATAGACCATCCGTTCGACGGCGGGGAATTCCTTCCTCACGGCGTCCACGTCGTAATGACGAGACATGCACATCTCCTGTTGAGCGCGCCGGCAGAACTTGGCTCCCGGCCAAGCGGCGGAGCGCGATTTTCGGAACGGCGAGACCGCACTGCACAATTTCTGGTCAATCGCCGGTGACGCCAAGAATATGAGCTTTCAGGATTTCGACAATCGATTATATCGAATTTCAATAGGTTTTATTCCGAAAAATGATAATACTTGGCGTTGATCTTGATTTCACTTCCAGTTTTGGCCGTGCGGGAAATGACGAAGCGAATTGGGAAGGATGGACCGTTGGACCGGGCTTTCGCGATCGTTCGGCATGTTGCCGACCAACGCAAAGCCGTCTCGGCCGCGGAGATCGCAAAGGCTCTTTCGCTGCCGCTTCCAACGGCACACAGGTTGATCGGAAACCTCGAAGACCGCGGATTGCTTCAGAAGGCGTTGGGTACCAAGCGGTACGTTGTGGGAAACCAGCTCGTCACGCTGTCCGCCACCGTCATCGGCGCTGCATTTCGCACTGCGCGGCGGCACGCGGTGCTTCGGGCGGTCGCGGGAGAAATCGGCGAACAGTGTGAGATCGGCGTCGTGCGCGACAACGTCGTTGCCTATGTCGACAGCGTTCGCGTTTCGGAGCCGCAAGGTCTCCAGTTCAATCCGGGAGAAGCGGCGCCGTTACACTGCACGTCGACCGGAAAGATCTATATGAGCAGACTGCCCGAGCGGATCCGGGCGAAGCTGTGCCGCGCGCTACCCCTAACCAAGTTCACCGAAACGACGATCGTCGATGTCCACGCTCTGATGAAGGTTCTCGAGGAGACGCGACAACGCGGCTGGGCCAAGACAAACGAAGAGTACGTCAAGGGGGTGGTGGGGTGCGCCGTCCCCATTCTGTCACCGGATCGGGAGTTGATCGCTTGCCTCGGCGTCTCTGTACCGGTGGCCCGCGTGAGCTTCGCCGAACTGGACCGGTTCATAGCGCCGCTTCAAAAGGCCGCCGCTCTGCTATCCGACACCATTCTGCAAGTTGAAGACGACGATGGCGCAGATGCCCGATGACGGCATGATGCCTTGGCCTCCGTGCCATAGCCGTCCTTAACCAGACCGACGTGCCTGCTGCGCGGTGATGCTGCGCAGCCCACCGGACGCACCCGCCAGCGCCGGCGTTGAGGCCGTATCGACCGCACCTGAGGCCGCTTACCCCTCAATCTCTGCGATCGCGTTTAACCGACGTTAATGATGTCTTCTCGATATGGAACATCCCACTCCGTTGCACTCCCTGTTTGTGGATTGCCCGTAAGTGTTGATTAAGAAGGCCATATCCATATTCCAGCCTGCGATTGGCGGGCTGACCGGCAGCGGTAATCCCACCGGTTGCCCCGATCAAAAGACTTTAGGAATTGCTCTCTGCCGCCACGACGGCAATCAGGATGAAGGTCATGCTCCGCCGGGTAGTGCTCCGTTTCGCAAGAGACCGGAAGGCCAACATCGCCGTTATCTTCGCCCTCACGATGGTGCCGATCGTCTTTCTCCTGGGCATGACGCTCGACTACACGCAGGCCGTCCGCAAGCGGGAGCAATTGAACGCAGCCGCCGACGCGGCCGCGATCGCAGCCGTGCGGCCGGCGATGCTGACCCAGACCGACAAGACGGTCGTCCAGGCGACCGCCGCAGCCGTCTTTGCAGCGAAGGCGAATCTTCCCGGTCTGACGGCGACGCCGACGCCGACCATCACCGTCACGGATTCCGGCCTCGCACGAAGCATCACGGTTTCGTACACCGCGCAGTCCGTCAATAATTTCCCCAGCGTTCTCGGCAAGCAGACCTGGGACGTCTCTGGCTCCTCAACGGCGAAGGCGTCGAGTGCGCCCAACATGAATTTCTACCTGCTGCTGGACGACTCGCCGTCGATGGCGCTCGCCGCGACGCAGGCCGACATCACCAACATGATCGCGGCCACGAAGAACCAGCCCAGCTACGCGAAGAATTGCTCGTTCGCCTGCCATGAGGCGCGTCCCAACAACGCAACTGCCAGCTCGACGAACAAGGACAATCTCACGGTCGCACGCGCAAACAACATCACGCTGCGCATCGATCTCGTGACCAACGCCGTTACGCAATTGCTGAAGGGACCCTGGACGTGCCCGCAGGCGGGTGTGACGGGCGGCGTCATGCAGTGCATGTCGGCGCTCAACAACACGACCTACAAGGCCGCCATCTACACCTTCGACTACGCCCTCAACACGATTCAGGTGCTGACCACGCCGGACACCGCCGCCACGAAGATCAACAACATTCAGCTCCTGACGGTCGACCACCAGAACTGCCCCATTGTCGATAGCAAGGGCAACTGCACCTACACCACCGACTACGGCACGGATATCTCGGGCGGGCTCACGGGCGTCAACACCGTGATGCCTGCGCCAGGCACCGGCACCAATCAGGCGGGCGATACGCCGCAGGAAGTGGTCTTCCTCGTCACCGACGGCGTCGAGGACAAGCTCATCCCGAAGACGGGGGGCTCCTGCGACCCCAATGCCACCTATGCGCTTCCGACAGCCAACTCGACGACCTTGCGGTGCCAGCAACCGCTCGACACGACGGTCTGCACGACGATCAAGAACCGCGGCATTCGCATCGCGGTCCTCTACACCGAGTATCTGCAGCTGAGCGACAGCTGGTACACGAGCCGCATCTCGCAGTTCAACAATCCATCCTCGTCAACCGGCACGATCGCGACACGGCTGCAATCGTGCGCATCGCCCGGTCTGTATGCGAGCGTGCAGACAGGTGGCGACATTTCCGCGGCGCTGACCAACCTCTTCATCAAGGTTGCGTCCAGCACGGCCAGCCTCGTGCAGTAGGGAAGGCGCCATGACCCGACAGGTCACGACAACGAAAAGACGCCGCAACCGCTGCGCCGCCTTCGCCGGCGATAGCCGCGGAGCCACGGCCGTCGAATTCGCGCTCGTTGCCGCGCCGTTTCTCGCCCTCATCATCGCGCTCATCCAGACGTTTCTGGTTTTCTTTGCCCAGCAGATGCTTGAAACCGTGGTGCGCCAGTCGGCGCGTCTCGTCATGACGGGGCAGGTTCAGTCGGCGCAGATGAACCAGGCGGTTTTCAAGCAGAAGGTCTGCGATCAGATCGTGATCCTCTTCAATTGCAGCGGTCTGATGGTCGACATGCAGGTCGCAACGTCCTGGTCTTCCGCGAACACGGCGACGCCCACGCTGACCTTCGACGGCTCGGGCAATGTGACCAACAGCTGGCAATACAATCCGGGCGATTCCGGCGATATCGTCGTTCTCCGCGTCATGTATGTCTGGCCGGTCGTGCTCGGGCCGCTCGGCTTCAATCTCTCGAACCTTAGCAATGGCAACCGGCTGCTCATGTCGTCCGCCGCGTTCCAGAACGAGCCAGGAGCTACCTGATGATCTCCGCCCTGTCGTCTCGCGCTCGGCAGATGTTGACCGATGTACGCGCTGTTGCAGCGACGGAGTTCGCCGTCGTGACGCCGTTCATGCTGGTGCTCTATGTCGGCGGCGTCGAGCTCGGGAACGGGCTCGCCATGAACGTCAAGGTCAGCGCGACTGCGCACAGCGTTGCCGACATGATCTCGCAGAACACGGCCGTCACGTCGACCCAGATGGACGGCATTCTCGCTGCGGCGAGCTCCATCATGGCTCCCTATCCCATCAAGAACGGCAGCACCTCGCTGATGACGATCACGGTCTCCGAGGTCTCGACCGACAGCAATGGCAACGCGACGGTGCAATGGAGCAAGTCGACCAGTACGTCGGGGGCGAGGGCCGCCGGTCAGCAGATGACCTTGTCGTCCTTTACCGCGCCGGGCGGCACCAGCAATGCCAACATCTCGCTCATTCTGAGCGAGGTGTCCTACGACTACGCGCCCAACCTCGGCTTCACGACCGCTGGCACGGTGAAGCTGTCCGACAGCTATTACCTGTTCCCCCGCTGCTCGACGAACACCCCCGCCACGTCGAGTTTTCCCTATTACGACGTGAAATATCCGGCGGCGAAGACCTGCACCTGCGTGCAGCACTTGCAGCAGAAGACCTGTTAGTTTCACGGAACGCGGTCCGAAAGAAGCCGGATGCCGCTGAGGCACGCTTCCGTCCCGATTTCCTCCCGGCCCCTGTGCGCAATTGCGCACCGGGCCGGATGACATTGGAGTAAACGCTTACGCCGCCACAGTGGCGCGGTCGAGCGCTGCGATCAGCTTTGCCGCGATGGGATGGTCGGACCGCGGATTCTGGCCGGTGATCAGCTCGCGGTCCTCGACGACGTAAGGCTCGAAGTCGACGGCGCTTCGGCTGACCTCGGCACCCGCAGCTCCCAGCGCGTCCGGCATGGTGAAGTAGATCTTGCCGTGCAGGAACTGCTCCTCGATCGGTATCTCTTCCGAGGCGGTGAACACCGTCATCTTGTATCCCGCATATTGCCAGCCCTTGCCCAGCTCCGCGACCTTGGCCTTGTCGCCGGCGATCAGGGCGGCGCGATAGGCCTTGGCGTCGGGCAGGGCGGCCAGAGTTGCGATCGGTCCGTGGCAGAGCAGCGCCGTGATCTTCTTCCGTTCGTGGAAATATCGCAGAATCTTGCCGAGCTCGGGATCCTGCATGAGGTCGACGACCGGGCCCTGCCCGCCGGGGACAAAAACGGCGGCGTATTGATCCAGTCCTCCGTCCACGATCGCGCGCAACGTATGGACGTTGGTCATCGCCGGGTCCTTGTCGAAGAAGTCGCGTCCCCGCCGGTAGGCCTTCTCGTCGCCGTCAAAATGGGCCGCATGATCGGAGGCCGGATCGATGTACGGTTGCTTGCCGTTCGGCGTCGCCAGCACCACCTCGTAGCCGGCATCGATCACGGCCATCGCCGGCACGACGGTTTCATTGAGGTATTGGCCGGTCGGTCCGGTGCCGCCGCCCTGGATTTCGATGCGGGTGGCATTGGAGCCGACAACGAGCACTTTTCCTTTGGACATGGTGTCTCCTGCGATTTGCTTGATCGTCTTGCGGTTAGAACTTCATAACAATCCGGCCGACGCGAACGGCAACCTGACGCGACGACCGTTCTGGCGTTTCAAGCAACGACTGGAGCAGATCGGGCGGAGCACGCCGCTTCGCTCCGCAAGCTCGCCCCGAAGGCTCCTGCGGAGGGAATAATCTGTCGCTGCCGAAGAAGTAAGCGGCTTCGCTGATGGCGCGCAAGCCAGCCTCCCAACGTCATTCCGCGCGCAATTTAGGGGATGCGGCGTAGTCTGACCATGTGGCGCGATCGGCCTGGAGCGGATACATCGTGCGATTTTGCAATGATGCCATCATGCTCCTGTTTTGCCCGACGAGTCAAGTTTACTTCGGTAAAACGTAAGTCATTGATCCGCCACGCGCCGGCTACTGTGCATGGGGTTGTTTTCGCAGTTTTTGTTTGGAGCAGCCCGCGCGAGGTGCTTTACGCGCTCTCCGTCTCCCGGTGCACGTCGTGCACCACGAGGCCCATGCCTTCGTCCGGCATCTTGATCCAGTCGCGGCGCTTCAGCGTGCGCTTGGTGTCCTCGTAGCCGCTCGTCCAGTGCTCGCGCATCGAGGTCCCCGAGAATTCGTGGTCCTTGGCGTCGCCCTCATAGGCCTTCTGCTGGTAGATCAGGTGCAGGATCGCGATCTCCGGCATGTTGCGCAGGCTTGCCTTGAGGCTACGATCCTCGTCGCAGAGTTGCTCGTCCGGGACTTTCGCCAGCGCCTTGTAGAGCAGAACCTTGAGGTTGTGGGTGCGGCGGTAGACGTCAGTGTTGTGGCGCGTGCGCGAGGAATACATGATGTCCTTGTGGCGGGCCATTACGTCCTGGATCGAGCGCGGCAGCACGCCCCGCGCGCTGAACAGGTCGACCTGGAACACCAGCGAGTTGAGCGCGTCCTCCTGGTCGAGCAAATGCTGGAGCGGCGTGTTGGAGACGATGCCGCCGTCCCAGAAATGATCGGTGCCGATCCGCACCATCGGCAGCGCCGGGGGCAGGGCGCCGGAGGCCATGATGTGCTCCGGCTCGATCTCGTCATGGGAGTTGTCGAAATAGATGAAGTTGCCCGAGAGCACGTTGACCGCGCCGACCGCGAAGCGGACCTTCTTCTCGTTGATGAGGTCGAAGTCGACGAGCTCCAGCAGGCTCTCCTTCAGCGGCATCGTGTCGTAATAGCTGGTGGCGGTGCGCGCGCCGACCGGGCTGAACCAGGGATTGACCTGGTGCGGGGTGAAGAAGCCGGGCTGGCCCATCGCCGACGTCATCCACGCACTGGTGAGATTGCGCCACTGGCGGAAGATGTCGCCGTCGGGCGTGTAATGCCAGATCTTGCGGTTGGTGATGCGCTCCCAGAAGATGCGCAGCGCCTCCAGCCGCTTCTCCGGCTTGTTGCCGGCGATGATGGCGGAATTGATTGCACCGATTGAAACACCGCAGACCCAGTCGGGCTCGATGCCGGCTTCGTGCAGCGCCTGGTAGACGCCGGCCTGGTAGGCGCCGAGCGCGCCGCCACCTTGCAGCACCAGCGCGACGCGGTCGCAGCGTTCGGGGCGCCAGCCCCGTGCGGGAGGCTGATGCGTCTGATGAGCCGGTTGCGACGTGCGGGCGTCCATGGGTGCCTCCTAGCGTGGACCAAACGATTGCGTCCGGCAGTGACGGCGTGATGACAATTTCAGCGCCGATGCATCGTCTGTATGCAGGCCGACCGCAGCGGGAATGGCGGGAGGTCGTGCGCCTGACGGAAATCCTTCACATCGCGGTCAATGACGGTGGCTAGCAATTTGCGATCCAGGCCTGACGCCGCCGGGCGGGCATCACACACAGGAGATCAGGATGCGCAGGGAAGACGTGCTGAGACTTCCGTCCATGCCGGCGGCGGGGCCGAGCTATCCGGCCGGGCCCTATCGCTTCGTCAACCGCGAATTCCTCGTCATCACCAACGAGACCGATCCGGAGCTGATCCGCGCCGGCCTGCCTGAGCCGCTGGAGCCGATCGACCAGCCGATCGTGCATTACGAATGGATCAAGATGCCGGACTCCTCAGGCTTCGGCAGCTACACCGAATCCGGCCTCGTCATCCCCGCGCGCCTCAACGGCGAGGAGGTCAATTTCGTCTCGCAGATGTATCTCGACGACGATCCGCCGATCGCGGCGGGCCGCGAGATCTGGGGCTTTCCCAAGAAATACGCCCATCCCAAGCTCGAGATCGTCAAGGACACGCTGACGGGCACGCTGGAATATGCCGGCCAGCTCGTCGCCATGGGCACGATGGGCTACAAGCACGAGAGCATGGCCGGCAACGGCGATCGCACCCGTGCGACGCTGTCGAAGACGCAGATCAATCTGAAGATGATTCCGGGCGTCGACGGCCGTCTCGAAGTCTGTCAGCTCGTCGCGATCAACCTCATCGACATCGTGCCGAAGGGCTCCTGGATGGGGCCCGGCCGGCTGCATCTGGTGCCGCATGTCAACGCGCCGGTCGCGGATTTCCCGGTTCGCCGCTGCCTGGGCGCGCACCACTACATCGCCGATCTCACGCTGCCGTTCGGCCGCGTCGTGCACGACTACGTCAAGGAGGCCGAGGCGATGGCCGCGACGGGGCGGGCCGCGGAGTAGGGCGGCCATCATCAAACTGTAACAAAGCCGTAATTGAGTACCCGTGAGAGGTCCGGAAGATGCCGTCAGCCATCTTCCGGAAGCGGGGCATTTGTTGACGGTTGGGGTTGGCCATGGCTGAGCCGGCGAAGCTTGTCAGCGCGATATCGGATTCCGTGCCCGCCATTCCCGGCCTGGTCTGGGCGTTCCGGCTGCACGGCGACGGCAGTGCCGAGGCGCTGCCGATCGACCAGCCGATCGAGTTCAGCCATGACGGCCGGCTCTGGCTGCATTTCAATCTGACCGATGCGCGCGCGCGGCCCTGGATCGCGGCGTCACAGCTGCCGCCGCTCGCGCGTGACCTCCTGCTGTCCAACGACACTTTCCAGCAGCTTCACGTCATCGACCACTGCGTCTACGGCGTCTTCTCCGATCTCGTGCGCGACATCGACAGCGCGACGGAAGAGACCGCGTTCCTGCGTTTCGCCATGACCGAGCATCTTCTCGTCAGCGGCCGGCATCAGGCGTTGTGCTCGGCCGATGCGACGCGGCGCGTGCTCGAAGGCGGCTACCGCGTCGACAACGTCGCCCATCTCCTGGAAAAGATCGTCGACGAGGTCGCCGACACACTGGACCGGATCGCGGACAAGCTCGGCCAGGAGATCGACGACATCGAGGAGCGGATTTTGGCCGACGACGCCAAGCCGGAGATGCGCCGCAATCTCGGCCGGCTGCGCCGGACCTGCGTCAGGTTGCATCGCCAGCTCACCGGCCTGCGCGTGCTGTTCCACCGGCTCGATCAGAAGAACACCGATCATCTCGCGCCGGCCTTGCGCATCCACGCCGGCAAGCTGGCGCAGCGGCTGGACGGGCTCGATCACGACATCGTCGAGCTCCGCGAACGCAGCCGCCTGCTCGAGGAGGAGCTGCGCTTCAAGAACGAGGAGGAAAGCAACCACCACCTCCACACGCTCTCCATCGTGACCTCGCTGCTGCTGCCGCCGACCTTGATCACCGGCATCTTCGGCATGAACACCAAGGGCCTGCCGCTGAGCTATGGCGGAATCTGGGTGATGACGGTGTGAGGAAGGCGGCGTATCGAGGCGGGTGACGAGCCTGCCAGAACCTCTCGAGGAGAGCGATACGCCATGACCGAGACTACCAATGTTCTTGCTTTCCGTCAGCCGTCCGCGGTTGATGATCCACTGACCGATATCGTTCGAGCCGGCGCGCGGGACCTGCTTGCCAGGGCGATCGAGATCGAGGTTGGCGCGTTTCTGGCCAGCAAGGCCAATCTGACGCTGCCCGACGGTCGAGCGCGCCTGGTCCGACATGGGCACGGTCCGGTGCGCGAGATTGCGACCGGCATCGGTCCGGTGGAGGTCGCTCGTCCCAAGGTCCGCGACCGCGGAGCGAGCGGGCCAGGCGACCGCCTCCGCTTCAGTTCGGCAATCCTGCCGCTATGGGCGCGGCGGACGAAGAGCCTGGATGCCTTGATCCCGGTCCTCTATTTGCGCGGCATCTCGACCGGCGACTTCCAGGAGGCGCTCTCGGCGCTGCTCGGCAAGGATGCGCCGAACCTGTCGCCTTCGGTGATCGCCGGCCTGAAGGCCGATTGGCAGGTCGAGTACGAACGCTGGCAGAGACGCGATCTGTCGGCGCGTCGCTATGTCTACATCTGGGCCGATGGCGTGTACCTGCAGGCCCGCATGGAAGATCACAGCGAATGCATGCTGGTGCTGATTGGCACCACGCCGGAAGGCAAGAAGGAGCTGATCGGCTTCCAGGTCGGCGTGCGCGAGAGCGCGCAGAGCTGGCGCGAACTCCTGATCGACCTGCGGCAACGCGGGTTACGGATTGCCCCGCAACTCGCCATCGGCGACGGCGCCCTCGGCTTCTGGAAGGCACTGGACGAGGCCTTTCCCGGCACGCGGCACCAACGATGCTGGTGCCATAAAGTGAGCAACGTACTCGACAAGGTCGCCAAATCCGTGCAGGGCCCCATGAAGAACGACCTGCGGAACATCTATCTGGCCCCACACCGGGCCGAAGCTGAAACCGCGATCGACGTCTTCGTCGAGAAATACCACGTCAAATACGGACGTGCGGTGGAGTGCCTGATCAAGGATCGCCATGCGCTGCTCGCCTTCTTCGACTTCCCTGCTGAGCACTGGATCCACCTACGCAGCTCGAACCCGATCGAGAGCGTCTTCGCCACGGTGCGCCACCGAACGGTGCGGACCAAGGGATCGCTGTCGCAACAAACTGCGAAGCTGATGGTGTTCAAGCTCATCGACGCCGCATCGAAGACCTGGCGGCGATTGAAGAGCACGAACCAGTTGCCGAAAGTCATCGCCGGTGTAAAGTTCATCGACGGAATCGAAGTCATTCCGAACACTGAAAGCCACGCCGCCTGATCAGGCCGCGTCACCCAAAATCAGCCATAGCTCCCTGCCGCTCACCGACGTCGAGAGCGGATTTCTCTGGGCGGCGCTCCTGATGGCCTCGTCGGTCGGCGCGGCCTATCTGTTCATGCGACGCACGGGTATCTTCAGGTAGCGTACGCAGCCGGTATCAGCCGTGATCGGCACGTCCCACAGATTTCCGCTGCGAAATGCGGCCGCGATAGTGCTGGCCTCAACGGTGGCGAGCACCGGCGCGCTCGCCGGCGCCAAGGACGAAAGCGCGGCCGAATGGCTGGCGCCGAAATGGTTCAACGAATGGCATGACGGGCTCGCCAACAAGGGCCTGAATTTCGGCGCCACCTATATCGCCGACAACATCGCCAACGTCTCCAGCGGCGTGAAGCGTGGTGCCATCCATTTCGGCCGCCTCGATCTCTCGATCGATGCCGATCTCGACAAGCTCGTCGGCTGGACCGGCGGCCGCTTCTACGCCAATGCGTTCGTGATCTACGGCCAAGGGCTGAGCCGCAACTATGTGATGAACCTCGCCACCATCAGCGAGATCGAGGCGCTACCGGACCAGCGGCTCTACAACGCCTATTTCGAGCAGAGCTTCTTCGGCGACCGCCTGAACATCAGGGTCGGCCAGCAGGCCGCCGACGTCGAGTTCTTCGACAGCCAGACCGACGACCTCTTCATCAACGGCACCTTCGGCTGGCCCGCGATCAAGGCGAGCAATCTTCCGGCCGGCGGCCCGGCACCGCCGATCGCGGTGCCCGGCATCCGCATCAAGGCGGCGCTGACCGAGAGCATCACGGCGTTCGGTGCGGTGTTCAACGGCGATCCGTCAGGTCCGGGCGATCAGGATCCGCAGCTGCGCGACCATCATGGCCTGGCGTTCCGCGTCAACGATCCGCCGTGGGTGATCGGGCAGGTTCGCTTCAACTACGACGTCGATATCGGCGGCCGGCCGCTCGCCGGCAATTTCACGCCGGGCGCCTGGAAGCATTACGGCTCGTTCGACAGCCAGCGTTTTACGGCGGAGGGGCTGTCGATCGCCGATCCCAGCGGAAGCGGTGTGCCTGCAAGACTTCGCGGCAATTACGGTGTCTTCGCCGTCATCGAGCAGGTGCTCTATCGCCCGCCGGAGGTAAAGGACAACACCACGTCAGCCTCGATCCCGGGCATCACCGCGTTCGGCCGCATCGCTTACAGCCCGCCGGACCGCAATCTGATCGACCTTTATGTGGACGGCGGCATCGGTTTCGTGGGCTTCACGCCAGGCCGTCCGCTCGATCGCTTCGGCGTGGCCATGGCCTATATGCGGATTTCGAACACCGCGCGCAATCTTGACATTGATACGCAGGCTTTCACCGGCATCCAGAGTCCGGTGCGCAGCAACGAAACGCTGATCGAGATGATCTACGAGGCGCATATCAAGCCGGGCTGGCTGATCGCGCCTTACTTCCAATACGTGTTCCGCCCCTCCGGCGGCATCCCCAATCCGAACGATTCGACCGGCGTGTCGCGGATCGGTGACGCCGCAGTCTTCGGCGTCACCTCCACGATCAGGTACTAGGCCATGGCCGGCTTCGGCTCGGCCTTGGGTTGCCGCGACAGCGCCAGCACGATCAGCGAGGCGAACACGCAGAGCGCGCCGGCGATGAAGAACGCGGGCAGGTAGCTCTCATAGACCGTCCGCGAGAAACCGGCGCCGAACGCCGCGGTGCCTGCGCCGAGCTGATGGCCGGCAAAGATCCAGCCGAACACCAGATTGGCGCGCTCGGGCCCGAACTTCTGCGCGGTGAGCCGCACCGTCGGCGGCACCGTGGCGATCCAGTCGAGGCCGTAGAACATCGCGAAGATCGACAGCCCGTAGAACGAGAAGTCGCTGAAGGGCAGGAAGATCAGCGAGAGCCCGCGCAGGCCGTAGTACCAGAACAGGAGGTAGCGGTTGTCGTAGCGGTCCGACAGCCAGCCCGACATGATGGTGCCGAAGAAGTCGAAGATGCCCATTGCGGCGAGCAAGCCTGCGGCCTGCACCTGCGGGATGCCGAAATCGAGGCACATCGGGATCAGGTGCACCTGGACGAGGCCGTTGGTCGAGGCGCCGCAGACGAAGAAGGTCGCAAACAGGATCCAGAACGCGCGCGACTTCGAGGCGTCGCGCAGCGTGCCGAGCGCCACGCCCGTGATCGAGCCATGGCTGACCGGCGGGGCCGGCAGGGGCTCGGTGCCTTCGTCGCCGAACGGGCGCAGGCCCACATCGCTCGGCCGGTCGCGCATCGCAAGGAGAACCGCCACGGCGGAGACGCCGAGCGCGATGCAGACGAAGCCGAGCGCGAGCCGCCAGCCGTAACGTTCGGTCAAGCTTGCGAGCAGCGGCAGGAATACAAGCTGGCCGGTGGCGACGCTTGCGGTCATGATGCCGACCACGAGGCCGCGCCGCGCGGCGAACCAGCGCGTCGCGATGGTGGCGCCCAGCACCAGCGCGGTCATGCCGGTGCCGATGCCGATCACGACGCCCCACAGCAACACGAGCTGCCAGACTTCAGTCATGCCGAGCGAAAGGACCAGCGCCGAGACCACGATGAGCTGTGCGGTCAGCGTGACGTTACGCAGGCCGTAGCGGTTGAGCAGGGCGGCCGCGAACGGCGCCATCAGCCCGAACAGGATGAAGCGGATCGACAGCGCGGAGGAAATCTGCGCCGTGCTCCAGCCGAACTCGTGCTGAAGCGGGACGATGAAGACGCCGGGCGCGCCGACCGTGCCGGCGCTGATCAGCGCGGTGAGGAAGGTCACGCCGACCATCACCCAGCCGTAGTGGATATTGCG
Organism: Bradyrhizobium barranii subsp. barranii; assembly: GCF_017565645.3. Classification (NCBI taxonomy): domain Bacteria; kingdom Pseudomonadati; phylum Pseudomonadota; class Alphaproteobacteria; order Hyphomicrobiales; family Nitrobacteraceae; genus Bradyrhizobium; species Bradyrhizobium barranii. Next base: position 4,669,526 of record NZ_CP086136.1, read on the forward strand.
GCGGCCGAGTGTCGCCGCGAGCCAGTTCGAGATCATTGGGCCTCAATGTTTGATGGGCAGGCTTTGAGACACCTGCACGAGCTTCTAGAATGGCACGGGACGTGTCTGTCGAAAATGACAGAGTTCCCTCATTTTCGGACGTGTCTAGGTCAGTGCGTCAGACGCTCCACGGCGATGGCCGTGGCTTCACCGCCGCCAATGCAGAGTGCCGCAACGCCGCGCTTGAGGTTTTGCGCCTCGAGCGCGTGCAGCAGCGTCACGATCAGCCGCGCGCCGGTGGCACCGATGGGATGGCCAAGCGCGCAGGCGCCGCCGTTGATGTTCAGCTTCTCGCGCGGGATGCCGAGGTCGCGCTGCGCCGCCATCGCCACCACGGCGAAGGCCTCGTTGATCTCGAACAGGTCGACGTCGCCGGCGCTCCAGCCGACCTTGTCGAGCAGCTTGCGGATCGCCGGGATCGGAGCCGTCGTGAACCATTGCGGCTCCTGGCTGTGGGTGGCGTGGCCCTTGATCTCGGCAATTGCCGGCAGGCCGTTGCGATCCGCCAGTGAGCGCTTCGTCAGCACCAGCGCCGCGGCGCCGTCGGCATTGGCGGACGAGGCCGCCGGCGTGATGGTGCCGTTGGCGCGGAACGCCGGCTTCAATCCGGGGATTTTCGCAGGATCGACCTTCAGCGGATGCTCGTCATTGGCGACGATGCGCGGGCCGGCTTTCTCGGTGAGCGTGATCGGCGCGATCTCGGCCTTGAACGCGCCGCCCTCGACCGCCCTGCGCGCGCGGCTCAGCGTCTCCATCGCGTAGGCATCCTGGTCCTTGCGGGTGAACTGATAGGCTTCCGCGGTGGCCTCGCCGAAATCGCCCATGGAGCGGCCGGTCTCGTAGGCATCCTCCAGCCCGTCCATCATCATGTGGTCGATGATGCGATCATGACCGACGCGGTAGCCGCCGCGCGCCTTGGCGAGGAGATAGGGCGCGTTGCTCATGCTCTCCATGCCGCCAGAGACGACGATCTCGGCCGAGCCGGCGCGGATGATGTCGTGCGCCAGCATGGTCGCCTTCATGCCGGAGCCGCAGACCTTGTTGACCGTGGTCGCGCCCGTGGCGTCGGGCAGGCCGGCCGCGCGCGCCGCCTGGCGAGCTGGCGCCTGGCCTTGTCCGGCCGGCAGCACACAGCCCATGAAAACTTCATCCACCTTCTCGGGCGCAAGCTTGGCGCGCTCCAGCGCGGCGTTGATCACATGCGATCCGAGCTTGTGTGCCGCCAGCGGCGACAGCTCGCCCATGAAGCGGCCGAGCGGGGTACGGGCGGCGGAGACGATGACGACGGGATCGGCGGCTTCGGCCATGATGAAACTCCCAGCGATGACGGAAAAGATTATGACCATCATATGATGCGGCGCAAAAAATGCAACCGCGGCCGGCATGAGAAATTGTCGTGGTTCGGATGAGATTAGGTCGTTCGATTGGAGGAGGTGAGCGGCTTGGGCTGCGGCTAGGGGGGCGGTAGCCGCCACACCAAACACTGTCATCGCCCGCGAAGGCGGGCGATCCAGTACTCCGAGACAGCTGTGATGAATCGAGGGGCCGCGGCGTACTGGATGCCCCGCCTTCTGTTTAGCCCGGACAGATCACTGACGGGTGTTCGGAGACATAGCTGACACATCAACATTGGCTGGATTGGTCCGATTCGGGAGGCCGTCCATGCCTTGGAGCGAGGTGTCAGTGATGGATCAGCGTCACGAGTTTGTGCGGCTGGCTTTGCAGGAGGGCGCCAACCGGCGCGAACTGTGCCGTCGGTTCAACGTCAGTCCTGACGTCGGCTACAAGTGGCTGGCGCGCTGGCAGGCCGGCGATCGGGAGCTGGCCGACCGCTCCCGGCGCCCGCATGCGATGCCCAAGCGGAGTGAGGCTGCGGTCGAAGTAGAAGTCCTGGCTGTACGCGACAAGCATCCGGCTTGGGGAGCACGGAAGATTGCCCATTGCCTGAAGCGGGGCGGGCAGACGGTGCCTGTGCCATCAACGGTGCACCAGATCCTGTGTCGGAACGGCCGGGTCAAACCGAGTGAGAATGCGCCGCCCAATCCGGGCCACCGGTTCGAGAAGGAAGCTCCCAATCTGCTGTGGCAGATGGACTTCAAGGGCCACCTGCCGCTGGCCGACGGGACACGATGCCATCCGCTGACCATCGTCGACGATCACTCGCGCTACGTGCTGTGCCTGAAGGCATGTGCCGACGAGCAGCGTCTCACCGTGCAGAATCACCTGTCGACGACGTTCCGCTGCTATGGCCTGCCAGAGGCCTTCTACACCGACAATGGCTCACCCTGGGGCGATACGTCCGGCATTCGTTGGACCGGACTGAAGGTGTGGCTGCTCAAGCTTGGCGTCAGGGTGGTGCACGCCAGGCCATGCCACCCACAGGCCCGCGGCAAGAACGAGCGCTTCCATCGCACCCTGAAGGCCGAGGTGTTTGCAATGCGCCGCTTCCGAACTCTCCCGGAAGTCCAGCGCGCCTTCGACGCCTGGCGGCCGGTCTACAATCTGGAGCGGCCTCACCAAGGCCTCGATATGCAGGTCCCTGCCGATCGCTTCCGGCCAAGTGCTCGCCCCATGCCGGCCCGCGTTCCGAACGTCGAATACGACAGCGGCGAGATCGTGCGCAGGGTCTCATCGACAAGACCCTACATCTCCTTCAAGGGACGCTTCTGGAAAGTTCCCCAGGCCTTCGCCCGCGAACGCCTTGCCATCCGGCCACTGGTTCGTGACGGCCACTACGGAATCTTCTTCGCCAGCTGGCAGGTCGCATCGATCGACTTGACCAATGGCCAACCTGTCAGTGATGTGTCCGAACAGGTGTCAGCCATGTCTCCGGACTAAACACTTCGCGGGGCATGACACTGTTTTTGGATTACCGCTTCCTGTTCACGAAAGCCTGCATCAGCCGCGTCGGCTCGTCCGTCAGGAACGACTCGCCGAACACCTTGACGCTGAGATTTACCGACTCCGTCAGCGGCAGTTCCTCCCACTGCCGCAGCAGGGCCTTCTGCGAGCGCAGTGCCTCGGGGCCGCATTCGAGCAGCGCGTTGACGAGATGCTCGACTTCAGTATCCAGCCCGCCCTCGGGGGCGACCTTGTCCACCAGGCCCCACGCCAGCGCCGTCGGCGCGTCGATGTTCTCCGCCGTCATCACCAGCCAGCGGGCGCGGGCCCAGCCGATCAGGCGCGGCAGCATGGCGGCGTGGATCACCGAGGGGATGCCGACGCGGACCTCCGGCATGCCGAAATGCGCATCGTGTGCAGCGATCCGGAAGTCGCAGGCGGCTGCGACTTCGAGGCCACCGCCGAGGCACCAGCCCGGCATCCGCGCGATCACGGGGGCCGGGAATTGGCGGGCGGCCTCGCAGAGATCACGCAGGCGGCTGATGAAGGCTTCGGCCGACTTCTGGTCGAGCTTGGCCATCTCCTTGATGTCGGCGCCGCCGATCATGCTCTTCTCGCTCTGGCCGCGCAGCACCACGACGCGGATGCTGCGGTCAGTCGCGAGGGTCTGCAGGCCTTCGCGCACGGCATCGGTGACGGGCGAGCCCAGAATGTTCAGCGGGCCGGCGTTGCAGATCGCGACATGAACGACGCCGCGCGCATCGCGCGTCACGCCGCAGTGATTGTTGAGCATTTCCATCGGGGCATCTCGGAGTTTCGTGGACATGCGCGAGGCGCGCGGGTCGGGATCACTTCGGTGCCGAAACGCCCTGCTTGTCAAGCGGGTGGGAGACGGAGTTGCCATGGCGAAGTTCGTGACATAGTATGACACGTATCATACAAAGAGGCCGCCATGACCTGTAACGATCAACTCGACCTGTTTTCGCCCGCGCAGCGGCGTGAGCGCGTGGTGGACTGGCAGGTGCCTGCGCCGGTTGCAAAAGCAGCGATGGGGCTTTCAGGCATGGACGCGATGCTGGGTATCCGCGACGGCCGGTTGCCGCCGCCGCCCTTCGCAAAATTGATCGGTTTCACTATGGCCGTGGTCGAGCCGGGCCGGATCGTGATGGAACTTGAGCCGCGCGAGGATCTCGAAAATACCATTGGCCTCCTGCACGGCGCGACCGCCGCGGCGCTGATTGATACCGCCATGGGCTGCGCCATCTCGACGCGGCTGGAGCCCGGGCAATCGTCCGTGACCCTCGACCTGAAAATGACGTTCCTGCGCCCGCTGTCGGTCCGTTCCGGGCTGATCTCGGCCGAAGGCAAGATCATCAAGCTGGGACGTCAGACCAGCTACACCGAAGGTTTCGTGCGCGACGGCAAGGGTGCGCTCGCAGTCCATGCAACTGCAACCTTTTCCATGATCGGCGCGACAACTTAATATGAATTAATGCGCCGCCTGGTCCATTTCTGTGTTATGAGATGATCTCCGACATTCAATGAGACCCGCATGCGCTATTCCCGGGAACACAAGCAGGAAACCCACGACCGAATCGTGAAGAAGGCCTCCGTGCGGCTGCGCGAAAAAGGCGCTCACGGCATCGGCGTCGCCGACCTCATGAAGGAGGCGGGCCTGACCCATGGCGGCTTCTACGCGCATTTCGACTCGCGCGAGGCGCTGGTGATCGAGGCCTTTGCCTACGCCATGGACCGCTCGATGGAGCACTGGCGCAAGCAGTCCGATCAGGTCGCGCCCGAAAAGCAACTGACCCAGATCGTCGAGACCTATCTCTCGGCGCTGCATCGGGACAATCCCGGCCACGGCTGCTCGATTCCAGCGCTCGGCGCCGAGATCGCCCGCGAGAGTCCGAAGACGCGCAAGGCCTTTGCCGGAAAGCTCGACGAGATGGTCGAGATGATGACCGATTTCATCCCCAACCTGCCGCGCAAGGCCGCGCGCAAGCAGGCGATCGCGACATTGGCCACGATGGCCGGCACCATGCTGCTGGCGCGCATCGCAGGATCGAGCGAACTGTCGGACGAGGTGCTGAAGGCGGGCAAGGACAGCGCGCTGGAGGGCGCGAAGCGCGAGCCGAAGGTGACGGCGGCGAAGAAGGCGAAGCAGAACTGAGATGCGGTAGGGTGAGCAAAGGCGCTCCAGCGCCGTGCCCACCATATCTCCACGCCTGCAAGAGACATGGTGGGCGCGCTTTCGCTTTGCCCACCCTACGAGACCGTCGTTATCGCCCCGCGAACAACGCCCGCTCGCGCTCCACGATCTCGCCGATGTAATCGGCCACCGCGCGGATCCGCGCGAGGTCCTTGCTGTCTGCGTGCATCAGCATCCAGAACGTCCGCGTGATCGATATCTCCTCCGGCAGCACCGCCACCAGCTGCGGGTAGTCGCTCGCCATGAAGTGTGGCAGCACGGCGATGCCGAAGCCCGCGAGCGTGGAATTGAGCTGTGCGATCAGATTAGCGCTGCGAAAGCGCGCCGAAATCCGCGGCGATACCTGCGGGAGGTAATCGAGCTCGGGCGTGAACAGCAGCTCCTCGATATAGCCGACGAAGCGATGCTGCGGCAGGTCCTGCCGCGAGGTGATCTTCGGGAAACGGTCGAGATAGGCCGGCGCCGCATAAAGCCCGAGGCGGTAGTCCAGGAGCTTGCGGCCGACGATGCGGCCTTCCTTCGGCATGGTCAGGCTGATCGCGATATCGGCCTCGCGCTTGGAGAGACTGAACAGCCGCGCGGTGGCCACAAGTTGCAGATCGAGGTCGGGATAGCGATCCGCGAACGGCGCCAGCCGCGGCGCCAGGAAGGCGGTGCCGAACCCGTCGGGCGCGCCGATCCGCACCGTTCCGGTCAGCCGTGCCACCGAGCCGCCGACCTGTTCCTGGTTGGCGACGATGGTCGATTCCATGGCTTCCGCGCTGTCGGCGACGCGCTGGCCGGCCTCGGTGAGGAGATAGCCGGTCTTGCGCCGGTCAAACAGCTTTGCCGAGAGGTGTCTCTCCAGCCGGTCGACACGGCGGATCACAGTGGCGTGGTCCACTCCGAGCTGTTTAGCCGCAGCCGAAACCGAGCCGCCCCGCACGATGGCCAGCACGAAGCGGAAGTCGTCCCAGTCGATGCTACCTTGATCCAGCATTTTCGCACATCTATGGTGCATTATCTCAGACTTGAATCCTATAAAATGCAGGTCGATAGGATTTGTCAAAGCGTTCACGCTCGACCTCAGGAGATCATTCCATGCGTTCAATCGGACATTTCATCGGTGGCAAGGAGGTCAAGGGCACCTCAGGCCGGACGGCGGACGTATTCGAGCCGATGACCGGTGACGTCCAGGCCAAGGTGGCGCTGGCGTCCAAGGCCGAGGTCCGCGCTGCCGTGGAGAACGCCCGTGCCGCCCAGCCGAAATGGGCCGCGACCAACCCGCAGCGCCGGGCCCGCGTCATGATGAAGTTCGTGGAACTGGTGCAGCGCGACTACGACAAGCTCGCCGAGCTGCTCGCGCGTGAGCATGGCAAGACCGTGCCGGACGCCAAGGGCGACATTCACCGCGGCCTCGAAGTCGCGGAGTTCGCCTGCGGCATCCCGCATCTGATGAAGGGTGAATACACCGAAGGCGCCGGGCCCGGCATCGACATCTATTCCATGCGCCAGCCGCTCGGCGTGGTCGCCGGTATCACGCCGTTCAACTTCCCGGCGATGATCCCGATGTGGAAGTTCGCCCCCGCCATCGCCTGCGGCAATGCCTTCATCCTGAAGCCGTCCGAGCGCGATCCCGGCGTGCCGATGATGCTCGCCGAACTCATGATCGAGGCGGGCCTGCCGGCCGGCATCCTCAACGTCGTCAACGGCGACAAGGAAGCGGTCGACGCCATCCTGGACGATCCCGACGTCAAGGCCATCGGCTTCGTTGGTTCCACGCCGATCGCGCAATACATCTACGAGCGCGCAGCCCAGACCGGCAAGCGCTGCCAGTGTTTTGGCGGCGCCAAGAACCACGCCATCATCATGCCCGACGCGGACATGGACCAGGCAGTCGACGCGCTGATCGGCGCCGGCTACGGCTCCGCCGGCGAGCGTTGCATGGCCGTCTCCGTCGCCGTTCCCGTCGGCAAGTCCACCGCCGACCGGCTGATGGAAAAGCTGATCCCGCGCGTCGAGTCGCTCAAGATCGGCACCTCGATCGATCCGTCCGCCGACTACGGTCCGCTGGTCACGCGCGAGGCGGTCGAGAAGGTCAAGAGCTACATCGACATCGGCATCAAGGAAGGCGCGACCCTCGCCGTCGACGGCCGCGGCTTCAAGATGCAGGGCTACGAGAAGGGCTTCTATCTCGGCGGTTCGCTGTTCGACAACGTCACCAAGGACATGCGGATCTACAAGGAAGAGATCTTTGGGCCCGTGCTCTCGGTCGTGCGCGCGCACGACTACAAGGAAGCGCTGGCGCTGCCGTCGGATCATGACTACGGCAACGGCGTCGCCATTTTCACCCGCGACGGCGATGCCGCGCGCGACTTCGCGGCCAAGGTCAATGTCGGCATGGTCGGCGTCAACGTGCCGATCCCGGTGCCGATCGCCTATTACACTTTCGGCGGCTGGAAGAAGTCGGGCTTCGGCGATCTCAACCAGCACGGCCCGGACTCGGTGCGCTTCTACACCAAGACCAAGACGGTGACTTCGCGCTGGCCGTCCGGCGTCAAGGAAGGTGCGGAGTTCTCGATCCCGCTGATGAAGTAACCCTCTCAAGAGCGAGGCCGGGGATGCAGTTCGCTCTGAACGAGGATCAGGTCGCGGTTCGCGACATGGCGTTGGCGTTTGCGGCCGAGAAGATCGCGCCGCACGCGTTGCGCTGGGACGAGGAAAAGCATTTCCCCGTCGACGTGATGCGCGAGGCGGCGACCCTCGGCATGGGCGGCATCTACATCCGCGAGGATGTCGGTGGTTCCGCGATGACGCGGTTCGACGCGGCGCTGATCTTCGAGGCGCTGGCGACGGGCTGTCCGACCACCTCGGCCTTCATCTCCATCCACAACATGGCGTCCTGGATGATCGATGCCTTCGGCAGCGACACCCAGCGCCACAAATGGCTGCCAAAACTCTGCTCGATGGAGCTGATTGCGAGCTACTGCCTGACCGAGCCGGGTGCCGGCTCGGACGCCGCGGCGCTGCGCACGCGCGCGGTGCGCGACGGCGATCATTACGTCCTCAACGGCCAGAAGCAGTTCATCTCCGGCGCCGGCGGCACGGATCTCCTTGTCGCCATGGTCCGAACTGGCGGTGACGGCCCCGGCGGCATCTCGACCGTCGTGATCGACGGCAACACGCCCGGCGTCTCCTACGGCGCCAATGAGCGCAAGATGGGCTGGAATGCGCAGCCGACCCGCGCCGTGATGTTCGAGAACGCCCGCGTGCCAGTTGCCAACCGGCTGGGCGAGGAGGGCATCGGCTTCAAGATCGCGATGGCCGGCCTCGATGGCGGCCGCCTCAACATCACCGCATGCTCGCTCGGCGGCGCGCAGACCGCGCTCGACAAGGCGCGCACCTACATGAAGGAGCGCAAGGCCTTTGGAAAACGTCTCGACGAATTCCAGGCATTGCAATTCCGGCTCGCCGACATGGCGATCGAGCTCGAGGCCGCGCGCACCTTCCTGTGGCGCGCCGCCGCCGCGCTCGACCGTAAGGACCCCGATGCCACCATGCTCTGCGCCATGGCAAAACGCTTCGGCACCGATGTCGGCTTCGAGGTGGCCAACCAAGCGCTCCAGCTCCATGGCGGCTACGGCTATCTCAGCGAATACGGCATCGAGAAGATCGTGCGCGATCTGCGCGTGCACCAGATCCTCGAAGGCACCAATGAAATCATGCGGCTCATCGTGGCGCGCAAACTGATCGAGGGCGCGCGATGAGATCAGTGGAGGAGGGTGATCTGGTCGCCCGGGTCGAGGGCGCGGCCGGCGTGATCCGGCTCAACCGCCCCAAGGCCATCAACGCCGTGACGCTGGAGATGTTTCGCGACATCGAAAAGGCGCTCGACCGCTTTGAGGCTGATCCGGCTGTTGCCGTGATCCTGCTGGAGGGGGCCGGCGAGCGCGGCCTGTGCGCCGGCGGCGACATCCGCACGCTCTGGGAAAGCTCGAAGGTCAACGGTGACCTCGGCAAGATCCTGTGGCGCGAGGAATACATCCTCAACGCCCGGATCAAGAAGTTTCCGAAACCGTATGTCGCGTTCATGGACGGCATCGTGATGGGCGGCGGCGTCGGGCTCTCCGCCCATGCCAGCCACCGCGTCGTCACCGACCGCACCAGGCTCGCCATGCCCGAGGTCGGGCTCGGCTTCTTCCCCGATGTCGGCGGCACCTTTCTGTTGTCGCGCTCGCCGGGCGAGATCGGCACGTATTTCGGGCTGACCGGCCAGACCATGAACGGGCCCGATGCGATCCACGCGAGGTTCGCCGATGCCGTGGTGCCGGCCGCCAAATGGCCGGAGCTGCGCAACGCGCTGACGAAGGTTGGTCAGGGGGCGACTGCGGCCGACGTGAGCAAGCTCATCAACGGTTTTGCGACCGGTGAGACCGCGGGGCCGGTCGCCGCGAAAGAGCCTGTTATCGACGCGCTGTTCGGCTTCGACCGCATGGAGGACATCGTCGCTGCGCTCAGGCGCGATGGCTCCGAGTTCGCGCTGGCGACGTTGAAGACACTCAACGAGAAATCGCCGCGCGGCATGGTGGTGACGTTGAAGCTGCTGCGGCTCGCGCGCACCGCATCGAGCCTGGAAGAGTGCCTGGTGCGCGAATATCGCGCTGCGCTGGAGGTCTTCCGCAGCGACGATTTCCGCGAAGGCGTGCGCGCGGCCGTGATCGACAAGGACCGCAATCCGACCTGGTCGCCGCCGCGCATCGAGGACGTGACGCCGGCGATGATTGCGCCGTATTTCGCCGAGATCGGCGCCGACGAACTGAAGTTCAACTAATCAACGAAACGTCTAGCGGAGGATATCGATATGGCCACGATCGCATTCATCGGTCTCGGCAACATGGGCGGCCCGATGGCGGCCAATCTGGTCAAGGCCGGCCACAAGGTGACGGCGTTCGATCTCGTCGAAGCCTCCCGCAATCAGGCCAAGGCCGATGGCGCCGGCATCGCCGATAGCGCTGCGGGTGCGGTGAAGGGAGCCGATGTCGTCGTCACCATGCTGCCGGCGGGCAAGCACGTGCTCGGCGTCTGGAGCGAGGTTGTTCCGGCGATGGCCAAGGGCGCGCTGATCATCGACAGCTCCACCATCGACGTCGAGAGCGCGCGTCAGGCGCATGCGCTGGCGGCCAAGCATTGCGTGCTCTCGGTCGACGCGCCGGTATCCGGCGGCACGGGTGGTGCCAAGGGCGCGACGCTCACCTTCATGTGCGGCGGCGAGGAGGGCGCGTTTGCTGCGGCAAAGCCTGTGCTGGAGAAGATGGGCAAGAAGATCGTCCATTGCGGCGGCGCCGGCGCCGGGCAAGCGGCAAAGATCTGCAACAACATGATCCTCGGCATCTCCATGATCGCGGTGAGCGAGGCCTTTGCGCTCGGTGAGAAGCTCGGGCTCTCGCATCAGGCGCTGTTCGACGTCGCCTCGACCTCGTCGGGCCAGTGCTGGTCGCTGACGACCTATTGCCCGGTGCCGGGCCCGGTGCCGACCTCGCCGGCCAACAACGATTACAAGCCGGGCTTTGCCTCGGCGCTGATGGTGAAGGATCTGACGCTGGCGCAGGACGCCGCCAAGGCCGCGGGAGCGGCCACGCCGCTCGGCAAGCATGCGCAGGAGATCTATCAGTCCTTCGATGCCGCCGGGCAGGGCGGGGTGGATTTTTCCGGAATTATCAAGCACGTTAGGGGGCTAGCCGGGAAAGCCTAATGACGACATTTCAGGACGCGCGCGCGTTTCTGCTAAAACACCGCACGGATTACGAGACAGCGGTCAAAGACTTCCGCTGGCCCGATCCAGTTCCCTTCAATTGGGCGCTCGACTGGTTCGACGAGCTCGCGAAGGATGCGGACACCAAGGACCGTCCCGCGCTCTGGATCGTCGATGCCGCACAGGACAAGCAAACCAAGCTGTCTTTCGCGGCGCTCTCGCAGCGCTCCAACCAGGTTGCCAACTTCCTGCGCGCGCAGGGTCTGAAGCGCGGCGACCACCTGCTGCTGCTGCTCGGCAATGTGGTGCCGTTGTGGGAGACGATGCTGGCGGCGATGAAGCTCGGCGTCGTCGTGATTCCCGCCACCACGCTGCTCACCGCGGATGAGCTGCGCGATCGACTCGATCGCGGCAAGGCGAAGGCGGTGGTGGCAGCGCAAGACCAGGTCGCGAAATTCGCAAGCCTTGGTGCCGAGAATGTTGTCCGCATCGTCGTCGGTGCGGCCTCCGATGACTGGCTTGCCTATGACGAGGCAGCGGAGGCTTCGGAGAGCTTTACGGCTGAGGGTCCGACCAATGCCGACGACCCGATGCTGCTCTATTTCACCTCGGGCACCACGGCGAAACCAAAGCTGGTGCTGCACAGCCAGCGCAGTTATCCCGTCGGCCATCTCTCGACCATGTACTGGATCGGGCTGAAGCCGGGCGACGTCCACCTCAACATCTCGTCGCCCGGCTGGGCCAAGCACGCCTGGAGCTGCTTCTTCGCGCCGTGGAATGCGGGTGCGACCGTGTTCGTGGTCAACCAGCCGCGCTTCGATGCCAAGGGTCTGCTTGCCACCATCGGCCGCTGCGGCGTCACCACGCTGTGCGCGCCGCCGACGGTGTGGCGGCTGTTCATCCAGGAGAACCTTGCGGCGTTCAAGGTGAGCTTGCGCGAGGTCTGCGGCGCCGGCGAGCCGCTCAATCCGGAAGTGATCGACCAGGTGCAGGCCGCCTGGGGTCTCACCATCCGCGACGGCTACGGCCAGACCGAGACCACCGCGCTGGCCGGCAACTCGCCGGGCCAAAAGATCAAGGTCGGCTCGATGGGCCGGCCGCTGCCGGGCTATCGCGTGCAGGTCAGCGACGCCGACGGCAACCCGGCGAAGGAAGGCGAGGTGGCCCTGGTGCTCGGCGCTGACCGTCCGGCCGGCCTGATGCAGGGCTATCAGGGCGACGACGGCAAGCTCTCGGGCGCGGAAGGCGCGCTCTACCGCAGCGGTGACGTCGTGTTCGCGGACGAGGATGGCTATCTCACCTTCGTTGGCCGTTCCGACGACGTGTTCAAATCCTCCGATTACCGCATCAGCCCGTTCGAGCTCGAGAGCGTGCTGCTCGAGCATGAGCTCGTCGCAGAAGCTGCGGTGGTGCCGAGCCCGGACCCGATCCGGCTCGCGATCCCCAAGGCCTTTGTGCTGCTGACATCAGGTGCGGAGCGCTCGCCCGAGACCGCGCTCTCGATCTTCAGGCATCTGCACACGCGCCTTGCACCGTTCAAGCGCATCCGCCGCCTTGAAATCGTCACCGAGCTGCCGAAGACGATCTCGGGCAAGATCCGCCGCGTGCAGCTCAGACGGCTGGAGCGCGACGACGACCGCAACGATCCCCTGCGCGGTCGCGAATTCCGGGAAGAGGATTTTCCGGAGCTGCCGAAAACACGGAGTGAGACCTAAGTGAACGAAGTCTGGAAGAAGCCGCCGATTTCCCTCGAAGCCTATCAGGCCATGGTCGGCAAGGAGATCGGCGTGTCGTCGTGGCACCTGGTCGATCAGCCCCGCATCGACACCTATGCCGACGTGATCGAGGATCACCAGTTCATCCATGTCGATCCGGAGCGCGCGAAGAAAGAGACCGCCTTCGGCACCACCATCGCTCACGGCTTCCTGACGATGTCGCTGCTGTCGATCATGTCCTATGAGGTGACGCCGGTGATCGCCGGCACCACGATGGGCGTCAATTACGGCTTCGACAAGCTGCGCTTCATCTCGCCGGTGCGCTCGGGCAAGCGCGTCCGCGGCCGTTTCGTGCTGGCGGAAGCCAAGCTGCGCAAGCCCAACGAGTTGCAGTCCCGCACCAACGTCACGGTGGAGATCGAGGGCGAGGACAAGCCGGCGCTGGTCGCCGACTGGCTCGGGTTGATCTATTTCGCGTAGGCCCAAGCCGGTATGGCCGGGCTTGACCCGGCCATCCATCGCTGCTCAAAAGCCTGTCGATTTTGATAGCTGGCCGGGTCACGCCCGGCCATGACGCCTAACATCCAGGAAGCACACTCATGGCAATCAGGTTCGACGGACGTGTGGCCATCGTCACCGGCGCGGGTAATGGCCTCGGACGCGCCCATGCGCTGGGGCTGGCCAGCCGCGGCGCAAAAGTCGTCGTCAACGATTTCGGCGGCGCGCGTGACGGCAGCGGCGGCTCGCTGTCGCCGGCCGAAGCCGTCGTCGAGGAGATCCGCAAAGCAGGCGGCACCGCGATGGCCGACGGCGCCGACGTCTCCAATTTCGAGCAGGTCACCGCGATGGTCGAGCGCGCCACCAAGGAGTGGGGCAGCGTTGATCTGATGTGCGCCAATGCAGGCATCCTGCGCGACAAGTCGTTCGGCAAGATGGAGGCCGCCGATTTCCAGAAGGTGCTCGACGTGCATCTCGTCGGCACCTTCTATTGCTGCAAGGCGGCCTGGGCCGGCATGCGCGACCGCAATTACGGCCGCATCGTGCTGACGACCTCGTCCTCCGGCCTCTACGGCAATTTCGGCCAGGCCAATTACGGCGCGGCCAAGTCCGGCATGGTCGGCCTGATGAACGTGCTGGCCGAGGAAGGCCGCAAGACCGACATCCGCGTCAACATCATCTCGCCGACCGCGGCGACCCGCATGACGGAAGAGCTGCTGCCGCCGCAGGCGCTGCAACTGATGAAGCCGAACGCGATCACGCCCGCTGTCGAGTACATGCTGAGCGAGGACGCACCGACCCGCACCATCATGGGCGCCGGTGCCGGCTCCTTCGCCGTGATCAAGATTGTGGAGAGCGAAGGCATCAACCTGCCGGAATCCGAATGGACGCCGGATGCGGTCGCCGCGCATTTCGCCGAGATCAGCGACATGTCGAAGGCGAAGGCGCTGCAGGGCGCGTTCGAGCAGACGCAGAAATACGTGGCGCAGGCCGCGGCACGGGCGGGGATCAAGCTCTGACTGACGTCGCCGTCATCGGTGCCGGTCCCGCCGGGCTGATGGCGGCGGAGGTGCTGGCGCAGGGCGGCGCCCGCGTCACTGTCTACGATGCGATGCCGTCCGCGGGCCGCAAATTCCTGATGGCTGGCCGCGGCGGGCTCAATCTCACCCACAGCGAGCCGCTGCCGCAGTTCATGACGCGCTATCGCGAGGCAGCGCCGATGCTGCAAGCGGCGATCGCGGCGTTTTCGCCGGATGCGCTCCGCGCCTGGAGCGCGGCGCTGGGCGAGCCGACTTTCGTCGGCAGCAGCGGGCGCGTGTTTCCAAAGGCGTTCAAGGCCTCGCCCTTGCTGCGCGCCTGGCTGCGACGCCTCGACGCCGCCGGTGTGCGTTTCGCGTTTCGTCATCGCTGGACCGGCTGGGACGACCAAGGACGGCTTCGGTTTCAAACAGCCGACGGCGTGCAGGCCATCGCGGCCAAGGCCACAGTCCTCGCGCTCGGCGGCGCAAGCTGGCCGCGGCTGGGCTCCGACGGCGGCTGGGCCGATATCCTTGCGTCCAAAGGCGTTGCGATCTCGAAGCTGCGGCCGGCCAATTCCGGCTTCACCGTCGCATGGTCCGACGTGTTCCGCGACCGCTTCGAGGGCCAGCCGCTCAAGGGCGTGGCGCTGACGATCGGGGCGCATACAGTCCGCGGCGAAGCCATGATCACGCGCAGCGGCATCGAAGGTGGCGCCATCTACGCGTTGTCGGCCGAGCTGCGCGAGGCGGTGCTGGGTCTCGGGCAGGCGACGCTGACGATCGCATTGCGGCCCGACCTCGACGCTGCCTCGCTGACCACGCGCCTGTCGGGCACGCGCGGCAAGCAATCGCTGGCGAACTTCCTGCGCAAGGCGGCGCAGCTGTCGCCGGTCGGCATCGGCCTGATGCAGGAGGCCGCCATCGCATCCGGCCGGCCGCTGGCGTCGCTCTCGCCGGTGCAGCTTGCGAAGCTGATCAACGCCATTCCGGTTCAGCTCACGGGCGTTTCCCCGATCGAGCGCGCCATCTCGACGGCGGGCGGGGTGACCTTCGACGAGCTCGATGACCACTTCATGCTGCGAAAGCTGCCCGGCGTGTTCGCCGCCGGCGAGATGCTGGACTGGGAGGCGCCGACCGGCGGCTATCTGTTGCAGGCGTCGTTTGCGACGGGGGCGGCGGCCGGAAGGGGCGTGTTGCGATGGCTCGCGTCGTCCTGATCACGACGTGCCGGTCCTGGTCAGAAGATCGGTGAGAAGACCTAGCACACCAAAGCTCGCCGCGACCACGCAGACAGCGGTCCAGCCGCCAAAACTCCAGGCCAGCGAGGCCGCTGCGGAGCCGACGCCGCCGCCGATGAAGAACAGCGCAACGAACAGGCCGTTGATGCGGCCGCGCGCCTCGGGGTGCAGCAGATTGATGGCGCGGCGGCCGAGCGTCTGGTCGGCGGTGATGCCGACGTCGAGCAGGATCGTGCCGAGGCTCAATACCAGCAGTGCCGCCATGCGGGACTCCATCGCACCGGCCACGGCGCAGAGCGCGAGCGAGCCGATGATGAGCAGATGCGCCACAAGAAACAGCGGGCGCGCCCAGCCCTTATCGCCCCAGCGGCCAGCGAGCGGTGTCGCCGCGGCGCCTGCGACGCCGATCAGCGCGAAGGCCGCGATGCCCTTGGAGTCGAGGCCGAATGGCGCCTCCGGCAGGCGCAGCGCGACCGCCGACCAGAAGGCGGTGAAGGAGGCCATGACCAGCGATGCGGTCCAGGCCCGCACGCGCAGCACAGGTTCTTCCCGCAACAGCTTTGGGAACGAGCGGAGCAATTCGCCGTAGCCGACGCGGGCTGCCGGTCGCAGCGTCGGCAGATAACGGCCGAGCGCACCCGCGAGGAACGTGATCAGGATGGCTGAGGCGAGATAATAGGCACGCCAGCTCCAGAGATCTGCGATCAGGCTCGCTGCTGGCCGCGACAGCAGGATGCCGATCATCAATCCGCTCATGACTTCACCGATGGCCTGGCCGCGACGCTCGGGCGCCACCATCGAAGCCACGAGCGGAACCATCATCTGGATCGCGGCGCAGGAGGCGCCGAGAACGAACGTGGCGAGCAATAGCAGTGACGGCGTCGGCGCTAGCGCCGTTGCCAGCGCCGCGAAGATCGCGCAGCCGAGCGTGCGCAGGATCAGGCGCCGGTTCTCGATGAGATCGACCAGCGGCACCAGCAACAACAGGCCGAGTGCATAGCCGAGCAGCGTTAGCGTGCTGACGAGGCCAGCCTACCAGGCGGTCATGGCCAGCGACCGGCCGATCAGTCCAACGAGGATCTGCGGCGCGAACAAATTGGTGACGACGCCGCCGGTGGTGATGGCGCCGAGCCAGATCAGGGATCGCTCGGCAAGTTGCTTCGGGGATACGAGCTTGGTGGTTTCGGAGATGGTCATGGGACCTCGCGGGCTGGGTACGGGGGTCCCCTTTAAGCGGGGTGACTAATATGCTACAATTCAATTAAGCCTATAAAGAATATGCGAGTTAGTTATGAATACCCATGACCTCGTCGCCTTCGTCGCTGTGGTCGAGACCGGATCAATCGTTGCCGCCTCGACGCGCCTCAATCTCACGCAGCCTGGCGTAACCCGGCGCATCCAGAATCTCGAGGAGATGCTGGGCGCGCAGCTGTTGGACCGCCTGTCGAAACCGTTGAAGCCCACGGCCGCAGGTCGTGAGGCCTATGAGCAGGGCCGGCGCCTTCTTCGGATGCTGGACGACCTCAAGTCAGGCGTCGCCAATGACGGCGTTGTGCGCGGCGAGTTCAGGCTCGGCCTCACGCCGTTTCTCTCCGAGGCCGGACTCAGCGCGCCGCTCGACGCGGTGCGTGCCGAATTTCCGGCACTGAGCGTGCGCGTCGTCTCGGGTTGGTCGCCCAACCAAGTCGAGCGGGTCAGCCGCAACGAGCTGGATGCCGCCGCGATCTGCCTGCCTGACGGGGCAACGCCGCCTGCCGATCTCGTCGCCGACGATCTCGGGTCGCAGCCGGTGGTGTTCGTCGTCGCGCGCGACATGAAGATTCCGCGCACCGTCGACCTGGAGCGCCTGTCGCAGCTCTCGTGGGTGATCAACCAGGACGGTTGCGGATTTCGCGACACACTCAAGCGCCGCTTCGATGCAGAGCATTTACCGTTCACCGTCGCTGTGGAGGCGCTGGACAGCGAGCTTCGGCTGTCGCTGGTGTCACGCGGCCTGGGCGTCGGCCTGGTCACGCCGATCGGGCTGAAGCGCAGCGCATTTCGCGACAAGCTCAAGCCGGTCGCTGCGCGGGAGTTCAATCCCGCCGTGCGCGCATGGCTGGTGCATCGCCCGCCGGCCGGGCGACTGACTCGCCCGATCAACCTGTTCCGCGACGGACTGGATCGGGAGCTGCAAGCTCTAATTCGCGCCTAGCGCAGCTTCCCGCGCGCCGCCACCGGCAGCGTGCCGATGATCTCCTCGCCGCGCACCATCACCACCTCGTCCATCATGTTGACGACGACGCAGACGTGGTTCGGCACGATCCGCACGACGTCGCCGACATTGGGACGCGTGTTGCTGCGTGAGAGGTCGAGGAAGCCGTGTTCTTCCGCGAAGCGCGCAATTTTGGCCTCGGGGTGCTCCAGGATCAGGCCGTGGCCGTCGAGCCCGCCGGTGTCCGTCGTCAGCGTCTTCGAGCCGGCGTCCAGAATGCCGCGCTCGGGCGCGGCGCGGCTCACGACCGTCGAATAGATGTGCAGGGCGCAGTCGTCCCAGGTCGCGGAGCCCGCGGCGACCTGCATGCGGTCATTGTAGATGTAGGTGCCGAAGCGATGCTCGGTGCCGCCCTTGAGCTTGCCGAGATTCTTCAGGTTCGGCGTGCCGCCGGTCGAGACGATCTTGGCGTCCAATCCGTGCGCGCGCACGCCGGCCAGCGCCTCGTCGTAGAATTTCTGCGCGTCGGCCCAGCCGGTCTCGGTCGGGTACAGCATGAAGCCGGCGAATTCGAGCCCCTTGGACCCGGCGATCTCGCGGGCCAGCGCAATCGCCTCAGCCGGGGTCTCGACGCCCGCGCGCTTGCGCCCCGTGTCGCATTCGACCACGACCGAGAGCGGACGACCCGAAGCCGCTGCTGCCTTGGGCAGGCCGGCGACGACCGTCGAGTTGTCGGCAGCGACTGTCATGTTCGCCTTCGCCTGCAGCGCGCCGAGGCGCGCCATCTTCTCTTCGCCGAGCAGATTGTAGCTGATCAGGATGTTGTCGATGCCGGCATTGGCCATGATCTCGGCCTCGCCGAGCTTCTGGCAGGTGATGCCCTTCGCGCCGGCCGCAACCTGCAGCTTGGCGATCGTCGGGTTCTTGTGCGTCTTGATGTGCGGCCGGCTGGCGACACCCGCATCGTCGCAGGCCTTCTGGATCCGTGCGATGTTGCGCTCGACCCGGTCCATGTCGATGACGGCGCAGGGCGTGCCATATTCACGGGCGATTTTGGCGGCGAGGGGAGTGGTCATGTGATCTCTCTATTTCTGGACCCGTAGGATGGGTAGAGCGCAGCGAAACCCATCAATACCTAATCCCGTTGTGCGATGAGTTTCGCTGCGCTCGACCCATCCTACAAATTACGCTTGCTCGATTTCTTCGCGGAGCATTTCCAGTTCGAGCCAGCGCTCTTCGGCGGCAGACAATTCGTCATGCGCCTTGGCGATGGCGGCGGAGGTCTCGTCGAATTTCTTGCGGTCTTTGGTGTAGAGATTGGGATCATCGAGGAAGCGCTGCAGCTTGGCAATGTCGGCGTGCAGGGTCTCGATCTTCTTCGGCAACGTTTCCAGCGCGTGCTTCTCGTTGAAGCTCAACCGACGTTTTGCCGTGGCGGGCGGAGCAGCCAGCCGCTCCTCTTTCTTCTCCGCGGGGGCTTGCGCCTTCGTCGTGTCGCGCTTGAGATCGGCACCGCGCTGCGCCAGCATGTCGCTGTAGCCGCCGGCATATTCGGTCCACTTGCCGTTGCCTTCGGGGGCGATCACGGACGTGACGACGCGGTCGAGGAAGTCGCGGTCGTGGCTGATCAGGATCACTGTGCCCTCGTAGTCGCCGAGCATGTCCTCGAGCACGTCGAGGGTTTCAAGGTCGAGATCGTTGGTCGGTTCGTCCAGCACCAGCAGGTTCGAGGGTTTTGCCAGCGCGCGGGCCAGCATCAGCCGGCCGCGCTCACCGCCCGAGAGCACCTCGACAGGCGTGCCGCGCTGCTCCTGGGCGAACAGGAAGTCCTTCATGTAGCCGACCACATGCTTCGGTTTGCCGCCGACCATGATCTGGTCGCCACGGCCGCCGGTTAGCGCCTCGGCCAGCGTCGACTTGGGATCGAGGCTTTCGCGGTGCTGGTCGAGCGTGGCCGTCTCAAGATTGGCGCCGAGCCGCACGATGCCGGCATCGGGCTCCGCGCCGCCGGTGAGCAGGTTGACCAGCGTGGTCTTGCCGGCGCCGTTCGGTCCGACGATGCCGAGCCGGTCGCCGCGCTGGATGCGGGTCGAGAAATTGTCGACGATCACGCGGTCGCCGAAGGCCTTGGTGACGCCCTTGGCCTCGATCACGAGCTTGCCGGATTGCTCCGCTTCGGATGCGGCGAGACTGGCGGTGCCGGCCGTGCCGCGATAATTGCGCCGCTGGTCGCGCAGTGCGTGCAGGTTGCCGAGCCGCTTGACGTTGCGCTTGCGGCGGCCGGAGACGCCGTGGCGCAGCCAGTGCTCCTCGTCGACGATCTTGCGGTCGAGCTTGTGCTGGTCGCGCTCTTCCTCGGCCAGCACCTCGTCGCGCCAGCTCTCGAACGAGGCGAAGCCACGATCGATCTGCTTGATCTTGCCGCGGTCGAGCCATGCGGTCGAGCGCGAGAGATTGGTGAGGAAACGGCGGTCATGGCTGATGATCACCAGCGCGCCGCGGCGGCTGTCGAGCTCCTTTTCCAGCCATTCGATGGTGGAGAGGTCCAGATGGTTGGTCGGCTCGTCCAGCAGCAATATGTCGGGCGAGGGCGCCAGCACGCGAGCCAGCGCGGCACGGCGGGCCTCGCCGCCAGAGACGTTGGCCGGGTTCTCGTTGCCGGTAAGCCCGAGCTGCTCCACGAGGTAGCGTGCCTGGTACGGGTCGTCGCCGGGCGCGAGGCCCGCCTCGACATAGGCGAGCGTGGTCTTGTGGTCGCCGAAATCCGGCTCCTGCGGCAGATAGCGAACGGTCGCGCCCGGCTGCACGAAGCGCGTGCCGCCGTCGGGCTCGACGAGGCCGGCTGCGATCTTCAGCAGCGTCGACTTGCCCGAGCCGTTGCGGCCGATCAGGCAGACGCGCTCGCCCGGCGCGACGTTGAGCTCGACGCCGCTCAGCAGCGGCGTGCCGCCAAAGGTGAGCTTGATGTCTTTGAGTTGGATCAGGGGCGGCGCCATGACTAGCCTTGATTCAAATTCTGGCTCGTCGCGGCCTGGTCGGCACGGCGGCGCTGGATCCGGCGCAGCGTCTGGTCGAGCGCGGAGAGGAACGCGGAGCGGTCGCGTGGCGCGAACGAACGTGGGCCGCCGGTGACCTCGCCGGCCGAGCGCAGATCCGTCATCAGATTGCGCACCGCCAGCGTCATCCCGATCGACTCTTCCGTGAACGGCTTGCCGTTCGGTGCGATCACGTCGGCGCCCGCTTTCACGCAACGGCTCGCCAGCGGAATGTCCGATGTCACGACGACGTCGCCCGGCTTGGCCCGCTCCGCGATCCAGTCGTCGGCGGCATCCATGCCGGCGCCCGCTGCAATCCGCTCAATGAACGGATCCTGGGGAACGCGAATAAAATTGCCGGCAACCACGCTCACGGGCACTCCGTGCCGGAGCGCGACACGGTAGATCTCGTCCTTCACCGGACAGGCGTCGGCGTCGACATAGATGCGGGTGGGGGTATCAGTCATTCGCCGCGTGGTACCCCATTCGGGCCGCAAAGGCGAGGGGATTGACCGGTGTTCCCGGGGGCCTACGATCAACCCTGAAACAACAAGAATTCAGGGAAAGGCCCGCCATGCCGAACCGGCTCGAAACCTACCGCGTCGAGGCCTACAACACCGCCAAACAGTCCGAAAACAAGATGCATGACGACACGGTGGCGCGCCGCTTCGGCTTTTCCGGCGGGCTGGTCCCCGGCGTCGATGTCTTCGCCTACATGATGCACGTGCCGGTGGCGCGCTGGGGCCACGATTTCCTGTCGCGCGGGCTGGTCGAGGCCCGCTTCATCAAGCCGGTCTATGACGGCGAGACCGCGGATGTGGATGCGACCGAGCACAACGGCCTGCTCACGATCGAGGTCTTCAGCCGCACCGAGCTGTGCGCCACGGGGACAGCGTCGCTCCCGGCGGCCGCGCCCGTGGTGTCATTGAACGACTTTGTCGAGGTCGCGGCCATTGCCGAGCGCAAGCCTGTGAGCCCGGCAGCGTTCGAGGTGGGCAAATGGCTGGGCACGACGCCCCGACGCTGGGCCGGGCAGGATGCGACCGACTATCTTGCCGACATCAGGGAAACCGATCCGATTTTCGCGCTTGAGGGGCTCGGCCATCCTGGCCTGGTCCAGCGCGTGATGAACCGCGTCCTCGTCGACAACACGATTTTGGGCCCGTGGATCCATGTCGGCAGCGGCATGCAGCTGCTGTCAGCCGCGCGCGCCGGCGACGAGATCACCGCGCGGGCAAAAGTCACCGCGAACTACGAGAAGAAGGGCCACCGCTTCGTCGAGCTCGACGCGCTGGTCGTCGCCAACGGCACGACGCCGCTGGCGCACTGCCAGCATACTGCGATCTACCAGCCGCGCGAGCAGGCGGCGGACTGAAAGCCAGTTGAGGTCTCCTTGCGCGCCCTCGTTTGTTTCGGAATAGCATTCCTTTTGTCGCTCCATGCCCTTTGCGTCGTGCATGCCGCCGCACCGATGCCCGATAGTGTGTCGCTCAGCGAGCAGACGACGACGTGGAGCACCGTCAAGTTCGCGGTCGATGCGGAGAATGGCTTTGTCAGCGGCTCGCTCGACAAGAGCGTGATCGTCGAACGCAGTTTCAAATCCTACCTGCTTGAGAATCGATATCTGAGGGTAACGATCGTGCCCGAATTCGGAGGGCGTATTCTTTCCATCGTCTACAAGCCGACCGGCCACGAGCAGCTTTATCGAACGGACGTCGGAGTGCCCTACGGCATGAAGGCCGGAAATTTCTACTACGACTGGCTGATGGTGTACGGCGGAATCTTCCCAACGTTCCCGGATGCCGAGCACGGCAAGACGTGGTTGAAGCCGTGGGCTTTTCGGGTGGTGAAGGAGGGCCCCGACGAAGTCACGGTCGTGATGTCGTTCCAGGATGACTTCGACTATTCCGCGCGGCCGAGCAAGTTCAGGGGCGCGACCGGCATCGAGGCGAACTACTACGTCACGCTGAAGGCCGATCGTGCCGCACTCGACGCGCGCGTGGTGCTGAAGAACCCGAACGACGAGGCTGTCCAATACGAATACTGGACGTGCACGACGCTCGCTCCGGGATCGGAGCCGAAAAATCCCAGGGCAACGGGCGGCGCCGAAATCATCGCGCCGATCCGAACTTACACGACGCCTGCCTGGTCGGCCAATCTGGCAGACGGCGACGAGAGCGCGGGTATGGGCAGGCGGCGCTTCGAAAACCTGCGTTACTTTAAGAACTGGCCAACGATGGGCATCACCTATGCTGCGCCAGATATGCAGGGCGGGAATTTCTGGGGCGTCATCAACCATGACAATGCAGAAGGAATTATTCGCATTGCGGACAATACCCTCACGCGGGGCTTGAAAATGTGGACGTGGGGGTTTCCGTCGCTCACCGGCGAAACCGATGCCCGGAAGGATCCGAACGAGTGGCGGCCGTATGTCGAATTATGGGCGGGCGTGTCAGACCAGTTTTTCCACAGCGCAGACTTTCCCGCACGCAGTGAGGTGTCGATTCCAGAAACCTACAGCCCGACCGTCGGCATGAGCAACGTGACGCATGCGAACGAGAATGTGCTGATCAATTTCTCGGCCGAGGCGTCTCGCGCCGTGCTCGAGTTCTTCAGCATCGAACCGGCCATCCCGTTGCTTGTCACGTTGAAACGGGGTGACACCGCTCTGTTCAGCGGGGTCGTGAGCGCCGATCCGAACAACGGAAATCGCATTTCGGCAGCGATTGCCGACGGCCGTAGCGGGGAAAAGATACGGCTAACGATCACGACCACGGAGGGAAAGGAGTTGATCGCCGCCGAAACGGCGATCAAGTGATCTCTTTCGGAATGCCGGTCGAACCCCCGGCGTTGTCACGATCGCGGAACTGGCCCTACGCCGCGTTGCCCTTCGCATCCTGGATCGCACGCCACACCCGCTCCGGGGTCAGCGGCATGTCGATGTGCTTGATGCCGTAGTCGGAGAGGGCGTCGAGTACCGCGTTCACCACCGTCGACAGGCTGCCGGCGCAGCCGGCTTCGCCGCAGCCCTTGCTGCCGAGCGTATTGGTCGTGGCCGGCACCGGATGATCGCCGACCGTCATGTTCGGAACGTCCTCCGCGCGCGGCAGCGCGTAGTCCATCAGCGAGCCCGTGATCGGCTGGCCGCTCTCGTCGTAGCGGACATGCTCCATCAGCGCTTGGCCGATGCCCTGGACCACGCCGCCATGAAGCTGGCCCGCGACCAGCAGCGGGTTGATCACCGTGCCGAAATCGTTGACCGCGCTGTAGCGCACGATCTGCACCACGCCGGTCTCAGGGTCGATCTCGACCTCGGCGACGTGGCAACCGTTCGGGAACGCCGAGGGCACCGGTTCGCTGGTATGGTCGACGTCGAGGCTGTCAGGCACGCCGTCCGGCACCTTGCCGTCATGCAGCTTCCTGGCGAGCTCCATGATGTCGATGCTGCGATCGGTGCCGGCAATGGTGAAGCTGCCGTCGGCGAATTCGATGTCGGCCTCGGAGGCCTCCAGCATGTGCGCGGCGGCGCGCTTGCCCTTCTCGATGACGAGCTTGGCGGCGCCCACGATGGCCATGCCGCTCGCCGTGATGGAGCGCGAGCCGCCGGTGCCGTTGCCGGTGTGGACGATGTCGCTGTCACCTTGCTCCAGCTTCACGCTGTCGAACGGCACCCCTAACTGCGCGCACAGCACCTGCGCGAACGCGGACGCGTGGCCCTGGCCGTAATCGAGTGTGCCGGTGATGAGCTGTACCGAGCCATCCGGATCGAACACGATCTTGCCGAGTTCGGGGCTGGGCGGCGCGGTGACCTCGAGATAGGAGCCGACGGCGATGCCGCGCAGCTTGCCGATCTTCTTGCTCTCTTTCTTGCGCTTGGTGAAGTTCTCGTGGTCGGAGATTTCGAGCGCCTTGTTGAACACCGCCTGGAAGTCGCCGCTGTCATAGGTCACGCCGGAGGAGGCCGGGAACGGCATCTGGTTCGGCTTGATGAAGTTGCGCTTGCGCAAGGTCAGCCGGTTGATGCCCATCTCGTCGGCGGCGCGGTCGATCAGCCGCTCCATGTAGTAGTTCGCCTCGGGCCGGCCGGCGCCGCGATAGGCGCCCATCAGCGTGGTGTTGGTGAGCACCGCCTTGATGTCGACCGCCATCAGCTGCGTGCGGTAGACGCTCGAAAAGTTCTTGCCGGTGTTGAGCGAGAGCGGTCCCGGCGCGACGCCGGTGATGTAGGCGCCGAGATTGCCGTAGCCTTCAAGCTTTGCCGCGAGGAAATGCCCTTCGGCGTCGAGCGCCAGCTCGGCATGGATTTTCTGCGCACGGCCGTGGCTGTCGGAGAGGAAGCTCGTGGAGCGTTCGTCCAGCCATTTCACCGGGCGGCCAAGCTCCTTGGCCGCGTACAGGATGCACATGTATTCGGGGTAATTGACGTTCTTCATGCCGAAGGAGCCGCCGACATTGGCGGTGAGGACCCGCACCTTCTCGTTCGGCACCTTCAGGTTCTTGGCGAGGTTGGCGCGGTTGCCCGCAACGCCCTGCGTCGGCATCTGGATGGTGTAGCGCTCGGTCTTCTTGTCGTAGGAGGCGAGACCCACGCGCGGCTCCATCGAGACGACGGCGACGCGGGTGTTCTCGATGTCGACCTTGGTGACGTGGGCGGCACTGGCGAAGGCCGCGTTCACCTTGTCCATGTCGCCATAGTGGTAGTCGAGCGCGACATTGTTCGGGATGTGGTCATAAAGCAGCGGCGCACCGGGCCTGGCGGCTTCCTCGGGATCGGTCACCGCCGGTAGCGGCTCGATATCGAGCTCGACGGCTTCGGCGGCGTCGCGCGCCTGCGCCAGCGTGTCGGCGACCACGAAGGCGACGGGATCACCGACGAAACGGACCTTGTCGGTCGCCAGCGGCTGCCGGTTGGTCTGCAGCAGGGGGGAGCCGTCGCGGCTCTTCAGCGGCAGGCCGCAGGTGAAGGGGCCGTAGCCGGCGGCATCGAGGTCCTTGCCGGTCCACACCCCCAGCACGCCCGGCATCGCCCTGGCGGCGTCGGTGCCGATGCCGCGGATGAGCCCATGGGCATGGGTGGAGCGGACGACCACGGCATGGGCCTGGCCGGGCAGGTTGAAATCGTCGGTGTAGCGGCCCTTGCCGCGCACCAGCGTATCGTCTTCCTTGCGGCGGACCGGCTGCCCGACGCCGTATTTTTGCAGTGCAATAGCGTTTTCGAGCGTGGACGATTTGGTGTGTTCTTGCATGGAATTGACCTGAAAAGCCGGCAATCGCGCGTTTTG
This sequence comes from Bradyrhizobium barranii subsp. barranii, assembly GCF_017565645.3. NCBI lineage: Bacteria > Pseudomonadati > Pseudomonadota > Alphaproteobacteria > Hyphomicrobiales > Nitrobacteraceae > Bradyrhizobium > Bradyrhizobium barranii. The sequence goes on from NZ_CP086136.1 coordinate 4,695,330, forward strand.
GGGGGCGCCTGGAGGACCGGACCCTCCAAAAATAACCCACGGTCCCGTTCACGACAACGCACGAATGGGCATGGTCCCATGTGATGCGTTGTTGCGCAGGCTTGCCGCGCTGCTAATGTTTCAGGCGAAAAAGCAATTCCAGATCGGCCCCATCGGGCCGCGGAAAGACAATTTGTATGAATGACCACACGCGGCTCCGCGACGGCCATGCGCCGCACGGTGGGCTGGAGGGGTCGATGGCGGCGGTGGCGTTGGCCCCCGAACCGGCCGTCGTCGCGCAAGCGCCGGGAACCGGCGTCTATGCGGCGCTGGACCTCGGCACCAACAATTGCAGGCTCCTGATCGCTTGTCCGACCAGCGACGGCTTTCGCGTGGTCGATTCCTTCTCGCGCATCATCCGGCTCGGTGAGGGCGTCTCGGCGACCGGCTGCATCAGCGAGGCCGCGATCGAGCGCGCCGTCGCCGCGCTCAGCATCTGCCGCGACAAGATCAATCTGCGCAAAGCCAAGCGGCTGCGGCTGATCGCGACCGAAGCCTGCCGGGCCGCCTCGAATGCGGAAGGTTTCCGCAGCCGCGTCGCGGCCGAGACCGGTATCGAGCTCGAGGTGATCGACCGCGAGACCGAGGCCTCGCTCGCCGTGCTCGGCTGCGCGCCGCTGGTCGACCCCAGGGGCCGGGGCGCGATCCTGTTCGACATCGGCGGCGGCTCGACCGAGCTGGTGCGGATCGAGCGCGATCCGCAAAATCCGGAGCCGCGCATCAAAGCCTGGATGTCGATCCCGCTGGGCGTCGTGACGCTGGCCGAGCAGTTCGGCGGCCGCGACGTCACGCCGGAAATCTATGCCGCGATGGAGCAGGAGGTCGCCAACCATGTCGCGCCGTTCGCCGAAGCGCACGGCGGCGATCTCGCCGACATGCACCTGCTCGGCACCTCAGGCACGGTGACGACGCTCGCCGGCATCCATCTCAACCTCGCGCGCTACGACCGCCGCCGCATCGACAGCATCTGGATGAACGATTCCGACATCACCGCGACCATCAGCAAGCTGCTCGGCATGAGCTACGAGGAACGCGCCAACAACAGCTGCATCAGCGTCGAGCGCGCCGATCTCGTGCTGGCCGGCTGCGCCATCCTCGATGCTATCCGCCGCGCCTTTCCGCTGCCGCGCCTGCGCGTCGCCGACCGGGGCCTGCGCGAAGGTATGCTGGTTGAGATGATGCGCGAGGACGGCGCACTCAGGAGCTGGTGAGATGGCCAAGGACACCACCGGCCGCTTGCACGTCCAGGTCAAGACCGGCGGCAAGCGCAAATTGTCGTCGAAGCTGTGGCTGGAGCGGCAGCTCAACGATCCCTATGTGGTCAAGGCGAAGGCGCTCGGCTATCGTTCGCGTGCCGCATTCAAGCTGCTCGAGATCGACGACAAATACCGCCTGCTGAAACACGGCATGGCGGTGGTCGATCTCGGCGCTGCGCCGGGCGGCTGGAGCCAGATCGCCGCCAAGCGCGTCGGCTCGGTCGACGGCAAGGGCAAGGTGGTCGCGATCGACCTGTTGGACATGCCCGAGATTGCCGGCGTCGACTTCGCGCAGCTCGACTTCATGGACAACGACGCACCCGCGAAGCTCACTGCGATGCTCGGGGGCGGCGCCGACATCGTGATGTCCGACATGGCCGCCAACACCACCGGCCACCGCAAGACCGACCAGCTCCGCATCGTCGGCCTGATCGAGACGGCGGCCGCATTCGCGTGCGACGTGCTGAAACCGGGCGGGGCATTCCTGGCCAAGACGTTCCAGAGCGGCGCCGACGCCGATCTGCTGGCCCAGCTCAAGCGCGATTTTGCGACAGTGCGGCATGTGAAGCCCGCGGCCAGCAGACAGGATTCCTCCGAGCGCTATGTGCTGGCGACGGGGTTTCGCGGCGGGCAGCCGGACCCGGGCTGACGTGTCACGCTCACATGAGCATGACATTCACATCGATAACATCTTGAGCTGATAGATCCATCGTCTGCAATTTCAGCGGGTGAGATCAATCCATGCCGTGCCTTCATCGACAACGCTTGCGCGTTTGCAAGCATCGCCTGTCCCTTGCCTCGGTCTCCTTTCTGGCGTTGGCGTCGCTCGGCTTTGCTTCGGCGACGACGTCGCGTGCAGGGACGTCGATCACGGTCAGCACCCAGAGGCCTTACAATATCGGCCTCAGCGGCAACGACGATCTCGGTGATCTCAAGAAGATCTACCAGAGCGCGAACAGCCCGTCCGAGCAGGCTCTCGACCAGTTCAACCAGATCATCACCGATACCGGCATGAAGCGGACGCGCCTGCTGCTCAGCGATGTCTATTGCGATGTCGATCAGACCGGCGATGTGTTCGGGTACACGCAGGACGGCGTTTTCCATCCGGGCGACTGCCAGCCTCTGGCCTGGCATCTTGAGTGGGCCCTGGGTCGCGGGCTCTCGCCTCACGTGGCGGTCGCGGCCTTCATGCCGCCGCGCCTGGTGCAATACGGACCTGGCGAGAGTTGGAATCGGAACGGGCCGGCTCCGGCACTTTTCCAGAAATACGCCAACGCTCTCGTGCGATATATCGCGAAGAAATCGTTCGACGGCGGGGCGTCATCCGTCATCTTCGAGGTCAGCAACGAGGCCGATATCGCCGATTCAGCCCCGGAGAACTGGAGTGACACCAATCCATCCGCCTACAGGCTCAAGCCATTGGGGTCATGGGGCCGTTGGCTGTGGTGGATGGATCCGGCCAAGTATGTCCTCAAGCAGTGGACCCCGCTGCAGACCCACGTGATGTCCAACGCCGAAGATCCGACCTTGTCGTACCCCTACGGGCTCGATGCGCGCCGTCTGCCCAGGCAGCTCTTGCCGGTTCAGAAGGTCTTCTCGCAGGCGATCGTGAACATCAGAAACGAACTCGCCGCCAACCAGGGTTATAACGGCAAGACGCTGGAAATGGCCGGGCCGGCCCTGGTCGGACTGAGCTTCAACTATTATCCGGCGGAGAATCTTCCGACGCTGGAGGAAGTCTTCCTCGACCAGACCTTCAATCCGCTGGCAGACACCTACTTGGCAAAATTCAACGCGCGGCTCGATCGTTTTTCGTTCCACTATTACGGCTCGACAGACGGCACCGGCGGTTTCGCGTTCTTCGACAATCTGGTCGACAAGGCCAAGGCCAAGCTGGACGCCTTGAAGAAGAACAATGCCAACATGCCCGACGTTAAACTGTTCCTGTCGGAATGGGGCCCTACGGCCTATGAGGCGACTGACGTCAATTATTCGCACAAGGGGGCGGCCTGGACGGCGGCGTTCCTGTCCGAAGCCGTGAAAAAGAAGATATCGATGGGGTCTTACCTCATTATCGGCGACGGCCAGGGGGATCCAAACATCACACCTTTCCTCGGCCAGGCCAGCCTGCTGCACAAGGTGCCGCACGGCGACAACCCGGCCGATTACTACCCGAAGCCGGTCGCGAACCTCTTCAAGATGTACAACAAGATGTCCGGCCAGCGCGTGCAGGCCGCTCTCACCGGCGGGCCGGGCTCCCACCTCGATGCGTTCGCGACCTGGGATGGCGCTAACTCGACCGCGAACATCATGGTCTACAACTATGATCCGACACGTGTCTTCGGCAACAACATTTCGACCGAGACGCCGGAGGGGATTTCGCTTGAGGTCGACAACCTGCCGTTCAGCGACGGCTCGACCGTGACGATTGAGCGCTACCTGATCGATGCGAATACCAGCAACCTGGCGAAGAGAGCTGGCCCCGCAAATTCGGACAGTAGCTTGAGTGGATTTTCTGCCTGACAGCGGCGAGGATTCTTGCTGCGAATCAGGAGCGAAGATGACGAAGAAGAGCCGCCGGACGCATTCTCCGGCATTCAAGGCGAAGGTTGCTTTGGCTGCGGTCAAAGGCGACAAGACACTGGCGGAGCTGGCGCAACTGTTTGATGTTCATCCGAACCAGATCACGATCTGGAAAAACCAGCTCCTGGAAGGCGCCGCCGGCGTGTTTGGGCATGACAAGACATCGGCCGAGACGCCGGTCGATTTGAAGGCGTTACATGCCAAGATCGGCGAGCTGGCGTTGGAAAACGATTTTTTGTCCGGCGCGCTCACCAAGGCGGGCCTGCTGAGCGCAAAGCGATGATCGACCGCGATCATGATCTTTCTATCGTGCGCCAGGCGAAGGTCCTGAAGCTGGCTCGCAGCACGGTCTACTATGAACCTCGGCCAGTTTCGGCCGAGGACCTTGCCTTGATGCGTCGGCTCGATGAGCTGCATCTCGATTATCCCTTCGCGGGAGCGCGTATGCTGCGATCGTTGCTGCGGCGGGAGGGCGTATACGCCGGTCGCCGCCACATCGCGACGCTGATGAAGCGCATGGGGATCGAGGCGGTCTATCGTCGCCCGAACACGAGCAAGCCGGCTCCGGGTCACAAGATCTACCCGTACCTGTTGCGCGGATTGAAGATCGAGCGGCCCGACCATGCGTGGGCAATGGACATCACCTACATTCCGATGCGGCGTGGCTTCGTCTATCTCGCGGCGGTCGTCGATGTGTTCAGCCGACGGGTCCTGGCCCATCGCGTCTCGATCACAATGGAGGCGGCCTTCTGCGTCGAAGCGGTCCAGGAGGCGTTGGCGAAGCACGGCAGGCCCGAGATTTTCAACACGGATCAGGGCAGCCAGTTCACCAGCCTCGAGTTCACCGATGTGCTGCTGGACGCGAAGATCGCCATCAGCATGGACGGCAAGGGCGCCTGGCGCGACAACGTGTTTGTCGAGCGGCTCTGGCGCACGGTCAAATACGAAGAAGTATATCTCCGCGCCTACGACAGCGTGTCCGAGGCGCGAGCGTCAATTGCCAAGTATCTGGCCTTCTACAATCAGGGACGCCCTCACTCGAGCCTTGACGGGCGCACGCCCGACGAGGCTTACTTCGGCACGCAAGCTATGGTGATGGCCGCATGACCGTCGCCGACGGTTTTGTCGTCGCTCTGGTCGGGCTACGCCCTCCCGACGCAACGACAAAACCGTAAAGCCCCGCGTTCAGCATAACCCGGCAGGAATCCACTTAAATCCAGCGGGGCGCTGTCCAAACAACCGGGGCCAGCTCTAAGTTCTATTCCGATCCGACCCACCCCGATCCCAACCTGCAGAGGATATTGCTGCAGCGAACGATCCATAGCGGAAAGCTCGTCCTGACGGGCGACGCGCTCGGGCTGGGTGTCGTGCTCTACCGCATATTGCCGCCGACGGTGGTTCCCTAAATTAGTTGAACGCAAACCAGACCTTGGCGACGAATGTCGCGCCGCACCAGTTCGAGACCAGGCCGTCCGGGTTGGTGATCGGATTGACACGGCCGCCCGGCCGCGCATTTGGATCGCCTGTAAAGACGAAGCAGTTTTCCTTCGACAGATTGGTGTCATAGTAGCGCAGATCGAGGTTGAGCGCCTTGTGCGTGAACGTCACGCCGGCCTGCCAGTTGAGATAGGCAGGCAGCGGGAAGCCGCCGAGTTGCGGGGTCTGGTTGCCAAACCAGGAATAGCCGGCGGCGGTGGTGAACGACACGGTCAGGTTCTGCAGCAGAAGCCGCTCCGGCACGTCGAAGCCGACTCCGGCCGCCACATATTGGCTCCAGGCGCCGGTGTTCGAGACGTTCGGAGAATAGGCGTAACCGCCGGCGACGCGGAACTGATCGCCGATGCGTCGATCGCCGCGGACCACGATCTCCCAATAATTGATGCCGTTGGTCTCGCCAGGAAGTCTTTCACCGGGATAGGCGAAATAGGTCGCCCCAAGATCAAAATCGATCGTGGCAATCTGCGGGCGCATGCCGGCGGCAAAGGTGAGTTCGGCGGCCGGTTGGGTCGGCAGCTTGACGGTGGCGACCGTTGTGCCGGCGTAGAGCGGGCCCCATCTCGTCTCGAAGGCGGCGCCGGCCGCGGGGCCATGATCGGACAGCGTGGTCCCGCGATAGATGTAGTCGGATGCAAGCCCCGCGCGCGCGCTGAATTCGAACTCGTCGGCAGGCGTTGCGTGGGTGGTGTCGGCCGCCGACCAACCGCGGTTGCCGAGGCCGAGCGCCCCGGCCGGGGATTGGGCCAGCGCCAGACCGCCGGTCACGGGTGCAAGCCACAATCCGGCCAGCGCGGCAAATAAGGCGCCGCTTGCACCCCGAAACGATGTTTCGTGTCGCCGCAAGTCGATCATCCTCCCAGAGCGACCGCGATGCCAACCAGCGTACTACCGACAGCCACCATCGCAAGTCCCGCCACTGAAGGCCGCAGCCCGCTACGAACCCCGAACACGTAACCGCAACAGAACAGCATCACGATGGCGACGGCATAGGAGACGCGCAGCGCCAGTCTGGCATCGCTCAGGAACAGGAACGGGATGACCACCGGGAAGGTCGACAGGAAGCTCAGCAGGCAAAGGCCGAGCGCTCCGATCCAGTCACGCTTCGACAGCCCTGGACCGGGAGCCGGCTCAGGCAATTGTTGCAACCGTTGCCGCAGCGATTCCAATTGCTCTACGGGCAGCATGGCCGACAATTCCGGCGGCAGTGCGTCGGCAATGACGCGGCGCGCTGCTTCGGGATCCGGCGCCTTGCGGATCGCGCGGAGGGTCAGAATCTTGTCTCCCCGGTCATTGATGCGCGCCAGCAGATAAAGACCGCCGTCAACGATGCCCCAGGCGAGGTTGCAGCCGAGCGCACCAACCAGCATCGTCTGAACATTGATATTGGTCCCGGTCGCGACACCAAGCGAGCAGATGAAGGTAAGGGCCATGATCAGCCCGAACAAAGTCTCCGAGATCCGTTCCATCGGATCAAGTACGTCCCCGAACGGAGTATCCCGTCCCAATAGAGCCATGGCCTGGTCTTCGATCACCGTTTGCAGGTGTCATCGAGGCTCATGTCCGGCTTTCGCTCCTTGAGCTAGGTCAAGGCGGCTGGGCACGAGTGCTGGGCCGACCGGCCGGCGGACGCCGCCCGTGCCCGCCACATCGTGGACGATTTTGCGACGTCGGGTTCTGACCGACGTCACTCGGGCCTGATAGCGCCTTAGCCGAGCCTTTGGTCCCGCACGTCCTGCGTATCCTCCGTCGCCGTCTTGACGGCGGCGGTCGCGGCGCTCTTTGCGGCCCCCTTGCGGCTGGCGATCTCCACCGCCTTGCGGCCGGAGATCTCGTGGCCGGCGTCGGCCGGCATCTGCCAGAAGAACCAGCTCGACGCCGCCGAGGTCAGCGCGATCACGACGAAGGCCGGCGCGAACACGGTGGCGTCGATCTCGCTGACATGGCTGAACCACATCGTCGTTTCCACGCAGGCCGCGCCGACCGCGACGCCGGCGGAGACCGCGAGCTGCTGGTTGACGCTGACCAGCGTGGTGGCGCGGCTCATCTGCGCGGTCTCGACGTCGGCATAGGCCACCGTGTTGATCGCGGTGAACTCCAGCGAGCGGAAGAACCCGCCGACCACCAGGATCACCATGATGATGAGCAGCGGCGTCGTCACCGTGAACAGTGCGCAGACGCCGAGGAAGAACGCGCTGACGATCGCGTTCACCGTCATCAAGTTGCGGAAGCCGAAGGTGCGGATGATGCGCGCGGCCAGCGTCTTCATGCCCATGGCGCCGAGCGAGGAGCCGAAGGTGACGAGGCCGGAACGGAAGGGCGACAGCCCGAATCCGATCTGCATCAGCAGCGGAAGCAGGAACGGTAGCGCGCCGATGCCGAGCCGGAACATGAAGCCGCCGAAAACGGCCGCGCGCAGCGTCGGCAGCTTCAGTAGCGAAAAATCCAGCACCGGCGAACCCGTCCGCCGCGCGTGCAGGACGTACAGCGTCATCGAGATCGCTCCGCCCACGACCAGCGCCGCGACCGTGCTCCAGGGCAGAAGGTTGAGCCCGGCGACGGACAGGCCGAACGCGATGCCGGCGAGACCAACGCCCGCGAGCACCATGCCGTAAAGATCGAACGGTTCCCGCGTCTCGCTCTTGATCGGATCGATGAAGCGCAAGGCCATGAAGATACCGAGCAGCCCGATCGGAATGTTGATCAGGAAGATCCAATGCCATGACGCATAGGTCGTGATGAAGCCGCCGAGCGGCGGGCCGATCACGGGACCAATGAGGGCAGGGACCGTCACCCAGGCCATTGCGTTGACCAGCGCGCTCTTGTCGACCGAGCGCAGCAGCACCAAGCGCCCGACCGGCGTCATCATCGCCCCGCCCATGCCCTGAAGGATGCGCGCGAATACGAAATCGGTGACGGAGGTCGAGAGTGCGCAGCCGATCGAGCCGACCATGAACACGCCGACCGCGATCGCGAACACCATGCGCGCGCCGAACCGGTCCGCAGTCCAGCCGCTCGCCGGGATGAACACCGCGAGCGACAGCAGATAGGAGGTGATGGCAAGCTTGAGCGTCAGCGGGCTCGTGCCGATGTCGGCCGCGATCGCGGGCAGCGAGGTGGCGATCACCGTCGAATCCATGTTCTCCATGAAGAGAGCGGTGGCCACGATCAGCGGAATGACGCGTTGCTTGTCGACCATGACGGATTGGTAATGAAAATCAGAAGGAAAGGTGGACTTGCGGCTTATCACCGCCGCTCCGCCGGGACCATTGCGGATCAACGCATAGCACCTAAATCCTGCGTAACAACGGTGTGACCCTCGACGGCGGGTGCGCGCGCTCCCTCGTCATTCCGCGGCGCGCCCCTTGGCGGGCCCGGAATCCATCGGGCCCCAGAGACCGCTGCGGGATGGATTCCGGGCTCGCGACTTCGTCGCGCCGGGGAATGACGAGGGGGGCCGCCACCCGGCCATCCACGCCGAATTTACTTAAAAAGCCTGTGCATGGCTGGCCGGCGGTCCGATTTGCTTTGATTCGTCGCGTGGCCGTGCTATCGACCCGCGTCAACCCCACCGATGGGCTCCGATTCTCCGGCGATGCCGCAAGGCACGCTGAGGGCGGCGCTCATCCATAGCTATTTGCGGCAGGGCCGCAGGAAGGAGTTGGCAGATGGCCACGGTGCAACTTCAAGGCATTCGCGAAGCCTTTACGTTCGACGACGTGCTGTTGAAGCCGGGCCTGTCGGACGTCATGCCGGGCGAAGTCGACATCCGCTCCCGCGTCACCCGCGCCATTCCGCTCAACATCCCGATCATGGCGTCCGCCATGGACACGGTCACCGAAGCCCGCATGGCGATCGCCATGGCGCAGGCCGGTGGCCTCGGCGTCATCCACCGCAATTTCGATCCCGAGGGGCAGGCCGCCCAGGTCCGGCAGGTCAAGCGCTACGAGTCGGGCATGGTGGTGAACCCGCTCACCATCAGCCCCGAGGCCACGCTCGACGATGCGCTCAAGCTGATGAGCGACCACGGCATCTCCGGCATTCCCGTCGTCACCGGTGCGAGCAAGAATACGCCCGGCAAGCTGGTCGGCATCCTCACCAACCGCGACGTGCGGTTTGCCACCGACCGCCGGCAGAAAGTCTCCGAGCTGATGACGCATGACGGGCTCGTCACCGTGCGCGAGAATGTCAGCCAGGACGAAGCGCGGCGGATGCTGCACCAGCATCGCATCGAGAAGCTGCTCGTGGTCGACGAGCAATATCGCTGCGTCGGCCTGATCACCGTGAAGGACATGGAGAAGGCGGTCGCTCATCCGCTCGCCTGCAAGGACGCGCAGGGTCGCCTGCGCGTCGCCGCCGCCACCACCGTCGGCGACACCGGCTTCGAGCGCACCGAGCGGCTGATCGATGCCGGCGTCGACCTCGTCGTCGTCGACACCGCGCACGGCCACTCCCGCCACGTGCTGCATGCGGTCAACCGCATCAAGCGTCTGTCCAACTCCGTCCAGGTCGTTGCCGGCAACGTCGCCACCACCGAGGGCGCGCAGGCGCTGATCGATGCGGGCGCGGACTGCATCAAGGTCGGCATCGGCCCGGGCTCGATCTGCACCACGCGCATCGTCGCCGGCGTCGGCGTTCCCCAGCTCACCGCGATCATGGATGCGGTCGAGGCTGCAAAGAAGTCCGACATTCCCGTCATTGCCGACGGCGGCATCAAGTTCTCCGGCGACCTTGCGAAAGCGCTCGCCGCCGGCGCCGACATCGCCATGGTTGGCTCGCTGCTCGCCGGCACCGACGAGACCCCCGGCGAAGTGTTCTTGTGGCAGGGCCGTTCCTACAAGGCCTATCGCGGCATGGGCTCGGTCGGCGCGATGGCGCGCGGTTCGGCCGACCGCTATTTCCAGCAGGACATCAAGGACACGCTCAAGCTCGTGCCTGAAGGCATCGAGGGCCAGGTGCCCTACAAGGGTCCGGTCGGCAACGTCATGCACCAGCTCGCCGGCGGCTTGCGCGCCGCGATGGGCTATGTCGGCGCAAAGGACATGAAGGACCTGCACGACAAGGCCCAGTTCGTCCGCATCACCGGCGCGGGCCTGCGCGAAAGCCACGTCCACGACGTCACGATCACGCGCGAGAGCCCGAACTATCCGGGCGCGGGTTAGGCGCTCCGCACAACGCTGTCATGCCCCGGCTTGACCGGGGCATCCAGTACGCCGCGGCTTCTCGGCTCAATCACAGGCGTCTCGGAATACTGGATCGCCCGCCTTCGCGGGCGATGACAGCGAGAGTGTGCTTTTGTATTGACGCGCTCCTTTCCCTCCGCTTCCGTCCATGCCGAAACAAAATCCGGAGGAAGCCATGTCCCAAGCAAAACGCATCGTTCTCGCCGCGCGTCCCGTCGGCGAGCCAAAGCCGTCCGATTTCCGTATCGAGGAATTCGCGATTCCGGCGCCCGGTGCAGGTGAAGTCCTGCTGCGCACGATCTGGCTTTCGCTCGATCCCTATATGCGCGGGCGCATGAGTGACGGTCCGTCCTACGCAGCACCTGTGCCGGTCGGCGGCGTGATGGAGGGCGAGGCGGTCAGCGAGGTCGCGGCCTCCAACAATCCTGATTTCGCCAAGGGCGACATCGTGCGAGCCCGTACCGGATGGCAGTCGCACGCAATCTCCAACGGCAAGGCCTTGATCAAGGTCGATCCGAAGCTCGGTCCAATCTCGACCTCCATCGGCGTGCTCGGCATGCCCGGCATGACCGCCTATACGGGCCTGCTCGAAATCGGCAAGCCGCAGGAAGGCGAGACCGTCGTCGTCGCCGGTGCCTCCGGTGCGGTCGGCTCGGCCGTCGGCCAGATCGCGAAGATCAAGGGCGCGCGCGTGGTCGGCATCGCCGGCGGCAAGGACAAGTGCGACTACGTGGTGAAAGAGCTCGGCTTTGACGAGTGTCTCGATCATCGTGAAATCGATTTCGCCGCGAAGCTGAAGTTTGCCTGCCCGAAAGGCATCGACGTCTATTTCGAGAATGTCGGCGGCGCCGTGTTCGAGGCGGTGTTCCCGCTGCTCAATCCGTTCGCGCGCGTGCCGGTCTGCGGCCTGATCGCCCATTACAACGACACCGAGGCCAAGCCGCCGAAATGGGCGGCCAGCATGATGCGCGCAACGCTGACCAAGCGGCTCACCTTCCGCGGCTTCATCGTCTCCGACTTCGCCAACCGCCATGGCGACTTCCTGCGCGACATGTCCGGCTGGGTCCGTGACGGCAAGGTCAAGTACAAGGAGTTCGTCACCGAGGGCCTGGACAGCGCACCCGGCGCCTTCATGGGGCTCCTGAAGGGCGCCAATTTCGGCAAGCAGCTGGTGCGGGTCGGGCAAGATAAGGCGTAAGGCGTTTTGGGGTCGCGTGAGGAAAACGCGCCAGACTAGACGCTAGAGCCCCGGAACAGGGCTCTAGCTGCAAGGCCTAGTTGCAAAGGCGTCACACCCCGGACATCGATGGTTAACAAAGAGTGACCGATTGGCCACACCTGCCCGCAAAAGCCGCAGGTGTGACCGTCGGTTCATTGACGGCTGAGCGAAGGCATTGAATCATCGCGCATATTTTAGGTGCTGCGATGTTAGAGATTGGTATTTTCAGCGTAATCCTTCTGGCTGCCGGCTATTGGGCGACCTTGTTTGTCATGGGCCGTCGCGACGACGTCATCCATGGCAAGTTCGTCCACGTCGACGAGGAGGGCGATTTCACGCCAGCCGCGATGCCGGCGCCACCACCGCCATTCCCGAAGCGTCCGGGCAAAGCTGCGCAGCCTGACAAGGTCCAGCCTGCGAAGGCGGAGGCGAGGCCGGTGAACAGCGATGCGCTGCAATCGCTGCTGGCTGCGATCCAGCAGGATCTCAAGACCATCGCCTGATCCGCAACCTCAAACGCTGCCGCGCTCGACCAGGAACAGTTCGACGGCGAGCCGCTGTTCGGCGCGTGGCGTGCCTGATAGCCGCGCCAGCAGCAGTTCGCCCGCGATCCGTCCCACAGCCGCCGCATCGAACGAGATGGTGGTGAGACCGGGCGTGATCTGATCGGCGACGTCGTTGTCGCCGAAGCCGAGCAGCGCCAGATCGCGCGGCACCGAGAGGCCGCGGGCGCGGGCCTCGATCAGCGCGCCGGTCGCAAGCAGATCGTTGGCGCAGAACACCGCATCGACGTCGCCGCCGCGTTCGAGCAGGGCGGTGAAGGCGGCGCGGCCGTCGGCCAGTCCCGTGATCTCACCGACGCCGATCTCGTGGACGATCTCGAGGCCCAGCTGTGCCGCTGCGTTCTGAAATCCGTCGCGGCGGAGTGCGCCACGGCCGCTGCCGCGTCCGATGAAGGCGACGCGGCGATGTCCAGCTTCAGCCAGCCTGCGCGCCGCCATCGCGCCGGCATCCGCATTGGGCAGGCCGACCAGCATGTCGATGGGGTCGCGCGGAAACGCCCAGGTCTCGATCACGGGAATGCCGAGCTCGAGCAGCGCGGCACGATTCTCCTCGAGCTCGATCACGCCGGTGAACATCACCGCTGCGGGGCGGATGCCGCGCAGCGACTGGATCATCGCGACTTCCTTGGCATAGGAGTAGGAGGTCTGGCCGACCAGCACCTCGAAGCCTTCCGGCTCCAGCGCGGCGGCGAAGCTGCGCACCGCTAGGCCGAACTGCTGGCTGAGGATGTTCGAGACGAAGGCCATCACCACGTTCGAGCGCCCCGAGCGCAGCGCGCGCGCATGCGGATTGGAGGCGTAGCCGGTCGCCTCGATCACTTCGAGGATGCGTTCGCGAGTCTCGCGATTGACCTTCTCGGGGTGGCGTAGCACCCGCGACACCGTGATCGGCGCGACGCCGGCGCGCTCCGCGACTTCCTCGATGCGCGGCGGCCGCCCGCTCGCGCTGGCGCGGCCGGGCGGCGCTGGAATGCGCACAACGTCGTCATAGGTCGGCTTTGCCGGATCGGTCATCGAATCCCGAGTGTAATCGCAGTCGGTATCGTCTCCAAAACTCAGCGCGCCGGCAGCTCGTCTCGCAACAGCGCGCGGCCGACCTGGACCAGGCAGTCGCCGCTCTGGCTGTCGGTGTGCAGGCGCTGCGAGATCACGATGCCGTCGGCGGGGAAGCGCAACGCCTCTTCCGGCAACTCCGGGCGCTCGAAATCATGGTACCAGCCGGCGACGTCGCCGGCCGCAACCCGCGTGCCGACCATGACGGCGGGCTCGAACCAGCCGCGCCGCGTCGCGAACACCGCCTGCGCATGGCTTTGCAGCGCCAGCAATTCGGTGGCGCGCTCGACCGGCGCATGCGGCCCCAGCACCGGCGCCTGGACGAGGCCGAGCGCGAGCAACAGCCGGTCGATCGCGCGTGCCGTGAGCGCCATGGTCTGCGGCGTGACGGTGCCGCCGCCGCCGAATTCACCGGAGAGCCCGATCGCGCCGGCGCGTGCAGCCGCGGCCATCGAGGTCGGAGCGGTCGCGCCGTTTTCCGCGACGAAGGCGAAGGGCATCCCCAACCCCTCCATCAGGCGCAGCGCGTGGCCGAACATCTCGGGCGTGCCCTGCCGCTCGATCAGCGCGCAAGGCACATGCGCCATCGAGGTGCCGCCGGAATGGATGTCGAAGACGACTTCGTGCCGCGGAAACAGCTCGTGCTCGAGGAAGTGCGCAAGCCGGAACGTCGGCGTGCCCGCGGCATCGCCGGGGAAGGCGCGGTTGAGGTTGCCTTCGTCGAGCGGCGAGCGGCGGCGCGCGGCCATCACGGCCGGCCAATTGGCGAAGGGCAGGATGGTGATCTCGCCTTTGACGTCCTTTGCATCGAGCCGGCGATACAGCCGTGTCAGCGCGATCTCGCCCTCATATTCGTCGCCGTGATTGCCGGCCATCAAAAGCAGTTTTGGCCCGGCGCCGTTCTTGATCCGGAAGATCGGGATCTTGAGCTGGTAGTAGGGGGAGCGATCGATCGAGAAGGGAATGCCGAGATGGCCCGACCATTTCTGGTCTTTCTCGAAATCGATCTCGTGGAAAAGTCCGGTATGCATGGCTTGCCTCGCGGCCGCGCCGTCGCCGGCGCCGGCCAAAGGTTGAAAGGGTGGCGGTGCCTTTAAAGCAAGGCGACCGCGGTCATCTCGACGCGCAGGTCGGGATCGGCGAGGCGGGCTTCGACGCAGGCGCGCGCCGGCGGGTTGGCCGGATCGATCCAGGCATCGTAAACCGAGTTCATGGTGTCGAAGTCGGTGATATGAGGCAGGAAGACGTTGACCGCGATCAGCTTGGAGCGGTCCGATCCGGCCTCCTTCAGCAGCGCGTCGATCTTGGCGAGCACCTGCTGGGTCTGCGACACGATGCCGGCCTTGCGGTCGTCAGCGACCTGGCCGGCGATGTGCACCATACCGCCGGCGGCGACGGCCTGGCTCATGCGCGAGCCGACGACGTAACGTTTGATCATCTCAAAATTCTCCTCGTGAAGCTTGGCTCCCACATTGGTGCGGGAGCCGTGTGCTAGTTCACAGCGTCGGCAGCGTCTGCTCTTCCTTGAACCATTTCAGCTGAAGTGCGCCGAGCTTGCCGTTGAGCTTGTTGAAGAAGATGTCGGTGTTGATCCAGTTGAGCAAGTTCTGCTCGCCCTGGCGCACGCCGACATGGGCTGGCGACTGGCGGATCAGGAATTTCAGCTCGACCTCCTTGGTCGGGTTCTGGTCCTGAACCTTCAACGCGATGGCACTGTTCTCGGCAAAGGTGTCGGCTTGTCCTGCGAGAAACGCGGCGAGCGCGGCCGGCGTGTCCTCGAAGCGCACCAGCTTCACCTTCGGCGCGTTGTCGGTGAGCCAGACGTCGAGCGTCGAGCCCTTGGCCACCGCAACGCTGCGGCCATCGAGATTGTCGGGCTTCTTGCCGGTCGCGGCCGGAATTGCCTTGGCGCCATAGACGCCGAGATTCACCACCGCATAGGGCTGCGAGAACATCACCTGCTGGGCGCGCTCGGGCGTCGCGCCGAGGCCCGCGATCAGGATATCGATCTTGTCCGAGAGCAGGCTCGGGATGCGCGCTGCGCCCGTCACCGGCACGAGCTCGAGCTTCACGCCCATGTCGGCGGCGATCAGCCGCGCGAGATCAGCGTCCAAGCCCGCGATCTCGCCCTGGTCGTCCTTGAAGCCCCACGGCGCGGCATCGGTCAGGAGGCCGACGCGCAGCTTGCCCGCGCCGAGCACGTCCTGGAGCTTGTCGGCCTGTGCGAGGGTGGGGGCAGCGAGCACGGCGAGCGCGGTGGCTGCAATCGCAAAGAGGGACTTCAGTTGTCTCATGACTCTCTCCTGGTGGCGGATGGCTGGTTGATCATTTGGCGGACGCGATGAAGCTAGCGAGCTCGGGGGTTTCAGGATTGGCGAACAGTTTTGCCGGTGGGCCCTGTTCCCAGACGCGCCCCTGATGCATGAAGACGATGCGGTTGGCGACGTTGCGGGCAAAGCCCATCTCATGGGTGACGAGGATCATCGTCATGCCCTGCTTCGCCATCGCCTCCATCACCTTCAACACTTCGCCGACGAGCTCGGGGTCGAGCGCGGAGGTGACCTCGTCGAACAGCATGAGGTGAGGGGCCATCGCGAGGCAGCGCGCGATGGCGACGCGCTGCTGCTGGCCGCCGGAGAGCTGCTCCGGCCAGGCGTCGATCTTGTCGGCGAGGCCGACGCGGGTCAGCACATCTTCCGCCAGTGCACGCGCTTTCGCTTTGTCGGTGCGGCCGGTGAGGAGCGGGGCGAGCGTGATGTTGCGCTCGACTTTCAGATGCGGAAACAAGTTGAAAGCCTGGAACACGATGCCGACGCGCTGACGGAATGCCTTCAGGTCAGGCATCCTGGCGTGGACCTTCTCACCCTCGACGCGGATCTCGCCGGAATCGACGCTCTCCAGTGCATTGATGCAGCGGAGCAGGGTCGACTTGCCCGAGCCGGAGCGGCCGATGATCGTGACGATCTCGCCTTCCTCGACGTCGAGCGAGACGCCCTTGAGCACCTCGACCTTGCCGAATGTCTTGTGCACGTCGCGGATTTCAACGAGAGCCATCGAGGCGGGCCTCCAGGGAGCGGGACCAGAGCGTGAGCGGCAGGCACAGCGCGAAATAGATCGCGGCGACCAGCGCGTAGGTGAGCAGCGGCTGGAACGTCGCCGCGCTCACCACTTGGCCTGCGCGGGCAAGCTCGACGAAGCCGAGGATCGAGGCGAGCGAGGTGCCCTTGATCAGCTGCACCAGGAAGCCGACGGTCGGCGGCAGCGACAGCCGCAGCGCCTGCGCCGCGATGATGTGGCGGAATTGCTGCCAGGCGGAGAGGCCGAGACAGCTGCCTGCCTCCCATTGCGCCTGCTTCACGGCTTCCAGCCCGCCGCGCCAGATCTCGCCGAGGAAGGCGGCGGTGTAGAGCGTGTAGGCGACGGTGACGGCAACGAGGGCCGGCACCTGGATGCCCAGGAACATCGGCATGCCGAAATAGAAGAAGAACAGCAGCCCGAGCAGCGGCACGCTTTGGACGATCTGGATGCACGCCGCCATCGTCCAGCGCAGGCCGGCGAAGCGGCTGATGCGGCCCGTGGCGAACGCCAGCGCCAGCGGCGCACCGAAGGCGAGCGCGAGCACGACCAGCGCAACGGTCCAGCGCAGCGCCGCGAACAGCGAGACGAAATCGATGAGGGTGAAGGATCGCATCGCCTTGTCCTCAGCGCCGCCGCGGCCAGCGGAAGGCCGCCAGACCGATGATGGCGAACAGCGCCTTGAACGACATCGCCATCGTGAAATAGACGACGCAGATCACCGCATAGACCTCGAAGCTGCGATAGGTGCGGCTCTCGATGAAGCCCGCGACATGGAACAGCTCGTCGGCGGCGACCTGCGAGGCGAGCGAGGTGCCGAGCAGCAGCAGGACGAACTGGCTGGTCACGGCCGGATAGGCGTTGCGCAGCGCCGGCGGCAGCAGGATGTGGCGAAACACCTGCCAGCCCGACAGGCCAAGGCACTGGCCGGCCTCGATCTGGTTCTTCGGCACGGAGTCGAGGCCGGCACGGATGATCTCGACCGAGTAGGCCCCGAAATAGAGCGACAGCGCGACGGCGGCGGCTTCGAACGCCGGCAGCTTCAAGCCGAAGTTCGGCAGCACGAAGAAGACGATGAAGATCTGGATCAGCGACGGCGTGTTGCGGAACAGCTCGATGTAGCCGCGCACCAGCCAGCGCAGCGGCGTGATGCGGCCGTTCAGCGCGACCGCGCCGGCAACGCCGATCAGGAGCCCGGCCAGCGCCGCGATCACCGTCAGCTCGAGCGTGACGATGGCCCCGTCGATGAGCTGGTTCTGATAGCGCCACAGCGGCAGGAAATTCATCGCGCGAGCCGCCTCAGCCGAACTGAGTGGGGAGGGCGCGCGTCACGACGCCGTCGGCGTCGAGGCCGAGGATGACGCGCCAGCGGTCGAGGCAGGTGCAGGGATGCGAGATGCCGAAGGCGATGATGTCGCCGACCGCAAGCGTGCCATCGGGCGCAACGGACAGGAACGCATGCTGGTCATTGAGACGGGTGACCGACAAGGTCTCGGCGAGCCCCTGCTGCGCGACGCTGTCGCGGAAGACGCGCAGCGGCACCGGCAATCCCTGATCGAAGGAAGCATCGCGCATGCCGAAGCCAGCGATCGCGAGGCCTGCCTCCGGCCGCGACAACACTTCGGCCCAAAGTGTCAACGCAGGCCGGAAACCCTCGGCCGCCGAGTGCCGCGCGCCGTCGACGACGTCGAAATAGGCCGAGCCGCCGGCGCTGATGATCAGCGGCCGGCCCGGAGCAGCATGACGTACCAGCGCGAAGGCCTCGATGGTGCGCTCCATCAGCGCCGCGATCGCGCGCATCGTCTCGTCGGCATCGGGCGTTGCGACCGCGCCTTCGTAAGTGGCGACACCGCCGAGCAGGAGGCCGTCGGCCGCGAGCACGGCCGCGATCGTCGCTTCGACCGCGGCGCGATCTCGCGCGCCGGCGCGGCCCGCACCGAGCTCGACCAGCACGGACAATTCGCGGCGGTCCGCAATCCGCGCCGCTTCCGCCAGTGCTGCGACCGCCGCCTGTGAATCCGCGAAGGCGTGAAATTCGACGTCGGGATAGGCGCCGAGCAACGCGCCGAGCCGCCGGCCGGCCGCGAGGCCGCCGATTTCGTTGGCCAGCAGCAGGCGCCGCTCGCCGCTCGCGAGCAGCACGGCGGCCTGCTGGATGTTGGCAACCGTCGTGCCCCAGGCCCCGGCCTCGCGCAGCGATCGCGCGAGCTCCGGCGACATCGGCGTCTTGGCGTGGGGCGCAACGGCAACGCCGGCGCTCTTGCACCAGCGCAGGAAGAGGTCGCGATTGGCCGCGAAGGCGGCTCCATCGAGGGTGAGGGCGGGCAAAGCGAGATCGCCGCGGGAGGGCTGCCAATCCTGGCCGGCGATCTCCTCGATCGGCAGGCCATCGACCAAGGGAATGCCCCGCGTGGTCGTTGAAAGACGTTGGCTCTCCCACCGGGACAAGAACTGCATCGTCGCTCCCTCAGCGGCCCCTCGACCGCCAAGGAACGATATGTCGGAATGACAACGTTGTCATTAGGGGATTCTAGCCAATCTCGGCGCGAATTCGATGCAATGAGGTAATTAGGTAAGGTATTGTGCCCGTGAATTGGGCTAGTGCTCGCCGCCCATCTGGGCGAGCAGCTCCTCGATATCGACATCGACCTGGCCCGCGGCCCTGACATGACGAACTTCAAGACTGCTCGGACGGAAGCGGTATTCGACGAGCCCGACTTCCTTGATCGCGATGCGGTCCTGGCGCGCGTCGTTGATCCTGAAGCCGGCCGACGGCGCCCAGACGTGGCGGGTGTGGCGGTAGGTGAAGTCGCGCCGCTGGTGCACGTGCCCGCTGGCGATGAGGCGCAGGTCCACTGTCGAGAACATCTCGATCAGGCGCGCGCGTGCCGGCTGCGGCACGTAGCGGATCGAGGTCTCCGGCGTCTCGGGGTCGTCGGGCAGGTTGAGAAACATCGGCTTGTGCACGAACAGCGCGATCGGCCTGCCGTTGATGCGCGCCATTTCCCGGGACAACCAGTCGAACTGCTCAGCCTCGAAGGCGAGCCCGGAATTCATCACCAGCGAGTTGAGGCCGATGAAGTGCCAGCCGGCCGCTTCGAACGACCAATGGTCTTCGCCGATGATGTCGCGGAATTGTTGGCGGTGCTTTTCCTCGACCGGCGGCTTGGGCGCAGGCCCGCTCGCGGTTGGATTGTCGCCGATGTCGTGATTACCGGGGAGGTAGCGGCAGGCGACGGGCAGGGCGTCGTGCCGGCTCTTGGCGAATTCGACATCGTCGCGACTTGTCGGCCCGTCGAAGGAGACGTCGCCGGTGTTGACGACGAGGTCGGGCCTATCAGCGTCGATGTGTTCGCTGACGCGATCGAAGTTGGCGATCAGGCCGGGGAAGCGCCGGCCGAGATGGGTGTCGGAAATCTGCGTGAGGCGAAATTCGGACATGGCATGAGCATACGCGTTGTCGCACGTCGGAACGATGACGGCGCGCGCATGCATCGCCATGAAACAAAGTTTAAAGCACGCGATAGCGGATCGTGTAGGCGTCCTGCGGGGCGACGCTGCCGGTTGCCGGCGAGGCGATGCGGTCGGCGAGGTGCCAGGGCCCGAACTGCTCGGACCGATGCGGCTCGGCGGGCAGGCGGAGGCGGAATTCGAACGTGCCCTTGCCGGGCAGGTTCACGACCAGCATGCGGTCGGCGGTGCGGTGGTTGAGCGCCACCGCGCCGCGCAGCACGGAGCGGCCATCACCGAGCTCGCGCACGCCGTCGACCAGCGCCAGCGTCTGGTTGCGGTCAGTGTGCAGCTCGATCTGGCTGTCGGTCGCCGCCGTCAGCGTTTCCCTGGGCATCCGGATCTCGAACTCGACCGCCGGCTTGGACGGGTTGAGGCCGAGATAAGCCAGCGCGGCGTGACGCATGTCGTAGGCGGCGAAGGCGAACAGGGCGAGGGCGGCCAGAGTGGCGAGACCATGCCTGACGACGTCGCGCCAGCTCCGGTAGCTCAGGCGGAAGTACACTGTCATCGCCAGCGCGACCGCGAGCGCGGCCGCGATTCCCGCTAGTGCCGACATCAGGACGCCGGATTCGGTCAAAAGGCTGGAGAGGGTGTTCATGTCAGTCTCTTGGCGCTAGCTCGCCTTGCGGTCCCAGGGGCCGAAATCGCTTTAACTATCGGCCTTTGGTCGCGGGACCGGGAACACCGGTTCAACTCGTTGATTGTCAGCGCCAGCAGTCGCGGCTAATGACGGTCCGCGGTGTTCCGCCTGACGGGAAAGTTCCGATGTCCATCCAAATGGTTTTGCTGCCTGTCTTCGTGCAGGTCGGTCTCACCTTCGCGCTCCTGATCGGAATGGTACTGGCGCGCCGGCGCTCGCTGGTCTCCGGCGAGACCAAGAGCCGCGACATTGCGCTGGGCGAGCAGTTCGAATTGCCGGTGCTGTTCTACGCGCTGATCGCCCTGGCGCTGCCCTTGCGCCATGCCGATCTCTTCATCGTACTGATGTCCTGGGTGTTCGTGGTGACGCGGTTCGCCCATGCCGGCGTGTTCGTCTCCTCCAACGATCCCGGCCGGCGCTCCACGATCTGGCTCGCGGGCGTGCTTGTGCTGCTCGCGATGTGGATCTACTTCGCGGCGAAGATGCTGTTGTTGATCTAGGCGCGCGCATGATCCGGACCCGGAGGGCCGCGTTAGCGCAAAGTGGATACCGGTTTTCCGACAAGATCATGCGCAAAACAAAAATAGCCATTCCTGACCTGAAAGATTCAAATGACTCCCGCTGCCCGGCTGTCCGCAGCCATCGAACTGATCGACACCATCGAGAAGGACCGCGTGCCGGCGGCCAAGGCGCTCAAGGAGTGGGGCACCGCGCACCGCTTCGCCGGCTCCGGCGACCGCGCCGCTATCGCGGGCCTCGTCTGGGACGTGCTGCGCCGCTATGCCTCGAGCGCCTTCCTGATGGACGCCGACACCGCACGCGCCCGGCTGATCGGCATGCTCCGCCTCGAGCGCAACATGGACGCGGCCACCCTGGGCGCGCTGTTCGACGGCAGCCGGTTTGCACCGGCGCCGCTGACCGAGGCCGAGCAGGCCGCGCTGGCCTCGCGGTCCCTCAAGGACGCGCCGGCTGCGATCGCCGGCGACTATCCGGACTGGCTCGACCCGTACTTTGCGAAAGTGTTCGGCGAGGAGCGCGCCGCGGAGGCGGCCGCGATGGCGAGCCGTGCGCCGCTCGATTTGCGCGTCAACACGCTAAAATCCAATCGCGACAAGGTGCTGCGCGGGCTTGCTCATCTTCATGCGGAACCGACGCCATGGTCCGCAAACGGCCTGCGCATCGAGCTTTCGGCCGATGCGCGCAATCCCGGTCTCCAGGCGGAGGAGGATTTCATCAAGGGCGCCGTTGAAGTGCAGGATGAGGGATCGCAGCTTGCGGCGAGCTTCACCGCGGCAAAACCCGGCGAGCAGGTGATCGATCTCTGCGCCGGCGCCGGCGGCAAGACGTTGGCGCTCGCAGCCCTGATGCAGGGCAAGGGCCGGCTGATCGCCACCGACAGCGACAAGCGCCAGCTTGCCCCGATCCACGAACGCCTGTCGCGCGCCGGCGTCCACAATGCCGATGTCCGCACGCCCAAGGGCGAGGCCGATCCGCTGGCCGACATCAGCGGCACCGCCGACCTCGTCGTGATCGACGCGCCCTGCACGGGAACCGGCACCTGGCGCCGCAACCCCGACGCCAAGTGGCGCATGCGCCCCGGCGCGCTCGAGATCCGCCTGCGCGACCAGGCCGAGGTGCTGGAGCGCGCCGTGCCGCTGGTCAAGGCCGGCGGGCGCATCGCCTACATCACCTGTTCGGTGCTGGCGGAAGAGAACGGCGAGCAGGTGAGGGCGTTCACCGCCCGCCATCCCGAGTTCGCGGTCGTGCCGCCGGAGCAGACCGCAAGCGTGCTCTGGGACAAGGCGGAGGATTTTGCAAAGGCCGCGCTGCAGTCGGACGAAGGCTGGCTGATGACGCCGCGCCGGACGGGGACGGACGGGTTCTTCGTCTCGGTGCTGAAGAAGACGTAGCTCTCGTAGTGACCCTCGTAGGGTGGGCAAAGCGAAGCGTGCCCACCGTTCGTAGTGTGAAAGATGGTGGGTACGGCGCGCGAAGAGCGCGCCTCTGCCCACATGTGCCGCGCCGCAGTTCCCCAAAACAAAAGCCCCGCGAACCGAAGCTCGCGGGGCTTTCTAACTCGACGTTCTGCCGGTACGTCCGTGGTCAGAACGGTGCGTGGGCGTTAGCCGACGCGGAGATTGTCAGCCGACGACTTGCCGCTGCGGCGGTCGGCGACGATGTCGAACGAGACCTTCTGACCCTCGTTGAGGGAGGAGAGGCCAGCGCGCTCGACGGCGCTGATGTGAACGAACACGTCCTTCTGGCCGTCATCCGGCTGGATGAAACCATAACCCTTTTGGGTGTTGAACCACTTCACGGTGCCCATAGCCATGGGAATTTCCTTTAGTTAGTTAGAGAGGATACGCACGTGGACCGGTACGCGAAATTGCGCCCATGATCCTGTTCAGTCGATGTTTGGGGAAGTCATCTGAAGCGTGCGCGCCCGTCTGCAACGAAGCGAAGCGGCCCAGTCGTTCGGCCAAGTATCGATGATCACAATATAGCGAGAATTTGGGGCTACTTCAAGGCACCACCCGTGGGCCGGCATGTGGCGCGGCTTTGCTATTTTGCGGTGCAAATGAGCCGCCCGACAGCCCTCAATCCACGATGAAAAGCGTCGCCCCCGTGGCCGTCGAGGACCGGTGCGCGGCGTCGCCGAAGTCCGAGACCTGGTAGCTCAGCCCCGCGGTGAGCTTGAATTTCCGCCCGTCGCGCAGCTCGCTGTCGAGCTCGCCCTCGAGCACGTAGAGCACGTGGCCGCGGTCGCACCAATGGTCGGCGAGATAGCCCGGCGAATACTCGACCATCCGCACCCGGAGATCGCCGATGTTGAGCGTCCGCCACTTGGCTTGCCCGGTCTCGCCGGGATGCGTTGTGGCCTCGACCTTGCTCCAGTCGGTGACGGTGAAGGGGGAGGCGGGGAGTTTCATGGGTGGTGATCCTGTCTCAGAGCCGGCGGGCGCAGTGTTAGCGCACGCTCGTCCGGCAGTCTCCGTCATTGCGAGCGATGCTCGGTGTCATCGCCCGACTTGATCGGGCGATCCAGTATTCCAGAGGCCGCGCCGTGATGCGGAAAAGCCGCGGCGTACTGGATTCCCCGCTTGCGCGGGGAATGACAGCGGTGGATGGGGCGGCACCGTCTGCACACGATAAGCGCGTGGCTGGCAGCAATGCGCGCAAGCGTCACTACACCAAATGGTTCGCCGACCCCTGCACGATCAGCCCCGCGTCATTCACCCGCAGATATTCGCAGATCCGCTTCCCCCGCTCGTTCGCATAAAACACAACCACGCTGTCCGGGCTCACGAACAGGTCGATCAGCGTAAAATGCAGCTCCGGCAGCAGGGCGAGCGCCTTGCCCCAATACGCCCGCAACGCGTCCTTGCCGCACACGGTGCCGCTGGCATCGAACCCCATCGCGGGGATGCGGTCGGAGGTCATCACGGTGTCCTCGGCGTAGAGCGTCAGCACGCGCTCGAGATCGCGCGCGTTCCAGGCCTCGACCCAGGTCCGGCCGAGCGCGGCAAGCGTCGATGGCTGATGGTGCTGTGACATGGCGTTCTCCCTGATTGGCCCCTGTTTGACGCGTGGGCCAAATTAGGTCAATAATACTTACCTATATCCGTTTGTCCATACCCAAAGAAGAATGTGGGCGCGCGCATCGCGCGGTTGCGGGCAGGGGCACGGTCGCGTATTTGCTGGCCATGACAGCAGCACAGAACGACCGCTCCGCGTCGACGCCCTCGGTGGCCTCGGCGCACGACAAGATTCTCATCGTCGACTTCGGCAGCCAGGTGACGCAGCTGATCGCGCGCCGCGTGCGCGAGGACGGCGTCTATTGCGAGATCGTCCCGTTCAACAAGGCCGAAGAAGCCTTCAAGGAGATGAAGCCGAAAGCGGTGATCCTCTCCGGCGGCCCCGAGTCGGTGCATGAAGCCGGCTCGCCCCGCGCCCCGCAATTGATCTTCGCCTCCGGCGTGCCGGTGCTCGGCATCTGCTACGGCCAGATGACCATGGCGGAGCAGCTCGGCGGCACCGTCGAGGGCGGCCATCACCGCGAGTTCGGCCGCGCCGATGTCGAGGTCAAGGCGCCCAGCAAGCTGTTCGAGGACGTGTGGTCGCCCGGCGGCAAGAATCAGGTCTGGATGAGCCATGGCGATCGCATCACAAAAATGCCGCCGGGCTTCTCGGTCGCCGGCACCTCGCCGAACGCGCCGTTCGCGATCATCCAGGACGAGACGCGCAAGTACTACGGCCTGATGTTCCACCCTGAAGTGGTGCACACGCCCGATGGCGCAAAACTGATCCGCAATTTCGTGCGCAAGATCGCCGGCCTCTCCGGCGACTGGACCATGCGCGCCTTCCGCGAGGAAGAGATCGCGAAGATCCGCGCCCAGGTCGGCAAGGGCAAGGTGCTCTGCGGCCTCTCCGGCGGCGTCGATTCCGCGGTCGCGGCCGTCTTGATTCACGAAGCCATCGGCGACCAGCTCACCTGCGTGTTCGTCGACCACGGCATGCTGCGCCTCGACGAAGCCAAGACCGTGGTCGATCTGTTCCGCCACCACTACAACATCCCGCTCGTGCACGTGGATGCCTCGAAGCAATTCCTCGGCGAGCTCGAAGGCGTCACCGACCCCGAGACCAAGCGCAAGACCATCGGCCGCCTCTTCATCGAGGTGTTCGAGGCGGAGGCCAAGAAGATCGGCGGCGCCGACTTCCTGGCGCAAGGCACGCTCTACCCCGATGTGATCGAGAGCGTCTCCTTCACCGGCGGCCCTTCTGTGACGATCAAGTCGCACCACAATGTCGGCGGTCTGCCCGAGCGCATGAACATGAAGCTCGTCGAGCCCCTGCGCGAGCTGTTCAAGGACGAGGTGCGCAAGCTCGGCCGCGAGCTCGGCCTGCCCGAAATCTTCGTCGGCCGCCACCCGTTCCCGGGCCCCGGCCTCGCCATCCGCTGCCCCGGCGACATCACTAGGGACAAGCTCGACATCCTGCGCAAGGCCGATGCCGTCTACATCGACCAGATCCGCAAGCACGGCCTCTACGACGACATCTGGCAGGCTTTCGCCGTGCTGCTCCCCGTGAAGACGGTCGGCGTCATGGGCGACGGCCGCACCTACGACTACGTCGTGGGCCTCCGCGCCGTCACCTCCACCGACGGCATGACCGCGGACTTCTACCAGTTCGACATGAAGTTTCTCGGCGAGACCGCCACGCGCATCATCAACGAGGTGAAGGGCGTGAACCGGGTGGTGTACGACGTGACGAGCAAGCCGCCTGGGACGATTGAGTGGGAATGATTTAGGCCCATCCGGGCGTATCCGAAAATACGCCAGCCTGCGATATAAGCCATTGAAATTATAAATAAAGTTGTCTTACTGCTGTCGCTACCTATCGGCACGCAAGGTTTGGCTCTGCCAGACCGCCTGACGGTCCTCCGGTATCTTGCTCAGCCGAATCTTTGAAAGTACCGTCATGAGAGAATGGCTCGTGGCGGTACTTTTTTTGACTTAACGGATTGAATTCGTTTGAAATTCTCCGTTGCGAGCCTCCGAAAAAGCGCTGACGGTACTTTGCGGGAGACGGCAGGAATGCTGACAGACGTTGCTCTTAAGGCTCTGAAACCACGAGAAAAAATCTACAAAGTTGCTGACCGCGACGGCCTGTATGTCCGCGTCATGCCCAGTGGAGCGATTTCGTTTCGGCTGGATTACAGGCTCAACGGACGTCGGGAGACGGTCTATCTGGGTAAGTATGGACGCGATGGAATCTCGCTCGCACGGGCCCGAGAGAAGTGCCTCGACGCGAGGCGCGCTGTCCGCGAAGGACGGTCGCCCGCGATAGAGAAGCAGCGCGAGAAGCGCCGTCTGAAGGAGGCGAAGAGCTTTGGAGAGTTCGGGGAGAAGTGGCTCACCTCTGCGCCGATGGCCGATAGCACGCGCGCCATGCGGCGTTCTATCTTTGAGAGAGAGCTTCTGCCGGTTTGGCGCAATCGTCTCCTAACGGAGATCACGCCGGACGACCTAAGAACCCATTGCGGCAAGATCGTCGACCGCGGCGCTCCGGCGACCGCAATCCATGTGCGAGACATTCTGAAGCAGATCTATGGCTTTGCAATTCTGCACGGTGAGAGGGTTAGCAATCCAGCCGACGAAGTGGGACCAGCATCGATCGCGACCTTCGTTCCGAAAGATCGTTCACTCTCGCCTTCCGAAATTCGAGTGATGCTGAAACAGCTCGAGCACATTGCCACGCTTCCTACGATCCGTTTGGGAATGCGACTCTACCTGCTCACGATGGTGCGGAAGAGCGAACTGCAGGACGCAGTCTGGGACGAAGTCGATTTTGAGAATTCGGTCTGGACGATCCCGAAGGAGCGAATGAAGCGCTCGAAGGCGCATAACGTCTACCTGTCGCGCCAGACGCTCGACATCATGATCGCCCTGAAGACCTGCGCCGGCAATTCGCGATATCTTCTTCCGTCGCGTTACGACGCAGATGCTCCAATGTCTCGCGCCACCTTCAACCGAGTGACGTATGCAGTCGTCGAACGGGCGAAGGCGGAAGGGTTGCCACTGGAGCCGTTCACGGTTCATGACCTGCGGCGGACCGGCTCAACTCTGCTGAATGAACTCGGCTTCAACAGAGACTGGATTGAAAAGTGCCTGGCGCACGAGGACGGCCGTTCGTCTCGAGGAGTCTATAACAAGGCCGAGTATGAGGTGCAACGTCGACACATGATGCAGGAGTGGTCAGACATCTTGGACGCGTGGGTTGTTGGCAAAAAGCATGTGCCGACGCTCATACCGCCGTCGATGTCGGTCTTGGAACCCGATCCGGCACTTTGACAGGACGGGCGCGCCTTTGCTTCACGTTGGGGCCAGGCGCACGTAGAATTGGTTTGGAGCGGCGGGCCGTGAGCCATGCCTGAACCTCGCTGAGATCCCAAACCACGCATCGTGGGGTCAAAGCGAAGCGTCTCGGAAATTCTCCCCGCTGCTCCATTTCGTAGATGGTGCTGTCGGCTAGCGGGACGATCTCGCGCAGTTCCTTCCTGCGGATCGTCCGTTTCATGGCAATATTTTTGTGTTGGACCATCGTTTCATCTCCTCTTCGGTTCGATACAGGGCAGAATGAAATCGATGGTTGCCAAAGGGGAGATACGAAGGAAGGGCAGGGTATTAAAGGCGGCCATGGCGCACGTACGGGACGGTTGCCCCTCGTTTAATTGTGCCAGATGCGATGGCGTTTTTCATACAGCCTAGGCCGAGATGGCTTGACGGCGATATCTTCATTCTACCCCGATAGCGACCGTAGAAACGGCTATCAGGGTCCCCAGCGCAGCCGAGTGGGGGACGGCTAGGGCAGCCCTGGTCGTGCGCAAATCCTGTGCACGCAGGTTCTACTTTTCTTTCCTTTTCGTTCTCGCGACGTTGCGCCCCATCATCTTTCGCTCGCGCACTATTTCACGCCTCTGCATCTCGGCCACTTCCGCAAGAACCGCTTGTCAGAAATGAGTTGGTTGCCGGTGCGCGGCTCTTCCTCGCGCGTGCGAGCGTATTTAAACTTGTGGTCTGGAGAGTAGACCTGCCGGTCTGCTCCATCGGGCATTGTGCTGTTGCAGACTGCCACGGTCTCTTCGCTGGCATCCTCCACCGTGTTGCCGACGTTGAACGCGCCGACAACGGCGAGGGTGGGAGAGACAGGGAAATAGATGTCCGTGCCCGTCATTGCGAGGCCGGGCGCTAGCGGGCCATCTCGCATCGCGGGATCTTCCCACATGAGGTAAAATGGCCGGTCTGATGTGATGAAGCCGCCTGAGCCCTCGGGTGCGCGCAGCAGATGCCAGCCGCGCTTGTGCAAGAGCGGTATGGTGTGGTCGAGCATTTGAAATTCGAGACTGATGAGCGCGTTGTTATCGAGTTCAATCTTGAAGTCGCCTTCGTCGAATGCCTCTCGCATTTCCTCATAGGTGATATCGTAGTTGTCGGGCAGCGCGCCGTCTGCCTTGGCCTCCGCGACACTGGCGTCGTACGTTGCCTTGCTTTGGAGGCGGGCGGCGATATGCATGCGCCCTAGGCCGTCAGCGATGCCCTTGATGTTCTTGCGCATGTCGGGGTTTCTGAGCGCCGCAAGCCCTATGAGCGTGAGCAGGTAGGCCTTGTCGTCCTCGTTCTCAAGATTGTGCGCCTCATTGATTCCCCGTGGGTCGGTCAAAATCCCCCGGGTATGGTCACTTGAAACTCCCCCACCTGATGATCGCCGTCAGCGCCGCTGAACAGCAGTAGCCGGTCAGGCAGGACGTTTATGTTCGACCCCTTTAGCCAGCAAGGGGCCGGGGAGTTGAACGTCTTGAAGCGACATCTGCAAAGCACCGTACTTACATTACTTGATCGCAACACCAGCCAGCGCGAGATTCACCGGCTGACGGGTGTCGATCGCAAGACGATCCGGCGTTATCAGGCGCTGCGGGCCGGTGCGGAGGCAAATTCCCCCGGGGAAGTGACCACCGGCTCGGTGAGCGCGGACGGCCAAATTCCTCCACCCCGACCACCGGCTTTTGGGACATCGGAAGCGACGGTCACCAGCAGCCTGGCCCGTTCGGCTTGCGAAGCGCATCGGACGTGGATCGAAGAACAGGTCCGGCTGAAGCGGAACGCGCAGGCGATTTACCAGGACCTGGTTGATCAATTTGGCTTTCCGTCCAGCTACCAGAGTGTCAAGCGGTTGTGCGCCGGTTGCGGCACGCTGATCCTGAGCAGTTTGATCGTCTTGAGTTCCTCCCCGGCGAGGAAGCTCAGGTCGACTATGGCGAGGGCGCGCCGACGGTTGATCCGAAGAGCGGGCGGTACCGTCGTCCCCGCCTGTTCGTGATGACGCTACGCTACTCGCGGCGCAGCTTCCGGCGGGTAGTCTGGAAGTCCAGCCAACAAGTCTGGGCGCAGCTCCACGAAGAGGCGTTCCGGTATTTTGGCGGGGTCCCCAGCTATGTCGTGCTCGACAACCTGAAGGAAGGCGTCCTCAAGCCGGATTTGTACGAGCCCCAGCTCAACCCGATTTACAGCGCGATGCTGGCTCATTACGCCGTGGTCGCCGATCCCGCGCGCGTGGCCGATCCAAATCGGAAAGGATGCGTCGAGAATGCGATTCAACATACCCAGGGCACTGCGCTGGCCGGACGGCGCTTCGAGACGCTGGAGGCGCAAAACGAGTTCTTGAGGCACTGGGAGGAGAACTGGGCTTCCAAACGCATCCACGGCAGCACGCGCCGTCAGGTCGAGGCGATGTTCCAGGAAGAGAAGCCGCACCTGCGGCCGCTGCCTGTCGCTCCCTTCCGCATCTTCACCGAAGTCGTCCGGACTGTCTGCGACGACACCACCGTACGCGTCGACAACAGCTATTACGCCGCGCGGCCCGCGCCGATCGGCAGCCAGGTCGTCGTGCGCATCTACACCACCACGATCGAGATCCGTGATCGCCACACCCGTGCGCTGCTGCGTGTTCATTCCCGGATGGCGCACCCCGGTTCTGTCGTCCTGCCGACCAGCGAACGGCCGTTCAACCCGTCGCGGCAAACCGCCGTGCTGCTGGCGAGCGCCGAGCGCATCGGACCGCAGACCAGGGCCTTGTGCCAGCAGGTGTTCGACACCGAAGGGCGCCCCGGACAGCGCGCGATGTGGGGCATTGTCGGGCTGGGCCGGAAGTATCCGGCGCGGCTGGTCGAGCAGGCCTGCGCGCACGCCATCGACAACCGCATCTACCGCTACAAGCACGTGCGTGCGACCGTCGAGCGGTTGTTCGAACAGGCGATCGAGCAGGTTGGAGTGACGCCACAGCCGGCATCGCCGCTCACCCAGGATCATCCGCTGATCCGTACCCCCGCGGAATACGGCGACCTCTTCAGCCGCGCTGTGCGGCGCGACGCCGACGACAATGGTCGGCAGGCCGAGGCTCACGACGATCACGCCACGGCAATCCGCGCTCGTGTCGCCTGCGCAACCCCGGCCAACTCCGGCGCCACGAGCGCTCCCGCTGCACCTTCTCACCTTAAACTGGAGACCTAGCCACATGATGACCATGCCGGAAATTGAGCGTTGCCTACGACAGCTGCGCCTGTCGGGTGTCCGCGACACGCTGCAGACGCGCGTGCTCCAGGCGCAGGGCGCCAACCAGCCCTTCCTCGAGACCTTCTCCCTTATCCTGCAGGATGAACTGGACCGTCGTCAGTCCCGTCTTATCGAGCGGCGATACCAGCAATCCGGGCTCGACGAAAAGCTGACGCTCGCCGAGTTCGACTGGTCCTTCAATCCCAAACTGCCACGTCAGACCTGCTTCCAGCTCCACACCCTGGCGTTCATTGCCGCTGGCGAGAACGCTCTGCTTGTTGGCAAACCTGGCACCGGGAAGTCGCACATCGCCAAGGCGATTGCCTATCAGGCGATCCTGCAAAGCCACAAGGTCCAGTATCTTGAGACCGACGACTTCTTCCACCGCTACGCCCTGAACTCTCCGGCACAACGCGAGGTCCGGCTGCGAACCATCATCGACTGCGATCTCCTCGTGCTGGACGATCTATTCCTCGCACGCGCCATCCCCGACGACGCCGGCACTTTGCTGCAGACCCTGATCCATCAGCGTTACAAACTGCGCCGCAGCGTCATCGTCACCTCCAATCGCGTCGTGCAGGATTGGGGGGCATACCTTGGGGACAACACTATGAGCACGACGATCCTCGATCGCCTTATGCATCATTGCCATCTGCTTGAGTTCGACGGACGCAGCTATCGGCTCAAAGAAGCCGCTGAAGCTCTTGCCCGGGAAACAAACTCAAACTAACAGTCCCTTGTCCTGCCTCGCGGGTGGAGGAATTTGACTGACCACACCCGGAGGAATTTGAAGTGACCCGCGGGGGATTCGGACGAGCGCTTCGGCGAGACCGCTCTCGAATTCAGACATTGCGCTTTCAAGCGCGTTGGGGTCCATGCCGTCGAGGTGAATTCGGTTGAAGTAGTTTTGGCAGGCCACGTCTTTGACGTTGTTCTTGAATGAGCGCTGCTCCTCCCGATCGAATACCGAGACCTGAAAGGCCTTGCCCTTCGTGTTGGCGAATTGGCGCAGATAGCACTGCGGCACATAGTGATGTTTTACGGGCCTATTTCGACTTTTCCCCACCTCTGCGCTCCAATCAGACTCTTTCGCACTCAATCGTGCAACGCATCATACCTGGTTCTTTTATGTCGCGGTCGCCGCGACCCAGACAATCTCACCGATCGTTGCGAATACGAGCGCGCCACTTGCCGCTCCGGTCGCCATTAAATAATCGCGCAGTTGTCCAGCGTACATGCTTCGAACAGCGGGAGTAGGATCGATGTCGGATTTCCAATCGACCGCCAATTCGACCAGACCGTCTCGGATCGCGAGCGCGTCTGCCCGACCTGCGAGGATGTGTTTCGGCATGGAATAAGGACCCCGTATTCGGGGTAATCGGCATCCAATCGGGACCCCGGGACAAGGGTCCACAGTGGCTTCCATCAAGTCATGGAAGCCGAGGTTGGGATGCTGGTGGTGGAGACGATTGCGAAGATCCGTCGCGCTTATTTTGTTCATGGTCAGCCGATCAAGGCGATCTGCCGGGAGCTTGGCGTATCGCGCAAGGTGGTCCGCAAGGTCATCCGCTCGGAGGCGACGGAGTTCCGGTACGAGCGAGAGACGCAGCCGCTTCCGAAGATGGGCCCGTGGAGTGCCGAGCTTGACCGGTTGCTGGCGGCGAACGAGAGCAAGACGACGCGCGAACGGCTGACGCTGATTCGCTTGTTCGAAGAGCTTCGCGGCCTCGGATATGCCGGCGGCTACGACGCGGTTCGTCGCTATGCGCGGCGGTGGAGCCGAGAGCGTGGCGCCTCGACGACCTCAGCTTATGTGCCGTTGAGCTTTGCGCCCGGCGAAGCCTACCAGTTTGATTGGAGCCACGAAGTCGTCCTGTTGAGCGGAACCACGGTGGTCGTGAAGGCGGCGCATGTCCGGCTTTGCCACAGTCGGATGCTGTTTGTTCGGGCCTATCCGCGCGAGACGCAGGAGATGGTGTTTGACGCCCACGACCGGGCGTTCGCACTGTTCAAGGGGACTTGCCGGCGCGGCATCTACGACAACATGAAGACGGCGGTGGAGACGATCTTTGTCGGCAAAGGCCGCCTCTACAATCAGCGCTTCCTGCAGATGTGTAGCCATTATCTGGTCGATCCGGTTGCCTGCACGCCAGCGTCGGGCTGGGAGAAGGGACAGGTCGAGAACCAGGTCGGGTTGGTCCGCGAACGCTTTTTCACCCCGCGACTGCGCTTCAAGACATTGGACGAGCTGAACGCCTGGTTGCTCGATAAATGTATCGCCTACGCCAAGGCGCATCGGCATCCAGAGTTCGCCGACCGGACTGTCTGGGAGATCTTCGAGGCCGAGCGACCCAATCTCGTGCCTTATGCAGGTCGGTTCGATGGCTTCCATGCCGTCCCGGCCTCGGTCTCCAAGACCTGCCTGGTGCGCTTCGACAACAACAAGTACTCGGTTGCGGCAAGCGCGGTCGGGCGGCCCATTGAGGTCCAGGCTTATGCGGACCGCATCGTGATCCGCCAGGACGGCCGGGTCGTTGCCGAACATCCGCGATCATTCGGTCGCGGCGAGACGGTCTACGACCCTTGGCACTATGTGCCCGTGCTTGTGCGCAAGCCCGGTGCCTTGCGTAATGGCGCTCCCTTCAAGGACTGGGTGCTGCCCGCAGCGATTGAGCGTGTACGGCGCAAACTCGCCGGTGCCGACGATGGCAATCGACAGATGGTCGATATCCTCAATGCGGTGCTGACAGACGGATTGCCCGCGGTGGAAGCCGCCTGCGCCGAGGCGGTCGCTCATGGCGTTCATTCCGCCGATGTCGTGCTCAACATCCTGGCTCGTCAACGTGAACCTGCCCCACCGGCCAACATCATGACGCCGGCCGCCTTGACGCTTCGCCATGCGCCGATCGCCGATTGTGCCCGCTACGACAACCTCCGGAGGACAAACTGATGGAACGAACCCAAATCTTCGATCTCATGGGCGAGCTTAAGCTCTACGGCATGAAGGCCGCCTTCGACGAGATCATGGCGACCGCCGTCAAACGCCAGCACGAACCCCAGCGCATCGTCGGCGATCTGCTCTCCGCCGAGATCAACGAGAAGCAGGCCCGCTCGATCAAATACCAGCTCACCATCGCCAAGTTGCCGCTTGCAAAGGACATCGCAGACTTCCAGTTCGACGCCACGCCGATCAACCAGACGCTTGTCAATGATCTCGCCGGCGGCGGCTTCATCGCCCAGCAACGCAACGTCGTCCTGGTCGGTGGAACGGGCACCGGCAAGACCCATCTGGCCATCGCTATCGCGCGAAGCTGCATCCGATCCGGCGCCCGTGGCCGCTTCTATAACGTGGTCGACCTCGTCAACCGCCTCGAGACCGAGACCCGCAACGGGCGACAGGGCCGGCTTGCCGAGCACCTAACCCGCATGGACTTCATTGTCCTGGACGAGCTCGGATATTTGCCCTTTGCCCAGTCCGGCGGTCAGCTTCTCTTCCACCTCGTCAGCCGGCTTTATGAGCGCGCCTCCGTCCTCGTCACCACCAATCTGGCATTCGGCGAGTGGCCGAGCGTGTTCGGCGATGCCAAGATGACGACCGCGCTGCTCGACCGGCTGACTCATCACTGCGACATCGTCGAGACCGGTAACGACAGCTGGCGCTTTAAAAGCCGCGACGACGATCAAACAACCCGCGCTCGCGCCGTCTCCGCAACCCCGGCCAGCTCCGACGCCGCGAGCGCTACCATCAAGACTCGCCGATCAAAGGGGTCCCCTTTGGACGCCGATCGGGGGTCCCAGTCCAACGCCGATTGACAGATCGTGCACGAAGGTGGTCGGCGGATGCTTCATCGCCGCGAGGTCAACGTCGCTCGGCGTCTTGCAGCGTGCGCACTGGATCTCCAGCCAAGGGAAGCCGCCATTCACCGCTTGATCGATCGTCGGGGACGGATCAATCGGTTCTCCGTCTGACCACATGCGTTCGTTCCAGCTTTCGCATAGCAGCTTGTCGGCCTGCTGGATGAGCGCCTCCCCCTTCGCGCGCGTTTCCGCCGATCGGGTAGCCAGGATGTTGGCCATGGCCCGCGCCTTGCCGAGCTCTTTCGCCAGAGCCTTTCGGTCGCCGCCCGACAGGGGCGTAGGGTGATACTTCGGGGCCATCCGGACATCCAGGCGCTAAAAGATCGGATTGGCGATCCAGAGCGGGCTACGGCGTCTCGAACGCCGGCCAGCACCCGTCTTCTTCATGCCTGCCGGTGCGCTGCTGGCAGGTGTTGTCGAGCAGCCGCTGCGCGACGTCCTTCCAGACCGCGTTGCCGCCATACAATCGGACTGCATCGGCAGTCTGGATTTCCACAGTTCGCTCGCAGCGGCGGCAGGTGATGCGCAGGACGTGGCGCTGCATTTCCGAAAGGCGTCGCTGCCGCATCTGGGCCTCGGTCGCCTCGGCGCGTGGGTCTTTGAGAACAGATTCCCAGTATTCGGCCGGGAGCGGCGCATCTGGAGCGGCAGCGGGGAGCGCCGGCCTCCGGGCGGCTTCAGCGGCCAGTTTCTCCATCTGATTCGGGGTCGGCATGCGCCAGCTCGCGGGTCGGTCGGTCATTCCGAATTAGAACATAAAGTGAACAAAAGTCGAGTCCGACCAAGTGGCCTC
The DNA here is from genome assembly GCF_017565645.3 of Bradyrhizobium barranii subsp. barranii. NCBI lineage: Bacteria > Pseudomonadati > Pseudomonadota > Alphaproteobacteria > Hyphomicrobiales > Nitrobacteraceae > Bradyrhizobium > Bradyrhizobium barranii. The sequence goes on from NZ_CP086136.1 coordinate 4,730,708, forward strand.
TGAGAAAAAATCATCCCGTTGGGCAGGCCGCGATGTCGGAACCAAGGCCGGCAGATCGTCTTGAATCCGGCATCAGTATCGGAGTTTTCCTCGCCATGGCCCCCCGCGCTAACTGGAAAGGCTTCCTGCGCCTTTCGCTCGTCACCTGTCCGGTCGCGCTGTATCCGGCCACCTCCGATTCCGAAAAGGTCTCGTTCAACCAGCTCAACCGGAAGACAGGCCACCGGATCAAATACGCCAAGGTCGATGCCGACACCGGCGAGGAGGTTGCCAATGAGGACATCGTCAAGGGCTACAAGGTCGACACCGACACCTTCATTGAGGTGACGAAGGAGGAGCTCGAGAACGTTGCGCTGGAATCGACGCGAACCATCGAGATCGACGAGTTCGTCGACCGCAGCGAGATCGATCCGCGATATCTGATCCGTCCTTACTACCTGGTGCCGGACGGAAAGGTCGGCCACGACGCCTTCGCCGTCGTCCGCGAAACCATCCGTGAGATGAACAAGGTCGCCATCGGACGGGTGGTGCTGACCAACCGTGAGCACATCATCGCCCTCGAGCCCATGGACAAGGGCCTGATGGGGACGCTGCTGCGCTATCCTTACGAAGTGCGTTCCGCGGACGAATATTTCGACGATATTCAGGACGTCAAAGTCACCAAGGACATGCTCGATCTCGCCAGGCACATCGTCAATCAGAAGGCGGGCCACTTCGAGCCGGACAAGTTCGAAGACCAGTACGAAACCGCCCTCATCGATCTCATCAACCAGAAGCGCGCCGGCAAACCCATCACGGCGAAAGCGCGTCCCCGCGGCGAGAACGTGGTTGATCTGATGGACGCACTGCGCAAGAGCATTGGCGCCGAAAAGGCGGCAGCGACAGAGGTGCCGAAGAAGCCAGCCAAGAAGGCGCGCAAAGCGTCGGCCGGGCAGAAGGAAATGCTGATGCCGATTGCCGGTAAGAAACCGGCCAAGGAGGCCGTGGCAAGGAAGCCGGCGGCCAAACCGCAGCGGAAGTCGGCTTAAGGTATCCTTGTGGTGGGCTCACGGGAAGCTTGCTCCGACATGCCGGATGCGTCGAGATATTTCCCGGACCGGCCGCTCTGTTCGCCCGCTTTGGAATTCTCTGCTCCCGAGCTAGACAGCACGGCTGATCGCATGGCAGCAGTTAGGAGGTCGGTGCGGGGAAGCGTCTCATGGCGAGAAAACTGAAGACCTACCAGACTTCGCTGGGCTTCTTCGATCTGGCGATCGCCGCTCCGTCCATGAAAGCGGCTCTGGAAGCGTGGGGCGCCGACAGCAATCTCTTCCATCAGGGCGCGGCGAAGGAGAGCCACGATCCGGACGTCATCGCCGCAACCATGGCAAAGCCCGGCGTTGTTCTCAGGCGCCCGGTTGGCACCGACCGACCTTTCAGCGAACATGCCGAGCTGCCCACCGATCTTGCCGGCGGCGGACCAACGAAAGCCGCCCGTAAGTCGAAAGGGCCAAAGCCGAAGAAACCTTCCTCTCGCCCCGTCGACAAGGCTGCCGAACGAAAGGCCGCTCTCGCTTTCGAAAAGGAGCAGAAGCGGCGGCAGCTTGAACAGGCGAAGGAAGAGACTGCCAGGCAGAAGGATCGTGAACGCCGTCAGCAGGCGGTCGACAAGGCGCAGGCTGCGCTGGACAAGGCTGAGCAAGAGCACGCGAAGCGGGCCGCCGTCATCGAGGCCGAGGTCGAGGCTCTCGAGAAGAGATCGCAAGTCGAAAAAGCCCGCTGGGATAAGGAGAAGGAACGATTGGAAGCGACGCTGCGGCGCGCGCGGGGTTAGCTTCCGTCATGCTCGGCGCCGGGCCTTCTAATCAGGAGGGCATTCTGGGCAGGTATCACCGATCGAGTTCAGCACGTCGCGAACCTCGGCCGCCGCTGCATCAGGGGAGACGCCTGCGGGCGGGTCTAGGCGGGCGATATCGAAGGCCCGCTCCATTGCATGCGGATCGGCGCGGTCCTGCATCCAGCCGTGCTCCTCGCACTCGCGGATGGCGCCAGCTTCCTGGAGCACGTCAATCGCCCATCCGCGCATCGTCCGTATCGCCGGTCTTCGTTCACTTGTCATCAGCATAGGAATAGCTCCTGATACGGCGAATCGTTTTGTCCGTCATTCGTTCCGGCTGCTAACACATGGCTGGGATTCGCAATGGCAGGAACTCAGGGTTTGGAGTGCTACCGCCCGCGAAGCCGTGAGGAAAACCAAAGCCCCCAGCGCTTCATTTCCGTTTGTGCGCGTCCGGCAGATGCCGGACCGGGCTCTCGTGAACCGAGCCGCGTAGCGTCTCGGCCGTGCGGCTTCGATCCCTCGCGCAGAATAATGTGTCGCTCGCCGGAGGCACTCGCTCGCGGGCCCCGCCGTCATTGCATGACGGCGTCGCTATCACTGTCCCGCGTTCGGGTGCCTTCTTAACCGGTCTCGCGACTGCACTCGGTCCCGGGTCCCGCCGCTACGCGTCGGCGCTATGCTGACCCTCCTGCGGGTGCCTTTTTCTCTGCCGGGCACGGCCTGCACGAGCCAACATGCCCCTCTTCTAGATCTAAGGGGCTCCGCCCCTCGCGCGCGCCAGGGTGAAGCGCCGGCCGATGCCGGCGCCGACCCGAGCGGTCTCCCCGGTCTTCCGCGCTTTCTCAGATTCTCAACACCGGAAATCCTGGCACGCGCTTGTGCAGACCCGCTCTTCGAGCGGCCCTCTCCGGGCGGGCGATCCCTGTTCCAATCAAAATGCTCCTCACGGGGCTATCGTTGGCCTACGGGCTGATTCGTTGGGAGCCACCTGGCGATCCTGCGCCGTGAGCGCCCAGAGGGGACGAGTGCCCCGACGGATGAGCTGCGTTCGACGCCCCGTGGGGAGTTGCGCCTTTGAGCGCCAGAACAGGGCCGGCGAAGATCGCAGCTGCCCGACTGCGAAGGAGGGAAGGGAATGAATGAAGACATAGCTGCCTACGTGGGTGTCGATTGGGCATCGGCGACACACTACGCTTACGCTTTGGATGCCCAAGGAGCAAAACTCGGCCATCGTTCGTTCCAACATAGCGGTGACGGGTTGGCTGAACTGGCAGACTGGATTCAGCGCACGACGGGTGCCGAGCCAGGCCGGATCGCGATTGGCATCGAGGTCCCGCACGGGCCCGTCGTCGAGAGCCTGATGGATTCGGGTTTCCTGGTTCATGCGCTAAATCCAAAGCAGCTTGATCGATTTCGAGATCGCTTCACCATGGCAGGCGCCAAGGATGATCGGCTCGACGCTTTCGTGCTCGCTGATGCTCTGCGGACCGATAGCCGTTTCTATCGATTCCTGGAGCCAGTGCATCCGACGATCATTCAGCTACGTGAGTGGTCGCGCATGATGGAGGACTTGTCCGCCGAACGCAATCGCCTGGCCAACCGCTTTCGTCATCAGCTCTGGCGCTATTTCCCGCAAATGCTCGAGCTCGCGGAAGACTGGTCGCAGCAGTGGATTTTGGATCTTTGGGATCTGATCCCCACACCGGCAAGGGCGCGGGCCGTGAGGATGTCGACGATCGCAAGGCGCCTTAAGGAGAGCAGGGTAAAGAGGTGGACTGCGGACACCTTGCTCAATCATCTCCGCAGCACACCGATATCTGTTGCATCCGGTGTCACGGAAGCCTGCGTGGCGCATTGCGAGCTCATTCTAGGCCGTCTGCGGCTGGTTATGCAGCAGATGAAGCTCGCCATGAAGGAACTCGAGCGCCTGTGTTCGGCGGTGGCCGAACTTCCATCAGCGACCGGCATCGCGCCTCACGCCGATCCCAAGATCTTGCGGTCGATGCCTGGAATCGGAACGATCGTCCTCGCGGCACTTCTGTCCGAAGGACACGATGCGATCGTTCGTCGAGACGCTCAGGCGCTTCGGGGATTATCGGGCGTCGTGCCCGTCACGAGACGCAGCGGTAAGCAAATTGTCGTGGTCATGAGGCAGTCTTGTCCGCACCGTCTGAGGACCGCTGTCTATCATTGGGCACGCGTTGCGGTGCTGCATGACTTCCAAACACGCAATCGATATGCCGCCTTACGCAAGCGTGGACATTCCCATGCCCGCGCGCTCCGATCAATCGGCAGCAGGTTGATTGGCGTTGCTTGTGCCATGCTCAGGACCGGCGAACTCTTCGACAACGGCCGACCGCCGCAGTCCGCGGCGGCCTGATCCTGCCGTCGGCGAGACGCGAAGCTTCCAAATTGCGTAGCGTCGCGACGACGACAGGCCCGGATGTAACCAGTCGTTCTTCACATCAGCGAGCGATGGCACTTATGAGTGTTGTCGCCGTGCCGGCGTTGTTTTGCGCGTCGCTGCGCTCGCGCGGCGAAGGCTTAGGGCTCCGCCCTCAGCGCGCTGCGGAGTGCTTTCCGCCCAGCTTCGGTCGCTTCTCACTGACGCGATCGGCGACAGATATCCACGCTCCCTGCAGCCGGTTCCCCGCGAAGGCACTCGCTCCGCTTGCACACCCGCTGCTCGCCGCGAGGCAGGGCTTCGAGCGCGATGTTGCGCTCTTCACCCTGCCCAAAAGGTGAGAACGGGAAGCTGCAAATGTTTGGCCGAACTTGCGAGAAAATGGCTCTTGCAAAAGGTGGGGAGTCCCCTGCGGTCCTGCCGCCCTTGCCCTTGCTACCCCAGGTCTCGCCGACGGGCAGGGTTGCAGCGCAGCGCTGCGCTTCAACCTCAGCCCATTGGAGAAACGACCATGAACATGATGACTTTATCGCAAGGCCAACAGTCGGCTTCCGGCGCCTTTCGTGTGGATGTATCGCGTGGCCAACGAATTGGCCGTGTGTCGTCGGAATGGTTCTCGCGACCGGATGACGAACGTTATTTGAACCTGCCTGACCTCTATGACGCCGTACGCGGTCGCGCCGAGCGCGCGCAGGCGCGGACGGTGGAAAGCCGGGCCATCCGGGTAGAGGCCAACAGCACCAATTCCGAGCGACTGGCCTTGACGGTACCCGGACGTGACGAGCCAGTGGCGCCCACCCATTGGAGCTTTGGCCAGTTGTGCACGCTGGTCGGCGCGCCGACCTCCTATCTGCGGCAACTTCCTGCGGCGCTGTCAGGCATCAACCTGCAACATGGTCTGCTCTCGCACCGCGCCGAGCTCGTGAAAACCCTCGAGGCCGATAACGGGAGGGTCGAGCTTCGTGCCGTCACCGGGCCGGACTATGGCCGCATCTGGGATCATGAACTCGTCGCCGCCGTGATGAAGATCGCAGGCAACGGCACAGGCGATACCCGGTGGAAGGTGCCGGGTGTGCTGGATTGGTCAACGATGACCCACAATCCCTTTGTGGACGTGACCAAGGACACAACGACGCTTTACGCCAGTGACCGCGACGTGTTCCTGTTTCTGGTCGACGATACCAACCCGATCGAGGCGGGGCGACTGCCGGACGGATCTCCGGATTTGTATTTTCGGGGATTTTACTGCTGGAACAGCGAGGTCGGCAGCAAGACGCTAGGCATTGCGAGCTTCTACCTCCGGGCCGTCTGCATGAACCGCAATCTTTGGGGCGTCGAGAATTTCGAGGAGATCACGATCCGGCATTCCAAATTTGCGGCGCAACGTTTCGCGCATGAAGCCGCACCGGCACTGATCAGCTTTGCCAATTCCTCGCCCGCGCCATTCGTTGCGGGAATCAAGGCCGCGCGGGAGCGGATCGTTGCGCGGACGGACGAAGACCGGGAGACCTTCCTTCGCAAGAATGGGTTTTCCAAATCCGAGACCGCGAAAATCATCGAAACAGTTCTAGGTGAAGAAGATCGCAAGCCGGAGAGCATCTTTGATTTCGTGCAGGGCATCACCGCCTTTGCCCGCGGCAAGGCTCATCAGGACACACGTCTTGAGCTAGAGGGCAAAGCAAAGCGCTTGATGGAGCGCGCCATCTGAAGACACGGGCAGCGTAACCGGGCGCCGGTTGCGCGGCCTTGCTGCGCCAGGCCTATGCGCCGCCGCCGATCCGGCTTACCGGATCGGCGGCGGTGACGCTGCCCGCGTCCGACGCTCGCCGGGCCTTCGGCCCGGCTCGCGAAAGTCACAGTCTACGATTGTTCAAAATTGGCTTCGCACCCGATCATTTCCGCTTTGCAGGTTTTGATCGCTCGCTTCGTGCCTCTTCGTCTGGCAGGACGAGGTCGACGTGACTGACGCCTAAAGTGCTTGCCAGTTCAAACAGTGTTACAACAGTTGGATTGCGGCGGCCACGCTCCAGGTCACTGACATATTGTTGGGTAAAGCCGGACGCTTCGGCGAATTTTTCCTGCGTGAAGCGCTTCTGCTTCCGCAGTCTTGCGAAATTCCGACCGACCAACTTGCGCATGTCCATCGGCGCAAGTTGCGGCTTTACATACTATGAGGTTTATCTCCTATAATATGTATTCAACTATCGCGTGCTGGCACCGTCAATGGAATGCGGCTAAATTTGGACGCGTTCACCACTCTGGCGGCCAAGCGTCTAGAATTGTTGTAAGTGGATTGGAAGCCATGAAGAAGCCGCCGCTCGATCCCGACATTGCGGACGTTGCCCCCTCGGATCCGAAGCTGACGCCGTATGACGAGCAGCATGTTGTGACGTATATGCGACTTCTGCAGGCAGAGGGTGAGGGCGCTGACTGGAGAGAAGTCGCTCAGCTCGTGCTTAAGATTGACCCGGTGCGTGAGCCGGATCGTGCGCGGAATGCATACCAGAGTCACCTCGCGCGCGCTAAGTGGGCCAGCGAGCAAGGACGTCTCTTGCGTGGTACTAGCTCAAACTAGAAAAGCTTTATCGACCGGAACGTCTATTGAAAATCGTTTCCTTCAGCCGACACGTGGTCATCCGGAAGCACCACGTGGTGCCAAACTAGGGACTTCCTGCAACCCAATCGATTAGAACTATTGCGCCGCAATCCTTGTTAGCTGCGTGCAATGGGGCGAAAGCAATGCCTAAATTCGACTGGCGGTCGTCAGAGTCCTACAAGAGCCTTCAAGATGCCGATGTTATCGATGTCGCCTGGGAGTTCCTTCGTCGAAACCCGGATTACCGACGCGACTATGAAGAGACGATCAAGAACAGCCCGGATGGCGAAGTAACCCCCGAGTTTAGGAGGAGATGGGGCATCTGCTTTCGCCCATGACCCGCAGAGGTCCTTCGACGAACAGACGATCTTCTGGGCGCCGGAGGTTCTGTCGTCCGTCGTCCCGGTCGCAGTGACCGTGTCGCCCGTCAGCAGTGGCGCAGCGTCTCGGCCGGTGCTTGATCTCGCCACTGGCCAGGTCCGCCGCGCTGCTGACGGCTGGCATGCTGTGCTGCGCATCGGTGCGGTGGAACATCGCGTCTGGTTCAAAGCGCCGCTGGAAGTAGGGGCCCACTACGTCGCCGAGTTACCGTTCGACGGCGACTTCGACGAACGCGCGTACGCGGCACGACGGTTATGGCGCGCAATAAAGGGGCGCACGGCAGGCCCTGCGTTTCGCGATCTGTCAAAGCAAAGGCGCGAGCGGTTGAGTGAAGCTATTCGCGCGCTCGATGCACAGAGCGATGGCAGCACATATCGCGCCATCGCAGAAGCGCTGTTCGGCAAGAAACGCATCCCAGATCGAGCCTGGAAAACTCACGATCTGCGCAATCGAACCGTCCGTCTGGTGCAAACCGGCCTCGCACTGGTGCACGGCGGTTATCGCCGACTTCTGCGACCCGGGCGTAGAGACGAATAGCGCCCTCGGCTTGGGGGTATCGAAAATCGCCCCCTCAATCTTCGGCATCCCCATCCGATATCGCGCTTCTCCATGATGACCGCACTCACGCCGGCGCCGCCATCCGCAGCGCGCTGTCACCTTGGAGCTCCCAAATGCCCGATCCGATGGCCGGACTACCCCCGCGCTTCCTGCGTACACCGGAGGCCGCGCGCTATCTTGGCCTTTCCGGTCGCACGCTCGAGAAGCACCGCACGTACGGCACCGGGCCGACGTATCGGAAGATCGGCGGTCGTGTGGTCTATGCACTGGATGATCTGAAAGCTTGGGCCGATCTCGGCGCCAAAACGTCGACGTCCGATCCCGGCAAGGGGACGGTCTTGCCTGCCAAGAAGCATCCGACCCTGCGCCCCTATGCGGGCCAGGAACGTCGCTGATCGGCGCGTGAGGCAGTGACCATGCGGCGCAAACACCATTCCGAGCGCGACCAGCTTGAGCTCTTTCGGGCGCTACCCGGCGATCTAGCGCCCCGCGACGCACAGGATCTGATGGCTTATCCGTTCTTCTCGCTGGCAAAAACAAAGCGCATCGTGCCGATCGATTTCCGTACCGGTGCGATCGCAATTCGTGTCGAAGCCGTGCCGGAACACGGCATGGCAACCATCTGGGATGCAGACGTTCTGATCTGGGCTGCTTCCCAGATCGTCGAAGCTCGTGACGCCGGCTTGAAGACGTCGCGCCTGATGGCTGCAACGCCTTACGAGATTCTGACGTTTGTCGGCCGCGGCACCAGCGCGAGGGACTATGACCGACTGAAGGCGGGTCTCGACAGACTTCAGTCAACGACCGTGCTGACATCGATCCGCCAGCCGGCAGAGCGGCGACGGCATCGCTTCTCCTGGATCAACGAGTGGAAGGAGACGGCCGATGCAAATGGTCGCCCATTTGGCCTCGAGCTGATCCTGCCGGACTGGTTCTACGCGGGCGTAATCGATGACGCGCTCGTGCTGACGATTGATCGCGCTTATTTCGATCTGACGGGCGGGCTTGAGCGCTGGCTTTATCGTCTTGTGCGTAAGCACGGCGGTCGGCAGGACGGCGGTTGGAGTTTTGATCTTGTGCACCTCCATGCCAAGTCCGGCATCCTTTCTCCGCTCAAGCACTTTGCTTACGACGTACGTCAGATCGTTCAGCGCCAGACATTGCCTGGCTATCAGCTCGTGCTCACGCGCGATCCGAACGGCGCCGAGCGACTGAACTTCGCGCCTACGCCTGTTGATCCCTTAACGGCACGTCTGCGCCGGCGCGGTCTCATTCCAAATTCGGAGGACAATCTGTGAATCAGCTCGTGCTATCGAGGACCGCAACCCTCGTGCTATCGGGGACCCAATCCTCGTGCTATCGAGGACCGAAATCGAGCTTAAGAGCTTGCTTCTCCTCGTTTTCTAGCCCCTCTAACTTTACTAACGTACTGACACTAACTTCTTGTTGTGAATCAGTGCGTTGTGAACAAGTAGGCCGCGCGCGCAACGAGGATGCCTCATGCATCTACTCTCTCACGCGGAAATCCTTCCTGCAATGCGATTCTTGTCGCCAATGCACGCGCACGGACGCGATCGCGCGCAAAACCACGCGATCACCAGCATCGTCGTCACCGCATTACACTCGTGGCTTTCCCTTGCGGCAGCTCGCTCGTCGAGGAGAACTCGCTAACGTCCGTGGTTGGCACGACGGCCACCACATGCCGGAATCTGGAGAATGGGCGGTCAGGCTAACCAGCGCCGTGCTTGTTGGCTTCAAAAGTGTGCATGAAGCCGCCGGCAAGAGAAGTTGCGATCTCACCCAAAACCCCGTCTCCTCGGGAGACGCCGCTCCGCCGTGGCGGAAGGAGAAGGCGCGCGTGGAAGCGGCCGGGTCGCGGAGGCCCTTACATCGCCGCAGCGACCCGGCCGCGCTTGCCGCCGGCGCCAAACCGGAAGGTCGTGCCATCGATCCAGATCTTGTGCAGCAGCACGGCGAGCGCGCGCGCCACGGCCGTCGCGGCGCGCTTCAGACCCTTCTTCCTGGCCAGCCGCAGGCCCCACAGCCGCAGCTTAAAATTCTTATGGATCCGTGTCAGGATCGCGATCGCCGCCTCGTACAGCATCGTCCGCGTCAGCTCATCGCCGCATTTGGAGATGCTGCCGATCCGGTCGGTTTGTCCGGACTGGTAACGTCGTGGCGTCAGCCCGAAATGGGCGCCGACATTGGTCGACTTCCTGAATCGCGCCGGATCGTCGACGGTGGCGCGGAATGTCAGCGCCACCGATGCGCCCACACCGGGCACGGTCATCATCCGTCTAACCGCGCTGTCGCTGCGCGCTGCCGTCAGGGCCAAGCGGTGCAGTTTTGCCAGCTGCAGCCGCATCGCGCTTCTAGCGTCCAGCAACGGCGTGACGATGGCCTCCAGCTCCGTCTTCCCGGCCATGATCTCGCGCACCCGCGCATCAAAACGGCCGACCGAGATCTCGCCGACCTTAAGGCCGAACGGCCGCAACAGGCCGCGGATCATGTTCTCCATGTCCAGCACCTTGCCGAGCAGCGCCTTGCGCCCGACCAGCAGCGCCCGCAACGTCTGTGCGCTCTCCGACTTGACATGGATCGCGCGGAACCAGCCGGTCCGCATCATCTGGGCGATGCCCTTGGCGTCATTCCGGTCGGTCTTGTTCAGCATGGCGTTCAGCGCCGCCTTGGCGTGCCGGGTCTCGATGCAAAACACGGGGAGGCCCTTGTCGGCGAGCGCCGTGTACAACCAGGCGCTATAGGAAAAGGCCTCCAGGCCGACGCGCCGGAGGTGAATGCCCCATTCCGCCAAAAACAGCTCGATTGCGTCCGGATCGGTCTCGAGTTTCCCTTCCCGGACGACCTTGCCGTCGCCGTCCACCACGCAAATGTTTGTCGCCTCCAGCGACACGTCGAGCCCTGCATAGAAGTCCATCGTTCGCCTCCACCGCCGACCGCCGGACCGCACCGCGCGCCCCGTTCGCGAATCGCTGCGAGGCATCATCGCCGCAACGCGGCCGGCGAGGGGGCAAAAGTCGGTACCCCGGCTAACCAGAAATCCTTCGGATTTCTTCTAACGGACCAGACCACAAGCCGCATTGGGGGCGAGTGGCAACGGCGGGCCGTCAGTCCTGCTTCCCATCAGAAGCCGTACCCGTACTTCACCGACCGCAAAGCTCACGACTCCCGGTCCCAGCTTCAGAGATCGGCAGCATGAGCGACCTCACCGAAGTGGAAGTGTTGTGGCTCGAGAAGCGGATTGAAAACCGTATTCGGTTCGGGCGCCTCGCTGAGGAGAAGAAGATCGATCGTCACCGACGCGTCTTGTCATTCGCGCCAGGCAGCATCTTTGCCTTCGTCCGATGGACCTCCAACGACTTTGGCACGATCATCTCGCGAATTGACATCTTGCGCGCGGTCGCACCGGGACAGCGCTGCTCGACCGTGCCGTATGTGAAGCCCGGCGGGGAGATTTTGCTGAGCCTCTCCGGTTGGCCAAAAGTCGAACGGGTGCTGCAGATGGTCGACGCCATCGAAGCGCTCGGCATTGATCCCGCCGACGTCGCTCCCGATCATTGGCATCACATTCATAATCGTCTGTCCGTCAACGAAAACCCGCGCCCCTACACGAGAGCCCGCCACCAGGCATGGCTTCACCGGCAGAGGGTCATGCGATGACACCGCGGCTCAAGACGTTGACCACGATGCTCTGCGGTGCCGTCGCACTTATCGCTCCAATCGTTCTGGAGATTGCGCCGGCCTACATCTGGAATGCATCCGAGAGCGTACCGATCGGGCTCTACCGTGTGCAGCCGGCGGACAAACTATTCGTTACGGAACTCCTTGCTGTACAGCCACCGGAGCCGCTCGCGACATTCCTCGACCTGAACGGCTATCTGCCGGCCGGGCTGCCGATGCTCAAACGCGTGCTGGCGCTTCCCGCGCAGACCGTTTGCCGAAGCGGGCTCACCATTTCGGTTGACGCCATCGAAATGGGCGAGGCCAGAGATCGCGATGGCCGTGGTCGACCGCTGCCGAGATGGCAGGGTTGCCGCGTCGTCGGCGAGGGCGATCTCTTTGTCATGAACTGGCAGTCCACCAACTCGCTGGATGGCCGCTATTTCGGGTTTTTGCCAGCATCGGCCGTCATTGGCCGTGCGCTGCCAGTGTGGACCTGGGAGGATTGATCGTGCGCGTACTGAGTTTCCGGCTGGCGATTCCTCTGTTTGGCCGCGTGCTGCACCATTCCTCCGTCCCGACCAACGATTGCGCAGCCGTCGCGCGCAGCGGCGGTCCAGGGCGGCCGAAAGGCCGGCGCGAAGCAGCTTTACCCTGGACGGGCGAGAGCACGGCGGCATGCTTGCGCTTGTTCGAGAGGAGCCTGCGCGCAGTCGTAGCGTTGTTCGTTGGGCTGATCGTGAGTAACGTTGCTGTTGTCGCCGAGACGCCGCCCACGGACCCTGCCGCAACGTATGCGACTAGCGATCCATTTGCAGATTTCATCGAAGACGCCTCGCGTCGCTTCGGCGTTCCGGTGCGCTGGATACGCGCAGTCATAAACGTCGAAAGCGCCGGAGATGCGCGCGCCAGGTCACCGAAAGGCGCCATGGGGCTGATGCAGATCATGCCAGGGACGTGGGCAGAGCTACGTCTGCGGTACGACCTCGGCAACGATCCCTACAATCCCCATGACAACATTCTTGCGGGTACCGCGTACCTGTGCGAACTGCGCGACCGCTACGGTGCGCCGGGCTTGCTTGCAGCCTACAACGCGGGGCCTGCTCGTTACGAAGAGCATCTTGCCGGCCGTCCATTGCCAGCAGAGACCCAAGCCTATTTGCAGAAGCTAGTGCCAATCATCGGCAGTGAAATTGCAGCGCCCAGCGCAGTCGCGAGTCTGCAGCCATCAGCAGCCACGCTCTTCGTTGTGCGGTCTCAAAGTTCAAAGACCGCTGCCCGGCTCCGGCCTGGGCGTCCACTGAACCAGGCTCCGACGGCTGCCTCCGTTCACGACATCTCGGCCATTGTGCCACAGGCAACAGGGTTGTTCGTCGCGAGATCTGATGCGGGGGCCCGCAATGACTGAATGCGCAAACTCGCATGCGTTGGCGTGCTCTGGAGAAGAATGGGCGGAATGGGGAGAGCAGTGGGGAAACACGACAGCAGGACGGCGAGATAAAAGCGGCTCGCCCGTCGAACCACAAGCCATTGGAATGGCTTGGGTTCGGCCGTGCCGGTCGGTCGTGGCGCGTGCCGCGCTTGATGCTTTCAGCAATGAATTCAACAATGTTTTCGGCACGGTCCGCGATTTCATGGCCGAGGAGCCGTTGCCGTGAGCGTAGGCGACAGCGATTTGCGCATCCGGCCTGGCCGCATCCGCGGTACGCGAGCGCCAAAGCCAAAGAGCTTCATCAACCAGGTGCTGCGCGCGGCGAAGAAGTCCGGTCACAGCCCTTCGCATGCGGCTACGGGTAAGCGTTCCTCGAGCTACGGGCGCTCGACCTTCGGGCGCGGCCGGATCAGTTTTAGCCGTAGCCGCCTGTTCAGTCCGGCGCGGCGCGTGGTGGTGAAGGCGCGTGTTGTTCGTCATCAGGGACGTTCCTTCCGTTCCGCGCCGCTGGCCGCCCAGCTCTCGTACCTCAAGCGCGACGGCGTCACCCGCAACAGCGAGAAGGCGGTGATGTTCGATGCCGGCAGTGACCGCACTGACGACGCAGCCTTCGCGGATCGCTGCAAGGACGACCGGCATCATTTCCGGTTCATCGTCTCGCCCGAGGACGCCGCTGAGATGACCGATCTCAGAGCCTTCACGCGCGATCTTGCCAGGCAAATGGAAGTCGATCTCGGCACTCGGCTCGATTGGGTCGCCGTCGATCACTGGAACACGGACAATCCGCATGTCCATCTGCTCGTGCGGGGTGTCGATCAGACCGGCGCCGACCTCGTGATCTCACGAGATTACATCAGCCGAGGCTTGCGCTCGCGCGCCGAGGAATTGGTCTCGATCGAGCTTGGCCCGAAGCCCGAGCACGAGATTCGCAATGCCCTGGAAAAGGAGATCGCGGCCGAACGCTGGACGCGGCTCGACGTCGAGATCCGCATGGCCGCCGATGAAACCGGCGCCATCGACCTACGCCCCGAGAATCCCGGCGCAGCCGACCCTGAAATCCGTCGTTTGATGATTGGACGGCTCCAACACTTGGAGAAGATGGGCCTCGCTGCGCCTGCCGGCTCCGGCGAATGGATGGTCGGGCTGGAGGCTGAGCGCAATCTCCGCGACCTCGGCATGCGCGGCGACGTCATCAAGACTATGCACCGCGTCTTCACCGACCGCGGGGAGGCACGCGGCGTCGCCGACTATATGATCGATGGTGAGAAGCCGGATTCGCCGATCATCGGCCGGTTGGTCGACAGGGGACTCCATGACGAACTGACCGGCGAGGCTTATGCCGTGATCGACGGCACAGACGGACGCGCCCACCACGTTCGCTTCCGCGGCATCGAGGCATTCGAGCACGCCCCGCCGATCGGAGGGATCGTCGAGGTCCGCCGCTTTGGGGGGCCGGACGATCGGCACCCGACGTTGGTGCTCGCCAACCGCAGCGATTTCGACCTCAACCAGCAGGTCACCGCTCCCGGCGCGACCTGGATCGACCATCGCCTCGTTGAGAGCGATCCGATGCCGCTCTCCATGGGTGGGTTTGGTCGCGAAACGCGCGACGCCATGCAGGCCCGTGCCGAACATCTCGCAAGCGAGGGGCTCGCCAGGCGGCAGGGTCAGCGCGTCATCATGCAGCGCGATCTCTTGAACACCTTGCGTCGACGCGAACTGGACGCGGTGGGTGCAAAACTATCAGCCAAGACGGGGTTGACGCACATAAAGGCCGCGACCGGCGAGCATGTGAGCGGCACCTATCGTCAACGCCTGACGCTCGCCTCCGGTCGCTTCGCCATGATCGACAACGGCCTCGGCTTCCAACTCGTGCCCTGGTCGCGCGAGATCGAGAAGAAACTCGGCCAGCACGTCGCCGGCGTCACCAAGGAGGGTGGCGGCATCGAGTGGGCCATTGGTCGCAAACGAGACCTGGGCTTGTAGCTTCGTCGTTTACACAACGCCTAATCACGAGAAGGACGTCGGCCATGTACGCGACCAAAATCCTCTGGGGCCAGATCACCGTCGTCTTCCTGATCGTGTTGCTCACGATCTGGGGTGCAACTGAATGGACGGCGTGGCGGCTCGGCTTCCAGCCTGAACTCGGCCAACCCTGGTTCGAACTCGCCGGGATGCCGGTCTACTATCCGCCGGTCTTCTTTTGGTGGTGGTACATCTACGACGCTTATGCGCCACAGGTCTTCGTCGAGGGCGCCTATATAGCCGCGTCCGGCAGCTTCATCTCGATCGCGGCGGCGATCGGCATGTCGGTCTGGCGGGCGCGGGAGGCGAAGAACGTCGAGACCTATGGTTCGGCGCGCTGGGCCCAACCGCGCGAGGTGAAGACAGCCGGGTTGCTTGGCGCAGATGGCGTCGTGCTCGGCAGGCTCGGCCATGACTATCTCCGTCACGACGGCCCGGAGCATGTGCTGTGCTTCGCGCCGACCCGTTCCGGCAAAGGTGTCGGCCTGGTCGTGCCGTCTCTATTGACCTGGCCAGGTTCCGCGATCGTCCACGACATCAAGGGCGAGAACTGGCAGCTCACCGCCGGCTACCGCTCGCAGCACGGCCGCGTATTGCTGTTCGATCCGACCAATGCCAAGTCGTCGGCGTATAACCCGCTGCTCGAGGTCCGCCGCGGCGAGTGGGAGGTGCGTGACGTCCAGAACGTCGCCGACGTGCTGGTCGACCCGGAGGGATCGCTCGACAAACGGAACCATTGGGAGAAGACCAGCCATTCACTGCTCGTCGGCGCGATCCTGCATGTCCTCTATGCCGAGGTGGACAAGACACTGGCCGGCGTCGCCGCGTTCCTCTCGGATCCGAAGCGGCCGATTGAGACGACGCTGAAAGCGATGATGACCACGCGGCACCTCGGCGAACGAGGTCCGCATCCCGTCGTTGCCTCGACCGCACGCGAACTGCTCAACAAGTCCGACAATGAACGGTCGGGCGTGCTTTCCACCGCCATGTCATTTCTCGGCCTTTATCGCGATCCTGTCGTGGCCGAGGTGACCTGCCGCTGTGATTGGCGGATTGCCGACCTGATTGCCGATCCGCGGCCAGCGACCCTCTACCTCGTGGTGCCACCGTCTGATATCTCGCGGACCAAGCCCCTGATCCGCCTGGTGCTGAACCAGATCGGCCGCAGGCTCACCGAGGATCTGCATGCGAAGGATCGCCGTCACCGTATCCTGATGATGCTCGACGAGTTCCCGGCGCTTGGCCGGCTCGACTTCTTCGAATCCGCGCTGGCCTTCATGGCAGGTTACGGCATCAAGAGTTTTCTGATCGCCCAGTCGCTGAACCAGATCGAGAAAGCCTATGGCGCCAACAACTCGATCCTCGACAACTGCCATGTCCGCGTCAGCTTTGCCACCAACGACGAGCGCACGGCAAAGCGTGTTTCCGATGCGCTTGGTACGGCGACCGAGATGCGCGCCATGAAAAACTATGCTGGCCACAGGCTGAATCCTTGGCTTGGTCACCTCATGGTCTCGCGGCAGGAGACGGCGAGGCCACTGCTCACGCCGGGCGAGGTGATGCAGCTCCCGCCCTCTGACGAGATCGTCATGGTAGCCGGTACGCCGCCGATCCGGGCGAAGAAAGCTCGCTATTACGAGGATCACCGTTTCACCGAGCGGGTGCTGACGCCACCCGATCCGGTGAAGTCCGGCCGGTCGTCACGGACGGATGGGTGGTCAGCTCTAACACAGCAGACACCGGACGCCGTGCTGCTTGGTGAGATCCAGAAGGCGGAACAGGATGCCGCCAATAGCGGCTTGCGCCGCGAACCCGAGCTTCCCGATCACGTCGCCATCGTCAAGGAGACGACCGACCCGGGGCCGGCGGAAGAGTTCGCCATTGTACTCGATGACGAGTCGGACGATGCCGCCAGTCAGGCCCGCATTCTGCGCCAGCAGATGCGTGGCATCGCCCGCCAGGTCTCGCTCGACCCGAATGACGGCATGGAGTTGTGAGACCATGCGGGACCGGATGAATGTGTATTTCCCGCCGGAGCTTCTGAAGCAGATCGCCGATCTTGCCGACCGCAAGAAGCTTTCTCGATCGGCGATCGTGGAAGCAGCCGTCACCTCGTTTCTGTCTCCGGATGGGGAGGATCGGCGCGAGGCGGCATTCGCGCGCCGTCTCGACCGGCTGTCGCGCCAGGTCCAACGTCTCGAACGCGATCTTGGCGTTACCGCCGAAACGCTGGCCCTGTTCGTCCGCTTCTGGCTGACGATCACGCCACCCTTGCCGAACGACGCGCAGGCTGCCGCCCAGATCAAGGGCCGCGAGCGGTTTGAAGGTTTTATCGAGACCCTTGGCCGCCGCTTACAGAAGGGCCAGAATTTCTTGCGCGAGATTCCGGACGACATCGTGAACGAAAAACCGGATGACCGGGGCTGATGGACTGCTCAGAAGCCAGAATCTTCGTAGCCAAGGCGTCGATAGCAGAGTCTTCTGTATCACTCATCTCGCCGAGTCTTTCTCTTTCTACGCCAATCTACGATCGCCTCGCGAGCGTTGTTGCGCGGGGCCAATTCCTGCCTTTTCTATTCATCCCCATCTGAGGGCGCTTTTTAAGCGGCCTCTTTGTTGGGGGCGGCGGTGGCAATTCATTCGGCTCAAGCAGAGGCGATCTCGCGCGGCGCGCGCATGCTCCGCAGCGCGCTTGGCCCCGCCATTGCGCGATACCTGGAGGACGCCTCGATCGTCGAGGTGATGCTCAACCCCGATGGCCGGTTGTGGATCGACCGGCTGTCAAGCGGCTTGACCGACACCGGAGAGAGCCTCTCTTCCGCTGATGGAGAGCGCATCGTTCGGCTGGTGGCGCACCACGTCGGTGCCGAAGTGCATGCTGGTGCGCCGCGCGTTTCCGCCGAACTGCCGGAGACCGGAGAACGTTTCGAAGGTCTGCTGCCGCCAGTCGTCGCGGCTCCGGCTTTTGCCATCCGCAAGCCAGCGGTCGCCGTGTTCACGCTCGACGACTACGTCGCCGCCGGCATCATGACGTCGGAGCAGTCTGCGGCCTTGCGCAGCGCCGTCGCCGACCGCAGGAACATTCTGGTCGCCGGCGGAACCTCCACCGGCAAGACCACCTTGACCAACGCCCTTCTTGCGGAAGTCGCCAAGACCTCTGACCGGGTCGTGCTGATCGAGGATACGCGCGAGCTGCAGTGCAAGGCGCCGAACCTCGTCGCCTTACGCACCAAGGACGGCGTGATTTCACTGTCAGATCTCGTGCGGTCGTCACTTCGTTTGCGACCGGACCGCATCCCCATCGGCGAGGTGCGCGGCGCCGAAGCGCTCGATCTCCTCAAGGCCTGGGGCACCGGCCATCCCGGTGGCATCGGCACCATTCATGCCGGGACGGCGCTCGGCGCACTACGCCGACTCGAGCAGCTCATCCAAGAAGCGGTCATCACCGTTCCGCGCGCCCTGATCGCTGAAACCATCAACATCGTTGCGGTGCTTGCCGGCCGCGGCGCGGATCGTCGTCTCACCGAACTTGCCCGCGTCACCGGGCTCGGACCAGCCGGCGACTACAGTCTTTCACCAGCAGGAGACGAAACATGAGACCTCGATCATCTCTTTCTCTACGTGCCATGTCGCTCACCGTATCAGGCATGGTTCTATTCGCTGCCGCTCCGGCTTGGGCTGCCGGTTCCAATATGCCGTGGGAGCAGCCGCTCAATCAGATCCTGCAATCGGTCGAGGGGCCAGTCGCAAAGATCATCGCGGTGATCATCATCATCGTCACCGGTCTCACGCTCGCCTTCGGCGACTCCTCCGGTGGTTTTCGCCGGTTGATCCAGATCGTGTTCGGCCTGTCGATCGCCTTCGCCGCATCGAGCTTCTTTTTATCGTTCTTTTCGTTCGGCGGTGGGATTTTGATCTGATGGACGAGCCCGTCGCTGGCTTTGTCGCGCCCGTGCATCGCGCGCTGACCGAACCGATCCTGATGGGTGGCGCCCCCCGCGCGGTCGCCATCGTCAACGGCACGCTCGCAGCCGCGCTTGGTCTCGGTCTGCGGCTCTGGATCGCAGGTCTTCTGCTGTGGGCGATCGGCCATGCGGCCGCGGTCTGGGCTGCCAAGCGTGATCCCGCCTTCGTCGATGTGGTGCGCCGTCATCTGCGCATCCCCGGTCATCTCAGCATCTGAGTTCGCGATCATGATCAATCTTGCCGAATACCGCCGCTCAAACACCCGCCTCGCGGATTTCTTGCCCTGGGCCGCATTGGTCGGGGAGGGCGTCGTCCTCAACAAAGACGGTTCATTCCAGCGTACTGCAAGGTTCCGCGGACCGGATCTCGACAGCGCTGTGCCGGCCGAACTCGTCGCCGTCGCTGGGCGCCTCAACAGCGCCTTGCGCCGTCTTGGCTCAGGCTGGGCCGTTTTTGTTGAGGCTCAGCGCCATGCTGCATTCCGATATCCGGCAAGCACGTTTCTGGATGTGGCGTCCGCCCTGGTCGACGCCGAGCGAAAGGCCCAGTTCGAGGAGGCGGGAGCTCATTATGAATCGAGCTATTTCCTCACCTTCCTCTATCTGCCGCCGGCCGAGGACGCCGCGCGAGCGGAACGGTTTCTCTATGAGGGCCGCGATCGGACCGAGAACGCCGACGCCCTCGAAGTGTTGCGCGGATTCGTCGACCGCACCGATCGGGTGCTCCAGCTGGTCGAGGGTTTTATGCCCGAATGCGCCTGGCTGGATGACCCGGAGACGCTGACGTATCTACATTCATGTGTGTCGACGAAACGCCACCGCGTTCGGGTGCCCGAGATCCCGATGTATCTCGATGCGCTGCTGGCGGATCAGCCGCTGACCGGCGGCCTCGAGCCGATAGTGGGTACATCTCATCTGCGCGTTCTGACTGTCGTCGGATTTCCGACCGCGACGACGCCGGGAATACTCGATGAACTCAATCGTTTGGCATTTCCGTATCGCTGGTCGACGCGTGCGATCATGCTCGACAAGACGGATGCGACCAAGTTGCTGACGAAGATCCGCCGGCAATGGTTCGCCAAGAGGAAGTCGATCGGCGCCATCCTCAAAGAGGTGATGACGAACGAGGCATCGACGCTGCTCGACACCGATGCCCACAACAAAGCGATGGACGCCGATGCCGCGCTCCAGGAACTGGGGTCGGACCAGATCGGTGAAGCCTATGTCACGGCGACTGTCACCGTATGGGATGACGACCCGCGCGTGGCCGATGAGAAGCTGCGTCTGGTCGAAAAGACGATCCAGGGTCGCGACTTTACCTCGATGACTGAGACTGTGAACGCTGTCGAAGCCTGGCTCGGCAGTTTACCGGGACATGCCTATGCCAATGTCCGGCAACCGCCGGTCTCGACCCTCAACCTGGCCCATATGATTCCGCTATCAGCTGTCTGGGCCGGCGAGGTGAGGGACCATCACTTCGCGGCACCGCCTTTGCTGTTCGGAAAGGCCGAGGGTTCGACGCCGTTCCGGTTTTCTCTCCATGTCGGTGACGTCGGTCATACGCTGGTGGTTGGCCCGACCGGCGCCGGGAAGTCGGTGCTGCTGGCGCTGATGGCGTTGCAGTTCCGGCGCTATCCGAGATCGCAGATCTTTGCCTTCGATTTCAGCGGATCGATCCGCGCGGCTGCTATCGCCATGGGTGGCGACTGGCACGACCTCGGGGGCGCGCTGTCGGACGATGCGTCAGAGGCAGTCGCGCTGCAGCCGCTGGCCTGGATTGACGATCCCTCGGAGCGCGGTTGGGCGACGGAATGGATCGCCGCGATCCTGACGCGGGAAAAGATCGAGATCACGCCCGAGGCAAAGGACCATCTGTGGTCCGCGTTGACGTCGCTGGCCTCGGCGCCGATCCAGGAGCGCACCCTGACAGGCTTGTCGGTGTTGCTCCAGTCGAGCGCACTGAAGCGGGCCCTGCAACCTTATTGCCTCGGCGGGCCCTACGGCCGGTTGTTGGATGCCGAACTCGAGCGCCTCGGCGAAGCATCGGTTCAGGCGTTTGAAACCGAAGGACTGATCGGCACCGGCGCCGCACCCGCGGTGCTTGCTTATCTCTTCCATCGCATTGGAGATCGCCTTGACGGCCGCCCAACCCTGCTCATCGTCGACGAAGGTTGGCTTGCGCTCGATGACGAGGACTTTGCCGGGCAGTTACGCGAATGGCTGAAGACGTTGCGGAAGAAGAACGCCTCCGTCATCTTCGCGACGCAGTCGCTCTCCGACATCGATGGCTCAGCGATTGCGCCCGCCATTATCGAGAGCTGTCCGACACGCATATTGCTGCCGAACGAACGCGCTATCGAGCCGCAGATCACGGCTATCTATCGGCGCTTTGGTCTCAACGACCGGCAAATCGAGCTTTTGAGCCGGGCAACACCGAAGCGCGACTATTACTGCCAGTCCCGCCGCGGCAATCGGATGTTCGAGTTGGGTCTGGGCGAAGTCGCGCTCGCCTTTACGGCCGCTTCTTCCAAGACCGATCAGGCGGCGATCGAGCGGCTGCTCGCAGAACACGGCCGCGACGGCTTCGTGCCCGCGTGGCTGCGACATCGCGACGCTTCGTGGGCCACTGACCTGATCCCCAATCTGAGCAATCTGGAGCCATTGTTATGAGGCGTCTTTGCGTTCTTGTGGCGGCGAGCGCCGTCGCGTTGTCGCTTGCTGCCGTATCGCCGTTATCCGCGCAGTGGATCGTCTTCGATCCGAACAATTATGCCCAGAATGTCCTGACGGCGGCGCGTGAGCTGCAGCAGATCAACAACCAGATCACGTCGCTGCAAAACCAGGCGCAGATGCTGATCAATCAGGCGAAGAACCTGGCGAGCCTGCCATACTCGTCGCTACAGCAGCTTCAATCGTCGATCCAGCGCACGCAGCAGTTACTCGCCCAGGCGCAACGCATTGCTTACGACGTACAGCAGATCGACCGCGCGTTCTCGACCAATTATGCGCCCGCGACGAGCAGCCAATCCAATCAAGCACTCATCACCAACGCGCAATCGCGTTGGCAGAACTCGGTCGCTGCGCTGCAGGACTCCTTGCGTGTGCAGGCTGGCGTTGTCGGCAACCTCGACACCAACCGCACACAGACGTCGGCGCTGGTATCTTCGAGCCAGGGTGCAAGCGGCGCCTTGCAGGCCACACAGGCCGGCAACCAGATCCTTGCGCTTCAGGCTCAGCAACTCGCCGATCTCACGGCGACCGTTGCAGCGCAGGGTAGGGCGCAAAACCTTGAATCGGCTCAACGCGCGGCGGCGCAGGATCAAGGCCGCGAGCAGCTGCGGCGGTTCCTGACCCCGGGCCAGGGCTATCAATCCTCAAATGTGCAGATGTTTCATTGATGAGTGCGTTCAGCAGGTTCAAACGACTGTCAATTGCCGCGGCAGCCGCGTCTTTGGTGCTGGTGATGGCGGCATGCGCCATCCAGCTCCGCGGTGATGGCGACGGAACGGCGTCGAACTCGGCGGGCCCACAGTCCACGAGCGCGCTCGCTTCCAGCCTCGCGCGGTGCCGAACGGTCACGCCGGAACAGACAGCAACCTACGACGACTGTCGTCGGGGCTGGGCTGAGAACCGTCGCCGGTTTTTCGGTCAGAAGGGAAGTGCGACGGCTCCCGCTGGCAGCGACGCGCTCCCCAGCCAACCGTCTGAGTTGTCGCCAAAGGATCAGAGCCGGATGCCGCAAGGTTATCCATCGGTGGCCCTCCCGGAGAGCGAGTAAGCCATGACCGGCACCGGCGTGATCGATCAGTTCCTCGATACCTATACCCGCTATATCGATTCTGGCTTCGGCTTTCTGGGGAGCGAAGTTGGCTTTCTTGCAACGACGTTGGCTGCCATCGACATTACCCTCGCGGCGTTGTTTTGGAGCTGGGGGACAGATGACGATCTGATCGCACGGCTCGTCAAAAAGACTCTGTTCGTCGGCGTCTTCGCCTACCTGATCGGCAACTGGAATAATCTTGCCCGTATCGTATTCGAGAGCTTTGCCGGTCTCGGGCTGAAAGCCTCCGGTACAGGACTGTCATCCGCAGATTTCCTGCGGCCGGGTCGAATCGCCCAGGTTGGGCTCGATGCCGGCCGGCCGATCCTCGACGCGATCTCAGGTCTGATGGGTTACATCAGTTTTTTCGAAAATTTCGTCCAGATCGTCGTTTTGCTGTTCGCCTGGGTCGTGGTGCTGCTCGCCTTCTTCAT
Organism: Bradyrhizobium barranii subsp. barranii; assembly: GCF_017565645.3. Taxonomy (NCBI): domain Bacteria; kingdom Pseudomonadati; phylum Pseudomonadota; class Alphaproteobacteria; order Hyphomicrobiales; family Nitrobacteraceae; genus Bradyrhizobium; species Bradyrhizobium barranii. The sequence goes on from NZ_CP086136.1 coordinate 4,753,820, forward strand.
TCTGGCGATCCAGCTCTTCGTGACTCTCATCGAGTTCAAGCTGACGACACTCGCTGGCTTCGTGCTGATCCCCTTTGGTCTATTCGGCAAGACCGCATTTGCGGCTGAGCGTGTGCTCGGTAACGTCGTCTCGTCAGGCATCAAAGTCCTGGTTCTGGCCGTCATTGTCGGCATCGGCTCGACGCTGTTCTCCCAATTCACGTCTGGGTTCAACGGCGGACAGCCGACCATCGAAGACGCTATGGCGTTGGTGCTCGCGGCATTGTCGCTGCTCGGTCTTGGCATTTTTGGTCCTGGGATCGCTAACGGCCTGGTGTCTGGCGGCCCTCAGCTCGGGGCAGGAGCTGCGGTCGGGACCGGACTTGCAGCGGGCGGCATTGTTGCCGCCGGTGCCGGCTTGGCTGCGGGAGGTGCTGGACTCGCTGGTGGAGCGTTCGCGGGAGCCGCGCGGGGCGGCGCCGCGCTCACAAGCAGTGTGTCAGCGGCTTATCGCAGCGGCGGCCTCAGCGGAGTCGCCGATGCCGGGTTCTCGGCAGTGGCAAGCCCGCTGCGTCGGGCCGCGGCAACTCTCAGTAACAGCGCTCAATCGGCTGGCCAGGCGCCAACCACAGGGAGCGCCGAGACCGCGAACACCGCGTCAGATAGTCCGCCCGATTGGGCGCGGCGGATGAAGCGTGCCCAGACCGTCAGCCATGGCGCATCAGCCGTTACCCATGCCGTTCGCTCAGGCGACCATGGTGGAGGCGGCGCATCGATCGATCTCTCTGAAGGAAACCACTGATGTTTAAACGTCCCTCCGTTCACTACGGCCGCACGCCCGAGCCCGTCACGCCCTATCAAAGAGCAGCGCAAGTCTGGGATGACCGTATCGGGTCAGCCCGCGTGCAGGCAAAGAACTGGCGATTGATGGCATTTGGATGCCTCGCGCTGTCGACGGGTCTCGCCGGCAGTCTCGTCTGGCAATCAACCCAAGGCACGATTACGCCCTGGGTGGTCGAGGTCGATCGTCTTGGCCAGGCCCAGCGGGTGGCACCGGCCAACACCGACTACCAGCCGACTGACCCGCAGATCGCCTACCACCTGGCGCGATTCATCGAGGATGTCCGAGGCCTACCGGCTGACGCCATCGTGTTGCGTCAGAATTGGCTGCGCGCCTATGACTTCACGACCGATCGCGGTGCCGCCGCCCTCAATGACTACGCCCGCACCAATGATCCCTTTGCCAGGCTCGGCAAAGTGCAGGTGTCGGTCGAGGTATCCAGTGTTATCCGCGCATCGACGGAGAGTTTTCGAGTGGCATGGGTTCAGCGTGCCTACGACAACGGGTCTCTCAGTTCAACCGAGCGCTGGACAGCCATTCTCTCCGTCGTGATCGAGACGCCGCGCGATGCCGATCGCCTGCGCAAGAACCCGCTCGGTGTCTACGTTCACGCCATCAACTGGTCGAAGGAGCTTGGGCAGTGAATACGCAATTTCGCAATAGGACTTCTCCGCGCCGTGCTTCATGCAGACGCTCCGTCTCATTCAGATCAGATGGTTTGGCGTTCCGAAAGGCGATACTTCCAGCACTGTTGCTGTGCGCTTCGGCATTGGGTGGTTGCTCCACGTTCACGCCGCCCGAGATCAGCTACGACAGTGATATTCCGCCATTGCCTCAGCCGCCCGTACCTGCCGACGACAAGCCGCGGCCGCTTCATGTTCCTCCACTGTGGAAACCGGCCCTTGGCGGTAAGTTCGGTACTAAGGAAGAAACCGAGCCGGTGAGCCGCGTCGAGACTGCGAACAGCGCGGCTCGGGTCGAACCACGCAAAAAGGGATATTTTAACGCCGCACAAGTCTACGCCTACAGTCCGGGTGCGCTGTACCAAGTTTACGCCGCGCCCGGACAGATCACCGATATCGCGCTCGAGGAGGGTGAACAACTCACGGGATCGGGTCCGGTCGCGGCAGGCGACACCGTTCGTTGGGTCGTCGGCGACACCGAAAGCGGCAATGGAGATACACGCCGCGTCCATATTCTGGTGAAGCCGACCCGCGCTTCGATCGAAACCAATCTTGTCGTCAACACCGATCGGCGCACGTATCTGATCGAGCTACGCGCCCGCGAAAAACCCTACATGCCTTCGGTCGCCTGGTACTATCCGCAGGATAGGTTGGGAAGGGTGCGGCCCGTGTCTTTGACGCCGGTGCTACCCGATTCGACGCAGCGTCGTTTCCGCTATGCCATTGAGGGCGACGGTCCGCCCTGGCGGCCGCTGACCGCTTATGACGACGGACGCAAGGTCTATATCGAGTTCCCGCAGGGCATCGTTCAAGGCGAGATGCCGCCTCTCTTCGTCATTGGCCACGATGGCAAGAACGAGATCGTGAATTACCGCGCCTACGGCAACGTCCTGATTGTCGACCGGCTCTTTGCTGCCGCGGAGTTGCGGCTCGGTGGCGAGCACCAGCAGAAAGTCCGGATTGTCCGGACCGATGGGAGGTCGTCGTCATGAGCACCCTTCAGAGCAATGACAGTAACGAGCAGCCTGGCGAGCCAAACAGGTCGGAAGAATTGGCGCATGGGTTCCGGTTGCGAGCAGATCATCCGCGCGTCACGCGGCTGTCCCGTAAGGTCCTGGCGGGAGGGACCGCAGTTGCATTGGTCCTTGTTGGGGGTGCCGTGCTTTGGGCCCTCCAAAACAACCGCTCCCGCGGACCCGCGCCGGACGAACTTTACAGCACCGATCATCATAACGTCGCTGATGGCCTCGCCGGATTGCCGCGGGACTATGCTGGTGTTCCGCGTCAGGTGCCCTCGCTGGGCCCACCGCTTCCTGGTGATCTCGGCCGCCCGATCCTTGCCGCTCAGGGACAGACGCCAACCCCAACCACGACGGGCTTCGATCAGGAGCAGCAGCGCCGCGACCAGGAGATCGAAGCCGCGCGCGTGAGCCGTCTGTTCGCCTCCACCAATATTCGCGAGACGACGCCCGCTGCAGCCCAGGCTTCGAGCGTGGACCGAGCCGCTTCATCGTCCATGCCGGGAACTGATGACGGCTTTGCGCAGAATGGCCAGGATCGCAAACTTGCCTTCGTCAATGCGTCGGTTGACCGCCGTACCACAAGCCCGGACCGCGTCACGAAACCAGCTTCTCCGTATGTGGTTCAGGCAGGGACCGTTATTCCTGGGGCTCTCATTACCGGAATCCGGTCGGATCTCCCTGGACAAATTACCGCGCAGGTGACCGAAAATGTCTATGACACACCCACCGGTCGCTTGCTGCTCGTCCCGCAGGGAGCGCGCTTGATCGGCGTCTACGACAGCCAGGTCGCGTTCGGCCAGTCTCGTGTCCTGCTGGTTTGGACTCGGTTGATCATGCCGAATGGTCGCTCGATCGTTCTGGAGCGACAGCCAGGCGCGGATGCGGCAGGATATTCGGGGTTGGAAGATGAAGTCGACAACCATTGGGGCGAACTGTTCAAGGCTGCTGCGCTTTCCACATTGCTAGCTGTCGGCACCGAGCTTGGCGCTGGCTCCGACACCAACAGCAATGACAGTGCAGTTATCCAGGCCTTACGACACGGAGCAGGGGACTCGCTGAATCAAACCGGCCAGCAAGTTGTCCGTCGCAGCCTCAATATTCCGCCGACGTTGACCATACGTCCCGGATTCCCGGTGCGCGTTATCGTCAATCGCGATCTCGTTCTCGAGGCTTACAGAGGGTGATACCAAATGGCGAAACTGAAACTCACAGCCCTTCAAGACGACAAGCCGGTCAAAGTCACTCTTGAGCTACCAGCGCCCGTTCATCGAGATCTTGTCGCGTATGCTGAAGCATTGGCGGGTGAATCCGGCCAGCAGATCGATCCGACCAAGTTGATTCCGCCCATGTTAGCGCGATTTATGGCCACTGACAGAGGGGTCGCCCGGCTGAGGCGCAGCCTTCACTCACCATCAACGGGCGGTGATGGATAGCGCTCGGCCAAGAGCGCCAAGAACCGCTGAAGAGCGGGATTTTCGTTGTCCTCTCGCCAATGAGCATGGAAGCTTATTCGACTTGGACCGGTACCGTCCTGTATTTCGCGATAAGTCAAACCAGCAAAGCTGGCGCCGATATCTGATTCCATCACCAAACTAATTCCTAGTCCCATACTGATAAGGCTCTTTACGATACCGCGGCTGACATCATGACGTTCGATCCTAGGGCGCTTTTCTTCAGCCACCAAGTTAGACACCAGCAGATCCTCTATATCTGTTCCTGGATCATATTGGCTCAATAGGACCGTTTCATTCCGAAGATCGGTCCAATGGATGTCCTCGTGCGAGGCGAGGGGATGGTCTTTCGGAAGCAGGATCAAGATGCGCTCGCTCCAGACCGGGAGACGCGCGCTATCCGACAATGGGCCTTGTCCAGGAACAATCGCGATATCGATCGTACCATTCCGGAGTGCGCTCATGAGACGGATACGCGATCGTTCGACCGTTGCTAGTTCGACTTGGGGCGCGCGATGTTTAAATTCAGTAAGGCTTGCCCTCAAGTTGCCGGCGGAAATTGACGTGCAAAAGCCTATCGAGAGACGCCCCGAGTCGCCGTTGCCGCTAGATCGGCCCGTTACGACCAGTATGTCGACTTGTTCGAGGATCATTCGCGACATTCGCAGAATGCGTCGTCCGGCAAGAGTCGGAACAACTCCCACGCGCGATCGCTCAAATAATGTCGCTCCGACCCAGTGCTCAAGTTGACGAATCGAGCGGCTCAGCAAGGAATGACGAATGCCAAGCATCTCTGCTGCCTGCCGAAAACTTCCACAGTCGGCAGCAGCAACCGCTGAACGGAGATGATTTAGACCGATATTGTTTGCTCCGGCAATCGGCATTTCGGTGTGCGCTTCGTCATCACGTCCAATTTTTGCCTACCCGGCAGCGACTATCCGAATGATGATCTTCGAGGCGGTCCTCGGTTTCCTGGGGCTTGGCACGAAACTGGTGCGTCTCCTCGTTCGCGGCGACGGCACCGGTGGCTCCCGGAAAGAATGATAGTTACGTATCTTGAGGTCTGCTCGTGGGTCGATCAGTTCCCAGAAACGATCGAAACCTCTCGGATTGAGGATTGGCCATGATGTCGCGCGGCGCGCCATGCTCCACGATCACGCCACCGTCCATGAAGATGACGCGATCGGCAACCTCTCGGGCGAATCCCATCTCATGCGTGACCACGATCATCGTCATGCCTTCGTTGGCCAATTCCCGCATGACGCGGAGCACTTCGCCGACGAGCTCGGGGTCGAGGGCCGATGTCGCTTCGTCAAAGAGCATAACAGCCGGGCGCATCGCGAGAGCGCGGGCGATTGCCACGCGCTGCTGCTGGCCGCCGGAGAGGCGAGCGGGATATTGGTCGGCCTTGTCGGCCAAGCCGACCTTCTCGAGCAACTCCAGCGCCTGCTTCCTCGCTTCAGTCTTGTCTCGGTGTTGGACCGACACTGGCCCCATCATAACGTTCTGTAGGACGGTCCGATGCGGGAACAGATTGAAGCTTTGAAAGACCATGCCGACATGCTCACGGTTCTTCGCAACCACCTTCTCATCAAGCATGCGGCGATGGCCTTCGCTGCCGCTCCTATAGCCGACCGGTGCGCCATCCACTGTGATGGTGCCGTCCTCGAATGTCTCAAGGAAGTTGACGCAGCGCAGCATGGTGGACTTGCCCGATCCGCTCGGGCCCAGAACGACTACGACTTCACCGCGCCGGACATCGAAAGAAACGCCGTTCAGGACACGATGCGTCCCGAAGGATTTCACGAGGCCATTTACCGACACGACGATGGGCGATTCAGCGGATATGGTCATGGGCACCCTCATTGATCGAAGGAGAGTTTCCGCTCGCAATAGTTCGCGAGCAGCGAAATGGGGTAGCAGATCAAAAAGTAGATCAGCATGACCCCCAGGAAGATTTGGAAAGCCGCGAGTGTTCTCTCCACGACCTCGCGAGCCGCAAAGGAGAGTTCCCAGGCTCCGACGACCGAGGCGTAAGAGGTCTGCTTGATCGCCATAAGCGAGATGTTGAGGATCGGCGCAATCGAGAGACGGGCTGCCTGAGGGAGGACGACCTCACGGAGCATCGTCAGCCGCCGCATGCCAAGGCTCTTAGCTGCTGCGATCTGGCCGGTCGGCACGGCTGCTATGGCGCCGCGCACTGCCTCGGTGACGAAGGCGCCGACATAGAAGATCATCGATATCATGACTGCGGCGTAGGCGCTGAGACGGATTCCAAATGCCGGGAAAGTGTAGAAGCCGAGAAACATCACGACCAATACCGGAATGCCCCGAAATACGAAGACGTAGGACGTAACGATCGCCCGGAGGATCGGTCCGCTGCCGCTCGCGATTGTTCCAACGACCGCGCCAAGAAACGTGCCAGCTATGACGACGACGAAGGCAAGCCAAAGCGTCACCAGAGCACCCTGCAACAGGTAGGGCAGATTTGCGAGAAGGACGGATATGCTCATCCGAGCCTCCGCGCGAAGCGCATCTCGCTGATCCGAAACCCGACGCCGATGACGGAAGTCAGGATCAGATAGAGCGCTGCAACGAGAATGAAGACTTCGAAGGATGCCCCTGATCTTTCGATGATGACCTTGCCCGATAGCGTCAGGTCGAGCACACCGATCGCCGATACGAGAGACGTATCCTTCACAAGGACGATCAGTTGGTTCGAGACGGGTGCCATGACCTTGATAACGGCCTGCGGAAGAACGATCAGGCGAAAAACCGCCCAACGACGCATGCCGATCGCCTGTCCCGCCTCCCACTGCTTGGTGCCCACGGCCGCGATGCCGCTGCGAATGAGCTCAGACAAAAAGGCTGCGTGCTGAAGCGCGACGGCGAGGACACCGCAGGTGATCTCACCCCAGAAGATTCCCACGAGTGGCAGGCCGAAGAAGAGGAGGTACATCTGGACGAGGAGCGGTGTATTCCTCATCACCTCGACATAGGCTCGTACAAGAGCGCTGGGTAGCCGCCAGCCGGCGACGCGCGGCACAGTGAGAAGCACGCCGATTGCGAGAGCCGTCGGCGCCGCGAGCGCCGCGACAGCGATGGTAACGAGCATCCCGTTCCAGAGTTGCGGAAGGTAGCGGACGGCGAAGTTGCCAAACTGTGACCAATCCATCACCCGCCCTCTCTGCGCAGTCGATCAGTTATTGTTGAGATACCACTTTGCATTCTTCGGCTTTTCGCCGAACCACTTCTCGTAGATCGCGCTGTACTCGGCGAAGAGATACCCGCCGGTCATCTCGGACACGACGAGATCGAGGTACTGCCAGAGCCGGAAGTCGCCTGGCTTCATGAAGATGCCCGTGTTGACGACATCCGTCAGGCGAGTTTCCATCACGCGCATGTCCGGGTTGGACTTGACATACCAGGCGGCGACGGGAGCATCGAGCTGAGCGGCCTGGGCTCGGCCAAGCTTCACAGAGTTGAATTGCGAGGCGATGCCGTCAAAGGTCTGGAGCTTGGCCTGCGGGAAGAGGCGCTTGGCGCGCTCCTCCTGGGTCGGCGTGGTCAGATTGGCGATGGTGATGTTCGGCTTGTTCAAATCGTCGAGCGTCTTGAAGGGCGCATCCTTGCGGACGATGAGGACGATGCCGCCATCGATATAGTTGCGGGTGAACGCGACCCGCTGCGCGCGGTCGGCGTAGATGGTTGTCGTCTGCGCGCCAAAGTCGATCGTGCCGTTCTGGGCATTGGGCCAGCGCTGGGCTGCGCTCTGGCGAATGAACTCGACCTTGTTGGGGTCACCGAAAGTCGCTTTGGCGATCAGCCGGGCAACATCGATGTCGAAGCCGACCAGCTCCCCCTTCTCGTCGACGAAGCCGAAAGGAGGTGACTCGCTCGACACGCCGACGACCAGCTTGCCCCGCGCCAGGATTTCATCCAGCCTGGACTTCTCCTGAGCGTGGCTCGCCCCGGCCGCGAGCGCGAACCCGCAGAATGCCGCAACCAGACCGGTGACGAACCGGAGTCCATAGCTTCGCATGTCCATGTTCCATTGGTTGTTGGAAAGATGTGGCCTTTGCTCAACGACTAGCGCTCGACTTGCCGCGGCGAAAGAACACGGTTCCTGACGGAGCACGTTAGAAATAGTTACGCTGCCAACGTTTTAGAGGCGGCAATTGAGGGCCGCTCGCTCCAGGGCCGCCAATGCAGCGGCAACGATAGGGCGCCGGGATGTGCCCTTGGGAACGGCGCTGAATATGTGTCTGTGTAAGGCGGGCGCAATGGGAAGAACGCGAAAGTCGGGATCCTTGTCGAGGGGCTGCACCGCAAGACCGGGCAGGACTGTTACGAATTGTCCGGTGCGTACCATCTCAAGGGTGGCAGAAATATTACGAGCGCTGCAGCCAATCTTCATTTCGAATCCGGCAGCCAAGCACGCGTTAGTCAAGTTCTGCTGATAGGCGACCGCCGTTTGGTTGATCGCCCACTTCTCGTTCGAGAGATCCTTGAGCTCTATGCTTGTCAAGTCGGCCTTCGCGAAGCGGTGGTCTGACGAAAGGATCGCACTCAAGGCGTCGACATAGAGGGGGTGGAATTCGAGGGCCTGTTGGTACGCACTTGCATCGGCATAATCGTCGACAATTGCGATATCGACCTGCTTGGCGACGGTTGCCTTGAGGCCTTCGGTCGGCTCGAGTTCGACGAAGCTTGCATCGATCAGGGGGTGTGTCTTGTGGAGATAGCCCAAGGCTCTTGGAACGATGCTGGTCGCGACACTCCCGAATGCGGCAAGTCGTAGTTCGCCCGCAGGAGGTCCGTCCTTCTCGTCGAGCTCGGCTTGGATGCGCTCTGCCAGTTGCAGCAGCGGCGTGACGCGATCCAGGAGTTGCTGCCCTTTGGTTGTCAGGCGCAGCCCTCCTGCCGAACGCTCGAAAAGTACCGCTCCCGCCTCGCGTTCGAGCAGCGCCAACTGTTGCGACACGGCTGGCCGTGTCTGGCCGAGCGCTCGTGCCACCGCCGAGATCGTGCCGAGCTCGGAAAGCTCATGAAAGAGACGTAGTCGTGAAAGACTGAGGGCCAAACTCGCATATCTCCAAAGAACCAGAGAGTAAGAATTTCTTTCGCCTCGCGTCAATTGGACTGGTCTTCCGGGGCCGGTCGAACCGGCCCAAAACCGGCGGCATCACCCTTGTGATCGCGATCATCGCGAAGATGAGGCCGCGATCGCCGAGTTTTGACCGGCCTATTGGCCAATATCGCGAGGATTTATCGATGCCGACGATCGCCTTCTTGGGTGTTGGCCGCATGGGTTCACATATGGCGCGTCGGCTTGCCGAAGCCGGACATAAGGTGCGGGCCTTCGATCCCAACGCGCCGGCCGTCGCCAAGCTTGCCCCGGCTGGCGTGGAAGCTGCCGCAAGCCCCACGGCCGCTGCCGCTGGAGCCGATTTTATTCTGGCGAGCCTCCCTTCTCCAGTGGCCCTGAGGGCGGCAGTAACCGGTGAGGACGGGATCCTCGCCGCTGCGAAGAAGGGCGCGACAGTGGTCGATTTCAGTACGGTAGACCCCGCGACCACCAAGGCGGTCGCTGCGATCTGCGACAAAGCCGGGATCAACTATCTCGATGCGCCCGTCAGCGGCGGCGTCGCCGGCGCAGAAAATGGCAAGCTCCTGATCATGATCGGGGGCGACCAGACCGTGCTGGATGCGACGCGCCCTGTGCTTGAGACGCTGGCTGGCAAGATCATTCATTGCGGCCCGGTCGGTTCCGGACAACTTATGAAGTTGAGCCACAACCTGTTGACCGCGATCAACACGGTAGCACTCGGCGAGGTGCTGGCAGCTAGCGTGAAGTCCGGCGCGAAGCTCGACGTGTTGCTCGAGGTTCTCGGCGGAGGTCTCGCCGGCAGCAAGATGCTGGATTGGCTCGGCAAGACGCTCTTTACGCAGGAGCGGCCAGCCTTTTTCGCGCTCGACCTGATGCACAAGGACATCTCGCTCGCACTCGACGAGTTCACGGCTTCACCGATGTATCTCGGGCAGCTCGTTCGCCAGATCTACAATACCGCCCGCGCGGACGGTCTGGGCGGAAAGGATTCCACTAGCGTCTCGGAGGTCTACGAGCGTTTGCTCAAGGTCAATCTCCGTCAGCCCGCAGCATGATTTCGAAGAATAGGAACGAACAAATGAGAGCGCAACGCACCACCACCAGCTACGATTCCGAACTGACGTTGCCCCGCTCCGGGCTGCTTGGCAACTTCATCGGCGGAAAGTGGATCAAGCCGGTCTCGGGCCGCACGATGGCAGTCGAGAATCCCTGCCGACGCGACACCATCGCCATGGTCGGGGCTGCGGAGAAGCAGGACGTCGATGCCGCAGTCGCGGCGGCCAAGGCGGCCTTTCCGAACTGGCGCCGCATGGCGGCACGAGCCCGCGGCGCGCTTTTGACTGAACTCGGCAATCGCGTATCGGCGCATGCCGAAGAGATCGCCAACATCCTCGCGGCCGAAACGGGTAACGCGCTGCGCACGCAAAGCCGACCTGAGGTCGCGAGCACTGCCGAGGTCCTGCGCTACTACGGCGGCGTGGTATCCGAGCAGAAGGGCGAGACGTTGCCGCTCGGCCCGGGGATATTCAGCTACACTACGCGAGAGCCGCTTGGCGTCGTCGGCGCGATCATCCCCTGGAATTCGCCCCTCGTACTCGCGGCCGTGAAGATCGGCATGGCGCTCGGCACCGGTAACACGCTGGTTCTGAAGCCTGCCGAGGACGCGCCGCTAGCGGTCATCAAGGTCGCGGAACTTGCAGCCGACATCTTCCCAGCCGGCGTCTTCAATGTCGTCACCGGAACGGGCATCGAGGCCGGTGCGCCGCTTTCGAACCATCCCGACGTGTCGAAGATCTCGTTCACAGGCTCGGTCGAGGTGGGAAAGCTCGTGGCGCATGCCGCCGCCGACCGCATTGCGAAGGTCACCCTTGAGCTCGGCGGCAAGAGTCCCTGCGTCGTCTATCCAGATGCGGCGACGCCCGAGCAACTCGATACCTGCGCGACAAACGTCATCAATGCCATGCGCTTCGCGCGCCAAGGGCAGTCCTGCACGGCGGGCTCGCGGCTCTTCATCCACCGGGACGTGTTCGCGCCGGTGGTTGCAAAGGTTGTCGAGAAGCTGAAGGCCATGAAAGTCGGCGACGCGCTCGACGAGGCCTCTGACATCGGCGCGATCATCAACGCCGAACGCTACGGAGAGGTTTGCGCTTTTATCCGTGAGGCCGTCGATCGTGGCGCGAAGGTGGAGATTGGCCAGGTCCCAGCTCCCGCCAACGACACCGACGGCTTCATGCCGGGCCCCGTCGTGCTGACGGGCGTCGACAATAGCTGGCGGGTTGTGCGCGAGGAGGTCTTCGGGCCTGTCCTGGTTGCGATCCCCTGGACGAATGAAGACGAGATGATCGGCTGGGCGAACGACACCCATTACGGTCTCGCCGCCTACATCTTCACGAACGACATCACCACCGCCCTGCGCGCAGCGGAGCGAATCGATGCAGGCTGGCTCCAGATCAACCGTGCCGGCGGGCAGATCCCGGGCATGTCCTACGGCGGCGCCAAACAGAGCGGCATCGGTGCCGAATATTCCATCGAAGGAGCCCTCGAGAGCTACACCTATCGCAAGAGCGTGACCGTCACGGTGTGAGCCGAACAGACAGGCCAAGAGGTCTCCATGGTTATGCTCTTAACCGAAGACTCCACCGGTCCGGACCCTCTTCTGGCCATGGCGGGCGAGCGGTTTGATCGTCTGATGACGATTGAATCCCGTCCTCTTTCGGGCGGGCTTCCACCGGGTCTCGTCGTTCCGATGTACGAGATCTGCCGTCGTCATCACGGCGAGCCGTTGTCCACGTTGGCAGCCAGGGCACTCATGTCGCGCGTCGTCTACGGTGACAACGTCATCGTGGCGACAGGTGCCGGCGTTCCGCCCAAACTCCCGCAGGGCGAAACCGACGGACCGCCAGGCGCCGCTGTCCTTGCCCGGGCCATAGCTCTCGGTCTTGGCGCCCAGGTCACGATCGTCTCGGAAGAGGCTCATTCTAAGCCGGTGGAGGCCTGCGCCGCGCTCGTTGGATCCTTCACGGCAAGGCCGATCAAGGTGGAGACTATCCCGCCTCATCCTAAGTATGGGCCCAAGGCCGTCGAGGCGCTGATGGCGCGATACCAGCCATCGGCAATCGTCTTCGTCGAGCTCGACGGCCCCAACCCCGATGGTCTTTTCCACGGTGTCCGGGGCGACCGTCGCCCTGCAGGCACGATGGCGCATCTTCATTTGCTCGCGGAGGCCGGACGCGCGGCGAAGCGCTTGACGATAGGAATTGGCGACGGCGGTAACGAGGTCGGCTTCGGCGCGGTGCGGACCGCGCTTGCCGCGTTCCATCCCAACAGCTTCGTTGTCACGGCAGTCGAGACAGACGTGGTCGTCAGCGCTGCGATATCGAACTGGGGTGCGTACGCCGTTTGCGCCGGACTTGCTGTCGGAATAGGCAGTCCCGACCTGCTACATAACGATGCTCTCGAAGGGGATCTGATCAGAGCCTGCGTTAGCGCGGGCGCTCGTGATGGCGCTACCGCAAGAACCGAACCCCTCGTTGACGGTGTCCCTGAGAGCGGTCATCGGGGCTTTGTCAGTCTACTCCAAAGCATCGTTGCAAGTTCGTCAAGCGAACCTGGTCCGGATTCGTCGTCGCGTCAGCGATCTCGCGAGGTGACCCAATGACGCCGAGCTACGACCCCGCTGTTGGGCCCGACTTCGTCGGTCTTGTACCGGGCTTGAAGCATCGAGAATGCCTCGCGTGGCGTATTCGCGCGGCAAGACGCTTTCGCCGAATGCTCCTGACAAGAACGCCCATTTCATCGCGCATCGCCGGTCACCTTGGCTCCCTGGTTATCCGCATCGCCAAGTCACACTGGTTCTAGGAGAAGATGATGACAGCCGTCGCCTCGGAGTCGAAAACGCAATCCCCGAAGCCCACAGATCGCTTCGGCAATCCCATCGATCCCATTGTCGGCTTTGCGCGTGGTACCATCATCCGATCCAGTGTCGACGAAGCGCGTCGCCTTCGGCAGGGACAGGCCGTAGCGGCCGATCGTGTCCGCAAGCTCGGCCCGCATTCCATTGGTGTGTTCACAGGAAATCAGCGAGACTTTCCGCTCAAGCCGGAGGATCTTACGACACTGTGCGAGGAATGGGTCGGCCCGGGCCTCTTCGCCGAAGACCTCAGAGTGGCAGCTATCACTCACCTCGGTGGTGAGGACGGGGATGGCGTCGCTGTATTCAATCGCACCAGCGCGGGAATCATTGCCACCATCGTCGCTCATGCCGCCGGCAGCCCCGTGATTTCGGTCGTCCCTCCGGGCGGGCGATCGCACGCTTCGGTGATCCGAGGCTGTTCCATCGCCCGGGTGGAACTCGTCGAAATCGGGGGCGATCGCGACTGGCAGGCGGCTCTGACCAAGGCGAAACCCAACCTCGTCGTCGTCACCACCGTAACGAGCGCCCTCGAGCTTCTGGACGACACCGTGACCTCGGCTGTCGTCAAAGCCACCCACGCGGTCGGCGCTATTGCGTTCGTGGACGACGCTTATGGCGCCCGTCTGCGTCCTGTGCTCCACGGCGGTAAGCCGGGCCTCGCCCTCGGCGCCGATCTCGCGATTACCAATTGCGACAAGGCGGGTCTCGCCGGACCGCGCGCAGGCGTCCTTGCCGGCCGCCCCAATCTTGTCACGGCGGCGTCAGCTAAGGGCGCTGAATTCGGGATGGAGGCACGGGCGCCGATCGCCGCTGGCGCCATGCGGTCTCTCCTGGCTTTTCGGCCCGAGGACCTGCGGGAGGAGGCTCGCTCCGGACAGGCGCTCGCTGTCGCACTCGCCGAGAAGCTGGGTCGTGACCTCGTGGTTGTCAGCGATCTCGGACCAATGGTCGACGAGCAAGATGTGCTCGCCGTTGTCCTGCGGCGCGCCGGCCGTTCCGCCGAAGGCCTCGGGCTCGTTCCCTGCGAGGTCTCCTCTGCGCTCGGCATGGTCCTCCTGCGCGACGCTGGAATCCTCACGGTCAACACCCACGGACAGCCTGGGGCGCGTGTGTCGCTGCGCCTGAAGCCGACACTCGACGCGATCGGGAGAGTTGGCGGCCAGGATGCCGTCGTCGCCGCCGTCGATACTGCACTCGATCATCTCGCCTCGCGGATCGACGATGTATCCGCAATCTCACAGCTCGTTCTCGGAGACCAGGCATGAGCAACGCCAACACTGCCTTTGCGGGCATGGATGACCGGCTCGACCGACTGGTCAATCTCGATCTCGGGGGCCGAGGCGTCGAACATCTTTACGAGGCGGCTCGCGCGCGGCAAGGCGGTGCCCTGTGCGGCGCGGCCGCCGAGGCGCTCGCCGCTATCCCGGTGGGGGCGACGGTCGTGGTGACGACGGGCTCCGTCTCGCGGGCCTGGATTTCGCCCACTATCGGCGAGAACGACGGGCCTGCCGGCGCCGCCGCGGTCGTGCGAGCGCTTGCCCTATCCAAGCGAGCGACCTGTGTCGTTGTCGCGGAGGAGACCCTGCTCGACGGCACCGCCAAGATCCTTACCAGCGCCGGCCTGTCGGTGCTCCCCTACGAGCAGGCGCGGATTGCGAGCGGCGACGGAAGCCTCGCGGTCGCCAGCACGCGCTCCTTTCCCGTGACGGACGCCGAGGCGAAGGCCGCCTCCGCCGCCTTGCTCGATGAATTCAAGCCTGCCTTGGTCTTCTCAACGGAGCGGGTCGGCCGTAACGCCGACGGCATCTATTGCTCGATGCGCGGTATCGACTACGGCATGGGGCGGGCCCGGATTGACTACTTGTTCGACGAGGCGCTCGCCCGCGGGATTCCTAGCGTCTGCGTGGGCGACGGGGGCAATGAGATAGGCATGGGGGTCGTCGCCGACGCCGTGCGGCGCCATGTGAAGTTCGGCGACGCGCGGCCGGAAGGCGGTGCCGGCATCGGAGCGGTGACTGGCACCGATGTCCTAGTCACCGCAGCCTGCTCGAACTGGGGTTGCTACGCCATCCTGGGGGCGCTTGCGGCCCGTCTGAAGAGGCCCGACCTCCTCCATGCGCCAAAAATGGAAGAACACCTGCTGCGTCGCGGTGTCGACATCGGCTTGATCAACTCGGTCGGCAACGTCGTCGATGCTGACGTCGATGGGATTCCTCTCCAGACGCATGTCGCGATGACCGACTTGATCTCCGCGGTCGTTCGACCAGCGTTGCGCTGAAAACAGAGAGGCGCCCAGTGTCAACCGAACCGATTGCACCCTTCCTCGATCTGCGTGGCATACGCGTTTCGTACGGATCAAACGAGGTTCTGAAGGGCGTCGATCTCTCGGTTCGTCAAGGCGAGGTCGTCGTCATCATTGGCCCGAGCGGCAGCGGCAAGAGCTCGCTCCTGCGAACGGTTAACATGCTTCAGCCGGTCGTCGGCGGTGAGATCGTGCTGGAAGGCCAGGACTTGCTCTCCGGCAAGCAGGACGTGAATAAGGTCCGCCAGCGCGTGGGAATGGTGTTCCAGCACTACAACCTGTTTCCGCATCTCACCGTTTTGAAGAATCTCACCTTGGTTCCGCGTCGCGTTTTGAAGGAGCCGACTGCGGAATCGGAAGCTCGCGCCCGAGAGTTGCTCGCGAAGGTCGGTTTGGCAGACAAGGAGAGCAGTTATCCCGACCAGCTTTCGGGAGGCCAGCAGCAGCGTGTCGCGATTGCCCGAGCCCTAATGATGCGTCCTCACGTGATGTTGTTCGATGAGGTCACATCGGCGCTCGATCCTCAGCTCGTACGCGAGGTCTTGAACGTCATGAAGGATCTCGCGCGCTCCGGCATGACTATGCTCGTCGTGACGCACGAAATGAGTTTCGCGCGAGAGGTCGGCGACACACTCGTATTTATGGCCGACGGTGTGGTCGTTGAGAAAGGGCATCCGGCCGACGTCCTCGATCGACCAGGTCACGACCGCACGCGCCAGTTCCTGTCGCACACTGACGTCTGACCTACTTTTTTCGCCATACCAAGATCAACAGGAAGGTTGAGATTATGAACATGCTGAAATGCCTAGCCGCGATCGCGGCCCTGTCATTTTCGATAGTGGCGTTGCCGGCCATCGCGCAGTCGAAGGTGGACGTGCCGCTGCCCACGGACCTCGCCACGCCAAAGGTGCTGACGATCGGCATCAATTGCCAGTATCCGCCCGCCGGCTATGTCGGGCTCGATGGAAAGCCTGCCGGCTTTGAGTATGGGCTCGTCAAGCGCATCGCCGAATTTGCCTTCGGCACCGAAGCCGGTCTCCAGACCCAATGTATGAATGACAGCAACCGTATCCCGTTCTTGCAGTCCAGCAAGGTCGACCTCGTGCTCGCGTCGCTTGCCAGAACTCCGGCGCGCGCCGAGCAAATCGACTTCTCGGATCCGATCTGGTTGAGCAATCTCCAGCTTGTTGTGAAGAAGGATTCTCCCATCAACAACTACGCCGACCTCGCCGGTCGCACGGTCGTGACGCCGACAGGGAGCACCTACCAGACCTGGTTACAGAAGTGTCATCCGAAGGCGAACCTGATCACGGCCCAAAGCCCGGCCGATTCCTCCACGATGCTGATCCAGGGGCGTGCTGACGCCTTCGCCTATATCGACGTCTACGACTACAACTTCGTGCAGAACAACAAAAACTTCAAAGTCGTTGGCGAGCTCGCTTCACCTGCGATCCAGGGTATTGGCGTCAAGAAGGGCAATGCGGCCATGCTTGCCTGGATCAACGCAGTGATCGCCAAGATGCGCGAAGAAGATGCCTTCTACAAAGCCTTCGCCGAAGAAGTCAAGGATCCGACGATGGTCGCGAAGTATCGCAATGTCGTCCCGGGGCCGAAGGTCAAGCTCGACTATGCCGGCGTCGATCCCATGGAGTGCAAATCTTGAGGGTCCCGGCAGCGCGATAGCGTCCCAATTCGGCTTGAGCGGAGGTGCGGATCGTGCAGAACGATCTCATGAAAGAGGTAACTGAGCTGCTGGCGGGGCTCGGCAACAGCCTCCTCATCAGCGCGATCGGCATCGCGCTCGGAATTGGGATCGGGCTCGTGCTCGGGGCAATACGCTATGCACGGATCCCCATCACCAACATTGCAATCGTTGGATTCGTAAATGCATTCCGCTGCACGCCGCTCCTCGTACAGATATTCCTCCTGTTCTACGCGCTACCCGACATAGGCATCCGTCTGACGCCATTCGAAACTTCCTGGCTAGCGCTCGCATTGTGGGGCGGTGCTTATCAAACGGAGGTCTTCAGGGCCGCATTCGAAGCTGTGCCGAAAGGCGAAGTGACGGCAGCTCGCGCTCTCGGCTTGCCGGCGTTCCAGACCTTTCTTGACGTCACACTCCCGATCGCGTTGCGCATGGCGATCACCGGAACAACGACCACGGCGATCACGCAGTTCAGATCGTCCTCCTTCATGATCGTCGTCGGCTATCAGGAATTGACTTATGTCGCCAACCGGATCGTGTCGGATACGTTTAAAGTGTTTGAGACCTTCGGCATCGCTTGTCTCATGTACCTGCTGGTGTGCAGCATTCTCAGCGCTTTGTCTCGTACGTTCGAGCGCAGGCTCGCGATTCCGGGGCTGGGAGTAGTTAAATGAACAACTGGGTTTGGCCTGTCACCCTTTACCTTGGTAAGGGCCTTTTGGTCACTTTGTGGATCTCGCTGCTCACCGTCATTTTGGCGACAATGCTTGGTCTCCTGATCGCGGCGCTGTCGCAAAGCACGCTCACGTTCGCGCGCTTTGTCGGACGGCTTTACGTCGAGTTGTTCCGCGGCGTGCCGTCGCTTATGATACTCCTCTTCGTGTTCTTTGCCCTTCCGCAAATTGGTCTCCGCACGGGCCCACTCACTGCCGCAATAATCGGATTGGGGCTCTGGGGCGGGGCGAACATCGGTGAGGTCTTTCGAGGCGCCTTGGATTCAATTCCACATCGCCAAGAGCAGGGCGCCCGAGCGCTTGGCTTGAGCGCAACGGAAGCGCTTGTGTTCGTCATTTTGCCACAAGCATTTCGGCGTGCGTTGCCGCCCTACGTCGGGCAGCTCACTGTTCTCGTCCAGGCGAGTGCACTGACGTCCGTTGTCGGCGTGTCGGATCTCTTGGGATCGGCGCGTCAAATGATAGAAAGACTAGCGTATGTCGGAACCGGAGACTCACACGCCATCGAGATCTATCTGGGTGTGCTGAGCATATTCTTTGTGATCTGCTACTCGTTGACCGGGCTGGCCAGTATGATCGAACGCCGTCTTCGAGTCTGAAAACAATTCCTAGTCGATCGAAACCTTCGAGGGAAAGGCAATTGCCCCGTTTTGGCGAGACCCGATCGACTCCATCGAGGGCTTTGCGCGGAGACGTGTTCTAGTTCAAGCAAAGCCCAAACTACACCGAGAGCGCGCCCATACCCGTCAGATCATCGCCTAAAAAGCAGCCGTGCGGACGACCATCGACCGTCAACGCTAACTTACAAGGATTGTGCAATGAGCATCTACAGCGGACCGGTGTTCGCAATGGCGCAGGAGCAGTTTAATCTTGTCGCAGACTACATCGGAATCGAATCGGAACATCGTGACCGGTTGCTATACCCGAAGCGCGCGATCAGCGTGTCGATACCGCTGCACACAGACGATGGGCGAACAAAAGTGTTCCAAGGGTATCGTGTTCAGCATCATCTTACTTTGGGACCGACAAAGGGCGGTACTCGATTCTCGCCGCAGTTAGATGTTGGCGAAGTCGCTGCCTTAGCGATTTGGATGAGTTGGAAATGCGCATTGTCGGGGTTGCCTTATGGTGGCGCTAAGGGCGGAGTTGCCTGCGATCCCAATAGCCTCTCCGCGCGCGAACTCGAGGCGATAAGCCGCCGCTACATGCAAGAGATGATTCCTTTCGTAGGACCGAATACGGATGTCATGGCGCCCGACATGGGGACGAATGAACAAGTCATGGCCTGGTTCATGGACACGTACTCCATGTACAAGGGGCACGCGATCAATGAGATAGTAACCGGGAAGCCCGTCGCGATTGGCGGCACTGCGGGACGGCGGGAGGCGACTGGACGGGGTGTTGCGCATCTCGTCAAACGCGCGCTGGAGTCAATTCAGCTCGATTCGTCCAGATCGACAGCGATCGTTCAAGGGTTTGGCAACGTAGGAAGTATCTCGGCGTATATTTTGGCCCGAGAGATGGGCGTGAGAATTGTAGGTCTGAGCGATCACACGGCTGCCTACTACGATCCCGCTGGACTACCGGTAGATGCGATTGAGCGCTACGTCGGTCAGAAGCGGTATTTGGCTGGCTGGTCCAACGAGTCGGCCATTGATCCTTCGGAGCTTTTGACCCGCGAATGTGACATTTTGATCCCCGCCGCCACCGAACAGGTCATTACAGCCACAAATGCTTCGGAGCTTTCGTGTCGGATTCTAGCCGAGGGAGCAAATGGTCCGACAACGCCAGATGCCGACGCGATTATCGAAGAACGAGGCGATATCTTTGTATTGCCGGATATCCTCTGCAACTCCGGCGGAGTGATCGTTTCCTATTTTGAGTGGGTTCAAGACCTGCAGCGGCTCTTCTGGACCGAGAAAGAAGTGAATGATCGATTGAAAGACATCCTAAATGTGACTTTCGATCGGGTCATTCGCCGCGCCCGCAAAGATGCCATTTCCCACCGCATGGCTGCAATGGCGATAGGGATTGAAAAGGTTCGTGAAGGGAAAAAGCTGCGTGGATTGTTTCCTTAATTGAGCTTGGCGTGGTCATCCAACCCGCTGAAGCCGAGACGGTGAAAAGTTCAACATGACGGTAACAAGGTCGTGCAAGCGACCCATGATCTTACGGTAGGCCGTGCTGAGCATGGGTGAATTCGATGCGGGCAATCTTCGTTGCGGATGCGGGAGGACCCCCCTGTCAAGATGTGTTGACCAATGTTCCCAGTTCCTCCCTGACTGGGCCACCGCGTGAGCGGTGGCCCTTCTTTTTGTTGAGCTAGCAAATCTTAGCTTCGCCGTCGTCGCAAGGTGACGTCGCCGTTCGCTAATAAAGATGCATTCGACCCCAGTTTCGAAGCATGCGTGAGTTGGACATTATGGACTTGAATTTCTCGCATCCCTTGCGTGCGGAGCTTCACAATGAACTCCACGCACGACCATCCTTGTATTTCGAGGGTGATACAGACGTCTGGCATGTCGCCATAGTAGACGACAACCGTCAGCCCTGTGTACCGAGTTGCCTCTCATCCCTTGAGGGATTGTCGATCACGCAGCAAGGGAAGCACGGGATCGCACGCTATATGGACGGGCGCATTAAGTGGGAGTTGCACGCTGAGTTTCTTACGTTGACCTTTGTCACTGCCCCCTCGGAACAATCGGCGGTGCCACCGGAGTCATTTCTCAAGCTGTGCGCTCTTGTTGAAGGACAGACAATTGCGGCGATTCATGTGCGCGTTCGCGATGAAAAGTGCGGCAAGCGAACTGATGAGCCAAACGTCGATTGTGTGGCCTCCGAAGTCGGGGGTGGCGACGCGGAAGTGCACTCTAACTTCCGCCTCGACCAGAATGGCTTTGTTGAGATGATCCTCTTCAATAAGAGTCTGAATGCATATCGAACCGGTCGGATGGTTCGCCGCCTTCTCGAGATTGAAACGTATAGAATGATGGCGTTGTTGGCCATGCCAGTGGCGCGTCGGACTCTCCTAGAGCTTGCCGGATACGATCGTCGGTTGAGCCGTCTGATTGCACACATGCAGAGTGCTACAAAAGTCGACAAAGCGTTGCTGTCGGAAGTAACCAGCCTTTCATCCGACGTCCTCAACTTTTCTGCGACGGCGCGCAAACGATTCGGAGCGGCCAGAGCATATGCCGAAATTGTCGCAAGCAGGATCGAGGAGATTCGGGAGGGGCGCGTCGAACAGCGACAAAGAATTGGAACGTTCATAGGGAGGCGCTTCCAACCAGCGATTCGTACCTGCCATGCCGCCGAAAGGCGCTTGGACGAGTTGTCGGAGCGGGTCCGTTTGGCAGGAGATCTCTTGCGCACTACCGTCCAGGTGCAACTGGAGGACCAGAACGCGTCTCTTTTGGCTGCGATGGGGGAGCGCGCGAAAGCCGCGCTGCACATCCAGCAGGCGGTAGAAGGGTTTTCGGTGATAGCGATCACCTACTACGTTATCGGCCTTGTAAAGAACGTTCTAGAAAGTGTTTCTGAGCTGGGGGTTAATACGCATTTTGCGAAATCTCTATTGCTCTTGGCAATCCCGCTTGTTCTCTTTGCCGTCTGGCGGAGCATTCAGCACATCCGCGGATCCCATCCGTCGCTTAGTTGAATCCGTAACGTAACGCTGCGGCAATCGCCAGTGCACCAACTCGGGTGTTCGCGACCCGCCGGTGAGCCGACTCGCAAGTTATCTTGCGTCGCCGCAAGGGGCGGGTTTCCGTCGGTGAGAGATGAGAATCGTATGGTAAAGCCACCGAAATCTGACGGACCTCTCGACCGCGCATTCGCGATCGTTGGCCATGTCGCCAATCAGACGAAGGCCATTTCGGTTGCGGAGATTGCGAACGCGCTTTCGTTGCCTCTTCCGACCGCGCACCGGCTGGTCGGAAACTTGGAAGAACGCGGGCTACTTCAGAAGGCGCTTGGATCTAAGCGCTACGTGGTCGGCAATCAGTTGGTCACGCTGTCCGCCAAAGTGATCGGCGCAGCCTTTCGAACGGCGAGCCGCCACGCCGTGTTGCGCACCGTTGCGGGCGAAATCGGCGAGCAATGTGAAATCGGGGTCGTGCGCGACAACGTCGTCACCTATGTCGACAGCGTGCGCGTATCCCAGCCGCAAGGCCTTCAATTCAATCCGGGCGAAGCCGCTCCACTTCACTGCACGTCGACGGGAAAAATCTACATGAGCCGCTTACCCGCGAGAGCGCGTGAGAAATTGTGTCGTTCACTCGCTCTGACTAAGTACACGGAGAACACTATCGTTGATTGCGATACGTTTCTGACGGTTCTTGAGGAGACCCGCCGTCGCGGCTGGGCTAAGACGAATGAGGAGTACGTGAAGGGCGTTGTCGGTTGCGCCGTGCCCATCGTTTCGCCGGATCGCGAGCTGATCGCTTGCCTTGGTGTATCCGTCCCCGTGGCACGGGTCAGTTTCGCTGAATTAGACCGGTTCATTCCCCCGCTGCAAAAGGCCGCCGCCCTCCTATCGGAAACTATCCTTCAGACCGACAGCGAGGACGAAACGCTAAAGGACGCTTGAAAGCGAAATTCGCCCCATCGGCTTAGATCGTCATCATGGAGCAGAGGAGGGTATGATGAACGTTGCACGTCTATTGGGAGTTTGCCCGCCCTCATGATGGCGAGCACAATGGTCGAGCCGCCGGCTGCAGCCGACAGTCCGACGCTGAACAAGATCAAGTGCAGCGGCGCCATCACGATAGGCTACCGTGAGGCCTCCATTCCTATTTAATGGAGGTAGTTCGCGCTTGTGCGCTCATGTCAGCTTTGTTGCTTCCAATGATGCCAGCGCAACTTGATGTCAAACATTTCATTTCCGAGGGCAAGCAAGCGAAATTATCATTTTTCGGAATTGACGATCCGATGAGGTTAGCCAAGGCAATCTGATCTTAATTCTTGTCAAACAGGATATGTCGATTCCAACTTGGAGACGTCAGGTGAAGCAAACCAAGATTGCGTGGCGCCTTGCTATCATTACTCTCGTCATGTTCGTCGGCGTGATTGCCGTGGCGACAACGGCGTTGCTCGAGCTGCGGACTCAGATCGAATCTGAAAGAGCGCGGTCGCTGCGCAGCGTCGTGGATGTAGTTGCGTCGCAGATCGACGGCCTGGCGCCTGATTTGCGCTCGGGACGACTGACAAGGGATGGTCTCATAGAAAAGGTGAGATCGATCGTCTCCGCGGCTCGATACGATGGAAACAACTACTTTTTTGTTTGGGACTGGGATGGGACCATCCTGGCGGACCGTGGCACTCCTCAGAACATCGGGAAAAACCTGCTCGATAAGGGAGACGTGAAGGGGACCCTGTTCCGCAAGGAGATTGTAGACAAGGCGCAGCAGACGGGGTCCGGCGTCGTTACTTATTACTTTCCCCGAGCGGGGCAAACGGAGCCACTCCGAAAGAAGGCGTTCGTGATAGGTCTTCCGGAGTTGAAACTGATCGTTGCCTCCGGCATGTACGTAGACGATCTCGAAGGTGCTTTCGGTGCTGCTGCGTTTCGACTTGGTGGATTTATGTTGCTGATCGTCCTGGTCAGCGGAGCTTTCACGATGCTGGTTGCGAGGTCCATCTCGAGACCGCTTGTGGCGATGGATCGGCGTCTTCGGGAGATAGTTGCGGGCGACCTCGATGGGGAGATACCCGGACTGGATCGCCGTGATGAAATTGGTCGGATGGCGTCCTCGGTGGCGGTGCTGCGGGATCACTCGGTCGAGGTGGTGCGTCTGAGAAAGCTCCAGGAGGAGGCTGAGCGACAGGCTGCTGAAACCCGTCGCATCGATATGAACAGTCTGGCTGACCGGTTCGAGCAAGCTGTGGGCGAGGTCGTAGAAGCCGTATCATCTGCTTCGACCGAACTCGAAGCGTCGGCAAAAGCCCTGCGGAACACGGCGGACCATTCCGAGAACCTCACGGGCATCGTCGCGGATGCATCAGGGGTGGCTTCGACGAATGTTCAATCCGTAGCTGCCGCAACGGAACAACTGTCTTCTTCGATCAATGAGATCAGCCGTCAGGTTCTGGAATCTGCCCGAATTGCCTCTGAAGCCGTCGGCCAAGCGCGAGATACAAATAGACGTGTCAGCGAACTGACAGAGGCTGCAGGCCGCATCGGAGATGTAGTCGAGCTCATCAACGGCATTGCTGGACAAACCAATCTCCTGGCCCTTAACGCCACGATCGAGGCGGCGCGGGCTGGTGAGGCGGGGCGAGGCTTCGCGGTAGTGGCCTCTGAAGTCAAAGCCCTGGCGGAGCAGACGGCAAAAGCGACGGGTGAAATCGGTCAGCAAATATCGGGAATTCAGGTTGCGACGCAAGAGTCGGTTGTTGCGATCAAGGCGATCTCAAATACCATCGAGCGTCTCTCCGAATCCGCTTCGGCTATTTCGGCCGCAGTCGAAGAGCAGCACGCTGCCACCCAGGAGATTTCACGCAATGTGCAGCACGCGGCCGAAGGTACTCACCGTGTGTCGACCAACATCGCGGACGTAAAGCGCGGAGCAACCGACACGGGTTCAGCGTCCGCCCAAGTCTTGTCCGCTGCCCAAACTCTGTCGGTCGACAGCGAGAAACTTAGGTCGGAGATCGGCCACTTTCTCTCGTCGGTCCGGGCGGCGTGAGGGCCAATCTAGTAAGAACTCGATCGTCATCAGGTGAGAGTTCTTTCATGTGAATAGAACCAACTGGCGTTCCTTGGCACCGTCGATCCGAAACATGGTCGTATCGGAGACGGCTGATCTTGTCGCAACCGGAAAGGTAGCGATCTGGATCGACGGTGCACGGGTGCAACCGCGAATTAAGCGCAGTGCATGAATAGATGGGCTGGAGCGACACTTGTCGCTCCAGCCCTCTCGCTTATTCAGGCGCGACGAGCTGGCGTTCATCGTCTTCGGCAGAGTGCGCGAGCAGGCTCCTCTATGGTCGTTTCAGCTTTTGCGTGGGCCAGAACAGTTTGCAGAAAAATAGTCGATCAGCTCGGACGCCTGGGTGCCTTGCCTGAAACGGCGTTGCTCCTCGAAGTCGATGGATGGGATCAGATGGATATATTGATTGTCGGCGTAAAGTGACATCACCGCCTCGGGGTCTAGCCCGCCGGATCGCAACCCAGTCAGATTAGTTGCCGCCTCGATCGCGGCGCCGATCATGACGTCGGCCAGTTGCACCGCGGAACTCGTCTTGGAATCGACCTGGGTGACTTCTGCGAGCTTGAGCGGGAACTTCAGGGATGCAATTTCGGTTTGGTGAAACTCGATTTCCTGGTCGTGATCGATGAAGCGCTGGAGTAGGTTGTGATAGGTCAGCAGGTTCTTCGACTGGTCGTGCTCGACCCGATACGCGCTCTCGGCCATCACTTCCATTCGATTGATGAGCGACTGCAACACTACCAGAGCAGCGTCGGTGTTCACGTCGGGTGTCGCGATTGCCGACAGACATTCCGGCGCCGCGTACTGGGCAAGTGGTCCCAGGGCTTCTGGGAGCTCTCGCCAACGGGTCGCGCGCGCGGCGGCAACTAGCCCGTCCTATTCGTGAGAGTGCGGCTTTTGGGCCCGATTGATGCGGCCGCACATCTTGTCTGACGAGGCGCACAGGATTGCCTTCGGCTTTTCGCCGCCTGACGACCGGTACTTTGCAACGCGCTTGAGGGATGGGTTGGGCGAACGGGGGCGGACGCCCCGCCGGTCAAGGACCGAGCGGCAGCAGCGCGCCGGGCAAGCCGCAGATCAGGTCGGCTTCGGGACATGCCGCGTACGCCATTTGGGGTCGTGATCTGCTGAAGCAAATTCCGTGGTTCCAGCCGTTCTTCGACTGGATCGAGCCGTGGGAAGTCACGCTCTACAAGAAGTCTCAGACGATTCTGTTCGCGCGCTTGAAGATGATCTCGGGCGTCGTCCTGATGGTCCTCACTCAGGCCGGAACCATCGATCTGACCCCGATCATGCCGCTGGTCCCGGATGCTTACGAGCCGTATCTCAGGATCGCGTTCAACCTCCTTCCTCTGGTCCTCACCTTGATGGGCGCGGTCGACGAGAAACTCCGTAACGCAACGACGCTTCCCATCGAAGTCGTCGCTGTCACCGATAAGGATGTCGCTGAAAATCCCAAGGTGGCTGCGGCCGTACAGGCGGCGGTTGTGGCGAAGACTGAGGCTGTCGCCGTGGTGCAGGAAGCGAAGGCCGCCTGAGATGTTCTCCGCAATCATCTCGTCGCTGGGCGGCGTCTTCATCAACAAGTTCATTGATGGAGCGCTTGCTGCCTTCACTGCCTACCAGAACAAGCAGATCAGCGTAGAGCAGCTGAAGGACCAGCTTTACGGCCTCATGGTCAACGCTGCGCGAGATGTCGAAGTGTCACACGCCGATGCGCTCGCAAAGACCTACGCGAGCTTCATGGATGCCATGAAGACGAACAAGCTCCTTCAGATCATGTGGGCGTTTACCGTTGGAACGCAGTTGTTCGTTCTGGTTTGGTCGCAGTTCTTCGTTCCGCTGCTATTCGCCTACGCGATCCTGCCGAGCTGGAAGGCCGGCACCACAGGAGAGTGGGCATATCTGCTGCTTGGCGCTTGCCTTGGTCTTGGACCTTTGGTTTTGCGGAATGGTCCAGGCGCGATGTCAACGGACAAATTTAAGGCGCTGATCACGAAATGAAGCGGCCCGCACCTGCGCTGGAACGCCGGTGCGAGCCTGACCCGCAAAGAGAGGGTATCTCTTCACAGGCTGGGAATATCCTAGCGAGTACTTCTTAATGAAAGCTGGGAAAGCGTAATGTGGGAGCCTGGTGTTGTCATCTCTTTGGTGGTCGGAGTTGTTGCCATCGTAGGGCAAATTATCTCGATCACGGTTTTCGTCGTTAAGTTGGGCGGAAAAATAGACGTGAACAATTCGCGGCTAGTTGGGAAGATTGACGTCATTGACCACCGTGTCAAAAACGTTGAGGCGAGCATCATTGATCTAAAAAATACCGATCGGCGCCTCTCACTGGTCGAAGACAGGCAGGCCGCTCTCGCAACCCGGCAGGGAAATATGGAGCAGGACAATCTCCTGATCCGCGAGGATCTGGGCAAGCTTCACCAAGGGCTGGATCGTCACGGCTCTGTAATGCAGCGGTTCAACGAGACGCAGTTTTCAAAATAGAGCTGCTGCCCGAACTAAAGTTTCAATTAGAGAGCATCACATGATCCGCCTACTTCTGGCGGCGCCGCTTTTGTGCGCCGCAACGAACCTGCGTGCCGAAACCTGCATCGCCAGCCAGTATGGGGTGGGGGACGGTTACCACGGGCGCCGGACGGCCTCCGGGGAGCGCTTCAACACCTACGCACTCACGGCGGCGCACCGGACGAAGCCCTTCGGAACGATCCTCGCCGTGACCTCTCAGGCGACCGGCAGAACGGTCCTGGTGCGCGTCAACGATCGGGGACCGTTCGTGCGCGGGCGCTGCGTCGACCTTTCCAGGGCCGCCGCAAACGCCATCGGCATGGGCGGGACGGCGAGGGTGTCGGTCCGATGAACCGAGACGATCGGAAGGTCTTCCTTTGGGCCGGCCTGATTGCTGCTGCCATCGTGCTGACAGCGGCAGGCGTGGCCGGCGCGGCCGAGCTCCCGCCGGGCGTCGACTGCCAGACCGTCAGGCGCCTTGTAGCCGAGCACGGGAAGGCTAGGGCACTCGCTTGGGCTCTCAGGCAGGGTTACTCGTGGGACCAGATCCAGGAGGCGCGCAAATGCCTCCGGTGATCCGCGTGGCTCTCACGGTCCTCGTACTGGCGCTCCCGAACTGGGCCGTTGCTCGAGATGATGGGCGCTACGCCAATTCTCCGCTCAAACCATGGTTCGATAGCCTCAAGAGCAAGGGCGGCGGGCCGTGTTGCTCAGACGCCGACGGCTTGGCCCTGTCCGATGTCGACTGGGACACGAAGGATGGCCACTACCGCGTCCGCATAGAGGGGCAGTGGATCGACGTTCCCGACGACACCGTAATCACCGAGCCCAACCGCGCCGGCCGCACCATGGTTTGGCCAATCTACCTGAACGGCCGGCCGGTCGTTCGCTGTTTCATGCCCGGCAGCATGATCTAAAAAAACCGACAAGGAAGAGATAGAGATGACACGCAACCTCACGGTCCGCGAAAACGAAGAGTGGGCCGAGACCATCATCACCTATCACGAGTCGATTGGATATACCTTCGATCGCTCGTCACAGTCACTCGCGAGATACCTGGCCTACTTGCTGAGCTCGCTCACGGGATCGAGCTACACGATCTACAATCGGTCCGTGAAGGCCTTGGTTATCCATCTGGCCGATTACTATACCGGCTTCGGTCTTACCACAAAGAATATCGATTTCGATGATGCCTTGGCTCTGCTGAACAGCTCTCTCCTTACTGGTAGCGGTGCGTTGCAACCTCCATCCGGATTCAACTGGCCGTTTGCGACCTATCCACTGAAGGTCCGCCAGACAGGCGCTTACGCCTTCACGACCAACTTCGTCCCTGAGGCCTATGCTGCTCCGGCGCTCGCAGGGGTCGTCTATTGGGCAGACGTTGGCGCCGGCTCAAACACCAATCCTGGGTCTCAGGCTTCCCCCGTTAAATCGATCTGGAAAGCCACTCAGCTCGCGAACGCTGGAGGCGTGCCGGCGACCGTAATGGTGAAATACAACTCCGCCGGTTATGGCCGCGCCGATGGGTTTACCAATACGTCTACGCCCGTTCCGAACACTGTCCCCATCGCCTACATCGCTTACGGGGCCACCTTCCCGGCTCAAGGTGGGATCGTCGATTGCTGGGTGGGAGATGCATTGACATGGCCCGGCACGCCGGACGGCACGTTCACGAATTGCTATGTCGCCGCGCGCTCGAACGTCTCCCAGATCATCGACGTCAGCGCCACGGATGCGAACGGCGACTATCTGCGCATGGTCCAGGTGGCAGATGCGGCAACGTGCAACAGCACGCCTAATTCATGGGCTCAGGTCACGACCAACATCTACGTGCATCGCACCAACAACGACGCGGTGACGAACGCGAATACCCGCGCGATGCTGAAGGCGACCCCGAACTTCGTTCAGGATGGAACATCCAAAGATGTCTACCTCAAGGGCTTCAATTTCCAAGGCGGCGCTGCCGCCGCTGTAGCCTGCACCGCCGCGGCCACGATGAACTTCATGGCCGTAAATTGCAGCGCGAAATATGCCGGCGATTCCGCCACCAACGTCAACGGCTGGAAGCTCGACTACATGACCGGGCTGGCGGCGCTGGTCAACTGCATCGGCTCCCAGAACGAAGCGGACGGCATTAACACGCACTGGACGCCCGGCGGCACGCCTGCGTTGTTCACGCTCACGATCAACTGCAAGGGCTACAACAACGGCCGGGATGCCGTGCAGTCCTGCAATGGCCTGACCTCGCATGACAATGCGATCAACATTGAGGTAACCGGTGAGTATTATGGCAACTACGGCGCCAACGTGATCCCGATCAACGGCAACCAGATGTGGTGCCTTGGGACGTATGCCCATGACAGCGTCGGCGACGTCAGCCATGGTGGATCAACAACCCCGACCGACTTCCAGACGCAGGCGACCGCCGTCATGTGGCTTCAGAATTGCCGCTCGGCGGTCTCGGCAACGTCGCTGCTCGCCTCGAACACCTCGACGATCAAGACGAGGAACTTCCTGCCTGGCGGTGGTCAGACTCCGGGGGCAGGGGGCGGGACGATCACGACGTTCTAGCGGATCACCCGATAAGTCCGCGCCGTCTTCTCCCTGACCGGCTCTGGCTTGCCGTGGTTCAGCGCCCGCAGCATTCCGACGCGGGCATGGAGGGCCGGACCAGTCCCTTCCGCTGCCATCAGCAGGGCCTCTCTGCCGCGGCTTGCCAGTGGGGTTTGGCCTGCTCTACCTTGGGCAGGCGGGTGATGTATTCGGCCGCATCACGCAGCGTCCTCATGCCGGGAACTGGATCGTCGAACGCGCGGGACCAGGTCATTTGTGCCAAGGTCGGCTACGGTCGCTATCAATCGCGCGGGCTTCCTTGATCTGGTCGTAGCTGATCTGCGATTGCAGGTCCGTCCAGGCGGTCCGGAAGGCGCCCTTGGCTGCCTCGAGGCTATCGGCACGGCCGCGATGCGTGCTCCGCTGTGGCACGTTCGGCAGGGCGCATGACCACGACCATACGTCCTTGCCGCCGAGGCCGATCGAGCGGTGAATACGGCCGATCGCAAGCTCATCCCAGATCACAATGTAATCGTCGGGCGCTGTTTGGCCGCCGATCACGGTGCGGCGCAAGGAGAGGTCGTCGGGGCCAGGCATGCCGGGGATCTATGTGCGGGCGGGGGAAATGGGAGTCTGCAGCTTCGCCCGGAACGGGCTTGGGCCCCCCGCGTTGAAAACCATGCGACAATTTACTATGTGACGTTCGTCACAGTCACCCCTTTGTGCTGTTGCGAGAGCGGCACACCAGGGCCATAATTGTCTCACACATGCACTGAACCTTATTGGACCAACTGGAAACTACAGTTAGCGTAAGGCTTCCTTAACTCGAACGCGCAGAATCAAGAATCAGAATATGCGCTGGAAAGACGCGTCATGGCTGCTCTGATGAGATATTTTCAGGCTACCGTTGCCGACTTCTCCGAGTGGGTACATCCGTCCAAAAAAGCCGAGCCAACGGTCGACGTCGACTCGCCGATGGTTGGAAAGTATCGGGCGAACTACTCCAGGCTCACCCCTGAGGAGATCGCTCAGGAAGACCCCGAGCTGACCGACCTTTACGCTAACAGCCGCCCGGTTTCGCGTTAACCGCGAGTGTGATAGTTCCATCCCTATGGGATGGACGTTCTACGATTCTGCCTCCGCTCCAGCAGTGTTCGATATCGTTTGGTGCAAATGGCCCTATTCGAAGGCCAAGCTCCAGCCGAGCGATGAGGCGCGTCCTGTCCTGGTGATCGACGTCAGGGACCAAGTCTACGACCCGACGGGGGAGACTTTCAAGGACATCACCGTCGCCTACGGCACTGGCGCCGAAAACATCGAAAAGCCCAACTGGCGCAGCGATCTCGTGATAGGCCCCTCCGAATACCGCGCGGCCGGCTTACACAAGCCCACGATCTTTCGGCTCGACTTGATGAACAGAAAGCGGCTGCCTTGGTGCGAAAAATACTTCGTGCCAAACGACTATGTCCGTGGGCAGAACATCATCTGCGGTACGCTTTCAGATGCTCAGAGGTCCGCCGCGCTCTCGTGCTTCGTCGCGCAAAACCTCAAATTCCCGCTTCCGTAATTCGGTAGGTGCTCGTTCCTCAGCGAGAGTGAGATAGACAATAAAAACCCCGGAGCAATCCGGGGTTTTGCTTTTTGGAAGGTGACCTATGATCAACTCGCCCGGCTCAGCCCTCCCGATCATCTGCGCAGCGCAATTCTCATTCGCGCCGCTGCCGACCGTCACGCAAATCATGGCGATGCTCGCCAACACAGGAGCGACCGGCCTCCGGATTGATGTCCCATGGGCCGACACCGAGCTTGCGGTCGGGGTCTATGCGGTCTCGCCATATCTCGATGGGCTCATTGCGGCAGTGCGCGCGTCGGGCCGCTCGGCTGTGCTTGTGCTCGACTATGGCAATCGGCTTTACCCGGGGTCTGGCGACTGGAACCTGCCACCGCGCGATGCGGCTTCATGCGCGGGCTTCGCCAATTACGCAGCTTGGCTGGTCGGGCAGTACGCCGCGCCCGATGTCTGGTTCGAGATTTACAACGAGCCGAACAATCCGGCCTTCTGGGCGAACGCGGTCAACCCGACGCAATACGCGGCGCTGCTCTCGGCGTGCATCTTGAAAATGCGGGCTGCGCCGAAGGGCGCGAGTGCGCAGATCATCAGCGCGGGGGTCGGCTCCGCGATGGCGCAGGACGATCAGAACCCCTTCATGAACACGGTGGCGGCGACGGTGGGCGCGACGACCATGGCGAAGCTGACCGCACAGGCTATCCATCCTTACGACGCCAACAACCCGCCCGAAGCGCTCCTGTCGTTCATCGACCGCTATCGCGCGGCGGTGCCGTACAGCGGGCCGCTTGCGGTGACTGAGTGGGGTTACTGCAATCAATGGCTCGGCGCCGACGAGACGAAACGCGCGCTGTACGTGGCCCGCATGATCGGCTCTGCGGTCCTCGCGGGTGTGCCGCTGGTCACGATCTTTTCCCTGCACGATACCGGGACGGACGCGGCCAATCCGGACATGAGCTTTGGTCTTCATCGCTTTGACAATACGCCGAAGACGGCAGCGAAGGCGGTCAAGGCAATGGCGGATGCTCTGTCGGGCACAATCACCTATGACGCGGAGAAGGTTGGCACGATCTATCGGATCACGCTGCGCAAGGCGAACGGCGTGGTGACGAAGATCATCTGGAGCGACGCTCCGATCACGAGCATCGTAGAGCCGATGGGGTCACTGACTTTTGTCGATGACAGCAACGGGTATCATCCATGGTTTCGGACTGTAGCCGGCGGGGTCATGATCACGGTCGGTCCGGCGATCGCGCCGCAGATCATCACTGGCACATAGGGGCTCACTCAGGGAGAGCGCGGATGTGCCCGGGCGAATTCGCGGTCATAGGCCTCTGAGCACCGCTTCTGATCGGCGTCCAGACTTGCTTCCAGTTCGCGCAACGGTGCGGTGATTGCATCCCGTTCGGCAATCTTTCGCACGTGGCGAGGGTGGAAATTGCCCGTGTACTGGCTATGGAAGCGCTGGCGCATTGATCGAACTGCCAACAGCGCGTGAATGTATCCATCACGTGCGCCGAGGAGTCGGCTTAGAGCCTCATCCGTCCAGATTGGCAGATCCTCAGCTTTCTTTACCGCCATCCTCGTCTCCGCTTCGTGCTGCGCTCAGTATCGATCAGGACGCCTTGAGGCTTCGGCCCAAGGCCGTCTTGCCACAGCGCCACTTCCGTCTCCAGTGCGGCCATGCGCTCGAACAAGGCCCGTTTCTCCGGTGAGAGCCCCTTGACGAACCCCGCGCGGTCCTCTTCCTCTGGACTCAAGCCCAAGAACGCCGCCATCTCCTCGTCGGTCACTTCAGCGCTCCTTGCCCAGGATCGTAAGGGCAGCCAGGGAGCGGTCCGCCCGGAAGACCGGAGCAGTCCCATCCGCCGCACGGGCAATTGTAAGCGCGGTCGCGAAGCTCCTTGTCTCTCGCCTCTTCAATTTCGCGTTCCTGCTCCGGCGTGATGTCGTGATAGCCGGAATCAATTAGGTGGTCGCCATAGGTTATGCCCATGCTATTTCTCGCTCCCGTTAAAGCCAGTCTCCTGCTCCAGAACGGAAAGGAGAATTTCTCCAATCCAAAACCCGTCGCCCTTCGTGTTTTCTACAATCGAATCCCATAACTTTTGGAGTTGGTTGGTCGGATTAACGGGAGGTGCCGGGTGGTCGGTCGGAAGCGGCTCAATGTGCGGTCTTGCTCTCATGGGTTCCTCGGTGTTCGGTCACAAATGTGGATGAGGCCAGCCGGCCGCCATACGGCGACCTTTCGCGGCGCGTCCGCGTTCCTCATATCCCCGGCCGTTGACGCGCGTTACCTTTACGCAGGGGCGCTCCGGGTGCTGGTAATTGGTCAAAGATTCCGTTCCTTGTTGACCTGATCTAGTACCTGATCGATATGGCCCGCCAATAGCTTCGTAAGAGGGCGACCGCGGAAGACTTGGTGGGGCGCGTGCATCCAGTTACGTTCGGCCTCAGCGTCTTCGTTGAAAAGGGCACCAAGCCCAATGCTTATGGCAAGTAGCTTCCCGACCTGGTCACGATCCATGGCGGGGTAGGCGCTCGCACCCCAGCGCTGGAAAAGCTTTCTCGCTATCTCGTTCCAGAGGGTCATCTGTTCAGCACTCATCGGTCAGGACAGGTGGACAGTCGGGGCGCGGGTCACCAAAGGGTCTCGGTTGCGCCGCCACTCGACTGTCGTAATTTCGTCTATGCAGCCCAGCGGCGGTATCCGCACGACTGGAAACCAACGGCAAAGCCCGTACCGCTTCGCCATTTCGATGGCTTCTTGATCGCTCATCCGCGCGTTCCATTCGAGACCGTTGGGACGTCGCGCCAATCCTGGCGGCACTCGACGATCTTCCCATCCTCGTACTCGACCACTTCAAACCGTTGCTGAAGGATCTGGAGCGGGCCTACCTCGTCGGGCTTAGCCTGCCTGAACCGCACCTCGCCGGCACAGGTGACGAGTTCATATTTCTGGGCGACGTTCGCAAAAGTTAGCTCGCCCATGGTCGTTCCCTACTGAAGAGTTCTGTTGGACACTTCCAGCTTCCACTTCAGGTACAGCCACCAAACGGCCATTCCATTGTCGAGCCGATAGAGTTGCCGCGCTATTTTCTGCTTCATGCTCATTTGCCTTGCCTCTGCGCTAGCGTGTGCTGGCGACGATCTCGCCAGTCACTTTGTCGATCAGAACGAGTTGAACCAAGGACTGCGGCTTCGGACCATTGCGCCGCGCCTGACAGACGCCGCGGACGGGGTCCTTACCTTCCTTCGTTGCGCCGCAGACGCAGGGCGTGTCCTCGTCAACGGCTTCGCAATATTCCGGTCTCATGTTTGTTGGCCCCTGCTGAGCGGTTATGCGGGTACGCGTTCTGGTGTGCATCGGACCCACTTCCTCGGGTCGGCGTCTTTGGTCAGCTGCTTCGCGCAATGACCGCACAGCTCATACTGGCCGCCTGACCCCGGACTAGTCCCGGTGAATTCCACGCGAACCGTGACCTTCTTGATTAGGTCGTTAGCCACCTGCTCATCGCAGCCATCGCAGTAATACTTGATTGCCATCGGCATCTCCATGCAGCTACACGCTGCTGTTTGCGGTGGAGATGACTGACCCTGATCAATGATTTCAACGACTTAATTCTGTATCCGCAAAACCGCCAGCTCGCGCTCCGCCTGCGCGTCTTCCTCGACTGGATATCAGGCATCTTTGCCGAGGCGAAGCTGTAGCGCTTCGCAGCCCGACAGGCAAAATGCCCGAACAGTCGGTCAATCCGCTCTACCGGAATTCGGAAACGGCGTCGTTGCGAGCGCGGCGGAGCAATCCAAAAATATCCGCGGAAAGATTCTGGATTGCTTCGCCGCGATCGTATTGACGATGTTGGAACAATCGCCCGCCTCTTTGTGAGTTGTGCCTGCGCCACGAGCCGCTACCATGTGACCGCTCCCGACCACGGGACGCACAGCGAGCGGAGGCGACATGAGCGGGCAGGAACGCAAGGCAAAAGGATCGGACCTGTTTGTGGCGGCGCTGGAGAACGAGGGCGTCGATCGCATCTTCGGTATCCCCGGAGAGGAAAATCTCGACCTTGTCGAATCGCTGCGCACCTCCAAAATCGAGCTGGTCCTGACCCGTCACGAGCAGGCCGCGGCCTTCATGGCCGCCACGCACGGTCGGCTGACCGGCAAGCCGGGAGTGTGTCTCTCGACGCTCGGCCCGGGCGCGCTCAACCTGTCCACGGGCGCCGCCTATGCCCATCTCGGCGCGATGCCGATGATCTTGATCACCGGCCAGAAGCCGATCATGAGCAGCCGGCAGGCGCGCTTCCAGATCGTGGACGTGGTTGCGACCATGAAGCCGCTGACCAAGCTCTCTCGGCAGATCATCAGCGCCTCCAGCATTCCGACCGTGGTGCGCGATGCCTTTCGCGTGGCGATGGAGGAACGGCCGGGGCCGGTGCATCTCGAGCTGCCCGAGGACATCGCGGGCGACGAAGTGCCGGCCGTCCCCGTGATCCCGGTCCATCCGATCGAAATTCCGGTCGCCCATCGCGCCGCCCTCGACCGCGCCGCCGAGATGATCCTGGCCGCAAGACGTCCATTGGTGATGATGGGAGCTGCGACCAGCCGGCCGCGCTCGACCCACGGCATCGCCAGCTTCGTGCGGCGAACCGGCATTCCGTTTTTCACGACACAGATGGGGAAGGGCACGGTGCCCGGCGGCACCAATCTCTACATGGGCACGGCAGCGCTATCCGAGCGCGACTATGTCCATGACGCGATCGACGCAGCCGATCTGATCGTGGCGATCGGCCATGACCCGATCGAGAAGCCGCCCTTCATCATGGGGCCGTCGGGACCGAAGGTCATTCACGTCAGCTACACGCCGGCGAGCGTCGAGCTGGTCTATTTCCCCGATGCCGAGGTCGTCGGCGACGTCGGTCCGAGCCTGGAGCTGCTCGCCGACCGGCTCGAAGGCAAGCTGCCGCAGGCGGCGGCGCTGTTGCCGTTGCGCGAGGAGATCCTCACGCACATCGCAGACCGCGCCACCGAGGCGCGCTGGCCGCCGACACCGCAGCGCATCGTGCACGACATTCGCCAGATGATCCCGGAGAATGGCATCGTCGCGCTCGACAACGGCATGTACAAGATCTGGTTCGCGCGCAACTACCGAACCCGCGTCGCCAACACGCTGCTGCTCGACAATGCGCTGGCGACGATGGGCGCCGGCCTGCCGTCGGCCATGATGGCCGCGATGCTTTATCCCGATCGCCGCGTGCTCGCGGTGGCCGGCGACGGCGGTTTCATGATGAACAGCCAGGAGATGGAGACCGCCGTCCGCCTCAAGCTCAATTTGGTCGTGCTGGTGCTCGAGGACAACGCCTACGGCATGATCCGCTGGAAGCAGGCCGTCGATCACTTCGCCGATTACGGCATGACCTTTGGCAATCCCGATTTTGTCCTTTACGCGAAGGCCTACGGCGCCAAGGGACATCGCATCGAGAGCATCGACAGCTTCGGCCCGACGCTCGATGCGGCCTTCAAGGAGGGCGGCGTGCATCTGGTTGTAATCCCGATCGACTATTCGGAGAACGTGCGCGTGCTGGTCGACGAGCTGCGGGCGCACGAGAAGTCGAAGGCGTGATGTGGTCGATGCTCTCGCCACATCGTCATTGCGAGCGCAGCGAAGCAATCCAGAATCTTTCCGCGGAGGCAGTCTGGATTGCTTCGTCGCTTTGCTCCTCGCAATGACGGAGTATGCTGATCAGCCAAAATCCGATAACAACCTGCATCAACGTAGCTCAACCAACCACAGGAATAAGACATGACTCGCGTTCGCTGTATCACCGAGATGGGCATGGGCGTTGACGTCCACGGCAGGGACGCCAC
The DNA here is from genome assembly GCF_017565645.3 of Bradyrhizobium barranii subsp. barranii. Lineage (NCBI taxonomy): Bacteria > Pseudomonadati > Pseudomonadota > Alphaproteobacteria > Hyphomicrobiales > Nitrobacteraceae > Bradyrhizobium > Bradyrhizobium barranii. The sequence goes on from NZ_CP086136.1 coordinate 4,790,772, forward strand.
CAAGGCGGCGAAGCGTGCGGTGTCGGATGCCATCAGGCATTCGAGCCTTGGTTTCTTCCGGATGATCGGGAAGACCGCGAACGATATGTTCGTCGATGTCACGATTGCGGTGCCCAATCCTGAAGCGGTGGACAAGGACGCCGTTGCGAAAGAGCTGCCTTACGGCACGGTGACCGTAACTGCGGTCAAGGGCGGGCTAGAGATTCCCTCGGCCACGGAAGTGGCCAACGATCCCATCCTGATCGCCAATGCGGCGGTGATCGTCAGCTTCGACAAGGACTAGGCCGGTGTCCGACAGCGATGAGCGGCTACTGGATCGTCCGATCTGGAGCGCGCTGACGACGAGCCAGAAGCATCTGGCGGAGGGCGGCCCGCGCGCGCGGCGCTATCCCGTGGACATGACACCGTTTGCCGACATGGTCGACATGTCCGAGGCAAGCTTCGCCGCGCTCGGTGATCTCCTGGCGGGCTCGCAGGTCGCCGCGCTGTTCACGCCGGAGCCGGTCGACGTTCCCGCCAATTTCAAGGTCGTTCTGGCCGAGACCGGCGAGCAGATGATCGGCTCGCCGGCCGACAGTCCGCTTCGCGATGCCGAGATCGTCAAATTGGGCGCGGCCGACGTCGCCGCCATGATGGCGCTGACGGAGCTGACCAAGCCTGGTCCGTTCGCGTTGCGCACGCATGAGCTCGGCACCTTCCTTGGCATCCGCGTTGGTGGAGAATTGGTCGCGATGACGGGCGAGCGGATGAAGCCGGGCAAGTTCGTCGAGATGACGGCCGTCTGCGTGCATCCGGACTATCGTGGGCGCGGCTACGCGCAGGCGCTGCTCGCGGCGGTCGCGCGCCGGATCGAGGCGCGCGGCGAAATTCCGTTCCTGCACGTCTTTTCGAACAACGCGTCGGCGATCGCACTGTATCAGCGGCAGGGCATGCGCATCCGCCGCCGCCTGTATGTGACGGTGCTGGCGAAGCAGGGATGAGCTGCGCGGTCCGGACGGGCTTTATATCCCACGAATTCGCGCTATATCCGTCCCAACCATAATTTGGGGAAACACATGGACGCCAGAACACCTGATTTTTCCGCCGCGCGGACGGCAATGCAGCGCTACGTCGATCAGGAGATCGTTCCAGGCGTGTCCTGGGCGGTGCTGCGGGGGCGCGATGTCGTTGATCAGCAATGCGTCGGCTTCGCCGATCGCGAGGCAAAAGCCGCGCTCCGGCCCGACCACATTTTTCGCGCGTTCTCCAACACCAAGATATTCGTGACTTGCTCGATCATGCTGCTGGTCGAGGAGGGCCGCATCGGGCTTGATGACCCCGTCGAGAAATTCCTGCCGCAGCTCGGCAATCGCAAGGTGCTGAAGCAGGGTGCCTCGAGCCTTGCCGATGTCGAGCTGGCGAAGGGCCTGATCACGATCCGCCAGCTTCTGACCCACACCTCGGGTCTCAGCTACGGCATCTTCGATCCCGGCACGGTGCTGTTCAAAGGCTATAACGAGGCGCGCGTGCTCAACCCGCTGACGCCGCTCTCCGACATGATCGACAAGCTCGCCGATCTGCCGCTGTCCTATCATCCCGGCACGGGTTGGGAATATTCGGTGGCGACCGACGTGCTCGGCCGCGTGGTCGAGGTCGTCTCCGGCCATGCGCTCGACACCTTCCTCAAGGCGCGCATCTTCGATCGCCTCGGGATGGTCGATACCGGCTTCTCAGTGCCCGAGACGCAGCAGGGCAGGCTGGTTGCGCTCTACACCGGCGCCGACGTGCTCGATCCGATGAAGCCGGGCCTGACGCGGGCCGACAATCTGCCCTATCCGGGGGCCTATCGGCAGCCGTTTCCGCGGCTCTCGGGCGGCGGCGGTCTGGTCTCGACCTTGCCCGACATGCTGGCGCTGGTACGCGCGCTGCTACCCGGTCCGGATGCACTGCTGAAGCCCGACACGCTGCGGCAGATGATGACGAACCAGTTGCCCGCGGGCCAGACCATCCGATTTGCCAATCTCGGCCCGATCCCCGGCAAGGGCTTTGGTCTCGGCGGCGCCGTCACCTTTGCGCCGACGCCGTTCGATCCCCCGAATTCGACCGGCGAATTTCAGTGGGGTGGGCTTGCCGGCACCCATTGGTGGATTTGTCCGCAGGCCAACACCGCCGGCGTGCTGATGGCCCAGCGCCATATGGGCTTTTGGAACCCCTTCTTCTTCGAGTTCAAGCGCCTGGCCTACCAGGCGGTCGGGGGCTGATCGCGAAAAAATTGCCGGCGTCCGCGAATCCTTTCCGGCCTTCGCGTCCTCTTGATGGTCGAGGCATTTTGCTTCGGCTCATTTCGGAGGATGTGATGGCATTCAACAGGAAGAATATCGGCGGTCTGCATCAGGCGGTACGGGTTGCGCTCGGAATTGCGGTTGCGATTGCCGCATTCGTTTTTCTCACCGGCGTCGCAGCGTGGCTGGTGGCGCTCGGTGGCGCAGGCTTCGCATTGACGGGGCTCGTCGGCTATTGCCCGATGTGCGCGATGGCCGGGATCGGACGAGGAGGCGTGTCGTGAGTGCGGCGGCGATCTCGTCAAGCCTGTTCGAGGCGGCCCGGCTCGGCGATCCCCAGGCGATCGCGTCTCTGCTCGAGACGGCGCAGCCGGATATCCGCCGCTACGCACGCGCCACCTGCCGCAGCTCGGCGGATGCCGAGGATGCAACCCAGGAGGCGATGTGGATCCTGTTCCGCCATGTCGGTACGATCCGCTCGCTCGTCGCCTTTTCCGCGTGGCTGTTCAGCGTGGTCCGCCGCGAATGTCTGCGGCTCGCGCGCAAGGCGGGGCTTGCGCCATCGATCGACGACGGCGAGGCGGAGGCTCTGCTGCTGTCGCGCTCCGAAGCGGATTTGCGTCTTGACGTGGCGGCTGCGTTTGAAGCGTTGCCAGCGCACTATCGCGATGTCGCGCTGATGCGGGACGTCAAGGAAATGACCATCGACGAAATCGCCGCCGCGCTTGGTGCGTCCAGGCAGACCGTGAAGGCGCGCCTGCATCGCGCCCGCGCCCTGATGCGCGAATATCTGACGAGGTGAGACATGACCGATTATCAAACGCCTGACGATCTGAAGTCTGTCCCGGCTTTCGTGGCGCTGGCGCCGGTCGAGGCCAACGCGTTTCTGGCGTTCAACCACGCGGTCGAGCGCAAGGACGGATTGATCCCGCCGAAATATCGCGAGCTGATCTCGCTCGCGGTCGCGCTCACCACGCAATGCGCCTATTGCCTCGACGTGCATACGGCGCAGGCAGCGAAGGCCGGCGCGACGCGTGAGGAAGTCGCGGAAGCGGCATTGATTGCCGCGGCCGTGCGCGCCGGCGGCACGCTCGGCCATGCGCTGCTGGCGCAGCGCTTGTTCGATCGCAGTGAAACGAAAGCATAGATGATGCAGGCGGGAGGTGATGCCTCCCGCCTGCGGTTCGCGTCAGTCCTTCCAGGGGTCGAACTCGCCTTCACCGGCCATGGCGACGGCGAACGGCCGCAGCGTGTGCAGCACCCGCACGGTGCCGGCATGCTGCGCGAGCACGTCGGGCAGGCGGCGATAGGCCATCGGGCTCTCGTCGAGGTCGGCACCGATCAAGGTGACGCCACGCTCGTTCAGCCAGTGGTCCATCTCCGCACGCGAGAAGCGCCGCTTCGCCTCCTTTCGTCCGAACATGCGGCCGGCGCCGTGTACGGTCGAGTAAAGCGAAGCCCTGGCTTCCGGACTGTCGACGCCTTCGAGAATGACGGCGTCGTCCCCCATCGAGCCGCCGACGAATCCCTTCTGGCCGGGAAACGCCGGCGTCGCGCCCTTGCGCACCACCCACAGATCACGCCCGTCGTGGGTCTCACGCCAGGCGTAGTTGTGGTGGTTGTGCACGCTCTCGGTCGCGCGGCCGCCGATGATCTGACGGACGCGTTCGACGACCCACTCGCGGCCCGCATAGGCATAACGCCCGGCGAGCTGCATCGCCGCGATGTAGCGGCGGCCGAGCTCGGACTCCTCGTCGACGACGGCGGGCGGGACGTTCATGCCGTCCTTGCCGCCGGCGGCCTTGAGGTAGCGCGTCGCGGAAGTATGCCCGAGACCACGGCTTCCGAAGTGGACGCCGATCCAGACAAAACCTTCCTCGTCGCGCATGAGGTCGACATAGTGGTTGCCCGACCCGACCGTGCCGAGCTGCGCCACCGCCTTCTGACGGTAGGCTTCCATGTCGCTCTCGCGCCAGGCGTCACCGTCGTCGAACAGCTCGTGCTCGGCCCGTTCGGCGTTGGCGCGACCAACACCAAACGAGATGACCTTGGCGACGTCGCGGATGATCGTGGGCACGATCGCCGCAATGTCGTCGAAGCGCGTGTCGAGCCGTGCGGCCATGTTGCCGCAGCCGATGTCGAAGCCGACGCCGGAGATGCTGATCTGCTTCTCGTAGGCGATGACCCCGCCGACCGGCTGGGCGTAGCCGAGATGGCCGTCGGCGCAGATCACGCCGGACACGACATTGCCGACCGCCATGCAGTTGCGCATCTGCGCGATGGTCGCTTCCTCATGCGGGCCAAAAATCTTCAGCGGCGCATTCTGAAAGCGGGCCTCCTGCGGATGGAGCTGCGCGATCGCGTCGGCCGTCGCATTGGCCTCGCGTGCCAGATGCTCCTTGCGCGCGGCGTCCTTGTACAGGCACCAGGCCGGCTGGCCGCGTCCTTCACCGACGCGCGAGTCCGGATCGACGCCGACGGCGAGGCAGAGCTCTGGGGCGCGTTCCATGTAGGGATCAGATCGTCGCATGGTCATGTGTCCTGCTTAACATATTGCTTTGAATAACAAAAAACCCTCCGGAGCGTTGGCTCGGGAGGGCCCGTGATACCTGGACTTTTGATCTCGCTATCAGGCAAGACCTCTCCCATGAGCCAAGCGTGCGCAATCGATTGACCGTAGGTCATTCGACGGGCCGACCAGGATTGCGTAGCGGTGCGGCATTGCTCGGTTCATGATGTGTGTCACGAACGGAAGTGCTCGTGAGGGCGCGGGAAATACTCTCGCAACTTACGGATGTCAAGCGACGCGTGTGTGAAGATTGAAAACGATGGACGCATGATTTGCCAAACTATCTCGGTCTCGATGGATTTCGCTTCGGCTGGGTCGCAGCCTGGATCGACGGGCGCGGCGATCACGGCTTCGATTATTCGCCTGGCCTGACGCGCTTGCTTGCGTTGCCGCATGCGCGTGCGATGATCGACATGCCGATCGGATTGAATCCGAGCGGCTATCGAGCCTGCGACTTGCGTGCACGCGAGCTGGTCGGCCCCGCCGTGTTTCTTGGCGCGCGCCGCGATCTCTGGACATTTCCCGACATGGCGGCAGCCAATCGCCACTATTGGGAGCGGGAAGGCAAGGGCAGGGGCGTGTCGGCGCAGCTCTGGAACATCAGGGACAAGATCAGGGATGTCGACGAGATCATGACGCCGGTGCGGCAGGCGACAATTGGCGAAGCGCATCCGGAATTGATTTTCTGGAATCTGGCAGGGCGCGTCCTTCTTCCGAAGAAGACGTCGGCGCAAGGTCGTGAGCAGCGCATCTCGCTGCTGGCGCAACGCGGCTTCACGCGCCTGGAGACATGGCTGACGCAGCGTCATGGCACCGGCATCGGCCGCGACGATCTCATCGATGCCTGTGCCTGCGCGGTCGCGGCCCGCGACAGCACACAGCGTGTCGGCGGCGAGGAGGTCGATCCGCGCGGACTGCGGATGGAGATCAATTATTGAGGTCGCGGCCTCGTGCGTCTCGAGTCGGGATAAAGTGGCAATTTATTTGAAGCGTGCAGGAACTGTCGATGGTCAGCCCGCGTTCCCCGTGCGAACCGATGACGGAGAAGCTCGTGCGATGAAGGATGCCAGTCAGTTCGCGACCGCGATGCTCGCGCTCGTTTTCACCGGAGCGCTGCTCGTCACCGGGCAGCTCTTCATCGAGCAGCGCGCGCAGCGCGATATCGCGTACGCCGCCAGGAATTTGCTGCGGCCCTTGTAGTCCGGCTTCGATGCATGATCACTGCTCGGCCTTGCGTCGTTCGACGGCTCGCCTAGATTAGGCGGCATCTCACGAACGAAGCCGGGGTTCCGATGCCTGATCTGTCCGCCTTTCCCATCACCAAGCGCTGGCCTGCCAGGCATCCGGAGTTGCTTCAGCTTTATTCGCTGCCGACGCCGAACGGCGTCAAGGTTTCGATCATGCTGGAGGAGATCGGTCTGCCTTACGAGGTCCACCTCGTCGACTTCGGCAAGGACGACCAGAAGACGGCGGAATTCCTCTCGCTCAATCCGAACGGCAAGATCCCGGCGATCCTCGATCCCAACGGTCCCGGCGGCCGGCCGCTGCCGCTGTTCGAGTCCGGGGCGATCCTGCAATACCTCGCCGAGAAGACCGGCAAGCTTCTGCCGGAGGACGCCGCGCGCCGCTACCAGGCCATCCAGTGGGTGCATTTCCAGATGGGCGGCATCGGGCCGATGTTCGGCCAGGTCGGCTTCTTCCACAAATTCGCCGGCAAGGATTTCGAGGACAAGCGGCCGCTCGACCGCTATGTCAGCGAGGCCAAGCGTCTGCTCGGCGTGATGGAGACGCATCTTTCCGGCCGGCAGTGGTTCATGGATGACGACTACACCATCGCCGACATCTCCATGCTCGGCTGGGTGCGCAATCTCATCGGCTTCTACGGCGCCGGCGATCTCGTCGAGTTCAGCCAGTTCAAGTCGGTCGGTGCCTGGCTCGAACGGGGGCTGGCGCGTCCTGCCGTGCAGCGCGGGCTGAACATTCCGGAGCGGCCGTAGAATCAGGTCAGCGCCTTATGCGTCATGTAGAGCGCCATCACCGAGATGAGGGCGATCATGACCCTGTGCAGCACCGCTTTGCCGACGCCGTTGGCCGCGCGTGCGCCGAGATCGGTGCCGATCCAGAGGCCGGCGAGAATCCCGATGATGGCCGGCCAGCCGACCATGAGCCCCTTGCTCCAGTAGATCCAGGCCGCCGGAATGTTGGTCGGGATGACCGAGAAGATGAGGCTGACGAGTTGCGCCTGGTGCTGCGGGACGCGTAGGCCCGCGGCGAGGCCGACGGTGATCGCGAGCCCGCCGCCGATGCCCATGAAGCCGGAGGAAAATCCGGCAAGCGCGCCGATGAGGAGCAGGGGGAGCCAAGGCAGTTCGTCTCGGTCGGCGGCCGCGTGGCTCCCGTCCTTGCGGTCGCGGCGCAGGATCAGAAGGGCGATCAGCGCGACGAGATAGACGACGTAGGTCCATTGCAGCACCGAGTCGGAGACCGCCGCCGCGGCGTAACCGCCGCCGGCGCCGCCGATGAGAAATCCGAGGCCGATCCAGGCGATCCATTGCAGCGGGCTGCGATTGCCGCTCTGCCAGTAGCGGCGTACGCCGGCGAGGCCAGTGGGCGGGACCTGCGTGATCAGCGACGTCCCCTGGGCGACATGCTGCACCGCGCCGAGCAGCAGCACGGTGAAGACGACAAGCCCGCCGCCCGGGCTCGTTCCCATGAAGCCCGATGTCAGCCCGCCGACGAGACCGACGCCAATGCCTGCGAGGAGATGGTGAATCCAGGACATCGCTTACGTCCTGGTCCGTCGCTTGATGTCAGGCCTGGTCGTGCGAAATCCCTCGATCACGCCGCCGACGGCCTTCATGCAGGCCTCGATGTCAAAATCCTCGCCCCAGCATTTCTGTAGCACGAAGCCCTGGAAGATCGCGATGAGCACGCGTGCGACCGCGTCGGCGTCGAGGTCGCGCTTGATCAGGCCGTCATGCTGGCCGCGCTCGACCAGCGCCACGATCAGCGCGCGCGGCATGTCGATGCCTTCGACGACGCTGGTGCGGACGCGGCGGTTGCGCAGGGCCTCCGCCCAGCCGTGGATGCCGACGCGACGCCGCGCTTCGCCGGCGGGATCGGTGAGCCATTGCGCGTAGACGCGGATCAGTGCGTGGAGTCCTTCGATCGGATCACCCGATCCCTGCGCCACCGAGTTGAGCACGGCCTCGCGACGATGCCGGTCGTCGGCGAGCGCCTCGATCAAATCGTCCTTGCTCTGGAAGTAGAGATAGACCGCGCCGTGGCTCAAGCCCGACCGTTTGACGATGTCGGCCATGCCGGTCTGGTGGAAGCCTTGCTCGGCGAAGCAGGCGAGGGCCGCTTCGAGGATCTGCTGCCGCCTTCCTTCGCGTTGCTTGTCGCTGATCTTGGGCATTTTGGCCGTCCATAAATAACTGACAGATCGGTCGTTTTGACCGTTTGCTCGAGGCGGCAACTACAAAGCCGGGTATTAATAAAAAACGATCAGTCAGTCAGTTTTATTATCAAAGGCGATCTTGGTCAAGTCCAGACGGTCCGGAAACAGGAGGATCAAACCGTTGCCGGGGCCGTGGCTGAGGTGACGGCGGCCCGGCCCGCGATCGCGCGGCTAGAACAGCCGTCCGCCGTTCGGCACAGGCCTGCTCGGCTGCACCAGCACGACCTTGCCCTCGGCATCGGGGAAGCCGAGCGTCAACACCTCGGAGACGACCGGGCCGATCTGTCGCGGCGGGAAGTTCACGACGGCCGCGACCTGCTGCCCCACCAGCGTCTCGAGCGGATGATTTTCGGTGACCTGGGCCGAGCTCTTGCGCACGCCGATCGCGGGACCGAAGTCGATCCACAGCCGCCAGGCCGGCTTGCGTGCCTCCGGGAACGGTTTTGCATCGACGATGGTGCCGACGCGGATATCGACCGCGAGGAAGCTGTTGAAGTCGATGGTTGGCGACACGGCCGCGGCGGGATCGTGAGTGACGTGCATTGATGTATCCGTTCGGAGAGCGAGGTTCGTTCGCAATGTTGTCGCGCGAACCGGAGTTTCGTACAACGCTGCAGTCATCAAACGACGCATGCGCGAGGAAGGTCTTGCCCAACATCATCTACGGCATCAAGAACTGCGACACCATGAAGAAGGCACGCGCCTGGCTCGACACCCATGGCGTCGCCTACGAGTTCCACGACTACAAGGCGGCGGGCGTCGAGAAGGACAAGCTCAAGCAGTGGAGCGACAAGGCTGGCTGGGAGACGCTGCTCAATCGCGCCGGCACGACCTTCAAGAAGCTGCCGGATTCCGACAAGGAAGGCCTCACCGAGAAGAAGGCGCTGGCGCTGATGCTAACGCAACCATCGATGATCAAGCGGCCGGTGCTCGAAGTCGGCGGCAAGCTTCTGGTCGGCTTCAAGCCGGATATCTATGCCAAGGAAGTCAAGGCCAAGTAGGTCAAGGCCGAGTAGGTCGGCGCCAGATCGCGCTGGCCTCTAATTCAGCTCGACGATCTCGGTGGTGACGCCGGGCTGATCGGCGAACTCGACGACGTCGGCCGCAGCGATCCGGCCGGGAGCGCGATGGAAGAGATCGCGGTCGATCACTGCGCGCAATTTCGGGCGCGGCAGCGCGTCATTTCCGCGCATCAGATTCTTGATCTCGAAGCCGCCGTCTTCGCAGAACGTCTTGAGCGAGGCGATCACGTGGCAGACCTTGCCATCGGTCTGGAACGGCAGCAGCAGCCGTTCATAGGCAACCACGCGGCCGTAGACGTCGTCGACGTCGGCCACGCTGTAAACCGGAAGCCCGCGTGCCACGCATTCATGATAGATCGGCATCACGAAGGGTGCGAGGCGCGGCCCGATATAGTCGTCGAGCAGAACGCCCTTGCCGGTCTGTCCATAGGCGCGCGAGATGCGCGTGCCTTCGCTCTGGATGATGAGGCGCGGCGCCGGCGCCGAGATGTCGACGGTATAATAGATGAGATCGGACAGCTCTTCCTCGAGCCGCGCGGGCTGATACTCCCAGATCGCCGGCACCATCTGCCCGCGCGCATAAAGTCGCAGCCACGTGTTCAGGAGATCACGCTGCCTGATCGACTTGACGACAGAAGGAGCCGCGCTTGCAAAATCCAAGACAATATTCCCGACGCATAAAACCCGCGCATGATCCATGCGGCGGGAAAATTTTCTATGAAGGCTGGCGCGCGGGATGAAAGACCGTTAACGACGGCTTGATGACCGGTGCCTTGCGAACCGGGAGGCCGGGCAGGCGACATCAAAACGCGTCCGACTAAGGGAGCATAAGCCTCCCGGCCGGAGACCTGATCTGCTCAGCTTTCCGCCTTGCCTAACCCCCGTCACCTCCGGCATATTCCGCGCCCGGAGGCGACGTTCCGGGACAGGCTCCAAGGCCCCCGGAAAGCCGAAGTAACTAAGGACAGCCACGCGTATTGTGCGGGCAGGGGGAAATCTGTTTGGCCGATGAGTTCATTCTCGAAACGGAAGGCTTGACCAAGGAGTTCGCGGGCTTCTTCGCCGTCCGCGACGTTGCGCTCAAGGTTCGCCGTGGGAGCATTCACGCGTTGATCGGCCCGAACGGGGCGGGCAAGACGACGTGCTTCAATCTTTTGACCAAGTTCCTCAAACCGTCCGCCGGCAAAATTCTGTACAAGGGGCAGGACATCACGGCGATGGCGCCGGCCGATGTGGCGCGCCTGGGACTGGTCCGTTCATTCCAGATCTCGGCAGTGTTTCCGCATCTCACCGCGCTGGAAAACGTACGCGTCGCGCTTCAGCGCCAGCACGGCAGTTCCTTCGATTTCTGGCGCTCCAAGTCCGTGCTCAACCGCTTCAACGATCGCGCGCGTGAACTGTTGAACGATGTCGGCCTTAGCGAGTTTGCCAATACGCCCGCGGTCGAGATGGCCTACGGCCGCAAGCGCGCGCTCGAGATCGCAACGACGCTCGCGCTCGACCCCGAGATGATGTTGCTGGACGAGCCGATGGCCGGCATGGGCCACGAGGACATCGACAAGATCGCGGCGCTGATCAAGCGCATCTCGGCGAAATACACCATCCTGATGGTCGAGCATAATCTGAGCGTCGTGGCCAATCTCTCCGACATCATCACCGTGCTGACGCGCGGGCAGGTGCTGGCGCAGGGCCATTACAGCGAACTCACCAAGGACGAGCGCGTCAAGGAAGCCTATCTGGGAGCCGGTCATGCCTGAGACTGCAACCGCGGACGCTCCCGCAAAAGCCGCAACCGGCGGCAACATCCTCCAGGTCCGCAACCTGGAAGCATGGTACGGCGAGTCCCACATCCTGCACGGGATCAATTTCGACGTGAACGCGGGCGAGGTGGTTACGCTGCTCGGCCGCAACGGCGCCGGCAAGACGACCACGCTGAAGTCGATCATGGGCATCATCGGCAAGCGGACCGGCTCGGTGAAGTTCAACAACCAGGACATCATCAGCGCGACCTCCGACAAGATCGCGCGGATGGGCATCGCGTTCTGCCCGGAGGAACGCGGCATTTTCTCCAGTCTCGATGTGCGGGAGAATTTGTTGCTGCCGCCGGTGGTTCGCCCGGGTGGATTGCCGCTCGAGCAGATCTTCGATCTGTTTCCGAATCTGAAGGAACGTCTCAACAGCCAGGGCACCAAGCTCTCCGGCGGTGAGCAGCAGATGCTCGCGATCGCGCGCATCCTGCGCACCGGCGCGAGCTTCCTGATGCTGGACGAGCCGACCGAGGGCCTTGCGCCCGTCATCATCCAGCAGATCGGCCACACCATTGCACGGCTCAAGAAGGAGGGTTTTACCATCCTCCTGGTCGAGCAGAACTTCCGCTTCGCATCCACCGTCGCCGACCGTTATTACGTGGTCGAACACGGCAAGATCATTGACGGATTTTCCAATTCGGAGCTTGCCGCCAACATGGACAAGCTCCACACCTATCTCGGCGTCTAGAACGGCCAAGCGTCAAACGGCCAACAGAAAATTCACAAGGGAAGTAGCATGAAGACAAAGTCGATTGCATCGTTTCTGCTCGGCACGGCGTTGGCCGTGACCACCGCCGGCGTAGCCTTCGCGCAGGACAAGACCGTCAAGATCGGCGCACTGTCTGATCAGTCCGGCCTCTACGCAGACCTCGGCGGTCCCGGCTCGACGCTCGCCGCCCAGATGGCCGTTGAAGATTCCGGCCTTGCGGCGAAGGGCTGGAAGATCGACATCATCTCCGGCGATCACCAGAACAAGCCCGACATCGGCACTGCGATCGCGCGGCAATGGTTCGACGTCGAAAAAGTCGACGTTATCGTCGACGTGCCGAACTCCGGCGTGGCGCTTGCGGTCAACAACGTCGTCAAGGAGAAGAACGGCGTCTACATCAACTCCGGTGCGGCGACCTCGGACCTCACCAACGCGCAGTGCTCGCCCAACACCGTGCACTGGACCTACGACACCTACATGCTGGCCCACACCACGGGCCAGGCTCTGGTGAAGGCCGGTGGCGACAGCTGGTTCTTCCTGACCGCGGACTACGCCTTCGGTGCGGCGCTCGAGCGCGACACCACGGCCGTGGTCACCGCCAACGGCGGCAAGGTCGTCGGCGGCGTCAAGCATCCGCTCAACACGCCGGACTTCTCCTCGTTCCTGCTGCAGGCACAGGCTTCCAAGGCCAAGATCATCGGCCTTGCCAATGCCGGCGGCGACACCACCAACTCGATCAAGCAGGCGGCCGAGTTCGGCATCGTCAAGGGCGGACAGAAGCTCGCGGCGCTGCTGCTGTTCCTGACCGACGTCAAGGCGATTGGCCTCGAGACCGCGCAGGGCCTCAACTTCACTGAGACGTTCTATTGGGACATGGACGACAAGACCCGGGCCTTCTCCAAGCGCTTCTCCGACAAGATGAAGAACAACGCGCCGCCCACCATGGTGCAGGCCGGCGTCTATGCGGGCGTGCGTCACTATCTCAAGACGCTGGAAGCGCTCGGCGACAATCCCCATGACGGCGTCAAGGTCGTCGAGAAGATGAAGTCGTTGCCGACGGAGGACGACCTGTTCGGCAAGGGCGAGATCCAGCCGAACGGCCGCACCATCCACAGCGCCTACCTGTTCGAGGTGAAGAAGCCTTCGGAGTCCAAGGGGCCGTGGGACTTCTACAAGCTGGTCGGCACCGTGCCGGGCGACCAGGCTTTCACGCCGCTGTCCGAGAGCAAGTGCGCGCTCTTGAAGAAGTAAGATAACCGCCCGCAGGCCATCCGGCCTGCGGGCGATTTTCAGGGAACGCCGAAGGGACCGGGTGCGGGATCGATGCAGGCTCTTTACGCTCAGCTACTGGTGGGATTGATCAACGGCTCGTTCTACGCGCTGCTCAGTCTCGGGCTTGCCGTGATCTTCGGCATGCTCAACATCATCAATTTCGCCCATGGCGCGCTCTACATGATGGGCGCGTTCGTTGCCTATTTCCTGCTGAGCCTCGGCGGCATCAACTACTGGTGGGCGCTGCTGATCGCGCCGATCATTGTCGGCATCTTCGGCATGATCCTGGAGCGGACCATGCTGCAATGGCTGACCGGGCTCGACCACCTTTACGGCCTGCTCCTGACCTTCGGCATCGCGCTGATCGTGCAGGGCGTGTTCCAGAACTATTTCGGCTCCTCCGGTCTGCCTTATGCCATTCCGGACCAGCTCAAGGGCGGCATGAATCTCGGCTTCATGTTCCTGCCGATCTATCGCGGCTGGGTCGTCATCTTCTCGCTGGTGGTGTGTATCGCCACCTGGTTCCTGATCGAGAAGACGCGGCTCGGTGCTAACCTGCGCGCCGCCACTGAAAATCCGACGCTGGTGCGCGCTTTCGGCATCAACGTGCCGCGCATGATTACGCTGACCTACGGTCTTGGCGTCGGCCTTGCCGCGCTCGCCGGTGTGCTCTCGGCGCCGATCAACCAGGTGCGGCCGTTGATGGGCGCCGACCTCATCATCGTCGTGTTCGCGGTGGTCGTGATCGGCGGCATGGGATCGATCATGGGCTCCATCATCACCGGCTTTGCGCTCGGTGTGATCGAGGGCCTGACCAAGTATTTCTACCCCGAGGCCTCCAACACCGTCGTCTTCGTGCTGATGGTGCTGGTGCTCTTGGTGAAGCCAACGGGACTGACGGGAAGGGCGGCCTGATATGACAGCCTTGACGGACGACACGCTGCCGGTAACCCCGCGCGCGATGCGTGACGAGATGGTCGTGTTCGTGGTGATGGCGCTGCTGCTGGCGTCGGTGCCCTTCACGGGCGTCTATCCGTTCTTCGTGATGCAGGCGCTGTGCTTTGCGCTGCTTGCCTGCGCCTTCAACCTGCTGATCGGCTATGGCGGCCTGTTGTCGTTCGGCCACGCAATGTTCATGGGCACCGCCGGCTATTGCAGCGCGCACGCGCTGAAAGTGTGGGCGTTGCCGCCGGAGCTCGGCATCCTCGTCGGAATCGCCGCGGCGTTCGGGCTGTCGCTCATCACCGGCTATATCTCGATCCGCCGCCAGGGCATCTATTTCTCGATGATCACGCTGGCGCTGTCGCAGCTCCTGTACTTCATCTACCTCCAGGCGCCGTTCACCCATGGTGAGGACGGCATCCAGGGCATTCCGCAGGGGCGGATGTTCGGTTTGCTCGATCTCTCCAAGCCGACGGTGCTTTATTACGTCGTGCTGGTCGGCTTCCTCGCCGGCTTCCTGCTGATCTACCGCATCATCAACTCGCCGTTCGGTGAAGTGCTGAAGTCGATCCGCGAGAACGAGCCGCGCGCGATCTCGCTCGGCTACCGGACCGACCAATATAAATTCCTGGCTTTCGTCCTGTCCGGCACGCTGGCCGGCTTTGCCGGATCGCTGAAGGTGTTCGTGGCGCAGAATGCCTCGCTCACCGACGTGCACTGGACGATGTCGGGCGAGGTCGTGCTGATGACGCTGGTTGGCGGTCTCGGCACCATCTTCGGCCCCGTGGTTGGTGCCTTCGCGATCATCGCCATGCAGCAATATCTGGCGGGTTTTGGCCAATGGGTGACGGTGATCCAGGGCTCGATCTTCGTGGTCTGCGTGCTCACCTTCCGCCGCGGCGTCATCGGCGAAATCGCCCATTACTTCCGGCGCTCGCTATAAACCTTTGATATCGCACCAATTTCATTGGTGCGCGAATCCGGTGGATGATCCTGCTCCGCGGGCGTGAGATGACACGCGCGCGGAGCGGAAATGGTCTATGACAGTTTTGTGACGGCCTATTCGGGCCGGGCCATTTCCAACCGGTAGCCTATCCCCATGATGCGATGGTTTCGCGCTTTCCTGCCCAAGGAAGAACGGTTCTTCGACCTGTTCGACCGCCATGCACAGACCGTGATCCAGGGCTCGATCGCACTCCAGGGCATGCTCAACGGGGGCGAGGAGACGCCGGTCTACTGCCAGCGTGTCAACCAGTTCGAGAACGACGCCGACAACATCACCCGTGAGGTGCTGACGGCGGTGCGCCGTACCTTCATCACCCCCTTCGACCGTGGCGACATCAAAAATCTCATCACCTCGATGGACGATGCCATCGACCAGATGCAGCAGACGGCCAAGGCCGTGATGCTGTTCGAGGTCCGCACCTTCGAGCCGCCGATGCGGGAGATTGGCGGGCTCCTGATCGAATGCGCCAATCTCGTGGGGCGCGCGTTGCCGCTGATGCAGTCGATCGGCCCGAACGTCGCGATGCTGACCGCGATCACGGAAGAGCTGGGCAAGCTGGAGGGCCGGGTCGACGATCTCCACGACATTGGGCTGAAGGAGCTGTTTCTCAAGCACCGTGATGGCAGCGCGATGGATTTCATCGTCGGCGTCGAGATCTACGACCATCTCGAAAAGGTGGCCGACCGTTTCGACGACGTCGCGAACGAGATCAACAGCATCGTCATCGAGCAAGTTTAGGGCAGGGGTCGCGCCGTGGATGCTGCGCTCGGACTTCCTGTCCTCGTCGGCTTGATCGCCGTCGCGCTGCTGTTCGACTTCCTGAACGGCCTGCACGACGCCGCCAATTCGATCGCGACCATCGTGTCCACCCGCGTGCTGCGGCCGCAATTCGCGGTGCTCTGGGCCGCGTTCTTCAATTTCATCGCCTTCATGGTGTTCGGGCTGCATGTTGCCCAGACCATCGGCACCGGCATCATCGATCCCGCGGTCGTCGACGCCCAGGTGATCTTCGCGGCGCTCGTGGGTGCGATCGTCTGGAACCTGGTGACCTGGGGGCTGGGCATCCCGTCCTCCTCCTCGCATGCGCTGATCGGCGGTCTCGTCGGCGGCGGCATGGCCAAGGCGGGGATCTCGGCGGCGGTGTGGAGCGGCCTGTCCAAGGCGGTGCTTGCGATCGTGCTGTCGCCGCTGGTCGGCTTCCTGCTCGCGATGATGCTGGTCGCGATCGTGTCCTGGCTCTCGGTGCGCTCGACGCCGTTCGCTGTCGACCGCGCCTTCCGGATCCTGCAATTCGCCTCCGCCTCGCTCTATTCGCTTGGCCATGGCGGCAATGACGCCCAGAAGACCATGGGCATCATCGCCGTGCTGCTCTATTCGCAGGGGCATCTCGGCGGTGAATTCTCGGTACCGTTCTGGGTGGTGCTGTCCTGCCAGGCCGCGATGGCGCTGGGCACGCTGATGGGCGGCTGGCGCATCGTCCGCACCATGGGCCTGCGCATCACCAAGCTGACGCCAATGCAGGGCTTTTGCGCCGAAACCGGCGGCGCCGCGACGCTGTTCATGGCGACCTTCCTCGGCGTTCCCGTCTCGACCACCCACACCATTACCGGCGCGATCGTCGGCGTCGGCGCGGCCCGCCGCGTCTCGGCGGTGCGCTGGAACGTCGCGAGCTCGATCGTCTATGCCTGGGTGATCACGATCCCGGCCTCGGCCATTGTCGCGGCGCTGACCTGGTGGGCGGTCCAGATTTTCGTCAGGTGACGAATTTCAGCCCGGCGATGCCGGCGACGATCAGCCCGATGCTGGCGAGACGGAACGCGGTGGCCGGCTCGCCGAACAGGATGATACCAAGCGCGGCGGTACCGACCGCGCCGATGCCGGTCCAGACCGCATAGGCGGTTCCGACGGGCAGTGTTTTGAGAGCAAGTCCGAGCAGAATGACGCTGCCGGCCATCGCCACGAGCGTAATGACGGACGGAACAAGCTTGGTAAAGCCCTCGGTGTATTTCAGGCCGATCGCCCAGGTGATCTCGAGAAGACCGGCGACGAACAGGATGCTCCAGGCCATGACGACCCTCCATTCAAGGCAGGGTCGTCCCCGCGGGCTGATGAGGGGGGAGGCCGTCCTCCCCGAGAGCGGATATGGGGCTGGCCGAGGGGCTCCGCAATCACCACATGAGGCTTGATCAGGCCCATTTTCCCTGCCAAACGCTCCCGCCATGTCCGACATCGTCATATCAGCCGACTCGCCGGCCCGTTCCCCGCTTGCCACCGAAGTGGCGCGGCGGCGCACCTTCGCGATCATCTCCCACCCGGACGCGGGCAAGACCACGCTGACCGAGAAGCTGCTGCTGTTCGGCGGCGCCATCAATCTCGCCGGCCAAGTCAAGGCCAAGGGCGAGCGGCGCAACACCCGTTCGGACTGGATGAAGATCGAGCGTGAGCGCGGCATCTCGGTCGTGACCTCGGTCATGACGTTCGAGTTCGAGGGGCTCGTGTTCAATCTGCTGGACACGCCGGGCCACGAGGACTTTTCGGAGGACACCTACCGTACGCTCACGGCCGTCGATTCCGCCGTCATGGTGATCGACGCTGCCAAGGGCATCGAGGCGCGCACCCGAAAGCTGTTCGAAGTCTGCCGCCTGCGCGACATTCCGATCATCACCTTCATCAACAAGATGGACCGCGAGAGCCGCGACGTGTTCGAGCTGCTCGACGAGATCGAGAAGACGCTCGCGCTCGACACCACGCCGATGACCTGGCCGGTCGGCCGCGGCCGCGATTTCCTCGGCACCTATGACGTTGCCAATGGCGGCGTGCGTCTGCTCGAAGGCGGCGGCGCCAAGACCGGCGCTGCCCAGCAGATCGAGATCGCCGAGCTCGGCAAGCTCAACGCCAACCTCGATGTCGGCGCGGTCAAGGACGAGCTCGAACTCGTCACCGAGGCTTCGAAACCGTTCGAGCTCGCCGCGTTTCGCGAGGGCCATCTGACGCCGGTCTATTTCGGCAGCGCGCTGCGCAATTTCGGCGTCGGTGACCTCCTGGAAGGTCTCGGCAAGTTCGCGCCGGAGCCGCGCGCGCAGGAGAGCGACCAGCGCAAGATAGAGGCGACCGACCCGCGCATGAGCGCCTTCGTGTTCAAGATCCAGGCGAACATGGATCCGAACCACCGCGACCGCATTGCTTTTGCGCGCCTGTGCTCCGGCAAGCTCAGCCGCGGCATGAAGGCCAAGCTGGTGCGCACCGGCAAGAGCATGCCGCTGTCGAGCCCGCAATTCTTCTTCGCGCAGGACCGGTCGGTCGCGGACGAAGCCTTCGCCGGCGACGTCGTCGGCATTCCCAATCACGGCACGCTGCGCATCGGCGACACCCTGACCGAGGGCGAGGATTTCACCTTCGTCGGCGTACCGAGCTTCGCGCCGGAAATCGTCCGCCGCGTGCGTCTCACCGACGCGATGAAGGCGAAGAAGCTGAAGGAAGCGCTTCAGCAGATGTCCGAAGAGGGCGTTGTGCAAGTGTTCCGCCCGCGCGACGGCGCACCGGCGCTGGTCGGCGTGGTCGGCGCGCTCCAGCTTGACGTGCTGAAGGCACGGCTTGAGGCGGAATATTCGCTGCCCGTCGAGTTCGAGGTCAGCGAGTTCCAGCTCGCCCGCTGGGTCTCATCCGAAGATCGCAAGAAGCTCGACACTTTCATCGCCGCCAACACCTCGAGCATCGCCGACGATGTCGACGGCGATCCCGTGTATCTGGCGAGAAACGAGTTCTATCTCGGCTACGCCAGGGAACGCGCCGAGGGCATCGAGTTCACGAATGTCAAGGACGTCAAGAAGAAGGGGTAGGGGCCACACTCCGCTGTCATTCCCCGCGAAGGCGGGGAATCCAGTACGCCGCAGCCTCTCGATTCCATCACCGCCGTCTCGGAGTACTGGGTCGCCCGGTCGAGCCGGGCGACGACACCGGAGCCAAACGCGAGCATGTGAACAGCCGCAGGCTTGACGCGTTCATTGTCGATGCCACGTTGGTTCGTGTGACATTGTGAGCTCGCATCATGTGGCGCGGCATCCTGGTTTTTCTCCTGCTGGCGATATCGACGGTTGCCGCCGATGCGCAGCGCCGCCAGATCAATCCGATCCCGTTTTCGCATGAGCCGTGCAGCGTGCTCGACGGCCGGCCCTGCACGCCGTACTATTGCAGCCCGCTCGAGCCCGGCCCCTGCATTCCCGAGATCGATTATCCCTATGGTCAGAACCTCCAGCTCACGATCGAAACCGTGCCGGCGGAGGCTGATCGCGCCAAATATCAAAAGCCGGATCACGATCTCGATACGATTGGCGATCTCTTCGCCGAGCTGCGCACATGCTGGTCACCGCCATCGGACAATGCGCGCGCGGGCATGCAGATGGCGGTGCGCTTCAGCTTCAACAAGGCGGGCGGCATGATCGGTCCGCCGCAGCTGACCTATGCGACCGCGGGCGTCCCGGCCGATACCCGAACGACCTATCTCAATGCGATCAATTCATCGCTGAAAGCCTGCCTGCCGCTCAAATTCACCAGCGGCCTCGGCGGCGCTCTGGCCGGACGCCCGATCGCGATCCGCTATGTCGATAATCGCGAGCTTGGAAAATAGCTCTATCCCCGCATCTTGCGGACTGCGCTTGCGCGGGTCTCGCAGGATGAAGGCCGCGCTGTTGCAGACCCGAGCCTGCACGCCTCACCATGAGGCGTGAGAGTTGCGACCCGCGCCCAATCGATGATACGCCATGGGCGGGGGCGCTGGTTGAGGGGAGGATGTCGTGGGTCTGCTGGTCATGATCCTGGGGCTGATGCTGTTTTTTGCGGCCCATGTTTTCACAACGAAACGAGAGGCGCGCGCGCAGGCGATCGCGAGACTGGGCGAGGGGACCTACAAGATCCTCTATGCGGCCGTCTCGCTTGCGGGACTGGCGCTGATCATCTGGGGCTTTGCCCATTATCGCGCTGCCGGAATGATCCCGGTTTGGGAGCCGCCGGTCGCATTCAAGCACATTACAGTCGCGCTGATGCTGCCCGCTGTCATCCTGGTGGTGGCGTCCTACTTGCGCGGGCGCATCTATGCGACGCTGAAGCATCCGATGCTGGCGGGCATCAAATTGTGGGCGGCCGCGCATCTGCTCGCCAATGGTGATCTCGGCTCCATCATCCTGTTTGGCTCGTTCCTGGGCTGGGCCGTGTACGACCGCATCTCGCTGAAGCATCGCACCGATGGCGGCGGCCCGCCGATTCCGGTGGGCGGGGTCACCAATGATCTGATCGCCGTTGCAGTCGGTGTCGTCGCTTATCTCGCGCTGGCCTTCGCATTCCACCCGGTTGTGATCGGCGTTCCCGTCATGGGAGGCTGACGACAGCCGATCAGCGCAAGGCGGTTCCGCGCAGCCGTGCGCGGAACGTGACAAGCAACAGCCGAGGGCATCCCGATGGACTGGTCGCAATCTCAGATCCCGCCGATGCGGTTCGAGGCGCGCTTTGGCGATCGGGTGGTGCCGGCCTTCAGCGACCGGCCGGCGAGCCTGTGGGCGATGATCGCGGACGCTTGCGCCCGCAATCCGGATGGCGAAGCGCTGATCGCAGGCGATGTCCGGTTGAGCTGGCGACAGGCGGTGGAGCAGGCAGCGCGGATCGCGGCGGGCTTTCGCAAGCTCGGCCTGCAGCGCGGCGACCGGGTCGCGATCCTGCTCGGCAATCGTATCGAATTTCCGCTGCTGCTGTTTGCCGCCGCGCATGAGGGGCTGGTGACGGTGCTGCTCGGCACGCGCCAGCAGAAGCCCGAGATCGCCTATGTCCTCGCCGATTGCGGCGCCAAGATCCTTATCCATGAAGCGGGGCTCACCGGGCGGCTGCCCGATGCGCTTGATGTCCGCGCTGTCATCCACCGCATCGCCGTCGACAGCAATCAGGCCCTGTCGCGTTTCGCCGTGCTCGCCGACAACGTCCCGGCATCGGCGCCGGTCGAGATCGGCGAGGAGGACACCGCGATGATCCTCTACACCTCGGGCACGACGGGCAAGCCGAAGGGCGCGATGCTCGCCCATTGCAACATCGTCCATTCCTCGATGGTGTTCGTCTCCTGCCTGCAATTGACGGAAGCGGACCGCTCGATCGCGGCAGTGCCGCTCGGCCACGTCACCGGCGTCGTCGCCAACATCACGACCATGATCCGCTGCGGCGGCGCGCTGATCATCATGCCGGAGTTCAAGGCTGCCGATTATCTCAAGCTCGCCGCGCGCGAGCGCGTCACCTACACGGTGATGGTGCCGGCGATGTACAATCTCTGCCTGCTCCAGCCCAATTTCGAGGGCTACGATCTCTCGAGCTGGCGCATCGGTGGCTTTGGCGGCGCGCCGATGCCGGTCGCGACCATCGAGAAGCTCAAGGCGACGATTCCCGGCCTGAAGCTCGCGAACTGC
This sequence comes from Bradyrhizobium barranii subsp. barranii, assembly GCF_017565645.3. Taxonomy (NCBI): domain Bacteria; kingdom Pseudomonadati; phylum Pseudomonadota; class Alphaproteobacteria; order Hyphomicrobiales; family Nitrobacteraceae; genus Bradyrhizobium; species Bradyrhizobium barranii. Next base: position 4,812,264 of record NZ_CP086136.1, read on the forward strand.
TACGGCTCGACCGAGACGACGTCCCCCTCGACGATCATGCCGGGCGAGCTGACTGCAAGCCACATCGACAGTGTCGGCCTGCCGTGTCCCGGTGCCCGCATCGTCGCGATGGGAGCGGACGGGCGCGAGCTGCCTCATGGCGAGATCGGCGAGCTCTGGATCCAGAGCGCCTCCGTCATCAAGGGCTACTGGAATAACCCGAAGGCCACGGCCGAAAGCTTCACGGGCGGATTCTGGCATTCCGGCGATCTCGGCTCGGTCGACGCGGAGGGGTTTGTCCGCGTGTTCGACCGGCAGAAGGACATGATCAATCGCGGCGGCCTGAAGATCTATTCGGCCGAGGTCGAGTCCGTGCTGGCCGGCCACCCCGCCGTGGTCGAGAGCGCGATCATTGCCAAGGCCTGCCCGGTGCTGGGCGAGCGCGTCCACGCCGTGGTGGTGACGTGCGCCCCGGTGACCGGCGAGGCCTTGCGCGCCTGGTGCGCGGAGCGGCTGTCCGACTACAAGGTCCCCGAAACCATGGCGATCACCCCCGAGCCGCTGCCGCGCAATGCCAACGGCAAGGTGCTGAAGCGGCAGCTGCGGGAGCTCCTGGGAACCTGAGCCGGACAGGCCGGTCCGGGCTGTTCCGGGTGGTTAACGCCTTGATTGGGCTCGCTTTGCCTTGCCACCGCCATATCGTTAGGGTACCCCGCCGCCACGTGGGGGACGGGATTCCTGACGCGAACGCATTGGCGCGCGCACCCGGACGGGCATGGGATTAACATAAGTGTCTGAATTATTTGACGAAGTCGACGAGGAAGTACGTCGCGAACAGCTCAAGAAGCTGTGGGACAAGTATTCGATCGTCTTCATTGCCCTGATGGTGCTGATCGTGGCTGCTGTGGGCGGCTGGCGCGGCTACCAGTACCTGGAGGGCAAGAAGGCCGCCGAGGCCGGCGCCGCCTTCGAGAAGGCCGCTGAGCTGTCCGACCAGGACAAGCACGCGGAGGCCGAGGCCGCCTTCACCGCGCTCGCCGCCAAGGCTCCCTCGGGTTATCGCACCCTGGCGCGGCTACGTGCCGCGGCCGAGGCAGCGCCCCGCGATCCCAAGGCGGCCGCCAAGATGTTTGACGACATCGCCGCCGATCGCAGCATCGGTGGTGAGTGGCAGGATCTGGCGAAGATCCGCGCCGCCGGCTTGCTGGTCGACAGCGCGTCCTATGCCGACATGCAGCAGCGGCTGGAGTCCTCCGCCGCGCCCAAATCCACGTTCCGCCACAGCGCCCGCGAGTTGCTGGCGCTATCGGCCTGGCGCAACAACGACATGACCGCGGCCCGCAAATGGCTCGACGCGATTGCCGAGGACGGCGAAACGCCGCCCGGTTTGCGCTCACGCGCCGAGGCGCTCCAGGCCCTGCTGCCGCCCGTCGCCAAAAGCTGACCAAGAGCTGACCTTCGGGCTCTCTGACGTAGACGAGACACAAGATGCGCCGCACGCCCCGCTTGATCGCAGCCGCCGTCCTGATCGCCTTCACGGGCATCCTGGGCGGCTGCTCCAGCTTCGATCCAAGCGACATGCTCGACTTCCTCGACACCAAGAAGAAGCTGCCGGGCGACCGCAAGCCGGTCTTCCCGGAGGGCGTTCCGGGCCTCGAGCAGGGCGTGCCGCGGGAGATGTACAAGGGCGCAGCACAGCAGCAGCCGGATCCGAACGCACCGGCCGTCGCGGCTCTGCCCGCCGAGCCGTCGCCCGAGGCCAAGCCGGCAAAGGGTGCCAAGGCGAAGAAGACCAAACAGCCTTCCAGCACCGCGGCCGCGCCCGCTGAGGCGCCCGCGGGCGAGGTCGACGGCGAGGCCCAGCCGGAGGCCGCGCCGCCCACGGCCGCTCCGCCGCCCAAGCAGAAGATCGTGCGCAAGCGCACCACCGCCCCGCCGCCGGATCAACCCGTCCAGCAGGCGCAACCGACCCAAACCACCCAGCAGCAATCGCAGGGAGCTTTCCCGGCACCGATGCCGAGCGGCAGCTTTTCGCGCTGATCACTTCATTACATTGACAGGCGCGGCCTTCGCAGCGCACGAATGACCGATGTCCTTCACGATTGCTATTATCGGCCGGCCAAATGTCGGCAAATCGACGCTGTTCAACCGCCTGGTTGGGCAGAAGCTCGCGCTCGTCGATGACCTGCCGGGCGTCACCCGCGACCGCCGCGAAGGCGAGGCCAGGCTCGGCGACCTCGAATTCACCATCATCGATACCGCCGGCCTCGACGAGGGCGCCAAGGGCTCGCTGACCGCGCGCATGCAGGAGCAGACCGAGGCCGCGATCGCACAGGCCGACGCGCTGTTCTTCGTCATCGACGCCCGCATCGGCCTGACGCCCACCGATCGCGCCTTCGCCGATTTCGCCCGCAAGGCCGACAAGCCGGTACTGCTGGTCGCCAACAAGAGCGAAGGCAAGCACGGCGATGCCGGCGCGATGGAGGCCTTTGCGCTCGGCCTCGGCGATCCCATTCAGGTCTCGGCCGAGCACGGCGAAGGCATGGGCGAGCTGTATGACGCCCTCCGCGAGTTGATGCCGGAGCCTGTCGAGGAAGATGAAGACGAGGACGACGAGCCGCTGACCGAGGAGGAGGCCGCGACGCGTCCGATCCGCGTCGCCATCGTCGGCCGGCCCAATGCCGGCAAGTCGACGCTGATCAATCATCTGCTCGGCGAGGAGCGCCTGCTGACGAGCCCGGAGGCCGGCACCACGCGCGATTCCATCGCGGTCGAGATCAACTGGAAGGGCCGCGATTTTCGCGTGTTCGATACCGCAGGCCTGCGCCGTCGCTCGCGCATCGAGGAAAAGCTGGAGAAGCTCTCGGTCGCCGACGCGTTGCGCGCGGTGCGCTTTGCCGAAGTCGTCGTGATGATGATGGACACGCAGAACCGCTTCGAGGAGCAGGACCTGCGCATCGCCGATCTGATCGAGCGCGAGGGCCGCGCGGTCGTGCTCGCCGTCAACAAGTGGGATCTGATGGAGACCAAGGGCGGCGGCGCCATCTCGGGCCTGCGCCGGGATGCCGACCATTCGCTGCCGCAGATCAAGGGCGTGCCGATCGTCGCCGTATCAGGTCTGATGGGCGAGGGCATCGATCGTCTGATGCAGGCGATCCAGGACGCCTACGCGGTCTGGAACAGGCGCGTGCCGACATCCGCGCTCAATCGCTGGTTCGAGCAGGCCGTGCAGGCCAATCCGCCGCCGGCCGTGTCCGGCCGACGGCTCAAGCTGAATTACATCACGCAGAACAAGGCGCGTCCGCCGAGCTTCGTGCTGTTCTGCTCGCGCGCGGACGCGGTGCCGCAGTCCTATTTGCGCTACCTGACCAATTCCATGCGCGAGACCTTTGAGCTGCCGGGTACGCCGGTGCGCATCACCTTGCGCGAAAAGGCCAACCCCTTCGCCCACAAGCGCAAGCGGCCGTCGTGAGCAACGATGCCGGCGAGGCGACGGCGCGAAGCGCTGCGCCGGTCCGGCGTGGTGCCGTCGCCTTCATCTTCGTCACCATCCTGCTCGACATGCTCGCGCTCGGCGTGATCATGCCGATCCTGCCGAAGCTGATCGAGAGCTTCGTCGACAACGACACCGCGCATGCGGCCCGCATCTTCGGCCTGTTCGGCACCGCCTGGGCGCTGATGCAGTTCGTGTTCTCGCCGGTGCTCGGCGCGCTGTCGGATCGCTTCGGACGGCGGCCGGTGGTGCTGCTGTCGAATTTCGGGCTCGCCGCCGACTATGTGCTGATGGCGCTCGCGCCGTCGCTGCTCTGGTTGTTCATCGGCCGCGTGATCTCGGGCATCACCTCGGCGAGCATTTCGACCGCCTTTGCCTATATCGCCGACATCACGCCGCCGGAGCGGCGCGCGGCCGTCTTCGGCAGGATTGGAGCTGCCTTCGGCGCCGGCTTCATCCTGGGCCCGGCGCTCGGCGGCCTGCTCGGCGATATCGATCCGCGGCTGCCGTTCTGGGCGTCGGCGGCTTTGAGCTTTGCCAATGCGCTCTATGGGCTCTTCGTCCTGCCGGAATCGCTGGCGCCGGAGCGGCGCGCGCCGTTCCGCTGGACCAGCGCCAATCCGGTCGGAGCGCTGCACTTGCTGCGTTCCAACGCGGCACTGGCCGCGTTATCCATCGTCAACTTCATCGCACAAGTCGCGCATGTCGTGCTGCCCTCGACTTTCGTGCTCTATGCGACCTATCGCTACGGCTGGGATTCCAAGACCGTGGGTCTGACGCTCGCGATGGTCGGCATCTGCGCCATGGTGGTGCAGGGGCTCGCCATCGGCCCGATCGTACGCGTGTTCGGTGAGCGGAATGCGCTGGTGCTCGGTCTGTGCTGTGGTGCGATCGGCTTCGTGATCTTCGGCGCCGCGCCGACCGGCCCGCTGTTCTGGATCGGCATTCCCGTGATGTCGCTGTGGGGCATCTCGGGCGCCGCCATGCAATCGCTGATGACCCGACTGGTCGCGCCCGATCAGCAGGGCCAGTTGCAGGGCGCGACCGCGAGCGTGCAGAGCGTGTCGCAACTCGTCGGACCGTTCCTGTTCACGCTGACGTTTTCCTATTTCATCGGCGCCAGCGCGCCGTTGCATCTGCCCGGCGCGCCGTTCCTGCTTGCGGCGGTATTGATGGTGGTATGTGTCGCGATCGCGATGCGGACGCTGGTGACTACGAAGACGGTTTCGTAGGGTGGGCAAAGCGAAGCGTGCCCACCGCTACTTCGTCAACTCGCGGAGAGAAGGTGGGCACGGCGCTTACGCGCCTTTGCCCACCCTACGGCGGCGTCGACGGTCTTACTTCTTCACCAGCGGGCACTCGCTGTCCTTGAGCGGCTTGGCCGCGTCTTCCGCCGCGATCGTGGCGATCTGCTTGTAGTAGTCCCACGGGCCCTTCGACTCCTCGGGCTTCTTCACCTCGAACAGATAGGCCGGGATGAGACGGCGTCCGTCTTGGCGGAGCGGGCCATTGCCGAACAGCGGATCGTCGGTCGGCAGCTCCTTCATCTTGGCGACGACCTTGGCGCCGTCATGCGGGTTGCCGCCGAGCGCTTCCATCGCCTTGAGATAGTGCAGCACCATCGCGTAGTTGCCGGCCTGGGTCATCGACGGCATCGCGTTCTTGCTGGCCAGGGCGGCGAAGCGCTTCGACCAGGCGCGGGTCTGCTCGTTCATGTCCCAGTAGAAGGACTCAGTGAAGGTCAGGCCGTGCGCGGTCTTTAGGCCCAGCGAATGCACGTCGTTGATGAACAGCAGCAGCGCCGCGAGCTTCTGGCCGCCCGATACGATGCCGAATTCGGCCGCCTGCTTGATCGAGTTCGTGGTGTCGCCGCCGGCATTGGCGAGGCCGACCACCTTGGCCTTGGACGATTGGGCCTGCAGCAGGAAGGACGAGAAGTCCGAGCTGTTGATCGGGTGCTTGACGCTGCCCAGCACCTTGCCGCCGTTCGCCGTCACGACGGCCGTGGTGTCGCGTTCCAGCGCGTGGCCGAAGGCATAATCCGCGGTAAGAAAGAACCAGGTGTCGCCGCCGGCCTTGGTCAGCGCCTTGCCGGTGCCGTTGGCGAGCATGTAGGTGTCGTAAGTGTAGGAGATCGTGTTCGGCGTGCAGGCCTTGCCGGTCAAGTCGGCAGAGGCGGCGCCGGAATTCAGCAGCACCGAATTCTTTTCCTTGACGAGGTTGCTGACCGCGAGCGCGACGCCGGAGTTCGGCGTATCGGCGATCGCATCGACCTTCTCGTTGTCGATCCACTGCCGAGCGATATTGACGCCGACGTCCGGCTTGTTCTGGTGATCGCCGCTCAGCACGTCGATCTTCCAGCCCTTCTTGAGCAGGCCGGAATCCTCGACGGCCATCTTGATCGCGACCACGGAGTTCGGGCCGCCGATATCGGCATAAAGGCTCGACATGTCATTCAAGACGCCGATCTTGACGGTCTTGTCCTGCGCGTAGGCGGATGTTGCAAAACCGAAGGCGGCACAGGCCAGAAGGGCCGCATAGCGGCGCGCGAGCGTCGTCGTCATAAAAGGTCTCCTCCATTTTCAATATGCGGACGGCTCTCTTGCGGAGCCTTGTTCCGGCTGATCGCTCTACCGTGTCCCACGGCCGGCGGCAATGCGCCTAAAGCCGGATGACGCTGCGGCGTAGCGTCATCCGTCGGTTAACCTTTGGGCAAAGTGTGTTGAGACGCTATTTGAGCGCGTCCGACGTCAGCCTGAATTTCTGGATGCGCTTTCCGGTATCGACCTCGGCGGTATAGACGTTACCCTTGGCGTCGACCGCCATCGCATGCACCCAGTGGAATTGCCCGGCATTGCGGCCGTTGTGCCCGAAGCTGCCGACCACGCTGCCGTCGTCGCGCTTGATCACCCTGATCTCGTTGTTCTCGCCGTCGGCGCTGAGCAAATAGGTCTGCTTCGGATCGGGCCAGATCGCGACGTCCCACACCGCGCCGTTGCCAAGGGTGTTCTTCTCGAAGAAGAACTCCTTCACGAAGGTGCCGTCCTTCCTGAACACCTGGATGCGGTTGTTGATGCGGTCGCAGACGTAGACGAGACCGTCATTGGCGAGCTTCACGCAATGGACGGGATTTCCGAATTGCTGGGAGACGGGCGCCTTGGGATCATACGCCGCCTGCTTGCTGTCATCGGGCTTGTTGCCATAGGCGCCCCAGTGCCGCTTGTAAGCGAGCGTCGTCGCATCGAACACGATGACGCGGCGGTTGCCATAACCGTCGGCGACGTAGATTTCGTTCGCCGCCTTGTCGATCGCGGTTTCGGCGGGCTTGCCGAGCTGCGTGGTGTCGTTGCTGCCGAGGCTCGGCGCGATCTTGCCGATCTGGGCGACGAACTTGCCGTCGAGCGAGAACTTCAAAATGGCGTTGTCGTTGTCGGCGTTGCCGCCGACCCAGACGAAGCCGCGCTCGTCGACCTCGATGCCGTGCTCGCGGCCGACCCATTCATAGCCTTCGCCTGGACCGCCCCACGACCGCAGCAAATTGCCGTCGGTGTCGAATTCGAGCACGGGAGGCGCCGACACGCAGCACTTCGAGCGCGGCGGGCTGAGGCTCGCGCCTTTCTCGTCATCGGTGAGCGAGCGCGGGCGATGGATCACCCAGATATGGCCCTGCCAATCCACGGTGATGCCGCCGACCTGGCCGAGGATCCAGTTGTTCGGCAGCTGTTTTGGCCAGGAGGCATCGACCGCGAAGGTCGGGACGTCACCCGCAGTCGCCGTGCCTGGAAGCACGAACGCGATGGCGGCAATCAGGATGGAGAACGTGTGAGAGACTCGTACGAGCGCAGGGCCGAGCCTTGTACAGACAAGCCCTGCGCGATCATGCCACGGCGCCATGGCAACCTCCCTTTTTTGGCTTGCGGCTTGTTGCCGCTTGAGCGTGGGCAGTCAATCGCGGGGAGGCACACGAGTCAATCAGGCCGGCGAGCGGAAGCTCATCAGTGTGCGGGTCTTGTAGTCGTAGAACTTGCCGGTTTCGGTCCAGTCAGGCCCGCACATCGGGACGATGAATTCGGCCACCTGCTCGGGTGTCTCCAGCGTCGCCGGATCTTCGCCCGGCATCAACGCGGCGCGCATGCGAGTGCGGATCGGGCCCGGGTTGAACAGGTTGACACGGAGCGGCGTGTTCGCGGTTTCCTGTGCCCAGGCGCGGGCCAGCGTTTCCAGCGCGGCCTTGGAGGCGGCGTAGGGGCTGACATAGGCGGTCGCCTTGTTGGCGGCGCCCGAGGTGATGAACACGGCCCGGCCTGCATCGGACTGCCTCAGCAGCGGCTCCATGCAGCGGATCAGCTGGAAGTTCGCGGAGACGTTGACCGCCATCACGTCGGTGAAGGCTTTCAGTTCGATGTGGCCGACCGGCGAGGAGGGACCGAGCACGCCGGCATTGCCGACGAGGATGTCGAGCTTGCCATAGCGTTCGTGCAGGCCGGCCCCGAGCCGCGCGATGCCGTCGGAATCGGTGAGATTGAGCGGCACCAGCGTGGCGCTGCCGCCGTCTTTCCGGATCTCGTCATCGAGCTCTTCCAGCCCGCCCTGCGTGCGCGCCGTCGCAACGATATGCGCGCCGGCCCTCGCCAGCGCCCTGGCCGTGGCGAAGCCGATGCCGCGCGAGGCGCCGGTGACGAGAGCGATGCGGTTGGCGAGGGGTTTTGTCATGGCGGGGTTTTACAGGCGTGGATGGCCGGGACAAGCCCGGAATTTCTGCCCTTGAGCTCCCGCCGCAGCCCTACTGGATATTGGTACTATTGTTCGGGCCGTTCCCCGAGCTGTCAGGCGGCACCTTCATGCCCTGCCTGAAGGCGAAGACGATGAAGCCGACCAAAAGCCCTCCGCAGAGAATGGCGATGGCCAGCTGCATCGTCGCGGTCTGTCGTCAGCTCGCCTCCGCCAGCAACGACAATTGCCGCGGCTGCTGCTCGGTCTGGGTCTGGTCGGTGAGATGGGTCGGATACGCCCCGGTGAAGCAATGATCCGAGAATTTCGGATTGGCGGGGTCGCGGCCGGGCTCGCCCATGGCGCGATACATGCCGTCGATCGACAGGAAGGCGAGCGAGTCGGCGCCGATGATCTCGCGCATCTCCTCCAGCGAATGCGTCGCGGCCAGGAGGCCGCCGCGATCCGGCAGGTCGATGCCGTAATAATCGGGATAGAGGATCGGCGGCGAGGCGAGGCGGAAATGCACTTCCTTGGCGCCGGCATCGCGCATCATGCGCACGATCTTCTTCGAGGTGGTACCGCGCACCAGCGAGTCGTCGATCAGGATGATGCGCTTGCCTTCGATCGCGGCGCGGTTGGCCGAATGCTTCATGCGCACGCCGGACTCGCGGATCGCCTGGGTCGGCTGGATGAAGGTGCGGCCGACATAGTGGTTGCGGATGATGCCGAGCTCGAACGGCACGCCGGAATGCTGGCTGTAGCCGACCGCGGCGGGGACGCCGGAATCCGGCACCGGCACGACGACGTCGATCGGCACATGGCTCTCGCGCGCGAGCTGCGCACCAAAGGCCTTGCGCACTTCGTAGACCGAGCGGCCGTGAACGATGGAGTCCGGGCGGGAGAAATAAATGTATTCGAAGATGCAGGGGCGCGGCGCCATCGGCGGGAACGGCTTGTGGATGTCCTGGCCGTTCTCGTCGAACACGATGACTTCGCCGGGCTCGATGTCGCGAATGAAGCGCGCGCCGATGATGTCGAGCGCGCAAGTCTCCGAGGTCAGGATCGGACAACCGTCGAGCTCGCCGAGCACCAGCGGGCGGATGCCGCGTGGATCACGCGCGCCGACCAGCTTCTTGTTGGTCAGCGAAACCAGCGCATAGGCGCCCTCGATCTCGCGCAAGGCGTCGATGTAGCGCTCGATGAAGCGGCTGCGCCTGGAGCGCGCGACGAGATGCAGGATCACCTCGGTGTCGGTGGTCGACTGCATCATCGCGCCGTTCTTCACGAGCTCGCGGCGCAGCGTCAGGCCGTTGGTGAGGTTGCCGTTGTGGGCGACCGCAAGGCCGCCGGCATTGAGCTCGGCGAACAGCGGCTGCACGTTGCGCAGGATGGTGGCGCCGGTGGTGGAGTAGCGGACATGGCCGACGGCCATATTGCCGGGCAGGCGGTCGATCACCTCGCGGCGGGAGAAGCTGTCGCCGACGAGGCCGAGGCGGCGTTCCGAGTGAAAGCGGCTGCCGTCGTAGGAGACGATGCCGGCGGCCTCCTGGCCGCGATGTTGGAGGGCGTGGAGGCCGAGCGCGGTGATGGCGGCGGCGTCAGGGTGGCCATAGATGCCGAAGACGCCGCATTCCTCGCGGAGCGTATCGCCCTCCAGGTCGTCCTGAAGCTCTAGCGCGGCTGGGCCGAGATCAAGTTGGGCGTCCTGGTCAGGGTGTCGCATCTCGTCCGCGCCTCTCTTTTAGGGCCTAATCAACGCGCCGCAGGTTTCTCGATCAGCTTCTTGAGGCTGTCACGAGCCGGTTTGCTGTATCCGTCGCCAGTGCCCGAAGGCTGCTGTTCGGAATCAGCTTGATCATCATCTGGTTTGTTTTTCTTGAATCTCTTCAAGATGGTGTTCTCGGGGTCGTCAGGCAAGAGGGCCATCAGCCAATCCCCGGTTCCCTGGAGCACCACGCGAGATTTGGCCCCCGTGACCCAGTCCGGGCGCTGCTTGTCCGGCACCAGCCAGGTGAAGAACAGGAACGCGACCACGACGATCAAAAGCCCGCGAGCGAGGCCAAACAGGAAGCCCAGGGTGCGGTCCAGCGCGCCGATGCGCGAATCCAGGATCATGTCGGAGATCCGGACCGTGATCACGGAAACCACGACCAGGGTGCCGACGAACACACCGGCGACCACGACGACGCTCGCCACCGTGTCGTTGTTGAAATAGGTCTTTGCGGTCGGCAGCAGCTTCGAGAACGAGTACAGCGTCACGATCGCCGCTGCGCCCCAGGCCGCGATCGACAGGATTTCGCGCATGAAGCCGCGGACCATGGCGAGCAGGCCCGAGATCAGCATCACACCGAGCAGGATCAGGTCGAGGAGTGTTACTGGCATCGGCTGGTCGGGTCCGCTCGTACTTCAAAGGTGCTCAGCGAATCGGTGCTTGGCCGTGGCCCTAAGTGAGGGCCAGACGGCGTTCCCGGCAAGGCCGCAACCACGCAATCCCATGCTGCTTTTGTGACGGCTGTATAGCGGTGGGGGCGGAGGACGTCACCTCCACCTAACCCTCTCCACGGCGGAATCTTGCCGAAGTGGCATTTTTCTCCGCCGGCGGGCTCGAGTCGCCGCGGCGGGAGCCCCGGGCCGCGATCTCGGCCACCAGTGTCGTCAGGCTGTTGATTGCGTTCAGGGACAGTGCGGCGTCGCCGCCAGCATCGCCGCCCCGGGCCGATTCGGGCAGCACGGCGCGCTTGAAGCCGAGCTTGACCGCTTCCTTGAGCCGGGCCGGGGTCTGCGCCACCGGGCGGATGACGCCGGAGAGCGAAATCTCGCCGAAATAGACAGCATCGGTAGGTAACTGCGCATTAACCAGGGATGAAACCAGTGCGGCCGCGGCGGCCATATCGGCCGCCGGCTCGTGGATGCGCAGGCCGCCCGCGACGTTCAGATAGACGTCGTGGCCGGACAGCTTGACCCCGCAATGGGCCTCCAGCACCGCCAGCACCATGGAGAGCCTGCTCTGATCCCAGCCGACCACGGCCCGGCGCGGGGTGCCGAGCGAGGTGGGGGCCACCAAGGCCTGCAATTCGACCAGAACGGGCCTTGTGCCCTCGATGCCCGCAAAGACTGCGGTGCCCGGCGTGCCCAGATCGCGCTCGGACAGGAACAGCTCGGACGGATTGGTGACCTCGCGCAGGCCAAGGCCGGTCATCTCGAACACGCCGATCTCGTCGGTCGGGCCGAATCGGTTTTTCACGGCGCGCAGGATGCGGAATTGCTGCGAGCCTTCGCCCTCGAAGGACAGCACCGCATCGACCATGTGCTCGACCACGCGGGGGCCGGCGATCTGGCCGTCCTTGGTGACATGGCCGACCAGGATGATGGCCGCACCGGTCTTCTTGGCGAAGCGGATCAGCGCCTGCGCCGAGGCGCGCACCTGAGTGACCGTGCCGGGCGCGGATTCCACCGTGTCGGTCCACATGGTCTGGATCGAATCGATCACGATCAGCCGCGGCACCGCGCCTTCCGACAGCGTCGAGACGATATCCTCGACAGAGGTCTCGGCCGCGAGCTGCACCGGCGCGTCCGACAGGCCGAGCCGCTCGGCGCGCAGCCGCACCTGGGCGACCGCCTCTTCACCGGAGATGTAGACGATGCGGTGGCCGGCGCGCGCCATCAAGCTGGTGGCCTGCGTCAGCAGCGTCGACTTGCCGATGCCGGGATCGCCGCCGACCAGCAGCACCGAGCCGCGGACGAAGCCGCCACCGGTGACGCGGTCGAGCTCGGTCATGCCCGAGGACAGGCGAGGAGCGTCCTGGGTCTTCCCCGACAGGCTCTCCAGCGCAAACGTCCGTCCCTTGCGCTTGGAGCGGATCGAGACCGGCACGCTGCCGGTCGTGTCCTCCTCGGCAAGCGTGTTCCACTCGCCGCAAGACTCGCACTTGCCCTGCCAGCGGTTATAGGCCGCGCCGCAGTTCTGGCAGACGAAGGAAAGCGTGTTCTTGGCCATGGGGACAGCGAGTCGGGGTTTTCAGGTTTGCTGATAGCACGGAATGACGGGCGAGACGGCGATCGCCGGCACCCCCATTAGCCCAATTCACCGCAGCCGATACACCCTTTGTTAGCTCTACGCCGCCGCGCCGTTCCGGACTTTGCCAAATGTTAGCGGACGCGGGTCCAGTTTCGAAACCGATACGGGATGGCGAAACGAATGACGGTAGTCTTGCGGATAATGCTCGCCGTGGGCATGGCCTGCGGCCTTCTTCTGCCGGTAGGCGGCGCCGTTGCGGCCGACGCCGGGCGTCTCAACATCGTTTTCGTCAACCCCGGCAAGACCGGCGAGGTCTACTGGGACATGGTCGCGCAGACCATGCAGGCCGCGGGCCGCAAGCTCGACGCGCATGTCGAGGTGCTGACCAGCGAGCGGAATTACCGCACCATGCAGGAGCTTGGCTTCGGCGTGGTGGCACGCGCCGACAAGCCGGACTTCCTCATCCTGTCGAACGAGGAATCCGCCGCCGTTCCCATCCTGGAGGCGGCCGAGGCCGCCGGGGTCAAGACGCTGCTGCTCTCGAACACGCTGATCGGCGACGACGCCGCGCGCCTCGGACCGCCCCGGCAAAAGCTCAAGACCTGGCTCGGCGACATCACGACGGATCTCCAGACCGCGGGTGCGAGGATGGCCAATGCCTTGATCAACGTGGCGCGCGGCGAGAAATGGCAGAGCCCGGACGGCAAGATCCACATTCTCGGCATCGGCGGCGACGAGATCACGCCGGCCTCGATCGCCCGTAACGCCGGTCTCAAGCTCGCGGTGGACGCCGCGCCCGACGTGGTGGTGGACCGGATGCTGTTCGCCAACTGGACCCAGTCGGAGGCAGAGCAGGTCACCAGGAATTATCTGAACTGGGCCGCGCGCAAGGAGATCCGGCCTGCCGGCATCTGGGCCGGAAACGATCCGATGGCGCTCGGCGCGCTTCGCGCGGTGGTCGCGGCCGGCCTCACGCCCGGCCGAAACATCCAGCTGGTCGGCCTCAACTGGTCGGAGGACGCGCTGCGCGAGATCAAGGCGGGCCGTCTGCTCATGACCGATGGCGGACATTTTCTGCTCGGCGGCTGGTCGATCGTCCTCCTGCGCGACTACGCCGACGGCTGCGATTTCGCGACCGCATCGCCCCGCGTCGAGGCCAGGACGTCCGCGATCACGCGCGACAATCTCGCTTCGGTCGGAGACCTCATCAAGACGCGCGCCTTCGATCGGATCGATTTCTCGCGCTTCAGGGCGAGGGCGGGGCGCTGCGGCCAGTACGATTTCTGCATCGATGCGCTCATCTCTTCGCTGACGCTTCCGGAAGGCGCTGCTGACTGATGCGAAACGGTAACGACATGACCGACCCGGATCGCAAGCAGCAGCAGACGGCGCCGTCGCGCTCGCGCTCGGTGGTCCGTGCGATGATCTGGGCCACCGTGCCGGTGCTGCTGGTGGTGCAACTGCTCGCCTCTGCCGGCGTCGAGGCATCGAGCTTCTGGTCGCAGATCAGGCAGCTCGACGCGCGCATTGCCCGCACGGCCGAGAGCCGCGCCGAACTGATCGCCGAGCCGCTCTGGAAGATGCGCTACGATCAGGTCACGAGCGTCCTCAACGAGATCATGCACGACGAGACCATTGCCGCGGCGGCCGTTTATGACGACACCGGCGTCGCGATCGCGCGGGTGGTGGCGCGGCCGACGGACCAGGCGGTATCGGAAGTCTCGCGTCCGATCCGCTACAGCAACGGCAACATCGCCGTGCAGGCCGGTCGTATCGCGATCGCCTATTCCTATGCGACGGTCTACACGGACACGGGCAGCCGGCTGATGCTGCTGCTGGTGGTCGGCCTGCTCGCGACATTTGCCACCCTGATCGCGATGCGGATCTCGGCCAACATCTTCATCGGCAAGCCGCTCACCGCGATCATGTCGGCGATCCAGCGCAGCAAGCAGGACGGGCGCGCCTATCCGGCCGACATCAAATCGACGAACGAATTCGGCCAGCTCGCGCGTGCCTTCAACGCCATGCAGCACACGACATCGGGCGCGCTCGACCGGCTCGGGCACATGGCCGCGCACGATCCGCTCACGGGCCTGCCCAATCGTCGCTCGCTGTCCGAGCATCTGGTGACCCTGAGCGGCGATGCCGGCTCGCCGGACTCGCTGATCGCCTTCTGCTTCATCGATCTCGACGACTTCAAGGGCATCAACGACACCTTCGGCCATGATGCCGGCGACAAGTTCCTGGTGCACATCTCCGAGCGCCTGCGTGATGCGGTCGAACCGCAGGATTGGGTCGCCCGGCTCGGCGGCGACGAATTCGTCGTGATCCGCCCCGAGGTCAGCAATGAAGCGACCGCCCAGGCGTTCGCGCGCCAGCTGTTAGATGCGATTTCCGAGCCGATCCGGCTGCACGACAAGCAGGTCGTGCCGCGCGCCAGCATCGGCCTTGCCGTGCGCCGCGCCGGCGATCCCGAGCTGTCGCATTTGCCGGCGCTCGCCGACATCGCGCTCTACCATGCCAAGAGCAAGGCGCCCGGCACGGTCGCAGTGCTCGACGAAGCGCTTCAGCGCGACTATCGCCGCCGCCGGGATCTCGAGCTCGCCATTCCCGCAGGCTTCGCCGAGGGGCAGTTCGAGGTCTGGTATCAAAGCCAGGTCGACCTCGAGAGCCAGGCCGTTGTCGGCCTCGAGGCGCTGATCCGCTGGCGCCATCCCGAACTTGGCTTGATCGGTCCCGGCGAATTCCTGCCGCTGATCGAGCGCAGCGGCAACAATGCGCGGCTGACGCGCTACGTGCTGACCGATGCCTGTCGCGCGCTGCAGCGACTGACGTCCGCCGGCAGGCCGCAGATCCGGATCGCGATCAATCTGCCGCCGTCCGAGCTTGCCGACCATTCGCTCGCCGCCGAGCTGCGCGCGACCTGCGCGCGTTTCAACGTTGCGGCATCATTGCTGGAGCTCGAGATCACCGAGGGATCGCTGATCAACAACATCGCCAGCGCCTCCGAGACGCTGCACCGCCTGCGGCGCCTGGGCGCGACCATCGCGCTCGACGATTTCGGCACCGGCTACAGCTCGCTCGCGCATCTCAGGCGGTTCCCGCTCGACAAGGTCAAGATCGACAAAGCCTTCATCAGCGAGATCCCTGACAGCGCGGAAGACAAGGCGATCGTCGGCGTCATCGCCTCGCTCGCCGGCACGCTGGGGCTGACGCTCGTCGCGGAAGGCATCGAGCGGCCCGAGCAGGCCGACGCCATGCGCGAGATGGGCGTGATGCTCGGGCAGGGTTATCACTACCATCGGCCGCAGCCGCTCGACGCCGTGCTGCAATGGCTCGAAAAGCAGGCGGTACCCACTGAGACAAGCCGCGTCCTCGCCGGCAGCCCTTCGATCGCGCCCGAATTCGCCGCCTGAGCGCGATTACGACTGCGTTGCGTTCCAGAGCATGGAGAGGCCCGCAGCGATCATGATCGCGTCCATCACCAGGCGGAACATCTCCGGCTTGAGATGCAGCACGAAGCGTTTTGCGATGAAGGCGCCCGACATCAGCGAGGAGCCTGCGACCAGGCCCTTGATGAAGACATCCTGCGTCAACGCGCCGAAACGTTCGAAGGTCACGGATTTCGCGAAGTAGAGGCCGAGTGAGGAGGCCGCTTCGGTGGCGAGGAAGGCGCCCTTGGACAGGCCGTAGAACAGGAACAGCGGCACGCTGAGCGGGCCGGTCGAGACCACGATGCCGGTGAGATAGCCGATGATCGCCCCGCCGATCGCGAGGTGCCAGAGATTGGCCTTGAGGTCGTGCCGCGCCAGCCAGTGCCGCACCGGCACCATCGCGATCAGGAAGACGCCGATGGCGAGATCGACGGCGTGCGAGGGGAGCGCGAGCAGCGTGCGCGCGCCCAGCACGGCGGCCGGAATGCCCGTCACCGAATAGGCCGCGCAGGCCCGCCAGTCGACCTCGCGCCACCAGGCCAGGATCCGGGAGAAATTCGCCATCACGGAGGCGACCGCCATGATCGGCACGGCTTCCTTCGGCCCATAGGCATAGACCAGCACCGGCATCAGCATGATCGACGACCCCGTGCCGACGATGCCTGAGACGGTGCCGGCGATCAGGCCGACGATGAGGACGAAGAGAAAGGCCAAGGTGCTCTCCACGAATCGGGAGAGTTTAGCCGTGGCCGGCGATGTGGGCGATCCATTCCAGGCGAGGGAACCGATCGCTCAGCGCATGCGGTCCGGGCCGGCCGTCAGCCTTGCTCGTCCATGATGCGCAGCTTCTCGACGCGGCGGCGAAAATCCTCGTCCGTCGAGAATTCGGCGGAGAGATAGGACGAGACCAGATCCACGGCGAGCCAGGCGCCGACGATCTGCGCGCCGATGCACATGACGTTGACGTCATCATGCTCGACGCTCTGATGGGCGGAATGAACGTCGTGGCAAACCGCGGCGCGGATGCCCTTCATCTTGTTGGCCGCGATCGAGGCGCCGACGCCGGTGCCGCAAACCATGATGCCGCGTGCGGCTTCGCCTGACGTCACCTTCTGAGCCACGGCCCGCGCGATGTCGGGGAAATCCACCGGCTTGTCGTCATGGGAGCCGACATCGACGACGTCGTGGCCGAGGCTGCGGATATGGTCGATAACGGTCTGCTTGAGCGGCCAGCCGGCGTGGTCGGATCCGATGACGAGACGCATGTGATGTCCTTCTTGATTTTACATTGGCCGTGACAGCCGCTTCGCGGCTGTCACGATTTTCCCTGGCTTCAGCTGCGCATGTCGGGGGGCAGTTCGACCCCGTGGAATTTCTTGTAGATCGCGTTGAGCTTGCCGTTCTTGACGTTCTCGGTGATCCAGGCGTTGAGCTTGTCCATCAGGCGCTGCTCGCCCTTCTTCAGGCCGATCGCGAGGTCGAAGGTCGCCAGCGGGATCCGGGATTCGAACACACGCGACGGGTTCTTCACCCCGATCTGGTTGATGATCGTCGCCGACGAGGCGACGCAGTCGACCTGGCCGGAGACGGCCGCCGTCACCATCGTGGCGTCGTCGTCGTAGCGCGAGATCTTGAGGTCCTTGTCCTTCATGTTGGACAGGGTGGTGTCCTGCGTGGTGCCGCGGGAGACGCCGATCGACTTGTCCTTCAGGTCGGGCCAGTCCTTGACGGTCGAGGATTTCAGGCAACCGACGTCGGATTGCAGCGTCGCATAGCGCTTGGTGAAGTCGATGACCTTGGCGCGATCGGGCGTCACCGACAGGGTCGAGATGATGATGTCGGCCTTGCCGGTCAGGACGTTGGGGATGCGTGTCGCGCCGGTGGTCTGGATGAATTCGAGCTCGAGCCCCCAATCCTTGGCGAGCAGTTGCGCCACTTCGACGTCGGAGCCGGTCGGCTTCATGCTGCTGTCCATCATACCCGAGGGCGGAATGGCGACGTCCGTCGAGATGCGGATTTTCTTGGCCTGCGTGATGTCGTCGAGCAGGTCGGCCGACGCCGGCGTGGCTGATATCATGACGAGGCCGAACAGCGCGGTGGCGGTCCCCAGCAGTGTCTTGTTTGTCATCCTTGGTTCTCCTCTCCTGTTATGATTTTAAGTTTCCAGTGCCCACGAATTGCGTGAGTTCGGGCGTCGCCGGCGACGTCAGGATCGAGGCGGGGCCGGTCTCGTGGACCTTGCCCCGATGCATGAAGACGATTCGGTCGGCGATGCCTTTGGCAAAACCCATCTCATGGGTGACCATCACCATGGTCATGCCGTCCGCCGCCAATTGCTCGATTACCTTCAGCACCTCGCCAGTAAGCTCGGGATCGAGCGCGGAGGTGACCTCGTCGAACAGCATCACTTTCGGCTGCATCGCGAGCGAGCGGGCGATCGCCGCGCGCTGCTGCTGGCCGCCCGAGAGCTGCTCGGGATAGGCGTGCAGCTTCTCCTCGAGCCCGACCTGCGCGAGCACTTTTCGGGCGAGGTCCCTGGCTTGCGAGGCGGCCATGCCCTTCACGGCGCAGGGGGCGAGCGTGATGTTCTGTTCGATCGTGAGATGTGGAAACAGATTGTAGCTCTGGAACACGATGCCGACGTCCTGGCGCAGCGCGCGCAGATCGACATCAGGGCGGTCGACGCGATGCCCGCACACGACGATCTCGCCCCCGTCGACCTTCTCGAAGCGGTCGATGCAGCGCAGCGCCGTGCTCTTGCCGGAGCCGGAGCGGCCGATCAGTGCCAGCACCTCGCCGCGTTCGACGGCAAAGGAGACGCCATCGAGCACCCGCAGCGGGCCAAAGCTCTTCTGCACGTCGCGGAGCGACACGATCGGTTCGGAGGAGGAGGAGGGGTTTTGCTGCATGTCAGGCTGGTGCGAGGTTGGACCTGCCACGCCCCATCCGCCGTTCCAGCTTCTGGCTGAACAGGGACAGGGGATAGCACATGGTGAAATAGACGACGGCGATGATCGCGTAGATGGCGAACGGCTCGAACAGCGAGTTGTTGACGATCTGGCCCGACCGCATCAGCTCGACGAAGCCGACGACCGAGGCGAGCGAGGTATTCTTGATGATCTGCACCATGAAGCCGACGGTCGGCGGCGTCGCGATGCGGATCGCCTGCGGCAGGATCACCTTCATCATGCGCTGGGTCCGGCTCAGCGCGAGGCCTTCGGCGGCCTCCCATTGCGGCTTCGGCACCGACTGGATGCAGCCGCGCCAGATCTCGCCGAGATAGGCCGAGACATAGAGCGTGAGCGAGGCGCCGGCGGCAGCTAACGGCGAGACCTTGAGGCCGATCGCGGCGAGGCCGAAATAGCCGAGGAACAGGATGACGAGCAGCGGCGTGCCCTGGATCAGCTGGACGTAGACGCCGCTGGCGATCCGCACCGATTTGAGCGGCGAGATGCGCGCCAGCGCGATCACGAAGCCGACGATGCCGCCGCCGATCAGCGCGATCACGGACAGGCCAATCGTCCACAGCGCGCCCTGGCCGAGGAACATCAGATGATTGATGTTGAGATGTCCGCCCAAGGTCATCTCACAATGGTGTGCCGAGCCGGCGCCGGCGCGGAAACAGCACGAGGCCGAGGCCCCAGAAGCCCGCGCGCATCACCAGCGACAGGATGACGTAGAGCACGGCGACGATGATGTAGGTCTCGAACGCCCGGTAGGTGTCCGACTGGATGTAGTTGGCGACGGCGGTGAGTTCTTCCGCCGAGATCTGCGAGCAGACCGAGGAGGCCAGCATCAGCAGCACGAACTGGCTGGTCAGCGCCGGATAGACCTTCTCGACCGCCGGCAGCAGGATGATGTGCCAGTAGATCTGGAGGCGCGACAGCGCCAGCCCTTCGGCGGCCTCGATCTGTCCGCGCGGGATCGCCTCGAAGCCGGCGCGCATGATCTCGGCGGTGTAGGCGCCGACATTGATCGTCAACGCGGCCACCGCCACCGTGAACGCCGAGAATTTCAGCCCGAGGCTGGCAAGGCCGAAATAGACCAGGAAGATCTGGACCAGCAGCGGGGTGTTGCGGATCGTCTCGACATAGACTTTGCAGGCGCCTGCGATCAGCGGGCTTCGTGAGCCGCGGCCGACGGCTGCGAGCGTGCCGAACAGGGCGCCGAGCACCGTCGCGAAAGTCGCCAACTCCAGCGTCAGCGCCGCGCCGGCCAGAAAATTCGGCCAACGCCCCAGCACTGCGGGAAAGTCGAGTTGGAGGCTCATCGCCGTCAGGTTCAGCCGGTGGTCTGGTTGGTCATGCGGTCATAGACGCGGAACAGCGCCTGATTGCCGTTGCTGCCTTCGCCATGGGCGCGCGCATCGACATATTGGCTGGTGACGAACGCGGTGCCGGGCAGCGGCACGCTCAGCGCCTGTGCGTGCTCCTGCACCAGGCGGAGATCCTTGAGTTGGAGATCGATCCGGAAGCCGGCGGAGACGTCGCCCGCGATCATTGCGGGGCCGAGCTTGTCAAGCATCCAGGACGCGGCGGAGCCGCCGAGCAGAACGCGACGCAGCAGATTGAGATCGATGCCGGAAGCGCGCCCGAGCGCCAGTGCCTCGCAGATCGCCTGGATGTTGATGCCACAGATCAACTGATTGCAGAGTTTCACGGTCTGACCGGCGCCGGCCGCGCCGACATGCGTGATGGTCGTGCCCATCGCGCGGAAGAACGGTTCGGCCTGGGCGAAAGCGGCCGCATCACCGCCGGCCATGATCGAGAGCGCGGCGTTCTTGGCGCCCACCGGCCCACCCGAGACCGGTGCGTCGATGAAGCTGACGCCGGCCTTTTGCAGGTCGGCATGGATGCGGCGGACGGCGACCGGCGAGATCGTGCTCATGTCGACGATCAGCTTGCCGGGCGGGGGAGACTTCAGGAGACCATGTTCGCCGTAAACGGTCGCCTCGACATGAGGCGTGTCGGGCAACATGGTGATGACGATGTCAGCGCCTTGCGCGGCGTCGGCGGGGCTGTTGGCGCCGGCCGCGCCTTCCTTGACGCTGTCGGCCAAGGCTGCTTCGTTGAGATCGAAGACACGAACCGCATGCCCGGCCACCAGGAGGTGGCGCACCATCTCGCGGCCCATCGTGCCGATGCCGATGAAGCCGACATTGCCCTTGTCGTTCCGTCCCATGTCAGTCGTCCGTTTCTTGGTTGATTGGTTTCTTGCTTGTTGGCCTGCCGCGATCAGCCTGAGGCGCTGGTCTTGTCGATGTCGCCGACGACGGCGCGCCTGCGGTATTCGTCGCCGATGGCAAAATGCTTGCGCAGCGTCGCATCTGCTCGCTCGGGGTCGCGCGCGATGATCGCGTCGAAGATGCGCCGGTGGTCGTCGATCAGGTACGTCTTCATCGACGGGAAGGCCTGCACCAGCTCGCGGCGGCTGCGATGCGAATGCGTCAGCAGTCCCGCCAGCGAACCGTGCAGGACCGTCAGCGTTTCCGAATGCGATGCCACGACGATGGCGCGATGGAATTCGAAGTCGGCCATGCCGCCGGCATCCGCCTCGTCGATCGTCTCTCCGATCTTCGCGAGCGCACGCTGCAGGCGTTCGAAATCGGCGATGTTGGCGCGCTCGCAGGCGAGCCGGATCGCCTGACACTCGATCGCGACGCGCGCCTGCATGACGTCATCGAGCATGTCGGCCTGCTGGGCGAGCGCGAAGGTGAAGAAGTCGTTCAGCACTGAGACGTCCGGCTGTGTCACCACAGTGCCGATGCGGTCGCGGATCTCGACGATGCCGAGCACGGTGAGGGCGCGCAGCGCTTCGCGGACGATCGGCCGGCTGACGCCGAGGAGGGTCGCCAGCTCGCGCTCGGAAATCAGGCGGTCGCCGGGCTTGAGCGAGCCCGCAAGCAGGCGTTCGCGCAGGAAGGCGAACACCTTCTCGAACCCTTTTTCGCCCTCAGCGGCCCGCTTCACTTCCATCCCGGTCTCTTTTTGGTCTGATCTTGGTCAGACCAGTAGGCTAACCAGAGCGTCGGCGTCAAGAGCCTTGGTTAATTGCGGGTGTCGCAGGCGCGGCCAATCCGATCGGTTCCCCGGCCGGATCCTTCAAATTTGAGGCGTATTGATCGGAGCGCTCACTCAAAGAACTTGAGGTCCGCGATGCCCGATCATCGTTCTTTCTCCGCCCTCGACCGTCATGCGGCGCTCAGCGGATCCGACAACGGCTTTCCCTGGTATGCGAGCGCGATGCTCGCGGTCGAAGCGAGCGAGGTGGTGCGGCTGCGCTGCGAGAAGCTCAGCCACGGCGACGAGGGCGCCCGGCAGGAGGCCGCGCTGATGGTCAGCGAGAAGATCGCTGCGGCTTTCGAGGCGGCCGCGAGCCTGCTTGCGGGAGCAACGCCGGCCGCCATCGTCCAGCGCTATCGCGAGCACGTGGCCGCGAACGCCAGGCGGCTGTCCGCGAACGAGGCTCCATGACCGAGTTGCGCTGCTGACAGCATGTTGGCAGCAGGGGCAGGCTACGACCATCTCCTGACAAAACGGAGAGCGGGTCCATGCCGATCGAGGCAAGCTGTCATTGCGGTGAGACGGTGTTCGAGGTGACGGAGGTGCCGGCGAGCGTGACGCGCTGCACCTGCTCACTCTGCGCCAAGCGGGGCGCGTTGTGGGCCTATTACACGCCGGCGCAATTTCGCCTGCTGTCGCCGCCGGAAAATGTCGCGACCTATCTCTGGGGCAGCCGCACGGTCAAACATCATTTCTGCGCGAGCTGCGGCTGCGGTACCTATTCGGAGTCGCCGGACTGGTCGACCGGCAAGGCCGATTTCGACAATCCCAAGGTTGCCGTGAACGCGCGGCTGTTCGACGATTTCGATCTCGATGCCGTGCCGGTGAATATGATCGACGGCAGGAATTTGTGGTGAGCATGCAGGGCGCGCGCATGTCCGCTGCGCGTTTGTGACCTTGAGGCGATTTTGAAAAGCTGATTTGGTCCGGCCCCAGAGAAAAAGGGGGGAAGCCACGATGCGTCTTTTTGCGCGAGTGATGCTCGCAATGTGTCTGGCCGTTGCAGCCGGCTTCAACGCGCAGGCGCAGACCAAACCGAAGGTCACGACATCGGGACCTGACTTCCTCAAGGCCGCGCTGTTCGTCGGCAACAGCTTCTTCTACTACAACAACGGCATGCCCGGGCATCTCTCCTTCATGGAGCGCGCGGCTGATGCTGACAACAAGGCGGCGTACCGCAACACCATGGCCACGATCGGCGGCTCCGGCCTCGATTGGCACGACATGGACAACCTGCTGCGGCCGGGCGGCATCGGCGCCTATTCCTTCGACGACCAGAACAACGTCGTCTTCAACAAGCCGGGCAGGCAGTTCGATGCCGTCGTCATGATGGATTGCAGCCAGTGCCCGATCCATCCGCAATTGAAGGACGCGTTCGCGACCTTCGCCAAGAAGGACAGCGAGATCGTCCGTGCCCACGGCATGCGGCCGGTGTTCTTTATGTCCTGGGCCTATGCCGACAAGCCGGAGATGACCGAGGCTCTGGCCGAGGCCTATACGACCGCGGGCAATGCCAACGATGCGCTCGTGATCCCCGCAGGCCTCGCCTTCGCGCGCGTGCGCAAGCTCCAGCCGGAACTCAATCTCTATGCGCCGGACAAGCGGCACCCGAGTCCGGCGGGCACGTACCTCGCAACCTGCGTGACCCTCGCCGCGCTGACCGGGCGCTCGCCGGTCGGCAACTCCTATACGATAGGCTTGGATGCGGAGACCACCCAACTGCTGCAAAAGGCGGCGTGGGATACGGTGCAAGACTATTACGGGCGGTGATCTCGGGTGATCTCGTAGGGTGGGCAAAGCGACTTGTCCACCGTAGCTCGAAGAGCGAAGGCGGAAGCGTGCCCGCCACCTTACTCGCGATAGAAGATGGTGGGCACGGCGCGAGAGCGCCTTTGCCCACCCTACGGCACCGTCAACGCTCCTTCAGCACCACCCACGCCGGCGCGTGATCGCTCGCACCATCTTCGCCGCGCACCTTCTTGTCGACACCTGCCCTGGCCAGCCGCGAGACGAGGGCAGGGCTGAGCAGGAGATGATCGAGCCGCAGGCCGGCATCGCGCGGCCAGCGGTTTCGCTTGTAGTCCCAGAACGTGTAGATGCGCTTGTCCGGATTCAGTTCGCGGATCGCATCACACCAACCCTGTTCAATGAGCGAGGCAAATGCAGCGCGGCTCTTCGGCTGAATCAAGGCATCCTTGTCCCATGACCGCGTCGGATAGATGTCGATCTCATCAGGCGCGACGTTGTAGTCGCCGGCGAGCACCACGGGCAGATCCTGCTTGATGAAGGTCTTGGCGTGGCGCTTGAGCCGCGCGAACCAGTCGAGCTTGTAGTCGAATTTCGGTCCCGGCTGCGGATTGCCGTTCGGCAGGTAAATGCTGGTGACGATGATTCCGCGCACGGCGGCCTCGATGTAGCGGGCTTCGCGATCATCAGGCTTTCCCGGCAAGCGATCGCGCGTGAGAATGGGCTCGGCATTGCGGGCGAGGATGGCGACGCCGTTCCACGTCTTCTGTCCACACCACACCGCGCCGTAGCCGGCCCTTTCGATGGCTGCCGCCGGAAATTCGCCGTCGGCTGCCTTCAGTTCCTGGAGCGCGACGACATCAGGCTTCGCCGCGCTCAGCCAACGCAACAGGTTGGGCAGGCGGCGGTTGACATTGTTGATGTTGAACGTCGCGATCCTCATGGGCCCAACGACTGGAAATCTTCAGAAATGACTCGCAACCGTTGTCATCGGCGTTCCACGATGTATGCTTACAACCCAAAATTGCCGATCGACACGATGGAGGTTTGACGATGACCAAGCTTTGCCTTGCCGTAGTCGTGGCCGCAACCGCATTTTCCGGAGTGGCTCTTGCTGCCGAGAAAATGGAAATCGCCTGTAGGGTGGAATATTTCAAATACTGCCCCAGTGTCGTGCCGGGGGGCGGGCGCATTGTTGCTTGCCTGAACAGGTACAGGAGCCATATCGGCAACGCGTGCAAAGAGAGCATGGATGCGTGGGTTATCGATAACAAGGTGTGCGGATAATCGAGCGCGATGAGATCGACGAAGCGTCATCGCCCCTAGCGACATCAGGCTTCGCCGCGCGGTCGTCGGACAGATTCGGTTGACGTTGAGTGCCGCAATCTTCATGTAGAGATTGCGGCCGCGGTCGTTTGCGCCGCCACCGGAGATCCAAATCCATGTTGAAGTCCAGTCTGAGCCTCGCCATCGTCGCATTCGTCGTCGCGTTCTCCGGTGTCTCGTCGGCACAATCGTCCGATCCACGCGGCGCGTGCAAGGCGGACTATGACAAATTCTGCGCCGGCATCGCGCCCGGTGGTGGCAAGATCATCGCCTGCCTCAACGCCAAGCGCGATCAGCTCAGCGCGTCCTGCAAGACGGCGCTCGACAGCCGGAAGAAGTAAGTCTCGTGTCCCGGACGCGGCGCAGCGTGTGACGCTGCTCCGCAGAGCCGGGACCCAGAAAGCGACACAGTACGGTGCGGGGAGATGGCCCCGGCTCTGCAGCGCATTGCTGAAGGAGCGCTGCGCCGCGCCCGAAGAAGGGGCGCGTCCCTAACTCGGCAGCGGCGGCGGGCTCGCGGGCTGCTCGATCGGCGGCGGGGAGGGCGACTGCTCGGCCGTCGGCGCGGGCTCCGGCTTGACCAGCGGCTCCACCTCATTGCCGCCCTTGTAGACGCGGGCGTAGCGGTGGCCGAGGCTGGTCAGCACCTCGTAGCCAATGGTGCCGAAATGATGCGCGAGCTCGTCGACGGTGATGCCCTCGCCGAGCAGCGTCACCATGTGGCCGCGCCGCGCCGCATTCGGGGCCAAATCGGTGATGTCGATCGCGATCAGGTCCATCGAAACGCGGCCCGCGACCGGGCAGCGCTTGCCGGCGACAACGACCTCGGCGCCGCGGGTGCCGTCATTGGAGCTGGCGGCGCGGAAATAGCCGTCGGCATAGCCGACCGCGATGATCGCGAGTTTTGTCGGCCGCCGCGCGGTCCAGGTGCCGCCATAGCCGACGCTCTCGCCGCGCTCGACATTGCGGGTTTGCACGATGCGCGCCTTGAGGTCGACCACCGGCTGCATCGGGTTGTCGGCCTCAGGCGTCGGGTTGACGCCGTAGAGCGCTGCGCCCGGCCGCACCAGGTCGAACTGGAAGGGCGCGCCGAGGAAGATTCCGGAGGAGTTGGCAAGCGCAGCCGGCACGCCGGAAAATTCGCTGGCGATACCGCGGAAGGTTGCCAGCTGTTTTGCATTCACGGGACTGTTGAGCTGCTCGGCCGAGACCAGATGGCTCATCACCAGCGTGATGCCGTGATCGCCGGCATTGATGCGGGGGATGATGGCCTGCGCGTCCGCGAGCGTCAGGCCGAGCCGGTTCATGCCGGTGTCGATGTGAACAGCGGCGCCCCCGGTCCAGCCGGTGCGGCGGCAGAACACGTCCCATTCGGCGAGTTCGTTGAGGTCGCCGATCACCGGCCGGCAATTGATCCTGGCGTAGTGCTCGCCGGTGTTCTGGAAATAGCCGCCCAGCACGTAGATCGCGGCTTCCGGCACGGCTTCGCGCACAGTGCGCGCTTCCTCGATGGTGGCGACGAAGAAGGTCTTGCAACCGGCCTTGCTCAGGGCCCGCGAGACCTGCGCGGCGCCGCAGCCATAGGCATCGGCCTTGATCACGGCCGAGCATTCGGCCGGCACGGCCGTCTTCTCGAGCTTGCGCCAATTGGCGATGATGGCGTCGAGATCGACGGTGAGCACGCCGCCATAGGCTGCGAGCGCGGCAGCCTGATTGGCCGCCGCGGAGAGGAGGCCAGCTTGCGGAATCATTTTCGGGTCGGACGCCATTGCCATGGCGCCGTTTTACGCAAGAGGCCGGTCTGGTTCAAGGAACTCAGTAGTCGTTGCCGCTGCGAACCGGCAACTGACTGTCAGGCGCGAGGTCGCCGAACCGCGTGACCGAGGCTTCGAACGCCAAATCGACGGTGCCTGTCGGGCCGTGGCGCTGCTTGCCGATGATGACCTCGGCCTTTCCGTGCGCAAGACTCATGTCAAGCTGCCACTTCTCGTGTTCAGGCGTGCCTGGGCGGGGCTCCTTCATGGCGAGGTAATATTCCTCGCGGTAAACGAACAGGACGACGTCGGCGTCCTGCTCGATTGATCCGGATTCACGCAAGTCGGAGAGCTGCGGCCGTTTGTCGTCGCGGGATTCGACCTGGCGTGAGAGCTGGGACAGCGCGATCACGGGAACGTTGAGCTCCTTGGCCAGCGCCTTCAGGCTGGTCGTGATTTCCGTGATTTCCTGTACTCGGTTGTCACTCCGCTTGCCGGATCCGGAGAGCAACTGGATGTAGTCGATCACGAGGAGATCGAGGCCCTTCTGCCGCTTCAGCCGGCGCGCGCGTGCCATCAGCTGCGCGATCGACAGGCCGCCGGTCGCGTCGACATAGAACGGCAGCGACTGCAGCTCGATCGAGACTTCCCGGATCTTGTCGAAATCGGCTTCCGAGATGCCGCCGCGGCGGATGTGGGAGGAGGGAATGCCGGTGCGCTCGGCGACGATACGCGTGGCGAGCTGGTCGGCCGACATTTCGCAGGAGAAGAAGCCGATCACGCCGCCATTGGCGGCCTTCATGGTGCCGTCAGCCTGGACCTCGCCGACATAGGCCTTGGCGACGTTGTAGGCGACGTTGGTCGCCAGCGAAGTCTTGCCCATGCCCGGGCGTCCGGCCACAATGATGAGGTCGGAGTGCTGGAGGCCGCCCATCTTGGTGTCGAGGTCGCGCATGCCGGTCGAGATGCCGGACAGCTTTCCATCGCGCTGGAACGCTTTGGCCGCGAGATCGACCGCGACCGCCAACGCCTGCGAGAATTTCTGGAAGCCGCCGTCATAACGGCCGGATTCGGCGAGTTCGTACAGGCGGCGCTCGGCGTCCTCGATCTGCGCCCGCGGTGCGAAGTCGACCGGCGCGTCATAGGCGACATTGACCATGTCTTCGCCGATGCCGATCAGGTCGCGTCGCAGCGCCAGATCATAGATGGTGCGGCCGTAGTCCTGGGCGTTGATGATGGTGGTCGCTTCCGCCGCGAGCCGCGCCAGATATTGCCCGATGGTCATGCCGCCGACATCGGTGTCGGCCGGGAGGAACGTCTTCAGCGTGACGGGCGTGGCGATCTTGCCCATCCGGATCAGGCTGCTGGCCGTCTCGTAGATGGTCTGATGCAGCGGCTCGAAATAATGCTTCGGCTCGAGGAAGTCGGAGACGCGGTAGAAGGCGTCGTTGTTGACCAGGATCGCGCCGAGAAGGCTCTGTTCCGCCTCGATATTATGCGGCGCGCTCCGATACGCCGGAGTTCCGGGCTCGGGCGCGAGTTTGAGGACGTTCGAATCAGTCAGGGCCATGGTCGAGCGTTAGCAATTTTCTGGGGCGGATACGGGGCCGGGATAAAGCGCCGCCTCAGGCCAAAGCGGAAGCAAAAGCTGATCGCTATCAACCGCTCAGTTAAAATGGTGGATGATTGGCAGCCGCGGCACGCGCCGCGCTTGACGGTTTTTGCGGAACTCGTCCGTCCCGGAAGCGGCCGTGACCGCGCCACGGAAAACTCCGGGTGACATGAACCTAATGGATTGGCGCGCAGACGTATCAAAAAGCGCGCGAAATGACGCACGCCGGGAGCCTTGGGCTCGGATTCAGACCAGCAGGAGGTAGACCAGCGCAACCAAGGCCGCTCCGACGCCGGTGGCGATCAGGGCGTAATCGGTGCGGAGGTCGTCCTGCACGTCGAATGAGGTTTGGGTCCGCTTGCTCATGGCGACGGTCTAAGCCGGGCCCGACGAGACTTATGTGAAACAGATCACATCTCCCCGGATTCTTTCGGGGTACGACCCGGAACAGGAAGGCGGGCGGGGGGTTGTCTCCCGCCACCAGGGAACGAGGCGAGCGATGCGGCCAGAACGGCAGCAGAATTGGCGAAGCGAGGCGGCCAGCCGGCTTTGGCTGTCGGGCCTCATCGCGGCCATGCAGCACGCCGAGCGGCCCGAAGTGCGGCGCGAGCCGGTCTCGCCCGAGACTCTTGCGAAGCTGAGGGCGCAGCTGGCGTTAACAGCCTCTTTCCGATCGTCCCAGATCTCGACCCTGCGTCATTAGGATTCATTCACCAACCAGCGTCAGGCCCGGGTTCGGCGCCGCCTTCGCGCGCACGATGACGGGTGTCTGCGGCGTCGTGACTTTGCGACGATGTGCCGCTTCCGACAGGCGACGCGTCGTCTCACGAGGCCACCGGCACTCGAACGAGCTGCAGCGCTATTGCGCTGTGATCACAGCCGATATTCCAAAAGCGCTTAATCACATCCTTGCGTGTGGAGGCTGCTTCCATTCGCGGCTCAATCCGCTAAAAGGTGACCCGCCGCCGCGCCTTATGCCGGCTGCATTCGCGTAAATTCAATGGAGATGATGGGAATGTCGAGCCGAGCGCTCAGCCTCGCGACGGTATTGCTTCTGATCGGCTTCGGCGCGACCGATACCGTCCTTGCGCAGGCGACGAACCTCGAGGCCGGCAAGGCCCCATCCCAGCTTTTCGCGCAGACCTGCAGTGCCTGCCACAAGAGCCCGCGCGGCCTGTTGAAGACGGTGGCGCCGGGCTCGCTGCCAGGCTTCCTGCGCCAGCACTACACGACCAGCTCCGACATGGCCGGCGTGCTCGCGTCCTATCTCGTCTCCAACGGTGCCACCGACACCCGCTACCAGGCCAAGGACGGCAAGGACAAAAAGGACGGCGCCAAGGAGAAGGAAGCCAATACCGCGCCGGAGCATCAGGGGCGCCGCCAGCGCTCCCAGGACGCCGCCAAGCCGGACGGCGAGGCTGCCGCTCCCGCGTCCGAGGGGGCGCGTCAGAAGCGCGCGGCACGGCCACCCGAGGAGGGATCGAAGGAAGGTGCGAGGCCCGAGGGCCAGGCAGCGCCCGAGGGACGCAAAGCTAAGCGTCGCGCCAAGCCCGGGACCGAGGAAGCCCCGAAGGTCGACGCTGCCGCGCCGGCCATTGAAGACAAGAAGAGCGAGCCGAAGGCCGAGACCAAGCCCGACACGGCCAAGGTCGAGCCCGGCCGTGACGAGGCGAAGCCCGAGAACAAGCCGGCGGAGAAGCCGGCTGAGGCCAGGCCTGATAGTGCCAAGGTCGAGCCGCGCGGCAGCGATACTCCGGCGCTGCGGCCCGATCCGGTACCGCAGGTCACGCCTGCTGCACCGTCTGCCGCCGCGAAGCCCGCGGAGGCCAAGCCGGCGGAGGAGGCTGCTCCCAAGCCGGCCGCGAGCTCCGAACCGGCAGCCAAGCCGCAGGAGCCTGCACCGCCCGCGACCGCTGCGGCCCCGCCCGCGGCGGGGCCAGCCGACTCGTCCGGTCCGCCCACACCGCCGATTTCGCGCTAAGCGAGCCAGATTTTCCGTCGATTTGCGAAGGCCGCACGCATCGCGGCCTTCGCATCGTCTTGACCACAATTGGAGCGTTACTCTAGAGTAATGCTCTAGGAGGCGTCGATGACGACGAGCGTGCGTGACGACCTGTTGGCGGCCGGGCTTTTCGTGTTCGACCGCGTCGGCTTCGAAGCCGCGACGGTGGCAGCGATCCGCGCCCGGGCACGCGCCTCCAACGGTAGCTTCTTTCATGTCTTCGGATCGAAGAAGGAACTGGCCGGTGCGCTGTTCCTGGAGGTGCTGCGGCACTATCACGCCGCGGTGCTGGCCGCGCTCGATCCGATGCCCAGTGCCTGGCAGGGCATCGATCGGTTGATCCGGGCCCATCTCGACTGGGTGGTGTCGAGCCGGCGCGAGGCCCGCTATCTCTTCGAGATATCGCGCAGCGAATGGAGCGAGGACGTCCGCGACGCTCAGCGCGCGCAGAATGCGCGCCTTGCCGAAGGCATCGAGCGCTGGCGCGCGCCGTTGGTCGCCGGTGGCGAGCTTTTGCCGATGACGCCGGTGATGTTCGTCAGCCAGCTCATCGGCCCTGCCCAGATATTCTGCCGCGCCTTTCTCTCGGGACGTGACCGCGCCGATCCGCGCAGCGAAGCCGACACGCTTGTCGCCTGTGCCAACCGTGCGCTGCGCCCGCCCGATCGCATCCACAAGCAATAGGAGAAGCCGCATGCGAGCCGAAGCAGATCCCGAATTCGGTCCGATCGCCGAGCGCATCCACGCCAATGTCGGCCGGCAGGGGTTTATGAACCTGGTGGGCGCCGAGCTCTCGGAATTGTCGCGCGGCACCTGTACGATTGCGGTCGCGCACCGGCCCGAGCTGCTCCAGCAGCACGGCTTCTTCCATGGCGGCGTCACCGCCTTCCTGGTCGACAACGCCACGACGATCGCAGCGGCGACCTCGCGCGGCCAGCCGGCGTTGACGGCGGAATACAAGCTCAATCTGTTGTCGCCGGCAATCGGCGAGAAACTGATCTGCCGGGCCAGGGTGATCAAGCCGGGCCGCCAGGTTTCGGTGGTCGCGGCCGACGTGTTTTGCGTCAACGACGGTGTCGAGAAGCATACGGCAACTGCGCTCGCCTCGATCGCGATGCTGAGCGAGGACGTCGCCGCGAAAACAAAAAGCCCGGCCGCCTGAGGCGGCCGGGCGTCGCAACCTGCGCGAACGCGGGTCTTACTTCTCGGTCTCGTCCGCAGCCGGCGCCGGCTCGTCGTCCTGCTGGGCTTCCGGATCGAAGAACTCGCCGGCGGCGGCGATCGCTTCGGCGGCCGCATCGCGGTCCTCGTTGCGGGTCGAGATGTCCTCGCCGCGGTTGATGCGCTCGGCCTCGTCCTGGCTGCGCGCAACCGTGACGGAAACCTCGACCTCGACCTCGGGGTGAACGGCGACGGTGATGGTGTGCTTGCCGATGGTCTTGATCGGCGCGTCGAGCTGCACTTGCGGGCGCTCAAGCGAGACACCGTCGGCTTCGAACGCAATGACGACGTCGCGCACCGTGACCGAGCCGAACAGCTGGCCGGCTTCGGAAGCCTGACGGATCACGATGATGTTCTTGCCTTGGATCTTCTCGGCGACCTTGGACGCCTCGCCCTTGGACTGGAGGTTGCGAGCCTCGAGATCGGCCTTCATGCCGTCGTACTTGGCGCGGTTGTCGGCGGTGGCGCGCAGCGCCTTGCCGCGCTTGAGCAGGAAATTGCGGGCATAGCCGTCGCGAACCTTCACGACTTCGCCCATCTGGCCGAGCTTGCTCACGCGTTCCAGCAAAATGACTTCCATATTCGTTCTCCTTTGAAGTGTTGAGTGAGTTGGGTTTTGGGGTTGAACTTAAGAGGTTGGCAGCGGCGGTGGCTGGCGGCTGCGCAGGAAGCGCTCGCGGAAGCCGAACACGGCATCCGCAAGGCCGAGGATCACCATCGCGATGACGGGCCAGCCGAACACCACGACGACGGCATAGGTCGAACCGAGCCAGAAGGTGCGGCTCTTCAGCGCCAGCGTCAGCGTATGCAGCACGGCAAATCCGGTCAGCGCATAGCCCATCATCAGCGCCGCCGTCGTGATCTGCGCGACCGTCGCGAGCAACCCGCCGGTGAAGCAGAACGCGAGCGCGATGCAGAGCGCCACCAGCGTCATCGGCGGCAGCTCGGCCGTCATCATGTCCGGCCACGGACGCAGCAGGCGGCCCGATGTCGCCGTTATCTTGCCGCTGAGCCAGAGATTGAGGGTGAGCGTCATCATCGCGACGATGGTGGCGGCGGCCGGAGCGATGAGCACCAGCGCGTCGACGAACTGACCGGCTTCGCCTGACGTCTGCGGGTCGGCGGTGCGGAGCAGGCGCATCAAGCCGCGCCGCAGCGTGCCGGTGATGGTCTCGGCGTCGGTGCCGAGGGTGAGCAGGGCGGCGATCGTGGTCAGCGCGGCGAAGCCCGCGATCCACAGCAGGATGCGGCCGACCGGATACCATTCGAGCTCGGGCTCGGCCGGCGGCTCGGTGGTGGCTTCCGGCGCGACGGGTCCAACCCGCCGGCTGAGCAGGACGAGATGGCCGAGCCACCACGCGGGCAGCGCGACGGTCACGGCAAAGGCGATGCAGTAGGGCAGGCCGAACAGGGCCCCGAGGCCGATCGCAGCTGCGATGCCGCCGAGGCTCGCGCAAAGCGGGCCCCAGCCGATCGAGGCGACCATCAGCGGCAGCGGTGCGAGATAGAACAGGACGAGCGAGATCAGCGCGCCCGATACGATCGAGGCGAACATCAGGGCCGACGCAGCGCCGGCGATCAGAGCTATCAGTCCAAGAGTCATCATCAGCTGTCCCGCTCCCTTCGAGCGGTTAGAGTGAGACCAGCGAAAACGCTAGTATTATCAGAGGCTTACGCAGATCGGTTGATGCCTTGTAGCAGAAACCGTAGCAGAAACCTCAGCTCACTCAGCCCTGCGAACTACCTCGCGGCAGTCGCAAACGAATGAGGCTCCCCGCGGGAGCCCCAAACCAATGCCGGCCTTCTAGCCAATCCGGACCCGATATTCAACGCCCAATCTGATGGGCGGCGCTCAACAGGTCGTCAAAGGTTCCCGGCATGACGTGGCGATAGGTCTTGCGGATGGTCGCCACGGAGACGCCGCAGTAGAGGCTGACCTTCTCAATATCGACGCCCTGATCCAGATACCATGTGATTGCTGCGTGGCGCAGGGTGTGGCGGAGGACCTTCTGTTGCTTGTCCTCAGTCGCCAGACCGGCGCGCTCCACCACGCTCTCCCAGCCCTCCCGGATCGTCACGACGGGCTTGCCGTTGAACTCGATGACGGCGCGCTGGGAAATGCCCAGCCGCTGCCAACGCCGCATATGGGCCAGTAGCCGGGGCGGGATGGGGACCGTGGGCTGCCGCTTGGAGGTCTCCTTCTTGTCGTCGGGCTTCCGCCTGAAGATACCCTTCTCCAGGTCAACGTAGCCGCGTCCGATCGTCGGAATGGTCGCGGCCCCGCAGATGTCGCCATTGCGGGAGCCGGTGTAGAGGCCGACCAGGATGTACCGGGCGATGTGCCGCGAGGTGTGGCGTCCCTTGCTCCCTGGCAGCTTTGTTTCCTTCCGTCCCCGCCACGCTGCCCAGAGCAGCCTGGCAGCCTCGGACCGCGTCAACCACCGGATACGGGACTCGGGAGCGTCGGGCAGGACCGGGCTGAACTGGGTGACGACGCCGCCAACCTTGTGCTTGAAGTACCGGTTGATGGCAGCGGCAAGAAACTTCAAGTCACGATAGGCCGCAACGGGGGCATGTTCGCCGGTGTCCACATTGGTCCTGACACCTTCAACCATCCTGATGACGTGGCGCGTCCGCTCAGCCGCATAGCGTTCCTGTAGCTCGCCGTTCAGATCGCCGACGACCCGATGGCCGAACCAATTGCCCATGTTCTGGCAGACCGCGATCAGTTCTTTCTTCCTGTGCTCGTCCAGGTGCCGCTTCGCAGCAATTCGGGTCATCTCCACAGCGAGGATGTCGGCTATCTTGACCTCATTGGGACTACCTGACCGGATTGCCTTGGCCGGGTCGTGCTTGGCGAGGATGTACTCTGCAAGCTTCGCCTCAGCCTGTTCGCGGTCGCGTTCATCGCATCGAGTGCTGACGTTTTTTGCCCCGTCTCGGATGATCCATTTTGGGGTACGGCCTTCTCCGGTTTGAAGCTCAAGTCGGGGGCCTTTGCTACGACGCGGCATGATGCGCGGAACTCCTCAATTGCATTCAACGTGACGAAGGATTTTCCAGCAAAAAACTCGTGGGTGATCTTGCCTGAGACCACGAGTCGCCTCAACGCCGAGACTGACATCGAGCCATCGGGAAAAGCGAGACGTGCGGCTACATCCAGCCGGAGGGGGGTCGTCGCGGTGATGATACCGACATCAGAGTTTATGGTCGTCATTTGCCGTAAGCCAACATGGGGTCGGGTGGTGAATTATGGGGGTGCTGTTCTTCGTGAGTCCACGCGAACGAAAGCAAAACGCCCCCGGCTACATCGACCGAGGGCGCTGCAAATGAAATCGGTGGTCGGATAACTGAGTTTCAGCAGGCACCGCGGGAGTACTGTACATCTAGATCGACTTCTCCGACTGGATCGTTCTCCCACTCGCGCCGCCATCTCGGTGCACCGCTCTCATCCGCAAGCCCGTGCGACCTGCCGATGACGCATGGCAGCCACAGTGCATCGATACCGGCCTTGAGCCGCCTCAGGTCACGCGAGAGGATCTTGAAGGCCTCAGGCTCATTCGGATCGAACGCGACGAAGCGACCCTTTTCTCTGGTGACGCTGTAGCTGCGATAGTGCATCGGAGTCCTTTGCGTGTTTACGTGCGACACCGTGGCGAAGGTCGCATTTGCTTACAAGGGCGTTGCAATTTGCATTCAGGCAAACGGGAGAGCCATCACAGCGAGGTTACATCCGCCTGCACAGTGATGACTCTCTCCTCCCAAAGGGTCAGGTGTATTCGGACTCGCTGTCGTGGGTGCGCCAGTTCATCTGCTCGTCGACCCGGCGCTGGACCAGGTTGGCGAGGGCTTCCGGATCGTGGCTGTTGCCGTTGATGTGGATCGCGACAGAGCCGCGGCCAGCACCACCGAAGTCGCCCCTCATCGGGACGCCAGACTGCGGAGCAGCAGGAACGTTCTGGATCGCATCAGCAGGCGTTGGCACCTGACTGATGGGGTTGCCGCGACGAACCATCAGGTTCCTGTCGGCATCGATCCAGCGCTCGCGGACGGCGTCACCGTCGTTCCCGGCCAGCATCTTGATTTGCAGCCGGCCGTTACGCATGCGGGTCTCGCCAGTCGCGAGGCCAACGTGACCACCGGGTTGGTTGTAGCCGAGCCCGTGCGTTTGCAAGAGCACGTCATTGCGCCTGACATCGGACGGGTTGATCGCGGAGCCCCATTTTTGGAAGCTGTTCGCAACCGCGCTGCCCGTGCCCTTGCCGCCGACATCCGCCAGCGCCCGGTTCACGAAGCGACTGCACCAGGCGTTTGACTGGCCCCGAACATCTGCACCGAGATAGGACGCCAGCACCTTGGCGTCGCTGTACTCGTTCATGCCGAGGTACTTTTCACCAGCACTGACAGCGTCACCGGCGCCAGCGCTGCCGACGCCACCGGACAGAACATTCATCTGTTTCGAGACGCCGGACTGCCAGCCACTGTTCAATCCGCCCGGATCATTCGTCGCACCGACTGGCGCATATCGTTTAGCCATCGCGCCAAGGTCTCGGCCTGCCGCGTTGTAGTTCTTCGCGACGGTGCGCCCGGCAGCGTCGATGCCGGCGTCGATGCTCGGAAACGCGAGCTTCGTTCGCGAGCCGGTCTCCGGGTTCATGAGACCGGCGACGTTGTTGTAACGGGTGTTCGCCCCGTTGCCGGTCTCGTGCGCGATCACGCCCGCGAGCAATGCGGGCGGGATGCCGTTCGCGTTGGCGGCTGCAACGATCTGATCGTATTTGCCCGCAAGCGCTGTGCCAGCGAACTTCCTATCGAACGACGCCTTGTCGAGGCTGCCCGCTACTCCACCGCTCCCGTTGAAGCTCGGCACGCTGTTCGTGAAAGACGAACGGACCTTCTTCGCGGTGGAGTCCCAGGAGCCGGAAGCGCCACTGCCGGAAGATCCATCTGTCCATGATCCGGAAGCGCCATGTCCGCCGTCCGTGCCTTCCCCGCCGATAGGAGAGAGGCCGATCCAGCCACGCACCTTGTTTATCATGGACAGCGCGACGTTTTTGATTGCATCGACGATGGAGACGAACGCGGTAAACATCTTGTCCGCGACCCAATCGAGCGTTTTCTTCAACGCAACTACTGAAGCGATAAAGAGAGCAAATGGACTGCTCAGCAGCGCCATCGTTCCGGCGAGCAGCAACAGCAAGGGATTGATGACGATCAGCGACGTCGCGAGGACAGCGAGATTGGCGACAAGCTTGCCCGTGCTCTCCGGGTCGCTGCCAGTCAGGCGCCGGACGATGCTGAAGGCGGACATGAGGCTTTCGCCCCAAGACTTGATGCCGGCAGCGAAGCCACGGCCCCCTTCTATGATGCAATCGTGCTAGGGCTGAACTGGCCTGCCAGCCAGTCGACCGCCTGGCCCCAATTTTTCAGTCCAAAGCCCTGAAGCAGTCCATCGGTGAGCGCTTCGAAGTGGTCCCTGATCGAGTCAAAGTTGAAGGTGTCCGCGTGCCGTAGGATGGCGTCAGCGATCTGCGTGAAGGCCTTGTCGAATCCTCCACCGATCTTCTCTTGTGCCAGCTTCGCTGCGGCCACGACACTGGCATATGCTCCCGACATGGATCTGACCGCCTTAAGTGCTGCCTTGTCGAGGAACCCCTTGTCGGTCGCGATATCTTGTTCGATCTGCTTCAGCTTGTCCTTAGCAAGGACGAGCTGCAAAATCTCATCGAACCACATCTCGCCGCCGAGGTCTTTCGCTACGCGAATGCGCAGCTTCTCCGGCAGCTTCGAGAGGTGGTCGAGGAGCTGATAGACGGACGCCAATGGGTTGTTGCGCATGGCCTGCGCCATTTCATAGCGCCCGCCAAAGCCGAGATAGGCAGCGGCTTCCTGCATATCCTTCGCCTTCTGCCCGTGCATCGTGTCCGCTGATCCGACGCCACCGATCAGATGGCTGATGAAGTTACCGGACTTGCCGGGCTGAATGCCGACGTCGATGGCCGTACCGACGAGGCCCGCGAGTTGTTCGGGAGTCAGCTTGCCGCCGGTCGTCGCGAGCGCGGACAGGCCCCGTTTCATGCCCTCAACGATTTGGGTGCCGGTTGCCTTTGAATCCTTGTTGGCAATGGCAATCGAATTCGAGATCGAAGCGTATCTGTTCTTGTCGAACTGGATGAAGCTCGCGAGGCCGCCGAAAAGCTCGGCGGTTTCCTTCGCGGAAATGTCCATCGCAGTTTTGGCTTTGAGCGCGAGTTCGGTCGCATCCCCCAGGACTTGCTTGCCGATACCGGCCTTGCTCAACTCGGTCGCAACGCCGAGCGTTCCTTCGGCGCCGACGCCGAACTTGATACCGAGCCGGTCGAGCGACTCCTTGCGCAGCTTGCGGACTTCCTCGCTGGAGAGGTCGGCGAACATCTCGGCATTGGTTTCCGATTTTGCGATGTTCAGCCGTTCCCGAAACGCCGACGCGATGCCCCGGCCGATGCTTCGTTCCGCTGCGACCACGTCATGGCTGAGCTGGCGAACGGCCGATGCCGCGCCAACACCGAGGAACGTCCCGCCTGCGATCTTGCCAACGCTGGTGCCGCTTCCACGCGACGGGGATGCACCGGCAGAACCTCGCCTGCCGAGTAGCGCTTGATACGCGCGTTCATCCCGCATCAGCGCACCGTACATGCGGCTTGCGGACTTCTCCCGGTCCTGATCGGCTTTGGTCCAGGCGCTCCGGTATGACGCCGCCGCGCGTTCCGCGACATTGGTGAGTCCTCGCATCGAATCTGCGGCGGACTTGCTGGCGCGGGTCACGCCGTCGAGAGACTGGAATGCGGTCTTGCCAAGGCTGGAGAACTCAGCGTTGAAGCGTCTCGCGGATGCTCTGAGCGCGTCGATATTTTTCATGAGTCCCCGGAGGACCGGGGATGCGCTCTCGGTTGCCGATAGGGTTACGCTGACGTGAAGGGTTTCGTCGGACATTTTTTAGTTGATCTCGTTGTAGTTGGGTTCTGCCGGGGAGCGCAGAGAAAAGGGCCTTTTGGGCGCTGCGCTGGAAAAGCGGTTTCGAATGTGCCCGTCAGATTATTTTGACGGGGTGGGGTCATGCGGATGAACCTCCCGAACGGACGGGCCGGGGGCGTAAGTCCGCTTTTTGTTGGTGGCTAAGAAATTCGGCTTTACCGATATGAGTACCTATGCCGCACAAAAATCTCGCCTTCACCCCTCCCACGCTCGCGAGCGCTGGGAAACCTTCGCAGCCCGTGCAGCGGCGAGGATGATGATGGTGGTGGTGCTCCGGCAGAAGATGACGCGAGAGAAGCCCTGGCCGTGGCCGCGTCGACTGTCACCGTGACGAACGGTCGGCGCTGGGGGCGACCCGTCGAGTCCATGGCAGCCACGGGCCAGCATTCTCTCAGTTGCAGGGGCAGACGGTTTCACTGGCTTGTATGACTGACGGCCGCCACGCGAGCGGGACGCTGGCGGACGGCTGAGCCGCTGGCTGTCGATCGAAGGAGCACCACCGTGGCCGTGCCTCTCGGCGCCCTCTC
Source organism: Bradyrhizobium barranii subsp. barranii (assembly GCF_017565645.3). Lineage (NCBI taxonomy): Bacteria > Pseudomonadati > Pseudomonadota > Alphaproteobacteria > Hyphomicrobiales > Nitrobacteraceae > Bradyrhizobium > Bradyrhizobium barranii. The sequence goes on from NZ_CP086136.1 coordinate 4,851,165, forward strand.
GCCATGGCGCGCGGCCAGCACAGGGGCCGGGCAGGGCCACCGCGCGGCGCTGGTGACCAAGGCCAGGAGCCTAGTTCACTTTGGGTATATCCCAGCAGTACCGGCTCAAAGGTTCTGGAAAATAATTCTTGAACCACTCAAACAGAACTCGTATAAGAGAACCACTCAAACGGAACTAGGGGCTTCCAATGTTCGTTCGTGCATATCTTCGGGCCAGCACTCAGGATCAGGATGCGAACCGGGCGGAGGGCCAGTTGAAAGCCTTCGCCAAGGATCACGGACTTAAGATCGCCGCGTGGTATCGCGAGAACGAGTCTGGCACGAAGCTTGATCGGCCGGAGTTGTTCAAGCTGTTGTCCGACGCGCAGGAGGGCGACGTGCTCTTGATTGAGCAAGTTGATCGGTTGAGCCGGCTCGACGAGTCCGATTGGAAGAAACTCCGGGCGATGATCGATGCCAAGGGTGTCCGCATCGTCGCTCTTGATCTGCCAACGTCACACCAATTCATAGGGGCTAACGCGGATAGCTTCACTGGCCGCGTTCTGGCGGCTGTGAACGGCATGGTGCTCGACATCCTGGCCGCGACCGCGCGGAAGGATTACGAGGACAGGCGCCGCCGTCAGTCGCAAGGAATTGCCAAGGCCAAGACGGATGGGAAGTTCAAGGGGCGGCCTGAGAACGTGGATCGCAATGCCGGCATCGAGGGGATGCTGAATTCCAAAATGTCCTGGGGCGATATCCAGAAAGCGACTGGATGCGGCCGGGCGACGATTGCGAAGATCGTCAAACGCATGAAGGATCAGAAGGCGGCCTGATCAATCACCGGAACGCCCTGCACGCATCCCCGCTGCGGAACGACCCGGACGGACAGGTCTTGCCCGGGATCACCGGGAAGGCGTGCGGCGTGTCCTGGTGCAGTGCCTCACAGAAATTGCCTTTGCCGACGAAGCCCGTAGGACAAGCGCCGGTGCGAGGGATACGTTCACGACCATCGCGGGTCGGTGTCGCATACGGGCTTTCGGCCAGAGCCGGCTTTGGAAGCATGGCGGGAGGCGCGACGATGGCGAGAGCCACCGCGAGGGCGTGCAGATTTGCGAGTCTCGTAATCACCGGGTGTCGCGCCTCCCTATGCGAACGGCAGCCTCTGGAGAGAGTGAGCTGAACCGCCGTTCGAACCTAGATGATCTAGCCAGCCATCAGGACGTTATCACCTTGCAGCTCAGACAGCTTTGCGTCGATATCGGCCTGTTCCGCAAGTGCTGCTTCCAACTCAGCTCGCAACGCGAACACGTCAACCGACTCGAGCCGGTCCCGTGCTCTGGCGACTCGCTGATCAGCCGCAGTCTTGCGGTGGCGGAGATCGAACAAGTTCAATGCCACGCTGCGGGCAGCCCTGACACCGTCGTGAACTTGATACTGCTCCCCCTTCAGCCGAGCGGCCGTCTGGCGTGCGAGGATTCCAGGTCGTTTCATTTTCGTCGCTTTCTTTTATTTTTGGGCAGCGCGGCGGCGCTCTTCCATGTGTTGGCGGGTGACACCGGTATATCGGGCGAGATCCGCATCCGTGATCCGGGCCTGCTTCCGGCTCGCTGCGACCTCAACCATCATCGCTACGGTCAGGTTGCCGACCGGTCGTTCGATCGTCTGGCCGTCGCCCTGACTGACGAAGAGGCGCTTGCTCTCTGCGTCGGCATAGAGCGCTCTCAACTCATCGATCAGCGGCTTGCCATCGTGCGAGACGACGCCATGTCCAAGCACAAGGCCCGTCGAGAACCGTGCTGACAGTGCGTCAACGCCTTCCGGCGTGAGTAAGGGCAGGCCGTGCTCCTGAAGAAGTCCCTTGAGGACGACGGCGGCGTTTGCCTGTCCCTGGATTGAGAGGACGCTCATCACGCTGCCTCCCGGCGAAGAGCGGCGATCAGGGCGCGCCTGCACCAGCTTGAGCGATTGGGTGCGGATGGATCATCGACCTGTGCAGCCCGGTCGATGTGTTCAACCAGGACCGCCGGCAGTAACATCGTGACGTGCTTCATGGGGCTCGTCACAAATTCGTGGGCGTCGAACTTAAGTTTCATAGGTTCTCCAAAACGGAAAAGCCCGCGTGCCGGGGGGCAGCGGGCGGGTGAATTACGGTGATGGATGGGCTAGGCAGCTCTCGAACGGGTCAAATGTTTGTTCATGTTTAGTTCTGCCATCGTCTGGTATTGCTAATCACGATATGATGGATGCGTCAAGTCAAAATTGATGCTTTTTTGCATGGCATTCATGCAAATTCAAATGGCCTTTTAATTCGGAGGCGACCCGCCGAGTCGGCGGACCTTTCCAAGCCCTAGTGGCTGACAGGTCAGGTCTATCAAGGAAGCCTGTGGAGAGGCTCGTGAACCGGGGCAAGTGTTGGGCGCCTCTCGTTCAAAATAACGGATGGAAGCCCGTTTAGGGGGCCTCAACTACCCTAAGGATCAGAAAGGCACGGCTCATGGACGACGCAGCACTGGAAGCTCTATCCACGGCTCGCCAGCGCAGTAAATTTTCTCCGTGCTACAGCGGTCTGGCGAGTTTCATGATGCCCTCGCAGTCCCCGTCCTGGTGGATGGTCAGGAAACTGAGGTTCCGCTTGGCGTTGGTCCACGCTCTTGCGCTGGTGCATGCGAGAGAGGCGTAGAGGGCAGCGCCGTCCGTCGAGAGATGGCCGGCCAAGCCGGTTAAAGTCCAGTCGCCACAGGCGTCCCGCTTCATGCTGGTACGGGCTGCACCGATGGTCGCAGCGAACGCGGCCAGCTTGGTCCGATCGGCTGCCTTGTCGTCGAGGTCGGAGCGGCGGCGGATGTTGTTGGTCTTTGCCGGCTTGCGGCGGGTGGTGGTCGTGTTCATGCTCGAATGCTTCCGGCCGGTGACGCGCTCTGGCAGCCCGGCATAGGTAATCATGGTGGTGGGGAGGGTGATCGGCAGCGCGATCGTGGGCGGCTGCCGATCAGGGTGGCCGGCTAGATCGCCATGCGCTTTTGGGTCTCACCAGCGCCGCTGGCTGTTGCCCGGTAGGTCTTCCAAACTCGTTTCGTCAGGAAATTCACCGGGCTCTTCTGCCACTTCGGTTCGGTATCCCGCAGATGACACATGAGGCCGTACCGCACTTCTTCTGAGCTGTTGATCTCACCCGCTTGCGCCAGTTCAACGAACAGTTTGATAAACTCGTCATGCTGGTCAACCGGAGCCTTGTGGAACATCAGCCAGATTTTCTCGCCGGCTTTCCGGTACTGCTCAAGATGTCGATCGTCCTTCTGGTTATCTTGGACCACCTTGCCTTGTTGGGTCTCGCGGCTTTGGCAATCCTCTGGCGGCGTGGTGTCGATCCGATCATCAGAACCAACATCCGGCCCGCGCTCGCCGGAAGCGGGCGCCGCTTGGGTCGGGTCTTTGGGTTGGGTCTCTGAGCCGGGTCCCTGAGAAGAGTCGGGTGCGGTGACCGGACTCTCATGCACAGGTGACCGCACCCCTTCTGACAGGTCACCGCACCCTTCCTGACCGGTGACAGCACCCTCATCGGATTGTTGGGATGCGGTGAACGCACCCTCCGCAGGTGCGACAGCGAACGCTCCCCAGTTCTTCAGTCGGTACTCATTAACCTCGTCAGACTTGCCCTTCTTGGTGCTCTTGACGTTCAGCACTGCCTTGCACGGGACGAGCTTCCTCTCCCCGCTCTTGGAGCGGATTTCACGCTGGCCAGTTTTCAGTTCCTTGATGATGCGCTTTGCGGCGCGTTCGTCCTTCGCGATATCCTTCGCGAGGGTTTCGTAATTCGGATAGGAGCTTCCCCACCGGCTCTCATCTCCGGAGCGTCCCTCATTCAGACGATCAGTGATGCAGACCAGCGCCCGGAACTGGGCGTCTGTGATTTCGAGATCTTCAGCGTAAGACCGGATCATTTGCAGCTTTCGGCCGGCGGTGATCTGTATCTTCACGCCTTCCGGTGACGTGAGGACGGGAGCATCAGATTTGATTTTTGCCTTGTTTCGTGACATAAGAACTCTGCTAGATTTTGAACTTCTCTCAGCCCCGGCGTTCCAGCGCTGGGGCTTTTGCTTGATGGGTGTCGTTACGTCGCAGCGGCTTGGAGCCGTTGCAGGCGATCATCGATGGCCTGCCTCACGAACTCTGACCTGCTTTGACGTAGGTTCAGGCGTGCTTCGTCCAGCGCGCCCAGCTGATGCGCTGAGAGCCTGAGGCCGACATAGGGTCGTGCCGTGTCGGGATCGTAGAAAAAGCGGTTAGTCATAAGTTCCTCCAAAACAAAAACGCCCCGGCGGGATTGCCGAGGCGTCGGATAGGTCGACGACAAAAGCCCCACCTACGGCGGGGCTTCCGATCAAAAATTACAGCGATGATGGATCAAGGCCTAACACGAACCCGTGCAGGCGTCAAATTTTGAACCAAGAACCACTCTGCTGAGCGACCCGGCGCAACGATGCTGAGTCAGTGACGCGCGTTCGCATCGTCAGAGGAGCCAGCGGGCGTTCCGCCTTGGGTGATGCACGGTCGATAGAGCCAAGGCAGAACATAACCGCCGGACCACATGCCGCGCCCGTTGTGTTCGGCTTCGCGCTGAGCAGCGGTGTACTCCCCTTGGAGCTCGGGGCCAATCGAATGCGAGCCCGCTGCGGACAAGCCACCCTGTCGTTCGCTCCAGCCCTTGAACCGACAGCCACTGTGCAGCCATATTGATCTAACGTCGTCCATCGGCTCGCAACTGAATCCCGGGAAAGAGAAACGAGGAGTCTCAACATGGGAGAGATCAACATTCCTAGCAATCAACAGATTGCCCTGGCGTCGATCGACGAAATCGAGTTGGACAAGCTCGTTGAGCAAGCGGTCCGGGAGGAACGTGCAGCGGCTTTGTACCGTCTCGGTCTCGCGGACTGCGGCCCGTACATCGCAACCCGATTTCATCGTTTCGAACAGTCGCTGGAGAGGCACCGTCAAGCCAAGGCGGCACGAAAGCGGGCGGAAACAGAAAGCGCCCTTCGGAAAGCAGCGAGTGACTTATCCTTCGCTGTCGGGGCCATGAAGCAACGGATGGAAACGGAACAGAGGGAGGGGCAACTCTTTTCCATTGATGACCAGATCACTCCGCCTTACCGCTTCAGCAAACATCTGAGGGTGAGAGTAAGCTATCGCTGGCGTCCGACCGTAGACGACAAGTGGACGCTTGGCAGCATAACGTTCGTCCACGACGTGGACCTAAGTCCGGACTACAGGACGCCAACCCCAAAACGAAAGCCGAGCGCTGCCAAGCGGGAACAAGACCTGCAAGACAGGCTGTATCAGACCTGGGAGCAGCTCATGAGAGGAGCGCTCTATTCGGTTCGGGATTATTTCAGGGAAGGTGGTGACGGTGGCAAAATCCCGGAAACCTTTCAGGCGATTGTTGATTCTCACAGCCGCGGATTGAACAACTACAGCACGCAGTTCTGGCGCCCGCAGACCTAAAATTTTTCGGGTGTCAGGGGCAGCCACAGGAGACCTGATGAAAAAGCAGCAGGCACCATGCAACACGCAGAACCAAGAGCAGGTCGAGAACTACTATCGTGGTGTCAAAGCGGCCGACACGGCGGTGATCCGCGCCACTCAGGGCAACATGCTCCGCTACCATTTGGCCAAGGTAATCGAGACGAAGAAGGGGCGTGTCTACGTCGAGCAGGGAGACCCTTGGGGCGGAGAGCGTTGGTACATGAAGAGCGGTAAGAGCTGCGATCACCCAACCGGCCAGTCCAATCTCGTCGTGCCGACACCAGAAGTCCTGAAGTGGATTGAGGATCACCCGCGCGGGGACATCAAGTTCGAGACGGACTACATCTATACGCCACCCGGGCAACGCGACGGCGATCCGGCTAGATACAGGCTCAGCATCACTGAGCGCATGATTCACGACAGGAAGAAGAGAACGGAAGGATAAAACTATCGGCGGTCGGGGGCGTGACCAAAAATCACGTCGTGCTGGTAGCTCAACCAACAGAGGACCGCGCCAGCGGAAATCGGCAGGCAGCACTGCTCTCCGGGAAGATAGTCCCGGGGCTCTTGTTCGCGATGGCGCTCCAGAATGGAGCGACCAGTTCCTTACGGAATTGATCCCGGTTGGGCATTGCCGAGAGTGGGACCGCGAACAGCCAAGCGCGCTTCGTCCAGTCTGTGATGTCCTGCTCCTCTGGTTCCAGATATTGGATCAATCTGCCGCCTTCGTGGGCCACGAACAAATCTGCGTGGATGGGCCATCCGTCCGTAGTGAATTGAAGAGAGACCGGATCATACGTTTTGTCATTGACATTGTTGCCGGCGATGAAGACGCAGGTCAGAAAGCTCTCCGTTGAATGAGGCAGCACGGTCCTGGTGATGGCAGGAGACGTTTGTCGGAACAGGTCCATGCAGAGGAGCAACCGTCCGATAGGTCTATTTTTCTTCTGTCCCTCAGAGAAAACCGTTGCGCCGATGGCTGCCCAGACGCACACCCACTCGTGCTCCGCAAACTTCTCATGCGGCGTCCACGCGAACGAAGAGAGCCCGAAGCCCTCCGGTGCCTGAAACAAATCTCGAGCCGACTGCTGAAGGGCCGAGAGTTCGCTGGTGACCTTCACAACGTTCGCAAATGAATTGTAGATGTTGGACATCCTCAATCTCCTCACCGCAGGGAAAAGCTGACTGGCGTCGTAACCTCAATCAAATGATCAACAGACAATCCGCGCCAGACTGAGAGGTCCATCTCCTCGGTCGTCACCGGCGCTAGATCTAACAGTCCGAATCCCTTGAACGTGCCGACTCCAAGTTTTTCCAAAAACTTGATCGCATCTCGGCACCATATCAAGCTCGCGCCTTCCGCCGCGTTGGAGCGCAGAACATCTTGAAGGATCGCGAGAGTCTGGTTCCACTGGATGATAGTGGTCTGCGAGTCGAATGCCGCAAGCTCTGCCGACTTGATCAATGATATGTGGCGCCACCCTCGCAGATCTTTTGTGCAAATCCTAACTTGATCTTCGATCTGGTGACGCAACAACACGGCGTCCCACTTCACTTCGATGATCCAACGAAACGGTTGCCCCTTCAGAACCCCGTCGATCACCAAGTCTGGTTCGATAGTGTATTGATTCGTGGACGCCCCATCGACTTCAAAGCGTGGCCACAGTTGCACGCTGTGAACCCCAGCTTCTTCCTCGCGGTGGGCGCCCGTCAACCACGACAGGATTTGGCCTGCCTCGCGAGGCGTCATGAACTTCAGCGGACTGAACACCGTGGACGTGATCACGTCTTCGATGACACGGCGTCCGTCACTGGCCTCCGTCGGTAGCCTCGCCCCCTTCCTCAAATATGCGTCGAGCATTTGGAAACTCCGGACGTGCGCAAAGGTAAAGGGAACAGGCTACAGAGGGGCGACGAGTGCGCGACCGGAAGCGCTATGATCTCGCACTACCACCCGGCTTCTTCGGTATACCTACCTCACTCAGAAGCGCTTCCTGCCGTTCGGCTATCTCGTCGAGCTTGCCCAGCGTTTGTCTGTAGTCCTCCATCCAGGCTGTCTCATTTCTCGGTGACGCGACTTCAAGCGCTCGAAGAAAATCGACGTTGGCGAGCACATCCGCGATCTGTTGTACCCTCTCTGCGTATATGCGAGAGCGACGCTCCAGTTCTCGGAGTTCGCGCTTCTGATCAGGCGTCACCCGAGGTCTCCCGAATTGCAGTGATGATCTTGCGCCTTCAGACTACAGATTCGTTTGGTCGCCCTCAAGTGGTCCCAGTATCAACGCACACGGAATGCGGGCTTCCCGTGAGATGGCGTGCACATCTTCGGAACGTAGTCTGACAGATGGTCCGCGCAACGGATAGGAAAGCGGGTGTGTTGCGTCCCGCCTGCCTTTTTTCAGCCCTGGCACCTGCGAGCCGGGGCCAGTGATCAGGCGGCGATGGCGGGAGCCGCGCGGCGTTGCCAATGATCCTGCGCAGCTCGCCAATAGGAAAGGTGCGAGGGGCAGGGTATCCTGCTCTTGGAGTGGATGGGGTTAGCGCGTTGTATGGTTGGCTCCGTGCCGCCGTCTCGAAAGCTGGAAGGGGGCTCCTCATGTCAAAGCGTTCTGAGTCGAACTTTGCGACTCACAGGCGGATATGGATCATCAGGTCGTGTCTTGGCTTTGCGTCGCTGCCCGCGCTGATCGCCACCGCGCTGGCTGAGCCAGTCACGTTTCGCGGGATCCCGATGGGGGTTCGCTTGGCAGATTTTCGGAAGACGCCGTTTCCCGACGAGTCCAAGCATCCCAAGACGCGGATCATGTGCTCGGGCGACAAGGGGCTAGCTCTTCAATACCGCGTCTGTGGGCGCACGAAGCATTGGATAGTGTAACCCATCAGATAAACGTATGCTTGGCCTGAAGGCGAATACTCTTCTACGATTTTCTCTGGTGGCACTTTCACCCACTTGTATCCACTCGGTGTGTCGTCGGGTTTATGCGCCCTAATCCACACGTACCACTCAGGCTCCGGATACTTAGCGCCTGTGGGCACGACCATCTTGTATTCGACGCTTACGGCATCCTTTTCTGTGCAGCATGATTTGGATTTCTTGTCACGACCATCATCAGGACGGTTGTCCGGTCGCTGAAGATTGTCGAGAAACTTCCGGTCGATCTCCGGTACGGCATTCGTGTGTTCATGAGCAAAAACCAAAGGCAAAAGCAGCAAATAAAACAACAAGGCAAATATGGCCCTCATGATGAGCCTCCATGAGTAGACGCGGCCGCCAATGCCGGGTCCGCGAAATCGAGACGTTCCCTGCACAATCGAGCGCTATCCCGCACCCGCGCGTACCGATATCCGGTTGGGGTCACGAGCCGTAATACTTGCAGTGAGCAACTCAAGTCGGCTCTGCGTCCGATAGGAGACCTCAGCAAGACCTCCCAAACTTGTCGCGATGGGCCACAAGCGGTCATTCGGTCGGTGCTTGTTGCTAGCCCGTCTCTCACGAATAGGACGGGCTAGACAGCCCGAAGTCGCAAAGGACATGGCAGCGGTTCGTGCGTTTGTGCAACTCAGAAGCTCCGGGACGGCTACAGGGCGACGTTTCCCACTGTCGGTACTGTCGCGCGGTCTCATCAAGACGCCTTACCGCGAAGGGCAGCAACGGGATCGTGCTGGCGACCGTCCACTGTCGGGATGACCTTCACTGAGCAACGATGCAAGAGCCGATGTGGAAGCCACCGCAATGGCAAAACCGAACGCGCAACGCTTCTGAATGGCGCTCGCTAGTGTTGAAAAGGTATGAACAAACGTTCGCATTGCCTTCTCCTTCTGGAAAAGCACACGTGGCAAAACAGAAAGGTTTAAGTTACTGTATCTTGCAACTTTAGAGCGCCGCATTTGACAACTCAAGGCTTACTATAGGATCGCGGTGCGACTCTCGCGCGCAGTCCGGGAACAGTTGGCAATCTCCGAGACTACGGTTCAGGCCCGGTTTGGTGTCGAAGCACGGCGACCGCACCTATCGCGCCGGGCGATGCGGCCACTGGATCAAGGTCAAGAACCGGCAGCACCCGGCCTTTCACCGCGTTCCAGATACGGTCTCGACCCAAAGAAATAGCCCCTGTGCCGTGTGGCACAGGGGGATCGCGGGTCGAGGCGTGCCATCACGCTCATGGCCTGCCTCCTATTTGATGCAGCGTTCGAGCATCGCGTCACGCCGGGCAATCGCCTTGCCGACCTCGCGCAGCGTGAACGCGAAGCCGATCAGCACCGCCAGATTGATAATCAGGATGGCGAGCAGGAACGGTGTTGCCCGCATGGTTTCGACAACCTGCTTGGCGATCTCCCGCATGGCCTAGCCGTAGATGCCGCCCGCGCTGATGCTGCCTGCGATGCTGCCGGGGAAATAGTTGGCGCCGCCGCCGCCTGTCGCGATGACGCCGTTCGAGGTTGCGGCGTAACGTGGCCCGGTCACGGTCGCGCCCGCCGGGTTGAACGTCATGCCGGACGTGTAGAGCACACCGCCCTGGTTGGCGTAGGCAAACCCTTGGCTGAAATTGAGCGTCCCAGTCAGCGGCACAGTGCCCGCGAGGTAGTTTGCCATATAGCCGTTGTTGACGGCCAACAAGTGGAAGCCCGCGTCGCCGCTGATGGTGTAGTTGCCGGTTGCGGCAATGATCGCGGCCCCGCTCGCCCGCATGTGAGCGTAACCCTGATTGAACGTCTGGAAATCAATCTTCTGGAAATAGATGATGCCGCCGCTGCTGGCATCAAAGCCGCTCCCGGCAGAGGTGGCGCGTATCCTCATGCCGCGCAAATGCCACGGGCGCACATTGTCGGAAATGAAGGCCGACGACCTGAAATGGACCCCGGTTTTGGGACCAGAGGCTAAGTTGGAAAAGGGCCGCTCCGTTTGATAGACGGAGGGCATGATGACGAAGAAGACACGACGGAAGATCGACGCGGCGTTGAAGGCAAAGATCGCGCTGGAAGCGGTGCGGGAGCAGGCGACGGTGGCCGATCTGGCCCAGCGCTATGAGGTTCACCCGAACCAGATCTATGCCTGGAAGAAGCAGCTGCTGGACCAGGCGGCCCGGGCTTTTGACGCGGGTGTCGGGCGCGAGAGCGAGGAAACGCGCGAACGCGAGATCGAGAAGCTGCACGCCAAGATTGGACAACTGACAGTCGAGCGCGATTTTTTAGCGCGGAGGTCCGGAAGATGAGCACGCCGGACCGTCGAGGAATGCTCGATCGCGCCGACCAGGCGCTGTCGATCCGCCGGCAATGCATGTTGCTTGGCATCGCCCGTTCTGGGGTCTACCGGCCGCCACAGCCGGCCAACGACAACGACCTTGCCCTGATGCAGCGGATCGACGAGCTGTTCACCGCCTGGCCATTCCTGGGCTCGCGGCGAATGACCGCGATGCTGAAGGCTGAGGGGCTTCAGGTCAATCGCAAGCGCGTGCAGCGGTTGATGCGCAAGATGGGCATCGCGGCGCTGGGACCGAAGCCGAACACGACAAAGCCGGCGCCGGGCCACAAGATCTATCCCTATCTGCTGCGCAACATGACGATCGACCGGCCGAACCAGGTGTGGGCGGCCGACATCACGTATCTGCCCATCGGCCGCGGCTTTCTCTATCTCGTCGCCATCATCGACTGGGCGAGCCGTGCGGTTCTGGCGTGGCGGTTGTCGAATACGATGGACGTCTCGTTCTGCGTGGCGGCTCTGGAAGAGGCGCTGGCGACCTACGGCACGCCGGAGATTTTCAACACCGACCAGGGCAGCCAGTTCACCAGCGCGGCCTTCACCGGCGCGTTGGTGGGCGCAGGGATCAAGATCTCCATGGATGGCCGCGGTCGTTGGATGGACAATGTCTTCATCGAGCGGCTGTGGCGGTCGCTCAAGCATGAGGACATCTATCTCAAGGGCTATGCCGACGGCCGCGAGGCCAAGGCAGGGATCGCGAGCTGGATCGCCTTCTACAACGATCGTCGCCTTCATCAGTCCCTCGGCTATCGCACGCCGATGGCGGTCTGGCGCGAACGGATGCAGGCCGCGCAGGCTGTGGACATGGTGGACAACGCTGACGCGTTGACCACATGCCCATCTGTGGACGCCCCGGTGGATGCAAGAAGAATCTTTCGATTAGGTGTTGCGCGTAGTCGGGTGCTGACATCTGTCCGGCCTTGATTGCGACCGTCATATGTCGCGGGCCCGTATGGGAGTTCGCGGATCAGGTCCAAATCACAGCGGCGTACTTGGAAGCACTTGGGCATGTACTGGTTTTCCCGACCCCGTCTCATCGACTGTTGCGCCGTACCTTCCGTTTGACCTTCCTACCTCCTCGACGACCTCTGGTCGGGCGGACTAAGCGATTAAGCCGCTGCGACCGGAGCTTTGTAGACCCCACCGTTGACCATCAAAGCCCACACGGTGCGAGCCATCTTGTTGGCGAGAGCGACGGCGACAAGCATGGGCGGCTTACGAGCGAGCATGCGCTCCAGCCATGCCCCTTGCGATTGACCGCGTCGGCGAGCCAGCTTCACCACCGCACTCGCCCCGATGATGAGGAGACGCCGCAGCGTTCGCTCACCCATTTTCGATATTTGGCCGAGCTTCTGTCTTCCACCAGTGGAACGTTGCAGCGGCGTCAACCCCAACCACGCGGCGAAATCCCGGCCACGTTTGAAGTTTTCGGGCTCAGGCGCTAGCGCCATCAGAGCTGTCGCAGTGATTGGGCCGATGCCAGGAACTGTCATAAGCCGTCGAGCAACTTCCTCTTCTCGGGCTCGTCGCGCGATCTCAATATCGAGTTGCTTGATTTGCTCTTCCAGCACCGCCAGCATCTTGACTAGGATATCGAGCGCCGGTTGCGCCGCCGTTGGCACGCTGCTCCCGGAAGCTTGCGCGTGCTCAACCAGCGCGGCGACATTGGACGCCCCCTTTGCAACGACCAGGCCGTATTCGGCGAGGTGACCTCGCAACGCGTTTATGATCTGAGTACGTTGCCGGACCAAAAGATCGCGAGCGCGAAACACGACCGCGCTCGCCTGCTGGTCCTCACTCTTCACGGCGGCAAAGCGCATGGTGGGGCGTTGGGCTGCTTCGCAAATCGCTTCTGCATCGGCCATATCGTTTTTCTGGCGTTTCACAAAGGGCTTTACATAGGACGGTGGAATCAGACGCACTGCGTGACCCAGCTTGCCAATCTCACGAGCCCAGTGATGGGCGCTGGCGCAGGCTTCCATCGCTACCAGGCACGCAGGCTGCTGAGCAAAGAAAGCCAGCACATTATCACGACGCAGCTGTTTGCGGAAAACAACAACGCCGCCAGCGTCTGCGCCATGTGCCTGAAAAACATGTTTCGCCAAGTCTAGTCCAATCGTGCTAACTTCGTTCACGGACGCTTCCTCTTTCTGACGGTTCAACACCCTTCACTTTGGCACATCGATGCCGTCGAGGGGCGTCCACCCCATCACAGCAACTCCAGCAGACAGAGTCTCTGGCTGCGTGATAGAAAGGGATCAGGAGCGATCCGTTTCCAACTAACAAACCGGTTCAACCGGTCCCGCTCCGCGGGTCCATTTCACCCTGCATTAGCCTTTGAGGTGCTCAAATGATCTGTGACGCAAAGTGGCTCGGATCGGTTCGTCGAGATATCGCTTAACAAGAAAGCTAAAAGCGATTGCAACTAGCGTCATGGTTGGTACCGCTAGCGCTGCATGATTCTGCGCAACCCAACCTGCCGAAGTTCCGCCGAACAATAGCATGAGTAGAACGTAGTGGGTCATATAAAGCGGATATGAAAGATCTCCGATAAACTCGCTAAAACGGTTGATCGACGGACTCCCGATTGCATTAGCGCCCAGCCAAACAAGGAGCGGATATACGATTGTGACGATCAGGAAATCGTAGGGCTTCCAAAGGAAGGGCCAAAAGAAGGTCGCAAGCAGGATAAGTGGAAGGTAATATGCTGCCCGTGGCAACAGCGGTTGCCTGCCAATACGGTAAGCAACAACGCCCGCGATAAATGAAAAACCTACCCGTACAAAGCCAATCCAGAAGGTTCTGCGGTCGAAACCGCCGTTTAGGCTTCCGAAATCGTAGCACGTGTATGCCGTTGCAACCGCGGCGAAGGCGAGCATCGCTAGCCCGTCCTATTCGTGAGAGTGCGGCTTTTGGGCCCGATTGATGCGGCCGCACATCTTGTCTGACGAGGCGCACAGGATTGCCTTCGGCTTTTCGCCGCCTGACGACCGGTACTTTGCAACGCGCTTGAGGGATGGGTTGGGCGAACGGGGGCGGACGCCCCGCCGGTCAAGGACCGAGCGGCAGCAGCGCGCCGGGCAAGCCGCAGATCAGGTCGGCTTCGGGACATGCCGCGGCAAACGCAAGGCGAATGCGGCTCGTGGTCTCGACGACACGGGCGGCGATTTTCAAGAGCCGAAGACGCAGCGTCGCGAACTCGGCAGCGGCCAATTCCCGGGCTTTGGGAATGGCGTCGCGCACGGTCAGCATCAGCCAATAAGCGGCCGTATGGAGCACGAGACGGACCTGGTTGGCGAGCGCCGAACGGCAGCTGGTGCGATCGGAGGCGAGCTGCGTCTTATGCAGCTTGATCAGATTCTCGGCTTGGCCGCGCGCGCAATACAGGCTGTCGTAGATCCACTCGGCCGAGCCGACATCGAGGCTGGTGACGACGAAGCGGATGTCGAGGCCGAGCATCGTCGCCTCAATACGGGCGACAGTGCGCCGTTCGCGATCCCAGGACTTTGCCTTGTGGCGCGTCTCGGTATAGCCACGCAGAACCGGCAGGTTCTCGATGGCGCGTCGCGTGCGGATGTCGTCGGCGACCTCGTCGACTTTTCTGGCGAGAGGCTTGGTGCCGGACAGACCGAAGATGTAGTCGATGCCGTTGGTCTCGCACCACGCCATGGCCTCCGGCCGGGCATAGTGCCCGTCGCCACGGAACGTAATTTGCGTGTTGTGCCATCGCGTCCGGATATGCCGTACCAGGCGGCGCAGATGGGCACGCACCTCGACGCCGCCCGGCGTCTTGCCGGGCCGCAGCACGACGGCCACGGGCCGGCTCTTCTCCGTGTCGTAGACGTGGATCGGCAGGAAGCAGCGTTCGTCATAATGAGCGTTGAACAGCGAGAGCTGCTGATGGCCGTGGACGACGTCGCAGGTATCATCGATGTCGAGCGTGACGGATGCCGGCTCGTGGGGGTAGCTATCCATCCATGCGTCGACCAAAATGTAGGTCAGCCGGATCACGTCGCGCAGGCGCGGAGCATTCTCCAGCCGCGACAGCGTCGGCTGGGAACACAAATCCCGGCCCGTGTCCGGCAGCCGTCCGCAGGCCAGTTTGAATGCCGGATCGGACCTCAGATGATCGAGGTCGTCGGCGTCCTCGTAGCCGCAGCAGATCGCGAACATGCGAGCGCGGAACATATCGACCAGGCTGTGCACGACCCGCGTCGGATCGCGCCGATCCGGGAACACCCGGGCCAGATTGTTGGCCAAACCGAGACGCCGCTCGGCCATCGCCAGAAGCATCACGCCCCCGTTCGAGGTTAGGCGCCCACCATCGAAGGCAGCTGTGACTTTCTTGGCGTGAACGGCTGGAAACGAGAAGGGCGGAATCGTATCGTCGGTCATGGCGGGCGTGGCGTTCGCGGTTGGAGGTGATGGGGTTGGCTTCGCAACCGAATCCTACGCCGCATCAGCGCTTTACCCCTCAGGCGCACTCTTACGAATAAGACGGGCTAGTGCAGCTCTTGCGTCCGAGAACGCGAAAAAGCTGTGACATCTCGCGCGCCTGCACAGGCACGGTGATCCAGCGAGGGGCAACCTGAGCCGCAGGGGGAGCCCGTGCAGGAGCCTTTTGATGGCCGGGGTGGCAGAGCCTCACGGTCTCGGGGCGCGCGTGGGCGGGGCTCCCAGCGACGGGAGGAACGGAGCCTCAACCGTAGCGGTTTCGTAGCAGAAACGGGGTGAAAAACCCGGTACCTACCGTGAACGTTTGGCAGTAGATTCGTTGATATTACTAAAGAAAATTCTTGTGGCTCAAACGAGCGGTTAGAGGCATCTTGCCCCAACCATCGGCGACCGGACGACCCGGAAGCCTTATGAAACCAAAAAAGCGCGGCCGGCGGCGATGTCGCCGCCGGCCGAATTCGTCTTAGCGAATGACGTAGGGCAGCAGGCCCAGGAAGCGCGCGCGCTTGATGGCGCGGGCGAGCTCACGCTGCTTCTTGGCCGACACCGCGGTGATGCGGCTCGGCACGATCTTGCCGCGCTCGGAAAGGTAGCGCATCAAGAGCTT
Source organism: Bradyrhizobium barranii subsp. barranii (assembly GCF_017565645.3). Taxonomy (NCBI): domain Bacteria; kingdom Pseudomonadati; phylum Pseudomonadota; class Alphaproteobacteria; order Hyphomicrobiales; family Nitrobacteraceae; genus Bradyrhizobium; species Bradyrhizobium barranii. Next base: position 4,866,992 of record NZ_CP086136.1, read on the forward strand.
GGAGTCCTTGTAGTCGATCTTCGGAGCATTTGCGCCCGTGAACGGGCAGCTCTTGCGACGACGGAAAAACGGACGGCGTGCACCAGCTTCAGCCATTGATCTTACTCCGCATCCGGCGTTGTCGTTTCAGCTTCGTCGCGCGGACGGCGCGGACCGCGGTCACCGCGGAAGCCACCACCGTCGCGATCGCCGCCACGGAAACCACCCTCGCGGTCGCCACGGAAGCCACCGCCTTCACGATCGCCGCGGAAGCCGCCGCCACGGTCGTCACGCTCGCGGTCACGGTCAGCCTTGCGCATCATCGCCGACGGGCCTTCCTCGAGCTCCTCGACGCGAACGCTGAGATAGCGGATCACGTCTTCGCTGATGCGCTCCTGGCGCTCGATCTCGGCGATCGCCGCGGACGGCGCGTCGATGTTGAGCAGCACGAAGTGCGCCTTGCGGTTCTTGTTCATGCGGTAGGTGAGGGAGCGAACGCCCCAATTCTCGGTCTTGGTGACCTTGCCGCCGAGACCCTCGACGATGCCGGTCATCTGCGCAGTCAGCTCTTCGACCTGCTGCGTGCTCGCGTCTTGGCGCGCGAGAAAAACATGCTCATAGAGAGCCATAGTGGTCCTTTCCTCATGTTGGCGCATCGCCCGGCGTCAAGCCCTTAAGAGGCCTTCGGAAAGGACTCTGGGATTAAGCTCAGAAGGCGGAAACACGGGACGACGGGCCGACTGGCCCTGCCACACCAAAATCACGAATGATTTGCTGAGACCGTCCGTTCAGCTCCCGGCCGGGGTCTGCGGATGGCGCGCTTATACGGATTTTGGCCGGCTTTGCAAGGTTGGAGGCCGTGCTTTCGGCCCCGGATGGTTCCGGTGCGGGCAGCGGGACCGGTCCTCGCGGACCATACCAGCTTGATTTATTTGTTTGTATAGCATACAAATAAATCAACGCAGAGACCCCAATGGCGGAAAAGTCGGTCCATGAGCCGTTAGAGGCGGCTGGCGACCCCAAGCATGCTGCCCGGGCTACACGTTCGGCCGGCCGCAAGATGCGGTCGCTGCTGCTGGATGCGGCGAGCCCGCTGTTCAGGGAGCGGGGGCTGTCCGGCACGGCCATCACCGACATCGCCGCCGCAGCGGACGCGTTCCCGAGCCAGATCACCTATTACTTCCGCACCAAGGAGGCGCTGTTCGTCGAATGCGCCTGCCGCGAGCTGCTGTATCTGGCGCGGGCGACGGAGCAGGCAGCGCTGAAAGCGCGCACGCCGCGGGACTACACCCGTGCGCTGGCCGAGACCGTGACGGCGAGCGATTCGGTCGCCTTCTTCGCCGAGGCGCTGACGCTGACCCGCCGGCGCCAGGATCTTGCGCCGCTGGTCGAGCGCACCATCGAGCGCCTGCACGGTGAAGGCGCACGCGCCTATGCGAGCCAAGTTGCGCGGCACGGCTGGCGCTCCCTGCGTGCGCCCGACGAAAGCTCGCGGCGATTCTGGGCCGTCGCCATCGGCGTCATTCTCGAGGGGTACGCGATGGGCCGGTCGCCGGATGAATTGTGCGCCGAGATGCTGCGTGTGCTCGGCGAGCAGGCGAAATCAGCCAGCGACACGGCGCGGCTCCGTCTGGTCGCCGAGCGCGACGCATCTGGCAGTTCGAATGAGGAGGGTTAGGCCATGACCGCACTTCGCATGCGTGCCCGCGATTTCCTGACCGACGACCAGCTTGCCGACGTGCGCCAGCGCGTGACCTGGAAAGGCGTCGCGCTGATCGCCCACGCCTGGGCACTCATTGTCGCAGCGATCGCTTTGGTCGCGTGGTGGCCCAACCCGATCACCTACATTCTCGCCGTTGCCATCATCGGTTCGCGCCAGCTCGGGCTTGCGATCCTGATGCATGACGGCGCGCATGGCTGCCTGTCCGCTGACGAGAAGACCAATCTGACCCTGAGCCAATGGTTCTGCGCCTATCCTCTCTTTGCGGAGACGCGCAGCTATCGGCGCTACCACCTTCAGCATCACGCGCGCACCCAGCAGGAGGACGACCCCGATCTCGTACTGTCGGCGCCGTTTCCGATCACCAGGCTGAGCTATCGCCGCAAGTTCATTCGCGACATCACTGGGCAGACCGGCTACCAGCAGCGCAAGGCGCAACTGCTCAACGCGCTCGGGCCGAAGGACTGGACGTTGCGGCAGCGCGCGGCGCATTTCTGGGAGAAACTCGGCCCGCAATGCCTCGCCAATGCCGCGATGTTCGCAGCGCTTGCGGCAGCCGGCGTGTGGTGGGCCTATCCGCTGCTATGGCTGGTGCCGCTGTTGACCTGGATGATGGTCATCACCCGCATCCGCAACATCGCCGAGCACGCTGTCGTGCCCGACAGCAGCGATCCCTTGCGCAACACCCGCACCACGCATGCGAATTTCCTCGAGCGGCTGTTCATCGCGCCGTACTACGTGAACTATCACCTCGAGCATCATCTCTTATTCTACGTGCCCTGCTACAATCTGCCGAAGGTGCATCGCCTGCTGAGTGCGAGCCGGCACGCCGGCCGCATAGAGGTGCAGCCGGGCTACGCCGCGGTGCTGCGGCTGGCGACCGCGAAGCCGGACCGGGATGACCGGCCGGGGCAACTCGTGAACAGCGCGCGCCGCGCGCAGGCAGGGGCGGCGGTCGACGCCAATCAGACCAATGGTGGATTCTAGGGCCAGCATTCCCCGTTGAATCCCGGGCGAAGTTCCTATCTTGGCTTGACATTCCGGCCCCGGACAGTGTCTACGGCCCCCTTTGGAGCATGATCCGGAACCATGGCCTAAGGCCGTGCGTCGTCGGCTGCCGGTTCTCGCAGGGATCACGCCCGACAAGCAGGGAGCGCCGATGACGGCAGCATTCACATTTCCAGGGCAGGGGTCCCAGGCGGTTGGCATGGGCAAGGCCCTGGCCGACGCCTTTCCGGTGGCACGCGCCGTGTTCGACGAGGTCGATGCCGCGCTTGGGGAGAAGCTGACGGCGATCATCTGGGATGGTCCTGCAGAAACGCTCCAGCTTACAGAGAACGCCCAGCCGGCGCTGATGGCGGTATCTGTCGCCACCCTGCGCGTGCTGGAGGCCGAAGCCGGGTTTTCCGTGGGACGGGACGCGGCCTTCGTCGCCGGCCACTCGCTCGGTGAATATTCGGCGCTGGCTGCGGCCGGCAGCCTGACGATCTCGGATACCGCGCGGTTGCTTCGCACCCGCGGTCTCGCAATGCAAAAAGCCGTGCCAGTCGGCGCCGGCGCGATGGCCGCTCTCCTTGGTCTCGACTACGAGGCCGCGATGGAGGTCGCGGGCGAGGCGGCACAGGGCCAGGTCTGCCAGGCCGCCAACGACAATGGTGGCGGGCAGGTGGTCGTCTCCGGCGACAAGGCTGCGGTCGATCGCGCCGTCGAAATCGCCAAGACCAAGGGCGCCAAGCGCGCAATGCTGCTGCCGGTGTCCGCACCGTTCCATTGCAAGTTGATGCAGCCCGCCGCCGACGCCATGGCGGAGGCGCTGGCGAAGGTCACGATCAAGGCGCCGGCGGCGCCGCTGGTGTCGAACGTGCTGGCGAGCGCCATCAGCGATCCCGACGAGATCCGTCGCCGCCTGGTCGAGCAGGTCACCGGCACGGTGCGCTGGCGCGAGTCGGTTGCCTATATGGCAGGGCAGGGCGTCAACCGCTTCTTCGAGATCGGCGCCGGCAAGGTGCTGTCGGGTCTCGTCAAGCGCATTGCGGATGGCGCTGTCGGCGTGTCTGTCGGCGGGCCGAACGACATTGCCGCCGCCAAGGATGCATTGGCCGCTGCGAAGCAGGCCTAGAGGAGTTTTTCAATGTTCGACCTGACTGGCAAAAAGGCGCTCGTCACCGGCGCGACCGGCGGCATCGGCGGCGCGATCGCGCAGGCGCTGCACGCGCAGGGTGCTACCGTTGCGATCTCCGGAACGCGCAAGGAAGTGCTGGATGAGCTCGCCGGCAAGCTCGGCGAGTGTACCCACGTGCTGCCCTGCAATCTCTCCAAGGCCGACGAGGTCGAGGCGCTGGTGCCCGCCGCGGAAGCCGCGATGGGGCAGGTCGACATTCTCGTCGCCAATGCCGGCATCACCCGCGACAATCTCTTCGTCCAGCTCCGTGACGAGGACTGGGAGGAGGTCATCAACATCAATCTGACCTCGACCTTCCGCCTGGCGCGCGCCGCGACCAAGCTGATGATGCGCAAGCGCTTCGGCCGTATCATTGCCATCACGTCGATCGTCGGCGTCACCGGCAATCCCGGGCAGGGCAACTACACGGCATCGAAGGCCGGCCTGATCGGCATGATCAAGACGCTCGGTGCCGAATACGCCAAGCGCGGCGTGACCGCGAACTGCATCGCGCCGGGCTTCATCAAGACGCCGATGACCGATGCGCTCAACGACAAGCAGCGCGAGACGATTCTGGCCAAGGTTCCGGCTGCCCGCCTGGGGACGCCGGAGGACATCGCAGCCGCCGCCGTCTACCTGAGTTCGAACGAAGCGGCCTACGTCACGGGACAAACCATCCACGTCAACGGCGGCATGGCCATGATCTGACGTCTCCTTCCGCACTGCCCACAAGGGCGGTGCGGGATGCGGCAAACGGCCGTTTCCGGTGCGAAATGAGGCTTGTAGTCAAGGCAGTTGAAGTATGATAACCGGACGCTCAACGGATGGGCAAAGAACGCCATTGCAGGTTTTTGAAACCCTGTATATTGGCGATGCGGAGCCTTGGCCGTCTCGCCGGGCCTGCATCGGTTAAGATGGGGCCAATCAAAGTTCGTAAGCGAAGGCAGTCAACGACCACGACGGCTCGTATCGTCCCGGGGGGTCGGGTCTACAGGGAACAACACGAGGTTATGCAATGAGTGACATTGGCGAGCGGGTTAAGAAGATCGTGGTCGAACACCTTGGTGTTGAACCCGAGAAGGTTGTCGACGCTGCGAGCTTCATCGACGACCTCGGCGCCGACAGTCTGGACACCGTCGAGCTGGTGATGGCGTTCGAAGAAGAATTCGGTTGCGAGATTCCGGACGACGCCGCGGAGACGATTCTCACCGTCGGCGACGCCACGAAGTTTCTCGAGAAGAACGCGAAGAGCTAAGGCTCTTCATTTTCGCGGGGACAACATTGAAACCGGACGGGCCGCTGACCAGCGGTCAGCCGGTTTCTTGTTATTGGCCGTGAATCTTTCGATGCGGAGTTTTCGAATATGAGGCGGGTTGTCGTCACTGGTCTCGGCATGGTGTCGCCGCTCGGCTGCGGCGTCGAACCGACCTGGAAACGCATCCTCAACGGCGAAAGCGGCGCACGCAGGATCGAGAGCTTCGATGTCTCCGATCTTCAGACCAAATACGCCTGCACCGTCGTGCGCGGCGACGGCACGAACGATACTTTCAATCCCGATACCTGGATGGAGCCGAAGGACCAGCGCAAGGTCGACGACTTCATCATCTTCGGCATGGCCGCAGCCGGCCAGGCGCTCGATGATGCCAACTGGCATCCCGAGACCGAAGAGGACAAGTGCGCGACCGGCACCATGATCGGTTCCGGCATCGGCGGCCTCACCGGCATTGCCGAAACCGCGATCCTCCTGAAGGAGCGCGGACCGCGCCGGGTGTCGCCGTTCTTCATTCCGGGCCGCCTCATCAATCTTGCTTCCGGCTACGTCTCGATCGCGCACGGTCTGAAGGGGCCGAACCATTCGGTGGTCACGGCCTGCTCGACCGGTGCACATGCGGTCGGCGACGCCGCCCGTCTGATTGCGCTGGGCGATGCCGACGTCATGGTTGCCGGCGGCGCCGAGTCGCCGATCAGCCGTATCGGCATTGCCGGCTTCAACGCCGCGCGCGCGCTCTCGACCGGTTTCAACGAAACGCCCGAGAAGGCATCGCGTCCCTACGACAAGGACCGCGACGGCTTCGTGATGGGCGAGGGCGCCGGTGTCCTCGTCCTGGAAGAACTCGAGCACGCTCAGCGCCGCGGCGCCAAGATCTACGCCGAGGTGATCGGCTACGGTCTTTCGGGCGATGCCTATCACATCACCTCGCCGTCGCCCGATGGCGATGGCGGCTTCCGCAGCATGTCGGCAGCGCTCAAGCGCGCCGGCCTCACGGCATCCGATCTCGACTACATCAACGCCCACGGCACCTCGACACCGCTCGGCGACGAGATCGAGCTCGGTGCGGTCGAGCGGCTGCTCGGCAACGCCGCTTCCAAGGTCGCGATGTCCTCGACCAAATCCTCGACCGGCCATCTCCTCGGTGCCGCCGGCGCGATCGAGGCAATCTTCGCCATTCTCGCGATTCGCGATAATGTCGTGCCGCCGACCATCAATCTGGACAATCCGTCGGTCGAGACTGCGATCGATCTCGTGCCGCACATTGCGAAGGAGCGCGAGGTCAACGTCGCGTTGTCGAATTCTTTTGGTTTTGGCGGTACCAACGCGTCGGTGATCTTCCGCCGCCTGGTTCATTAGTTTGCGTTTGAAACGAATCCACCGTTTTGCCGTATTCAGCGATAGTCATACCCCGTGGGCGCGTGCATTGGCTCGACAAGCGATTGTCTGGCCGCGATTGAACCGGCAGGATTCAGGTTGCTTCGATGAGTGAAAGGCCGCCCATTTCGCCCCGGAGTCCGCGGGCAGCGCTGGAGCCCGAGCAGGTTCCGCCGCCGCCGAGGCGATCGGACCGGGCGCGCAATCCCTTCGTGATCGTCGGCAACGCCATCATCACCCTTCTGCTGATCGCCATGTTGGGCGCCGGCGGCGTCTACTATTACGGCCGGCAGTTGCTCGAGGCGCCGGGGCCGCTGAAGGAAGACAAGATCGTCAACATCCCGCAGCGGGCCGGCAAGCGCGACATCGCCGAGACGCTGAACCGGGAAGGCGTGGCCGACGTCAATCCCTGGGTGTTCATCGCCAGCGTCGCCGCGCTGAAGGCGAGCTCGGACCTCAAGCCGGGTGAATATTCGTTCCAGAAGAACGCCTCCTTGCGCGACGTCATCGCCACTATCGTCGAGGGCAAGGTGGTGCAGCATTCCGTTACGATCCCGGAAGGCCTGACCTCCGAGCAGATCGTGGCGCGGCTGTCCGACAACGACATCTTCACCGGCAGCGTCCGCGAGTTGCCGCGTGAAGGCACGCTGCTGCCAGAGACCTACAAGTTCCCGCGCGGGACCCCGCGCGATCAGGTGATCCAGCGCATGCAACAGGCGCACAAGCGCGTGCTGGCCGAGATCTGGGAGCGCCGCAGCCAGGACATTCCGGTGAAATCTCCGGAGCAACTGGTGACGCTGGCCTCGATCGTTGAGAAGGAAACCGGCAAGCCGGACGAGCGCAGCCGTGTCGCTGCCGTATTCGCCAACCGGCTGAAGCAGAAAATCAAGCTGCAGTCCGATCCGACCATCATCTACGGCCTTGTCGGCGGCAAGGGTACGCTCGGCCGACCGATCAAGCGCAGCGAGATTACGCAGCCTTCGCCCTACAACACCTATGTGATCGAGGGACTGCCGCCCGGCCCGATCTCCAATCCCGGCCGCGCCTCGCTGGAAGCCACCGCCAACCCGGCCCGCACCCGTGACCTCTATTTCGTCGCCGACGGCACCGGCGGCCATGCCTTCACCGAGACCTACGACGCGCACCAGAAGAACGTCGCCAAGCTGCGCGCGATGGAGAAGCAGATCCAGAACGACACGGTCGAGCCGGCCGAGGATGCGCAGCCGCCGGCGGCCGCCGCGCCCGGCGCTGCCGCGGATCCGCCGACCGCGACCACGCCGGCGCGGCCCAATCAGCAGAAAAAGCCGCCAGCCGCTCGCCCCGCTGGTCCCGCGCCCGCCCGCCAGGGCGCGGTGCAGCCGTCGCCGCCGGTGGTCCAGCGCTAGGTTCGCGCAGATCTGCCTGCGGGACTTTGCGGATTCCACTTTCCTGCAAAATAGTCTTAAGATTCGCGTGGCCTGATGGGCCTCGCGAATCCTGTGTTTCCGGAGAAATTGACCTGATGGCGCTGTCGTCCATGACCGGCTTTGCCCGAAGCCACGGCGCTAGCGGGCCGTATACGTTCGAATGGGAATTGAAGTCGGTCAACGCCAAGGGCTTTGACCTCAGGGTGCGGTTGCCGCAGGGGTTCGACGAGCTCGAGGCCCACGCCAAGAAGCGCGCCGGCGAGCTTCTGTCGCGCGGCACCGTCTATGCCAATCTCAACGTCAAGCGGGCCAACGCCGCAGCCTCCGTCCGCGTCAACGAGGACGTGCTCAACGCCGTCCTGAAGGCGGCCGCGATGATCGCCGGCAAGGTCGACGCGGTTGCGCCGAGCGTCGACGGCCTGCTCGCCATCAAGGGCGTCGTCGAGGTCGCCGAGCCCGAGGGTGACGAGGAGGAGGACAAGGCCGCGCGTGCCGCGGCTGCGGAGGCCTTCGACAAGGCGCTCGCCGATCTCGTCGAGATGCGCAAGCGCGAGGGCACATCGCTCGGGCAGATCCTGACCCAGCGGGTCGACGAGGTCGAGGTGCTGGCGAGGAAGGCGGAAGCCGCGCCGGGCCGCAAGCCCGAGGCGATCAAGGCGAGGCTCGCCGAGCAGATCGCAACCCTGCTCGACACCTCCGACCGTTTCGATTCCGACCGCCTGATGCAGGAGGCGATCCTGATTGCCACCAGGGCCGACATCCGCGAGGAGCTCGACCGCATCGCCTCCCACATCGCGCAGGCGCGCGAGCTGATAGGCAAGGGCGGCCCGATCGGCCGCAAGCTCGACTTCCTGGCGCAGGAATTTCACCGCGAGGTCAACACCTGCTGCTCGAAGTCGAACGATATCGAGCTGACCAATACGGGCCTGGCCATGAAGAACGTGGTCGAGCAATTCCGCGAACAGGTCCAGAATCTGGAGTGATCGATGACGGCGGGCGGTCACGGAACTGACGGTGTCGAGCGGCGTGGATTGATGTTCGTGCTGTCCTCGCCGTCGGGCGCGGGCAAGACGACGCTGTCGCGTCTACTGATCGACCGCATGCCCGGCCTGCGGATGTCGGTCTCCGCGACCACGCGTGCGATGCGGCCCGGCGAGGTCGACGGCCGCGACTACCTGTTCGTCGACAAGGCCAGGTTCGGCGCGATGGTGAAGGGCGACGAGCTGCTGGAATGGGCGACGGTGTTCGACAACAGCTACGGCACGCCGCGTGCGCCGGTCGAGGCGGCGCTGTCGGCCGGGCAGGACGTGCTGTTCGACATCGACTGGCAGGGCACGCAGCAGCTCCGCGAGAAGGCGCGCGCGGACGTTGTCAGCGTGTTCATTTTACCGCCCTCGGCCGCCGATCTCGAGAAGCGGCTGCATTCGCGCGCGCAGGATTCCGACGAGGTGATCCGCAAGCGCATGAGCCGCGCCAGCCACGAGATGAGCCACTGGGCCGAGTACGACTACATCGTCATCAACCACGCGGTCGACGAGGCGTTTGCCGAAGTGCAGTCGATCCTGAAGGCCGAGCGCCTCAAGCGCGAGCGGCGGACTGGCCTCGTTGGTTTCGTACGAGGTTTGCAAGGCCAGCTTCAAGGTTAGGCTTCGCGAGGCGCGGTCCTTCCTGCGCCAGCCGTTCCAGCATCGCCGTGATCACGTCGACGTCGACGGCGTCCTCGATCTGCACGTCGTCATCGCGATCGGCCGCCCCCTTGTCATTGACGTCGTTGGCCGCGAGCCGGGGGGCCGATGCCTCGATCTCGAACTCTCCGTTGAACATGTTGGCCTCGTCGAGCTCTGCGACCTCGTTGCTGGCTTGGGGCGCCCGCTGATCGACGGCATCGATCGCGTGATCGATCGCCTTGAGCTGCGCGGCTTCGCGCTGGGTGGCTTCGCGCTGGGCAGCTCGGGGACGCCCGGCCGCCTGGGGACGGGCGGCATCGAAATCCACCGGACGCGGCTGTTGCGCGCGCGGCGCGGCAGTCGGCATCGCCTCGAGCCAGGGTGCGCGGCCGTCGTCGTTCGGCTCCCGATTGTCCCAATTGACGCGACGATCCTGAACTCGGACGCGTCGTCCGCCTGCGAAGCGATAGATGATGCTGGCGAGGAGGCCGGCGAGCGCCAGCGCGCCACCGATCACGAGCAGCAGCGTCTGGAGCGAGCCGGTCGCTTTATCGGTGGTGGCATCTGCTGCGGCAAGCGCGACCGGGGCAGGGGATTTTGACGGCTTCGCGCTCGGCGGCGCAGGCGAGGCAACAGGAGCGGGCGCAGCTTGCGGTGCGGGCGACGTGGCCGCGGCGGAGGCATCGGGCCAGCGCGTGGCGACCGCGGGCTGCTGCGCGTTGCTGTCGGCGGAGGGAGTGGCAGCTTGTTGCATCGGCGCCGGTTTCGCTGGTGCGGGCGCATTCGGCGTCGTCGGCGCGGTATTGCCCTGCGGCGTCAGATATTCGGCGCGTGCGTCCTGCACTGGGTGCTGCTGCTGCGGCGCTGCTGAATCTGCCGTCGGTGCATCGGGCGCAGCCTGCGCGGTCTGCACGGCCTTGGCGCTGTCCTTGCTGCCTTCGGCGCGCAGATACCAGCATTGCCGCTTGCTCCCGCGCTCCAGGCGATAGTACCAATGCTGCCCCTGCGGCGCCACGCCCTTTGGCGAGGCGAGGCAGTCGCTGGCGGCATTTGCCGAGCTCGTTGCCTCCGGCGCATTCTGCGACACGGCGGCCAGTGGTGCGCCGGCGATGATGCTGCCGACAAGCGCAGATATGAACTTCGCGGTGCGGTTGCCCATCCTGGTCTCCCGATTACGCATAACGCAACTCTTTACCTTCCCTTTGTCATCAAAGACTTGGGTGGCAATGAGCCGCAAATCCGGAGAGGATGTGGCTTGAATCGGGCCTGCGCGGCGTTCGTTCCGCCGCGAATTCAGGCGTTTTCGAGGGCTATTGCTTCGCCGAACTCCAGGTTCCGCCGCAGCCGTCGGAGCGGCGCCACGTTCCGGAACCACTGCGGCCCGAGAGCCGGCCCGTGCTGGTAAAGGTCACGCCTTGGCCCTGGCCGAACGTGCTGACCGAGCCGCCCGTGCTGACGGTTCCGCGAACGCCTTCGCCGATGATCTTGCCCGAGCTCACGACGACAGCGCCGCTCGTGCTGCCGCCGCAACCAACGCTGACGACCGCCCAGGCGCCGTCGAAACCACCGCCGCCACCTCCACCGCCACCTCCGCTTCGCCGAGGCGACGAGCGTTCCTCGGTCGCCGGCTTGCTCCGGCGTGAGGGCGCGGCCGGTTCGGCCGAGCGGCCTGAAGAAGTATCCTGGCGCGAGCCGGACAGCGACTTTTCGTCGTTGCCGATCGAGCCGCCGGCGCTGCCGGACTGCGCGAAGGCGGACGACGAGGCGAGGGCGAGGTTGAGGAGGGACGCAAGGGCGATCGTACGGACGACGGCATTGGGCATGAGGAAACAATCCGAAATGAAAAAGGTATCAGCGGCCGGAGCCGTCGGCGCAGACGGATCCGATAATGCGGCAAGCTTTGCCAGCCTTGCCGCATTCGTCAAGCGCGGCATCCCTGGCGTGCTGGATGCTGTCGCGCTGGACCAGCGACCAGGATTTGTCTGATATCGCGAACGCGCCGCAGCGGTTGCCGTAGAAGGAGAGCTCGATCGGACATTTGGCGCCGGCGCAATTGCCGCGCGCATCCGCCACCGCCGCGCGCCGCGAGGCGTGGTTCCACGATATGCCCCATTTGCTGCTGTCGGGACCGTACACGATCGAGCCCCACGGCTTCAGATCCTCCATCTTGCGCATCCGCAGCAGCAGGCCTTCGGTTGCCTCGCCCGTCGGTGCCATCGAGATCCGCTGCTGGAGCTTGGTGATCGCACGGGTCAGTCCATCGGGCGTGTCAGGATCGAAATTGAGCTCGTAGAGCCGCTCGCTCAATTCGCTCAGCAGCGCGGCATCGCGCAGCGGCACGCGATCGGGATCGGCGCGCAGCCGATCCGCCGGCAGCGGATCGGGCTGCATCGCGGCGACCTGCGGCGGCGGGCTTTGCGTCGGCGGCACGAAATAGAAGGTGCCGTCGATCGGCGAGGACGACACCCAGGGCTGCTGCGCGCCTGATGTGGCGCGCTTCACGGCGAGGCCGACCTGGTTGAAGGTCTGGAACACGTCGAGGCCCGCGGTCCGGACCGTCGCCGCCAGCGCCTTGGTGTAGGGGCTGTGGCCGTCGCTGCCGTCCTGCGCGACGTTGCCGGGCTGCGTCGCGTAGGAGATCAGCGTGCCCTCCGGCGCGCGCATCTGCGCAAGGCCGCCGTCGGAGGATCGCAGGCCGCGCGAGCCAAACGGGTTGTTGCGGCAGGCGTCGAGGATCACGAGGTTGAGGCGCGTACCCGATCCCTGCATCTGCCGCAGCACGAGGTTGACGTCGGTCATCTGGAAATCGACATCGGCCTCGCGCGTCGGATTGGCGCCGACAGGCACGAGATAGTTGGAGCCGGCGACTTGCACGCCGTGGCCGGCATAATAGAACAGCGCGACGTCGGCGCCCTGGACCTGCCGGCCAAAGCTCTGCACCGCGATATCCATCGCGCCCTTGTCGAGATCGAGCTGGGCGCGCCCGCCGACCAGCGTGAAGCCGAGCGCGCCAAGCGTCTCCGCCATCAGGCTCGCGTCCTTGGACGGGTTGTCGAGCGGCGTGATGTTCTTGTAGGCGGAGTTGCCGACGACCAGCGCAATGCGCTTCCCGGCCGAGGCGGGCGCCGCCCCGGCGACAAGCAGGGCTGCGGCCAGCGCCGCCAGCCCCACGACGCGATTGAAAATCCTCGCGCGCATGAAAACCCCCAAAGCGAAAACTCTTCAAGGCAATGACGCCAATCTACCAGCCCGGCGCCCCGGCGAAAAGCGGTGCGACATTCTGTGCAGGGCAATCGCATGGGAGCGTTACAGGCCGTCATGCCCGGGCTTGTCCCGGGCATCCACCCCGGGCCACGCACGCCGGAATGATGACGGATGGATCGGTGTTTACTTCCAGACCCGCGCCAGCGTCAGCGCTAGACACCCCAGCGCAGTGCCGATCAGCCCCACCATCGCGTAGGACTGCGCGAACACGCCGGTCTGGATGAAGACCTGACAGGCGATGGCGATGCAGATCGCGGCCAGCAGCAGGCAGGCGCAGCCGGCGATGGTCGACAGATAGCGCATCGCGGTTGCGACGGGCCCTGCGGGTGATGCGGGATCGTTCATGCGGGGATACAACGGCGCGGCCGGCGGCGGTTACTCCGCCGCGGCGTGCACGCAAGAGCATCAGTCGCGGGCGCAGCAATCGACAAGTGCGCGCCAGATGCGCTGAACTTCGATGGTCCGCTGCAGCTCAAGGACGTGGTTCTCGCTTGCATGAGAGGACTTTTCCTCCAGTCGTGATTCACGCGGTGCGATCCAGCGCTCGGATATCGGATCGTACCATTTGCCGAGATCGACCAAGTTCGTGTCTCCTCTCTTCGATCCCCCTGGTCTTTCAGCCCATGCGCCTGTTCGTGGTGTTCTGGGTGATGTTGCCGTGCTCGGCCTGTTCGCGAATGTTCTGCTTCTCGTCGTCGCGATGGCCCTTGGTGGTGTCGAGCGGAATTGACGGCGTGCTGCCGGGACCCTTGTGGCTCTGGTTCTCCGCGGGAACAGGCTTGACCGTTTTCGTCAGCGGCTTCGTCATGGGCTTTGACTCCGTCGTTGCCTCACGAGATGCCAACGCATGGGACATTCGCGGCGTTCCAATTGGTGGTCTGATGTGATCGGTGCGGAGGCGACGGGAAGGGCTGTCAGCGAAACCGCCGTGTCACCATTGCAAGCACGAAGACAGGCTCGCTTCCGTCAAACACGCTGAGTGTCCAGCTGTCGCCGGGGCGCAGCGCATGCTCGACGTCGCGGGAGAGGCGGACGGCTTCGCACCAGGCGGCATCGTCGTCGAGGAGCGTTTCACCGGTCGTGTCGGTGTGAGGTTGCTGGCCCTCGAAATGAAAGAAGTACCGCGCCATGTCGGGCAATGCGGGCCACGCGAATATGTTCCGGCTGCGCGGATCGTTCTAGCCCGCCGCGCGTCCCAGCACTTCGCGAAAGTGCTTCTTCACCGCGCCGTTGCAGGTGCAGGCGCTTGTCTCGAGCGCCGGCGCATCGAGAATCAGGATGGCGCCGCGGCGGGTCGCGAGGATGCGCCTGGCCTTGAACGTCTGGATGACGCGGCTGGCATAGCTGCGGGAGACGCCGAGCATCCCGGCGAGCTGCTCGTGGGTGAGGCGGATTTCGTCGCTGCCGATATGCTCTCGGGCCGCGATGATCCATTTCGCCGCGCGTTGCTCGATCGAATGCGCCGCGTTGCAGGCCGCGGTCTGGAGCAGCTGCGCGAACTGGCAGGCTGCGTAGCGCGAAAAAATCTCATGCATGCTGGGCGATCGCTGCTGCGCCTGCTCGAGCGCGCGCAGCGGCAGGCGGACCAGCGTGCCGCCGACCTTCACGACGACGCGGGAAAAGGCCGGCGACGGGCTGCGGCCTGCGGAAAGACCGATCCCGCCCTCGCGGCCCACCAGGAGACTTTCGACCTCGCGGTCATCCTCAACCGGCACCGCGAACGACACGAACGCGGGGCCGCAGGGGAAGTGGACCACGGAGATGCCGTCGCCGGCGTGATGCAGAACGTGGTTCGCGGCGACCTCGACCGATTGCAGGTGCGGCGCGAGCAGCTCGAAATCCTGGGCGCTGAGCCTTCGCAGCAGATCGTTCCTGGGCCGGCCGGTCACGCTTCTTGTCTCTGGGCTCTTCGTTGGCCGGGAATCGGCGTCTCCAGGAAAAAGCCTACGTTTCCGCGCAGGAACCGACAGTTCCAAAGTGAACACAAGTGTTTGCGGGAAACCGAAAAGTTCGCAGCAGCGAGGCGTCGCGCCGTCCGGCGTTGCCCGCGGGACACGCTGCGAACTTTGTTCTCATCCGGAGAACTACGGAATTTCCAAATGAGCCAGCGCTTGTGGGGCGCCGCGGGCTCTTATCCGAGACGGATCTGGCGTTCGGCCAGGAGGCGGCTTTGGGCCACCTGCTTGCGGTAGTCACCGATCGCCTTGTTGGCGAGCATCAACTGCCGGCGTTCACCGGTCCTGAGCTGCGCTTCGATGGCATCCAGAATGGTGTGCGCGGTCTCGTCCGGAGGTCCGAGCTCGCCGCTCTGCTCCAGGAAGCTCCAGGCGATGAAGAAGGCGCTTTCGACGGTGCAACGAATGGACATGCGCTGCCAACGCGGTGTGGTCGCAGCCGTTCCGCGCACGCCGTCGTGCCTTCAGCGCGCACTGGTTTGGCGCTACTTCAGCGAGGTGCTGATCGAGCCGAACTTCAGCTTCAACGACGAGCCGAGATTGTTGACCACGGCGATGATCGCGAGCGCGATGCCGGCTGCGATCAGGCCGTACTCGATCGCAGTGGCGCCGGTTTCATCGGCCAGGAAGCGGCGGATGGTCTGCATGGCCTCACCAGAATTCCAAAGAGAAAGCTGGCGAGGACTTCGCGGCTTGCCGGTTCCCCTATTTGGAACCGGGGCTTGCGTCAATTCCGGGTTAATTCGGCGGAGGAAAGCGCGGCGGCGAGACCTCGTCCCGCCGCCAAGCCTGTCCAGATTTTCCTGCGCGTCAGTTCTTCAGCACGATGCGGCCGACGACCTTGCCGGCGCGCAACTCGTCGATCCATTTCTGGATGTCGCCCATCGGCTCCTCGCGCATCGGCGTCGGCTTGATCTTGCCGGCGCGGGCGAGCGCCATCAGCTCCTGGGCTTCCGCGAGCGTGCCGACCATGAAGCCTTCGACGGTTAGGCGCTTGTAGACCCATTGCACCATCGGCAGGGTGAACTGGCCGCCCATCAGGCCGGAGACGACGACCTTGCCGCCGCGCGCGGCGACCGCCACGGCAAAGGCCATCGACTTCTCATTGCCGGCGAAATCGACGACCTCGTCGAAGCCGCCCTCGGTTTCCTTCAGGATGCGTTTGATCACGTCGGGCTCGGACGGATCGTAGGCGTTGGCTGCGCCGTTCTTCAGCGCGGTCTCGCGTGCGGCCGGCGAGAGATCGGCCACCGTGATCGGCTGCTTGAACATCGCCTGCGCGAACGACAGGCCCATCATGCCGACGCCACCGAGACCGATCAGCAGCAGATTGCGCTGGCGCGGGCGGTCGACGAGGCGCTTGAGCGCGCCGTAGGCGGTCACGCCGGAGCACATCAGGGTCGCGGCCTGGTTGACGGGCAGGGGATCGTAGTCGAGCAGGTACTTTGCGTCGGGCACCAGCACGTGGGTGGCGAAGCCGCCGTCGATGGAGACGCCGAGGAAGCGCTGTTTCGCGCAAAGGTTCTCGTCGCCATTGGCGCAGTCGCGGCACTGGCCGCAGCCGATCCACGGGAACACCGCCTTCTTGGCTCCGACAAGGTTCGCCGGCACGTCCGAGCCGACTTCGTCGACCACGCCCGCGATCTCGTGGCCGAGCGTGAAGGGCAGCGTCATGCCGCGCGTGGTGTCGAGCTTCTTGCCGCCGCCGAGATCGGCATAGCCGTCCTGGATGTGCAGGTCGGAATGGCAGAGGCCGCAGCGCTCGATGCGCACCAGCACCTCGCGGCCTTTCGGCTTCGGCGTGTCGACGATGGTCTCGCACAAGGGCGCATCGAACTTGACCAGGGACTGCCGACGCATCAACGCCATATTCCTTCCTCCGAAATTCCTGTTATCCAGCTTGCTTTCGTATATCCGCCAATTCACGTGCCATGGCAACAAAGCCTGATATCGGAATGGTCTCGGCACGGCGCGTCGCATCGACACCTGCGGCGGCGGCAAGGCGAGCGGGATCCGCTTGAAGCGATTTCAGGCTCTGCCGCAGCATTTTTCGTCGCTGCCCGAAAGCGGCGGCTGCGACCTGTTCGAGCAGCTTGCGATCGCAAGGCAGAGGCTCTGCGCGCGGCACCAGCCGCACGACGGAGGAGGTGACCTTCGGCGGCGGCACGAAGGCGGAGGGCGAAATGTCGAACAGGATCTTCGTCTCGCAGCGCCAGTTGGCGAGCACGCCGAGGCGGCCATAGGCCTCCTCGTCCTCGCGTGCCACGATGCGCTCGCCGACCTCGCGCTGGAACATCAGGACCATCATGTCGTACCAGGGCGGCCAAGGGTCGGTGGTGAGCCAGCCGATCAGGAGCTGGGTCGCAATGTTGTAAGGCAGGTTCGCGACGATCTTTGCTCTTTCGCCATTGAGCAGCGGACGCGGGTCGAAGGTCATGGCATCGCCATGCACGATCTCGAGCCTATCAGGGTAGCGCGCGGAAATATCCTGCAAGGCGGGGATCGCGCGCTCGTCATGCTCGATGGCGATGACGCGTTTGGCGCCGAGCGCGAGCAACGCGCGCGTCAACCCGCCCGGGCCGGGACCGATCTCAACGATGGTGGAGTCCTCGAGCGGCGCGGCGGCACGCGCGATGCGCGCGGTGAGATTGAGGTCGAGCAGGAAGTTCTGCCCCAGCGATTTGCGTGCCGACAGTGCGTGCTGGCGAATGACCTCGCGAAGCGGCGGGAGGTCGTCGATCGCGCTCATCAGCTTTGCGCAGCCGCCATGCGGCTTGCGAGCTTGAGCGCCGCGATCAGGCTTGCCGGATTGGCCTTGGCCGTGCCGGCGATGTCGAAGGCGGTGCCGTGATCGGGCGAGGTGCGGATGAAGGGCAGGCCGAGCGTGACATTGACCGCGTCGTCGAAGGCGACCGTCTTGATCGGGATCAGCGCCTGGTCGTGGTACATGCAGACGGCGCAGTCATAGGTGCTGCGTGCGGCCTCGTGGAACATGGTGTCGGCAGGGAGCGGTCCCTTCGCCTCGATGCCGTCGCTACGCAACGCCTTGAGCGCTGGTGCAATCACGGTCTGCTCCTCGTGGCCGAGCGAGCCGTCCTCTCCGGCATGCGGATTGAGGCCGGAGATCGCGATGCGCGGCCTTTCGATGCTGAAGCGGGATTTCAACTCGGTCGCGACGATGCGCACGGTCGAGACAATGAGTTCGCTGGTGAGCTGGGCCAGCGCATCGCGCAAGGAGACGTGGATGGTCACGGGCACCACGGCGAGCCGCGGCGACCACAGCATCATCACCGGCTGCGGCACGCGGCCGTTCTCTGCAGCGAGCTCGGCGAGGTATTCGGTGTGGCCGGGATGGCGGAAGCCTGAGCGGTAGAGCACGCTCTTGGCGATCGGGTTGGTGACGACGGCGCCGGCGCGGCCTTCACGGACGTCGGCGACCGCCTGCCGGATCGAAGCGAGCGCGGCCGGCGCGCTCGCTTCATCGGGCTTGCCGGGCTCGGCTGTTGCACTCTCGCCCGTTGCGACCACGGGCAGGGCCTCGGTGAACGCGGCTGCGGCCTCGCCGGCGCTTACCGAGGCAATCCGGATATCGGCGCCGAGGGCCTTGGCGCGGCGGGCGACGAAGGCCTCGTCGCCGAGCAGATAGAAGGCGGGCAGGTTCAGTTCGCGGCGTCTGAGCCAGGCTGCGATCGTGATGTCGGGGCCGATGCCGGCGGGCTCACCCAGGGTCAGGGCGAGGGGCTTCGAAGGCTTGATGGAAGGTTCTAAGGCGAAGTTGGCCATCAGCGGTTGCGATATTCGATCATCGCCGCTTTCCGGAGATCATCGAGATAGGCCTTCTGGGTCTTCTCGTATTTCTCCGAATACATCTTCTCGCGGACCTCGCGCTTTTTCGGCGTGTCGATCATGGTCGGCTTGCGCGAGCACAGCACGACCATCTCGATGCCCGCCTTGGTGACCTCCGGCGCGGTCAGGTGGCCGATCTGGGTGTCGTCGAGCACCTTGCGAAGCGCCTCGGGCAGTTCCGCGGTGGTCTTGGTGACGGTGTCGCGGATGGTGGCGTTCGGCGTTGAGCGGAACAGCGAATTGGCTTCCTCGCAGCTTCCGACACGCGAGCGATAGGTCTCGGCTTCCTTCTGCCGCGTCTCCAGGAACGCCGGGGACGAGCCGCGCGGCACGATCAGCACGATCGGCTGCATCTTGTACTCGGTGCCCTCGATCTGGAGCTTGTCGCCGGTCTGGGCCTGCACGGCCTGCGCGACGTCGCGCTCGCCGACCATCAGCTTCTCCTTGAAGCGTCCGCGTACGAGGCTGGTCCAGACCATCTCGGCCTTCATGCGGCCCTTCAGCGTCTCGGGGCGGACGCCCTTGACCTCGAGCGACTTGGTGAGCTGATCCGGCGTGATGCGCATGCGCTGCGCCATGCCCTCGTAGGACTGGTTGATGTCGGAGATGCCGGGGTCGACGCCGTATTTCTTGCCTTCCTTGAGCTTCACCTTGTCGTCGATCAGCTCGTTGATGACGTCCTGGCGGCTCGGGGTCTTCTGCGTGGTCAGCTGGTCGAGCTTGGAGCGCTGCTCGATGTCGAAATCGGTGATCGGGTCGCCGTTGACCATCACGACGATGTTCTGCGCGCGCGACGGCGCGGGCAGGCCGGTGAGGATCAACCCGGCACCGATGGCGAGGAGGAGGCGAAAAACAGGCAATTGGGTCGTCATGATTCTCGCTCGCATGTCAGCCGGGATGAGCTCGCTCTTGGGAGAGCCCGGCCGTCATTTCAGACGGTTCATTGGTAGCCGGCGGACGAGCTGGACCCCGTCGAGGTCGCCAGCGTGCGCAGGCCGATCTGGAACATGAACGCGTGGTTCAGCACGGGCGGCGCTGTGCCCGCAGAGTAACTATACGAAGTTACATAGTTCACGCCGAGCACGAAGCAATCGTCGACATAGCCCGCTCCGAGCACATACTGGTTGATCTTGTTGGCCTCGAGGTCCCAGCGCGCCGAGCCGGTCACCACCCAATTGGCCGCGACCTTGATCGAGCCCGAGGTCAGGATGCCCTCGCGCCGCGTCAGATAGCCGAGCTCCGGCTGCTCGGCGTAATTGCCGTACATCATGCTGACCGACCAGCGATTGAAGTTGGCGCGGCCTTCCGCCTCGAAGCGCTGCACGTTCCAGGTCTGCTCGTCCATGCGGGAGCGGACGCTGAACGTGTAGGTGCTGTTGGGTGAGTAGCTGGCGCTCGCCACGTAATCCGAGCGCGGCTTGTCAAGGCCGGAATCAAGGCCGGTGTTGATGGTGTCCTGGACCGTGTAGGAGTTCAGGCCGAACAGCTGGTAGGACTGGCCGAACAGCACCTTGACGGCGCCGCCCTTGTCGAACTGCGTGGTGGACTGCACGCCGACATTGGCGCGGCCGCCGCCCTCGACGCGGTCGTAACCGGAGAACTTGTCGACGCTGAACAGGTTCGAGGTGTCGAACACCATGCTCTGGGCGTCCTCGTTCGGGAACTTGCCGGCATAGGGCTCGTTCGGCCGGATGATGACCTGCGCGATCGGCTCGATGGTGGTCGAGCCCCAGGGCTGAACGTTGATGAAGGGATAGCGGTATTCGAGGCCGACGGTCGGCATCAGGCGGAATGCCTGGGTGTCGCCGACCGGCAGGTAGTTCGACACGCCCGGCTGGTTGGAGATCGAGGCGTTGATCGCGTCGGCACGGAGGCTGGCGAACGGCGTCCAGATCTCGCCGAACGGGTCGGTGTAGGACTTGCGCCACTGCGCTTCCGCCGTGAGGCGGGTGTAGGTGCCGGGGACGCCGCGCAGCAAGCACTGCGACGGCGTGCGCGCGAGCGGATCGGCCGACGTCGTCGTGCACAGGCTGGCGGTATTGGCGAGCGTGGTGATCGGATCGAACACCGCCGTGTCACGCGACAGGTTCGTGAAGTTGGTCTTGTAGCTGAACTCGCCGCCGAACACCGGATAGTTGAGCACGTTCGAATAGTCGATCACGGGATAGACGATCGGCACCTGGCTCTGGTTGCCCGAGTAGCTCAGCCAGTACATCGTGCGCGCATCGAAGAAGCTGCGATTACCGACGCCGGTCAGATAGAGCTGCGACAATGCGTCGGTCGGCAGATACAGGAACGAGCCCAGCGGATCGCGGTATTGCGACAAGCGGTAGTCCGAGAAGAAGTAGTAGTCGGACATGACGACGCCGTCCCAGCCCCAGACCCACTTGTCGTTCAGCGCGAACTGACCCTTGGTGTCGACGGCGCCGCGGAACTGGCGGTCGCCGGGCTGGCCGGCGAGTGCGCCGGGGTCGAGTTGGTCGATGCCGTAGACTCGGATCTGGTAGGCGCCGTCCATCAGGCGCTGGCGGTATTCGGCCTGGAACAGCACGCCCTGCCTGGAGGTGATGCGCGGGCTGAAGGTCATGTCCATATCGGGCGCGATCGCCCAGTAGAACGGAACTTCGACACCGTAGCCGAACGGCGTGTTCGACGTGAAGCCCGGCATCAGGAAGCCGGTCTTGCGCTTCACGGTCGGGTCGGGCGTCGAGAAATAGGGCATGTAGGCGATCGGCACGCCGAAGAATTCGAGCTGCGCCGTCTCGAAATACAGCATCTTCTCCTGCTGGTCGTGGATGATGCGCGCACCCTTGACCTGCCACAGCGGCGGCTTCTTCGGATCGTCCTTACACGGCGCGCAGGCCGTGTAGACGCCGTTCTCGAACACCGTGTAGTTGCCGCTGGAGCGGTCGGCGCGGCTCGCCGCCATGCGGGTCTGGTCGGCGGTGTCCACGCGCAGCGAATCGACGAAACCGTCGCGGTAGTCGTCGGAGAGATCCAGGATCTCGGCATAGGTGATCTTGCCGTCGGCATCCGTCATGCGGACGTTGCCTTCGGCATGCAGCCGCTTGGTCTTCTGGTCGTAGATGACCTTGTCGGCCTCGACGCTGGTGCCGTTGTAGAACAGCTGGACGTTACCGACCGCGGAGACGCGCGAATTGTTGTAGTCGTAGTCGACCTCGGTCGCCTGAACCAGCATCTGGTTGTCGTTGGCGACCTTCGGCGGCTTCGCACGCGGCGGCAGCGGATTGTAGGTGAAGCTCTGAGCGGAGGCCGGCGTCACGGCCGCAATGTCCATCAGCCCGCCGAGCGACGCCACGGCGGCGACAGCCAGCAGGAGCCTGCGAATGGACAAGCCGTATCCGTTCGCGCGCACCACAGTACGCTGCGTCAAACGAGACACGAGCCCTCGATGGACGGCAGTCACTAACCGTCCTCCTGATACAACAAGGCCAAAAAGCCGGTGAGGCCGCCCACCACCGCGGGCAACCACGCCGCAGCGATCGGATGCATCAACTCAGCCTTGCTCAAGTCTTCAGTCACTTTCGACAAAACGTAGAGCAGAAAGCCTGCGCCCACGCCACTCAAAACCATCTTCTGCACGCCGCCCATCCGGAAGAAACGCAACGACACGGAAGCCGCCAGCATCACCATGGCGGCCAGTAAAAACGGCTGTGCCAGGAGCTTGTGATACTGGAGTCGATAGCCGGCTGTCGCGAAGCCTGAGCTCTCGGAGGAGCGGATGTAGCTCGGTAGTTGCCAAAAGGACACAGTCTCGGGTGTGGAAAAGCTGTTGCGGATCTGGGCTTCGGTCAGCGTCGTCGGAATCTCCAACGTCGCCTGGTCGATCGGTGGCGAATCCAGCGAGAAGCGGCGCACGGATTTGAACAGCCAGTGACCGGACTCCAGCGCCGCCTCGCGCGCCTCGATCCGCTCCTTGAAATGCCAGTCCGTATCGAATCGGAACAGGGTCAGGCCGGTCAGCCGGACGCCCTGCTGCTCGCTGCGCGCCGCGTTGATGATGACCTGGCCGTCATTGGTGACCTGGTTGAGCCAGAAGCCGGAGGCGTCCTGGATGCCGCCGCCGGGGGCCGAGCCGAACAGCTCGGCTTCCATGCGCTTGGACAGCTCGCGCAGGTTCGCCGACATCGGATTGTAGGCGACGGTGGCGATCACCCCGATCAGGAGCGCGCTGCCGAGAGCCGGCGAGATGAATTGCCACGCGGAGATTCCGGCGGCGCGCGCGACCACGAGCTCGAGCCGGCGGGAGAGGGCGAGATAGCAGGTCATGGCGCCGATCAGCATGCAGAACGGCGTCAGCTTCTCCAGCAATTGCGGGACCCGAAACAGCGAGGTCTCGGCCACCATGATCGCGGAGGCGGATGCGAGCCCTGAGGTCTTGCGCACCATCTCAATGTAGTCGACCAGCACCAGCAGCAGGAAGATGCCCGCGAACACGCCGAGCGCCGCGACGACGAAGCGTCCGGCGAAATAGCGCCCGAGGGTGTTGGTGAGCATGCTCATGCGGCGGCCGGCCGTCCGAACAGCCGCGCGATGCGCGCGTTCGACCTGTTGATGGCCTCCATGAGGCGGGGCGGCGGCTCGACCACGATGCCGCCGATGATCAACCACAGCCCGACGCCGATGGCGCCCAGGACCATCGCGTATTGGAACAGCACCGGGCCAGGCGACTTTACCGCCATCACCGAGCAGGCGAATCCTGCCATGCGCAGGCCGAACACGGCGATCACCGAGCCGCCGATCGAGAAGTTGCGGCTCTGGCGCGTGGTGCGCGGCGCGCCGAGGAAGGCGAAGGTCAGCACGGCAAAGGCGAAGGGATAGATCGGCGCCAGCAGGCTGTCGTGCAGAGCCGAGCGGAACTGTCCGGGAATCTGCTTGTAGACCGGATCGTCCTCGGACGGGGAGAACAGCTCCCAGAGATAGCGCTCGCGGATGCCGAGGGTGACGTCGTGACCCTGGCCCGAGAACTTCGACATGTCGAAGCCGTAGCGGCCGAACGCCACCAGCGCGGGATCGCGCTTGCCGGCCTCGAAGCGCTGGAGATTGCCGTCCTTGAGCACCAGGAACGAGCCGTTGTCGTTCTTCACGACCTCGCCATGCTCGGCGACGATCGAGACGCGCTCGTTGGGATCGCGGCGATCGTCGATGAAGATCCCGGCGAGGATGCCGCCGGGCTGGCGTTCGCGGATCCGGATCGTCAGGTTCTTGTCGAGCTGGGCGAAGCGGCCGGGCTGGAGGATGTTGGTGAGCACGTCGGCGGTGATCTCGGCGTCCCACTGCTTGATCCGCCGCATGCCGTCGGGGGCGAGATAGGCCGCGATGAAGGCGACCAGCAGCGCCACGACACAGGTGGCGTAGAAGAACGGATAGAACAGCCGGAACGGCGAGAAGCCGGCGGCATTCATCACGATGATCTCGGAATCGGTCGCGAGCTTGTTCAGCGTGTGCGAGATCGCGATCATCAGCGCGATCGGCGAGATGATCAGGACCAGTGCCGGCACGACGAGGCTGGTGATGCCGAGGAAGGTCAGGATGGTCTGACCCTGGCTCGTCATCAGGTCGATGCCGCGCAACGCCTGCGTAATCCAGATCACGCCGGTGAGGCTGACCAGGACCAGCGCAAACGACGCCAGCGTCGTGCGGAAGATATACCTATCGATTGACCCCATGCGCTACCGCACGAATCCCCACCAGCGCCCCAATGCAGGCCGGAAGTCCGGCTGCCCAACCAATCCCCGATCAGGGGATCCCCAAGGTCGGCCAACCACCTCTACCACCGGCTTACTCTCTCACTACCATCCCTTTGATCCATCAACAAAATGGCTGCCCCGTGGCGCCGTCAATATATGGTTAATATTTCCCTCGTTGTGGCCCGGCGGCCACGGGGGTGCTTGGCAGCCACCGCGCCAGTGGCCCATAGTGGGGAAAGTCCAGTGAATCGTCGTTCAGCTCCGGCCCCTGGCCGGGTCCGCCCAGCGACGAAAAACCCGATGTTTTGAAGGAGTTACCCATGTCCGATGCCATCAAGGTCGGCTTTGTTCCGTTGTCTGCTGCCGCCCGTGGCATCCTGGTCGTGTTCTGCGACGACACTCTGAAGCTCGGTCCGGCGACGGCCAAGGCACTCGGCGGCGCCACTGAGTTGGTCAAGCGGGCGGCCTCCGCCGCCGGCTTCAAGGGCAAAAGCGGCGCCGCGCTGGACATCCTGGCGCCGGAGGGGGTGAAGGCTACCCGCCTGGTCGTGATCGGCGCCGGCAAGGCGGCGAGCCTGAAGGCGAACGACTTCCTCAAATTCGGCGGCGTGGCGGCGGGCAAGCTTTCGGCCGCGGCCGCTGCCATGACCATCATCGCGGAACTTCCTGATGGCGCCATGACCAGCGAGCAGGCGGTTGCGATCGCCTCGGGCCTGCGGCTGCGCGCCTACAAGTTCGATCGCTACAAGACGAAAAAGAAAGACGGCGAGGAGGGCGGCTTGCGCGCCGACATCTTGCTTGCGGTCGGCGATGCCACCGCGGCGAAGAAGGCGTTTGCCTCGGCCGGCCATGTCGTCGACGGCGTGATCATCGCGCGCGATCTCGTCAACGAGCCGCCGAACGTGCTTTTCCCCGAGGAGTTCGCGCGCCGCGCGGGCCTGCTCCGCAAGCTCGGCGTCAAGGTCGAGGTGCTCGACGTCAGGGCGATGGACAAGCTCGGCATGGGCGCGCTGCTCGGCGTCGGCCAGGGTTCGTCGCGGCCGAGCCGGACCGTGATCATGCGCTGGGACGGCGGCAAGAAGGGCGAGGCACCGGTCGCCTTTGTCGGCAAGGGCGTCTGCTTCGACACCGGCGGCATTTCGATCAAGCCGGCCGGCAGCATGGAAGACATGAAGGGCGACATGGGCGGTGCCGCCTGCGTCGTCGGCCTGATGCACGCGCTCGCCGCGCGCAAGGCCAAGGCCAACGTCGTCGGCGCTATCGGCCTCGTCGAGAACATGCCCGACGGCAATGCGCAGCGGCCGGGCGACATCGTCACCTCGATGTCGGGCCAGACCATCGAGATCATCAACACCGACGCCGAAGGCCGCCTCGTGCTCGCCGACGTGCTCTGGTACGTGGCCAAAAAGACCAAGCCGAAATTCATGGTGGATCTGGCGACGCTGACCGGCGCGATCATGGTCGCGCTCGGCACCGAGCATGCCGGCATGTTCTCCAACAATGACGAGCTCGCCGACCGTCTGCTCGCGGCCGGCATCGAGAGCGGAGAGAAAGTCTGGCGCATGCCGCTCGGCCCCGAATACGACAAGCTGATCGATTCCCAGTTCGCCGACATGAAGAACACCGGCGGCCGCCATGGCGGCTCGATCACCGCGGCGCAGTTCCTCCAGCGCTTCGTCGACGGCACGCCGTGGGCGCATCTCGACATCGCCGGCACCGCGATGGGCGCGCCGAAGACCGACATCAACCAGAGCTGGGGAAGCGGCTACGGTGTGCGTTTGCTCGACCGTCTGGTCGCCGACCACTACGAGCGCAAATGAACTGAGATGACCGAAGTCCTTTTCTACCATCTGCAAAACATGACGGTGGAGAACGTGTTGCCGCCGTTTCTCGAGAAATCGCTCGAGCGCGGCTGGCGCGTCGTGGTGCAGTCGACCTCGCCGGAGCGCGCCGACGCGCTCGACGCGCACCTATGGACTTACCGCGACGATTCGTTCCTGCCGCACGCGACATGGCGCGTGAACGATGCCGCCGATCAGCCGATCGTGCTGGCGATCGAGGAGGACAATCCCAACGGCGCCAATGTCCGCTTCCTGGTCGACAACGCCGCGCTGCCGCAGGACGCGCAGGGCTATGAACGCATGGTGCTGCTGTTCAACGGCGACGATCCTGACGCGCTGGCGTTTGCCCGGAGCGCCTGGACGGATTGCAAGGCGCAGGGATTTGATGTCACCTATTGGCAGGCCGACGAACGGGGCCGTTGGCAGCGCCGGAATTAGCCCGTCCTATTCGTGAGAGTGCGGCTTTTGGGCCCGATTGATGCGGCCGCACATCTTGTCTGACGAGGCGCACAGGATTGCCTTCGGCTTTTCGCCGCCTGACGACCGGTACTTTGCAACGCGCTTGAGGGATGGGTTGGGCGAACGGGGGCGGACGCCCCGCCGGTCAAGGACCGAGCGGCAGCAGCGCGCCGGGCAAGCCGCAGATCAGGTCGGCTTCGGGACATGCCGCGGCAAACGCAAGGCGAATGCGGCTCGTGGTCTCGACGACACGGGCGGCGATTTTCAAGAGCCGAAGACGCAGCGTCGCGAACTCGGCAGCGGCCAATTCCCGGGCTTTGGGAATGGCGTCGCGCACGGTCAGCATCAGCCAATAAGCGGCCGTATGGAGCACGAGACGGACCTGGTTGGCGAGCGCCGAACGGCAGCTGGTGCGATCGGAGGCGAGCTGCGTCTTATGCAGCTTGATCAGATTCTCGGCTTGGCCGCGCGCGCAATACAGGCTGTCGTAGATCCACTCGGCCGAGCCGACATCGAGGCTGGTGACGACGAAGCGGATGTCGAGGCCGAGCATCGTCGCCTCAATACGGGCGACAGTGCGCCGTTCGCGATCCCAGGACTTTGCCTTGTGGCGCGTCTCGGTATAGCCACGCAGAACCGGCAGGTTCTCGATGGCGCGTCGCGTGCGGATGTCGTCGGCGACCTCGTCGACTTTTCTGGCGAGAGGCTTGGTGCCGGACAGACCGAAGATGTAGTCGATGCCGTTGGTCTCGCACCACGCCATTGCCTCCGGCCGGGCATAGTGCCCGTCGCCACGGAACGTAATTTGCGTGTTGTGCCATCGCGTCCGGATATGCCGTACCAGGCGGCGCAGATGGGCACGCACCTCGACGCCGCCCGGCGTCTTGCCGGGCCGCAGCACGACGGCCACGGGCCGGCTCTTCTCCGTGTCGTAGACGTGGATCGGCAGGAAGCAGCGTTCGTCATAATGAGCGTTGAACAGCGAGAGCTGCTGATGGCCGTGGACGACGTCGCAGGTATCATCGATGTCGAGCGTGACGGATGCCGGCTCGCGCGGGTAGCTATCCATCCATGCGTCGACCAAAGTGTAGGTCAGCCGGATCACGTCGCGCAGGCGCGGAGCATTCTCCAGCCGCGACAGCGTCGGCTGGGAACACAAATCCCGGCCCGTGTCCGGTAGGCGACCGCAGGCCAGTTTGAATGCCGGATCGGACCTCAGATGATCGAGGTCGTCGGCGTCCTCGTAGCCGCAGCAGATCGCGAACATGCGAGCGCGGAACATATCGACCAGGCTGTGCACGACCCGCGTCGGATCGCGCCGATCCGGGAACACCCGGGCCAGATTGTTGGCCAAACCGAGACGCCGCTCGGCCATCGCCAGAAGCATCACGCCCCCGTTCGAGGTTAGGCGCCCACCATCGAAGGCAGCTGTGACTTTCTTGGCGTGAACGGCTGGAAACGAGAAGGGCGGAATCGTATCGTCGGTCATGGCGGGCGTGGCGTTCGCGGTTGGAGGTGATGGGGTTGGCTTCGCAACCGAATCCTACGCCGCATCAGCGCTTTACCCCTCAGGCGCACTCTTACGAATAAGACGGGTTAAGTTGAAGAAAGATTGAGTGACTCCCGATCATTTCTGTGCCGAAACGTGGAGTCGCGGTCGTGCCGCGTCCAAAGAAACCGGCGCGAGCGGCCTATTAGACGCGGTAGGTGATCAGCCTCCGAAACGAGACTATCAAGCATGAAGAGATCGAGCGCGAGGCAGAGGTTTTATTTGTGTTGAATTCTTGCTTCTCGATAGTGGTCTGAAATCGTATCATCGGTCATGGCGGGCGTGGCGTTCGCGGTTGAAGGTGATGGGGTGGCTTCGCAACCGAATCCTACGCCGCATCAGCGCTTTACACCACGCTCGCCAGCCTCTCAGGCGCCCTCTCGCGAATAAGACGGGTTAGCGGTCGTTTGCAATCAATGATAATTTGCACTTTTCGGGCGATGCTGGCTTTTGTCACCTTCGTGCCGCAAAGTGATGTTGGGACAATCGCTTAGGGCCGGTCCTTCATGCGGGGAATTTAGTTTATCGTGCGACATCAAAAGCTTCCCAGCTCGCTCATAGTTGCGTTGGCTGCCGTAGCACCGCTGCTCGCGGGCTGCTCGGGGACCGACCTGTTGTCCAAGGATGCCCAGTGGTTCAACACGCCGAGCCGCCTGTTCATCAAGAGCATCTCAATCGAATCGCCACCGTTGACCCCCGACAAGCCCGTGACGGCCGAGGATCTGGTCAGCGCCGACGGCGCCTGTCGCGGCATGACGCCGCCCCCTGGGCCGGCTGACGCCAATGCTTCGACGACGGCGCCGGCGCCCATGGGCGGCACGGTCGCGCTCGGTCACACCGAATGCGACGTGGTGCGCGGCATCGGGGCGCCCTCGACCGTCAATCTCTCCAGTGACGCCGCCGGTCGGCGCGTTGCCGTGGTCACCTGGAGCACCGGTCCGCGCGCAGGCATCTACACCTTCACGTCCGGCCGTCTGTCCTCGATCGAGGGCACGCCGGAAGCGCCTGTCATGCCGAAGGCGACCAAGCCGAAGCCGAAGAAGAAGTCGGCGTAAGGCGAACTCTCGCGTCCCGGACGCGCTGCAGCGCCATCAGCGCGTTCACGCGCGTCTTCGACGCGCTATGCGCTGCTGCGCAGAGCTGGGACCTAGTCTCTCTCGATCCAGTCTCTCTTGATCATGAGCCCCGGCTCAGCAGCGCACCACTATCGTGCTGCGCTACGTCCGGGGCACGAGAGCAACGATCGAATTCGCCATCTCATCAAACTTAATGCGTCGTCGCTTCGAGCTGTGGCTTCTGCGCGCGCATCAATGTGTTTGGTGGGATTCGCGCGCGCCTTCGAAAGTCACGCTGCCGTTATACGTGATCGGCAATTCGTGATGTGAGAGCGTTTGCATCCGCTGTCGAAACCAGCCCGGAGGAAAACTGGAGGAAATCTCCAGAATAATCACGTGCGTCTAAAGCAGTGCTTCAAGTAAGACATCCGCACCACTGCTACGCATCGAGGGGAGGGGCTAGATCGATCGAAGGAATATTTGGATGTCTACTACCTCTGTTTTCTCCCCGGTTACGGGCCAGCTCACCATTTTCGGCGACAGCGCCAATAACGGCGTCGTGATCAGCCGCGACAAGTCGGGCCGCATTCTCATCAATAACGGGCAGGTGAAGACGATCGGTGGCGATCCCACTGTGGCCAACACCAATGAGATCGACATCTTCGGTCAGGGCGGCGACGACACGATCACCGTTAACGAATCCAACGGCACGATGCCCGCGGTGCACATTTTCGGCGGCGACGGCAATGACAGGATCACGGGCGGCTCGGGTGCCGATTTGCTGTTTGGGCAGGCCGGCGACGATACGATCAAGGGCGGCGGCGGCAACGATCTGCTGTTCGGCGGCGCGGGCAACGACACGCTGGACGGCGGCAGCGGCGACAACCAGTTGTTCGGGGAAGCGGGCAACGACCTCATGATCTGGAATCCGGGGGGCGGCACCAACCTGTTCGAGGGCGGTGACGGCAACGACACCGCGCAGGTCAACGGAAGCAATGACCCGGAGACGTTCACGATCACGGCGAACGGCACGCGCGTGCGATTCGACGGGACGGGCGCGGCGCCATTTTCGCTCGACATCGGCACGACGGAGAATCTCGTGCTGCACGCCGGCGGCGGCGACGACGTCATCACCGCAAGCAATGGACTCGCCAGCCTGATCTCGCTGACGCTCGACGGCGGCGCCGGCAACGACAGGATCACCGGCGGCGACGGCAACGACCTCCTGATCGGCGGCAGCGGCGACGACATCGTCAATGGCGGACGCGGCAACGACGTCGCGCAATTGGGGACGGGCGACGACACCTTCATCTGGAATCCCGGCGACGGCAGCGACACGGTCGAAGGCGGATCGGGCAACGACAAGCTGCTGTTCAACGGCGCCAACGTCAACGAGAAGATCGATATCTCGGCTAACGGCGGCAGGGTGCGCTTCACCCGCGACGTCGCCAACATCACGATGGACCTCGACAGCATCGAGCAGATCGAATTCGATGCACGCGGCGGCGCCGACAACATCACCGTCGGCGATCTCTCCGGGACCGGCGTCAAGCAGGTGCTGGTCGATCTCGGAGCCGTTCCCGGCGGCACGCAAGGCGACGGCGCGGCCGACACGGTGACCGTCAACGGCACTAACGGCGGCCAGCACATCGAGGTCACGTCCAACGGGACGACCGTGACGGTGACGGGCCTGCCCGAAGTCGTGACGATCGCGAATGCGGAAGCTGCCAACGACCGGCTGCTGATCCAGGCGCTCGGCGGCAACGACGTCATCGATGCATCGCTACTTGCTGCGGCGATTGGGCTGACCATCGACAGCGGCGCGGGCAACGATACCATCACCGGCAGTCAGGGTGCCGACACCCTGATCGGCGGTGACGGAAACGACAAGGTCACCGGTGGCCGCGGCAACGACGTCGCGCTTCTCGGCGCAGGCGACGACCTCTTCACGTGGAATCCCGGTGATGGTAGCGACACCGTCGAAGGTGGCGCGGGAACGGATACACTGGTGTTCAACGGCTCCAACGTCGCCGAGAACATGTCGATCTCGGCGAATGGCGGCCGCGCGCTTCTCACCCGCGACGTCGGCGCGATCACCATGGATCTCAACGGCGTCGAGCATGTGCAGATCGCTGCCGCCGGCGGCGCCGACAACATCACCGTCAACGATCTCTCCGGCACCGGCGTCACGCAGGTGGCGATCGACCTCAGTGCCGGCCCCGGCAGCCAGAGTGGTGACGGTGCGGCAGATCGTGTGACCGTGAACGGCACCGCAGGCGATGACAACATCTCGATCACGACCTCTGGCGGATCGATCGTTGTCAACGGCCTTGCGGCGCAGGTGACCATCGCTCACGCCGATGCCGGTGACGTCCTGACCGTCAACGGCGGAGGCGGTAACGACGTCATCAATGCCTCGTCCATCAAGGCGGGGCAGCCGTTCAGCCTCAACATCAATGGCGGTGACGGCAACGACACCATCACCGGCAGTGCCGGCAATGACATCGTGAACGGCGGCCGTGGCAACGACGTTGCCAATCTCGGCGCTGGCGATGATACCTTCGTCTGGAATCCCGGCGACGGCAGCGACATTGTCGAAGGCGGCAAGGGCACCGATACGCTGCTGTTCAACGGCGCCAACATCAACGAGAACATCAACATCTCGGCCAATGGCGGCCGGGTGCTGTTCACCCGCGATGTTGCTTCCATCGCGATGGACCTGAACGGCGTCGAGCATATCAACTTCAACGCCCTCGGTGGTACCGACAACATCACGATCGGCGACCTCTCGGGGACCGGCGTGAATCAGGTCAACCTCGACCTCGGCGCCAATGACGGTGCCGCGGATACGGTGACGATCAACGGAACCAGCGGCAGCGACGTCATCACGGTGACCGAGCACGACGGCATCATTACGGTGTCGGGGCTTGGCCAGGACATCAACATCACCGATGCCGGAACGGGCGACAGGATCGTGATCAACGGGCTCGATGGCGACGACGTCATCACGGCCTCCGGTCTGCACGGCGGCATCCAGCTCGTCGCCAATGGAGGCAATGGCGATGACATCCTGATCGGCAGCCCCGGCAACGACACGCTCGCGGGCGGTGCGGGTGACGACGTGCTGATCGGTGGCGGCGGACAGGACGTCCTCGACGGTGGCCCCGGCAACAACGTCGTCATCAACGGGGGCGGGGCGATGGCGGCCGCGATGCTGCTCAACCAGGCCATGGCGGCGAACCTTATCCCGGCAGGTGACGGTCACGGCGAGATGCCGTTGCCCGATCCGCACGCGGCGCAGAGCCAGACCCTCGCACCGCCGCAACACGCCTGACACTAGCCCGTCCTATTCGTGAGAGTGCGGCTTTTGGGCCCGATTGATGCGGCCGCACATCTTGTCTGACGAGGCGCACAGGATTGCCTTCGGCTTTTCGCCGCCTGACGACCGGTACTTTGCAACGCGCTTGAGGGATGGGTTGGGCGAACGGGGGCGGACGCCCCGCCGGTCAAGGACCGAGCGGCAGCAGCGCGCCGGGCAAGCCGCAGATCAGGTCGGCTTCGGGACATGCCGCGGCAAACGCAAGGCGAATGCGGCTCGTGGTCTCGACGACACGGGCGGCGATTTTCAAGAGCCGAAGACGCAGCGTCGCGAACTCGGCAGCGGCCAATTCCCGGGCTTTGGGAATGGCGTCGCGCACGGTCAGCATCAGCCAATAAGCGGCCGTATGGAGCACGAGACGGACCTGGTTGGCGAGCGCCGAACGGCAGCTGGTGCGATCGGAGGCGAGCTGCGTCTTATGCAGCTTGATCAGATTCTCGGCTTGGCCGCGCGCGCAATACAGGCTGTCGTAGATCCACTCGGCCGAGCCGACATCGAGGCTGGTGACGACGAAGCGGATGTCGAGGCCGAGCATCGTCGCCTCAATACGGGCGACAGTGCGCCGTTCGCGATCCCAGGACTTTGCCTTGTGGCGCGTCTCGGTATAGCCACGCAGAACCGGCAGGTTCTCGATGGCGCGTCGCGTGCGGATGTCGTCGGCGACCTCGTCGACTTTTCTGGCGAGAGGCTTGGTGCCGGACAGACCGAAGATGTAGTCGATGCCGTTGGTCTCGCACCACGCCATGGCCTCCGGCCGGGCATAGTGCCCGTCGCCACGGAACGTAATTTGCGTGTTGTGCCATCGCGTCCGGATATGCCGTACCAGGCGGCGCAGATGGGCACGCACCTCGACGCCGCCCGGCGTCTTGCCGGGCCGCAGCACGACGGCCACGGGCCGGCTCTTCTCCGTGTCGTAGACGTGGATCGGCAGGAAGCAGCGTTCGTCATAATGAGCGTTGAACAGCGAGAGCTGCTGATGGCCGTGGACGACGTCGCAGGTATCATCGATGTCGAGCGTGACGGATGCCGGCTCGCGCGGGTAGCTATCCATCCATGCGTCGACCAAAGTGTAGGTCAGCCGGATCACGTCGCGCAGGCGCGGAGCATTCTCCAGCCGCGACAGCGTCGGCTGGGAACACAAATCCCGGCCCGTGTCCGGTAGGCGACCGCAGGCCAGCTTGAATGCCGGATCGGACCGCAGATGATCGAGGTCGTCGGCGTCCTCGTAGCCGCAGCAGATCGCGAACATGCGCGCGCGGAACATATCGACCAGGCTGTGCACGACCCGCGTCGGATCGCGCCGATCCGGGAACACCCGGGCCAAATTGTCGGCCAAACCGAGACGCCGCTCGGCCATCGCCAGAAGCATCACGCCCCCGTTCGAGGTTAGGCGCCCACCATCGAAGGCAGCTGTGACTTTCTTGGCGTGAACGGCTGGAAACGAGAAGGGCGGAATCGTATCGTCGGTCATGGCGGGCGTGGCGTTCGCGGTTGGAGGTGATGGGGTTGGCTTCGCAACCGAATCCTACGCCGCATCAGCGCTTTACCCCTCAGGCGCACTCTTACGAATAAGACGGGTTAAGTTGAAGAAAGATTGAGTGACTCCCGATCATTTCTGTGCCGAAACGTGGAGTCGCGGTCGTGCCGCGTCCAAAGAAACCGGCGCGAGCGGCCTATTAGACGCGGTAGGTGATCAGCCTCCGAAACGAGACTATCAAGCATGAAGAGATCGAGCGCGAGGCAGAGGTTTTATTTGTGTTGAATTCTTGCTTCTCGATAGTGGTCTGAAATCGTATCATCGGTCATGGCGGGCGTGGCGTTCGCGGTTGAAGGTGATGGGGTGGCTTCGCAACCGAATCCTACGCCGCATCAGCGCTTTACACCACGCTCGCCAGCCTCTCAGGCGCCCTCTCGCGAATAAGACGGGCTAGTACCCGGAATCAGAGCTGAGTGATACGGCGGCCCTTGAAACGGCGTTGACGGACCTTTTTCTTGGTCCAGACGAAGGGTTCGGCTCTGTCGTTGTATGCGTTGACGTAGGCATCGATGTGTTCCTGAAGCTGCTTGAGGCTCGTGAAGGAGGTGCCGCTGAGCGACTGCCCCTGCAAGATGGAAAACCATACTTCGACCTGATTGAGCCATGACGCACTTGTCGGCGTGAAATGAAATTGCACGTTGGGGTGGGCCTTGAGCCAGTCCTCGTTCTTTTTATGGGTGTTGAGGTTGTCGAGGATGACGTGAAGCTTGCGGTTCGGAAAAGCCGCGGTGACGCTGTTCATGAAATCGAGAAACTCGACGCGGCGCCGGCGTTTTGAATGGGTCGCGATGATCTTTCCGGTGGCGACTTCGAGCGCCGCAAACAATGTTGTGGTGCCATGCCGCTTGTAATCGTGGCTTTGGCCGGTCAAGGCGCGGCCATTGGGCAACTTCAGATAACCCTGCGCTCGCTCCAAAGCCTGGATCGAGGGCTTCTCGTCCACGCACAGCACAATGGCCTTCGCCGGCGGCGCGACATAGAGGCCGACAACATCGGCGGCTTTGGCCGTAAAGTTCGGGTCGTTGCTCTCGCACCAGGACTTGCGAGCCACCAGGTCAATCTTGTGGCTGCGCAGGAACCGCCAGACATATTGGACATCGACATCGCCCAGCGCCTCGGCCAGCAGGGGGCCGGTCCAGCGCGCAAACCCTTGCGGTGGCGGCTTATCCAGCAGCTTCAGAATCCGCTTGTCGGTCGTCTTCGTATAGATCGGCTGCTTGCCAGGCCGCGGCTTGTCTTGCAGCCCTTCAAGGCCATGGTCGGCATAGCGATGCCGCCAAAGGCTGACAATCCGCGGCTGGACCCCAACTTCCTTGGCGATCGACCGGGTGCTGCGCCCATCCGCCGCCAACAGAACTATCCGCGCCCGCTTCAAATCGCGCTGCAACGTCACCGGTGAGCGACAGCACGCCTCAAGCACCTTGCGATCTTTCCTCGAAAGGTGGACTTCTCTTGCTTCGGGTATCATCCCGACCTTGAATCACGACTCACGTTCCAAGAAAAGTGGGTACTAGGCTCCGGCCGGGAGAACGCCCATGACCACGAACGCGGTCTCGACCGATACGGGGTTGGACGCGCTGCTCACCCTGCTGCATTTGCAGGGTGTTGCGGCCGACCGCGACCAGCTCAGGCACCGGACCGGAACGGCTATCTTTGGCGCAGCGGAGATCATCCGCTGCGCCAAATCTCTCGGCCTCAAGGCACGAACCTATCGAACGCAGTGGAGTCGTCTATCGGGCAGCCCGCTGCCGGCGATCGCGATACTGCGCGACGGCAGCTTCATGGTCATCGCGAAAGCCTCCGCCGACAAGGTGCTGGTGCAATCGCCGCAGGCCCAGCGCCCGGTGCTGATGGAGCGCGACGAGCTGTGCGCGATCTGGGACGGCGGATTGATTCTGATGGCCCGGCGCGCCGGGCTCTCCGACCTCGGGCGCCATTTCGACATCACCTGGTTCATCGGCGCGATCGGCAAGTACCGGCGGCTGTTCGGCGAGGTGCTGGCCGCCTCGTTCTTCCTCCAGCTCTTTGCGTTGGTCTCGCCGCTGTTCTTCAGGTCGTGATCGACAAGGTGCTGGTCCACCGCTCGCTGTCCACGCTCGACGTGCTCGTCATCGGTCTCGTCGTCGTCTCGCTGTTCGACACGGTGCTGGGTATCCTGCGCAATTATCTGTTTGCGCATACGACCAACCGCATCGACGTGGAGCTGGGGGCGCGGCTGTTCCACCACCTTCTGGCATTGCCGATGGCCTGGTTTCAGGCGCGGCGCGTCGGTGATTCCGTGGCGCGGGTTCGCGAACTCGAGAACATCCGCAACTTCATCACCAGCTCGTCGCTGACGCTGCTCATCGACCTGTTCTTCACCTCGGTATTCCTGGCGGTGATGTTCGCCTATTCGCCGTTGATGAGCTGCATCGTGCTGGCATCGTTCCCGTTCTACATCGCGATCTCGGCGGTGGCGACGCCGCTGTTTCGCCGCAGGCTGGACGAGAAATTCCGCCGCGGTGCCGAGAACCAGGCTTTTCTGGTCGAGAGCGTCAGCGGCATCGAGACATTGAAGGCGATGGCGGTCGAGCCGCAGATGCAGCGCCGGTGGGAAGAGCAGCTGGCCGGCTATGTCTCGGCGAGCTTCGGTGTCACCAGCCTCGGCAACACCGCAAGCCAGCTCGTGCAGTTCGTCAGCAAGGTCGTGACCGCCGCCATTCTCTATGTCGGCGCGCGCCTCGTGATCGGCGACGCATTGACCGTCGGCGAGCTCGTAGCCTTCAACATTTTTGCGGGGCGCGTTTCGGCGCCCGTGCTGCGGCTGGCCCAGGTCTGGCAGGATTTTCATCAGGCGCGGCTCTCGATCGCGCGGCTTGGCGACATCCTCAACAGCGCGGCAGAGCCGGCTTATTCGGCGGCGCGTGCGGGGCTGCCGCCGATCCGGGGCAATATCCGGTTCGAGCACGTGTCGTTCCGCTACCGGCTCGATGGGCCGGAAATCCTGCATGACGTCTCGTTCGATGTTCCGGCCGGGCAAACCGTCGGCATCGTCGGATCGTCGGGCTCGGGCAAGAGCACGTTCGCCAAGCTGGTGCAGCGGCTCTACGTTCCGCAAGGCGGCCGCGTGCTGATCGACGGAATGGATCTTGTGATGACCGATCCGGCCTGGCTCCGCCGTCAGATCGGCGTGGTGCTCCAGGACAACATGCTGTTCAACCGCTCGGTGCGCGACAACATCGCGCTGGCCGATCCGACCCTGCTGATGGACCGCGTCATGGACGCAGCAAAACTTGCGGGCGCGCATGATTTCATTCTGGAGCTTCCCGAAGGCTACGACACGGTCGTCGGCGAGCGCGGCTCGACGCTCTCGGGCGGGCAGCGCCAGCGCATCGCGATCGCCCGCGCATTGGTGACCAATCCCCGCATCCTGATCTTCGATGAAGCGACCAGCGCGCTCGACTATGAAAGCGAGCGGATCATCCATGAGAACATGAAGGAGATCGCGAGGGGCCGCACCGTTCTGATCATCGCGCATCGGCTGTCCACCGTTCGCGGCGCCGATCGCATCTTCACGCTGGAGCGCGGCCGTCTGGTCGAGGACGGCACGCATGACGCGTTGATCAAGACCGGTGGCCGATACGCGGCCCTGCATCGTCTCCAGGGAGGGATCTATGAGGTCGGCTAGCGCGGCGCCGGCCCCGCGGCCGGAGCAGACCGTCGTTCCCTTCCGGAAAGCGAAGGGGCGGCGCACGGAAGAGATCGCTTTCCTGCCCGCGGCGCTGGAGATTGCCGAGGCACCACCGTCACCGATCGGCCGGGCCATCGCGATCGCCCTGATGCTCCTTGTCTGCGCGGCACTCGCGTGGTCGGCATGGGGCACGATCGATATCGTGGCGTCCGCAACCGGGAAGGTGGTGTCGAGCGGGCGAAGCAAGGTGGTCCAGCCGTTCGAGACCGGGGTGGTGCGCGCCATCCACGTGCAGGACGGGCAGGCGGTCAAATCGGGCGACGTGCTGATCGAACTCGATCCGACCGTGAATGCCGCGGAGCGCGATCACCTGCACGACGATCTCATGGCCGAACGGCTCAATATGGCGCGTCTCCGCGCCGCACTGGCAAGCGGCGAAGATGCCTCCACCGATCTCGTCCCGCCTGCGGATGCCGATCCCTCGCTGGTCGCGACACAGCGGCAGCTTCTTGCCAATCAGGTCAGCGAGCATCGCGCCAAATTAGCGTCGCTTGCGCGCCAGCAGGCGCAGAAGGAGGCCGAGCATCAGACCATTGCGGCGACGATCCACAAGCTGGATGCGTTGCTCCCCGTCACCCAGCAGCGCGTCGATATCCGCAAGATTCTGATGGAGAAGGAAATCGGCTCGAAGCTGACCTATTACGAGACCCTTCAGCTCCAGATCGAGCAGCAGGAGGAGCTTCGCGTCCAGAGCAGCCATCTGAAGGAAGCCGAGGCAGCCGTCGCCGCGATCCGGGAGACCCGCACCCAGGCCGTGGCGGAGTATCGCAAGAGCCTGTCCGACGAACTCGCCAAGAGCGAGCAGAAAGCCAACGGCGTCGCGCGCGATCTGATCAAGGCGCAGCAGCGCACCCAGCTCCAGCGGCTGACCTCGCCGGTCGACGGCGTGGTGCAGCAGCTTGCGGTCCACACCGTGGGCGGTGTGGTCACGCCCGCGCAATCGCTGCTCGTGATCGTGCCGTCAGATACGCGGCTCGAGGTCGAGGCGATGATCTCCAACCGCGACATCGGCTTCGTCGAGGCCGGACAGGATGCCGCCGTCAAGATCGACACCTTCAACTTCACCCGCTACGGCCTGCTGGAGGGGCGGGTGCTGAGCGTCTCGCAGGACGCCATCATCCGCGATCGTCCGCCGGGGAGCGACCGCGCGCTCGGGACGCAGCGCGACAGCAGCGAGCCCAACGGCCAGGAGCTGAGCTACAGCGCACGCATCTCGCTCGATCGCACGCAAATGCAGGTGGACGATCGCCTCGTCAGCCTGTCACCGGGAATGGCCGTGACAGTGGAGATCAGGACCGGCTCGCGCACCATTTTGAGCTACCTGTTATCGCCATTGCAGCGCTACCGGCACGAGATCATGCGGGAACGCTGATGTTTGCTGATTAAGCCAGGCGTTTCAACGGCTTGGGTGGTCTCACCGACGCGCCGGCCGCACCAGCCCCGCTACTGTGCATGGGGTTGTTTTTCAGATTTTGAGTCTAGCCCGCTGCCTCGTCGAACTGCGTGCTCGCCTCCAGCCACTGTTCCTCCGCACGCGCCAGCGCGTCGGCGGCGTTGGCGCGGGCCTTCGACAGTTGCGCGGCCTGCTTGGGATCCCTGGTGAAGATGTCGGGCAGGGCGAGTGCGGTGTCGATCTTGGTGATGATCTCGCTGACGCGGGCGATCTCGCTCTCGGCTTCCGCGATGCGCTTCTTCAGCGAGCCGCGATTGTCCGATCTCGGGCGCTGCGGCTTCTCGCTCGCGGCGCTACGCTCGCGCGGGGCGGGCTCGCCGTTGCGCGCCGACAGCACCAGGCGGCGGTACTCGTCGAGGTCGCCGTCGTAATTGGTCACGGTCCGGTCGGCGACGATCCAGAGTTGGTCGGCGCAGGACTCAATCAGATAGCGGTCGTGCGAAACCATGATGACGGCGCCGGGGAATTCGTTGATCGCCTCCGCAAGCGCAGCGCGGCTGTCGATGTCGAGATGGTTGGTCGGCTCGTCGAGGATGATCATGTTCGGGCCGAAGAAGGTCGCAAGGCCCAGCAGGAGCCGCGCCTTCTCGCCGCCCGAGAGCTTTGCGACCTTGGTATCGGCCGCCTTGCCGGAGAATCCGATGGCGCCGGCGCGTGCGCGCACCTTGGCCTCGGGCGCTTCACCCATAAGCTTGCGGACGTGGTCGTAGGTCGAGGCATCCTCGTTCAATTCGTCGAGCTGGTGCTGGGCGAAATAGGCAATCGAGAGCTTGTCGGCACGCGTCACCTTGCCCGAGAACGGTGCGAGGCGGCCCGCGAGCAGTTTCACCAGCGTCGACTTGCCGTTGCCGTTGGAACCAAGGAGCGCGATGCGGTCGTCATTGTCGACGCGCAAGGTGACGCGGTTAAGCACGGGCGTGTTCGGATCGTAGCCGACCACGACGTTGTCGGCGGCGATGATCGGCGGCGACAGGATTTTCTCCGGCGCGGGAAAGTTGATTTCGCGCACATCCTGGGTGACCAGCGCCGTGATCGGCTTCAGCCGCTCCAGCATCTTCACGCGGGACTGCGCCTGGCGCGCTTTCGAGGCCTTGGCCTTGAAGCGGTCGACGAAGGCCTGCAGACGGGCGCGTTCGGCTTCCTGGCGCTTGACCGCTTTGGCATCGAGCAGCTCGCGCATGGCCCGTTGCTCCTCGAAGGAGGAATAGGTGCCTTTGTAGAGCGTGAGCTTGCCGCGCTCCAGATGCAGGATCTGGTCGACCGAGCTTTCCAGGAGGTCGCGGTCATGGCTGATCACGATCACCGTGCGCGGATAATGCGCAAGGTGATCCTCGAGCCACAGCGTGCCTTCGAGGTCGAGATAGTTGGTGGGCTCGTCGAGCAGCAGGAGGTCAGGGGCGGCGAACAGCGTGGCGGCGAGCGCGACGCGCATGCGCCAGCCGCCGGAGAATTCGGCGCAAGGGCGGAGCTGGTCGGTGGCGGAGAAGCCTAGGCCGGAGAGGATCGCGGCCGCACGGCTCGGCGCCGAATGGGCGTCGATATCGACGAGGCGGGTCTGGATCTCGGCGATCCGGTGCGGGTCGGTCGCGCTCTCCGCTTCGTGAAGCAGCGCGTCGCGTTCGAGGTCGGCCTTGAGCACGACGGAGATCAGGCTTTCGGGGCCGTTCGGGGCCTCCTGCGCGAGGCTGCCGACGCGCCAGCGTGGCGGCAGGGTGACCGTGCCGTGCTCGGCCGCCAGCTCGCCGCGGATCACCTTGAACAGGGTCGACTTGCCGGTGCCGTTGCGCCCGACCATGCCGACGCGCGCGCCGGGCGTGATCTGCACGGAACTCTGGTCAATCAGAAGGCGTCCGGCAAGGCGGATGGAGAGGTCGGTGATAGCAAGCATGCGGCCTTGTCACCGCAAGGCGCGTCGAACGCAACCCGTTTTTGCGTGAGCCTCACGTCAGTGCGAATCGCGGTCGCGCTGCTTCAACTCGTCGAGGAGCTGTTTGAGATGCGTCGGGAGCCGTGGTTCGGGGCGCAGGCTCTGCTGAAGCCGTTCGGCCACCGCATCGCAAATCGAGCGGCTGGTGCGCCGGTCGATCTGTTCGCTGTCATTGGCAAAAAGGCCAGCCATTGTGGGGTTCCGTGTTCTCAAAGTGATGACACGGTACCAAGTCCTTGGCCCCCCAAATGGTTTCGCCGCTCGCGGAGATTGCCCGGCCCTCTAGTAAAAATTGCATGAAGCCGGGCAAAGGCCGCCCAAATACAAAGCCCCGGCGCAGGGGAACGCCGGGGCTTCGCTTGGAAGGTACCTGGGGGGCCTAGGTACCTCAGGAAGGTGCTGTCGGGCTCAGTAGCAGCGGTTGATCAGCCGCCAGCGGGGTCCCCAGGGGGTCGGGACCAGCCGGCGCACGTAGCAGCCGCCATAACCGTAGGAGACGGGGCCGCCGGCATAGAAGCGCGGTCCACCCCAGCCGTGATGCCAGCCGCCGCCGCCGTGCCAGCCCCAGCCGCCATGCCAGTGAGCGGAGGCGGAGGTCGGCGCCAGCGCGGCACCCAGCGCAACCGCGGCGACGGCGGCAAGCGAAAGTTTCCTCAACATGGTGATCTCCTAAGACTGCCGGCGCGGGGCTATCGCGTCGATGGAAAGGCCGCCGAAACGGTCTGCCTGATGATCGGGCTTTCGGTTTCGATAGGCCCGACCTTACGCCGGCGAAGCTGAACCAAGCCCTGAACGGAGCCTTCAGATTGGGTTCATCTGGGTGAAATCTCGGTAATCCATGACTAGATCCGGCGGGGCAGCCTGCGGCGAAGCGTCCGGGGGCGGTTTTGGCGGTCGCTTGCCGTCCGGCAAAGGCGCCGATATAAGCCCGGCAACTCCGAACCACCGCTTTCTTCTCAAGGACAAGATTATGGCCATCGAACGCACTTTCTCGATCATCAAGCCCGATGCGACCGCGCGTAACCTGACCGGTGCGGTCAACGCCGTGATCGAGAAGGCGGGCCTGCGCATCGTCGCGCAGAAGCGCATCCGCATGACCAAGGAACAGGCCGAGACCTTCTATGCCGTGCACAAGGCGCGCCCGTTCTTCGGCGAGCTCGTCGAGTTCATGACCTCGGGCCCCGTGGTGGTCCAGGTGCTGGAAGCCGAGGGCGCCATTGCCAAGTACCGCGACGCGATGGGTGCGACCGATCCGTCCAAGGCCGCCGACGGCACCATCCGCAAGCTCTACGCAAAGTCGATCGGCGAGAATTCCGCTCACGGCTCGGATGCGCCGGAGACCGCCGCGATCGAAATCGCGCAGTTCTTCTCGGGCAACGAGATCGTCGGCTGATCAGCCGATAGGTTAATATCGACGGGGCGAAAGGACGTATTGTGAACTGGCTCTGGCAGGTCTTCGATCCCGCTACGATCGGGGCATTCTTCACCCAGTTTCGCAACGAGATGGCCGAACCGACCTTCTGGATTGCGGTCGGCAAGATCATCTGGATCAACATCCTGCTCTCCGGCGACAACGCGCTGGTGATTGCGCTCGCCTGCCGCGGACTCAAGCCGCGGCACCGGCTGTGGGGCATGATCTTCGGCGCCGGCGCAGCAGTGCTGCTGCGGATCATCTTCACCGGCATCGTCGCGAGCTTGATGGAGCTGCCGTATCTCAAGCTCGTCGGCGGTCTCGCGCTGATCGTGATCGCGGCGAAGCTCCTGGTGCCGGAGAACGAGGACGAGGAGGGCGTCGAGTCCGCCTCGCATCTGTGGCAGGCGGTGCAGATCGTCGTCGTCGCCGACATCGTCATGAGTCTCGACAACGTCATTGCGGTGGCCGCCGCCGCCAATGGCAGCGTGCCGCTGCTGATCCTCGGCCTTGCCATCAGCGTGCCGCTGATCGTCGCCGGTGCGGCCCTGATCATGGCGCTGCTCGCAAAGCTGCCGGTCCTGGTCTGGGCGGGTGCAGCACTGCTCGGCTGGATCTCGGGCGAGGTGATCGCGACCGATCCCGGCATCGCGCCGAAGCTGCACACGCTGTTCGACGGCCCGCTCGGTGCCTCGCTGGACAGCATGCTCGGCGCACTTCGCATCCCGCCCCAATTCGCCCATGGCGGCGGAGGCGGCGAATATCTCTGCGCCGCTCTCGGCGTCGTCGTCGTGCTGGTCGTCGGCAGCATCTGGCGCCGGCGTAGCCTGAGCGCGGCCGCGCTGGAGTCCTCAGAGCGCCACGCCAAGGCCTCGGCGGAGTAATCTCTACGGCATGATCTGGTTTTGCTTGCCTCTTCCCGGCGGGGAGAGGTGTTGCGCGCGATCATTCCGACAGACGTTGCGACAGCAGCCGTCCCCACTGAACCGGTCATCATAGCTCCGCACGCTGGCGCGCATTGCCGCCCCATGGCGGACTCGCGCGTCAGGCGGTCACGCACAGTGCGGTCCGGCACTTCGTGAGTGACCCACAGCGCTCTCAACCTCTGCGCGATTTAGACTTTGACTTATTATAAACTACTGAAAATAAAGGCGTTTTTATTGACTTGGCGGCTCATGCCGCGGCACGTCGCTCCGGTATTTATTCCTGTCAAACCGGAAGCTGTTGAGAGATGTCTTCGAGAGCCACCTGCCGCCCTGTTGCTATTCTTGCCGCTACCGTCAAATCACATCCGAAGTTCTCCAGACCGACGGCCTTCGCGGCCTCTCT
Organism: Bradyrhizobium barranii subsp. barranii; assembly: GCF_017565645.3. NCBI lineage: Bacteria > Pseudomonadati > Pseudomonadota > Alphaproteobacteria > Hyphomicrobiales > Nitrobacteraceae > Bradyrhizobium > Bradyrhizobium barranii. The sequence continues at coordinate 4,911,018 of NZ_CP086136.1, forward strand.
GGTCTCCATCGCCTTGTTCGGCGACGGCTTCCTTCACCGCACCAGCGCGCAAGGCGCTGCGCCGGAGACGGCGACAGCCGTGCCGGCGGTGACCGTCACCGCCGACGTGCCGAAGCAGCGTGCACGCCCGCGTTTGAACCCAAGTCGAAGGGCGGGCCGTCAAAGCGCGCCCGCGAATGAGCGGGCCAGGATGCAGGCGGAAGCGAAGCCCGCTGCCGCAAGGCCCGGCGCACTCCCGCCCCCCTACTCAGGCGGGCAGGTCGCCCGCGGAGGCCAGATCGGCTTGCTGGGCAACAGGGATTTCATGGACACGCCGTTCAACGTCACCAGTTACACGGCGAAGAAGATCGAAGATCAACAGGCCAGCACGATAGCCGACGTCGTCAGCAACGACCCTTCGGTCCGTTTCACCGGTCAGACCGGCGGCATTCTCGACTCCTTCTTCATCCGCGGCTTTCCGATCGGCGAGGGGAATGTCGGAGAAATTGCCTTCAACGGTGTCTACGGTGTTGCACCGAACTACCGTGTCTTCACCGACTACGTCGAACGGATCGAGATCATCAAGGGCCCGACCGCGCTACTTTACGGGATGGCCCCGAACAGCAGCGTCGGGGGCACCATCAATATCGTCCCGAAGCGTGCCTCTGATGTCGATCTCACACGGGTTACGACCGACTACGCGACGAACAGCCAGTTCGGCACGCATCTCGACGTCAGCCGACGGTTCGGCGAGAGCCGCGAATTCGGAATTCGCGTCAATGGCAGCTATCACAATGGTGATACGCCGCTGGACAACCAGAACCGGGAGGCGCATGTCGGCGCCGCCGCATTCGATTATCGCGGTGAGAAATTCAGAGCATCGCTCGACTTCATCGATCAGGAAGAAAAGTTCGAGGCGCCCACGAGACCGTTTCTGGTCGCAACAGGCGTAGCTGTCCCGACCGCGCCGGTCGGGAGGCGCAATGTCACGCAGGCCTGGGAATGGGCCAAGGTTCATGACAACTCGCTGCTGGCGCGCGCCGAATACGATGTGACGGATTCCGTGACGGTGTTCGCCGACGGCGGTGGCGGCAGGACCCAGGTCGATCGCTTGTTCGGCACGCCGACGATCCTGAACGCGGCCGGCAACACCACGTCGACACCGGGACGCTTCAAATTCGATATCGACAGGAATGTCGCCGACGCCGGTGTGCGCGCCCGGTTTGAAACCGGCGCGATCAGTCACACCGTGAGTTTCCAGGGCAGCTACTACACGGATCAGATCTCACGGGGCTCTGTGTCCGGGACGCCGGTTCTGTCCAACATCTATGCGCCGATCGCCCGTCCTGAGCAGCTCGTTGCTGCTCCCGCGACTGTTCCGAAGCTTTCGGATACCGAATTGACCGGCCTGGCGCTGGCTGACACTTTGTCGGTTTTTCAGGAGCGCCTTCAGCTGACCGTCGGCGTGCGCCAGCAGGGGGTGAAGTCCAACAACTTCAATACCACCACGGGAGCGGTCACGTCCTCCTATGACCAGACGGCGCTCACGCCGATGGTCGGCCTCGTCGTCAAGCCCTGGAGCAACGTTTCGCTCTACACCAACTACATCGAAGGGCTCAGCAAGGGCGACGTCGCACCGGCGACCGCGAGCAATCAGGGGGAAGTTCTTGCGCCTTACTTCAGCAAGCAGCACGAGGCAGGCGTCAAGGTCGACTTCGGAATGCTGGCCACCACGATCAGCGTGTTCCAGATCACCAAGCCGTCGGGACAATTGGGTGTCGACAAGATCTTCCGGGCCGACGCCGAACAGCGCAATCGCGGCCTGGAGTTCACCGTATTCGGAGAGGTGCAGCCGGGCATACGAGTCCTTGGCGGCGTGACGTTGATCGATGTAGAGCTGACAAAGACAAGCACGCCAACCAATCTCGGCAAGACGCCGATCGGTGTGCCTCAGGTGCAGGCAAACCTGTCCGCTGAATGGGACACGCCGTTCGCACCCGGACTGACGTTGGTCGCAAACACCATCTATACGGGACACCAGTATCTGGATGCGGCGAACACGCAGGTCGTTCCGGCCTGGACGAGGCTCGACCTGGGTGCCCGCTACAACACGCGGATCAACAACCGGCCGGTGACGCTGCGGGCCCTGGTTCAGAACGTGTTCGATACCAATTACTGGGGTGGCGTGGCGAGCTTCTCCGCATTGTCGCAAGGTGTCCCGCGAACCCTGCTATTGTCGATGTCGACGGATTTCTGAGGCAGGTCGGCTTTGACGCGTGCAACGGCGATGTTGCCGGCCCCGAACCTCACCGGACGCGCACGGCGCGGGCTTCTGTGGGCTCATCGATGGCTCGGATTGCTCGGCGGCATCGTCGTGGTGCTGATCGGCCTCACGGGTAGCTTCATCGTCTTCTATCGGGAAATCGACGCCGCCCTGAACCCGGCGCTTTACACTCCCGCAGGTCGGGAACGAGAGGCTACGTTGAGCGAGGTGATGCGCGCGGCCGCGGCAGCGGATCCCGCGCCGATTGCCACGATCCTCGCGCCGGATCGGACCTGGCCGGTCTGGGTCGTGATACATGCGCATGAAACTGCGAAAGGCAGTTACCCGAATCGTTGGACGACCATGGTCGATCCTTCGAACGGGAAGGTGCTCGGGCGGCGTGACTACATCAACGCGTTCTCCCTCAAGGTTTACCGTCTGCACTACACGCTGCTGCTCTACGAGTGGTGGGGCAGGGAGCTGGTCGGCGTTGCCGGGTTCATGCTGCTCGGCCTGGCCATGTCGGGCCTCATCTTGTGGTGGCCGAGGCCGGGTCGATTCTGGCGATCGGTGTCGGTCCGGAAGGACGTTTCGCTGCTTCGATTTGTTTTCGACGTCCACGGCACGGCCGGCTTTTGGGCGCTGCTCGCGCTCACAGTGATCTCGATGACCGGCGTCGGGATCATTTTTCCCGACGTGGTGCGTCCCATCGTCGGCCTTGTGTCGCAACCGACGGCCGATCCCTCGCCGCGGATCGAAGCGCCGCCCCCCACGGGGACACCGCCGCTATCACCTGATGCGATCATGCGGAACGCGCAAGCGGCCAAGCCGGGCCTGGCGGTTGCCATGCTGAACCCGCCAACCGAAACGCGCAACACGTGGCGCGTGCAGTTCCGGGACGAGGGCGCTGATCCCGCGGTACGTGCCCGGGGAGCGATCTGGCTCGATCCATGGAGTGGCGCAGTGGTGCACGATCGCACTTCGGCCGCGATGTCGATGGGGGATCGCTATCTGGCCGAACAGCTCTGGATCCATAACGGCGCGACGTTCGGGCTGATCGGGCGCCTGTTCGTGTTCGCAACCGGCTTCGCACCTCTCGCCCTGTTCATCAGCGGCGGGATCATGTGGCTCAAGAAGCGTCCAGGGAGGATCAGGACCGGCCGGCGAGTCTAGCGCCGCACGATCGAGCCGGAGCGGCCGATCAGGCGGGCGAGGGCGCGGAAGCGGCTGCCGACGCGGTCGGCGACAAGGTCGACGAGCCGGTGCTCGAACACCAGCATCAGATTGCGGCCCTGGCTGCGGAAATGCGTGGCCGGCAGCACACCCGGGCGTGCTGCCGAGATCAGATGGGCGACGCGGAACGCCGCGCCCAGCAGACGGGCGCGTTCGAGCTGGGCCGGTGTCAGCAGCTCCTGCATGGTCACCGGCGGCTGGTTCTCCTCACTCAGGCCCGCATAGCGGTAGAACACGGACAGGCCGACGAAGGCGCGCTCGGTGTGGGTGATTGCGCCGAAATTGCCGTTGACGACGAGGCTCAGCGTCTGCTCGCCGCGATGGTCGGGATGCACGCGCCAGCCGATGTCGGAGAGCAGGCACGCGGTGTGGCGCAAGCGGCGGTCCTCCTCGGTCTCGCGCAGCTTCACCACGCGCGCGAGGCGGTCGGTCCAGGCGATCAGCTCGCGGGCGTGCTTTGCGGAACGCGACAGCAGCTGATTGAGCTCTTCCGCGGCGCAGATCAGCCCGTCCTTGTTGCGCTCGGATTCCGACAGCTTCTCGTGCAAGAGGCCCTCGCGCACGCCGAAGGTCGAGAACACGATGGACTTGGGTTTCGCCACGCGGATGATGTGCTCGAGCACCAGCGCCGCATAGGTGAGGAGCGGGCGCCTGGCATCCGCGACGATCTCGATGTCGGCCAGCATATTGGCGGCCGCAAGCCGGCGGAGACGACGCGAAAAGTCCAGCGCTTCGGCTGCGGAAATGGAATAGCCGTGCATCACCTGGAGCGGATAGCCGCTCTGGATGATGTGGATGCGTGCGAGCGCGCGCCAGGTGCCGCCGACGGCGTAGAAGGTGCGGCCGCGGCCGGCGGTGAGCTGCGGCACCTCGTCGAGCTCCTCGCGCACGATGCGGTCGGCGCGCTTGAGCGATTTGTGCGCGAGGTCCTGGAGCGCGAGGCCACCGAGCGGCAACGTCACGCCGCTGCGCACGCTGTTCTTGCGCACGTCGATCAGCTCGAGCGAGCCGCCGCCGAGATCGCCGACAATGCCGTCGGGGTGATGGATGCCGGAGATCACGCCGAGCGCCGACAACCGCGCCTCGCGCGGGCCCGACAGGATCTCGATCTTCACGGCGCAGATGCGCTCGGCTTTCGCGATGAAGTCGGGGCCGTTGGAGGCGTCACGGCAGGCTGCGGTCGCAATCGCAAACACGCGACCGACCTGCATGACGCGGCACAGGGCCCGGAACCGCTTCAGCGAGGTCAGCGCCTTGTCGACGGCGTCGGGCGCAAGCAGGCCCGTGCTCTGCACCTCGCGCCCGAGGCCGCACAGCGTCTTCTCGTTGAAGATCGGAATGAGGCTCCGCGTCAGTCCCTCGTAGACGACGAGACGGACAGAGTTGGAACCGATATCGATGACCGCGACGCTCGAGCCGCGCTTACGCGGCCGCTTCACGTCCTCGATCCCGGATCAAGATTGATGACGTTCATTACGGCGCGTGAGACGGCGCGGCGAGGATTCCTTGAGCGACTTTCCACGGCCAGATAGACTCGGATTTGTCATGAAGTAGTTGTGGACGTTGAAAGGCTCCTCGCCCTTCGCGGTCTTCATACGCGTCGAGGACCCGTCCGGCAACAATTGCCAGCTCTGCTCATTGTCCTTCAGATTCGCGACCATGATCTGTTCGAGAACCTGCTGATGCACCGTGGGATTTTGCAGCGGACACAGCACCTCGACGCGGCGGTCGAGGTTGCGTGGCATCATGTCGGCCGAGGAGATATACACAGCCGCTTTCGCGCTCGGCAGGCCCTGGCCCATGCCGAAACAGTAGATTCGGCCGTGTTCCAGGAAGCGCCCGATGATCGACTTGACGCGGATGTTCTCCGACAGGCCTGGAATGCCGGGCCTGAGGCAGCAGATTCCGCGCACGACGAGCTCGAGCTGGACGCCGGCTTGCGAGGCCTCGTAGAGCGCGTCGATGATGTCGGGGTCGACCAGCGCATTCATCTTCATCCAGACCGCGCCGGGTCGGCCATGCCGCGCATGCGCGGTCTCGCCTTGGATGTGCTCGATGATGCGCTTGCGCAACGTCAGCGGCGACACCGCCATCTTTTCCAGATCGCTCGGCGCGGCATAACCGGTGATGAAGTTGAACACGCGCGCCGCGTCGCGGCCGATGGTCGGATCCGAGGTGAAGTAGGAGAGGTCGGTGTAGATACGTGCGGTGACGGGGTGATAATTGCCGGTGCCGGTGTGGACGTAAGTGGTGAGGCCGCCGCCCTCGCGGCGCACCACCATCGAGAGCTTCGCGTGCGTCTTCAGTTCGAGGAAGCCGTAGACGACCTGCACGCCGGCGCGTTCGAGGTCGCGCGCCCAGCGGATGTTGGCCTCCTCGTCGAAGCGCGCCTTCAATTCGATCAGCGCGGTGACGGACTTGCCGGCTTCGGCGGCTTCCGCCAGCGTGCGCACGATCGGCGAGTTGTTGGAGGTGCGGTACAGCGTCTGCTTGATCGCGACGACATCGGGATCGCGGGCGGCCTGCTGCAGGAACTGCACGACCACGTCGAAGGATTCGTAGGGATGATGGACGACGAGGTCCTTCTGCCGGATCGCGGCAAAGATGTCGCCGCCATGCTCGCGCACGCGCTCGGGATGGCGCGGTACGTAAGGGGTGAATTCGAGATCGGGCCGGTCGAGGCGGGTGAGCTGCGAGAGCTCGTTCATGGCGAGCACGCCGTCGACCAGGAAGACCTCGTCGTCGGCGGCCGACAGCGCATGCTGCACGAAGCTGCGCAGCTCCTCCGGCATCTTGCCGTCGATCTCGAGCCGGATCACCGACCCGCGGCGGCGGCGCTTCAGAGCGGTCTCGAACAGGCGAACGAGGTCTTCGGCCTCTTCCTCGATTTCGAGCTCGGAGTCGCGGATGATGCGGAAGGCGCCCTGGCCGTGGAGATTGTAGCCGGGGAACAGGCGGTTGATGAACAGCCCGGTCGCCTGCTCGAGCGAGATCAGCCGCACGACCTTGCCCTCGGCCGGCAGCCGGATGAAGCGGTCGATCTTGCCGGGCATACGAATTAGCGCGTTCATCTGCTTGCCGTCGGCGGCGCGCGTCAGCTGGAGCGCGATGGTGAAGCCGAGGCTCGGAATGAACGGGAAGGGGTGAGCCGGGTCGATCGCGAGCGGGGTCAACAGCGGAAACACGTTGTTGAGGAAGTAGTCCTCGATCCAGGTCCGTTCCGCCTTGGTGACGTCCTTGCCGTCGACCAGCACGATGCCGACGTCGGCCAGCGTGCCGCGCAGGTCGCGCCAGATCGCCTGCTGGTCGGAGGCAAGCTGCGAGACGGTGCGGTTGATCAGCGCGAGCTGCTCGGACGGCGTCAGGCCGTCGGGGCTGCGCTCGGCGATGCCCTCGCGGATCTGGGCCTTGATGCCAGCGACGCGGACCATGAAGAATTCGTCGAGGTTATTCGCTGAAATCGACAGGAATCGCACCCGCTCCAGCATGGGGTGGCTGGGATTGACCGCTTCCTCGAGGACGCGGCGGTTGAAATGCAGCCAGGAGAGCTCGCGATTGATGAAGCGCTCGGGACTTGAGGCAATCGCCGGCAGGCCCTCGGTCTCCGGGGCTTTTTCTTTAATTTCAACAGCTTGCGCAGAGTCCATCAGAAGTCGATCCATCCAGTTCGCCTCAATTTGCGACTTATGCGCAAAACCGGCGGGAGCATGTGTTAGTCCGATGACGTTTCGATGACATTGATGTTCCGCCGCTGCGCCGCGTCAAGCGGCCTTGGAGCCAGGGTGGAGGGGTCAGGCGTCCCGAAGCAGCTCGGCCGCCAGGGCCCGCGTGACGGGGCGACCGAGGCGCAGGGCCTCGCTGTCGAGCAGCTCAACGGCCTCCCGTGCGGCCGCCGAGGACCGCTCCAGGCGGGTGGCGAGGTAGCTGACCACGCTCTCATCCACGGTGAGCTGGCGGTCGGCGCAGAACTTGACGATCAGGCCGCGGAAAAGCTGGTCGTCGGGCGGCAGCAGCGAGATGACAGGCACCGCGCGCAGCCGCGAGCGCAGGTCGCGCAGCTCGATCTCGATCGACGCCGGTACCTCGCGGCCGGTGAAGAGCAGGTAGGCCCCATCCTCGCGGGCGAGGTTCATCAGATGAAACAGGGCCCGCTCGTCGAACTCTTTTGCCTTGAGATCCTCGACCACCAGCGCGCCGGTGGCGAGCGTGCCCGGGACGTTTTCGGCGGTCAGCCCATTGGCTGTGGTCGAGCGGGCGCCGGAAGCCTCGGCCCAGATCGCGGCGAGATGGCTCTTGCCGCTTCCTTCCGGGCCGGCCAGCCACATGATCCGGTTCGGCCATTCAGGCCAGGCATCGATGAGGGCAAGACCGGCTTCGTTGGCGGGGCCTTCGAGAAAATTGTCCCGGCTGAGGCTCTCCGCGTGCGGAAGCGAGAATGCCAATTGTCGGGGATGAACGCGGCCTGCCACGCTTGCTGTGCTCCGTGCCGGCGCGCCGGCTTCGTTTGAAGAGATTCGACGTCATCGAGCGGGAGTTGGCCTTTTGCGGGGCCGCATCCCGGTTCATTTGGCCTCGATCGTGCTACTTGGCTTCGATCGTACTCATGTGCCGCAGCCACTCGACGAGATAGAGCGACACGGACGAGAGCGTGAAGATCGTGACGAGGCCCATCAGGATCATATCATAGGGCGCCGGCTTGAAGCCGAAAGCGAGGGAGGCCAGCACCAGCGCCGCGTAGGCCACCTGGGCGGCGGTGTTGAGCTTCGACACCTTCGACGGCTTCATCTCGACCGGCTTGTCGAACAGCCAGGACACGATCACGGCGGCGACGATCATGATGTCGCGCGACACGACCAGGATCACGATCCAGCGCGGGATGTCGCCCCAGATCCCCAGCGCCAGATAGATCGAGACCAGCAGCGCCTTGTCCGCGAGCGGATCGAGCAGGGCGCCGAGCTCGCTCGTCATGTTGAAGCGCTTGGCGAGGAAGCCGTCGACCGCGTCGCTGACGCCGGCAATGAGGAAGACGGCGAACGCAACCTCCATTTGGCTCGACACGATGGCCCAGACGATGATTGGGACCAGCATGATGCGGCCCAGGGTAATGATATTCGGAATACTCACGCGGCGCTTCCTGGCACCCGGCCTGACCTCGAATCCGGCCCGATTGAAGGCTGAACCGGTTGATATCTACATAGTATAGGGCGGGGCGCCACGCTTGCCATTGCGCGTCCCCGGAATTCGACGTAACCAGCCGCAAACCCACTGGAAATCGGGCATGACCGACCGCAAAAACGGCCTCACTTACGCCGATTCAGGCGTCGATATCGACGCGGGCAACCGCCTGGTCGATCTGATCAAGCCGATGGTGCGCGCCACCGCGCGGCCCGGCGCCGACGCCGAGATCGGCGGATTCGGCGGCCTGTTCGACCTCAAGGCGGCCGGTTTCAAGGACCCCGTCCTGGTCGCCGCGACCGACGGCGTCGGCACCAAGGTCAAGATCGCGATCGAGACCGGCCTGCATGGCGGGATCGGCATCGACCTCGTCGCCATGAGCGTCAACGACCTCGTGGTGCAGGGCGCCGAGCCGTTGTTCTTCCTCGACTATTTCGCCTGCGGCAAGCTCGACCCGGAGGCGACCGCCTCGATCGTCGCCGGTGTCGCCGAAGGCTGCCGCGAATCCGGCTGCGCCCTGATCGGGGGCGAGACCGCCGAGATGCCCGGCCTCTACAAGGACGGCGACTACGACCTCGGCGGCTTTGCCGTCGGCGCCGCCGAGCGCGGTACCTTATTGCCGCGCAAGGACATCGCCGCGGGCGATGCCGTGATCGGCCTTGCCTCTTCTGGCGTGCACTCCAACGGCTTCTCGCTGGTGCGCAAGATCGTCGAGCAGTCCGGCCTCAGCTTCGAGGCGCCGGCCCCGTTCGCGCCGGTCATGACGCTCGGCGGCGCGCTTCTGACGCCGACGCGGCTCTACGTCAAATCCTGCCTGCGTGCGATCCGCGAGACCGGCGCGGTGAAGGGGCTTGCCCACATCACCGGCGGCGGTTTCACCGACAACATTCCACGCGTGCTGCCGAGCCATCTTGGCGTCGGCATCGATTTGGCGCGCCTGCCGGTGCTGCCGGTGTTCAAATGGCTGGCTGCTCAAGCCGGCATCGCCGAGCTCGAGATGCTGCGCACCTTCAACTGCGGCATCGGCATGATCGCAATCGTCGAGCCCGACAAGGTCGATCAGGTCGTGCAGGTCTTCAGCGATGCCGGTGAAACGGTGGCGCAGCTCGGTACCGTGATTCCGGCCGAGGGCGAGCACCGCGTCGTCTACAACGGCCACCTCGACCTGGCGCTGTGATGACTGGCGCTGTGATGAAGCGCCGCGTCGCCATCCTGATCTCCGGCCGCGGCTCCAACATGTCCGCGCTGATCAGGGCCGCTGCTGCGGCGGAGTTTCCAGCGGAAATCTCGCTCGTCATCTCCAACAAGGCCGACGCTCTCGGGCTCGAACGCGCAAAGGCGAGCGGCGTCAACACGCTGGTGATCGAAAGCAAGCCGTTCGGCAAGGACCGCGCCGGCTTCGAAAAGCTGCTGCAGGCCGCGCTCGACCAGCACGGCATCGAGCTGATCTGTCTCGGCGGCTTCATGCGCCTGTTCACGGCCGAGTTCACCAAGGCCTGGTATGGGCGGATGCTCAACATCCATCCGTCGCTGCTGCCGTCATTCCCTGGTTTGGACCCGCACGGTCAGGCTTTGCGCGCCGGCGTCAAACTGTCTGGCGCGACAGTGCACTTCGTGATCCCCGAGACCGATGCTGGCCCGATCGTGATGCAGGGTGCAGTCCCTGTTAGCGACCACGACACGGGCGCTACGCTGTCGGAGCGCATTCTCGAGGTGGAGCATCGCATCTATCCCGAAGCGCTGCGGTTGCTAGCGACCGGCAAGGTCCGGATCGAGGGCGATGTGTGCAGGACGGACGGAAGCGGGCCCTCGGAGAATTTCCTGGTATCGCCGGTGGTGCGCTGAAGCGCCGTCGCACCGTGTTTCGTCTTCGCAAACAAAATCCCCCGGCAGAGCCGGGGGCATCGTCATGATCTCTCGCGCGAGAGCTTTGAGAGAAATCAGGAGACCTTGAGGTTCTCCGCGGATGCTTTGCCGCGGTTCTCCACGAGGTCGTATTCAACCACCTGGTTCTCATTAAGGGTCGAGAGTCCGGCACGCTCGACGGCCGAGATATGGACGAACACGTCCTTATCGCTGCCGTTCGGCTTGATGAACCCATAGCCCTTGGTCGGGTTGAACCATTTGACGGTGCCCTTTTGCGGCATCGCTCATCTCCTCCACTAGATACAAAAAAGACGCGGCCGCAGTTTCGCGTGCCACGCCACAAACGGGCTTCCGGTAGTCTGTTCGAGTCTCAATGTCGCGAAACGCACAGCCGAGCGGCCAATTCCGATTGTGTCCAATATTGCAACATGAAATTCGCGCGTTAGCAAGCGGTGCACGGCTTTCAAGATCGCGGCGGGTGTCGCTGTCTGCTATTTGCGACCTGTGGCAAGGGAACCACAATCGAGGCAATAGCCCCGCTCCAGCGCGCCCAACCGGTTGACCCTGCGTGGCAGTTCGGCACAAATCGCCGCAAGCGCGCGCCGTTCGTGTTGCATTTTTGCGCTCCGCCACTTTGCTTTGGGATTAGTCGTCATGCGCTGCGCCTTGCAGCTCTCCGGGACACGGCAGACGGTCGGGCTGGGCCGTGTCCGCCGGATCGCGGCTGCGCTCGTCATGGCGCTTGGACTCGTCGTGATGATGTCGGGGACATCAGCCTTCGCGCAGAGTCCCACGCCCACGCCCACGCCGACCCCGACCCCGACCCCGACACCCACGGCGTCACCGACCCCCACGCCGACCGCGACCAATTACGACCAGTCGGCCGGCAACAGTGCGCTCTATCTTGGCTCCAATTTCCTGGAGCGGCTCGGCAACCAGGCCTCTGGCGGCGTCAACCGTGCATCGCGCAACAATCCCGGTGGGGGCGGCGCCTCGGCGAGCACGGAGGATCCGCTCTACCGCACCTGGTTCGAAGGCTATGGCATCTCGGTCCGGACCGACGCGCAAGGCGACTTCCTCGGCGACAAGCGCAAGACCTTTGGCGGCGTCGCCGGCTTCGGCGCGCGGGGCGCGCCGGGCGTCAATCTCGGCTTCTCCGTCGACCAGAGCCATACCGACATCGACGTGCCGCTGGCGCTCCAGTCGGCGACGCTCGACCTGACGCAAATCGGTTTCAACGGCTCGGTCGACAAGGGACCGTGGACCTGGGCATTCGCAGTGGTGCACGGTTTCGGCAAGGTCCGTTCCAGCAGGGACACCGGCGTTGGTCTTGCGACCGCGGGTTATCGTGCCGCGATCGACGGTGGCCTGACCGAGATCAGCTACTACTGGACCAAGGACCAGATGCGCGTCGTGCCCAAGGGCGCGCTCGAATATGTGCGCGCCACCAGCGCTGCGTTCCAGGAGGCCGGAGGGCTCGATCCATTGAACGTCGGCTCCACGGCACTCTCACGCGCACGCGTGATGATCGGCGCGGAGATCGGGCGCTACTTCATCTACGACCAGAAGATCCTGGACCTGTCGGCCTACGGCAAGTTCGTCGACAATTTCTACCAGAACCTGGGATCGGTGCAGGTCAGCCTGGGAACCCAGAGCATCGTCGTTCCCGGCATCGGGGAGAGCCGTTACGGCATGGATGCCGGCGCCTCGGCCTCGCTCAGCCTCACCAGCGTCGCGCGGCTCTACATCAACTATGACGGCAAGTTCCGCAACGAATTGACGTCACACCAGGGCACGGTCGGCTTCGAATACAGATGGTGAGGCGAAGCGCCCCCTGCGTCTAAGTCGGCGTTGCCGCGACATAACCCGTTAGCCCAAAGCCCTCGCGCGCGGCCGTCATCATTGGCACCAGTGCATTCGGATGGATGAACTCGTCGCGGAAGCAGGGATAGGTCTTGGCATCGAAGATCTTCTTCAGCCAGTCGACCACGATCTTGTGGCGCTCGGAGTTGCGGAATTCCTTGTGATAGGTGAGCCAGAGATCGGCGTGGTGGCTGACGCCGAGATCGACGGCGACGAGCGGTGCGCCGAGCGCGATCGACACGGTCGGCAGGAAGCCGATGCCGGCGCCGCGCTCCACGGCATAGAGCACGCCGACCGAGGAGTTGGTCTTGATCCCGACGATGCCCTCGAGCGACTTCAGTCCAAGCACGCGGGCGTAGGCGCCGTCGTCGACCTGCGGCGCGCTCTGCTTGATGATGCGGTGGTTCTTCAGCTCGGCGAGGGACGCCGGCACGCCGTAGAGGCTCTCGTATTCCCTGGAGACGAAGGGATAGATGTGCAGGCGGCCGAGCTTGGCGACGATCAGGTCGGGATTGGTCGGCGGCTCGAGCTGGATCGCGATGTCGGATTCAAGCCGGGCGACGTCGGCCTGCTCCATCGCGCAGCGCAGATCGACGGTGATCTTGCGATAGGTCTTCTGGAAATCGATCAGCCGCGGCAGGATCCAGAAATTGCCGGGGCCTTCCGTCACCGCGACGCGCACGGTGCCTGACGTGTCGCTCGACGATCGCGAAGCACGCCGGAAGACGTTGAAGGCATGACGCTCCATATGCGCGACGTCGGCGATCATCGCAGCGCCTTCATCGCTGAGCGTCAGTCCGCTCTGGTCGCGCAGGAACAGCTTGCAGTCGATGCTCTCTTCGAGCCGGTCGATCCTGCGCATCAGCGTGGTGGAGGTGAGGCCGAGTTCTTCGGCCGCGTTGCGGAAACTTTTATATTTTGCGCACGCTAAAAAGAGTTTCAAATCGTCCCAGGACGCGTCCAGGGCTTCTTCACGGTGCTGCATCAAAGCAGCACCCCGGTGCAATAACTGCTGCATACGCCAGATCCCCAACCGCTAAGGTCATCGTCATAGCGGGGCACTAAATCCTCGGACGATAGAGGGGTGACATGAGTATGGAAAGGGGCTCCTTTGCCGCAAGGCATGATTTCGATGCATTGCCGCTCAGTCCGGACGTCGATGTCCGATGTGCGCAATCTTCCGAAATTGCTGCGCTTTCTGAAATGGCGCACCGGCTGGTGCCGGGTGTGCAGATCGGAACGGCAGAGCTTGCGCGATATTTCACGTTCGATCCTCAGAGCATCCTGACATTCAGTCGCAAGGGCAATCTGGTCGGCGGCATGGCCTTCTTGTTCCTCAACGACCGCGGACACGATGCGCTGCTGCTCGACGAGATCTGCCTGACCGCACCCGAAACGCGCTATCTCGCTTCCGCGAAGGAAGACGTTGCAGCGATCTACATCTGGGCGATCGCGGCGACAGGCCGGGGTATCGCCGGTCTCGGCAAGGCCGCGGCTCATCTACGTCAGGTAAGGTTTCGCGGCGCGGATTGCTATGCGCAGCCGTCAACCGTGGCCGGACGCGACATCATGAAGGCGACGGGATTCGACCCCGTCCCGAGCTTCCAGCCCGATCTCTGGTGTTACGAGCGGCCCTGGCATCGGCAGCCGATGCGGATGCCGGGCGCGATCATCCAAACAAGGAGTTTTGCAGATGCACGGCACTAGGATTCCCCTCGCCAAGCCCGACTCCCGCGCCATCACCATTCGCCTCGCGCGCGATCCCAACGACCTCATGCTGGTCACCGCCATTCGCGCGGCGGTCTATCTCGCCGAGCAGGATTGTCCGTTCGACGAGGAGTTCGACGGCAACGACATGGTCGCAGCGCACTTCATCGGCTACGTCGGCAACGAGCCTGCGGGTTGCCTGCGGGTACGCTTCTTCGGGGATTTCGCCAAGGTGGAGCGGCTCGCGGTGCGTCATCAATATCGGCGCTCGCGCGTCTCGTTCAAGCTGGTTCAGGCGAGCGTCGACTATGTGAAGCGCAAGGGCTTTCGCAAGATCTACGGCCAGGCGCAGGACCGGCTGGTCGATTTCTGGGCTCATTTCGGCGCCAAGCCGCTCGGTCACAACCGCAAGATCACCTTCTCGGATTTCTCCTACACGGAGATGCTGCTGGAGATCGAGCCGGGGCCGGACGCCATCACGCTGGACAGCGATCCCTATGTGATCATCCGTCCCGAGGGCGATTGGGACCGGCCCGGCGTGCTCGACGCATCCGCGGGGCGGGCGGTGACCTCGCCGCTACGGGACCTCGCACTCGCCGATCACTGAAATTGGTGCAGCTCTGCGCAAGACAATGCTGGCTTCCATTACCGATGATCCGTCGATCCTGGTCTGTGCGGATCTCCAGGTCGAATATCTGACCCCCGGGCGTCGCCATGTCATCCTCGACGGCGAAGCCGCCACCGTGCGCTGCCTGGAGCTCCTGACACTGTGGCGCACCAATCTCTGGCCGGTGATGCATCTGAAGCGCATCGCCCAGGCGGCGTGGTTCAATCCGGCATCCAGGCTGACCGATTGGATCGCGGAGGCGAAGCCGCGGCCCGGCGAAATGACTTTCGAGCACCCGCTGCCGTCGGCCTACAGCTCTTCGCGGTTCGTGGACTACATGTCCAATATCCGCAATGTGCGCTGCATTCTGGTCGGCTTTTCCCTGGACGAAACCATCCTGGCCACCGCCGTCGACGGGTTTCACCGCAGCCATCGCTACCAGATCGTCACTGACGCCGTGGCCTGCCGGCAGCCGGGCACGGGCGATGCCGCCGTCTACAAACAGTCGGTGGTGAATGTGATCGGGAATTTTGCTACAGTCCATGCCAGCGCCGAACTGATCAGAACCAGCGGCGCCATCGCGGTCTAGGCGGCCGTGGTCGGCGGATGGATGGGGTGGGACATTGTCACGGGGGGACGAGCTCAAGGAGCTGGCAAGCGATTTGTCGCGTGCTGTGGAGACGGCGCGCAGCGTCGGCTTGCCCACGACGGTCTATCTGCTCTCGATGGCGCTGGTGGAGGTGAGGGAAGCCGCTCGCGCTGCCGACGAAGAGGATGACGACGGCGCGGCGTAGGGTTTCGGGCCTGCGGCGAAAGCGTTTCTCTCAGGATCGGCCGATGGCGCGCATCAGGATATCGGATGCGTCATCAGCGTTGTCGCCCGCGTAGGCGACGAATTGATCGGGCCGCACCAGGATCAGCCGCGCCTCGTATTTCTCGCGTCCGCCTGATGCGGTGTCCCTGATCACCGTCAGCGGGATGCCAAGCCGCGCGGCGGCTTGCTCAAGAGCTGTTGCCGCGGCGCCTTCCGTCAGATCGATCAAGGTGAAGCCGTCGCCCAATTCCTCGAACACGTTTTTGCCTGACGACAGAGGTTGCGGGGTGAGATGATGACCTGCGCGCGCCGGATAGGCGTGCGAGCCGATCGCGCTGCAGACAGCGCCGGCCGGACCAAAGACGATTGGTGACCCCTCGTAATTCGGCTCGAAGGCGTTGACCTCGGCGCGCGCGCCGGAGTGCCGCTCGTGCCAGGCGGCCTCGAAATCCGCCCGATCGCGCGCCGGATCGTGCCGGCGAAGAAAATCGCGGTCGCGGAAGATCGGAGTCTCGATGAAATCGCGCGCAGTGGACGCAAACACCGGACGCCGCTCGGCATCGTAGCTGTCGAGCAGACCGGCTGGCGCCCAGCCTTGCAGCGTCGCGGCGAGCTTCCACGCCAGATTTGCGGCGTCCTCGAAGCCGGTGTTGATGCCATAGCCGCCGTAGGGCGGATGGCTGTGCGCGGCATCTCCGGCGAGGAAGACGCGGCCGGCGCGGTAGCTGTCCGCGACCGTGAAGCGAAGATCCCAGAATCCGATGTGCTCGAACTCGATGTCGAATTGTGCGCCGGCGGCATCGTGCAGCAAGCGTCGGAAATCGAAATTGTCGGCGGTGGCGTCCGCGGGAACGGGGGCATGGAAGAACCAGGTGCTGCCGAGATCGACCCGGCCGAAGAACTTCCAATAGCCCTCGAGGTCCGGATGCAACACGCTGTAGAACGACTTGCCTGGAAAGGCCTCGAGCAGTCGATGCAATTCGACGGAGCGAAACACCAGCAGCACCATCAGCCGGTCGTGGTCGGAGCGGGTCTGGGTGATGCCGGCGCGTTCGCGCACGATCGATCGGCTGCCATCGCAGCCGATCACGTAGTCGGCGCGAAGGCTCTGCATCATCCCGTCGCGATTTTCGATGTCGAGGCTCACGCCCTCGGCGTCAGGCCGGACATCCCGGCAGGTCCAGCCGTATCGCAGGTCATTGGAGGGAAGCTGTGCCGCCCGTTGCCGCAACACGGCTTCGGTCGCGTATTGCGGCAGGCGTTCGTTGTCGGTGAAATAGAAGGGGCGGACGAGTTCGCGCTGCAGCCAGTTGTAATTGTAGCCGCTGAGCAGCGTCCCGTAGCTGGTCATTCCGCCGATGCCATAGTCGGGAGGAATGGTGCGGGCCGCGCGCAGCGCTGCCTCCGCGCCCCAGAAATGGAAATGCTCCATCGTCCGCTGCGTGAGGTTCTGTCCCTTGGGGATCGGCTGCGGCTGTTCGTGGCGTTCCACGACGATGGTCTTGATGCCGCGCTGGCCAAGGCCGATCGCCAGACCCATCCCGACCGGTCCGCCGCCGACGATCACGACGGGCGCGTCGCTATCCGCTGAAGCCTGCCTCACATCGCTTCCCCACGATTGTCATCGCGCGAGGCGCGATCGCTCGTCCTCATGAGATGTCGCACGGATTTCGTCAGGTAAAATCTCAAATAATGAGATTAGATTACGATGTCATTACCTCGGAGATTTGCCGGGCCGCTTCGCTGACCTCCGCGCTGATGCGATCGATCAACTCGCCCTTGGCATGTGGTCCGGCGATCGTGATGCAGAGGCTTGCGATCGGGTAGCCCGCATCGAGGATCGGCGCGGCGATCCCGACCGCGCCCGGTGTCACTTCGCCAAAGGCAACCGCGACGCCAGCGCGCCGCACGCGTTTCAGCGCTGCCAGGATTTCGTCGGAGGTGTCGCCGACGCCGACGCTGCGCAGATCGGCGGCATAGCGCGTCACCAGTGGCATTACGCGTTGCTTGGGCAGAAAGGCCATGATCGAGCGCGCGATTGCCCCACGTCCCATCGCCATCGGTCGGCCACGCGGATAGCTGCTTACGGGATTCACGACGGAGGCGATTGAAGCCACGCACAGCATCTTTTCGCCATACCAGCGCACGACCAGGGCCGTACAGGGGTGCGCGGCCGACAGCCGCTCCAGATGCGGGGTGGCTGCTGCGATCAGCGGATCGGAACGGCGGCTGAGATAGTCCATCTCCACCACGCGCGGGCCAAGCGCGAACCGGCCGCCGCGCGTCGGCATCACGAAGCCGCTGTCCTTCAAGCTCTTCAGATAGCGATACAGCGTCGGCCTTGTGTAGCCGAGCTCCTTCATGAGCTCTTCGGGCGACCATTGCGGCCGTGCCTCGGTGAAGAGATCGAGCACGGCAAGAACCCGATCCTGACTGTTTGCTTTGACCAAGTGAGATTCGATCCAGCTTCGCGTATTCGCCGTGATACCCGCATTCGCGTCGGCCGCAAAACGGCGGCACGGCAGTGGCTTGCCTTCGTTATAATCTCACTATAAGAGATTTTAAGAAGAATAATAGTGCATGAGCTGCCGGGGAGGGGTTGGGCATGGCCGTCACAGCTACGGATGGGATCGTGTCGGGCACGGTCGACGTTCCCGCCTATGTCGATCGTCAGCCGGTCGGCGCCTTTCAGATCCGGGTTCTGCTCGTCTGCGCCGCGGTGCTGTTCATCGACGGCTTCGACACCCAGGCCATCGGTTATGTCGCGCCTGCAGTCGCGCAGGAATGGAAGCTGGCGCGTGGCAGCCTGGGTCCGGTGTTCAGCGCGGGGCTTCTGGGTCTCATGATCGGCGCCCTGATCTTCGGTCCGATGGCCGACAGGATCGGTCGCCGCCGCATCATCCTCGCAAGCACGCTGGTGTTCGGCATCGGGACGCTGCTCACCGTGTTCGCGGTGGATACGACCTGGCTGATCGCGTTGCGCGTTCTGACCGGTCTCGGTCTCGGCGGTGCAATGCCCAATGCGATTGCGCTGATCTCCGAGTTCAGCCCGCATCGCCGCCGCGCCACCATGGTCATGATCATGTTCGCAGGCTTTTCGATCGGTGCGGCCCTGGGCGGGCTGCTGGCGGCCGCCATGATCCCGGCTTTCGGCTGGCGCTCGGTGTTCCTCGTCGGCGGCCTCGTGCCGCTGCTGCTTCTGCCTTTCCTCTTCAAGGCGTTGCCGGAGTCGATCCGGTTCCTGGCGATGATGGGCGGCCGCGACCGCGAGGTGGCGAACCTCCTGCAAAAGATAGCCCCGGGGGTATCCTTCGCCGGCAATGCCAAATTCGTGGTCCAGGAGCCCAAATTGTCGGGATTGCGCGTCGCGCATTTGTTTGCAGAGGGCCGCGCATCGGTGACGGTTCTGCTCTGGGTCGTGTTCTTCATGAGCCTGCTCGACCTGTATTTGCTGTCGAACTGGCTGCCCACCGTGCTGAACGATCTCGGCGTGTCGGTTTCGGGGGCGGCCGCGATTGGTGCGATGCTCCAGGTCGGCGGCGTGGTCGGCACGTTCACGCTCGGCCAGTTCATCGACCGCTTCTCGTTTCGCGCGCTGTCGCTGACCTATCTCGCTGCGGCGGTCGCGGTGGCCGCCGTTGGGATGGCCAGCCATTCGATCGTCCTGGTCACGATCGCGATCTTCGCGTCGGGATTTTGCATCGTCGGGGGACAGATCGCCTCGAACGCGCTGACGGCGACCTTCTATCCGACGGCGATCAGATCGACCGGCGTGGGCTGGGCGCTGGGCATCGGCCGCATCGGCTCGATCGTGGGGCCTCTGATCGGCGGCGTCATGCTGGCCCGCGACATGGGACCGCAGCCGCTGTTTGGCGCTGCGGCCGTCCCGGCATTGATCGCCGCGGCGGCGGCCTTCGTGCTGGCACGGCGAGGCTAGCCGAGGCGATATATCCTGCCGAAGTGCCAGCGCTGCTTTCCTGCAACGCTCGTGTGCGCTTGTTGCCAACGAAATGACGTTGCAAGTTGCGGCCTGCCGCAATAGCCAAGATGTCGACGTTTTCTTTGGACAAGCTCGTCGTTTGGACAGGTCTGCGTCATGACCTCCAATGACGCACCGTTGAGGAATCCCGCAATGTCCATGCTGCCCAATTCGCAAGAGGCCCGGGATGTGGCCTACCAGCTCCATTCCTATACCAATGCGCGCGCGCATCAGCAGGCCGGTCCGCTGGTGATCGAGCGTGGCGAGGGTCCTTACGTGTTCGACGCGTCGGGCAAGCGCTATTTCGAGGCCATGGCCGGCCTGTGGAGCGTCGGGCTCGGCTTCAACGAGAAGCGGCTGGTCGAGGCGGCGCACAAGCAGATGCTGGCGCTGCCGTTCTACCATACGTTCTCCGCCAAATCGCACGGGCCCTCGATTGACCTCGCCGAGAAGCTGGTGGCGCTCGCGCCGGTGCCGATGAGCAAGGTGTTCTTCACCAATTCCGGCTCGGAGGCCAACGACACCGTCCTCAAGCTGATCGCCTATCGCTCCAACGCGCTTGGCCAGCCGCAGCGCAAGAAGATCATCAGCCGGATGCGCGCCTATCACGGCGTCACCATTGCCTCGGCAAGCCTCACCGGCCTGCCGAACAACCACCGCTCGTTCGACCTGCCGCTGCCCAACATCTTGCACACGGGCTCGCCGCATTTCTACAAGGACGGCGCGCCCGGTGAGAGCGAGGAGGCGTTCGCAACGCGCCGGGCCGAGGAGCTCGACGCGCTGATCCAGAAGGAGGGCCCGGATACGATCGCGGCCTTCTTCGGCGAGCCGGTGATGGGCGCGGGCGGCGTCGTCGTGCCGCCGGCGACCTATTGGGAGAAGATCCAGGCAGTCCTGAAGAAATACGACATCCTGCTGGTCGCAGATGAGGTCATCTGCGGCTTCGGCCGTACCGGCAAGATGTTCGGCTGCGAGACCTACGGCATCAAGCCGGACGTGATGGTGGTCTCCAAGCAGATCACCTCGAGCTATTTCCCGCTGTCGGCGATCATCCTGAACGACCGCATGTTCGAGCCGATCGCGGACGAGAGCAACAAGATCGGCGTGCTCGGCCACGGTTTCACTGCGGGCGGCCATCCCGTCGGCTCGGCCATTGCGCTGGAGAATCTCAAGATCATCGAGGAGCGCGGCCTGGTCGCGCACGCCGCCGAGCTCGGCGGCTACATGCAGGGCAAGCTGCGCGAGCTCACCAGCGATCCGCTGGTCGGCGAGGTCCGCGGCGTCGGCATGATCGCGGCGATCGAGCTCGTGCTCGACAAGGGACGCAAGACGGCCGCCAGCACGCCCGGCGCCGTCGGCGGCATCGCCAGCCGCATGCTCCAGGAGCGCGGCGTGATCTCGCGCAACATGCTGGATGCCATCGCCATCTGCCCGCCGCTGATCGTCACCAAGGCCCAGATCGACGAGCTGATCGCGGCCATTACAGGCGTGCTGAACGACATGAAGCCGGAAGTGGCGAAGCTGACGCCGGCGTAGGCTCTCTCCTCGTCATTGCGAGGAGCCCGCAACAAAATTGCGAAGCAATTTTGCGCTGGCGACGAAGCAATCCAGACCGTCTCCGCGGAAAGATTCTGGATTGCTTCGCTTCGCTCGCAATGACGGCGTTGATGCAGTGAGCCTCGATTTATCACCGTCACCCTGAGGTGCTCGCCTCTTCGGCGAGCCTCGAAGGGCGACGGCCGACTGGCCGCAGCGGGGGCCGCTCATCCTTCGAGGCTCACGCCTCGCGCCTCAGGATGACGGTTTAACCGGCTCCACCCGTTGGACCCCGATCACGCGGCCTTTCTCGATCGCGAGCGCCAGCTCGCCGCGCTTGAGCTTCAAGGCGGCGTCGCCGAACAACTCGCGGCGCCAGCCGCGCAAGGCCGGCACGTCGGCCTCGTCGTCCGCTGCGATCTCTTCGAGATCGTCGACAGTGGCGATCACCTTGCTGGCGACCGCGTGGCGCTCCGCGGTCATGCGCAGCAGCACCTTCAACAGCTCGACGATGGCGGCGCCATTGTTGTTGTTGCGCGGCTTCTCCAGCTTCGGCAGCGTCGCGAAATCCCGCGCCAGCCCGCGCTCGACCGCGGCGACGATGTCCGCGCCCCATTTGGATTTCTCGAACCCCTTCGGCACCGAGCGCAGATGGGCGAGCTTCTCCAGCGTGTTCGGCGCGTGGGTCGCGATGTCGCTGATGGCTTCATCACGCAGCACGCGGCCGCGCGGCACGTCGCGGCTCTGCGCTTCCTGCTCGCGCCAGGCCGCGACCTCCATCAGGACCGCGAGGTCCTTGGGCTTGCGGACCCGCGTCTTCAGCCGTTCCCAGGCGCGCTCGGGGTGGAAGTCGTAAGTGCGGGGCGAGGTCAAAACCTCCATCTCGATGGAGACCCACTCGCTGCGGCGCCGCTTCTTGAGGTCGGCATCGAGCGCGGCGAACACGTCGCGCAGGTGCGTGACGTCGGACACCGCGTAGTGCATCTGCTCTTTCGTCAGCGGCCGGCGCGACCAGTCGGTGAAGCGGTGGGTCTTGTCCGGGCGGTGGCCCGCGACCTTCTCGACCAGCGCGTCATAGGCGATGCTGTCGCCATAGCCGAGCACCATGGCCGCGACCTGGGTGTCGAACACCGGGTGCGGGATGATGTTGGCCTGGTGCCAGATGATCTCGATGTCCTGGCGGGCGGCATGGAATACCTTCAGCACGCCCTCGTTGCCCATCAGGTCGAAGAACGGCTTGAGGTCGATCCCCTCGGCCAGGGTGTCGATGACGATCGCTTCCTCGGGGCTGGCCATCTGCACCACGCACAGCAGCGGGTAGTAGGTGGTTTCGCGCAGGAACTCGGTATCGACTGTAATAACGGGGTGCTTGGCCAGCCGGCTGCAGGCAGCCGCGAGGTCAGCGGTGGTGGTAATCAAATCCATGAACGGCCCATGACACTTGGTATCAGCCGTTCTGCCGAAAGCGCTGTGATGTCAAGGGGCTCTAAGCGAATTCGAGCATTGCATCGGGCCGGAATCGTCTCTTTCCGACGAAATTCCTATTCGTAACGGATCCGGTGCGAGGATTTGCGCGCGCAGGGCAGCGCCACCACGACCACGCACATGGCGACCAGCGCCAGCCCCAGGAACTCGAAAACCAACAGATCCACGGCGAAATCTCCAGAAACATTGATAGATTTGTCGGGGGTACGTTGAGGGTCTGTTAATGCTCGTGGTTACCGGCCGCCCGGCAAGCCGGATGGTGGACGGGGAGTTAACGGGGGCGGGCTCGACCATCACCCCATGAGCTTCGGCAAGGCGGCGAGCGCGTCCACGGCGGCACGCACTTTTGGCGGAATCCGGGGCGAACGGGGCCACAGCGCGTGGCAGTCGTAGAGGAATTCGGGCTGGCCTTCGAGGAGGCCGACCAGCGCGCCGCTGTTGAGACGCTCGCGGACCAGCCAATAAGGCAGCCAGGCGAGCCCCATGCCCTGTGCGGCGGCGTCCGCGATCGCCTCCATATCGTCGAGCCTCAGCCTGCCTGACGGCATGATCTCGCGTGCCGGCTGGTCGGCTTGTGGAAACAGCCATGGCCGGACGCGTCCAGAGCGGCGATAGATGATCGCCTGATGCGCGGCGAGATCGTCGAGCGATTTTGGTTTGCCGTTGGCGCGTAGATAGGACCGCGCGCCGCACACCACCATGCGCTGGCTTGCGATGCGCCGCGTGATCAGACCGGACTGGTCGTCGAGATCGCCGGTCCGGATCGCAAGATCGTAGCCGGCCTCGATGATGTCAGCGATGGGATCGCCGAAGGAGAGGTCGAGCTCGAGATGCGGATATTTTCGCGCGAGCTTCATCAACAGAGGGGCGATGCAGTGCCGTCCGAGCAGGGCAGGCATGGTCACGCGCAGCCTGCCGCGCGGCGCGGAGAGTTCATCGGCCACGACGGCGTCGGCGGCTTCGGCCTCGCTGAGTACCGCGCGGCAGCGCTCGTAGTAGGCCTGGCCAGCCTCGGTCAGGCTCTGGCGCCGCGTGGTGCGGTTGAGGAGGCGGACGCCGAGACGTTCTTCGAGGAAGCGCACATGCTTGCCGACCATCGGCCCCGACATCTCCAGGGCGTCGGCCGCGGCCGCGAACGAACCGAGATCGACGGCCCGGACGAATACGGCCATGCTGGTCAGGCGGTCCATGATTGAAAACTCCTGGTTTCGACTGTTCGCGTATTCGGGCCATTTATCCACTTCGGTGGGATCGGCATAGCTCCATTCAGTTCAATTGTTTTGGAGTGTATCCATGACCCGCGTCGTTCGCTTTCACCGGCATGGCGGTCCCGAAGTGCTGTGCATCGAGACCGTCGACGTTCCACCGCCGGCAAAGGGCGAGGTGCAGATCCCGGTCAGGGCGCTCGGTCTCAACCGTGCGGAGGCGCTGTTGCGGACGGGCACCTATATCGAGACCGCGACATTTCCGTCCGGCCTTGGCCTGGAGGCGGCAGGTATCGTCGAGGCGATCGGTGAAGGCGTGGCCGGCTTTGCGCCGGGCGATGCAGTCAGCATCGTGCCGCCGCTGTCGATGGTGCGATGGCCGGCCTATGCCGAACTCGCGACGTTTCCGGCCGAGCTCGTCGTGAAGCATCCGCCCGAGCTTGGCTTCGAGGCGGCGGCTGCGGTGTGGATGCAGTATCTGACGGCCTACGGCGCGCTGGTCGACATCGCCGGACTTGGGCGAGGGGATGTCGTCGCCATCACGGCGGCATCGAGCAGCGTCGGGCTTGCGGCCATCCAGATCGCGAACCGGATCGGCGCTGTCCCGGTCGCCCTGACGCGGACCTCGGCCAAGCGGCGCGCCTTGCGCGATGCCGGCGCCGCGCACGTGATCGCCTCGGACGAGGAGGACATCGGAGCGCGGTTTGCGGAGATCGCCGGTTCAAACGGCGTCCGCGTGGTGTTTGACGCCGTCGGAGGTCCGGCATTCGAGCCGCTGACCGCGGCGATGTCACCGGGCGGAATCCTGATCGAGTATGGCGGGCTGAGCCCCGCGCCGACGCCGTTCCCGCTCTTCAACGTGTTGACCAAGAGCCTGGTCCTGCGCGGCTACCTCGTGCACGAGATCATCCGCGATCCCGTGCGCCTTGCGAAAGCAAAGGCGTTCATCCTCGACGGGTTGTCAGACGGCAGCTTGAAGCCGGTGATCGCCAGAACGTTCCCGTTCGAGGAGATCGTCGAGGCGCATCGCTTCCTGGAGTCGAACAATCAGTTCGGCAAGATCGTGGTGACGATCTAAGCGCGCGGTGCGTGGCTCACATCGCGGCGATCAGCCCCCCTCGAATATTCTCTTGCGGGCATTTTCGACATGCGTGCGCATGGCGCGGCGGGCGCCGTCCTCGTCTTGTGCCTCGATGGCCTCGAACACGCGGCGATGCTCCTGCTGCCCCCTGAGAATGCGGCCGCGCGGCTGAATGAGCGACAGGTTGCGGTTGAGATTGACGCCAATGGCGATCTGCTCCCTCAACGACGTCAGCGTCTCGACAAAGAACCGGTTGCCGCTCGCCTCCGCAATCGTGCGGTGGAAGAGGAGATCTTCCTCGACACCAAGGCCGCCCTCGCGCCCTTGGGCAACCATCGTATCCAGCCTGGTCAGGACCTGCTGAATGCGGCGCAGGCTTTGTCGGTCCCGGTTGCGGGCGGCGAGGGCCGCGGCATCGCCTTCGACCGCCATCCGGAAGATGAAGCAGCGCTGGATGTCGGGGATGCTACTGACGGGCGCGAAGTCGAAGGCATTGGCGGCCGGGCGCCGCGTCACGAACCATCCCGCGCCCTGGCGTGATGCGATCAGCCCGTCGTCGCGCAATCGCGTCAGCGCCTCGCGAACGACGGGCCGCGACACGCCGAGGAGTTCGGCAAGGCCATTCTCGGGCGGTAACCGGCAGTTCACGGGAAGGATGCCGATCGCGATCTGACCCAGCACATGGTCGTAGATCCGGTCGCTCAATCGTCCCGTCGAGGACGACAGCGGCAACTCCGCGGATTTCATCGCAGGCTTTTTCAAGTCCGGCTCCGTCCGGTTTTGCGTTCGGCTTCCAAACAAGTTTTTGACATTTCAGTCCATGCACAAGGCACTCGGGCGGCAGTTCGAAACAGCCACAGAACAGACCGCTTGACAACCAGCGAAGATTTCGTCGATGTTTGCCTTACAAATAAATAACAAGTTGCGCAAAAAATAAAGCGCGTGGGAGGCGAGAATGAAACCGAGGTCAGCAACCCCAATGGTCGCCGTCCTGTTGGGGGCGTGTCTTTGCAGCGGAGCCCTGGCCGCTCCGGTCAGTCTTTCGATCATCGATACCGGCGGTGACCTGGCCTCGGTGCAGACCATCATCGAGAACTACAAGAAGGCGAATCCGGACAAGGTCAGCGAGATCAGGATCCAGCGCGCGCCCGCGCCGGAGCTTCCGGCCAAAATCAAGGCGCAGCAGGATGCCGGACGCCTCGATATCAATCTGGTGCTGACCGGGCAGGATGGCGGCGCGCTGCTGGCCCAGAACGGCCAGCTCATCGCCATCCCCGATTATCAGAAGAACTTTCCGCGCGACGGCCTCACCGACGCGGGCAAGGCGCTTTACGACGAGGGCAAGGGCGTCCTCATTCCGTCAGTCGGCAATGCCGGTGGACCGGTGCTGATCTACAATCCGGCGAAGGTGCCGAGCCCGCCGAAGACCGCGCAGGAACTGCTTGCCTGGGTGAAAGCGAATCCGGGCAAGTTCATGTACGCGCGTCCGGCGAACAGCGGGCCGGGCCGCGCGATCCTCCAGGGCTTTGCCTTCATTCTTGGGGACTCCAAGCCGCTCGACCCCGAAAAGGGCTGGGACAAGAGCTGGGATTTCCTGAAGGAGCTCGGCAAGTCCGTCGAACATTATCCGACCGGTACCGCGATCACGTTGAAGGAATTCGCCCAGGGGCAGCGCTGGATGATCGCCGGGATCATGGAATGGGACATGAAGCCGCGCGCGCAGAGCGTGATCCCGCCGGACTCGAAGATCGCAATTTTGGAGAACACCACGTTCGTGGTGGACGGTCACTATTGGTGCATCCCGAAGGGTGTGCCGCAGGAACAGGTCGATGTCATCGTCGACCTCATGAAGTTCATGTGGAAGCCGGAGCAGCAGGCGCTCACCTGGAAGGCCTTCATCGGTCCGGTCGTGAAGGCCGCAGCCCTCGCATCGGCGCCCAAGGAAATTCAGGACGAGGTCAAGGAGTTCTGGCGTCCTGAATACGATCAGATCGGGACCAAATGGAAGGTATCGCCTCCACTGGGCGTGACCGAGCTGAGCTACGCGATGGAACGGTGGGACCGTGAGGTCGGTGCCGATCAGGTCAAGAAATAACAATAACCGGGACCAAGACGCGAGGGCGCGCAGGTGCGGCCCTCGCGCGCGTATGCGGGGCGGGGAATGGCCGACTCTATCGATAAGCTGCAGATGTCGATCACCAAGCGTTATGGCGGCAAGGTGGTGCTCGACCACTTTCCGCTGGAGATCGGCGGCCGCGAGTTCGTCACCTTCCTGGGGCCGAGCGGGTGCGGAAAGTCCACGGCGCTCGGCATCATCGCAGGCCTGGTGCCGCCGAGCGACGGCGAGATCCATCTCAACGGACGACGGATTGACGATGTCTCGCCCGAGAAGCGCGGGTTCGGCATGGTGTTCCAGAACTACGCGCTGTTTCCGCATCTGACTGTGTTCGGCAACGTCGCCTTCGGCCTCACTCTCCAGAAGCGGCCGTCTGTGGAAATCGAGCAGCGCGTGCGGGACATGCTCGGTCTGGTGCGTCTTGCCGGTTATGAAGACCGCTATCCCGGTCAGCTCTCGGGCGGACAGCAGCAGCGTGTCGCCATTGCGCGGGCTCTTGTGCTGCACCCTCGGTTGATGCTGTTCGACGAGCCGTTGTCCAACCTCGACGCGAAGCTCCGCGTCGAGATGCGCGCCGAGATCAAGCAGCTGCATACGCGGCTTGGCCTGACCTCCATCTACGTCACCCACGACCAGGCCGAAGCTCTCTCGCTCTCCGACCGCATCGTCGTGCTACGCGAAGGTGTGCTCATGCAAGTCGGGACGCCGCAGGAAATCCACGACCGCCCCAAGAACGTCTTCGTGGCGGATTTCATGGGCTTTCGAAATTTCCTCGATGTGACACTCGGCAAGGAAGCGGGCGGTATGATCGAAGCCGGTTTCAAGGGGCAAATCCTGCAGGCCAGGGCCAGGGATAGCTTCCGCCTGGGCGAGCACGCCGTTCTGGCTATCCGGCCGGAAGATGTGCGTCTCGGCAAGTCTGGTGATGGCGTCAACGTGCTGCGCGGCAAGGTCGAGCTGGTCGAATATCTCGGACGCGAGCAGGAGGCCGAGATCGCGCTCGATGGCGGCGCACGGCTCTGGGTCCGTTCGCACGAGAAGCTCGTTTTGAGCGAGATGCTGGATCTGACCTTGCCGGCGGACAAGTTCGTCCTGCTGCGTCGCGAGTGAGGGGACAGATCGTGGGCCGCATCCGCTCTGATTCTCGCAGCGAACTGGACCTCGTCGCGATCCTCTGCCTTGCGCCGTCGCTGCTCTACGTGCTCGCGATGTTCGTCTACCCGTTCCTCTACGGGATCTACATCAGCTTGCAGCCGAAGAAGCGCGACGCCGGGATATTCTCGAACTATGTCGCGTTCTTCAACGACGCCTACCAGTACAATACGATCAAGACGACCTTCATGTTGGCGTTGCCGACGACGGTCGCGGTCGTGTTGGTTGCGCTGTTCCTCGCATACGGCATGCGTCGTGGCATCTGGTTCGAGCGCACCATCACGACCATTCTCGTGCTTCCGATCTCGCTCGGTGTCGTCTTCCTGTCGGAAGGGATCCTCGGCTTCTACGGCCACAATGGCTGGCTCAACCAGTTGCTGCTTGCGGTCGGATTGATCCAGAACCCGCTCGAGCTGACGCATAATTCTATCGGCGTCACCTTCTCGCTGTTCATGCAGAACTTTCCGTTCTGCTTCCTGATGTTGCTCGGTTACATCTCCGGCATCGACCCGAGCCTGGAAAGCTCCGCACGCATGCTGGGCGCCGGGCCCTGGACCATCTTCCGGCGTGTCATGTTCCCGTTGATCGCACCGGGCCTGATCATCGCGTTTGCCCTCGTCTTCGTGATGAGCTTTGCGGTGTTTCCATCCGCGGTGATGGTTGGCCAGCCGGCCGGCTCGACGCGGACGATCTCGATCGCGGCCTACCAGCAGGCCTTCGAGCAATATGACATGTCCTACGCATCTGCGATCGCGGTCATCATGGGGCTCTGCCAGCTCGCGGCGCTGGTGGTCATCGTGCTGGTGCGTCGCCGTATGACGATTGCAACAACCATGGGCGTCGGCAAACGCTGAGGGGAAGCAGATGCGCGGACGGATGTGGAAATTGGCGATCTACCTGTTCCTGCTGGGGTTCATCCTGAACCTGCTCGGCATCGTGACGCATGTCGTGGTCAGCTCGTTCGCCAAACGCTGGTTCGGCAAGCCGTTGCCGCCGGCGTTCACGACGGATTGGTTTACCTACGCCTGGCGGGAGTTCGAGCTCTCCCATGTTCTCTTCATCACGCTGTTCATCGCGCTGGCCGTGGTCTTCATCGCGCTCGCGATCGGATTTCCGGCGGCCTACGTGCTGGCGCGGCGGAATTTCAACGCCAAGCCGGTCCTGCTGCTGCTCTACTTCCTGCCGCTACTGATCCCTCAGATGACCTACGGCATTCCGCTTGCCACGACGCTTTATGGGTTCGGTGTCGGAGGGACGGTCATTGGCGTCATTCTCGCCGTGCTCGTCCCCATGGTTCCTCTTGCGGTCTTCATCCTGTTGCCGTTCTTCGAGCAGATCAGCTTGAATCTTGAATGGTCGGCCCAGATGCTCGGCGCGAGCCGGCTGCAGATATTCCGCCGCATCCTGTTGCCGCTGATGCTGCCGGGCATTTTGACGGCGGGTCTGCTGGTTCTCGTGAATACGATCTCGAACTTCGAGCTGGCGTTTCTGCTCGCGGGCGGGGGATCGCAGACCCTGGTCGTCGCGCTGTATTACAACGTCTTCGCTGGCGGTGTCCGGCCGGTCTATTCGATCGATGCGATGGCTGTCATCTACATGTGCACCGTCATGGCCGTGCTGCTGGTCGCATTGCGGTTCGTGCGTCCGACGCAGATGGTGTTCAGGCTCGACGGCAGGCGCAACTGATGCGATCGCGACCCCTGAAATGATTTCGGCGCCCCACACCGTGGAGCGCCGAGGTTGTTTGGCTGATCGCTAGCCTTACGGCAGCTTCAGCGAGGTCTCCGCGTTGTACGGCTTCAGCGTCTCGTCGGCGGCCTTCTGGGCGGCGACCAGCGCCTCCTTCGGCTGCTTCTTGCCGTTGAGGACCAGCATGACCTCGTCCTCCAGCGTCTTGCGGACCGGCACGGTCTTGTAAGTCGCGAACCAGGGTTTTGCGACGTCGAGCTGCTCGACGGCGGTCTTGGCGTCCGGGTTCTTGTTGAGGAAGTCGACCATGTCAGGCGTCTTGTAGGCGGCCATGTTGGGCGCGAAATAGCCGGTGGCACGGCTCCACCAGGCGCTCTTCTCGGGCGAGGTCATCCACTTGATCAGGGTCCAGGCAGCCTTCTGCTTGTCGGCTTCGAGGCCGGCCGGAACGATCAGCGAGGCGCCGCCGATCGGCACGGCGTTGCGGACGTTGCGCGGGATGAACGCGACCTTGTAGTTGAACTTGGCGTTGTCGCGCACATAGGTCAGCGAGCCCGTCGAGAGCATCATCATCGCGGCATTGCCGGAGATGAAGGAGGTGCTGACGGCCGGTCCCGACGTCGCGCCGGGGGCATGAACCTTGTGCTTGTAGACGAGGTCGTTCCACCAGGTCAGCGCGCCCAGCATCGAGGGCGTGTCGTAATAGACCTCGCCGCCGAACTCCTCGTTGTAGTAGCGCCCGCCGTTGGTCATGGTGAGCGTTTCCATCATCCAGCCACAATAGTCATAGGCGCAGGGGATCGCGATGCCCCATTGGGTCACCTTGTCGCCCTCGCGCTTGGTGAGCTTCTTGGCCCAGTCGGTGAGCTCGGCCCAGGTCTGCGGCGGCTTGCTCGGATCGAGGCCGGCTTCCTTGGCCTTGTCGGCGTTGATGTAGAGCAGCGGCGTCGAATTGTGGAAGGGCACGCCGTAGACCGAGCGATTGATCACCGCATTGCCCTGGAGCGCCGGGAAGAACTGGCCGAGAAACTGGTCCTTGGTGGTGCCGTCGGCGGCGATTAGGGGATCGAGATTGGTGAGCTCGTTCTCGATCTGCATGTCGAGCAGGAAGTTCGCCGACATGATCACGGCGGCCGGCGGCTTGCCGGCCTTGATCGACGCGCGCGTCTTGATCAGCGTGTCGTCATAGGAGCCGGTGTAGACGGCGGTCGCCTTGATGGCGGGATGGGTCTCGTTGAACTCCTTGATCAACGTGCCCATGTCGCGGGCGAGCTTGCCGTCGACGGGAACGGGGAAGAACAGGTCGATCTCGGTCGGGCCTTCGGCCATCGCCGGGACGGCGAGGGCGCCAGCCATGGAGCCTGCCATGGCAAGGCCAAGCATGAGCCTGCGGGTAAACAGCATCGAAAACTCTCCTATTTGATGCCTGAGGTGACGAAAGAACTGATGAAGCGCTTCTGGAAGATCAGGAAGGTGATGAGCAGCGGCGCGATCACCATGAGCGTGCCGGCGGCGATGGTGCCCCAGGCCTGCGTGCCTTCGGCGGTCGCGGTGAAGACGGACAGACCGACCGTGAGCGGCCGCTTGTCCGGCGAGTTGATCACCATCAGCGGCCACAGGAAGTCGTTCCAGTGGCTGGTAACGGAGATGATGGCGAAGGCGGAAAAGCTCGGCATCGACAGCGGCACGTAGATGTGGCGGATGCGCTGGAGAAGGCTGGCGCCGTCGATCAGGGCGGCGTCTTCCAGCTCGGTCGGAATGGCTTCGAAAGCCTGTCGCATCAGGAAGGTGCCGAAGGCCGAGGCGAAGAACGGCATCATCACGCCGGCGAGCGTGTCGTAGAGCCCGAGCTGCGCCACCAGGCTCAAATTCGGCACGATCAGCAGCACCGGTACCAGCATCAGCTGCATCAGGAACAAATAGAAGATCAGCGTCTTGCCGGCGAATTCGAGCCGCGCAAAGGCAAAGCCGGCCAGCGTGATCGTGACGAACTGCACCAGCAGGATGCCGGTGCAGATGATCGTGGTGTTGAGGGTGTAGCGCGGGAAATCGCCGATCTCCCAGGCATCCCTGACATTGTCGAGCGTGGGCTTGAGGCTCGGGATCAGCTCGGCCATCACGTTGATGCCGTCGGACGCCGGGCGCAGCGTCGCCACGCCCATCCACAGGAACGGGATCAGCCAAACGATCGCGAGCAGCACGGTCAGCAGAAAGCCGAGCTTTGGCGTGATCTCGCGGCGCGTGGCGAGCGGGGCGTCCCTAAGCAGCCAGTCGATCAGCGTCATGCTCCGCCCTCACGATTGGCCATCGTCCGGAAGGAGAGCGCGGTGAGGCCCATCAGCGCCGCAAGCGTCAGTAGCGTTGCCGCCGAGGCCTTGCCGATGTCGTAATGCTCGACCGCCTGCTGGTAGATGTAGAACAACACGAGATTGGTCGAGTTCGACGGTCCGCCTTTGGTCATGACGAAGACGTGGTCGACCTGCGTGACCGCGTTGAGCGTGGCGATGACGATGACGAACAGGAAGGTGGGCTTGAGCTCGGGGAGGATGATGTAGCGCAGCCGAATGAACGGGCCGGCGCCGTCGAGATGCGCGGCTTCCATGACATCCTCGGGCACGGCCTGCAGGCCGGCGAGGAAGAACAACATGTAGTAGCCGGCGTTCTTCCAGATGGTGATCACCATGATCGCATAGAGTGCGATGTCGGGGTCGCCGAGCCAGTTCGGCACCACCGGAAGCAGGCGGCCGATGTAGTAGTCGAGCAGGCCGACATTGGGCAGGAAGATGAACAGGAACAGCGTGGAGGCCGCGACCATCGGGATCAGCACCGGCAGGAACAGCGCGGCGCGCAGCGCGCTGCTCACCGCATTGGTGCGCGACAGCGCCAGCGCGAACAGGAGTGCAAGTCCAATGCTCGGGATCGCCGTGCCGATGGCGTAGACGAGATTGTTGACGACCGCGCCGGTGAAGGCGGGGTCGGCTAGCACCGCACTGACATTGTCGAGGCCGACGAAGCGGACCGGCGCCTTCGGCGTGGCGCGCTGGTAGAGCGCGTCGATGAGCGCGCGGCCCATCGCGCCATAGGTGAACAGTGCGAGGAAGACCAGCGATGGCAGAAGCAACAGATAGGCAGGCAGCGAGGCGTTGAAGCGGCCTACAAACCGCTTCAGGACGTGCCGACGCGGTGCCGCCGATGCCGCGACCGGAAGAGCCGCGGGTTCAGCTAGGCTCATTTCACCGCGCCGCGAACTTGAGCGCATAGTCGCGGCCGTCCATTCCCGCCGGTGGCTCGAAGGGGAAGCGCAGACTGGTGTCGAGGAAGTCGTGGCTGTGCACGACCAGGTTCTCGCCGTCGATCAGCACCACGCCATAGGCCGGCGGCTCATGGCTGGCGAGATGGTCGGTCGCGGCAGCGTCAAGCTCGAACCAGACCTGGTGGTTGGTGCCGCGGAGCGTCGAGAACGGGATCTTGCCGTAGCTACCGAAGATCGGCCGGTGCACGTGGCCGAAGAAGAGGTGACGGATGCGTGCGCGATAGGGCGCGATCACCTCGGCGAATTCGGCGCTCTGCGCCAGTGCGATCTCGTCCATCGCGTGGACGCCGACCGGGAAGGGCGGATGATGCATGAAGACGACGAACGGCATATCGGCGGGCGCGGCCGCCAGCGTGCTCGCGAGCCAGCCGAGGCGCTTGGCGCACATCTCGCCGGCGTGGCTGGTTTCGTCCAGCGTGTCGAGGAAGACGAACAGGCCGTGCTCGGTGGTGCGGGTGCCCTGGACGAAGCCGTTCTGGTCGCGCGGCGCGGCCTTCAGTCCGTCGAGGCAGGCCACGCGCTTGTCGTGATTGCCCACCATGGCGATATAAGGGATTTTCAGAGCGGCCATCGCCTCGGCGAAATTGGCGTAGGATTCAGGCTCGCCCCAATGCGTGAGGTCGCCGGTCACGACTGCGAAGGCAGCATCGGACTGGTGTTTGTTGATGTCGGCAACCGCCGCGTCCAGCCGGGCGCGCGGATCGAGGCCATAGAGCTTCAGTCCGGGGTTCGCGAGATGCGTGTCGGTGATGTGGATGAATTTGAAGGGCATGGCGCGTCAGGACTGTTGGAGGATGGGCGCCTCCGGCAGGACGTCCCTGACAGGCCGTTAGAGCGCCAGTGTTTCAGTTTGATGACAGCGGTTCCTACGGCGCGTGGAAGGTGTGGACATGCTTGGGACGACCGGGCGAGCGTACTCTGCGGCCGAATGACCTCTCACGATTGAGGCGCAAGATGCGGTCTACCTTGCCGCGAAGATGCGGTCGTGGTTTGCTCATACGGCGCACCGAATTTGCATCACGAGACCTCCGAATGTTGCCGCCGCGTGGCCTCCCCAAGCTGGGTTTGCTTGCCGTCTCCCTGCTGCTTGTCGTCCTCTCCGCCGTCCCCGATGCGGCGCGCGCCGAATTCAATTTCGCCCGTTACAAGGAGACCGATCTCGACGAGTTCCTGGCACGGCGGCGACCGGCCACCGGCCTCGACGTCTACCCGATGTCGCCGCTGAAGCTCGACGTCACGCTGGCCTCCCACGGGGAGCCGTGCGCAAGTGGCGCGCTCAAGCGATCGCTGATCATGAGCGGCATGCCCAAGACCGACGC
Source organism: Bradyrhizobium barranii subsp. barranii (assembly GCF_017565645.3). Lineage (NCBI taxonomy): Bacteria > Pseudomonadati > Pseudomonadota > Alphaproteobacteria > Hyphomicrobiales > Nitrobacteraceae > Bradyrhizobium > Bradyrhizobium barranii. The sequence goes on from NZ_CP086136.1 coordinate 4,945,400, forward strand.
CGACGCCTTGCAGGCGACCAACTGCATCACGGTCCGCTCCGCCAAGGGGCGCGAGCTGAAGGTCTTCATCCAGGATGTGGTCTACGGCTTCTTGCCGGCGGAGGTGCCGGTTGGGGACAAGCTCTCGCTCTATGCGATCCATGCCTTCACGTCCCCCGAAGGGCCGGGACTGCTGGTCAATGAATTCCTCACCCCGCGCAGCTTTCCGCGCGCCGACAAGCCTGCAGACAAGACGATGACCTCCTGTGGATGCTGGACCCAGGACGAGCATCCCGGTGTCGATTTCACCTCCGACAAGGCAGGCGGCCCGGTGGCGGCGATGGCGGACGGCGTCGTCGTCAAGATCGAGACCAGCGAGCAGGCGCCGGCTGACCTGCCCGTGATCGGCGGTTGCGGCCGCTACGTCGTGCTCAAGCACACCTATCCCAACGGCGGCGTCGTCTACACGCGCTACGTCCAGCTCGGCCGCATCGTCGGTCCGAAGGGCGAGCCGCTTGCGGTCGGCGCGAGCGTCAAGGCCAAGGACACGATCGGCGAGATCGGCCCGAACAAGGTGCTGCATTTCGAGATCCGCCCCGTCGCGCCCGGAACGACGACGACGAACAAGGCCTGGGCCGAGCGGTACGCCAATGTGCCCGACATGGAGTGGTCCCGCTACGATCCCGTCGATCCGCAGAAGTTCGACGCGGCGTCGTTCGGCGGGATCAGGAAGGCGACGAAGTAAGAAGGTGCGTAGGGTGGATTAGCCGAAGGCGTAATCCACCACTGTGAGCCAACTTCAAGTTGTGTTATCGGTGATATGTCCGACTACCGCCGCGCATTCATCCCCGGAGGGGGCTGGTTCTTCACCGTGAACCTGCTCGATCGGCGGAAAGCTCTTTTGACCCACCACATCGAAATCTTACGGGACGCGGTCGCCGCAACGCGCCGGAGCCATCCTTTCGAGATCGATGCTTTCGTAGTTTTACCGGATCATCTCCACGCGATCTGGAAGCTGCCACCGGACGATGCCAATTTTTCGGTCCGCTGGAGGCTGATCAAGACGCGATTTGCCAAAGCACTCCCAGCGAATGAGCGGCTGAGCGTTGTCCGTGCGGCGCGGAACGAACGCGGCATCTGGCAACGCCGGTTCTGGGAGCATCTGATCCGTGACGAGGCCGACTACGCCCGCCACGTCGAATATTGCTATTACAATCCCGTCAAGCACGGTCATGTCTCGAAGGTTTGCGATTGGCGGTACTCGTCATTTCACCGCGATGTGCGGGCTGGATTATTTCCCGAGGATTCGGGCGGTGACGCCAAGATCGCGGGCGAATTCGGTGAGCGGGCGTGACGATCGCGTTAGCTCGTAGGGTGGATTAGCGAAGCGTAATCCACCTCTGTACTCTCGTCTGGTTGAGAGAAGCGGTGGATTACGCCTTCGGCTAATCCACCCTACGCACCGAGTTTGTTGCTATGTCCCGCAGAACGTCTGCAGCACTCGCTGGTCCGGCAGCGGCGGATCGGCGTAGGCGGCATAGTCCGGCTGCTCCTCGAACGGCTTGGCCAGCACCTTCACCAGCTCTTCGAACGGCGCGTAGTCGTCGTTGTTTACCGCGGCCTGGATCACGGCCTCGACGCGGTGGTTGCGGGGGATGAAGATCGGGTTGGCGGCGTGCATGGCGGCTTGCCGCTCGGCTGCGGCCTGCGGCTCCAGCGCGGTGCGCTCGCGCCAGCGTCTGGCCCAGTCGTCGAAGGCTGAGGGGTCCATGAACTGCGCGCGGACGTCGGCAGCGGCGGCCTCGTCGCCTGCGGCGTCACCGAGCTTGCGGAAGGTGAGGGTGAAGTCGGCCTGGTTCTTGGCCATGGCATCCAGCAGGTCCTGGATCAGCGCCTCGTCGCCGTCGCGTTCCGTGAACAGGCCGACCTTCTTGCGCAGGCCTGCTTGATAGGCGTTGCTGAAGGTCTCGGCAAAGGCGCCGAGAATGTCCTGGGCTTCGGCGACCGCCTTCTCCTGGTCGTCGGAGAACAGCGGCAGCAGGCATTCGGCGAGCCGGGTCAGATTCCACAGCGCGATGCGTGGCTGGTTGGCATAGGCGTAGCGGCCCATCTCGTCGATCGACGAAAACACCTGCGCGGGGTTGTAGGCGTCCATGAAGGCGCAGGGGCCGTAATCGATGGTCTCGCCGGAGATGGAGCTGTTGTCGGTGTTCATCACGCCGTGGATGAAGCCGACCAGCAGCCAGCGCGCGATGAGATCGGCCTGACGCGCGACGACGCCGGCGAGCAGGGCGTGATAGGGGCGCTCTGCATGGAGCAGATCCGGATAGTGGCGGGCGATGACGTGGTCGGCGAGCCGGCGGATCGCGCCGGTGTCGCGGCGGACGGCGAAGAACTGGAAGGTGCCGACGCGGATGTGGCTCGCGGCGACGCGCGTCAGCACAGCGCCGGGCAGCGCGGTCTCGCGGATGACGTGCTCGCCGGTGACGACCGCGGCGAGCGAGCGCGTGGTCGGGATGCCGAGCGCAAACATGGCTTCGCTGACGATGTATTCACGCAGCACCGGACCCAACGCAGCACGGCCGTCGCCGCGGCGGGAGAACGGGGTGGGGCCCGAGCCCTTGAGCTGGATGTCGCGGCGGACGCCGTCTTGGTCGATGACCTCGCCGAGCAGGATCGCCCGGCCGTCGCCGAGCTGGGGCACGAATTGCCCGAACTGGTGGCCGGCATAGGCCATGGCGATTGGATCGGCGCCAGCGGGAACCGTTTTCCCGGCCAGGATTTCGGCACCCTCAGGGGTCTCCAGCAGATCCGGGTCGAGCCCGAGCTGGACCGCCAGCGGGCGGTTCAGCTTGATCAGCCGGGGGGCGGCCACAGGGGTCGGCGCGACCCGGGCAAAGAAGCTGTCCGGCAGTGCCGAATACGAGTTCTGGAAGGGGAAATGGACGGTCATGGAGGTAAAGATAGGCGGGGAACGCCTGATGGCAAAGGCTTGAGGCCCAATCGGCCAAAAATGGGCGCTTCTGGCCCCAAAACAGCCCGTTCCCTTAGTTGCCGCCTCCGGCCTCGTCGGGTAAACCCTGCCGCAACTTCGGACCGGTCGTTTCAGGCCGTCCGATTCGACCCCTCCGACATTAATTTTGGGACGACCATGCATCGCTACCGGTCACATACATGCGGCGCGCTCCGCGAGAGCAACATCGGCGAAACAGTTCGCCTCTCGGGCTGGGTCCATCGCGTTCGCGACCATGGCGGCGTGCTGTTCATCGACCTGCGCGACCATTACGGCCTGACCCAGTGCGTGGTCGATCCGGACTCGCCGGCGTTCGCGCTGGCCGAAAAGCTGCGCTCGGAATTCGTGGTCAAGATGGACGGCAAGGTCCGCCGCCGCCCCGAGGGGACCGACAATGAGGATCTGCCGACCGGCAAGATCGAGATCTATGTCAGCGAGATCGAGGTGCTCGGACCGGCCGGTGACCTGCCGTTGCCGGTGTTCGGCGATCAGGAATATCCTGAAGACATCCGCCTGAAGTACCGCTTCCTCGATTTGCGCCGCGAGAAGCTGCACCAGAACATCATGACGCGCGTCGAGATCATCAAGTCGATGCGTCGGCGCATGGAGGGGCAGGGCTTCTTCGAGTTCAACACCCCGATCCTGACTGCGTCCTCGCCGGAAGGCGCGCGCGACTTCCTGGTGCCGTCGCGCATCCATCCCGGCAAGTTCTATGCGCTGCCGCAAGCGCCGCAGCAGTACAAGCAGCTGCTGATGATGTCGGGCTTCGACCGCTACTTCCAGATCGCGCCCTGCTTCCGCGACGAGGATCCGCGCGCCGACCGTCTGCCGGGTGAGTTCTACCAGCTCGACGTCGAGATGAGCTTTGTCACGCAAGAGGACGTGTTCGCGGCGATGGAGCCCGTGATCACCGGCGTGTTCGAGGAGTTCGCCAAGGGCAAGCCGGTGAGCAAGTACTGGCGCCGTATCCCGTTCGCCGAAGCGCTACGCAAATACGGCAGCGACAAGCCGGACCTGCGCAACCCGATCGAGATGCAGGACGTCTCCGAGCATTTCCGCGGCTCCGGCTTCAAGGTCTTTGCGCGCATGCTCGAAGACCCCAAGAACCAGGTCTGGGCGATCCCGGCGCCGGGCGGTGGCAGCCGCGCGTTCTGCGACCGCATGAACTCGTGGGCGCAGGGTGAAGGCCAACCCGGTCTCGGCTACATCATGTGGCGCGAGGGCGGCGAGGGCGCGGGTCCGCTCGCGAACAACATTGGGCCAGAGCGTACGGCTGCGATCCGCGCGCAGATCGGCGTCAAGGAAGGCGATGCCGCCTTCTTCGTCGCCGGCGACCCCGACAAGTTCTGGAAATTCTCAGGTCTTGCCCGCAACAAGGTCGGCGAGGAATTGAACCTCACCGACAAGGAGCGGTTCGAGCTCGCCTGGATCGTCGACTTCCCGATGTACGAGTACAACGAGGACGACAAGAAAGTCGACTTCTCGCACAACCCGTTCTCGATGCCGCAGGGCGGTCTCGACGCGTTGAAGGGCCAGGACCCGCTGACCATCAAGGCGTTCCAGTACGACATCACCTGCAACGGCTACGAGATCGCCTCGGGCGGCATCCGCAACCACGTGCCGGAAGCGATGGTGAAGGCGTTCGAGATCGCGGGTTACGGCGAGCAGGAAGTGGTCGACCGCTTCGGCGGCATGTACCGCGCCTTCCAATACGGCGCGCCGCCGCATGGCGGCATGGCCGCGGGCGTCGACCGCATCGTGATGCTTCTGTGCGGCACCAATAATCTGCGCGAGATCTCGCTTTTCCCGATGAACCAGCAGGCCATGGATCTGCTGATGGGCGCGCCGTCGGAGCCCAGCACCAAGCAGCTCCGCGAGCTGCATGTGCGGGTGAATCTGCCGCAGAAGTGATCTGAGCCGGTTTTCGGTCCCGTACCCCGGACGCAGCGCAGCGCGACTTCGGCGGTGCGCTGCGGAGCCGGGGCCCACGTCTCGGCGAGCAGCGGCGCTTCTGGGTCCCGGCTCTGCGCAGCAGCGTAAGAACGCTGCAGCGCGTCCGGAACACAAGACCACCGCCGTCGCCTACAGCCCCGTCGACGCCTCGATCCTGAACTGCGCCAGCGCGACGATCGGCTCGCTGTTCAGTGCGTCCATGAGCTGAAGCACCGGCACCTTGCCGAGCGGGGTCAGCTTGATCGTCAGCGTCTGACCTGAGGTCTCGACGAAGCCGGCGAGTGCATCGACCGCCGCTTTGGCATCGAGATTGGCGGCCGTGACCTTCTCGCCCTGCGCGCGGATCATCTCGGCGATGGCGCTGCGGGCGGCGTCGCGGCTGACATTCTGCATGCGCGAGAACTGCGCCACGATCAGATCGACGACGCCGCTGTCGCGCAGGGAGAGCTCGATCGCGCCGGTCTCGACCTGCGCCGCCTGGCCCACGGCCTGCGCCGGGTCGGTCGTGAACAGGCCGCGCGGCACGTTGGCGAGCGCGAAGCGGGCCTGAGCTTTGGCAAGGTTGCCGAGATCAATGGTGGCGGGCGCAAGCGCAAACGCGCCCGACGACTAGGTCCAGGCGGCACCGAGATCGAGGTCGATCGCCAGCTTGTCCACGCCCGCCATGATCAGCGGCCGCTGCGCCGGACTGGAGGGATCGGTCGGCGTGACCATCTTCACGACCAGATTGGCCTTGCTCGGGATCGATCCGACCAGCTGGCCCCAGTTCAGGCTGATCGTATCGATGGTGACGAGCTGCCGCGTGTTCTTGTAAGGCGAGACCACGCCCTTGATCTCGGCACCTTCGAGCACCCGGAACAGGCCCAGCAGCTGGTCCGGCGAGGGCGCCTGGCCGGGATTGGTGAGGCCGGTTGCCCAGCGCATCAGATTTGCCATGCTGAAGGATTTCAGCGCGAAGCGCTCCATCTTGAACTGCCCTTGCGGCGACGGCGTATCGACGCCTTCGACGGCGAAGTCGCCCTCGCGGTACCTGACCGCATTGATCTTGGCTGTTCCCTGCGGCGTCCCGATCGACGTCTTGCCCATCTCGGCCTTGCCGATGCGAACACCCTCGTAGACCCCGGCGAGCTTCTCCAGCAGCTCGCGCGCCTGCGCCGGCGCCAGTGGGACGGATTTGTCCTCCGGCAGCCCGGCAAAAATCTCGGCCGGCCGGAATTTCGACGGCTGCACGGCGATGTCCTCGATGGTGAAGCTGTCGATATCAACGCGCATGCCCTGTGCCGATTTGAGCGCATAGGGGCCGACCGAGACCTGCCGGTAGATCCGGCGGTAGCTGTCGTCACCCGCCGCCTGCGGATCGAGCGTAGCGAGGATCGCGGTCGCGTCGAAATCGTTGACGATGATGTTCGACAGCTCGCCTGTCAGCTTGTCCGGCTTGCCTGGCTGCTTCACCTCGACCGAGATGACGGCGCGGTCGGCCTTCATCGCATCGATCTTGCCGTGCTTGAGGTTTTGGATCGCCAGCCCGGTATAGGTGAACTCGCCGCTGCCGGCGGCAGCGTTGCCGGAATCGAAGCTCATCGTCAGTGTCGGGGCCGTAAGCGACGAGGCCGTGACGCCCGTGTACTGGCTGAGCGCATAGCGGTACATCTCGATCAGGGAGTTGTCCGCTGGCGCAGCCGCGGCGTGAACGGGACCGGCGTAGTCGCGCATCGTCAATTGCGGGATCTTGTAGGAGACTTTCAGTTTTGCCGGGGGAGCCTGGTCCAGTGCGACCTCAACACCGGTGATGTCGATGCTGTCGGCCGAAAACCTGATATCGTCGACCAGGCGAACGCCCGTCCCTTTGATGCCGGCGATCTTGATCTGCGCCTGCGGCAGGTTGCCGGGAGTGACCGCGATATCCTCGATCGTCAGCGTCCGGGTCGCGAGCTCGAACGTGATCTTGCCGTGGCTCGCCTTGCCGCCCTGTTGGCGCATCTGCTCGAACGCCGCCTCGACCTCGCTGGTCGCGCGGTGCTGGACATAGAGGTTGAAGCCGAACCATCCGCCCGCGGCAAGCACGGCTGCCACGATCAGGCCGATCAGGATCCGCTTCATTCCCAGCTCCAGTTGCCCGTTTTGCACTGCGCAACCTGCCATATTCGGGAAATGCCGCGCGGTCTAGGGAAAGCTAGCGCTATCAGGTATTTGACCATGCGCCCTGTTGATGGGGCCGTAATCGGATGTTGCCACCGGGGCGCCCGCCGTGCTTCATCCCGTTTCCATGACCCGGAAATACCGTCCGCTTGGGCGGCGGCTCCGGATGAGGCATTTTGAAGCCGGTAACGCGAGGCGAGACACCGCATGTCGTCTTATTCTGATGATCTCCACCAGGCGGCGCTGGCCTATCACCGTCTGCCGCGCCCCGGAAAGCTTGAGATCCAGGCGAGCAAGCCGCTGGCCAACCAGCGCGACCTCGCGCTTGCCTATTCTCCGGGCGTTGCCGCCGCCTGCACCGAGATCGCCAAGAACCCGGCGGAAGCCGCCACGCTCACCACCCGCGCCAATCTGGTCGCGGTGGTCTCGAACGGCACCGCGGTGCTCGGCCTCGGCAATATCGGCCCGCTGGCCTCCAAGCCGGTGATGGAGGGCAAGGCCGTCCTGTTCAAGAAATTCGCCGGCATTGACGTGTTCGACATCGAGATCGCCGCCGACACCATCGAGCGCGTGGTCGAGACCGTGGCGGCGCTCGAGCCGACCTTCGGCGGCATCAATCTCGAGGACATCCGCGGACCGGAATGCTTCGAGATCGAGGCGCAGCTGAAGGAGCGCATGAAGATCCCGGTCTTCCATGACGACCAGCACGGCACCGCCATCATCGTCGCCGCCGCCATCACCAATGGTCTCAGGCTGAACGGCAAGAAGCTGTCCGACGTCAAGATCGTGGCGTCGGGGGCGGGGGCCGCCGCGATCGCGACGCTCAACCTTCTGGTATCGATGGGCGCGCAGCGCAAGAACATCTGGGTCTGCGACATCGACGGCCTCGTGCATGAGGGCCGCAACACCACGATGGACCGCTGGAAGGCGGTCTACGCGCAGAAGACCGACAAGCGCACGCTGGGCGACGTCATCGGCGGCGCCGACATCTTCATCGGGCTGTCGGCACCCGGCGTGCTCAAGCCGGAGATGGCCAAGGCGATGGGCGACAAGCCGCTGATCATGGCGCTGGCCAATCCGACCCCGGAGATCATGCCGGAGGAGGCGCGGAAGGTGCGCCCCGACGCCATGATCTGCACCGGCCGCTCCGACTATCCGAACCAGGTCAACAACGTCCTGTGCTTCCCCTTCATCTTCCGCGGCGCGCTCGACGTCGGCGCCAGCGCCATCAACGAGGAGATGAAGCACGCCGCCGTCGAGGCCATCGCGCAGCTCGCGCGCGAGGCGCCGTCGGATGCGGTCGCGCAGGGCTTTGACACCGGCGAAACGCAGGGCTTCGGCCCGGGCTCGCTGATCCCGAGCCCCTTTGATCCCAGGTTGATTCTGCGCATCGCGCCCGCCGTCGCCAAGGCGGCGATGGAGTCGGGCGTCGCGACGCGCCCCATCACCAACTTTGACGAATACACCGCGCTGCTCGAGCGCTTCGCCTTCCGCTCCGGCCTTGTCATGAAGCCGATGTTCGCCAAGGCCAAGACCCAGCCGGTGCGCGTGATCTACGCCGAAGGCGAGGACGAGCGCGTGCTGCGTGCCACGCAAGTGGTGCTGGAGGAGAAGCTGGCGACGCCGATCCTGGTCGGGCGTCCGTCGGTCGTCGAGGCGCGCATCAAGCGCTTCGGCCTGTCGATCAAGGCAGGCAAGGATTTCGACCTCGTCAATCCCGAGGACGATCCGCGCTATCGCTCCTATGTGCAATCCTATGTCGAGGTCGCCGGCCGCCGCGGCGTGACGCCGGATGCGGCGCGCACGGTGGTGCGCACCAACAACACGGTGATCGCCGCGCTCGCGGTCATGCGCGGGGAGGCGGATGCCATGCTTTGCGGCGTCGAAGGCCGCTACATGCACCACCTCCGCCATGTCCGCGAGATCATCGGCTTCTCCGCGGGGATCATCGACTATGCGGCACTGGCGCTGCTGATCACCAGCAAGGGCGCCTTCTTCATCGCCGACACGCAGGTTCGGCCCAATCCGAGCGCCGAGGAGCTCGCCGAGATCGCCTCGCTGGCGGCGGTCCACGTCCAGCGCTTCAACATCAAGCCGAAGATCGCCTTCGTCTCGCACTCGGATTTCGGCAGCTACGACACCGAGTCCTCGCGCAAGATGCGCCGGGCGACCCAGCTGTTGAAGGAGAAGCATCCGGAGATCGAGGCCGACGGCGAGATGCAGGGCGACACGGCACTTTCAGCTGCTGCGCGGAAAATGGTGCTGCCGCACTCCAAGCTCGAGGGCGAGGCCAACATCATGATCATGCCGAGCCTCGACACCGCCAACGTCGCCTATCAGATGATCAAGTCGCTGGCGGATGCGCTCCCTGTCGGCCCGATCCTGATCGGCCCGGCACGCCCCGCCCATATCCTCACGCCCTCGGTGACCGCGCGCGGCATCCTCAACATGACGGCCGTTGCGGTCGTGGAAGCGCAGGAGCGCGCTGCACGGCAGCAGCCGACGTTGTTTACGTAAGATGCCGTCTTACCCTCTCCCCCTGTGGGAGAGGGTGGATCGCGGCGTTAGCGGCGAGACGGGTGAGGGGTCTCTATCCACGAGTCCCACCGCTATTGAGCTCGCGGAGAGATACCCCTCATCCGGCGCCATAGCCGAAGCTTCGCTTCGGCGTTCTTAAGAACGGCGGCCGCAGGCCGCCTATGCCACCTTCTCCCACAAGGGGAGAAGGTGCACCGCCCGTGCCGCCAACTTTGAATTGCTCGCAGTTCGCCATTTCCCCGTTTGTAAACCGGCGCACGACTCTTCATAATCGCCCGGTACTCTCGTCAAGACGCCTTTTTCAAAAAGCCTGAGCCAAGAGGCCGATCATGCCAGCGTTCGTGACTTTCGGGCGAATCCTGTTCGCCGTGCTGTTCATCTACACGGGCGCGACCAAGTTCTTTCCCCTCCAGGCGACGGCCGATTTCATCGCCACCAAGGTGGTGGTGCCTGAGGTCATCGAGTCCTACACCAAGCAGATCGAGACGGCGACCGCCATGACCACGCCGCAACTGCTGGCGATCGCGGGCGGTGGGCTCGAGATCATTGCAGGCCTGATGATTGCGCTGAACTTCGGCGCGCGCTTTTTCGCATTGCTGATGATCATCTACATCGCGGGCTCGACCGTTCTGTTCTCCGATTTCTGGAATCAGGCCGCGCCCGACAACGCCAGGATGGTGGTCGATGCGCTGAAGAATCTCTCGATCATCGGTGCGCTGTTCATGATCATGGGCTATGGCCGCGCTACGCGCTCGGCCGAGACGGCCTATGGGGACGTGTAAAGCGAGTTGATGGCTCGTCCGTTTGCGACGAGTGCATGAACCATCATTCACAGATTATGGTTTTGAGATCACAGCGGTTCCACAAAATCGTGGCCGCTGCGGATCGACCGGTCTCTCCACTTGTCGGAATCCGTCCTAGCCCAATAGTACCGACGGTTCCGGTTGCACAGGCGCAATCGGCACTGGGTGATTGGGGGCGGACTTGGTCCAATCGAAGCGCAAGGCGGCGGCATGCGTTGTTGTCGTTCTGGGGGCGGCGCATGTCGTAGCCGTTTCTGTAACCACGGCCTGTGCAGCAGACTTGCCCGTGAAGGCGCGGCCGTTCGCGGCGCCCGTGGCGAACTGGACCCAGTTTTACGTCGGCGGCGGACTGGGCTTCGACTTCGCGACCGGACGGTCGAACCTGACGCCGGTCGGCGGTGGCCCGGATTTGTTCAGCCTCGACGGCTTGCAGGGCGCCGATCTCGGGCTGTCTGTTTTCGCCGGATTTGACGTCCAGGTTGCGCCGCGTTTCGTGGTCGGCGGTTTCGTCGATTACGACTGGTCGCGCCAGCGCACGACGGCCAGTGCATCGAGCCCGTTCTTTGGCCAGAGCCTGAACGCTGCGCTGCCGTCGCTGGACCAGGGCTGGACGATCGGCGGCCGTGCGGGATTTCTGGTGACGCCCGATATCCTGCTCTACGGCCTCGCCGGCTATAGCGAGATGCGCATCAACAATTGGAACTTGAACTACGTGATCCTCGGGGGAGGGCCTTCGTTCACGGTGCAGGAATCGGGGCTGACGTCGCACGGTTACACGGTCGGCGCCGGCGCGGAATATCGCCTCGCGAGCAACGTGTCACTGCGCGGCGAATACCGCTACGTCGCGCTCGGCCGCAACACGACGGTCGATCCGCTCGGCGCGGTCTGGACCACGGACCTGTCCGAGCATGTGGTCAGGATCGGCGCGGCCTATCGCTTCGGCCAGTTCGGCGGACCTGCGACCGCTTCAGTGGCGCCCGCGCTGAACCCGACATGGACGGGCGTTTACGTCGGCGCGGGTATCGGGGGCGACGTCATCACGCCCCATGTCGCGGGATCGTTCGCCGGTGTGCTGGATTTCGACGCATCCGGTCTGGGCGGCGCCGATGTCGGTGGCACTTTCACGATCGGCTACGATCGCCAGGTCGCGCCGAGATGGGTCCTCGGCGCATTCGGGTTGATTGATGCCGGGACCAATGGCGGCGCCAAGGTCAACGCATCGGGCGGAGGTGTTGCGATCTCGTCGGATCTGGCGGCGGTGAAGTGGGGGTGGACCGTCGGTGGACGCGTCGGCTATCTCGTGGCACCGGAGACGCTGGTCTACCTGCTCGGCGGCTACAGCGGAACGACCGCGCAGTCGATCTCGTACAATTTCCTCGGATTTCCCGGCACCGCTCCGACGCGGGAATATCACGGCGCGACCTTCGGTGGCGGCTTCGAGCGCTTCTTCACCGACAGCATCTCCGCCCGCGCGGAATATCGCGTCACGCATCTCGGGGCGCGAGACGATCTGGCGTCTGATTTCATGACCAGCCTGAGCGCGGGCGGCACGGTGCACACGCTGCGCGGTGTGCTGGCCTATCACCTTCCGACGCCGTAGCGCAGATCGCCTGTGCTAGACTCGACGCCACGGCGTGACGGTGACATCATGCGCCGCGTCGAGCAGATACGGCGCCCCCGGCTTCATCCCGTGTGACGCCAGCACCTCATGCGGCGTCCGCTCCGGCACGCCGACGAAGCAGCCTTCGCCGCCGGGCAGCCGCACATGCGGGGCTTCCGACAGCCAGAACGTGTCGTAGCGGTCCATGAACATGTCGAACACGACGGGGCCGCCGATGATTGCGACCGTGCCGGAGGCGACATCGGCGAAAGCGCAGGCCTCCTCGAAGCTCGCATGCTCGGGATTCCACAGCGTCGCGTTCGGCATCTCCGGGTCGACGGTGAGCGTCTTGATCTTGCGGGTGAGGATCAGCCGCTTGCGCTTCGGCGAATTCGGCTGCTGCTCGTGCGAGTGTCCGCCGTGCACGACGACCGCGGCTCGATCGAGCGCTTGCTCGAAAAAGCGCTTGTCGCCTTCGAACACCAGCGTTGAGGGCATGATGTGCGACGGATCGGCAAGCATGCCGTCCGCCGATATGATGACGTAACCTTCAAACCGGAAAGACAATTGCGGTCTATTCCGAGACCGTCGTCACGACGGAATTGACCGGGCGCGTGCTCACCGTCGGCAGCTTGACGTCCTTGAGCAGCTCCTGGTCGTATTCGGGCAGCGTCGAGGCCGGGAACTTGGCGCGCATCGCCACGACCTTGTAGCCGCCGGCTTTCAGCCGCTTCAGCAACTCGGGCAGGGCTTCGGCGGTGTGCTTCTGGAAGTCGTGCATCAGGATGATGCCCTTGCCCTTGGTGTCGAGCTTCTTCATGACGGTCTCGATCACCTTCTCGGGCTTCGAGGCCTTGAAGTCGAAGGAGTCGATGTCGCAGGAGAAGATCGCGACGTTGCGGTTGCCGAGATAGGTGACCATCTCCGGTGGGTGCTGGAGCGCCGGGAAGCGGAAGAACGGCGAGGGCGAGATGCCGCCGAGCGCCCACTTCACCGCCGAGAATCCCTTCTCGATCTCTTCCTTGCGCTGCGCTTCCGTGAGCTTCTTGTTGTTGAGGTTGGCGTGCGACCAGGTGTGGGCGCCGACGGTGTGGCCGGCCGCATAGACCTGCTTCAGGATCTCCGGCTCATAGGTCGCGTGCTTGCCGATCGAGAAGAAGATGCCGGTGGTGCATTCGTCGGCGAGAGCCTTCAACACCGCGGGCGTGTTCTTCGGCCAGGGGCCGTCGTCGAAGGTCAGCACGACCTCCTTGTCGCGCAGGAAGTCGAGCTCCTTGAAATGCTCGAAGCCGAAGCCCGGACCACCCGTGGTGTCGATCTCGACCGTGCGGGCGACCCCGAGCGCGCCGGGCGTGTTGCAGGCCGCGCGGGCGGGCTGGGGCGCCTGTTTCGGCGGGGGCGGGAAGGCCGCTTGCGTCGGCGCAGCGGCTGCCGCCGCGGGAGCGGGCGCCGGTGCCGCGGCGGGGGGTGCAGCCGGTGCCGCCTGGGTGGCGGCTGCGGGCTTTGCGGCCGGGGTCTGCGACCACGCTGCGCCTGCCATCGCAACCGACATCGCGCTTGCCAAAATCAGTCCTGCCGCCACACGCATGGTGTTGTCCTCGAGATTGATCCCGTTGTTCCGCCGCAGCTTTTCGCCTTTGGCAAAACCATCCTGCCCCTTGATAGTCCTAGCCTAGATGGTGGGCCCTCGTCATTGCAACGGCTGTTTGGCACCCCGCCACAATTGTGCCCAACCGGATGCGGGCTGCGGGTGTCAGCTGTCGGCCAGCGCCTTCGCAATCGCCGTCTTGACCCGTGTGTCCGTCGGATCGACCGCAGACGGATACACCTCGGCAATGTAGCCGTCGCGCCCGATCAGGTATTTGTGGAAGTTCCAGCGCGGAACATCGCGGGGGCGCGCCTCGGCCGCCCATTTGTAGAACGGATGCGCCTTGGCGCCGACCACCACCGCCTTGGCCGCGATCGGGAAGGAACGCCGTATTGGTGGTGCGCGGTCTCCGTGATCTCGCTGGTGCCGCCGGGCTCCTGGCCACCGAAATCGTTGGAGGGCACGCCGATCACGGTGAGCCCGCGCTCGCGAAACTCGCTCCAGAGCTCTTGCAGGCCCGCGTATTGCGGAGTGTAGCCGCAGAGCGAAGCGGTGTTGACCACCAGCAGCGGCTTGCCCGTGAACGCGGCAAGGCGGATGTCGTCGCCTGATAATGCAGGGAAAGAGAAGGCATAGGCCGAGATCCGGCTCATGCCGCTATCGGCACGGCTGCGTCCAGCAGACGCGGTCGTCGCGACAAGCGCGGCGAGCATGGTCCTGCGGTTCAGCATGGCAACGTCCCCCGACGTGATCCGGGACGCACCTTACTGCGTCGGCGCGACGCGCCTGGTCAACACCGCGTTATCGGACGCGGCAAGGCGCCACTTCGCTCGAAAGCGCTCTAGTACAGGCGGACGATGAAGTCGGTGCCTTCGCCGGTCTCGCCCTGGTTGATGCCCTGGTCGGAGACGATGATCGAGCCGCCCGATGTCAGCATCTCGTTGATCTTTGCCATGGTGTCGGCCGGGATCGAGATACGGTCGAGTGCCTCGGCCGGGCTGTCCGGCGTGACCACGGGCTTGGCTGTAACGGGCTTGGCGGCGACGGGGATCACGGCGGCGCCACGCTGGCGGAGTGTCACGCGGCTGTCATCTTCGCGCGCGGCGGCGCGGACGGAGACCGGCAGCGATACCACCGACCAACGCAACGCGTTGGTGTTGGTCTTGTCGACCTCGGCGGTGAAGACGTGGGTGCCGAGCGGCCGGTCGCTCGCAGCGATCGTGACGGGAACCTCGAACAGCGGCGCAAAATTCTGCCGCACGTAGAGCTTGGAATCCTTGCGGCTGATGAACACCGCGATCTGGCCGGCCCGTTTGGGCGTCTCCGGCTTCGCGGCAGGCGCAGGATCGGCGACGCGGGTCTCGTCCTTCTTGGCGTCGGGCGAGGCGGCGAGCGGCGGTGCGGCAGCGGGCGCATCGGGTTTCTTCGCGGGCTCGGCGGCTTCAGCCTTGGGCGCTTCTGCAGTCTTGGGCGCTTCTGCGGCCTCAACGGGCTTTGCGTCGGCGCTTGCGGGCTTGGCTGCTTCTTCCGACTGCGGCTTGACCGGGTCAGATGCGTCGGCGGTCTTTTCAGACTTGGCCTCAACCTTGTCGGCTGGTGCGGCTGCTTCCGCGCGCGCCGGTGCATTGCCGGTGGTCACATCCGACATCACGGTATGGCCGACCGACGAACGCAGCTCGAGCGCGCTCTCCGCGCTGGCGGTCTTCGTCTCGACGGGCTTTGCTTCGCTGACTTTGGTTGGTGCGGCGCCCTTGTCGCCGACATTGGTTTGCGGCTCCAGGCTGACGGCGGGCTGCGGCGGCACGCGCACCGAGGCGAGCAGGGGATGCGAGAAATTTTGCGGCGACATCTGGCTGGGCGAGACGATCACGCGCGCGCCCATCCTGGTCCAGTTCCACATCTTCACCGCGAACGCCATCGGCATGCGGATGCAACCGTGCGAGGCCGGATAGCCCGGCAGCACGCCGGCATGCATGGCGATGCCGGACCAGGTGATCCGCTGCATGTACGGCATCGGCGCGCCGCTATAGATGTTGGACTGGTGGAATTTGTGCTTCTGGATCACGCTGAACACGCCCATCGGCGTCGAGTGGCCCTTCATGCCTGTCGACACCGGGGATT
This sequence comes from Bradyrhizobium barranii subsp. barranii, assembly GCF_017565645.3. NCBI lineage: Bacteria > Pseudomonadati > Pseudomonadota > Alphaproteobacteria > Hyphomicrobiales > Nitrobacteraceae > Bradyrhizobium > Bradyrhizobium barranii. The sequence goes on from NZ_CP086136.1 coordinate 4,961,134, forward strand.
CTGCGAACACGCCGTTGGTGTCGAAGACCGTCACCTTCTGCCGATCGATCGACACGACGATCACGAGCGGACCTTGCGGCTTGGTGCCGGCTTCCTTCTCGGCGACGACCGCCTTCTTGCCAGCCGTACTGCGCTTCTGTGGCTTCTGCCGGGGAATGTCGGGATAGCGCTCCTGCCGGGCGGCGTAGGACCCGTCGGAGTAGTCGCTCCAGTAGTAGAACGCCGCGTCCGCCTGGCTGGTCAAGCCAATCGCACCCGCCGCCGTCAAAATGGCGACCTGCCACAGCCGGGCCGGCCTGGCAGAAAAACTGGCCCCGTTCACGCTATTCATTCCTCGAATCCACAATCCAACTCAGAAATTAGTCTCGCAGAGGGGATACGCGTTCACTAGCACGGCAGTTCTGCCGTCAGCGAATTTTGTCCATGACGTAGCAAAAAAGCCTCACGGAGCGGTAAACGGCGGCCGCGACGGCTGCCGGTCGTCTTCCTGACCGGCTGTCGCATGCCTACATTGCCGGGACTTGTTACCGGAGAACTTCATGTCATCTCGTTTCCCCGGTCTTTCCGGCATCCGCTTGAAAGGCCTTGCTTTATTCCTCCTGTTGCTCGCTGTCCCAGCGAGTTCTGCAATCGCCGCCGACGAGCCGGATCTGATCTTCCGCCGCTCGACGGTATTCAAATGGATGAGCCCGAATGACAAGCTCGCGACCTACGGCCTCGACGACCCCGAGGTCGAGGGCGTGGCCTGTCATTTCACGGTGCCGGAGAAGGGCGGCTTCAAGGGCTGGCTCGGCCTTGCCGAGGAGGTCTCGGATATCTCGCTGGCCTGCCGCCAGGTCGGTCCGATCAAGTTCAAGAACAAGATGGAGCAGGGCGACGACATGTTCCGCCAGCGCCGCTCGCTGTTCTTCAAGAAGATGCAGATCGTGCGCGGCTGTGACGCCAAACGCAATGTGCTGGTCTACATGGTCTATTCGGACCGGCTGATCGAGGGCTCGCCGAAGAACTCGACCTCGACGGTACCGGTCATGCCGTGGGGACCGGCTGACGCAAACGTCCAGAAGTGCGGCGAGTTCTTCACTCAGTGACGCGCGTGCGTTCACTCAGTGACGAGAGTGCGGCTGGCGCGCGGCTTTGCGAGATGCGAGCCGGTCAGCCGCACGAAAGCTTGTGGTGCGGCCTCGTGGCCGCGGTCCGACTGCAGCGACATTGCCCCGATTGAAGCGACGCGGCTGGATTGCTGGTCGGCGCGGTCCGTCCGCAGGTCCGCGTCGCGCGGCGTTGCGCGATCTTGCGCCGTCATGATGGCATCCCTCAACTGAACGCGCCCGGTGGTTCCGGGCTTCTCGGTTTCGATGGCTTGGGTCGCAGTCGAATCGCGCCCGGTTCGACGGAACCCAGCCCCCGTTCGGGCTTCTCTTCAGCAGAAAAACGTAAAATGCATGTGAAGTGCGGAAGGCGTGCGTGTGACGGCGCGCAGTGTGGGTCTGCTTCCAAGCACGGACAGAGCCTGCAAGGCCACTTTCAGGCGCGGCGCGACCCATTTGAAAAGACTGGGATTTTCCGCTGAATGTTTCGTCGCCTGGCGCGTGACGAAACAATTCTCACAAAGACGAAACCATTTTCCGCTTTTGGCGCATCACGCGCGAAACGACGCATGGTTATCAGCTTCACAACGACGACGCACCGCCGGCCAAGGAATTGGGACACGAGATCATGCGCACGCTCAGCTTCATCCTTGCCTTCGCTTTCGTGCTCGCCGGCTCTTCGTTCGCGGGGGCGCCGGACGGCAATCTCCCGGGTGTCGGCACCTTCCAGTACAGCGGCTCGCCGGTCACCACCACGGCGCCGCAGCCGATCGTGGTCGCTGCGCGTTTCTGATCGACAGCCAAGAAAATCAAAAGAAAAATCAAAAGAAAAACCAGCCGATAAAGGCCATCATGATTGTCCGATTCTGCGCCGCAGCGTTCGTTTCGCTTCTGACGATCAGCGCTGCCCACGCGCAGGTTCGCGCTCCTTCGAGGCTACCGGATCCCCGCAGCGAGTTCATGCGTCAGTGTGCGCCGCGGATGCTCGGGCGCTGGGAGCATCCCGAGGAGGTCTGCGGCTGCCTGCATGATCACGCCGTTGCTGCCGTCGAGGACCGCGATCTGCGCGAGGCGCTGTTGCGCGGCATCAGCGAGACCGGCGTGCCAACGATCGAGACTGATTGGGTGCCCGCGTCCAAGCAGGGCGAGATCGGCTCGACCTTCACCAAGATCGCCAAACCGACCTTGCAGTGCATGTTCGACCCGGCGAAGTCGTAACCATCACTTCGATTTCGGACCGAAGCGCGGAACGCAGGCGATGGTCCGCGCCACGCCCTTGTCGGTCATTCTCGCACCGCGCACTTCCTTGACCTGCCCGGCGGGGCAGGTTCCGTCATCCACTTGCACGCGCTGGCCGAGCTTGAGATCGGTGATGTCCTGTTCACGTCCGACAGTGACGGCATGCGCCGCCGTCGCGAGGGCGACCGAGATCAGCAGCGAGAGGCAGGTCGCGCGGCGCAGCAGCATGATGTGAGGTCCCGGCATCGATGCCGCAATGTAGGGAGCGGCAGGCGATTCTCATAGTGAACGTTCGTCACGCCCGCCGGGCCGATTTGCTCCTCGCGCGCAAGGCGCCACGCGACTCCAGCGCGAGCCGTTCGGCGGAGGCCACGAGTTGCGGAACCGCGTGGCCGGAAAATCCCAGCACGAACCCGGGCAGGGGACGCGCGCGCGAATAGGTGTCGGCCAGTAGCCAGCCTTCCGCGCCTGCCGCCTGCTTCGCCTGCGCCGCGACCGTAAGCTCGACCGACGGATCGAACCGGGCGACGAGGTGCAGTCCTTGCGACGGTACCGGCACCGACAGCGCGCCGTCGGATGCTGCTTCCAGCGTCTCAGCCAGCGCATCGCGCGCCTCGCGATAAAGCTTGCGCACGCGCTTCAGGTTGGCGGCGAACGCGCCGGAATTGAGCATGTCGGCCACAGCGCCCTCCATCAGCGTGCCGGGAAAGCGGTCGAGCGCAGCGCGCGTGGCCGTGACGTCCGCGATCAGGCGCTCGGGCAGCGCGCAATAGCCGATGCGCAGGCCCGGAAACAGCGTCTTGGCAAACGTGCCCATGTAGACCACGCGCTGGAGATGATCGATGCCGGCAAGCGACATCAACGGCGCGCCGTCATAGCGGAACTCGCTGTCGTAATCGTCCTCCAGCACGAAGGCGCCGGCCTGCCTCGCCCAATCCAGCAGCTCCAGCCGTCGCGGCATCGACATCTGCACGCCCAGCGGAAACTGGTGGGACGGCGTCACATAGGCCGCGCGTGCGGACGAAGCGGCGGTGCGGCCCTTGGCGACAAATATCCCGTGCTCGTCGACGGGAACGGGCACGGCGCGATAGCCGCAATGCGAAATGGTGTTTCGCGCGGCGGGGTAACCCGGGTCCTCGCACCAGACCTGGTCGTTGGGCTTCAGGATCGCGCTCAGCACGATGCGCAGCGCGTGCAGCGTGCCCGATGTCAGCATGATCTGATCGGGATCGCAGCGCAGTCCACGTGCCGACAGCAGATGATCGGCGATCGCCGCGCGCAGCTCGCGGCTGCCGCGCGGATCGCCATAGTGCAGATGCTCAGGTCCGAACGCGCGCATGCGCCGCCCGACGAAGGCACGGAAGCGCTGCAGCGCGCGCTCGTCGATATGGGTGCAGCCGAGCGAGAATGCGCCCTGTCGCGGCGCTTCGACCACGGTCTTCGGCTTCTTCGGTTCGGCGGCGCGCGCCGGTATCCGCGCTGCAACGAAGGTGCCGGAGCCGACGGTCGCAGCGGCAAAGCCGTCAGCGATCAGCCGTTCATAGGCAGTGACGACGGCGTTGCGGCGGAAGCCGGTCTGCTTGGCCAGTGTCCGCGACGGCGGCAGCGGCTCACCGGGTTTGACCAGGCCGCCGACAATCATCTCGCACAGCGCCTGGTACAGCCGGTGCGCCGACGACGCGCCCGCGGTGATGTGCGGGCCGGTGAGGTCGAGGGGCAACTCCGCCTTGGCCGGCGAGGGGACTAAATTGGTCGGAATTTTTCGCATGGAATTGGCACTATCGCAGACCAAATCCGCGGCTACAACTCTCCTGGAATTGTTCCAAGCCCGACAGGAGCGGCCGTGAGCCAGACTGAAAGCCAGAATTCCTATCCGACGTCAGCGCGCAATCAGGTGAAGCGCCGTCACGACCGCGGCTTCTACGACCACGACACGGTTCACCGCATCCTGGATTCCTCGATGCTCTGTCACGTCTCCTATGTCATCGACGGCCAGCCCTATTGCACGCCGACCTTCTTCTGGCGCGAGGGGACAAAACTCTATTGGCACGGCTCGAGCGCGAGCCGCATGCTGCGCAACCAGACCAGGGGCGAGTGCGTCTGCCTCACGGTCGCCCATCTCGACAGCCTCGTGCTGGCGCGCTGCGGCTTCAACCATTCCGCCGACTACCGCGCCGTGATGGCATTCGGCACCGCCTATCTCGTCACCGACCCCGAGGAGAAGGAGCGGGCGGTGATCGCCATGGTCGATCGCTTCTTCCCGGACCGCACCGCGAGCCTGCGTCAGAGCAGCGCGCAGGAGATCAAGGCGACCTCCTTCATCGCGATGGAGATCGAGGAAGCCTCGGCCAAAGTCCGCGCCAAGGGTGTCGCCGATGACGACGAGGACTACGAATTGCCGATCTATGCCGAGCGCATCCCCGTGCGCACCGTCTTGGGCGCGCCGGAGCCGTGCCCGCGCCTGCTGGATGGTGTAACCCGGCCTGCGACGCTGAATGGCTATTCGGAAGGCCGGCTGCTCGAAGATGCATTGCGGGATGCTTATTTTGTGGAGTACCCGAACGGCTGAAATCGGCTAGCTTGCGCGCACCATTGACCAATTGGATGCCTGGAGTTGCCCGATGAATGCCGAAACGCAGCAGAGGATTCTTGACGCCGTCGATGTCGGCTTCGAAGCCCAGCTTGCGACCACAAGCGATTTCGTTGCGATCCCTTCGACCCGCGGGGCCGAGGGGCCGTGCCAGGACATGATCGGCGACCTCCTGCGCGAGCGCGGCTACGAGGTCGACGACTGGCACATCGATGTCGATGACCTCAAGGATCTGCGTGGTTTCGGTCCGATCGAGCACGATTTCTCCAAGGCGCGCACGGTAGTGGGCACCTACCGCCCGCAAACGAACGGCGGCAAATCGCTGATTCTCCAGGGGCACTGCGACGTGGTGCCCGCGGGGCCGCTGGAACTGTGGGACACGCCGCCATTCTCGCCCGTCATCAAGGACGGCAAGATGTTCGGCCGCGGCGCCTGCGACATGAAGTCGGGCACGATCGGCGCGCTCTACGCGCTGGACGCGATCAAGGCGGCGGGTTTCAAGCCGACGGCGCGGATCCACTTCCAGTCCGTGATCGAGGAGGAGAGCACCGGCGTCGGCGCGCTCTCGACATTGCAGCGCGGCTATCGTGCCGACGCCTGCTTCATCCCGGAGCCGACCGGCGGCAAGATGGTGCGCTCGCAGGTCGGCGTGATCTGGTTTCGCCTGCGCGTGAAGGGCCATCCGACCCACGTTGCCTTCGCCGGCTCCGGCGCCAACGCAATCATGGCGGCCTATCATTTGATCCAGGCGCTGCAGAAACTCGAGATCGAATGGAACGAGCGCGCGAAAGCTGATCGGCACTTCAAGACGCTGAACCATCCCATCAACTTCAACCCCGGCATCATCAAGGGCGGCGACTGGGCCTCCAGCGTGCCGGCATGGTGCGACGTCGATTGCCGTATCGCGGTCCTGCCGGGCTGGTCGATCGCCGATCACCAGAAGGAGATCATGGCCTGCGTTGCGGCTGCTGCGCGCAACCACCGCTTCCTTGCCAACAATCCGCCGGAGGTCGAATGGTCGGGTTTCCTGTCGGAGGGGTATGAACTGACCGACGCCGCGGCGCCCGAGGCCGCGTTCGGCAAGGCCTTCAACACCGTCTATGGCGGCGAAATCCAAGACCTCGTCTTCACCGCGCTCACCGACACCCGCTTCTACGGTCTCAATCACGGTATCCCCAGCCTCTGCTTCGGCGCGAGCGGCGGCGAGATGCACGGCTTCAACGAATTCGTCGACCTGGAGTCGCTGAAGAAGTCGACCAAGGCGATGGCCCTGTTCATCGCGGATTGGTGCGGGGTGGAGAAGGCGTAGCGGTCGAGATCTCGTAGGGTGGGCAAAGGCGCTCTTGCTCTGTGCCCACCATCTCTCTTCGATCTTGCACGAAAGGGTGGGCACGCTTCCGCCTTCGCTCTTCGAGCTACGGCGGACAAGTCGCTTGGCCCACCCTACGGCATCTCGGCCGGGGCGCCCGCTGCCCGAAACACGGGCGCGTTCAAATGCTTTAAGCTTAAAAGAAAGACTAGGACGCCGTCCTGACTGGTGGCAGACTGGCGCCCAGTTCGACGGCCGAATCCTAGGGTGTCACGATGCGCGATTGGGATGATGCTTATGCCAATTCGGCCCATATCCCGGGCTCGGACAAGATGCCGGCCCAATGGGCGGAGCGGGCGGCGGCTTACCGCACCGGACTGAAAGACTTCCGTTCGGACGTCGCCTACGGGCCGCGCGAGCGCCAGCGTCTCGACCTGATCCTGCCAGACGGCGACAGCAAGGGCCTCGTCGTCTTCGTGCACGGCGGCTACTGGATGCGCTTTGACAAGTCGACCTGGACCGATCTTGCCGAAGGCGCGCGGCATCACGGCTGGACTGTGGCGCTGCCGAGCTACACGCTGACGCCGGCCGCCCGCATCTCCGACATCACCGCAGAGATCACCGCCGCGATCACCAAGGCGGCCTCGCTCGTCTCCGGGCCGATCCGGCTCGCCGGCCATTCCGCCGGCGGCCATCTCGTCACGCGCATGCTGTGCAACGATAGCCGGCTCGAGCCCGCCGTCTACAACCGCATCGCCGGCACGCTCTCGATCAGCGGGCTGCATGATCTGCGACCGCTGCTCAAGACGAAGATGAACGACACGCTACGCATGACCATGGAGGAGGCGACGCTTGAAAGCGCGGCGCTGCACCTGCCGCGGGGACATTCGCCGGTCACGGCGTGGGTCGGCGGCGGCGAACGGCCCGAATTCATGCGTCAGTCCGATCTGATCGCCAATGTCTGGACCGGCTTCGACGTGCCGACGCGCCTCGTCGTCGATCCCGGGCTCAACCATTTTACGGTGGTCGACGGACTGAAGGATCCGTCGTCCCCGATCACCGCGCGCCTGATCGGCCTCGACTGACGCGGCGAGGATCGATCGATCGAAGGGCCTGCCATGACGTCCAACGATTACGATCCCACGAGCGAAGGTGCCGAGACCGATTTCGCCCGGCGTATGTCCTACGGCGACTATCTGGCGCTGGATGCGATCCTCGGCGCGCAGCATCCGCTCTCGGAAGCCCATGACGAGATGCTGTTCATCATCCAGCATCAGACCACGGAGCTGTGGATGCGGCTTGCGATCCACGAGCTCAGCGCCGCGCGCAGCGCTATTGCCAGGGACGAAGTGCAGCCCGCGATGAAGATGCTGGCGCGGATGTCGCGCATCTTCGAGCAGCTCAACGGCGCCTGGGACGTGCTGCGCACCATGACTCCCAGCGAGTATACGCGTTTCCGCTCGCAGCTTGGCCAGTCCTCGGGCTTCCAGTCGCGTCAGTACCGGCTGATCGAATTTCTGGTCGGCAACCGCAACCACGCCATGCTCAAGCCGCACGCGCACGATGTGGAAACGACCAGGCTGCTCGAGGGCGAGCTTGCCACGCCGAGCCTGTACGACGAGGTGCTGCGGCTTGCCGACCGCAACGGGCTCAAGATGCCCGCGTCCGTGCTGGCGCGCGACGTTCGCGAGACCCACAGCTTCAACGAGGGCGTGCTTCAGGCCTGGCGGATCGTCTACGAAGCGCCGGAGACGCATTGGATGCTCTACGAGCTTGCAGAGAAGCTGGTCGATTTCGAGGACTACTTCCGGCGCTGGCGCTTCAACCATGTCACGACGGTCGAGCGCGTTATCGGCTTCAAGCGCGGCACCGGCGGTACCGGTGGCGTCAGCTATCTCAAGCGCATGCTGGAGGTGGAGCTGTTCCCCGAGCTCTGGCGCGTCCGCACGATTCTGTAGAGATCCCATGACCAAGCTTCGCGTCTATGACGACACCAGGGCCTTGTTCCATTTGCCTGAGGGCGTGATCTATCTCGACGGCAATTCGCTCGGCGCGCTGCCGCTGGGCGTTGCCGAGCGCGTCGGCAACGTCATCACGGCCGAGTGGGGCAACGAGCTGATCCGCGCCTGGAACACGGCTGGCTGGTATGCCCAGCCGCGCCATGTCGGCGATCGCATCGCGCGATTGGTCGGTGCGGAAGCCGGCTCCGTGATGGTCGGAGACACGCTGTCGCTCAAGGTCTACCAGGCACTCGCCGCCGCGCTCGACATGAACGCATCGCGCAAGGTGGTGCTATCGGACACCGGAAACTTTCCGACCGATCTCTACATGGCCGAGGGCCTGATCGCGACGCTCGGCCGCGGCCATCAATTGCGCCTGGTGGCGCCGGAGGAGATCGAGGCCGCGTTGTCGAAGGAGATCGCTGTCCTCTACATCACCGAGGTCGACTATCGCACCGGCCGCCGCCACGACATGGCGAAGCTGACGGCGAGAGCGCATGCACTCGGCATCGTCACGGTCTGGGATCTCGCCCATTCCGCCGGCGCGCTGCCGGTCGATCTCGCTGGCTGCGGCGCCGATTTCGCCGCCGGCTGCACCTACAAATACATCAACGCCGGCCCCGGGGCGCCGGCCTTCCTCTACGTCGCCCCGCGCCACGCCGACGGCGTGCGCGCCGCGCTGTCGGGGTGGATGGGTCACGCAAAGCCGTTTGCGTTCGAGCTTGGCTACGCGGCGGCCGGCGGCGTCGAGCGCATGCGCGTCGGCACTCCGCCGGTGCTCGCAATGGCGGCGCTGGAGGCCTCGCTCAACATCTGGGACAGGGTCGACATTCGTGAGGTTCGTGCGCGCTCGCTGGCACTCGGCGATCTCCTGATCGCCGAGGTCGAACGCCGCTGCCCCGAGCTCAAGCTCGTCACCCCGCGCGCGCACGAGCACCGCGGCTCACAAGTCTCCTTCGCCTTCGACGGCGGCTACGCCGCCATGCAGGCCCTGATCGCCCGTGGCCTCATCGGCGATTTCCGCGCGCCTGACATCATGAGGTTCGGGATTACACCGCTCTACATTGGGGAGAGCGAGATCATGCGAGCAGCCGAGATCATCGAGGAGGTGATTGCAGGCGAGGTCTGGCGTCGGCCGGAATATCAGGTCGTGAACGCGGTGACCTGAAGAAGGTCTCGTGCCCCGGACGCGGCGCAGCGCCCCCCCCCCGGCGATGCGAAGCATCGTCCGGTGCGGTGCGCCGCAGAGCCGGGGCCCACGCTGCGCTGAACTCCGTATCGAGATGGGTCCCGGCTCTGCGCAGCAACGCTGACGCGTTGCAGCGCGTCCGAGACACGAAAGCTGCGATCAAGCTATTTGAGTCCACCCCACAACGTCGTCACGATCGCATCTAGCCCATCCGTCAGCGCCGCCGGCCCCGGCTGCAAGATGATCGGCGACTTGATCTCGACGATGCGGTCGTCGCGCACGGCGGGGATCTCGTTCCAGCAATCGCGCGCGCGGATGCGGGCAGGGACGACTTTCTTGCCGCACCAGGAGGCGAGGATCACGTCGGGCGCTGCCTCGCGCACCGCCTCCGCCGAGACGATGCGATCCTTTGCCGCTTGCCGATGTCGCAGCTCCGGAAACACATCCTCGCCGCCGGCGATCTCGATCAACTCGGACACCCAGCCGATGCCGGAGATCAACGGATCGTCCCATTCCTCGAAATAGACCTTTGGCCGCACCGAGGGCGAGGTGTTGCCGCTATCTCTGCGAGGCGCCGTTCAAGCCCGTGAGCGAGTACCTCGGCGGGCTCAGCCGCGCCGACGAGCGCGCCGAGTGTGCGGATCATCGCCAGGATTCCGGCGATGTCGCGCTGATTGAAAACATGGACGTCCACGCCCGCGCGCACGAGATCGGCGACGATGCCGGCCTGGAGGTCGGAGAAGGCCAGCACCAGATCCGGTTCCAGCGCCAGGATCTTCGGAATGTCCGCGGAGACGAAGGCCGACACCCGCGGCTTCTCCCGCCGCACCTGGGGAGGGCGGACGGCGTAGCCGGAGACACCGACGATGCGGTCCTGCTCGCCGAGCAGGTACAGCGTTTCGACCGTCTCTTCGGTCAGGCAGACGATGTGGCGGGGCGGGAAGTGGCGCATGGGAAGAGCATATGCGCAAATGCCGTCGCCGATGTCAGCAGGGCCATTACCTCGGACGTCATTGCTTTGCCGCGCGAAGCAATTCACGCTGAGACAACAATGAATTGGGAGGAGATCCGATGACGCCGCTCGAGAAACTTAAAGCGATGAAGATGCCGTTTGCCGAGCTCAAGGGCGTCGAATTCGTCGAGGCCGAGAAGGACCGCGTGGTGGCACGGATGACGGTCAGGCCCGACCTCTGCACGCTCCACCACACCATCCACGGCGGCGCGGTGATGGCGCTCGCCGATTCCGTCGGTGCAGCCGCGACCGTGATCAATCTGCCGGAGGATGCCAAGGGCACCACGACGCTTGAGAGCAAGACCAACTTCATCGGCGGGGCGAAGGAGGGAACCACGGTTATCGCCACGGCTACACCGGTCCATCGGGGACGGCGGACCCAGGTCTGGAGCACCCGGCTGGAGACCGAGGACGGCAAGCTGGTTGCCGTGGTGACCCAGACTCAGCTGGTCCTCTTATGACTACGGGGGCTTGATTTTATTAACGAATTGGTCGCTTTCGATGCCTGAAACTTGGGCAGGTTCCCGTCTTGAAAAATATGCTGCGACGCACAATATTGGGGGCCTAGGGATTCGAACGCCTCCTCGAGGGACACCAAGAGGAGTTTTGACGTGGTACTTGAAGACACGACCCGCACGACGCCCGTTCCGGGCTATGTGCGGACCTTGAGCCAGCAGGAAGAATTGCCGCTTCTGCGCGATCACCTCCTGCGGCTTGATTCCGCAAGTCGGCACGACCGTTTCAACGGCTTTCTCGACGACAGCTTCATCGAGCGATACGCCGCCCGCTGCGCCGAGGACGGCACCGTGATTGTCGCCTACATCGTCGACGGCGTGGTCCGCGGTGCGGCCGAGCTGCATCCGCCGGAGGACGATTCGCTGCCCGAGGTCGCCTTCAGCGTGGAAGCCTCGGCGCGGCGCCAGAACGTCGGCACCATCTTGTTCAGCCGGCTGATCGCGGAAGCGCGCTGGAAAGGCTACAAGCGCCTGCGCATCACCACCGGCGCCGAGAATCACGCCATGCGGGCGCTCGCCAGGAAGTTCGGGGCGAATCTGCAATTCCGTCATGGCGAATCGACCGGCACGATCGATCTCGCCAAGACGCCCGAGGCCGAGCTCGCTGAACTCGCGGCCTCGCCCTTCACGGCTGGCCGCGCGCTTCTCAGCTTCAACTCGACCTGCTGGAAGATCATCTCCAGCATGTACGGCAATCGCGCCGCCTAAATCCAAAAGCGGGCTGGAATCAAAAAGCGGACCGGCAAGACCGGTCCGCTTTCGTATTGGGGATAGGAAATTGAGCGCTCAGGTACCGGTGCGCTTGTCGTTGCCGAAGCGGCGGACGACACGGCGTTCGACCACCACCGAGCGCTGCGCACCCTGTTCGCCTGCGATCACGCGCGTGGCGGTGATGCGGCCGTTGGTGCGGGCCTGCTTCTTCACCTCGGCCTGCACGATTTCGAGCGGCATCCCCATCAGCGCTGCCGCGATCTCGGCCTGCTGCTCATGATCATCGGTGATGCCGACGGCGGCGAAGATCGCCTCGTCCAGGGTCGGCGGATCGTGGCGCACGCGCCGCGTGCCATATTTGGTGTTCCAGTCTGCGCTCATAACGGCCTCGGTTTGATGCCGGGATACCTAGTGCCGGAGATGTTGCATTGCAATATGAATTTGGTGTGGCATCACAGCTATGCGCTCACAGCTTTTCGAGCCTGTCGGCCTCATAGAGGTCGAGCGTGGTCGGCCCCGTGGCCAGCGAGCGCAAGGTGCGCACGAACTCGCCGGATGCAGGTACCGCAAAGTGAGCGACGAGCGCGGCGCGGTCGGCCCATTGCTCGAAGAACACCAGCCTGAGCGGGTTCTCGCAGTCGACGTGCACTGCATGTGAGATGCAGCCGGGCTCCTGTCGTGACCGATGAACATGCTCGAGGCTCAGGCGGCGTGCCTCCTCGAACGTCTCGGTGCGGACCGTTACGCTGCCAGTCACAACGATCATGCGATGTCTCCCGACGTGATTTCCGCTAGGGGGGCGATGCCTCGCGGGGCGCTTCTTTCATCGGTGCCTGCGGCCAGCGTTTCAGCGCCGCGTGTCCGGCCTCGGTGAGCCCGTAGATTCCCCGGTCCGCACGTTCGAACCAGCCATACACATTGTTCAGCAAGATCTTGCCGGCATCGGGACAGCGCTTGCGCAATTCGCGCACCTTTCGTGGCCCACCGACGAGTTCCGACGCACAGGCCAGCGCCTGCTGGCGATAGGCCGTCATGATCGGTGCGCGGGTGCTGCCGCCGAGCACGGGATCGCCCTGGCGGCGCTGATGCTCGGCGACGAGGCGCGAACGGACCTTCGGCTCGCGGCGCGGCGCTGCCGTCGGCGGCTTCACCAGCACCTCGACCTGGCCGCGGTCAGTGACCCCAAGCATACCGAAGCCGAGGCGGCGGCAGAGGTTGCGATAACGCGCATCGCTCTCGCGTCCCTTGCCGCGGATCGACATTTTTGCGGCGATCCAGACCTCATCGGCTGCCGATGCACGATCGACCGCCTGGAGGATCAACTCGAGATTGAAGGCGAGCTTCAGCTCGCCAATCACCACGACAGGCGGATCACCGGCGCTGAAGCCCACGAGATCGCAGCCGCCGATCTCGCCCTTGACCGTGAAGCCGAGCTCTTCGAGGAAGCGTTTGACGGGTAGATAAAGCGCGGTTTCCAAGGAAAGCGTCCGGGTCTTGCGTTCCGATCCGAGAATCAGTTGCGGCCAGTTTAGCCCGGAACGCAGTTGTGGCTCTGCGCCATTTGATCGGGAACCGACGGTGCGGTTATCCTGCGACCGGGACAGTCGGGCGCTTTACGAAGATGACAATCAGGAATGGCCTCTATCACATTCGCATCGAGATGCTGGATGCCGTCCAGGGCGGCAACCAGGGCGTCATGGTCCTGCGCGACGGCACCATGCGAGGCGGCGATTCATTCTTCTTCGCCTATGGCAGCTACACCTCGGCCGACGGCAAGTGGAAGGGCGAGCTGACCAACGAGGAACACTCGCCCTCGTTCGACGAGCGCCCGGTGTGGGGCCGCAAGGTCGTGACCATCGGCTTCAGCGGCACCTACACCGGCGAGACCGCCTACGGCGAAGGCATTGCGCTCGCCGGCAAGCAGAGCATCCGCTTCAAAGGAAATCTGCGGCTATTGGTGCCGGACTAAACCCGGCCGCTCACCGGGATCAGCGCGCCGGTGACGCCGCTCGCGGCATCGCTGGTGAGGAAGAGGATCACCTCGGCGAGTTCCTGCGGTGTCACCCATTTGGAGAAATCCGCTTTCGGCATGTCGGCGCGGTTGGCCTTGGTGTCGATGATCGACGGCAGCACCGCGTTCACGGTCACCTTGCCCTTCCACTCGTTGGCAAGCGCCTCGGTGAGGCGATGCACGCCGGCTTTCGACGCCGCATAGGGGCCCATGCCGGAACCTGCCTGAAGCGCGCCAATGGCGCCGATATTGACGATGCGGCCAGCCCCGGACGCGGCGAGATGCGGCAGCGCCGCGTGCGAGGTGTTGAGGGCCGTCAGCACGTTGAGCGCATGCATGCGCTGCCACGTCTTGATGTCGCCGTCGCCCACGGTCTCGAACGCGAAGCCGCCGGCGATGTTGATCAGCGCATCCAGCCTGCCGAAGTGCTTTGCCGCCGCCTCGACCGCCGTCTTCGCTTGTGCTGGGTCGGACAGATCAACGCCGCCGATCTCGATGCGTTCGGGCGTTGCCGACATCTGCGAGGGCGCGTGATCGATGCCGGCCACGCGCGCGCCGCGCGCCAACGCCGTCTCCGCGACAACCTTGCCAAGGGCGCCGAGCGCGCCCGTCACGACAATGACTTTTCCCTGCACGGCGCTCTCCGTCGTTTCAATTCGCGCCAACTATTGCGCGCGGTGAATTGGGTTGCAATGGCGGCGGCTTCCAAATTGGGCTATAAATGCAACTTTAGATGGTTGAGGAGGTTGTTTCATGTCTGACAATTTGCCGACCCTCGAGTTTCCCGCTGCGATCGTTGATCTGCAGTTCCCACTGGAGAATTTCAGGAAGGCATTGGGCGGAAAGGGGCCCGTGCGCATCGTGGCGATGGGGTCGTCCTCGACGGCCGGACTCGGCAACGTCGTTGCATATCCCGCGCGGCTCGAGCTGTATTTGAGAAAACACTATCAAGATGATGACCTCCATAGAGACATCCGGATCGACGTGTTCAACCGCGGCAAGGGCGGTGAAGATGCGCCACAGGAAGTGGATCGGTTCAACGACGATATCTTTGCCGACAGTCCTTCCCTGGTGCTCTGGCAAGTCGGGACCAACGCTGTGTTTCGCAAGGAGCAATTCAACTTCGCTGAAGTGGTTGGGAAGATCGCCGAGGGATTGAAGCTCCTGGGCGGTCACCCGGCCATGGACGTCATTCTGATCGACCCGCAATACGTGACAGCCATGATCGAGGACAATGCCGAGCTTTCGGAGAAGATGGTTTCGGCAATCCGGACCGCGGCGAAAGACGCCAAGGTCAATTTGTTCCGGCGCTGGGCGCTGATGCGGCATTGGCACGCGTACAACAACGCAACGTTCGAGCAGCTGCTCGCGCCTGACGATGAGTTGAAGCTGCATCAGAGCGACTGGAGCACGATGCATGTTGCGCGCGCTCTTCGTTCGGCGATCCTAACGAAGGCCGGCGTGACACAAAGATGCCCGTGTCTGATTACGACTTGAGATAACGCTCTTTCAGCGCGGTCCGCTCGGCCGTGCCCAGCTTGAGCCCGTCGCGCAAATAGGTCTCGAGATCGCCGTACTCCCTGCCGACGGCTTCGAACGCAGCGGCAAGATACGAGGGCTCGACGCTGCCAATGGCGTTGCGCACGTCCGCCGGCAGGTCGATGGCGGCCGTCGCGTCGCGCCTATAGTGCTGGTTGGTCAACAGGTAGTCCTCGGCAATGACCTCGTCGGTCACGCCGAGCGTATGCAGGATCAGCGCGCTCGCAAAGCCGGTGCGGTCCTTGCCGGCGGTGCAGTGGATCACCAGCGGCGCGCGGTCTTCCAGGAGATGGCCGAACAGCATGCGAAAACTGTGCGTGTTGTGGCGGACATAATTGCGGTAGGACTCCCGCATGAGCTCGAGCGCGACCGGCGCGGTGAGCCTGCCCTCAGCAAGCTCGGCGCGCAGCGCAGCGCGGCGACGACCGTCGGCTCGATCGGCAGCGAATGCACGGTGATCTCGTTCACGACGCAGACGCCGGCCGCGCGCTCCTCGACGCCGCGAAAATCGAAGGCGCTGCGCACGCCCAGCGTGCGGACGATCTCGACGTCGGCGGCCGTGAGCTGGCCGAGATGGTTGGAGCGGAAGATGTGGCGCCAGCGCGTGGTGCGGCCATCCGAAGTCGGATAGCCGCCGAGGTCGCGAAAATTGCTGGCGCCTTGCAGGGCGAGGTGGCGGGCAGGGGAATCTGGCATGAGATCAACTTGGGTTTCCACTGGACGCACTGCGGCGTCCTTGAGTGCATTCAGGGGGCAATCATGGGTCGGCACAAGGCCATTGTTTTGGCGATCACCATGCTGTCGGGCGGAATTTTCGGTGTGCGGCAGGCTGATGCGCAGACGTTCCGGACCTATCGCTGCGCCGATGGTACGCAGTTCATCGTGGGATTTTATGACGATGACAAACGCGCCTTCCTCCAGATCGACGGCGAACCTGTCACGTTGAAGAAGCGGCTGGCGCTTTCTGGCACCCGCTATTCGGGGGCAGGGATCACACTGAGGATCGGCAAGACCGGAGCGACCACGGTCCAGCATCTGAAGCGGCCGGTCACTTCCTGCACGGTGATCGAAAAGCCCGCGCTGTAGCCGGGAGTCCAGCAGGAATCGAAAAGGGCCGAAACCTCGTTGTTTCGACCCTTTTTCAAACTTCCGTCGGACGCTTGCGCGAGCGGGGCGGTATCATACCAAACACAAACATTAGCGTTCCCATTTGGGCTTTGCTTCGTCGACCGCATCCTGGTGGTACCAACTGTCGCTGCAGATCGAGACGTTCGCGGGAAGCGAAGCATGATCGGCGGGAAGGCGGGTGTCGCCATAGCGGCGTCCGGCGAGAGCCGCGCGGCCCCCGACAGGGAATTGGTAGATCGTTGCAGATCCGTGATTCAAACCATTATTCATCATTGCGATTGCTCCTGGGTCGAAACGCCTTGGCCTCCATGGTGCGCCCGACTCGTTCGATTGTGGTTACTGGATTCTCCATATCGGCCGCGCATCCCGAATTGGAAAGTGCTGAAAAGGAAATCAGTTGCTGCCCAATCTGTAGGCAGGTGACCCTCTGCACCCCCTAAGGCACCGTGTCGGTGGCTAACGCCTGGGCCATTCCAAAGGTTGCTAGGCAGGGCGCGGGACTTTGCGAAAGTTGCTGGACGTTGATGCGCGTTTCATCGGCAACCTCCGGCAACGGTGCATCTGCTCCAGAATCAGGCGTTTTCCGCGGGATTTTTGCGGTGCAGCTTCACGCGAAGGTGCGCGGCTATGACGCACGCCGCCGGGGACGGTTTGCCGTCGGCGGGCCGATCCCGGCGGCGGTGGAAAACCTCCCGCGCTGCGGCCTTTTGGCACGCAAAATGCTTGTAGAGGGTCGGCCGATGATGGCCGGGTACAAACGTGCGGGGGCTCTCAACCCCACCTTTCGCATCATCTACAGAGAGGCTCAATGACCAAGTATAAGCTCGAGTACATTTGGCTCGACGGATATACGCCGACTCCGAACTTGCGCGGCAAAACTCAGATCAAGGAATTCGCGTCGTTCCCGACGCTCGAGCAGCTTCCGCTCTGGGGCTTCGATGGCTCCTCCACGCAACAGGCCGAAGGCCACAGCTCCGATTGCGTGCTGAAGCCGGTCGCCGTGTTCCCGGACGCCGCGCGCACCAACGGCGTGCTCGTGATGTGCGAAGTCATGATGCCCGATGGCAAGACCCCGCACGCGTCCAACAAGCGCGCCACCATCCTCGATGACGCCAGCGCATGGTTCGGCTTCGAGCAAGAATACTTCTTCTACAAGGACGGCCGTCCGCTCGGCTTCCCGGCCTCCGGCTATCCGGCGCCGCAGGGCCCGTACTACACCGGCGTCGGCTTCTCCAACGTCGGCGACGTCGCCCGCAAGATCGTCGAAGAGCATCTCGACCTCTGCCTGGCTGCCGGCATCAACCATGAAGGCATCAACGCGGAAGTCGCGAAGGGCCAGTGGGAATTCCAGATCTTCGGCAAGGGCTCCAAGAAGGCCGCTGACGAAATGTGGATGGCCCGCTACCTGATGCTGCGCCTGACCGAGAAGTACGGCATCGACATCGAGTTCCACTGCAAGCCGCTCGGCGACACCGACTGGAACGGCTCCGGCATGCACGCCAACTTCTCCACCGAGTACATGCGTACGGTCGGCGGCAAGGAGTACTTCGAGGCGCTGATGGCGGCCTTCGACAAGAACCTGATGGACCACATCGCCGTCTACGGCCCGGACAACGACAAGCGTCTGACCGGCAAGCACGAGACCGCGCCGTGGAACAAGTTCAGCTACGGCGTTGCCGATCGCGGCGCCTCGATCCGCGTTCCGCACTCCTTCGTCAACAACGGCTACAAGGGCTATCTGGAAGACCGCCGTCCGAACTCGCAGGGCGACCCATACCAGATCGCTTCGCAGATCCTGAAGACGATCGCGTCCGTGCCCGCCGACAAGAAGGCCGCGGCCTAAGATCCTCCCGGCCCGGGCCGGGGGGGCTGGCCCGGGTTGGTCTTCAATCCGCCGGAGCCGAAAAGGCTCCGGCGGATTTTTGCATTCCGATGACAGCCGTTGTTGTGGGTCTGCCGGCCATGCCGGCTTGAAGTCTGTTCATCGCCGGCGAAACCGGGATAGAATGCCCCGGGATGCGCGGGGCCGGGGACACGGCTGGTGTTTGAAGGCTTCTACAAGGTGCGATTTCAGCTCGGCGACGCGGTCGGCCGGAGCGTGATGCATGTCGGCAATGGCAAGATGCTCGGCGGCAATTCGGCCTTCGCTCATATCGGCAGCTATGAGAGGACCGAAGCCGGCGTCGACATCGTCATCAAGACGGTTCGCCACAACCCCGACCCGAACTACCGCGCCATGGCCGGCACCGACGATGCGACCTTGCTTGCGAAAGGCTGGGCGGACGGCGATCTCTATCGTTTCAAGGGCGAGCTGAAAGAGCTGCCCGGCGTGCCGTTCCAGTCGGTGATGACGCCGATCACCGAAGACGAGGTGCCGATCGCGGGCGGTGTCGGCGAGGCCGGCATCGCCGATGGTCTCTACTCGATCCACCTTCGCATGCTCGACGGCGTCGATGGCGGGCTCACCGGCGTGATGCTGCTCAATCAGGGCCGCATCCTCGGCGGCGATGCCTCGTTCTACTATCTCGGCAGCTACACCGCGGCCAACGGGCGCTGGAAGGGCCAGATCCTCAATCAGGAGCACACGCCGGCCAAGGACGATCCGATCTTCGGCGGCCATGAGGTCGGTATCGGTTTCTCCGGCACCTATGATGCGGAGCAGGCGGTGCTGGAGGCAACGGCGCTGGCCGGCAAGCGCAGCCTGCGCATGACCGCCGCGCTCAAGCTGATGCACCGCGCCTGATCGCGACTGGAATAGCCCATGGAAAAAATTCGCATGCTCTCGACGCTCGGCCTGATGGGCGCGATGCGCAGCCTGTCCTCCGCCTTCGAGGCCGCTCACGGCATCCATGTCGATGCCGACTTCGCGCCAACCCTGGCACTGCTGAAACGGCTGCGCGACGGCGAGGCCGCCGATCTCGTCATCCTGACCCGCGAGGGGCTCGACGAGATGATCGGCGAGGGCCGCGTGGCCGCAGACAGCGCAGCCGATCTGGCGCGCTCCTTCGTCGGCATTGCCGTGCGGGCAGGGCAGGCGCATCCCGATATCGGCGGCGAAGCCGCGCTCCGCAAGTCGCTGCTCGCGGCGCGATCCGTCGCCTATTCGCGGCTGGGCGCGAGCGGTGTCTATTTCGCCCAATTGATCCAGCGATGGGGCATCGCAGCCGAGATCAACGCCAAGGCCACCATCGTCGAGCAGGGCTTTACGGCGGAGCGGCTCGTCAGCGGCGAGGCTGACCTCGCCGTGCAGCAGATCAGTGAACTGAAGCAGGTCGAGGGCATCGAGGTCGCCGGCCCGATCCCGCACGATTTGCAGACACCGGCCGTGTTTTCCGCGGGCCGCATGGCCAACGCCAGACATGCCGAAGCGGCCGATCGGCTGCTGCGCTATCTGGCATCGCCGGAGGTCGTCCCGGTGCTGCGCCAATCGGGACTCGAGCCTTGAATTTGCCGGAGCAGAGACGCAACGTGGCGCCCATGCGGACTTGTCTCCTTGCCATCCTCCTGACGCTTGCAGCGCCGTTATCGGTGCATGCGCAATCGGCCGATCTCGTCCTGTGCGACCGGCTGGCCGCCGATCCCAGCGATCCCGACAAGCCGGCCGATGTGAAGGGCGTGACGGAGCTTGCTGCATCCGACATTGCGACCGCCGTCAAATTCTGCAAGCAGGCCGCGTCGTCCTCCCGGCGCGCGATGTTCGCGCTCGGCCGCGCCTATGCCGCCAACCGGCAGACGGCGGAGGCGATCGCCGCCTGGCGCAAGGCGGCCGACAAGGGATCGAGCGCGGCGATGGTCGAACTCGGCGTCGCCTACGGCACCGGCTCCGGTGTTGCGAAAGACGAAGCACAAGCGCGAAAGCTGTTCGAGAAGGCTGCGCAGGCCGGCAATCCTCGCGGTGTCAGCAATCTTGCTGCGCTCGGCGGCGCCGGCGGTGCTGCGCCGGCCGATCCCGCACAGGCGCGCGCGCTGCTCGGCAGGGCGGCCGAGACCAACGCGGAGGCGCAGTACCAGCTTGGCCTGATGCTCTCCAACGGCAACGGCGGCGAGAAGGACGACGTCGCGGCGCGCGCGATGTTCGAGAAGGCGGCGGCGCAAAACCATCCCGGCGCGCTGGAGCGGATGGGCGCCTTCGCGCAGGAAGGCCGTGGCGGCGCCAAGGACAAGGACGCCGCCAAGGCCTATTACGAGCGCGCTGCTGCGCTCGGCGACGAGGACGCCAAGAAGGCGCTGGAGCGGCTGCGCTGCCCCTATGCGATCAAGGACAAGCAGGGCAAGCTCGTCACCACGCTGTGCTTCTAGCTCACTTGTAGTAGTAGGCGACGTTGTTGCGGGCGTCGCGATAAGTCGTCTCGAGAAAGTCCGGATATTGAGCGGCCGCGCGCGCGACGGCGCGCACGACGCACTCCCAGAAATCGCCTATCCAGTTGAAGTGCTCGAAGGTGGCATCTTCGAACTTCACGGCGGTGATGATGGCCTGCCGGATTGCTGCGTCATCGGCGCGCGGATGGGCGCGTTTCACATAACCGAACATCGGCCCTTCATGGGCGTGGTCGCGGTCGTAGCGGTATTTCGCGCGGAACTGCTCCGGCGTGAGCGTGCGATAGACGCGGACCTCCTCGTCGGTCGGGCGTCCGTCGAGTGTGTTGAACCGGTAGCGCCGGCACCAGAGCTCGAAGGCCGCATCGAGCAGCGGCTGCTTTGCAGCGCTGGCGATGATCGCTGCGATCTGCGCTTCGGCTGAAGGCTCTGTCTGGTTCATGCCGCTTTGTCGTGCGCTCACTCCGGCGGGTTCGAAGGGGCCTCAAGGATGAACCAGCTCCGGCACGGGCCGTTGAATCACAACATGAGGAGGGCCGCCCGGGATCGCACGAAACAAAAAAGTCAAAAACAACCCCATGCACAGTAGCCAAGTCGTCGAAATCACTAAGTTCGTATTTTACGAAAATCAATTGACCCGTCGGGCAAAACAGGGGCATGATGGCATCATGCGGCGAGTGGGCTCCGCTCCCGGCCCTGCGCTGAAAAGCCGGATGACCTCGGTGCGTCTGAGTTCGTAGCGCATGATTCGAGGCTCCAGTTTCGGGGCTTGAATCATGTCCGCGGTGATACCATCAAGCCGCATTGGCCCTGCGAGGCGCCGCTAACTGGTTCGACCTGGTCGCGAATGACCCGCAACGGACCTCGCCTCTTAAGCCAACTGGTGACGTTCATATCCTGTCCGCGTTCCTCCTGTGATATTAATGACGCAATCGGCCAGATACGGCGCGCACTTTGTCGGAAGACCGATATTAGTCGGACACCGCGATGTTCCCCCGCTAAACCTGATACCGCAGAGCCCCGCTTAACGGGTCCATGCGCGACGGGCGCCGCAACGGCGCAACGGAATTTCAAACGTCGCTCTCTGGGCTGCGGGGAGATTTGGGTTGTCTTATTTTGTAGCGTCTGAAGGCGCGCTGGAAGCCGGCGCGGCCGTTGTTGCGCGCAAGCGATCGATTAGCCGCTTTGCGGCGCTGACCTTGGCCGCGTTGTCCCGCCGCCTGCTGGGCACCAGCTCCATGGTGGCGCTCGGACTGGTCCTGGCGACATCGACGCCATCGCGCGCCACCGACTGGACCGGCGGAACCTCAACCGACTGGTTCACCGCCACCAACTGGTCGGCCGGCGTTCCAACCAGCGCGGGCACCGCGAAGATCGACACCGTCGCGCCCAATGCCACAGTGGTCGGAGCGACCGGCGCGCAAGCGAACACTGTCATTGTTGGCTATTCAGACACCGGCACGCTGACGATCCAGAACGGCGGCACGGTGAGCAGCGGTCTCGGCTATCTCGGCCTCTTTGCCGGCTCGACCGGCACCGCGACGGTTGATGGCGCCGGCTCGGCCTGGACCAATTCCGGCTTGTTCATTGTCGGCCAAGCCGGCACCGGCACGCTGACGATCCAGAACGGCGGCGCAGTGAGCAGCGCCACCGGCTATCTCGGCGCCTTTGCCGGCTCGACCGGCACCGCGACGGTTGATGGCGCCGGCTCGGCCTGGACCAGTTCCAGCCTCATTGTCGGCTTTGACGACACCGGCACGCTGACGATCCAGAACGGCGGCGCGGTGAGCAACGTCACCGGCCATCTCGGCGTCAATGGCGGCTCGACCGGCACCGTAACGGTGGATGGCGCCGGCTCGTCCTGGACCAATTCCGGCGACCTCGTTGTTGGCAGTTTCGGCACCGGCACGCTGACGATCCGGAACGGCGGCGCGGGGAGCAACGTCATCGGCATCCTTGGCGCCAATGCCGGTTCGACCGGCACCATGACGGTCGATGGCGCCGGCTCGTCCTGGAGTTCCAGCGGGCTCTATGTCGGCAATTCTGGCGCCGGCACGCTGACGATCCGGAACGGCGGCACGATGAGCAACGCCGGGTTCGGCTATCTCGGCTTCAATGCCGGCTCGACGGGCACCGCGACGGTTGACGGCGCCGGCTCGACCTGGACCAATTCCGGCGACCTCAAAGTTGGCAATTCCGGCACCGGCACGCTGACGATCCAGAACGGCGGCGCGGTGAGCAACGCCGTCGGCTTTCTCGGCTCCCTTGCCGGCTCGACCGGCACCGCGACGGTTGATGGTGCCGGCTCGGCCTGGACCAATTCCGGCAACCTCGTTGTCGGCAATTCCGGCGCCGGCACGCTGACGATCCGGAACGGCGGCACGGTGAGCAACGTCATCGGCGATCTCGGCAACAATGCCGGCTCGACCGGTACCGTAACGGTGGACGGAGCCGGCTCGTCCTGGAGTTCCGGCGCGCTCTATGTCGGCGATTCCGGCGCCGGCACGCTGACGATCCGGAACGGCGGCGCGGTGAGCAACGCCACCATCGGCCATCTCGGCTTCAATGCCGGCTCGACCGGCACCGTGACGGTTGATGGCGCCGGGTCGTCGTGGACCAATTCCGGCCTCGTTGTCGGCTTTCGCGGCACCGGCACGCTGACGATCCAGAACGGCGGCGCGGTGAGCAACGTCGGCAACGGCTTCCTCGGCTACAATGGCGGCTCGACCGGCACCGCGACGGTTGATGGCGCCGGCTCGACCTGGACCAATTCCTTCAACCTCTTTGTCGGCTATTTAGGCACCGGCATGCTGACGATCGCCAATGGCGGCACCGTCTCGACGGCTTCCGGCATGCAGATCGCCGCTTTTGCCGGCTCGACCGGCACGCTCAATATCGGCGCCGCCTCCGGCCAGGCCGCGACCGCGCCGGGCACGCTGACCACGCCCTCGGTCGCGTTCGGGGCAGGCACCGGCAGCATCGTCTTCAACCACACCGCCTCGAACTACAACTTCGCCCCGGTCATTTCCGGCGCGGGGTCGGTGACGGTGGAGAACGGCACCACCATCCTGACCGCGACCAACACCTATAGCGGGGCGACCACGGTCAATGGCGGCACGCTGGCGGTCAACGGCTCCATCGCCAATTCGGCGGTGACGGTCAATGCCGGTGGCACGCTCGGCGGCAACGGCACCGTCGGCAATACCACCATCAACGGCGGCGGCGTGCTCGCGCCCGGCAATTCGATCGGCACGCTGACGGTCGGCGGCAATCTGGCGTTCAGCACCGGCGGCCTCTACCGCGTCGAGGTCTCGGCATCGGCCGACCGCACCAATGTCACAGGCGCCGCAACGCTCACTGGCGCCACCGTGCAAACGGTCTTCCAGCCGGGCAGCTATGTCAGCAAGAACTACACCATCCTGTCGGCGGCCGGCGGCCTCGGCGGCACCAGTTTCGGTGGCGTGAGCGGGCTGCCGAATTTTAATGCCGGCCTGAGCTACACGCTGTCCGATGTGTTGCTGAACCTCACGGCCTCGCTCGGCGCCGGCACCTCGCTGCCGGGCAATCCGCAGACCGTCGCATCCACGCTCAACAACTTCTTCAACAATGGCGGCGCGCTGCCGCCGGGCTTTGTCGCGCTGTTTGGTCTCACCGGCAGCAATCTTTCAGCCGCGCTGTCGCAAACCTCCGGCGAGACCGCGACCGGCTCGCAGCAGACGACCTTCAACGCGATGAACCAGTTTATGGGATTGCTGACCGATCCCTTCATCGACGGTCGCGGCGATGGCGTTTCAGCGGGATCATCGGCGGGCGCATCGGCCTATGCCTCGCCGGACAGGTCGCGCTCCGGTGCGGCGCGGGACGCCAATGCGATGTTCACCAAGGCGCCCGTCATGGCCGATCCGTTCGCGCAGCGCTGGAGCGTGTGGGCGGCAGGCTATGGCGGCTCGCAGACCACGGACGGCAACACGACACTCGGCTCCAACAACACGACCAGCCGCATCGCAGGCATCGCGGTCGGCGCCGATTACCGTATCTCGCCGAATACGCTGGCAGGCTTTGCGCTGGCGGGCGGTGGTACGACCTTCAGCACCGTCAATGGCGGCTCTGGCCGATCCGATATGTTCCAGGCCGGCGCCTTCGTCCGGCACAATGCGGGTGCGGCATATCTCTCCGGCGCGCTGGCCTATGGCTGGCAGGACATCACCACCAACCGCACCGTGACGGTGGCCGGCATCGACCAGTTGCGCGCGCAGTTCAACGCCAATGCGTGGTCCGGCCGCGCCGAGGGCGGCTATCGTTTTGTCAGCCCGTGGATGGGCGGCATCGGCATCACGCCTTATGCCGCAGGACAGTTCACCACCTTCGACCTGCCTGCCTATGCCGAGCAGGCGGTAACCGGCGTCAATACCTTTGCGCTCGCCTACGCCTCGAAGAGTGTCACTGATACGCGCAGCGAGCTCGGCCTTCGCAGCGACAAATCATATGCGATGGCGGACGGAATCTTCACGCTGCGAGGGCGCCTGGCATGGGCGCATGATTTCAACCCCGGCCGCAATATCGGTGCGACGTTCCAGACGCTGCCGGGGGCATCCTTTGTCGTTGGCGGCGCCGCGCAAGCCACCGACTCCGCGCTCGTCACCGCCTCTGCCGAAAAGAAATGGCTGAACGGCTGGTCCGCCGCCGCCACCTTCGAAGGCGAGTTCTCCGACGTCACCACCAGCTACGCCGGCAAGGGCGTGGTGCGGTATTCCTGGTAAGTTGACGATTTCCGGTTTTGGCCCTTCGCATCATTTCGCTGTGCTGCGGAATTTGGTAGCTATCGGGGGCATAGCGGACTCTGGCAAGCCGACCGATCGGCTGATTTATGGGATCACGGCCTAGGTAGCCCGCGATTCTTTTCTGATTTTGTGGGCTTATTGAATTGCTGGACGGACTCTACAAGGTTGAATACGGCGTCAACGATGCGTTCGGCCGCAGCATCATGTGCCTGCATGACGGTAAGATGCTGGGCGGCAATTCGGCCTTCGCGCACCTTGGAACCTATGTCGAGCGCGACGGCGAGATCGTCGCCGAGGTGATCACCGAACGGCACAACGAGGATCCCAATCACAAGCCGCTGATGGGAGCCGATATCGCCTCGATCGGTGCGCGCGGGCGGCTGCACGGTAACCAGATCCGTCTCGAGGGTGGCGCGGACACCATGCCGGGCGCCAAATTCTGGGCCAATCTCACGCGGCTCGACGACGAGGGGTTGCCTCCGAGTGGTGCGGTCGGTCCGGGCGGCATCGCCAACGGACTCTATGGGATGAGCCTGCGCGCGCTTGACGGTGTCGATGCCGGATTATCGGGCGTGATGCTCCTGATCGACGGCCGCATCCTCGGTGGCGATGCGTTCTTCTACTATCTCGGCTCCTATTCCTCGGCGGACGGCCGCTGGAAGGGCGAGATGCTGAACCAGGAGCACACGCCGGCGAAGGGCGAAAACCCCGTGTTTGGCGGCTATGAGGTCGGGATCGGCTTCTCCGGGACCTGCACGGCGGAGAGCGGCGAGATCGAAGGCATCGCGCTCGCCGGCAAGCGCAGCCTGCGCCTTGCAGCTTCGCTCAAGCTGATGCGGCGGGCCTAGCCCGTCTTATTCGCGAGAGGGCGCCTGAGAGGCTGGCGAGCGTGGTGTAAAGCGCTGATGCGGCGTAGGATTCGGTTGCGAAGCCACCCCATCACCTTCAACCGCGAACGCCACGCCCGCCATGACCGATGATACGATTTCAGACCACTATCGAGAAGCAAGAATTCAACACAAATAAAACCTCTGCCTCGCGCTCGATCTCTTCATGCTTGATAGTCTCGTTTCGGAGGCTGATCACCTACCGCGTCTAATAGGCCGCTCGCGCCGGTTTCTTTGGACGCGGCACGACCGCGACTCCACGTTTCGGCACAGAAATGATCGGGAGTCACTCAATCTTTCTTCAACTTAACCCGTCTTATTCGTAAGAGTGCGCCTGAGGGGTAAAGCGCTGATGCGGCGTAGGATTCGGTTGCGAAGCCAACCCCATCACCTCCAACCGCGAACGCCACGCCCGCCATGACCGACGATACGATTCCGCCCTTCTCGTTTCCAGCCGTTCACGCCAAGAAAGTCACAGCTGCCTTCGATGGTGGGCGCCTAACCTCGAACGGGGGCGTGATGCTTCTGGCGATGGCCGAGCGGCGTCTCGGTTTGGCCAACAATCTGGCCCGGGTGTTCCCGGATCGGCGCGATCCGACGCGGGTCGTGCACAGCCTGGTCGATATGTTCCGCGCTCGCATGTTCGCGATCTGCTGCGGCTACGAGGACGCCGACGACCTCGATCATCTGAGGTCCGATCCGGCATTCAAACTGGCCTGCGGTCGCCTACCGGACACGGGCCGGGATTTGTGTTCCCAGCCGACGCTGTCGCGGCTGGAGAATGCTCCGCGCCTGCGCGACGTGATCCGGCTGACCTACACTTTGGTCGACGCATGGATGGATAGCTACCCGCGCGAGCCGGCATCCGTCACGCTCGACATCGATGATACCTGCGACGTCGTCCACGGCCATCAGCAGCTCTCGCTGTTCAACGCTCATTATGACGAACGCTGCTTCCTGCCGATCCACGTCTACGACACGGAGAAGAGCCGGCCCGTGGCCGTCGTGCTGCGGCCCGGCAAGACGCCGGGCGGCGTCGAGGTGCGTGCCCATCTGCGCCGCCTGGTACGGCATATCCGGACGCGATGGCACAACACGCAAATTACGTTCCGTGGCGACGGGCACTATGCCCGGCCGGAGGCAATGGCGTGGTGCGAGACCAACGGCATCGACTACATCTTCGGTCTGTCCGGCACCAAGCCTCTCGCCAGAAAAGTCGACGAGGTCGCCGACGACATCCGCACGCGACGCGCCATCGAGAACCTGCCGGTTCTGCGTGGCTATACCGAGACGCGCCACAAGGCAAAGTCCTGGGATCGCGAACGGCGCACTGTCGCCCGTATTGAGGCGACGATGCTCGGCCTCGACATCCGCTTCGTCGTCACCAGCCTCGATGTCGGCTCGGCCGAGTGGATCTACGACAGCCTGTATTGCGCGCGCGGCCAAGCCGAGAATCTGATCAAGCTGCATAAGACGCAGCTCGCCTCCGATCGCACCAGCTGCCGTTCGGCGCTCGCCAACCAGGTCCGTCTCGTGCTCCATACGGCCGCTTATTGGCTGATGCTGACCGTGCGCGACGCCATTCCCAAAGCCCGGGAATTGGCCGCTGCCGAGTTCGCGACGCTGCGTCTTCGGCTCTTGAAAATCGCCGCCCGTGTCGTCGAGACCACGAGCCGCATTCGCCTTGCGTTTGCCGCGGCATGTCCCGAAGCCGACCTGATCTGCGGCTTGCCCGGCGCGCTGCTGCCGCTCGGTCCTTGACCGGCGGGGCGTCCGCCCCCGTTCGCCCAACCCATCCCTCAAGCGCGTTGCAAAGTACCGGTCGTCAGGCGGCGAAAAGCCGAAGGCAATCCTGTGCGCCTCGTCAGACAAGATGTGCGGCCGCATCAATCGGGCCCAAAAGCCGCACTCTCACGAATAGGACGGGCTAGGACGTGCACTCATAGTAGCCGCGCCGGCTTGCGCCAAAAGTGACATCGAAGTGGTCTGGACGGATGTCGTCCTTGGGCCAGGCGGGAAGGCAGTTCTTCTACCACTCCCGCTTCACTTCATCGCAACATCGCGGTCGATGTCTTGCAGGTGCACGAAAGTTGCCCAGGCTTTTCGATATTCGCTGTCTGTGGGATCGATCCCAAGCATGGCGCGACACGCCTCTTTGATTTCTTCCGACAAGGGACGCATTGCGACGTTTCCGGACAACTTGGCTTGGTTCCAGCGTTCCTCGACGCCGTTCGCCAAGGCGAGTGCTTCGGAGGGGCTCCGTTTCCGGGTTGACCTCGCCAAAGGGTGATCCGGAGGGAATTTGGGCCATGCGACGGGAGGCTGATCGGCTCGCCACTCACTCTCCTTGCCGGTCCCACGCTCTCCCGGCAAGTTTGCCTGGGCTCCATTGGCCGATTGAGGCGGGACAGTCCGTGCGCCCAGCTCGCGGAGCTGCTGCTCCATGGTCCCGCCGGACGCCGTTGCGCCTGCCGCAGGTGCACGCGTCGTCAGACCTGACACAGTTGAGGTGCCGGCCTGCGGAGCAACCTTCTGAACGGTTTGCGCAACGGACAGCATGCCAGGCGAAAGAGCAGGCTTCTGCTGCGCGACCTTGTCATTTTCAGTGGGGCAAGGCCGAAATCCCGAGCGCAGCTGCGTGATCCGGCCGTCGTCGTCGATGCGGGCAAAGTCAACGGCCACAGTGTAGACGAAAGCGGCATCGATGGATTGGCCGGATTTGTCTCTTGCGTTGACGGCGCCGCAGACATATCGCGCCGCGTCGGCCTCGACTGAACGCAATGCGCTGAATTTGGCCGAGTCCGGATCGATCAGCACGTGCCGAACTGCTGCGCGAGCTTTCATGTGCTCGTTAGAGAAGATGCTGAGCACGACGAGCTATGGCTGATTTTGGGTGACGCGGCCTGATCAGGCGGCGTGGCTTTCAGTGTTCGGAATGACTTCGATTCCGTCGATGAACTTTACACCGGCGATGACTTTCGGCAACTGGTTCGTGCTCTTCAATCGCCGCCAGGTCTTCGATGCGGCGTCGATGAGCTTGAACACCATCAGCTTCGCAGTTTGTTGCGACAGCGATCCCTTGGTCCGCACCGTTCGGTGGCGCACCGTGGCGAAGA
Source organism: Bradyrhizobium barranii subsp. barranii (assembly GCF_017565645.3). Classification (NCBI taxonomy): domain Bacteria; kingdom Pseudomonadati; phylum Pseudomonadota; class Alphaproteobacteria; order Hyphomicrobiales; family Nitrobacteraceae; genus Bradyrhizobium; species Bradyrhizobium barranii. The sequence continues at coordinate 4,990,566 of NZ_CP086136.1, forward strand.
CGCTCTCGATCGGGTTCGAGCTGCGTAGGTGGATCCAGTGCTCAGCAGGGAAGTCGAAGAAGGCGAGCAGCGCATGGCGATCCTTGATCAGGCACTCCACCGCACGTCCGTATTTGACGTGGTATTTCTCGACGAAGACGTCGATCGCGGTTTCAGCTTCGGCCCGGTGTGGGGCCAGATAGATGTTCCGCAGGTCGTTCTTCATGGGGCCCTGCACGGATTTGGCGACCTTGTCGAGTACGTTGCTCACTTTATGGCACCAGCATCGTTGGTGCCGCGTGCCGGGAAAGGCCTCGTCCAGTGCCTTCCAGAAGCCGAGGGCGCCGTCGCCGATGGCGAGTTGCGGGGCAATCCGTAACCCGCGTTGCCGCAGGTCGATCAGGAGTTCGCGCCAGCTCTGCGCGCTCTCGCGCACGCCGACCTGGAAGCCGATCAGCTCCTTCTTGCCTTCCGGCGTGGTGCCAATCAGCACCAGCATGCATTCGCTGTGATCTTCCATGCGGGCCTGCAGGTACACGCCATCGGCCCAGATGTAGACATAGCGACGCGCCGACAGATCGCGTCTCTGCCAGCGTTCGTACTCGACCTGCCAATCGGCCTTCAGGCCGGCGATCACCGAAGGCGACAGGTTCGGCGCATCCTTGCCGAGCAGCGCCGAGAGCGCCTCCTGGAAGTCGCCGGTCGAGATGCCGCGCAAATAGAGGACCGGGATCAAGGCATCCAGGCTCTTCGTCCGCCGCGCCCATAGCGGCAGGATTGCCGAACTGAAGCGGAGGCGGTCGCCTGGCCCGCTCGCTCCGCGGTCGCGGACCTTGGGACGAGCGACCTCCACCGGACCGATGCCGGTCGCAATCTCGCGCACCGGACCGTGCCCATGTCGGACCAGGCGCGCTCGACCGTCGGGCAGCGTCAGATTGGCCGTGCTGGCCAGAAACGCGCCAACCTCGATCTCGATCGCCCTGGCAAGCAGGTCCCGCGCGCCGGCACGAACGATATCGGTCAGTGGATCATCAACCGCGGACGGCTGACGGAAAGCAAGAACATTGGTAGTCTCGGTCATGGCGTATCGCTCTCCTCGAGAGGTTCTGGCAGGCTCGTCACCCGCCTCGATACGCCGCCTTCCTCACACCGTCATCACCCAGATTCCGCCATAGCTCTGAGCACGACATCCGGATTGAACATGTCGGGCTGGTAGTACCACTTGTACTCCACAGCAAGGAATGCTGCGCCAAAGGCCGTCGCGATCAGAAAAGCAGATGCATTCATGGATTTGGTCGGGTAATGGAACCCGGTATGGTTGTTGTTATCTTCTTGAACTATTTACGATAGAATCTACTAACAATCCGTAAATTGGTTGCTCCCGCGATTTTCAACAACCGGTGGAAGAGCCACAGCTGGTTTTGCTCAAGGGGGCAGTTGCCGGTGCGGGAAACACACTGAGCAAAGTCAACCAAGGGGGCACAGGCTGACGCCTGACGGGTGGCAGCGGCAGGTCCGCTGTGGGCCATAACCGGACATCAACCAGCGAAGGACCGTGGGTCTCACAGCACTGGCGTACACTGCATGTCTGCTCCGACGATGAGCGGCCCGTTGTAGGCAGTTCGCAAATCAGCGATGGCCGCATCGAGTTCAAACAGACCGAAATGACTGACGAGGAGCTGCTTGACCGCAGCCTCTTGGGCAACGCGTCCGACGACTGCCGGTGTTGCGTGCAAGGGAACATTCGCACCGGGCGCGATTGCAAGATGCATGATCAGGAGGTTCGCGCCCTTTGCGAATTCGACGAAGCCTGGATCGGTGCCGTTTTGGTCGGAGCTAAACACGATCGACACATTTCCGGTCTGCACGCGGTAGGCCAAGGTTGGCATATTTCCATGCGGGATTTTCCGTGACGTGACTGTCGTTCCCTCGCGCTGCAAAACCACGGATGGATCGCTTTTGACAGCGTCAATCACTCCGACATCAAGTCGAACGCCACCCGCCACAACGCGCCCCATATCGGGCCGCACGCCGCTGCCCCCGTATGAGCCGCCTAACGCCGATCCGAGCACTGGAAATGCGCCAGTCTTCTCGTCAAAAAGCCTCTTGAGGAAAATCGCAAAGTCAGGGGCCGCATCGTTGCCTGTAGGACCGAAAACCTTGAGAGGTTCCTTGCGGACCTCGTGGCTCAGCCAAAGGAACGCTGGCAAGTCGGAAACGTGATCTGGATGAAGATGGCTTATTCCGACCATCCACAAGTCTTCGAGTTTGGCTTGCGATTCACCAAAGCGGTGTTGAGCACCACCGCCCATGTCGATGAGTATTCTTGCGCGCCCCTCGATCCAGACCAGATAACTCGTCGATGCCCGAGTGGGATTCATTCTGGGGCCACCAGAACCGAGGATTTGCACGGCGAGCGGCGTTGTGCCGCAACTCTGTCCGAAAGCACTCAAACTGCTCAGTGACGCACAGAAAATTCCCAGCAAGAAAATAACCGGAAGCCGAACCATGAAGACACCCATGTTGTTCAAACAGAGTCTATCAAATCGGTCTTGCAAATTTCACGACAGGGCCGAGATGGTCATTCGGGCAGCCCTGCTTGCCGCAATCCTTCCTCATATCGCGCGACGTCCTCAGCACGTCGATAAGGGCCAAGCACATCTTTGAGATTGGAAAGGCGCAGCGTGGGGCTGAGTTCTCGCAGCCGAGCCACGGCCTTGTGTGCTTGCTCCGGCCGACCGGCCATTGCGTTGCTTGCGGCGGTGATACGTAATCCAGGTCGATAGTCCGGACTGCACTGCAATGCCATTGCCGCCCATGATGCCGCTTCGTAGCGGTCCAAAAAGAAATGTGCATACGCGGTCCCGGCTCGCATGCCCATCAGCCACGGATCAAGTGGGCTCAGGCGAATGGCTCGTGCGAAGCGCTCGATCGCCGATTCCGGCTCGCCGAGCCAGAGTTTTACCCAGCCGCCGAAATTCCATGCCTCAGCCAAATTGGAATTAAGCGCGATCGCGCGATCAACTAAGCCGGCACCTACCCCGAGATCCCCAACAACAAACGCTAACGCATTCCCGCCAGCGGAGAGCGCGTTCGCGTCATCCTTGCCCAACTCAACTGCCCGTTGGGTGAGCTTCTTCACTTCGGCAATCGCGTTCGCCGTGTCCGGAATCCAGCCATTGATCCTGGCAATGAGGTAGCAAAAGGCTGCGCGACCGTAGGCGGTGGCAAATTCCGGGTCGAGCTCTATCGCGCGGTTGAACAGACGCAATGCCTCGTCGTTCGCTTGCCGGTTACCAAACTGATGAAGCCGGGCCAGACCGCGCAAATAGTGGGCATAGGCGTCGAGACTAGCGGTCGGCTTGCGTTTGGCGCGCTCGATCTCAGCTTTCTCCACCGCAGGCGCGATCGCCCCGACAACGCTTTCAGTCACCTGGTCCTGCAAATCGAAGATGTCGCCGAGCTCGCCATCAAACCGATCGGCCCAAATATGTGCTCCAGTAGCGGTATCGACGAGTTGTCCCGTAATGCGCACTCGGTTTGCCGCCTTGCGAACGCTCCCTTCCAACACGTAGCGCACCCCAAGCTCGCGCCCCACCTGCTTCACGTCGACAGCGCGCGCCTTGTAGGTGAAGCTGGAGTTTCGGGCGATGACAAATGGCGCCTTGAAACGGGACAGCGCCGTGATGATGTCCTCGGCCATTCCATCGGCAAAGTATTCCTGTTCGACATCGCCAGACATATTCTGAAACGGAAGCACCGCAATGGAAGGCCTGTCGGGCAGCGGAGGCGGACTCCCGGTCTCGGCAGCAAAAACTGGCGCAGCCTCTCGCGTTTCCGTCGGCGCATCGACCTCAAAGGCCCTGATTGGCTCCTGAATGTCCCTTACATGTTGAACGCCAAGATCCGTACCTGGGTCTGTGACCGAGGCTCGCGCGGGCAATTCTTCCTCGGTGATCTCGCCAACAAACCGGAAGCCTCTGCGAGAAACCGTCCGGATCAGGCGTTGCTCCTTGCCGGTATCCCCGATTGCCTTGCGCACGGCATTGACGTGGCTGGTCAGCGTGGATTCGGACACGATCCGTCCTTCCCACACCGCCTTCAGAAGATCGTCCCTTGTCACGACCTGTTCCCGGTTTCGGACCAGGAAGAGCAGCAGGTCGAACACCTTCGGTCCGATGGGGATGAGCTCGGAGCCTCGCTTGAGCTCGCGCCGGTTGGCATCGAGACAATAATCTTCGAATAGAAACGACACTTGTGATCCTTCCTGGACAAGAAGCCAAGGAAAACTCGATCGCAATTCAGGCCGGCTGCAAGGTCTTTTCCGTTCGAAACAGTACACATTTTCTCACCCTCCGGGAACGAGGGTTCGAGAAATGGTTGGCCCGCCTGCACTCGACGCGCACTGACGTTCGCAATCAACGCAACAAACCTGGCCGAGCCGAGGCACGGCTTACCACCTGCATCGCCTCCCGAGTGCGAGGATACGTTCATGAACAAGCATATCTTGCGCGCTTCCCTGGAGGACGCGTCAGTTGCGCCTGAGACGTGCCAGGTCACTCCGGCTCATGCCGAGCGCCCTCCCGCCGGTGCAGAAATGGCGCGGGTGCTCGGGACCACGCCATTTCACATGGCTTTGGATTCCTCCGGCGCCGGAATCGCCCACTGGAAGCATGACCCGCTGCACGACGTCGTCGCGCCCATGAGCCATCACGTCATCATGGCTTACAACGGCACGGTGCAGCGCATGGAGCGGCGGATGGGAAGCGCGGTTGCGATCGGTACGTTTCGTCCCGGAGTCGTGGTCATCATCCCCGAAGGATCGAGCTCCCGGTGGGATATTCCGAAACCTGTCGATGTCATCCAACTCTATCTTCCGCACGCCACGCTCGAGCGGGTTGCAGGCGAGGTCGACAACGTCACCTCGACCGATCTGCTGGAGCGAACGGCGCATCCCGACCCCATTACATCCCGATTGCTCCTGACCGCGATCGACGCCGTGGTCGGCAATGTCGTCGTGGATACACTGTTCAGGCATCAGCTGATGGACCTCTTGGCCACGCGCCTGCTGGCGGCGCATGTCGGCGCGCCGTCCACGTTCCAGCCGACGCGGGGCGGCCTCTCACCGGTCGTATTGCGCCGCGCCATCGAGCGCCTGCACTCGGACATCGACGCTGACGTATCGCTCGCGGCGCTCGCTTCTGATGCCGGTCTTTCGCGATTCCACTTCTGCCGCGCCTTCAAGGAAAGCACCGGGCTTTCCCCACATGCCTGGCGGCGCCAGCAACGGCTCGAGGAGGCCAAAAACATGCTGCGCGGCACCGACGCGTCGGTCCTCTCGATCGCGGTCGCGCTCGGCTATTCTTCCCAGACCGCGTTCGCCGCCGCCTTCAGGAAGCTGACCGGGGACACCCCGAGCAATTGGCGACGGCGTGCACGTTGACAGCATCGCCTATGCTGGGAACAGCATCATTGCGATAAAGGCTCCCGGATGCAGGCGGGCAAAAGAAGGTCCCATGACCGCTATGGGTCACAAGCCGACGCCTGACGGGCGGTAGCGGCAAGTCCGCTATATGGGACATTGGCGGACGTCACGCCTTGCCGCTCGGACAGCGCGCTTCGGCTGGAAGCGGACAGCGAGACGGCAGGCAGCGGGCGCGAAGCGTCGCGTCGGGATGAATTACAGGAAGCGGGCGTCTGGCGGGGTGGAATCCGGGCCCGGCCGGGCTTCCCCTGGCGGCCCGTATGGCCTATGACGCTGCAACGCAACATTCCCCCAAAAAGACCCCATGATCCGCCTCGACAACGTCAGCAAGCAAGCCGGCCACCAGATCCTGTTCATCGAAGCCTCCGCCGCCCTCAACAAGGGCGAGAAGATCGGCCTCGTCGGCCCGAACGGCGCGGGAAAGACCACGCTGTTCCGGATGATCGCCGGTGAGGAACTGCCCGATGAAGGGCAGGTTTCGACCGATCGCGGCATTACCATCGGCTATTTCAACCAGGACGTCGGCGAGATGAGCGGCCGCAGCGCCGTGGCCGAGGTGATGGATGGTGCAGGTCCCGTGAGCGAGGTCGCAGCCGAATTGCGCGAGCTCGAGGCCGCTATGGCCGACCCCGACAAGGCCGACCAGATGGACGAGATCATCGCGCGGTATGGCGAGGTGCAGCACGCGTTCGAGGAGCTCGACGGCTACGCGCTCGACGGCCGCGCGCGCGAGGCGCTGTCCGGCCTCGGCTTCAGCCAGGAGATGATGGACGGCGACGTCGGCAAGCTTTCCGGCGGCTGGAAGATGCGCGTGGCGCTGGCGCGTATTCTCTTGATGCGCCCCGACGTCATGCTGCTCGACGAGCCGAGCAACCATCTCGATCTCGAAAGCCTGATCTGGCTAGAAAAATTCCTGCACGATTTCGACGGCACGCTGCTGATGACCTCGCATGATCGCGAGTTCATCAACCGCGTGATCTCCAAGGTGATCGAGATCGATTCCGGATCGCTCACGACCTATACCGGCGATTACGAGTTCTATGAGCAGCAGCGGGCGCAGAACGAGAAGCAGCAGCAGGCGCAGTTCGAGCGCCAGCAGGCCATGCTCGCCAAGGAGATCAAGTTCATCGAGCGCTTCAAGGCGCGCGCATCTCATGCGGCCCAGGTGCAGAGCCGGGTGAAGAAGCTCGACAAGATCGAGCGGGTGGAGCCGCCGCGCCGCCGCCAGACCGTGGCGTTCGATTTCCCGCCGGCGCCGCGCTCGGGCGAGGACGTCGTGGCGCTCAAGAACGTCCACAAGGGTTACGGCAGCAAGCGCATCTATGACGGCCTCGATTTCATGATCCGCCGCAGGGAGCGCTGGTGCGTGATGGGCGTCAACGGCGCCGGCAAGTCGACGCTGCTCAAGCTCATCGCCGGTGCGAGCGAGCCGGACGAGGGCACGGTGGCAGTCGGCGGCAGCGTCAAGATGGGCTATTTCGCCCAGCACGCGATGGATCTGCTCGACGGTGAGCGCACCGTGTTTCAGTCGCTGGAGGATCAGTTTCCGACCGCGGGGCAGGGGTCGTTGCGCGCGCTCGCCGGCTGCTTCGGCTTCTCCGGCGACGACGTCGAGAAGCGCTGCCGCGTGCTGTCGGGCGGCGAGAAGGCGCGCCTCGTGATGGCCAAGATGCTGTTCGATCCGCCGAACTTTTTGGTGCTGGACGAGCCGACCAACCATCTCGACCTCGCCACCAAGGAGATGCTGATCACGGCGCTGGCGGATTTCGAGGGCACCATGCTGTTCGTCTCGCATGACCGCCACTTCCTGGCGACGCTGTCGAACCGCGTGCTGGAACTGACGCCGGAAGGCATCCACCAGTTCGGTGGCGGCTACACGGAATATGTCGCGCGCACCGGGCAGGAAGCGCCGGGGTTGCGGTCTTAATTGGAAGCCGTAGCCCGGATGGAGCGAAGGGCCATCCGGGATTCGTTCCACGCGAGCGGTCGCGTGATGCAGTTGCTCCGGCCCCGGATTGCGCTTCGCTCCATCCGGGCTGCAACCAAATCGAGAGACTCGCAATGAACTAGCGGGATGGGCGGCGGTACAGCACCCATCCGTTGTGGCCCTCAATCGCTATCGCAAAATGTCGCGCAGCACCTCGCCATCGACCTGGTGCGGTCTGACGCCCAGAGAGCTGGCCCCGGTTGTTTGGACAGCGCCCCGCTGGATTTAAGTGGATTCCTGCCGGGTTATGCTGAACGCGGGGCTTTACGGTTTTGTCGTTGCGTCGGGAGGGCGTAGCCCGACCAGAGCGACGACAAAACCGTCGGCGACGGTCATGCGGCCATCACCATAGCTTGCGTGCCGAAGTAAGCCTCGTCGGGCGTGCGCCCGTCAAGGCTCGAGTGAGGGCGTCCCTGATTGTAGAAGGCCAGATACTTGGCAATTGACGCTCGCGCCTCGGACACGCTGTCGTAGGCGCGGAGATATACTTCTTCGTATTTGACCGTGCGCCAGAGCCGCTCGACAAACACGTTGTCGCGCCAGGCGCCCTTGCCGTCCATGCTGATGGCGATCTTCGCGTCCAGCAGCACATCGGTGAACTCGAGGCTGGTGAACTGGCTGCCCTGATCCGTGTTGAAAATCTCGGGCCTGCCGTGCTTCGCCAACGCCTCCTGGACCGCTTCGACGCAGAAGGCCGCCTCCATTGTGATCGAGACGCGATGGGCCAGGACCCGTCGGCTGAACACATCGACGACCGCCGCGAGATAGACGAAGCCACGCCGCATCGGAATGTAGGTGATGTCCATTGCCCACGCATGGTCGGGCCGCTCGATCTTCAATCCGCGCAACAGGTACGGGTAGATCTTGTGACCCGGAGCCGGCTTGCTCGTGTTCGGGCGACGATAGACCGCCTCGATCCCCATGCGCTTCATCAGCGTCGCGATGTGGCGGCGACCGGCGTATACGCCCTCCCGCCGCAGCAACGATCGCAGCATACGCGCTCCCGCGAAGGGATAATCGAGATGCAGCTCATCGAGCCGACGCATCAAGGCAAGGTCCTCGGCCGAAACTGGCCGAGGTTCATAGTAGACCGTGCTGCGAGCCAGCTTCAGGACCTTCGCCTGGCGCACGATAGAAAGATCATGATCGCGGTCGATCATCGCTTTGCGCTCAGCAGGCCCGCCTTGGTGAGCGCGCCGGACAAAAAATCGTTTTCCAACGCCAGCTCGCCGATCTTGGCATGTAACGCCTTCAAATCGACCGGCGTCTCGGCCGATGTCTTGTCATGCCCAAACACGCCGGCGGCGCCTTCCAGGAGCTGGTTTTTCCAGATCGTGATCTGGTTCGGATGAACATCAAACAGTTGCGCCAGCTCCGCCAGTGTCTTGTCGCCTTTGACCGCAGCCAAAGCAACCTTCGCCTTGAATGCCGGAGAATGCGTCCGGCGGCTCTTCTTCGTCATCTTCGCTCCTGATTCGCAGCAAGAATCCTCGCCGCTGTCAGGCAGAAAATCCACTCAAGCTACTGTCCGAATTTGCGGGGCCAGCTCTCAGGATCTGCATGATGGTCGGCGCGACGTCGAGATTGTGCATGCGTCGGATCGTGGTGTTGTTGCGGATCTGCGGGCCGGCGGCGATGAAGGTCGCGCTCATCACCGGCAGCTTGGGATCGTGGCCGTGTGCACCGTAGAAGTTTGGCATCGACAGCGTGGTCGTCGCCGCATTGAACGGAGCATCGCCGAGCCGGGCGACGCCGGGGCTCTGGATGCCGTCGAAATTGTACCCCGGGGCCATCAGCGCGAATACGTCGCCAAAGTCCTGACCGATGGTCTTGCTGGTGCACTGTCCGAGCCCGGCCTCGCATTGTAGCGGGCGGGTCTCGACCACCGTGAACAGCCGCCCGTCCTCGAGCGAACCGTTGAATTTGGGGTTGGGATCGACGGCATTCCTCACGGCCTCGGTGATCTGCGTCACCAGCGCCTTGTAGGTGGCAGGATCGACAGTGCCGCCCTGTTCGCGCTGTTGCAGGTTGACGTAGATGTTGGCCGCCGGACCGGAGGTGCGGATCGCCACCTTGGTGGTGTCGATGCCGGCGTTCTTCAGGATATTGGCCATGCTGACCGAGGTGTGGAACGGCGCAAAGCCGTGGTCCGACACGACGATGACGTTGCTGTCCGGCCCTGCGGCATCGGCGATCCGCTTCACCGCCTTGTCCGCGGTCTGATAGGCGAAGCGAATGTAGGACTTGTAGCGGGCGACCTTGGCTGCGTCCTGGTTGGCCCCGATCGAGTTCGGGTCCTTCGGGTTGGTGCCCTGGCGCGGGTCGGTGAGCAGGAACTGATGCTCGGAGCCGTCGGGCTGCTCGATATAGACCATCACGAGATCGGCGTCGGGATTGTTCAGGATGGCGCGCTCGCCGATATCGGCCTGATAGCGCACGAAGGTCTTGACCATGTCCTCGAACATCGCCTCGATCTCGATGTCCGGGAAATTGGTGAAGCCCGGGCTCAGCCGTTCCGGAATGCGGAAGTCGGCCTGCGGACGCCAGAAGCCGATAGTGTTGTTGATGTCGTCGACGTCGGTCAGGACCGGTGCGTTGCGCGGAATGAAGTTGGCGCCGTAACGGGCGAAGCGCACCACCGAGAGATCGGGCGCGAGCTGCGAGACGAAGTAGGCCGCACCGACCTTGGCGCCGCTGCCGTCGAAGAAGAACGGCGCGTTCTCGCCACCGAACTTCGCATAGGCCGGTCCGGTCGCCGGGGGCTTGAACGGTCCAGCCGTAATGCCGCGCGTGGCGTCGAAGAACACAAGCGTGTCGTAGTTCACCCTGCTGTCATTGGTGGTGTCGAGCGCCGCTACCCGGATCGCGTATTTAATGTCCTGGGTAGCCGCGTTGGTGCAGGTTGCGGTCGGAGCGGATGCGCATGAGAACGTCTCGATCGGCGCGGAGGTTGCCAGCACCGGGCTGAACGAGAAGCGGCCAGCCGCCTGGAGGGCCGTGGCCACGGCCGGATCGGCGGCGAAGTCCGCCGATGTGAGCGAAAAGCCCTGGGCGCCGATACCGCCGAATGCGCCGAACGGCACGGTGTAGTCGGTGATGCGGATCGGCTGGGCCGGTTGCACCACCGTGCCGTTGATCGAGATGTCGGCGCCGTCGCCGCCCGGCCACGTCGCAGTGACGACTTTCCTGCCCTGCTGGCGCAGTTGCACCCACAGCGGCAATGCCGTCGGACGCGGCGAGGGCCCGAGCGGGCTCTCGCGATAGCCGCCGATCGGCGCGGCGAAACCGCTGAGGCTCGACGTAACCGGCCCGACGATCGCCTGGTAGGTGTTCGAGGGAATGTCGTTGTGGACGGCGGTCGAGCCGGTGGCGATCTCGATATGCGAGACGGCGGTAAGTGACGGCGACGCCGTGATGTTTTGCTGCGCCACCGCGCCATGGCGGCTCAGCCGCGCCAGAGCGCCGTCGCGCGGCAGTACGCCTTCGTCGATAAATTGCTGGATGAAATCGGGCTTTGCACCGTCGAGCGAGATGACGACTACCGGCGGTGAGCGGTGTCCGTGATGATGGTCCCGATCCCTGGAATTGTCGAAGCCGCGGTCGCGGCCGTTGTCGTCCTGATCGGCGTGCGCGGGAATTGCGGTGCCGGCCAGCGATGCGGCGAGCGATATCGACGAGATCAGGGAGAGGAACGCTTTCATGTCCACGTGGTGCCCCTTGTTTCTTGCTGCGCAACCTGCGCGGGTTTGACCTGGAATGACGCGGGGATTATCGGGCGTGGCCCACGACGCGCGTGTGACGCCTCGGCGACGTGTGTGCGTCGTTGAGATAACGCGGCGTGGCCGTGGTCACGTCACACCGAAATCAAGGTCCCGGCCGCACAGCCATGCGCAAGCCCCGCGCAACCGTCACGGGCGATGGTCCGCTCGAGAACGAAGGTCGCGGAACGGGGCATGATCACCAAACTGAAAGAGATTTCCACGGCGCCTCTGCCGTGCAAGATCTGCAGCGCAGAGGCCGCACTGTTCGGCGTGGTCGACTTCGCCAAACATTGCAACGAAGCGCGCGGCAGGCGGCTGCCGCTGTTGGGGAAGCCGGTCTATTACCACCGCTGCCAAGGCTGCGGGTTCCTGTTCACCGATGCATTCGACGACTGGAGCGAGGCGAACTTCAAGACCGAGATCTACAACGACGATTACATCGAAGTCGATCCCGACTACAGGGAGGCCCGGCCGACCACCTGCGCAAAACTGGTGCAGGATCTGTTTGGAGCCAGCAAGGCCGAGTTGCGCGTGCTTGATTATGGCGGCGGTGGCGGCCTGCTGAGCACGACGTTGCGCAGCTCCGGCTTCCTGGACGCGCAGACCTTCGATCCCTTCGTGGCCGATTTCTCGCGGCCGCCGCAGGGGAAATTCGATATCGTCACCTGCTTCGAGACGCTGGAGCACATGCCCGATCCGACGGCCGGCATCGCCGCCATCGTCTCGAGCACAAAGGAGACCGGACTCGTGCTGTTCTCCACGCTGCTGCAGCCGCCTGATTTCGAGGCGCACGGCGTCAATTGGTGGTATGTTGGCCCGCGCAACGGTCACGTCTCGATCTTCAGCCGTGCAGCGCTTGTCCGTGCCTGGCAGAACCACGGCTATCTGACTGCCTCCTTCAACGACAATCTGCACATGGCCTTCCGCTCGCTGCCCGGGTTTGCCCAGCATCTGCTGAAGCAGGCCTGAGCGGCGGCCGGCGCGTCTTAAACGCGTTGGTCTTGCCCGCTACGTTCCCTCCCAAAAAGGGAGCGAACAACCATGAAGCAACTGCGGATCGGCGACATCACCATCGATGCGGTGATCGAGCGGGAAGGGCCGTGGCGGCGGCCGCAGGATTTCTTCCCGGCCTATGACGAGGGCGTGTTCGCCCGTCATCTGCCGACGATGGAGCCGGAGGTGTTCGATGCCGCGCGCGGCATGATGGTGATCACCTATCAGACGTTTGTCGTGCGCACGCCGCGCTACACCATCCTCGTCGACACCTGCACCGGTGAGGACAAGGGCCATCCGCCGCCGTTCGACTTTCCCGGCAAGGAGCGCTGGCGCAACGAATTGTTCGCGCTCGGCATCTCTTTCGAGCAGATCGACTACGTCTTCTGCACCCATCTGCACATCGATCACACCGGCTGGAATACGACCTTGCGCGATGGGCGCTGGGTGCCGACGTTTCCGAATGCAAAGTACGTCTTTCACAAGGGCGAGTACGCGGCCTGGGAGGCGGAGAATGCCAAAGGCAACAACCCGCCCGGCACCGTCTTCCGCGACAACTGCCTGCCGATCGTCGAGGCCGGGCAGGCGCTGCTGGTGGACGACGACCACGCGCTCGATGACACCGTCACGCTAACGCCGACGCCGGGGCACTCACCCTGTCATTGCTGCGTGAATATCTTTTCGAAGGGGAGCCGCGCGGTGGTCGCGGGCGATCTCATGCATCACCAGATCCAGTGCCGCGAGCCGGACTGGTCGGCGAAGCCGGATTGGGATCCCAAGCAGTCGGCGGTCTCGCGGCGAAAGTTCTTCGCCTCCGTCGCGGATACCGACACGCTGATCCTGCCGATCCATTTTCCGGCGCCGACGGTCGGGCTGATCAAGCCGCTGGATGGGGCGTTCGACTATCGGTTCAAGCGGGACTAGGCCTGTGCGCCCAAATCAGTCCTTTCCCGCCGTATTGATCACGGCCCGGCCGCCGTCGATATATGAAATGAGCGGCCATTATCGAACGATTTCAAGGGTGACATTGACCACGCCGATCTTGATCATTCCAAGGGCTTGGGCCGCACCCGATGTAACGTCGATGATGCGTCCATGAACAAATGGACCACGGTCGTTGACTCTCACGATCACGGACTTTTTGTTCAAGACATTGGTCACGCGCAGGCGTGTTCCGAACGGCAAGGACGGATGCGCCGCATGCAGCGCATGCTTGTTGAATCTCTCGCCGCTCGCGGTCATCTGGTCTTCCGAGTAGAAACTCGCAAGCCCGAACAATGGGGTTTCCCTTCTGGGATGCTTGTTATGAAATGCATGCTGATGGTTGCTCTTCCGATGCGTTGCTCGCCGAATGTCGCCGTGAGCTTTCGGGCCTTGCCCTGCTGCGCGCTGACGTCGTCGCGGTGATTTCGTGGCAAGCGAGGGGAGGTCGTTGGCGTTTGGCGAACCGTTTGCGTCGCGGGTATGGTCATGCACTTCCAGCGGCGTTGCGCCAGGGACAATCGCCGACTTCGTTATTCGACCGAACTTCGCATGCGCAGATTCAATTCCACCATCGAATGCGATGCATGATGCAGCAATCGCGGTAGCAGCGAGCAGTGCAGGTTGACCGCTCCATCGTTTCATGATGGCCCCCCCAGCGCGTCAGCTGGTTGGAGTAGTTCGGTTCCAGGAATTGTGGGCTTTGACATATGTCAACGTTGCCGTGGAAGGCAGCGGAGTTGCCATTTCGGTCAGCGCCCAGCCGACGCGCAACGAGAATTTGCCCAACTGCCCGCACATCGCCGCGAAGAAAAAGCCGCTGGCCTTGGGGAAGCCAGCAGCTCTGGCATCCAGCAACCAATGGTGCAGGGCGCGTAGAGGTGGGCCGTGCGGCCCACCGAGATCAGATGCCAAGCGCGCTGGAGATTTCGCCGAGGGTTGCTTTCTCGGCGTCGCTGACCTGAACACCCCCACCGAACCACCCGCCGCCTTCTGATGCAGCCTCAGCCGTCTTTTGACTAATCTGACGCAGCCAGCCCTTGAAAGCCGCGGCATCACCCGGAGCTTTCGCAGCAAGCAGCGCCGTGACTTCATGCAACGATGCGATCGTCTTGGTCTTGATCTCGGCCGGCGTGCTCTTGCCGAGCTCTGCCTTCAACCCATCATGAGCCGCCGCCCGGCCGTCGCTCGTCTGGAAGTCGGCGACCACAGCCTTGACCAAGGGGTTGGCATTGGGATCGGTGGCCGCCTGGGCGAGCGCGGTGCCGCCAGCAAATGATTCCTTTAGAAGGCCAAACAATCCGCTCGGTTCGGCAGCCGTAATGGCCATTCCAGCATTCATCGGGCTTCTCAGGAGGAGCGCCCATTCATCCTTGGTGAAACTGGTCTTGTCGGCCATGGAGTCTTCTCCTTTCATCTTGCAGGACAGGAGGCTGGGAAACACGTCCCGTCCTGAAGTGTGGCGAGTTTATTGCGTGTGACGTCTCTGGCTTTCAGGCTTTCGCCAACTGGTCGAGCTTGGCACGAAGATTGTCGATCACGGGCTTTGCGATCGTGCCGGCCGGTGTCGCCGAGACCTTGTCACACATCTGATTGATGGCCGGCGCCGCCGCGACGATCAGCTTGGCAAGCGCGCGTCGTGCTTCCGGAGAAAGCTTGGCGGCTCGCGCCGTAACGCCATCCAGCTGTGAGATGGCGTCGTTGATCTTCGGCAGGGCCGCCTGCGCGCTAGCTTCATCGGTGATGGTCGGCAGTTGAGCCTGCAGCGTACCAAGGGACGAATTGACCTGGTTCGCCAGATTCACGCCGTCAACGGTCAGATCCGCGGGCGCCATGCCCACAGTTCCGGTTGAGGGCCGCGCAACGTTTGTACTCTGAGCGACCGTCTGCTCGGTCGGACGCTGAAGCGCATATATGGCAAGTCCGGCAACGATAACGAGCGCGGCGAGCCAATATGGCCATTGCGTCCGGCCGGCGGCCATGGCGGCCTGGCTCGCGCCAGTAGCGCCGGAAACGCCGGCGATCCGGCTCCCTGTGGCGGCGGCAGTGGCCATTCCACTGCGTGCCTTGTCGATCAGGCCCGCGGCGCCGAGTTGATCACTGAGGCCCGATGGAATCGCCGCCATGATCTGATCTTTCTGCGAGCGCAGAAGCGATGCCAGTCCGTTTGCATCCATCCCGGCGTCATGCTGCTGCTTGCCGAGCATACCCAGGACCAGCGGCCCGACCACGGCGAGTAACGACTTGCCGCCGCCATCGCCCATTCCCGCGAAACTCCCGATCGCCTGGGCCATGGTATCCATGGTTCGGCCTCCAAGCAGTCCGGACAACATGCTCGAACCCGTCTGAGCCAGGTCCGGGGTGCCGGCGTTGCGCAACATATCCAAGGGATTGCTGCCTTGCTGTTGTGACAGCAGTTTTGACAGTTGACTGGCGCCGGCCGGGGTTCCGACCAGATCCGACAGGCTGGCCAGTATGGTCGGGATGGCCGCTATTGCGGCCTTCTGCGTCGCGCTTCGGTCCATCCCAAGAAAGGAGGAAATCTGCGCAATGACTTCAGGGGTCAGGAGCTGTTGTGCAGCTGAAATGAGATTGACGGCCATGGCGGTCTCTCCACTACGTTGCAGGTCTGTTGGTTGCCCCCTAATTCGCGAATTTGATGTGACAGGCGTCGATGGTTCCGAACGTCGCCTATCGCCCAAGTTGAGATTGCATCGATAATTCGACTCCTTGATCCAGATCAAAGGTCTTCGGTACAGGGCAAATGCGAAGAGTTCGGCGCGAGATATCCAGTGCGCTGCGGCCCATCAGGCGGACCTGGTTGAGAGGCATCGATGTTTCGCTGACGGGCCAGGATTGGCTATCGGCTCCGAGCACCGCAATGCCCGCTAGCGGGCATGATGACGCGCAGTGGGATTGTACCAGAAGACAATTGTTCGTCGCGCGGACATCCACGTTACTGGCAGTGCGCGGGTGGGCTGCGGTCCGCGCCTCGATGACGGTCCCGGAACCTCACACTCAACCCAAGTCCGGGGCCGTCGTTTGGATAATCCAAATTGATCAGAAGGATCGTCGACCGCGTATCGAACTTCGCCAGTTTCTTGCTCGCAAGCCCTGGATGCGGGCGCGCGGCGCTAGCTTGCCCTCGCTGCGGATGTGAAGCCTCCCGCGAGAACGTTCAGCGGGGACGAGCTAGGGGATGCTCTCACCTGAATTGCGAGCAATGCGGAAAGACCAGTGATATTGCAGGATGGCGGCTGCAGGGTCTTTCCGAGCAAGGCTCTGGGCCACTTATCGGATGAGTTATGTCCGCCGGCCCGGGGCGAGCGCTGAGGCGCCGATATGGGCGCGACGGAATCGTTCCCCGCTTTTGTCGAGCGACGACGCAGGAGCTATGAAGCGTCGCAAGGCGTCTCCTGTCTCCACATGAGCGGCGGTCGAACCGGAAAGCTGGATGATCCATTTGGAGGAGACGGCGATGCGGATGCTCCGTTGGCTAATTCTGGGCAGTGCGGCGATCCTGGCGATCGCCTCGGCTACAGCCCAAACTTACGATCCCGGCCATCCCGTCTGCCTTCAGAGATGGGAGTGGGGTGGCAGCACCTATTTCGAATGCACTTATACGTCATGGGATCAGTGCCGAGCGTCGGCGATCGGACTTTCCGCGATGTGCGTGGAGAACCCGTATTGGCAGCAACCGCAGGCGAGGCGATCAGGCGGCCGCTTGCGTTCATCAACCCCATATTGATGCGCCCGACGACAGTCTGCCAAGCGCAATTTTCGCGCGCAGCATTTCCGTTGCTATTCGATCACCTCGTCGGCTCGGGCGGACAGCGTCATGGGAATGTCGAGACCGAGGGCCTTGGCGGTCTTGAGGTTGATATTCAGGGTCACATCCGTCGTCTGCTGGACGGGAAGCTCCGCCGGACGGGCCCCTTTCAGAATGCGATCAACATAGCTTGCAGCGCGTTGCCATAGTTTGAAAAGGTTGGCCGAGTACGACATCAGTCCTCCTCTCTGAGCCGAGTCGCGGAATGGATAGATCGCCGGCAAGCGCCGCTCTGCAGTGAACTCGATCAGGCGGGGAACGAGGGGTATCAGCGATGGATCGTCGGTGACGACGAGACCATCGAAGCCTCTCTCCCCAAGCGCGGCGAAGCTGTTGTCGATGTCCGCGCGCCGTATCGAGAGAGCCGTCAGCTCGATACCGAGACCGGGCGCCGCTTTCTGCATGAGTTCGACTTGGTTGGCGGTCGTCGGATTGTCAGGATTCCACAACACTGCGACTCGGTGCACTTTCGGTGCCGCCTCCTTCAGCAGTTCCACCCACTTGACACCGTATTCGCCCGAGAGCTGCGACAGCCCGGTGATATTGCCGCCTGGTCGGGCAAGGCTTGCCACAAGACCGGCTCTGACCGGATCTCCGCTCATGCAGACGATCGGCACCGTGGACGTTGCACGTTGCGCAGCCTGCGAAATTGGTGTGCCTGGAGTCACGAGAACATCGACGTTGAGCGTGAGGAGTTCAGCGATCAATGCGGGAACGCGCTCCGGCTCTCCGTCGGCGTAGCGTTCTTCGAGCAGCAGGTTGCGCCCCACGACATATCCCAGGTCCGCAAGTCCCTGACGGAAGCCGGTCTGGTAGTACAAGTCCGTCCCGCGAACGCCACCCCAGACATAGCCAACCCGCGGCACCGCGGGTTGCTGCGCGTGGGCCGCGAGGGGCATGACGGTCACCGCAGCGCCGAGAAGCGCGACAAAATTGCGGCGTTTCATTCGGTCACCTCGCGACGCCCTACCGCTGCAATATGCACCCGCGCGGGCGAGGAGTCAGGTCGATACTTCCGGGCTAAAGACCCCGCCGCGGCACACGAGCCGGCGATCAAGTCGCACCACATTTGCGGGCGCGCCGGAATCGTTCGCTGCCTTTGGCGCGCGACGACGCAGGAGGAATAAAACGCCGCAGAGCGTCTCCTTTTTCCATACGACGCGGCAGTAGAAAATTCCGGAATGACCGTCGAACGACAACACAAACTCGTCGGCAAATACGTAGTACGGCGTGGAAATGCGGGCACCCAAGGCGTTGATATCGCGCACCAGGCACGGATGAGTCCCGTGAATTTCACCAAACGATAGCCGCGCGGCCCGGTTGATCGGTATGCGCTTCATTGCACGACGTTCGATCATGGCGAGATGCTCCCAATGAAAGACGATCGCACTCGACGAAGTCACTTTCCCGGTCCCGCCGATATCCGGAAAACGGCAATTCCCGCACGTTGATCTGTGCGGCTCACGCTAACAAGCAGCGTTGTTGTCTTATTAAAATTGGATCGAATTGGTGGTTAATTCGAACGGCTTGACGACGATGTTACCAGAGGACGTTCGTGCTTTCGACTTGGCCCGGCCATCTGATCTGTGCCGCACGGACACACATATGTGGATGCCCGGGACAGGCCCGGGCACGACGGAGTTGCAGAGTGTCCGTGCAGCAGTGGCGAACCAGCAGCGATCAGGCGCCGACCTCGCACTTCTTCATGAAGCTGTTCTTGGCGGCACCGGCGAGTGGCTTGCCGTCGGCGCTGACGGCCTTGGGCGTGCAAGCGTCGGCCTTGCACTTCTTCATGAACGAGGTCTTGGCGGCGCCGGCGAGCGCCTTGCCGTCCTTGCCGACCGCCTTGCTCTCGCAGGTGTCGTCCGCGAGGGCCGAGCCCGCTGCAAAGGTGGCGACGATCGCTGCGAGAAAAATCCGCTTCATCATGGGTGTCTCCCTAGGACAAAATTACCAAGCGGATTGGAACCGCGAATCGTGGCGCAATCAAGCAGGATCGATGCGCGCCACGACCGATGTCGCGGATTTTTCCATTCATCTGCGGTTCAGATTCCGCGCGCGAGCAGTGTCTTGAAATCGGCCCGTGCGCGTTGCGCCTCGGCCTTCGCGGCCGCGGAAGCATCGCCAAGGCCGAAATAGCCGTGGATCAGGCCGGGGCCCTCATGGTGCTTGACGCGGACGCCGGCGGCCTCCAGCGCCCGTGCATAGGCCGCGCCTTCGTCGCGCAACGGATCGAACCATGCGGTGGTGACGATCGCGGGCGCGAGCCCTTTGAGCGAAGCGGCGCGGAGCGGCGAGACCCGCCAGTCGGCGGCATCCTTGGGATCGGCGAGATAGTGGCCGCAAAACCATTCCATCGTCGCGCGTGTCAGAAAATAGCCGTCGGCATTCTCGGTGCGTGACGGATAGGGCGCGTTCTCGCGCGCATCCGCGTAGCCCCCGACGACGTCGGTCACGGGATAGACCAGCAATTGTGCGGCCAGCTTGATGCCGGTATCGCGGCAGGCGATTGCCGTGGCGGCTGCGAGATTTCCGCCGGCGCTGTCGCCGGCAACGCCGAGACGCTTTGCGTCGCCGCCAAATTCCGCGACGCGGTTGAAGATGTCACTTGCGGCGGCGAACGCGTCCTCGAAGGCGCCGGGAAAGCGCGTTTCCGGCGGGCGCCGATAATCGACGGAGACGACGACCGCGCCGGTCTCGATCGCGAGATTGCGCGCTTGCCGGTCGTGGGTTTCGAGATCGCCCGCGACCCAGCCGCCGCCGTGGAAGAAGACCACGGTTGGCGCAGGATTGGGGCCGACGCGATAGACACGTGCATCGAGCGCCCCGGCGCCGCCTTTCACCTTGATATCCTGCACCGTGTCGACGGGGGGCGGCGGCACATCCGCACGCGAGGCAGCCAGTGCGCGCAAGGCATCGCGCGCGCTCTGTGGCGTCATCGTGGTGGGATCGCGCAGCGGCAGCAGCGGAATGATCTGGGCGATGACGGGATCGAGCGGTGCGGGCATTTGCAGGTCCTCGCTGGGTTCTTGGTCTTGCTTACGGGGTAGCATAGATTTGGCGTACCGCATCGGCAACCGGTTACGCGTTACAATTGCAATGCCGCGGAATGAACGGTCAGGGAGGTCAAGAGTTGGAATTCGAAACGCTGGTCCAGTCGCGCCGCAGCGTGCGCGGTTTCAAGCAGCAGCCGGTGCCGCGCGCGGTGATCGAGGCGATCATCGGGAGCGCCAAGCGCGCGCCGTCGTCGATGAACACCCAGCCCTGGCATGTGCATGTGCTCACAGGCCCTCCGCTTGAAGAGCTGCGCCGCCGCAACATGGAGGAGATGGTCGGCGGCGCCAAGGTCAAGCGCGACATCATCAGCCACGGCGAGTACCAGGGCATTCATCGCACCCGGCAGGTCGACATCGCCAAGAAGCTGTTCGGCGCGATGGGGATCGCGCGCGACGACAAGCCGATGCGGCAGGACTGGGTGCTGCGCGGCTTCCGCCAATTCGACGCGCCGGTCTCGCTGGTGCTGACCTATGACCGCGTGCTGGATCCCGGCGCGGTCTGCCATTTCGATCTCGGCGCGCTCTGCTACGGCATCGTGCTCGCGGCCTGGGACCGCGGTCTCGGTTCGGTGATCAACGGGCAGGGCATCATGCGCTCCGACATCGTGCGCGAGGTCGCGAAGATTCCGGAAGACGAAGTCATCATGACATGTGTGGCGATGGGGTATCCCGACGACAGCTTCGCCGCGAACGCCGTGCGCTCCGATCGCGAGGGCAACGACGATTTCGTGCGTTATGTCGGCTTTGCCGACTAGCGCGAGAAGTCACTGATGCGCACAGCCGGCTGACGCTGCGAGCCGACTAACGCGGAGCCGGCTGAGGTGGAGGAGGGGAGATTATTCTCTCGTCGATTTTTTTTTGATGCCGAGCCGTTGGTGGCCTCTTGCAATCTCGATCGCGCGGGAGGAACAATACGCGGAGTGAAAGGTTTGTTGCTGGCGCGAGGGAATCGACATGCGGCGGCTGGCTAGCCTGGTTCGACGGTTCTTCGGTCCGCGACAGCGGTATCCGATTGATGATGATCCAAATCTGCCCTTCACACCCGATGAGCTCGGCAAGCTGATCCGGAGTGGCAGACGCGAGGACATGAAGCTGCTTGCGGAAGGACTGGCCTCCCAGTCGATTCCGCACCGCGCCAAATACCGGGCCACGCACTAAGCGCGGTTCGTGACGAGGTCCTCGCTGCGGGATCGCCCAGCTTGCGCGGTCATCGCGTGAGCGCAACCTCCTTGAACGAGGTTACGAGGGCCTTCTCGAGCTTTCCGGTCATCCCGCAAAGAATGTTGTAGGCCTCGGTGCGCGGCATCGTCGGCTTGTAGTGCCGGTGTTCGATCAGCGCGGCGAAGATGTCCGAGATCGTCAGAATGCGGACGATGTCGTTGATGCTCTCGCCGCACAGCGCGTCGGGATAACCGCTTCCGTCGAGATATTCGTGATGATGCCGCACGGCGTCGAGAATCTCGGGCGAGATTTTCTCGTGATCCTTCAGAAACTCGTAACCCGCCGCCGGATGCTTCTCGATCATGGCGCGTTCGTCGGTGTCGAGGCGGCCGGGCTTGTCGAGGATCGCAAGCGGAATCTGCGCCTTGCCGATGTCGTGGAACATGGCTGCGGAATACAGCCGCTCGAGATCGGTTCGCCCGACGCCGAGGCTCAGTCCGAAGTCGATCGCCACGCCGGTCACGAGCAGGCAATGCTGGTAGGTTCCCTCATGGTGACGCCGCACGGTGGCAAGCCATTCGGACAGGCCGTGCTCGGTGATGCGGTCGGCGATCCTACGGCCCGCTTCCTTCGTGCCGTCGACGTCGAGGGGCTCGCCGAGCGTGACGGCCGTGAACATCGAAGCGATGGCGGTCGCCGCGGTCTCGACGGCGTTGTCCGGTTGGGCTGCGTCGCTTGAGCCAGCAGAGGCCGGCTCGGCCGGGTCAGCCAGCGCTGCCAGCAGCTTGCTCTTGTTGAGAGCCCCGGGAAGAACGAGGGTGGCGCCGAGGGCGTAGGCCTGCGAGATGCCGACGTGAGACGAGTGCTCGACGAGGAAGATGCGCTTTGTGGCTTTCGCCAGCTTGCCGGCGCGCTTCTTGATGGCCGCGATGGTGCCGACGTCACGCAGCTCCGCGCGAACCACGACCGCGAATGGCACTTGTGACAGCCTGGCTTCCGCATCGAGTCGTTCGCCGGCGACGGTAAATTGCCGTTCGAGGGCCGAGCAGACGCCCGCCAGCTTGTCGGACGAATCGGCCAGCACATGCACAAACGGGCGAACCGCTTCCGTCGTTCGGACGCCGCCGTCATTTTTGGCGGGGCTGGATATGGTTCGGGCACTCTGCACGGCGGACCGGACTATGATGACATTGAATGAGCTCGATGAATTCTGGAGCCTATTTGCTCGGCGTGGAGTTTGGCGCGGCGGCCGCCTTTGCGCTCGCCGGCTTCTTCTTGCCGTCTGCGGTGATGAAGTGCACGCCGGCCATGGTGCCGTCGATCCACACCAATTCGCACCGCCGGTAGGCAAGCCCCGTCGACGACAGCAGCATGAAGAATTCCTTGGCCTGGAGCACGTCGAGCGTCCCTTCGACCTCGATCTTGGCGCCACTTTGCGACACGTCGAGCAGGAAGCAACTGCGTCGCCAGGTGCCGTCGGAGCCCATCAGATTGACGGCCTGCTTGTGATCCATCCGTACGCGAAGCGCCTTTCGACCGTCGAACCTCATCGGCTAACCCCCATTTTTGTGCCGCGATGTCCCGCATCGCTTGGGTTGGCACTCGCTGCAATTTCCCCCCAGCGCACTGTCCATTGGCTGGTCGACAAGAGAAGCGTTTCGAAAATCTGCTGCGCCCGTTCGCGCTCGACGAAGGAGAGCCGTGAGCCGCTGCGGTTGCTCAGGATCGCAAGCGTAGTAGCCCAGTTCAGCCGTGCGGCCCGGCAGGCCATGACGAGGCCCTCGCAATCGTCATCGGTCATGACATGCTCCACGATCTCGATCGGGGCGCCGGAGAGCACCGAGAGCGCCGTGAACAGATTGGCCGTCTCGCCGCGGATCGTGAAGCGGTTGACGGTGGAATCGTTGAGCTTGCCGACGCGGCTGAGGGCGACGATCTCCGGCCTCGCGCTCGCATAGTCGGCCGGGCAGGGCAGCTTGGGCGGAACCGGCGCGGCGTGTTGCGCGGGCGGAATGGTGGATGCGTTGGCCTTTGCCGGCGCCTTCGGGGCCGGCGCCTTCTGGGAGAGCAGCTTCCGGACGACCAGGTCGGGCGTGCCGGGCCGCAGCACCAGCGCCTTGGCAATCTCGCCGTCCGGATCGGCCCTGGCGATCAGCGCGGCGTAAGCTGCCTCGGAGAATTGGGTTCCCGGGTTCTTAATCAGCGCGAGGCAGATCGGGCCGCCGCGTTTGATCAGCGCCTCGGTCACTTCAGGCTCGATCGAGTTGCGCGCGGCGATCGCGCGTTGGTGCCGCTCGCCGCACGAGGCCGCGATCGCCGCGAGATCGGTGGCGGAGACTGCCTGCGATTTGAGGAGGACTGGACAGGCCACGTCAGGGTCGTCGTGTGAGGCAAGGCGCTGCAATGTCTCGGGCGGCGCCACCTTGAGCTCGGCAAGCGCCGTGCTGAGTTGGACGAGCGACTTGGCCTCGACGCGTTCCGTCAATCGCAGCAGAGCGCCGTCAACCACGCCAGCGAGCAATTCCTGAGGTCGATCGCGGCTACCGGTGAGCAACTGCACAATGCCGGATAGGATGCGTGCACAGCGGTCCGGCGGGCACGTAGCGACCGCCTGTTCCAGCTCAACCAGAATATCAGCAGGCAAATTTGCCATCATGGCAGGGGCCTGACTCAAAAAAATCGCGACTATCCAATGACCTTCATTCCGCCTGACAGGCGTTAATTTGAAATTTAGAGCTTGATCGACGGGGTATCAGCGCACCGCTGGCGGCACTGGAAACGCTATCGAAATTCGGCGAGACTCGATGCGGCGACTTGTCCTTTGAACGGGACCCTCGCCAACTGAACGAGACGAACTAGGATGATTCTTTCGGTCGAACGGGACAACCGAAAGGGGGAAACTCGGGCCGGCATCGCCGCCGGACGCGCGTTGGTTACGTCGCGACGTTTCACATTGCCATGAACGATATTGCGCCCAAGGTATTTCGCTTCTCCGACGTCGATGAATTTCGAAATGCCATACGAGGCCTGAATTTCGAGTTCACGCCCTTCGTACGGAGGATTTCGGCCGAGCAGACCATCCTGTCGCTGCCCGGTTGCGACGTGAATTTCACGCGGGCGTTTCCCCGCGTCGTCGACGCGCAACTCGTCGAGAATTGCACCGCCATCGGATTCACGATGGACGAGCTCAACGTGCCCATCCGCTTCAACGGCTCGCAGCGCGCACGACCGGTCATCGTCATCGGCAGCGGCGGCGCCGCCTACACCACCATCGAGGAGGTGGAGCGGCAAATTGCCTCGGTGGTGTTCAGGCCGGAGGTGACGGATCGCGGCTGGCCGCACGCGACATCCAGCTTCAAGATATTTGAAACGACGGCCGCGAGCCTGAACCGGCTGCGCAGCCTGGTCCGGGAGGTGCTGGCTGCCGCGTCGGAGCCGATCGGAGCCGCGGACGTGCCGCTGAAGGCCGCAGCCATGAAGGAGTCCCTGCTTGGCGCCGTCGACGACGCATTCGAAAGCGTCGTTGCCGCGCGATGGACCCTGCGTCCCAATGACGAACGCAATTTCAGGATCTTCCGGGAGATCCGCGCGCTTCTGTCCGACGACCTCTCGCAGCCGATCTACAGCGAGGAGATTGCGCGCAAGCTCAACCTGTCCGTCCGCACCCTGCACGACGTCGTCCGCCGCTATCGCGGCATGAGCCTGCATCGCTATTTGCGCCTGCGCCGGTTGTGGCTGGTGCGTCAGCGCCTGCTCGCCGGTGCCGACAGCGTCAAGGCCGTCGCACTGGCGTTCGGCTTCTGGCATCTCAGCGACTTCTCCAGAAGCTATCGCGACCAGTTCGGCGAGACGCCGTCGCAAACGCTGGAGCTCGGACGACAACGGTAGCGCGGCAAATCGGTTGAGGCCGTACCGCCGTTTCGTGCTAGCGTCCCGGCCATGAGCAATCGCATCCTCGTCCTCTACGGCTCCTACCGTTCCGACCGCATGGGCGTCCGCCTTGCGAATTTCGTCATCGATCGTCTGCGCCAGCGCGGCGAGCAGGTCGAGTTCATCGACGCCAAGGCGATCGGCCTGCCGATGCTCGATCGCATGTACAAGGAATATCCCAAGGGGGCGGCACCCGAGGCGCTCGAGAAGCTGGCGGGGCAGATCCGCGGCGCCGACGGTTTTGTCTTCGTCACCGGCGAATACAATTGGGGCATCCAGCCCGGCCTGAAGAACCTCACCGATCACTTCCTGGAAGAGTGGTTCTGGCGCCCGGCCGCGATCGTGAGCTACTCCGCCGGCCGACTGTCCGGCGCACGCGCCTCGACCGCCTGGCATGGCACGCTGTCGGAGATGGGCATGGTCGTGGTGTCGAGCACCATCGGCGTCGGCCCGATCGCGCAGACGCTGTCGGCCGAGAGCGAGCCGATCGGCGAGGGCGGCAAGGCATTGGAGCGCTCATTCCCGCGCTTTGCCGACGACCTGCTGTGGTGGATCGAGGCGGCCAAGGCGCAGCGGGCGCGCAAGGCGCCGCCTTACTGATGCCGTATGCTGTTCCGCGCAGGGGGGCGGTTGCCGTCAGCGATCTGCCGCGCCAACGATTCAGCCCAATAGAATTGCGTGAGAATTCGGCGTTTCTGCCGCGACTTGAGGCCATGCGTGGCTATGCGGCCCTGTCGGTGCTTGCGTTTCACGCCTGCATGCTGTCTTGGGACATGGTCGCGACCGGAATGGCGCCGGTCGTCGTCTTCTTCGTGCTCAGCGGCTTCCTTCTCGCGCGATCGCTGGATCGAGATCCCGATCCGGTCACCTTCGTGCGTCACCGCCTGTTCAGGCTGCTCCCTGCCGCTGTCGCGACGGTGCTCCTGCTGACGCTAGCCTATCAAACCTTCGGCTTCTATATCGGCTTTCTGCCCTCGTTCGACCCGTTCAACGTCGTCCTCAATGCGCTCCTCATCAAGAGCGACATCAACGGCGTGATGTGGTCCCTGACCGTGGAGTGCGTCGCAGTTCCGGTGATCCTGATATCCCACGCTCTGCTGAGGCGTCATGGCACGACCCCGGTGTGGCTCCTGGTCGCCTTTCTCTTCGCAATTGCGTTCTGGGGACCCTATGTTCACTTGCTGGGCGGCTTCACCAATCTTGCGCCGCTCTACGCGTTCGTCGTGGGCTTGCTCGTACAATCAAGCCGGACCACGCTGACCAGGGGATCGCAACCACCTTGGGCAGCGACGATCGCAGCCATCGCTCTTGTTGTCCTGGTCATAGTGGCGGTTCGCAAGCAGACCGCCGTAACGATCGCGTTTGAAACGCTCTGCGCGTCCGTTCTGATGTAAGCGACGTTCGCGTCCCACTCGCAAAGGTTTGGCGTGGGGATTGCAGTCTGTTGATCAACGTGTTTGCAAATCGTTGGCGGGGGGTATGGAGGCGGCAACGACGGAGAATTACGAGGTGCGGCCGAACGACCAGGGCAGGAGCTCGTCGATCCGGGACTGCGGGTGACCGGTTGCGATCGCTTTGAGCGTCGCTTTCATCCAGACGTAGGGCTCCACGCTGTTGATTTTGCAGGTGGCGATGAGCGAAGCTATGCGCGCCCATGAACGACCACCTTCGTCGTGACCAGCAAATAAACTATTTTTACGCGTCAGAGTCAGCGGCCTGATTTGATTTTCGACGGGATTGGTGTCCATCTCAACGCAACCATCGTCGAGAAACAAGGTGAGGCCATCCCAATGGTTCAGGAGATAGGCGATCGCCTTGCCCATCTCGCTGCCCGGCGACAGGCGAGCGGCTTGCTCGCGCAGAAACCTCTCGAGTTCAGCGACGAGCGGCCGTGATCGCTCGTTACGGGTCGTTTGCCGAGCCGGGGCGTCGGCGCCACGGATCTCCTTCTCGATCGCATAGAGTGCGGCGATGCGCGCGAGAACGGCTTCGGCGATGGGTGAGCCGGCTTTCGGAGTCGCTGCGATGATCTTGCGCCTTGAGTGGGACCAACATGCGGCCAGCCGCAGCGGCACGCCGCCTTTGAGCTTGGGCCGTGCGAGCCGATGATAGCCCTGGTATCCGTCGACCTGAAGGATGCCGTCGAAGCCCTCGAGGATGCGCTCAGCATGGTCACCACCGCGTCCTGGCGCGTAGTGGTAGACCACGATTGGTGGATCAGCGCCGCCGTGGCCGCGATCGTCGCGCAGGACAGCCCACAGATAGCCGGTCTTCGTTCGGCCCCGGCCCGGATCGAGCACAGGCGCCCTGGTCTCGTCTATGAACAAGCGGCCCGATTGCTTCATCACGACGCTCATGCGCTCGACCAGCGGCGCGAGGTGGAAGGCGACCGTTCCCATCCAGTCTGCCAGAACGGCGCGATCGATGAAGATGCCATGCCGAGCCAGAACCTGCGACTGACGATAGAGTGGCATGTGCTCGCTGAACTTGGCGACCGCCACCTGCGCCAGCAGCGCCTCGGTGGGGATGCCACCCTCCACGAGATGGGCGGGCGCCGGCGCCTGAGCAACACCGGTGCAGCCCTTTGCGCAGGCGTAGCGCGGTCGCACCGTCTCGATCACACGATACTGGGCGGCCATGACATCGAGACGGCGGGAGCGATCCTCGCCGATCTGGACCATCCGGCCGCAGCCGCAGGGACACTCGAGGTTCTCGGGTTCGATCACCTGCTCGATGCGCGGCAGGTGCGCGGGAAAGGCACGGGCAGCGCGCCTGGTCCGGCGGCTGGACGGCGCCGTGCCGGCGCGGCGCGCACGATCGTCCTGGCGTTCCTGGACTTCGGCGATGGCAATCTCGATGTCCTCGAGAACCAGTTGCATCTGATCGGGATTGAACTTCTCCGAGCGTTTACCGAAACGTGCGCGCTCGTACTCCTTCACGAGCAGTTCGAGGCGTTCGACGCTCTCTTTGGACGCAGCCAGTTCACTCTCGACATGAAGGCGCGCCGAGCATTCATCGTCTGCGCGACGACGCTCGGCTTCAATCATCGCTTCCTGCGCGCGGAAGAGCGCGCGCACATCGGCGGGCAGCGCTGCAAGACGGGCGGGATCAATGGGGGACGGCGGCACATCCGCAAGCTATCATCCCAAAGCCCCGCGCGAAACAGGTTGTCGGGTCTGAGTCAGTTCGCCGCAGCTGGCGTCGCGACAATCCGTTCGCCCACTCGCTTCCAGTTCAGCCCTTCAAACGAGGGGATTGAGGAATGTCCCTGATAGTGAGTCTGACGAATCATTTCCGGAGGTGGTCGAGGTTGGGGACCCCCACCATCCTTTGTGGGGGCGCTCATATCGAGTGATTAGGAAGATCGGTCAGCGAGGCCGAGGCATTCCCGCTTCGTATGAAGTTGAGTATCGCGCAGGAAGCAGTCTTCTGATTCAAGCAACCGCAATCGAATATTATGAGCAAGAGGCAAATCAGATTAAGCTGAGTATGGAGGCTCTACTCGAGCTTTTATCGACAGCGGATTGTCCCGACGCACATGAGCATGGATCCAGCCGATCTTTGGTCGACGCTGACGCCCGCGCTCCGACGCCAGATCGTCGAAGACGTCGCCGCAATTTTGGCGGAGATCCCTCATGAAGTCCGAGCTGGTCACACCAAGCCACTTGGCGCGCAAAGCCGTAGTCTACATCCGGCAGTCGACGCCCCATCAGGTCGTAAGCAATCAGGAGAGCCTGCGCCTTCAATACGCGCTTCGCCAGCGCGCCCGCGAACTCGGATGGCGTGAGGCGGCCATCGACGTGATTGATGCCGATCTCGGGTTGAGCGGCGCGTCTATAGCACAGCGTAACGGCTTCAAGGAACTCGTTGGCCGTGTTGGCCTGAGTGAAGTGGGACTCATCCTGTCGATCGACGTGACCCGCTTGGCGCGTAATTGTACCGACTGGTATCCGCTCCTGGATATCTGTGGTCTACGTGGCTGCCTGATCGCCGACCGCGATGGTGTCTATGATCCGGGCACTCCCAACGGACGGTTGCTTCTCGGGCTGAAGGGTTCGATCTCCGAGCTTGAGCTACATACGATCCGCAGCCGGCTGACCGCCGGCCTGCTGGCCAAAGCCGAACGCGGCGAACTTGCGGTTATGCTGCCAATCGGGCTGATGCGGGACCCGAGCGGTGTGGTCGTTAAGGATCCCGACATGGCCGTGCAAGGGCGGCTCGGTCTCGTCTTCCAGTTATTCCTGCAGCTGCGCAGCGTTGCCAAGGTCATGCGAGCGTTGAACGAGCGTGACCTGGAACTGCCGCGTCGTGATCGATATGGCGATTTGTGCTGGACGCGCGCGACGCTGGCTGCCGTCGCGGCGATCTTGAAGAACCCCGCATACGCGGGCGCCTTTGTCTATGGACGAACCCGCTTCCGGCCGCCGAAGCGGGAGGGGGCCCTGCCACAAAAGGCTCCGCGGCCGATGGAGGAGTGGCGGATCGTCGTTAAAGATCGATATCCAGCCTATATCGACTGGCCAATTTATGAAAAAATCCGATCCGTCATCAGAGATAACCGAGCCGAATACATGCGCATCAAAACCCGCGGCGCGCCTCGCAATGGCGAGCTCCTGCTCCACGGCATTGCCTGGTGCGCACGATGTGGCCATAAGATGTACGTCCGCTACAAGGGCGGCGGCGAATATGTATGCAATCACCTGCGTACCCAGGAAGGTCAGCCAACCTGCCAACACATCCGCGCCGCCCATATCGATGCAGCCGTTGGCGACGCATTCCTAACCGCACTAGCGCCGGCCGAACTCGATGCCTTGTCGCGCTCCCGCCGGGTGCAGCAGCAGACGAACAATGCGCTACGCTCCAGTGCAGAACGAGAGCTCGAGCGCAAGCGATACACGGCGGCGCTCGCCGAACGGCAGTTCAACCGAGCTGATCCAGATAATCGGTTGGTCGCCTCGGAACTCGAGCGTCGATGGGAAGCGGCGCTAAACGACGTGCGCGCCGCCGAAGAGGCGCTTGCCCGACAGACGCCGCCCAAAGCCATCACACAAGTGGCCATAAGCAAGGAGCTCAACGACAAGGTCATCAGCCTCACCGGCCGCCTCCCGCAGATATGGGGTGACGAGACTATCTCGGATGCGCATCGCAAGGCGTTGTTGCGATGTCTCATCGAAAAGGTCGTTCTCGACCGCGGTGAGCGCGACTTGGCCCTGGCTAGGATCGTCTGGCGGGGAGGCGCCGTGACGGAGCTCGAAGTGAAGATGAGCGTCAACTCCGTCACCAGATTGACGCGAGGCACAGAGATGCGGGAACGCCTTCTGACGCTCGCTCGCGACGGCGTCCCAGACGACAAGATCGCCACAATCCTTACTCGGGAAGGTCACCGCTCTCCCCGTTGCGCCGATAAGGTGCTGCCTATCACCGTTGGGCGGCTCCGTCGTGCCGCCGCCATCAAGGTAACTGCCCAGCGCAGCCGATGGGAGCATGACGACTCATACCTCAGCCCGCCCGAACTGGCCCGAAGGCTCGAGATTCCAGTAAACTGGCTCTATGTTCAGATCCGAACCAAGCGTTTGCTAATTGATCGCCAGCCCAGCGGCGCCTATCTCTTCCCGAATACACCATCCGTTCTTCACGCCATCGGAGACCTTCGAAACCACGTCATCGCGCAACTTGATCTAAGAATCTGTCAGCCTAACAAGGAGGGGCATCAACATGGGTGATCGAACAGCGCTTCGAACTGCACGCGCGTCAGATGCATGACGCCGTCGCTGATCTGCGGCCACTCGAAACGACCATCGCGGCCAAGGCGCTTGTAGACCAAAACGAGGCCCGTGCCGTCCCATAGCAAAATCTTCAGCCGGTCGGCGCGCTTCGAACGAAAAACCACGATCAGGCCCGAATGCGGATCGAGCCCAAGCGTGTTTTGCACAAGACCGGCCAGCGCGTCGTGCCCGCACCGGAAGTCAACAGGACGCACAGCAAGCACAATCCGCAGTCCCTGCGCCGGAATGATCATGCGCCGCGCTCGATCGCAGTCACGATCTCCGCGATCCGCACCGCCGACACGTCCGCATCCAGGCGGACCGAAACCTTGCCAATCGTAATCTCGACGGGCCCCTCGCTCTTGCCTGACGCCACTGGATCGCTCAGCTCGATCGACACGAAATCCGCCGCGTCGTCCGTGACCAATGCGAGCCGGCCAGCACGCGCCAATCTGCGCCACGTCGTCAACTGCTGGGCCTTCACACCATAACGCCGTGCGACATCACATACCCGGGCGTCGGGCTTCATGCTCTCGAAAACAGCGCGCCCCTTGATCTCCGCAGACCATAACCGGCCTCCAGAACGCGTCCGGCGCGTAAGCTTCCCCACAAAGCCATCAGCTTCGGCTTCCTCCCCCGATTGTTCCATCGCCTTCAGTCTCCTCTCGGCTCTCTGACAAGCCAAGGATCGCAGAGCGAAAGCCGAAGCGAAACCAGTCAATCAAATGGGAGAAACGCTCCGCTTACGTTCTGATTTGGCTTGCCGCCTTCAGCCCCGGCAGGCTCGTCGCACTGCGGCCGCTGGATCTCGATATCGCCCGGTTCTTTGGACGAATATCGTACAGCTTCTATCTGCTGCACATGATCGGGCTTGCGATCGCGACTCGTCTGCTGCCGGTCGAGCTGGATCCGGTCATCCGCGCAGCGGTCCTGTTCCTGGCAGCGTTGCTGATCACGACGCCGGCGGCCTGGCTGATGTGTCGCTTCGTCGAAGTGCCATTCATTGACCTGGGCCGCCGTCGAGGTCATCGACTGTGCCGTGCTTTCCATGGTGGAGGAGGCGCGGGAGAGGCCGCCGACGAGCTCGGTGACCTTGGCTTCGAATGCGCGGGTGAGCCCGTCGAGCGCCTGGGCACGGCGCATCTTGCCGTCGTTCTCGGCCTGCTTCTCGGCTGCGAGCCGGTCGGCCCGGATCATGTTGTCCTTGAACACCTGGACGGCGGAGGCCATCGCACCGATCTCGTCGGAACGCTCGGCGCCGGGGATCTCGTCCGCAACGTCGCCGTCGGCAAGGCGCGACATCCGCGTCGTCAGGCTGACGATCGGAGCGCAGACGCGGCGGCGGACCATCACGATCAGGCCGGCGCTGGCGATCAGCACGGCGAGGAGGCCGGCCAGCGCAATGGTGAAGCTGGTGCGCGCGGCGGAGGAAGCGCCGGCGAGGATCTGTTCGGCGTTGTCGTAGAAGGCGTCGCGGACGCCGATGATGGACCCGAGGCCCTTCTGGGACGCCACGTAAAAGGTTTCGACATCGTGCTCGTACTTGCCGCTGACGGCGCCGTCCTTGACGAGCTTCATCTCGCGGCCGAATTCCTCGACATAGTTCGAGTTCATCGTCTCCAGCGCTGCGGCGACGTTGGCCGGAGTTGCCGCATTGCCACGCAATTCCATCAGCGACATCACGATCTGGTCGTTGCGGCCCTGCATGCGGGCCATGTCGGCCTTCTCGGCGTCGTTGGCCACTTTCTTCGCGCCGACGAGGTTCTTGTGCACGCTGGAATTGAGGCCGCCGACGTCGCGCAGCGTCATGGCGATGTTGGCGTAGTTGGACTGGCGGTAGGCGTCGCCGTTCAGGATCGCCATGCGGCGGACCTGCTCGTTGAGCAGGGCGGTGACGCCGGCATTGAGCACGGCATTGTCGGCGACGACCTTTTTGGCGGCGTCCTTGCGGGCATCCGCAGGTCCTGCGATCGCCTTGTCGATGGCCTCGCGGAGCGCGGTGAATTTCGAATTGATCGCGTCGATGTTGCTGCCGATGGTGGCGCCGTCGTCGAACGGGCCGGGCAGCTCCTTGCGCAGCGCGTTCATCCTGTCGCGGGCGCCGTCGGTCTGCTTGCGCAGCTTGTCGTGCTCGGTCAGCTGCGCCGGATCGACCGTCGCTGGCCCGTAGAGGATGTTGGTGGCGAAGCCGCGCTCGGGGTTGAGGTAGCGCGGGATGTCGCTGGCGGCGCGGACGATCGCGAGGCGTCCCTGCGCTTCGGCGATCCTGTCCATCGTCTGGTACTTCGTCACGGCGACGTAGACGGCGAGGCCGCCGCCGACTGTCGAGAGCGAGACGATGGCGGTGGTCAGCAGCGTACCGATTTTCATGATCTGTCCGGCAATTGGCGCGGGGAAGAAAATTATTCTGCGCAAACGATAGGCATCCGGTGTTAATCCGGAGTTTACGCTGCCGGCCGCCATGCTCGGTCTGCATGCGTCCATTCGTCTAGGCGTAGGTCGCGCTAGCGCGCCGGCCGATCGAGCCTGGCGAGCATCTCCAGCGTCGCGCCGTCGCGCTCGCCTGCGAAATATCGGGCGAGCGCCTGGTCGAAGACGAGTTCGTCGGAGACCGCGCCGAACAACGTCATCGACGAGCGGAATTTGGCGTCATCGGGCGCGCCGAGGATCGCGTTGATGGTTCGTCCCTCGACGGCAAGCACGAGTGTGGTGCATTCAACGAGTCGCGAACCGAGCACGGGGTGGGCGAGGTAGGCTCTGGCCTCCGCGCGCGAGCCGATGGCGTAGCGCTGCGACATGGTGCTGAAGCCGAGGCCGGCGATCTGCGGGAAGACGAACCACATCCAGTGAGTCTGTTTCCGGCCCCGGGCCAGCTCCCCCTGGACGTCGCGAAAAACCGGGTCCTGTGCCCTGATAAAGCGCTCTAGGTCGAAAGGATCGGTCATTGGATACCTCAAGGGGGGCTTGCCGGCCGCGATTATGCCTAAGTTTTGGCTCCCAACTTAGTCAATCGTCGTAACTAGTTGATATTATTGTATATTTTTCACGTTACATTGTTTCGGGCTAACCGTGGGCTAACGCGATCCCAAAAACGTAGAGGAAAGCTAAACCGCTTTTCGTATCGGACTAACCCGTCCTATTCGTGAGAGTGCGGCTTTTGGGCCCGATTGATGCGGCCGCACATCTTGTCTGACGAGGCGCACAGGATTGCCTTCGGCTTTTCGCCGCCTGACGACCGGTACTTTGCAACGCGCTTGAGGGATGGGTTGGGCGAACGGGGGCGGACGCCCCGCCGGTCAAGGACCGAGCGGCAGCAGCGCGCCGGGCAAGCCGCAGATCAGGTCGGCTTCGGGACATGCCGCGGCAAACGCAAGGCGAATGCGGCTCGTGGTCTCGACGACACGGGCGGCGATTTTCAAGAGCCGAAGACGCAGCGTCGCGAACTCGGCAGCGGCCAATTCCCGGGCTTTGGGAATGGCGTCGCGCACGGTCAGCATCAGCCAATAAGCGGCCGTATGGAGCACGAGACGGACCTGGTTGGCGAGCGCCGAACGGCAGCTGGTGCGATCGGAGGCGAGCTGCGTCTTATGCAGCTTGATCAGATTCTCGGCTTGGCCGCGCGCGCAATACAGGCTGTCGTAGATCCACTCGGCCGAGCCGACATCGAGGCTGGTGACGACGAAGCGGATGTCGAGGCCGAGCATCGTCGCCTCAATACGGGCGACAGTGCGCCGTTCGCGATCCCAGGACTTTGCCTTGTGGCGCGTCTCGGTATAGCCACGCAGAACCGGCAGGTTCTCGATGGCGCGTCGCGTGCGGATGTCGTCGGCGACCTCGTCGACTTTTCTGGCGAGAGGCTTGGTGCCGGACAGACCGAAGATGTAGTCGATGCCGTTGGTCTCGCACCACGCCATGGCCTCCGGCCGGGCATAGTGCCCGTCGCCACGGAACGTAATTTGCGTGTTGTGCCATCGCGTCCGGATATGCCGTACCAGGCGGCGCAGATGGGCACGCACCTCGACGCCGCCCGGCGTCTTGCCGGGCCGCAGCACGACGGCCACGGGCCGGCTCTTCTCCGTGTCGTAGACGTGGATCGGCAGGAAGCAGCGTTCGTCATAATGAGCGTTGAACAGCGAGAGCTGCTGATGGCCGTGGACGACGTCGCAGGTATCATCGATGTCGAGCGTGACGGATGCCGGCTCGTGGGGGTAGCTATCCATCCATGCGTCGACCAAAATGTAGGTCAGCCGGATCACGTCGCGCAGGCGCGGAGCATTCTCCAGCCGCGACAGCGTCGGCTGGGAACACAAATCCCGGCCCGTGTCCGGCAGCCGTCCGCAGGCCAGTTTGAATGCCGGATCGGACCTCAGATGATCGAGGTCGTCGGCGTCCTCGTAGCCGCAGCAGATCGCGAACATGCGAGCGCGGAGCATATCGACCAGGCTGTGCACGACCCGCGTCGGATCGCGCCGATCCGGGAACACCCGGGCCAGATTGTTGGCCAAACCGAGACGCCGCTCGGCCATCGCCAGAAGCATCACGCCCCCGTTCGAGGTTAGGCGCCCACCATCGAAGGCAGCTGTGACTTTCTTGGCGTGAACGGCTGGAAACGAGAAGGGCGGAATCGTATCGTCGGTCATGGCGGGCGTGGCGTTCGCGGTTGGAGGTGATGGGGTTGGCTTCGCAACCGAATCCTACGCCGCATCAGCGCTTTACCCCTCAGGCGCACTCTTACGAATAAGACGGGTTAAGTTGAAGAAAGATTGAGTGACTCCCGATCATTTCTGTGCCGAAACGTGGAGTCGCGGTCGTGCCGCGTCCAAAGAAACCGGCGCGAGCGGCCTATTAGACGCGGTAGGTGATCAGCCTCCGAAACGAGACTATCAAGCATGAAGAGATCGAGCGCGAGGCAGAGGTTTTATTTGTGTTGAATTCTTGCTTCTCGATAGTGGTCTGAAATCGTATCATCGGTCATGGCGGGCGTGGCGTTCGCGGTTGAAGGTGATGGGGTGGCTTCGCAACCGAATCCTACGCCGCATCAGCGCTTTACACCACGCTCGCCAGCCTCTCAGGCGCCCTCTCGCGAATAAGACGGGCTAACGGCGCTGGCCTGGTTTCGACCTCAGTGCGAAATTTGAATGTGCGGTAAGCAAATTTTGATAGTGACGTGATTTTAGATCATTTCTAAATTCGTTCCTTCTTCGGAATGAGGGGAACATGCGAGAATTTCGCGCATATTTAATCGATGGCGCGGGGCACATAACGCTCCGAGTTGATATTGTGGTGGAGGACGAGGCGGAAGCTCGGCAACGAGCCAAGCTGCTTGTAGACGGGCGCGCGGTAGAGCTTTGGGAAGGCGCAACCAGGCTCGATAGATTTGAGCCAATCAGCAGGCGCTAAGGCCGCCCCAGTTGGCGGCCCAAACAAAAGGCTCCAGTCCGGGGCTGGCAAGACTGGAGCCTCTGGGAGCCTGAGCACGCGGTGAGTGGCGCGCTCGGCTAGCTGCTCATTCTATCCAAATGATAGGGGCCGCGCTATGGCGGCCCCTGCCGGTTGCAATAATTGTTCGTGATGAAATGCCAGCCCCGGCAGCATAAATTAAAATCAGCAGCCGCCCGAAATCAAGTGTCCTGCTTCGTCGCAGCGGGCGTCCTAATGAGGACAGCACCGGCTAACCGCCAAAACCGGGAAAAGCTAGACCGCCTTCAGCGAACGCGGCGGGCGGCCGGGCTTTCGGCCTCCTGCGCGAGCCTTCATCGCTTGTGACAGCGCGGACTTCGGGTCGCGCAAATCCCGCTGCCAAGCGACCACCTCATCCTTGAACCAGAGCTTGCGGTGCGGCGTGATCGGCTCTCCCTGCGGAAAGACCTTGTCTCGCTCCAGCCGGAACAAGGTCGTGCGGCTGATTGGGATGATCGCCAGAACCTGCTCGGCGTTGAGCATGGGCCGCACCTCGGAGGCAGACTCGTCGGTGCGTTCGTTTTCGTTGGTGGTGGTCTCGGTGCTCTGGTCGCGGTTGCTCACGGGCGGCCCTCCTAACGCTTGTAGACGGGTTCAGGCGCGCCTGCCGGGCGCTGGTTGGTCTCCTCGATCCCCTTGCCGGTGATCGAGTAGCTGATGGGGTCGTAGCGCTTGCGCTCCGGGCTGATCTCGATCAGGCACCGCGCCATCAGGACGGCGCGGTGTTCGCTCTTGGGCAACCCCTTCGCGTTGGAGCTGGCGGGGGTGTTCGCCTTGAACCAGTTAAGCGCCTTGCGCTCGTCGAGGCTCAGCAGGCGCTCGGGCTTCTTCGGGGCTGGTGCCGGGGTCGGCGCTTCGACATCGCCGACGCCCATGAAGGGATCGTGCTGCGCCATGGTCACAGCCTCAGCAGCCGGTCGGCAATCTCCCCGACCGCATCGCCGATGCGCGTGGTCTCGTCGTTGACACGCATGCAGGCGTCGATCTGCTCGTTGAGCGTGACCTTGGTGGCGGCACCGCCGACCAAGATTTGCTGCTGCAGGGCGTCGAGCTGCTTCTTCAATTCGACGATGCGGTCGCAGACATCGCCGACGACCTTATCGACCAGCGAATTGATAGCGTCGCGCTGCGGCGCGCCGTAGGTGGGTGGCTGCACCATGGGCTGCTGCGGTGCAGGCGGATGCGCCGGATAGATGCGCGTGGCCGACCGCTCGATCTCGTCGCGCAGGGCGGCGATGCGGTCGCGTTCATTTCTGTGTGTGTCGGATTGGCGAGCGTATGCGTCCATGGACGAAACTCCCCTTGCTCTCTTGTTGAGAGCGGGGAGCGTATCTCGTACTCAGTACGAAACGCAACTGCGTTCGATCTAGGCCCGAACCTTCTTCTTCAGCAGCTCGACCTGCTTTTTCGCTGCCGCCAGTTCAGCTTCCGCCTTGGCGCGCGCCGTTGCACGCTGCTCGGCGGTTTTTAGGCTGGCTCTGAATTGCGGGGATAAGTGTTTGTCCAGTCCCCACCACAGCCATTCGGCGAGCGGTTCCTTCAGCTTCTCCCTGAGAAGGAAGGCGATTTCGCGCGGGATCGGGTAGCCGCGCTCGTAATTGTTCCAGCGCTTCATGTCGATGCCGATCTTGTCGGCAAAGACTTGCTGGCTCCCCGCTGCAACGACCTCTCGCAACAGTCTCAGCCGCGCCTTGTACGCGTCGGCGTCCTTCTCGAAACCCTTGATCTTCTTCATGCAATCTCGCCCCAGCGCGTGTGTGCAGAAAGATACCTATAACTGGTATACACATAGGTAATGCAACCTGCGCGAAGTTGTATCGCACTTAATGCGCCTGCGCAATGAGTACGAATTTATAGCTCGACCGTCCTTTAAATCCCGCCGCAATTCCGCCGCCGTCGCCAAGTCGTACTGAGTTCGATGGCAATCACGCTTGCGAACGGAAGTCGATCATGCGCAGACTGGCGACCGCGAAGGCAGTGGTCGATCACCTCGGCGGTTTGTCGAAGGTGGCGGCCCTGACGGACACGAGCATCAACACCGCGAAGAACTGGCCGGGTCGCGCAGGGGCGTTCCCTGCGACCACGTATGTCGTGATGAGCCGCGCGCTGCGGCGCCGTCGTGCGACTGCGGACCCGCGTCTCTGGGGCATGCGCGGTCTGGAGTGACGCGCATGGGCATCAGCCTCGATCAGTGGGACCAGCGGATCGGTCCACGCCTCGACGAGATCAGGTGGCACGCCGACGCGATCCTGCGTGCCGTCAACGCGATGCATCTGCAACCCGATTTCGAGGCGTGGGCTGAAGGCCAGCTGGTGCTGACCAAGGACGCCCTGACGTACTCGCTGCGTCAGGTCTCCCGCGCGCTCGATGCGTACAGGGAGAAGCCCCATGACACTGGAGCTGGTCCATAGCTCGCTGACCATCGAAACGGAGCAGCGCGTCCTGCGCATGCAGAGCGACGCGCTGATCCTCAAGAACGAGATGACCAAGGCGCAGGCCCGCGCCGTGTTCCTGATCCTGCAGGACGCCCGCGACAACCTGTTGAGCGTCCTCGACCGCGCCGAATGGGACGGAGTGATCAAGCGATGAATGAACGTGAAGCCGACATGCTCCGCATCGAGATCGAGCGGCTGATCGGGCAGTATCCCGAGATCGCCGAAGACGAGGTGCTGCGCGCCGACATGCTCGACGGCGAGACCCAGATCAGCGACGTGCTCACCCATCTGATCCGCGAAGGTGAAGACGCGAAGGCGATGAAGGAGGCGACCAAGGCGCGCCAGGACGACCTCAAGGCGCGCGCCCAGCGGTTCGAGCGGCGCGTCGAGTTCACGCGCGATCTGATGGCGGCGATCTTGGATGCCGCCAACCTGCGCAAGCTGGAGCTGGCGGAAGGCACGATCTTCCTGCGCAACAACCCGCAGCAGATCGTCGGCGAGGTGATCCCCGACGCGTTGCCCGACGACCTCGTCAAGATCGAGCGCAAGCCCGACCGCACCAAGATCAAGGACGCGCTGAAGGCCGGGCGCGAGCTGCCCGGCCTCGCGCTCTCGAACTCCCCGCCCTCTGTTGTCGTGACGGTGAAGTGATGAGCAAGGATGACGACTACGACCTCAAGAAGTCGCGGGCGCTGCGCGACGCGGGAATGTCGCTCACGCGCGATCATAACCCGGAGTTCAAGGCGCAGTTTGCGCGTTTCATCGATCACCTGCCGCGCGGTTGGATCGGGACATGCGAGGACATCCGCGCCCACTGGCCCGGCGTCCGACCGGCCACGCCGCACGCATGGGGCGCGTGCTGGAACGCCGCCAAGAAGCGCGGCCAGCTCGTCGAGCTGGCGACCAAGGTGCCCATGACCGGGGTCAAGTCGCATGGCCGCCGCACCAATCTGCACCGCCGGGCCTGAACGGAGCAACGCCGATGGCTTTCTCGAATACGCAACTGGAGCGGCTCGCAGCGCCGCTGAACCGCGCGCAGGTGAAGGAGCGCAAGCAGGGCGGGCGCACCTTCAGCTACGTCGAGGGCTGGCACGTCATCGCCGAAGCCAACCGCATCTTCGGCTTCGATGGCTGGCAGCGCGAAACCATCTTCGCCACCTGCATCACGGACTACGAGCGCGAGATCGGCGAGAACAAGCTGCCCGGCTTCGGCGTGACCTACATCTGCAAGGTCCGCGTCACGGTCGGCGACATCGTGCGCGAGGGGCTCGGCTCGGGGCACGGCATCGACCGTGACCGTGGCCTCGCCCACGAGAGCGCGATCAAGGAAGCCGAGACCGACGCGATGAAGCGCGCGCTCATGACGTTCGGCAATCCGTTCGGCCTCGCGCTCTACGACAAGGACCAGAGCAACGTCGTTGACGAGAGCGAGCTGCGCCGCCGCCAGGCGCTGGGCGCCAAGCGCGCCGAGTTCATCGAGCACCTCAAGGCTACCATCGCCAACGAGTTCACCAGCCGCGAGAAGCTGGGCGAGTGGTGGAACAGCGAAGGGCAGAAGGCGGCGCGCCGCCGCTACGAACTGAGCGACGACGAGGTCGAAATGCTCAAGGCGCTGGTGTTGGCGAAGGCCGAACAGTTCGGAGGCGCCGCCCGTGAAGCATGACATGCAGGCGTTCCAGCATGCGCCGATGATGTTCGGCGACGACAACAGGCTGTCGCGGGGCATCATCGTGCGCTGCCCCTGCGGCGCGGAGGAGCGGCTCCCCTACAACACCCACGCGCTGCCAGCGTCCTCGCAGCGCGATCAGGACGCCAACGAAATCCAGTTCGTGCGCCGCAGGCTCTTGCCACGCGGCTGGTTCATCGGCCGCAAGCGCCGCGAGCACCGCTGTCCGAAGTGCAACGCCTACCGCACCACCACGAAGCAGGAAGTCTTGAGGGAGAGGATCGAGCCCATGACGAAGGAGCTGCCGCTGCAGGTCGTTGCCAACAATACCAAGCCGGTCGATGTGCTGCCGCCGCGCGCGATGTCGCGCGAGGAGCGGCGCATCATCTTCGAGAAGCTGAACGAGGTCTATGTCAACGACAAGGTCGGCTACTCCGCAAGCTGGACCGACGTGCGGGTGGCGGCCGATCTCGGCGTGCCGTTGCAGTGGGTCAAGGTGATCCGCGACGAAAACTTCGGCGACGAGGTCGGCAACGAGGACATCCGCAAGCAGCTCGCCGAAGCCAAGGAGGCGCTCGCCCTGGTCCGCGAGCTGGAGCCCAGCATCAAGAAGCTGCTCGCGCTCGCCGACCGCATCGAGCGCTCGATTGCCGAATGCGCAAGGGTCTTGAAGTGATGGACCTCTCCGACCTCGCACGCCGCAACACGATCTCGCTGGAGGTCAAGAAGGACGGGCTGACGCAGCGTCAGTCCGGTGACTGGCAGCTGCGCCTGACCATCGCCGCCATCGACATGGACAGCCGCATCACGCAGGCAACGATGGGCACGCGGTTCGCCTGCGTGCTCGTCGAGGTCAACGACGACGAGACGCCGGTCGATCACGCCAGCATGGAGCGCGACAAGTGGCGCGACCTCGGCCCCGCGAAGCAGGCGGGCATGCGCTGCAAGGAGCCGACGTTCTGGGCGTTCCTGCGCGAGGAGCTGCACTACGCGGATGTCGCCGACGAGGGGCACGCCGCCGACTGCGTGCGCCATCACTGCGGCGTCGCGAGCCGCAGCGATCTCGGCAAGCCGGGCCGGACGGAAGAACGGCAGAAGTGGCACCAGCTCGATTGCGCCTATCAGGCGTGGAGGAACAAGGAAAATGGATAAGCAACGTATGCTGGAGAACGCCGTGTTGGATGCGCCGGGCAAGCACGGCGCGACCTTCATCGAAGGGTTCGAGGCGCTGCTCGCCGTCATCGTCTACGGCGCGATCTCCTCGGGCAACACTAAGGAGGCGACGCTGAAAGCGATCACCACGACGCGGGACGACATGGTGAAGCACATCGAGGCGCGGCTCGACGAGATTCCGGCAGGCGAAGATTTCACGGTGGCGCTGTCGGAGCAGGTGAAGGCCGCGATGGCTGAGCACCCGGAGATGAAGGAGACCATGACGGAGATGCTCGCGCAATTGCGTCAGCATCTCGATGGCGTCCGCACCGGCAAGTACGCCGGCCCCAGCGAGGCGCTCGATGCGATGGGCGCGAAGCCGCTGGACCTCGACTCCCCGGAGGTGCGCCGCGTGCTCCTCGACATGGCCGACGACGATGACGACGAGTCCGGTGCGACGATCAATTGATGCGCGACCCACGGCAGCGTGACGAGGCGTACCTCGCCTACATCCGCACGCAGCCGTGCTGCATCTGTGGCGACGACACATCGACCGAAGCGGCGCATCTGCGCGTCGGTTCGATCAACGACGGGAAGCGGTACACGGGCATGCAGGAAAAGAGCCACGATAAATGGGCGCTGCCGCTGTGCTCGCGCCACCACCGCGAGAGCCACGCCTATGGCGACGAGCTGGGCTGGTGGCTGAGCTACGGCCTCAACCCGTTCCTGCTGGCGATGAAGTATCGCGCGCCAGGAGAATGACGGTGAAGAGGCGTTACAGCATCTGGGTGCGCGAGATCGGCAGCGACCACGATGTCGAGCTGATGCAGTGCGACAGCAATCCGCAGGCGCTCGTCGATGGTCTCTACGCCAAGCACCTGACCATCAAGACCGACACCTCGCGCAAGAAGACGAAGGTCGGACGCTACAGCTGGGTCCGTATCGTCGATAACCAGCCGGGGGACTGAACGTGAAGCGGCGCTATCTCAACATCGAGATCGGCCCGTATCTGCGCGACACGCAGAAGCTGTCGGCGATGCAGAGTGGCGCCTACTTGCACTTGCTGATGCACTACGCCGTCCACGGAGAGTTGCCGCACGAGGACGACGCCGCGATGCGGATGATCGCGCGGCTCGACACGCAGCAGTGGCGGCGCACCAAGCCGGTGCTCGCAAAATTCTTTGACGCGCACTGGCGCAACCCGCGCGCGGATCGGGACATGATGAAGCAGGAGCGCCTCGCGGTCCTGCGCGCGCTCTCCGGTCAGGCCGGTGGCCGGTCGAGCGGCATGAGCCGCCGCGCACGCTCCCGACTTGTGGACAACTAAAAATCTCTGGATAAAGCATGATGCGAGTTCGGCATCACCTTCGCGCCCGCACGCGAAGCGCGGTTCGCATCACTCGCGCGAGTCAAACTATTGAGATCATTCACGACAGCTGAAGCAAACGCGAAGCAAACGCGAAGCACGCAACGAAGCAATTGCTTCCAATACAAAACTTAAACAACTACCACCTTCTCTGGAGCTGGCGGCGAAGGGCTTGCCGGTGTGGAGATCGTGGCGCATAGCGCTCCACCTCACTCACATCGAGGTTGCCGATGCGGCTGCCACTCGACGACGCCGGGCCCACCCAGGAACGTCTCGCCAAGGCGGGCGAATTTTTCCAGCTCGTCGGCCGCTCGCGATCATCCCGCCGCATCACCATGCTGGACGACCCGCTGGGGAAGGCGCTGGTGCGCCGGATTCTGTCGGCGCCCGAATATCAGGCGTTGCGCCGCTACGCGCTGCACTGGGCTGCGGCGGGCCTGCAGGGGCCGCTCAACAGCGTCGATCTCAATCGCATCTACAGCTTCGACCCGGCTGCCATGAGCGGTCTGGCGCGGACGGAGGCGCAGCTCGATCACAAACGCACGTACTACGCCGCGAAGCAGGCAATCGGCTTCCGTCCCTCGTTCGTGGCCGATCAGGTCGCGTGCTTCCTGGAGGGGGCTGCAGGAGACCGGCGCGAGCCT
This sequence comes from Bradyrhizobium barranii subsp. barranii, assembly GCF_017565645.3. Lineage (NCBI taxonomy): Bacteria > Pseudomonadati > Pseudomonadota > Alphaproteobacteria > Hyphomicrobiales > Nitrobacteraceae > Bradyrhizobium > Bradyrhizobium barranii. The sequence continues at coordinate 5,034,216 of NZ_CP086136.1, forward strand.
CGGGATGCGCTCGCCGTACCGGGCGCGGGAGAAGGCGGCAGAGCTGCTGAGCGACGCCGGGCACCGGCTCGGCGTGTTCTTCGACGCCTTGCGTTGAGGGGCGAATTGGGCGACAGTTTCGCTAGCTCACGCACTGCGCTTCGGCGTGATGGGTGAGCCGAAAAACCCCGGAGCCGCCCTCCGGGGTTTTGACGTTTCTAAGGGCGGGCGCACAGGCGAGAGCTAAGCTTGATCGTCACCGCCCTGCCACGCGATGACGATCTCGATGTTCTCGCCGAGCCGATCTGCGGGGAATTTCTCCGCATGTTCCAGCACTTGTTGCGTCGGCAGCACAAGGCTCGACTGTCCCTTAGGCGCGAAGCAGTTCCGGCCACTCTTCATGTAGAAAGCGCGACCGCCGTAGCCGGAACTGGGCGCATGCTCCAGATAGACGCGCCCGGCCTTGGGGTTTGTGCCAGTGATCTTGGTGACGATGAACCATAGGCGCGTCGCGTAGGTTTCGCGGATCACCGCAACGTCGCCCTCATTGGCGTTCCGATAATGCTCCGCGATCTGCTCTTGCGTCTGGGTAGCACTCGGATCGCCGGGGCGAGCGTGACCGAAGCCAGCGCGCAGGCCGCGCGAGGAGACGGTTGCGAGGGGAATTTTCTTCTTGGTGTCGTCGGTCATGCCTATAGCCTTGATTGGATTAACGCTCGATCTCGGGGAGTTGTTCGGGTGTCACCTTCGCCTGCAGCATCAGGCGCACGAGAATGGCGATGTGCGTGGGCACGAGGCCGTAGGTCTCGGCGATCCACGAGCGCACCGTGCGCGGCGTGGACGCGATGGCACGCGCGAATGCAGACTGCCGGTTCTCGCCGAAAATCTTGAGGAGCGCGGCGTCCAGCTCTGCGCCGGTCATGGGGCCGTTGAGGGGGATCTTACGCGGCGACATCGAGCTGCTCTTTCGGCTGCAGGCGGCCGATCAGGCGGATGACTTGCGCGGACTGCCACGACGACCCTTCGGCCGTGGTGATGCCGCGCGCATTGAGGTGCGCCGCGATCTGGCGCGACGACTGGCACATGACTGGCTCGACGATCTCGCGCAGGCTCTCGGCGAACGCGGCGGCGGCAGCAGCCTTGTTCAGGCCAGCCTTGGGCGCGCCCAGCTTGACGCCGCGCGCCTTGCAGGCGGCGAGGGCGGCCTTGGTGCGGGTCGAGATCATCTCGCGCTCCTGCTCGGCCAGCGCCAGAAACAGGTGGAGCTGGAAATTGTCGGCGTGCGGCATCTCGGCGACCTTGAAGGCGATCTTGCGCGCCATCAGGCCGGAGCCGAAGTGAACGTCGCGGGTGAGGCGGTCCAGCTTGGCGACGATCACGGTGCCCTTCGCCTTGGTGGCACGGGCGACGGCGGCGGCGAGCTGCGGGCGGGTCTCAAGTGCATCGCTGCCCTTGCCGGTCTCGATCTCGACGAAGGTCTCGACGACCTCGTAACCCTCGGCGGCGGCGAACGCGGCGATGGCGGCTTGCTGGGCCTCTAGCCCGTCCTATTCGTGAGAGTGCGGCTTTTGGGCCCGATTGATGCGGCCGCACATCTTGTCTGACGAGGCGCACAGGATTGCCTTCGGCTTTTCGCCGCCTGACGACCGGTACTTTGCAACGCGCTTGAGGGATGGGTTGGGCGAACGGGGGCGGACGCCCCGCCGGTCAAGGACCGAGCGGCAGCAGCGCGCCGGGCAAGCCGCAGATCAGGTCGGCTTCGGGACATGCCGCGGCAAACGCAAGGCGAATGCGGCTCGTGGTCTCGACGACACGGGCGGCGATTTTCAAGAGCCGAAGACGCAGCGTCGCGAACTCGGCAGCGGCCAATTCCCGGGCTTTGGGAATGGCGTCGCGCACGGTCAGCATCAGCCAATAAGCGGCCGTATGGAGCACGAGACGGACCTGGTTGGCGAGCGCCGAACGGCAGCTGGTGCGATCGGAGGCGAGCTGCGTCTTATGCAGCTTGATCAGATTCTCGGCTTGGCCGCGCGCGCAATACAGGCTGTCGTAGATCCACTCGGCCGAGCCGACATCGAGGCTGGTGACGACGAAGCGGATGTCGAGGCCGAGCATCGTCGCCTCAATACGGGCGACAGTGCGCCGTTCGCGATCCCAGGACTTTGCCTTGTGGCGCGTCTCGGTATAGCCACGCAGAACCGGCAGGTTCTCGATGGCGCGTCGCGTGCGGATGTCGTCGGCGACCTCGTCGACTTTTCTGGCGAGAGGCTTGGTGCCGGACAGACCGAAGATGTAGTCGATGCCGTTGGTCTCGCACCACGCCATGGCCTCCGGCCGGGCATAGTGCCCGTCGCCACGGAACGTAATTTGCGTGTTGTGCCATCGCGTCCGGATATGCCGTACCAGGCGGCGCAGATGGGCACGCACCTCGACGCCGCCCGGCGTCTTGCCGGGCCGCAGCACGACGGCCACGGGCCGGCTCTTCTCCGTGTCGTAGACGTGGATCGGCAGGAAGCAGCGTTCGTCATAATGAGCGTTGAACAGCGAGAGCTGCTGATGGCCGTGGACGACGTCGCAGGTATCATCGATGTCGAGCGTGACGGATGCCGGCTCGTGGGGGTAGCTATCCATCCATGCGTCGACCAAAATGTAGGTCAGCCGGATCACGTCGCGCAGGCGCGGAGCATTCTCCAGCCGCGACAGCGTCGGCTGGGAACACAAATCCCGGCCCGTGTCCGGCAGCCGTCCGCAGGCCAGTTTGAATGCCGGATCGGACCTCAGATGATCGAGGTCGTCGGCGTCCTCGTAGCCGCAGCAGATCGCGAACATGCGAGCGCGGAGCATATCGACCAGGCTGTGCACGACCCGCGTCGGATCGCGCCGATCCGGGAACACCCGGGCCAGATTGTTGGCCAAACCGAGACGCCGCTCGGCCATCGCCAGAAGCATCACGCCCCCGTTCGAGGTTAGGCGCCCACCATCGAAGGCAGCTGTGACTTTCTTGGCGTGAACGGCTGGAAACGAGAAGGGCGGAATCGTATCGTCGGTCATGGCGGGCGTGGCGTTCGCGGTTGGAGGTGATGGGGTTGGCTTCGCAACCGAATCCTACGCCGCATCAGCGCTTTACCCCTCAGGCGCACTCTTACGAATAAGACGGGTTAAGTTGAAGAAAGATTGAGTGACTCCCGATCATTTCTGTGCCGAAACGTGGAGTCGCGGTCGTGCCGCGTCCAAAGAAACCGGCGCGAGCGGCCTATTAGACGCGGTAGGTGATCAGCCTCCGAAACGAGACTATCAAGCATGAAGAGATCGAGCGCGAGGCAGAGGTTTTATTTGTGTTGAATTCTTGCTTCTCGATAGTGGTCTGAAATCGTATCATCGGTCATGGCGGGCGTGGCGTTCGCGGTTGAAGGTGATGGGGTGGCTTCGCAACCGAATCCTACGCCGCATCAGCGCTTTACACCACGCTCGCCAGCCTCTCAGGCGCCCTCTCGCGAATAAGACGGGCTAGGCCGAGACCGGAGCGGCCCTGTTTCTGGGTCGAGACGCGGATGTAGGCGACGGCGGTCTTCATGGGGCTCCTCAGGTGGAGCCTTCTTATAGGAAGTAACTTCCTATGCTGTCAAGTTAATGAGGAAAGGATGCTTCCTGGCCTGGCAAGCGCTAGCTAAAAAACGCACTCTCGCGAATAGGACGGGCTAGCAGTTGACGGTGCTCAGACCGTGTACCGGCACACGGTATATGCAAGTATACGCTAGTATACGCAATTATATGCAAAGAAAATGCGACAGATGCGTTAATAGAATCGCAGAATCTTACATGTCAAACGCGATGCTCAAATCCAGCTACGACCTCCCGAATTTACCGCCCCCCAACGCCTTTCCCGAAGACCCCGGGTCGCTGGCTGCCAAAGAGGTCGCGCGACTGAGCATTCTTGACGGCATGCGGGGAATTGCTGCCATCTGCGTCGTCTTTTTACATTTTTATGAACCCTTTCAGTTCGGTCCTCAGAACTGGATTCCTCGCGGTTATCTCGCTGTGGATTTTTTCTTTTGCTTGTCAGGGTATGTAATGGCATTTGCCTACGACCCTTTTCGCGTAGAATTGTCACCCACAGAACTTATTAAACGGCGTCTTATACGACTGCATCCGCTGGTCGTAATTGGCACCTTGTTGGGCTTCGTTGTGGTTGTAATCGGACGATTCTACGCGCCTGTGGCTGCCGCATTATTCAATTTTAGTGTCACGGAGTTTTTTATTCTCCTCACCTGCAGCGCACTTCTATTGCCGCACTTATTTCACAGCGATCCCAGCTTTCCTATTTTTCCTTTAGTCGCTCCCGCCTGGTCATTGCTTTGCGAGTATGTGGCGAACCTAACGTTTGCTCTTTTTCTGCGCCAACTATCGCTTCGATGGTTGCTAGCGATGCTCGCCTTCGCCGCGGTTGCAACGGCATACACGTGCTACGATTTCGGAAGCCTAAACGGCGGTTTCGACCGCAGAACCTTCTGGATTGGCTTTGTACGGGTAGGTTTTTCATTTATCGCGGGCGTTGTTGCTTACCGTATTGGCAGGCAACCGCTGTTGCCACGGGCAGCATATTACCTTCCACTTATTCTGCTTGCGACCTTCTTTTGGCCCTTCCTTTGGAAGCCCTACGATTTCCTGATCGTCACAATCGTATATCCGCTCCTTGTTTGGCTGGGCGCTAATGCAATCGGGAGTCCGTCGATCAACCGTTTTAGCGAGTTTATCGGAGATCTTTCATATCCGCTTTATATGACCCACTACGTTCTACTCATGCTATTGTTCGGCGGAACTTCGGCAGGTTGGGTTGCGCAGAATCATGCAGCGCTAGCGGTACCAACCATGACGCTAGTTGCAATCGCTTTTAGCTTTCTTGTTAAGCGATATCTCGACGAACCGATCCGAGCCACTTTGCGTCGCAGATCATTTGAGCACCTCAAAGGCTAATGCAGGGCACTGCCGCAGGTATGCACGGATGGCCTCGACGGCCGCTGGAATATCGGCGTAGGCGTTACGCAGAAAGTGCCCGGTTTCGCGGGCCGCTTCGTGGCGGTCCGGGCGGCGGACGGCCCTGATCGTCGCAACAGTGCTGCAGGATGACCTTCGGAACACCATGGCACCCTTCAAGCAGACCACGCTCCCAGCCCACTACAGGGGCGACCAGACCTTCGGCAGGCCGAGTGGCTACCGACCGGAATACGGTGACATGCTGATCGATGCGACGAACAACGAGGGCATCAGCCTCACCGCCTTCGCCGGGCTGATCGGGGTGAGCCGGGACACGGTGTACAGGTGGATCAGGGAGCACAGCGACTTCTCCGACGCGGTGTCTCGCGCGCGGCCTGCTCGGGTGCTGTTCCTGGAGCGCAAGCTGTTGCGGGCGCGCAAGGGCGCGGAGACCAGCGCTGCCGTGTTCGCACTGAAGAACGCAGACCCTGAGGAGTGGCGCGACGTGCGCTCGGTCGAGCATGGGCACAGGCTGAAGGTCGAAACCCTCACCGATGCCGAGCTCTACGCCATCGCAAGCCAGAAGGCGGGGGCGCATGGCACTGTGATCGATGGGGAATACACCCGAACTGCCGACGAACCGACACAGTGAAACGGACGTTTCAGTGTTGCAGCCGCCTCGGGGCTGTGACGTAGTGTGGTTGCGTCCCGGTGACGTGACCAGCTCGCATCAGGTACGACACATGCGAACGCATCGAAATAGGTGAGTGATCCCAAGAGGGAGGGGGCCGTGCCCCTCTGCCAGGGGGACCGGGGGAGGAAAAATCTGGTCAGGGAAGCATGCTTTTATTGACATGCCTCTCCACATCACCCTCAACTAAAAAACCGTCTAGCGCCTACTCAAGAAGATCACCGATTGGTCATCGAGTTTCGCCGATCCTCAATTACGGACCGGTTCGCATCGGGGGCAGGCGCCGTCGGCTGCCCGCCCAAGTTGGCATGCGATCTCCTCGATCAGGTCGTCATGATCCCAGCACGTACCGTCGGTTCTGCTTATGGCTTTCGCCCGATTATATGCGTGAGTCTCGGCGTTAGAGTCGCCGACTCGAACAATTACATCCGGGTGGAACGGACAAGCGGCTGTGGCCCGCGTCGTCAGCAAAGCGTAGCGCACAAGTGATTCAAGATTGTCCGCATCGACCGACATCAGAGCTTACCGATCCGAGCCCAAACGAACATCTAAAGGGGCGCTGAGCAGCGAGGGGCCTACCTAGCAGGCGGGTGCTCGTGACCGTAACAACCTAACTCGATGTCGCTCGGTACGTTGATAACGCTACTCCCAGCGCGGAGGTTCGCTTTGCGCTAAGTCAAATCGGGAAAAGTTCGCGCAATGGCAGCAGCGATCCTGGCAACCGCGTCACCCGAGGGAGGAAAAGTTCCCTAGCAAGCATGCTTATTTCAACACCCCCCTCCATGTCACCGCCACCTCCAGAATTCGCAGTCACGCCGTGGGCGTGTGCAGGGGGCCTCGGCCCCACGGGACCAGCGGGCGGTGTCCCAGTCGGACGAACAACACCCGCAGCGGCGGCACCGGGTGCCTTTCCCCGGTGGCCGCCGCACCTTCGACATGGTTACGCTGTAACCAGCAAATCGTAACCAGTGTAACCAGCCCATGGACATCCAGACTGTCTTGCTGATTGCCAGGCTTCGACGGACCTTCAGCCGCCAGCCAGATGTGCTGAACGCCTGTTGCGAGTTGGAGCGGCTCGACCGACAGGTCGCTGACTTGGAGACGCGCGGGCAGGACGCCAGCCCGGCAGCTGAGTGTGCTGGTGCCGGGAGGGCGTCCGCCAGCATGACAAAACCGAAGCGGGACCGCGCCGCCTACATGCGCGACTATCGGAGACGCAACCATGGCTGAGTTCTTCAGGCTGAGTTTTGTTTTCAAGGGCACGCGGGCAGAAGCCAAGGCGCTGCTAGACGAGCTGCGCAGGAAGCACGGCGTCCGCAACGCCAAGATCGGCAAGCAGCTCACGGCAGATGAGGCCGCGCTGCTCGCCGGAGCCTATGACGAGGCGCGCGGCGCGCTGCGCAGCGTCGGCCAGACCAAGGGCTTCGCCATCGTACCGCTGGAATAAGCCGGACTACTGATCCTCGGGGACCGGTTCGCCCCACTTCTCGATTATGGATTGCTCGTAAGCGGTAAAATTCCGCACGCGGCGCATAATGCGCAGCACGTTGAACATTTGCAGCATGCTGGTCGCAGCGAGTGCTGCGGCCCCTATCGTGCAGATGATGAACACCACCGCTGCGGTTCTGCTGTGCAACACTTCGGTCTTTTGGCCGACGTAGGCGAAGAAGCCAATGGAGAGCATCATCATGTAGTAGAGACCGGCGAACACTGCGCCGTGAATGGCATACGATTGCCGAAATTGGAGATCGGCGAGGACTTGTCCGCTGCCTGCCATGATGTGTCGAACGTACCAGTACCGCCGAAGCTCTCGGTCCCGCGTCTGGTTCAACTTCGCAACTTGCCGGTTGCCCAAATACCCGCGAACCGGGTCAGTCCATAGATTGGCTGCTATCGAGAAGGGTATGCCGACCACCGCCGCACACAAAATCCCCAGCCAAAAACTCAAGTCCATTTCCACTTCCCCCAGTTGCGTAAAAGCTAGCAGCTCCCCTCAAAGTGGTCGAGCTAAGTGGCGGGTTTTCCCCGCCTTTGCCTTCGCCCCGTGGCCTATTTGACTGTTCCTGGCGCGCCCCTCTTTTTACCGACGGGCTTTCTGCGCTCCTCGCGATGCCGCTTGATTTCCCGCTTTAATTCGCGGGCCGCTTCGTCGCGGTCGCGCTGCGCCTGCCTTTGCCGCTTCGCCTGTTCCTGCAGCTCAACGACGCTCGGCAACGGGCCGTCGTCGGGTTCAAGCCCCAACGCCACGGCGAAGGTGTTTCGCTTCCGTGTCTTGATGTTCTCGAACGCGATGTCGAGGTCGTAGCGATCCCAGACCACCATGCCGTCGATCTTGATCCCCGATGGAAAGCGGCCTTCACTGACGAGCCGCAGGAACGAACTCTCCGACATATCAAGATAGCGGGCCGCTGTTGGCGCCCGCATCCCGCGCGGCGCGTAGTTGATGAGCCGTTCTTTTCGTGGTCTGCCCATGGTCCTCTCCAGTCGCGGACGTAGCTGGCCATGAGTCGGGTAGGGCCTGCGGCCCGGTCACAGATATTTTTCGCTTCCGATGCCCCCTATGCCCCCATGCCCCCTATGCCCCCATGCCCCCTATGCTCCAGATCACCGCGCCGCACTTCTGTGCCGGGCTCATCGTCGAGGACGGCAAGGTCACGGAGGCCGCGCCGATCCTCAAGTGGGCAATCGGGAAGACGGATAACGAGCTACGCGCATACTGCGCTCGTAAGAGTTGGCGCGTGCGCGAGATTTCTGAGCATCCGGCCCAAAATCGCTAAGTCGAACTCTTTACGACAGGGGCGAATTGTGCGTAGTTTTCGGCAAGCCCCGACATACCGCTTCTGGCCGCCCCTGAAGCGGTGTCATCGGGGCCTTGTCGGGCAGTGCAGCCTCAGCCCCCCAGCCCAATCTGCACTGACCCGGCTCCAATCATCGAGGACAGACGATGATGTGCGAGCGTTGCGAAGCGATGGAAGACGGACTGCAGTCGATTGTGCAGTGGTCTGAAGCCTATCCCCTCTCTGTTTTCCCCGAACCCGATCTGAAGAAGGCGCGCGCCGCGCTGGAAGCTGCAGGCATCAGCCTCGACAGCATCTCAGCGCATTGCATGCGCCACGTCATCACGTCGGTCGGAGAAATCGCGCGGAGGGCATTGGGTGATGACTGACCGCAGCCAGACCAACGCCCAGATCGCCCGGCTCGAGGCCCGCGTCGCGGTGCTGGAGCAGGTGATCTTCCAGCTCAACCCGTCCGCGCTCCGTCCGAACATCGACAGCGTCGAGGCGGTCAAGAATTTTCTGCGCAAGCATGACATCGACAAGCTCTCGCCGCACGTCGCGCGGTTTCTGAGCGATCAGCTGCCTGTCGATTGGCGCGCGCTCGCCAACAGCGCGGGCGCAATCCAGACCTTCAAGCTGCTCGCGCAGAACGTCTCGATCATCGACGCGCGCAAGAGGCTGTCGTGAGCCGTGACGATCTCATCGACATCATCCGCGACGAGCTGAAGCGCCAGCAGCGCGACCGCAAGGTCTCTCTCGTGCCGGTCGAGACGCCCGACAAGTTCGATGTGATCGGCATCATCGATGTCCACGCGCTCGCCGACGCCATCGCGCGCGAGCTGCCGTCATGACCGAGTCCGCGCACGACCGCGACCTGCGTCTCGTGTGCGACTTGCGCAAATATCGCTCTGCGCAGGAGCAGAAAGTGATCGACCTGCTGTTCGCCAAGCTGATGCGCGGCGACAGGCGCGGCTTCGAGCACTCCTTGCGCAGCCGCACCGCAGCCGCTCTGCGCCGACGTGGCGTGATCAAGGTGGAGCGGGCGCAATGAACGTCATCGTTTGCGGCGGGCGCACCTTCGAAAACTACGCGGCGGTCAAGAAGTATCTCGACATGCTGCACGACCTCCACCGCTTCACGCTGCTGATCCATGGCAGGGCGAGGGGCGCGGACACCTGCGCGCATCGCTGGGCGGGCGAGCACAAGGTGCCGGTCGAGATGTTTCCGGCGCACTGGCGGCTGCACGGCAACAGCGCCGGGCCCATCCGCAACAAGCAGATGCTGGCCGAGGGCAAGCCGCAGCTCGTGATCGCGTTTCCTGGCGGCGACGGCACCGCCGATATGTGCAGGCAGGCCCGCGCTGCGGGCGTCACGGTGATTGATCTGAAAGATGAGCGCACGAGGGCAGAGGTAACGCAGCGATGGCGGACGAGGAGCCAAGGCGCGACTACAAAAGCGCCGCAGACCTCCTCCGCGACCGATACGGCGAGTTCAGGCCGCTCGGCGAGCTGAAGCGCACGCCCAGCATTTCCGACAAGCTGCTCGCGCTGGCGACCGCGCCAGCAAAGACGGCGGTCAAGATCGTCTCGGGGCTGGCCGATCTCGGCACGCTGCCGATGCGCGCCATGGACGCGAACCAGCGCTACATGGAGACCGGGCAGTACGATCCGGCCCCGTTCGTCGAGGCTGCCATGCTGCCCACGGGCGCGGGTGCGTTTGCCGGTGTGCCGCGCGCCGCAGGCGAGACCGTGCTCGGTGCCGGTGCCGTGCGCGATCCTGCCATGTGGCACGGGCTCTCGGAGGTGAAGCTGCGCAAGCCGCTCGCCGAGATGGAGCGCACCATCGTCAATCCGCGCGCCTCGACAGAGCGCGTGATCTCGCCAGAGCAGCTGCAGGGCAACGTGCTGCTGCCAGCGCTCGGCGACCGTGCGGCGATTGGTGGTCAGGTCAGCAGGATCGGTGATGTGCCAATCAGCAACCCGGTCGATCTGCAGGGCGGCCACGGCTTCATGTCAGCCGAAGGCCCGCACGCCTGGGCCTCCGAAAAGGGCCGCATGACCACCATGGCGAACCGCGTGCGCAGGCTGCAGGACGAGTACGGCAACGTCTACGCGCCTTACACGGCGATGGGCGAGCGCGCGGTGGACTTCTCGCACCACATGAGCGACGCGCTCAGCGAAATGCTGAAGCACGCGCCGGTCACCGGCAAGGGCGCGGCCGAGTTCGATGCGCTGATGCGCGCGCCGCGCGGCAAGGACTTCCCGGCAGCAGAGAGCTGGCCGGGTGTCACGTCGCCCGATCTGCGCGATTATCTGATCAACGCGCCCGGCGTCATCCGCGCGAAGTTCGCCAAGGAAATGGACAAGGCGCGCTTCGCAAAGGAGGGCTTCCCCGACGTTGCGGAGGCCCGCTTCGCAGTTACTGATCCGCGCCTGCTCAACACGCCGTCGATGGCGTCGGGCCTGTCGATCTCGCGGCTCGACCCGGTGACCTCGGCGTCGCCGCATCGCACGTATTCGACTGGCATCCACGGTGACTATGTCGGCGGCTTCGGCCAGTCGATCCCGAAGGAGGTGATGTTCCCCGACATCGCTGCAGCCTATGCGGAGCAGGGCTACAAGCCGCAGCAGTTTAACTACCTGCTGGAGCGGGGCACCGCCCCGGTCTATCAGGAAACGAACCAGCGCTGGCTGGACACGGTGATGGATTACATCAATCGCGGTCGTGCCGAACCTTGATCGGCAGGCTGGTCTCGCGCGACAGGCGCTCGGCCAGCTCATGCGCCTTGTCGGCGGCGTCCTCGCCCTCGATGCTTTCGAGCAGGCTGAGCATCTCGCCATCGGCGTCGAGCGCGCAGACGTGACACGCCTCGTCAACGAGGCGCAGGCAATCCACCTCGATGGTGGCGGTGTTGGGCGGGATCGGTCTCATGGCGCGATGATAGCGCACAAACCACGACGGGAGCGAGTGAAAAATTCGCGCAACTACCCCTGATCGCCCTCGCACTTTTTGCGCCTGTCAAGCCGCGATGCGGTCCATGCGACTTCTGCACCGGTCGTATCGTAATTGTTGCGAGTTTGTAATGTTTGGCGTTTGATGGTTCTCCCTTGGGAGGGGAGCCCGCAATGTCACAAGAAAAAGAGCGGCACCACTTTGCGCTTATGTCAGTGGTCGATGCGTTCACTGACATCACCGGGATGTCGGCCGAGCGGCTGGGGCGCTTGATCGGGATGCCACATTTTGTATCCCACGTTCATGATGGCGTGACGAACGAGCAGGAAATCAGGGCGGCCTTCGATCTGATGGGCCGCTTCTTCAGCAATCATGATCTCGGCGGAAGACGCCGCAGGGGAAATCCTCCGGCGAAAACTGCTCCGCGCGTCCCTCGCGGAGTGGTGCATCGCAAACGGCTACACGCCAGCCCGTCACCATCTGCTGCTGATCGAAAAGCTGGAGGCCCTTGCGCGGGGTGACATCCCGCGCCTCGCGGTGTTCATGCCGCCGGGCTCCGCGAAATCCACCTACGCCTCGGTGCTGTTTCCGCCGTGGGCGATGTCGCAGTTTCCGAAGGCGCAGTTTCTCGCCGCCTCGCACACCACGGAGCTGGCAGAGCGCTGGGGGCGTCGCGTCCGCAACCTGATCGCGGAGCACTCCTCGATCCTCGGCATCACGCCCGATGACCAGAACCAGGCGGCGGGCCGCTGGGCGATCAAGGAAGGCGGCGAGTATCTCGCGGCAGGCGCGCGCATCGGCATCGCCGGTTTCCGCGCGCTGTTCGGCGTGATCGATGATCCCTTGCGCAGCAGAGAGGACGCCGACAGCGAGGCGATCCGCGAGCGGCTCTGGGAGTGGTACCTCTACGACTTCCGGCCCCGCCTGATCCCCGGCGCGCGTCAGCTGCTGATCCAGACGCGCTGGCACGAGGACGATCTCGCGGGCCGCTGCCTCAACCATCAGCCGTGGGAAGTGATCTCGCTGCCCGCTGAGGCGAAGGCGAACGACCAGCTCGGCCGCGCGCCCGGCGAGTTCCTGTGGGGCGACGATGCCTACGGCTACGGCGAGCAGCTGCGAGAGCTGAAGGAGACGACGCCGCCGCGCGTGTGGTCGGCGCTGTACCAGCAGGCGCCGGCTCCCGACGAGGGCGACTTCTTCAAGACCCAGTGGTTCAAGCCGCTCGACATCGCGCCATCGCATACCTTGATGCGCTGCTACGGCGCGAGCGACTACGCGGTGACCGACAACGGCGGCGACTTCACCGTGCATGTGGTGATCGGCGTCGATCACCTGAACAATCTCTATCTGCTCGACATCTGGCGCGGTCAGAGGACGACCGATGTCTGGATCGATGCGTTCTGCGATCTGGTCGAGAAGTACAGGCCGCTCGCATGGGCTGAGGAGACCGGCCAGATCAAGGCTTCGGTCGGGCCGTTCCTTGAGCGTCGCATGCGCGACCGCCGCGTGTGGGTCAATCGTGAGCAGTTTCCGACGCGCGGCGACAAGGCGGTGCGCGCGCGCTCGATCCAAGGGCGGCTCGCGCTCGACGGCATCTTCTATCCGAAGAACGCGCCGTGGGCGGCGGACTTCTTCGCGAAAGTTCTCAACCTGTGGGTTGGCAAGCACGACGACCAGGGCGACGCGCTCGGCCTCGTCGGCCAGCTGCTCGACAAGATGGTGAAGGGCCGCGTCGGCGCAGCGCCGACCGTCAAGCTGCCGGATGACGGCTACCGCTCGGTGAAACGCAACAACAATGTGGATGCCATGACGCTATGATCAATCTCGACACGGCTGTCGCAAACTACGCGAGCTACGAGAGTCCCAGCGACACAGCCACCTCGAAACTGATCATCCGCCGTCGTGAGTTCGAGGACTACTGCTCGGCGAAATCGCGCGAGATCGAGGAGCAGCGGCAGTCGTGGCGCTACTATCACGTCGATCAGTGGACGCCAGAGCAGCTCAAGGTGCTGCGCAAGCGGCACCAGCCGCCGATCACTTTCGACCGCACCGGGCGCAAGATCGACAGCCTGTCGGGCACCATCCGCCGCCTGCGCACCGACCCGAAGTGCTATCCGAACACGCCGAACGGCGAGCAGGGGGCTGAGGTCGCGACGCAGGTGATCCGCACCATCAACGACGCCTCGTTCGCCGAAGACCTTGAAGTGGAATGCTGCCGCGACGCGCTGGTGCATGGCATCGGCATCGATGAGCTGATGCTGGTGCCCGGAGACAAGGGCGACCCCGATCTGCGCTTTGTCTATGTGGACCCGCGCACGTTCTTCTACGACCCGCGCAGCTTGCGCTCCAACTTCGGCGACAACCGCTTTCACGGCGTCTACAAATCGGCGGACATCGACGAGCTGGACGCGCTCGCCGACGGCGCGTCGGAGCTCGTCAAGGAGCATCTCGACAGCGACGGCGGCTACTGGACCGCGTTCGATACCGACCGCGAGAGCCTCTGGGTCGATAGCCGCCGCCGCGTGCGCCTGATCGACCACTGGTACAAGCGCGGCGATCAGTGGCGCTGGTGCCTGCACACGGGCAACGTCGAGATCATGAGCGGCGAGAGCCAGTTCTTCAACGAACGCGGCCTGTCGATCTCCAAGTATCACGCGTTCGCCAACATGATCGACATCGACGGTGATCACTACGGCTTCGTGCGCCGCCTCAAGGGACCGCAGGACGGGCTGAACCAGCACCGCTCCAAGGCGATCCACATCATGAACACGCGGCAGCTCAAGATCGCGCAGGGGGCCGTTGACGACATCGAGGTGACGCGGCGCGAGGCTGCGCGGCCTGACGGCGTGCTGGTCTACACCGGAGACCCGAAGGCGCTGGAGGTGCTGCAGCCGGAGCAGGAGTTCCTGCAGCAGACCAAATACTACGAAGACGCAAAAACCGAGATCGACAGCTTCGGCCCGAACCAGCAGCTGATCCAGGAATTTGGCCAGAATGTCTCCGGTCGCGCGGCGAACATGCTGCAGCAGGCCGGGCTCGCGGAGCTGGGGCCGTTCCTGAAGAATTTCCGCATGTGGAAGCTGGAGCGCTACCGCGCCTGCTGGGTCGCCGCGCAGCATTACTGGACTGGCGAGCGTTTCCTGCGCGTGACCGGCGACCAGAACGTCGCGCAGTTCATGCAGATCAACGGCGTCGAGCTGGACCCGTATGGCCGCCCGATGCTGGTCAACGTGCTCGGCAACATCGATGTCGAGATCAAGGTCGATGAGGGCCCGGACACCGAGACGGTGATGGGCGACATCTTCGATCTCTTGATGTCGCTGAACCAGAACAACGTGCCGGTGCCGCCGCAGCTCATCATCGAGGCGTCGAACCTGCCGCCGTCCGAGAAGAAGAAGCTGCTCGGCATGCTGGCGCAGCCCGACCCTGCGAAGCAGGCAGCGCAGAACGCCATCATCCAGAAGACCATGGCCGAAGCTGCTCTCGCCAACGCGCAGGCTGGCAAGGCGCAGGCCGACGCAGGCAAGGCGCAGACCGCAGGCTTCCTCAACATCGCCAAGGCGCGCACCGAAGGCATGCCGGACGGTCCCGAACCGAAGACGCCGCTCGACTACGCGGAGCAGCTCGCCAACATCGCGGAGACGCAGGCGACCGCGGAGCACAAGCGCGCCTCGGCCGAAGCGTTGCGCAACAAGGACCGCGTCACGCCGCTGCAGCTGCTCGCCGACCACGCGCAGCGTCATGCTGATCGCTTCTCGCAGTCCATCGAGCAGATCGCCAGCCGTGGCATCGAGACCTATCACCGCAATCTCGACCGGCGCGTGGATGACTTCCACCGCGCTGAAGATCGCGACAGCCGCGAGCGCGTCGCGCGCTTCGCTGCCGCGCGTCGTCAGACCGCACAGAAATAGAAAACCGTCATCGCGTAGCCCGTCGTTATGCGGCAGGCCGGTGACGGGCGGGCGCGGCCTGTCCCCGCGCCCGCAACATCCTTCGTCCGCGTGAACGAAATCACGCACACGCCTGATGCGAGCGAGATCGCATCACCCAGCGAGAGGGATGTCTCGCCACGCCGCTCGTCGCGATAGCCGGGCCACGTTTGCCGGAAACGACATTCCGGGGAGACCACAAGGCAATGACTGACGTAACGCAGGGCGCTGACGCGCTCGACGAGAATGCTTTGTTCAATGCGGCTGTCGAAGCCGAAACGCTCGACAAGTTCGAGAACCCGCCACCCGTGAAGGAGCCGGACAAACCGGCCGCCCTGGCACCGGACGGCAAGACCGAACCGAAGCCCGAACTGAAGCCTGAAGCCAAGACCGACGACAACGCGCCCGTTCCGCCGGGTCGCTTGCGCGAGGAGGCTGAGGCGCGGCGCAGGGCCGAACGTGAACGCGACGATCTGCGGGCGCAGATGCAGCTGCTGGCGCGGCAAGCGCCGCCACAGCAGCAGCGCGAGCAGCCCAAAGGCATCGACCTGTTCGAGAACCCCTCGGGGTTCGTGCAGCAGGAGCTGAAGCCGTACCTCGAAAACATCCACACGCAATTCCAGATGCAGCGCGAAGCGATGTCTCTGGACTTCGCCCTGCAGCGGCATGGCGAGGAGAAGGTGGGCTCCGCACGGCAGGCTCTTGAACAGGGCATGCAGCGCGGTGATCCGCACGCGTGGAGCACCTACCAGCGCGCAATGGGTTCGCACGATCCCTACGGTGTCATCGTCAAGTGGCATCAGGACGGCGAGACGCTGCGCAACATCGGTGGTGATCTCGACGGGTACAGGAAGCGCATTCTCGAAGAAGCACTGGCCGATCCCGAGTACCGGGCTCGCGTCATTGAAGCTGCGAAAGGTCAAGCGGCAGCGACAGGTCAACACGTCGCTCGCCCAGTCAAGCCTGCGGTCGCCTCTCCATCGCTCGGCAACATCGGTGCCGGTGGAGGTGACGCACAAACCGTCGAACCCTCCGACGCTGAACTGTTCCGGGCCGCAACTCAGGCAAAGCGGCGCTGAAACGACGCGCCGCGCATCACCCAATGGTGAGCGGCTATGCTTACGTCCAACCACGTAAATAACGAGGTCATCAAGTTTCGCCGTCAGGTGATCTCGGACTTCCTGCGGCGCTCGCGCTTCGATCCGTTCATGGGCGACAGTTCCACGAACGTCATCGTGCGCCTTGCCGATCTCGAAAGCGATGGCAAGCAGGTCAACGTCCCGCTCGTCAACCAGATGTCAGGTGACGGTGTCGGCGCTGGCACGCTGCGCGGCAACGAGGAAATGCTCGACA
This sequence comes from Bradyrhizobium barranii subsp. barranii, assembly GCF_017565645.3. Lineage (NCBI taxonomy): Bacteria > Pseudomonadati > Pseudomonadota > Alphaproteobacteria > Hyphomicrobiales > Nitrobacteraceae > Bradyrhizobium > Bradyrhizobium barranii. Next base: position 5,050,871 of record NZ_CP086136.1, read on the forward strand.
GCTACGGCTTCCCGCTGTGGGCGGACTGGGCCCGCAACGCGGTCGCCAACAACCGCGCGTCGAACAAGGAGTCCTCGTTCAACGTCCGCTCGACCGCGCGCGATCTCCTGCGCGGCTGGGCACGCCGTGTCGTTCGTGATGACATCACGGACGCGCTGCTCTCGATCCCGACCTCTGCCGTGCAGGCGAACCGCTTCGGCGTTCCCGGCAACCGCGTCAACGGGATCAAGTGGTCGGCTGCGACCGCAGGCCAGAAGGACAGCTGGATGAACGCGAACCTCGACCGCGTTCAGTTCGGCACGGTGGCCGCCTCGGCGGTGCCATCCACCTTCGCGGCGGCGGCGCTGCTGCTCGACACCACCGCCGACATCATGACGGCGGCTGTGGGCTCGCTTGCCAAGCAGAAGGCGAAGCAGTCGGGCGTCTCCTCGGCCAATCCGGGCGTCTACAACGGACGCCCCAAGATCACGCCGTGGGAGATCGAGGAGCTGGACGAGGAAATGTACGTCTGCTTCCTCGGCGACGGTGCGTTCCGCAGCCTGCAGAACGATCCCGTCATGTACCAGGCCAACCGCGACGCGCGTGCGCGTGAGGGCAACCCTACCAGCACCAACCCGATCTTCACGGGCGGCGCGCTGCTGTTCGACGGTGTTCTCTACAAGAACATTCCCGAGATCACGCAGCGTCTCAACCTCGGGCTGATCGGCACCGCGTCGGCGAACGTCGAGCCGTTCTTCCTGTGCGGTCAGGCCGCGCTGGCCTATGCGACCGGCCAGATGCCGCGCCCGACGCAGCTGGAGGACGGCGACTACGACTTCGTCACCGGCCTCGGCATCGAGGCGCAGTACGGCGTCGGCAAGATCGCCAAGGCACCGCTCACGGCGTCCGGCGCGACGGTCGGCGATCTTGTCGATTGGGGCATGGTCACCGGCTTCGTCGCCACGACCTGATCTGACACGACCCACAACACCGACAGCGTGGACGGACCCGCCCGCGCTGATTTTTCTCGAACGATGAGATCATGACCATGGCTCCTCGCACTGCATACCGTCAGCCGCAGGCTGGCGGTCAGGGTTTCGCCCGCACCAAGAAGGTGTTCGGCGGCCCCACCATCACGCTCGTTGCCGGTGACGTTGCGCTCAACGCGCAGACGGCCATCGCCCGTGTCCCCAAGGGTTTCATCCTGCAGTCCATCGGCGGCTCGGTCGGCGACCTCGATACCGGCGCGGCCCTGATGGTGGCGCTTGGCGATGCGGGCAACAACGCGCGCTTCTTCGCCGCCAACGCGATTGGACAGGCGGGCGGCGCGATGCCTGCACTGGTCGCCGGTTCGGTCGGCTACGAGTTTCCCGACGACACCGACATCCTGTTGACTTCAACGGTGGCGGCAGCGGGTCTCGGCCCGACACCGACGATCAACCTGCTGCTGGAAGGCTACATGAAGTGAGGGAACGCCGGGCTTCGGCCCGGCGTTTTTTCCGTTTCATGTGGAACGCACACCGTAAAGGGAAACGCGATGAAGAAAGCAACTGTGACGTACACCGCGCCGAAGGGCGAGGCGAAGACGCTGGACATCGGCGGCACCACGCTCGTTACCGGCAAGCTTGACACCGTGATCTGCGAGGACGCCTTGATGGCGCGCCTGGAGAAGGCGGGCGGCATGCTCAAGGTCGAGGGCGTGAGCGACTACACGCCGCCGAAGGAGGTCTCCAAGGGTGATGAGCCCAAGGAGGGCCCGAAAACGGAAGCCAAGGACGAGCACGGCAAGGCGCACCGCTAAGCCGAACGCGAAGAAGAAGGTGAAGAAGGGCCGCCGCTGAGCGGCCCTTTTCATTGGGGAGGGACGGATGGCGGTTCTACCAAGCGGCAATGTCATGGTTATCAACGGGCCGGTGATCGCGGCAGGCGAGAGCGTCTCCGACGCGATTGATGTCACCATGGGCCGTATCGTGCGGATCACGATGCCCGCCGACTGGCTGAACGCGCCGCTGACGTTTCAGGTCTCCAGCGACGGCGCGTTCTTCAACGACCTGTTCGACAGCAGCGGGCACGAGGTCACGTTCATCGTGCAGCCGGGCGTCGGCGTCGTCGTGCTCAGCGAAAACTCAGTGTCGTTTGGTTTCGTCAAATTCCGCTCGGGCACGCGCGAAAGCCCCGTGCCGCAACCGGCGCAGCGCGAGTTCGCCGTCGCTGTGCTGGACTACAGGGTGCCTACCATCGAGGCGTTCTCGATCCCGATCAAGCTGGTGACGTGATGGCAGAGACGCACAGCTCCGAGGAGCTGATCAACAAGGCTGCAGCGATCCTCGGCAAGTATGTTCCGGGTGAGGCGCTCGGCGATGTCGAGCACGCGACCATCGACCGCTGCATCGACGACGTGATCGCCGAGATCAACAAGATCGTCGCCATCTTCGACCGCAACGAAATCCCCAACCTCGTGTTCGAGACCATGGCGCGCCTCGTCGCGATCTACGCGGCAGCCGAGTTCTCGAACCAGCCGCTCGATCTGATGGCGGTGCAGCAGCACGAGCAGCGTCTGCGCTACCTGATCGCGCAGACGCCGACCTACGAAGTGCTGGCGGTGAATTACTTCTGATGAGCGATGTCCCGTTTCCCCTCCTGACAGCGCCGGGTCTCAAGCCGCAGGCCGCAGGAGGCCGCGTGCTCAACTGCTACCCGGAGAAGCTGCCCGAGACCGCTGGCAAGCCGTATGGCTGGTTCAGGGTGCCGGGCCTCAGCGCGTTCGGCACAGCGCCGAGTGGCCGCTTCCGTGGCGGCGTGCTGGTCAACAACAGCTTCTATGGCGTGTTCGGCACGTCGGTCTATTCGTTCAATTCGGCGGGTGGCGCGGGGACGGTGCTGCCGGGCACGATGCCGGGCTCGGGCATCGTCTTCGCCGCCCGCAACAGCGCCGCCAACCCCGACGTGGTGTTCGTCTCGCCCGGCGACGGCGCGTTCTGGATCAATGGCAGCGGCGTGGTGGTCGCCTATCCCGATGTCAATATCGGCCAGCCCAATTCGGTGGTGTTTCACAAAGGGTTCTTCGTCTTCACCTACGGCAACGGCACCACGCGCACCTCGAACGTCAACGTCACCACCATCAACGTGCTCAACTCGGCGACGGCCGAGAGCAAGCCCGACACGCTCTATCGTCCGGTGCCACTCGCAAACGGTCAGCTGCTGTTGTGCGGCTCGACCTCGCTGGAAGTGTGGGGCGGCGCGAACGACAGCGGCTACCCGTTTTCCTACATCGCGACCATCGGGCGCGGCCTCGTTGGGCCCGCCGCGATTGCTGGTAGCGAGGACGGGTTCGGCAAGGGCATCTTCCTCGTCGGCGACGACTACCGCGTCTCGCGCCTCAACGGTTACGACTGCGTGCCGATCTCCAACTCCGACATCGACACGCTGATCGAGCGCGAACCGGTCAAGAGCAACATTCGCGTCGGCGTCTTCAACTCGCGCGGCCACGGCTTCGTCGTCGTCCAGGGCGCCGCATGGTGCTGGATTTTCGACACCACGCTCAACACATGGCACGAGCGGCGCTCGTACCTGCAGCAGTATTGGCGCGGCCTCTATCCCGTGCAGGCTTTCAACAAGTGGCTGTGCGGCGACAGCGACGGCGCCAACTTGTGCGAGATCAGCGCGCAGGTGCGCAAGGAGCTGGGCAACCCGATCAGCATGCGGATCGAGACCGGCCCGTTCGGTTCGTTTCCCAACGCGGTGCGGATCAACGCCATCGAGCTGTATTTGACCAAGGGCGCGAGCGACGCGACCGGTCACGACCCCGACGAGACCAATGTCGAGATCGCGATCTCGATCTCCCGCAACGGCGGTCAGAACTGGTCGAACCCGCGCAACGTCAAGATCGGGCGGCAGGCGATCACCAACGGGCGGGTGCGCGCCTCGATCTGGGGACAGGCCGAAGTGCAGGGCGTGCGCTGGCGGTTCGAGGAGAGCGCGGGCGTGGACTTCGCGTTCATGGGCGCTGACATGCTCGGGGACAAGCTGCGATGAGGACGAAGTTCTCGTTGCCCGCGCAGAACGTGCCGATCCTTTTGCCTGACGGCACCATGAACCCGACTTGGTACGAGAAGCTCAAGGTGATCGAGAGCTTCGTCAATCTGTTCGGCTACATCGAATTTTCGCGGCCGACCTCTCCACCCGCATCGCCGCCGACCGTCACCTCGATTGCCAACAATCAGGTGCTGATCTGGGACGCGACACAGGGCCAGTTCAAGGCTGGAGCAAACTGACATGGCTGGTTTCTTTGACACGCTGTTCGGCGGTGGTGCCGAACGCGAAGCTGCGGAAGCCAACCGGCGGCTCGCGGCCCAGTACCAGACCTCGTCGCTTGATGCGCTCAACAGCACCTACGGCGAAGGCACCGCCGCGATCAACAAGGGCATCTCGGCTTACGACCCACTCGCCGCGCTCGGCACCAAATACAACGCTGCAGGCGATGTCTGGATGAATGCGCTCGGCGTCAACGGCGCCGACGCCGCGAAGGGCGCGCAGTCCGTCTTCCAGACCACGCCCGGCTACGAGCTGACGCAGAACGCCGCGCTCGATGCCATCGACCGCAGGCGCGCCATCGGCGGCATGTACGCGAGCGGCAATGCCGACATCGACACCGGCAACTGGATCACCAAGAACCTCTACGAGACCCAGTATCAGCCGTGGATGGCGGGCCTGCAGGGCGCCGCTGGCATGGGCGGCCAGTACACGGCGGCGGCGGCACAGGGCCAGCAGGGCGGCTACACCAATCTCGCAAACCTTGCGCAGACCTACGGCCAGAACCAGACCAACGTCTACGGCAACAACATGAACACCAACGTCGCGGCGAACAACCAGCAGGCAGCGGGCGAGGCGGCGGGCGCGAAGAACCTGCTCGGCGCGGGCCTGTCCATCGCGGGCGCGGCGTTCGGCATGCCGGGCCTCGGCTCCAGCTTCACAGGCGGCGGCGGTGGTGGCGGCGGCGGTGCCTACTCTGGCGGCTCCTACAACTTCTCAGGCTCGCCGCTCGGGCAGGGCCTGAGCAAGTTGGGCGGCATGTTCGGCTTCGGCTAGGAGACCGGCGATGGCGATCAACCCCGTCCGGTATGACATGCCGGGCTCCTTCATCGGCGAGATCGACTGGTCACCGCTGGCGCGCATCGGTGAGACGCTGCGGAAGAACCGCGAGGAGGAGGAGGCCGCGCGCCTGATCGCGCAGCTCTACGGCTCGGGTCAGCAGAATGGCCCCCAGCAGAATGGCCCTCAGGTGACTCAGCCGCCGCCCGTGGGGAGTCCGCCGGGCGCGGCGACTGCACCGCCCCCCGCCGCTGCCGCGCCACCGCAGGCGCTCGCTGGCCCGGTCCCGATGCCCCGGCCGCGACCGCAGGAAGCGAACGGTGTGCCGGGCCCGCAACTGCCCGCCGGGGCGCCCCCGCCGCCCGCCTGGTTCGATCAGGCAGGCGCCCAGAATTGGGGTCAGTACCCGCTGCGAGGCGGCACCGCGCCCGTGCCGACCACCCAGCCGCCGCCGTGGCCCGGCGCAGACGCGCCGGTAGCGCAGGCATCTCCGCAGGCTTCGCCCGTGGCGGCTCCCGCAACTCCTGCTCCTGCAGCGCCTGCGGCCTCGCCCGGTCTCGCAGGCGATCCCATGGCGCGCTACGCGCAGGCAACGTCCGCCATCGAGAGCGGCAGTCCGCAGGGCAACTACCGGCTGGTCGGCCCGCAGACGAAGACCGGTGACCGCGCCTTCGGCCGCTATCAGGTGATGGGTGCGAACGTCCCCGAGTGGACGGAGCGCTATTACGGCCAGCGACTGACGCCGCGTGAGTTTCTGATCAATCCGCAAGCGCAGGACGCGGTCTACAAGGGCGAGTTCGGGCGCCTCGTCGATAAGTACGGCCCGACCGGCGCAGCCAAGGCGTGGTTCGCTGGCGAGCGCGGCATGAACAATCCGAACGCGCGCGACATCCTCGGCACGTCGGTGTCGAGCTACGCGGATCGCTTCAACCGCAACCTCGGCCTGCCGCCCGAGATCACGTCGGGGGCGTCGCGCGGCGCGCCGCAGAGCAACGCGCTCGCCTTCAACGAGGTGCGCAACGGCGCGGTCGGCGCGCTCGTCAGCGACCAGCCGCAGGCCCCGGCGGTCAGCCCGGAGCAGCTGGCGGCGCTCGCCCGCAATCCGCTGACGCGACCGCTCGCCATCGGCCTCGTGCAGAAGCAGCTCGATCCCGGCACCTACGACTTCAAGATCGTCGGCGACAATCTGGTGCGGACCAACAGCCGCACGGGTCGCTCCGAGATCATGATGCGCGACGTGAAGAACGATTTCGAGGTGAAGACGGTCAAGGATGACGACGGCAGCGAGCGTCTGGTGCGCGTCAGGAAGCAGGGCCCTGAAGGGCCCATCGATACCGGAGGCAGCGCCTCGCAGGCGAACACTGGCAAGCTGCCGCCGAACCACCGCTGGATCGATCCGAACGACAAGAGCAAGGGTGTCGAACCGATCCCCGGCAGCGAGGCCGCCAAGGTCGGCGACGAGATCGTTGCGCGCGTCGGTCTTGCGCGCTCCTTCATCGGCACGTTGTCCGATCTCAAGGCCCGCGTCGCGCGCGGCGATGTCGGCATCGACAACTGGCAGAACCACACGCAGGCGATGGCGAATGTCGGCGTGCCCGGCGAGACCAAGCGCATGCTCGACGCAGGCGTCGAGGCTCTCACGCGCATGCTGACCGGCGCTGGCATGAACATCGACGAGGCGAAGCGTCAGGCACAGCAGTACAGCATCACCGCGCGGGACACGAAGTGGACGATCAACTCCAAGATCGACGCCCTCACGCGCCACCTCGACAGCATCGGCGAAGACCTCGGCCGCTCGCGGGGCGGCGGCAATCTGCTGCGTCGGCCGATCCCCGGCAGTGACGCACCGGCTGCGCCTGCCGCCACACCGGCAGCGGCTCCGCAGGGCGCGAAGCGGATCACGACCGACGCCGAGTATGACGCGCTGCCGCCCAACACGCTGTTTGTCGGGCCGGATGGCAAACCGCGAAGGAAGCCGTGAACATGGGCTGGCAGGACGCACCCGTCGTCACTGGCGGCGGTTGGCAGAGCGCTCCACTTGCCAACGAGGCACCGCCCGTTGCTGAGCCCGCTGTTCCTGAAGGGCCGCTGTCGTGGTCGGACGTGCCGGGTCTTGCACTGCAGAACGCGCCGTCGAGCATCGGCAACTTCGTCTCCGACATCGTGCAGCCGATCCTGCATCCCATCGACACCGCGACCGCGATCAAGAATGTCGGGCAGGGCTATCTCGAAAAGGGCGGCCTGATCTCGGGCGACCAACACACCCAGTACGCCGACGCGGTGAACCAGTATTTCGCCAACCGCTACGGCTCGACGGAAGGCTTCAAGCGCGCCCTGGCGGAAGACCCTGCCGGTGTGTTCGGCGATCTCTCGACCGTGCTGACGGGCGGCGAGACTGCGCTGGCGCGCCTGCCGGGTCTCGCTGGCAAGGCCGCGAAGGTCGCGGGCACGGCGGGGCGTTTTGTCGATCCCCTCAATTTGGTGACGAAGCCTGCGGCTGGTGCGGTGAAGATGGCCGACTATGCCCTCGGGGTCACGACCGGCGCGGGCCCTGATGCGATTGCAGCGGCCCGGCAGGCGGGGCGCGAGGGCGGTGCCGCATCGGAGGCATTGACCTCGCAGATGCGCCGCAACGCGCCCATCGACGAGATCGTCACCGACGCGCGCGCTGCCGCCGACCAGATGAAGCGCGACGCGCAGGCGACCTATCAGCGCGAGATGGCCGCGACCCGCGCCAACCCGACGCAGCTGCAGTTCAACGACCTCGACGCGGCGGTGAACCGCATCGACAACATCGTCAATTATCACGGCAGGCCACGTCAGGAGCTGCTGCCGATCCGCGACAAGCTGGTGGGCCTCGTGAACGAGTGGAAGGGCCGTGACCCCGCCTTCTTCCACACGCCCGCAGGTTTCGACGAGCTGAAGAAAGTCGTCTACGAGGACGTGCTCGGGAAGATCCCGTTCGAGGACAAGGCGGCACGCAAAATCGCTGGCGATCTCTATGACGCAGTCAAGGGTACCATCGTCAAGCAAGACCCGACCTATGCGAAGACGATGGCGAACTACGAAAAATATTCGACCGCGCTGCGCGAGATCGAGCGCACGCTGATCGGCAAGCCGAACGCGCCGGTCGATGCGGCGCTGCGAAAGCTGACCTCGATCATGCGCAACAACGTCAACACCAACTTCGGCAAGCGCGCCGACATGGTGCGCCAACTCGAGGCCGCAGGCGCGCCGCAACTCACCGACAAGATCGCGGGCGCCTCGCTCAATTCGCTGGCACCTCGCGGGCTCGCGCAAGCGGCGAGCGGCGTCGAGCTGTTTCACGCGCTCGGCGATCTCGCCAGCGGCCACGTCGGCTCGCTCGCAATGATCCCGGCGACGCTCGCAGCGGGCTCGCCGCGTCTGGTCGGGGAGGGCTCGCACGCGCTCGGCGTTGCGCAGCGCTACATGGATCAGTTCGGCTATCCGGCGCTGGAGGCGTCGCGGCAGATCGGCCGCGTCCCGCGACTATACGTTTCACCAAACCGCGATCAGTAGCCCGCCTCTGGCGGGCTTTTTGTTGAGGCACAGATGGCAGGCACCATCCCGCTCTCGCTCACCCAGCAGTTCGACGAGTTCGGCAAACCGCTGTCGGGTGCGCTGCTCTACATCATTCAGGCGGGCCCGGTGAGCACGCCGCAGCAGCCCTATCAGGATGCGTCACTGACCATCCTGCAGCCGAACCCGATCCAGCTGGACGCCGCAGGGCGGGTGCCGCAGTTCTTCCTGGCGGACGGCTACATCAAGGTTCGGCTTGACGACAAGTTCGGCGTCACCCAGCTCGCGCGCGACGGCGTCCTCGTGATCGGCCCCAGCGCGGGCGGTGGCGGTGGCGGCGGCGTTGATCCGACCACGCTGATCCAGACCGGCGCGATCCAGCCGTTCTATGCAACGGGCGTGCTCGCCGGTTTCGTCCGCATGAACGGGCGCACCATCGGCTCGGCCACGTCGGGCGCCTCGGAGCGCGCCAACGCGGACTGTCAGGCGCTGTTCAATTTCCTCTGGAATGGTGACAGCACGCTTCCGGTGGCGCCGTCTCGCGGCGCGTCGTCGGCGGCGGATTGGGCGGCGAACAAGACGATTGCGACGCCTGATTTCCGGGGTTGTGCGATCTCGGGCCTTGACGACATGGGCAACGTCCCGGCGAACCGTTTGACCGCAACCTATTTCGGCGCGTCCGGCCTCACACTCGGCGCATTCGGTGGCGGTGAGAGCATCGCCCTGACTATCGGGCAGATGCCCTCGCATTACCACGCCGCAGGCATTTATGACCCGACGCACGGGCATCCCGCTTTCGGCGCCGCCGTCACTCAGAACACTTTCCAGACCGGCACCGCGCCCAATCCCTGCACTTACTCGCCCAATCAAACGATTGGCATCGGCGCGGCTGCAACCGGCGTTCGCGTCAATAGCTCGAATGGCATTGACACCACCTACAGCGCGGGTGGCGGCGCGGCATTCCGCACCCTCGGCCCGCGCAAGCTCTGCACGCTCTACATCAAATTGTGAGGCGCCATGTACACCGGCTATTTCGCGACCGCCTCCAATCGCGGCGACTGGTCGGAAGCCATCGTGCTCACCGACGCCGAGAGCGGCGACACCATCGACATCACCGGTTGCCGGGTGACGCTGAGCGTCGCTGATGAGCAGGGCGGCGTGCGGCTGAAAGCCTCGACCGACGACGGCTCGATCACGCTGCCCGATGTCGGCACTTTCCAGTGGGACTTCTCTGACGATCAGATGAGCGGCCTGTGCCCTGGCGCCTACCACGTCGGCGTCCGCATCTCGCGCGACGACCGCACGGTGCAGCTCGTGATCGGCAACGTCAACGTGATGGAAGGTATCGACCAGCAATGAGCGACGCCATCAAGCTGAAGGTTCTGCCGCAGTTTCCATCGAGGCTGACCGGGCGCGCTGGCATCGACGTGACCAAGGTGAGCGGGGAGTATTTCCTCGATCTCGACTACAGCGATTTTCCGGTCATCAGTGCGGTGCCTGCGGGTGCGACCTACGCGCTGATTTTCGATCCCGCGACCGGACGATATGCGCAACTGCCGATCTCGCTGCTTGGCGGCGGTGCCGCTCCTGCAACCGCGACACCGCTGGTTGAGAGTGGCACGGGGTCGGTTGGTCTTTCCGTAAAATATGCGCGCGAGGATCACGTTCACCCAGCCTTTGGTGGCGGCGGTGGCATTTCCGACGCACCGAATGACGGCACCAGCTACGGGCGTAAAAGCTTGGCGTGGGCCAAGGTGCTCGATCCCGTCAATAATCTTGCGGACGTTCAAGACACCGCCGCATCCTATCGCAATCTCGGCGGCCTCGACCTTTCCACGGTGGTCAATCTCACCGCTGCCTCGACCCTGACCACAGCGGCATTCGGCAAGCTGCATTTCATCACCGGCACGGCGGCGTTCACGACGACGCTGCCGACGCCGGTTGGCAACGCCGGAAAGATGTTCGCCTTCTTGGTCGGCAATGCCGCCAATGCGACAAAACTGTTCACGCTGACGACACCGGCCGGTGCCATCGGTCGCAGCGGCGCCAGCATTATCATGTGGGCTAACGAGAGCGTGCTGTTGCGCTCGAACGGCACCGATTGGGACGTGCTTCAATCGAAGCAAATTCCGTTCGCTGGCACATTTACAAAGAGCACAAATCAATCGATCACCACCGGTCCTACATTCCAGAACGTCACGTTTGACAGTGCGTCCGGCGACCCGGCAGGGCTGAATTTAGCCTTTGCCAGCAACGTGTTCACGGCCCCGCGAAAATCGGTCTACGTCTTTACTGCCTACGTTTACATGACAGTGAGCGGCGGCCCGACCTATTGCCAGTGCCAATTTTCGTTCAACTTCGCCTCTATGGCAAATCTCGGCTCATTTGCCAGCGCCACCTTGACCAATTTCGGGCAGGCGCTGATCAACGCTGGCTCGACAGCGACAATTCAGGTTCGCTCGGACGGCGTTCCCACTGTGGCGGGCGCTACTCTTCCCAGCTATCTCAATTTCAACGAAGTGGCACCATCATGGTGATGATGGCACTAGCTTCGCAGCGCATGTCGGTCACTGGCGGCGGCTCGGAATATCCGCCGGTCCCCGGTCTCTATCTCGCCAATGACCCGCTGATCGCCTACACCGATTGCGTCGCGCCGTCCTACATCGTCGGCTTCATGCGGTTTCAGCGGCCAATCAATGATGCTGGCAGCGACTATCAATATTGTATGCCGGGAGCACGACAGCGCTTTCGCTCCAATGCCGCATCGGTCGCGGTGCAACTCCGCTGGAACGGTCTCGTAACGCGGACGGACTCTCGCAACCTGATCGGCCACATTTTCGTTGATGGTGTCTTCAACAGCAGTTTTCAAACTCCAGGTTCGATCAACCAAGTGGTGACTTCAACCGTCACCATCAACATGGGTTCGGCCGCCGACCGGCTCTATGAAATTATTTTGCCCTACGCCGATGGTGTCGAGTTCGGGCCAATTCAGGTCACGCCGCCGTCCGTCATCACCGCTGCGGCGAGCCGCACCGGGCGGTTGCTGGTGCCTTACGGCGACAGCATCACGCAGGGGTTTTCTGGGACCGATTTGCGCCGAACGTGGCCGTTCATGCTGGCGCAAAACCGGGGTTTTCGCTGCCTCAACATGGGTTATGGCGGGCGCGTGGTGGTGCCCTCGGACGGCACGGCTTGCGTCAACCTCGCACCCGACCTGATGATTGTGATGACGGGCACCAACGAATATCTGAGCCAAATTCCGGTCGCGAATTATCAGTCCAATTTAACCGGCTTCCTGCAAGCCGTTCACGCCATCAACCGCACCGTGCCGGTCTACCTCTGCGGCACGATCTACAATGCGGCCAGCCTGCCGATCCCGTTGACGAGTTATGCCAATGTCGCGGGCACCGTTATCGGCGCGCTCGGCTACCCGCAATTGATCGGGGTGGATCGTGCAACGCTGATCACCAATCCCGGCACACAAATGAGCCCGGACGGCACCCATCCGAACGATGTCGGAGAGGCGCAGATGGTAACGGGTTGGAGCGCCGCAATCGCATGAGCATTCCGTTCCTTAGCGTCAAGCCCCGCGCCATCAAGCTGAAAGTGTCACCGCGTTTCCCTGCCCAGGTGATCGGCCGCGCCGGTATCGATGTCACCAAGCAGAACGGCGATTATTTTTTTGATCTCGACTACAACGATTTTCCGACCATCGGCGCCGTACCAGCGCAGGCCACCAACGCGCTGATCTACAATCCCGCGACCGGGCAATATGCACAATTGCCAATCTCATTGCTCGGCGGTGGCATCCCGGATGCGCCCAGCGATGGCACGATCTACGGGCGCAAGAATGCGGCATGGGTCGCCGCTGGCAGCACGGTCTACATCAGGGACACGCCGCCCGTTGGCGCCGCCGACAATTCGCTATGGTGGGAAAGCGACACTGGCGCGCTTTACGTCCGGTACAATGACGGCAATACGGTGCAGTGGGTTGCCGTCGCGCCGGGTAACTCAACCGACAATTCGGCGTGGACGCAGACCATGCCAGTCGTCACCGCAACCAGCGGCGCGTTCACGTCGGCGTCCTGCGCCTTCCGCTACAAGCTCATTGGCAAATCGTGCCTGTTTTCGTTCTCGGTCTCGATGCCGAATGCAGGTACGGCGGCAGGAAACATCCAGTTCGATATGCCGGTGACGCCGATAGGAACTAATGCTGGTGGTGGCAAGGAGATTGCGGCTGTTGGTTACCAATGCAATTGGCAGACCTTCGGCACGCAAATGATCATCGCCAAATACGACAACACAACGATTATCGGCAGCGGTCGGACTGTTGTTGCAACTGGTGTTTTCGAGATCGCTTAGAGCGAGGCGAATGACGTGGCACATCTTGATTTCCCGGCGAGTCCGATAGTTGGCCAAACCTATTCTGTTGTGGGCTCGCCAATCTACACATGGGACGGCGAAAAGTGGACCGCGAGCGGCGGAGCCGCGCCACTTGTCCGCGAAATGCTGACGGCGGCGCGCACCTATTTTGTCAACGCATCCACCGGCTCGAATAGCAACGACGGGCTGACCAGCGCTACGGCGTTCCTGACACTGCAAAAAGCCTATGACACCGTTGTGCAGAAACTCGACACTGCGGGGCAGGCGATCACCATTCAAGGTGCTGGCGCGTTCACCGCTGGCATCAGTATGGCGAGCCCGTGGGTCGGCGGCGGATCGATCCTGATTGATCTTGGCGGTGGCTCGATCAACGCGGCATCGGGTAACGCGCTTGCATGCTCGTGCGCGCTACCCGCTATCGTGACAATTCAGAACGGGACGGTCGGAACGGGCGCGGGCGGCCTCGCGGCAATCAGCAATGGCGGTGTCGGAAATATCATCATTGGGGCCGGCATCACGTTCGCTAGCGTCGGCGGCGGCAACCACATTCATATGTACGCGTTTGGTCAAGGTGCCAAGATCACGGCCGGAACCAATTACAGCATTTCGGGGAACGCTGCGCAGCACCTCCTTGGATCGGAGGGCGGGGCGGTTATTGCGCGCAACATCACCGTGACGATCTTGGCAAATCTGGCGATCACCACTTACGCCTATGCTGAGCGGCAAGGGTTTATCTCCGCTCCAACCTGCACGTTCGCGCTTGGCGCATTCACGGTGACGGGCACGCGCTACCTCGCAACGGCGCTCGCTTTGATCTACACCTTCGGCGGCGGCGCCAACTACTTCCCCGGCACTATCGCAGGTTCGGCGCCGACAAGCGGCGCGCAATATATCTGAGGCGACAGATGATCGCGCTTACCGTGGTGCTGCACTTCATTGTGCTGCACAGCGTTGACGGTCATGAAGTGTCGATCAACCCTCGGGCCGTCACCAGCCTGCACGCCGCCAAGCCGGATCAGTCGAACAAGCTTTTCACGGAGGATGTCAACTGTGTGGTGGGCCTCAGTGACGGCAAGTTCGTCACGGTGGCGGAGCGGTGCGCCAGCGTTCGACAGAAGCTTGAGGAGCAGGGCAAATGACCGCAAAGTAAGTGCCCTCTAGAACTGACGTGCCCCTGTGCCACACGGCACAGGGGCTATTTTTTTTGAGTCGAGACGATGTCTCGAACGCGGTGAAAGGCCGGGTGCTGCCGGTTCTTGACCTTGATCCAGTGGTCGCATCGCCCGGCGCGATAGGCGCGGTCGGCGTGCTTCGACACCATGCCCTCCAGCCCGTGCAGGCAGGCCTGCCGGAACAGCTCGGGGCCGATCTCGCCCTGCTCATAGGGCGCAGCGCAGATGCCCTCGGGGCGGCGCGCCGGCAACCGCGCGAGGTGGGGCTTGCGCAGCTTCAGCGGCAGGCTCCGGTAATCGTCGCCGTCGCCCGCCAGGATGTCGAAGGCGTAGAGCTGGACCTCGTCGTCGTGCCTGCGGGAGTGCAGGGCGTTGAAATCGGGCAGGCCGGTCATGGTCAGCACCACGGCCTCGCCGTCGATCACGAAGTGCTTCTGCCGGTTCTTCAGGGCCGCCTCGACGATGCGCGGGTAGCGCGCGGCCCAGTCGTGGCCGTTCTTGGTGAGCAGCCGCAGGCGCTCATTCTCCCGCACCACGATCAGGCGGTAGCCGTCATACTTGATCTCGTGCATCCAGTCGGCGCCGGTCGGGACCTTGGTTCCCATGACCGGCAGCGCGGGCTCAAAAGGTTTCAACATATCGGCGCAGATAGGAACGAGCAGGGGCCTTGTCGAGTCCTTGACGGGCGGGTGGCGAGCGGCTGGAAGGCCGCAAGCCCGCCGGGAGATTAGTAATGCGTTCCTCGCCGTCGATTGCCCCCGCTGCAGAGCCGGACATCTACATGGTGCTCGATGACTACGGCCAGCCGCTCGGCCGCGCGTGGCCCGAGATGGACGAGGCCCACACCGAACGCGAGACCCTGCTGCGCCATCTGATGGAGGGGCAGTACCACAACCCCGTCAGGATCGTCAGCTTCAACCCCGGCGCAGGCTGGGCTCAGGACGCGTCTGACGAAATTGCGGTTGAGCTGCGCCAGCGCTGCGCGGAGCGTGGTGAGGTCCCGCCGTCGCTTGAGGGCTTCCTCGACCGGCACGGGCACCGCGTCGATATACAGCTACCGCTGTTCTGACGCGCCGGGAACATCGCGACATTTGCCGAGTTTTCCCAAGCCCTCAAGCTCGTGAGGGCAAAACTGAAGGTCCCGGCTCATGCCCTAACGTGGGCTGGGGCCCTTTTTAATGGCTTGACCTCTTATGGTCCCGGCCGTGGGCACAGCCAATCCAGTTGCTCACCTGCAAAGAGGGGCACGATAACGCCCGTCATGACAGCTCTCACCAGACGCCGCAGTGACAACGAGCAACAGGAGACTTGGCACGTCTACTTCGGCGACGTGCACGTCGGATCGATTGGCGTGCGCTCTGGCGTACCGACCGGCGCCGACTAATGGGGCTGGCGCGTCGGCTTCTATCCCGGCACGGAGCCGGGCACGCATCGATCTGGCTCTGCCGCGACGTTCGACGAGGCCCGCGTTGCGTTCGAGGGCGCGTGGCGGCAAGCGGAGCCGACGCTCACTGAGGACAATTACGAGGAGTGGCGGCTCAGCCGCGACTACCATGCGTGGAAATATTGCATGTGGGCTGAGGGGTGTCGCATGCCAACGCTGAACCAGAACGGCCAGTCAACGTGCTTCTGCGGCGCGCCGATCTCGATCAGTTGCGAGGAGCACATCTACACGGTTCACCGGGGTATTGGCGCATGAGACACGTTGAACAGCGGCCCTACGCCGACCCGGAAGCCGCCGCCCGCAAACTGATCGAGCTGGCTGCCAGCATCCCGCCGGTTCAGGATGGCCGCATCCACATCGAGAAAATCAACGCGCCGTTCCTCTACACGCTCAAGGGTAGGGGTGCGGAGTTCGGGGCTGGCATCGATTACGCCGTCGAGAAGGGCTGGCTCGAATTGCACGAGAGCGGCACCTATGTGCGTCTGCTGGCACCGGGCCAAGACCTGCTCAAATAGTCACGTCGGTCGGCCGATCTTCCAGCCGACAATGAACACGGCGCACTTGGGCGCGTCGTCCCATTCGACCCAGTAGACGTAGTCGGCGCTCATTCGCTTTGCGAAAGCTGCATCGACCTCGCGCGCGTCGATGGAGCCGAGAACGGTGCCAAATGCCCCCACGGCGTTTATGTCGCGCGGCTCGGCCCGCGTCTTCATGATCCGCGAACCGTTGGGGATTGCGCCTCTGGCCTGATGCCGGGAGAAGCCTCCGATCCAGCCCGGCTCGTTCGCCATCTCCAGCTTCATGTCGCGGTGGCTCCGTTGAGGAACGCGGGCACGACGACGGCGCTGCTGGTCTTCGGTCCCTTCTTCTTCGCGGCCACCTTGGCAGGTTTCTTTGCTGCCGCCTTCTCCTTCGCCGCCCGCTCGGCTTCCTCGCGCGCGATCTTCTGCGCGGTCTTCCAGTGGAGTTTCTTCGGCTTCACCTCGTCCTGCTTCGGCGGCTTCAGCTTGACCTGTCCCCGGAAAATCTCAACCTCGTCGTGGGTCTTGAGATATTGCAGCTTCAGCTTGATCTGCTCGGGCTTCAACCCGGTGTCGCGCGGCAGGGTGTCGATGTTCGTCCAGCGGTCATGCGCGAGGTACTCGACCAGCTTGATGCTGCGCGACGAGGCTGGTGCCAGTTTGACCTCCACGGGTTTCGGCACGTAGGTCGAGATCGTGTCGCGCACGCCCGTGACGATCTTGACGAGGCGCACGACCAGCTCGGCGAGGTCGGCCATCTCGCCACGCATCGCGGCGACCTGATCGGGGATCGGCAGCACCTCGACCGGCAGCGACAGCGCCTGCTCGACCTTCAGCTTCTCGGGCTTCTTCGGTTTGTCGGTGGACATCTTCAGCGAAACATTGTCGGCGCGTAACAGGCGGCGCACGTCCGCCCGTGTATTCATGCGTGAGCGCCAGTCACTGGTCGTCTTCGCAACGACAATCTTGCGCACCTCCTTCTCGGGGACGACCTGCCACGCGATCTCGATGTGGCCGCCGTTGGTGTCGCGTAGTTGCGGCCGGATGCCGTGCGCCTTCAGCTCGTTGATTGCGACCTCGGTGAGTTCGTTCTGATAGGCCATGGTTCTCATTCCTCGTTCAGGACTGGTAGAGAAGGTGCTGGTGCCGACGCGCCGCCTCGAAGCGTTCGAGGTTCATCAGCTGCGTGCGGAAGTGGTCTGACAGGTTGCCGGTCTTGCCGAACCAGAGCCACTCGATGCTCATGCCGGGGATGCGGTCCATGAGCTGCAGCGCCATCGCGCGGCCCATCGGATAACCCTGCTCGTAATTGTTCCAGCGTGCTGTGCTGACGCCGACGCGGCGGGCGAAGTCTTTCTGGTTCTCGCCGCTGACCATCTCGCGCAGGAGGCGCAGGCGGCGGACATAGGCCTCGGTGCCGAACCCGAGAGCCTCGTCGTTCTGCTTGCGGCGCGGCAGCGTGCCCATCAGGCATCCTTGGTCTGCGGCAGGAGCGGGCTCATGACTTGCCCCGGATCAGGAGACGCATCGCGTCTTGCCCCTCGGGGCTCTTGGCCCATTCGTCGCTCTCCTCGGCCGAGGCGTCGAAATCCCCGTTCATCGCGCGGTCGCGCAACACGACGATCTCGCGGAAGCGGGTGGCGTCGTTCGCTTTTCCGGCGTCATCAGCCGCCAGGGCGAGATCATGCATGAGCTGAATCTCGGGCAGATCGAGCGGCGACAGGAAATCGTGGTAATAGCCCCTCGCGGCCTTGTCGGCCATCTTGGCGAGACCAACTTCGCGCAGCGCTGCCGCCAGCTTGTCCTTGGTGTGCTCAGTCATGTGCGTGCTCCGTGTTCTAGCGTTTCGCCCGGCGCAGGGTGACCGAAGGGAGTTCACCAAATTCGTCTTTGTAGTAGTTGGTAAAATCCGGTGCCCGCCTGAAGCCGTATTTGCGCGCGGCGTCTTGGACGAAGACATCGCCGGTCTGGATCATCTTGCGCGCCGCACGTAGGCGGTAGGCGCGCGCCGCTTCGATGGGCGATCTGTCGTAGCGTTCGACGAAGATGTGGAGCAGCGCGCACCGGTTCAGCTTGAACACGCGGCACAGATACTTGATCGAGGTGGGTTTGGTGATGCGCTCGGCCAGATGCTGGTCGATCTGCTTTGCCAGTTTGCGGTTCTTCTTAGGCTCGTTCATTATTATTCCCCTGTTGTTTGCGAGATGTCACAGCCACGTCTCCACGATCTTGGCGTCGTCCTGGGGGGAGCGGCGCAGGCAAGTGAGACCGGCCATGCGCAGCATCATGCGCAGGCTGGTTAGCGTGCTGGCGGTGATCCAGTTGTTGGTCGGCCCGCTTTCGCCCTTCATCACGACGTGGCAGCGCGCGACGAATTTGTCGGGGATGTCGGTCGGGTGGTCGTACACAGTCCACATCGGCAACATGCCTTGCGCTACGGCTTCCTGCTGAATCGTCATCACGTAGATGATCGGGTCGTCATTCTGGTGCTGTTCGGACAAGGCTGTTGCGCTCCTCCTCCAGAACCCAGTCGTTGAGCACGCGCTGCTGGTCGATGAACCCGTGGAGCGCAATCGTCATCAGCCGCATGACCATGATGTGGCGCGCCATCGTGATGATGTTCGCCAGCAGCACGAAGCTGACGAACAGCATCAGCACGATGAACCACATGGTCACGGTCTCGCTCATCAGTGCTTCCCCGCGATGAACACGATCTCGTCCGGTGAGCAGAATCGCAGCATGCGGATGTTGACACCGTTCTCGGTCGCGATCTCGCGTGCGTGCTCGACCATCATTTCGGCGATATGGCGCTTCGCCGCCATCAGCGGCATGTTCTGCGGGCCGCCCACAACAATTCCGTCGTTGCCCTTGCCGTCGTTCGAAATGAAGACGTACAGCTCGTTGATCGGCCCCTCGTCGGGCTTCATGCGGACGACGTTGCTCACGCGACCAGCTCCACGATGCCGTTGAGCAGCTTCAGCACGAGCGGGCGCAGCAGCGCCGGGATTTGCATGAACACCTGCGCCAGCTTGTAGACCTCGGCGTCGATGATCGCCGCGCTTTCGGTCTTGTCCCAGCCCAGCAGCTGGTGCGGCGTGGTGTCGAGCGCCTTGCTGAACTGGATCAGCCGGGAGCCGGACATGCGGTTGGTGCCCTTCTCGTACTTCTGTATCTGCTGGAAGGAGAGGCCGAACTGAGTAGCCAGTTGTTCCTGGCTCATGCCCTTCGCGAGCCGCGCCAGTCGCAGACGCGTACCAAATTCCCGTTCAGTGTCGGCGTTCACTTTTGTCGGGCCCAGCTTTGCCGCCCGCTTTTTCTTCGCCACAGTCCCCGTCCTCCTGTTGGTGTCGCGATGTTTGCGACACAATCGCCTTCTCAGTTTTCAACCGGGGCGCGATTGTTAATCAACATTCGAATCCCCCCGGAGTCAACAGGGCGTACAGAGTACGACCGAAATGAGGCGAGCGGTACATGTCGCATCGTCTACGGACTATCGCATAAGGTGCGAAGTAGCGCCGGTCGGAGAACTTCTTCCGCAGAACTCGCGGACACGCAAAAAGATTTTGCTGCATCGCTAAAATCAACTGTCCATTTCGGACAGGATCGGCGCGATCTCCTTGAAGCCCCTTGCCAGGATCAGTGTGAATATGTCCCGGTGTGGCACCTGCGCCGCGCGATGTGGCTCAAGATAATATCTGCCCTTGATCCGCTGCAGCAGGCCCTGTTCCCGCAACACTTTGAGCCGTCGCATAACGGACGTGCGCGGCATGCGGAGGCGGACAGCGATCTCGCTGGCGTTCATCGGACGACCTTCGGCGTGACCCAGCATCGCAGCAACAGCGACCAACGCGCGGTTGGCATCGGTCTCGCCCGGCTCCTGATCCAGCGGCACCGTGGTGGCGTGAAACGCCAAGCAAAGGTCGATGAACATTTCCGCCAGCGCACGGCGCGCCTGCGACAGTCTTAGCGGGATCGGCATCTCACGCTCTTGCACAGCGCGGAGGTAGTTGTTCTAAGCGGGCGATCCAGTGACAATGTTGCGAGCGGCTGTTGCGCTGGCACGAACTGCATAGTGGAGCAGGGCGCAGCTATGCCCAGTGTTGTGCGTACAGCGGGGTCGAGATGCAATTCGCATTAAAGGAAGACAGCAAACGCCGCGCGATTGCTGCTTAAGCAGGCGGCATCACGTTGGATGGCTAGGACGCGGCTTCATCGCGGCGTTTCGCAATTGTATGGACGCGATCCATACAATCCTGAAAAGAAAGACCCCGCCGTGGCGGGGTCTGGCTGGTGAGCGATTGTTGACGTTTAGGCGGCCTCGACCAATTGCGGCGCTGACGACAGGCCGAGTATTTCGCGCAGAGCGGCATCGAGGTCGTCGAGTGCCTTGATGCGCGGGTCAACGATCTGGCGCTCGATGATCTTGACCGGCACGAGATAGTGCCTGCGGGTGACCGGGGCGGCGTTCTTGTCCGGCGCCTTGTGCGTCATCACCTTGCCGATCTCGGCGTCGCTGTACCCCAACTGCTCAAGGATGCAGGCCCCGGTGCGGCGCAGATCGTGCGGCGACAAGCCTTCGGGCAGGCCGAGATACTGGTTGATCCCGATCTGGCTGCGCTCCTTGTCGCGGCATCCGCGACGGCGTGTCATGATTTGGAGTGAACACTGCGCCATGTAGCGCTTGTTGGCGGTGGCGGCCTTCCTGGACTTCCGGCCGCCGCGCGCTTTCGGGAATGCATACTCCCGCATCGGGTCGCCAATGGAAAAGACCTGACCGAGTATCTCGCGCGCCAGACTGTTGAGCGGCTGCACGAGGTCGCGCGCCTTGGGCGAGCGACGCCCCTTGGTGACGGCGAGCGGGATCGTCACCGTGTCGGGCCCGATCCCTGCGCGCGGGATCGCGCAGCATTCCCCGGTGCGCAGCAGTGTCACAAGCGACAGCTTCAGCGCCAGCTTGGTGAGCGGCGAGCCGGGGCAGTTCGGGTCGTCGAGACCGAACCAGAATTTGCGCAGCTGGTCGGCGGTGAGGACGAGACCATCCTCGATGTCGCCGACTTCGGTCGCGCGGTCGTCACCCCTCAGCGTCGGGACCGGGTTGACAGTCACGAAGGCGCGGTCGGGATGCTTGCCCCATGTGAACATGGTGCCAAGCTGTTGCAGGACGTTGTTGGCTTGGGCCGGGTGCTTCTCCGTGACGTAGCTGCGGTACAGCTCCATGATCTCTTGGCTGGTGATCTCGCTGGCGACCCGGTCGCCCCACCATGCCAGCGGGCGGCTCAGCGCCGAGCGGATGCCGTCGTGGCTCTCCTTGCGGGGCACGGTGCCCCAGCGGCGCAGCACCGGCTCCTCGCAATAGGCCATGTAGGCGTCGTGCATCTGCCGGAAGGTGCGGCCGGTGGCGCGGGACAGGACGAGGTCGCGGGCGCGCTCAGCGGTGATGCTCTTCCCGCTCGCGACCAGCCCGGCGAGGGCGGTGGCTTCAGCGCGGGCGCGTGCAATCGTCCACACCGGATGCTCGCCGATCAGGTGCCACTCGCGCACCGGCTTGCCGGTCTCGGGATGCAGCCGTTTCTTGTTCAGGTACTGGTAGTAGAAGCTGAACACCCCGTTGGGGGTGGTGCGCAGCACGAACCCCTTCTGGCCCTTCACGGGGCAGTCGCTGATGCTCTGGCGGGTGTCGGAGGCCTTGAGATGGAGGTCGGTGATGTACGGCATTTGCCCCTCAAAGTTGATAGGTTGGAGCGTAGCCCCGGCTAACCGACTCGCCGGAAAAGTGGGGCCAACGCTTGAAAACGTGGCCCGGAGTGTTTGCCAAAAACCCTTATTTTGTAAGGGCTTCCATCTTTTCTTTACCGAGCCACAATTCCATCATAGAGCTGGCTCCCAATGCGATAGCTGGTATAGAGTCTCCGGACGGGGGTTGGGCCCCTCCGGGGGTTGATTTGGGGATCTGATGGTTTCCGACCGCGCAAGCGCCGAAAGGCTGTTGTCGCGCCGCCGTATTGGGCGAGCGGAGACGATACTGCTATCTTTGGCAGCCGTCGCGCTGGCACTGGGGGCGGCCGCCTGGGTCGCAGACATGGGCGATTCGACGCCGCTGGTCACCGCCTCACTGCCTCCGGCCACCGCACTGCCTCCGGCCAATGGCCCTTCGTTTGACGACCGTTTCGCTTCGGCAGCCAGCAGCCCGCCAACCCGTGACTTCGGCCTGCGGACGCTGGAGCGCTCCGCGGTGAGCGCGGTCCAGCTCAAGCTGCGCGACGCCAAGGCGATGCTGGCCCAAAAACTCCAGGGCGACGACTGGCGCTCGACCCTGACCGGCTCGACCCTGACCGATGACGACCGGCACGTGGTTGACGAGACGAGGCCGTCGCAGCGCGCGGACGCCATCCCGGTGCCGCGCTCGCGCCCGGCCCAGGCAGACCTTGCGTCCCAGATCGCCTCGAGCCAGGCCTATGCCGAGACCAACCCCAGGGTCGACAACCGCAACTTCTTCGAGAAGTTCACCGACAAGATCAAGCTGGCCTCGCTGACTCCCGGCGACGGCCTGCTCAGCAGGGCGCCTGATCTCGCCGCGCTCGGCTACGATTCACGCACGGCGGTCTATGACATCAAGGCCAAGGCGCTTTACCTGCCGAGCGGCATCGCGCTGGAAGCGCATTCGGGCATGGGCGCGCTAATGGACGACCCCGACCATGTCGACCAGCGCATGGTTGGCGCGACCCCGCCGGCGACCTACGATTTGAAGCCGCGCGAAAAGCTGTTCCACGGCGTCCGCGCCCTGCGCTTGACGCCGACTGACGGCACCAGTGCGCTCGGCCGCGTCGGCCTGCTCACCCACAACTACATGCTCGGGCCACGCGGCGACTCCAATGGCTGCGTCTCGATCAAGGACTATGATCGCTTCCTGAAGGCCTGGGACAATGGCGAGTTCAACCGCCTGGTCGTCGTGCCGAACCTGCGCGGATCGGCGACCGCCTCGCAGCGGGCGAGCACCGACTCCTGATATTTGCTGGACGGCGGGGCTGCCGTTTCCCCTTCGTTAAGCCGACCTCGTCCAGAAGCAGCCCATGAGTGATCCCCAGAGTTCCGAGACCCCGCTGCGTACGACGTTCAAGATCAAGCTGAACGGCGACACGCTGGCGATTGCGACCGTCGGCCAGGCCTATCAATTCCTCACCAACTTCAAATCGGTCGAGTGGATGGAATTCCGCTCGCTCCATGAAGAGGCGGTCGCGGCGCTCGAAGGCGCCGCCGACAACGCCATGCTCGCGGTGCAGGCGACCAACGCCGTGCGCGCGCTGTTCGTGAGTGCGAAGCTGCTCTGAGCGGCCCTTCAATGCGCTCTCGTCGCCCGGATTGCGCTGCGCTCCGTCCGGGCTATGGACGCCAGCAGGCCTTCCGCTCCCAGCTTGAACTCCGCTATAGGAACGGGCAAACGGTCCGCGAAGACCGTGGCCAGACGCCGATATGTTTGAAACTTACTTCCAGGGAGAGACCCCAACATGAAACGCCGTACATTCCTCAAGGGCGGCGCGGTCGCCGGCGCGACGACGCTGGTTGCTGCACCTGCGATTGCGCAAGGCGCGCCCGAGATCAAATGGCGCCTGACCTCGAGCTTCCCCAAGTCGCTCGACACCATCTACGGCACGGCGCAGACCTTCGCGAAATACGTTGCGGAAGCCACCGACAACAAATTCCAGATCCAGACCTTTGCGGCCGGCGAGCTCGTTCCCGGCCTCCAGGCGCTCGATGCCGTCAGCGTCGCGTCCGTCGAGATGGCGCAGACGCCGCTGTATTTCTACATCGGCAAGGAGCCGGCGCTGGCCTACGCCACCGGCGCGCCGTTCGGCATGAACCATCGCCACCAGGAATCCTGGTGGTATTTCGGCGGCGGCGCCGATCTCACCAACGAGGCGCTGAAGCCGTTCAAGACGCACGCCATCCTCTGCGGCAATTCCGGCACCCAGATGGGTGGCTGGTTCCGCAAGGAGATCAAGACCGTCGACGATCTCAAGGGTCTCAAATTCCGCATCGCCGGCATGGGCGGCCACGTGCTGGCCAGGCTCGGCATCGTGCCGCAGCAGCTCGCCGGCGGCGACGTTTATGCGGCGCTGGAGAAGGGCTCGATCGACGCCGCTGAATTCGTCGGTCCCTATGACGACGAGAAGCTCGGTTTCCAGAAGGTCGCCAAGTACTATTACTTCCCCGGCTGGTGGGAAGGCGGCGCGATGCTGCACATGATCGTCAATGACGAGAAGTGGGCGAGCTTGCCGAAGCAGTACCAGGCGATCGTCAATCAGGCTGCCTCGGCGGCCGGTGCCTGGATGCTGGAGAAATACGACAGCGTGAATCCGGCAGCGCTGAAGCGGCTGATCGCCAACGGCGCGGAGCTGAAGGCGTTCCCGCAGCCTGTGTTGGAAGCCTGCTACAACGCGACCCAGGAGCACCTGAACGAGCTCGCCGCCAAGAGCGACCTGTTCAAGCGCACCAAGGAAAGCCACGACGCCTATATGAAGGAGCTGCTGTTCTATACGCAGATCGCGGAAAACTTCTACGACAACTATCTGCTCAGCAAGATGCGCAACAAGACCTGAATGTGAAGGGGGCGTGGTGGTTACGCCGCGCCCCGCTTCCGTAGCCCGGATGGAGCGGAGCGAAATCCGGGATCTCGCACGTCAACGGCACCGCCCCGGATTACGCTTCGCTCCATCCGGGCTACGGACTCAAGCCGCACCCAGCCCCAGCTTCGCATAGATGCGCCTTGCATAGGCGCCGAACGCGTCGGTCGTCTTGAGCGGAAGGTCGCGCGGGAAGGGCAGGTCGATCGGGAAGTAGTCGGCCATCTTCGCAGGGCCCGCCGTCAGCACGGCGCAGTGCGAGGACAGGAACACGGCTTCCTGGATCGAGTGCGTGACGAAGATGATGGTCTTGCCGCTCTCGCGCCAGATCCGCAGCATTTCCAGATTCATCTGCTCGCGCGTCAGGGCGTCCAGCGCCCCGAACGGCTCGTCCATCAGGATCAGTTTTGGATCGTGAATGAAGGCCCGCGCGATCGCGGTGCGCTGCTGCATGCCGCCGGAGAGCTCTCGCGGATATTTCTGCTCGTAGCCGGCAAGCCCGACCAGGTTGAGCAGATCGCGCGCCCGCTCGCGCGCGGCCTTGATCGGCAGGCCAACGATCTCGGCCGGCAAGAGTACGTTGTCCAGGATGGTGCGCCACTTCAGCAGCAGCGCCTGCTGGAACACCATGCCGATGTCGCGGGTCGGATCGAACGGGCTTTTGGCATTGCCAATTCTGACGGTGCCGCCGTCGGCGCCGTGCAGGCCGGCCAAGATCTTCATCACCGTTGTCTTGCCGCAGCCGGAGGGGCCAACCAGCGAGACGAGCTCGCCTTCCTGCACGTCCATCGTGACGTTGGACACCGCCAGGAACTCGGCGCCGCCGCTGCGATAGACCTTTCGGACGCCGCTCAGGCTGATGAAGGGCTCGGCGCTCATGCCAGCCATTTGTCCAGATTGGAGGCGACGAACGCATCGTCGCCGAGGTCGGCGTGCTCGCGATAGACGCGGTCGATCTCCTCTTTCTGGCCGGGGCTGAGGCCTTCATTCGGGTCGAGGCACCACAGGCCCTGCATCAGGCCCTGACGCCGCAGCACTTCGTGGCAACCGGCGATGCAGCCGTGAAAATTGTTGGCAACGTCGAAGAAGGCGCTGTTGCAATCGGTGACGCGGGCATCGAGCGCGAGCAGATCGGCCGGCACGGCCTCCTTGTGCCGCGCCGCCTTGCAGCGCTCGAACTGCTTTATGGCGCTCGCGGTCCACACCGACCAATGGCCGAGCAGGCCGCCTTTGAAGTAGGTGCGCGTGGTGATGCCGTTGTCGCGCAGATCGAACGGCAGCATCAGGTCGAGCAGGATGTGGTCGTCGTTGCCGGTGTAGAGCGCGACGCGGTCGAGCGCACCGGCCGCCGCGACGCCGCGCAGCACGTCGAGCGTGCGATAGCGGTTGAACGGCGCGATCTTGATCGCGATCACATTGTCGATCGCGGCGAAGCGCTGCCAGAACCGGCTCGACAGGACGACCCCGCCGACGGCCGGCTGGAGATAGAAGCCGACCAGCGGGATCTCGGCGGCGACCGCCGTGCAATGCGCAATGATCTCATCCTCGGAGGCGCTCTTCATCGCGGCGAGGCTGAGGAGCCCTGCGTGATAGCCGATATCGCGCGCGGTGCGGGCCTCAGCCGTTGCCTGGCTTGTTGGACCGGCGAGCCCCGCGACCATCGCCAGCGGACGCTTGGTCCAGTTCGCAGCGGTCTCGGCGGCGAGCTCGAGCACGGGACGGTAGAGGCCGACGTCGCGGATCGCAAATTGCGTGGTGTGGACGCCGACCGCAAGGCCGCCCGAGCCGGCGTCAATGTAGTAGCGCGTCAGCGCGCGCTGATGCTTTTTGTCGAGCTGGCGCTCCGCCGTGAGCGCGAGGGGGTGCGCCGGCAGCACGGTGCCGTCGGCGATCAGCTTGCGGACGTCGCTGTTGATCTGGCTGTGGTGCATGATGTCCTATCCGAATTCAGGGCCGGCGACGGCGAATGGCGTATCCTTGGCAGCGGTGGTGGCGGGGCCGAACCGCATGCGCTGGAACGGCCGCTCGATAGTCCAGCCCGAGGCGGTCAATCCGTCCAGGAATGCGGCTTGCGACGCGACGGCATCGATCAGAATCGGGCCGGTCTCGGAGCGCGCGATCGCATGAACCAGGGCCAGCGCCGGCGCGGCATTGTTGGCAAACAACGGTCCGATATGGCGCGCGGTTCGGCCGTCGCGAACCAGCGCGATGGCGCCATGCGCGGCGACGATGCGCGAGCCGGAGCGCAGGGCGATAGCGGAGAGGAGCGCGGTGCGGTCGAAACCGGTGGCGCGCCGGTCCCGCGCCCGCAGCGCATCGATGGTCGCCGATGAAGACGGTGGGGCTTCGGCTCGCCCGGATTTCACCAGCTTCAGCCGGCGCAATTGCAGCGTCGGCGTGAATCCGAGCGGGCCGTAGACGGCGGCGCCGTCGGGCGTCGCGTCGAGCCAGCTCGTCAGGCCGTTCTTGCGCGCGGTTTCCAGGCAGGCATCGACGAGACGGGTGGCAAGGCCGCGGCGGCGATGCGTGCCTGATACCAGCACCATGCTGATCCAGGCGTTGTTGCCGGAATAGGGCAGCAGCGCCGCGGTCGCGACCAGCCGTAGGCCGTCGCGAATACCGAACACCACGCCCTCGTGCAGGAAGATTCGCCAGTCCTCCTTGGTCTGGTTCCACTGCGCTTCTGTCGACAGCACCAGCCCGGCGATCGCGTCGTCGACGCCGAGCTTGAGGATGGGTGAACCGTCAGTAGCGTCCATCGCGCACCTCGTATTTGGTGGGCTTGCCGAGGCTTGGCATGGCGCGGGACACCCAGTCCGCGGTCCAGGCGATCAACTGCTCGGTGTCGACCACCGGCAGGCCGAACAGCTCCACGGCTTTCGACGTGTCGGTCAGCCAGGCCGTCGGCTCTTCCTTGCCTGTCAGCACCGGCGCGCGGCCGAAGCGCGCGCCGAATTTTGCCGCGAGATCTCGCACCGTCAAAATCTCGTGGCCGCTGACATTGATCGGCGAGGTCGGCGCGGTGCAATGCGCAAGGCACCGCAGCGCCTGCGCGGATGCATCGCCCTGCCAGATGAAATTGACGTGGCCGAGACTGACATCGATCGGCGTTCCCGTGAGCACCTTTGTGGCGATGTCGTGCAGCACGCCATAGCGCATGTCGATCGCGTAATTGAGCCGGAACAGGCGGCCCGGCGTTTCAAACTTGCGCGAAAAATACTCGAACATGCGCTCGCGGCCGACGCAGGACTGGGCGTATTCGCCGGGCGGGTTCGGCGCCATGTCCTCGGTCGCGCCTTTGCCGTCGACGGGGACGAAGGGATAGATGCAGCCGGTCGAGAACGCCACGATGCGCGACATCGGGAAGGCCTGTGCGACCAGCGCCGGGACATGCGCGTTCATCGCCCAGGTCAGCGACAGGTCGCCCTCGGCGCCGAACTTGCGGCCGGCCATGAAGACGATGTTCGGCGCCTTCGGCAATGCGTGAATCGCGCTCTCGTCCATCAGGTCGCAATTGATCGTCTCGACGCCGCGCGCGTGCAGCCAGTCCTTGACGCTCGCGTCGCTGAAGCGGGCGACGCCGATGACGCGGCGATCGGGGGCGGCGGCTTTCGCGAGCCCCGCCAGCGTCGGTCCCATCTTGCCGGCGACGCCGAGGATCATGATGTCGCCCTCGACCTTCTTGAGGTCGTCGATCAGCGCCTGGGTCGGCCGGCACAGGAGATCGTCGAGGGCTGCGATATCCGGGATCGTCTTCGGCAGCGTCTGGCGGGTGAGCAGCATGGATCGGTCCTTGTCGTTAGTTCTGCCGTTTCAAGTTTGCCTCGCATCGCCGACCACGAACATGCGTTCGAGGGCGAGGACAAGGCCGTAGAGAGCGACGCCGAGCAGGGTCAGCAGCACGACGGCCATCACCATCGCGGGCGTGTCGAGCGACGACTGCACCTGGATCATGAGATAGCCGAGCCCGCGCTCGGAGGCGATGAACTCGCCGACGATGGCGCCGGCCACCGCGAGGATCGCGCCGACCTTCATGCCGGAGAACACGTAAGGCAGCGATCCCGGCAACTGGATCTTGCGGAACAGCGTCCAGCGCGAGCCGCGCAGCGATTTGACGAGGTCGAGCAGGTCCGGCTCGACCTCGCGCAGGCCGCGCGCGGTGGTCAGCAGGATCGGGAAGAAGCAGATGCTGAAGGCGATCAAAATGTTCGGCACGATGCCGTAGGAGAACCAGACGATGAAGAGCGGGCCGAGCGCGACCTTCGGGATCATGTTCATCGTCACGAACAGCGGCAGCAGCACGAGGCTCAGCAGCGGTGCCCAGCTGAAGATCACGGCCAGCGCGACGCCGACGAACGCGCCGAGCGCGAATCCGCCGAGGATCTCGATCGCCGTGACGAGCGTGTTGGCGCCCCAGGCATAGTTCGCGGTGCCCAGCGTCTGCACCGTCGCGAGCGGGGAGGGCAGGATGAATTTCGGCACGTGGAAGGCATCGACCGCGACCTGCCAGAGCACGAGCACGGCGAGATGCACGATCAGGATGATCGCAAAGCTGCGCGAGGTGCGTGCGCCGTCTCCGGTCACCGGTTGCTCCCTGTCACTGCGGCGACGATGCCGCTGGAAGTTAAGCCTAGCCGGCCTTTCGGAAAGTTTCAACCAGTTGGTTGATTAGGGCCGGAGCGAATGCAGCAAGAGGTCGACGACATGCCTGCGGCGGGCGCGCCTTGCCGCCCGGCTCGACAGGTCCTTGCCGAAGATCGCCGACAGCGTCGGCGTGTTGGAGAGATAGAAATAGCTGAGGCCCGCGATGGAGATATAGAGCTGGATCGGATCGATCCCCTTGCGGAAGACGCCGGTGCGGACGCCCTCGTGGAGGATGTGGGAGACGCTCTTCACCAGCGGCGAATGCATCGCCTCCAGCCGCGTCGAGCCGCGGACGTGGCGGGCGCCGCCGCGGTTCTCGTCGTTCAGGAGCACGATGAAATCGGGGTTTGTTGCGAGGTAATCGAACGAGGCCTCGATCAGCTTCCGGATCGCCTTTTCCGGCGGCAGGCCTTCGAGGTTGAGCTGGCGCTCCTGCTCGCGGATATCGGCGTAGACCCATTCGAGCACGGCGAGATAGAGCGCATCCTTGTCGCCGAAGTAGTGGTAGACGAGCTGCTTGTTGACCCCCGCGCGCTCGGCGATCTCGTCGACGCGGGCGCCGGCAAAGCCGTGCCGGGCGAACTCCAGGCGCGCCGCGGTGAGCAGCTTCTTTCGGGTGGCGACGGGATCGCGCCGCTGCGGCACGGTGTCGCCTGAACGTTTTGCGGGCATTTCCAACCAGACAGTTGACAAGTCGAGGGCGGGCTTGTTGCATTGGTATCCTCACATGGGGAGAGCGACAAGCCGGGTCGCGGCAATGAGGAGGGATGCGATGAAGCGTTTGCAGGCTGCGGGCTCGGCTTTGGCTTTGGCCCTGATGCTCGGCGTGCCGGCGGTGCCGGCGAGCGCGGGCGAGGCGGTCAACCTGATCCTGAACTGGACGCCGACGGCCGACCATTCGCCGTTCTATTACGCCAGGGCGCAGGGCTGGTACGAGAAGGCCGGCATCGACCTGACCATCGAGGTCGGCAAGGGCTCCGGCGTCTCCGCCGCCAAGGTCGGCTCCGGCGGCTCGCCGTTCGGCATCGCCGATCTCGCCACCATGCTGGTCGCCAAGAGCAAGGGCGCCGACGACGTCGCGCTGATGAGCATCTACGCCAACACCGGCCAGACGTTTTATTGGCTGAAGAGCTACGGCGTGAATGGCGTCAAGGAGTTTCCGAGCCACAAGATCGGCAACCCGCCCGGCGACGCCTCGCGCGTGATGTGGCCGGCCTTTGCCAAGGCCGCAGGCATCGCGCCTGATGCCGTCAGCTTCGTCAATATCGGGCCGACCGCGAAAATCGCGGCGCTGAAGAGCCATACCGTCGACATCATCAGCGATTTCTACAACGAGCACGATCTGAAGGTGACGGAGTTCGGAAGCGATCTCGGCTACGTCAACTGGAAGGACATCGGGCTCAACCCCTACGGCAATTCGCTGATCGTCAATGGCGCCTATCTGCAGAAGAACCCGAAGCTGGTCGAGGAGTTCGTCCGCATCTCGCAGAAGGCCTTTGCGGCCTGCGTCGCCGACGTCACGCCGTGCCTGAAGGCGCTGCTCGACCAGGTCTCCGGTCTCGACAAGGAGAACCAGGAACGGCAGTGGGAGCGCATCAAGTATTTGATGACCGACGAGTTCACGACCACCAAGGGTCTCGGCTGGATCGACGGCGAGCGGATGAAGAAGGACTATGAGCTGGTCCAGACCTATCTCGGCATGGAGAAGCCGTTCGACGTGAACACGGCGTTCACGACGAAGATGCTGGATCCCGCCGTCAAGATGGATGCGAGCAAGGTGAAGAAGTAGGGCACCCGTACGCTTCCGCTTGTAGCCCGGATGGAGCGAAGCGCAATCCGGGAAACCTGCCGCTGAGGATGCGCTGTCCCGGATTTCGCTGCGCTCCATCCGGGCTACGGTGCTACCCTCAGCTTTTCTTCATCTCGTAGACGTGTTCGGGCCCGGGAAAGGCGCGCGACCGCACGTCGGCGGCATAGCCTTCGATCGCCGCTTCGATGGCCGGACCAAGATTGCCGTACCGCCGGACGAATTTCGGGGTGCGTGGCGACAGCCCGAGCATATCCTCGAGCACGAGCACCTGACCGTCGCAGGCAGCGCTCGCACCGATGCCGATGGTAGGGATCGCAATCGTCTCCGTAATCCTGCGCGCCAACTGTTCGGCCACGGCTTCGACGACGACCGAGAATGCACCGGCATCGGCGACGGCCTTCGCATCGTCCTCGATCGGGCCCCAGTCCACCTCGTTGCGCCCCTGGGCACGAAACGAACCGAGCGTGTTGATGGATTGCGGTGTGAGGCCAACATGCCCCATCACTGGGATGCCGCGCCCGGACAGGAATGCAATCGTCTCGGCCATGCGGACGCCGCCCTCAAGCTTCACCGCGCCGCATTGCGTTTCCTTCATGATCCGCACCGCGGAGTTGAACGCCTGCTCCCTGGAAGCTTCATACGAGCCGAATGGCATATCGACGACGACCAGCGCCTGCTTCGAGCCGCGCATCACCGCGGCGCCCTGAAGGATCATCATGTCGAGCGTAACCGGCACCGTCGTCTCGAAGCCATGCATGACGTTGCCAAGGGAATCGCCGACCAGGATGACGTCGCAATGCCGATCCACCAGTGCGGCCGTATGCGCGTGATAGGACGTCAGCATCACGATCGGCTCGCCCCGCTTGCGTGCACGGATGTCCGGCGCGGTCTTGCGCCTGATGGAAGACTGAATTGACATGATCGGCTCCGTCTGCGGGGGAGGCGGATCGAAACCAGATGCCATGAGCATGTCAATCCGGATGGTCGGGCCTGCGATCACAATGGACGGCGTGAGGGCCCACTGTCTCGACATTCTCAGTGTCATCGCCCGCCTTCTGTTTAGCCCGGACAGATCACTGACGGGTGTTCGGAGACATAGCTGACACATCAACATTGGCTGGATTGGTCCGATTCGGGAGGCCGTCCATGCCTTGGAGCGAGGTGTCAGTGATGGATCAGCGTCACGAGTTTGTGCGGCTGGCTTTGCAGGAGGGCGCCAACCGGCGCGAACTGTGCCGTCGGTTCAACGTCAGTCCTGACGTCGGCTACAAGTGGCTGGCGCGCTGGCAGGCCGGCGATCGGGAGCTGGCCGACCGCTCCCGGCGCCCGCATGCGATGCCCAAGCGGAGTGAGGCTGCGGTCGAAGTAGAAGTCCTGGCTGTACGCGACAAGCATCCGGCTTGGGGAGCACGGAAGATTGCCCATTGCCTGAAGCGGGGCGGGCAGACGGTGCCTGTGCCATCAACGGTGCACCAGATCCTGTGTCGGAACGGCCGGGTCAAACCGAGTGAGAATGCGCCGCCCAATCCGGGCCACCGGTTCGAGAAGGAAGCTCCCAATCTGCTGTGGCAGATGGACTTCAAGGGCCACCTGCCGCTGGCCGACGGGACACGATGCCATCCGCTGACCATCGTCGACGATCACTCGCGCTACGTGCTGTGCCTGAAGGCATGTGCCGACGAGCAGCGTCTCACCGTGCAGAATCACCTGTCGACGACGTTCCGCTGCTATGGCCTGCCAGAGGCCTTCTACACCGACAATGGCTCACCCTGGGGCGATACGTCCGGCATTCGTTGGACCGGACTGAAGGTGTGGCTGCTCAAGCTTGGCGTCAGGGTGGTGCACGCCAGGCCATGCCACCCACAGGCCCGCGGCAAGAACGAGCGCTTCCATCGCACCCTGAAGGCCGAGGTGTTTGCAATGCGCCGCTTCCGAACTCTCCCGGAAGTCCAGCGCGCCTTCGACGCCTGGCGGCCGGTCTACAATCTGGAGCGGCCTCACCAAGGCCTCGATATGCAGGTCCCTGCCGATCGCTTCCGGCCAAGTGCTCGCCCCATGCCGGCCCGCGTTCCGAACGTCGAATACGACAGCGGCGAGATCGTGCGCAGGGTCTCATCGACAAGACCCTACATCTCCTTCAAGGGACGCTTCTGGAAAGTTCCCCAGGCCTTCGCCCGCGAACGCCTTGCCATCCGGCCACTGGTTCGTGACGGCCACTACGGAATCTTCTTCGCCAGCTGGCAGGTCGCATCGATCGACTTGACCAATGGCCAACCTGTCAGTGATGTGTCCGAACAGGTGTCAGCCATGTCTCCGGACTAACCCGTCCTATTCGTGAGAGTGCGGCTTTTGGGCCCGATTGATGCGGCCGCACATCTTGTCTGACGAGGCGCACAGGATTGCCTTCGGCTTTTCGCCGCCTGACGACCGGTACTTTGCAACGCGCTTGAGGGATGGGTTGGGCGAACGGGGGCGGACGCCCCGCCGGTCAAGGACCGAGCGGCAGCAGCGCGCCGGGCAAGCCGCAGATCAGGTCGGCTTCGGGACATGCCGCGGCAAACGCAAGGCGAATGCGGCTCGTGGTCTCGACGACACGGGCGGCGATTTTCAAGAGACGAAGACGCAGCGTCGCGAACTCGGCAGCGGCCAATTCCCGGGCTTTGGGAATGGCGTCGCGCACGGTCAGCATCAGCCAATAAGCGGCCGTATGGAGCACGAGACGGACCTGGTTGGCGAGCGCCGAACGGCAGCTGGTGCGATCGGAGGCGAGCTGCGTCTTATGCAGCTTGATCAGATTCTCGGCTTGGCCGCGCGCGCAATACAGGCTGTCGTAGATCCACTCGGCCGAGCCGACATCGAGGCTGGTGACGACGAAGCGGATGTCGAGGCCGAGCATCGTCGCCTCAATACGGGCGACAGTGCGCCGTTCGCGATCCCAGGACTTTGCCTTGTGGCGCGTCTCGGTATAGCCACGCAGAACCGGCAGGTTCTCGATGGCGCGTCGCGTGCGGATGTCGTCGGCGACCTCGTCGACTTTTCTGGCGAGAGGCTTGGTGCCGGACAGACCGAAGATGTAGTCGATGCCGTTGGTCTCGCACCACGCCATGGCCTCCGGCCGGGCATAGTGCCCGTCGCCACGGAACGTAATTTGCGTGTTGTGCCATCGCGTCCGGATATGCCGTACCAGGCGGCGCAGATGGGCACGCACCTCGACGCCGCCCGGCGTCTTGCCGGGCCGCAGCACGACGGCCACGGGCCGGCTCTTCTCCGTGTCGTAGACGTGGATCGGCAGAAAGCAGCGTTCATCATAATGAGCGTTGAACAGCGAGAGCTGCTGATGGCCGTGGACGACGTCGCAGGTATCATCGATGTCGAGCGTGACGGATGCCGGCTCGTGGGGGTAGCTATCCATCCATGCGTCGACCAAAATGTAGGTCAGTCGGATCACGTCGCGCAGGCGCGGAGCATTCTCCAGCCGCGACAGCGTCGGCTGGGAACACAAATCCCGGCCCGTGTCCGGTAGGCGACCGCAGGCCAGCTTGAATGCCGGATCGGACCGCAGATGATCGAGGTCGTCGGCGTCCTCGTAGCCGCAGCAGATCGCGAACATGCGCGCGCGGAACATATCGACCAGGCTGTGCACGACCCGCGTCGGATCGCGCCGATCCGGGAACACCCGGGCCAGATTGTCGGCCAAACCGAGACGCCGCTCGGCCATCGCCAGAAGCATCACGCCCCCGTTCGAGGTCAGGCGCCCACCATCGAAGGCAGCTGTGACTTTCTTGGCGTGAACGGCTGGAAACGAGAAGGGCGGAATCGTATCATCGGTCATGGCGGGCGTGGCGTTCGCGGTTGAAGGTGATGGGGTGGCTTCGCAACCGAATCCTACGCCGCATCAGCGCTTTACACCACGCTCGCCAGCCCTCAGGCGCACTCTTACGAATAAGACGGGCTAAACAGTAGGCGGGCGATCCAGTATTCCAGAGGCCGTGCCATGATGCGGATAAGCCGCGGCGTACTGGATGCCCCGGTCAAGCCGGGGCATGACCGGAAGCGCTCGCCCAAGCCCTTCCGCAGGCCCAGCCCGTCCACACCCCCACGTGCCCTAGGATAAATTAACCAGCCATTAACCAAATTCGCCGCATCGTTAACCATTCAATAACAGGGATCGAGTCGGCCGCTATGGAGGCTGCAGCAAAAGTCCAACGCCAAATGGTTCGCCTGCGCGGGCGCTCCTACGTGGCCTTCGTGTT
The DNA here is from genome assembly GCF_017565645.3 of Bradyrhizobium barranii subsp. barranii. Classification (NCBI taxonomy): domain Bacteria; kingdom Pseudomonadati; phylum Pseudomonadota; class Alphaproteobacteria; order Hyphomicrobiales; family Nitrobacteraceae; genus Bradyrhizobium; species Bradyrhizobium barranii. The sequence continues at coordinate 5,086,329 of NZ_CP086136.1, forward strand.
CGTGCCGACGGTTCCGATCCAGGACTGGCTGCAGGAGATCGACGCCACGATTGCGCGCTCGCCGGGTTTCTTCGCCGGCCGGCCCGTGGTGATCGATCTGTCCTCGGTCGATCTCAGCCAGTCCGGCATCGCCCATCTGCTCACGAGCCTCCAGGATCGCAACATCCGGGTGCTCGGGATCGAGGGGGTGGAGGAGGGCCGGCTGACGCCGACCATGCCGCCGCTGCTCTCGGGAGGGCGCAGCTGCGTGGTCGAGCCGAGCGCGCCGAAGAAGGCCGAGGCGAAGGCCGTAACCAAGCCGACCTCGCTCCTGCTCGATAGCCCGGTGCGCTCGGGCCAGACCGTGATCTTCCCGGAGGGCGACGTCACCATTCTGGGCTCGGTCGGCTCCGGCGCCGAAGTCGTCGCCGGCGGTTCCATCCACATCTACGGCGCGCTCCGCGGCCGTGCCATGGCGGGGGTCAATGGGCACACGAGCGCCCGCATCTATTGTCAGAAGATCGAGGCTGAACTGCTTGCAATTGATGGATTTTACCAGACTGCGGACGACATCGACGCCGCTTTGCGCGGCAAGCCGGCGCAGGCCTGGCTGCAGGGGAATACCATGCGAATTACAGCACTGAACTGACCAGCAAAGGAGACATTTCAGATGAGTAAGGTACTGGTCGTGACATCAGGCAAGGGCGGGGTCGGCAAGACCACGACGACCGCCGCGTTGGGGGCTGCGCTGGCGCAACGCGGCGACAAGGTCGTCGTCGTCGATTTCGACGTCGGCCTGCGCAACCTCGACCTCGTCATGGGCGCCGAACGCCGCGTCGTGTTCGATCTCATCAACGTGGTGCAGGGTGTCGCAAAGCTGCCGCAGGCGCTGATCCGCGACAAGCGGCTGGAGAATCTCTGGCTGCTGCCGGCCTCGCAAACCCGCGACAAGGACGCGTTGACGGAAGAGGGCGTCGGCAAGGTCATCGACGATTTGCGCGACCGCTTCGACTGGGTGATCTGCGACAGCCCGGCCGGCATCGAGCGCGGCGCCTCCATGGCGATGCGCTTTGCGGACGAGGCCGTGATCGTCACCAATCCGGAAGTCTCCTCGGTGCGCGATTCCGACCGCATCATCGGCATGCTCGATTCCAAGACGGTGCGGGCCGAGAAGGGCGAGCACGTCCAGAAGCACATTCTCATCACCCGCTACGATGCCTCGCGCGCCGCGCGCGGCGAGATGCTGACCATCGACGACATTCTCGAAATCCTCGCAACGCCCCTGCTCGGCATCATCCCCGAGAGCCAGGACGTGTTGAAGGCCTCCAATGTCGGCACGCCGGTGACGCTGTCGAACGTGGACGGCGCACCCGCACGGGCCTATATCGACGCGGCGCGGCGGCTGTGCGGCGACACCGTGGCGATGCAGGTTCCGGCCGAGCGCAGGCGCTTCATGGATCGTCTGCTGCGACGGAGGGCTGCATGAGCATGGGTCTGCTTCGGCTTCTCCGCGGCAAGAAGGCCTCTGCCCCGGTCGCTCGCGAGCGATTGCAGATCCTGCTTGCCCATGAACGCGGATTGCGCGGCCAGCCCGATCTGCTCGGCGTGCTGCGCGAGGAAATTCTTGCTGTCGTGTCCAGGCACGTCACGCTGGATCCGACCAAGGTCATCGTCCGGCTCGAGCGCGGCGACGAGGTATCGACCCTGGAGGTCGATATCGAGGTGCCGAACGATTTGGAGCGCAAGCGCGCGGCGGTCGGGTAGGGGATCCGGCCGGTACACTGCAAATTTGGGGTGGGTGAGAAGGCGGTCCGCTGGGCATAGCGGACCGCCTTTGTCTTGCTTGCTCGTCACGTCAAATTCCAGGCCTGCCGATGTGATCGGTCGTGGGCGGAACGGCACCTGCGGCGAAATCGTTGTCAGAGGCCGCGGAGCGCCAAGCCAGGCGCTGCGGTTTCCTGAACAGGAGAGCGCCCATGATATCCGAGATCCAGGTCCACACCATCGCGCGCCAGATGCTGGAAAAACATGGTTTCGCTGCGATTGCGAAGGCCGCCGAGCAGGCCCAGGCCTGTGAGGGCCGCGGCGAGGCCGATGAGGCCAAGGAGTGGCGTCACATCGAGGACGCCATGAAGATCATCCGCGGCCCGCACCAGAGCTGATCCGCGGCCAGCGCGCTCAGCGCTCCCCGCGGTCGGCGCCCGGCTGCGGAGTGCGATTTTGTGTCTGCGGCTGGGGACGCTCGCCTGTCTCTTTGCAGGGCAGCGGTTCCCACGAGCCGTCGGGCGCCTGCTGGTAGGCACTACAGGATGACGAGGTGGATTTTTCCTCGCCTTTCTGGGCATCGGAATTCTTCGCCAGGGCGGGCGCGGTCAGCACCGTGGCGGCCGCAAATGCGCCGGCGAAAACGAAATGGATACTCCGCATGTGGGCTCTCCTGTTCGAATTCGAAGAGGCCGCATGGTGTCGAGGATTATGACGATAGTTAGCCGCCGCGACGGTTCCGCCGCAGCGTGCTTAATGCCCGCGAGAGAGCGCCTAGCCGCCCTTGCTGCGGATCAGGCCGGCGAGGTTGGTTTTCTGGGCCTCGCACCAGCCGGGCATGCCGAGGCGGCGCTGGTCCATGTCGGTCGCCTTGGTCGCGACCGCGACCTCGGCCATCAAATCGTCGTCCTGCTTCTCGCCCATCTTGCCGCCGGTGTGCATCCAGGCGATCGCCTTGCGCACCTTCTCGGTGGTGCCGTCCGGCAGCTGCATCTGCTGCGCCTTCTGCACGAGGTCCTGATAGACGAGATCGGTGTTCGGACATTCCACCTTGGCGGCGAAGGCCTGCAAGACCATCGTCACATAGGTCGAGCGTGCACGGTCCGCCGCTTGGGCCGGCGCGGCGAGCAGTAACAGACCTGCGATCAGGAAACCGGTGCGCATCCTTGGTATCTCCTCCGTTTTTTGGGAGGCTAGCGTCCGGCAAGCCACTCCGCAACGGCATCGGCCGCGCGATTGCGCAGGCGCTGGTCGGCGAGGGCGTTCGGACCGTGTTCGCCGATGTGAGCCTGGAACGGGTGAGCGCGGCGATCGGCGCGAGCGGCAGGCCTGAACTGGCGGTGCCGTGGGTCGGCGATCTCGCCAGGTCAGACGCATGCGACGCCCTGCTGGCCGCCGCAGAGGCGCTCGGCGAGGTCTCGCATTTCGTGCACAGCGCATCGCCGCCGCGGCGGGAGGCCGATCATGCGCTCGCGGTCGATCGCAAGACCTGGCAGGAGATGCATGCCGTCAATCTCGATGCCGGATTCCATCTGGCGCGCGGGCTGGCAAAACGGCTGATCGCGGCGAAACGGCCGGGCTCGTTCCTGTTTCTCACCTCGCTGCACGCGGGCACGCCGCGCAACCTGCCGCATTATTCGACGGCGAAGGCGGGAATGGCGATGCTGGTGAAGGAGCTCGCGAAGACGCTCGGGCGTCACGACATCCGCGTCAACGCGCTGGTGCCCGGCGCGATCGCGGCGGGCGGGTTCGTTGCCGATGCCTCGCTGGCGAAGCACATTCCGCTCGGGCGTCTCGGCGAGGCCAAGGACCTCGCGCCGATGGCGCTTGCGGTGCTGTCGAACAAGCTCTCGGGTTACGTCACCGGCGCAGCCTTCGTCGTCGACGGCGGATTGTCGCTGACGAACTGGTTCGAGCCGCCGGTGCTGGACGACTAAAGTCCCGTTCCGATGACCCGGAACGGTGCTTTTGAGTCACGGATCGACGCGCCCTTACGCGAACCGGTTTCCAAATCGCTCGAAAACGCTGTGGCCTAGCGTCGCCAGGCCGGCACGGGATCGAGCGGCGTGCGATAGACCTCGTTGTGATCGCGATCGGTGACGCGCACCGCGCAACCCTTCCGTTGCAGCTCCGGCTTCACCTGCGACAGCTCGGTAGCCAATTGAACGGCGCGATCGGAAGCGACCTCGATGTCTTCGAGGATGATTCCACCCTGGTTCTTGAACTCTTCACCAACCACGAGATCGAAGGAATAGTAGGGCATTCGATTTCCCCGGTGTGACGACGTGAGCTTCAGTGGAAGTCTCAACACATCCCGGATGATACCACTGAGTCGATATTTTCGAATGAACAGGTCGCGCAATCTCTGTGCTTATGGCGCAGAAATCATGTGCAGCATTTGTGTGCGTTAAGATTTTATTAAATATGTCGACGTGATCATAAGGCATGGAATTGCAGCAGAACCGGGCTCCGGGAACCGGCAGCTGCAAGAGAAGGCCGGCGGCATAAATCCCGACGGCCTTTTCTCTTGACGGAAGACGATCGAAATATCGGTCTCCGTAATTGCCCGGACTCAACGCGTCGCATCGACTCGGACAGCTTGGACGACGTCGCGACAGCGACGCTGCGTCGGCGCCTGATCTAGCGCAGCGGCATCGGCGGACGCACGACAGGTCCGTCGTCATCGGCAATGGCTTGCGTCGTGGCGACCGGTGCTGCCGTCGGCGCGACCGCGGCAGCCTGCGAAGGTGCAGGCGGCGCGGGCGAATAGGCCGGCATGTAGGTTTGCGACACGACAGGCTTCGGCTTGCGCACCGGAGCCGCCGGAGATCGCGGCGGGAGCGTGGACACGCGCGCGCGCGGATCGACTGGCTTGGCCTCAGCCACCGGCTTTGGCGCGGGCGGTTTCGCCATCTCGCGCGCCATCTGCTCCTGCCCGGCCTTCAGCTCGGCGATGTTGGCCTTGAGCGCTTCGATCTGCTGCGCCATCGCTGCGAGATCGCGCGTCATCGATTGGACCGACTGCGCGGGATCGGGCTGTGTTGCGACAGGTGCGGCTGCTGCAACCTGAACCGGAGGCGGCGTCGCGGGTTGAGCAGCTTGATCCGCCGCTTGATCCGTTGCGACTGGCTCCGCGGGCGGCGCGGCCTGCGCAGCGGTGACCGGCGCGGCGGTCACCGGTGCCGCCGTTTGCGATGTCGAAGGCAACAGCGAAGTCAACGCAGTCAATGCAGGTGTCCATTCGGCGAGGATCTGCCTGGCCGTGTCGCCATGTTTCTCCCAGGCGACAGTGGCGGCCGCGCTTCCGCCCGCAAACAAGATCATAATGAACGCGCCGCGCAGCCATTTGCCGGCGGAGGATCGCTTCTGCCGGTTGCGACCATCGCTGGCCGCGACGCGCACGGCGGTGTCGACCGAGGGGGCTGCCGTCTGCGGCTCCAAGACGGGACTGAACTTCGGCTCCGGATTGACGGTGCGCTCCGGCGTGAACTTCGGATCTATTTTCGGCTCTGGACGGGTTGCGATCTCAGGGGCCAACGCGGGCGCACCACTGATGGGGCGCGAAGCCAGCACCATGTCGGGTGAAATCTCAACGGCGTCGTGCGGATCGTTGTCCTTGACCGTGTCCTTCACGATCTCATCGACGATTTGCCTAGAGTTCAGCGTCGCGAGCATCGCAGCTCCTTTGAAGTCCGAGTGTTTAAAGTATGGGCGTCCGCATTGGCGCGAGCCGATCTGTCGAGGTGAACCCATCCCAAATCCGATGAGTCCGCACGATGACCCACGAGTCCAGCCGGGTTTGACCAAAGCAAGGCGAGGGGATGGAGACTGTGCGACGCTTCTTCGCCGTTTGTGGTGATGGAACCATGCCAGTCGAACACGGGCACGTGTTCCGCATTGCCTTGTTTTCAGCACGATTTGGGCAGCATCTGGCGTCGCTGGGAGCGCAACTATCCGCTATCGGGGGGCCGGTGGTGCCAAAATCTCTAATCGTATTGTTCGTCATGGCCATGCTTCCGCTCGCCGGCTGCATGCAGACGACGCTTTCTCCATCGACGGATGCGAGCATGACGCCGCGCGACCGGCAGTTGCTTGCGCACACGCCCTACGCGCAGGCGAACGTGCCTGAGCAATATCTCCGTCATATCGTCGACTATCCGCGCAAGGAGCAGCCGGGCACGATCCTGGTCGATACCGATGCGCGCTATCTCTATTTCGTGCTGCCCGAAGGCAAGGCGATCCGCTACGGCGTCGCGGTCGGAGAGGAAGCCATGGCCTTCTCCGGCGTCGCGCGCGTCGGCCGTCTGGCGGAATGGCCCGACTGGGTTCCGACAGCGGAGATCCAGGCGCGGCTCGGACCGTATCCGGCGCGCGTCGCCGGTGGCCCCGCCAATCCGCTGGGCGCGCGGGGCATCTATCTCTACCTCGGCAACAAGGACACGCTCTACCGTATCCACGGCACCAACCAGCCGGAATATATTGGGCAGGCGATCTCGTCCGGCTGCATCCGGATGCGCAACGAGGACGTGATCGATCTGTTCAACCGGGTGAAGCTGAATGCCACGGTGGTGGTGCTGCCGCCCGGGCAGAATGCACGGGTCGACGCGGGGTCTAGCTGGCGCGGCTAAGCGCGGTGCGATCGGTCATTCCACTGCTCACGAGGCTTTCGTCGTGGCAGGGTTGCCGGTTGAGACCTAGTTCTCAGGCCGGGCGACGCGCCATTGCAGAGTCGTGGCATTGCCGTTGGCATCGCCTGGCGCCTTGTCGGCCGGCGAGGTGTAGAGCGGACGATAGCGGTACGCCCACATCTTGCTGCCGTCGTTGCGGCTGATCACGGTGAAGTCGCCGATGGCCTTGGCGTCGACCGTTGCGGGCAGCGGTACAAAGCTCTCGGCGCACTTGCCGTTGCAGTTCGACGTCTTGCCGGTGGTGTCGCGCTCGTAAGTGTAGAGCGTCATGCCCTTGAGGTCGACGAGGGTGGGGCCCTGCTTGGTCAGGACCACCTTCGCCGGTGCGGTCGTGGCCTCGGACTTCGGCGGAGCAGGGTCGCCACCGCCATGGCCGTTGGCAAGCGCAGGACCGGCCGAGAGCGCGATGGCCGTCGCCGCAATGAGGAACCTGAACATCCGAAACTCCCGAGCGGCAAAGTTAATCGCGCGTTAAGCGCCGAATGTTGGCGACCGTAGCAGCCGAAGGTTAGTTCCAGGTTTCGTGGCACTGCGACAATTACGGATAGAAATACGGGGTTCATGCCTCCAGCTCGCGCAGCGGGGCGCGGCTGAGCTCGTTGCCGGCGGCAATGGCCTTGCGCAGCAGCCGCATCAGCTCTTCACTTTCCTTCGCGCTGAGACCGCGCAGCATGACGCGCTGGGCGGACTCCACGGCCGGGGTGATCTTGCGCAGCGTGCGTCGGCCCTCGTCGGTGATCTCGAGCTCGCGGGCGCGGCGGTCGCGGCTGGAGGCGCGGCGCTCGGCAAGGCCTTTCTGGACGAGGCGGTCGATGACCCCGGTGATGGTGGTGCGGTCGTAGGCAATCAATCCTGCGAGCGTCACCTGGTCGAGCCCCGGATTGGCCTTGATGGTTGCAAGCGCCGCGTATTGCACCGGCGTCAGGTCGAAACCGGCTTCGCCAACCTCGGCCAGAAACACCGCCACCGCGATCTGCTGGAACCGGCGCGCCAGATGCCCGGGCATGTCGTTGTTGTCTTTCACCGAATTCTCCGTTGCGGTAGGGAAGGCGCGGATCATTGACAAGTATACTGATAGTCAGCATACTGAGCAATATCGAAGAAGACGTTGACGGGAGAGGTGCTCATGCAATTCCATCTCAATGGATTTCAGCCGGGCGATCCTGAAATCGCCGATCCCGCCGATCGCATTCTGGCTTCGGGCGCGGCCGGGGCCGTGCCCGAAGAGGTCGATGTCCTCATCGTCGGCTGCGGCCCCGCGGGCCTGACGCTCGCGGCCCAGCTTGCGCAATTCGGCGACATCAAGACCTGCATCGTCGAGCAGAAGCCGGGCCGTTTGCTGGTCGGGCAGGCCGACGGCATCGCCTGCCGCACCATGGAGATGTTCCACGCCTATGGCTTCAGCGCGCGCGTGCTGAAGGAAGCCTATTGGGTCAACGAGACCACGTTCTGGAAGCCGGACGAACGGAAGCCCGAGACGATCGTCCGTAGCGGGCGTGTGCAGGATGTCGAGGACGGGCTGTCCGAATTCCCGCATGTCATCCTCAACCAGGCGCGCATCCATGACGGCTTTCTCGATGTCATGCGCAAATCGCCGGCCAAGCTCGAACCGCATTACAACCGGCGCCTGCTCGACCTCGAGGTCGATTCGGCCGCGGGTCCTGCCGACCATGCCGTGACGGTGCGGCTCGAGCGCTGCGACGGCGCAAACGAGGGCAAGATCGAAACGATCAAGGCGCGTTATGTCGTCGGCTGCGACGGCGCGCGCAGCACGGTGCGCAAGTCGATCGGCCGCGAGCTGCATGGCGATTCCGCCAACCACGCCTGGGGCGTGATGGACGTGCTGGCGGTGACCGACTTTCCCGACATCCGCTTCAAGGCCCTGATCCAGTCGGCGAAGGACGGCAGCCTGCTGATCATTCCGCGCGAAGGCGGCTACATGGTCCGCCTCTATGTCGAGCTGGCAAAACTCGACGTCGGCGAACGCGTCGCCAATCGCAACATCACGGCTGAGGACGTGATTGCGAAGGCGCAGCGGATCCTGAAGCCGCACACGTTGGATGTGAAGGAGATCGCCTGGTGGTCGGTCTACGAGATCGGCCAGCGCCTGACCGACAAGTTCGACGACGTGCCGGACGCCGAGATCGCCGCGCGCCTGCCGCGCATCTTCATCGCCGGCGATGCCTGCCACACCCACAGCCCGAAGGCGGGGCAGGGCATGAACGTCTCGATGCAGGACGCTTTCAATCTCGGCTGGAAGCTCGCCGCCGTCCTCCGGGGGCAGTGTGCACCGAGCCTCTTGCATTCCTATTCGGCCGAGCGCCAGGCGGTGGCGAAGGAGCTGATCGATTTCGACCGCGAATGGGCGGGCATTCTCGCCTCCGCCGCCAAGGCCGGTGGTGCCGATGCGGCCAGGACGCAGGACTATTTCGTCAGGCACGGGCGCTATACCGCGGGCACGGCGACGCATTACCGGCCGTCGCTCCTCACTGGCGCGACATCACACCAGCATCTTGCCGAAGGCCTCGTCATCGGCACGCGCTTCCATTCCGCGCCGGTGATCCGGCTTGCGGACGCCAAGCCGGTGCATCTCGGCCATGCCGCGCAGGCCGATGGCCGCTTCCGCATCTACGCGTTCTCGCCCGCGGAAGATCCCGCGGCTGCTGGCTCGGCCATTCGGACCCTGTGCAATTTCCTCTCCGAAGCCAGGGAATCGCCGGTCAGGCGATACACGCCCGCTGGGGCTGACATCGACAGCGTGATCGACCTCCGCGCGGTCTTCCAGCTGGATCATCGCAAGCTCGCCATTGAAGCGATGCCTTCCCTGCTGCTTCCGCGCAAGGGCCGCTACGGTTTGCTCGACTACGAAAAGATGTTCTGCCCCGACCTCAAGAGCGGCCAGGACGTTTTCACCATGCGCGGTATCGATCGGAGGGCTGGCTGCATCGTCGTGGTGCGCCCCGACCAATATGTCGCGCAGGTTCTTCCGATCGACGCTTTTTCTGCGCTCGCGGCGTACTTCGACGCGTTCATGCTGCAAGCGAGCTGACGCTCAAACAGCCCTGGCGTTGCCAACGAAAGCCGGTCCTCGCGCCGGGCTTTCCGTTTGGTTCGAGACAGGTTCCCGGCGCGTATCATTTAAGAAAGTTCTTCGCGGGCAGATTTCATCGATCGTAATATGTGTACTCAAAGCTGTAAGCATCCACTCGGGGCAGCGGGGCAACGGGAGGATGACGATGAGACAGAGCCAGGCGGAGACGCGCCGCCAAAATGTCGCGAAGCGGTCGATGACCAAGGAGGCCAAACAACTGTCCAGCCTGATCGCCGGGCTGCGCAAATCCCTCGACGGGATTCACAAGGAGCGGACGAGCACGAAGCTCACCGGTGCCGAGATGGGCATGCTCGACGAGCGCCGCAACAACCTGCTGCTGACCATCGCAGCGTTGGACGACCGTCTCTCGGCGGTGCAAGGGCTGATCGATCTCGGCCGTCCCCATATCATTCGCGTCCACTAAGCGGATCGCGATACCTTAACGGTTCCGTCGCGGCGGCGATGGACCCGGGCCCGGTGGCCGGCGCCGCAGGGCATAAGGGTTGGCGTAGCACTGGGCGGACTGCCCGGAAGCAGTCGCGGCGCACTGCGCGATCGACGTGAAGCTGCAATCGATGCTGCTGCCGTCGATGGTGTAGATCTCGATGCAGACGGGATAGCGCGGATCGTAGGTCTGCGCCCGCGCAGGTGCGGTGGCAAGCAGCGCCACGCCAGGCAAGCCCGCGACAAGCAGAATCGCATTTCTGATGCTGCGCACGATCAATCTCCGTCGCTCAGTTGGAACCAGGGCACAATGCTGCCGTCGATGGCACCAAATTGCCACGCTCCCGGCGAATTGCCGCCAAAGCCCGCTGCCACGAGGGAGCGGGTGCAGGACGACGCAAGGGGATGCGCATTGGCCTATAAGATGGTCGCAGAACGCGACAATGAGAAGTGCAGTTTTGCCCGCGAGAGCCGGTTGCTCATCGTGGCGAAGGCAAAAGTATGGGCGAGCGAGGGATGGAAGGTCGTCATCACCGACCCGGACGGCAAGGCCTACACTCCGCCCGAATTCGATCAGCTATCGGCGGCGTGACCGCGCGACGGGGCCGATTCTTCCTTTGACGCGTTTTCTTTACGCGAACCGGAATCCACTTCGCTCGAAAACGCTCTAGGGGACGACATTGATTTCGCTGTTTCGACCGGGGCGCGACGTGATCGCGCCCCTGGTGACTCTCGCAGCCGCGGCGCTGACGGTGACGGTCGCGTCCGCGCAAAATCTCGATGCCGGCAAGCCGGCCGCAAAGCTCTTCGCGGACGGCTGCGCGACCTGCCATCGCAGCCCGCGGGGATTGGCGAAAGGGCGCTTCAGCCTGACGCTCGCCTGGTTCCTGAAGGACCATTACGTAACCAGCCCCGACTCCGCCAAGGCGCTCGCCGCCTATCTGGTGTCCGTCGACGAACCGCCGCCGCGCGCGGCGGCCAAGTCCGGTGCAAAGCCGGCCAAATCCGCGCCGCGTCCGCCCAAGGCAGTGCAGAGCCAATAGCTGTCGTTCCGACTATCCGCGCCGATAGGTCTGTGCGATCAGGCGGTCGTGCACGGCACGCAAGTCCGCGCCCATGCGCGTCTGTCCCGTCGTGATGTAGGACAGCCAGGCGCCGTCGGCGGCGAGGCGTACGACGTGGAGTTCGGGCGCTGCGTCGGTCGTACCGTGACGCTTCAGGCGCGCCTTCATCCAGTCGTTCCAGAGCCGGCGCAGGGAGGGATCGGTGACGACGACCATGCTCAGCGCCGCCCAGGGCGTCGCAAAGCCGAAGGCCTTGCCGGTGAAGACCGCATTGACATAGGCCCGCGTAAAGCTGCCGCGCGGCTTCGGGTCCGCTTCGATAGCGGCGTCGATCTCGGCATCGACGCGGGCGAGAAGATCGGCGAACAGGCCCTCGATCAGCGCCTGCTTGCTGCCGAAATGATGAAACAGCCCGCCCTTGGTGACGCCGGCCGCCGCTGCCACCGCCTGCACCGTGATCCCCGATACGCCGTGATCCATGGCGATCGCCGCGGCATGGTCGAGCAGGGCGCGCCGGACCTGCTCGGGCTGCTTGGCGCGGGTGTAGGCGCTGGCCGGCATCAATGCGCCGTCGTCTGCGAGAACAGGTTGATGACCACGACCCCTGACACGATCAGCCCGATGCCGACGAAGGCCGCGGCGTCCAGCATCTGGCGGAACAGCACGAACGAGACGGTCGCAGTCAGAATAATGCCGACGCCGCCCCAGATCGCATAGGCGATGCTGAGCGGAATGACCCGGATCGCCACCGACAGCGCGTAGAAGGAGGCGACGTAGAACAGCACCATGGCCAGCGTCGGCCATAGCCGCGTGAACTGCGCGGACTGTTGCAGGAAGGCGGACGCGGTCACCTCGAAGACGATGGCGAGGGCAAGCGCTGCGTAGGCATTGAAGGCGGAGGTCATGGCGAGCTCAGATGTGGCGCGCGAAAGATACCGCGCGGTAGGTATGTTTAGCACGCGGAACATGGCTTTTGGCGGGTGGAGGTATCACGTGTGAGTGACGAGCCTGCGACAGGCCGGAGCCTGTTGGCGGCGGTTTGCCGGAGTTTTGGCTGTTTCGCCGAAAAGACGAAGCCGCCGCGCGACAGATCGCACGACGGCTCAGAGTGTCGATTTTATGCAACGTCAGCTGATCCGCACGGAGAGCTCGACGTCTTCGGCGAAGGGCGTGGACATGTAGCCGCTTGCGGGCCTGCGTACGCGCGCGAGATAGTCGGGGCTGTCGTCGGCATTGTCGGCGACGATGATCGCGCCCGGCTTGAGATGGCCTTCGACCAGATCCAGGATCTCCGGGTAGAGCGCCTTGGCGCCGTCGAGCAGCACGAGGTCGATCGTGTCGGGCAGATCGGCGCCGAGCGTCTTCAGCGCATCGCCCTCGCGGATTTCGACGAGATCGATCAGCCCACCAGCCGAAAGATTGTCCCGTGCCCGTGCCGCCTTGGACGGCTCGAACTCGCTGGTGATGAGACGGCCGCCGCCATTGTCGCGCAAGCCTGCGGCAAGGTGCAGGGTCGAGATGCCGAACGAGGTGCCGAACTCGACGATCGCCTTGGCGCGCGAACTGCGCGCCAGCATGTAGAGCAGGTGACCCGTCTCGCGAGAGACCGCCAGCGGTGCGTCCTTCAAGCGTCCGTAGAGGTCGCGGTAATCGGTCTTGCTCCGCATCATCCGCGCCCGGTCTGCGTCGGACAAATCGGCGACGGCGGCGTGTGTTGCGCCCCTGGCTGCTTCGGCCTCGTCAAACAGGCGATCCAGCAGCGGCGCAAGCGTTGTGATGGTCGGGGTGGTCATTTGATGTCTCCGGAGTTCGCGAAGAAGCGCGTGCTTGCGCAGGGATTGAAATACGACTAATTCGTCGCATTTCCTATTCGCATTGCCCGAGCACGCCATGGCCGACCGCCGAAGCCTTTCAATTTCCTCACGAAAACAGCCGCAACAGGCCCGATCGAGCGGGCTGGTGGCCGCGATTCTGGATGCCGCTGTTCAGGTCCTGGCCAAGGAGGGAGCGCAGCGTTTCACTACGGCGCGGGTGGCGGAGCGGGCCGGTGTGAGCGTCGGATCGCTCTACCAATATTTTCCGAACAAGGCGGCGATCCTGTTCCGCCTCCAGAGCGACGAGTGGCGGCGCACGAGCGAGCTGTTGCGCGGGATCCTCGCGGATGCGGCGAAGCCGCCACCGGCGCGGCTGCGCGCGCTGGTCCACGCCTTCATTCGTTCCGAGTGCGAGGAGGCCGCGATCCGCGTCGCACTCAGTGACGCTGCACCGCTGTATCGCGACGCGCCCGAGGCGCAGGACGCCCGGGCAGCCGGCGAGGGGATCGTCGCCGCGTTCATGCGGGAGGCGCTGCCGAAAGCCTCGGATGCGACGCGTATCCTTGCCGGCGAGCTGATCACGGCAACGCTGAGCGAGGTCGGCAAGAGTTTTTCGGAAGAGACGCGGAGCGAGACGGCGATCGCAGCCTATGCCGATGCCATGGCCGACATGTTCTGCGCCTATCTTGCGACGCTGGCGCGGCGCTGAGGCATTGCCGACATCGGCGTTTGCGGGCCGATTGTTCTTCAGATCTTGCCGGCTCGTGGGTTAGCCTTCGCTCGCCGTTCCCTATTCGAGCCATTGAGACCCGTGCCATGCATGTGCTTCGCCCCCAGTTTCGCATCGAGGAGCAGCGTGCGCTGGAATTTGCCGGGCAACGCGGCTTCGGCATGATCGTCGCGGCGGACGAGTACGGTCCGCGGGCCTCGCACGTGCCGTTCGTGCTGGGCGAGCGCGACGGGCAGGTGATCGTGCAGATCCATTTCACCGCCAAGAATCCGCTCGTTGCGCTTGCGGACGGCACGCGGCGCTTCCTGCTGATCGTTGCCGGCGACGACGCCTACATCTCCAACGACTGGTACTCTTCGCGCGACAATGTCTCGACCTGGCTCTACGAGGCCGTGCACCTGTCGGGCGTGGCGCATCTGCGCGAACTGGACGAGAACCGCGGGCATGGCGATGCGCTGCTTGCGGTGTCCGAGGCGCGGTTGCCGAAGCAGCCCTGGGATCTCGCGCAGATGGAGCCGGGCAAGCGCGAGAGCATGCTGGCTGCGATCCGGGTCGTCGATCTCGTGGTCGACACCGTCGAGGGGCAGGCCAAGCTCAATCAGCACAAGAGCGATGCGGACCATGTCGCGATCGCCGACCGGCTGGCGCGGTCGGAGGAGACGGGGCACCGGCGGCTGGCGCGGAAGATGCGGGCGCTGCGGCCGGGGCTGGGGTATGAGATGCTCTAAACTTGTAGCCCGGATGGAGCGCAGCGTAATCCGGGATTCATGCCGCGATCTGAGAACCCCGGATTGCGCTTCGCTCCATCCGGGCTACGCCAGCCGTTCCTGCTATGCTTGCTTCGCTCAGCATTTGATCTTACGGACCTCTCAATGCTCGTCATCTCCATTCAAAGCCAGGTGGTCCACGGCCATGTCGGCAACAGCGCGGCCGCCTATGCCATGCAAGCGGAGGGCGTGAACGTCGCGGCGGTGCCGACGACGCTGCTGTCGAACCATCCGCGTTATCCGACGTTGCGCGGGCGGGTGCTGGAGACCGAGCTCGTCGCCGATCTCCTGAAAGGCGTCGAGGAGCGCGACCTCGTCGACGAGGCCGCGGTGCTGGTCACCGGCTATCTCGGCTCGCCGGGCAACGCGGCTGTGATCGCCGACTTCGTCGAGCGGGCGCTGACGCGGAATTCGAAGCTGGTCTATCTCTGCGATCCCGTGATCGGCGATGACGGCCGCGTCTATGTTGCCGACGGCATTCTGGACGTGGTGCAGCACCGGCTGCTGCCGGCCGCCAACCTGACCACGCCGAACCAGTTCGAGCTCGAGCTGCTGTCGGGCGTCACGATCGCGGACACGCAGAGCCTGCGCACGGCCTGCGCGGCGCTGGCGGGGCAACGTCGCATCGATGTCGTCGCTACCGGCTGCACGCTCGCTGACACGGCAGAAGGGCAGGTGGAGACGATCCTGTGCGCCGACGGCCAGCTGTCGCGCTTTGCGACGCCGCGGTTGCCGATCCGCCCCTCAGGCACCGGCGATCTCCTTACCGGCCTGATTGCGGCGCATCTGGCCAAGGGCAAGGCGATGCAGGCGGCCGTACGGCTCGCGGTCGAAACCATCTTTGCGGTGCTGGTGCGCACGCAAGACGCAGGCACCGCCGAGATTCGCCTCGTACCGCTGCCGATCCCCGGGCGGAAGCCGTAACAGGGTCAGGTCGCGCGCTTGCCGGCCGATTGCGCCGACTTCTGCGGCTTGGCCAAACTCTTCTGCTCGCGTGCGGCGTGTGTCTTTCGCAGCTTTGCGTGGGCCGCGGCCCGCATCACCTTCTTGGACCTCACGTTGGTCGCTTCCTTGCGGTCTCCCGTGCCACGCTTCGAGATGTATTCCTGGCCGTCGACCGGGCCGACATGCGGCGGATCGCGGCCGAGATAGGGCCGGCCAATGCCGAATGCCTTGCCGTTGGCGTCAACCCACTTCCACAGGATTTCGGTCGAGACCCAGCGCTGCGCGCGGTTGTTGCCCTGGGTGCTGACGATGTCGGCCGCCATGCCGTGGCCGTAGCCACCGCGCGTGCTGCCGCCATGATAGGAGCGGTCGGAGGCGGCCTTCAGGCCGCTCGCGATCGACTGGCGGTAGTCGTCGCGGAACGCGCTGGTGATGCCCGGCGACAGGCCGGCGGCCTCGGCTGCGAGCAGCATGCGAAACAGCTTTCGCTTGAAGCTCTTGTCCATGCCGCCGATGACGTAATCCATCATCGGCATGCTGGCGCGCTCGGCCGCTTTCGGATCCTTCCAGCCAAAATCCTGATCGACCAGCTTTGTGAAGCTGCGCATCACCGTGACCATCTTGCCCCTACGCTTGACGGTAACGGCGCGGCGGTCCTCGACCTTGATCGAGTCCTCCTTGGCCGTGCGCTGGTAGAGCGCCCAGAGGTAGCGGTCGATGCAGGCGTCCATGACAAAGCACTCATCGAGCACGGCGACGGTGTCGGCCGGCGGCGACGGCTTGCTCGCGGCAGGCGCTGGGCCGGTCGCGATCGCCGCGGGCGACAGCTCATCTGTCGTCACGATCTCGGTGGGATCGGCGGATGCGAGTTTGATCACGGGCTCCGGCGCCGGTGCGGCTTCTGCTGGTGCAGCCTCGCTGAGGACGGGCGCGGGTTCAGGCGAAATCTGTAGCGCCGGCGGCGCTTCCGCCGGCAAGATCAGCGCCGAATCGGCCGAGGCGAGCTTGATGACGGCGGCGGGCATCTCGGCTGTTGCGGCCTCGGGGGCCGGATCCGGATTCGGTGTCGCAGCGACAGCGGCCGCGATATCGGCGGTCAGGGCGACGCCATCCTCGATGGCCGCAGCATGCGGGACGTCGGCGAGCTCGAGCCGGCCAAGATCTTTCGCGCGCGACACGGCGGAAGCATTGGCGCTGCTTTTCTCGATGAGGGCCGGAGCGTAGGCGGACAGGGAGAGCGCCAGCCAGCCGGCGAGAACGGCCGAGGGGCACGAGACCGCCACCAGAAGAGACTGCCGATCATTCATGATCCCTGCCTCCAAACGGTTCTGTTCGAACCAATCTTGCACAGCCAGGCACGCGACGCGTCAATTGTTCGGGGGATGGTGTGGCGGCGCAATGGCGCAAATAGGCGAAATGGGGCTTTTCGGGCGGGTGTTGCCGAGGTGCAACGCGAGTTCCCTGCGGTTTAGGGCGGCAAGTGGCTGAAAAGCAGCAGCCATTCATTGTCATCAAATTGAAGGGATTGAATTTACTCAATCTTGGATTGCGACTTGGTATCTCTCCTGTGCCGGCAACGTGCGGTAGAGTTGGAAGGATGCGAGTTGTGAAATTGAAATGCCTGTTGATCGAATTTGCCGCCGATGAATCCGGCGCGACCGCGATCGAGTACGGTCTGATTGCAGCCGGTATCGCGCTGGCGATCATCGAGATCATCTATGCGCTCGGCACCAATCTCGTCGCAAAGCTGCAATCGCTGGCGACGGCGTTGAAATAAGCCGCGTGGACGGGGGGGGCATGTGCTCGGTGCCTGACCGCCGCCCATAAAAGCGTCATGTCGCGTCCGGCGGGGCTTCGACCAAGCGCTTGTGCGCATTAAACATATTGCCATGCAGCGCGCGCGTTGTTGCAATGCAACAGAGCATGTCGCAATGCAGCAAAACGCGCTTAAATGTGCTCCGAACCTTCCACTCAGGAGCATCACCAATGAACAAGAAGACTCTGTCGATCGCCGCCGCCATCCTGACGATCGCGGGCAGCACTGCGGCCTTCGCCGCCGAGCTGCCGACCTATGAGGCCAACGGTTTTCCGGTCTCCCCCCTGCAGGTGCGCGTGATTGGTGCAGCGCATGTCGAGCAGCAGGCAACCGTGCCGACCACGGTCGCTTCGGTCCACCAGGCCGGCGTGCTGACGCCGCGCAAGGTCAAGACCGAGGATGTCACGACGGGTACGGCCCGCTGATCTCAATCGCTTGAAGACATGAAACAGGCTCGTCTCCTCCCGAGCCTGCATGGACCGCGTTCCCTTTCAGGAGCGCGGTCATTTTTTTGAGACGCGAGCCACGTTCTGGCGCGGCCGTGCGCGGGTTGAGAAAGTTGCGGCAAGAAAAACCGCCGTCGCGCGCCGATTGTGGACGGCCGTTCAAGACGCGTGTGATCTCTTTAATAGTTACTTTGCAGATCGCGGCGCCTGATGCGGGCGCCGCTTAGTGGCGGCCAAAAACCGTTTTCATAATGGAGCCGTCATGCCCGTTGCGCAAAAAGCAGTTATTGCCACCACCTCGCCGCGCGCGTTCATTCTCAGACATATTGCATTGTTCGCAGCCGCCGCGCTGTTCGTGTTCGTGCTGAGCCTGACCTATGGGCTCGATCTCAGCCCCGGATTTTTCTGAGCGAACTTGCGCAGCTCGATTCGGGCTACGCATGCTCTCGATGAGCGCAGACTGGACGGCGATCTTCCATAGAGCTCGGCGAACGCGGCGTTGAATCTCCGCAGGCTGCCGAAGCCGGCCTGAAACGCGATGTCGGTCATGGTGCGTTCGCCGCCATCGAGCAGGCGTTTTGCGCGCTGGACGCGCAGCGTCTTGGCAAGCTGCTGCGGCGTCGCGCCGACATGCCGCTCGAACAAGCGCGCCAGGTGACGCGAGGAGATGCCGAGCCGCATCGCGAGCGTCACCACCGAATCTTCATCGAGCGCGCCCTCGTTGATCAGCTTCACCGCGCGCGCGACCGTCGAACGCGTGCCGTTCCAGGCCGGGCAGAACGGTGCGGTTTCGGGACGGCAGCGCAGGCAGGGCCGGAAGCCAGAGGCTTCGGCCGCGGCCGCCGTCGGGTAATAGACGACGTTGCGCGTCAGCGGCTGCTTGGCCGGACAGACCGGGCGGCAATAGATGCCCGTGGTCTTCACCGCCGTGAAGAAGCGGCCGTCATAGCGGGGATCCCTGCGCAGGCGCGCGGCGTTGCAGTCGTCAAAACTCAGCATGGCCGGATGATAGCGCATGCCCGCGCGGGCGGAAGGGCCGCGGGATGACCGAGTCCGATTGTGGCGAGCCGCAACGCGCATGGCGGCCTAGAAGGCGGCCCTCGATGCAAGCCCCCTCAATGCCAGTTCTGGAGCGCGCCGTGACCAGCCCGAAAGACATCGTCCTCAACGCCTGGAAGACCTTTTCGTCGCGCGATGCCGGCCGCATCGCCGCACTGTTCACCGACGATGCCGAATGGATCGCGCCGAAGGGCAACGCCACCGCCGTCGCGCTCGATCACACCGATCACATGGTGGGCGCGCAAGCGATTGCGCGTTTCATCGCGCAGGAGATGCACAGGATGTTTTCCGCGGTCGATATCGCCGTTCGCGGCGTCTACGCCGACGGCGATGTCGTGATCGTGGAAGAGCGGATGCGTGCCACGCTCCCTGGCGGCAAGCCCTACGAGAACGACTATTGCTTCGTGTTCACGGTGGCCGGGGACCACATTCGCGAGGTCCGGGAATACATGGACACGCGCAAGGGATGGCGGATGGTGTTCGGCGAGGAGGCATGATGGTTGGGCTACGCTGCGTGCCAGACCTGCAACGGCGTGGGTTGAGGCGGCTCACGCGCTGACATAAGGCTTCCCCATGGATCAGCGAACGAGCGGCGCTGACGCTCTCATTCAGAAGAACGATGCGGCGCCGGCGTTGCTCGGCGTCGTCTGCGGCCTGTCGGCTGCGCTGTTCTGGGCGCTGGGCTTTGCCGGCACGCGGCACGGCCTCAAGGTCGGTTTCACCCCGGTCGATCTGCTCGTGCATCGCTATGTCTGGTCGGGCATCGCGTTCCTGCCGCTGGTCGCGCGCGCCGGCATCGGTGATCTCTGCGGCATCGGCTGGGGCAGGGGCCTTGTGCTGATGGTGCTCGGCGGTCCCGTGATGTCGCTGATCTCCTACACCGGATTCCTGTTCGTGCCGCTCGGCCACGGCAGCGTGATCCAGCCCTCCTGCGCGACGCTCGGCGGCCTCCTGCTCGCGGCAGTCGTGCTGAAGGAGCACATCTCCGCTTCGCGCCTTGCCGGCGCCCTGGTCATCGTCGGCGGCCTCTGCGTGATCGGCGCGGAATCGATCGGCCATATCGGGTCCGATGGTGTGCTCGGCGATCTGACCTTCGTGCTCACCGGATTCATGTTCGCCGGTTTTGGCGCGCTGCTGCGGCACTGGCGCGTCTCCGCCGTGTCGGCCGCGCTCGTCATCAACGTGCTGTCGCTGCTGCTGTTGCCGATCTATCTCGCCACCGTCGGTCTCGCCCATGTCGCGGCGATCGGCGTGACCGAGAATGCGATTCAGGCGCTGGCGCAGGGCGTGCTCGCCGGCCCCGCCGCGCTTTATCTGTTCGCCGTCTCGGTCCAGCGCCTCGGCGTCGCCCGCGCCGCCGTGATCCCGGCCTGCGTGCCGGCGCTGACGCTCCTGGTCGGCTGGCTGCTGCTCGGCGAGCCGCCGACGATGTTGCAGGTGGCGGGCCTGGTCACGGTGCTGTGCGGGTTTTATCTGGCGCAGCGGCAGCGGTGATCGCATAGCGCGACCGGAGGTGCGGCAACATTCCGGATTATGCGTCCGCTCCGTCCGGGTTACGCTGCCCGTCATGACCATCCTGCTCAACATCGACGTTCCCGACGCAGCGCAAGCGACCACCTTCTACACCGCCGCCTTCGGCCTCACGGTCGGCCGCCGCTTCGGCACCGACTTCGTCGAGCTGCTGGGCTGGCCGGCGCCGGTGTATCTTCTGACCAAGCAGGCCGGCACACCGGGCGCGGGCAGCGACCGCCGGCGCTACGAGCGGCACTGGACGCCGCTGCATATCGACGTCGTCGTCGACGATGTCGATGCCGCCGTCGCGCGCGCACTTGCCGCCGGTGCGATCCTCGAGGCGCCCGCGCGCGATGCGTCCTATGGCCGGATCGCGATGCTGGCCGATCCGTTCGGGCACGGGTTTTGTCTGCTGGCATTCAGCGCGAAAGGGTATGACGCGCTGCTGGAGGAATAGCTCGAGCGGACGCGGGCGGCTCAGGCCTTCTTCACGAACTCCGATTTCAAATTCATCGCGCCGATGCCGTCGATCTTGCAGGCGATGTTGTGGCCGTCGGTGGCGTCCTGGAGGCGGATGTTCCTGACCTTGGTGCGGCCCTTGACGACCGAGAGCTATGGCGGAATCTGGGTGATGACGGTGTGAGGAAGGCGGCGTATCGAGGCGGGTGACGAGCCTGCCAGAACCTCTCGAGGAGAGCGATACGCCATGACCGAGACTACCAATGTTCTTGCTTTCCGTCAGCCGTCCGCGGTTGATGATCCACTGACCGATATCGTTCGAGCCGGCGCGCGGGACCTGCTTGCCAGGGCGATCGAGATCGAGGTTGGCGCGTTTCTGGCCAGCAAGGCCAATCTGACGCTGCCCGACGGTCGAGCGCGCCTGGTCCGACATGGGCACGGTCCGGTGCGCGAGATTGCGACCGGCATCGGTCCGGTGGAGGTCGCTCGTCCCAAGGTCCGCGACCGCGGAGCGAGCGGGCCAGGCGACCGCCTCCGCTTCAGTTCGGCAATCCTGCCGCTATGGGCGCGGCGGACGAAGAGCCTGGATGCCTTGATCCCGGTCCTCTATTTGCGCGGCATCTCGACCGGCGACTTCCAGGAGGCGCTCTCGGCGCTGCTCGGCAAGGATGCGCCGAACCTGTCGCCTTCGGTGATCGCCGGCCTGAAGGCCGATTGGCAGGTCGAGTACGAACGCTGGCAGAGACGCGATCTGTCGGCGCGTCGCTATGTCTACATCTGGGCCGATGGCGTGTACCTGCAGGCCCGCATGGAAGATCACAGCGAATGCATGCTGGTGCTGATTGGCACCACGCCGGAAGGCAAGAAGGAGCTGATCGGCTTCCAGGTCGGCGTGCGCGAGAGCGCGCAGAGCTGGCGCGAACTCCTGATCGACCTGCGGCAACGCGGGTTACGGATTGCCCCGCAACTCGCCATCGGCGACGGCGCCCTCGGCTTCTGGAAGGCACTGGACGAGGCCTTTCCCGGCACGCGGCACCAACGATGCTGGTGCCATAAAGTGAGCAACGTACTCGACAAGGTCGCCAAATCCGTGCAGGGCCCCATGAAGAACGACCTGCGGAACATCTATCTGGCCCCACACCGGGCCGAAGCTGAAACCGCGATCGACGTCTTCGTCGAGAAATACCACGTCAAATACGGACGTGCGGTGGAGTGCCTGATCAAGGATCGCCATGCGCTGCTCGCCTTCTTCGACTTCCCTGCTGAGCACTGGATCCACCTACGCAGCTCGAACCCGATCGAGAGCGTCTTCGCCACGGTGCGCCACCGAACGGTGCGGACCAAGGGATCGCTGTCGCAACAAACTGCGAAGCTGATGGTGTTCAAGCTCATCGACGCCGCATCGAAGACCTGGCGGCGATTGAAGAGCACGAACCAGTTGCCGAAAGTCATCGCCGGTGTAAAGTTCATCGACGGAATCGAAGTCATTCCGAACACTGAAAGCCACGCCGCCTGATCAGGCCGCGTCACCCAAAATCAGCCATAGCTCGACGACCGACGATGACCCCTTGACCTTGAGGTCCTTCATCACGATGACGCTGTCGCCATCGGCGAGCGCATTGCCATGCGCATCGCGCACGCCGGCCTCCTGCGCGACCGGAGTGGCCGCATCGCCCCCAGCGCGCCATTCATGGGCGCATTCCGGACAGACCCAGAGATCGCGGTCCTGATAGGCGTGCTCCGACTGGCAGTTCGGGCATTTCATCGGTTCGGTCATTGCTTGCCTCGTCACCCCCTGGAGCCTTTGCTCCAGGTTTTTGTTTTGGCGCGTTTTCTTTGCGAAAACCGGTATCCACTTCGCTCGAAAACGCTCTCACGGGCGCGCCGCACGCATTCCGCCGGAAAAGATGGATTGGGAGCAAATCCTTTACCATGGCGTGCGGTCCCGGTTGAAGTGCCGGAGCCTTAGGGGTTCGGGAAAAATTCCACGGTATCCATGTCCTGATCATACGGATACGTCGGCTACGCCGTTCGACGCTGCCGCAAGCTTTGGGAGTCCAGGTCATGAGCGAGCATCGTGCCGCTGCCAGACATCAGACGTTGCGAACCGGGATTGTCGAGTTCGACAACGGCACCGGCAGCCTCATCAGCGTGCCCTGCACGATCCGCGATGTCTCCGGCACCGGCGCCCGCCTGCAGCTCAACTCGTCGCTATGGGTCGCCGAGCAGTTCACGCTGGTCTTCAGCAGCGGACTGCGCAAGGACTGCCGCGTCGCCTGGCGCAAGGGCAGACTGATCGGCAGCGCGTTCGCCGACGGTTATGCGAGCCCGGACGAACAGGCCGTCATGATGACCGCGGACGAGCAGTCCCGGCACCGGCTCGGGATCGGCGCGCGTGTTAAGCGGCACGCGAGACCCGCGGCTACACCGCAGTCCAGCTCGCCGAGCGCATCGGCGTCACGCCCGCCTTCCTGGCGCTGGCCGAGAGTGGCGAGGCGGACATTCCGCTCTACCAGCTGATGCACATCGCCGATTTGCTGATGGTCGGTCTCGACGGGCTCGTGGCAGGTCCGGCGCCTGAGGACGTCGACGCGGCGTAGGGAGACACGTCGCGGAACTGCGCGGCCAACAAAAATGTCGAAAACAACCCCATGCACCGTAGAAAACTCGCGTGATTTCAGGGGTCTGCGGGACCGAATATTGTGCTGCTCCGTCGGCAATCCCGGTCGTTGCTTGCCTCGTATCGATTTCGGCGATCCCGAATAAAATTTGACTCGTCGGGCAAAACAGGGGCACTATGGCATGGTGGCGCCGGTGCGACGGAGAGGTGCGTCGCCGGGGCCGCGGGGCGACATGCCGAAAAAACTGACGAGAAAACTGAAGACCTACCAGACCTCGCTCGGCTTCTACGACCAGGCGGTCGCCGCACCCTCGATGAAGGCGGCGCTGGAGGCCTGGGGCGCCAGCTCCAACCTCTTCCATCAGGGTGCCGCGAAGGAGATCGACGACCCCGACATCGTCGCGGCGACCATGGCGAGCCCCGGCGTCGTGCTCAGGCGTCCGGTCGGCTCCGGCGGCCCGTTCACCGAGAGCGCCGCGCTGCCGACCGATCTCGCCGACGGTGAGGCCAAGCGAAAACCCAAACCCAAGTCCCAGCCCGAGTCCAAATCCAAGTCGAAGCAGCGTGCGGCCGAGGGCGTAACAAAACAGTCACGCAAGATTGACGATCAAGACGCGCGCAAAGCCGCCGCGGCGTTCGAGAAGGAAGAGCGGCGGCGAGACGCCGAGCGACGCAAGGAAGAGGCCGCCCTCGCCAAGGAGCGCGATAAGCAGCGCGCACGCCGCGACAAGGCGGTTGCCGCAGCCCACGCGGCGCTGGACGCGGCGAGGCGGGAGCACGCCGCGAAGGCGGAGGCGATCGAAGCCGAGCGGGCTGTGCTCGACGAACGCGCCGAGGCCGAGCAGGGCCGGTGGGACAAGCAAAGGAAAAAGCTGGAGGAGGCTCTGCGCCGCGCGCGCACGTAGCGCGAGCGAATTTAGCTTGCCTTGCCTTGCGTCCTTTTGCACTCTTCCAAGGAAGGAGACCAACGCATGAAGATCATCACCGCCGCGTGTGCGCTCGGAACGGCCCTGGTGCTGTGCAACCTCGGGATATCGGGCGCTGAGGCCCGGACGCGGAAGGCCCAAGTGGTTCGCGAACCACAGCAGAGGCTTATCGTCACGGCGCCCGTGCTCAGGCCGACGCCGTGGGATTACTACATTGTTCCACGATATCGTTATCGCCCTGAAGACGACCGGGTCGATCCGAACGGCCCGCCCTATGTGTCGTCATGGGTCCGCTATGAGGGATGGCGGTGGCCGTACTGGTGGTAAAGGCCGCCGACGGACGCGGAGCGGAATAGACGAGAAGCGAAGCCCATCGATAGCTGTCGCGGCACGATGGGTTTCGCAGGCGCTCCACCCATCCTGCGCGCTGCTCCTCGAGGCATCCCCGAGACGTGCTATGCTCCTGGGCGGGAGGAATCAGCATGAGAGTCCCTACCGCGATACTCGCCCTGCTTCTTTCAAGCCCGGCCGCCGCCCAGGAGTGCCAGACATGCTCAATGGCCGACGCCTGCATGAAGGAGTACCTCAAGGCGACGTCGGAGGCCCAAAGGGCCACGAAGCAAGCAATCCGGGACTGGAAGCAGAATCTGGACCGAAAGGCCTCCGCCGAATTGTCCAGCAGAGGCATACTCGCATTGCAGGACGCGATGGAAGCGCAGGTTCGTTCGGAGCTGGAGCGGCTGAAGGAGTGCCTGGCGAAGATCAGGTAGGGCGCAAGCGCGCGGCGGAAAGCACCCGCATATAGGGACGGGTTGAGCCTTTGCCAAAACGCATGATCTTCGTGGCTGGCAAGGCACTGGTTGCGCCTTCTTCGCGGCAAGCCTCGCATAAGCGCGCGTTGGGAAAGCGATGAGTGTTGGAAGGATATCAACGCGCCTCAAAGCGCCGGCCAGCCCGCTGAAGCGCGCGCCCTCGCGACCATGAATGTCTAGGCTGGTGCGCTTCGCGCAGCCGCAGGCAAACCCACCCTACGGGGCATCCGCCGATAGTCGCAGGAACTGCCGCTTCATCGCGTTGACCCTGGCGACATAGCTTGCAACCGAGTGATCGCCGCAGCGTTCGTCGGCGATCATCTGAAACTTGCGGCGCGCGTAGGCTGTGGCGGGACCGGCGCCGCAGAGATGGATGAAGGCGGCCAGATCCTGCTTCTCGCGAGCGGTTGCCTTCACATCGCCCGCGCGGGCGAGAACGTCAGCCACGTTGCGATCCAGATACACCGATGCCAGCTCGATGGCGTGGCTCGGGATCGCGCGGGTGTAGAGGCCCTTGAACCCGCAGCCGGTCTCCGTGACCGCGTTGCCGCGGACACAGAACCGTGCGGCGTCGGCGAAAGCCGGATCGGTCATCTGGTAGAGGCCGACGGCGCTGGAGGCGGGCCGGTAGATCGCGAGCGGATTGAGGCTCAATCGCCAGCGCCAGTAGGTGCGCGCCACCGGATTGCCCGAACTCTCGACTTGTGCCAGCGCCGCCAGCAATTCGGGCGTGATCGTCGCGGTGGAAAAGCTTCGGAACAGCGGCCCGTATTGCCGCCAGTTCTCGGCCGGCTCCTTGTCGAGCGCGTTGCCGACAAGGACGAACAGCTCGGTCGGCTTGCGGATGACGTGATAGACGATGTTCACAAACGCTGCGACTGCAAGCAGGATCGCCACGCTGCCTGCGATCCGAACCATCCGCGGTGCGCGCGCGAACCTCTTTCGCATCCACCGGGCGCCTCGCCGGACGCTGCGAAGGCGGGGGAGGAGGCGTTTGCTTTTTCGTGGCATGGGTCTGGTGGGAGCGCGTGGATGAGTTGAGGCTTTGCGAAATCCATCACCTGACGGGGTCGATGGGGATCGACTCGCTCCACCCATCCTATGGATCGTGTGGGGGTATCACTGCAACGATTCGTCCCTGTCCTCTGAGAGTTGGGTGCACCGTCACCGCAATTCGAACCGCAACTATGAGAGGTTGAGCGTTGATGACATCCATCATCTCTGCGTGCCGCGGCGGAAACTGCACAAAAATGGCAAAGCTGCGACTGTCAACGACATATCTGATTAGAAGGTCGCTTATCCACGTAATACACTCAGCGCCGTTTGGGGTACGGGGAGCGTATTGGGAGGGTCAATCATGGCAAGTGTCGAACAATTGCGCAGACGTGAAGGAGTAAACTTGGTCCAGCTCGAGGCGGACATTGCATCGGTGCGCACGGGAAGCTCGATTGCTTCAATTGCGCTGCCCGATTACGTCGAGCACACCGAGGGGGTCACGCGCGTGGGCGCGCTCAGTGCAGAGGCGGTCATTCGTGACTATGAGTCCGCTGCGAAAGAGATCGAGGCCATGGGCGCCGAGCTGATCGATGCCGCGCGAAAATGCGAGGCGCTGACAGCCCAGGTCCATGATGCGATCGCCTTCATGCGCGAGACGGCAGCGGGGTATCGCGACGAGGGGCGGAAGATCTTCAAGCGCATCGAGGAATGCGCGCTCTTCACGGAAGACGTCCGCAAGACGTGCGAGCAGGTCAAGCGCAGGATGAAGGACGTCTCGGTCGGCGAGTACTGCAGCGAGGAGCTTGCGACGGAAGAGCTCGAGCCGACCGGGATCGCAGCCACGGTGTCGGTGTGCGAGGTACGGTGAGGCGGGCGTAGAGCGTAGTTCGCAGGATGGGGTGAGCGCTCGCGCCCCGCGGGTCACTTCAAATTCCTCCGGGTGTGGTCAGTCAAATTCCTCCACCCGCGAGGCAGGACAAGGGACTGTTAGTTTGAGTTTGTTTCCCGGGCAAGAGCTTCAGCGGCTTCTTTGAGCCGATAGCTGCGTCCGTCGAACTCAAGCAGATGGCAATGATGCATAAGGCGATCGAGGATCGTCGTGCTCATAGTGTTGTCCCCAAGGTATGCCCCCCAATCCTGCACGACGCGATTGGAGGTGACGATGACGCTGCGGCGCAGTTTGTAACGCTGATGGATCAGGGTCTGCAGCAAAGTGCCGGCGTCGTCGGGGATGGCGCGTGCGAGGAATAGATCGTCCAGCACGAGGAGATCGCAGTCGATGATGGTTCGCAGCCGGACCTCGCGTTGTGCCGGAGAGTTCAGGGCGTAGCGGTGGAAGAAGTCGTCGGTCTCAAGATACTGGACCTTGTGGCTTTGCAGGATCGCCTGATAGGCAATCGCCTTGGCGATGTGCGACTTCCCGGTGCCAGGTTTGCCAACAAGCAGAGCGTTCTCGCCAGCGGCAATGAACGCCAGGGTGTGGAGCTGGAAGCAGGTCTGACGTGGCAGTTTGGGATTGAAGGACCAGTCGAACTCGGCGAGCGTCAGCTTTTCGTCGAGCCCGGATTGCTGGTATCGCCGCTCGATAAGACGGGACTGACGACGGTCCAGTTCATCCTGCAGGATAAGGGAGAAGGTCTCGAGGAAGGGCTGGTTGGCGCCCTGCGCCTGGAGCACGCGCGTCTGCAGCGTGTCGCGGACACCCGACAGGCGCAGCTGTCGTAGGCAACGCTCAATTTCCGGCATGGTCATCATGTGGCTAGGTCTCCAGTTTAAGGTGAGAAGGTGCAGCGGGAGCGCTCGTGGCGCCGGAGTTGGCCGGGGTTGCGCAGGCGACACGAGCGCGGATTGCCGTGGCGTGATCGTCGTGAGCCTCGGCCTGCCGACCATTGTCGTCGGCGTCGCGCCGCACAGCGCGGCTGAAGAGGTCGCCGTATTCCGCGGGGGTACGGATCAGCGGATGATCCTGGGTGAGCGGCGATGCCGGCTGTGGCGTCACTCCAACCTGCTCGATCGCCTGTTCGAACAACCGCTCGACGGTCGCACGCACGTGCTTGTAGCGGTAGATGCGGTTGTCGATGGCGTGCGCGCAGGCCTGCTCGACCAGCCGCGCCGGATACTTCCGGCCCAGCCCGACAATGCCCCACATCGCGCGCTGTCCGGGGCGCCCTTCGGTGTCGAACACCTGCTGGCACAAGGCCCTGGTCTGCGGTCCGATGCGCTCGGCGCTCGCCAGCAGCACGGCGGTTTGCCGCGACGGGTTGAACGGCCGTTCGCTGGTCGGCAGGACGACAGAACCGGGGTGCGCCATCCGGGAATGAACACGCAGCAGCGCACGGGTGTGGCGATCACGGATCTCGATCGTGGTGGTGTAGATGCGCACGACGACCTGGCTGCCGATCGGCGCGGGCCGCGCGGCGTAATAGCTGTTGTCGACGCGTACGGTGGTGTCGTCGCAGACAGTCCGGACGACTTCGGTGAAGATGCGGAAGGGAGCGACAGGCAGCGGCCGCAGGTGCGGCTTCTCTTCCTGGAACATCGCCTCGACCTGACGGCGCGTGCTGCCGTGGATGCGTTTGGAAGCCCAGTTCTCCTCCCAGTGCCTCAAGAACTCGTTTTGCGCCTCCAGCGTCTCGAAGCGCCGTCCGGCCAGCGCAGTGCCCTGGGTATGTTGAATCGCATTCTCGACGCATCCTTTCCGATTTGGATCGGCCACGCGCGCGGGATCGGCGACCACGGCGTAATGAGCCAGCATCGCGCTGTAAATCGGGTTGAGCTGGGGCTCGTACAAATCCGGCTTGAGGACGCCTTCCTTCAGGTTGTCGAGCACGACATAGCTGGGGACCCCGCCAAAATACCGGAACGCCTCTTCGTGGAGCTGCGCCCAGACTTGTTGGCTGGACTTCCAGACTACCCGCCGGAAGCTGCGCCGCGAGTAGCGTAGCGTCATCACGAACAGGCGGGGACGACGGTACCGCCCGCTCTTCGGATCAACCGTCGGCGCGCCCTCGCCATAGTCGACCTGAGCTTCCTCGCCGGGGAGGAACTCAAGACGATCAAACTGCTCAGGATCAGCGTGCCGCAACCGGCGCACAAACCGCTTGACACTCTGGTAGCTGGACGGAAAGCCAAATTGATCAACCAGGTCCTGGTAAATCGCCTGCGCGTTCCGCTTCAGCCGGACCTGTTCTTCGATCCACGTCCGATGCGCTTCGCAAGCCGAACGGGCCAGGCTGCTGGTGACCGTCGCTTCCGATGTCCCAAAAGCCGGTGGTCGGGGTGGAGGAATTTGGCCGTCCGCGCTCACCGAGCCGGTGGTCACTTCCCCGGGGGAATTTGCCTCCGCACCGGCCCGCAGCGCCTGATAACGCCGGATCGTCTTGCGATCGACACCCGTCAGCCGGTGAATCTCGCGCTGGCTGGTGTTGCGATCAAGTAATGTAAGTACGGTGCTTTGCAGATGTCGCTTCAAGACGTTCAACTCCCCGGCCCCTTGCTGGCTAAAGGGGTCGAACATAAACGTCCTGCCTGACCGGCTACTGCTGTTCAGCGGCGCTGACGGCGATCATCAGGTGGGGGAGTTTCAAGTGACCATACCCGGGGGATTTTGACCGACCCACGGGGGCTCGCGCGCCCCCATCCTGCGGGCTGGGCGTCAAAGCCAATCGCGCGTCGACGGGAAACAAGCCCGTTTGCGAGAGTCCCAGACGTAATCCGAACCGCCGCAAGGCGGACGCGCACGCGACGTGGCCGGACATTGATTCCAGACGCGCGCACCCGTTGCCCAGCCATCGACCACGCACGCGCCGGAAACGGTGGCGTGGCAACCGGTGCCGCAGCCGTCTGCGGCGCTGGCCGCGCAGACTGCAAACAGAAGCATCATTGGGGTCAACAGGACGCGTGAAAGGTGCCTGGTCATGGGCTTGCTCCTTCATGCCGAGGCCCGTCGTGACGTCGCACAGATCTGGCCGAGGGCCTGCCGGCCGATCACCGCGCAGCATAGCACCAAGGTTCTTGGCACCAAGGTTCTTGGCACCAAGGTTCTTGGCACCAAGGTTCTTGGCACCAAGGCTCTTGGCACCAAGCCTCTTGGCCGAGAACGCTGACGGCTTACCAATCCGGATCGTAGGGGTCGGCCATATAGGGCGGGGGCATCCAGCGTCCTCGCGGCGGCGGTGGCCTGGGCCGCCGGGGGGCGGTCGCTTGCACGTGCGGCCGTGCAGGCGCAGCCGTCTCGTTGCTCGTCGCGCTCCGCACGACCGGTTTCGCGGGTGCAGGCGCGGCTGACGTCGTCAGTTGCGTTTGCAGCGCCTGGACCTGTGCGGCGAGGCGCGCATTGTCCGCGGCATCCTTCTCCTGCGCCGCCTTGAGCTGTTGAATGGTGTCGGCCTGCTCGCGCAGCGTCTGCTCGTTGCGGCTCTTCAGTTGCTCGAGCTTTCCGTTGATGCTCGCAAGCTCGCTGGTGATGGTCTTGAGCGATTGCGTGAGATCGGACGATGATTGGTCAGCCGCTGTGGCGCCAGTTCTTGGCGCGTCAGGTCTTGCAGCGTCAGCTTTTGGAGCCTCAGCTCTTGGAGCGTCAGTTCTTGGAGCGCTTTCCGTTTCCTTGCCGAGCGGCGGGGCAGGCACCGGAGTGAGCCCATCCGCAGCAGCCAGTTGCACGGCCGGCGGCTGCGCCGGACTTTCGACCACGGACGCTCGCGAGGGCTCGCTCGCGGCCGGCGGAGCCCATCGCGCCATGATGGACTTGGTCATCGACTTGGCCTCATCGCGATATTGCGAAGCGAAGGCGGCACCGAGAAGGCCGATCGCCAGCACGAGGCCAACCAGGGCACGCAGCATGGTCCGATCTCCCTTCAGGCCTGGATTGCCCACCTTGCTGACCGGTGCCGGCACCTTGTCCTTGGGACCCTCGGCTGCCTTCGCTCCGGCGCTGGCCTGCGAGGTCCGCGGGGCTTCGTTGCCGCGTTCCATTCCGGAAACCAGCCGGTCCAGCCGCGCAAGGTCTTGCTCTGCGCTCTTGATCTGGTCATAGGCCCGCGCCAGCCCGCCATCGGCGCGCACCTCGTCCGGCTTGGCGGCCTCAGGCTTTTGGGCCTCAGGCTTGTCGGTATCAGGCTTGGGGTCGTTCGCTTCAGGCACCGATGCGCGCTCCATCCAGTCGGGCGTCAATGGGAGTGCGGCAGTCCGATCGTCGGAAGGATAGGCCTCACCGTTGTCCAACACAACGCGCGAGCGAAGGAGAAATTATGGCGGGCTACGGTTGCTGAAGCAGCCGGGCGCTGCTCCCCGGGGCATCCCTGCGACGTGCTGTGCTATCGCGGGAGGAAGCGCCATGAGGGTCTCCACCGCGACACTCGCTCTGCTTCTTTCAGGTCCGGCCGCGGCCCGGGAGTGCCAGACATGCTCAATGGCCGACGCCTGCATGATGGAGTACGTTAAGACGACGTCGGAGGCCCAAAAGGCCACCAAGCAAGCCATCCGGGATTGGAAGCAGAATCTGGACAGAAAGGCCTCCGCAGAATTGTCCAGCAGGGGCATACTCGCATTGCAAGACGCCATGGAGGCGCAGGTTCGTACGGAGCTGGAGCGCCTGAAGGAGTCCCGGCGAAGATCAGGTAGGGAGGGGCGCAAAGGAGGATCCAATGAAATCGCTTCTGCTGCTCACGGCGAGCGGTCCGCTGCTCATTCTCACCTCGCACCAGTCCCTGGACGACCAGAAGCTCCTTGGGGTGCTCAGGCAAAAAGGCATCGGCAAGTTCGTCGCGTTCGAGGTTCCCTTGTCGCTCGCCAGAGAGCGCTACGGCGGGCACTTTCACGCGGTCGAAAGCAATCTGCACGAGACCGATGATTTGAGAGTGCTCGACTTCAACGGCCAGCGGGTCTTTCAGCTCTTTCATTTCGAAGAGCTCGGTTCACCGATCCTGGTAGAGCGGTCGTGATCCGGTATTGTTCGGCGGCGAAAGGGGATGTGTCGAGCAGGGCTGTTCCGAAGGGACGCCGATTGAGGTACGGTAGAAGCCTGGACCCGTGGAGTCTGCCATGACGTCATATACTGTCGGGTTGAAGCTCGGGGTGCGTGCCAAGGTGCTCACGATCGAAGCCGAGGACGCATTGGTCGCGGCGCTGAAGATCAAGCTCGAGAACCCCGAGGCACTCGTCACCTACGTTCGCAAGTCAAATCGGCGCGGCGATCGTCGCCACCCGCACGAAGTGCAGCGGGCCAAGACAACCGGCTAAAGCGCGATGAGATTGGGATGAATCGTCATCGCGCTTTAGGTTGTTGTTTGAGCACGATCTTTTCGGAAAACCGCTTCGCACTTTTCCGGATCATGCGTTAGCCGATGCCGAGACCGCGGCAGGTAGCCCGGATTTCGCTTCCGCCTTCGCTCTTCGAGCTACGGCGGACAAGTCGCTGCATCCGGGCTACGCTCGCTCCCCCCGCTGTGTCGGAATACGCAGTTGTCGTTAGTGACGTGTCGCGCGGATTTCGAGCGTCGTCTGGGTGAGCTTGGCCACGAACCCCTCAAAATGCATGACCCTTTGTCTGGTCAATTGTCCATGCAACTCGGCGATCTTCTGGGATTCGGCGATCAACGATCCGCACACCTGTTTCGCGTACTCCATCTGAAGCTCAAAGGCCTCGACGGGTGAGCGCGCCGCCGCGAGCTTTCCCAGGAAGGTCCAGGCGTGCTCAAGCGACGTCCTCGTGTAGTCGCTATAGGCATCGGCAATCGCCTGCGGGCTGGCCTGGGAGGGTTCCACCGGTGCGACGGGCGCGCTTGCAGCGATCTCCATCCCGGAAGCCTCGCCTGGCAAGGCTGCAGCCGAGGGTACCTGAGCACTGATCTCTCGGCTCGTCTCTTGCCTTATCTCTTGCTCGGCCTCTTGCCTGTTCTCTTGGGTGCTCTCTTGCTTGTTCTCTTGGCTGATCTCCGCCGAGGCATCCGGCAATTGATGGGCCGCAGTTACGTGTTGCTCGCCGGCCCTGGTCCGTTGCCCGGCCTTTTTCTTCGCGCCGCGCCGGCCGGATTTTCCCGTTGTCTTATTTTCGCCCGCACTCAACATTGCAAATAACTCCTGAATATCGCTGAAGCCGCAAGCCTCCGTCGTGTTTGCGCTGAAATCGCGATTGCGGGTTGTCGCTTGCGTGGCGGCCATGTGGTGAGATTTTGCCGGGCATCGGCAAGGCGCAATTCGCGGGTGACGGCCTGGACTGCTTCGCAGAGCCTGTCATCGGGCCGCGCTCCGCGCGGACCCGGCGGCTCGCAATGACGGGCGTCCTGGTCCTCGCGCGTTCGTCGTCACCCGAACAGGGCGACATAGACCACGTAGAGCCAGCCCAAGATGCCGTGGATGATCGCCCACAGGATCGAATGATTGTTGGTGTAGGAGATTGCGATGGCGAGTGCGGAGCCAAAACCCACGCCGTATTTGGCGCCCTCGACCCGAACCCCATAGTAGCGATTGCCGTTCATGGCGGTCCTTCCTGCGGGCCACGCTTGCTCATCACGCCTTATAAAAGTCTTCCGCCAATTGTGAAATGGCGCACAGACGGCAGCCCTCGGGTCTGCTTCTTTAGCACCGACACTATACCCTCGTGCGCTTGCTCGGCGATGCGCACCGGCGGGTCGGCATTTGGCAATTTCGGGATGATGGCTATGGGCGTTTTCAATCGCACGGCCATGCTTTGCAGCTCTTTCATCGTGTCCACCATGAGCGGGTGAACCGAGAGATTTTCGCGTGCGCGAAACGGCGCGTGCAGGGATTTTTCTTGAGGCCCCGCCGGTGACGGACGGGGCCTTTCCATTTTTGATGTCAGCCCACGACTGCCCGGCGGCGCCTTCGCGAAGAAGGATGCAGGGTCATGTGGGAGTATTTTGGACCCGATTTCGCTTTTGACGTGGTGAAGGGATTTGTCGCCGGCGTTGCCTCCATGGCGTTTCAGGTCGTGGCGCCGCGGGCGTTTCATGCCGCGAAGCGATTTCGCGCGCACTGGGTTGCCAGAAAAGACGCAAGACAAGCCGCAAGGCAAGCACGCCGCAACGCGCCGGCGAATGATGAGCCGTGAGGTCTCGTAGGATGGGTGGAGCGAAGCGATACCCATCCTACACCCTTCCCAGATATCGCTACGCTCATCCGAGCTACGAATTGCCGATATCCGCCGCTAGCCGCAAAAACTGCCGTTTCATCGCGTTGACCCTGGAAATGTAGCTTGCGACGAGGTGATCGCCGCATCGCTCGCCGGCCATCATCTGAAAGTGGCGGCGTGCGTAGGCCGTGGCGGGACCTGCGCCGCAGAGATGGATGAAGGCGGCCAGATCCTGCTTCTGCTCGCGGCTTGCCTTCACATCGCCCGCGCGGGCGAGAACATCAGCCACATTGCGGTCCAGATACACGGAGGTCAGCTCGATGGCGTGGCTCGGGATCGCGCGGCTATAGAGGCTGGTGAACCCGCAACCGGTCTCCGTGACCGCATTGCCGCGGACGCAGAACCGTGCGGCCTCGGCGAAGGCCGGATCGGTCATCTGGAAGAAGCCGACGGCGCTGGAGGCGGGCTTGTAGATCGCCAGCGGATTGAAACTCCATCGCCAGCGCCAATAGGTGCGCGTCACCGGATTGCCCGAACTCTCGACCTGCGTCAGCGCGGCGAGCAATTCAGGCGTGATTGTTGCGGTGGAGTAGGTGTGGAAGAGGGGGCCGTATTGGCGCCAGATCTCGGCGGGGTCCTTGTCGAGGGAGTGGCCGACGAAGGCGAAGAGTTCGGTTGGCTTGCGGATGATTTGATAGGCGATGTCGAGGAGGGTGAGGGCCGCAAGCAAGACTGCTACGCTGACCGCGATCCGGACGATCCGCGGGCGAACGCCTTTCGTATCCGCCGAGCGCCTCTTCGGAGGTTGCGAAAGCGAGGGAGGAGGTGGGTGCGTTTCCTGGCATTGCGCTTGCGCAGCACTGTCACTGCAATTCAAGCTGTGATCTCAAGACGCTGTGATCTCAAGATCTGGAGCCCGCCATCAATAGCGGCCGCCGCTGCCCTTTTGCTGCGTGATCCAGTCCGACAATGTTTTCCGTGTCGATCCCGCAGTCCGGCCCGGTGATGCCTTCGGATTGTCGCGAACGCCTTTCGTCGGACGGGTGCGCGGCGCTTCCGTTCCGTTGACGCTCTTCAAGGCAGCCGTCGATGCCTCTGCGGCTTCCTTCTCGAGGCGCAGCTGTTTCAATCGCGCCATCTTGATGCGCTCTGCCTCGACTGCGGGTCCTTCGGACAGCAGTGGCCTGTGTTGAGCAAGCTCCGCCGGGACGATGACACCGAGTATGGTTGTCTCGCCGAGCGCCTTGCAGGCTTCGAGCCGATGCAGTCCCTCGACCAGAACGAGGCGGTCTCCGTCGAGCCGAACGGAAATGGGAGCCTGCTGTCCGATGTCCAGCATACTTTCCGCGATCTCCCCGACGATCTCGGGCTTGATGGCCTTCTTCATTTTCGTGGGAACGAAAATCTTCTCGATCGGGAAGCTTTCCGATGTGGGCATAACTCGACTCCGCTTCTACCGTTCCCGTCGGAACCCTTGCCGGTGGGGTCGGAGTTTAGGAGGGATGGGCTCGACCGCAAAGGCAATTTCGGCGGCAGGGTGTTGATGCCGGAACCAATCTACGATTACGGCGGCAGTGCACTTAATTGCGCCGTCTACCAAACACGAGCCGAAGGCGCGGCTACGGACTGCTCATTAGAATGGAATATCGTCGTCGAGATCATCGCCGAGTAAGTTAAGCGGAGGCCAAGTCGGTGGTCGTTCCGCGGTCTCAGGATGGATTGATCGCTGGTTTGCTTTGAGTCCCTTGAGGTCGTCGGGATAGAACTCAGCAACGTCCTCCAAGTTGATGTCGAGAATCTCGGTCTCCGGATTTGCCATCACGCGTAGATTGGAGTCTGCGGAGAGCTTCATGCTTCTAAGCTCCGCGCGGAGCAAAATTGTGCCCGCCAAACTCAATGCAATGGTGGAGGGGTGATTCCTATCATACCGGCTAGGTAACCTAAAGCCATAGAGAATGCTCCCATCTGCGTTGAGCTTAGATGGCGAGTCTTAGCAGATCTGCCAGCAACCAGCCGATCGCTAGAAAACCAACGACAACAAGTAAAACGAAAAGAACAATAGCGATAACGCTAATAGGCGTCGCAATTTTGGACGATGGCTGTTCGAAAGCACCGATAAGTTTTAATGGCCATCCACGGGTATTCGTGTGTGTCTCCATTTGAAGCTCGCAGAGGTTGCGTTTCCGATCGCAATAAAGGCCGCTCTGTCGAGCGGCCTTTATAAGTTCAGTCCAGGTAAACCCTCACGAACACCCCGTCGTGGACCCGCAAGTATCGCACTTCATGCAGGTGCCATTCCGGACCAGCGTGAAGTTGCCGCACTCGCTGCACATCTCGCCCTCGTAGCCCTTGGCCTTGGCTTCCGCGCGGCGTTCAGCCTTGCTGGGGACGAGCGTCTGTGCGGTGCTGCCGGCCTTGCTCCACTGGAGGGCCTCGAGCTTCTCCGTCGGAGAAAGGTCGTGGCTGGCTTCCTGCTTCAGGGCGACGGCGCCTTCGATGGCATCGCCGGCGCGGGCCGACGCGCCGTGCGAGGCGAGGGCGGTGACCTTGCTGCCGCCGGTCGGCGCGCTGTCGTTGCCCTGGGCGACCGCGGCGGAGCCGCCGCGCATCACGACGAGGTTGTCGGTGCGGGAGCGGGTGAGGCCGCGCGAGACCAGCTTGGTCGCGTGCTGGGTCTCGTCCGGCTCCTTGCCTTCCTCGACGCCCTTGCCGAGCGCGTCGAAGTTCGACTCGGTCGGATCAACATGGGCGAGATCGAAGCGCGACATGTAGCTCACCGCGAGCTCGCGGAAGACATAGTCGAGGATCGAGGTCGCGTACTTGATGCTGTCGTTGCCCTGCACGGGGCCCGCCGGCTCGAAGCGGGTGAAGGTGAAGGCGTCGACATATTCGTCGAGCGGCACGCCGTACTGGAGGCCGAGCGACACCGCGATGGCGAAGTTGTTGATGAAGGAGCGCAGCGCTGCGCCTTCCTTGTGCATGTCGATGAAGATCTCGCCGAGACGGCCGTCGTCATATTCGCCGGTCCGCAGGTAGACCTTGTGGCCGCCGACGACCGCCTTCTGGGTGTAGCCCTTGCGGCGATCCGGCATCTTCTCGCGCTCGCGCATCACGATGATGCGCTCGACCAGCTTCTCGACGATCTTTTCCGAGACCTGGGTGGCACGCGCCGCCATCGGCTTCTCGTAGAGGCTCTCGACCGCATCCTCCTCGTCCTCATCGTCGGCGATGAGCTGCGAGTTGAGCGGCTGGGAGAGCTTGGAGCCGTCGCGATAGAGCGCGTTGGCCTTCAGCGCGAGCTTCCACGACAGCATGTAGGCGGACTTGCAGTCCTCCACCGTGGCGTCGTTCGGCATGTTGATGGTCTTGGAGATCGCACCCGAGATGAAGGGCTGCGCCGCCGCCATCATGCGGATGTGGCTCTCGACCGACAAATAGCGCTTGCCGATCTTGCCGCAGGGGTTGGCGCAGTCGAACACCGAATAGTGCTCGGCCTTCAGGTGCGGGGCACCTTCCACCGTCATCGCGCCGCAGATGTGGACGTTGGCCGCCTCGATCTCGCGCTTGGTGAAGCCCACGGCCTGGAGCAGGTCGAAGCCGGGGGCTGCGATCGCCTCGGCACCGATGCCGAGCTGGTCGCGGATGAAGTCTTCGCCAAAGGTCCACTTGTTGAAGGCGAACTTGATGTCGAAGGCGGTCGGCAGGGCCTTTTCGACCTTGGCGATGGCTTCATCGGTAAAGCCCTTGGCCTTCAGCGTCGAGGCGTTGATGGCCGGCGCGTTGGAGAGCGAGCCGTGGCCGACGGCGTAGGCTTCGATCTCCGCGATCTCGCTCTCGCGATAACCGAGCGCGCGCAGCGCCGCGGGGACCGCGCGGTTGATGATCTTGAAGTAGCCGCCGCCGGCGAGCTTCTTGAACTTCACCAGGGCGAAGTCGGGCTCGATGCCGGTGGTGTCGCAATCCATGACGAGGCCGATCGTGCCGGTGGGCGCGATCACAGTGGTCTGGGCGTTGCGATAGCCGTGCTTCTCGCCGAGCTCGAGCGCCGCGTCCCAGGCGGCCTGCGCGTGGCTGACGAGGTCAGCCTGCGGGCAGGACACGAGGTCCATCGGCACCGGGTTCACGCTGAGCGCCTCGTAGCCGTTGGACTGGCCGTGGGCGGCGCGGCGGTGGTTGCGGATCACGCGCAGCATGTGCGCGGCGTTCTTCTTGTAGCCCGGGAAGGTGCCCAGTTCAGCAGCCATTTCCGCGGAGGTCTTGTAGGTGATGCCGGTCATCACAGCGGTGAGGGCGCCGCAGAGCGCGCGGCCTTCCTTGCTGTCATAGGACAGGCCCATGGTCATCAAGAGGCCGCCGATGTTGGCGTAGCCGAGGCCGAGCGTGCGGAACTCGTAGGAGAGCTCGGCGATCGCGCGGGACGGGAACTGCGCCATCATCACCGAGATTTCGAGCACGATGGTCCAGAGCTGGCAGAGGTGCTCGTAGCCCTTCACGTCGAACTGCTTGGTCTCGGTGTTGTAGAACGTGAGCAGGTTCGCGGACGCGAGGTTACAGGCGGTGTCGTCCAGGAACATGTATTCCGAGCACGGATTGGACGCGCGGATGTCGCCGGACGCCTTGCAGGTGTGCCAGTCGTTCATGGTGGTGTTGAAGTGCAGGCCCGGGTCGGCCGACGCCCAGGCGGCGTAGCCGATCTTTTCCCAGAGGTCGCGCGCCTTCAGCGTCTTGGTGATCTTCTTGGTGGTGCGTCCGACGAGATTCCAGTCGCCATCGGTTTCCACGGCGCGGAGGAAGTCGTCCTTCAGCGAGACCGAGTTGTTGGAGTTCTGGCCCGAGACCGTGAGGTAGGCTTCCGAATCCCAGTCGGTGTCATAGACGTCGAACTGGATGTCCTTGTAACCCTGCTTGGCGAACTGCATCACGCGCTTGATGTAATTGTCGGGCACGAGGCTGCGGCGCGCGAGCTTGATCTCGCGGCGGAGAGCCGGGTTCTTCTCGGGGTCGAAGCAGTCGTCGCCCGAGCCTTCGCAGTTCACGCAGGCCTTCAGCACCGCCTTGAGGTGCTTCTGGTTGATCTTGGAGCCGGTGACGAGGGCTGCGACCTTCTGCTCCTCCTTCACCTTCCAGTCGATATAGGTCTTGATATCGGGGTGATCGACGTCGACGACGACCATCTTGGCGGCGCGGCGCGTGGTGCCGCCCGACTTGATCGCGCCGGCTGCCCGGTCGCCGATCTTGAGGAAGCTCATCAGGCCGCTCGAGCGGCCGCCGCCCGAGAGCTTCTCGCCTTCGCCGCGCAGGCGGGAGAAGTTGGAGCCGGTGCCGGAGCCGTACTTGAACAGGCGGGCTTCGCGGACCCAGAGGTCCATGATGCCGCCCTCGTTGACGAGGTCGTCACCGACGCCCTGGATGAAGCAGGCGTGCGGCTGCGGGTGCTCGTAGGCCGACTTGGACTTGGTCAGCTTGCCGGTGAAGGGGTCGACGTAATAGTGGCCCTGGCCGGGGCCGTCGATGCCATAGGCCCAGTGCAGGCCGGTGTTGAACCATTGCGGCGAGTTCGGCGCGACCATCTGCATGGCGAGCATGTAGCGGATCTCGTCATAGAAGGTCTGGGCGTCCTCGTCGGAGGAGAAGTAGTTGCCCTTCCAGCCCCAATAGGTCCAGCAGCCGGCCAGACGATCGAACACCTGCTTGGCCGAGAGCTCGCTGACGAAGCGCTCTTTCTCGGGGAGAGCGGCGAGCGCCTCGGTGTCGGGCACGGAGCGCCACAGGAAGGAGGGGACGGACTCCTCCTCGACCTTCTTCAGGCGCGCGGCGACGCCGGCTTTGCGAAAGTACTTCTGGGCGAGCACGTCGGAGGCGACCTGCGACCACTCGGTCGGCACCTCGACGTTCTCGAGCTTGAACACGACCGAGCCGTCGGGATTCCGGATCTCCGACGTGGTCAGCCGGAAATCGATCCCGGCGTAAGGTGACTGTCCCGAAGTGGTGTGGCGCCGCTCAATCCGCATGGTCTTGCCCCGTCCTTTTATCTGCCGGACTGCCTCCGCAAGGCGCCCAGGTCGCTATTTCGGTTCGCGATTCCTCCAAGGGCCTCATCGGCCCAAAGGCTTCGCAGTTCAGCCGGTGGATCCGGCCCAGTTTCTCCCGGCGCGATGGTTCTCATCCGCCGGCATGTCCACACCCATCCGCCCCCAAGGGGATGTGCGCGACATGCGTTCAACGCCCCACACGCCACTTCAACCAATGCCATCCGAGCCCGTTGCCGGCCCGTTCTGACGCCCGAAGGTCTGCATTTCGAGGGCAGACAAGCCCTCATCCGCGGCCTTTGGCTGGCTTGGCGGAGTGACGATTTGCGAGACCCTTTGGGGGAGTGCCGGCGGGACGCAAACTCACTCGCGCCGAACGGACCGAAAGCTAGGACTCTCCGTTGCGCCCGTCAAGAACTAGTGCGAGTTCCTGAATCAAATGCTAAATATGGTGGATTGCGGGGGATAACAGGGGGCAAGCCCGCGCCTGTTGTTGAGCCAAGTATCGGTGAGTCCTCAGGGATTCCCAACCAAAAAAATTCGCATCCCGTGACGATACGGACCCTTCACCCCGCTGTTCACAGGGCAGGTATATTTTTCGGGACCGGGGTTGCCTCAGCGGGACTCACGTAGGGCTACGGAAGGTGAGGGCAGGCATGCCCGCCGGGGTGGTGGTGGCGCGTGCGAATCCGCGCGAAGCTGACCGCGATTTCGCCGGGTACCCCACATGCTTGATTCGACTCGCCGGGATGCGCGACCGCGCATCGCCCCGGCCGGCCTGATGTTCCTCGCCATCACCTCGATCGGCTGGGGCTTCAACTGGCCGGTGACGAAGTTCCTGCTGTCCGAGCTGCCGCCGCTGACGCTGCGCGGGGTGACCGGCGTGCTGGGCGCGGTGCTGCTCGCCGCCCTCGCGCTGATCCGCCGGCAGAGCCTCAAGGTGGGGCCGGGGGTCTGGCCGCGCTTACTGACCGCCGCCGTCCTCAACGTCACCGGCTGGATGGTGCTGATGGGCCTGGCGCTGCTCTGGCTGCCGGCCAGCGAGGCGGCGCTGATCGCCTACACCATGCCGGTCTGGGCCTCGCTGATCGCCTGGCCGGTGCTGGGCGAGCGGCCGACCGTGCTGCGCACGCTGGGGCTGGTGATGGCCTTCGTCGGCCTTGCCTCGATCATGGGCGGCAACGGCTTTGCCGCGAGCGTGGAGAAGCTGCCTGGCATCATCATGGCTCTGGCCGGCGCGCTCGGCTTCGCCGTCGGCACGGTGTTCTCGAAGAAGTACCCGATCCATCTGCCGCTGATCACGGCCGCGGCCTGGCAGATCGGGATCGGCTGCCTGCCGATCTCGATCATCGGCCTCTTGGTCGAGACCACGCATCTTTCGCTGGTGACGCCGGTCGGCTGGTGGCTGCTGGTCTATTCCACCGTGGTGCAGTTCTGCATCGCCTATGTCAGCTGGTTCGCGGCACTGGCGCGGCTGCCGGCCTCGGTCGCCGCGATCGGCACCATGGCGGTGCCTGTCATTGGCGTGGTCGCCTCCGCGCTGGCGCTGGGCGAGCCGCTGGGGCCGGGCCAGATCGCCGCGCTGATCTTTACGCTCGCCGCCGTGGTGCTGGCGACGCGGTAGATCGAGAACCAGGCATCACCATGCGTAGCGGATCGCGCCCTTGCCGGCATAGCTTTGCGTGACATTCGAGAACTCGCCCTCGAACGTCGCGGCGGCAGACCAGCCGTTGGTCCATTGCCATTCGGCCGAGGCTGTGGTCAGCGCGGAGTTGGGCGCCTGCGCCGCACCGTTGACGACGAAGCTTGCGCCCGGCAGCGACTGGAAGGTCGGGGCAATCGAACGATCCGGATTAAAATCATGCGCCCATGCAAGGCGGCCGCGCAGCGTGACGATGCCGTTCTGCATGGCGAATGATTTGTCGGTGCGAATGCCGAGCTCGCTGCGCGTGTCGGTCACGCTCTTGGCGGCATAGGTCTGTGCAAACAACAACGAACCGGCGACGACAGTTTCGGCATAGGCCGGCAGGTCGAATGTGGTGAATTGCCCTGCGGCGTAAGGGGTGATGCCGAGACCGCCCAGCGTCGGCATGACGAAGCGGTAGCCACTCTCCACGCGACCCGAATACGCGTTCGCATTGAACTCGGCGCGCAGGTGGTCGATGCCGGCGACCGTGACGATGCGGTTGGTCGTGATGTCTTGCCAGCCATAAGCCAGCGCAGCAATGATGTAGGCCGCACCGATGTTATGGCGAACGAAGGCGCCGGCCTGGAACAGGTCGGAGCTGCCATAGCCGAGGCCGTTGACGTTGAAGCCGGTGCGGCCGCCCGCCAGCGCAAATCCCGCGAGCGTGTCCGGCGAGACCCGATAGTCCGCACCGACCGCGATGCCGTAGATGCTGCTCGCGCTGTTGTTCGAGCCGATGATGGCGTTACCGGCCGTGGTCTGCGACCCGCCGAAGCCGGCGGCCCACACGCTCCAGCGTTGTTCGAAGGTCGGGGTTGGCAGCGCCTTGGTGGACATCGCCGCATACGCGTCGCGCTCGCCATCAGTTCGACCGCGTGACGCGTGGGCCGAACTCTCCTCCGCAAACGCACTCGGCGCGCCACTAGCCCTGACGGGATCGCTGCGACCGGAGACGAATGGATCCGTCATCAGGCCCATGAACTGGTTCATCGCGTTGAACGTCGTCTGCTGAGAGCCGGTGGCGCCCTCGCCGGAGACCTGGGTCAAGCCGGCGGGATCGAGCCCGAAGAAGCCCATCGGAAGGCCGCCGTTATTGTTGAAGGCGTAGGTCAGCGCGTTGGCGACGTTCCGCTGGTTGACGTTGAGGCCGGTGTAATTGGTGAAGGCGGCCGTCAGGTTCAGATAGGCGTTGTTGGCGTCATAGCTCAGCGTATCGCTCGCGCCCGTCGGCAGTCCGACATTGGTGATGCCCGCGAACGTCGTGCCGCCCCGTCCGCCGGCCGCGGTCAGGATCGTGTATGTCTTCGAGACATAGCTGCCGGGCAGGAAATTCGCGACCACGGTCGCGCCTGTCAACGTCGCCGCGCCCGTGACATTGGCGAAGCTCGACGTCGATGGATTGACCGCAACGACGTAGAGCGCGCCCGATTGGAAGGCCAGATTGCCGACCACCATCGTCGACGTCCCGGGCGTGTTGACGGCTCCAGGCATGAACGTGCCACCGGCATTGATCGTCGCTGCGCCGACAGTGCCAGTGCCGCCAAGCGTGCCGCCGGCGTTCACGGTCATGGTCGAATTGGCCAGCGAGCCGTTCACCAGCAGCGTGCCGGCGGCGATCGACCACGGCAATGCAGCGCTATTGGTGCCGCTCAGCGTCCAGGTCGAAGCGCCCGTCTTCTCGAAGCTCGCGAAGCCCCGATATTGCGCAGCGGCGCCGATCAGCGAAACGTCGAAAGAAGCAGTGGGGTTGGTGTTGCCGCCGAACTGCAAGGCGCCGTTGCCCGTCTGATCGACGACGTTGCCGCTGAAGCTGTAGCCGGCCTGAAGCTGCAGCGTGTTCGCGCCGCCGGTGAAGGTGATGGCGTTGGCACGCGCGACGCCGTCGCCGGCGAGACCGCCTGAAATCGATCCGCTGTTGATGATGCTGAGATTGGTGCCGATGACGCCGGCGCCGCCTGCACCGACCGCGCCGGAGACCCCGGCGGTGACGGTGCTGCTGCCGGAGCTACCGCTCGCGCCGGCGCTGCCGCTCACGCCGGAGAAGCCGTTCGTCCCCGTGGTGCCGTTCGTGCCGCCGCTGGCGGCCAAGGCCCCGGCACCGCCGACGCCGCCGGAGCCGCCGACACCACCGCTGCCGGCGCTGCCCGCGGTGCCGCCGAGGCCACCCATGCCCGCGGCCCCGGCGATGCCGCCATTGCCGCCGGTGATCGTGCCGCGATTGATCAGCGTGCCGCCGTTGGAGAAGGCGGCGCCAACGCCGCCGGTGCCACCATAGCCGCCATCGCCGCCGCGGCTCGAGGCGCTGCCACCGTTGCCGGCATTGCCGCCGGCACCGCCAAATCCGCCGGTCCCGCCGTTGCCGCCATTGCCGCCATCGGTCGAGCCGACCACGTTGACGCCAGCGGTGCCGTTGCCGCCAGCGCCGCCAACGCCGCCGACACCGCCGTTGCCCGCATTGCCACCGGCGCCGCCGTTGCCGCCACTGCCTGCGGTG
Source organism: Bradyrhizobium barranii subsp. barranii (assembly GCF_017565645.3). NCBI lineage: Bacteria > Pseudomonadati > Pseudomonadota > Alphaproteobacteria > Hyphomicrobiales > Nitrobacteraceae > Bradyrhizobium > Bradyrhizobium barranii. The sequence goes on from NZ_CP086136.1 coordinate 5,130,563, forward strand.
CCGCCGCGGCCGCCATCGCCGCCGGTGATGATGCCTTGATTGGTCAGCGTGCCACCGTTTGAAATGGTCGCGCCGGCGCCACCGGCGCCGCCATGACCACCTACGCCGGCATTGCCGGCGCTTCCTCCGCTCCCGCCGTTGCCACCCATTCCGCCGGCGGCGCCGCTGCCGCCGCTGCCGCCAGCGACGGCCGGGAGAAGAGCACTCGCGCCAGCACCGCCGGTGCCCGCTGCGCCGGCGTCACTGCCGTTGCCCCCGGCGGCGCCGTTGCCGGCATTGCCGCCGGAGCCGCCAATCCCGCCGGTGCCACCAGCGATGCTGCCCGAAACTGTAACGGTCCCGCCGTTCGTGAGCTGGACACCATCGCCGCCGCTGGATCCGCTACCGCCAATACCGCCAATACCGCCATTTCCGCCGGCGCCACCATTCCCGCCGTTGCCGCCAGCGCCACCAACCAGACCGTTGTTGCCATTGAGAAAGCCGGAGCCGGAGGACCCGTTGGCGCCATTGTCGCCTGTGCCGCCGGCGCCGCCAGTCCCGCTTGCGCCGCCATTGGCGCCGTTGCCGCCAGCGCCGCCATTGCCACCGGCGCCTCCCATGATCGTTTGGGAAATTGAGAGCGTGCCACCGCTCGTCACCTGCAGACCAACGCCACCGTCGGCACCATTGGCGCCATCGCCTGCGTGGGCGCTGGCGCTGCCGCCGGTGCCACCATTGCCACCGCGCCCGCCGGCTACGCCGAGCCCGATGCTGGATCCCGCGTTGCCGCCGTTGCCGGCCATGCCGCCGGCGCTGCCTGCACCGCCAGCGCCACCGCTGCCGCCGGTACCTGCCGTGACGCTTTGCAAAATCGTCACGGTGCCGCCACCCGTGACCTGGATGCCGTCGCCACCGCTGCCGCCGATCGCACCATTGCCGCCGGCACCAACCCCGCTATTGCCGCCGTTTCCACCGGTCCCGCCATCGAGCGCGCCGAGAACATTGGCGCCGGAAGCGCCCGCACCACCGCTCCCGCCGTGACCCGCTGTACCGCCGCGCCCGCCGCTGCCGCCATCGCCGCCGGCGACCGTTTGCTGGACCGTCGTGGTGCCTGCGCTGGTGACCTGCACGGCGGTGCCGCCATTGCCGCCGCCGCCGGCAGCGCCCCCGCTGCCGAGGACGTTGCCACCGGTCCCGCCGGTCACACCAGCGACGCCCAGGGAGAGAGCACTGGCTCCATTGCCGCCGCTCCCGCCGGCGCCGCCACTGCCACCAACCCCACCCGCGCCGCCGGTCGCCGCTATCGAAAGGGTGCTGCCTCCGACGCTGACCTGCACGCCGGCGCCACCCGCACCACCGCCGCCACCGACGCCGCCGCTGCCCGTTCCCGCGCTGGCATCAAGGCCACCAATGACAGCAGAACCATCGGCGCCGCTCGCGCTGGCGCCGCCGTGACCGCCGGCGCCACCCGCTCCACCGGAGCCGGCACCGAGCGCACCTTCGCCGCCACCGCCGCCGCCACCGCCACTACCCGCAGTCAGGGCTGAGTTGCCGTTGCCGCCATTGCCGCCGTTGCCACCGGCAACGCTGCCGCCGTCACCGCCAAGTCCGCCGTCGCCGCCCGAGGTCGCCGTGCCCCCGGAGCCTCCGGTGCCGCCTGCGGCAGCGCCGCCGCCGCCGCCCGCGCCTTGTCCGGTCGCGTTGTCACCGCCATTCCCACCGTTAGGAGAGGCGCTGGTACCGGCCGCGCCACCGCCGCCGCCCGTGCCATTGCCACCGGCTCCGCCAGCGCCGCCGTCGGCGCGCACCGACACGATCGTCAGCGCCAGTGCGACAGCCGTGCTCGCCAACAATGTGGGGAGCCTGAAACGGCGCCGGGTCGGACAAGAACCAATTCTCGATTCAATTATCAATTGTATTACCGGCAGCCTTGGCACCGACCCGCAGGCCATTCCGAGGTGAAATCCTCAGAAACAGACCGCAACATATTCGCTCGCCGAAGCGGCTCAACGAGAATGGTCTTGCCTGCCAGGAATACCGTTTGATTTCGGTCGCCTGTCACCCGGAAACAACATCGACGCCCGCAGCGAGACCGCCGATGACGTCAGTGAGCATTCGTAATTCAGTGCAGTTCTCAGCCGAGCGCACACACAATCCGCGCGCTTTCGAAGCCGTGAGAAAATGCTCTAGCCCGCCGTCATCCCGCCGCCGTTCAGCGCCTTCCTGATCATCTCGGCGAGCTGGTTGCGGCGGTAGGGCTTTGTCAGCAGCAGCACGCCGTCGTCGAGCTTGCCGTGATGGACGATGGCGTTGTCGGTGTAGCCGGAGGTGTAGAGCACCCTCACACCCGGCCGGCGCTTGGCCACCTCTTCGGCGAGCTCGCGCCCGCTCATGCCGCCGGGGATGACGACGTCGGTGAACAGGAGGTCGAAGTCCTGGCCTGCCTCGATCATGTCCAGCGCGGCCCGGCTGTCGGGCGCGGCGACCGTGTCGTAGCCGAGGCTCTGCAGCTGTGCGGTGACGAAGTTGCGCACCAGCGTGTCGTCCTCGACCACGAAAATGGTCTCGGCGCCGCCTTCGGCCTGCGGCGCCACTGGGGCCGCCGCGTCCGTCATGCCTTCGCCGGGCGGCAGGTAGAGCTTGATCGTGGTGCCGTGGCCTTCCTCGCTGTAGATCTTGATGTGGCCGCCGGACTGCTTGACGAAGCCATAGACCATGGAGAGGCCGAGGCCCGAGCCCTTGCCGACCTCCTTGGTCGTGAAGAACGGCTCGAAGGCCTTCTGCTGGATGTCCGCTGACATGCCGGTGCCGGTGTCGCTGACCGCGAGCATCACGTAGGGACCGGGCTGCACCTCCACGTGGGCCTGCGCATAGGCCTCGTCGAGCACGACGTGGTGGGTCTCGAGCAGCAGCTTGCCGCCGTTCGGCATGGCGTCGCGGGCGTTGATCGCCATGTTGAGCACGGCATTGGTGAGGCGGGACGGATCGATGTGCGCGGTCATCGGTCCCTGTTTCAGCACGGTCTCGATCTGGATCTGCTCGCCGAGGGTGGGGCGCAGCAGCTTGGCGATATCGGCGATCGCGCCGTTGATCTCGACATTGCGCGGCTGGAGCGGCTGCCTTCGTGCAAAGGCGAGCAGATGCTGGATCAGCTCGGCGCACCGCTCGGCGGCATCGTCGATCAGCCGCGCCACGCGCTGGAGCTCAGGCTGCTGCTTCAGGCTCGCCACCAGCGTCTCGGTATTGCCTGATATCACCGTGAGCATGTTGTTGAAGTCGTGCGCGACGCCGCCGGTCAGCTTGCCGATCGCATCCAGCTTCTGCGACTGGTGCAGCTGCCGCTCGGTTTCGCGCGACGTGGTCGCGTCGTGATAGACCAGCACGGCGCCGGAGACGTTGCCTTGTCCGTCGCGCATCGGCCGGCCGCTGATCATCAGATGGCGGGGATCGTTGCCGTTATGCGGGCGGACGATCATCTCCAGATTCTCGAACTGCTCGCCGCGCAGCACGCGCGTCGAGGGCAGTTCGTCCGCCCTGAGCGGCGTGACGCCGTCGCCGTGAAACACGTCGGACAGGGCGCGCAGATTGCGCAGGCTCATCCCGGCGCGATGCAGCAAGATGCGCTCCGCGGCCGGATTGGACAGAAGGACAGTGCCCTCGGCGTCGATCACCAGCACAGCCTCGGCCATGCTGTGGAACGTGCTCTGGAGCACGTTCACCGACAGGCGCAGCTCGTCATGCGCGTTGACGAGATGCTCGGTGCGCTCGGCGACGGCCGCCTCGAGTTGCTCCTTCGCCGCCGTGGTCTCCAGCAGCGTGCTCTTCAGCGCGACCGTGGTGCGCTGGCTCTCGCGCATCAGCATCGCGACCAGCAGCAGGATCACCAGCGCGCCGATCACGTCGATGCCGAGCAAGACGATGCCGGTGCGGCGGGAACTTAGGGCGCGCGCGGCGAGCAATCGCTCTTCCTCCGCGCTCAGCTGATCGAGATTGCCCATCACCGTGTCCATCAGGCCGCGGCCCTCGCCCTTGCCCTGGAGCGCGGCAACGCCGGCCTGGTCGTTCTCGGCGCGCAGGCGCATCACCTCTGCGGCGATCTCGACCCGGCGCAGCGCCAGCGACTCGGTGCCCTCCATGAGCGCGACCTGATCCGGATTGTCACGCAGGCTGCGCTTGAGGTCGGCGAGCGCCGGCGCGAGCTGGGCGTGCACCGCCTGAAACTCGTCGCTGAAGCTCGGGTTGCGATAGATCTCGTAGCCGCGCGCGGCGCTCTCGGCGTGGCGCATCAGCACGCGCAGATCGGAGATCTTCTTCTGCGTCTCGATGGTGTGATTGACCCAGGCGGCATCGTACCGTGACTTGACGTCGAGTCCGATCGAGGCGGCGGTGATGATCAGGAGGATTGCAAGTCCAGCACCGAGAATGACGCGCTGCGTTGGGATCAAGGGGCTTCTTTCTTGTCCTTCGGCTGCGCGGCCTCGCCGAGGCATTCCCGGATCGTCGTCAGGAGCGCGTCCGGCGTGAACGGCTTGCGCAGGCAGCGTGTCGCGCCGAGTTCCAGTGCCATGCGGAGGAAATCGGGGGAGGGCGACGCAGACGAGGCGAAGGCGTAGCCGGACATCGCGATCAGAGGGATCGCCGGCGCGCGCTCGTGAAAGATTCGGATGGATTCGAAGCCGCGCATGTGCGGCATGAAGATGTCGACCAGCATCACGTCAAACGTCTGCGCTTCGAGCGCAGCCAGTCCCGTTTCGCCGCCGTCAGCCATCGTGACATCGAAGCCCTGACGCTGGAGCAGAACCTCGATGGTCGCGCCGACCATCGGATCGTCATCTACCACGAGGATACGCGGCATGACATTTCCCAGTAGATCGAAGTCCCCACATCCATCGGTGATATAGGCGAATCGCGGGACGGGTCAATTTGGGATTGGATCATTGTAGATATGCACGGTGCGGTGAATAAAGGTCCCTCGCGCTCGCGTGCATAGATCCTCCCACGCGATGCGCGGGCCGCGCGCGAAACAGGCGATGAGCGCGCGACAAACGAAAGAGGCGCCGCACCGATGCGACGCCTCTTCCGTCAAGCGTTGTCGATCTGCTTACGGGCAGGGATGACGCTGGCCGTCATAGCCGAGATACGTACCCGAGGCCGGATCGTAGGACTTGTAGCGCTGCGCGCAATAAGCCGACGAGTCACCACCGTTGTCCGGCACCACCGCGACCGACGGCTCGTCATAGTAGCTGTCGTCGCCATAGTAATAGGGATCGTTGTAGTATCCGCCACCGTAGTAGGCGTAAGAGCCTAGCCCGCCGATCGCAGCACCGGCTGCGACACCCGGCCAGAAACCGCCACCGTGACGACGCCAGCCGCCACCGTGCCAGTTGCCGCCGCCGCCACGCCAGTTATTACCCGCGACTGCGAGGGGACGGCCACCGCCGCCGCTAAAGCCTGGTCCTGCGGTCGGACGCATGGCTAGGCCGGCGCTCGGGCGCATGGCTCCGGCTGCGAAATTGCCGCCGCCGCCACCGAACCGCGCGCCGCCAAAGCTGCCGCCGCCCATGCGGGCGCCGCCACCGCCGAAATGGGCGCCGCCACCACCGCCAAAATGACCACCGCCGCCACCGCCGTGGCCGCCACGGCCCTGGGCGAAGCTCGGCGTCGCCAACGGAAGGACCAACGCCACCGCTGCCGCGGCGCTCAAAATTCTCAGACTTTTCATGTTCAAACTCCTTATTCCCTGAAGCAAACCTCTTGAAGGGCCCGCGGTTCCAGGGTTCACGCCGGTGTGCGCGTATGGCGCAGGTTTCCATGCGGCCGCTGTACCCGGCATGAACGGATCGCGTCCGATTTGCGGCAGTGCTTGCGCCGGGGCACCACATTTTGCGGGGGCACGGCCGCCCCCGCCGAACTGGACATTTCGCCGCCCGGATGGCATCAGGGCCTCACGAAGCAGGGCCCTAGCCGCATGAAACAGTTCTTCCTCAAGTTCTTCACCTGGTGGAGTGGCCAGACCTTTGGCACCCAGCTCTGGACCAAGCGGTACGGCGAGCTGGTCGGCCAGGACGAGCAGGGAAACCGCTATTATCGGACCCGCGGCGGCGCGATCGATCCGACGCTCGGATTCGAGCGGCGCTGGGTCATCTATAACGGCTACGCCGAGGCAAGCCGCATCCCGACGGGTTGGCACGGCTGGATGCATCACGTCGTCGATGTGCCGCCGACTGAAGAGAACTACCAGCCGCGCGAATGGCAAAAGCCGCACCAGCCGAACCCTACCGGCACGCCGAACGCCTATCGGCCCTCCGGCTCGACGCTTGCCAGCGGCAAGCGTCCCAAGGCGACCGGCGACTACCAGTCCTGGACACCCGGCTAGCTTTCCGATCTCCGTCCGAATCCTTGTCGTGGGGGTGGATGCACCAGCATCCGCCTCACCGTGCTGTGGACAACGGGAACAGCGGGGACAGCGCCTGCGCGGGCGTTGCAGCTACGCGAGAGATGCGGCTCAATGGTCCCATCTTACGGAGATGGGAGACCATCGCGTTCGGTTCGGGCAACAGTTCGCGACTGTCCCGAGATGCAGCGGCCGCCGACGAGGACTCGATCGGGAGATAGGCCCCTGGTCTGGAAGTTCGAAATCGCCCGATGGAATGTGCAGCCACCGTAAGACAGGAAAGGCCGCTTGGGAAACCGAGCGGCCTTTTTCTTTGATCTGTTGCTCTGCTCGCTTCTCAGAGATGGAGCGTCGGTGAGTTGCCAACTGGCATCATCTCATAGGGCGGCTTCCAGCCCGGCAGTTCGGCGACACGCCGGCGCCAGGCATCAATCGCCGGGAAAGTCGCGGCAAGATCAAAGCCCGTCTCCTCGGTCGGATAGTACAGATAGCCCAACATTGAGAAATCGACGATCGTCGGCCGATCGCCCAGCATGAAGCTGCGGTGGGAGAGGTGTCTGTCGACGATCGAGAAGGCGCTGTCGGTCCGCGCGCGCAAGTAAGCGAGCACAGCGGGATGGGCGGGCTCCGGCATGAAGCAGCGTTGAAACCGGTGCTGGGCAAAGTTCGCGGTGAACTTGTGGTTGTCGAACAGCAGCCAGCGCGTGGCTTCGAACGTCTCCTCGGGCGTCGGACGGAACACGCCGTGAGTCTCGGCGAGCCACAGCAGGATCGCACCGGACTGGCTCATGTGCCGGCCATCGACCTCGAGGACGGGGACTTCGCCCATGACATTGGTTGCGGCCCGCCAGTCAGGCGTGCGGGTCTCGCCGCCGGCAAAGTCGAGGCCGACCGGCTCCCAGTCGAGCCCGGCGCAGTTGAGGAATAGCGCGACCTTGAACGAATTGCCGGAAGCTCCGATGCAGTGCAGCCGGTATCGCGCCATGGTCAGATCCTCCTGTGCGCACGCGACCGGGAAGCGTCCGTGGGCGTTGGGCGCGATACGGATTGTCGCGACAGGCTCCTGACAGCGTCATGTCAGCAGTGCGGAGCTTCCGGACGATGCTTTGCATTGCCCGGGAAGTGCTGCGCTGCGTTCGGGGCGCGTGAGCAAAGCCTCTGCTCTACACCCGCTCAGCCGCGCGCTTGACCGCCTCGAGGCGGCGGGCCTGGTTTGCGGTGCCGCGCTCTCTCAGCAAGGCCAGCACTTCGGCCGGCGCGGTGTCGGGCGAGCCGGACGTGAACGGCGGGGCCGGATTGTATTCGATCTGGAGCTGGATCGCTTCCGCCGTGGTGCGGTCGACCAGGATCGACACCAGCGTCAGCGCGAAATCGATCCCGGCGGTGACGCCACCGCCGGTGACGCGGTTGCGGTCGATGCAGACGCGCGTCTTGGTCGGCGTCGCGCCGAACTGGCCGAGCATCTCCATCGCGCTCCAATGGGTGGCAGCGCGGTAGCCCTTGAGCAGGCCGGCAGCGCCGAGCGCCAGCGCCCCCGTGCAGACCGAGGTGACGTACTTGGCGCCTTCGGCCTGCCTGCGCAGGAAATCCAGCACCTCTTCGTCATTGAGCAGGTCGTTGGTGCCGCCGCCGCCGGGCACGCAGATCACGTCGAGCTGCGGACAGTCGGCGAATGTCGTGGTCGGCGTCAGCGTCAGCACGGAATCGCTCGGCACCGGCTCGATCCGTTTCCAGATCAGGTGCAGCTTGGCGCCGGGGACGGAGGAGAACACCTGCAAGGGACCGGTGAAGTCGAGCTGGGTGACGCGCGGAAACACCAAAAGACCGATCTGGAGCGGTGACGACATGGGCAGGTCCTCCAAAGATGAGCTTGACGGACGCAGCCTCTCATGATGCCATTCCGTCCAAAATGGCGTATTTCCCTCACCTTCGGACATGACCATGATCGGCATCCTGATCTTCCCGGATTTCCAGTTGCTCGATGCGGCCGGCCCGATCTCGGTGTTCGAGATCGCGGCGCGCTGCACGGGCAAGACGACCACCGGAATCCGCGTGCTGGCACTGAACGCGGGGCCCGTGCGCAGCTCGTCCGGCGTGGAAATGATGGCGCGCGACTTCAGGTCGGCGAACGCGATCACGACACTGGTCATCGCGGGTGGGGCAGGCGTAACGGACGCCGCACGCTGCGAGGTCACGCGCGCCTTCGTGCAGCGGCTGGCGCGGCGCGGTGTGCGTGTCGCCAGCGTCTGCTCGGGCGCCTATGTGCTGGCCGAGGCGGGCCTGCTCGATGGACGACGCGCCACCACGCATTGGGGCCGCACGCGGGATTTCGTCGCGCGCTATCCCAAGGTGAAGTTCGAGCCGGACCAGATCTTCACGCATGACGGCAATGTGTGGACGTCGGCGGGCATCACCGCGGGTATCGATCTCGCGCTCGCGATGGTCACAGAGGATCATGGTGAGGAGATCGCGCAACAGGCCGCCCGCCAGCTCGTGCTGTATCATCGCCGCAGCGGCGGCCAGTCGCAGTTCTCCTCACTGCTGGAATTGAAGACACCGAACGGCCGCTTCGGCGCGCTGCTGTCCTGGGCGCGCGAGAACCTCGATGCCCGGCTTACGGTCGAAGATCTCGCCGATCGTGCCGGCATGAGCGCGCGGCATTTTGCCCGCGCCTTTGCCGCGGAGACCGGCACGACACCGTCCAAGGCGATCGAGCGCTTACGGATCGAGGTCGCGCGCGAGCGCGTGCAGTCCTCGCGCGAGGCGATCGAGCTCGTCGCGGAGACGACCGGATTTGGCGATCCCGAGCGCATGCGGCGCGCCTTCATCCGCGCCTTCGGCCAGCCGCCCCAGGCGCTGCGGCGCGCGGCGCGGGCGGGTTAGCAAATCTCACCTGGCACTCGAGCGTGGAGGCGAAGATGACCGGGATGGAGTACAGCAACGAGAACGCGAAACGGCTCCAAAGACTTTATCTCACAGGGGACGTGACCGCCCAGCGTGCGGAGACCATTCGGCAGCTCAATCTGTCCGCCGGCGAGAGCGTTCTCGATATCGGATGTGGTCCCGGCTATCTCTGCGAAAGCATGGCGCAGATCGTCGGGCCGGATGGTGCTGTCGTCGGTATCGATGTGTCGACTGACCTGATCGAGGTCTGCAACCGGCAGAAGGCTTCCGCCTGGATTTCCTATGCGATCGGCAACGCGACGGAATTGGGTCAATCCCATGCGTCGTTCGATGTCGTCGTGTGCACGCAGGTTGCCGAGTACGTGCCTGACGTTGACCGCGTCCTCGCAGAGACATTTCGCGTGCTCAAGCCAGGGGGCCGCACGATTTTTGTCGCAACGGACTGGGACGCGGTGGTGTGGCATTCCGAAAGCCCAGAACGTATGGCCGCGGTGATGAAATCATGGGAAGCGCACTGCGCTCACCCGCGTCTCCCGAGGTCGATGGCCCACAGATTGGTGCATGCACGACTTCACCTGGACGGTGCGTCGGTCTTTCCAATCCTGAATTTGCAGTACGATGACGATAGCTACAGTAAGGGGCTGGCCCAGGGCATTCGGGACTTCGTCGCCCGCAGGAACGACGTTTCAGCCGATGATCTCGAAGCATGGCATAGCGAGTTCGAGCGTCTGAGCGGAGCGGGACAATACTTCTTCAGCACCAACCGCTATCTCTTCAGGGCCTCAAAGCCGGCCGCGACGCCGCTATGAATGCGTCCTAGGTCGCCTTGCCTGCAGCGGCCTCGCCGTTGCCATCCGCGCGCGCCGTGAAGCGGCGCGCGATTGGCGTCAGCATGTAGGGCGCAAGATGGATCGGAAACTGCGTCATCGCGAAATAGAGCCAGGTGGTGGGCGGCAGCGCGCCGGCGGTCGCGGCCAGCATCAGGCCCAGATTGCGCTGTGACACCATCAGCCCGAGCGCCAGCGCGCGCTCATAGCCGATGCGGCGGAACAGCAGCGTGGTGACGGCGAGCAGCGTGAAATAGATGGCGAAGGACAGAGCCGCCAGGCTGATGGTGAACACCGGCTGCGCCACCAGATCGTTCACAACATCGCCCATGATCGCGGCGGCGAAGATCAGGAGGATGATGATGTTGAAGCCGTCGATCGGCTTCCTGTGGCGCTGGATCGCTTCTGCGCCGAACACCCAACGGATGATAGTTGCGGCCAGCAGCGACGCCGCGAGGATGCCGAGCAGCTTCAGGCCGAGCGTCGCCGGCGTGACGCTGAGCATGCCGTCGAGGAACAGGCTTGCGAACAGCGACGCTGTGAAGGGGACCAGCGCGGTGGAGGTCACCAGCGTGACCAGCACCAGCGTGGCATCGAGCCCCATCAGCGCGGCGAGCGCCGGAGACGCCATCATGGGCGAGGCCATGCTCTGGAGCATCAGGGCAACGGAAAGGCCGGGCGAGCGGTCGTTGAGCCCTGTTGCATCAGCGGCACGCCCATCGTAGTCCAGGCGGTTGCGGTCGCAATCAGCGCCGGGCGGCGTAGGTGACCGTACAGCGCCGCGAGATCGACTCGCATGAAGGAGATGCAGAGCAGGACGAGGATCGCTTCGGTGATGTAGGGCCGCAGCAGCGTGCCGAGCGGCGGGACGGCGGCGGCGACGAACACGACCGCCGCGACCCCGCGGGTGCCCTGGCTGCCGAGCCATGTCAGCGCGCGCAGGGGGAGGGAGAAGACGGTTTGAAGAACGAAGGGCATGGGAGGCGTCAGCCCAGCTCCTTCAACCAGGCGCCGATCTCGCGCACCGCGACATTGGCCTGCGGCAGCAGCTTGCCCATCGTGAAGAAGCCGTGGAATTGCCCGGGATAGTGCTTGTACGTGACGGGCACGCCGGCCTGCCTGAGGCGCTCGGCATAGTCGTCGCCTTCGTCGCGCAGCGGATCGGCGCCGGCGGTGAGCACATAGGCCGGCGGCAGACCGGCAAGGCTCTTCGCGCGCGCCGGCGAGGCACGCCAGTCCTGGATGTCGGCGGCGCCGTTGAGATAGTGGTCGCGGAACCAGCGGATCACCGAATGCGTCAGCAGCACGCTGGTCTCGGGCTCGCTGTGGGAGCCGTGCGTCATGGCGAAATCGGTCGCGGGGTAGATCAGGACCTGACCCGCGATCTCTGGACCATTGCCGTCGCGTGCGGTGAGTGCGACCACGGCGGCGAGATTGCCGCCGGCGCTATCGCCGCCGATCGAAAGGCGCGAGGCATCGATGCCGAGCTCGCGCGCATTCGCGGCAATCCATTTTGTGGCGGCGATCGCGTCATCAGCGGCGGCGGGAAACTTGTGCTCGGGCGCGAGGCGGTAATCGACCGAGATCACGATCAGCGCGCCTGAAACGGCGAGCTGGCGGCAGACGACGTCGTGGGAGTCGAGATCGCCGATCACCCACCCGCCGCCATGGAAGAACACCAGCGCCGGCGACAACCCGTCCTGAAGGCGCGGCTCCTTTGGCACGTAGATGCGGGCGGGGATCGCGCCGTGCGGCGCCGGGATCGCCAGCGCCGCGACGCGCGCCAGTTCCGGCGGCTCCGGGTTGGTGGCAAAGCGGGCCTGCCCGTAATAGGCGCGGGCTTCCGGTGCCGTCAGGGTCTCGTAGGCGGGGCGGCCGGCGTCCTGGAAGGCCTTGTAGACGGCGGCGGCATCGGGATCGAGCACGACGGGCATGGGAGCGACCTTGGGCTTTCTGTTATCGTTGGACGTCGTTTCGGGGGCGCTGCCCGCCTCGGCCCCGGGGAGGGGCCGGTCAACTATCCCATCCGGCCGCCGGTCTGGCCAGCGGGCGACGGGCAGGGCAGGGATGCCGCCCTTCCCCCGCCGTATTCGCCGTGTTAACCGGATGGCCTGCGAGCGGCGGTATCCCCTGTAGAATGTCCAGCAAGCCCGATTCGCTGTTGAAGCCGCGCGAGAAGATGGTTCGAACCTTTACCCTTACAAGACTTGCCCTGCCAGGTCTTGCGGCGCTTCTGGCCGCCACTGCATTGACGGTTGCGACGCCCGCGCAGGCGCAGATCGGCACGATCTTCTCCGACCCGCCGCCGCGGCCGCCGGGTTCGATTCCGCGTGGTCAGCCGCAGCCTCAGATCCCCGATGACGATGAAGAGGTCCCCGAGCTGCCGCCGCAGGGCCGCGTGCTGCCATCGCGCCCGATGGCGCCGCCGCCGGGCCGGCAAGGTAACGTGATGCCGGGGCCGGTCGAATCCCAGCCCCTGGCGCCGCCGCCGGGCTCAACCGTCGCTCCGCCAAACCAGCCGCCGTCCGTGGCGGTCGCTCCGCCCAATCCGCAAGCCGCCCCGGGTGCGCCCGGTCAGCGCCAGCCCCAGCAGAAGGGCGGGCCGGGCGGCCCTGTCCCGCAGACCCCGGCGAGCCTCCAGCCGGGCGACGAGGTCGTGACCGAGCCGCCGGCCCAGAAGATCGTGAACAAGAAGGCGACCTTCTCCGGCCTCGACAAGATCACCGGGCGCATCATCAATTTCGACGAGGACATCGGCGAGACCGTCCAGTTCGGCGCGCTGCGGGTCAAAACCGACGCCTGCTATACGCGGCCGGCGACAGAAGCCACCAATACCGACGCCTTCGTCGAGGTCGACGAGATCACCTTGCAGGGCGAGGTGAAGCGCATCTTCTCGGGCTGGATGTATGCGGCGAGCCCCGGCCTGCACGGCGTCGAGCATCCGATCTACGACATCTGGCTCACCGACTGCAAAGAGCCGCAGCAGACCATTGCGACCGCGGCGCCCGATCCGACCGCGGCAAAGCCGCCGGCTCCGCCGCCCGCGCAGAAGAAGGCGGCGCCACCCAAGCAGGCCGTGCAGCAGCGCCCGCCGCAGCCCTTGCCGCCGATCCAGCAGCAGCAGCCGGCGCCGCCACCCCCGCCGCCGCCGGAGCAGCGGCCGGGCCTGTTCGGTATCCCGGGGTTTGGGCGTTAGACCAAATCCCCCGGGTTCGGGCGCTAGGCCCCATCACCGATTATGGCCGCGAGGCGACGATGTCGAGCGCGCGCGCGCCCGGGATCGCGTCACCGGCTGACAGCCTCAGGAAATCGCCGGGGTCGCCGGCGAGGGCCTTGTCGAGCAGTGCGGTGTAGCGCCGACGCGAAATCTCGACCGCGCCAAAACTCTTCAAATGATCAGTGACGTATTGCGTGTCGAGCAGCTCGAAGCCGCCATGGATCAGCCGCGCGACCAGGTGCACCAGCGCGACCTTCGAGGCATCGCGCGCGGTGTGAAACATGCTCTCGCCGAAGAAGGCGCGTCCCAGGCTGACGCCGTAGAGCCCGCCGACGAGGTCGTCGCCCTGCCAGGCCTCGACGCTGTGGCAATGGCCGAGCTCGTAGAGGCCGCCATAGAGGTCGCGGATGCGCTTGTTGATCCAGGTGTCCTCGCGCCCCGCCTGCGGCGCGGCGCAGCCGGCGATCGTTGCCTTGAACGCGGTGTTGACGGTGACGCGAAAGGCGTCCGTACGGACGGTGCGCGCGAGCCGCGAGGCCACGCGAAATCCCTCGAGCGGGATCACGCCGCGCAATTCCGGCTCGACCCAGAACAGGGTCGGATCGTCGGCGCTCTCGGCCATCGGAAAGATGCCGCAGGCATAGGCACGCAACAGCACGGCCGGCGTGATTTCAGACGAAGCGGAGTCGCGCGAAGTCATGGCGCAACAGTAGCAGGATCGTGGAGGTGTTGCGAAGGGGGCGAGGGTCAGCCTGCGGCGGCGTTGTTGGTCTTGTCGGGGGCCGCGGGCGTGCGGCGGAACCTCAGCATGACGCGAGTTCCGGAATGGGCGGGGTCGCGCTCGACGGTGGCGTCGAGCTTGGTGGCCATCGCCGCGACGATGCGCTGGCCCATGCCGGTCGAGCGTGGATCCGCCTTGACCTTGTCGCCGACGCCGTCGTCGGTGATCGCCAGCAACAGATCCTCGCCCTGCGAGGTCAGCTCGACATGGATGGGGCCGGCGCCGTCGGGATAGGCGTATTTCACCGCGTTCATCACCAGCTCGTTGACGATGATGCCGACGGCGACGGCGCGGTCCGGGTCGATCTCGATCGGCTCGGCCTTCACCGTCAGGCGCGACATCCGGTTGCCTTCGGCCGAGCGCCTGAGATCCTCGAGCAGCGAATCCAGATACTGGTTCAGCACCACGCTCTTCAGGTCCTGCGAAGTGTAGAGCCGGCGGTGCACCTGCGCGACCGCGGCGACGCGGCCCATCGCGTTGGTCAGCGCCGCCTTGACCTCTTCCTGGCCCGCCGAGTTCGCCTGGAGATGCAGCAGCGAAGCGATGATCTGGAGCGAGTTGCCGACGCGGTGATTGACCTCGCGCAGCAGCAGCTCGCGTTCGGCGGCGAGCGCGGCATAGCGGTCGCGCGATGCGTGGATCTCGGCCTCGGCTTCCTCGCGCGCCTTCTGCAATTCGGCCTGGCGCAGCGCGCCGTCGGCGGCGACGTGGAGCAGGGGGATGAAATCGCCCTTGACGTCCTTGACGAGATAATCGGCCGCGCCCGCCTTCAGCGCGGTGACCGCGATGCTGGAATCCTGCGACGCGGTGACGAACACCACGGGCGGCGCGCCTGGTATCGCCATGATCTGCTCGAGCGTCTCCAGCCCGTCGAGGCCGGGCATGTACTGGTCGAGCGCCACGACGTCGATGCAGCCGTCGGTCTCCGCGCGGCGGATACGCTCCAGGCCTTCCTCGCCGCTCGCGGCATGAATGACCTTGTAGCCGCGTCGCGTCAGGCCGCGCTCGACCAGGCGGGCCAAGGCCGCGTCGTCGTCGATGTAGAGCAGTGTAGGCGGGTGCTGGTTCATGAGGCGGCGGGCGGGACCTGGATGACCGAGAAGAACAGGCCGAGCTGCCGGATGGCATTGGCGAAATTCTCGTAGTTCACGGGCTTGGTGATGTAGACGTTGCAGCCGAGTTCGTAGCAGCGCTTGATTTCCTGGCTGTCGTCGGTGGTGGTCAGCACCACCACGGGCGAGGCCTTCAGGTATTTGTTCTCCTTGATCTGCTTCAGGATGTCGATCCCGGTCATGTCGGGGAGATTGAGATCGAGCAGGATCAGGAGCGCATTGCCCTTCTGCACGAGCCCGCTGCCGTCGGAGCCGAACAGGTGCTTCACCGCGTCCGTGCCGTTGGCGAAGGGGATGATCTCGTTGTTGACGCCGGATCGGCGGATGTTGCGCTCGATCAGCCGGGCGTGGCCCTCGTCGTCCTCGATCATGATGATGGTGACGGGTTGAGTCATTGGTCGGCGTTCCGGTTGCTTGCGTTCCAGGTGATGGGCAACGTGATGGTGAAGGTGCTGCCCGTATTCAGTTCCGATGATACCGACATGGTACCGCCGAGGCGGCGCACAAGTGCGCGCACATGCGCAAGACCGATGCCCTGACCAGGCTTGTCCTGGGTTCCCGCCCGGCGAAACAGGTCGAAAATCCGCTGGTGATCTTTCGGATCGATCCCGCGGCCGTTATCGCTGATCTCGAAGATAGCGTAGCCAAGCTTGGTGCGCCCGCGGATTCTGATCTCGCCGGGGGCGCCGGCCTTGAGATATTTGATGGCGTTGTCGATCAGATTGGAGAAGATCTGCTCCAGCGCAAGGCGGTCGCTGACGAGATCCGGCAGCGGCGCGACATGGATCTCGGCCTGCGCTTCGGCGGACTGATGCGCCAGCGTCGACACGATGGCTTCGATCAGCTCGCGGGTGTCGATCTTTTCGGGCACGAATTCGCGCCGGCCCTCGCGGGTGAGGTTGAGGATCGCCGAGATCAGGCGGTCCATCTTGGCGATCGACGACTTGATGAAGCCGAGCGCTTCGGAAAAATCCGTTGAAAGCTGCTTGTCGGGGCCTTCGAGCGTGACCTCGCCGTCAGCTAGCGGCGGGCCATCGGCCGGGACATGGGTAAGGCCACCGATACGGCGGAAAATGTCGCCGCTGAGCTCTTCGAGTTCGCTGGTGAAGCCCATGATGTTGACGAGTGGCGAGCGGAGATCGTGGCTGACGATATAGGCAAAGCGCTGAATCTCGTTGTTGGCCTCGCGCAGGTCTGCCGTGCGTTCGTCGACCACGGTCTCGAGGTTGGCGTAGGCGTCGCGCAGGCGCGTCTCGGCCTCGTCGCGGGCCCGCACTGAACGCCGCACCAGCCAGATCGAGATCAGGGTCAGCAGCACCACGAGGCCCGAACCGATGCCGGTCATCGAGGCCGCCAGCGTCTGGCTGCGGTCGGAATTGGCCGATCGGAGCCGGAACAGGCGCTCCTCCTCCTGGATCATGGAGACCGCGACTTTGCTGATCTCGGCCGTGGTGTCGGTGGAGGCGGCCTCGCGGACCTGCGCTATGGCCTTGTCCGGCCGATTCTGGCCGATGAAGTCCAACTCCTGCTTGAATTGCCCCAGCCGGATTTCGATCGCCGCGCTCAGCTTCTCGATGTTGCCGCGTTGGTCCGGATTATCGCGGGTCAGGCGCGTGAGCTTGTCGAGGGCAGGTATGATCGCTGCCACGGCTTTCTCATGGTCGGCCTTGAAATCCGCCCCTTGCGTCAGGAGATAGCCGCGGGCGGCGCTCTCGGCACGCCGGATTTCCAGCAGCAGGGCGTTGATCTGATTCTCCGCCTCGATGGTGTGGATCACCCATTTGCTATCGTCTCTGGCCTTGTTGACCAGGTAGACGGAGCCGGCGCTGATCACGGTCAACACCAGAAGACCCGCCGAGAACAGCAGGATCTGCCACATGGAGCGCCGTCGTTGCGCTTCAGTCGTCACGACGGTCTCGCTTCGTCACGTCAACGGAACTCAAAAGGCCCCCTCGGAACTGTCCCCGTCCAGAACGCGATGGGGGCCAAAGGGTTCCATGGGGAGGGAGGGTCACCCCGCGGCCGGTTCCTTACCGGCGAGGTACTGTTCCAGCCAGTGGATGTGATAGTCGCCGTTGATGATGTCGTCCTGGCGCACCAGGTCGCGGAACAGCGGCAGCGTCGTCTCGATGCCCTCGACCACCATCTCGTCCAGCGCCCGGCGCAGCCGCATCAGGCATTCGGCGCGGGTCTTGCCGTGGACGATGAGCTTGCCGACGAGCGAGTCGTAATAGGGCGGGATGGTGTAGCCCTGATAGACCGCGGAATCGATGCGCACGCCGAGCCCGCCGGGCTGGTGATATTGCGTGATGCGGCCTGGCGAGGGACGGAAAGTCTGCGGGTTCTCGGCGTTGATGCGGCACTCGATCGCATGGCCGATGATCTGAATCTCGCTTTGCTTGGCCGGCAGATCGCCGCCGGCAGCGATGCGGATCTGCTCCAGCACGAGGTCGATGTCGGTGATGCTCTCGGTGACGGGATGCTCGACCTGGATGCGGGTGTTCATCTCGATGAAGTAGAACTCGCCGTCCTCGAACAGGAATTCGATGGTGCCGACGCCGAGATATTTCATCTCGCGCATCGCCTTGGCGCAGGTTTCGCCGATCTTGGCGCGTGCAGCGGCAGCAAGGACGGGCGAGGGACCTTCCTCCCAGACCTTCTGGTGGCGGCGCTGCAGCGAGCAATCGCGCTCGCCGAGATGGATCGCGCCGCCGCGGCCGTCACCGAGGATCTGGATCTCGATGTGGCGCGGCTTCTGGAGGTATTTTTCGAGATAGACGGACGCGTCACCGAAGGCGGACTTGGCCTCGTTGGCTGCCGTCGACAGCGCCACCTGGAGGTCGGCCTCGCTCTGCGCGACCTTCATGCCGCGGCCGCCGCCGCCGGCGGCTGCCTTGACCAGCACGGGGAAGCCGATCTTCCTGGCGATCGCCATCGCGTCGTCCTCGGGGCCGACCGCGCCGTCCGAGCCGGGCACCACGGGAATGCCGAGCTTCCTGGCCGTCTTCTTGGCCTCGATCTTGTCGCCCATGAGGCGGATGTGCTCGGCCTTGGGGCCGATGAAATGCAGATTGTGCTCGGAAAGGATTTCGGCGAAGCGCGCGTTCTCGGAGAGGAAGCCGTAGCCGGGATGCACGGCATCCGCGCCGGTGATCTCGCAGGCCGCGAGCAGCGCGGGCACGTTGAGATAGCTGTCCTTGGACGGCGGCGGCCCGATGCAGACGCTCTCGTCCGACAGGCGCACATGCATGGCGTCGGCATCGGCAGTGGAGTGCACGGCGACGGTCGCGATCCCGAGCTCCTTGCAGGCGCGCAGGATGCGAAGGGCGATCTCGCCGCGATTGGCTATGAGGATCTTGTCGAACATGGTGTCCTTAAGGGACTGGCGCGCGGGAAGCGGCTAGGGCGGCTGACCGCCCACGACCATTACTCAATGATGACGAGTGGCTCGCCGTACTCGACCGGCTGGCCGTCTTCGACCAGAATCTGCGTCACCGTGCCGGCGCGCGGCGAGGGGATCTGGTTCATGGTCTTCATGGCTTCGATGATCAGCAGCGTCTGGCCGATCGAGACCTTGCTGCCGACCTCGATGAACGGCTTGGCGCCGGGCTCCGGCGCCCAATAGGCGGTGCCGACCATCGGCGAGATCACCGCGCCCGGATGCTTCGACAGGTCGGCCGCGGCTGGCGCGGCGGCAGCTGCGGCTGCCGGCAGGATGGCGGGAGCGGCCGCCATCTGCATCGGCATGGTCGCGGCGACGCTGATGTTGCGGGCGACGCGCAGGCGAAGGCCGGCCCGTTCGATCTCGATCTCGGTGAGGCTGGTCTCATCGAGCAGAAGTGCGAGCTCGCGGACGAGCGCGGAATCCTCGCTGGAAAACTTTACGGCTGCTTTGTCGTCTGGCTGGCGCGCCATGTTCTGATCCGAATGTTCTGTGTGAAGAGGGAGCGTCAGGCTTTGGGCTTGATGCCGAGCTTGGCTGCAAGGCCCTGGATCGCGAGGCGGTAGCCCTCGATGCCGAAACCGCAGAGCGAGGCGAAGGCCGCGCGCGCGGTGTAGGAATGGTGACGGAAGCTCTCGCGGGCGTGGATGTTGGTCACGTGCACTTCGACGGTCGGAATCTGCACCGCGAGCAGCGCGTCGTGCAGCGCGATCGAGGTGTGCGAATAGCCGCCGGCATTGATGATGATGCCCTTCATCTTGCGGGCGTGCGCCTCGTGGATGAAGTCGATCAGCTCGCCTTCGCGGTTGGACTGCCGGCAGTCGGCCTTGAGGCCGTACGCCGCCGCCGCTTCGCGGCACAGCGTTTCGACGTCGGCCAGCGTCGCATGGCCATACTTCTCGGGCTCGCGCGTCCCCAACATGTTGAGGTTCGGCCCGTTGAGAACGAGGATCGTGTCGGTTGCTGGTTCGGCCATTCCAATCCCGCAAGAGGTGCTTCGGCGTGGCGGGGGTTATAGGTAACAAAGCGCCCTAGGGGAAGCCTTGAAGGACCTCCCAGGGGGCTTCAAACAGCTCATCCGGGGTGCAAAAACCTGTGCGGAAGTTACGGAAATTGCTTGTTAACCAGTTCTAATCGTGGCTGCCGGGCGGGATAGGCAGGGGAGGCCGCCCAATAGGCCAAAAGCCCCTGCCGATCTCTCGGCAAGGGCTTATCGGGCGTCAGCCAGGCGGCTTAGCCTTCGATGATGTACACGATCTCGCGCGTCTGCGGACGGACGATGATGTACTGTCCGCGGACGTAGATCACGTCATAGCCGCGCCACTCCGGATAGATTTCCACGATCCGGGGCGGCAGCGGATGGAAGCGAACGGACGCCGGGATCGCGGCGCCGACCGAGATGTTGAAGTTGACGTTCGTGGTCTCTTCGATCTTGGTCGACTTGATCGCCGTTGAGATCTCGGACCGCTTCTCGGCAGGCGGTGCCGCAGCGGTCGCAGGCGCGGCGCCGGTCGTGGTCTGAGACTTGGTGTCGGCAGCCTTGCTGTCCGCGCCCTTGGTCTGGGCGTTCATGTTGCCGCTCTTGGTGTCAGTCTCGGTGCTCTTGGACTTGTCCATCTGGGACTTGTCCATCGTGCTCTTGGACTTGTCCTGCGCGGACTTGTCCTGCGCGCCTTGGGCGTGCTCACCCTTCGTCGCGCCGGCCTTCTCGTCAGCCGCGTTCTTGTTCATCGTGCCGGATTTTTCCATCCCGCCTGACTTTTCCATCGCACCGGATTTCTCCGTCGCGCCGGACGACTTCTCCTCGGCTGCTCCGCCGGGCTTCATGGCGCCTCCGGCCTGGCCGACGGTGCCCTTCTCGGGAGCGGCTTCCTTGCCCATCGCGCCACGTTCAGCTGCGCCGCCGGCGGGTTGCGAATGTTGCGTCGGCTGCGCACCGGCGCCACCACCGCTGTCGCGGTTCATGGTGCCCTGTGCGTTCGCCAGTCCGGTGCCTGCGACGAGCGCGAGCGCGGCAACCGAGATCATAAAGCGGTTAGACATCGAATTCTCCTCACGTGTTTCTTTGCGTCATTGCCCGCGCCACCAACGAAAGGAGATTTGAGTTGTTCCGGAACATCGGCGGTTCCGGGGTATTTGTTTCTTAAACGCGAGATGAATGCGCGCGCGGGATTCGCGCCAGAATTCGCGCAAAGCTGCGGTCAACGAAAAAGGCCGGCTGTTCAGCCGGCCTCCTTGCATGCGTGAATTGTGAAACGCGCGATCAGCAGGTCGCCTTGTTAGCAAGTCGCCTTGCCGCAACGGGCAACGCCGATCTTTTCCTTCAGGCCTTCGAGGCCGACGGCGCCGATCACGATCTGCTTGCCGATCACGTAGCTCGGCGTGCCGTTCATGCCCATCGCTTCGGCAAGCTTGAAATTCTCCTCGATGGTGGCGCGCACTTCGGGGCTGCCGATGTCCTTCTCGATCTTGGCGGTGTCGAGGCCGGCTTCCTTGGCCGCCTGCAGCGCGCGCGCCTTGTCGGCGGCGCCACGGCCGCCGAGCAGCTTTTGGTGGAAGTCGAGATACTTCTTGCCGGTGGGATCCTGCATGCGCACGGCGACCGCGACCTGTGCCGCTTCGACCGAGCCCTGGCTCAGCACCGGAAACTCCTTCAGCACGACCTTCAGCTTCGGATCGGCCTTCATGAGGTCGAGCATGTCGCCCATCGCGCGCTTGCAGTAGCCGCAATTGTAATCGAAGAACTCGACGAAGGTGACGTCGCCGTCCTTGTTGCCGAGCACGACCTGGCGCGGCGAGTTGAAGATCGCATCGGAGTTCTGTGCGATGCTGGCTTCGTGCTTCTGCGTTTCGGCCGCGGCCTGGCGCTTGGTGAGCTCGGTCATCGCTTCCTCGAGCACCTCGGGATGGGTGACGAGATAGTTCTTGATGATCGCCTCGATGTCGGTGCGCTGGGCATCCGAGAAGCTGTCGGCCGACGCGGGCGCGGCTGCGCCGAACATGGCGAGCGCGAACAGCGCGGGAGCAAGCAGGCGCAGCGAAGGCATAGGCAAATCCTCTTATCGAAAGCTGGTTTCGGAAAACGTCCCGGCGGACTTAAGCTCGGTGTCGTGACGTGTCAGGCGTCGTCTTGGTCGCGTTAGTTGCGCGGCGGCTTGGCCGCCACGATGTCGTCGGCCTTGACCCATCCGGGCGTGCCGACGGCGAAACGGGTTTTCGCGCGCGTGGCGAGCTCGCGGGCGGTCTTGTTGTCGCCGCGCAGATAAGCGGCCTGCGCCGACGCCAGATCCGCCTCGGCATAGTCGCCCTTCCGGCCATAGGCCATCGCGAGCTGCATATAACCGAGCGCAGCCTCCGGTTCCCGTGCCACCGCGGCCCGGAGAATCCGAACGGCATCATCGGTGTAGGCCTTATTATCCGATCCAACCAGAGCCTGCCCAAGTAACATCTCGATGAGGGGCGCGTTGTTGGACAGCTGCACCGCCTTGCGCAGGGCAGGGATCGCCTCGGCCGGCTTGCCGCCCTCCAGCAGGGCCTGGCCGCGCACCTCGTAGAAATACGGGTTGTTCGGCTGGACCTGGATCAGCGCATCGATCTGGGCCAGGGCGCTGCGCAAATCGCCGTGCAGATAGGTGCTGATGGCGCGGGCATAGCGCGCCGGCATGCTGTCGTTCGTCTGGGGGTAGCGGCGGTAGACCGTCTCCGGCCGCTCCATGAACGCGGAAATCTTGGCGCGCGCCATGTCGTGGCGGAGCTGGAGCGCGGGATCGTCCTTCTTGTCCCAATAGGGGCTGGAACTGGCGAATTCCTGAAGCGACGCGACGCGCTCGGCGGGCATCGGATGCGACTGGAGATAGGGATCGGTGCCGCGGGCAGCGAACAGGCTCTCGCTGGTGAAGCGCTTGAAGGTCTCGTACATGCCCTTCGGCGACTGCTGGGTCGCGGTCAGGAATTTCACGCCGGCGCGGTCGGCGTTCTCCTCCTGCTGGCGCTGATAGGACAGCAGCGTGCGGCGGATCATCTCCTGCGGTCCGGCGATGGCGGCAGCACCGGCATTGGCGAGCCCGTTGTTGCCGGCGCTGTTGCTGCCGCGGGTGCTGCCCACGGCGATCGCGCCGGCCCCGAGCAGCATGGCGATGATCATCTGGGTCTGGGCGTTGGCGAGCTGTTCGCGCAGCTTGGACAGATGGCCGCCGGCCAGATGTCCGGTCTCGTGCGCGAGCACGCCGATGATCTGGTTCGGCGTCTCCGACTGCATGATCGCGCCGTAATTGACGAAGATGCGGCGGCCGTCCGCGACGAACGCGTTGAACGAGCCCTCGTTGATGATCACCATCTGGATGTTCTGCTTTTCCAGACCGGCAACGCGCAGGATCGGGCGCGTGTATTCGCGCAGCAGCTGCTCGGTTTCGGTGTCGCGCAGGATCGGCGGCCCCTTGGCCTGCGCATGCACGGCCGGCATCGGCAACAACGCGATCGCCGCGGCGGTGACGAGGGCGGTGAGGGAGGAGGCCTTCTTGCGCAATGCGATCTGGAGCAACATCAGGCGGTCTGGGTCAAACGGTCTTGATCAAGCAGTTTCGTGATTGGTTTTTGGCGATTGGCGGCGGACCGGATACGAGATATGCCCTTATGAGCCGTACAATGCGGCCAGTCTGGGGCGCAAGCGCCCCGTTTCCCGGACCGAACCGACCGGTTCGCCAGCGAAATAGCAGAATTCGATGCACGATGCGACATTGAGGAACCGGGTGGGGCAGTGGCTCGAGCCCTCCCGCCGCAGCGATGTTCCCCCGTTCATGGTGATGGACGTGATGGCCGCCGCGGCCCGAATCGAGGCGGCAGGCG
This sequence comes from Bradyrhizobium barranii subsp. barranii, assembly GCF_017565645.3. NCBI lineage: Bacteria > Pseudomonadati > Pseudomonadota > Alphaproteobacteria > Hyphomicrobiales > Nitrobacteraceae > Bradyrhizobium > Bradyrhizobium barranii. The sequence goes on from NZ_CP086136.1 coordinate 5,154,064, forward strand.
GCCATGTCATCCACATGGAGGTCGGCCAGCCCGCAACCGGCGCCCCAAAGACCGCGATCGCGGCCGCCCATGCGGCGCTCGAGGCGGGGCGGATCGATTACACCTCCGCGCTCGGCATCCCCTCATTGCGCGAACGCATCGCGTGCCACTATCGGGATGCCTATGGCTGTGATGTCAGCCCCGAGCGGATCGTGGTGACGACAGGCTCCTCCGGCGGTTTCATCCTGGCCTTCCTGTCGATGTTCGCGCCCGGCGACCGCGTCGCCGTGACGGTGCCGGGCTATCCGCCCTACCGTCACATCCTCACCGCGCTTGGTTGCGAGCCGGTGCTGATCGAGACCACCAATGACACGCGCCACGCGCTGACCGGCGAGGCGCTGCTGGCGGCGCATCGCAAGGCGCCGCTGAAGGGCGTGCTGGTCGGCAGCCCGGCCAATCCGACGGGGACGATGATGTCCCGCGAGGCGCTTGCCGGCCTGATCGCTGCGGCGGAAGACGCCGGCATCCGCTTCATCTCCGACGAGATCTATCACGGGCTCGACTACGCGTTTCCGGCGGCAACGGCGGCGGCGATGTCGGAGCACGCACTCGTGATCAACTCGTTCTCGAAATATTTTTGCATGACGGGCTGGCGCGTCGGCTGGATGGTCGTGCCCGAGATCCTGGTGCGACCGATCGAGCGGCTGCAGCAGAACCTCTCGATCTCGGTGCCGTCATTGTCGCAAATCGCGGCCGAGGCCGCCTTCGACGGCGCAGCCGAAATGGAGGAGATCAAGCACGGCTATCAGGAAAACCGGCGCATCCTGATCGAGGGATTGCCCAAGGCGGGCCTCAGCAAGTTCCTGCCTGCCGACGGCGCCTTCTATCTCTATGCCGACGTCTCGGACTTCACCTCGGACAGTTTCGAATTCGCCAAGCAGATGCTGGAGCAGGCGCACGTTGCGGCCACGCCGGGTCTCGATTTCGATCCCATCCATGGTCGTTCGTTCATACGGCTCTCCTATGCGCGTTCGGCAGCGGAGATGCGGGAGGCAGTTGACCGGATCGCTCACTGGCTTAAATAGCCGCGAGTTTTCGACAGCCGTTTCGACACCAGCCCTGCGGAGTTCCAACTTTGTCTGACCGTTCCCTCCCGTCCGTCGCCACGCCGCATTCTCCTCTCGCCGCATTGATGTGGCCGACCCGTCCGGGTGAAACCGTCGGCGCACTTCGCGCCGTCGTGCTGATTGCGCTCGGCACCGCCTTGATGGCGCTATCAGCCAAAGTGAATCTGCCGCTGCCTTACGTGCCCATGACCCTGCAGACGCTGGTCGTGCTGGTGATCGGCGCCGCCTATGGCTGGCGCCTTGGCAGCGCAACCATGATCGCCTACCTCGCCGAAGGCGCGATGGGGCTGCCGGTGTTCGCCGGTCCGGTCGGTGGAATTGCACCGCTGCTCGGCCCGACTGCCGGCTATCTGTATGGCTTCGTGCTGGCTGCCTTTATCACCGGCTGGCTGGCCGAGCGCGGCTGGGATCGCAACGTCGTGTTCCTGTTTGGAGCAATGGCGCTCGCCCATGTCGTCATCTTCATCGCCGGCTTCGGCTGGCTGGCCTACGTCATCGGCCTTGGCGCAACCAAGGCCTGGGCGGTCGGCGTCGCGCCGTTCATTGCGGCATCGGTGGTCAAGAACGCGCTGGGCGCCGCGCTGATGCCGGCGGCCCGCCGGATCGTCGATCGACGCGGGTAAAGCGCACCATTCCGAGCAGTTCCGATTGACAGAGCCGGCCAAGTTGATCTTGGCTGGCTCTGAGTTTGAGGGGGAGTGAAACAATGACGACGACAACGATGGCGGGGGCGCCGGTCGCACCGGCCGCCGCCAAGCCGTGGTACAAGGTTCTCTACGTCCAGGTGCTGATCGCCATCGTGCTCGGCGCCTTGGTCGGCTGGCTGTGGCCGTCGCTCGCCACCAACGAGTGGATCAAGGCGATGGGCGACGGCTTCATCAAGCTGATCAAGATGGTGATTGCGCCGATCATCTTCTGCACCGTGGTCTCCGGCATCGCGCATATCCAGGACGCAAAGAAGGTCGGCCGCATCGGCGTCAAGGCGCTGGTCTATTTCGAGGTCGTCTCGACCTTCGCGCTGGTGATCGGACTCATCATCGGCAACCTGGTGAAGCCGGGTGCGGGTTTCGGCAGCGCCGCCGCCAACGCGCAGGCCGTCGCCAACTACGCCAAGCAGGCCGAGGGCCAGAGGTCGGTCGACTTCATCCTGCACATCATCCCCGACACCGTGGTCGGCGCCTTCGCGCAAGGCGAGATCCTGCAGGTGTTGCTGTTCTCGGTGCTGTTCGGCTTCGCTATCATGGGCCTCGGCGAGCGCGGCCATACCATCCGCAGCTTCATCGATGACGCCGCGCATGCGGTGTTCGGAGTCATCTCCATCGTGATGCGCGCGGCGCCGATCGGCGCCTTCGGCGCAATGGCCTACACCATCGGCAAGTTCGGCACCGGGGCGATCCTCAACCTGGTCGGCCTGATCGCGACGTTCTACGTCACCGCGGCGCTGTTCGTGTTCGTCGTGCTCGGAACCATCGCGCGCCTCGCCGGCTTCTCCATCTTCAAGTTCCTGGCCTACATCAAGGACGAGCTGCTGATCGTGCTCGGTACCTCGTCCTCGGAAAGCGCGTTGCCGTCCTTGATGGAGAAGCTCGAGCGCCTCGGCTGCTCGAAGTCGGTGGTCGGTCTCGTGGTGCCCACGGGCTATTCGTTCAATCTCGACGGCACCAACATCTACATGACGCTGGCGACGCTGTTCATCGCGCAGGCGCTTGGCTTCGATCTCTCCTTCGGCCAGCAGCTCACCATCCTGGTGGTGGCGATGCTGACCTCGAAGGGTGCCTCCGGCATCACCGGCGCGGGCTTCATCACGCTGGCCGCGACGCTCGCCGTGGTCGATCCGCGCCTCGTGCCGGGCATGGCGATCGTGCTCGGAATCGACAAGTTCATGAGCGAGTGCCGCGCGCTGACCAACCTCTGTGGCAACGGCGTGGCCTGCGTGATCGTCGCCTGGTGGGAAGGTGAGCTCGACCGCGACAAGCTCAACGCCAACCTCGCCAGGCAGATCGATCCGACCGACTTGGAGACGGCCGTCACGACGGACTGATCTGCCGGTGGCGGCGCCGCGCGCCGTCAGACCTTGAAGTAGTAGGGCTGGTCGAGATCCTCGATCAGCCCTTTTTCTTTGGGCTCCCAGCCGAGCAAAGCGCGCGTCCTGGCGCTTGAGGTCGGAACGTCGATGCCGGCGAATTGTGCGAACCAGCCGAAATGCGCGGCCGCTTCCTCAGGCGATTTGGACACGACGGGGACGCCGAGCCTTCGGCCGATCACCTCTGCAATCGCCTTGAACGGCACGCCTTCCTCGGCGATCGCATGATAGCGCCGCGCGGTCGCACCTTGCTCCAGCGCGAGACGATAGACGCGCGCGGCGTCGAGGCGGTGCGCGGCCGGCCAGCGGTTTTGACCTTCGCCGATATAGGCCGCGGCGCCTTTCTCCCGGGCGAGCGCGATCAGGCGCGGCACGAAGCCATGGTCGCCCTCGCCATGGGTCGTGGGCGGCAGCCGCACGATGCCGGTGCGGACGCCGCGCTCTGCGAGGTCTTCGGCAGTGGCTTCCGAGACGCGCGGAAAGTGGCGGGCCGCCGCATCGTCTTCGGTCGCGAGCCGTCCGGGCGTCAGTAGCGCCACACCTGATGTGACGATGAGAGGGCGGTCGGAGCCTTTGAGCTCCTCACCAAGCGCGAGGATCGCGCGGCGGTCGAGCTCGCAATTGTCGGCGAATTTCGAGAAGTCGTGGTTGAAGCCGAGATGCAGCACACCATCCGAAGCGGCGGCGCCGCCGCGTAAGGATGCATGATCCTCCAGCGACCCACGATGGACCTCGGCGCCCATCGCGGTGAGCGCTGCGGCGCCGGCATCGGAGCGGGCGAGGCCGAGCACGCTATGGCCGGCGGCCAACAGATCTCGAACGACGGCGGAGCCGACGAAGCCGGTGGCACCGGTAACGAATACACGCATGCGAAATCTCCAGATGTTGGTGGAGAGAACCATCTGCGCTAGAGTTATCCGGGTAAAGTAGTGACATTATCAGGGTATAATATCTAACAGGATGAGCGAGAGCACTGCCGCCGACAACTTGCTTGGGGCCTATCTGAAGGACCGTCGCACCCGGCTCGATGCAGCCGCGTTCTGCTTCTCCGGCAGCCGCAGGCGCACGCCGGGTCTGCGCCGGGAGGAAGTGGCCCAGCGCGCCAATATCAGCTCGACCTGGTACACCTGGCTGGAGCAGGGCCGCGGCGGGGCGCCATCGGCCGACGTGCTCGACCGGATCGCGCGCGCGTTGATGCTGACCGATGTCGAGCGCGAGCACCTGTTCCTGATCGGCCTCGGCCGCCCGCCCGAGGTGCGCTACCAGGCGAGCGAAGGCGTCTCGCCGCGGCTGCAACGCGTGCTCGATGCGCTCTCATTCAGCCCGGCGCTGGTACGCACAGCGACCTGGGACGTTGTCGCCTGGAATCGCGCCGCAAGCGTCGTGCTGACCGACTACGGCGCGATCCCGCCGGGACAGCGCAACATCCTGCGCTTCATCTTCTGCGATCCGCGCGTGCGCGCCGCGCAATATGACTGGGACAGTGTGGCACGCTTCGTGGTGGCCGCATTCAGGGCAGACGCGGCGCGAGCAGGTGCCGTCTCGCATGTCGCCGATTTCGTCGACGAGCTCTGTCGGACAAGTCCGGAATTCGCGGCGCTCTGGCGCGACAATGACGTGCGCCATCATGGCGACGGCACCAAGCGGCTGCGGCATCCCGTTCACGGCACGATGTCGTTCGAATATTCGAGCTTCAATGTCGAGGGCCGCTCCGATCTCAGCATGATCGTCTACAATCCGGCGACGCCCGAAGATGCCGACCGCATCAGGAAGCTGCTGGCCGAGCGCGCCGACTGACGGAATTTGCCAGCTCGCGCATCTCAGCCGCGCTCGCGGTGCGCACTGCGGACGCCGACAGCTAAAAGCGCTCAGGCCGGTATGGCGTCGGATCGATCGCCGGCGTCTCGCCGCTCATGATCTCGGCGAGGAGGCGGCCGGTCGCGGGCCCGAGCGTAAAACCTTGGTGGCCGTGGCCGAAATTCATCCAGAGGCCGGGGTGACGCGGAGCTTGCCCGAGCACCGGCAGCATGTCGGGCGTGCAGGGGCGGGTGCCGAACCACGGGTCGGGCTCGACCCGCCTGCCGAGGTCGATCAGCTGTCGCGCCGAAGCTTCGGCACTGGCGAGCTGCACGGGCGTGGCGAGCGCGTCCATGCCGGTCAATTCCGCGCCTGTGGTGATGCGGATGCCCTTCGCCATCGGACCCATGGCATAGCCGCCGGCCTTGTCGACCAGCGGCAGATCGAGTGATGCGCCGCCGCTGTAATGCATGTGGTAGCCGCGCTTGCGCACCAGCGGAATGCGATAGCCGAATTTGTGCAGGAGATTGGGCGACCAGGGCCCGAGCGTCACGACGGCGGCCGCAGCGTCGACGGCTCCCTGGTCCGTGTCGACCGACCAGCCGGTCGCGGTCTGCCGCAAGGTCTGGGCATCGCCGAGCACGATGGTGCCGCCGAGGCGCTCGAACAGCTCGGCATAGGCCGTGACCAGCGCGCCGGGATCGGACACGGTCCAGGTGTCGAGCCAATGGATCGCACCGGGCAGGTCGTCGCGCAGAATCGGTTCGGCCTTGGCGAGCTCGGCCCCCGAGAGCGCGCGAAACCTCACGCCGAATTCGCGCTGGTCTTGTTCCGCCGCCTTGACGGCGAGATCGAAGGAAGCTGCGTCGCGATGCAGGTGCCGGTAGCCCGCGCGGCGGATCAGATTGTCGGCATGGGCTTCGCGGATGAGGATGTCGTGCTCCGCCGTCGCGTAGGCGATCAGCCGCGCCCAGGCGTCGATCGCCTCGCGATGCCGCTTCGGCGCCGAGTGCCACCAGTAGCGGAGCAGGGGCTCGATATGGAGATGAAGCGACGACAGGCTGTAGCGCACGTCGTTGGTGCGGCCGGTCGCGATCTTCAGGAGCGTGGCGAAGTCGCGCGGCATCGGATAGGGACGCACGGCTTCGGCCTGGATCATCCCGGCATTGCCGTAGCTGGTCTCGCGGCCCGGCTCCCTGCGGTCGACGAGCGTGACCGACCAACCGCGCTGCCGGAGGTGCAGCGCCGCGCTCACGCCGATCATGCCGCCGCCGAGAACAATTGCGCTTTGCATCGTACTGACCTTGCCAAATCAAAACCGCCCGGTTTGGCCGGGCGGTCTCAACTGATTTGTTCGCCTACTCGCCGCCGCCGAACCGGCGAGACCACCAGCCGGCGCGACGCGGCGCGGCCGGAGTTTCGGTTGCCGCTTCCGGCGCGGGTTCAGCGGCTGGTGCGGGCGGGGCAACCGGCTCCGGCGCTGCCGCAACCGGTGTTGCCGGCTCGCTCGCGCTGCTCGACAGGAAGCTCACCTTTTCCCGGACCGTGGAGCGGCGACGCGCTGCCTTGTCGTCGGCGGGCTCTTCGTCCGCGGCGGCAGGAGCGGGCTCAGGCTGGGCCGGCGCCTCAATCTGCACCTCGGCGCGCGGCTCGGGCTGGCTGACCTCAGGCTCGGCGGCGGTGTGTTCGGCCTGCGCGATCGAGGGCGCAGCCTCGCCGCCAAAGCTGTCGAAATCGGCGACGGCGTCGGTCGCTTCCGACGGTGCATTGGCCGCGAGCTCGTCGCCGATGGAGCCGGCGAGACCTTCCTCGTTGCCACCGCGACGGCGGCGTCCACCGCGACGACCACGCCGGCGGCGGCGATCGCCGTTGCCCTGCTGCTCGCTGCGGGCCGCCTGGTCCTCACCTTCCTCGCCGTCCTGTTCGGACTCGGCGTCTTCTTCACCTTCGCTGGCCGCCACGGTCGCTTCGGACGACGTCGGAGTGCCATCCTCGCGCAACTCGCCGTCGCGCGGGGCACCGCGGCCGCGCCGACGCCGGCGGCGCTTGCGGCGCTGGCCATCCTGGTCGGAAGCCGCTTCGCCGCCAGCCTGCTCCTCGGCGAGGCCTTCGGTTTCTTCGGTCTCGACCTCGGATTCCAGCTCCGGATCGAATTCCTCGTCGTCATAGACTTCTTCGGCTACGGGCGGCGGGCTTGCGGCGGCCTGTGCCGCCAGCAGCGCCTTCGCTGCTTCCAGCGTATGCACCTGCTCGCCGCGGTCGATGAGATAGGCCTGCGGTCCGCTGACGCTGGGGTCGGCGATGACGGCCAGCGTGACCTTGAAGCCATTCTCGAGGTCGCGCAGATGGCCGCGCTTGTGGTTCAGCACATAGAGCGCGACGTCCGTGCGGGTGCGGACCACGAGATTGTGGGTCGCGCCCTTCATCAGGATCTCTTCGAGGCCGCGCAGCAGCTGGAGCGCAACCGAGGAAACCGAGCGGACATGGCCGGTGCCGCCGCAATGCGGGCAGGGATCGGTCGAGGATTCCAGCACGCTGGCGCGGATGCGCTGGCGCGACATCTCGAGCAGGCCGAAATGCGAGATGCGGCCGACCTGGATGCGGGCGCGGTCCTGCCGCAGGCAATCGGACAGCTTGCGCTCGACCGCGCGGTTGTTGCGCTTCTCGTCCATGTCGATGAAGTCGATGACGATCAGGCCGGCGAGGTCGCGCAGGCGAAGCTGGCGGGCGACCTCTTCGGCCGCTTCCAGATTGGTTTTGAGCGCGGTGTCCTCGATATGGTGCTCGCGGGTCGATCGTCCGGAGTTGACGTCGATCGAGACCAGCGCCTCGGTCTGGTTGATCACGATGTAGCCGCCGGAGCGCAACTGCACGGTCGGAGAGAACATCGCGTCCAGCTGGCTCTCGACGCCCATGCGCGAGAACAGCGGCTGGCCGTCGCGATACTGCTTCACCGCGCTGACATTGGCGGGCATCAGCATCTTCATGAAGTCGCGCGCTTCGCGGTAGCCGGACTCACCGGCAACCGAGATCTCGTCGATCTCCTTGTTGTAGAGGTCGCGCAGCGAGCGCTTGATCAGCGAGCCTTCCTCGTAGACCAGGGTCGGGGCCTGCGACTTCAGCGTCAGGTCGCGCACCGTCTCCCACATCCGGATCAAATACTCGAAGTCACGCTTGATCTCGGGCTTGGTACGGGCGGCGCCGGCGGTGCGCAGGATGATGCCCATGCCCTCGGGCACGTCGAGATCCTGCACAACTTCCTTCAGGCGGGAACGATCCTGGGCGCTCGTGATCTTGCGGCTGATGCCGCCGCCGCGCGCGGTGTTCGGCATCAGGACGGCATAGCGGCCGGCGAGCGAGAGATAGGTGGTCAGCGCCGCGCCCTTGTTGCCGCGCTCTTCCTTGACGACCTGCACCAGCATCACCTGGCGGCGCTTGATGACTTCCTGGATCTTGTACTGGCGGCGCGGGCGGAAGGTGCGCTCCGGCACTTCCTCCATCACGTCGTCGCCGCCGACGGATTCGACGTGTTCCTCTTCGGCTTCCTCGCCGTCCTCGTCCTCGTCGTCTTCCTCATCGGACTCGTGATGACGAGCATCAGTGCTTTCGCCGGCAGCGTAGACGGCGTCGGCCGGTTCGGCGGAGGCGGTCACGGCTTCGGCGAGAGCCTCGGCATGGGCCTCGGAGGCGATAGCCTCCTGCGGTTCGGCAGCGGTCTCGGTCGCGACCACGGGCTCGGCGCCGACGGCTGCGACAGGCGCGGGCGTCTCGTCGGCATGATCATGGTCGTGATGATTGTGCTCGTCATGACCATGGTCGTCATGACCGTGGGCGTGATGGTGATCGTCATCATTGGCATGATGATGGTCGTGACCATGTCCTTCGTGGTCATGATCGTGGTGATCATGATCGCCATGTTCGTGGTCTTGATGCTCGTGGCCTTCGTGCTCGCCGTGATGCTCCGTCTCGGCGTGCAGGTGCTCGCCCTCGTGCGACGCACCCTCGATGTGCAGGGCGTCGCTCTCGACCGGCTGGGCCGCTGGGTCGGCGCCGGCCTCGAGGCCCTCGACGATGTCGCTGCGGACGCGTTCGCCTTGACTGCGGCGGCGGGAGTTGCGGTGGCGCGAGCGGCGGCGGCCGTGGGAGCGGTTCTCGCTCTCTTCCTCCGCCTCGCGATGGGCCTGTTCCTCGGCCTCGATCAGTGCCTGCCGATCGGCGACCGGAATCTGGTAGTAATCGGGATGGATTTCGCTGAAGGCGAGGAAGCCGTGGCGGTTGCCGCCATATTCGACAAAGGCGGCCTGGAGCGAAGGCTCCACCCGGGTGACCTTGGCGAGGTAGATATTCCCGCGCAGTTGCTTGCGTTGTGCGGTCTCGAAATCAAACTCTTCGACGCGATTGCCGCGGACCACGACGACCCGGGTCTCCTCCGGGTGGGTGGCATCGATCAACATCTTGTTGGGCATGTCTTAACTCTTGGCGGCGGCGGGCGCGATTCACCGTGGGCGCGATTAGCGCTGCCGGGTGCCGCGACGGTCCACCTGATTCGGGGGTGAGGGGAAGGCCGAAACGCCGTCTCTCGCGCCTTGCCGAAACGGAAGCTGGAGGGCCGAAGCGGCGCGCGGGATTGTCACTCCGCAGCGTCGCGAACGGTCCTTCAGAATTCGTCGGCACAGTCTGGCGCATCAAGCGTCGGCCCGTATGAAACATTGGGCGGCGGGGCCGCCCCTCAATCAGTTGCTGCTGGCCAGGCATGGCGCGAGCGCGCTCGCCTTGGGGATTACGAACCGCTCCCTTGGGATTAAGGGACCGGGTAACGAGTCACGTCGCTGTCAAAACCGTCCCGGAAACGCGGTGGTAACCAGGGACCGTCCGCCGCCGGGGCTTGACCCGCTCCACCTCGCTGCCGCGCACCGCGCTGGTCTTTGAGGGGAACGGAAAAACGCTGGAATTCCCAAACCTTGAGAGTTCCGGCGCTGCACCGGGAGGCTGAACGCGACACAACCGGAAATATCGGCCGTCAGCACTCCGTACATACGTGGAATGGACCAACCGTGCAAGGGAGCGTCGCACGGCGGTCACAGTCGGGGAGTTTCGTATATCTGTCATTAAGCGACGATTAACCCTGTGGTTCTATTGCGTTAGAAGGGCCGCTCGGAGGCACTGAATCGGTGACGAGCCGCACAAATCAAAGGGTTTTGCTGGGATGCGCGCTTCTGTGCGCCGCAGCATTGGTATGCGCTGATTCCTGGCGCCTGAGCGCGGCGGAAAGCCAGCCGCAACCCTCTGTTGCGGTAGCGAATTTTCCAACCGCGTCCGCCGCCCGGCTGGCCGGCGATGGCAAGCAGACCCGTTTCATCCTCGACATCGATCAGGCCGTCACATTCCGCGCCGTGACGCTCGCCGACCCGTATCGGGTGGTGGTCGATGTGCCCCAGGTCAATTTTCAACTGCCCGCGGGCACCGGGGTCGAGGGGCGGGGACTGGTCAAGGCCTTCCGCTACGGGCTGGTCATGCCCGGCGGCTCGCGAATCGTGTTCGATCTGACAGGCCCGGCCAAGATCGCCAAGTCCTACGTGCTGGAGGCCGCCAATGGCCAGCCAGCCCGGCTCGTGCTCGAGCTGGAGGAGGTCGACCGTGCCGCCTTCGTGCAGTCGCTCGTCCCCGAGAAACGTCCCGAACTGCGGCCCGCAATCGCCGACGCGCCGCCGGCAACGGTTCCGGCCGCCGCAGCTCCGGAAGCCGGGCAGCAAAAGGCCGACGGGCGCCCGATCGTCGTGATCGATCCCGGCCATGGCGGCATCGACAACGGCACGCAGTCGGGCGGCGAGAGCGAGAAGAACCTGGTGCTGGCCTTCGGCCTGGCGCTGCGCGACCAGCTGGACAAGACCGGCAAATTCCGCGTGGTGATGACACGGGATGACGACACTTTCATTCCGCTCAACGACCGGGTCAAAGTCGCCCGCGGGCTCAAGGCCGCCTTGTTCGTCTCGATTCACGCCGATGCGCTGCCGAAGGCCGAGGGCGATGCGCAGGGCGCGACCATCTACACGCTGTCCGACAAGGCCTCCGACGCCGAGGCGCAGCGACTGGCGGATGCGGAAAACCGGGCGGACGCGATCGCCGGTTTCAACCTCGCGGAGGAGCCGACCGACGTCGCCGACATCCTGATCGACCTCACCCAGCGGGAAACTCGTACCTTTTCAAGCCGTTTTGCCCGCCTGTTGATGGGCGAAATGAAGTCGTCCGTGCGGATGCACAAGCATCCCCTGAAGTCGGCCGGCTTCCGGGTCCTCAAGGCGCCGGACGTGCCGTCGGTGCTGGTCGAGATCGGCTATGTCTCCAACAAGGGCGACCTCGAGCATCTGGTCTCGGAGGGGTGGCGGTCCAAGGCCGTGGGCTCGATGGCGCAGGCGATCGACGGGTTCCTGACCAAGCGGATGGCCACGGCCGGATCGTCAAATTGACGACCGGGGGTTCGTCGAATTGACGACCGGGGGTCGTCGAATTGAGAGGGATTTTCCGTCCCGTTGCAAAAGCCCTAGTTTGGCCACAGCGGGCGCTTTATAAAAATGCCGCAGGGGGTTCCGGAATCGGCGAGAATCCCGTTCGGCAAGCGTCTTGGTCCGGCACTGATGTAATTGAGTAGGCCGGTAAATTCGCGACGTGGAGTTGGCGCCTGTTTTGGGTGCCTTGAGCTGATCCAGAGTTTGAACGGATAAACATATAATGCGCTTGCTGGTGCGGTTCATGGGCTTCCTGTTCGCCGCGGGAACGGTGGTGTTCCTTGTCGGTGTCGGGGCCGTGGCAGGCCTGATCTGGCATTTCTCCAAGGACTTGCCCGACTACTCTCAGCTTCAGGATTACGAGCCGCCGGTGATGACCCGCGTGCACGCGGTCGACGGCTCGCTGCTCGGCGAATACGCCAAGGAGCGGCGGCTGTACTTGCCGATCCAGGCGGTGCCGAAGCTCGTGATCAACGCCTTCCTCGCGGCCGAGGACAAGAATTTCTACGAGCATGGCGGCATCGACTACACCGGCATGGCGCGCGCCGGCGTGCTCTTCATCCAGAACTACGGCTCGAACCGGCGTCCGCAGGGCGCCTCCACGATCACCCAGCAGGTCGCCAAGAACTTCCTTCTGACCAACGAGGTCTCCTTCGCCCGCAAGATCAAGGAAGCCTTGCTGGCGATGCGCATCGAGAAGACCTACTCGAAGGACAAGATCCTCGAGCTGTATCTGAACGAGATCTATCTCGGCCTCGGCGCCTACGGCATCGCGGCCGCTTCGCTGGTGTATTTCGACAAGTCGGTGAACGAGCTGACGGTCGCTGAAGCGTCCTATCTCGCCGCGCTGCCGAAGATGCCCGCGACGCTGCATCCGGTCCGCAACCGCGATCGCGCCATCGAGCGCCGCAACTACGTGATCGACCGTCTGCTGGAGAACGGCTGGATCAAGCAGGCCGATGCCGACAAGGCGCGCAAGGAGCCGCTGGCCGTCACCAACCGTTCAAACGGCGCTCACACCTTCGCCGGTGAATATTTCGCCGAGGAAGTCCGCCGCGACATCTTCGAGCGCTACGGCGAGAAGAAGCTTTATGAGGGCGGTCTGTCCGTCCGCACCACGCTCGATCCGAAGATCCAGGTCATGGCGCGCAAGGCCATGGTCGCCGGCCTCGTGAACTATGACGAGCAGCAGGGCTATCGCGGCGCCATGAGCAAGCTCGATATTTCGGGCGATTGGGGCGTGAAGCTCGCCGAGATCAAGTCGCTCTCCGACATCTCGCCATGGCGCATGGCGGTGGTGCTGGAGACCAGCGACCAGTCCGCGCGCATCGGCTTCCAGCCGAACCGCGAGCTCGGCGGCGCCATCAGCAAGCAGCGCGAGACCGGCATCGTCACGGTCGACGGCGTGCGCTGGGCGAGGGCGGCCCAGGGCAACGCCAAGGGCAAGACTCCGACGTCGGTGGCGCAGGTGTTGCAGCCCGGCGACGTGATCTATGCCGATCCGCTCTACACCAAGGAAGGACAGCCGGTCGAAGGCCAGTACCGCCTGCGCCAGATCCCCGAAGTGTCCGGTGCGATGGTGGCGATGGATCCCTGGACCGGCCGCGTGCTCGCGATGGTCGGCGGCTTCTCGTTCGACCAGAGCCAGTTCAACCGCGCGACGCAGGCCTACCGGCAGCCGGGTTCGTCGTTCAAGCCGATCGTCTATTCGGCCGCGCTCGACAACGGCTATACGCCCTCGACCGTGGTGCTCGACGCGCCCATTGAAATCGACCAGGGCCAGGGCGCCGGCGTGTGGCGGCCCGAAAACTTCTCGTCCGGCAAATTCCAGGGACCCGTCACGCTGCGCAACGCGCTGCGGCAGTCGCTCAACACCGTGACCGTGCGCCTCGCGCAGGACATCGGCATGCCCCTGATCGGCGAATATGCGCGCCGCTTTGGCGTCTATGACGAATTGCCGAACTATCTGTCCTACGCGCTCGGCGCCGGCGAGACCACGGCGATGCGCATGGTCACGGCCTATTCGATGCTCGCCAATGGCGGTCGCCGGGTGAAGCCGACCTTGATCGACCGCATCCAGGACCGTTACGGCCGCACCATCTTCAAGCACGACCAGCGCGAATGCCGCGGCTGCGACGCGCCGGGCGGGTGGAAGAACCAGGCCGAGCCGCAGCTGATCGACCGCCGCGAGCAGGTGCTGGATTCCATGACCGCCTATCAGATCACCGAGCTGATGGAAGGCGTGGTCCAGGCCGGTACCGCAACCGTGGTCAAGGAGGTCGGCAAGCCGATCGCCGGCAAGACCGGCACCACCAACGAGGCCAAGGACGCCTGGTTCGTCGGCTTCTCGCCCGACGTCGCCGTCGCGATCTATATGGGCTACGACAAGCCGCGCGCGCTCGGTAGGGGCAACGCCGCGACCGGCGGCCATCTGGCCGCACCCATCGCGCGCGACTTCCTCAAGCTTGCGCTCGCCGACAAGCCCGCCGTTCCGTTCAAGGTGCCGGCCGGCATCAAGCTCGTGCGCGTCGTCTCCAAGACCGGTATGCGCGCTGGTCCCGGCGAGACCGGCGGAACCATCCTCGAAGCCTTCAAGCCGGGCACGGCGCCGCCGGACAACTACTCGGTCATCGGCGTCGCCGATGCCGACGGGCGCGGCGGCGTGCCGGCGTCGCAGCAGCAGCAGCCGGATTCCGGCTTCTTCATGCGGCCGGGCACCGGCGGGCTGTACTAGCGGATAAGACAGACGATCGCGGTTCCGGCGGTTGCGCTTTGCAGCCGCCGCCGCTACATCCCAGCTCCAATGCACGCGGGATTCCGCGAGATCAGAGAACAACATGCGCGCCGAAATCGAACGGTTGGTAGAAGAGATCAAGCAGTCAGTCGGGCTGCTGAGGAGGCATCTTTGACGTCGAGAAATCGACGGCGCGCCTCGCTGAGCTGAACAAGCTCGCAGAAGATCCCAACCTCTGGAACGATCCCCAGAAAGCCCAGAAGCTGATGCAGGAGCGCACCTCGCTTGAGGATTCGCTCTCGGGCATCGGCAAGGTCGAGCAGGAGCTCGAAGACGACATCGGCATGATCGAGCTCGGCGAGGCCGAGGGCGATGCCGGCGTCGTCACTGAGGCCGAAACCGCGCTGAAGAACCTGAAGAAGGAAGTCGCCCGGCGCGAGCTCGAGGCGCTGCTGTCGGGTGAGGCCGATCGCTTCGATTCCTATCTCGAAGTCCATGCCGGCGCCGGCGGCACCGAGAGCCAGGACTGGGCGCAGATGCTGCTGCGCATGTACACGCGCTGGGCCGAGACGCACGGCTTCAAGGTCGAATTCCTCGAAGAGTCCGAGGGCGAAGAGGCCGGCATCAAGTCCGCGACGATCCAGGTCTCGGGCCACAACGCCTATGGTTGGCTGAAGACGGAGGCGGGCGTGCACCGGTTGGTGCGCATCTCGCCGTTCGATTCCAACGCGCGGCGGCACACCTCGTTTTCGAGCGTGCAGGTGTTCCCCGTCATCGACGACAGCATCAAGATCGACATCAAGGAAGCCGACGTCCGCGTCGACACCATGCGCTCGGGCGGCGCCGGCGGCCAGCACGTCAACAAGACCGAATCCGCGGTGCGCCTGACGCATATTCCGACCGGCGTTGCCGTGGTCTGCCAGGCCGGCCGCTCCCAGCACAAGAACCGGGCGCAGGCGTGGGACATGCTGCGCGCGCGGCTTTACGAGATCGAGCTGAAGAAGCGCGAGGAGAAGGCTGCCGCCGACCAGGCCGCCAAGACCGATATCGGCTGGGGTCACCAGATCCGCTCCTACGTGCTGCAGCCCTACCAGATGGTGAAGGATTTGCGCACCGGCGTGCAGACGTCCGACACGTCGGGCGTGCTGAACGGCGAGCTCGACGACTTCATGGCCGCAACGCTGGCGCAGCGCGCCTTCGGCACCACCGGCGCCGACATCGAGGACGTCGACTGATGTCCCGCGTCGCCTTCATCGGGTTGGGGCGGATGGGCCACGGCATGGCCGGGCGCTATCTCGATGCCGGCTTCACGGTGACGCTGTGGAATCGCAGCAAGGCAAAAGCGGAGGACCTGATCGCGCGCGGTGCGCATTGGGCGACCTCGCCTGAGGATGCCGCGATCGATGCCGATGCGGTCGTGACCATGGTCGCCGACGACGACGCCTCGCGCGCGGTCTGGCTCGGGCCCGAGGGCGCGGCCAAGACGGCAAAGGCCGGCACCATTGCGATCGAGTGCTCCACCGTCTCCTATGACCACGCCCGCGAGATGGGCCGCGAACTGAACGCGCGCGGGCTGATCTACATCGACTGCCCCGTGACGGGATTGCCGGATGCGGCAGCGGCCGGAAAGCTGACGCTGCTCGCCGGCGCCGACGCAGCTGATCTCGAACGTGCGCGGCCGTTTCTCGAACCGATCGGCTCGACCATCCGCCATTTCGGCGCGGTCGGCTCCGGCACCGTCTACAAGCTCATCAACAATCTCCTGGGCGCGATCCAGATCGCGGGCCTTGCCGAAGGCCTCGCCATCGCCGAGCAGGCCGGGCTCGACATGAACCTGGTGCTGGAATCGATCCAGGCCGGCGTCGCGGCAAGCCCGCAGGTGCAGCGTCACTCCAGGCGCATGGTCGCCCGCGATTTCAGCGGCGCGACGTTTACGGCGGCGCTGCGGCACAAGGATGCCGCCTACGCGGTGAGGCTCGCCGAAAGCCTGCTCGCCGACAAGCCGCTGGTCTCGCGCGCTGCGGTCGAGTCCTACGCGCAGGCGAAGGCCGCAATGCCCGACGACGATGAAGGCAAGATGATCGAGCTGGTGTCGCGGCCGAAGAAGCCGACCTAGCTGGACGCATCAACATGGGGCAGCCTCGTTCGGATCGCGGTCTCGGCATTGCCCTCGTCATCGCTGCCGCAGTTGCCTGGAGCACGGCGCCGTTCTTCACGCGCCTCTTGCCGTTCGACCCCTGGACCATCCTGTTCTGGCGAGGCCTGTTCGCGGGCAGCCTGATCACGGTCTTTCTCGTCGTGATGCAGGGTCGCGCTGCGCTGTGGCAATTGGTCGTGCCGGGGAAGGGCGGCCTGCTCGTCGCGTCCTTGTCCGCGGTCGGCATGGTCTCGTTCATTCCCGCGCTTCAGATGACCAAGGTCATGAACGTCGCCGTGCTGATCGCCACCCAGCCCTTCGTTGCGGCTGTGCTGGCGTGGCTGTGGCTCGGCGAAGCCGCGACGTGGCGTACGCTGGCCGCGAGCCTGATTGCCTTTGCCGGCGTGGTCATCACGGTCGGCGGTGTGCAAGCCGGCGCCGATCTCGGCGGCGTCGCGCTGAGCTGCCTGATGGTGCTTGCCATCTCCGCCATGACCGTCGTGGTCCGGCGCCATCGCGAGACGTCGATGGTGGCCGCGGCCGCGCTGTCGAACTTCATGGGAAGCCTCGTCAGCCTTCCCTTCGCCCACGACATCGCCCATGTCGGCGGCAATGGCCTTGCGATCCTCGCGATGTTCGGCTGCCTCCAGGTCGCGCTCGGCCTGACCTTCTACATGCTCGGCTCGCGCTTGCTGCCATCAGGGCAGGCCTCGCTGATCGCGACGCTGGAAACGCCGCTGATGCCGTTTTGGATCTGGGTGGCCTTCCGGGAGTTGCCCGCCGTGCATGCGCTCATTGGCGGCGTTCTGGTGATTGGAGCGGTTGTCGCCGATATTGCCGGTGACGGCCGCTCGCGGCGCTCCTCCTGAGCAAATTTGTCGGAAATCGGGTGGCGGCCTGTCTCGCGCCGTTCTAGGCGGCAGGCTCGGCCGCCGAGGTGAAGCAACATGTCCCCGAACGATAACAGGATCGACGCGCGAGACTGGTCGCTGCTCGCGGTGCTCTCGGTTCTCTGGGGCGGATCGTTCTTCTTCAATGGCGCGGCGCTGCGGGAATTGCCGCCGTTGACGCTGGTATTCCTGCGCGTCGCGCTTGGGGCGGCCATTCTCCTGCCATTGCTCCGGATGCAGGGCATCGGGCTTCCCAAGGGAGTGACGGGCTGGAAGCCGTTCGTCGCCATCGGGCTGCTCAACAACGTCATCCCGTTCTCGCTGATCGTGCTCGGCCAGACCTTCATTCCGAGCGGACTGGCCTCGATCCTGAACGCGACCACGCCGCTCTTCACGGTGATGGTGATGGCGGCGGCCGGCGAAGAGGCCCTGCAGATGCGTCGGGTGGCCGGCGTGGCGCTCGGCCTCGCCGGCGTCATCATCCTGCGCGGATGGGGCATCGAAACGAGGCCGGGGCAGGGGCTCGGCATCCTGCTCTGCCTGGGCGGCGCGTTCAGCTATGGCTTTGCGGCGCTGGCCGCGCGGAGGCTACTGAAGGACGCGCCTCCGCTGGGAACGGCGACGTTTCAGCTGATGGCATCGACTGTGATGATGGCGGTCGTCGCCGGAGCTATGGAACAGCCGTGGCACCTTTCGATGCCGGGTCTCACGACCTGGCTCGCGGTGCTTGGCCTGGCCGCCCTATCTACGGCGCTCGCCTACATCGTCTTCTTTCAGATCATTCGGCGTTCGGGCGCGACCAACGTGATGCTGGTGACTCTGCTCATTCCCGTCACCGCCATCCTGCTGGGATGGCTGGTGCTGGGTGAGCCGATCTCCGCGCGCGAGATCGCGGGCGCCATCGTCATCGGTAGCGCATTGCTCGTGATCGACGGGCGCGCGCTGAGACTGCTGCGGCGCACCGCGTAAGTTCGGGGTCCGTCGTTTCACGGCGCGGAAAATCGCGGCGCTTGCCAGCGGCGAACGGCCTTGCGACACTCTCCGCAAAACAAGACTACAAAACATAGGGGAGAGAACGATGCCGGGTCGTCGCGAAAGCCTTGCTGCCCTCGCCATTCTTGCTGCCGGCGTGCTCGTCACGGCACCGGCTCTGGCGCAGAAGAAATACGATCCCGGCGCCACCGACACCGAAGTCAAGATCGGCAACATCATGCCCTATAGCGGGCCGGCGTCGTCTTATGGCGTGATCGGCAAGACCGAGGCCGCCTATTTCAGGATGATCAACGACCAGGGCGGCATCAACGGCCGCAAGATCAACTTCATCAGCTATGACGACGCCTATTCGCCGCCGAAGGCGATCGAGCAGGCGCGCAAGCTGGTCGAGAGCGACGAGGTGCTGCTGATCTTCCAGCCGCTCGGCACGCCCTCGAACTCGGCGATCATGAAATACATGAACGTCAAGAAGGTGCCGCAGCTCTTCGTCGCCTCCGGCGGTACCAAGTTCGGGGACCCCAAGAATTTCCCGTGGACCATGGGTTTCCAGCCGAACTACCAGAGCGAGGGGCGGATCTACGCAAAGTATATCCGCGATCATTTCCCCAACAGCAAGATCGCCGTGTTCTGGCAGAACGACGACGCCGGCAAGGACCAGTTCAAGGGCCTGAAGGACGGGCTCGGCGACAAGGCCGGCATGATCATCGCCGACAAGTCCTATGAGGTCAGCGATCCCTCGATCGACTCGCAGATCGTGGCGCTGCATGACTCGGGCGCCGACATTTTCTTCTCATGGGCCGCCCCGAAGGGATCGGCGCAGGCGATCCGGAAGGTCGGCGAGCTCGGCTGGAAACCAAAGTTCTTTCTCGCCAATACCGCGACCTCGGTCGCCTCGGTGCTCAAGCCCGCCGGGCTCGACTATTCCAAGGATATCATCTCGACCGTCTATCTGAAGGATCCGACCGACCCGACCTGGGACAAGGACCCGGCGGTGGTGAAGTGGCGCGAATTCATGGACAAATATTATCTCGATGGCGACAAGGCCAACGCCAACAACATCTACGGCTATGTGCAGGCCGAGGCGATGGCGCAGGTGTTGAAGCAGTGCGGTGACAATCTCACCCGTGAGAACGTGATGAAGCAGGCCACTAGCCTGAAGAATTTCCACACTGATCTGATGCTGCCAGGCATCATGGTCAACACCTCCACCGACGACTATTTCCCGATCGAGCAGATGCAGTTGATGCGCTTCAACGGGCAGGCCTGGGAGCTGTTCGGCGACGTCATCACCGGCGAGGTCGGCCACGAGCGGAGTCCGTAGTTCGGTTGTATGTGACCAACAGCGGTCGCGGTGTCCAACTCCGCTAAAGAAATGTCCTCCCGGGTGTGTTCTACTTCACATTGCAGCCGGGTCGGCCCAGCGTAGTCTTCCCTATTGTTCGGGCACCTGTGTCGACGCGCGCTGCGTCTCCACGATGTCCCTGATCTGAATTGTGCCCTGCCTCGGCGAGGGCAGAGCCATTCATGCAAGCGTCGCCTGCTATGTGGGAGCGCGTAACATGGACATCATTGAAGCGATCGTTACGAAGAGCCAATGGATTATTGCGATCTTGGCACTCTTTGTCGTTGCCTGGGCTCGCTTCAACTCTCCGCCCACCAATCGGTCCGGTACGACCTTCGCGCTGTTCTTCTGGGGGGTGATATTCTACTATGCCCTGATGATACCGCTCTGGCTGGTCGTCATGATCGGACTCGTCCAGGGCAGCATCGGGTTCGACTTCATCGTCGGCCAGGTGAAGGCGGTAGATCCAAAGGCGCAGGCGCAACTGGCTCAATATGCTCCGATCGTGGCCGTGCTCATCATCGTCGTCGCTTCGCAATTCCGGCAGGTGGCACGGATCGACCGGGCCGCGCGCGCATTTTGTGTCAGATTGGCCGCCATTCCGCGTGAAGCCGACCGACTCGCATTTGAACTCGCGCAAACCACGGGTTTCGTCCCGCGCGACGACCTTCGAAGCAAGGTGACCAAAATCGTTTCGGAGAATATCGGTCCGCAAGCGTTGAGTTTCAGCAGGGACGGTACTCTTCCCGACCGCTTCACAAGAGCCATCGGCCTTTACAACCTGTTCGTCGGACCCCGGCAGAATGCCGCGGCACTCGACTTCACCGGAAATGGCTATGGCCGATCCGCCTACGCCATGATCATGCAATTGGGCGACGCGGTGGCGGCTCGTGCGGATGCCCGTTACGAAGAGATGATGCACGCCGGTCTTGCCTTTTTCACGTCGTCGCTTCCAACCCCGGAATTGAAGGACGCTTTGAACCGCAACATTGCTGAGGTCACCAACCTCACTTGCGGCCTCGTATCTCGCTATGTCCTGTTTTGCGAACGGACCCATAGCGGCCGATTGCAGCGGCTAGCGAGGATGGGCTTCGCCTACAGTCCGGGGCCGACCTTTGGGCTGGATCAATGGGCGACAACGATCTTCCTCGTGACGGCCTGGAGCATTGGCATGATGGTGTTCATGCCGGGAACACTTCCGATCGACGTCGGCAAGGTGCTGACGATTGCGGTCACGTTCGGCGCTTCGATCGGCTTCGCAGTCCTGGGCGCGATCGTCGTGGCGCAACGCTTCATCGGACGCAAGGAAGGCAACACACCCGGATATCCGCCTATCGCCGAGTTGGTTGTCGCCGGTCTCGTCGTCGTGGGGCTGTCGATTGGGCTCCGGATCGGCATTCCACTAGTGTCCGCCCTGATGCAGGGAGGAGGATATCAGGACGTTCTTAGGCAGTTCATCGAGCGGCTATACGGCGTCATCACGCCTTTCATCTGTACGATTTCCCTCGGGCTCATTTGTTCCTACATGGGATGTTCGCGGATGAGCTGGTACCGCGTGGCGGCCCTCGGGGCTCTCGCGAACGGCGCCGCGCTGACCTGTGCGGGGTGGCTGGTCGCACATATGATCGGCCAGCAAGTACTGGCTCTGTTCTATGTACATCCGCAGGATGCGATCCAACTGGTGGCGTTAAGCTCTGGCTTAACCGGCTTCATCGTCGGCGGCATGGTCCTCGCGGTCTTCAATGAGTCCGAGCGCATACGCAACGTCACTGCTGAGCGGATAGCCACCAGTCCGCACAAGGAGTTTCCATTGCATGATGCGCCGTCGATTGCCGGCGGACTCGAACCTCCGCCAGCGACGTCTAGGTTCGACGTCGCCGATGATCTTGGCTACCGCGATCGCGCGGGAGTGGAGGCCTTCGAGGGGGACTACGTCTGCTTCAGGCCCGCGTTCTCCAACCCCGAGATCATCAGTGCCTACATCATCGGCATTCATTGGGACGAAACCGAGTCCTGTCTCATGTTCGAGGAACGCGAACGTGTTGATGCCGGGCACACGCAGAGGGGCCGTGTCTACATCCCGGATGGACGCCCGTTCCTGAACTTCGTCACCCTCGAAAAGGGAGCGATACGTCTGATCATGGTGTCACGTCCCGATAAGAGAAACGAGCCCGCACGCGGTCTGATCACGACGCTGTCCAATCCCGGTGGCGCCCAGTTTACGCCGGCGAGCGCTCCGATTGTTCTCAGGCGTGTGGTCGATCACACGCTTCAACTCGGCTTCATTCGGCCGGGAGCCCTCAGCTACGAAAGCTATCGCCGCGAACTCGAAATGGTGGTGCCCGATTTCGGCGTCTTTGCGCTGGCTCCCCCCCAGGCGGCTTGCGTGGCGGCGGAGTAAAAGGCCTAGTCGGCGCTGAGCCGCACGCCGGCGCGCAGAAATTTCTGCGAATCGAGCGCTTCACCCTCGATGCGGATCTCATAATGCAAATGCGGTCCGGCTTTCGCTTTCAGCACGATGCCGCCGGCGACGCCGACGCCGAGCACATACGTCCACCCCGCGTGGAAGTCGAACAAATGCGAGTTCAGAAGCGAGCTCGCGATGTTCTGTACGGCGGCCACGAGCCCGATCCAGGCCGCAAGGCCTTCGTCCAGGAACTGGCGAAGGTGGGCGATCCACATCGTATAGAGCAGGACGACGCCGAGTACGCCCCATTGCATCGCGACATTGAGGGTCTGGTTGTGGGGATTGCTGACGATCTCCGCATCGAGGCTGCTTCCACCGGTGGCGGCGCGCTCGAACTGGCGCTTGATCGACCCGGTGCCGTGACCGCTCAGGGGCGCCTCGGCAACGGCGTGAAGAGCCTTGCGCCAATAGGTCAGGCGTTGGGCGGTCGAGGCTCGGCTGATGTCCTCATGGCCGTGGCGGTATTCGACGGCGATGTCTGCAATGCGGTGGCGCAGATAGGGCGAGGTCGTCCAGGCCAGCGCGCTCGCGGTTATTGTGCCCGCGAGCAGGACCAGCGCCGCGCGCCGGCTCAAATGCCTCCAGGCGAGCAGGCCAAGCAGCACCGCGATGCACAGCAGCGCCGTGCGCGCGAAGGCGACGAACACCATGTTGGTGACGAACAGCAGGATCAATGCCAGACAGATGGCTGTCGCGACCACGCTTCCACCGCGCCAGAAGGTCAACGCCGGCAGCGCGAGCGCAAAGGCGCACAGCGTGAATTCCTGGCTCTGGTCGATGTAGTTCTTGACGGGAACGCCGGCCGACGCGGTCGCGGTGAGTTTCCAGGCGGGATCGTGCAGCACGATCCAGGAGTAGACTGCAAGCAGCGCGCAGGATGCGAGAAAGCCAAGGAAAACCCAGAAACCGCGTTCGGATCGGCTGAAGTGATAGAGCAGTGCTGGAATGAGCACGAGCTTTGCGACCGGCTTGATCGCATGCAACCGGTCGGCCCACGCGCCGTCCGACCAGAGCGTGCCGAGAAGCGCGAGCAGCAGGAAGGCAAAGGGCAGGGCGAACGCAGGCCGCGCGAGCTGGCGTCCATAGTCGCGCCAGTCGATGGTCGGCGTCACCACCAGCAGCCAGAGCCCGACGAAGATCGAAGGCGCTGTGGTCGACCAAGGCAGCGACGCCGCGATCAGCACGGCGAGCACATCGGCGGCTCCGATCAGAGCGGGCGATTGGCCCATGGCTTGCCATCGGGCGCGCAAGGCTAGTCGACCGGCCGGGCCGGACGATACCGCGGCTTCAGCAGTCATGCTCAACGACGCTTATTGCGCGGCGGCCAGGCTTTCCCGGGGCATCTCATGCCCGAGGAAGTCGCGCGCCTGGGTCTCGTAGCCGAAGCGCTCGGCGAGCTCGTGTCGCCTCGCGCGGATGCGGCCGCGGCATTCCTCCTGCCGCGTCAGCACGCGGGTGATTGAAGCTGCGATCGCCTCAATCGAGAACGGATCGAAATAGTCGGCGAGCTCGCCCGCGACCTCACGGAACACCGCGATATCGGAGCACAGCACTGGCGTGTTCGCGGCCAGCGCCTCGATGATCGGTATGCCGAAGCCTTCGGCCAGGCTCGGCATGATCAGCCCGTGCGCCTCCGCGATCATGGCGGCCTTTTCATGCTCGTCGACATAGCCGGCGAAGCGGACATTTGGCGGCAGGTTGCGCATCCGGCTGATCTGGCCCGCATGACCGATCACCACGAGATCGGCCTGAGGGACGTTGCGGAAGGCACGAATGACGGTGGCGACGTTCTTGCGCGGCTCGTTCGACACGATGATGACGAAGTTCGGCCGCCCCGGACGCCCCGACAGGGCTGGGAGGTGGAGGACATCCGGGGCGTCGAACCGGGTGCGGGGATACACGACCCGCGCCGGCAGGTGCGCAAATTGCGGCAACAGTTCCCTGAACCGCATCATGCTATAGTTTGAAACGAAGGCGAGCTCGTCAGCCTGGCGCAGGCTGGTGCCGATCCGCGCCAGGAACTGCCGCGTGGCGATGTCGCTGAGCTTGAGGTCGGTGAGCGGCAGCAAATCGTGGACGACGCAGATCACCTTGGCGTTCGGCTTGCGCCTGATCGCGACCCGCGTCGGGGTGTCCACAACGATGAGATCATAGTCACGCGCGTCGATCCGCGGCGGCGGCAGCAGGAAGAAGGCCGAGGAGTCCTGATAGTTGAAGAATCCGGGCTCGAGCTGGAATTCGCTGAACAGTTCGAGATGGCGCATATCCGGCGGAATGTATTCGAGCGCGGCGGTCCGGTTCTCGATCAGCCGGGCGTGCAGGCCAAGCAGGCCGATCGCGCGCAGGAGGCAGAGGATATTGTCCCGCGACAGCAGCATGGTGGCCTTGTGGCGGAGCCAGTCGAACCTGCGACGCGCGCCGCTGAGCATCACCGGTCCGCTCACGTTGACCTCGTCGAGGAAGCGATAAAGAGCGAGCAGCTCGATGTTGCGCGACTGCGCCGGAAATAGTTTCGTGCGTCGCTCGCGCCGACATAGCTTGCGGTAACGCTTCGAGGTTTCCACCAGCAAGGTGAGTTCGTGGCCTTCCGACGCGAGCGACCGTACCAATTCCCGGGTGAAGTGGAAGATGCCGCGCTTGTGATTGGGTTGTCCGAGCGACTCGGACACGACCAGGATGTTCTGTTTCATGCGCGTTTCTCTCGGAGCTCAAAGGCGTGCGTGGCTGATGGTTCGACCGCGATGGTCGAGGCGATGCGGCCGTGATCGAGGTTGATAATGCTGGAGCAGGTGCGGCGCAGCAGCGGCAGGTCGTGCGAGGCGATGATCACGATCGCCGCCTGCGAGACCAGGTTTTGCAGCCGCCTCTCGGCCTTCTCCGCAAAATGCTCGTCGACGACGCTGAGCCATTCGTCGAGCAGCAGGATGTCGGCCGGGAAAGCGGTGGCGGTCGCGAACAACACCCGCATCAGCATGCCCGAGGAGAACATCCGCAGGGGCAGGCGCTGCATGCGCGCTTCGAGCTCGGTGAAGGCCCAGATCTCGTCGATCACTCTGCGTGTGGGCCTGCGACCGCTGATCCGCAGCAGCAGCGCGATGTTGTCCTCCGCCACGAAGTCCAGATTGACCCCGGCGTTCAGGCCGAGCAGGGGGACGACGTTGCCCCGGACCGTGACGCGGCCACTGCTCGGCGGATAGACACCGGCGATCAGGCGCAGCAGCGTCGACTTGCCGGAGCCGTTGGGCCCGGCAAGCCCGATACGGGCGCCGGCTTCGGCCTCGATCGAGACGTTGTCGACGGCGCGGATGATCCGCATCTCGCCCCGTTCGCGGATGAGGTGGCCGAGCAGCCGCCGCTTCAGCGAGAAGTCGTAGGCGCCGTAGAGTGGATAGTCGAGACAGACGTCGTGCAGGCTGATCGAGACCATGCGTCAAATCCAGAATGCGGCTTTGCGCAGGTGGACCAGCGTTAGCACGCTCGCCAAGATCAGCAGCGCCAGCGTGATGAGGACGTAGACGATGCTGGCGGGATCGATATGGCCGCCGGCAAGCGGCTCGCGCCACACCGCGAACAGATGCGTCAGCGGATTGAGCCGCATCACTGTCGAGCGGTGATTGATCATCTCGGCGGACCAGATCACGGGCGAGGCGAGGAAGGCGAGCATCAGCGTGGATTCGATGATCGGCTTGAGGTCGCGATAGCGCGTTGCCGTCGCGCCGAGGACGAGGCTCAAGGCGAAGGTACAGGCTATGAACAGCAGCAGGCCGGGCAGCGCCGCCAGCGCGTGAGAGAGGTCGTGGGGCGAGAGGATCAGCCACAGCACCAGCGGCACGCAGGCGTTATGCAGCGCGAACAGCGCCTGGCGGAAGGTGCATTGCAGCAGGAAGATCACCGGCGGCAGCGCCCGGTCGCGGATCAGGCTCGCGGAATTCTGAAGCGCCGTGGTCGCATCGAGCACGACGCTGTTGAGGAAGGTCCAGGCCGTCATCGACAGCGCCAGCATCGGCAGGCGCGCCAGCATGTCGGCGTTCGACATCTGGCCGATCACCGAGCCCAATACTGCGACCACGATAGCCATCTGAAGCGACATCCAGAACGGGCCGAGCAGCGAACGCACGTAGCGGTGGCGCATGTCCGACCAGGCCAGTGCTGCCGCGATCCGGACGGTGTCCAGCCAGCCGGTCGCCTGCGGCGGCTCGGCGGCGGTTGCGGGTTCCTTGCACGACGCGGTGACGGCGTCGCGGTAGACGGCCTGCATGCCTTCTCTGAAGGCTGGGGCGGAATAGCGGGTGAGGGCGCGCGTCCGGGCTGACAGTCCCATGCGGCGGCGGCGCTCGGGATCGCTGATTAGCGTGTCGATGGCATCGCCGAGCTTTTCGGCATCACCCGGCGGCACCGTGATCGCCTCCATGCCGTGGCGGGCGACGCGCGGCACCGCGGTGTCGAGCGCCGTGTTCACGACAGGGCGGCCGGCGGCCATGGCCTCGAGCTGGACCAGGCCAAAGGTCTCGGCATTGGTGACCGACGGCATGACGAAGACGTCGGACAGGCACATCAGCTTGATGCGCTCGCAGTCGTTCACCGAACCGAGCAGGCGGACGCGGTCACCGAGGCCGAGTTCGCGGATCAGCTGCTCGAGCCGCGGCCGCTCGGTGCCTTCGCCGATGATCCAGACCTCGAACTTGCGGTTGACGGCCGCGCGGATCAGGACGTCAAAGCCCTTGTAGGGCACGAGCCGGCCGCAGGCGAGCACGAGCCGGCCGCGATCGTTCACGTGGTGCGGCTCGATCTTCGGCCAGTCGTACCCTGAGGTGTCGATGCCGAACGGCACGACGTGGCATTTGTCGACGAATTCCCGCAGCAACGGCGTGTTCTCGATCAACGCATGGTCCGAGACGATGATCGCTTTCGCCCGGCGCAGTGTCCGCCGCATCAACGGTTCGATGAACCAGCGCAGGCCGGCATGGGTGACGATGTCGGCATGCCAGTGCACCACCAGCGGCCGATTGGCGCCGAAGCCGAACGCGAAAACGAGGTCGGCGAGCGGGAAGGGGGCATGGAGCGCCAGCAAATCGTGCTCGGCGATCTTGCGCCAGAGCCGCCAGGGATAGGTAGGAGCGGCGGGAAGCGACAGGACATTGCCGAATGAGCGGACGCGCTCGACCGGCACGTCATTGACGACGATCTCGCGCCGCTCGGCCGATTGCGAGCAGACCAGCACGGTGGAGGCGAAGCTGTCCTTCAGGCTGGCGCAGATGTCGCGGATCACCGTCAGCGTGCCGCCGAACAGGTCGGGATAATAGACCTTGAAGATGTGCAGCACCGACGGGCGGCGCGGAGTTTCGCTGGTGTGATGCATGATGGTGTCAGCCTGCGAGAAGGGCCGCGACGAACGGTGCGGCCAGCACCGAGATGAAGATCACGCCGCGCAACAGCGCCGGCAGCATTGGCTCGATTGCGCCGTGCCCCCAGTCAGGAGCCGACACAGCACGCAGTGAGTTGGAATTGCGGACCAAGCGGTCAGCCATGGGTGTGAGTCCCTTTACGTCGCGCCCTCAGTGGCGTCCCGTATATGTGGGAAAATTTACCACGTCAACCGGAAGGGAGAAACAAGTGGGATTGTGTCCCACGTGGGGCGCGGGTACAATTCAGACATGAATGCCAAGTCCGGGTCCAAAGCAGCGGCTCCGCAGCCGACTGCCGCGAAGCTGCACGCGCCGCTGGCGCGGCTGCTGCGCCCGCTCGTGCGGCTCTGCATTCGCAGCGGCATGACCTTTCCGGCATTGGCGCAATTGCTTCGCGAGCTGTTCGTCAACGTCGCCGAGCACGATTTTGCGCTGGAGGGGAAGGAGCAGACCGACAGCCGTGTCAGCCTGCTCACCGGGATCCATCGTAAGGAGGTGGCGCGGCTGCGCGGTGCCGGCGCGCCGGTGCACGAGGCGCCGGCCGCGGTGTCGCTGACGAGCGCCGTGATCGCGCGCTGGCTTGCTGCGCCCGAATTCACCGATGCGAAGGGCGAGCCGCTGGCGTTGCCGCGCACGGCCGAGGGCGATGCGCCGTCGTTCGAGCAGCTGGTTGCCTCCGTCACCAAGGACGTGCGGCCGCGCGCGGTGCTCGACGAATGGGTCGACCGCAAGCTCGTCACCATCAACGATTCCGACGAGATCGAGCTGGTCGAGGCGGCCTTCGTCCCGAGCGGCGAGGACGACAGCAAATGGCACTATCTCGGCCGCAATCTGCACGACCATATCGCGGCCGCCGCGCAGAACGTCTCAGGCGCGGCGCCGCGCTTCCTCGAACGCGCGGTGCACTACAACAACATTTCGCCCAAGCTGGCGCGGCGCCTCGAGGCACGCTCGCGCGAGCTCGCGATGGACGCGCTGAAGACCGCTAACCGCGAGGCCAACCGCGCGCTCGGCAAGGACAAGGGCGGCGACGCCCGCTGGAATTTCGGCATCTACATCTACAGCGAAGATGCAGATGGCGAGGCAGAGGCCAAGGAAGGCGGCAAGGACAGCAGCAAGGAAAGCGGCAAGGAGGGTGGTTCTTCATGAGCCGGCCGCCGCTGATCTCCCGCCGTCTGCTGCTGACAGGATTTTGGCTCGCCGGTACGGCGATGGCCCACGCGCAGGTTAAGCGCGGCACCGATCAGGGCATCGGCGGCACCGGAATCAGGCGCGGTGACGACCACGGCATCGGCGGCACCGGCATCGTCGGCGTGATTCAGCGGTTTGGCAGCATCTACGTCAACGGCGAGCGGGTCACTTATGCGAGCGACGTGCCGGTCCGGATCGACGGCGAGGCCGCGAGCCCCAAGGCTCTACGCATCGGCCAGCTTGCGCGCGTGGTCGCGACCCGTCAGGCCGACGGCACGCTCGTGACGCGCAACATCACGATCGCGAGCGAGGTCGCAGGTCCGATCGAAACCGTGAAGGGCAACGAGCTGACGGTGCTCGGCCAGAAGATCGTCACAAGCGAGAAGGAGAGCAAGCTTCGTGCGGGCACGCAGGTGGCCGTCTACGGCCTGCGGCGGACCGACGGCGTGATCGTCGCAAGCCTGATCGAGCCGCGGCGCGAGGCGACCGAGCGTGTCACCGGTCTCGTCGAGCGCGGGCCTGACGGCTTGCATATTGGCGGGCTGAGGCTGAGCGGGGTCGATCCGCTGCTGGTTGGCCAGCGCGCCCAGATCGAGGGCCGTTCGAGCCAGGGCACGATGCAGGCCGCGCGCACGCGCATCGACGACTTCTCGGATCTCGTCGGCGCAAGCCGCCTCTCGATCGAGGCCTATGTGCAGCGCGTGGGATCGAACCTCCAGCTCGGCTCCGGCTTCGTGGCTCGTGACGGTTCACGCTTTGGCCCGGCCGCCGGCGAAGCCCGCATGGTGGTCAACGGCGTGTTCGATCGCTCGCGCGGCTTCCAGGTGGAGTCGGCTCAGGCCATAGGCCAGGGGCCTGGAGCCCCTCCATCCGGTGGCAATCCCAATCGGTCGCCCGGCGGCTCGATCCTGCATCCGAACCGCAGCGCCACCACTCCGAGCGGCGGCCAGCCCGGCGCGCCCGGTGGTGGACCTGCGCCGGGATCTGGCCCGGGACCTGGCCCGAGTGCGAATCCCGGCTCCGCGCCGACGGGTCCGAGCGGCCCGTCAGGCCCCGGTGGATTTGGTTCGCCCGGCGGCGGGCCCATGGGACCCGGCGGTGGAATGGGCGGTGGCGGCTTCGGAGGTCCCGGAGGCGGGATGGGCGGCGGCCGGCGGTAGGCGCGGCCACGCTGAAAGCGCGTGGCACGGGCTTACTAGCCCGCGCTGAGCCGCACGCCGGCGCGCAAGAACTTCTGCGGATCGACCGCTTCGCCGTCGATGCGGGTTTCGTAATGCAGGTGCGGGCCGGTGGAACGGCCGGTCGAGCCGACGAGGCCGATGACCTGGCCGAGCTTCACGATCTCGCCGACCTTGACGTTGATCTCGGAGAGATGGCCGTAGCGGGTCGACAGCCCGTTGCCGTGATCGACTTCGACCATGCGGCCGTAGCCGCCGGACCAGCCGGCCGAGACCACCTTGCCGTTGGCGGTGACGCGGGCGGGATCGCCGGTCGCGGCGCGGAAGTCGAGGCCGGTATGCATCGCGGGCCGGCCCAGGAACGGATCGCTGCGCACGCCAAAACCGGAGGTGAATTCGACCTCGCCGATGACGGGCTTGCGGTAGGGCACCAGCGCCAGCGTGCGATTGAGCCGGTCCATCTCGGCGCGGGTGACATTGATGCGGTTGAGCTGCTTCTCGAACGGCCCGGCATTGGCCGTCAGCTTGACGGGCACGAAAGGACCGCCCATCGCGGAGCGCGGCACGGCGGCTTCGAGGCTGGCGAGATTGAGGCCGAGGTCGCTGACGACGCCGCGCATCCGGCGCATGCGTGAATCCATGCCTTCCTCGACGGCGCTGAGCGTCGCCATCTGGCGACGCTCGACCTGGTCAAGCGAGGTCGTGAGCCGGACCAGGACGTTGTCGAAACCCTGGTTCTTGGCGAATTGGCTGGTCGGCGGTGCCGCGACGGTCGGCGCGCGCGACTCAAGCCGCGCTTCGCGATCGGGCGGTGCCACGAAGATCACGGTGTCGCTGATCGGCGACGGCTTCGGCGTACCCTGCGTCGCGCCCTGGCTCGAATCGCCGCGCTGCGGGGCCGTGCGGGGGATTGATCCCGTGACGTCGGGCATGGCCCCGAGCGCCGTGGCGCGGGACTCCAGCGCCGTCTGGCGCTTCATGATCTGGTCGAGCTTCTGGTCGAACTGTTCCTGGTCGAGTAGCTGCCGGCTGGTGGTGCGGTCGACCTTGGCGCGGAGCTCGGCAATGCGATCCTCGTAGGCGTACTGCATCTCCGCCTGGCGCGCGATCAGCCGGGTCAGGACGTCGTCGCGGAAGGCGAAATAGGTCGCGGTCGCGGCCGACCAGAGTCCGAGCAGCACGACGGTGCCGACCACGATCCAGAACACCACAGGTCCGAGGCGGACCTGCTTGCCGTGGTGCACGATGGTGTAGGCGTCGTCGGTCGAGGGAAGGGGGATCGCGGCTGCAGCCACGGCGGCGGCAGGACGGCGATGGAGGGGCCGTCCGTGGTCGTGCGCGTGATGTTGGGGGTACTGCGAATATTGGGCAGAACTTTTCGACATCGGCACTCCCGCGCCGGTCGGATGAGTCCGTACGGCCTAATTGCCGCAGCAATCTGGGCCAGTCATGGTTAATTTCCGGAAATGGAACCACTCGAATTTAACGGATTGGTTAAAGGCCTCTTGCCGCTTCCAGCACCTCGTCGGCGTGGCCGTCGACGCGGACATTGCGCCAGACCCTGGCTACCTTGCTGTCGGCACCAAGCAGTATCGTGGTGCGAAGAACTCCGAGGAAGCTCTTGCCATACATGGATTTTTCGCCCCACGCGCCGTACGCCTCCAGCATCTCGTGTTTCTCATCCGAGATGAGGGGCATGCCGAGGCTGTGCTTGTCGCGGAACTTCTCCTGGGCCCTTAACGGATCGGCGGAGATGCCGAGCAGGGCCGTGCCGGCAGCGCTGAAAGCGTCCGCCAGACGCGTGAAATCGATCGCCTCCCGGGTGCAGCCGGGCGTGTCGGCGCGGGGGTAGAAGAACAGGACGAGCTTCCGACCGGCATAGTCGGCGAGCGAGACCACATCGCCGCCGTCGCGGGGCAGCCGGAAGGCGGGCGCCTTCTGGCCTTCGGTCAGGGCCGGCTTCGCCTTCGCGGGCGCGGAGGCCGATTTGGAGGAATTTAACTGTTTCGATGCGGCCTTATGTGATCCTGCTTTTGCTACGGTCCTGGTTGATTTGCTCGCCTGCGTCCGCTGTGTTTTTGCGGACTTTGTTTGAGTCGTTGCCCGCTTGGTCGGGGTCTTCTTTTTAGCCGTTGCGATGCCGGAGGGCGTTTTGGACGATTTCTTTCGGGATTTCTTGGACATACGCCTTCCTTTCGTCGCTTTCGGCGGGTCAACCAAAGCGGTATTGCAGCTCTCGTCCGGTGTGCCGGAATCGCCCTCGTCTGGGCAAGTCTGGCGACGCCGGGGTATGGTTACAAGGAATTCCACGCACCACCCCACTGCTCGTTGAACGCGCGCCCGGGGCGAAATGACGAACAGCAGGAACATTCGAGGTATGGCGGCAATGCCGGCGCGGGGAGCTTCGCTTCCCGCGGACGGCTGCGGTCCCGGCGGTGCTCAATCCTACGATGGGCGCCTGTATCGAGAGGCAATGGCAAGGAATACGTCGCCCCAGGATTACAATCGGGATTTCGATCGGCGCGGCGGTCAACAGCAGCCGCAGGAATGGGACGACGCCGACTGGGATCCGGATCAGGAAGCAGCGGCGGGCTATCGGGCGCGCCGGCTGTTGTCGCGTTCCAATTCAGGCTTCCATCGTTTCGGTGACGGGTTTGCGTCAATGCGCCGCTGGCTGGCGGCTGATCGCTGGCTGAAGCGGCTGGCCATCGTGGTCGGAGCCCTTGCCGTCATTTTCATCGGCTGTTTCGGCGCGCTGTGGTGGCGGCTTGGTGCGGGTCCCATCAATCTCGACATCGCGACACCCTGGCTCGCTGCTGCCATCGAGGACAATATCGGCCACGGCAACACTGTGGAGGTCGGCGGCACCCAGATCGAGCGGGCCGGGCGGATCCGCATCGCCGTGCGCATCCGCGACATCGTCGTCCGCGACCATGATCACGCCATCGTCGCCACCGCGCCGAAGGCCGAAGTGAAGCTGTCGGGGGCGGGTCTCCTGATGGGGCACCTGCGCGCGGAAAGCCTCAACCTCGTCGATGCCGAGCTCGCGATCCGCATCGCGCCCGACGGCACCGTCACCGTATCCGCCGGCGACACCGCCAAGCCGCTGGCAACCGGCGTCGCATCCAAGAAGGAAGCGGGCCTGCCGCCGACATTCCCGCGCAACGGTGTCCCGCCGCCGCCATTCGCCACCGAACCTGCAAACCCGGACGCATCGCAGGCCGCTCCCCAGGCCGCTGCCCCGAGCGGCATTCTTCAGGGCCTCGACTGGCTCGACAGTCTGAGTATGACCGGCCTCGACGGCCAGAACCTGAACGAGATCGGTCTGAAGAACGGCAATCTGATCGTCGACGATCAGCAGCGCGGCAGCAAATGGAGCTTTGAGAACATCACGCTCAGCCTGCGCCGGCCGAGCCATGGCGGCGTCGCGCTCAGCCTAGGCGAGGAGGGCGCGCGCCCGTGGTCGCTGCGCGCCACGATCGGCCCTGCCGAGAATGGTGTGCGTTCGGTCGACATCCGCGCCGATAAGCTTTCCACCGCCAACATCCTGCTGGCACTCCGGGTGAAGGACTTCACCTACACCGCCGACCTGCCGCTGACCGGCGAGCTCAAGGGCGAGCTCGGCCGCGACGGCGTGCCGACCTTCTTCCGCGGCAAGATCGCGGTCGGTGCGGGCAACATCATCGACACCGACACGCCTGACTATCCGATGGCGATCGACTCGGCCGAGATCAACGTCGAGTGGGATTCGAACCGGCGGGTATTGGTCGCTCCGTTCAAGATTCTCTCGGGCGCGAACCGCCTGACGCTTCTGGCCCATCTCGAGCCGCCCAACGGCACCACCAACGACTGGCAGCTTGGCTTCAGCGGCGGCTCGATCCTGCTGGGCGGCATCGACAACGAGCCCCCGCTGGTCTTCAACCGCATCGCGATCGGCTTCCGCTTCGATACCGACCACAAGCGCATGCTGCTGACGCAAGCCGATATCAGCAATGGCGAGATCGGCGTCGCCGGCACCGGTGCCATCGACTATTCGGGCGAGCCGCGGTTGACGCTGGGCTTTGCGGGAACGCCGATGTCGGCCTCCGCGCTCAAGCGGATGTGGCCGACGCTCGTCGTTCCCGAGTTGCGCGAATGGGTGATCGAGCGGATCGAGCGCGGCACGCTCCAGCGCATCGAGATCGGCGTCAATTCGCCGACGAAGAACCTCCCGCGCAAGGGGCCGCCCATTCCCGACGACGGCCTGTCGGTCAACATCGTCGCGAGTGGCGTCGCGGTCCGCCCTGTGGATGGCATGCCGGTGGTGCACGATGCCGATTTGAAGGCGCGTGTGACCGGGCGCACCGCGACCGTGAATATCGGGCAGGGCATTGCCGATACGCCGGCGGGCCGCAAGGTCACGATCTCCGACTTCGTCTTCGAGGTGCCGGATATGGCGCCCAAGCCGTCGCCATCGCGGACCAGGTTCCGCGCCGACGGCCCCGTGGCGGCCGCCGCCGAAATCCTTTCCAATGATCGGCTCAGCGATCTGTCGGCGACGTTCGTCGATCCCAACACCAGCAAGGGAACGTTCTCGGCGAACATCCAGCTCGGCTTGCCGGTCAAGGGCGCGCTGACCAAGGGCGACACCAGCTACGCCGTCAGCGCCGACCTCAACGGCTTTGCCGCCGACAAGCTGGTGATGAACCAGAAGCTGGAGGCCAACAACCTCAAGATATCAGCCAACAACCAGGGCTATCAGGTCAAGGGCGACGTCAAGATCAACGGGCAGGCGGCTTCGCTGGACTATCGCAAGCCGACCGAGGGCGACGCTGACGTCAAATTGCAGGCCACGCTCGACGATGCGAGCCGCGCGCGTCTCGGATTCGACCTCAGCCCTGCCGTGAGCGGATCGCTGCCGATCAAGCTGTCGGGCAAGATCGCCGGAGGTCCCGACCAGACGACGAAGCTCGGTGTCGAGGCGGACCTGACCTCGGTCAAGCTCGACAACATCCTGCCCGGCTGGGTCAAGCTGCCGGGCAAGTCGGCCAAGGCCAGCTTCAAGGTGGTGCCGACGGCGCAATCAACGCGCCTGGAGGACATCGTCGTCGAAGGCGGCGGCGCCTCGATCAAGGGCTCGCTTGAAGTCGATCCGAACGGCGACCTCATGAACGCGAACTTCCCGACCTACGCCCCGTCCGACGGCGACAAGGCCTCGTTGAAGGTGGAGCGTGGCCAGGACGGGGTGGTGCGGGGCACGATGCGCGGGGATGTGTTCGACGGCCGCGGTTTCCTGAAGTCGGCGATCTCGGGCAATTCCAAGGACGACGCCAAGAACAAGATGAAGAACGTCGATTTCGACATCGACGTGAAGCTCGGTGCCGTCGCGGGCTTCAACGGCGAGGCGATGCGCAGCGTCGACGGCAAGATGTCGCGGCGCAACGGCACCGTCAAAGCCTTCACGCTGAACGGCAAGATCGGCCGCGACACGCCGGTGGCAGCCGATTTGCGCGGCGGCCGCGCCCAGGGCAATCGCGAGGTGATCTACCTCCAGACCAACGATGCCGGCGCGTTGCTGCGCTTCACCGACACCTACACCAAGGCGAGCGGCGGCCAGATGGTGGTGGCGATGGAGCCGCCGACGTCGGAGCCGAACACCACGCGCGAGGGCCTCATCAACGTCCGCGACTTCACGGTGAAGGGCGAGGCGCAGCTCGAACGCGTTGCCGCCGGCGCGCCCAACGGCACCGGGAACGGCGTCTCCTTCAGCGCGCTGCGCGCCGAGTTCACGCGCCAGAACGGCGCGCTGACGATCCGCGATGGCGTCGTCAAGGGCCCGATGATCGGCGCCACCATCGAGGGCTCGATCGACTATCCCGGCAACCAGGTCTGCATGAGCGGCACCTTCGTGCCGATGTACGGCTTGAACAACATGTTCGGACAGATTCCGGTGCTCGGGTTGTTCCTGGGCGGTGGCGACAAGGAAGGCCTGATCGGCGTGACCTACGAGGTCGTCGGTACGCCGGCCGCGCCGGTGATGCGCGTCAATCCGGTTTCGGCCATGGTGCCGGGTGTGTTCCGCAAGATCTTCGAATTCAACACCGGCAAGCAGAACACGCCGTTCGAGGAATTCCCGTCGCAGTCGAACGACGGCTCGACCGGATCGACGCGCCAGCTCTCGAGCGGCTGCACCCTCGCGCGGCGATAACCCACTAAAAATTCGCAGGTGCTCGTCCCGGCTGCGCGGCCGAAGCCGCTTCGGCGCGGCGAAGGCCTGGGTATCCACGTCCTTCGTGCCGCGCGGCAAAACGTGAATGGCCGGGACAAGCCCGGCCATGACGCATGTGGAGGGATTGGCGTCGGGAAGCTTACGCCGCGCGCACGCCCGCCAGGAAGGTGCCGACTTCGCCTGAGAGCTGCTCGGCCTGCTTGGAGAGATTGCTGGCCGCAGCGAGCACCATGCCGGCGGCGTTGCCGGTCTCGTTCGCTGCGGTGCTGACGCCGCCGATATTGGTGGTGACTTCCTTGGTCGCTTCAGCGGTCTGCGAGACGCTGCGGGCGATCTCGGCGGTGGCGGCGCCTTGCTCCTCGATGGCCGCGCCGATCGAGGTGGCGATGCGGCTGACTTCCTCGATGGTGGCGGTGATGCCGCCGATGGCGTCCACGGCCTCCTTGGTCGCGCCCTGGATCTGGGCGATCTTGTCGCCGATCTCGCGGGTGGCTTCCGCGGTCTGGCTGGCGAGCGATTTCACCTCGGAGGCGACGACGGCAAAGCCGCGGCCGGCTTCACCGGCGCGCGCGGCCTCGATGGTGGCATTCAGCGCGAGCAGATTGGTCTGCGCCGCGATGCTGGAGATCAGCTCGGCGACGTGCTCGATCTGCTGGGCGCCGTCAGAGAGGGCACGGACGATGGTGTCGGTGCGGCGTGCGCTGTCGACGGCGCGCCCCGTCACCTCGGCGGACTGCGCGACCTGACGGCTGATCTCGGTGATGGAGGAGGAGAGCTCCTCGGCCGCGGCGGCAACGGTCTGAACGCGCTGGCTGGCTTCGGTGGCGGCCGAGCCGACCACGGCGGCGCGGCGGTTGGTGCCCTCGGCCGTGGACGACATCGACTTGGCGGTGGTCTCGAGCTCGCCGGAGCCCGAGGCCATCAGGCCGACGAGCTGGCCGACCGAGGCATCGAAGCGGTCGGCGAGCGAGATCAGCGCGTCGCGTTTCTCCTGCTCATTGCGGGTCTTGGCGGCGACCTGCTCGGCCTCCAGCGTGCGCGCCGTCAAAGCGGTCTGCCTGAGCACTTCGAGCGTCTCGGCCATGCGGCCGATCTCGTCGCCGCGATCGGTCTCCTCGACCGGCCTGTCGATAGCGCCTTCGGAAATCTCCTGCATGCGGGTCTTCTGGCGGTTGAGCGCGCCGAGCACGTCGCGGGCGATCAACCAGGACAGCGTCGCCATCAGCAGCATCAGGCCAACGCCGATTGCGGCGAGCTCCAGCGTCAGCGCGCGCACGTCGGCGTCGATGTCGTCGACATAGAGACCGTAGGCAATCGCGACGTTCCAGGGCGCGAACTGGCGAGCGAACACCATTTTGCGGACCGGAACGGTCTCGCCCGGACGCGGGAAGAGATAGGACAGGATACTGCCTTCCGGTGTCTGCTTGCCTGCGGCCACCGTGGCATCGCCGATCACGATGCCATTGGCATCCTTGATGCCGTTGTTCTTGCCCTCGAGCTGAGGCGCGCCGCCATTCATCATCACTGTTGAATCGGCGGTATAGACGACGGGATAGCCTTGGCCGCCGTTGAACTTCATTCGCCGGCCGCGCAGCTTGAACTGGTCTTGCGCATCGGCGAGCGTCATCTTGCCGGCGGTGACGTCGTCCTGGAGCGATTGCGCGAAGCCGTGCAGCAGATCGACTGCCGTCTGCATCTGGCGCGCGCGATCTTCGAGCATGCGCGTCTTGCTGAGATAGGCTGACGCGACGATGAGGGCAGTCACGGTGAGCGCCGCAAGACAGACCATGCTGGCAAGCTTGGTGCGGATTTTCAGGTGACTGAGCAGCGTCATAACGGCCTCGCGAACGGTTGCAAAATGCTAATTCTCGCGCAGCCGTATCAGGAAGTCCTTACCATTCCTGAACGCAGGGCACGGCGTGTTCAGACGCGGCGCAATCTGCGCAGCCATGGACACGCATGTGCAGGGAAGACGCCGATGCCTGCGGCGACGTGTCCAGAAAAATGCATCGTGATCGTGTTCGTGCGATCAATCCGGTGCGCTCCGAACATCGATTCGCAGATGCGTCGTCTTGTTCGGAACCTGCGCAGATGTTGCGCGGCTTATGCCGCGCGCACGCCCGCCAGGAAGGTGCCGACCTCGCCTGAGAGCTGCTCGGCCTGCTTGGAGAGGTTGGAGGCGGCCGCGAGCACCATGCCGGCGGCGTTGCCGGTCTCGTTCGCTGCGGTGCTGACGCCGCCGATATTGGTGGTGACTTCCTTGGTCGCTTCAGCGGTCTGCGAGACGCTGCGGGCGATCTCGGCGGTGGCGGCGCCTTGCTCCTCGATGGCCGCGCCGATCGAGGTGGCGATCCGGCTGACTTCCTCGATGGTGGCGGTGATGCCGCCGATGGCGTCCACGGCCTCCTTGGTCGCGCCCTGGATCTGGGCGATCTTGTCGCCGATCTCGCGGGTGGCTTCCGCGGTCTGGCTCGCCAGCGACTTCACCTCGGAGGCGACGACGGCAAAGCCGCGGCCGGCTTCACCAGCGCGCGCGGCCTCGATGGTGGCATTCAGCGCGAGCAGATTGGTCTGCGCCGCGATGCTGGAGATCAGCTCGGCGACGTGCTCGATCTGCTGGGCGCCGTCAGAGAGGGCACGGACGATGGTGTCGGTGCGGCGTGCGCTGTCCACGGCGCGGCCGGTCACTTCGGCGGATTGCGCGACCTGGCGGCTGATCTCGGTGATGGAGGAGGAGAGCTCTTCGGCGGCAGCCGCGACCGTCTGGACGCGCTGGCTGGCTTCGGTGGCGGCCGAGCCGACCACGGCGGCGCGGCGGTTGGTGCCCTCGGCCGTGGACGACATCGACTTGGCGGTGGTCTCGAGCTCGCCGGAGCCCGAGGCCATCAGGCCGACGAGCTGGCCGACCGAGGCATCGAAGCGGTCGGCGAGCGCGATCAGCGCGTCACGCTTCTCCTGCTCGCTGCGTGTCTTGGCGGCGATCTGTTCGGACTCCAGCGTGCGCGCCGTCAAAGCAGTCTGCCTGAGCACTTCGAGGGGTTCGGCCATGCGGCCGATCTCGTCACCGCGGCTGGTCTCCTCGACCGGCTTGTCGATGGCACCGTCGGCGATCTCCTGCATGCGGGTCTTCTGGCGATCAAGCGCGCCGAGCACGTCGCGGGCGATCAGCCACGACAACGTCGCCATCAGCAGCATCAGGCCGAAGCCGACCGCGGCAAGCTCGAGCGTCAGCGCGCGCACATCGGCGTCGATGTCGTCGACATAGAGGCCATAGCTGATCGTCGCGTTCCAGGGAGCGAACTTGCGCGCGAACACGGTCTTGCGCACCGCTTCGGTCTGGCCGGGGCGGGGATAAAGATAGGAGGCTACGCCGCCGCCATTCTGTTCGCCGGCCTTGAGGATCGCGTCGGCAATCAGGACGCCGTTGGCGTCGATCGCGCCGGTGATCTTGCCTTCGAGCTGCTGGTTGGCGCCGTTGACGAGGAGGGACGTGTCGGCGTTGTAGACGACCGGATAGCCCTGGTTGCCGTTGAAGGTCATGCGCCGTCCGCGCATGTGGAACTGGGCCTTGGCCTCGGCCTGCGTCAGCTTGCCGGCGGTGACGTCGTCCTGGACCGACTGGGCGAGATTGTAGAGCATGTCGACCGCGGTCTTCATCTGCTGGACCCGGTCCTCCATCATGCGGCTCTTGCTGAGGAAGGCCGATACCGCGATGATGGCCGTGACTGTGAGAGCCGCAAGACAGACCATGCTGGTAAGCTTGGTGCGGATCTTCAGATGGCTCAGCAGCTTCATCGCAGCCTCTACGAAATGGTTGTTATTGCTCGCATCGGTAGCATGAAGTTCTTACCAATCATGAACATAGGCATGCGGCCGCCGGCCGCGCGCGTGACCGTTCGCAGCCTGATGCGCAACCGTGCAGGCAAAGCGACATGCGTCGGCGCACGTCAGCGCGTATGCTGGAAAAGATCGATGCTGGACTTTGGTGGTCATCGAGCCTGGCGGGAGCGGCAATGAACCGATTCGTTCACCGCCTCATCATGTCCGCGCTGCTCGTCGCGGCCCTCGTCCTGATCTGGAACGTGCTGGGCTCGCGGTAGATGACACCGGCAAAGCTGCCGGTGCCATCCATGACTTGCGCGTCAATTGCGCGCGTCAGCGTCGCGCAAATGCGCCGCCGGTCGAGGCGCGTTCGTTGCCCAGCGCCGCATCGACGCTGATCGGGCCACCGCCGGCCGCCGAGAGATAGAGGCAGGCGAAGCAGAACAGGATGGCAAGCGTGCCGTTGTTGAGCAGCGGCAGGAGCACCGGCGTCTCGCCCTTGAGCATATGTCCCATGAAGTAGGCGAAGGCCATTTCACCGGAGAGGATGAAAGCGGCGAGGCGGGTGAACAGGCCGAGGATCAACAGCGCGCCAAGCACCAGTTCAAGCGTCCCGGCCGCGCCGTAAAGCGACATCAGTTCGACTTTCGCGAACATCGGCAAAGGCGGAAACTTGAAAAGCTTGGCTACGCCGAATTGAAACAGCAGCAGGCCGGTGATGAAGCGGAACAGGCTCAGGAGAACCGGTTCAAAGCGAGTGAGATAGGAAAAGTTCATTGGTTTGTGCCCTCCATCCAATGGGCGACTTGGACCGTATTCAGTTCGGCCTCGCAAGCCACCCGGGGTCAATTCCGTGCTGACATTTTTGTCATGTGGACAAAATATCGCAGTTCGTCCCTTAACTCCGGTTGCGCTCGACTGTTTCGCACGCGGAGCCGCGTGTGTCGCCCGTAATTTCCCGGTGACGCGGAGGGGTGCAGGTTACGTCGGGGAGACCTACTCCCGCAAGGCAGGGACAATCAGAAATGGAATCATTCCGAGGATCACGCTCGCAAGTGCGAAGACGAGCAGGAGATTGTAGCCGTGCGTGAAGTCGTGGATGAGGCCGCCGCTCCATGAGCCGAACGCCGAACCCAATCCGCTGCCGATCGAGATGGTGCCGAAGATCGTGCCGACGCGCTTGCCGCGAAAAATCTTCATGGCGGTCGCTGTGATCAGCGGGCCGCGCGAGCCCATCATGCTGCCGAAACAGACGACGAAGCCGGTGAGCAGGATGATGTTCGGATAATACTGCAAGAGCCAGAGCAGGACGATGCCGATGATCGAGATCGCGTAGCTGAGCAGTACCGAGGGCCGGCGCCCGATCAGCCCGTCGAGCGCGGATACGCCGAGCATGCCGAACACCAGCACCACGCCCGAAAAACCCCAGGCGGTTGCGGCCTGGAGCGGCGGAAAGCCGGCGTCGATGAGATAGGCCACGATCTGCGCGGCGATCGAATACATGCCGACCGCGGTGAAGAAGAAGGTCGAGAACAGCGCCCAGAAGGCGTGGTGGCGCATCGCGCTCGCAAGCGTCCAGCCGTTGTCGATGAAATCAGGATCGGTCTTCTTGCTGACACGCGGCGAGCCGAGCGCGAACATGCGCCAGGGCAGAAGCAGCAGCGGCACGAGCAAACCGAGCGCGGCGAAGCCGTATACCTGATAGGCTTCACGCCAGCCGAGATGATCGATCAAAAGCTGCGAGGTCGGGAGCAGCGCCAGCACGCCGCCGCCCATCGCCGAATAGACCACCGCCATCGCGGTCGGCAGCCGTGGCCCAAACCAGCGGCCGAGCAGGATCGAGTTCGGCACAATGCCGATGAAGGCGACGCCAATGCCGACGCAGAGGCCGATCGAGAGCTGAAATTGCCAGAGCGCCTGCGCGTGCGCAGCGATCAGGAAGGCCGAGCCGAGCAGGAAAAGTCCGAGTGCGTAGACGATGCGCGGTCCGGAATGGTCGAACAGGCGCCCGACCAGTGGCGCGGTCAGCCCGCTGATCAGCCAGGTCAGTGAGTAGATCGAGACGACCTGCGCACGGT
Source organism: Bradyrhizobium barranii subsp. barranii (assembly GCF_017565645.3). NCBI lineage: Bacteria > Pseudomonadati > Pseudomonadota > Alphaproteobacteria > Hyphomicrobiales > Nitrobacteraceae > Bradyrhizobium > Bradyrhizobium barranii. The sequence goes on from NZ_CP086136.1 coordinate 5,196,001, forward strand.
CCCAGCCAAAGTTTTCGGAGATCGGCTTGAGGAAGACAGTGAAGCTCTCGCTGAGGCCGCGGCCGAGGACGGCGAGCGTGAAGCACAGTCCGAGCACGATGAGTGCGGTGCGCACCGCATCTCGCTGCGTGCGTACGGCTTGTTCCCTCGAAGTTTCCCTGGGCGTGTTTTGATCCATTGCCGGTCAGGGAGCGCGCTTCGGCGCGCCCTGACAAGCATCAAAAGCTCATACGCCTATGCAGGCCGGATCAGGACGTGCTTCTTCTTGCCGAAGGACAGCTTGATCACGCCCTCAGGTGTCAGATTGGCCGCCGACAGCGCCATCTTCTCGTCGCTGACGGACTCGTCGTTGACGCGCAGACCGCCGCCCTTGATCTGGCGCCGTGCCTCGCCATTGGAGGCAACCAGGCCTGCCTTGACGAAGGCGTTGAGCACGCCGAGGCCGGCGTCCAGCTCGCCGCGCGGAATTTCCACCGTCGGCAGGCTTTCGGCCAGCGCGCCTTCCTCGAAGGTGCGGCGCGCGGTTTCAGCCGCTTGGTTTGCCGCGTCGCGGCCGTGCAAGAGCGCGGTCGCCTCGGTCGCAAGCACCTTCTTGGCCTCGTTGATCTCGGAGCCGCCGAGCGCCTCGAGCTTCCTGATCTCGCTCATCGGCAGCGTCGTGAACAGTTTCAGGAATTTGCCGACGTCGGCGTCCTCGGTGTTGCGCCAGTATTGCCAGAAGTCATAGGGCGAGAACTGGTCGGCGTTCAGCCACACCGCGCCTTGCGCGGTCTTGCCCATCTTGGCGCCGGACGCCGTGGTCAGCAGCGGTGTCGTCAGCGCGAACAGCTGGTGGGTGCCCATGCGGCGGCCGAGATCGACGCCCATGATGATGTTGCCCCACTGGTCTGAGCCGCCCATCTGCAATTTGCACCCGGTGCGCTTGGCGAGCTCGACGAAGTCGTAGGCCTGGCAGACCATGTAGTTGAACTCGATGAAGCTCATCTCCTGCTCGCGCTCGAGGCGCAGCCGCACGGAGTCCATGGTCAGCATGCGGTTGACCGAGAAATGCCGGCCGACGTCACGCAGCATCTCGATCCAGTTGAGCTTGGTCAGCCACTCCGCATTGTCGAGCATGACGGCGTCGCTCTTGCCGTCGCCGTAGCGCAGCACCTTTGCGAACACGCCGCGGATCGATTCCTTGTTGGCCTCGATCTCGGCGACGGTGCGCATCGCGCGGGTCTCGTCCTTGCCGGAGGGGTCGCCGACCATGGTGGTGCCGCCGCCCATCAGCGTGATCGGCTTGTTGCCGGACTGCTGGAGCCAGTGCAGCATCATCATGGTCAGGTAGTTGCCGATGTGCAGCGAGCGAGCGGTGCAATCGTAGCCGACATAGGTGGTCGCTTCGCCCTTGGCGGCGAGCGCGTCCAGCCCCTCGAAATCGGAGCACTGATGGATGAAACCACGTTCCTGCAGGGTATTGAGGAAATCCGATTTAAATGCAGTCATCTGTCGGCGAGCCTGACAATTCTTGGTTTACTGTTTCGGGTGCAATTTAAGGGTCTCCCGTGGGAACTCGATTGCCACCCGCCACTTTGCCTGTGGCATTATAAGATGTGTCCCTCTGGCACAAGATCGGCATGCCGGAGGGGGTCTCTTGAGGACGCTGATCCATGATGTTGACGGCACTCGGTTTGATGAGCGGCACCTCGCTGGACGGGGTGGACGTCGCGCTGATCGAAACCGACGGAAAGCAAGTGAAGGCGTTCGGGCCGTCCGGTTACCGGGCCTACAGCCCGGCGGAGCGCAATCTGCTGCGCCAGGCGCTGAGCGAGGCCGTGCACCTGCCGCGACGCGACGCCCGCCCGGGCGTTCTGGCCGAGGCCGAGCGCGCGGTGACGCTGGCCCATGCCGAGGCTGTGGCCGCCTTCATCGCCCAGAACCGGATGAAGCCGGAGGACATCGACATCGTCGGCTTCCACGGCCAGACGGTGCTGCATCGCCCCGAGAAGCGGCTTACGGTCCAGATCGGCGATGCGCCGGCGCTGGCCAGGGCGATCCATATCCCCGTGATGCACGACTTCCGCGCCGCCGACGTCGAGGCCGGCGGGCAGGGCGCGCCGTTCGTGCCGGTCTACCACCGGGCGCTCGTCCATTCGCTGGAGCGCGAAGGGCCGATCGTCGTCGTCAATATCGGCGGCGTCTCCAACATCACCTATATCGACGGCAACGACACGCTGATCGCCTGCGACACCGGACCGGGCAACGCGCTGCTTGACGATTTCATGTACCGCACCATGAACCAGGCCTTCGATGCGGAAGGAAAGTTCGCAGCGCTCGGCAAGGCGGACGAAACCTGGATCGCGCGGGCACTGGAACTGCCGTTCTTCGCGGCTCTGCCGCCGAAATCGCTCGACCGCAACGACTTTGCCGCGCTGAAGCTCGGCGATGTCCCGCCGGCCGACGGCGCCGCGACCCTGACTGCCTTCACCGCGGCCGCGATCGCCCGGATCATCTCGCTCCTGCCGCGCCGGCCGCGGAGCTGGATCGTCTGCGGCGGCGGCGCCCGCAACCTCACCATGCTGCGGATGCTGCGGGAGCGGGTGGGCTCGGCCACCGTCGAAGCCGCCGAGACGCTCGGCTGGGCCTCCGACGCCATCGAGGCGCAGGCCTTCGGCTTCCTTGCCGCCCGCGGCCTCAAGGGCCTGCCGCTGTCCTACCCGGCCACGACGGGGGTGCCGATGCCGATGACGGGCGGCGTGATGGCGCGGCCCTGAGGTCCTGTCCTTAAGATCCAAGGTCGGTTGATGCAAATGCATCGATCTTGACGAGTGAATGCAATTGCATTTATATTGGATGCAGTTGCATCAAACCGCCGGGATCATTGCCATGACCGCTTCACTGAAACTCATCAGCCACAAGCTCTGCCCCTATGTGCAGCGTGCCGTGATCGCGCTCAACGAGAAGGGCGTGCCGTTCGAGCGGATCGACATCGATCTTGCCAACAAGCCCGACTGGTTTCTGAAACTCTCGCCGCTCGGCAAGGTGCCGGTCCTGGTGGTGACGACGGAGAAGGGCGAGGTCGCGCTGTTCGAGAGCAACGTGATCTGCGAATACATCGAGGAGACGCAGGCAGGCCTCAAGCTGCATCCGGCGGATCCGTTGAAGCGCGCCGAGCATCGCGCCTGGATGGAGTTCGGCTCGGCGATCCTCGGTGACCTCTGGGGTCTGGAGACCACGACCGATCCGGCGACGTTCGAAGGCAAGCGCCAGGCGGTTGCGGCGAAATTCGCGCGCGAGGAGGCCGCGCTCGGTGCGGGGCCTTACTTCGCAGGTGATGCGTTCAGCCTCGTGGATGCGGTCTTCGCCCCGATCTTCCGCTATTTCGACCTGTTCGACGAATTGACCGAGCACGGCATCTTCAGCGATCTGCCGCAGGTCCGCACATGGCGCGCGGAGCTTGCGAAACGTCCAAGCGTGCGCACTGCAGTCGGCGCCGACTATCCGCAATTGCTGCGTGCCTTCCTGGTGCGCCACGACGCGCATCTGCTGAAGCTTGCGGCCTGAGCGCACGCCAATGTCGCAATCCATGGCCTGGCTGATGCTGGTGATCGCCGGTGCGCTTGATGTCGGCTGGGCGATCTCGATGAAATATGCGGAAGGCTACACGCGGGCAGGCTGGAGCATCGCCTCGCTGGTGCTGCTCGCCGCCTTCGTCTTCCTGCTCGGACGCGCTTTGCAGGTGCTGGAGGTCGGCGTCGCCTATTCGGTGTGGACCGGCATCGGTGCGGCCGGCACCTTCCTGTTGGGCGTCGTGCTGTTCGGCGAGACCTTGAGCGCGATGAAGCTTGCCGGCATCGCGCTCGTGCTGATCGGGATCGCCGCGCTCAAGCTGGCCTAGATCTCCGCGGCCATCTTCGCGAGCGTTGCGACGGTATTCATGTTGCGCGCGGTGCCGGTCTTGGCGGCGGGGATGACGAGCTTCGACGTCCCCATGCCGTCGCCATAGTGCACGTAAATCTCGCGGCGGCCGAGGCGGAGCTCTTCGTTGTTCTGGCCGCGGATGCTGGTAAGCGCGTCTTCAGGTGGCGCCCTGTCGAGGAAGATCGCGACGGTGCGATTGGGCGCTGCCTTTGGAAAAGGATTGTCGGCCGAGACTTGCGCCATCTCGGCGGCGCTACGCACGAGCACCCCGACCGGCGCGCCGGCGTAGGCGTGCAGGCGCTTTTCGAGGGCGGTCTTGATTGCAGCTTCCGACTTGCGGCTCGTGAAGACGACGTTGCCGCTCGCAATATAGGTGCGCACGGCGGCGAAGCCGAGCTCCTCGCACATGGCCTTGAGCTCGCTCATCGGCAGCTTGCCGGTGCCGCCGACATTGACGGCACGCAGCAAGGCGACGAAGGAGCCCATTTGAGGCCTTAGCGCACGTTGGCGAGGCGCATATCGAGATAGGCCGTGATGGTTTCCATCAGCGGCTCGAGCTTGGCGTCGAAGAAGTGGTTGGCGCCGGGGATGACCTGCTGGTCGATCACGATGCCCTTCTGCGTCTTCAGCTTCTCGACCAGCGTGTTGACGTCCTTGGGCGGCACCACCGCATCCTTCTCGCCATGCACGATCAGGCCCGACGACGGGCAGGGCGCCAGGAACGAGAAGTCGTAAAGGTTGGCCGGCGGCGCGATCGAGATGAAGCCCTCGACCTCGGGACGGCGCATCAACAGCTGCATGCCGATCCAGGCGCCGAAGGAGAAGCCGGCGACCCAGCAGGCGCGTGCTTCGGGATTGATGGTCTGCGCCCAGTCGAGCGCTGCGGCCGCATCCGACAATTCGCCGGTGCCGTGGTCGAACGAGCCCTGGCTGCGGCCGACGCCGCGGAAGTTGAAGCGCAGCACCGAGAAGCCGCGATGCGCGAAGGCGTAGTAGCACTGGTACACGATCTGATGGTTCATCGTGCCGTGAAACTGCGGATGCGGATGCAGGATCATCGCGATCGGCGCGTTCTTCTGCTTGGCCGGGTGATAGCGGCCTTCGAGACGGCCAGCAGGGCCGGTGAAAATGACTTCAGGCATGATGATCTCTTGATTGATCCCTTGAAGACGCTCTTCAGCAATCAACCGATTGTGCGGACTCCATCGACTGCTGTGCCGATCAAACCGCGAATGGAAGAGTGGAGCGGCGCCCTCGGATGGTGCGCGAGCGGCGCGCGGTGAACTGACGCGGGCGTTCTAACATGAGGCGAGGGTCAAAAAGCAAGCATCTTGAACATCCCGCAATGGGCTCAAGATGTTAGCGTGTCATGGCGGCGTCATTGCGCGACGGGGATTCGGAATCGAGTTGCCAAGCGCTCCACGGGGGCCCATGTCGGGCTCCAGGACGGGCACACCAGCCTGATCCATGGAGTAACATGATACCTCATGCCGAGTCGTGTCTATCTCGACTGGAATGCGACCACGCCGCTCCGCGCCGAAGCGCGGACCGCGATGCTTGCAGCCTGGGAGCTGATCGGCAATCCGTCCTCGGTTCATGCCGAGGGTCGCGAGGCTCGCCGGCTGGTCGAGGAAGCCCGCGCCACGCTCGCGGCGGCCGTCGGTGCATTGCCGCGGAACGTCGTCTTCACCTCAGCCGGAACCGAGGCCAATGCGTTGGCGCTGTCGCCCGGTCTGCGGGGGGCGTCCGGCGGTCCTGTCGAACGCCTGCTGGTCTCGGCTGTCGAGCATGCCTCGGTGCTGTCAGGCGGCCGGTTCCCAGCGGACAAGGTCAGCCAGATCCCGGTCACACGCGCCGGCGTCATCGACCTCGGCCATCTGAAGGCGTTGCTCGGTGACGGCCCGCCGGCGCTGGTCTCCATCATGGCTGCGAACAACGAGACCGGCGCAATTCAGCCGATCGCAGAGGCCGCAGGGATCGTCCACGAGGCTGGCGGACTCCTGCACGTCGATGCGATCCAGGCGCTGGGGAAAATCCCGTTCGATATCAAGGCTATGGGCGCAGACCTTGCGACCTTTTCCGCGCACAAGATCGGCGGACCCAAGGGTGTCGGCGCACTGGTCCTGGCGGAGGGAATCGCTGGACTGGAACCCGTGTTGCGGGGCGGCGGACAGGAGCTGAGCCGGCGTGCGGGAACCGAGAATGTCGCTGGCATCGCCGGCTTCGGCGCAGCGGTGAGAGCGGCCCTTCAGACTCTGCCGGAGGATGCGGAGCGGATGGCAACCCTTAGAGATTCCTTGGAAAATGGTATCCGCGGGATCGCCGGCGCGAGGGTCTTCTCGGATGACATCGAGCGGTTGCCAAATACCATCCTTTTCACTGCCCCCGGCCTGAAGGCCGAAACCGCCGTGATCGGCTTCGATCTCGAAGGCGTGGCCGTGTCCTCGGGCTCTGCCTGTTCATCAGGCAAAGTGCAGCCGTCTCACGTGCTGTCGGCAATGGGGTATGATGCCACCGTCGCCCAGGGAGCGGTGCGTCTCAGTCTGGGCTGGTCCACGGAACCAGATGACATCAACAGGGCGTTAGAGGCTTGGCGAAAGCTTGGTAATACCCTACTTAGAGCCTAAGCGACGAAACACGGCTTGAACGGTTCTAAGCACGTGCTTTCTGCCGAAAAACATCGTAATACTCGTCCAAGTTTGTGATCCACCGCGGTCCTTGAAACCGCGAGCGGAGGATAGAATGCCAGCCGTGCAAGAGACGGTCGAGCGCGTGAAGCGCATCGACGTCGATCAGTATCGTTATGGGTTTGAAACCCTGATCGAGTCCGACAAGGCCCCCAAGGGACTGTCGGAAGAGACCGTCAAGTTCATCTCCGAGAAGAAGAACGAACCCGCCTGGATGCTCCAGTGGCGGCTCGAGGCCTATCGGCGCTGGCTGACCATGACTGAGCCGACCTGGGCGCGCGTCGACTATCCCAAGATCGACTTCCAGGACCTCTATTATTACGCGGCGCCGAAGCCGAAGAAGACGGTCACCTCGCTCGACGAGATCGACCCCGAAATTCTGAAGACCTACGAGAAGCTCGGCATTCCCCTGCGGGAAGTCGCGATGCTCGAGGGCGTCGAGCCGAAGCCCGGCGATCAGGATCCGGCCCGGCGCAAGATCGCGGTCGACGCGGTGTTCGATTCGGTCTCGGTTGCGACGACCTTCAAGGCCGAGCTGAAGAAGGCCGGCGTGATCTTCATGCCGATCTCGGAGGCGATCCGCGAGCATCCCGAGCTGGTGCAGAAATATCTGGGATCGGTGGTTCCGACCTCGGACAATTTCTACGCGACGCTGAACTCGGCCGTGTTCTCCGATGGCTCGTTCGTCTACGTGCCGCCGGGCGTGCGCTGCCCGATGGAGCTGTCGACCTATTTCCGCATCAACGAGCGCAACACCGGCCAGTTTGAGCGCACGCTGATCATCGCCGACAAGGGCTCCTACGTCTCCTATCTCGAAGGCTGCACCGCGCCGCAGCGCGACGAGAACCAGCTGCACGCCGCCGTGGTCGAGCTCGTTGCGCACGATGATGCCGAGATCAAATACTCGACGGTGCAGAACTGGTATCCCGGCAATTCGGAAGGCAAGGGCGGCATCTACAATTTCGTCACCAAGCGTGGCGACTGCCGTGGCGATCGGTCCAAGATTTCCTGGACCCAGGTCGAGACCGGCTCCGCCATCACCTGGAAGTACCCGAGCTGCATCCTGCGTGGCGACAATTCCAGCGGTGAGTTCTACTCGATCGCGATCTCGAACGGTTTCCAGCAGGTCGATTCGGGCACCAAGATGATCCACCTCGGCAAGAACACGTCGAGCCGGATCATCTCGAAGGGCATCGCCGCCGGCAAGTCGCAGAACACCTATCGCGGGCTCGTCACCGCGCACCGGAAAGCGACCGGCGCGCGCAACTTCACGGCGTGCGATTCCCTGTTGATCGGTGACAAATGCGGCGCGCACACCGTGCCGTATATCGAGGCCAAAAACTCCTCGGCGACGTTCGAGCACGAGGCGACGACCTCGAAGATCTCCGAGGACGTGCTGTTCTATTGCATCCAGCGCGGCCTCACCCAGGAAGAAGCCGTCGGCCTCGTCGTCAACGGTTTCGTCAAGGACGTGCTTCAGCAGCTGCCGATGGAATTCGCGGTGGAAGCGCAGAAGCTGATCTCGATCTCGCTCGAAGGGTCGGTCGGCTAATCGCCGACCCTCGCGGTGCGCTACGGCGCTCCATGCATCATTTGAATAGACTGGACACCAAGATGGCTTTGCTTGAAGTGAAGGATTTGAAGGTTCGTGTCGAGGAGCGTGAGATCCTCCACGGGCTGACGCTGACCGTGAACGAGGGCGAGGTTCACGCGATCATGGGGCCGAACGGCTCCGGCAAATCGACGCTCTCCCACGTCATCGCCGGCAAGCCCGGCTACGAGGTCACCGACGGCCAGATCCTGTTCAAGGGCGAGGACCTGCTGGAGATGGATCCCAACGAGCGCGCCGCGAAGGGCGTGTTCCTGGCGTTCCAGTATCCGGTCGAGATTCCCGGCGTCGCCACCATGACCTTCCTGCGCACCGCACTGAACGCGCAGCGCAAGGCGCGCGGCGAAAGCGAATATTCGACCCCGGACTTCCTGAGGAAGGTCCGCGAGGTCTCGAAGTCGCTGAACATCCCGCAGGACATGCTCAAGCGCGGCGTCAATGTCGGCTTCTCCGGCGGTGAGAAGAAGCGCAACGAGGTGCTGCAGATGGCGCTGTTCGAGCCGAGCCTGTGCATCCTCGACGAGATGGATTCCGGCCTCGACATCGACGCGCTGCGCATTGCGGCCGACGGCGTCAACGCGCTGCGCTCGCCCAAGCGCGCGATGGTCGTCATCACCCATTATCAGCGGCTGCTGAACTACATCGTGCCCGACGTCGTGCACGTGATGTCGAAGGGCCGTGTCGTGAAGAGCGGCGGCAAGGACTTGGCGCTGGAGCTGGAAGCGTCCGGCTACGCCCAGTTCGAGGATGCCGCGTAAGGAATTTTAGGATGAACGTTGCTGTGGCAAAGACCGGAAACGGCCGCGCGGTGAGCGATCTCTTCGCCAGCGCCGAAGGCCGCCTGCCGGGTCCGCCTTCTGTGATCGCGGTACGCCGCGAGGCGTTCGAGACCTATGAGCGTCTCGGCCTGCCGCATCGCCGGATCGAGGAATGGAAATACACCGACCTGCGTGCGCTGGTCGGCGAGGTGCTGCCGCTTGCGACTAGCCCCGATGCGGCCGCGCTGAAGCGTGCCGCGGATGCCGTCAAGGCGCATGCGATCGAAGGCGCCCGCAAGCTGGTGCTGGTCGACGGCGTGTTCGCGGCCGATCTCTCCGACGTCAAGGCGCTTGCCTCTGAGGTGGGCCTCGAGACGCTGCGGGAAGCGCTGGAGAAGGACGCAGGTCTCCTGAAGACCGCGGCCACCGATGCCGTGATCGCGCTGAATGCGGCGCTGGCAACCGACGGCGTCGTGTTGTCGATCGCCGACGGTGCGCAGCTGTCCGCGCCGATCCAGATCATCCACATCGCGACCGCTTCGTCCGCGTCGGCTTTCAGCCGTTCGCGGATCGCGGTCGGGAACGGCGCTCGCGCCACCATCATCGAGAGCTTTGTTGCGGCCGGTGCCAAGGCCTACCAGGTCTACGACGCCGTCATCCTCTCGGTCGGCGACAATGCCGACGTCGCGCATATCCGCCTGTTGGACGATGCACCCGACGCAGTGAACGTGACCTCGCAGTTCGTCACGGTCGGCGCGAACACGAAGCTCAATTTCTTCAACATGACGACTGGCGCTGCCGTCAGCCGCCTCCAGGGCTTCATCACGATGGCGGGCGAGGGCAGCGACCTCTCCGTCAACGGCGTGAAACTGCTCCAGAAGACCGAGCACGGCGACACCACGCTGGTGGTCGATCATGCCGTGCCGAACTGCGTCAGCCGCGAGGTCTTCCGCGCGGTGATCGACGATCGCGCCCATTCGGTGTTCCAGGGCCGCATCATCGTCCGTCCCGACGCGCAGAAGACCGACGGCAAGATGATGACCCGCGCGCTGCTGCTTTCGGACGAAGCCGAGGCCGACAACAAGCCGGAGCTCGAGATCTTCGCCGATGACGTCTCCTGCGGCCACGGCGCCACTGCCGGCGCGCTCGACGACAGCCTGCTGTTCTACCTGAAGGCGCGCGGCCTCCCGGAGAAGCAGGCCCAGGCGCTGCTGATCCAGGCTTTCGTGGGTGAGGCGATCGAGCAGATCGCCGATGACGGTTTGCGCGAGCACGTGATCGGTATCGCCGAGCGCTGGCTGGAGCGGCGCCAATGAGCACGCATCCCGCAGTCAAGAACGGTGCCTACGACGTCGCACGCGTGCGCCAGGATTTTCCGGCGCTCGCCATGCAGGTCTACGGCAAGCCGCTGGTCTATCTCGACAACGCCGCCTCGGCGCAGAAGCCGAGCGCCGTGCTCGACCGCATGACGCAGGCCTATACGTCCGAATACGCCAACGTGCATCGCGGCCTGCATTACCTCGCCAATGCCGCCACCGAGGCCTATGAGGGCGGTCGCAGCAAGGTTGCGCAGTTCATCAACGCGCCGCGGACCGAAGAGGTCATCTTCACCCGCAACGCGACGGAGGCGATCAACCTCGTCGCGTCGTCCTGGGGCGAACCGAACATCAAAGAGGGCGACGAGATCGTCATCTCGATCATGGAGCACCACTCCAACATCGTGCCGTGGCATTTCCTCAGGGAACGCCATGGCGCCGTGATCAAGTGGGCGCCGGTCGACGACGAGGGTAACTTCCTCATCGACGAGTTCGAGAAGCTGCTGACGTCGAAGACCAAGCTGGTCGCGATCACGCAGATGTCGAACGCGCTTGGCACCATTGTGCCGATCAAGGACGTCGTGAAAATCGCCCACGCCCGCGGCATTCCCGTGCTCGTCGACGGCAGCCAGGGCGCAGTGCATCTGCCTGTCGACGTCCAGGATCTCGGCTGCGATTTCTATGTCTTTACCGGCCACAAGGTCTATGGGCCGACCGGCATCGGCATCCTCTGGGCCAAGTACGACCACCTCGTCGCGATGCGTCCCTATAACGGCGGCGGCGAGATGATCCGCGAGGTCTCGCGCGACATCGTCACCTATGGCGATCCCCCGCACAAGTTCGAGGCCGGCACGCCCGCGATCGTCGAGGCCGTGGGCCTCGGCGCGGCCATCGACTACGTCAATTCGATCGGCAAGGAGCGCATCGCCGCCCACGAGCACGATCTCACCACCTATGCCCAGGACCGGCTGCGCGAGATCAATTCGCTGCGGCTGATCGGCACCGCCCGGGGCAAGGGCCCGGTGATCTCCTTCGAGCTCAAGGGCGCACACGCCCACGACGTCGCCACCGTGATCGACCGCCAGGGCATCGCGGTGCGCGCCGGCACCCATTGCGTGATGCCGCTTTTAGAGCGGTTCAACGTGACGGCCACATGCCGGGCGTCGTTCGGCATGTATAATACGCGGGAAGAAGTCGATCATCTGGCTCAGGCGCTTTTGAAGGCGCGGGATTTGTTCTCATGAGTGACACGGCCGAAATCAAAACCAATCCGATGGAGACCCATTCGGCGTTGCCGCCGGAGGAGACCGAGCGTCTCACCACCGAGATCATCGCTGGCCTAAAAACTGTGTTCGACCCGGAAATCCCGGCCGACATCTATGAGCTCGGCCTGATCTACAATGTCGAGATCAAGGACGACCGTTCCGTCGACGTCCAGATGACGCTGACGACGCCGAACTGCCCGGCCGCCGGCGAGCTACCGACCATGGTCGAGAACGCGGTCGCCAGCGTCCCCGGCGTCGGCGTGGTCGACGTCAAGGTGATCTGGGAGCCGGCATGGACGCCGGAACGCATGAGCGACGAGGCCCGTCTCGTCCTCAATATGTGGTGACGCGTAACTCTGGCATTGAATTCGCTCAGCAACGGACCACATCACTGACATGACACAGATATCGTCCGGCCCAACACCAGCATCCACTCCGAAACCGCGGCGCCCGCGTCCGCAGGTGATGCGGCTGACCGATGCCGCCGCCCAGCGCATCAGCGAGCTGACGAGCCGCGCCGATTCCGAGATCGTGGGCCTGCGCGTCGGCGTGAAGAACGGCGGCTGTGCCGGCCAGTCCTATACGGTCGAATACGCCCATGATGTCCGCCCGACCGACGAGGTCGTCGAGGACAAGGGCGTCAAGATCCTGGTCGATCCCAAGGCCGTGCTGTTCCTGCTCGGCACCGAGATGGACTACAAGGCCGACAAGATGCAGGCCCAGTTCGTCTTCAACAACCCCAACCAGGTCTCCGCCTGCGGCTGCGGCGAATCGGTCGAGCTGCGGCCCGCGAAGATCGACGGGTAAGTCGCTGTCGTCCCCGCGAACGCGGGGACCCATACCGCGTGATCTGGAGATGACGCTCGGTATCAGTACCAAGCTTTCCTGGCTGGTAGTCTTCGCTAAACTCCTCCCTGTGGTTATGGGTCCCCGCGTTCGCGGGGACGACCGTGGGGAGACAGCTTGGCCATGGACCGCGAATTCCTGAGCGACCTGTTCGCCGATTTCGGCCCCGTCACCATCCGAAAAATGTTCTCCGGCTACGGCATCTCCGCCGACGGCATCAACTTCGCGCTCGCCTTGCGCGCGGGCCTGTTCTTCCGCGCCGACGAGGTCACCATCCCGGGCTTCGAAGCGGAAGGCTCGAAGCCGTTCCAGTACTCGACCCGCGCCAAAACCGTGCTGGTGAATTCCTATTGGGAACTGCCGGCGCGCCTGTTCGACGATTCCGAGGAGCTTGCGCAATGGGCGAGGGCAGCGCTAGCCGCCGCCCAGCGCGCCAAGGTGAAGAAGCGGCCGAAGGGGAAGAAGGCGGTGGCGCCGAAGAAGGTCGTGAAGAAGCCGCCGGCGAAGAAACAGGCAGCCAAGAAGGCGGTTCGTAGGGTGGGCAAAGCGACTCGTCCGCCGTAGCTCGTAGAGCGAAGGCGGAAGCGTGCCCACCGTTCAGGATAAAGGTGCTGGAGAGATGGTGGGCACGGCGCTTGCGCGCCTTTGCCCACCCTACGAGACCTCAGTCCACCGCCTTGGTCAGTCCGACCCTCATGTCCTTGGCCATGAAGACACCGACACCGTCGGCCAGCACGCGACCGTCGGCAATTCCGAGCACCAGCTTGCCGCGCCGGACCATGCGCATGGCGACCTCGTAGCGCACGCGTCGCGTCTCCGGTGCGACCAATCCCGTAGCCTCGACCTCGCCGACGCCGATGGCGCGGCCCTTGCCCGGTGAGCCCGACCAGCCAAGCCAGTAGCCGATCATCTGCCACATCGCATCCAGGCCGAGGCTTCCCGGCATCATCGCGTCACCGCGATAGTGGCAATCGAAGAACCAGTGGCCGGGCACAATATCGAGCTCGCCGACGATGTGGCCCTTGCCGAACTCGCCGCCGTCCAGGCTGATCTCAGTGATGCGATCCATCATGAGCATCGGCGGGGCCGGCAATTGCGCGTTGCCCGGGCCGAAATAGCCGCCGTCGCTCGATCTCAGCAGTTCATCCCTGGTGTACGACGGCTGCGGTGTGTGAAAGTCATGGGGATTGGGCAAGACGACAAGTCCTCTCGACGCTCGCAGTCGGGCGGCGGGGAAGATGTCGTTCGGCGGGTTGGAATGTCAAGCGCCGGCCGTCTCTTCGGCGCGCTGCTTCGGCGTCAGGCCACCCGGCTGTGCGACTCGATCGCGAATTCCGGATCGGCCTCGCAGATCACCGGTTGCGCCCGTTGCGCTTGGCGGCATAGAGGCAGGCATCCGCACGCTCGATCAACGCGTCGGGGTCGTCGCCCTGCTTGAGCATGGAGACGCCGACGGAGATGGTGACGCGGCCGAGGATCTCGCCGGTCGATTTTTTCTTCAATTCCTTCGCCATCACGGCGCGGCGGATGTGATCTGCAACGGTGAGGGCCTGGCGCAGCGCCGTGTTGGGCAGCAGGACCGCGAATTCCTCGCCGCCATAGCGCGCGGTGATGTCCTGTCCCTTGATGGTCTGCTTCATGGACAGGCCGACCAGCCGCAACACTTGGTCGCCGGTGAGATGGCCGTAGGAATCGTTGAACGATTTGAAATGATCGATGTCGAACAGCAGCAGCGACAGCGGCTCGCCCGAGGCGAGCGCGCTCTGCACGGCCATGCCGATCATGCGATCGAAATATTTGCGATTGCCCAACCCCGTCAGCGGATCGGTCAGGCTCTCGGCGCGGATCGCCTCCAGGCTCTGCTGGAGATTGCTGATCTCGTTCTTGGACAGGGTCAGCCGGTCTTCCAGCGCCTTGTTGGTCTCGCGCATCTCGCTGGTCGAACGCAGCAGCGTCTCGACGACCGACTTGATCTGGTCGCGGCTCTTGGCCGACGACAGTTGCTCGGTCGCGCCCGACAGGCTGGCATCGTAGGAGCCGGTCATCCCGAGCGCTTCGCTCAGCACCGTCATCACGTCGTCGATCTCGCCGATGACGCGTGCGCCGACCTTGTTGATGCGGTCGGTGGTCTTGATGTGGGAAAGATAGGTCTCGTAGATCTGCTCGAGATCGCCTTCGGTCAGCTTGCCGTGGCGCGCCAGCGTCTCGTTGATGATCTTGTTGAGCGGAGCGTTATAGCCGGTGGCGTAGACGTACCAGATCTCGTAATTGCGGGGAATTGCAGTCTGTCGAAGCGAGCGGATCTGACCGAGAGCCACTTCGGCGAACGCCATCGTGCGTTCGTGTCGTCGAGCACCTTGACCACTGAACATACCCCACAGCGGTCGGTGCGCCATCGACCGCAGCAATACTTAAATTATGTTCGCAGGCTAACGGACGATCGTGAACGCTCTGTAAACAGACGTTCGCGAATGCATCAGAATAAGTGTGAAGCGGCTCTGCTCAACCGAACCTGAATCGCGCCGGCGCGTCAAGCGCCGGCGGGAGAACGCACTGGCCGGAGCAGAAACGCCGGAAGGTGCGAGTGATCGCCGGGCTCGGTATCGGCCTCGCGCTGGCGGCGCGGCTCGGGGCGGCCGATCGACGGCACATGCGATGGATTGGCTTGCTGGCGCGATCCACCGCGCGGCTCGGATGATTGCTTCGCTTCACGCGGAGGCCTCGCCTCCCGTGCGGGCCTCGGCTCACGTGCAGGTCTCGCTTCAGGAGCGGGCTGTGTCTCTGCGGAAGGCCTCGCCTCGCCGCGCGGTTCGCGGGGCTCGTGGCTGCGCTCACGATCGCGGCCACGCTGCGGCTTGCCGCGTCCGCCGCGGGAACGTTCACGGTCGCGCCCGCGCGGTTCGCGCGAACGTGCGCTCTGCTCGCCTGCGTCCGCGGGCACTTCGAAATCGCCCTCGGCGCGCGGAATGCTCTGGCCGATCAGCTTCTCGATTGCCACCATCGACTTCTGGTCGAGCGGCGTCACGAGCGAGATCGCCATGCCGGCGCGGCCGGCGCGGCCGGTGCGGCCGACGCGGTGAACATAGTCGTCGGGGTGGTGGGGGACGTCGAAATTGAAGACGTGGCTGACCTCAGGGATGTCGAGGCCGCGGGCGGCAACATCGGAGGCGACCAGCAGCGGCAGTTCGCCCTTGCGGAACTGTTCGAGCGCCGCCGTGCGGGCCGACTGGTCCATGTCGCCATGCAGGGCGCCGACGCTGAAACCATGCTTTTGCAGTGATTTGTGAACGACGGCGACCTCGCGCTTGCGATTGCAGAAGATGATCGCGTTCTGGAGATCCTTGGCCTCGCGCAGCAGGCGTCGCAGCAATTCACGCTTCTCATGCGCCTCGCGCCCGGCCGGGACCTGACACTGCGTGACGGTCACGGCGGTGGTGGCGGGCTTGGAGACCTCGACCTTCTGCGGATTATGCAGGAAGGTCTCGGTGATGCGCCGGATTTCCGGCGGCATGGTCGCGGTGAAGAACAGGGTTTGCCGCGTGAACGGGACGAGCTTGCAGACGCGCTCGATGTCAGGAATGAAGCCCATGTCCAGCATGCGGTCGGCTTCGTCGATGACGAGCAGCTCCACGCCGGTGAGCAGGAGCCCGCCGCGCTCGGTGTGGTCGAGCAGGCGGCCGGGGGTGGCGATCAGCACGTCGACGCCGCGCGTCAGCTTGGCATCCTGGTCGCCGAAGGAAACGCCGCCGATCAGCAGGGCGACGTTGAGCTTCTGGCCGGCGCCGTAGCGGTCGAAGTTTTCCTTCACCTGCGCCGCGAGTTCGCGGGTAGGCTCCAGGATCAGCGTGCGCGGCATGCGCGCGCGGGCGCGACCCTTTTCGAGGATGGTGAGCATCGGCAGCACGAAGGCCGCGGTCTTGCCGGTGCCGGTCTGGGCGATGCCGAGCACATCCTTGCGTGCGAGGACGTGGGGGATCGCCTGTTCCTGAATGGGGGTGGGGGTGGTGTAACCGGTGGCCGCCACTGCGGCGAGGACTTTTTCGGACAGTCCGAGATTTGAAAAGGACATTGAGCCTCTGGTCGAAACCGCCGTTCGGAATCGAGGGTAATTAAGGCTGTCGCGTTCCACCCCGAAACGGCGCGCTCTCAAAGAAGCTGGGGGTGCTGACTCACGCGAACAAAGCGCAAGGCTCAAGAATCGGTCTTCGATCTGAGCCGCGTCGCCCCGGAACATAGGCGGGAATCGGCCAAAGTCAATGGAGCGGGCGCGGGAAGACCCTAAAAAACCTGAGGTTTTTGCTCAAATAGCGGGCCCGGTTGGGCTTTTCCGCCTCCACCGTTAACCGGGCGATAGCTGCCGGAGGGACGGCTAACGCCCTTCCGGGCCCCGGGCCCGGAAATCGCCGGGGGCCATTCCGTAGGCGGCGTTGAAGACCCGGTAATAGGTCGCCAGGCTCTCGAAGCCGCAGGAGGTCGCGATATCAGCGATCAGCCGGTCCGGCGCCTCGCGCATCAGGCGGCGGCTCTGTTTCAGGCGTTCGTCCGTCACGGTCTGCGAAAAGCTCTTCGCCGCGGCTTCGAACAGCATGTGCAGGTGACGCACGGACACGCCGAGCTGGTCGGCCACCATCGTCGGCGCCAGACCGGGGTCTTGCAGATGGCGCGCGATCAGGCGCCGCGCCTGCGAGAGCCGGGCGGTCCGTAGCGCGGCCTGCCCACGGCGGCTGCCGGGCCGCACGATGCCGCGCTCGATCAGCGCCAGATGGGCCAAGGCCTGGACGAGCGAGGCTTGATCCAAGGAGGCCTGATCCAAGGAGGTCTGGGCGACTGAGGTCGCATCAGTGGCGCCGTTATCGCCTGCGGCGGCCTCATCGAGGTCGGCGAAGCAGGCGCCGAGCAGGGGCGCCAGGCCGGGATCGCTGAAGGTCCGGGGCGCAAGCTCGCGCATGCGCCTGTCCTGCGTGGAGAGCCTGCTCACGGGGATCTTCAGGATGCGCAGGTGGAAGCCGCCTGCGCCGAGCGGCGCGGTGCGATAAGGCTGGTCGGTATGGCTGGTGGCAAAGCTGCCGTTGGCGATCGCAAAGTCACCGGTGCGCATGCCGCCGAACCAGCCGCCGCTGCCGAGCTGCTGATAGACGCAGATGCTGTCGCCGGGCGCGTAGGCGATGTCGGAGTTGCTGCGCTCGACCGTGTAGTGCGACGCCTTCAGCTCGACGAGGCCACCGCCGCCGAGCTGGCGCAGCGAGAATTCGCCGTAGAAGTCCGCGCGGCGTTCGCGCTCGAGTTCAGCGGTGACGCCGAACAGGCCCTTGGACCGGACCTCGCGCCAATAGTCGAACCGGTCATGCGGCTCGACCTCGTCAGTACACCATCGATACACGGCAGCCCCCGCTTGCAGCGCGCAGCTGCCTAGAAAAAGCAGATTCCGGAGGAATCTGCCATAGTCCTGATGACGGAACCCGTGGGCTCTGCGCGTTGAACCGTCGATATGGCTGGACCGACTATCATCAACGGCAGAGGGTTCCAATGAATCGCTGTTCGAGGGGGCCGGCGGAGCGCCGTTCCGCAACGGGAATTTTACGATGACGCGTCGGGTTTTCAGAATTCTGGCGGCCCTTGGCCTTGCGGTGAGCCTGAGCGGCTTCGCGCTGCCCGCACAAGCCGAGAAACGCGTTGCGCTCGTCGTCGGCAACAACGACTACAGGAACGTCCCCAAGCTCCTCAAGGCGGTCAACGACGCCCGCACCATGGGCGATACGCTGAAGCAGCTCGGCTTCTCGGTGATGGTCGCCGAGAACCAGAGCCGGCAGCAATTCTCCGAGACGCTGCTCGCCTTCGACAGGACGATCGAGCCCGGCGACACCGCATTCTTCTTCTACGCCGGCCACGGCTTCGAGATCGCGGGCCAGAACTACCTGCTGCCGACTGACGTACCGGCGGCGACCGAAGGGCAGGAAGAGCTGGTGCGCGACGCTTCCATCCTGGCCGACCGCATCGTCGAGCGCCTTCAGAACAAGAAGGCGCGGACGTCGATCCTCGTGTTCGACGCCTGCCGCAACAACCCGTTCGAGCGCAAAGGCACCCGCGCGGTCGCCGGCGGCGGCGGCCTCGCGCCGATGGTGCAGCTGCCCGAAGGCGTGTTCTCTGTGTTCTCCGCGGGTCCCCGCCAGACCGCGCTCGATCGTCTCTCCAACGACGACGCCAATCCCAATTCGGTGTTCACACGCACCTTCGCCAAGGAGCTTCTCCAGCCCGGCGAGAACCTGGTGCAGGTGGCGCAGCGGACCCGCCGTCTCGTCAGCGAGATGGCCGACACCGTCAAGCACAGACAGGTGCCGGTCTATTTCGACCAGATGGTCGACGACGTCTTCCTCAGCGGCGTTGCCAAGGACGCCACCGCCGCTGCGCGCCCGGCCGATCCGCCGCCGCAGAAGCTCGCGGCTCTCCCGCCGGTGTCGGTACCGCGCGTGCCGAAGGAAGAAACCACCAACGCGCCGATCGCCAGCTTCTCGCGGCACAATGGCGGCTGGAGCGTGGTGTTCTCCTTCGCCGACCCGACGCTCGGCATTTCCTGGCGCATGGCCGGCAATGGCGATTTCCGCGAGACCGGCTTCATCGACACGCTCGATCCGCGCACGCGCAAGCGGATGCCGAACCCGTCGATCGAATTGCCGCCGGATGCGCAGGCCGGCACCATCGAGGTCCGCTATGTCGATCAGTCCGGCGACATGCAGGGGCCATTCCCGATCAGGTTCGATCCCGAGGCCGCGCTGATCCGCGACCAGCGCAAGATTCTCGACATGACCGCGACGAGCTGGCTGTCGTTCCGCGAGTTCAACGGGCTGCTCGTCTATTACACGCACCTCGTGTCCTACCGTTGCGCCATCCGCGAGGTGCGCATCGGCATCGACACCGCCGTTCCGAACCAGGTGTTGAAGATGCCGGGCTGCGACATGCGCGATCCCAGCGCGATCAGCGCCGGCATGCCGCTCTACATGAAGCTTGCCCCGGCGACGCAGTTCGTCTCGGTGGAACTGACCTACCGCGACGGCAGCGTGTCGGAAATCAAGAGTTTTCGGGCCGCGAACCGCAACAACAACTGAGCGGTCTGCGGTTCCATTGTTGGGCGGCGAGCGCAGTTGGCGCGGGAAACTAGCCGCGACGCTTCCCGATGTAGCGCTTGATGGCGTCGATCGCTTCCATCAAGGGCGGCGCAAGCGAGAAGAACGTCCCCATGGCGATCGAGATGACGACATGGCGAAGCAGGACCTTCTCCTGTTCCTCGAACGGATAGCCGTTCTGGTCGATCCGTGCCGGCGCGAGCGTGCCCGCCTCCTGAGGATCCGGCTTCCGCGGCTTGCGCGGCGGCAGCATGATCACGACGAAAAGCACGTTGATCAGCAGCCAGATGCCAAGCACTATCAGTATGGTGCGCAACGCGGGATCTTCCTGAAATCAATCGAAATTATCAGCAACGCTACCGGCCATTCGGCATTGCGGCAAACCAATTCCGGCTTGTTGCACCGCACAGAATACTAAAGTTGTAAGCGAGGAGTTGATGACGGAATCTGATACCCCAGAGCACACCGTGCGTCACTCCGTGAGAGCCCGATGTTGCATCGTCGGCGGCGGGCCGGCCGGCATGATGCTCGGCTATCTCCTGGGACGCGCCGGCATCGATGTCGTGGTGCTG
This sequence comes from Bradyrhizobium barranii subsp. barranii, assembly GCF_017565645.3. Classification (NCBI taxonomy): domain Bacteria; kingdom Pseudomonadati; phylum Pseudomonadota; class Alphaproteobacteria; order Hyphomicrobiales; family Nitrobacteraceae; genus Bradyrhizobium; species Bradyrhizobium barranii. The sequence goes on from NZ_CP086136.1 coordinate 5,216,078, forward strand.
GAGAAGCATGCGGATTTCTTCCGCGACTTTCGCGGCGACACCGTGCATCCCTCGACGCTCCAGGTGATGGACGAGCTCGGCCTGATCGATGGGTTCCTGAAGCTGCCGCACCAGCGCCTGCAGATGATGGACGGCCTGTTTGGCGGGACGCCCGTGCGGATTGCCGATCTCCGCCGGCTGCGCACCAAGTACCCGTTCATTGCCTTCATGCCGCAATGGGACTTCCTGAATTTCCTGCGCGAGGCCGGCCAGCGCTTCGCCTCGCTCAAGATGATGATGAATACGGAAGCCGTCGATCTGATCCGCCGCGGCGAGACCGTCGCCGGCGTGCGTGCGATGACGCCGGATGGGCCGATCGACATCGAAGCCGATCTCACCGTTGCCTGCGATGGCCGGCATTCGACGGTGCGCGAGCGTGCGGGGCTCCGCGTCGAGGAGATCGGCGCGCCGATGGACGTGCTGTGGTTCCGCGTCGGCCGCAAGGCGGACGAGACCGAGAACCTGTTCGCGCGCGTCGAGCCCGGAAAGATGATGGTCACGTTCGACCGCGGCGACTATTGGCAGTGCGCCTATGTCATCGCGAAGGGGCAATACGAGGCGGTGAAGGTGAGGGGATTGCAGGCGCTGCTCGACGACGTCGTGCGCATGGCGCCGATCCTTCGATCCGGCATCGCCGATGTGAAGAGCTTTGACGACGTCAAGCTGCTCACCGTCGCGATCAACCGCCTGGCGCGCTGGACGCGGCCGGGCCTGCTTCTCATCGGCGATGCCGCGCATGCGATGTCGCCGGTCGGCGGCGTCGGCGTCAATCTCGCCGTGCAGGACGCAGTTGCGACCGCCAATTTGCTGGCCGACAAGCTTCGGCAGGGCTGCCCAACCGAGAATGAACTCGATGCCGTGCGCCGGCGCCGCGAATTCCCGGTGAGGATGACGCAGCGCATGCAGATGATCGTGCAGAACAACATCATCAGCGGCGCCCTGCAGGGCAGTGATCGGCCGCTGAAGGTGCCACTGGTCGTGCGCCTGATCACTGCGCTGCCATGGCTCCAGGGTCTTCCGGCGCGCCTGATTGCGCTCGGCGTGCGGCCCGAGCACGTGCAGTCTAAGGCCGCGCCTGCATCGTAGCGCAGGAGGTCGGTAGGGATAACGCGGCGTTAAATCGCGCACCGCGCGTTGCGTGCGTGCAACAGCGCAAACGGATTCACGTCGCGCCGCTTGCCAATCCGGCATCTTAACTTTCTTGATTCAAATTTGAGTAAGACCTGCGTGTGACCGTGCATCCATCAAAGGACACGGGGTGTACCATGCGTAACAAATTGATTGCCGCCTTCGCCTGCACGACCGCTCTGGTTTCGACCGGCGCTGCTTCAGCCGCCGATCTCGGTGCACGCTACATGAAGGCGCCCGCCTATGCGGAGCCGCTGTTCAACTGGACCGGTTTCTATGTCGGCGGCCATATCGGTGGCGCATGGACCAACGAGCAGTTCATCAATAACGGGACCGGCGCGCCGTTCGGCGATCTCGTTCCGGGCCAGGGCTATCGTCAGCGTGGCGCCGGCATCATGGGCGGCGCCCAGATCGGCTACAACTGGCAGGCCAACAACTACGTGTTCGGCATGGAAGGCACGATCTCCGGCCTCGACAACAAGGGTACGGTCGTCAACACCGCCTTCGGCGCCGCTGACGACATCTTCACCTGGCGTGCCAACGTGCTCGCGACCGTCGTCGGCCGCGCGGGCTTCGCCGTGCAGAACAATTTGTTCTACATCAAGGGCGGCTATGCCGGCGTGAACAACCGTCTCAACGTCAGCGACACCGTTGCGCCCTCGACGGGATCGGGCGGTCAGACCCATTGGGCCAACGGCTGGACCGTGGGCGCCGGCTGGGAATACGGCATCACCCGCAATTGGATCGTCGGCCTCGAATACAACTACGCGGCCTTCGGCAGCCAGACCTATCAGCTCGGCGGCACCTCGGGTAACTACACCTTCGATGCCAAGCCGCGCGACATCCAGTGGGCCGTCGTGCGCGCGAGCTACAAGTTCGACGCACCGGTCATCGGGCGCTACTGAGCACGTCAACGAACGACCGAAGCTAAAAAAGTACTGCCAACAACTGAAAGCCCCGGCTCCGTCCGGGGCTTTTTTCTGCCGATTCGCGTGTAGGTGCCGCCACGGGCGGGTCGGCCTGGCGGATGATCATCTCTGGAAACTGGCCGTGACGGTGCAATAGGGTGCAGTTGGTAAATAGCGCTTGCCTATTTCTGCCGCCGCGGACTCCGCGACGTATCGTTTCAGCCATGTCGTTGATGCGGTGCGCGTCGGTGTGAACTACCGCTTCGGTCCCTCGGCGGTTGTCGCAAAATAATGATCTCTTCGAACGTGAAAGCTTTCAAAGCCCCGGCATCTGCCGGGGCTTTTTCGTCGGCCACGGCCGAGCTTACGCCATCACGGAGAATCCACCGTCGACGGGGATCGCAGTGCCCGTGACGAAGTTCGAGGCGGACGAGGCGAGGAACACGGCGATGCCGGCGAAGTCGTCGATATCGCCCCAGCGTCCCGCGGGCGTGCGCGCCAGCACGCGCTCATGCAGTCCCGAGACCTGCTGCCGCGCGCCGCGCGTCAGGTCCGTGTCGATCCAACCCGGCAGGATGGCGTTGACCTGGATGTTGTCGGGCGCCCACGCATTGGCGCACGCGCGCGTGTACTGCACGATGCCGCCCTTGCTTGCCGCATAGGCGGTGGCGAAGCTCGCGCCGAAGATCGACATCATCGAGCCGATATTGATCACCTTGCCGTTGCCCGACGCCTTCAGCGCCGGATAGGCCAGCTTCGAGCACACGAAGGCGCTGGTGAGGTTGGTGTCGATCACCTTGTTCCACTCGTCGAGCTCGAGCTCGTGCGGCGGCTTGCGGATGCTCATGCCGGCATTGTTGATGAGGATGTCGATCCGGCCGAGCTCCTTGACGACGCGGTCGATCATGGCCGCGACCGCCGCCTTGTCGGTGACGTCGGTGGTGACGGCAATCGCCTTCACGCCGCGCTCTCTGAGATCGGCAACGGCAGCGGCCGACTTGGTTTCGTTACGTGCGACCACGGCGATATCGGCGCCGGCGTCGGCGAGTCCGTGGGCGAGGCCAAGACCGATGCCGCCATTGCCCCCTGTGACGATCGCGACTTTGCCGCGGAGATCGAACCGGTTGGATGTCATATTTGTATTCCCTGGTTTCTTCTATTGGTTGCTCTGCCAGATCAGGACCAGTCCGAAGCCGGCCATGGCTGCGCCATAGCCGGCCCATTGCAACTGGTTGACCATGAAGCTCGACCGCGGCCAGGCGACGGTGCCCGTTCCCTGTCCGATCCAGAGCAGCCCGACGGCGAGGGCAAACAGGCCTGCGATCAGCAGAAATCTGCGCATGCATTCCTCCCCGTTGGTTTGCTTCTGTCGTGGCCTACGGCATCAACGATCGCCGCTTGTCACGAAAACTTCCCGCCAGACTAGCCGTAGCTTCGGTTTGGATACAATGGCTGCGGATGCAGGGCCGCTGGGAGGATCCATGTCCGTGCGGAAGATGATCCTTGGTAGCACCCTTGGCATCGCTGCTGCGGCCGCACTGGTGGCGGCCTATGCCGTCATTCCGCGACCTGCGGATCTGCGGGCGTTCGATCCGGCCGAGATGGCGCGGCTCGAGACCGCGATGTGGCGCGACTATTACGACAAGCGCCATGCCGCGCTGTTCTATCATCTCTACGAATCGACGCGGACGCAGTTCGGCTTTTCGCCGCTAAGAAGCTTGCAGATCGCGCTCGGCGCCGCCGGGGCCGCCAGGACGTTCCAGCCGACGCGGTCACGCCGGGAGGCCGATGCGGCCCTGCCAGCGCTCGTTGGATACTACCGGGATTTTGCATCGGCGACGCGCACGAGGCCGCCCGTCTCGAGCTTGACTGGTGGCAGGCGCGGCGCGAGGCGGCGGACCCGCGCGACTATGGCCTCACCATCGCACGCGTGGCGGCGCTGACCTACGGCAAGAGCGCGGACGATTCTGGCATCAGGCAGTTCGGCATTGCGCGGGCGGAGGCCATGCCGTTTCGCGATGCGCGGGGCGAGGCGATCACCGAGGCCGACTGGGCGGGGATCGAGAACCGGCTTGGAGAGGCGTACCGATCTCTGAAGGCGAGCGTCAGCCGCTGACAATCCGACAACGAAAAAGCCCCGGACGATGCCGGGGGCTTTGACGTATGATATCCAGGCTGGATCAGGACTTGTTCAGGAGTTGGGGCGCTTCAGTTGAAGCGGTAGACCAGCGACGTGCTGATGGTCTGGACCCAGGGCTTGAAGGTAATTGCGGTGCCCGTCAGACCCACTGCCGGCGCGCCGAAATTATTACCCGGAGCAAACGTCGTGGGCCGGGAAATGCGGTCATAGTACGCCGAACGGTATTCGGTTTTCATGAACCAGCCGGGCGCAGCAATTCCGAAAATGTCGAGGTTGTTCTCGACGCCACCGCCAACGAAAAAGCCATCGCGGTGGAAGGAGCCAGTGGTCGTCTGCGTCGCGGTACTGGCGCCCGGTCCCACACCCAGAAACGTCTGAGACGTGCCTGACCATTCCGAACCCGAGTAACCGGCGTTGACGTAGGACAGGACATTGGGCGCAACGAGATAGCCTAACCGCGCGCCGGCCGTGTAGCTGGTGCGGAGCTTTTGGCGGCCTTCAGTTTGCCAGAAGGCGGGGTCGGTCAGCGAGCCACTGATGTCACCGAACTGTCCGTCAGCAAAGACGCCGGCCACCCAGCGGCCGTTGAATTGCCAATCGTAACCGGCGCCGACGGTTCCAAACCAGCCGCTGCCGCCCAGGCGCGTATCGCGGGTTATCGCAGTGCCAGCAGGTCCGAAGGCACCGAACCCTCCAGCAACACCAGTGCTCTGGATGTTGCTGTCAGCGGACCACAGACCGCCGCCGCCGCCGCCGAAGATGTAGAAGCCGGTCCAGCTTTGGACGGGCGCGGGCGCCAGAGCCTTCACATAGGGGCGGGCCCCAAGGTCAGCCGCCGCGGCCGAACCGGTCATCGCCGCCAATGCCGTCAGAGCGAGCAAAAACTTCTTCATGATTAAATCCCAACCTTGGTCTGTTCGGCGCGCGCGCTGAACTTCGAGTCATCGGATGACCAAGCTATAGGCGGTTCCAGCCAAAAAGCTGTTGCCGGTCAGGTACATATGAATTGGGAACGCAGAGCTTGAGGCGACGCCTCCGGACTGGCACGACCCGCTGGGGCACCGCGCACCGGAGCTCTCGATGTTCGAGCCTTGAACTCCGCAAAACAGAAGCCGCAACGAAAAAGCCCCGGACAATGCCGGGGCTTTGACGTCTGAATTTCAGATCAGATCAGTACTTCGCGACGACCGGACCGGTCCAGTTGAAGCGGTAGACCAGCGAGGTCGAGATCGTCTGGTTCCAGCTGTTGGCGCGGATGCTGTTGCCGGTCGGGAGGTTGGTGCCGTCGATCAGTTCGTCCTGGGTCTTGGCGTTGTAGAAGGCCGAACGATATTCGGTCTTCATGAACCAGCCGGGCGAAGAGATGCCGAAGATGTTCAGGCTGTTCTCGACGCCGCCGCCAACGAACCAACCATTGCGGTTGTAGCTGTTGAGGTGGGCACCAGCGGGAACGCCGGCCAGCGTCAGGAAGTTGGTCTGGCCGAAGTGAGCGCCGGAATAACCGCCGTTGACGTAGGAGAGAACGTTCGGAGCAACCAGATAGCCGAGGCGCACACCAGCGGCCCAGGAGTCTTCCAGCTTCTGCGAGCCGGTGATGCCGAAGAAGGGATCCTGAACCGTGCCACGGATGCTGCCGAACTGACCGTCAGCGAACACGCCGGCGACCCAAGTGCTGTTGAACTGCCAGTCGTAGCCGAGACCGACGGTGCCGAACCAGCCCGAGCCACCCTGGCGCTGGCCGATCGTCAGCGGAACCGCGCCGACCGTGGTCTGGACGGACTGATCGGAGTTCGAGAGGCCACCACCACCACCGCCGAAGATGTAGAAGCCGGTCCAGTTGGCGACGGGCGCCGGAAGCGGGGCCTTCACGTAGGGACGGGCAGCCAGATCGGCCGCCGACGCCGAGCCGGTCATCGCGGCAACCGCGGTGAGTGCGAGCAAAATCTTCTTCATCTTAAAATCCCCAAGCTTTGGTCTGTCCGGCAGGCGCGAGCGCACTGAAGTCCGAGTGATCTGATGCCCGGACTATAGCCGCTTTCCACCGAAATGCTGTTGCCGGACAGGCACAGTCGCCGGGAAACGCCGCTCGGCGAGGATTCCGGGCGTGATCGCCGAAATCAAAAATAGCTCTATTATTACAATGTGTTGCGTCGTTTTCCGAAGATCGAATTCCGGTAACTTCTCGTTAGCAAATCCGGCTCTGTCCGAAATGGTAGCAATCCTGCCTCAGCCTTGGCGCCGGTGAGTCGTTGGCCGAGTCGTTCCGCCCAAAGATGAGTCGGGTAGCGGACGCGGTCTGGTCGGGCGCCTCCGCGAGCAGCCGCAAACAAAAAAGCCCCGGCCGAGGCCGGGACTTTGTGCGTGACGTCGGAAGACTGCCTCAGACGTCGAGCAGCTCCTCGCTCGCAAACTCCGCCTTGTCCGAGATGAACGCGAAGCGCGCCTCGGCCTTGGTGCCCATCAGGCGCTCCACCGAATCCGCCGTGGTGTCGCGGTCGTCGGCGAGCAGCACCACCTTGAGTAGCGTCCGCTTGCGCGGATCCATGGTGGTTTCCTTGAGCTGCGCCGGCATCATCTCACCGAGACCTTTGAAGCGGTTCACCTCGACCTTGGCGTTGGCGTTGAACTCGCTCTTGAGCAGCGTCTCCTTGTGCTTGTCGTCGCGCGCGTAGACGGACTTCGAGCCATGGGTCAGCTTGTAGAGCGGCGGCACCGCGAGGAAGAGGTGGCCCTCGTCGATCAGCCGCGGCATCTGCCGGTAGAAGAAGGTGATCAGGAGCGAGGCGATGTGGGCGCCGTCGACGTCGGCGTCGGTCATGATGATGATGCGCTGATAGCGCAGATCCTCTTCGCGATATTGCAAAAGCTGGCCGCAGCCGATCGCTTGCACGAGGTCGGAGATCTGCGCGTTCGCCGTCAGCTTGTCCTTGCCGGCCGAGGCGACGTTGAGGATCTTGCCGCGCAGCGGCAGCACCGCTTGCGTCTTGCGATCACGGGCCTGCTTGGCGCTGCCGCCTGCCGAGTCACCCTCGACGATGAAGAGCTCGGAGCCCTCGGTGCCGGCATCGGTGCAGTCGGCGAGCTTGCCGGGCAGGCGCAGCTTCTTGCCGGCGGTCTTGCGTGCCGTTTCCTTTTCCTGGCGGCGGCGCAGCCGCTCCTCGGCGCGGTCGATCACGAAGTCGAGCAGTCGGTTGGCCATGTTCGGATTACCCGATAGCCAGTGGTCGAACGGATCCTTCATCGCCTGTTCGACGATGCGCTGCGCTTCGGCGGTGGCGAGACGATCCTTGGTCTGGCCCTGGAATTCAGGCTCGCGCACGAACACCGACAGCATCACGGCCGCGCCCACCATGACGTCTTCCGACGTAATGGATGACGCGCGCTTGCCCTGACCGACGCGCTCGGCGTGATCCTTCAGGCCGCGCAGCAGCGCGCTGCGCAGGCCGGATTCGTGCGTGCCGCCATCGGGCGTCGGCACGGTGTTGGTGTAGGACGACAGGAAGCCGTCGGCATCCGCGGTCCAGGCGACAGCCCATTCGCAGGCGCCATGCGCGCCGTTGCGGCCCGATTTGCCCGAGAAGATGTCGGGATGCACCAAGGTGTCGGCGTGGATCGCAGCGGCGAGGTAATCCTTGAGGCCGCCGGGGAAGTGGAAGGTCGCTTCCGCCGGCACATCCTCGACGCCCTTCAAGAGCTCGGGTGCGCAATTCCAGCGGATCTCGACGCCGCCGAACAGATACGCCTTCGAGCGCGTCATCTTGAACAGGCGCTGCGGCTTGAATGCGGCCTTGGCGCCGAAGATGTCGGTGTCGGGCTTGAAGCGCACGCGGGTGCCGCGGCGGTTGTTGATCTTGCCGAGATCCTCGAGCTTACCCTTCGGGTGCCCGCGCTCGAATGTCATGCGGTAGAGTTTCTGGCTGCGTGCGACCTCGACCTCGAGCAGCGAGGAGAGGGCGTTCACCACGGAGATGCCGACACCGTGCAGACCGCCGGAAGTCTCGTAGACCTTGGAGTCGAATTTGCCACCCGAGTGCAGCGTGCACATGATGACTTCGAGCGCCGACTTCTTCGGGAACTTCGGATGCGGATCGATCGGGATGCCGCGGCCGTTGTCGGTGACGGTCAGGAACCCGTCGGCGCTGAGCTCGACTCCGATGAAGGTCGCGTGCCCGGCCAGCGCCTCGTCCATCGAGTTGTCGATGACTTCGGCGAAGAGGTGATGCAGCGCCTTCTCGTCGGTGCCGCCGATATACATGCCGGGCCGGCGGCGCACCGGTTCCAGGCCTTCGAGCACCTCGATATCGGCCGCAGTGTAGTCGGCTTCGCCGCCGGTCCCGCGCGAGGCCGCCTTGGCGGGCGCGCGCGACTTCGGCTCATCGCCGCCGAAAAAATCGTCTTTTGCTTTTGGCTTCAACTGCTTGGACATATATTTTGATGCACTTTGATGGCCGCGATGGCGGCGAATCGGTTGGGCCGACTATGCCACGGCTGGCCTGCAAAGGTCACCGCAGGTCCGCCCGGCGGGTGTGGGTGGGAGCCAATCCCGGCGATTTTACGCCGCAGGCCCCACCAATTCCCGGCAATTTGACACCTGGGCCCGGCTCAGGCCCGGCTTTGTGACTTGATGTCACACAAGTCCTTGGCTTACCAGTCCTTTTATCTGACAGGACCGTGACGGGGCGGGAAGGCAATCTGGAATGGAGCAGTACGCGCACGCGCTGGCCGATTTCGTGCGCGCTCACCAGGCTTGGGCGGCCCCGATCGTGTTCCTGCTCGCCTTCGGGGAGTCGCTGGCCTTCATCTCGCTGCTGATCCCGGCCTGGGGGGCGCTGGTTGCGATCGGCGCGCTGATCGGGGCCAGCGGCATCAGCTTCTATCCGGTCTGGATCGCCGGCGGCATCGGTGCTGCGCTCGGCGACTGGGTCTCCTACTGGTTCGGCTATCGCTACAAGGAGCAGGTCGCGCAGATGTGGCCGCTCTCGCGCTATCCGGAGCTGCTGCCCAGGGGCGAAGCCTTCGTGCGGAGCTGGGGCGTGCCCAGCATCTTCATCGGCCGCTTCTTCGGCCCCTTGCGCGCCTCGGTGCCGCTCGCAGCCGGCATTTTCGAGATGCCCTATTGGAGTTTTCAGGCCGCCAATTTCATCTCGGCACTGGTCTGGTCCGCGGCGCTGTTGCTGTTCGGCGACGTGATCGCGAAGATCATGGAATGGATCTGGCGCGTGATCTGACCGGGCAGCTCGGCCGCCCGGTCAGCGCATACGGCAGAGCCTAGAGCGAGGCGTTCCAGATCGACGGAATCCAGCGATAGCCCGAACCATCCTTCTCCTTCTCGACGCGGACGAGACCTGGGAAGGCGGCATGGAAGGCCTGGATCGGCATCTTCTCGGCAATCGCCATGTCGTAGAGCTTGCGCCGCGTCTGTTGCGCCAGCGGTTTGTCGACGTCGGAGGCGATGTTCCATTCGGGGTGCTTCACGAACAGGAACGCTGCGCCTGCGGTGATGTCGACCTGTACAAGTACCTTTTCCGCGCCGGACGCGACGATGAAGGAGTTGTGTCCCGGCGTGTGGCCCGGGCTCGCCACCGAGGTGATGCCTGGCGCGACTTCCTTGCCGGACTCGTATTGCGTGACCTTGCGACCGAGCGCATCGAACACGCGGCGGATGTTCTTGAAGTTGCTTTCGAGGATCGGATTGCCGGTCCCCTTGCTCATCTCGCCGTCGTCCATCCAGAACTTCCATTCCACTGCCGGAACCATGATCTCGGCGTTGGGGAAGGCCGGCTTGTTCTCGGCCGCGAGCAGGCCGTTGATGTGGTCGCCGTGGAAGTGCGAGATGATGACGGCGTCGACTGCCGCGCGGTCGATGCTGGCCGCCGCAAGGTTGTTGTGGAACTGGCCGACCTTGCCCTTGGTCTGCGTGAACTGGTCGGGCCCGAGACCGGTATCGATCACGACGAGCTTCGGCCCGGTGTTGACGACGACCGGATTGAAGGTGTGGGTGACCTTGTCGGTCGGCAGATGGTTCTCGGCGAAGATCTTGTTGATGTCGTCCTTGCTGGCGCCGGCCGCGTAATTGTCCGTCAGGTTGACGGTCGCGACGCCGTCGCAGACCACGGTGATCTGGTGGGTGCCGACATTGTAGCGGTAGAAGCTCGCATTCTGGGTCGCGGCCGGGGGCGCGGCGGCGCTCGCGGGCGAGGTCTTCACGAAGGGCAGGAGCGCCGAGGCGGCGGCGCCGGCTAGCGTTGCGCGACGGGTGATCTCGGTCATGGCGATGTCCTGGGGCTGGGTTGCGAACGAAAGGCGCGGACCGGCGGGGTTGTGGCGCCTTTCTTTCTCGGGAACCCCCAAGCTTAGGAGAAATTCCGCTGCGACCCGATGACACCCGTGCGGCATCCTGCCGTCACGGGGGCGGCATCCTGCCGTCACGTGGTGCGGCAGCCGTCGCGCCCCATCGATTTGGACTTGACCCTGGAACCCGCTGGCCTTATAGCCGCGCGCCATGATCAACGCCGCGACCATCCTGTTCGCCCGTCGCCGCCGCCGCTCTTTAGCGGTTTGGGCGGTCGATCGCGTTTGAGATCATCGTCTTTGCCGCTGGATCCGATCCGCGGCATTCTCTCTCCTGTCAGCGCGATCTGATCCGGCGGCCCCCCCGAGGAGGCCCAGCAGGAGACCACGATGTACACGCCACCCTTTTTCAAGCAGGACCGCGCCGCGAGCCTGAAATTCGCCGAGGAGCGCGGCTTCGGCACGATGTGCGCCTTCGACGGCCACAAGCCGGTCGCCTCGCCGCTGCCGTTCTACCTGACTTACGCCGCTGACGGCACGCCGCAGGCCGCCTTTCATGTCGCCCGTCACAATCCGCTGCTAAAGCTGGCGGACGGCGCGACCTCCTGGCTGCTCGCGGTCAACGGCCCCGATGCCTATGTATCGCCCGACTGGTACGTCTCGCCGGATCAGGTGCCGACCTGGCTCTACCAGTCGGTGCATCTGAGCGGGCCGGTGCGCCTCTTGTCGGACGATCAGCTGGCGGTGCAGATCGACACGCTGAGCGACAAGTTCGAGAGCTGGCTGTTGCCGAAAGCGCCGTGGACATCGGCGAAGATGACGGCAGGCCGGCTGGAAGCGTTGAAGAAGGGGATCGTGGGTCTGGTCATGACGGTTGAAGAGGTCGAAGGCAGCTTCAAGCTCAACCAGCACAAATCGGACGCCGACTACACCGCGATCGCCAACGCGCTCGGTGCGCAACCCGAAGCCGACGCCAGAGAGATTGCACAATTGATGCAGGACGTGAGGCCGGAGGCCTTCGCGAACGAAACCAACATGCTCGAAAGGAGCGCGCCATGAGCCTCACCGAAACCACCAAGGCCCCGACCACCGGCGCGGCCAAGAAGCCCGCCACCGTCTTCGTCGACGGCGGCTCCGGCACCACCGGGCTCGGCATCAACGAGCGGCTGAAGCTCCAGAGCGACGTCACCGTGAAGACGATTTCCGACGACAAACGCAAGGATCCCGCGGCCAAGAAGGCGCTGATGGAGGAGGTGGATCTCGTCATCCTCTGCCTGCCTGACGATGCCGCGAAGGAAACAGTGGCGCTGGTCGACAGCATGGGCACCGCAGGGCCGAAGGTGCTGGACGCTTCCACCGCCTACCGGGTCGCGCCCGACTGGGCCTACGGCTTTCCGGAGCTGACGCCGGACCAGGCCGGCAAGATCAAGGCCGCGAAGAAGGTCTCCAATCCCGGTTGCTATCCGACCGGTGCGATCGCGCTGCTGCGGCCGATCGTCGATGCCGGTCTGTTGCCGCCCGATTATCCCGTCGCCGTCAACGCGGTGAGCGGCTATTCCGGCGGCGGCAAGTCGATGATCGCGAGCTTCGAAGACGGCAGCGCGCCGTCCTTCGAGCTCTACGGCCTCGGCTTCGAGCACAAGCATCTGCCGGAGATGCAGCTCTATTCGAAACTGACGCGGCGGCCGATCTTCATTCCCTCGGTCGCCAACTACCGGCAGGGCATGCTGGTCTCGGTGCCGCTCCAGCTCGACGCGCTGCCCGGCAAGCCCAGCGGTGCGGACCTTCAGGCCGCGCTGGCCAAGCGTTACGCCGGCTCGAAATATGTCTCGGTGATGCCGCTCCAGAACGAGGCGACCAAGGGCGGCAAGCTCGAGCCGGAGGCGCTCAACGAGACCAACACGCTCGAGCTCCACGTCTTCGCCAGCGACAAATATCACCAGGCGGTACTGGTCGCCCGGCTCGACAATCTCGGCAAGGGCGCCTCGGGTGCGGCCGTGCAGAACATGCGGCTGATGTTGGGCCTTGCCGACAATAGCTGATCGAACGTTGCTCGGGAGGCCAGCCCGGTGGACGAAGCGACGATGCGACTTTCGACCCCGGCAAGACGATCAAATGACGCCTGAAAGGTACGCGTGATGAGCTCGAAGAAGATCGGCATTCTCGGCGCCTCCGGTTACACCGGGGCCGATGCGGTGCGCCTGTTGGCCCGGCATCCGAATGCCGAGATCGTCGCGCTCACCGCCAACACCCATGCCGGCAAGTCGATGGGCGACGTGTTTCCGCATTTTTTCATGCTGGACCTGCCGAAACTCGTGGAATGGGAAAAGGTCGACTGGAGCAAGCTCGATGCGGTGTTCTGCGGACTGCCGCACGGCACCACGCAGGAAATCATCGCCGCGGTCCTCAAGGCAAATCCCAAAATCAAGGTCCTCGACATGTCCGCCGATTTCAGGCTGCGGGACAAGAGCACCTATGCGCAGTGGTACGGCCATGAGCACCGGGCGCTCGAACTGCAGGGCGAAGCGGTCTACGGTCTCACCGAATTCTATCGCGAGAAGATCACGTCGGCGCGGCTGGTCGCCTGTCCCGGCTGCTATCCCACGGCGGCGCTGCTCGCGCTGGTGCCGCTTGCGAAAGCCAAGCTGATCGACGTCGACGACATCGTCATCGACGCGAAATCGGGCGTCACCGGCGCCGGCCGCGGGCTGAAACAGAACACGTTGTTCAGCGAGGCGGGCGAGGGGCTGTCGCCCTATTCGGTCGGCACCCACCGGCACGCGCCCGAGATCGAGCAGGAGATCGGCGTCGCCGCCGGTTCCGCAGTGACGATCAACTTCACGCCGCATCTTATTCCGATGGCGCGCGGCGAACTCTGCACCTCCTACGTCAAGCTCAACGGCGCGACGCCGGACGATCTGCGAAGCGCGCTGGAGCAGGCTTATGCCAACGAGCCCTTCGTGCATGTCGCCAGGAAGGGCGTGCTGCCGCAGACCCAGAATGTGCGCGGCTCCAATTATGTGCAGATCGGCGTCGTCGCCGACCGCATCAAGAACCGGGCGATCGTGATTTCCACGCTCGACAATCTGGTGAAGGGTTCGGCCGGGCAAGCGATCCAGAACATGAACCTGATGTTCGGGCTGCCCGAGACGGCGGGGTTGGAGCAGATCGCGCTGTTTCCATGACACGAGGTACTGCGGTGGACGAAGCGACCTTGCAATTCTACCGGCAGAACGCCGAGGTCTATGCCGGCTGGGCGAAGGCCGCATCGACGCGGTTGCGGGGCTTTCTCGCCCTGCAGCCGCCGGGAGGCGCGATCCTCGAGCTCGGTTGCGGTGCCGGCAATCATTCCGCAGTGATGCTCGCCGAAGGTTTTTCAGTGCGTGCGACCGATGGCTCGCCCGAAATGGCCGAGATCGCCTCGCGCCGGCTTGGTCATCCCGTCGAGGCGATGCGGTTCGACCAGCTGGATGCGCACGAGGCCTATGACGGCGTCTGGGCGAGCGCCTGTCTGCTGCATGTGCCACGCGACGAACTCGCCGGCATCCTTGGAAAGATCCACCGTGCGCTCAAGCCATCAGGCGTGTTCTACGCCAGCTACAAGATGGGTGAGGACGATGGCCGCGACAGCCTCGGGCGCTACTACAGCTACGTCTCGCGGGAGTGGCTCGAGATGACTTACGCCAGCGCAGGTTCGTGGATCACGCTGTCGTCGGACACCAACGTGATCCAGAGTTTCGACGAGACGCCAGCCAACATGCTGAACCTCGTCGTACGCAGGGCCTGATCCCTAAGAGACCCGATTTCTAGAGCACCTTGAAGATTGCCAGCGCAAGCACGGCCTGGGCGAGGAAGCCGACGGTGAAGGCGAGAGTCCGGAACACCGGGATTCCGAGCGCATAGACGATCAGATGCGCGACACGCGACCAGAAATAGACCGCGCAGGCGAGCACGGTCCATTTCGAGGAATAGTCGATCGCGTTCAGGATCAGCACCAGTGGCGCGAAGAGCACGAGGTTCTCGACCGCGTTGTCATGCGCGAACATCAGGCGGTTCGCCCACTCCGCCTGCGGCTTGTCGGCGCGCGAGGGATTGGCCAGCGCGCCACTGAGACCTCGAACCTGGCAGCGGTTGATGGTGTAGGGAATCCAGAGGATCCCGGTCAGGATCACAGTCAGTGTCAGCCAGAACAATTCGCGCGTCATAACCCGGTCCCCTCTGTCGTCGCTGTGTTGAACGCGAGATTATACAAGCGCGCAGGATTGCGCCATGCGCAAAGAAATCCCGCTAGGCGCGAACCCTGACATAGCTGCCGGGCGCGTCCTCGATCGCGGGCAGGGCCTCGCTGCCGACCACGCGCGCCGGGACTTCCTCGGGATCGAGCCCGCCCAGCCATTCGCGCCAGTCCGGCCACCACGAGCCCTTGTGCTCCACCGCGCCCTTCATCCACTCGGCGACGTTGACGTCCTTGACGTTGTCGTTGGTCCAGTACTGGTACTTGTTCGAGGCGGGCGGGTTGACCACGCCGGCGATGTGGCCCGAGCCGGACAGGACGTATTTTACCGGGCCGCCGAAGAACTGCGAGCCGTACAGCACCGATTCGGCCGGCGCGATGTGGTCCTCGCGGGTGGCGAGGTTGTAGACCGGCACCTTGACCTTGGAGAGGTCGAGCAGCGTGTTGTCGAGCACCATGGTGCCGGTGGAGAGCCGGTTCTCCAGGTAGCAATTGCGCAGGTAATAGGAATGGTTCGACGCGGTCATGCGCGTCGCATCCGAATTCCAGTGCAAGAGGTCGAACGCGCTCGGCTGCTGGCCCTTCAGATAGTTGCTGACGACATAGGACCAGATCAGATCGTTGGAGCGCAGCATGTTGAAGGCCATCGCCATCTTCGAGCCTTCGAGCACGCCGGCCGCCTTCATGTCCTGCTCGAGGGCCGCGATCTGGTCCTCGTCGACGAACACGAGGAGATCGCCGGCATGGGTGAAGTCGACCTGCGCGGCGAAGAACGTCGCCGACGCCACGCGCTGGCGGCGCTTCTCGGCGAGCCAGGCCAGCGTGGTCGCGAGCATGGTGCCGCCGACGCAATAGCCGGCGGTGTGCACCTTCAACTCGCCGGTGACCTTCTCGATCACGTCCATCGCCGTGAGCGGGCCTTCCTTCATGTAGTCTTCCCAGCTCTTGTTGCCGAGCCGCTTGTCGGGATTGACCCATGAGATCACGAACACGGTGATGCCCTGGTCGACGCACCACTTGATGTAGGATTTCTCCGGCTTGAGATCGAGGATGTAGAACTTGTTGATCCAGGGCGGCACGATCAGGAGCGGCGTGCGCAGCACGTTCTCCGTGGTCGGCGAATACTGGATCAGCTGCATCATCTCGTTCTGGTAGATCACCTTGCCCGGCGTCGTCGCCATGTTGACGCCGACGACGAGATTGTCCGGATTGGACTGGCGGATCTTCAGCATGCCCTTGCCGGCCGCGATGTCCTCGGCCAGCATCTTCAGGCCGCGCGCCAGGTTCTCGCCGCTGCTCGCCACCGTCTCGCGCAGCACTTCCGGATTGGTCAGCACGAAGTTCGACGGCGAGATCGCATTGGTGACCTGCTGGACGTAGAACTCCGCCTTGCGGCGGGTCTGCGGATCGAGCTCGGCGTCGTGCACCAGCTCCTGCGCCCATTTGGTCGTGAGCAGATAGAGCTGCATCATGAAATCAAAGAACTGGTTCGACTTCCATTCCGGATCGGCAAAGCGCTTGTCGCGCGGCGAGGGCGCGATCGCGGGTGAAGCGTCCTGGCCGGCCATGCGGCGCGCCGCCGAGCCCCAGAGGTCGAGATAATCCTTGGCGAGCTTGGTCTGCAGATCGGACGCGCGGGATGTATCTGACATCCAGTATTGGGCGACCGACGTGAAGGCCTTGACCACTTCCGTAAGCTCGGCCGGCGGGCGATCCTGCACGTCGCCGCTCTCGCGTGGTTTCAGATACGCGGCGAGCGCCTTGCCGCCGCTCTCCATCGCCCGCGCGACATTCATCGCGAAGGCTTCCGCATCGAACTTCGTCTCGGGTTTGGGCGTGTCGGTCGTGGCGGTACTCATGAGCAGAACAGTAACGATTCATTCTGTATTCGTCACCGCGAAGCTCGCATGTTTGGCGTTAAACAAGCTCCAACATGTGCTGCACTGCGACAAAGCCCCTTGGTTTTGTCACAATCAGCGTGCACCTCTTCCGCAGTGGGCCTTGGAAGTATTCTCGCTCGTACCATTTGTGGGCAGCAATGGTTTGAGCTTGGGCAGGTTGTCGGGTTAAGTTCCGGCAGCCTTGCGTTGGGACGAGTAGGGGATTTCCCAAGTGTTGGCGTTGAGGGACCTGCAAAAGTCGCTGCCGATCTGTGGCGCTCTGCTGATGGCGGCGCTTGCCTTGGGCGGCTGCTCGAGTCAGCTGGCTGACTATACCCCTACTGATGCGCAGGCCCATCCCAGGGAGCCCGGCTCGTACCTTCCGGTGCACGATCTGCCACCGGATCGTGATCAGGCAATCATCCCGCCGGACCAGCGCGCCAAGATCGAAGCCGAGCTGGCCGCCGCGCGCGAGCGCCAATCCGTTGCCGCAAAAGACGCCAAGTAACGCGGCGTAATCGCTGGCGCCCCCGCCATGCCGTGCTAAAAGACCTCAGTTCAGCCGAGAGTCAGGGCGAACAACTTCAGCTCCTGCCGTCGAATATTGCTCTAAGCGTTTGATTTTGAGCGATTTTCGCGAGGGGGCGAGAGCTTTCCCGAGCGGCTGTCATGGCCGGTCGATTCTGTCCTGACCGGTTGCCCGGAGCCCAGAGAGCCATGGAAGAGTTTTACCGCATCCGCCGCCTTCCGCCTTACGTGTTCGAGCAGGTCAACCGGGCCAAGGCGGCCGCGCGGAATGCCGGCGCCGACATCATCGACCTCGGCATGGGCAATCCGGACCTGCCGGCGCCTGCACATGTGCTGGAGAAGCTGAAGGAGACGCTGGGCAAGCCGCGCACCGACCGCTACTCGGCCTCCCGCGGCATCCCCGGGTTGCGCCGGGCCCAGGCCGCTTATTACGCCCGCCGCTTCGGCGTGAAGCTCAACCCCGACACCCAGGTCGTCGCGACACTCGGTTCGAAGGAGGGCTTTGCCAATGTGGCGCAGGCGATCACCGCGCCCGGCGACGTCATCCTCTGCCCGAACCCGAGCTACCCGATTCACGCCTTCGGCTTCCTGATGGCGGGCGGCGTGATCCGTTCGGTGCCCTCGGAGCCGACGCCGCAATTCTTCGAGGCGGTGGAACGGGCGATCGTGCATTCGATCCCGAAGCCGCTCGCGCTCGTCGTCTGCTACCCTTCGAACCCGACCGCCTATGTCGCGAGCCTCGACTTCTACAAGGACCTCGTCGCGTTCGCGAAGAAGCACGAGATCCTGATCCTGTCCGATCTCGCCTATGCCGAAGTCTATTTCGACGAGAACAACCCGCCGCCCTCGGTGCTCCAGGTGCCCGGCGCGATCGACGTCACCGTCGAGTTCACCTCGATGTCGAAGACCTATTCGATGGCCGGCTGGCGCATGGGCTTTGCGGTCGGCAACGACCGCGTGATCGCCGCGCTCGCCCGCGTCAAATCCTACCTCGACTACGGCGCCTTCACGCCGGTGCAGGTCGCCGCGACCGCCGCGCTGAACGGCCCCGACGATTGCATCAAGGAGATGCGCGACACCTACCGCAAGCGCCGCGACGCGCTGGTGGAATCGTTCGGCCGCGCCGGCTGGGAGATCCCGCCGCCGGAAGCCTCGATGTTCGCCTGGGTGCCGCTGCCGGAGGCCTTCCGCAGCGTCGGCAGCATGCAGTTCGCAACCCTGATGGTGGAGAAATCCGGCGTCGCGGTCTCGCCCGGTGTCGGCTTCGGCGAGCACGGTGAAGGATATGTCCGCATCGCCATGGTGGAAAACGAGCAACGGATCAGGCAGGCCGCGCGCGGCGTGCGCCGCTTCCTTGAAAGCGGCATCGAAACGTTGCACAACGTCGTTCCGCTCGCCAATCGGCGTTAAGTTTCTCTTCGGCAGGTTTTCTAAAGCATCATGGTTGCACCCCTGAAAGTGGGCATAGCGGGGCTCGGCACCGTGGGCGCCGAAGTTGTCCGTTTGATCGAGACCCAGGCCCGCGTGCTCGCGGGCCGCAGCGGCCGCGGCATTCGCGTCGTCGCCGTCACCGCGCGCTCGAAGGCGAAGAAGCGCGGCGTCGATCTGCGCGGCATCGAATGGGTCAGGGACCCCATGGCACTGGCCACGCATCCCGGCATCGACTGCTTCGTCGAGCTGATGGGCGGCGCCGGTGATCCCGCTCTCTCTGCGGTCGAAGCGGCACTGAATGCGGGCAAGTCGGTCGTCACCGCCAACAAGGCGCTGCTCGCCAAGCACGGCCTGAAGCTTGCCAAGGCCGCCGAAAAGCACGGCGGCGCGCTGAATTTCGAGGCAGCGGTCGGCGCCGCGATCCCTGTCATCAAAACGTTACGCGAAGGGCTTGCCGGAACCGGCGTCACCCGCGTCTACGGCATCCTCAACGGCACCTGCAATTACATCCTGACGCGGATGGAGCAGGAGGGACTGTCCTTCGCCGAATGCCTCAAGGATGCGCAGCGGCTCGGCTACGCCGAGGCCAATCCGTCCTTCGACGTCGATGGCCACGACACCGCGCAAAAACTTGCCATTCTCGCCAGCCTCGCTTTCGGCACGAAAGTTGCTCAAAGCGCTGTGTATGTCGAAGGTATCTCATCCATCGCGCCGGAAGATCTGCGCGCGGCCGACGATCTCGGTTACCGGCTCAAGCTGCTCGGTGTTGCCGTCCGTACCGCCAAGGGCATCGAGCAGCGCGTGCACCCGACCATGGTTCCAAAATCCTCCTCGATCGCGCAGGTGATGGGTGTCACCAATGCGGTCACGATCGATGGCGAGGGCATTCCTCCGATCACGCTGGTCGGCCCCGGTGCCGGCGGTGCTGCGACCGCATCCGCCGTCGTCGCCGACATCGCCGACGTTGCGCGCGGCATCCGCGCCAATCCGTTCGGCCGGCCGATCTCGCATCTGCGCGACACCAAGAAGGCGCCGATGGAGCGGCACGAGGGCGGCTACTATATCCGCCTGCTGGCGCGGGATTTCCCGGGCACTGCGGCCGCGATCGCGACCCGGCTCGCGGAGCAGAAGATTTCGATCGAGTCGATCGTGCAGCGTCATCCCAATGGCGGCGCTGCGCCGGCGAACGGCAAGGCGGTGCCCGTGCCCGTCATCCTGATCACCTATGCGACGCATGAGGACGCCGTGCGACGCGCGCTCGCGGCCGTGCAGAAGGACAAGGTGATCAGCGGACGGCCACAGGTGATCCGGATCGAGAAGAACTGAGCATGACCCGGAAAAGTGTGAAGAGGTTTTCCGGAAAGGTCATGCTCAAACAATAGGACACGGTTCGAACGAACTGTGGGTGTTACGAGTTGATGCGGACGGAGATCTCCGTCCAAAACTGTTCCGAAGGAGTTAGCCGATGTCGACCCATATTTCAGTCCCGCCGCACGCGTTGCTCGAGCGCATCCTCACGCTGGAGATCGTGCGGGTGACGGAGCGGGCGGCGGTGTCTTCGGCGCGGCTGCGCGGGCACGGCAACGAGAAGGCGGCCGACCAGGCCGCGGTGGACGCCATGCGGCGCGAGCTCAACAAGCTGCCGATCGAGGGCACCATCGTGATCGGCGAGGGCGAGCGCGACGAGGCGCCGATGCTGTTCATCGGCGAGAAGGTTGGCATGAACGCCGGCCCGCAGGTCGACATCGCGGTCGACCCGCTCGAGGGCACCACGCTGTGCGCCAAGAACATGCCGGGCTCGATTGCCACCATGGCGATGGCCGACGGCGGCACGCTGCTGCACGCTCCTGACGTCTACATGGAGAAGCTCGCGATCGGTCCCGGCTACGACAAGGGTGTTGTCGAAATTGATGCCTCGCCCGCCGACAACGTCCGCCGCCTCGCCAAGGCCAAGGGTGTCCAGCCGGAAGGCATCACCGTTCTCGTGCTCGACCGCCCGCGCCATGCCAGCATCATCGAGAGCGTGCGCTCGACCGGCGCCGCCGTCCGCCTCATCACCGACGGCGACGTGGCCGGCGTGATCCACTGCGCCGATCCTGATAACACCGGCGTCGACATGTATCTCGGCACCGGCGGCGCGCCGGAAGGCGTGCTCGCGGCCGTGGCGCTGCGCTGCATCGGTGGCCAGATGCAGTGCCGCCTGATCCTGGATTCCGACGAGAAGCGCGAGCGCGCCGCCAAGATGGGCGTCAACGATCCCAAGATGATCTACGGCATCGAGGACATGGCGCGCGGCGACTGCCTGTTCGCCGCCACCGGCGTTACCACCGGCTCGCTGCTGTCGGGCGTCAAGTTCCGCAAGGACGGCGTGATCGAGACCGAGACGGTCGTGATGCGCTCCGTCACCGGCACCGTGCGTTACATCAAGGCCGAGCACCGGCAGTTGGAGAAGTTTTACCTGGGCTGACGCGCTTCGTCATTCCGGGGCGACGGGACCGCGCAAAGCGCGCGGCCCGGAGAAACCGGAATCTCGCGCCATAACTTCTGGATTCCGGGTTGGTGCTGACGCGCCCCCCGGAATGACAAGAACAACAAAAGAGGAAGCGCACATGTCCGATCTCTCCTCCGTCAAAGCCCTGGTCTTCGACGTGTTCGGCACCGTCGTGGACTGGCGCACCAGCCTGATCACCGACCTCATGTGGTGGGGTAAGGGCCGCGGCATCTCCGCCGACTGGACCGCTTTGGTCGACGGCTGGCGCGGCATGTACACGGCCGCCATGGATGACGTGCGCAAGCACCCCGAACGTGGCTATGTCATCCTCGACGTCCTGCACCGCCGCTCGCTGGACAAGCTGGTCGAGAAGTTCGCGATCAAGGGTTTGACCGAGGCCGACCTCGACTACATCACCAAGGGCTGGCACCGCCTCAATCCCTGGCCTGACAGTGTCGCCGGCCTGACCCGGCTGAAGTCGAAATTCGTGATCTCGCCGCTGTCGAACGGCAACGTCGCGCTGCTCACCAACATGGCCAAGTTCGCCGGCCTGCCGTGGGACCTCATCATGTCGGCCGAGCTGTTCGAGCACTACAAGCCCGATCCCGAGACCTATCTCGGGGCCGCGCGCCTGCTCGGCCTCAAGCCGGAGCAGGTGATGATGGTCGCCGCCCACAACGGCGATCTCGCCGCCGCCCAGAAGAACGGGCTGAAGACCGCGTTCGTGGCGCGGCCAACGGAATACGGTCCGCTCCAGAAGGTCGATTTCGAGGCGACCGGCAATTGGGACATCGTCGCGAAGGATTTTGGCGGGGTCGCCGACAAGCTCGGCTGCTAAGCGGCACTGCTTCAGTTTGACATCCTTCACGACAGCGCCTTTCATATCGACGATGTCGATGTGTGAGGTGCGCCCTTGGATACCGAGCTCGCGCGGACATTTCTGACCGTGGTCGCGACCGGCAATTTCATCACCGCCGCCGACCGGCTTCACGTCAGCCAGTCCACCGTCAGCACGCGGATCCACTCGCTCGAGGAGCTGCTCGGCTGCACGCTGTTCGTGCGCAACAAGGCGGGCGCGACGCTTACGGTGGCGGGACGGCAATTTCAGCGCCATGCCTCGACGCTTGTTCGCACCGTCGAGCAGGCCCGCCACGACGTCGGCCTCCCCAAGGGCTTTAACGGGGCGCTGGTGGTCGGCGGCCGCATCGGCCTGTGGGAGGAGTTCCTGCTGCTTTGGGTGCCGCGCATGCAGGAGGCCAATCCTCAGATCTCCATCCGGGCCGAGAGCGCCCTTGAGCCCGAGTTGATGCAGGGGCTGGTCGAGGGACGCATCGACATCGGCGTGATGTACACCCCGCAAAGCCGCCCCGCCTCAAGGTCGAGTTGCTGATCGAGGAGCAGCTTGTGCTGGTGTCGACCAATCCCAGGAGCGATCCGGAGCCGCAGGATGGCTACGTCTATGTCGACTGGGGGCCCGAATTCTACGCCCGCCACAGCGCCGTCTTTCCCAATTTCGCGGGGCCTGTGCTGACCGCCAACATCGGCTGGCTCGGGCTGCAGCACGTCCTCGCCAACGGCGGCTCCGGCTATTTTGCGCACCGGATCGTCGAGCCGCTGCTGAAGGCACGGCGGCTTCACCTGGTGGTGGGAGCGCCGAAATTCTCGATGCCTGCCTATGTCGTCTATTCGGTCGACCAGCCCGACGACCACGTGCAGAGCGCGATAGCGATCATGCGCGACCTCGCCGCCGAGCAGACCCGGCGGGTGACGGAAACGCCGGCGCGTGGTGCGCGCAAGCGCCGCTGACGGCTCGTTTGATTGGATCTATCCGCGCCGGTGCAGGCGGGTCTCGGCGAGCGCCGTCACCGCGCCAAGTGCGAGCGTCGCGACGACGATGTCCGCAGTCGCGTCAAAGCCGACTGCGAGAACCGCAGCGGCGATCACCGCGGCCAGCACGGTGATGGTGAAGCCTTCGTCGGTTACCAACCGTCGCGCGCCGCCGAGAAGCGCTGCACGCTTGTTCGTGGGACGCATTCGCCGCCTACTGAAACAGCTTCATGGCGTTGAGCAAAGTCTGGATCACGCCCGCGAGCAGGGGGATGCCCGCAAAGCTCCAGGCCAGCGCCAATTGCAGCGGGGTGGTCTTTGCCGTCTGAGCGGTCTGCATGATGTCAGGCCCCCGAGGGATTGTTGCTCGCCGCGGCTGCGGCCGCGATCTCGGTGGCACGATGCACCGGCCGCATCGCCGCCATCGTCCGGGATACCCGCCAGGCGATCCAGCTCAGCAGCGATTGGGAGAATGACGCTTCGCTCCGTGATGTCGTGGTCATGGTCGCCTCCTTGTGTTCGTCCGAACGTCAGGCAGCACGCGCCGCCTCGAGACCTGAATTGTCCTCGTCCTGCATGTGATGACGCTTGTCGACGGCACGGACGCAGAGGTTGGCGAGGAAGCCGACCACGAGCAGTCCGGCCATGATGTACATGGTCGTGTTGTAGGCCTGCGCCTTCGGCACACCATGCGTGACGTTGTATTCGCGGATGTAGTTGATCAGCACAGGCCCGGCGATTCCGGCCATCGACCAGGCCGTCAGCAGGATGCCGTGGATGGCGCCGACATAGCGCGTGCCGAACATGTCGCGCAGATAGGCCGGCACGGTGGAAAAGCCGCCGCCATACATGCTGACGATGATCAGGAAGCACAGCACGAACAGCACGACATTGCCGCTCGCGCCGGCATAGGGCACGGTCACGTAGAGGGCGATTCCGAGCACCATGTAGACGAAATAGGTGCTCTTGCGTCCGATGAAGTCGGATAGCGAGGCCCAGCTGAAACGTCCGCCCATGTTGAACAGGCTCATCAGGCCGACGAGACCTGCGGCCGCCACCGCGGTGATGTGGGCGGGGAACATCTCCTGGCTCATCGCCGAGGCCTGGCCGAGCACGCCGATGCCGGCGGTGGTGTTGCAGAACAGCACGATCCAGATCAGCCAGAACTGCGGCGTCTTGACCGCCTGGTAGACGAACACGTCGTTCCTGGTCATCAGCTTGGTGGCGGCCGCAGGCGGCACATAACCCTCCGGCTTCCAGCCCTGCGCCGGCACGCGCACGATGGCGGAGCCGACCATCATGAAGACGAAGTAGACACAGCCGAGCGTGATGAAGGCGCCGAGCACGCCGACGTCGCTCGTGGTCGCAAACTTGCTCATCAGCCATACGGAGAGGGGGGAAGCGATCAGCGCGCCGCCGCCAAAGCCCATGATCGCCATGCCGGTAGCCATCCCCGGCCGGTCGGGAAACCACTTCATGAGCGTCGAAACCGGGGAGATGTAGCCGATGCCGAGCGCGCAGCCGCCGATCACGCCGTAGCCGAGATAGATGATCCAGAGATTGTGGAGATAGACGCCGAGGGCCGAGATCAGGAATGCGCTCGCCCAGGCAACGCCGGCAGTGAACATCGCCTTGCGCGGGCCGCCTTCCTCGACCCAGCGTCCGAACACTGCGGCCGACAGTCCGAGGAAAACCATCGCGATGGAGAAAATCCAGCCGAGCTCGGTGAGCTTCCAGTCGCCGGATGCCGATTGGGTGACGCCGATCAGCTTGGTCATCGGCAGGTTGAAGACGCTGAAGGCGTAGGCCTGTCCGATGCACAAATGCACGCAAAGCGCCGCGGGCGGCACCATCCATCGGCTGTAGCCCGGCCTTGCGATCGTGTGCTCGCGATCAAGGAAGGGCAGCAGCGAACGTGCAGGCATTCCCGATGCGTCGAGCGTCGTCGTCATCCAATCCTCCGGTGCCTCGCTGTTCTCGGGGGCGGCCTTTACGGGCAGCCGGGCGATGGCGCGGGATCAGGCTACGCAGAAGGATGATTTTGACAAACGAATAATATGCGCTGTTACAATCGGATTAATCGATATTAGAAAAAGCAGAAATCGGCATGGCGTTTTCGCGATAGACAAAAGGTCCGGGCGGTCTCGCGCCGCCCGGACCTGATCTGAAGAATGACAACGTCATCTGCATTGGTTTGGTACGGTATGTCAGCCGATGCTACTTCGCTGTGACCGCATTCGCAGCCTTCCGGATCACATCCAGCACCACATCCGGCTTCGACAGCATGGGGACGTGGGACGAAGGCACTTCGGTCACGGTGGCGTTCATGCGCTTCGAGACGAAGTGTTGCAGATCGGGGTGAACCGTCTGGTCCTTGCTGGCGAGGATGTACCAGCTCGGCTTCGAGGTCCACGCTGTGCCATCGACCTTCTGGGTCAGGAGATCCGCAACCGGCGCCCCTTGCGTTGCGTAGACCAGCTTTTGCTCGGCTTCGGGCAGGTCGCCGGCAAAGTACGTCAGGCCGCTTGGCTTGAGCCAGACACGGCCCGCCGGCGCGTCGATGTGGCCGAACACCTGCGTCGTCGGAAATTTTGCAATCTGGCTCTGCGAAGTTTCGTCGGCAGCGGGCGCGAGCGCGGCGATGTAGACCAGCGCGGCGACCCGCGGATCGGTTCCGGCATGCGTGATCAGTGTGCCGCCATAGGAGTGGCCGACGAGGACCACGGGTCCAGGAACACGGCCAAAGCACGCCGTCACGCAGGCGACGTCGGTTGCGAGTGAATCGAGCCCGTGCTGGCTCGCCAGGACCTCGTGGCCTTCGGCTTGCAGCGCCGGGATCAGCTTGCCGAAGCACGATCCGTCAGCCCAGAGGCCGTGCGCGAAAACGATGCTTGGTTTGGTCATGAGATGGTCTCCGTTGGCTGCGCAACGGCGAGCCGAGGTGCTCGCGGAGCGTGAAGCGGGGGAGCTTCACGTCTAACGCGCGACCACGTCAGCTGACAGAGGGGCGCAAGGATAATCGGGCGAATGCGAAATTGAGCAAGTTCGGCTCGTGAGCCGAATGCAGCATACGCCCCACACGACAGAGAGCGTGCATCAGTTCAATGGTCCGGGCAGCGTGCACCGTCGCGATAGTGTCTCCTGATAGCGCGATGCGGCAGGACTGGACGAATCTTTGCGTCAGGATGGCGTGCGCATGCCGAGGCGTTCGACGAAGCGCACGAGGTAACCGTCCGGATCCTGGACGAGGAATTCACGCTGGCCGAATTCCTGGTCGCCGACCCGATACCAGGCTTCGTTCGGCTGCTCGTAGAGCGGCCATTTGGCATCGCGGAGAGCGCTCAGCATGGGATCAATGCGATCGACGACCATCTGGAAATTGACGCCGCGTCCGAATGGCCGCTGCATCTCGGCCGTCTCCCAGCGTCCATTCAATTCGCAGAGCATGACCTGCAAACGCCCCCTGACGAGATACGCAAATCGCGCATTGGGGCGATCATAAGCGAGCTCGAAGCCGAGCAAGTCGCGCCAGAACGGCAGGCTGGCTTGAATGCTGGAAACGCCGAGTTCGGGAACGAGATCGGCAAAGCCGCCTCGCGGCGTGCTTCCCGTGCTGTCGGAGGTCGCACGCGCGGCGGGGTCTGAGGGCAGCGGTTTGTTCATTGCGGCGTCGCCTGATCTTATGACCGATCTTCGGGGCGGTTATCGCAGCGAAGCGGCGCGAAGGCCAGACGCGGAATGGGGCGAACGAGTGCTCGCCGGGCACGGCCGCCTCACGCGATCCGCAGCGCGAGGTCGTTTCCTTCCGTCTCGGCAAAGCCCGCCTGCAACACCTCTTCGCGCTTGTGGCGCAGATGCGCACGCAGGATGTGGGAGAGGCCGGCGCCATCGCGCCGCTGCAGCGCGTTCAAGATCGCCTCGTGCTCCTTCACGGCGAACGCCCAGCGCTGCGGTGTCATCGGCGCACGCCCGCGCACGGCACCGCCTACGACATCGCAGGGCAAGGCATCGCGTCGATCGGCGCCAGCCGCGCCGCGTTGCTGCTGGCCGCTGAGATGGCCGCGCGCCGCGCTGCGTGACGAGGCGGCGCTACTTCGTGATCGGCGTGACCAGCTCCTTGTCTGCCGAATCCACGACGAAGACGGCCAGCAGCTTCGCAGGTTCGGTATCGCTGGCATTCGCGCTTATGGCGTGACGGTCGCCGGGCTTTTCGAAGAAATTCTCTCCTTTGCGATAGACCTTGGCGGGCTCGTCATTGACCCGACTGCGGATCGCTCCTTCCAGGATGGTCGCATAGATGAATGCGGAGCGCGGATGCATGTGGGCCGGCGAGGAGCCTCCGGGACCATACTCGACCAGCACGCCCTTCATGCTCTTGCCCGGGACGTTCGGCAGCGCCTGGTCGAACACGACCGTCACTTTGGCCAGAGGTGCCGGTTCGGCCGCATAAGCCGTCAGGATTGATGCGGCATAAACCGCCGTTGCGATCAGCAATCTGCGCATGGGATTTCCTTCATTGCCGTGGGTGTCGTGATTGAAGCTCTTGCGGCCCCTCAGAGTCTTGCGAGCCACGTTGCGAGCGGCGTTTTTCCAAGCCGCGCTTCGCCGAGCGGGTTCAGTGATGTGTCGTCAATGGGGGCGCCGTAGTACGGTGCCTTCGGGTCTCCCACCACCGGTCGGGCGTCGCCGGATGCCTTGAGGCGCCGCGCAATGAATTCATTGAAGGGGGCCTTCTCGGGTCCTGCGATATCTATGGTGCCGTTGAGCGGCCGGCCCATGGCGACCTCCGCGAGGCGATCGGCAACGTCTTCGGCGGCGATCGGCTGAAACAGTGCGGACGGGACGACGATCTTTCCTTCGACCACAGCCGTTTCGGCAATGGCGCCCAGGAATTCGAAGAACTGGGTGGCACGAACGATGGAGTAGGGGACCGACGTGGATTTGATGATGGTCTCCTGGGCGAGCTTGGCCCGAAAATAGGAATTGTCGGGCGACCGTTCGGTCCCCACGATCGACAGCGCCACGTGATGCTTCACGCCCGCGGCCGCCTCTGCCGCGACGAGGTTTGTGCTCGAGCGCTGGAAGAAATCGAGCACGGCGGCGGGCTCCCAGGACGGTGCGTTGGCAACGTCGACGACGACATCCGCGCCAGCCAGCGCTGCTGCGAGGCCTTCCCCGGTCACGGCGTTCACGCCTGATTTCGGCGAGGCTGCAACGGCCTCGTGGCCGTGTTGTTTCAACTTTGTCACGAGCTTGGATCCGATCAATCCGGTCCCGCCGATCACGACGATCTTCATGGCATGTCTCCTCGGCATGTGACGAGCGTGAGTGATCCCAATCCGTGAGCCGATCACGTCACGTCGCCCAACGTGATGCGAAGCGCAGCGTAGCCGAGCAATGCGGCGGGCTCTTGCCTGTAACCGGCCTGCTTTGCCGGAAAATGCTTCAGAAGACTCGTTGCGACGGGGTGGGCGCCGCGCCCGCCGTGGTCGGATCGAAGCCCAACGCAAGAAATTTGCTGCATGTGCTCTGCTCGTGCGAAGGCGGCAAAATTGCTCCGAGGTCAATGTTCTTATTGTACTGAGTAGTGTACCGGTTCATATTGCGCCGCATCGCCCCTCAAATGCACCGAGAGGTGGTCGCGCCCGACAAAGCGGAGCAACAGAATGAGCGTGAGTTATCTTGATGTGTTTCTGGCATTCCTCGGAATGACCTTTGGCCTGCCTTCAGTGCTGCCCGGTCTCTTTTTCCAGCCGAAGGCCGAGCAGCCTCGAACCTCGCAAGCGACGTCGACCGACGCCGGCCCAACAGCAACCGATGACGACGTCACGGCGACCTGAGCCAAGTCTCGCCCGCGATGTTTCGGCGTGACGCGAGCCGAGGCGCGAGCGTGACGGTCATGGAGATGCGCAGATGGATTTGACGGTCGCCACGGTGATCATCGCCTTTTCCGGCGTCTTCCTGATCTGCTTCATGAAGGGCGCATTCGGCGGCGGCTTCTCCATCGTCGGCATTCCGTTGCTGTCGTGCGTGATGGATCCGGTCACGGCGGGCGGCCTGCTCGCGCCGCTCTTCATCGCCATGGACCTGTTCGCGTTGCGCTACTGGAAGCCCTCGACATGGTCGAAGCCGGACCTGGTGCTGCTGTTGCCCGGGCTCGTCATCGGCATTGCCCTCGGCTATCTCTTGTTCCGTGTATTGGACCATCGCGCCGTCGCGATCGTGATGGCGGTCGTGACGTTGAGCTTCGTTGGCGTATGGCTCGTGAGTGACCCGAAGGTGGTCATTCGTCCGCGCTCCTCGCCGAAGGCGGTTGCTGCCGGTCTTGCCTCGGGTGTCACGACCATGGTCGCGCATTCCGGCGGACCGCCGCTGGCGATGTACCTCCTGCCGCTTGGCCTCAGCAAGGAGGTCTACGCGGGAACGACGAGCCTGTTCTTCACCGTCGGCAACGCCATCAAGGCGGTACCTTGGCTGTTGGTGGTGCGGCCGGCGGGCAACGTCTGGATCGTGATGGCGGCGTGCCTCTTTGCCATTCCCAGCGGCGTCTGGCTCGGCTGGCGGCTCCACGGAAAGCTGGACCAGCGGCAGATCTACCGGGCGTGCCATGGCTTGCTGGCCGTGACGGCGTTGAAGCTGTTGTGGGACGGAGTGTCTGGCTATCTCGGATAGGCTGCAAGTCGCGCCGCATCATGGCGCGACCATCGTTAGACGGTCAGCTGCCCCGCTCACGGATATCGCGATGATGTCGTCACGCTCCGCAGACGATCACGCCGTACCAGCCGAGGCCGCGATAGGTCTCGTAACCTGGCGTCGCATGGAACGCGACCAGCGCGCCCGTGCGGTCGTGGTAGAAGCCGGAGCGCTGGCCGTTCAGCGAGATCGAGATGCGCTCGCTCAAAATACCCTGGCCGTCGGAAGCTGCGATCACACGCAGATTGGAGTCGACCAGCAGCACGCGCGCCTTGTCGCTGTCGCCGACGCGCACGCCCTGCACGATGGCGCGGGCCTGCGCCTCCCAGTCGAAATGGATGGCGAGCACGCCGATCGGCGCGCCGTTGGCCTGGCCGCCGGCGCGGACGCTGGCACAATAGGTCGCGACCTGGGCATTGCCGAGCAGCGGCTGGTTCTCGACGTCACCGGCGACATAGTCGTCGCCGGAGCGCAAGGTTCGCGCCTCGCGAAACCACTTTGTGTGGGCGACGTTCTGGCCGACGACGCGAAAGCGGTCGGCGCGGCCATTGGCGATGACGTTGCCGTCGAGGTCGCAGAGCCAGAGGTCGAGATAGACGGTGTAGGCGCCGAGAATCACGCCGAGGCGCTGCGAGGCATGGGAGACGGCTGCAGCGTTGGGCGAGGCCGCGCAATCGACCACGGCGGAATCGGTCGCCCACCAGCGCACGTCGCAGGTGCGTTCATAGAGGTTGCGATCGATCAGCCGATGGCGTTGAGCGACAGGTCGACCATCCGCTCGCCGCGCGAGCGCTGGCTCATGCGGTCGATCGAGGTGACGAGATCGCCGGTGCGCTTCGTCAGCTGGGTTTCGAGCTCGCGCGCGATGGTTTCGACCTGCTGGCCGACGCCGCGCACCTCCTGCGCCACCACCGCGAAGCCGGCGCCTTGCGCGCCGGCGCGCGAGCTCTCGATCAGCGCGTTCAGCGCCAGCATCTTCATCTGGTTGGTGATCTGCTGGATCGCCTTGGTCTTGTCGACTGCGATCTGGTTGACCTCCGCGGTCAGGCGATTGATCAGTGCGGAGATATCGGAATCGTCATCAGCGGGTTCGGTGGCGATTGGCTTGGCTTTCAGACCCAGCGCAGCAGACATCGGGGAGCTTCCCTTGGCAATGAGGCCTGATCTGCAACGAACCCGGAACAACTAATTACAGATCGAATACGAGTCTTTTTCGAAGATTCCGCCTAACGCCCGCTTAATTTGCTGTTCCACGGAATGCCCAAATGATAGTCAGTCCGCGCAGCAAAGCGGCAATCCACCGCTTTGTGCGGCGTGGACATTGCAAATCCCGGGGGATTCCAGGTCAATCGTCATTGTCGGCCGATCGCCGCAACGCCCGGTTCGATTCCCCGGGTTCCTCAAGCCAGTCTCGACTCATGACGCCGCCCGCAACCGCCTTGCCCGTCGAAGTGCCCCAGGCGTTTCTGGGCGTCGCGCGCTCGCTCACCGACAAGCTCTGGCTCGACCGGCTGGATGCGCGCGGGGCTGCCAAGGCGCTCGCCATCGTGCAGCGGCACCAGCTGCCGGAGTTACTGGCACGGGTGCTGGCGGGCCGCGGCATCGACATCGATGGTGTCAGCGACTTCCTGGATCCGACCATCCGCAAGCTGTTGCCGGACCCGTACACTGTGACCGAGATGGAAGCCGCCGCGAAGCGGATCGCGGACGCAGCGATGCGCGGCGAGAAGGTCGCGATCTTCGGCGACTACGACGTCGACGGCGCCACCTCGGCAGCGCTGCTCGCCTGGCATCTGCGCCATTGCGGGCTCGATCCGCTGATCCATATTCCCGACCGGATTTTCGAAGGCTACGGCCCGAACACCGAAGCGATCCGCGCGCTGGCCGCCAAGGGCGCCACGCTGCTCGTCACCGTCGATTGCGGCACCACCAGCATCGAGCCGCTCGCGGAAGCCAAGCGCCTCGGCATGTCCGTGGTCGTGATCGATCATCACCAGGCCGGTACGGAGCTGCCGGAGGTAGATGCGCTGGTCAATCCGAACCGGCTCGACGATCTCTCGGGCCTCGGCCATCTCGCCGCCGTCGGTCTCGTGCTGGTGACGCTGGTCGCGGTCAACCGCGAGCTGCGCCAGCGCGGATTCTGGACCAGCGAGATGCCCGAGCCCGACCTGCTCGGCATGCTGCATCACGTCGCGCTCGGCACGGTTGCGGATGTCGCGCCGCTGATCGGGCTCAATCGTGCTTTCGTCGCAAAAGGCCTGATCGCGATGCGGCGGCGCGACCATGTCGGCCACACCGCGCTGATGGACGTGGCGCGGCTCAACGGCCCGCCGGAGGCCTGGCATCTCGGCTTCATGCTGGGGCCGCGCGTCAATGCCGGCGGCCGGATCGGCCGGGCCGATCTCGGCGTGCGGCTCTTGCTCGAAGGCGACAGCGTCGAGGCGGCGCGGATTGCGGCCGAGCTCGATCGCCTCAACAGTGAGCGCCGCGTCATCGAGCAGGCGGCGGAAGCGCAGGCCGAAGCCGAGGCGCTGGCCTCGATCGGGCTCGAGGACAAGATTGGCGTGATCGTCACGGCCTCCGAAGGCTGGCATCCCGGCGTGGTCGGCCTCGTCGCGTCCCGCCTGAAGGAGAAGTTTTCACGGCCGGCCTTTGCGATTGCGCTGGAGCCCGGCGGCATCGGCACCGGCTCGGGCCGCTCCATCGCAGGCGTCGATCTCGGCAAGGCGGTGCGGCAGGCGGTGACCGACGGTATCTTGCTGAAGGGCGGCGGCCACGCGATGGCCGCGGGCGTGACGCTGCGGAAAGAGAAGCTCGCCGAATTCCGCGCCTATCTCGAAAATGCGCTGGCGCAAGACGTTGCCGAGGCGCGCCATGTCAACGAGCTCTATGTCGACGGCGCGGTGTCCGCGCGCGCCGTGACGACGGAGCTTGCGACCACGCTCAACCGCGCCGGTCCCTTCGGCAGCGGCAATCCGGAAGTCGTGCTGGCGCTGCCATCGCATCAGCTCGTCTATGCCGATGAGGTCGGACAGGCGCATTTGAGGCTACGCTTCAAGTCTGGCGACGGCTCGATCGTCAACGGCATTGCGTTCCGTTCGGTCGGCCAGAAGCTCGGCAACGCGCTGCTCGCCAATCGCGGTCAGCAATTGCATGTCGCGGGATCGTTGTCGGTCGACCGGTACCAGGGCGCCGAGCGCGTGCAATTCCGCGTCGTCGACGTCGCGCTACCGGACCAGGGGCCATCCGTGATTAGATAACGCAAGATCCCTCGCGACAAACGCGGTACGCGTTTGCGCGGAGATCATGCGTCAAAAATAAGCCGCTCAAACAACAAAAAAGGGAGTGAACATGGCAGGGCAGGTTGAGGGCAAGGTCGCGCTGGTGACGGGCGGCGCCTCGGGCATTGGCGAAGCCATCGTCGAGCTGTTCGCCCGCGAAGGCGCCACCGTCGTCGTCACCGATATCGACGAGCTGCGCGGCCCCGAGCTCGCCAAGCGCGTGACCAAAGGCGGCGGCAAGGCGATTTTCCTGGAGCAGGACGTCACCAGCGAGGAGCGCTGGATCGAGATCGTCGCCGAGATCGCCAAGCGCTATGGCCGGCTCGACATCATGGTCTCCAATGCCGGCATCGGCATTGCCGTGCCGTCGATCGTCGACATGACGCTCGCTGATTGGCACAAGCAGAACGCCATCAATCTCGACGGCGTGTTTCTCTCCGTGAAGCATTGCCTGCCGCTGATGCGCAAGACGGGCGGCAGCTCGATCGTGATGATGTCCTCGCTCGCGGGCTTGCGCGGTGCGCCCGGCCTCTCGGCCTATTCGCTGACCAAAGGCGGCGTGCGGCTGTTCGCCAAATCGATCGCGATGGAGTGCGCGGCCGCCGGCGACGGCATCCGCGTCAACTCCGTTCACCCCGGCATCATCGATACCCCGATCTGGGGCAAGATTCCGACGGGGGCAACGGGCGCCGGCCAGAACGCCCCGATCGACCCCGAGGAGCGAGCCAAGGTCGCAACCCCGCTCGGCCGCGCCGGGCAGGCCGCGGAGATCGCTTCCGGTGTGCTGTATCTGGCCTCCGATGCCTCGCGCTACGTCACCGGCAGCGAGCTCGTCATCGACGGCGGCATGAACGCCGGCGGCGTGCCGCGGCGGCAATAGGCCGCCGCGCGAGACGCGAAGGGCAGGGTGGCGCCCGCGGGGGCTGACGCAGAGGCGTCGGCCCTGTACAACGCGGGCCTCTTCCGACCGAAAGAGGTTTCCTTCGCCATGGCGCACAGCCTTCAATCTTCCTCATCCGCACCTGCGCCGTTCCGCTCGAACCGGCCTGATCTCGCCACCGACGCGATCCGCACCGCGCGCGAGGACCTCGCGGCCTGCTTCCGCATGGCCGCGCGCAATGGTTTTGAGGAGGGCATCTGCAACCATTTCTCGGCCGTGGT
This sequence comes from Bradyrhizobium barranii subsp. barranii, assembly GCF_017565645.3. Classification (NCBI taxonomy): domain Bacteria; kingdom Pseudomonadati; phylum Pseudomonadota; class Alphaproteobacteria; order Hyphomicrobiales; family Nitrobacteraceae; genus Bradyrhizobium; species Bradyrhizobium barranii. Next base: position 5,250,110 of record NZ_CP086136.1, read on the forward strand.
GCCCGGCCATGACGATCTCTTCCTGGTCAATCCATACGGCTACGCCTTCCGCGAGCTGACGGCGTCAAAGCTCCTGATCTGCGATTTCCGCGGCAACGTGCTCGACGGCGAGGGCGCGCCCGAGGCAACCGCGTTCTACATCCATGCAGAGATGCACAAGCGCCTGCCGCGCGCGAAGGTCGCCTTCCACACCCACATGCCCTACGCCACGGCGTTGTCGATGACCGAGGGCGATCCCCTGATCTGGGCTGGCCAGACCGCGCTGAAATTCTACGGCCGCACCGCAGTGGACCGCGACTATAACGGCCTCGCGCTCGACAACCGCGAAGGCGCGCATCGCCTCGGCCGTCGGTGATGCCGACATCGTCTTCATGAAGCATCATGGCGTGATGGTGCTGGCGCCGACCATCGCGGAGGCCTGGGACGATCTCTATTATCTCGAGCGCGCCGCCGAGGTGCAGGTGCTGGCGATGTCGACGGGACGAAAGGTGCTGCCGGTCGATCCCGCGATCGCGGCGGAAACCTACAGGCAGATGCGCGAAGGTGATTCCGAATCCGCGCGATTGCATCTCGCCGCGATCCGCCGCCAGCTGGACGCGGAAGAGCCGCAGTACCGGCACTGACCCCAACCGCCGTCATTACGGGCTCGCGCCAAGTGGCGCGCCCCGGAACGACAAAGTCAGAGAGCGGGCCCTACGATCCCTGCCGCAACTTCGCCAGCACCTTCAGCCCACCATAACCATCGGCGGGCGTGATCCCCGCGCGCTGCTGAAAATCCTTGATCGCCTTCATGGTGTCGTTGCCGACGCGGCCGTCGGTGCCGCCGGTGTCGAAACCGGCCTTGGTCAGGCGCGTCTGCATCTCCTGCACCTCGGCGAGCGTCAGCGCGCGCTCTGAGCCGGGGAAGGGCTGGATAAAGGGCGGCGCGCCGAGGCAGCGGTCGCCCAGATGGCAGATTGCGAGCGCATAGTTCATCGAGGGATTGTAGCTCTTCACCGAATAGAAATTCGGCCCCAGCAGGAATGTCGGCCCGCCCGCAACCGGCGTCCACATCTGCGCGGATGCATTCGGTTGCGGAAACGGCTGGCCATCGGCGCGGGTGACGCCGGCCGCCTGCCACGCCGCATAGGTCCGGTTGCCGCTCGCCTCGCCGGATGCGCGCACCTCGTAGCCCCAGTGCTCGCCGCGATGCCATTTGCCGCGATTGACGAGATACTTTGCCGTCGATCCCAGCGCGTCGTCGGGCTTGCCGAACGGCGAGACCTTGCCGTCGCCGTCATAGTCGATGCCGACATTGAGCCAGACTTCCGGCATCCATTGCGAATGCCCCATCGCGCCGGCCCAGGACCCCTGCATTTGCTCCGGCGTGCTCCAGCCCTTGTCGACGATGCGCAGCGCGTTGATCAGCTCGGTTTCCCAATAGGCTTTGCGGCGCGGCTCGTTCCAGGCGAGCGCGGCGAGCGAGGGGAATACCGGCGTCATGTGGTTTTGCTGCACCAGCGGATCGCCATAGGCGGACTCCACGCCCCACAGCGCCAGCAGCGTACCGCGCTCGACGCCGAAATCACGCTCGATGCGCGCGAGCAGCGCCTCGTTGTTTTTCAGCGCGATCTTGCCGTTGATGATGCGCCAGTCCGAGACGCGACGGTTGATGTATTGCCAGACCTGCTCGTGGAATTCGGGCTGGTTGCGCATCTGCTTGAACACGCTCATGTCGGGCTCGACCCGCGCCATCGCGCGCTGCCAGGTCGCGGCCGAAATGCCCTTCGCCATGGCGCGCGCACGAAAACCCTCGCGCCATTCGTCGAAGCCCGGAGGCGCGGCGAGAAGCTGCGTGGGGAATGTGATGAATGCGGCTGCGCCGAGCGTGGATCGAAGCAGGGCGCGGCGGCTGTGATTGGCCGAGGAATCAGCTTGTTTCATGGACCCATTCTAGCGGGAATCACGGCTGCTGTGGGCCGGTTCCTGGAACACCGGGAACAGGCTATCGCCCCGCGTTCCGCCGGAACAAAGTGTCGCAGTCCCGCATTCCCTCCGCATACATTGGAGGACGAAGATGAAGAGATATCTGTTTGCCGCCGCCATGGTCACGGCCATCGCCGCCCCTGCATTCGCCGACGAAGTCGGCGTTCACGTCGGCCCGGTCGGTGCCGGCGTGACGGTCGGACAGTCCCACGAATATCGTGAGCGGGACCGCGATCGCGACCGCACCACGGTCATCAGGGAGCGCGAGCCTGCCAACCGCACCACGGTGATCAAGAAGGAAGATGAATTCGGCAATCGCAGCAAGACCGTGATTCATCACGACAACTGACGGAGCAGGGCCCCGGCCGAGCGCCGGGGCCCGCCGTCTGCACGCAATCTGCTCATCGAGAATTCGGGGTGGAATGAAGATACGGGCACATGCGGAAAGCCATGTCGTCGAACTCGACGACGGATCGCAATGGCGGATCTATCCCGGCGATCTCGCGACCACGTTGAGCTGGAAGCCCGAAACCGATTTGCGTGTCGAGCCGAGCGGTGATCGGACGAGTTCGCATGTGCTGGTGAATGCCGCCGATCAGAGCCGCGTGCGCGTGAGCGCGGCGGGCGATGCGTGGCCCGACGGCGAGGTTAAGAAAGCGTTGAAGGGCGGCTGAGCGTCCTTAGGCTTGCCCGGATATCCCCAATTTCAAGCCTGTCGCTTTACGGTCGGTTTGCTTCCGTCTGCCCAGAATGCGCGCATGCGGGAGCTGTTCGACATCATCCGTTCCAATCCCTGGCCGTTCGGCGCCGGGCTGTTTGTCGTGATCCTGATGATCATCGCCGAGAACTTTGGTCGTGGCATCCAGGGCGACGGCGCCGTCAGCGATTTCTCGGATGCCGATGGAGGCGACGGCGGCTGCGGTGGTGACGGAGGCGGCGGCGACTAGAGCCGGTTAGTCCTCCTGCAAATCGGCGGCGATGCCGGCGAGCCAGCGCCGGATCGCGGTCTCCGCCTTGGCGTCCAGACTTGCGGCAAGGCGCTTCTCCAGCGCGATCACGCGCTCCCTGCAAGCCTTCAACAGCGTCGTTCCCCGCTGCGTCAGCGTCCATTGCTGGATCCGGCCGTGGACCGGATGAGGCGTCATCACGATCGCACCGTCGCGATCGAGGTTGCGAATGATCACGCCGACCGTCTGCGGGGTCAGGAACGTGAGCCGGGCGACGTCGGCGCCGGAGAGGCCGGGATAGGCGTTCAGCATGGTCAGCACGGCAAATTGCGGCGACGTCACGCCGAGGTCGGCGAGCGTCCGTTCCATCGTCAGGCGGACCGCGGCGTGGGCTTGTCGCAGCAGATAGCCGAGATAACCTTGCTCACCGCGCTTGCCTTCGCCGGGCGCGGGCACGCGAACGGCAGCGATTTCGGCAGGCGCGGTCGGCTTCCGCGAAGCCTTCGATTTCGTGATGGCAGCGGTCTTGCGTGTCATATAAGAGCTCTTATAAGATGTAAGCAGTCTTACAATACACGAGGTGAACGCTAGTGTCACACGCCCGCAGCGAGTACGAGGATTTCAAGAAGATCGCGCCCGACGCGTATGAGCTGGTGCTGGCGCTCGGCCAGGTGGCGGCCAAGGCGGGCCTCGACAAGCAGCTGCTCGAGCTGCTCAAGCTGCGCGCCTCGCAGATCAACGGCTGCGCCTTCTGCGTGCAGCACCACGTCCTTTTGTCGGAGCGGATCGGCGTGCCCGTGGACAAGCTCAATCTGGTCGCGGTCTGGCGCGAGGCGCCGGCCTTTTCGGCGCGCGAGCGGGCCGCGCTGGCCTGGGCGGAGGCGCTGACCTTCCTGCCCGATGGCGTCAGTGAAGAGGTCTATGCGGACGCTTCCGGCGAATTCTCCGAGGCCGAGCTGATGTACCTGACCTCGGCGGTCGCCTCGATCAACGTCTGGAACCGCTTTGGCGCCGCGTATCGCTGGACGCCGGCGAAGCGGCCGGTCGCAGCGAGCGCCGCGGCATCTTGAGTGGAACATCGAGAAAACAAGGGGAGGTTATCATGACTGCAATGAGTTTGACCCATGCGCAGCGTCCGGTGCCATCGCGCTCGATGGCGCTGGCCGTCGTCGGCGGGCTCGCCTGCGCGCTTGCGATCGGCAAGGCGTTGCCGGTGACGATGGACGCGGTATCCGGCGCGTTGGCGCCGCTCTGCGCGACCGCGGCGGAGAGCTCGCCGCTCGACAAGGTCGAACCGATCGGCTCCTACGCGCTGCCGAACGTCCCGGGCAAGCGCGTCACCATCGTGCGTGTGTTCTACGGTCCCGGCGGATTCTCGCGGCCGCATCGTCACGCGGGTTCGGTGACCGCCTACATCACCAAGGGTGAAATCCGTTCCCAGCTTGGCGGCGGTCCTGTCGAGACATTTGGTGTCGGCCAGTCCTTCTTCGAGCCGCCGGGATCGACGCATCTGGTCTCGGCCAATGCCAGCACGACCGAGCCGGCGGAATTGATCGCGGTGTTCGTGGCGGACGAGGGCGCGCAGCTGACGACGCTGTTGGAGTAGTCCATAGCGGCCGCATGAGCAGCCTGCCCCTTAATTCTCCTCGCCGCTCGATCCCTCGCGCAGGTCCGGCTTGATCACGTCCTCCGGCAACGCGTGCGCCACCGGCTGCGGCGTGCCGGCGATCTCGGGGCCGACTTCGCGGCCGCGGGCGTGGATCAGGCGTTCATAAGCCGAGACCAGCGTGACGTAGGGACTGACCCAGATCCAGCCGTCGCGAGTAAATACCTGCACGTCGAAATGCAAATGCATCGATGTGCCGGCGGGATGGTCGAGATAGTTGGAGACCACACCGATCTTCTCGCCTTCGGTGACGATGCGGCCGTTGAGCATGCCGTCGGCGGTTAGCGCCTGCGGGTTCATGTGCATATAGCGGAAGCGAATATGCTCGGTGCGGCTGTTGACCTCGAGCGTCGCGGCCTGATCCTTGGCGCCGCGGATCACGATGGCGTCGCGCACCGCGACGACGCCGCGCTGCTTGCGATCGCAGGGTTCGTGGCCTTCGCCGGGCGGTGGGCATTCGGCGGCGCGGATGTCCTCGCCCTGGTGGCCATAACCGCCGCCGCACTGCCAGACCTCGAAACTGCGGGACTCGCAGAAATTGTCGCGCCAGGGATAGGCCGTCGGGCCGTCGCTCTTGTCGCGCTTGCCGTAGGATTGCGAACGCACGAAGGCGGGCGCCTTTTCGAGCGGAAAACGGATCTGCGCATAGGCCATCACATCCGGATGGCCGGCCTTGTTGCGATAGCCGGTGTTCGGGATGATGTCGCCGCTCGGTCGGTAGGTGAAATCCGGCGACCGCGCTGAAGGACGATCGATGATGCTGGAGGCCATGTCCGTGAGCGGCCGCATGCGCTGGCCGCCGGCGATGCGGAGCCCTTTCAGGAAGCGCTCGGCAACCGGATAGGCTTCCTTGCAGGCGAGCCTCCGCGGCTTTGCGATGCTATCCAGGCACTGGATGGAGACGACATAGGCAACGCCGAAGCGGGTGAAGGCGTAGCGCACATAGCCTTCCCGGATGAACCTGCGCAGGTCCGGATAAGTTGCCGCAAGCGGCTTGACCTGCTCGCCCTTGCCGCCGGCGGGATCGGCGACGTCGTAAACGAGTGCCGAGCCCGTGATCTGCACCTCGACCGGCCTTGTGTAGACGCGGCTCGGCATGCCGTCGCCGGCACCGGGTTCGAGCGAGAAGCTGGCACTGTAACCTGAGGGGCCGGCATCGAACATGTCGACGGGATTGAAATCGGCCTGATAGTGCGAGAGCGCGAGTGTCCCCGGCGCGCGATTGCGCTGCGCCTCGAGATAGGCGGCAGCATCGAACGGCAGAAGCACGGGCACGGAGCTGCGGGCGATACCGGTAAAGAATTGCGATGAGACCGCGTTGAGCTGCACCAGCGCAGGCATCGCGCGCGGATCGTAGCGTGGCACCGAACGGCGGGGTGCGAAGATGAAGTCGCCCGCGATCGGGGGACGGCTGTTGACCTCGGTGCGGAACTGGTCGAGCGCTGCGCGCCAATCGACGCGCAGAGCCGTGAGCGAAGGGTTGCGGATTTCGTCCGCAGCGAGCGGAGTGGCGGTGAGGAGCGAAAGCGCCGCCAGAACCAGCGAGACGAAGCGGAAACTTTTCCCAACCACTGCCTCGGCCCCCGGCGGCACCTGCTCTGATTCCTCGCTTAGTCCTTGGCGCGCTCGGAGTAGGAGCCGTCTTCGGTCATCACCACGATACGGGTGCCGACGGCGATGTGCGGCGGCACGGTGGTGCGCAGGCCGTTGGAGAGCACCGCGGGCTTGTAGGAGGAGGAGGCGGTCTGGCCCTTGGTCACGGGCTCGGTCTCGACCACTTCCAGCGTCACGCGCTGCGGCAACGCGATCGACACCACGTTGACGTCATGCGTCGACAGCTTGACCGTCATACTCTCCTGGAGATAAGCGGCCGCATCGCCGATGACGTCCTTGGACACCTGGACCTGGTCATAGGTTTCCGGGTTCATGAAATGGAAGCCGTCGCCATCTTCATAGAGGAAGGTGAAGTTGCGCTCTTCGATCGTGGCCTTCTCGACCTGGTCGGTGGTCTTGTAGCGCTCGGAGATCTTTACCCCGTCCGAGATTCGGCGCATTTCGATCTGGCTGACCGGAGTGCCCTTGCCGGGATGGATGTTCTCGGCGGTCACAACGACATAAAGCTTGCCGTCTTGCTCGATCACGTTGCCCTTGCGAATAGAACTGGCGATGACTCTCAAAGCTATATTTCCTGCTTGCTTGGCCCGGCTCCGGCCAGGACGTGGTCAAATTGATGGGGGACCTGGGGCCTCAAATCAGACCGCGGCACCCGTTTCGGGCCGCAACATACGCATTTTGTCGTTGAATGCCAGCATTTTGCTGGCCTGCGGGGCGGCCGGTTGATGGTTGGGGACAAGCCGATTTCGCCGTTCTGGTCCCCCTCGCGGCACCTCGACCGGCGGCCGTTCCTCCAGGCCAGGGGGGCCATTACCGGGTCTCTCAGGGGCTTTTTCGCCGAGCAGGGGTTCCTTGAGGTCGAAACCTCGGTCCTCCAGGTCTCCCCGGGCAACGAAACCCATCTGCACGCCCCCCGGACCGAGATCATGCGGCCCGATGGCAGCCGTGCCAGCCGGTACTTGCGGACCTCGCCGGAATTCGCCTGCAAGAAGCTGCTGGCGGCGGGCGAGGAGCGGATTTTCGAATTCGCACGGGTGTTCCGTGATCGCGAGCGCGGCGACCTGCATCTGCCCGAATTCACCATGTTGGAATGGTACCGGGCTCGCGCCCCCTATGATGCCATCATGGCGGACACCGTCGTCGTCATCGCCCGCGCCGCGCAGGCGACCGGGATCGGGAATTTCTCCTTCCGCGGCCGGACCGCGGATCCCTTCGCCGAGCCGGAGCTGGTGACGGTCGCGGGCGCCTTCGAGCGGTTCGCGGGGATCGACCTGCTGTCGACAATCTCGGGCGGCGAGGGTAACCGTGCCGCGCTCGCGCAGGCGGCCGGCGCCAAGGTCCGCGTGGCGGAGGACGACACCTGGTCCGACATCTTCAGCAAGGTCCTGGTCGAGCATGTCGAGCCGCATCTGGGGCAGGGGCGTTTGACCATTCTGTTCGAATACCCATCTCCAGAGGCGGCGTTGGCGCGCGTGAAGGCCGATGACCCGCGGGTCGCCGAGCGGTTCGAGGTCTATGCCTGCGGCGTCGAACTCGCCAACGGCTTTGGCGAGTTGACCGACGCCGAGGAACAGCGCAAGCGCTTCACGGAGTCGATGGCGGAGAAGCAGCGCCGCTATGGCGAGGCCTATCCGCTGGACGAGGATTTTCTGGCCGCGGTCGCCCAAATGCCGGAGGCGAGCGGTGTCGCGCTCGGCTTCGACCGGCTGGTGATGCTGGCGAGCGGCGCAGCGCGGATCGATCAGGTGGTGTGGACACCGCCTGCAAATGAAACGTTAAGTGAGACATGACGAAGACCAACCTTGCACGCACCCTGCGTGAGCCGGCCGAACTTGTGGCCGCGCAGCTCGCACCGGCCGAAGCGCTGCCCGCGCTCGAACGTGTCGCCGCGCGCTATGCGGTGGCGATCACGCCGGCGCTGGCCGAGCTGATCGACACGTCCGATCCCGACGATCCGATCGCGCGGCAATTCGTTCCGACCGTCGCGGAACTGGAGATGCAGCCAGGTGAGAGCGCCGATCCGATCGGCGATCATCCGCACTCGCCGGTGCAGGGCATTGTGCATCGCTATCCCGACCGCGTGCTGTTCAAGCTCGTCCACGTCTGCGCGGTCTATTGCCGCTTCTGCTTCCGCCGCGAAATGGTCGGGCCCGGCAAGGAGAACGCCCTCTCGGACGGCGCATATCGCGCGGCGATCGACTACATCCGTTCGCACAGCGAGATCTGGGAAGTGATCCTGACCGGCGGCGATCCCTTGATGCTATCGCCGCGCCGGATGAGCGAGATCATGGCCGATCTCGCGGGAATCGATCACGTCAAGATCATCCGTCTTCACACCCGCGTGCCGGTAGCCGATCCCGCGCGGATCAGCGACGAGATGGTGGCTGCGTTGAAGGTCGAGGGCGCGACCACCTGGGTCGCGGTGCATGCCAACCATGCGCGCGAGTTGACGGGGCCTGCGCGCGCGGCCTGCGCGCGGCTTGCCGATGCCGGAATTCCCATGGTGAGTCAGTCCGTGCTTTTGCGCGGCGTCAACGACAGCATTGCCGCTTTGTCGGATTTGATGCGAGCTTTCGTCGAATGCCGGATCAAGCCCTACTATCTGCATCATGGCGATCTCGCGCCGGGCACCGTGCATTTGCGAACGACGCTGGCCCAGGGGCAGGATTTGATGCGGCAGTTGCGCGGACGGGTGTCAGGACTGTGTCAGCCCGACTATGTCATCGACATTCCCGGCGGCGCCGGCAAATCGCCGGTGGGGCCGAATTATGTGTTGGCGGTGCAAAATACCGCAGCCGACGCGCGTGAAGCGGAAACGGAAACGCGCTATCGTATCGTGGATTATTGCGGCGACGTTCATCTCTATCCGCCCGAGACGTGAGCGGCGATGCAGAGAACGTGGGTTTGAGAATGGAGGAACGGACATGAAGAAGATCATGGTGGTGGCAGCGTCGCTCGTGGTCTTGCTTGGCGGCGCGGCGGTTGCACAGCCCAGCGGCTCCAAGGGGGCGACATCCGGCGGCGCGACGTCCGGGTCGGTGCCGCAGGCACCCATCGGTCATCGCCAGCCGCGCGCCGGCGATGTGCCGAACGAGAAGAATCTGAGCGATCCGAATAATCCCGTGAACAAGGAAGACGCGGCGCTCGACAAGAAGATCAAGAGCATCTGCCGCGGCTGTTAGCTTGTGGCTAGCGGCGGGCAGGGCGCGACAGCTCGCCCCGCCCGCGTTGGCTTTGGCCTTACGCCGAGCGTTCGTGCAGCCCCGCGCGCTTCGTGTTGCGCCGGATCTCGACCGCGTCAGCGAGTTGCTCGAGCGCGGTTGCCGTGGTCGCCCAGTCGATGCATCCGTCCGTGATGCTCTGGCCGTAGGTCAGCGGCTCGCCAGGCACCACGTCCTGGCGGCCGGCAACGAGATTGCTCTCGATCATCACGCCCATGATGCGGTTCTCGCCACCTGAGATCTGGCCGGCGATGTCGGCCATGACCAGCGGCTGGTTTTCCGGCTTCTTGCTCGAATTGGCGTGGCTCGCATCCACCATCACCAGCGGCGCGACGCCGGATTTGGCCAGATCGTTGCAGGCCGCCGCGACGCTTGCCGCATCGTAATTCGGCTTGCTGCCGCCGCGCAGGATGATGTGGCAATCCTCGTTGCCCGCGGTCGAAGCGATCGCCGAACGGCCGAGCTTGGTCACCGCCATGAAATGATGCGGATGCGAGGCCGACTTCACCGCGTCCGCAGCGATGCGCACATTGCCGTCGGTGCCGTTCTTGAAGCCGACCGGGCAGGACAGCCCCGAGGCCAGCTCGCGATGGATCTGGCTCTCGGTCGTGCGCGCGCCGATCGCGGCCCAGGACACGAGGTCCGCAATGTATTGCGGCGTCGTCATGTCCAGAAATTCTGCGCCGGCGGGCAGGCCGAGATTGTTTACCGCGGACAGCACGTTGCGCGCCAGCCGCAGGCCCTTGTTGATGTCGAAGCTGCCGTCCAGGTCAGGATCGTTGATCAGGCCCTTCCAGCCGACGGTGGTGCGCGGCTTCTCGAAATAGACCCGCATCACGATCTCGAGCTGGTCGGCCAGCTCTTCGCGCAAGCTCGCGAGGCGCTCGGCATATTCGAGCGCGGCCTTGGGATCGTGCACCGAGCAGGGGCCGACCACGACGAGCAGGCGGTCGTCCTGGCCGTTCAGGATGGCATGGATGGCGTTGCGCGCCGCCATCACCACACGCGTTGCGGTGAGCGTGCGCGGGACTTCCCGCATCACCTCTTCCGGCGTGCTCAGCTCTTTCAGTTCGCGGATACGAAGATCGTCGGTCGTGCTCAGCACGGCGGGCTCCTGTTTGTTTGAACCTGCCGGCAATAAAAAAGCCGCCAGGTCTGGCGGCTTGTTCGGACGTTTGCTTCAATATTCAGATTGAACGCGATCCTCCTGCCGCCAGCGAGCTGTCGTAGCTAAAGTACCAAAAATAGCTGGTGACGAGGGTGATCATGGCCGCTCATATAGCGTGCGATTGGCGGGTTGTCACCCCCCAATCGGCGCGAGCGGCCACGAGGCGCCTCAACTGTTGCTCTTGCGTGCCGCCAGCGCCATGCCGATCAGGGTGGCGCCGCCGAACAGCAAATTGATACCGACGAGGATGCCGATCGCCCATTCCGCCGAGCTCGGCAGCCCCGTGATCACCATGAACGCGATGGCGATGTCGACGAGGCCGGAGATCAGGAGCCAGGACCAGCGGCTGCTCAGCTCGCGGCGGTGCTCCAGCGCATACATGATGGTGGCGACGCCCTCGGCGAGGAAGTAGGCGCCGAGCACGATGGTCAGCGTCAGCACGGCCTGCATCGGCCGGGCCAGCAGGAGCATGCCGGCGAGCACGGCCAGCGCGGCCGAGATCAGCGACCACCAGAAACCCGGCGAGCTGCGCGCCCAATAGGTCACGATCAGTCCGCCGATGCCGCTGATCAGGAACATCCAGCCGAGAAAGATCGTGATCGCAAGGCTCGCGAGCGGCGGCAGGATCAGCGCGGCGACGCCGAGAACGGCAAGCAGGATGCCTTCGAACAGGAAAGCCTTCCAATGCGCCTTGACCGTTTCGCTCATGGCGGATTGCAGCCGGGAAAAATCCTCAGGCGATGTCATCGGCAGGCTCCAGATCGAAAGATGTCTGCTCAATCTAGTATGCACACACCGCGCTTGCCATCCCGTGGCTCAACCGCCGCCGTGCGCTGACGAAAAAGCTTCGCCGCTGGTGCGAACGCGGTTGCGGCCGAGAATGTAGATCGCGATCGTGACGATCAGGAGCGCGAGGCCGAGCAGGATCGAGACGAAGCCGATCGGGATCAGGGCCAATGTCAGATTGCGCTCGGGATTGATCAGCCAGTGATGGATCGAGGTCAGCACGAAGGCGAGGCCGAGGAAGCCGACGCCGCCGCCGGCGAGCAGCAGCGCCCACATCCGGCGCAGCTGGCTAAGCCGCTCCCGCGCGATATCGGTCCGCGGCGCGTGATGGCGCGCGACCCGCCGCACCAGGCGGATGGCGAAGGCGATCGAGCTGAAGCCGATCAGCAGGCTCGCTCCGCCCAGCCACATCCGCAGCGTCGGATCGAGATCGGGCATCCGCTGCAAGGTCAGCAGCGGGAAGTCGAAGGCCGAATGCAGCGCGACCGGACCTGCGAAGATCAGCAGGCGGCTGGACAGGCGGGCCCAGTCGCGATGGTGGCGGTTGGCGCCGAGCGCCGTGCCGGCCCGCGCGATCGTCAGGTAGGCGCCGGCGATGATGCCGAGCGCGCCGTGGAACGGCACGGTCAGCACGCTGCGCAGCGCGGCCAGCGAGCGCCACATCTCGGCGTGCTGGACGAGGTAGGCGAGGTTCTCGTAGGCGGCGAAGCCGAGGCCGACCGCTGCGCCATAGACCACGGTGTCCATCGGATTGGCGAAGGTCCGCCGCTTGGTCGAGGAGACCAGCACGATGGCGATCACCTTGACCGCTTCCTCGGGCAGCGCGACCCCGAAGACCGAATGCATGGCGAGCGCCGCCCAGGGGGTGTCGGGGGCCGCAACCATCTTGGCGAAGGGCGCGCGGGCAAGGCCCAGCAGCGAAATGCTGGCCGCTCCGAGCAGGAACGCAGTCCAGACCTGGGCCGGCGGTCCCGGGCGCTCCTCGGCGGCAATGACGAGCCACAGCATCAGCAGCGCCGGGGCGATGGCGGCAGTTCCGATGACGGTGGGCAAAGCTTCAATCAGGTACATCGGCGCCGAAAATAGGTTCCCTTGATCTGCTTATCTACGTCTACCGATGCGACCATGTGTCATGCATTTGCTGTCGCGTCACTTAACAGGCGCGACAGCCAGCGTTCATCGGGATCGGCACCGAACGTGTAGAATGCGAGCGCAATCAAGCGCATGACAGAACCAATTCGTCATTGATGGGAGCGGCCCGCGCTCGTCACCGGATCGCGATTGGCAAGTCAGATCAAGGCACTGCGCAGGTTTCTTCGATTCACGATGCACGTGCGCGAACGGCGTGTCCAGAGGCGGCGTGGCTGCCGCCTGGACAACGCGCGGCCGGGCCAACCGGCCTAGTCACGATTCGTTGTGCGCCCGCGGGGCGGCGCTGCGACCCGGCGTGCCCGCACCTGCTCCAGCTCCCAGAAGGCGCGTACGAGGCACGTGCCAAGGCAGAAGACGATGAGCAGCAGCAGGAAGGCCTGGTCGACGGCGGGGATGTGCATCATGACGTTGATTAAGCAACGTGCATGCCATGCGTTCCCGCGGTCGCCTGCGCCGCGCGCAGCCCGCAAGGCGATTTGGGCCGGCGTTCCCGCCCTTCAATGCGTGGTGAACGGCGGTGGGGTGTCCGGCGCGATGTCGAAGGCGCCGAGATGGAATTCCTCGCCGACGGCCTCGTCCGGCTCGGCGTGGTGCGCGAGCAGCGTGAAGGCGGCTTGCGGATATTGCTTCCAGATATCGAGATCGCCAGCCGTAATCGTCAGCCAGCCAAAGGTGTACATGTAGCGTCCGGGCTCGGTGACCCGGCCAACCCTGTCCCAAGTGATCTTATCAATCCTAATCTTGTTGACTGCCATTCGGTCCCCCCGATCGCAAGTCTGCAAATGAGATCCGGCACGAGGCACAGACCCTCAAAAGCTGATCCCGCAATGGGGCCGCGATAGGGCAGCGGAGCGGAGGCGAGACGGCCGGAGGAGGCCGCCGGCCTGCCGGTTCAGCGCCCCGTCGTGGCTGCCTGCGCCTCCGCTTCGGACGCCAGCTCAAGCTGACGGTGCGAGGCGTGGAAGACGTCGTGGACGAGGCCGATCTTCTCCATGCCCAGAATGATCAGGCCGTTGAGATCGATCTCCCACCAGGCGTGCGAGATATAGGCGTCCCGCGGGAAGCGGTGATGGTTGTTGTGCAGACCCTCGCCGAAGGTGAGGATCGTGGTCACGAACTCGTTGGTCGAGGCGTCCTCGACCTCGAAGCGGCGATAGCCGTAGGCGTGGCAGACCGAGCCGGTGAGCTGGCTGGTCAGGATCAGCAGGTAACAGCGGAGCAGGCCGGAGAACAGCACGCAGCCGATCATGGTGTGCACGCCACCGAAGGTGTAGCCGATCACGCCGGGAATGAAGACACCGGACATCCCGTACCAGACCCAGCGCGTGCGCACGAAGAACATCGCGATCGGATCGGCGAGGATGTCCTTGGCGTAGTATTCGTTGTCGGTGGTCGCCTGGTCGAACACCCAGCTGCCCTGGGCGTGCAGGAAACCCTTGAGCGCGCTGACATAGCGATTGCCGAAGCCGTCGAACTGTGGGCTGTGGGGATCGCCGACGTCATCGGCATAGAGGTGATGGCGGCGGTGGTTGGCGACCCATTTCGCGATCGAGCCCTGCACCGCCATCTGGGCGATGGCGCAGAAGAAGACGCGCATGATCGGGCCGGTGCGGAAGCTGCGATGGACGAACAGGCGGTGCATGCCCGCGCCGATGCCGAACGTCGTCAGCGCGAACATCCAGGCGAAGGTAAACAGCTCCACCTTGCCGACGCCTTGCGTGATGGCCCAGATGATGCCCGCGACAGCGCCGACGTAGAGAATACCGAGGAGGAGATAGCTTTCGCGCAACTTGGCCTGGACGAGCGGGCCTTCAGTGATGACGCCGGGCGGGAGTTGCGGCTTTGCGGCGGCGGGCGCGTTTTGGGCGGTCTCTGCCGGGGCGAACTCAGCGATGGACATTCCGGGACTTCCAATAAGTCGAGGCCCGCAGTGATTGCGGACGTGCTGGGTCACACCCTACCGCGCGGGGATCAGCACCTCCAGTATTTAGTTAAAATTGAGTTAAAATCGATCGGGCCGATTCAGGCCGATTGCAGCATGGGCGTACGGACGACCAGGCGGACGAGGTCGTCCCGCTGCTGTTTTTCGGCGAACTTGACCGCAAAGCCGTTGTCGAATTTGCGAATGACGCGCCCGACGCAGGCGCCGACCGCAAGCGGGGTTCCGATCACTGGGTCGTATTCGCAGGATATCGCGACGCCGGCCGTGGAGACGTCGATGATGAAGCAGGGATGGGTGCTGCCGTCGGCGAGCGTCAGAAAGCTGTGCGAGACTTGGGGAACGAAGCGCGCGTCATTGCGCAGTTCCAGAATGCTGGCGTCCTTCTGCTTCTTCTCCAGCCAGGTCAGCTTTTCCGACATCCAGGCGCGCCGCTCCCGCGTCATATCGAGTTCCATCAGGAAGCCCGCCTTCAGCGTCGCGCTGATGGTGCACTGGAATTCGCCAAAGTCCTGGAAATAGGAGGTCACGCGCTCGCCGACCTTGCCGACAACTGGCACGTCGACGATCATGCGGAACGGGGAGACACGCTTGGTGCGGCAGGCGAAGGTGCGCAGCTGGCCCTCACAATCGTACCAGCGCGGCAGCGAGTAGCTGCCGCTCACGCTGACTTCCACTGCACGCTGCCGGAGAAACTCTGAGACGGACATGAACGCCAATCGTGTTTCGGATTGTTTCCGTAGATTCACGGTAGGGCGCAACGTCTAAGCAAACGATACGCCGATCAAATAGCAGGGGTAAATTTCCGGTAAACGACCCGGCCGTCTCACGACATCGTCATTGTGTGCCGCTCAAAGAGATCCGAGCAGCACCAGCAAGGCGAGCAGGCCAAGGGCCATGAGGAGCCTGATCGTCGTCGCGGTCAGGCTGTCCGGCCTGATCTGGAATCCGAACCACGGCAATGCGTGCCGCATCGCCAACCCCGCAGACGCTTCGACGGTCGCGAACACGACGGCGATGCCGGCAATGGTGGACCAGGATGTGTCCGGCGGCATCCATGCCGCAAGCCAGGCCGGCACGGAGCCCCGCAAGGATGCGAGCAGCGCGAACCATCCGAACAGGGAAGCGAAGCCCTTGATGATGTCGGGGCCGATCGTGTTGGGCTCGAACCGGATGCCGACCGCTCTGAGTGCGTGCTCGATGCGCTCGCCGTTGGTGAGGAAGAGATAGGCGCCGAGGTAGAGCGGAATGCGCGACTGGAAGAGCAGGGCGATGACACCGAACAGGACCGCGTAGCCGAAGGCATCGCCGAGAATGTCCACGCCGCTCGTGCGCGACGGCGCTATCGCGGTTGCGGCCTGGGCTGCGGAAGCGATCGGGCGCGCGCCATGTGCTCCAGCATTCTGGCGCGCCGCTCCGGCGCGTAGGGCGCTGTACGGTGCATCCAGGACGGCGGTGCTGGCGAGGCGGCGCCGGTCTGGCGGTCCGAGGGGGATTTATGCAGCACCATGGCCTGTACCGGTTCCAACGGGACATTGGTCGTCGGTCGGGGGCGGGGAGGTTCATGCGGGGGCAGCGGATTTCGCCGCATCACCCGACCCGATGGCCCGGATGATGGCGCTCCCTGGCGGAATCGAACCCCTCTCTCCACTGTGAAAGAGATGGGATGATGTCCATGGTCGTTTATCCCCGTCTAAAAATGCGTGCTGCTTTGGCTTCCTCGTCGAGCTTACGCATCCGCTCCTGGTGGTAGGCCCTGGCGGCCGCTCGGTTCTCCACCTTGGTCATTGCGCCATCGAAGCCTGGCGCCGCGAGAGTCAAATTATCAATCCCTTGGGCCGCGGAACGAACGCGGGCTACTGCGCATCGTGGGTGTGGAAAAGCAAAGGCCCCGCCGGTTCACGCTGGCGGGCCCCAGCCTTGTTGCATGCGCTAATCATTCGTGAATTGCCCAGCCCTGACGCCGTAGAAATACTGATCCAGCTATGATGGCGGTGGCGTTGATTACCGGCTGTGTCAGCGTTTTGGCTCTAGGCGCCACATTCGCGGTGGTCATCTATTTCGATGCTAGAGCGGATCGCAGGCGCCAACAGTAAGGCCGCGCCGGAAGTTGATTGCCTGATGAACAGGATCACTCAAACGTTGGGCCGGACGGGGATGTCCCTTGTTGTCGTCTCTCTCGTCTCTGCCTGCTCCAGCTCAGAACATGCCGCTCCGAAGTCAGTTGCTCGATCTGGCGCGCCGTGGGCCCGAGACCTCAATGAGCCGCCCCCAAATCGAGAGCCCGCGAGTGCCGCAACTGCACAGACAAAGGCAGGCCTGAACGCTGCGCGCCAGAAGGCGGTTACCGGGCGGTAGGGGGGCTTTCGCGCTGAGTCGTCCGCAAGCTTACCTTTGCTGGCAGAACTTCACGAGCGGCGGGGCTTTGGTCCCGCGCCTAGATCAGCGGAAAATGGTTGTTCCTATATTGAAGGGCTGACGGATCCGCAGGGCTCATGGGTTAGGAGCACGTGCCCGTGCCAACATTCATGGTGCGTTTGGGCGAAGCCAATCAAGGCCAGGATAATCAAAGCCACTGCGACGCATCCGGCTACAACGTTCTGCATCATGGCTGCCACTCCAGGTAAACTGTGACTGGCTTTCTCGGCCAGGCACCGGCGAGCAGGCCTTCGAAGTCCGCGCTGGGCGCCGGGTCACCGAGTGATCACCGCGGACGGTGACCGGGCGGACAAGCTATCTGGCGAAACCGGAGTCTAGAAGCTTCAGAGTCGAAATCGGCCACTTGCCGTCGTGGCCACCGATCGAGATCCGGAGCCCGTGCACCTCGTCAAGGAAGACGTGATCAACCGTCCCCGCCTTACCGTCGGTCAGGATAACACCCCTGCCGATTAGCTCCGTCTCGGCAGCATGAAGTTCTCGAAGGATGTTCGTCGCTCGTTTGGTCCAGTCATCGGACATGGTCATGCCCTACGCGGCCGGCGGATTAGTGAAGATCAGTCAGCGCGGCAGATGCATCGAGGCCATCGCCGCTTCGCGCGAGTCAGTGCCGCCAACCGTCCTTGTCGAGCTCGACCCTGAAACCTTCCGGCAGCCGCGGCGTCTCGCTTTCGGTCACGACTTGCAGCGCGGGTTACTTTGGTGGGTGCAAATCGCCTTGAAGCCAGCGGCCATTGGAATGCATGGGATCTTCATGCGCTGCGAAGGTCGTAAGTGCGTGATTGCAGACAGCGCAGCGAAACATGTGCAAGTCCACGCTTAGGCTTTTTGGCTCGATGCTGACGAGCATCATCTGGGCCTTGCACCTCGGACAGGCAGGGCGCGCAAATGGAGCCGGCGGAATGGGCCGCGCCAATCTGGCGGCCCACCGATTTTCGAACTTTCTTTCGTGGTCCACAGGGATCGTGCTCATGATCCGAACTCCGGGGTTCGCGATCCTGCCCCGGTGCTAACGCCTCAACGCTCACCGCGCCCTAAAGGTCCCAAACAGCACCAGAGGGAACCATCGCGTCCGCAGCGGCGCGGTAGTCGGCCGCCAGCGCGTTCAGTCCGTCGCGCGCGAGAACGAGATCGTCATCGTCCGCCCAATCCGAGCAAAGGCGCTCCATTTCGCGCAGCTCCCCGACCCGTCGCGCTGTGAACGAGCCCATACCCGTATATTGGACACGGCGGTGGAGGAGGCGGCAAGTGATTGATTTTGTTGGCGCTCCCTAGCGGAATCGAACCGCTCTCTCCACCGTGAAAGGGTGGCGTCCTAACCGATAGACGAAGGGAGCAAACACAAGGCTCCGCCGCTTTTCACGGCATGGCCGCCGGCCATCCGAGTCGAGCCCGGCGGCTGCAGCGGGCGAACGTATAGTGGCCTTTGGCGCCGTGGGCAAGCCGTTCGGGAACGGTCTTTTGGCACCGGTGGATAGCCTCCACCCCCGCTACATTCGGGGGCGATTTCAACGGTTTCTTAGGCCGCGTGAGCTAGCGCTGGAACCGGAGAAATTTGTCCATGCCCCAGCCCAAGAAGCGCGCAGCCCGCAAATCGCTGTCGCGGCACGCCTGGATCACGCTCGACGGCGGATTCGCGGCGCGGCATTGCCTGGTCCAGGACATCTCCGATACCGGCGCGAAGATCACGCTGGACGAGGACGCGAGCCAGCTCCCGGGGGTGATCCGGATGGCGTTCGCGCGTGACGCCCGCACCGGGCGGAGCTGCCAGGTGATCTGGCGCCGCGGCAAATCGGCCGGCGTCAAGTTCATCTGATCCCGGCCGAGGCGACCCGGATGGCGCGTGGCGCCGGTCCGGGCTAGAACGGCTGCATGCGCGCGCCGCTCCTCATCCTCATCCCGTTGCTGGCCACCTCCGCGGCCGCGGCCGAGGACCTGCGCCTTCCGCCTGCCGAGCGGCCGCAGGCCGGCAAGGCGCTGCCGCTGAAGGGAACGGGTGGCACGGCGAAGGCCAGCTCCTGCGCCTCCTATGGCCCCCGCTTCGTCATGGTCGAGAGCACGGGCACCTGCGTGAAGATCGGCGGCTCGGTCAGCGTCGAGACCACGGTCAGGCGCTGAAGCCGATGCCGCCGGATCTCATGCGGCCCGACATCATCGTCCCCTTCGTGATGTATTGCGCACTGCTGTTATGGGTCGGGCGCGGCCTGAGCTGGACGGCCAAGCTCGCCACCGCCGCCGTGACACTGGTGCTGATCATCTGCGTGCTGCTGGTCGAGCGCGGCTGGCGCTAGGCACCGCCCCAAACAAAAACTGCGAAAACAACCCCATGCACAGCAGCCGTCAAGTCCCGGCGCGACGCCCGATCCGTGCGCCGTGACGACGATTCATCGCGCGCTCAGCGCAGCTTACGCCGCGCCGCCGGCTCACGACATCGGCGGTGCGACAAACTGTGCAAATCCGGGCCGTTTGCCGAGCTCGGCGAGCCAGCGGGTCAAATGCGGCTGGGCCGGGCGGGTGATGCCCTCGACCCCGAGCCAGCGCCGCGCATAGGCGCCGATCGCGATGTCGGCCAGCGTGAACTGGTCGCCGTCCATAAAGCGGCGCGACGAGAGCAGGCGGTCGGCGATGGCCCAGACCTCGGCGGCGGCATCGGCATCCCGCTGCACCTGGATCATGTCGCGCTCGGCGGGGGCCGTGCGCACGATGCCCCAGAACACCGGGCGGTCGACCGGCTGCACCATCGACAGCGTCCAGTCGAGCCAGCGGTCGACGCTGGTGCGCAGCTTCGTTGCCTCGGGATAGATCGGCGTGCCGCGGCCATGTGCGAGGCAGAGATAGCGCATGATGGAGTTCGATTCCCACAGAACGAAGTCGCCCTCGACCAGCGTCGGGATCCGTGCGTTGGGGTTCATCGCGAGATAGTCGGCCTCGCGGGTCCTGCCGAAACTCATGCCGGCGTCGATGCGCTCATAGGGCAGGTCGAGCTCGGCGAGGCACCACAGCACCTTCTGCACGTTGACCGAGTTGGCGCGGCCCCAGATCGTCCGCTTGGTGTCCGGCATGAAGTCCTCCCGCATTTCGCTTTGGCGCGCGTGATAGCGGAATTCCCTGGCGGGAGCGACGGCGATTGCGGCGCGCCCCTCATGCAAAAAGCTCCGCCGTCGGCGGAGCTTTCATTGCAAGCTAGACTCGGCAAGTTGAGCTTGGCAAATCGAACTTGGCGAATCGAACCTGGCAGATCGAGCCCGATGATCAGTGGCCGAAGAACAGCCACAACAGAATGATCACCGGGATCGGCACGCCAAGCATCCACAGCAACAGTCCTCGTCCCATTGCGTCCTCCTCCAATCGTTATGTCGGAGGGACAACACGGGTAGCGAGGGCTGGTTCCTGCGTCGCGGCCCTACCAGTGGCCGGTATTCGGCATCGACGACCAGGGCTCGGCAGGCGCCTTCGGCTCGCCCTTCTGCAGCAACTCGATCGAGTGCAGATCCGGCGAGCGGACGAAGGCCATGTTGCCGTCGCGCGGCGGACGGTTGATGGTGACGCCGGCCTTCATCAGCTGCGCGCAGGTTGCGTAGATGTCGTCGACCTCATAGGCGAGATGGCCGAAGAAGCGATCCTCGCCATACTTCTCCTCGTCCCAATTGTAAGTGAGCTCGACCAGCGGCGCGCCGCGCGTTTGCGGCTGCTTCTTCAGCGCCTCGAGATCGTCCGCCGAGCACAGGAAGACGAGCGTGAAGCGCCCCTTGTCGTTCTCGATCCGCCGCACCTCCTTCAGTCCCAGCGCATCCTGGTAAAACTTCAGCGCGACATCGAGATTGCGCACGCGCAGCATGGTGTGGAGGTATCGCATGGTTGTTGCTCCCTGATACGGAGGTGTTTTGGTTTGGGCCGGAACGGCGGGGACAGGAGATAGCAGGAAAGTGGGACGAGGGGCAGGGGGCGGGGGCACATGTGCGTGAGGGAGAGACGGTGGGTGCGGTCAGCCAACTCAGCATGGACGGACAAGCCGTAGCGTCAGCCGGGACACGCAGATGAGTTCAATGCGCTGTCAGCGGAATTCAGCGCTTCTCGTCAATGAGCAAGCCCGGTCCTGCCGATGAACCATCCTCAATGTCACGGTCACTAATGTCCATATCTGGAAGGTATTTCGCCGTGAAATGGTTCAAGCGATATGCAATTGGCTGCCTGATCTGGTTGATCCTTGGCGGCATCAACGATGGCTACAGACGGCCCGGCGAAGACATGCGTTGGGGCGCTATCGTCATGGTGGCGGGTTTTTGGCCAATCGTGACCGCCGTCATCGTTGGCAGCTCTGTTGGCGAGGTTGCGCACAAGATCAATGAAGGGAAGCTGGGGTGACTGACGTGTCCGACACCCAGAAACTGATGCCCGCACTCTCGACGCCTAGGCGCGACCTGCTGAGGCGAAAAATATATAGGAAATTCGGAGTTGATGGTCGAAAGACGCTCTTCTTGCTCCTTCTCCTTTTCGCGAACCCCGCGGACGACTGCTCCGCGCAGACACCGCCGCCCCCAGTCGACGAACATGCGTTCGAGCGCGTGCCGCCGACAGTCGTGAAGAGATTGGCGACCCGCTTTTCGCTAGGCGCATTCGCCGGCCGCTTTGAAGAGACGCGACTCGGCGCGGTTCGCGAAGCCGTGGGCGAAGGGACCATCCGACACCAAGGCGACGCTGGAGATAGCATCTATTGGCTGTGTTATCGGCGCGCGCAGCATCGATTATGGGTGGTGTCCAGCGGAGAGATGGGCGGCCCGGACCATCTCGTCACGGAGATCGTTGAAGAGCTCACCGAGAAAGACGCCGGGGCCTCGGCCGATTGCGCCATCATCCCGGAAAAGTTCTCGCCCGTCGTCCTCGACAGCAAGCTGCATTTAGGTATGTCGCGTCAGGAGGTAATCACGGCGTTGGGACCGCCGTCGAAGTCGGAAGCTGCTCAGATCGTGTATTCTCACGAGGGAAAGCTCGCAGACGGTTTCGATGAGACCGCTTGGCTCATTCTCGGATTTGGTGAGGACAAGCTCGTGTCCATGCGCGGCGGCAAGACCACGACGAATTGAAGTGGCTGCGAGCAGCGTTCGCGCTTCGCGACGGATGCGAACGGGTCACGCTCGCTCCCGCACCAGCCCCATCACATACCCCAGCTTCTCCACCACCTTCGGCGAAAGCAAGCCAATGGCACTTGGTCATCCACTTTGGCTTCGATGCCCCCGAAGCAGCGGCCGAACTGACCCAAGGTGATGAGCAGCCGGGATCAAAAGTTCGACGTTTGCGGATGCGATTGAATCCGTCTGTCGCACGAACTGGGTCGCTATAGGGGCAAAGCCGACATTGTTTTTCGTCGCTTCACGCCGCCGGGTTTATGGGTACACGGCCTAGCACTACTTTGGGTGCGCCGGGAGACCGGCAAGGAATAGATGGTGGAAGTCCATTGCGATGAAGGTGTAGCGAACCACATCGGCCCCGAGCCGTGCGCAGGCGTCCGCGAGGGTGTCGGCGAAGCGTCGGTAGGGGAGCATGCAGGCCAGCCATTGAGCCGCGAAACAGTGTTATCTCGGGAGCCGACGCTGTCCAAAGAGCGGAAGGCAATATGGGCGAGTGCGCAAACGCGAGCACCCGTCCAACCCGGCGTGGTCGTAGACCCTGGCATGTATGGAAGCTCCTTGTACGGGAACCGGGATATCTCCGGGTCGGCCATCTTCCTTCTCGGAGGAGATGGTCCGCAGCGGGAAGGCGAGGAGCTGTAGCCGCTGATGCACGACACGGAGAAGTCTGACTCTGGCATAGTAGCTGAGAAGCCAACGAACAAAGCCGGATTACTGGCGGCGGAGTGGGCGGAGCCAAGGCCGGGGACCAAGGGAAACGCGGAACAGCAGCGCATGCACCGGACACAGGGCCGGGCTCGCATGACCCAGTCGCTGGACCGCGTACGGACAGCCGCAAGGCTGAGGAAGAAGGACCGGTTCACCGCGCTCTTTCACCACATCAATGTCGATACACTGCGGGCGGCGTTCTTTGCGCTCAGGCGTAAGGCTGCTCCCGGAGTGGATGGCATGACGTGGGAGGACTACGAGGAAGATCTCGAGCCCCGGCTCGCCGATCTGCACAAACGGGTCCAACGAGGAGCGTATCGCCCGCAACCGTCTCGCCGGACGTACATACCAAAGGCAGACGGCAAGCAGCGCCCGTTAGCGATCGCGGCTCTCGAAGACAAAATCGTCCAGGGCGCCACCGTCATCGTGCTCAACGCCATCTACGAAGGAGACTTCTGTGGCTTTTCCTACGGGTTTCGGCCCGGCAGAGGACCACATGATGCGTTGGACGCGCTCTGCACAGCGATCGAGACGCGGAACGTGAACTGGATCATTGACGCCGACATCCAAAACTTCTTTGGCGCAGTCAGTCAACCTTGGCTGGTTCGCTTCTTGGAACATAGGATCGGCGACAAGCGCATCATCCGCCTCATTCAGAAATGGCTGAAGGCGGGTGTTCTCGAAGACGGCGTCGTAGCCGCTGATGACAGGGGAACGGGTCAAGGTTCGGTGATTTCACCGCTTCTCGGCAACATCTACCTGCACTACGCTCTCGACCTGTGGGCCAAACGCTGGCGACAGCGCGAGGTCTCCGGCGGCATGATCATCGTGCGTTACGCGGACGATGTAGTAGTCGGCTTTGAGCGCGAGGATGACGCACGTCGTTTCCTTGACGCGATGCGCGCGAGACTGGAGGAGTTCGAGCTGACGCTCCACCCGGCCAAGACCCGCCTGATTGAGTTTGGTCGCCATGCGGCGGCTCAACGCAAGCAGCGCGGACTCGGAAAGCCGGAAACCTTTGCGTTCATGGGGTTCACGTTTATCTGCGGCAAATCACGCCAAGGGCGCTTCCAGCTTCAACGGAAGACCCGTAGCGACCGCTTGCGAACCAAACTCCGCGAAATCAAGGAGGAGCTAAGGCGCCGAATGCACTGGCCGATCCCTGCACAAGGGAAATGGCTGAGGCAGGTCTTGACCGGCCACTTTGCGTACTTTGCTGTCCCGACGAATGGCCGAGCGCTCAATGCGTTTCGGTTCTATCTGACCGATCTCTGGAGGCGGACGCTTCGGCGGCGCAGTCAGCGGACCTGTCTGACCTGGGATCGCATAACGCAGATCACCGATGACTGGCTCCCCAAGGCTCGCATCCTTCATCCATGGCCGAAGCTGCGCTTCGCCGTCAAACACCCGAGGTAGGAGCCCGGTGCCTTAATTGGGCTCGCCGGGATCTGCGCGGGGGGCGCCCAGTGATGGGTGTCCCTACCGCGAACAGAATGTGTTTTGGCCGCTGTTTTTCAAGGATTTGCTTTCGGCAATATGGGCATTGCTGAGGCGGCGGCCGAAGGATGAGATCGACGATGGCATGGCGTACGGCGGGCATGGTTGGTTGAGGCGGAGGCCCGTTGATTCTTTTTTTTCCGCCCCGCGTATGCGAGGCGACGATGTTGCAGGAAGGCGTAGGCAATCATTGTCATAAGGGCGTGGCGATGAAGACCTTGCCATGATCGCCCTTCGAAGTGATCAAGTCCAAGCTCCTCCTTCAACTGTTGATGCGCCTGCTCACAAATCCACCGTGCCTTGATGGTGGCGGCCAGCGTGCGCAGATCCGTCGTCGCCGGAAGATTGGCGAGATAGTATTTGCTCTCCCCGGAGGCACGTTGCTCGCCAATGAGCCAGACTTCGTCGCCTGGGAGATGCTGCTGACCTTTATCCCATATCCGCTGCGGAGGGCCGTCGGCGGTGCGGACACGGAGGGCAGCAAATCGGGCTTTGAGCCGACCTTTCGTCCCGCTACGCCAACTCACGGTTTTCCATTTGGCGCTGGCCAGCATTTGTTCTGCCGCAATCGATAAGATATCGGGCACGTGGTGCTTTCGTGGTTTGCCACGGACTTTGGTGATCGGCCAAATGAGCTTCACATCGACGGGATACACTTTCTGGTGCCGAGGGATACCGACCGCCCAGGCCAGCCCGCGCTCTGTTAGCCCTTGTCGAAACGGTGCGCTGAGGCCGTATCCTGCATCCGCCAGCACACATCCAAAGCGCATGTTGGCTGCCATCGCGCGGTCAATCTCGGCCAAAGCGATCTCCGGCTTGGACCGTGGCGTTCGGTGTTCGATTGGCACGCGAGCGCGCTTCAAACGGGGCATGTCGCTTGTCCAGCTGTCAGGCAGAAAGAGACGTAACGCGACCATCACTGGCACTTCGCCGCGCGCAAGCGTTAAAGACACCAGCGTTTGGCAATTTGCAGTTTTACCGAGAGCCGATGCGTATTGCGCCGCAACACCGACCGATCGCTCACCCTTCTTCGGCAGTGAGGTGTCATCAATAACCAGCACCGCATCCCTGCCGCCGACGAGTCGGTCCGCCTGGTTGAGCAGCTCTGTCTCCAGCGGCGTCGCGTCCCAGACACCGTCGGCAATGAAATGGTGCAACTGGTCGTAGTTGCTCGTGACAAGGCGTTCCGCCATCGGCTGAACGCTCTTGCGATCGCCAGGACCGATCAATCCCGCAACATACAGAGGACACATCCGCTGCCGGGTCTTATGACCCAGCCGGTCCAAGAACGGCATCAGCCAGCGTTCGAGTTCGTCTTCCCATCCCGGCATGGTCAGCCCTCCAAGAGCCGACCACCCATGAATCATTGAAAAATTGATTCGGGAATCCTATAAAACGCGGCAAAATCAACAATCTGTTCGCGGTAGGGACACCCATCACTGGGCGCCCCCCGCGCAGATCCCGGCGAGCCCAATTAAGGCACCGGGCTCCTACCTCGGGTGTTTGACGGCGAAGCGCAGCTTCGGCCATGGATGAAGGATGCGAGCCTTGGGGAGCCAGTCATCGGTGATCTGCGTTATGCGATCCCAGGTCAGACAGGTCCGCTGACTGCGCCGCCGAAGCGTCCGCCTCCAGAGATCGGTCAGATAGAACCGAAACGCATTGAGCGCTCGGCCATTCGTCGGGACAGCAAAGTACGCAAAGTGGCCGGTCAAGACCTGCCTCAGCCATTTCCCTTGTGCAGGGATCGGCCAGTGCATTCGGCGCCTTAGCTCCTCCTTGATTTCGCGGAGTTTGGTTCGCAAGCGGTCGCTACGGGTCTTCCGTTGAAGCTGGAAGCGCCCTTGGCGTGATTTGCCGCAGATAAACGTGAACCCCATGAACGCAAAGGTTTCCGGCTTTCCGAGTCCGCGCTGCTTGCGTTGAGCCGCCGCATGGCGACCAAACTCAATCAGGCGGGTCTTGGCCGGGTGGAGCGTCAGCTCGAACTCCTCCAGTCTCGCGCGCATCGCGTCAAGGAAACGACGTGCGTCATCCTCGCGCTCAAAGCCGACTACTACATCGTCCGCGTAACGCACGATGATCATGCCGCCGGAGACCTCGCGCTGTCGCCAGCGTTTGGCCCACAGGTCGAGAGCGTAGTGCAGGTAGATGTTGCCGAGAAGCGGTGAAATCACCGAACCTTGACCCGTTCCCCTGTCATCAGCGGCTACGACGCCGTCTTCGAGAACACCCGCCTTCAGCCATTTCTGAATGAGGCGGATGATGCGCTTGTCGCCGATCCTATGTTCCAAGAAGCGAACCAGCCAAGGTTGACTGACTGCGCCAAAGAAGTTTTGGATGTCGGCGTCAATGATCCAGTTCACGTTCCGCGTCTCGATCGCTGTGCAGAGCGCGTCCAACGCATCATGTGGTCCTCTGCCGGGCCGAAACCCGTAGGAAAAGCCACAGAAGTCTCCTTCGTAGATGGCGTTGAGCACGATGACGGTGGCGCCCTGGACGATTTTGTCTTCGAGAGCCGCGATCGCTAACGGGCGCTGCTTGCCGTCTGCCTTTGGTATGTACGTCCGGCGAGACGGTTGCGGGCGATACGCTCCTCGTTGGACCCGTTTGTGCAGATCGGCGAGCCGGGGCTCGAGATCTTCCTCGTAGTCCTCCCACGTCATGCCATCCACTCCGGGAGCAGCCTTACGCCTGAGCGCAAAGAACGCCGCCCGCAGTGTATCGACATTGATGTGGTGAAAGAGCGCGGTGAACCGGTCCTTCTTCCTCAGCCTTGCGGCTGTCCGTACGCGGTCCAGCGACTGGGTCATGCGAGCCCGGCCCTGTGTCCGGTGCATGCGCTGCTGTTCCGCGTTTCCCTTGGTCCCCGGCCTTGGCTCCGCCCACTCCGCCGCCAGTAATCCGGCTTTGTTCGTTGGCTTCTCAGCTACTATGCCAGAGTCAGACTTCTCCGTGTCGTGCATCAGCGGCTACAGCTCCTCGCCTTCCCGCTGCGGACCATCTCCTCCGAGAAGGAAGATGGCCGACCCGGAGATATCCCGGTTCCCGTACAAGGAGCTTCCATACATGCCAGGGTCTACGACCACGCCGGGTTGGACGGGTGCTCGCGTTGCGCACTCGCCCATATTGCCTTCCGCTCTTTGGACAGCGTCGGCTCCCGAGATAACACTGTTTCGCGGCTCAATGGCTGGCCTGCATGCTCCCCTACCGACGCTTCGCCGACACCCTCGCGGACGCCTGCGCACGGCTCGGGGCCGATGTGGTTCGCTACACCTTCATCGCAATGGACTTCCACCATCTATTCCTTGCCGGTCTCCCGGCGCACCCAAAGTAGTGCTAGTGCACCTGCTTGCCGGTGTGGGTGACGAAGCTGCCTGCGGGCATAGGCACGGTGCCATTGTCAGGATCGAACTTCGGGCCTGAGCCGACCCACCAGGTGCCTTGCAGCACGACGATGGTGCGGTCGGTCGGATGGAAGTGCGGACGGCTGAAATGGTTGCCCTTGGTCCACTTGTTGTAGACCATGTACAAGCCGGGCTTGCTGGGATCGCCGACCACCACGGCAACTTGCGCGCCACGCGCGTCGACCGGGCCCCAGGGGATCTGGTCCGGCAATATGACGATCTCCCCTTGATTGGCGCCGGTTAAAGTTGCACCTTTTGGTTGCGGTGGGCGCGAGAGGGTCCTATTGCCGACGCAAGGCGTGGGCCGCGCATGCGTGACCTTCTGTCCGCGCGAGGACATGACACGACGCGGCTGCAACATCAAAAAGGGGGATCGCGGTGTGCGCGCGACAGCTACGTCACTTGGCTAGCTCACTTGGCGTAACCCTGGGAACGGAGCCATGCGATCTTGCGATCGCCGTTGATCCAGTCGTCGGCATCTGCCTTGCTGGCGAATCCGGTGATTTCGCGCTGTTCGTGGTCGGGGTAGTCCGCCAGTATCTTCCAGTCGCTGTCTGAGAGGCGGACGGTTTTGAAGGTCACTTTTGCTTTAGCCATGCTGCACTATGCAGGGAATTCTCTTAAATGAGAACCCGCCTTGCGGCGGCCTTTTCGTCAATCCGCATCGGCATCACTCACGGTGAAAAACCAATCCGGCCCCGATCGGCCCGTTCCTCGGCGATGATGGCTGTTTATGAGTGTCGAGCAGTGACCTTGCCAGCAACCTATCGAACCGGCACCCGCAATGGCCAACCCTTGGCAGTTGAACCCCGCCAGAGGGCAGCCAAGGACGCTCGGCGACGACCGCTTTCTGGCCGGTATCGAACGCTAGACCGGGCGCGTCCTCAAGCCAGCCAAGCGCGGACCCAAGCCATCTGCGCCAGACGGCGAATGAGGCCAGTGCACTGTCACCGTAATTTCGGCACGGCCGGATATCGTCACTCGCCATACCGTGCTGGCGCCGGTACCGGGAAGCATGGTGAGCCCACGGTGCCCATGAGGGTGCCGCTGTCGCTGGTGGAAGAGGTCGAGAATCTGGTGCGAATCCGGGGCCGCAAACTACCGGTGTACGGGGTGGACCGGAGAGCTGGTCGGTGGATAACTCAGACGGGGTGACTGACGAGACCAAGCAAAATCAATGGACTAGTACTGTCGGTTGCAAATAATTCTTGCGGACCCCTTGCACGAGTCCCGAAAAGCCGGGCACATAAATCATCCCCCTGAAAGACATGATTCGCCTCTCAATGGAGAACTGCGTCATGTCGAAACATCATCTGGAATTTAAGGGCTGGGGATTCAGCATCAGCGCGACCGGGCTCGGTATTATCGCCGCCGTCGCGATCATCGCCTTGGTGGTGTGGGTGCCTCGTCCATGGTGAAACACACCCACTGCTATCTCTGCGGCAAGCCCTTAGAGAGGCCAACCTCGGCTGACCATGTACCTCCTCAGTTGTTCTTCCCGAAAGAACTGAGGCGCAAGTACAACATCGACAAGCTGCTCACGATACCGGTACATCCTGGCTGCAATCTCTCGTACCAGTTGGACGAGGAGTATTTCGTGCACACGCTGTTGCCGATGACGAAAGGAAGCATAGCGGGTGATGCTCACCACTTCCGCGTCCGCGAGAAGATGCGGGCTGGGAAAAACGTCGCCTTGGTCAACAAGGTGATGGACGAGTTCAAGCACGTCGTGAAGGGGGTACACCTACCCGCGAACCGTGTGGCAAAGATGATCGACCACAACCGGTTCTTCCGGGTGCTCTGGAAGATCATCCGCGGGCTGCACTACCACCACACGGGTGAGATACTGCCTCCTGAATGGGGAATGCGGTACTGGATCACGGCGCCCTATGAGCCCCCGGAGGAGTTCTTCAAGCTCTATACCGAGAGTGGGCGGGAAGTGATCCACGGCGAGTACCCGCTCATCTTTGCCTATTTCTTCGACCGCTTCACCCCTGACGGCTGGAATTTTCAGTATTGGGGCTTCCACCTGTGGGACAGCATCATCGTAACGGCGATGTTTCATGACCCCACCTGCGGGTGCGAGGTTTGCCAGTTCGTCGGCCCGGTGTTTCCGGAGCCGATGCCGGGAACGATCCGGGCTTGACTGTGACGTTCTACTTTCAGGTTTGGTCATGACTGTCACCGTAATCCCGTAGTTCGTAGCCCAATTGAACCCCGCCAGAGGTGAAGCGACAAAACGCCATGGTCGCTTTCTTTGCAGAACTCCTGTTTGATCTCGTCAGAATCCTCGTCGGTGACTGGCTGAGACGGGCTGCGGTGGCGGTTTGTGCGTGGCTCGATACGAGGATTCACGGCCGCGCTGCACGCCTTGTCGTGGGCGGCCTTCTCGGGCTCGCCGCCTATTTCCTCGTTCCGATTTTCGCCGGGTTGCTGGGGTTTTGATGCTCTCCGTGAAAGCAAACCTCATCATCGCATTGGCCCTCGGGGCGCTCATCTCCTCGGTGCTCCTCGCCATCGAGCCGCTGACCGACTTCGCTTTTCTTTCGCTGGAGTGGCCCGGCATCAGCGCAGCGTATTTGTTCTGGGGAGCGGTCGGAGGCTCCAGCTTCGCAGGGATTGCCATTTCCTGGCTCGTGAATGCACTCACCTACGCTCTCGGTGCTTTCGCCATTCTCATCGTTCTCAGTGCTCTCAGGCTGCTGTCCAGACCGAAGACTTGAGAAGCGCGGCTGCCTCCTGGAGCTTATGAAGGCTGATCCGGACAAAGGCGCAGCGGAGATCCACTCCATGATGAGGGTGGCATGAAGCGCTGGCTTCAAAGGCTCGGAAAGATTGCGAGGGTTGCGGCGATTTGCGGGACCGTCGCGTGGCTTGTGCTTTTGACGAGTTCTCCCCAGCAGCCTGATGCCGCACGTCCTGAACGCTACGCGCACCGGCACGATGTCCGGTATGTGAGCCCGGAGATGGGATCGACCCTGCGTATTCTGCTCGGCTCGACGTTTGCTCTGGTGCTGGTGGCGTTCGGATGTCACTTCGCGACCAGGGACATGCGAGATGGGACGTAGCCGCAGCGTGTTCGTCGCTGTTGGACCATGCTTCGCATCGCCGGGAGCGCTGCGTCAGGGGCACGAGCGCACATGAAAAGCCGCCCCTGACATGGCCAGGGGCGGGTTTCGAAAAGTCGGTCTAGTGACCGGTGCCGGGCTTCGTCGTCTTAGGCGGCTTGCCGTCTTCGACGCGGCCTTCGTTCCTGAGGTCGCGACCCTCCTGAGCCTTCTTCTGGCTCTCAGGCGACTTGCCGTGCTCGTACAGCTCTTCCTTGACGTAGCCGGCGGCTTCCTTGGCTTTACCTTCAACGCTCATTGCAATCTCCTCATCTGGAGATGGGTCAATGTGCGGGAGAGCCGACCGTTCCTATCCGCGGGTCATCGTGAGGATGCGCTTGCCGTCGGCAATTACGCAGCAATCCGCCGTTCGACAGGCGCCGTCAGATATTTGAGCATCTGCGCATGCTCGAGGTCGGGAACCGCGATCGCCGTGTGGCTGTAGATCGCATGGGTCCGCGAGTTTGCGATTCTGTCCAGGATCTCTTTGCCCTTGATGACGTGGAGGCCCATGCCCTCCTGCGAAGGGAAGATCGCCAGCACCACGTCGTAAGCCGCGATGACGGCCTTGAGCGCTTCAGCCTTGTCCTCGGCGATGTCAACAAACACGCGAACATCAGCCGCGAGTTCACGCAGCTCGTCAAAATTCAGCACTGTGGGTTTACTCCAACGCAACGATACTGGCGGGGAGAGTGGATGGGTTAGGTTACCGAAGTCTCAACAAGGCGTGCCGGGCCGCAGGTTTCACGATGAGGTGACGCGTTGGCTGGGGATAACCGCGTTGCGGTGACGGTCCGCTCATTTCGGCGCAGCGCGCCTAGCGCTTGGCTTCGTCGTTGCGAAGCCTGTTATCCCAGGCCTCGTCCACGAGCTTCAAGGCGCTGCCGTCGTAGCTCAGCTTGAGCCCACGGCCGACGATCCACGTCCATCCGTCGCGGGCGTCCCTGGTCGGCTGGGCGTTGAACTGGTCGGAGATCGATTTGACGGCGGCGTCCTGCGGCCCAGGATTATTCAACTCGGCATTGACGCGCCGGATGGGGTGGCTGGCGTCGACGTCGTCATTATAGACCGTGACCTTGGCGCCGTTGATTTCGCATTCGAGGATGTACGAACCTCGCCCCTGTCGGCAGCGGTAGTGACGTTGCGTGACGAGCTTGTTGGTCTCCTCGAATGTCATCCCGGGCGAAAAGCCGAAGATGTCGGACTTCTTGACCTGTGCCAGAGACGCAGGCTTCAAAAACTCCGGCTGGATGGCGACCAGGGCGGCGACCGCAACGACGATCAGGCCGGCGATAACAATGGCAATCTTCATCAGCCCCTCACGAGAAACATCCGACCATATAGCAGCCGGCGCGCTCCACCAGGCCACCAAAAGCGAAAGCCCCGCCTGGGGGAAGCGGGGCTCTCTGATGGGGGTGAAGCTTGGGGACTTCAATTAGTTAGACGCGCCAGCGGCAGAATGGTTCAAAGCCAACGCGGCGCATGCTGCGACACTTTCGCGGGACGGGCTGGAACCCCAGCCGAAGCCATGCTTGTGTTTTGGGCCTCAATGGGTTCTAAGCCCCGTGACTTCATGACCTCCGGCGTGAATCGGCATCACACTTGCGTGGTTCAGCCGCGTCCTGAGCAGGATCTGCTCACCCGCACAAAAGGAATTCAGACATGGCGAAGATGACGAAAACTCAATTGATTGATGCAATTGCCGAGGGCACGCAGCTGTCGAAGAACGACGTGAAGTCGGTCATCGAGTACATGGCAACGGTCGGCTACAAGGAGCTCAACGAGTCCGGCGAGTTCGTCATTCCTGGCTTCGTCAAGATGTCGGTCGTGAACAAGCCGGCGACCGAAGCCCGCATGGGCGTCAATCCCTTCACCAAGGAGCCGATGCAGTTCGCGGCGAAGCCGGCGAGCAAGTCGGTGAAGGCCTCGCCGCTGAAGGTGGCCAAGGACTCGGTCTAAGCGACCCGCGATGTCGTCGCGGCGGCTCCCTGTCGCGGACCGCCGCAACGACCGCCGGCTGGTGTGCCGGACACGGACAAGGAACTCTCGAGCATCGTCAGGCTTTGCTTCCCAAAGGGAGACGTCACATGGCCAGTCTGAGCGAGGAACAGATCCGGGACCGCGCCTATCATCTCTGGCGGGAAGCCGGCGAGCCCGCGGGGAGAATGGACACCTTCTGGTATGAGGCCGAAAAGTTGCTCCTCGCCGAGCGGGCGGCGCAAAGCGAAGCCCGCCGGGGCTGAACGACAATTTGCCGGTCTGACGATCAACAAAGGCCGCGCGGAAATTTGCCGCGCGCCGGAACGTTGTCCGGCGTTCGGCGGTTGAGATGACGGCGACGGAATCTTGCGCGAAGCTGACAGTCGTCAAAGCAGCCACCCGGTGTAACGCCCGTGTGGCTGCTTTGTTGTTTGCTGCCTTGTTGTTCGAGCGCGCGGCAAGGAAAAACCCCGGCGTTGGGGCCGGGGCTTCTCAAAGCTGGACGGCCGCGTCGCACAGCCGCCAGCACCACTGAATTCGGCCTGATAACGCGGGGCGGGGACCTTCGTTCCGGCCGCTACTCCGGCGACACCGACACATCGATGATCGCCGGCGGATCGATCTGGCGCTCGCGCCAGACGATGAATTCACATTTGGGATTGAGCCACTGATATTCGGAGCCGCGCGCCTTGAGGTGCGCAAGCGCCGCATCATGCGCCGTGGTCTCGTCGGGGGCCTCGACCATGATCTCCACGGTCTCCTCGATCTGACGAACCACTTCGACGGCGTAAAATTTCCTGGTCACGGTCCCTCGCTCCGGAATGGCTAACGGGGAGGGCGACGGTGCGTTCCCAAAAGAAAAACCCCGCGCTTGCGCACGGGGCTCTCTTGGCCGGCGGCGTTGGGATTTCAGCGCCTGGCCGCCAGCGCCTCGAACTTAAGGTTGAAAATCCAAAAAGCAACCCGCCGTGGCGACGGAGCATGTTGGTCAGGCGGCACTGCCAGTGGCCGGGCGCGGAAATCCCCAGCTTTCAGGGGGCCGCGCAGCGCGAGCAAGGCTTGAGGCGATGTGCGTGGGAAATCGCGCGCGAGGGGCTGGACTTTTTGTTCTCATTTTGTTCTAGTTGGTCATCACGTTGGAGGTGACTCATGACCGTCGAGAAACAGCGCGAAGTGATCAGGCTCTGGAATCAGCTGAGGAAAGTCGAGGGGCCGGCCGCTGAAGAGCTCCGCATCCAGATCCTCGAATGTTTTTCCGAGAAGGCCAACGCCAAGCGAGCGGCGTGAGGCGCGCCGGCGGGCCACGACGGCGACCCAGTAAGCGCGATCTCGTCTGCCGTTGAAAATCTTGCCGATGAAGACGTGACGGCGCGCGCCTTCATCGATCGTTAGGAGTCGCGCCGCGCTGATTTGCTCGACTCCGATTCGTTCTTTGCGAACGAAATGGAGTCGGATGCAGAACAAGGCGTGCCTTCTGTGTCGATGCGGGACAGTCCTTCTCGCCGCGCGTGAGCGTGATGCTTCGCACGGTCCAGCCCTCGTGTCCTCGTTACGGAATGGAGCGAGGGAGAGCGACATGGATGCGTGCTGGTTTCTCGCCGAGATCGTCAAAGTGTTCTGGTCCGACAGGCACAAGCGGCTGCGCAAAGGCAGGCCCTCGGTGCCGCAGGTGCCGCCGCCACTGAAGCGAGACGACATGGAGTGATGGTGCCTTCGCTGCGATCGCACGTTCGCTTTCGCGACGATCCGCACCACTTGTTAAGAGTTGCTCCGTGCCGATTTTTTCGATTCCGATTCGTTCTTCGAGAACGAAATGCAGGCGAAGCTGGAACAAAGCCGTACCCGCGGCTCCGCCGGAGCGTTTACGAGATTTGGTGCGGACGTTGTCTGAAGCGGCGCGCCGGGATCTCAAGGGCAGATGTCTCAAGCCTTGCGCAAACTCCTAACGAAGATTTGCGGGAAAGCCGATAACCCCATTCGGTTAGGTTAAAACCCCAATCGCGTTGCGCTTGTCGCTGCTTGGGATAGGTGTCTTGGCAAGGACAAGAAACGACTTTGCCAACGAGCAACTTTGCATGACACCTTTTTCAGAACCATCCTTTTTTCAGGGCGACCGCCACACCTACCGGCGCGTCGCCGTCGCCGTCGTCGGCTCGCTGTTCTGCCTCGCCTTCGTGGTGATCAGCTTCTCGCTGCGGCCGCAGCTCGAGGACACGCGCGTCGCGGTCAAGGCCGACCGGCTGGTGCGCACGGCAGGCCAGGCGCCCCACACCAATTAGCGCTCGTCACCATAGGTGCGGTCGTCGGCGGAATGGCCCGGGCACGCGGTGCCGCGGCGCGCAAGCGCGACGAAGCCGGCAAAGCCGGACAGGTTGAGCAGAACTTCAAGCCACGCGGGCATGTCGGGTCCCTTCTTGCGTGAAGGGGACTCAACGTGCGCGGGAAACATTTGTTCCGTGCTCGCCGGAAACAAACCCGCTTACAGCGGAGAGGAGGGGTCCAGCCGCCGGCCGAGGGTCGCAACGGACGCGCTCGACGGCTGCTCCTTGAGGAACTCGGCGATGGCCCGCGCCAGCTCGCCGTCGCTCATCGGCGTCGGCGGCGGGCGCAGCGCGCCGACACCGAAGTTGCGGACGATCTCGTCGTAATGCTGGTCGCGCGATTTGGGAACGAGCCTGCGGATGCGCCCCAGCAAAGCGGATAGCGGCAATGTGTCCTCCTCGGCATCCGTCCCGTTGGCCGCCATTGATGTCTGCCGCCATTTTCTGTCCGCGAAACCAAAAACCCCGCCAGCATCGCGGAGATGCTGACGGGGCATCGTGCTGTCGCCTCAACCGGATAGCGGAGGCTTCCGCACTCGCAGATGCAATCCGCCGAACCGGCTTTCGTTCCGCTCGTGCCGATATTTTTCTGCCGCCCGGGTTCCACTCCTGCGCGCAACCATCGCGGGCCGGCGACGTTGTCCCCGCGAGACGCGAAGGAGGAGAGTCATGAAGAAGACATTGGCAGTTCTGGCCACCGTTGCGGCCGTCGGCGTGACCGCGGTCGCGGCGCCTGCGCCTGCAGAGGCGCGCGGTCGCGGCATTGGCCCGGGCCTCGCATTCGGCCTCGCCGCCGGCGCGATCACCGCCGGCGCGGTCGCTGCGTCCCATCCGTACGGCTATTATGGTCCGGGCTACGGCTATTATGGCGGGCCCGCCTATTACAGCCCCGGCCCGTATGCCTATTACGGCGATGGGCCGTACTATCCCCGGCGCCACTACTACCGCCACTGGTAACGGCTGACCAAGTGAAAAGCCCGGAGCGATGCTCCGGGCTTTTTTCATGCGTGGCGATCGGAGGTGCCTTTATGGCCAGAGCGAGGGCCGCTCCACCTTGCGCGCATTGTCGAGCGTCGACACGAAATACTCTTCGCGCTCGCGCTGGAATCTTTCCTGCGTGGCACGGAAGGCGGCGACACGGGCGGCGATCTCTTCGCGTTCGCGGATTTTGCGTTGTTCGTCTTCGGTCATGTCAAATCCCCTCTACACGTCAGTATCTGTGCACTCCAATATGTGTGCACGGCCGAACTCACGCACTGCCGCCGCAATCACGTTGAGTCGCGTTAACACATGCATTGGCGCTTCTGATTGGGGCGTCAATGGGGAGGAGGCATTGCAGGATTGTGATAAGCGAAGGTCGGAAAAAATTGCCGACCGTGCTTGCGCGATTCTCACACGGCAGTGGATAACAGCGTCAACGATATTGTCTCTTGCGCATGGTGCGGCCAGCGCAAGGCCAACACGGGAGGCCGCTAGTGATTGCATCGGATCTCCGCAGCGGCGTCGAACGACTCGGCGACATGATCGCCGAGTCGAGGACCATCGTGCCGTTCACGGGCGCCGGCATCTCCACCGAATGCGGCATCCCGGACTTCCGCTCACCGGGGGGAATTTGGACGCGCAACCGTCCGATCCCGTTCGACGAATTCGTCGCCAGCCCGGAAGCTCGCGACGAATCCTGGCGCCGCCGCTTTGCGATGGAGGCGGTCTTTGCCGCGGCCAGGCCCGGCCACGGTCATCGCGCACTCGCCTCGCTCTACCGCGCCGGCAAGGTTCCCGCCGTCATCACCCAGAACATCGACAATCTGCACCAGGCTTCGGGCTTTGCCGCCGAGCACGTCATCGAGCTTCACGGCAATACGACCTATGCGCGCTGCATCGGATGCGGGCAGGCCTATCAGCTCGACTGGGTGAAGCGCCGCTTCGACGAAGATGGCGGCGCACCTAACTGCACCGCGTGCGACGAGCCGGTGAAGACCGCGACGATCTCGTTCGGCCAGATGATGCCCGACGACGAAATGCAGCGCGCGACCGCGCTGTCGCAAGCCTGCGACCTCTTCATCGCGATCGGCTCCTCGCTCGTGGTGTGGCCGGCGGCGGGCTTTCCGATGATGGCGAAGAACGCCGGTGCACGTCTGGTGATCATCAATCGCGAGCCGACCGATCAGGACGACATCGCCGACCTCGTTATCCGCCACGACATAGGCGAGACTCTCGGGCCCTTTGTCGGAAATTGAGGCATCAATTTGATTCGCGGCTGTGCAAGCTGTTCATAGGTTCCGGCGAATCATTTTTTTATCTATGCGCCGCAACCGGGAGTGTTATCTTTTGAGTCGAAAGATTCGCATCGCGTCGAATTGAGAACATTCTCTTAAGACGCGTGATTCGACGCCGCCGCTGAGGCGGGTTGCAATGGGCAGTGTGGGGTCCGGGGTTATGGGGTC
Source organism: Bradyrhizobium barranii subsp. barranii (assembly GCF_017565645.3). Lineage (NCBI taxonomy): Bacteria > Pseudomonadati > Pseudomonadota > Alphaproteobacteria > Hyphomicrobiales > Nitrobacteraceae > Bradyrhizobium > Bradyrhizobium barranii. The sequence goes on from NZ_CP086136.1 coordinate 5,287,597, forward strand.
GTCGGACGGATTTGAGTCCAAGAAGATCGGAGTTCCCGCTGTGGGCGAGCACGGCGGCGGTCGCGATAACGCGCTAAGCCCGTTCAGCGGACTTGGTGAAGGTAGTGCCAACCTCGTCGAGGTTCACGGCGTTATCAAATGGTTCGACGCTTCAAAGGGCTACGGCTTCATCGTTCCCGACAATGGCTGGCCGGACGTGCTGCTGCACGTCACCGTGCTCAGGCGCGACGGCTTCCAGACCGCCTATGAGGGCGCCCGCATCGTCGTCGAGTGCATCCAGCGCGCCAAGGGCTACCAGGCATTCCGCGTGGTCTCGATGGACGAGTCGACCGCGATCCATCCGGCGCAGATGCTGCCGCCGCGCACCCACGTCACGGTCACCGCGACCAGCGGACTGGAGCGAGCCCAGGTCAAGTGGTTCAACCGCCTGCGCGGCTTCGGCTTCCTGACCTGCGGCGAGGGCACGCCCGACATCTTCGTGCACATGGAGACGCTGCGCCGCTTCGGCATGACCGAGCTCAGGCCCGGCCAATATGTCCTGGTCCGCTTCGGGCCCGGCTCCAAGGGCATGATGGCGGCCGAGATCCATCCCGAGACGGGATCGCCGGGATTGCAGTCGCACTAGCGGCGATCGCCAACTCCCGTAATCGTGACAAGAGGCGCGCAGGCCGTCCGGCGCGCCTCTGGCTTTTGTCACGATCGCCGCGTAAGGACTGGTCCAGTCCCACGCCCCTTGAGTACCGTCCCATGAATTTTGACCGAAAGGCCGTCTGGTCCATTGCGAGGGGCTGGCTGGCCGCCATCCTCGTCGTCGGCTGTGCCGTCGGGAGCGCGCCGGTGCGCGCCGCCAGCTTCCAGCCGCTCGAGATCGTCACCAGGAACGGCGTGCAGGTGTTCTCGGTGGAAATGGCGACGACCGAGGAGGAGAAGCAGACCGGGCTGATGTACCGCAAGGAACTGGCCGACGGCAAAGGCATGCTATTCGACTTCAAGCCCGAGCAGGAAGTGTCGATGTGGATGAAGAACACCTACGTCTCGCTCGACATGATCTTCATCCGCGCCGACGGCCGCATCCTGCGCATCGCCGAAAACACCGAGCCGCTGTCGACCAAGATCATCTCGTCCCAGGGGCCCGCGCGGGCCGTGCTGGAGGTGGTGGCGGGAACGGCGCAGAAATACGGCATCCGTCCCGGCGACCGCGTCGGCCACCCGCTGTTCGGCACCAAGTAGGGCGACCCGGCGGGGTTATTGCCGCCTTGCCGGCGGCTTGAAAGCTTGATGGCGCTTTGGGAAGCGTGTATCGACGGGGCTCGCCGGACATTCGGGGTATAGCGCAGCCTGGTAGCGCGGCAGTTTTGGGTACTGCAGGTCGTTGGTTCGAATCCAGCTGCCCCGACCAGTCCCGAGGTTGAAGCTCCTTCAACTCTCTTATTTATTGCGCCGCGCTCATCCCGTTTCGCTGCCGCCGACGACGGTCACGCCAGCAGGAAGATCCCCGCGCAATTGCGCTAACTGCAACTCTTGCGTGCGTTGGCGTTCCGGCATTTCAATTTCAGAACAACAGCCAATCGACCAGGCGCCAGGCGATCCAGGCGAGCGCGCAGATCCAGCCCAGCATGGCGATCCCGGCGACGCCAAGCCCGCACAGCGCGAACAGCGAACTTTCAGTCTCC